>NZ_OY775937.1:2447500-5102500 GCF_963675255.1 uncultured Desulfobacter sp.
TTTTCCCATTTTTATTTATCTCCTTTTATCGAGGGAACCAGCCGATTGTGCGCACCTGAGAATCGCAGCAGGCTGTTTCGGTCGGGGATGGATGAGATGTCGATACCGTTGGAAGCCAAGGCATTTAGCATGTCCAACAGCTGGTTTCCGTCCTGGCGAACAGGTCCGTAGCAGCCCCTGCATGGGACCCGGGCGCTGATGCATCTAGGCGCTTCACCATTCTTGCCTGCGCAACCGGCCCGGGTTACGGGACCTGCACACAAATACCCCTGTTCCAGAAGACAGCGCATCTGATCAATACCTTTGTCCGGATCATATTCCGGGGTTCCCGTAAAGCGTTTGATGGTTGTAATATTTCCTTTGCCTTTTCGAATTGCAGGGCAGGTGTCACATACACTCTTAAAGGGAAGCTCCGGTGTCTGGCCATTTAATAACCCTGATATAACTGTGGCAATTTGATCTGGATGGGGCGGACATCCCGGCAGATAAAGATCTACATTTATCTTTTCGTCCAGGGCATAGCAGCGATCCAGCAGCGGGGAAATACCCTGGTCCGGGATCTTGGCACCTGATTCTGTGCTGTCTGTTGAATAATAATAGTCTAAAAATTCATCGTTGGTGAATGAATTGATCAGCGCTGGGATTCCGCCATGGGTAGCACAGGTGCCAAGGGCAATGAGAATATCGCATTTTTTGCGCATTTCATGAGCCACCTCCAGATGCTCTTCATTGCGGATTCCCCCGGACAGCAATCCAACCGTAGCCTTCGGAATATCAATCTCTTTTTTTTCTCCAAGTTGTCCATAGTGCTTATGGTCCATAAGAACCGGAATATGAACAAATTCAATCTGGGGTAAAAGATCCAGAAGGGTTTCTCCCAGATTTAATATGGCAATTTCACACCCAGAGCAGGAGTTGAGCCATTCATTGGCAACTTTTACCGGCATGGAATCACCTCCTTTTTATGGGCGTTGAACATATTGGGGCCAAGCGCCCTTATTTTATCGGTGAATTCGGTGACCTTTTCGGCAAACCTTGGGCCTTCAGCGCCAGACACCCATTCAATAGTGACCCTGTCAGGATCAATGCCGGCGTCTTCGAGCAGTAGTTTAATTACAGTAATACGGGACAATGCTTTTTGATTACCATCCAGGTAATGACATTCGCCGGGATGTCAACCCATGACCATGACGCCGTCTGCACCTTTTTTAAGGGCAGACAGCACAAGATCAGGGTGGACCATGCCTGTGCACATGACCCGGATGGGCTTCATGTTGGGGGGATATTCCAGTCTGGATACGCCGGCAAGATCTCCGCCGGCATAGGAACACCAGTTGCACAGAAATCCAATGATGGTGGGTTCAAATGTATCTTTCATTTTATGTTAAAATCTCCATTGATTAGTCGTTTAAAATGGCGTCAACCTGGGCGCGCAGCTGGCTGTTTGTAAATCCATTCACCTGTACACCTTCCTTGGGACAGGTGGCGGCACAAAGTCCGCATCCTTTACAAAGGGCTTCCTGGATTTCTACGCGTCGGTGTCGATGCCCGTCCTGTGAAGTAAATGAGACAAGGGAGATGGCATTAAACGGGCAGATGTCCACACAAAGGGCACAGCCGTCACAATTGTGCGTGACATTGGATTTAATGGCATCCAATTTCAAAATTTTCTGTGAGAGGATTACCGAGGCGCGTGAGGCCGCAGCCCGGCCCTGGGCAATGGCTTCGTCTATGGGTTTGGGGTAGTGACACATGCCGGCAAGAAAGACCCCGTCCACAGTTGAATCCACAGGCCGAAGTTTGGGATGGGCTTCCATGAGAAAACCATCGGCATTGGATGAACATTTGAACAGGTCCACAAAAGGAGCCGTGCGGTTGGGTTCTATGGCCGTTGCAAGAAAAATTGCATCAGCTGAAATGCTCACCGGCAACTGCAATACCGGGTCAAATGCATTCACCGTGAGCTCACCGTTTTCGTTGGAAACAGATGGCTTTTTGTCCCGACTGTACCGGATGAAAATGACCCCAAGATTCCGGGCTTCCAGATAGAGCTCCTCCTTGTCAGCATAGGTGCGGATGTCCCGGTAAAGGATAAAAATATCCATTTCCGGTTTGTCCTTTTTTAGGCGCACGGCGTTTTGGATGGAATGGGTGCAGCACACCCGTGAGCAGTATGGGTGATTCTCATCCCTGGATCCCACACATTGGATAAAAACTACGGAATCCAGACTGCCGGGGTATTCCGGATTTTTTTGGGCCCTGGCATTGAAATCCATCAGGGTCATCACCCTGGGATCTTCATTGTAAAGATATTCGTTTGGACGAGTTTCATGGGCACCGGTGGCAATGATGCAGGCACCGAACTCTATGTCACTGGTCTGATCGCCTGTTGTCAGTTCTCCGGTAAAGCTGCCCACAAATCCGGACACCCGGGTAAGGGTTGTGCCGGTCATGACCTGAATGCGTTCGTGATTTTTAACATCCTGGATTAAGGCCTTCAAGGCTGCCTGGACATCTTCATTTTTCCAGGTGAGACCTATGGTATTGGCCTGACCGCCCAGCTGTTGTTGTTTTTCAATGAGAATGGTGTCGTATCCCTGGTCAGCCATATTCTTGGCCGCGCTTAATCCCGAAAGGCCGCCACCGATGATCAGTGCTTTAGGCGTAATATTGACCTTGATGTCCGTGAGCGGAAAGTTTTGGGTGACTTTTGCAACAGCCATTTTTACCTGGGCTTTGGCTTTTTGTGTTGCCTTTTCCGGTTCATGCGGGTGAACCCAGGCATTCATGTTCCGGATATTGGCCATTTCCACCATGTATTTGTTCAGGCCGGTATTCTGCAGCGTTTCCTGGAACAAAGGCTCGTGGGTTCTCGGGGTGCAGGCCGCTACGACCACAGCATTAAGTTTTTCTTTTTTAATGCTTTCAGCGATCAGATCCTGGGTATCCGAGGAACAGGTAAACATATTGTTCTCCACATGCGCCACATGGGGCAGAGTTGCTGCATATTCGGACACGGCATTGACATCGACCACCGAAGCGATATTGGTACCGCAGGCACAAACAAACACCCCGATGCGTTTTTCTTGACCGGAGATGTCAAATTCCTCTACGAATTTTTTTTCAATGGTCTGGGTGTTTCTTGCAGATGCCAGGACTGCCTTGGCCCGGGCTGCTGCCGTGGACGCCACGGCCACGGACTGGGGAATGGCCTTGGGGCTCTGGAAACTGCCGGTGACAAATATGCCGGGACGGCTGCTTACCGAAGGGGAAAAGCAGCTGGTTTTTGCAAATCCGTAATGATCCAGTTCAATGCGGCAGGCATTGGCCAACTCTTTTGTACTTTCAGGATTCGAAAGACCAACGGATAAAATTACAAGATCAAAGAACGATTCATGATTTTTTCCGGTTTCATCAACCCACAGCATGGTGACACCGTGTCCTTCCGGGCCTTTAAGCAGGGTATGGGGACGGGATCTGACAAAGGATACACCGGTCTGTCGGGCTTTTTCGTAGTAGCGTTCGTATTCCTTGCCATGGGAACGGATGTCCATGTAAAAAATGGTTTGTTCGCCGTTTCCATCGGTCATGTGGGACCGGGTCATCACAGCCTGTTTGATGGCATACATGCAGCAGACGCTGGAACAATATCCATTATCCCCACCATTGATGTTTCTGGACCCCACGCATTGAATCCAGGCAATTTTTTTAGGTTCTTCGTTGTTTGACATCTTTTTCAGATGACCAGCCCATGGACCTGATGCGGAGAGCATGCGCTCATACTCAAGGCTTGTGACAACATCCTTGATGGTGTCGTACCCGTAATAGTCAATGCCTTTCGGGGAAAAAGCCTTGAAACCCGGTGCCAGAATCAGAGCACCGACATCAAGTTCAAGAATTTCTGCCTTCATGTCGTGGTTAATGGCTCCGGCAGGGCAGACCTTTGCGCAGATTCCACATTTGCCTTTGGTCAGATAGATGCAGTTGTCCGGATCAATGGCATATTTCAAAGGAACGGTCTGGCCGTACTTAATGTAGGCGGCTTTTCTTTTGTCTAAACCGGCATTGTATTCATCGTCCACCTTTTTGGGACATTTTTCAGCGCAAAGACCACAGGCAATACATTTTTCTTCATCCACAAATCTGGGATTCTTTTTTACTTTAACCGTAAAATTGCCAAGCTCGCCGGATACATCCATAATTTCCGACAGCGTTAAAATTTCAATATTTAAGTGCCGACCGCACTCAACCAGTTTGGGTGAAATGATTCACATGGCACAGTCGTTTGTGGGGAAGGTTTTGTCCAACTGTGACATGGCCCCTCCTATGCCGGCTGTCTTCTCAACAAGATATACGTAAAATCCGGAATCCGCTGCATCCAGTGCGGCCTGAATTCCGGCAATGCCTCCCCCTGCAACAAGTACAGAGCCCTTTATTTGACTATCCATGTTTAAACACCTCGTTCAAAAAAAAATAAAATTGATAGGAAATAAGAGTCTGTTTAAAAATTAGGGATCGAAGCGCAATCTTATTTTCATAAGATTGCAGTCGATTCATTTATTTTTGAATAGGCTCTAAATTAAAAGCGATGTGGCTTTTTAATTTTTCAATCACAAGTTGTGCCGCTTCTTCCACTGCGTTTTCTGCCACCGGGCAAAGCCCGGGACTGATTTCATCGGGAATAAATTCTGTATTCATTGCAATGACTTCAACGTTAGTACCTCGTTGGGCAAGCTGGGCCAAAAGATTCGATGATGGGCACTGGTGCAGGGAAAAATCCGCCAGTTTTTTTTTGGGTACTTTGGCTACGTCAATGGCAAAGATTTCCCCATGGCGACGGTCCGGAACGGTGATGGCGTCAATGACTACCACGAGTTCCGGGGGGGTGTCCATGAGCAGGAGGTCGAAAACCAGATCGCGAATCCCAGTACCGGCATCCATCACCAGGATGCTGTCCGGCAGGGTTTGCGTTTTCTCTATTTTGTAAACAACTTCCGGCCCAAAGCCGTCATTTCCGAATAACGTATTGCCACAGCCAAAAACCAGGATTTTTTTTGTATAAACTTTAGATGTCACTGAATTTTTTCCGTTTCTAGTTTTGAATGCAGCACATAAAAAAGCACCCAATAATTTATTATCAATAATTCTTATTAAAAAGCGATGTTGATAGCAAAAACAAAATGAGGTGTCAATACGATAAAAGTTAGGGTGTTGTAAATTATTAAAGTTTTTTAAAATAGATAACATTTTGAAAAATATATAATTAATAATGAGTCAAATTCAAATTTATTCTGTTATTAAAAATAATGTATAAAAATGTTTTATAATTTATAAATGTGTGTGATGCTGATTATCGTTCAATTTTTTTTAATGAAATCTTAAAAAAATTTTTTGTTTTAAGATTTTTTTAAGAAAAATATTAATCTTTATTGACATATACAAATGGGAGTGATAGATACCCGGACGTTGCTTTTAACGGGACGTAGCGCAGCCTGGTAGCGCACTTGTCTGGGGGACAAGTGGTCGCTGGTTCAAATCCAGTCGTCCCGACCATTATAAAAGAAGGCTTTCAGCAAGTTTTGTTGGAGGCCTTTTATTATTGTGAAACATGGCTGGTTACAAGTTTATGTGTCACTTTAGAGATGCAGCTTCAAAAAGGTTCCCAAACAGTTTGTTTCTATTATGAAACCCATTCAGCGTATGAATGGTGGCCTGTATTCCTGATATGTTTCCTGGTTGGAAAAATTTCTGGGATAGCGGTAGAGGTCTAACTTTTTTGAGAAGCAACCAAGATTAATCTGCCCAGCACTGTCGGTCAGATTTTTTTCGAAAAATTTAGTATGAAACCCTCTCATCATATTGGTCATCCCATTTAAAGTTATTAGGATGGCGGAATAATACTCGTAAGTATAATCACTTGAAATTATTTTATGAAAACTAAGAGTCTTGAATATACTCTTGTTTGATAATTGTGAAGTTGATAAACATATACAAATGAGCTCTATTTGAACGCTATCGATTTTTTTTGTCTACGATGCGGTCTATCGCCACAGACTGCAAATGGGAAGATAGTAAAATATGTTATTGTCATTATTGATCGTCTCCATAGTCCTGCAATTCGTTGCAGCCGGACTGGCGTTTGTCATGATCCGCAGGACCGAACGTACCGCCGTATGGCTGGTAATGAGCTCAGCACTTCTGTTAATGGCAATTCGGCGGTCTATCTCTTTGATTCATACTCTTACTTCGGACGTGATCATTATTGATCCGGTCGCTGAAGGTATCGCCCTGCTGATTTCTTGCCTGATGGTCATCGGCGTCTGGTTGATCGGCGGTGTCTTTGATCGGCTGGGCAACCTGCGCGCTGCAACCCAACACGAACTTAATAAACGTATTAAAGCCGAAAAAAAATTGGGCAGAAAAAATGTGCTATTGCAGGAAATGGGCCGTATCGCCCACGTCGGCGGATGGGAATTTGATCCTGCTACAGGCCAGGGGACATGGACTGACGAAGTCACCCGGATTCACGACCTTGATCCCAAAGATGAGACATCCCTGGAAAAGGGGGTGAGTTTCTATCGGAATCGGTCGCGCCAGAAAATTGACCGGGCGGTGAAGGAAGCCTTTGCATTCGGCAGCTCTTACGACCTTGAGCTGGAGTTGGTCTCCGCAAAAGGCGTGCACAAGTGGGTCCGTACCATCGGGAGTCCGGTTGTCGAAGATGGGAAGGTCGTCCGCGTACACGGCACATTCCAGGACATTACCGCGCATAAGAAGGCCGAACAAGAGATCCGGCAGATCACGGAACGCCAGAAACAGCTTGCCGACATCATTGAAAAGGCTGAACAGCCTGTAAGCGTTGGTTATCCCGATGGACGTCTTGGGTTGTGCAATTGGGCGTTTTGTGAACTGACGGGTTACAGCATATGGAGGAATTGAAGGCCATTGACTGGAACCAGGTTCTTACACCGCCAGAATGGATTGAAACTGAATATTCGGCTCTGGCGCAACTTGAAGAGACAGGCAAACCGGTTCGCTACCAGAAGGAATATATCCGCAAAGACGGTCGCCGTGTTCCTATTGAGATGCTGACCCACGTCGTCAGAGACCGGGACGGCGAGGTTCAGTATTACTACGCCTTTATCGCGGACATCAAGGAGCGCATTGCAGCCGAGGAAACGCTACGCGCTTCTGAAAAGCGCTTTGAGGATATCGCGTTTAGTTCCGCCAACTGGATATGGGAATGTGATGCAAGCGGAAAATACACCTTTGCTGCCGGACAAGTCCATCAGATTACGGGATACACCCCTGATGAGTTAATGAGAATGACGCTCTTTGACATGATTACCGGAAAAGAGGCCGTAAGAGTCGGCGAGATTTTCGGGAAGATCGTTGCCCGCAAAGAGCCGATCATCGAACTGGAGAACACTGTCTTGTCAAAAGACGGCAGGACCGTTCACCTGTTGACCAGTGGTGTACCGGTGCTCGACAAAAATGGCGATCTGGCAGGTTACCGTGGTGTGGACCGAGATATCACGGAGAAAAAGCAGGCGACCGAAGCGTTGCAGAACTACCGCGATCATCTGGAAGAGCTGGCCGAGGCCCGTTGCCTATTCGGTAAGCCATGACCTGAGCACCCCCTTGCGCAGCATCGACGGGTTCAGCCAAGTCCTGCTCGAAGACTATGAAAAAATTCTGGATGGAGAAGGCCAGGACGCCTTGCATCGTATAAGGGCAGCTGCCCAGCGTATGGGGAGACTGATTGAAGATTTGCTCCAACTCTCGCGCGTCAGCCGCTGGCAGTTGGAACGGCAATCCTTGGAACTTGGCGTACTGGCCAGCGAGGTCGTTCGCTCTTTGCAGGCGCAGCAATCGGAGCGGGTGGTCGAGGTCGTCATTGGGAATGACCTGAGCGTAGAGGCAGACCCGCGGTTGATGCGGTTAGTGATGGAGAATTTAGTCGGCAATGCATGGAAATTCAGCCACAAGGTGGACGAAGCACGAATTGAGGTAGGCAGGTGCAGAAATACGGAGCTTGAGACGCCAAATTTAAATCTTGCCGACCATACCACCGTGTTCTACTTGCGGGACAACGGGGCGGGGTTTGACATGGCCTACGCAGACAAGCTGTTTGGCGCTTTTCAAAGACTGCACACCGTATCGGAATTCAAAGGTACGGGCATCGGCCTGGCCACTGTCATGCGCGCGATCCACCGCCAGGGAGGACAGGTCTGGGCCGAAGGGCAGGTCGGGGAGGGCGCTACGCTCTACTTTTCACTGGAGACGTAAACGGAATAGAATAATATGGCGTTGAGTGCTATGTCGAAACAGTGCACATCGGCATTGTTTACAATCACAGACCGTAATTGAAAGGGATGGAAAGATGGATGATGAGACGACAATTCTTTTGGTGGAAGACAATCCCGACGATATTAAGCTGACGCTCAGAGCGTTTAAGCGCAACCACATCTCAAACGAGGTGACCGTGGCCACGGATGGCGTGGAGGCGCTGGAGTACCTCTTTGGGGAGGGCAGGTATGCGAACCGGGATGTTGGTGATTTACCGTGTCTTGTACTGCTGGACCTGAAGCTGCCCAGAATTGACGGTTATGAGGTGCTATGCCGTATTCGCACAAATGAACGAACCAAATTCCTGCCGGTCGTTATCCTGACATCTTCGTCCGAGGAGGCTGATCTGATTCAGAGCTACGAAAACGGCTGCAACAGCTATATCCAGAAACCCGTGGATTTCTCGCAGTTTTCCAAGGCAATCCATCACCTGGGCCTGTATTGGGTTGTTCTCAATCGCAGATTCCCCAACCGATAGAAGGAGAACAGAATATGACAGCATCAAATACAAAGCTGAACGTCCTGATTGTAGAGGATTCTGAAGATGATGCCTTGCTGATAGTGCGGGAGCTGAAGCGGGGTGGATATCGGCCGGAATGGCGGCGCGTCGAAACGCCTGAAACCTTTGCCGCTGAACTTCACGAGCAGAAATGGGACATAATTCTCTCAGACTGCCGGATGCCGCATTTTGACGCCTCGACGGCACTCGCACTTCTCCAGGACACGGGGCAGGACGTTCCGTTCATCGTCATTTCCGGCGTCATCGGCGAGGAAACTGCAGTGGCGCTGATGAAGGCCGGTGCGTCGGATTTCCTGTTCAAGGGCGCTCTGGTACGTCTGGTTCCGGCGGTCCGGCGTGAACTCAAAGAAGCTGAGAACCGGCAGCGCCACATTCTGGCGGAAAAGGCGTTGTATACGGAACGTGAACGGCTGAAAATGATCATCCTGGGCAGCCGACTCGGGACCTGGGTTTGGGATCTCCAGACCAACGAGATCGTCCTCAATGAACAATGGGCCGCGATGCTGGGGTACACCCTCGAGGAGCTTGCCCCCAGCTCCTACGAGACATTGACAGGCCTTATACATCCCGAAGATTTTGGCCCTGCGACTGAGCGCATGGAAAAGTATCTCAGAGACGAAACACCTGAATACGAATGCGAGCTCCGCTTGCGCCATAAGGATGGAAGCTGGGTCTGGGTCATGGACCGCGCCCGTATCATGAAACGGGACGCCCAGGGTAGACCGCAGGCCATGTTCGGCACACATCTGGAGATCTCCAAGCGGAAGCAATTCGAAGAAAAGCTCTCTGCAAGTGAGCAACGTTTTCGTGCTCTCTTCGAACAGGCCGGTGACTATTGCATGGTACTGGACCCCAACACGCCCGACGGAATTCCCATCATTGTGGATGCCAACAAGGCGGCGTGTACCATGCACGGTTATACACGTGAAGAATTCATTGGCAGAAAGGTAACCGATGTGGACGATACCGACGGCCGTCAATTCTGTCTGGAACGAACCCAGCAAATTATGACAGGGAAGCCCTTCTTTGTCGAGAATACACACGTCCGAAAGGACGGCTCGACCTTCGATGCCGCGATCCATGCAAACCGGATTGATATTGAAGGGCATCCCCCTTTAATTTTTACAACGGAATACGACATCACCAGCCGCAAACGGGCAGAAAAAGCAATGCGAACCGCCCACGAACGGCTGGAAGTTGCCGTTGCCGGGGGCGCGCTCGGGACCTGGGAATGGCTTCCCCTCGAAGGAGAACATAAGAAACCGACTGGAACCCTCGTATTTAATGAATACTTTTTAACCATGCTAGGTTACGTGCCCGGCGAGATCGAGTACAACCTGGAAGCGGTTCATGCTCTGATCGACCCTGAAGCGCTCCCAGGTATGTACAAGCTGATGCGTGCGCATCTGAACGGCGAAACCCCCTACTACGAAGCCGTATATCGCATGCGCCACAAATCGGGAGATTGGGTTTATATTCACGATCGTGGCCAAGTCACCGAACGTTACAACACCGGCTTCCCCAAACGGGTCTGCGGCACCCATGCCGACATCACCCGGCTGATGCAAGCGGAAAAAAAGTTGCGCAAGAGCGAGGCAAAATTCCGCAGCTATGTTGAACAGGCTCCATCCGGTGTGTTCATTTTAGATGCGACTGGCCGTTACGTAGACGTGAACCCCGCTGCATCAGAGATCACGGGATACTCCCGAGATGAGCTTTTGGAGATGCGTCTTGGCGACCTGACCCCTCCTGACGCTCAGACGAATTTGGCAGTGCGTTTCGCACGTCTATGCGAGCAGGGGCATGGAGAAGACGTTTTCTCCTGTGTAAAAAAAAACGGAACCCGGTGCCTGTTGAATATCACAGCCGTTCGACTGGACAAAGACAGGTTCCTCGGGTTCGCGCGGGACATCACCAAACAGCAACGCCTTGAAGAACAACTGCGACAAGCCCAAAAAATGGAATCGGTGGGAAGACTGGCCGGAGGCGTTGCCCACGATTTCAATAATATGTTGAGCGTCATCAATGGCTATTCATCTCTATTACTGGAGAGCCTGCAGCCCGATGATCCTCTGTATGAAGATGTGACGGAAATATTAAATGCGGGTAAGCGTTCGGCGGACATCACCCGGCAGCTGCTGGCGTTTGCCCGCCAGCAAGCGATCACTCCCCAGGTCATTGATTTAAACGCCACAATTGAAGGTATGCTGAAAATGCTTCGCCGACTCATCGGTGAAGAAATTGAGCTTGCTTGGCTGCCCGGAATAAAAATTAGGCCGGTCAAAATCGATCCTGCTCAAGTCGACCAGATCCTGGCCAACCTTTGCGTCAACGCCAAGGATGCCATCTCAAATGTCGGCCGGATCACCATCGAAACAAAAAATATCGACTTTGATGAAGCCGCCAGTGCAATGTATACCGGGTTAGTTCCCGGAGCGTATGTCATGCTTGCGGTTAGCGATAGCGGCAGCGGCATCCCCCCGAATATTCTCGACCAAATCTTCGAACCCTTCTTCACAACCAAGGGGCGCCATCAAGGGACCGGACTAGGATTATCCACTGTGTACGGCATTGTCAAACAAAACCATGGTTATATCACCGCTTACAGTGAATTGGAGCAGGGAGCGACCTTCAAATGCTATTTCCCGGTTCACGAAAATATTGATGAAAAAAAGCGCCGGGAAAGCGACCAACGCATTCCTCTGGGCAATGGCGAATGCATCCTGGTGGTGGAGGATGACAAGTCGATCACCAAGTTTTGTATCAGAATACTCAAAAAGCTGGGCTATACGATTTTATCGGCATCCACCCCGGGGGAAGCCTTACAAACAGCTCAAAAACATAAAGAGAAGATTGATCTTCTCTTGACGGACGTTATTATGCCGGAAATGAACGGGCGTGAGCTTGCCGAGATGCTTCAGGGTATCATTCCGAATTTAAGAATATTGTACATGTCGGGTTACCCGGCTGACGTGATTGGAAACAAGGGGGTGCTGGAGGAGGGGGTTCTGCTGATCCAAAAACCGTTATCCAGCCAGACAATGGCAGTTAAAATCAGGGAGGCATTAAGATAAAGATGACATTGCCGGCTGGAAGTTCGATAAATCAAAGCTCAGGAAAATATTATGACGCATCGCCCAACATATGAAGAACTGGCGAATAAGGTCCAAAGACTGGAATATCGTCTTCGGAACCAGACCCGGCTGCCGGACAAAACGGATCTGGAAGAAGAACAAATGAAAACAATTCTGATGAAAGCCCCGTTCGGGGTGGCGGTCATCGGAACGGATCGACGGATCAGGTGGGTAAATGAAGCGGCCAGCCAGATGGCAGGCCTTAAGAGCATGGATGCGATGATCGGAAAATTTTGTACAACCTTCCTTTGTCCGGCGGAAAATGATGAATGTCCGGTATTGGATCACGGCAATCGCCTCAATAAGTCTGTGCGCCTTCTTCGCCGGCAGGATGGAACGAAAATTTCCATCCTGAAAACGGTTATTGAAGTCGTGCTTGGAGGCGAGCCCGTTTTGCTGGAAACCTTTATTGATATTTCGGAACAGTTAAAGGGCCAATCCGATATAGAGGATCTCCTGACCCAGCTGGAAACTATTTTTGAAAGCAGCCTTGTCGGGATCATGGTTCTGGAGAATCGAATCATGAAAAAAGTCAACCGTTGCATGGCCGAGATGCTCGGATACCGGCGCGAAGAATTGATTGGTAACAATCCTGATTTTATCCATCTTTCTCTTGAACATTCCCATGAATTTGGGAAAAAATATTACTGGCGGTTGGCTCAAAAAGAAATCGTGAACGTTGAATACCCTCTGCGCCATAAAGAGGGTAGAACCGTTTGGTGCCAGTTCAACGGTAAGGCCATGTTTCCCCCGGACCTGGAAAAAGGAGCGGTATGGGTGATTGCAGATATTACCCAAAGAAAAAAGTTTGAAGAAAATCTTCTCAAGGAAAAAATCAAAGCCGAAGCCGCCAACCAGGCTAAAAACGAATTTTTAGCCAACATCAGCCATGAAATCCGAACCCCCATGAACGGCATCATCGGGATGACAGAGCTGGTGTTAAATACCGAACTTACCCATGAGCAGCGTCAGCACCTTGAAATGGTAAAGACTTCATCCAACAACCTTTTGGGACTGATCAACAGGATTCTGGATTATTCCAAGATTAGAGCCGGAAAAATGGAATTGGAACCCATTGAATTTGATTTAAGAGACCTTTTGGAAGGGGTCACTGATACCCTTGCCGTGGGAGCAGAGAAAAAGGGGCTGGAACTGCTCTGCCACCTGTTAAAAGATGTCCCTGAAAAACTGGTTGGAGATCCTGGCCGTCTCAGACAGGTGCTTCTGAACATTGCCGGCAATTCCATTAAATTCACCGAATCAGGCGACGTCGTGATTCGTGTTGAAAAACAGGATGCGTCAGAAAAAGAGGTGATTTTAAATTTTAAGGTCATGGATACCGGTATCGGCATCCCCGAAAAGAAGAGCACCTTGATCTTTGACAGCTTTGTCCAGGCAGATGGTTCAACCACCCGGAAATACGGTGGAACAGGACTGGGGCTGACCATCGCAGATCAACTGGTCAGAATGATGGGCGGCAGAATCCAGGTGCAAAGCCCAAATCCCTTTCGCAACCGGCAAGTCCCCCCTGACGACAATAAACCTGGCGACCAGATTTTTTATGAAGGTGGACCGGGCAGTCTGTTTGAATTCTCGGCCGGTTTTGGATTGGGTGCCGGAATACCGGCAGAGCCTTTGGTAATACCTGAACAGTTCAGGGGTCTGCCTGTGCTGATTGTTGACGATAATTTGGCCAGCCGACGCCTGTTAGAGGAGATGATCAAAAATCTGGGATGCAAGCCGTCAACTGCCGCTAATGCGACCCGGGGCCTTGTTTTATTTGATGCATTCCTGGCGTCAGGAGCTCCATTCCGGCTGGTTCTGACGGATACGCAAATGACCGGAATGACCGAAACGGCACTGGTCCGGGAAATCAGATCCAGAATGCCTGAAAAATCAGTAGGAATATTCACAATGCCGGCCATCGGTAAACAGATCGCCTCAAATGACATGGAACAGGCCGGTATCAACGGACAGGTTCCCAAGCCGGTCAAGCGTAAATCTCTTTATGACTCAATCATGGGCTTCCTGGGCTTTGAACTAGAACCAGAGAGCCGGCATGAACCCCGCAAAAGCGTCAGCAGGTCTCCTGATCAGCAGCCGTTAAACGTTCTGGTTGCCGAAGACAATTGGATTAACCAGACCCTTGCCATTAGCTTGCTTAAAAAAATGGGGCATCGGGTGACCCTGGCCACCAACGGGAAAGAAGCCGTGGACCTGTTTGAGCAAGATCGCTTTGACCTGGTGCTGATGGATCTCCAGATGCCTGTGATGGATGGATTCGAAGCCACTCGGATTATCAGGCAGCGGATGGGAAAAACCAGCCCATCCATTGGTAGCGGCTCAGTTGAAAGTATTCCCGTTATTGCCATGACAGCCCATACCATGAAAGGAGACCGGGAAAGATGTATCAGGGCCGGTATGACCGAGTATATATCCAAACCCATTGAACCGGGGAAACTGACCCGGGTGATTGCCAGGCTTAGTCCCAAGAGCGAACCCGGGGACAGAAGATCGAGTGTTTCCGGCGAAGGCCCTAAGGATTCAGGGGGTGACAGCACCGGTATCCTTGAATTGAAAAAGGCCCTTGAACTAGTTTCCGGCGATCAATCGGTTTTCAGGGAAATCTCAGGTTATTTTGTAGAAAATGCCCCAAAGTACTTGGTGCCCGTCAAAGAGGCCTTGGCCAGTGGAGATGCCGACGCCCTTGAACGGACAGCCCATGCGCTCAAAGGAAGTCTTTCCAACTTTTGCGCCAAGCCGGCGGTTGATGCCGCATTTATGCTTGAACAGGCCGGGCGGAACAAAGAACTGGACGCCGCCCAAAACCACCTGCCTGTTCTTGAAAAATGCATAGATCAGCTGGTTTCGAAGCTGGCTCAAATTAATTGTAGAATTGATCATGGAAAAGGTTTGGGCTAGTGTTTGGCCAACGACACCCTTTTAACATATTCAACTGTGATCAGATCATCTGCACCGGCATCAAATACTGTTTGTCTTTTTGGGTTCCCGGACAGGATGATAACCAATATTTTTCTGGTCAGTTCATTGGCTTTCAAGGTTCGGCAAGAGCATATCCTTGTTTACCGGTTCCCGATTCCAGAAAAATTAATTCCGGTTTTTCGGGGGGGATCATTTTGAATGCCGATACTGCGGGAACATCCGGATGTTCCCACAGTATTCGAAAAAAGTTCGAGTAAAAATTTTACATAAATTGTAAAAAAAGTTACATTAAAATTTAAAGGCGTTAAACATTTCAGGAGTCTAAAGTTCGTGTCGACCGGAAGACGATGGCGAGCACTGACAGCGAATCATGACGAAAATCACAAACAGCACTGAGAGAATCAGTACCGCAGAGGTTCTATAGGCGGGTAACATCAGAAGCGTTTGCTTTTTATGTTAATAAATCCAAATAATGCCGGAGTCCGTGATTTTGTTCAAAAATCCTTTACGCCGGAAGAGATGTCGCTCCGCGTAAGGCGAGCGTTCAAAGAAAGACAATATCAGGATCAGGTCTTAGCGTGTCACCGTCGCCTGGCAAGGTCCAAGAAACAGGAGTCCATTGGGCAAAATGAACGCGGATACAAAATTATTACAGACTATTTACAGGGAACTGCAAGCCTTGTCCGAGCTTTCTTTTCCCAAAAGATGCGCCACCTGCGGCAGGTCTTATCAAAGCCTGGAAGATTTTATCTCCCGGACCCGGAGCCTCAGACAATCCACGGGACTGAAAGAAGGTCGTGACGAAGGCAACAACATTGTCGTTGAATTGTTCAGAAACTGTATCTGCGGCTCCACATTGATGAACGAATTCAAAAACAGGCGGGATATGTCCAGACACGGTATTCAAAGGCGGAATAAATTTGAAGAGTTGCTCAACCGTTTGGCAGCAGCCGGCTACGAGCGGGAAATCGCCCGGCAAGAGCTTTTAAATATTATGCAGGGCCAAGGAAGCAAACGGCTAAAGGTAAGGCCCATGGCCAAAAAAGGAACAGTAAGTATAGATCATGGATATACTCATAGCAGAAGATGATTACATTTCAAGGGTGATGCTCAAAAAAAATCTGACAGCCGACGGCCATCATGTTATTGAGGCAGGTGACGGTCAAACGGCTTGGCAAATGTACCAGGAACGCAAGCCGGACATGGTCCTCTCCGACTGGATGATGCCCGGAATGGACGGCATCACCCTGTGCCGGGAAATCCGCGGGGCATGTAAGGAAAAGTATGCATATATCATGATACTGACTACAAAAGATGAGGTCGAGGATCTTATCACGGTGTTTGAAGCTGGTGCGGATGACTACATTTCAAAACCGGTCAGGCCGGAGGAGCTGAAGTCGCGGATTAAGACCGGTCAGCGGGTGATCAATCTGGAGAAAATTTACCATTCCATCCAGTCAACGCTGGTTAAGAGAAACAAAGCGTTGGACAAGGCCCTTTCTGATTTAAAACTCACACAGTCCCAGATGCTCCAGTCCGAAAAGATGGCCTCCATCGGGCAGCTGTCCGCTGGTATAGCCCACGAAATCAACAATCCCATCGGATTCATCTCCGGCAACCTGGATTCACTGAAAGGTTACTTTGAAGACTTGAACAAGGTTCTGTCGCAATATCAAGGGCTTCGCCGGAGTCTGGAAAAAGACACCAAACTGCCGGAAGCCCTAAGACAGAAGGCCCGCGATATACGCGATATTGAGCATGAAATTGATCTGGAATACCTGAAAGAAGACATCCCGGATCTATTGAAAGATTGCCTGAAGGGGGCCGGACGGATATCCCGGATTATCAAGGATCTAAAAAACTTTGCCCGTCCGGGAAAGCCGGGCACGGTCATGATCGACCTTAACTCCGGGCTCAAATCCACGCTGAACCTGATCCACAATGATATAAAATATAAGGCTGAGGTTGAGGTTGAGACCGATTTTGGAGAGATCGATCCGGTTGAAGTTGACCCTCAGAAACTCAACCAGGTTTTTATGAATCTGCTGCTCAACGCGGGTCAAGCCATTGAAGAAAAAGGAACCATAACGGTGAAGACCCGACAGGACAATGGGTACGTGGTTGTAATGATTTCGGATACCGGCTGCGGTATTGATTCCGAAAAGCTGTCCAAGATTTTCGACCCGTTCTATACAACCAAGCCAATAGGGTTGGGAACCGGACTTGGGCTTTCGTCGGTTTACGATATCATTAAGGAACATGAGGGCTGGGTTGAAGTTGAAAGTCAAAAGGGTCAGGGAACATGTTTTACTATTTTCCTTCCCTCAAAACGTCATGAGGATGATTGAATATATGAATTCAGCAAAGCCTAAACAAACGGTCGTCAAGGCAAGCCTTCTCTTGGTTGACGATGAAGCAAGCCTTCTTCGTCTCTTTAAAAGCACATTGGGCCGAAGCGGATACCATTGCCAGGTTGCTGATAATGGAGAGGCTGCCCTTCAATTGCTTGAAAAACAGCCCTTTGACGTGGTTGTAACAGACATTGCGATGCCGGTAATGGACGGGATGGCGCTCACCAAAAAAGTGATCGAATCCTACGGAGCCAATGTGATCGTCATGACAGGTAAAAGTGACATTTACAAGTATGATCAATTCATTAGCATCGGTGCCAGTGATTTCGTTGAAAAGCCTTTTACCGTGGAAGAGCTGGAGCTTAGAATCAGAAGAGTTCTCAACGAACGCAGACTAAAGCTTCGTGCCCGGGCAGCTCATTTAGAATTAAAAGAGGCATATCTTGATTCGATTCACCGTCTCGTCATGGCGTCTGAATATAAAGATGAGAACACCGGTGATCATATCATAAGAATCGGGAAGTTCAGCCGGTTCATGGCCATGAAAATGGGTTTGGACAAAAAAGAAATTGAAACGATGTATTATGCATCCCCCATGCATGATATCGGTAAAATCGGTATTCCAGACCATATCATACTCAAGCCGGGGGAATTGACCTCTCAGGAATTTGAAATCATGAAAACCCATACCATCATAGGCGCCAAACTTTTGTCTCGCTCTAAATCAGCAATCCTCCAAATGGCTGAGGAGATTGCAATCAGTCATCATGAAAAATTTAACGGCCAAGGGTATCCCAATGGACTTTCCAAAGAAGAGATTCCCTTAAGCGGAAGGATCGTCGCCATTGTTGATACCTTTGATGCATTGACATCCAAACGTCCTTACAAGGACCCGTATTCCTTTGAAAAAGTTTACGATATCATCAAAGGGGAGAGAGAAAAGCATTTTGATCCATCCATCACCGATCTTTTTATCGATAATTTTTCTTACTTGTTCGCCATAAGGGAAAAAATCGGGCACCTTGGTGACACCACAATATGAATCCAGGGCTTGGCGTATTCTTTAATAATATTTCACGGCTTCCAGTGCTGCCGGCGCCATACGACCGTCGGAAAATATAATATAACGGTTCCATCGGCTTTTTTGACCCCCGCTTCGCTTTTTTTCAGGTCATCTTCCTGCTTCATTTCAAGGATATCGGCGATTCCTTGGTAATCCACCTGGCACTTGAATTTGAGGTTAAATTAATGCTATTATTTTTAAACGATCAACCAAAATATTTCAACATCTTTTTATTTGATTGAAGGATCACATGTCGCAAGAAAAAAAAAACAGGCTCAAAAAAAAATACGATCATACGGTTTTGATCGTGGATGATGAAGAAATGGTCGGCAAATCCCTTGGGCGGTTGTTGAATAAAATCGGGGTCAAATACGTCTATATGGAATCGGGACAAGCCGCCCTGGAATGGGTTGAAAGCGCTAAAAAGCCCTTTTCTTTGATATTGTCGGATCAGCGAATGCCCGGGATGCTCGGATCGGAATTCCTGGAAAGAGCGAAGAAAAGGACACCGGATACGATCCGGTATCTGATCACCGGATATTCCGATATTGACGCCATTACCGATGCCGTGAACAAGGGATCCATTCACCGGTATATTTCAAAGCCATGGGACAACAAGGTTTTAATAGAAACCATACAGGCCGGGCTTGAACAGCATGAACTGATCATGGAAAATCATAGGCTGTTCAAATTGGCGAAAGATCAGAACTCAAAATTGTACAAGCTAAACGTTCAACTCAAAACGAATATGGAAAAACACAAGGTAAAAATCAATGAACTGGACAGCCAGATCACAGAGCTCAAAGCCCGGCTCAAAAAAGGATTTAAAAAAAGAGACTACGTTAATGAAATTGAGCTGCTGCTAAAGGAGAACAATATGCTGAAAACCCTGAATCTCAACGAACTTTATGCGGCATTAATGAAAGAACTTTTTGAACAGTTTAAGGAGATTGCGACCAGAAACGGCTTTGAAATGCCCGAAAGCATATAGGCAGAATCATGGGCCATTCTGAAAATTATGCCATTTTGGTCGTCGACGATGACGAACCCATCGTGAAAAACATCCGTAGGATCTTAAATCGAAAAGGGTTCACCAATATCGTCTCTGCGCTAAACGGTGAACAGGGACTCAAACTTCTGGAAAGCGTCAAGGTCCCTTTTTTCCTGATTCTGTCCGACCAGCAGATGCCCGGTATGTCCGGTGCCGAATTTCTCGAAAAGAGCATCATGATTAGCCCGGAGTCCAGGCGGATGATTATTACTGGCTTTTTAGACTTTGATACCATTGTTGATTCAGTAAATAAAGGCGCCGTTCACCAATACATTACCAAACCCTGGGACAATGACGATTTGGTGCTTCGTGTCATAGCGGAAAAGGAAATCTATCTGCAGCAGCAGGAACGAAAACGCATGTTCAAGGTTACCAACCATCAAAATGCGAAGTTGTTTGAACTGGCCTCCAAGCTCAAAGCCGTTAACCAGAAGCACCGCCAGATGATCAGGGAGCGGGAACAGTCGGTTGACGCTCTCAAACAGTCCCTGGTAAAAGCGAAAGCCGAAGCCGAACACAAGGAAATTTTCCTGGGCCTGGACGAATTGCTGTCCAGCACCATTACCATCAGCAAGGAGAATCTGGTTCAAGCCCTTTCTGTGGTCCATAAAGAAATTAATCTGATGATGGAGAGAATCACGAAACGAAACAAAGTGGTATTTTCCGGGGACCCGTCTGCCGATGTTTTAGGGGACATGGATGACCCTGTGTATGAAATCATCGACCAGATTATTGAAAACGTGGTCCAGGCCGTGGAGCCGGAATTGAGCGACATCGGTTCCGAACCGGATGTGGGTGTGACAGTTGACGACTACGACAGGTTGCCGGATTTTGGGACCCTGGCGTTTAATGACGGATACATCACCCAGGGTGAACTGGAACAGGCCAGGGAGGAACTTGAAGAAAAAGAGACCGAAGCCGCCACAGGATTGACGTTGGGTGAGGTTCTGGGCAGCAACGGATATATCAGGCGAAAGGATTTGAGTCGAATATATGCCAAATTGGCCCTGATTCAGATGCGCATCCTGGACCGGGAGCTGGGCCGAATGCTCATTGAAAAAGAAGAGGCCACCAAAAAGGACGTAGACCGGGCCCTAAGAAAGCAGTTGAACATTTTCGAAGACAGCGGGGCCGCGTTTCTTTTAGGCGATCTTTTGGTGGACGCGGAGGTGATTTCGGTAAAGGTCCGGGATGAGGTCATGGCTTCACAAGACAGAAGCGGGAAAATGGCTGCAGACGATTCCACGCAATTTTCTTCAGAATTCGGCGCCTTTGTGGACCTCCAGATTTCCGAGGATCATACCCAGGCCCATATCCGGGTGCCAAAAGCCGCCCAGGGTACGGAAAACATTCAGCCCATAAAAGATCTGATCAAAAAACGGGGTATTACCTACGGGATTGTGCCGGACAGCAATATCATGGACTTTGTTAAAGCCTGTAGAGATCCTCATGAACAATTTGTTGTTGCCCAGGGAATCCCGGTCAGTGTGGGAAAGCCCGCCCAGATTCGCTACCATTTTAATGTGGAACATGAATCGGCCGGTACCATCCGGGAAGACGGTTCAATCGATTTTACCTCAAGGGGAGACTCCCCTTTTGTCAAAAAAGGGGAGTTGCTTGCGGAAAAGATTCCCATGGAGCAGGCCCGGCCCGGCCGGGATATTTTCGGTGAGACCCTTCTGGTCGACGATGTGGACGACGTGCCCCTGAAGGGAGGGTGGGGCACCTTGATTTCCGAAGACGGCCTGAAACTGACCGCGACCATCCAGGGACAACCCAGCCTGAATCTCAAGGGGGCCGTCTCGGTTCTCGAGCAGTTTACCATCAACGGAGATGTGGATTTTAAAACCGGAAACATCAATTTCAAAGGTAATGTCCTGGTTAAGGGAATAGTCAAAGAAGGATTCAAAGTCGAGTGCGACGATCTGATTACGGATGAGATTAACGGCGGCATTGTTCGGATCAGAGGAGATTTAAAGGTTTCCAACGGCATTATCAATGCCGATGTCCAGGCCCAGGGAGGGGTTCAGGCAAAATTTGTTAACAATTCAAAGATCTATGCCTACCGAAACATGATGGTGGTCCGGGAAATCATGGACTCTTGGATTGCCGTCAGCGGCAACCTTAAAAATGAGACCGGTCGGATCACATCCTCAACGGTTGCGGCCCGACAGGGCCTGGATCTTAAACAGATCGGAACGGAAAAAGCCGAGGTGTCCACCGTCAAGGCAGGTGCTGACGATCATATCCAATGGGTGGCCCTTCAGTACGACAAAAAAATGGATGACATCAATCTCAGACTCCAAGCCCTGATCAAGGAAAAATTAAAGCATGAAAGGGAAAACAACGATCTGCATGTGGAAATCGCCAACCAGACCTTTGTCCAGGAAAAAATTACCCAAAAAATGGATTTCACCGAAAAAAAAATTGGGAAAGTTACAGGGGGCGCCCGTCAGCAGTTAGCCAAGGAGCTCAAGGCCCTTGAAAAGAAAATGGCTCAAGCCGATGACCGAATCAAATCACTGTTCGAGGAGCAGGACCTGGCGCTTAAAAAAATTGAAGCCTGCGATCACCGGATAGAAAAAGAAAATGCAGAGCTTGCCGAAATAAAAAAAGAAAAGGAAGCTTCCATTGAGAGAATTCAAAAAGAGCCGGCAAAGGCCCTTCTTAAAATCAACAAAAAAGTTTTTGCCGGCACCCGGATTATGGGCACCCTGGCAACAAGTATTGTCAAAAACGATACCGGGATGTGCAAATTTATGGAAATTGACTCGCAATACCCGGGCATCCCTAAAATACTTGTCAAAAAGAACCTCTAAATCAAGTAGATGATGACCCAGACGAAAAAACATCGAATCTTTCTCGTTGAAACCGATACCGATCTCCAGCAAAGAATCCAGAAATTGATCCGTGTTATCTTGGGATATGAGGTAATGATTTTTGATTCAACCCAATCCGCCCTTGAGGCCCTGGAAATCCTCAAAAAAAATGTCATCTCTCTGATTATTTCCAGCTATCGAATGAACATGATCAAAGGGGATGAGATGCTCCAGAAGGCAAAGGCCATCTCTATCCAGAGCCGCCGCATGCTCATAACAGATGTCTCGAATATTGAAATCATGATCAATGCCATCAACACGGCAGATATTCATTCATGCCTGGTGCTGCCGTTCAAGGACGCAGACCTCGTCAATCAGGTTAAAAATCAATGCGCCCAGTACAATATTATCCAGAAGAAAAAAAATCTGAGCCGGGTGACCCGCCGTCAGAATCATCAACTTTTCAAACTGGCCAGCGATTTAAAACTAACGGACGAAAAGCAGGTTAAAGAAATCCAGCGGCGGGAAGCCGAAATCGAGCGTCTCAAAAAAGAATCCGCTTCCACGCCCCCTTGTTCCTGCGCTCTGGCTTCGGTCAAAGATCATCTGGAGCAAAGGTGCATAGAAATCACACCCCAAACAATAGAGGAACAATGGCGCTTTTTGGAGAGTCGGTTCAACGACCTGTTTTTTCAATTTGCCTCACACAACAAGGAGTCTATTTACCGGTTGAGTTATCAGGAGATCAAAAATCTTCCGGCCACTGGGAATGAATACCGAAAGGCCTCACCCAACTTGCTCCTTTCCATTCTTGATCTGCTTCCGCAAGAAAACTTATCCCCTGGTATGGAAAAGGAGTCTATGGCCTCTTTTGCAGTAGAAGGTCTTCTGGATGATTACCTTGATTTGGGCTTTTCCAAGGATAAGGTCCAGGCTTTCATTAAGATCAAGAAGTACAACCCGAAGGTACTGACCCTGAAAAGCATCAAGATTTTTTTAAGGGACAACCAGGTTGTTTCCGGTCTCAGAGCGGATCAGGAGATTTTGTCCTGGATCGAAAAGGCTACGGAAACATCGCCTGCCTTTGCCGTGGCAGAAGGGAAAGCCCCCGTATTTTCAAAAAACGCAGAAATCCGCTACCATTTCAAGGAAGATTACCTCCAACCCGGAAAGCTCAAGGAAGATGGAACCATTGATTTCACGGACAGGGGGAAAATTCCGTTTGTAAAAAAAGACACCTTTCTGGCGGCCAAAATCGATCCGGTTCAGGGTGTCCCGGGAAAAGATGTTTCCGGCCAGCAAATCCCTGTGCCCGAACCTGAAGACCTGATCTTTGAGGCCGGGCCGGGAGCTAGGATGGACAAAGCCGGTGGCAAAATTTATGCCGACACCGATGGCCAGCCCAGTCTGAATGCCCTTGGAAAAGTGTCAGTTCTTTCGGAGCTTGAAATCAACGGGGATGTGGATTTTCAATCTGGCAACGTTGATTTTGAAGGCAACCTTCTTGTCAAAGGCAGCATCAAGGAGGGGTTTACGGTCAAAGCCGCATCTTTGACCTGCAATCAGATTGAGGGGGGCCGGATCGAACTGAGCGGAAATCTGAACTGCAGCGCCGGGATCATCAACGCCAAACTGATCGCGGTCAATGGGACCATTCAGGCAAAATATGTGAATAACAGTGTTGTGGATTCCTTTGGCGACATGATCATCCAAAAGGAGATCGTTGATTCAAAAATACAGATCAGTGGCCGGCTGATCAACCCCCGTGGATCCATTCTCTCATCGAAAATTTGCGCCAAGGGAGGCATAGAAATCGGCAATGTTGGAACGGAAGTGTCCACACCATCAACCTTGACTGTTGGAAAAGATCTATATATCGAGGGTTTGATCGCCCGGAGTGATCACATGCAAAGCCGGATGTTAGAAATTATATCCCAGCTTGCAAACGAAATAAGAGAGCTTAACAAGGAAGACAGCCAGCTTCATGCAAAAATTTCAGAAAATGCCTATCTTCAGGATCGTTACCAGGTTGAATTAAAGGACATTGAAAAAAAGAAATTCAATTTAAAGGCCTCGGGTAACATGCTGGCTTACCATAAGGTCCTGCAGACTGCGGATAAACTGGAGAAACAGATTCAAAATGCCGAGGAAGACATTGAGGTACAGTTTGAAAGACAGGATGCTATTGCTTACAAAATCACCCACAAAAAGAACCGGATCGGTGAATTGGAAAAAAAGATCCGATCCTATGAAAAGGAAAAAGACAATTACCTTGAAATATCAGCCAGAAAGAAAGCCGTTCCTGAAGTGATTGTTACCAAAAGAATCATGTCCGGCAACGTGGTCAACACCCCCAATGTACAGAAACGTTTCAACCGACCGGCAACCCGGTGCCGGATTGTGGAAATCAAGTATGTTAGGGACGGGATGTTTTTATATGAAATAGAGGTGAATTTTAAGTGAAATTTTGAAGGAGAAGTAAACCTCACGTACGTCTATCGATGTTTGTCTGGTCACCGTTTTGCCTTTTGTAACCGGAAGCAGAATATTGTCAAGATATTGTACTGGGCCCGGAACGGATTCTGCTTCGGCACAAGAAATTAGAAAATATAATTTCAAATGGCTTCACTCAAAAAAATAGGTAATGGACATTAGTGGTCAAGAGCTTGCCTGGCTTTTGGACGGACTGCCCATTCACCCAAAGTTCTTCTCTCGATTCTTAATGGTGAAAATTAACATTGAATACATAAAAGGCTTTCAAGTTTAAACCTTGAAAGCCTTTATTATCGGTGGCTGGCTGACTAGGATTCGAACCTAGATTGACGGAGTCAGAGTCCGTAGTCCTGCCATTGGACGATCAGCCAGCAGAAGAACAACGTCAGGGTATATACAATAAAGACATGATTGAAGTCAAGAAAATATTCGTTGAAAGTTGAGATTGAATTAGGCTATTGTTTCTTAGTTTAATCAATGTTACTGAAAATAATGGGAAGTCGTTATAAAATATATGAACAACAGTATGGTTAATTTGAGGGATTCTGGAAAAAGGCTGTTGGCCGGAAATAAAGAATTTTCCCTTCTGCTTAATTTATTAAAAGATGCTCCGGGTCTGGCCATTGCTTTTTCAGGTGGTGCCGATTCGGCATTTCTGCTTGCGGCAGCACTTATTGCCGGAGTGAAATCGGTATTGCCTGTTACCGTTGTCACTGATTTTTTTACCGCTGGGGAAAAAGAACGGGTGGTACGCTTGGGTCAATATATAGGTATAACCCCTGTTTTTGTTCCTGCAAATATTCTGGATGAAGCCAGGGTGACCCGGAATACGGACAGGCGCTGTTATTTTTGTAAGTTATTTTTATTTTCCAGGGTCATGGAGGTTGCAAAGAAACACGGGATTCATACCTTGTTGCACGGGGCAAACCTGGACGACTTAAAGGAATCTCGGCCTGGCATGGATGCGGCCCGGGAGCTGGGCTTTAAAACGCCTTTGGTGGATGCTGGTTTTTCAAAAGAGCAAATTCGTGCGTGTTCAAAGATATTGGGTCTTGAAACATGGAATTTGCCTGCTCAGTCCTGCCTGGCCACTCGTATCCCCCAAGGAGATATCATTACCAAAGAAAAGCTTGTAAAAGTTGAGCGGGCAGAAACCTGCCTCCATGGTTTGGGTTTTGGCCAGGTGCGGGTGCGGTGCCATGGGGATTTAGCCCGAATTGAAGCAGCGCCTGCTGAATTACATCGTTTTGTTGACCCGGATGTGAGGCAGGAAATAGTGCAGACGTTTAAACGTGCGGGTTTTTATTCTGTATGTCTTGACTTGGAGGTTATGCGCCGATAACCGATGTGTGAGAATAAGTCGAATCATCCCCGGCGTCATTAGACTGCCGGGGATGAAAATTTTTGGACGGTACTAACGGGAGTGCAACTCTAAGTCGTTGAAGAAATAACCAATTTCAAATGCAGCGGTTTCCGGAGCATCAGAGCCGTGGACAACATTTTTTTCAATGTCCGTGGCATATTCCTTTCGGATGGTGCCTTCTTCTGCTTCTTTGAAATTTGTGGCACCCATCAGTTTTCTATTTTTTGCGATAACATCTTCGCCCTCGAGTACCATTACAACGATGGGGCCCGATGTCATGAAATCAGTCAGACTGTCGAAAAAAGGACGTTCTTTATGAACCGCATAAAACCCTTGGGCCTGGGATTTGCTAAGATGGATCATTTTCATGGCTGCGATTTTAATGCCGTTGGTTTCAAAGCGTTTGATGACTTCGCCGATGACGTTTTTTTCTACACCGTCAGGCTTGATAATGGATAAGGTTCTTTCCACGTATATTCCCCTTTAATTATGAATGAAAAAGTTAATTGTTGATTTAACGGGCTTGATAAGTATCACAGGAATATATTATAAGTCAAACTCGATAAACGTTGTGACTTTTATATATATATACGACGGAGTGTGATGCTTAAAATAGGCGTGACAGGATCAGCAGGTTCTGGTAAAAGTCTTGTGTGTGAGGGCTTTCGGCGTATCGGGCTGGTAACCTTGGACTGTGATGAAATTGCAAGGCAGGTGGTCGAGCCGGGTCGGACTGCATATGATTTGGTGGTCAAGGCGTTTGGTAGCGAGGTTATAGCCCCGGACCGCACGTTGGATCGCCCGGCCTTGCGACGTATGATTGTAACCACAAAAGGCAGTCGGGAAAAACTTGAATCCATTTTACATCCTATCATTATTAGTGAAACGGTCAGGCTGATGGAAGAAGCGGTTTATATAAAGAAAAAATCATGTGCTGTTGAAGTTCCTCTTCTGTTTGAGCTCGGCATGGAAAATCTTTTCGATGTCGTGGTGGTTGTGACCGCTTCGGATAGCACTCTTGTTGACCGGATTTCCTGCCGGGACGGTGTGAACCGGGAAAATGCCCAAAAGCTTTTGGCCATCCAGATGCCCCAGTCCGAAAAGGTCCAGAAGGCTGATTACGTCATTGAGAATAGAGGTGAGCCGGAAGCTGTTTTTAAATTTGTGGATGGTTTGTATCAAAAACTTATCAATCAGCGCTTGACAAAAAAATAATAATATCTTAATAGATTTTTTAAACTACTGAACGCTTCACATTATCTGTCTTTTTTTTCCGCAGGGTCGGTTGGCCTCCAGATTGTCAAAAAGGCATCCCCAAAAAAAATTGCATTGTGCATTTATACACCCTTAACAAAACCGATGGATTAGACCAGGAGATTGCATGAATCTTGTCGAACTTAATAAGATGAAAATCAGTGAGCTCACCAAGCTTGCCAAAAAATACAATATTCAGGGTATTGGCGGCCTTAAGAAGCAGGAACTGATTTTTGCCCTGCTCCAGGCCAATATTGAAGAAAGTGGACAGATTTACGGTGAAGGCACCCTTGAAATCCTTCCGGATGGATTCGGTTTTTTGAGGGCGCCAGGGTACAATTATCTGCCCGGTCCCGACGATATTTATGTTTCTCCCTCCCAGATTCGGCGGTTTAATCTGCGCACCGGAGATACCATTTCCGGCCAGGTTCGCCAGCCAAAGGATTCTGAACGGTATTTTGCATTGCTGAAAGTGGAAGCCGTTAATTTCATGAATCCTGAAATGGCGGCTGAAACTATTTTATTTGATAACCTTATGCCCCTGTATCCGGATCGTAAAATGAACCTTGAGGCAGAATCTGATAATTATTCCATGCGGGTCATTGATCTGATGTCCCCTATCGGATTCGGCCAGCGCGGCCTTATCGTGTCTCCGCCTAAGGCCGGCAAGACCATGCTGCTCCAGAATATTGCCAATTCCATGATCCGGGCCCATAAAAATATTGTTCCTATGATCCTGCTCATTGATGAACGCCCCGAAGAGGTGACGGACATGGCACGTTCCGTAGATGCGGAAGTGATTTCTTCCACCTTTGATGAACCTTCCGAGCGACATGTGCAGGTGGCTGAAATGGTGATTGAAAAAGCCAAGAGAATTGTGGAACAGGGCCATGATGTTGTAATTCTTTTAGACAGTATCACACGACTTGCAAGGGCTTACAATGCGGTGATGCCACCTTCGGGGAAAATTTTGTCCGGTGGTGTGGATTCCAATGCTCTGGATCGTCCCAAGCGTTTTTTCGGTGCAGCCCGAAATATCGAGGAAGGCGGCAGTTTGACCATTATTGCCACAGCGCTTGTTGATACCGGGTCTAGAATGGATGAGGTTATTTTTGAAGAATTCAAGGGCACAGGTAATATGGAACTCGTGCTTGATCGAAAATTGGCGGACAAGCGTGTATTTCCTGCCATTGACATGAACCGTTCCGGTACCCGAAAAGAGGAATTGCTTCTTGACCCTGAAGTGCTGAATCGGGTTTGGATTTTAAGAAAATTGCTTTCAAGTTTAAATTCCGTGGATGCAATGCAGTTTTTACTTGAAAAAATGGAAGGAACAAAGGATAATAAAGAGTTTCTTGAAATGATGAATTCATAACAAGAAGCTTTTTTAATAAATTAACAATTATGGTCTTTTATAACGAAGGCTACAAGGAGTGACGTGTAAGATGAAAAAAGACATCCATCCGAACTACACAAAAACAACAGCAACTTGTGCCTGTGGCGCAACATTTGACATCAGTTCCACAAGAGAGAACATCAAGGTGGAAATCTGTTCCCAGTGTCATCCTTTTTTTACCGGCAAGCAGAAACTGGTTGACTCTGCCGGTCGTATTGACCGCTTCAAGAAAAAATACGCAGGGTTTGACGCAAGCAAACTGGTTTAGCTGTTTTTTAGGCAGGTATGCAAAAGGGGTCTTGAATAAAGGCCCCTTTTTGAATTTTTATCCGGGGCGGGTTGACCATGATCAGAAAATTAAAAGGCATTGAAGAGCGGTTTATAAAGATTGAGCATCTGCTCAGTGACCCCGCAGTAATGGCGGATCAGAAAAAGTACCAGGCATATTTAAAGGAACACGGTGAATTGAACAAGATTGTGCCGGTGTTTCGGGAATATGAGGGCGTAGAAGAAGAACTCAAGGAAACCAAAGAACTTCTCAAGGACAGCGACCCCGACATCCGGGCCATGGCCAAGGAAGAGATTCCCGTACTTGAATCCAGAATTGCACAGCTGCAGGAACAACTTAATGTTCTTTTGATGCCCAAAGATCCCCGGGATGAAAAGAACGTTATTCTGGAAATTCGAGCCGGTACCGGCGGTGAAGAAGCCGGTATTTTTACCGGGGATCTTTTCCGTATGTACACAAGGTACGCAGAGTCCAAAAATTGGAAGATCGAAATTATTGAAAAGAACGATTCGGCTGCCGGTGGGTTCAAGGAAGTAGTTTCCATGGTGAAGGGAAAAGGCGCTTACTCCCAGTTTAAATATGAAAGTGGTATCCATCGGGTTCAGCGGGTCCCTGAAACTGAAACCCAGGGTCGTGTTCACACCTCTGCGGTGACTGTGGCAGTGCTGCCCGAAGCTGAGGATGTGGATATTGAAATCAATCCTGCGGATTTGAAAGTGGATGTGTTCCGTTCTTCGGGGCCTGGCGGTCAGTCCGTAAATACCACGGATTCCGCTGTTCGGATTACTCATATTCCCACGGGCGTTGTGGCTACCTGCCAGGATGAAAAATCCCAACATAAAAACAAGGCCAAGGCCTTGAACGTTCTCAAGTCCCGTATCCTCGACGCCAAGATCCAGGAAGAGGAGGCCAAGCGGGCTGCGGACCGGAAAGGGCAGGTGGGTTCAGGTGACCGGTCCGGTCGCATTCGCACCTATAATTTTCCCCAGGGCCGGATGACCGACCATCGTATCGGCATGACCCTGTACCGGCTGGACAGTATAATGGAAGGCGATATCCAGGAAATTATTGATGCGTTGAGGGCGCATAACCAAGCCCTATCGCTAAAAGAAAGCTAATGTTTGAACAAAAAGTCATCCACCTGCGGCGTTGCAGAAAAATTTGCCGAATTATTAAGATCGGGTTTCACAATCATGAGGTTGTTCCGGTTACAAATTTTTCTGCGCTTTGCATCTGGGCAATTTTTTGTCCAAACACGGGATTTCCGTTCTGGTGTAAACAAGTCAAGAGGGTTTGATCTGTGGACGTCTGGACCATAAAATCCATTCTTTCCTGGACCGACGCCTATTTTTCCCAGCGCAGTATAGACAGCCCCAGGCTTACAGCTGAAATCCTTTTGGCACAGGCCCTGGGGTTGCGGCGTCTTGACCTTTACCTTCAGCATGACCGGCCTTTGGAAAAGCAGGAACTTGCAGCATTTAAAGTTCTTGTTCGGCGCAGAGTTGCAAGGGAGCCTGTGGCTTATATCACAGGGCGTAAAGGGTTTTTCAATGAGCAGTTCAAGGTTGGCCCCGGTGTTCTCATCCCCAGGCCGGATACGGAAACCCTGGTGGAAACGGCTGTGGAAATATTGTCGAAAATAAAACAGCGCGGCAGGCAGGCCAGGGTGATAGAACTTGGGATTGGGTCCGGTGCGGTTATTATTTCCATTGCCAATGCATGTAAAAGTCATCTTTATTTTGGAAATGAACTTTCTTTGATTGCACTCGTCACGGCTTGCGCCAATGTTAAGGCCTTTGCCCAAACCCCGGTATCACTATTTAGGGGGGACTGGCTTGCAGCGGTGGCGCCACAGCCGCTGTTTGATCTGATTCTGTCCAACCCGCCTTATATTCCCAGTGCTGATATTGAATCTTTGGAACCAGAGGTCAGGGATCATGAGCCGCGTCAAGCATTGGACGGAGGGCATGACGGTCTGGATGCAGTCAGGGTGATTCTTGCCCAGGCAGGTGATAGGCTTTTGCCTTCCGGTCGTTTGATTCTTGAGATCGGATTTGATCAGAAACCTTTGGTTAAAAGCCTTGCGCAGGGATTTTCCTGGGTGGCTGAACTGGATTTTATCAAAGATCTTGCCGGGCACCACCGACTGGCTGTTTTTAAAAAATAAATTGATTGTTTCCTCTCTTTTTGATATAGAAATTTGGATTTTGCTTTTGCAAAGATATAACACACGCTTGCGGACCTGTGATCCGGTGCTTTTTAAAAGTCGATTTCGGGGATGAAGCAAGCGGACGAACATTAAAAACCATAATTGGAGAAAAAATGGCTTACATTACAATTAAAGAATTACTGGAAGCTGGGGTACATTTCGGACATCAGACCAAACGCTGGAATCCCAAAATGAAACGGTACATTTTTGGTGCCAGAAACGGAATTTACATTATTGATCTTCAGCAGACCGTTAAATTGTACAGACAGGCCCATGATTTTATAAAAAATATTGCTGCAAACGGTGGTGATGTGTTGTTTGTGGGTACAAAAAAACAGGCTTCCGAAGCCATTTATGAGGAAGCCAACAGAGCCGAAAGTTATTATGTTGAAAATCGGTGGTTGGGCGGCATGCTGACCAACTTCCAGACCATAAAAAATAATATTACCCGGTTTCATTTTTTAAATTCCATTGAAAATGACGGTACGTTGGAAAATTATCCTAAAAAAGAACAGGCAAAAATGCTCAAGGACAAAACAAAACTTGAGTTTGCCATTGGCGGCATTTCCAATATGAAAAAGTTGCCTGCAGCCCTGTTTATTATTGACTCCAAGAATGAGACTATTGCCGTAAAAGAAGCAAAACGCCTGGGTATTCCCATTGTTGCCGTGGTTGATACCAATTGTGACCCCGATGATATCGATTATGTTGTTCCTGGCAATGATGACGCCATCCGTTCCATCCGTTTATTTGCCTCCCGGGTTGCCGATGCCGTAATTGAAGGTCGTCAGATTTGGGAAGAGCGGCAGCGTGCGAAGTCAGACAAGGATGAAAACGTTGGTAAGGCATCTGACACTTCAGGTGAACAAATCGGTATTGAGGTTGTTTCTGACGGTACAGACGGCCCTGTGATTGAAAAAATAAAAAGAAAAACAGCTGCTTCGGAAGGTTCGGAAGCCCAGGAATCTGTAACTGCCGAATAATTGTCATGGGTTTGTAAATAACAAATAATAAAGATTTTAAATATTCGATACAAAGGAGTGTGCAAAATGGCTGAGATTACAGCACAAATGGTAAAGGAGCTTCGTGCTGCCACCGGGTCGGGGATTATGGACTGTAAAAAAGTCCTGGCCGAAGCTGACGGGGATATGGATAAGGCAATTGAGCTTTTGCGGAAAAAAGGTCTGGCCAAAGCAGCCAAGCGCGCAGGGCGGTCCACCAGTGAAGGTATTATCTATTCCTACATTCATACCGGTGCAAAATTGGGTGTGCTGCTTGAAGTGAACTGTGAATCTGATTTCGTGGCAAAAACTGAAGATTTTGAAAGTTTTGCCAAAGATATTGCCATGCACATTGCTGCGGCTAATCCGATCGGTCTGGTTCCCGAGGACGTGGATCAGACTCTCATTGAAAAAGAGCGTGAAATCTACCGTGCCCAGATGCTGGAAGAAGGAAAGCCCGAAAATATCATTGACAAAATTGTGGACGGTAAGGTTGAAAAGTTTTATAAGGAAGTTTGTCTGTTAAGCCAACAGTATATTAAAGATCCCCAGAAAACCATTGAAGATGTTCTCAAAGAAACCATCGGAAAGATCGGCGAAAATATCCAGATTAGAAGATTTTCACGCTTCCAGATAGGAGAATAAGCGCTTGGATACGAAACCTGAATTTCAACGGGTTCTGATCAAGTTGAGTGGCGAAGCCTTGATGGGTAATCAGGGCTTCGGCATTACGCCCGAAATGATAAATTATGTGGCTGGTGAAGTGGCCAAAGTGTATCGTTTGGGTGTGGAAATTTCAATTGTTGTGGGTGGCGGCAACATTTTTCGCGGGGTGGCAGGGTCTTCTGCCGGTATGGACCGGACATCTGCCGACAATATGGGTATGCTGGCCACTGTTATTAACAGCCTGGCCCTATGCGATGCCTTGGAAAAGCACGATATACCCACAAGGGTTCAGTCTGCCATCCGCATGGATAGGGTGGCAGAGCCTTTTATTCGCAGAAAAGCCATCCGCCACCTGGAAAAGGGCAGGGTGGTGATTTTTGCCGCCGGTACCGGAAACCCTTACTTTACAACGGACACGGCGGCAGTTCTTCGCGCCAACGAGGTCCGTGCCCAGATCATTTTCAAGGCTACCCAGGTGGATGGGGTGTATGACAAAGATCCCCAGGTCCATGATGATGCTGTGATGTTTGATAAGCTGTCGTATATGCGAGTGATTGAAAAACAGCTTCATGTCATGGATATGACAGCCATATCCCTTGCCATGGAACATGATCTTCCTTTACAGGTGCTCAACCTGCACAAGGCCGACAATATTTATAAAGCGGCCACGGGCGGGGAAATCGGTACACGGATTTATAATAAATTAAAGGACGTGTGAATATGATTAATGAGGTGCTTGAAGAAACCAGAGACCGCATGGGCAAATCCGAGAAAGCATTTGAAACCGAACTTGGCAAAGTCCGCACCGGAAGGGCATCCCAGTCCATGCTTGACAACGTTAGGGTGGATTACTACGGCACACAGACCCCCCTTCCCCAGATGGCCACCGTGTCTGTGCCTGAAAGCCGGTTGCTCACTGTAAAGCCATGGGACGCTTCAGTGATCAATGAGGTGGAAAAAGCGATATTAAAAGCGAATCTTGGGCTTACACCTTCCAATGACGGTAAGTTGATTCGTATCTCCATCCCACCGTTGACAGAAGAGCGCAGGAAAGAGATCGTAAAAAGCGTGGCTAAAACCTGTGAGGATTTCAAGGTCGCCGTCAGAAATATCCGCCGGGATTCCAACGAGATGCTCAAGGATCTACAAAAAGAAGGTGATATTTCCGAAGACGACAGTTTTAAAGCCCAGAAGCAGGTTCAGGAACTCACCGACGCTTCCATCAAGAAACTGGACAACATCTTTGCCGCCAAGGAAGAGGAAATTCTTGAAGTCTGATTCTAAGATACAGGTGCCCGACGAACTGGATCTAAACGCAATTCCCGCCCATGTGGCTTTTATCATGGACGGAAACGGTCGTTGGGCAAAAAAAAAGCTGATGAACCGGGTTAAAGGTCATGAACAGGGAGCGCAGACTGTCAAGGAAGTCGTCACGACTTGCAGGGAATTGGGTCTTGACGTGCTCACCCTGTATGCCTTTTCCACGGAAAACTGGGCCAGGCCCAAGGAAGAGGTCAAGGCCCTGATGTATCTGCTTAAACGTTTTCTTAAAAATGAAACCCAAGAACTCCGAGATAAAGATATCCGGCTTAATATCATAGGCCAGATTGAACGGCTTCCCGATGATGTGCGAAGGGAAGCTGAACAGGCCATGACTGCTACGGAAAAGAATTCGGCCATGATTCTGAATCTGGCTTTAAGCTACGGGGCCCGGGAAGAAATTACCAGGGCGGTTCAACAGATTGTCGCTAAAGTACGGTCCGGAACGCTTGGGGATAAAGACATTACGGATAAAACGATTTCTGACCACCTCTATACTGCAGGGATGCCGGATCCGGACCTTATCATTCGTACCTCTGCAGAATTCAGGCTTTCCAATTTTCTCATGTGGCAGGCCGCATATTCTGAGCTGGCTTTTACACCAACCCTATGGCCTGATTTTACCAGGCAGGAGTTTTATCAAATTTTAATTGATTACCAGCAACGGGACCGGCGTTTCGGGAAGGTATAATGCAGCATTTTAAACGATGGCTCACCGCACTAATTCTGATCCCATTCCTGCTTTGGGCTATCATTAAAGGGTCTCTGCCCTTGTTCGCCGCCCTGGTATCCGGGGTTTCCATTTTTGCCATAGTTGAATATTTTGATATCATTTGTGCCAATGATACCGGATCCATTTCCCAGCCCCCCCGCATTATCGCTTATGCGGCCTGCGTGCTGTTGATCATGGGGGCATGTCTTGGGTCCTGGCCGATTCTTTTTTTTATTCTTGCCTTGAATGTGATGGCCCTTTGTGTGTTTGTACTGGCACGTTTTTCTACCTTGCCCCACATTTTTGATCTGGTGGCCCGGCAGGTGCTTGGCGTTGTTTATATCCCTCTGTCTCTGGCTTTACTGGTTTTTATCCGGGACACAGACGGCGGGGCTTTATCGGTGATCTGGTTTCTCATAGTATGTTTTGCCAATGATACCGGTGCATTATATGTGGGAACGTTTAAGGGCAAAAATAAACTTGCGCCTAAAATAAGTCCCAATAAAACCATTGAAGGGGCTGTGGGTGGGCTGGTGATCTCGGTGACGGCCGGACTCGTGTTTCATCTGGTTTTTTTCCGGGATGTGCCCCTTGCCTTGACGAGTATACCCTGCGCTTTGTGCGTTGCCGTTGCAGGTCAGATCGGTGACCTTTTTGAGTCTGCCATGAAACGGGTTGGGCACATCAAGGATTCGGGAAAAATTTTGCCGGGTCACGGCGGCATGCTGGATCGCATTGATGGGTTGCTTCTGGCCATTCCGGTATTTTATTTTTTTGCGGTGTTTGTCCTTTGAAAACGCTTACCATTCTGGGCGCCACAGGTTCCATCGGCACATCCGCCCTTAAGGTGGTCGGCATGCATCCGGACAAGTTCAGGGTCAAATGTTTGACCTGTGCCACGAATATTGATCTTCTGGCCGCGCAGATAAAACAGTTTAGGCCGGCCATGGTCGCCGTGCTGGATGAACAGCGTGCCGACCGTCTGGCAAAAATGCTTTCCGGCCGGTTCTGTCCCGAAATCCTATGGGGTGAATCCGGTTTTATCGCCGCAGCCCAATGGGCGGATTCGGATATGGTGCTTGCCGCCATGGTGGGTGCCGCAGGCCTTGCCCCTGCTCTTGCCGCCATAGATGCTGGTAAACAACTGGCCCTTGCCAACAAGGAAACTCTGGTCATGGCCGGTGACATTGTTATGGCACGGGCACGTGAAAAAGGGGTTGATATCCTGCCGGTTGATTCCGAACACTGCGCCATTTTTCAATGCCTGCAGGGCAACCAAAAACGCGATCTTAAAAAAATTTTTCTCACGGCCTCGGGCGGCCCTTTCAGAAATTTGCCCCATGACCGGTTTAAGCAGATCACACCAGCCCGGGCCCTGGACCATCCCACCTGGAACATGGGTGCTAAAATATCCATTGATTCCGCCACCCTGATGAACAAGGCGTTGGAGGTCATTGAAGCGGTCCGGCTTTTTGATGTCAGTGTTGAGCAGATCCAGGTGTTAATTCACCCCCAGAGCATTGTTCATTCCATGGTGGGGTTTAAAGACGGCGGTGTTATAGCACAACTAGGCGAACCGGACATGATGCATGCCATTGCCTATGCTTTTTCCTATCCGGTGCGCATGGATCTTGACTTAAATTTCCCTGATTTTACCGGCATGGATGGATTAACCTTTGACACCCCTGATTCAAAACGCTTTCCTTCCCTTGGATTTGCCTGTGAAGCCTGCCGCAGAGGCGGGACTTTGCCTGCTGTTATGAATGCTGCCAACGAAGCTGCCGTGGATGCCTTTCTAAAAGAACGTATCAGCTTTGCTGATATTTTTACCCTGGTCGGTGAAGTTATGAGGGCCCATACCTGCATTGACAATCCTGAGCTTTCAGGTATTATTGAGGCCGATCGCTGGGCCAGGAGTAAAGCACAATCCCTGATCCAGAGCTTGAGTGTTTGAACGAAAAGTCACCCATCTGCGGCGTTGCAGAATAATTTGCAATCCTCACAACCATGAGGTTGCTCCGGTTACAAATTTTTCTGCGCCTTGCATCTGGATAACTTTTTGCCCAAACACAGACTTTTCGGTCAGGTAATAGATAAAGAACTTTAGGAAAATCGATATGGGTCACTCCCTTTTTGCATTTATCATTGTTATTGGTGTACTGGTTTTTGTCCATGAACTGGGTCATTTTCTTGTCGCCCGGGCCTGCGGCGTGGGGGTTGAGGTTTTTTCCCTGGGGTTTGGACCAAAAATTTTTAAAATAAAACGGGGAATGACCGAGTATTGTATTTCAGCCATTCCTCTGGGTGGATACGTTAAAATGACCGGAGAGGAGCCCGGTGCTGCCCAGGCTCTGGATGAAAAAGACCGTCATCTTTCCTTTACCCATAAAAGCGTGGGGCAAAGGGCGCTGATCGCCGCTGCCGGACCGGCATTTAATTTTTTTCTGGCCATTGTGATTTTTTACTTTTTATATCAAATCAGCGGTGTGTACATGGGGCTGCCCCATGTCGGTCAGGTGATGGATGATTCTGCGGCCATGGCTGCAGGCATTAAAAAGGGGGATGTCATAAAGGAAATTGACAATACACCTGTTCATTCTTTTGAAGACATTTCCCGGATTGTCTCAAAAAGTGAAGGCAAGCCCCTGGCCATTCTTGTGGAACGGGAAAGTGAAGTACATTCTTTTACGATTACACCCAGGGTACGGGAAGACAAGAACCTGTTTGGGGAGAGCGTGAACCGGTTTGTGATTGGTATTATGGGCACCGGCGAAACCTTTCACCGTCCTTTAAATCCTGTTCAAGCCGGGGTTCGTGCTGTATCCGATACTTACGGGATGGTGAAACTGACAATTTTGTCCGTAGTAAAAATGTTCACAGGGGCCGTGTCTGCCGACAATCTGGGCGGTCCTATCATGATTGCCAAGATGGCCGGAGATCAGGCCAAAGCCGGGTTTGAAAATTTTGTATGGTTTATCGCGCTCATCTCTGTAAATCTTGGGATCATCAATCTGTTCCCCATCCCGGTTTTAGATGGGGGGCATCTTTTGTTTTTAAGCATTGAAGCGGTTAAAGGCAGCCCTGTCAGCGTCCAGGTACGCGAGAGAATGGTTCAGTTCGGGGCCGTTTTGCTGATGACTTTAATAATTTATGTCTTTTATAATGACATAGTCAAATTATTCAACGGTGGATTATAATGATTTCCAACATCGAAATCACGCTAAAGCAGGATTTAAGAGATGCCGAAGGCCAGTCTTTGATGAAGAAGGCCAGTGCATATTTCGGTATTAAAATAGATGATGCGCGCTGCATCAATATCGTGACCCTGGAGTCTGATCTAAGTCAGGACGAACTGGAAACCATACGCCGGGAGGTGTTTACCAATCCTGTTATCCAGGAATCCAGCCTTTCGCCTTTAGATATTGACTTTCATTTTTGTATCTGGGTGGGTTTTCGTCCAGGGGTTCGGGATAATCCCGGTGCTACGGCTGTGGAAGCGGTCAGGGATCTTCTTAAAAAAGATTTTTCGGCCCATGAAAATATTTACACATCTAAACGGTACTGTCTGAGCGGGGCTGACCTGACCCGGGAAGATGTTGAAAAGATCGCCGGCCGGATTTTGTCCAATAGCATTATTCAGCAATACAAAGTGTTCAGCAAAGACCAATGGGACAAAAAGATCGGGGCCGATGTAAAACCTGCCAAGGTTATTTTAAATCATACCCCCGGCTTTGACACCATGGATATTGATACCGATGAGATCCTTGCCCAAATTTCCCATGACCGCAGTTTGTCACTGAATCCCAGGGATATCCCTGTGATCCGGGGGTATTTCCTGGATGAAAAGGTCCTGGCAGAACGAGCACAAATGGGGTTATCAAAGCCTACGGATGTTGAGCTTGAATATATCTCCCAGTCCCGGTCGGATCATTGCTGTCACAACACCTTTAACGGTATTTTCAGGTATACGGACACGGAAACCGGTGAAACCGCGCAGGAAAATTCGCTGTTTAACACTTATATCAAAACACCCACCCTGGCTCTGAAAAAGTCTAAAAACTGGGTGGTTTCGGTGTTATGGGACAATGCCGGTATAGGGTCTTTCGATGATGAAAATAACTATGTCATTACAGGTGAAACCCATAATTCACCGTCCAACATGGAAGCTTACGGTGGCGCCATCACAGGGATTGTGGGCGTTTACCGCGATCCCATGGGCACGGGCCTTGGTTCCAAGTTGTTCATGGGCAGTTTCGGCTTCTGCGTGGGCGATATCAATTATAATGGTCCGTTAAAACCACCCCTACATCCCCGGCGTCTGCTTGACGGAGTTATTGAAGGTGTTAAGGACGGGGGAAATAAAAGCGGGGTGCCGACGACCTTTGGCCAGACCTTGTTTGATCCCGGTTACATGGGCAAATCTTTGGTTTTTGTTACCGCTTTGGGGATTATGCCTAAAACCGTGAATGGTAAGCCAAGCCATGAAAAAACCACTTCCCCGGGCGAGTTGATCATCATGAGCGGTGGCCGTGTGGGCAAAGACGGTATCCACGGGGTAACAGCCTCTTCCAAAAGCTTTTCCGAGAACACCCCGGCCGGACATGTCCAGATCGGCGATCCCTACACCCAGAAAAAAATGCATGATTTTTTGCTGATATGCCGGGATGAAGGGCTGATCACCTTTATTACGGATAACGGTGGCGGTGGATTATCTTCTTCCGTGGGCGAATCCGCCATGCTCTCCAACGGATGTGAGGTCTGGCTTGACAAGGTGCCCTTGAAATACGAGGGCCTGGACATGTGGGAAATCTGGATTTCCGAATCCCAGGAGCGCATGACCATTGCCATTAAGCCCGAAAATCTTGACAGGTTTATGGCGCTGTCTGAACTCCATGAGGTGGAATCCACGGTCATTGGCAAATATACGGATTCAGGCAAACTGCATATCAAGTACAAAGACCAGACCTGTGCTTATGTGGATATGGATCTTCTCGATAAAGGGTTCCCGGCCTGGGAATTTGAGGCGATCTGGACGCCGCCTGAGACTCGCGGCCTGACCGAACCTGTGATTTCCACACCAAAAAATTTTAATGGTCTGCTTGAACAGATGCTGGCCAGGCCCAATATATGCAGCAAAGAGTGGATCATTCGTCAATATGACCACGAGGTTCAGGGCGGATCCGTGATCAAACCCTTGGTGGGAATCAACCGTAACATCCCCACGAATGCTTCGGTGACCCGGCCTGTGCTTACCAGCGAGCGTGGACTTGCCTTTTCCCAGAGCATTTTGCCCTGGTACTCAAAAATTGATGCGTATCATATGATGGCCTGTACCATTGATGAGGCGGTCCGTCGTCTCATTGCCGTGGGTGGTTCTCTGGACCACATCGGCGGCGTGGATAATTTCTGCTGGCCGGATATCGGATATGACGCCTTGTCCAATCCGGACGGAAAATTTAAGGCAGCCCAGCTTGTCCGGGCCTGCCGGGCCTTGAAAGATGCCTGCATGGCCTATGGGATTCCATTGCTCTCAGGCAAGGACTCCATGTATGTGGACGGTCATCTGGAAGGGGCGTTTGGTGAGCGTATCAAAGTATCAGCCCTTGAGACGGTTCAGTTTTCCGCCGTATCCCTGGTTTCCGATGTCAGCCGGTGTGTGACCCTGGAACCCAAAACAGCGGGCGATTTTTTATATGTGCTGGGTAGCACCGGGGATGAACTGGGCGCATCGGAGTATTACGAGATGTTCGATAAAACCGGTCTCAATGTGCCTTTGGTTGACTTTTCAAAATTTAAAACTTTGTACAAAGTCCTGGAAAAAGCCATTGACACCGAACTGGTTGCCTCCTGCCATGCTGTGGGACGCGGTGGTTTAGGTATTCATTTCAGTCTTGTGGCCATGGCCGGCGGACTCGGCCTTGACATTGATCTGGCCGGGCTGCCCCTGACAGACGATTTGGCGCTTTCCAGTGAAAAAGCCTTATTTTCCGAGTCTGCCGGACGGTTTATCGTCACCGTGGCCCCGGATAAAAAACAAACTTTTGAAAAATTGTGTAAGGGTCTGCCCTGTGCATGTCTGGGCATGGTAACCGACAGTCATGACCGTCTCAAAATTGCATCGGACGGTAATCCTGTGGCAGATTTGACCATTGCAACCCTTGATTCAGCATTCAACAAGACCTTTGGAGATAAGATATGAGCGGCGCAAGCGCTGTAAAAGCGCTGATACTGACGGGATTTGGCCTGAACTGTGATTATGAAACCGCCTTTGCCTTTGAAAAGGCCGGCGCTGACGCCCACAGAGTACATATTAACTCTCTGATCCGTGGCGATGTCCGATTGCCGGATTTCCAGATCCTTGCATTTGGCGGCGGCTTTTCCTGGGGGGACGACCATGGGGCCGGGGTGATCCAGGCCCTGAAACTGAAAAACAATATCGGCAAAGACCTGTTGGATTTCGTGGGTGCCGGCAAGCTGGTCATTGGTATCTGCAACGGGTTTCAGGCTCTAGTGAATTTAGGCCTTTTGCCCGGACTGGACCAGGATTATACCCGCAGGTCCGTGGCGATTACCTATAATGACTGCGGAAATTTCAGGGACCAGTGGGTTCGGCTTGTGCCCGATGCAGACAGTCCCTGTGTGTTCACAAAAGGGTTGGGTGTATCTGACTATCCGGTACGCCACGGCGAAGGAAAGGTTGTCGCGGAACCTGACGTTATTGAACGCCTTGTTGCCAACCGCCAGGTGGTGTTCCGGTATGCCGATGAAAATGGTGCGCCCGCAAACGGTGCCTTTCCGGCCAATCCCAATGGGGCTGTGGATGATATTGCGGGGATCTGTGACCCCACCGGCCGAATATTTGGCCTGATGCCCCATCCCGAAGGCTATAACCATTTTGGCAACCATCCGGACTGGCCCAGGCAGAAAGCTGAAGCAAAGCGCCTTGGAAAATCTTTGGAAGAGACCATCACCACCGGGATACGGCTGTTTGAAAATGGTGTGAATTATATCCAAAGCCTTTAATATATAAATAATGCTGGGAACCATTGTAAACATCCTTGCCATTCTGGCGGGTACAACCATTGGAATGCTGTTTCGAAACGGTATCCCTGAGAAGTACAACATCACCGTGTTCCAGGCTATTGCCCTGTCCGTCATTCTCATCGGTCTGAAAAGTGCCTTGGGTTGCCCGGACATTCTGGTGATCATCATCAGCCTTGCCGTTGGTGCCATTATAGGTGAGTTTTTAGCCATAGAAGCGCATCTTAAAAAATTTGGGGATTTTCTGGAAAAAAAATTTACGGCGCCCAACGCATCAACGCCTTCCATGTCCACGGCCTTTGTTACGGCGTCCCTTTTATTCTGCGTGGGTTCCATGGCCATTGTGGGCTCCCTTGAAAGCGGGCTTACAGGCAACCATGGTACCTTGTTTGCCAAATCCTTTTTAGACGGTGTAACTTCCATTATCCTGACTGCATCTTTAGGGCTCGGGGTAGGGCTTTCCGCCGGGGCTGTTCTGGTTTACCAGGGCGCCATAACCCTTGCCGCAGGATTTATAAAACCCTATCTGATTCCTTCGGTGGTCAGCCAGATGTCCGGGGCAGGGGGACTGCTCATCGCAGCCATTGGATTGAACATGATCCGGGAAAAAAAGATCGCCGTGGGCAACATGCTGCCGGCCATATTTTTGCCGTTGATCTATTATTTTGCAACAACCCTGTTCAAGTAATGTCATGGCCATTGATATTGCCTTTTTTATTGGGACGTTAAAGCAGGAGGTTGAGACCTACCAGGTGCCGGTGGTGGATCTGATTGCCGTGCAGAGCCGGTCTGCCTTTAAAGTGCTTGTGGCCACCATCCTGTCAGCGAGAACCAAAGATGAAGTTACGGCGGTTGCCGCACAGCGTCTGCTGGAACTGGCCCCGGACCCTGAAACATTGCGGGCGCTTTCCACTTCCCAGATTCAGAAATTGATTTTCCCCGTGGGATTTTACAAATCCAAAGCGCAATATTTATCAAAACTGCCCGAAGCCCTGGACGCCTTCCAAGGACAAGTACCCGATGAAATTGACGCCCTGGTGACCCTTCCGGGCGTAGGGCGTAAAACCGCCAATCTGGTCAGGGCGGTGGCCTTTGACAAGGATGCCATCTGTGTGGATACTCATGTACACCGGATCATGAATATCTGGGGATATGTGAAAACAAAAACCCCCCTTGATACGGAAAAAGCATTAAGAAAAAAGCTGCCAAAAAAATTCTGGAAAGAGGTAAATCGAATTTTGGTTACCTTTGGCCAGGGTACCTGCCGCCCGGTCGGACCCCATTGTTACCGTTGTGTGCTTGAAAAACACTGCCCTAAAAAAGGGGTAAAGCCGGCAAAACCGCTTAAAAAGAAATGAAAACATAAAGCTAATCTAATGGGCGGCAATGGTTATCCCTTATAAAACAAGGCCTTGATAATGTGCTTGGCCATGGCCGGATTTTCTCTGAGCCTGCGGGTGGAATAACCAAACCACTGTTCTCCAAAAGGTACGTAAACCCGCATCCTGTGACCTTTTTCTACAAGCTTCCGGCGCTTTTTGGGTGTTACGCCGTAGAGCATCTGGAATTCGTATTTTTCCTTTGGTACCTGATATTTGTCGATCAGGTCAAGTGCCCCCTGGATCAGGGGCGTGTCATGGGTGGCAATGGCCGCATAGACATCGTTTTTAAACATGAATTCAAGGTCTTCTAAAAAGTGGGCATTAATTTCGTGGTAATCCTTATATGCAATGGCTGCCGGTTCCACATAGATTCCCTTGACCAGTCTCAAGTTCAGAACTGCATCTTCACGGCGCAAATCCAGCATGGATTCCAGGTCGCCTAAGGTGCGTTTCAAGTAAGCCTGGATCACCAGACCGATGTTTTGGGGAAATTCCTGTTTAAGCCGGCCGAAAATATCAATGGAATCATCCACACAGGGCGAATCTTCCATGTCAATGCGAACAAAATTGCCATGGGATGCCGCCTCGGCAGTAAGTTCCCGCATGTATTCAAAACAGGTTTTTTTATCAATTAAAAGACCGAACATGGTAGGCTTAACGGAGTAGTTGGCGTTAATTCCTGCCGCTTCAATGGTGCGGATAAGGGCAAGGTAGGCATCCCGGTTTTTTGCTGCCTGGGACATGTTTTTGATAAATTCACCAAGAATGTCAAGGGTCACCATAACCTTTTCCCGGTTCAGGGCTTTTGTAACATTAATGGCGTCCTGGGTGGTTTTGCCTGCGATATAGCTTTTTGAAAACTGCCAGATTAATTTTGGCGGGAAATAGGGCAGGGTCCGGCTGATTATTTTATGTAACATTTTGTTCTCCTGTTATTATTTAACCCTATCCATAAAAACATGCCGCCCGGGGGGAGGGGGGAGGTAAGCCTGATCTCCTTTGAAACGTGTATCGCAACAGCCATGGACATAAATGATGCCTGGTTTTTATACTATTTTTAAACTATTAATGGTTTGCTTTGCAACTACATTTATATTGAAGGAAGACAAATGAAACAGGCCGTGCTTTATTTGGTGACATTATTAATTTGGGGTTCCACCTGGATTGCAATCAAATTTCAACTAGGGTATGTGGACCCCATGGTATCTGTCATTTACCGGTTCGGCTTGGCATCTGTCTTGCTGTTCGGTGGTTGCAAAGCCTTGCGCCTCTCTTTGAAGTTTTCATTACACAATCATTTATTTATGGCTCTTCTGGGCGTTTCCCTTTTTTCCATCAACTACTGGTTGATTTATGAAGCCGAGGTTTATCTGACTTCAGGAATCGCTGCTGTTGTGTATTCTTCACTGGTGTTTTTTAATATTGCCAACAATGCCCTTTTCCGTGGGGTGCCTGTAAACCGTAGAACACTTATCGGTGCTGTAGTCGGCATTTGCGGTATCAGTTTGATCTACATGCGTGAAATCAATTCATTCAGTTTGGCTGACCAGGGGGTTAAAGGTCTGATTCTTGCCTTGTCCTCGGTGATGCTTGCATCCCTTGGCAATATTACCTCTGCCCGAAACACCAAAGCGAAAATTCCCGTGATCCAGGCCAACACCTTCGGCATGGCCTACGGGACTTTATTTTTGATTATTGTTGCCCTTTGCATGGAGAAAAATTTTACATTCTCTTTTTCTGTGCCATATATCGGGTCCTTGGTTTTCCTTTCTCTGTTTGGTTCAATCGTTGCCTTTGGCACCTATCTGACCCTGATCGGAACCATGGGGGCTGATAAAGCGTCCTATGCCATCACCGTGGTGCCGGTGGTGGCGCTTATTATTTCCACCTTTGCGGAAGGCTATGTCTGGACCATTGAGGCCATGGCAGGCTTGGGTTTTGTTTTGGCCGGAAGCATCATTGTTCTGGTCCGGAAACCTGCCTGAAAATCGATCCCCTCAGCTTGTTAGGTTTACAGCAATTCTAAATTTAATAACGTATTATCTTTTCTGCTTGTTTTTTTCTTGCTCGTGCTCTTAATCATGCTCTTGTCGAAGTATTATTTCGAGCAAAAGCATGAGCAAGATTAAGAGCACGATGGCGTATCGACTCAAATTTAGAATTGCTGTTAGGTTTAAGTTCAGGTTGCATAGTTAAAGGTTTCTATGTTAATTTACCCAATTATGAAACAGTATGTTATAGACGGCTTTACGCCTAAGGATTACAAGGCTTTAAAACAGTATTTTGACACGTATCTTGAGGCTGCCACCGTGGGCGGGATCTACTGGCTTGAGCTGGATTCTGGTATTTTGACAGAAACCCAGACCGCCCATAAGGCCTGTGGCCCACATGTGTTTGCCTTGATGCTGGAAGAAACCACCTTGTCCTGTGAGCTGTTGGTAAGAATTAAAACCAATATCAGGTGTGATTGTATGGGGTATGCCACGGTTGAGCAGCGCAACTGGCTGTTTGACTGGGCAGACGCCGTTCTTGAAAAGCTGTCCATTTGTATTTGATATCGGGTCGGAATAGTATAGATGCTTAAACTCATACCCCTTGGAGGTCTTGGAGAAATAGGCCTGAACATGATGGTGGTGGAATATGATAACGTCATTTTCATCATTGACGCAGGCATCATGTTTCCTGAAGATCATATGCTGGGCGTTGATATTGTTATCCCGGCCATGGATTACCTTCGGGAAAATATGGATAAAATCGAAGGCATTATCCTGACCCACGCCCATGAAGACCATATCGGTGCCTTACCCTACCTTTTGCGCGAAATTCGTCTGCCGGTATACGGCACGGCCTTTACCTTGGAGATTGTGCGCAACAAGCTCATTGAGTTTGATCTCAATACCCGTGTGGATCTCAACCTGGTCAACCCGGGAGAGGTGTTGACCATTGAACCCTTTGATATTGAGTTCATCCGGGTCAGCCACTCCACCATTGACGGTGTGGGTATGGCCATCACAACCCCCGAAGGTGTTGTGGTCCATACCGGAGATTTCCGCATCAGCCACTCCGCCGACATCATGAAAAACACCGATATTTCAAGTTTTGCCCGGTTTGGCGAAAAGGGCGTGATGGCCCTGCTTTCCGATTCCACCAATGTGGAAGTAGAAGGCTATTCCATCTCTGAAGAGAAGGTTGCAAAAAATTTGGGAAAACTGGTTGAAGCCTCTCCTGGCCGGGTGATTGTTGCGCTTTTTGCCTCCAATGTGTTTCGTATCCAGCAGGTGATTGATATTGCCAGACATAACAACCGCCGGGTCATATTCAATGGGCGCAGCATGGAACAAATTACGGATGTGGCCATGCGTTTGGGCTATCTTGACTGCCCCCCGGGCCTGGTAGTGGATATCAAACAGATTCATAAGCTTGAAGACCATGAAGTGGTGATCATCACCACAGGTTCCCAGGGCGAGCCCATGTCTGCCTTGGCCCGTATGGCCTCGGGCGTTCATAAGCATATCCATGTCCGCAAAGGGGATACCGTGCTTTTATCAAGCAAACATATCCCGGGTAATGAAAAAGCCATTGCCGGCATTATTAACAAGCTTTACCGAAGGGGCGCTGAAGTCGTCTATTCCAAGATTGCCCGTATTCATGCTTCGGGCCATGCCCACCAGGAAGAGCTTAAGATGATGATCAATCTGACGAAACCTAAGTATTTTATTCCCATCCATGGTGAATACCGGCATCTTGTGGTGCATGCACGGCTTGCCGAAAAACTGGGTATGCCCCGCAGTAACGTGATTGTGGCTGAAAACGGTCAGGTCATTGCCTTTGATAAGGAAAAAGGGGGCAGGCTTGAAGAACGGGTGCAGACCGGCCGGATTCTTGTGGACGGAAAAGGTATCGGGGATGTGGGCCGTTCCGTGCTGAAAGAACGCCGGGAACTGTCCGAAGGCGGCCTTGTGGTGGTGACCATGATCATTGATGAAGAGACCGGAGTGGTGCTTTACGGGCCGGAACTGATTTCCAAAGGGTTTGTATTTGATTCCGCCACAGGTTACCTTGTGGACGATGCCCAGTGCGTGATTCTGGAAATAGTTGAAGAGATTGAAGCCGGGATTGATTCCCGGGTGGAACTGATTCGAAAAAAACTGCAGCGGGCACTTAAGCAGTATTTTACTTTCGCCATAAATCGCAGACCTCTGATTGTACCCGTTATTATTGAAATATGAAAAAAGAACTGTTCGGCATCTTTTTAATATTTCTGATTATTCTGACATCGGTAAGCCTTTTTTCATACCATGCTGCTGATCCGTGTGTGGGCAATCATTTTTTTTCTTTTCCTGACCGGGTGAATAATCAGTTCGGCCTGATCGGTGCACATGTTGCCGGACTGCTTATCTTTTTGTTTGGTATCGGCGCCTTGTGGGTTCCTTTGTTCCTTTGTCTTTTTGGCCTTTGGCTTATCAAAAAGAAGTCCCCGAACGTCATCTGGTTGACCTTGGCAGGGGAACTGATTCTGATGATGACCACGGGGAGTGTTTTTTTTCTGTTTAATGAAACTTATGCGTTTGCCGACACCACGATTTCTGCCGGCGGAAAAGTGGGTGGCTGGCTTGCAGGGGTTTTGCTCAAATATGCAAACATCACCGGTTGTGCCATATTTTTATGTTTTTTTGTGCTGCTGGGCGTCATGTTGATTACCGGTATTTCCTTAAAAGAGGTGCTTAATTTTGTTTGGGGCCGGCTGGTCCGGTTTCTCCGGATAATTGCACAGGATATGATCGAAGGTACCGGGTATTTGAAACAGATCCTTGAAAACAAAAGGCAGGAGAGAAAGGCAGCCGGGCTTGCCCGGGCGGAAAAATTAAAATCCTTGATCGTCCTGCCAAGATTCAGTGGGAAAAATGATGGGGATAATGTTAAGCCTGATATGGATGTGACCGATGTTTCTCCTGTGCCGGAAACAAACGGGGATATAATTCCAAAAAAATTTGATGCCCCCAAACCCCGTCTCCGGAATGTCTCTTCGCCTACAAAAAAATCCGAGCCCGAAAAATCCTTTGGCCCCACTATTGTGGCGGTGGAAACCGATGACAAAGAGTATGTGGCCGATCCTTACCCAAAAGATATCCGGGAAAAGGCCGACTTTGTTCTGCCTGGTTTGTCCTTTTTGGATGAGAAACAAAAAATTCGCAGGCAGATTGACACGGATGAACTCCAGAACAAGGCTAGTATTTTGAAAAGTAAACTGGAGGATTTCAATGTAAAAGGTGAGGTCGTGGAAATTCTTCCCGGGCCTGTTATTACCACATTTGAGTATCGTCCGGCCCCCGGCATCAAATTGTCAAAGATCGTAGGGCTTTCCGATGACCTTGCCCTTGCCCTTGCCGCTATTTCCATCCGCATTGTGGCGCCTATTCCAGGCCGGGATGTGGTGGGCATTGAGATTCCCAATGATGAGCGCGAACTTGTAAATTTACGGGAAATGATTGCATCCAGGGAGTTTGTCCAGTCCAAATCTTTGTTGACACTTGGTCTTGGAAAGGATCTTCTTGGTCAGCCCGTGGCCACCCAAATGGATAAAATGCCCCATCTGCTTATTGCAGGTGCCACAGGTACGGGTAAAAGTGTGGGCTTAAATTCCATGATCATTAGTTTGCTGTACAAAGCCACGCCCGAGGAGGTCAAACTGATTATGATTGACCCCAAAAGAATTGAACTCTCCGTGTATAATGATATTCCCCACTTGATTACCCCTGTGGTCACGGATATGAAAAAAGCCACTAATGCACTTTTCTGGGCTGTCCGGGAAATGGAGCGCCGGTATGAGTTGCTGGAATTATCGGGCCTAAGAAATATCGCACAGTTCAATGAGATGGTCAGCGAACGGCTCCGGGATATTGACCCGGGCACCTCGCCCGAGGATGTTATGCTTCCCGGCGGACTGCCCCTGGAACGTCTGCCCTTTATTGTGGTGATCGTGGACGAACTCGGGGATTTGATGATGGTGGCCTCCAAAGATGTGGAATATGCCCTGACACGCCTGGCCCAGATGGCCCGGGCAGCAGGTATTCATCTGATTATCGCCACCCAGCGTCCGTCCGCTGACGTGCTCACCGGCACAATCAAGGCTAATTTTCCCACCCGGTTATCGTTTCAGACTTCTTCAAAAATCGACGGCAGGATCATCATTGACCAAGGGGGGCCTGAAAGCCTGCTTGGTAACGGAGACATGCTGTTCTGTCCACCTGGAACAGGAAAGCTCATGCGTATTCAGGGCGCCTTTATTTCCGAAAAAGAGATTGGTCGGATCACTTCGTTTCTTAAAGATCAGCGTCAACCCGATTACAACGAAGAGGTGATCCAGGGCGATGACGACGGCCAGGAAAAAGTGTTTGATGAATCCGAATATGATGAAAAATACGATGAAGCTGTGGCCCTGGTTACTAATGATCGCCAGGCCTCCATTTCCTATGTCCAGCGGCGGTTGCGGGTCGGTTACAACCGTGCTGCCCGGCTCATTGAGATGATGGAGCATGAGGGCATTGTCGGGCCCCAGGTCGGTTCCAAACCCCGGGACATACTGGTGAAAAGTTATGACGAGGAAAAGATCATATGACCGCATCGCTTGATTTTGAATTTTTAAATACCATCAAGGGGTTTATGGATGACGATGAGGCCCTTCGTTTATATGCGCTTTCCCTGGCTGCCTCCAGAGCCGGCCCGGTGCTTGAAATCGGATCCTATTGTGGGCGGTCTGCCGTCATTATCGGGTCTGCCTGCAAGCAGAACAGCGGTATTTTATTTTCCATCGACCATCATACAGGCTCCGAAGAACAGCAACCGGGTGAACAATATTTTGACCCGGACCTTTACGATGAGAAAACGTTAAGCATCAATACTTTTCCTTTATTTCGTCAGACGCTTTCCCGGGCAGGCTTGGAAGACACGGTGGTGCCCATTGTCTGTACCTCAAAAACAGCAGGTCGCAATTGGAAGACACCGCTTTCCATGGTGTTCATCGACGGCGGGCACTCCTTTGAAGCGGCACATACGGATTTTTTGACTTGGGCTCCGCATATCATCCCAGGAGGATTTCTGGTCATCCATGATATCTTTTTCAATCCCGAAGAAGGCGGTCAGCCCCCGCGCCAGGTGTATGAAGAGGCCCTGGCAACAGGACATTATGACGCGCTTGAGATGACCAAAACCTTGGGCGTATTGCGGGTGAACCACGGAAAACACGGAAGAACACGGAAATGAATTTCAAGGCTGGTCCTAACTTTCAGTGCTTTCCGTGTCTTCCGTGGTTATAATGCGAATTTGATACCCTTAATTTTTTTTGCGCTTTCTCATTTTTTCTAATACAGTTTTAAATTTTTCACAGGGATCATCATAGGATGCCCGCTGGGTAAACCACAGGAAATCTGCAGGGGGCACCGGATCAAACCCTTCAAGGGACAGGGGGGTTAAATACTGCGATAGGTCTGCCGGTTCTCTTTCTATCTCCGTTATGGCTAAATTTGTCTGGGTAGCGGTCGGTTTAAGGTGATGTACCCGGTCTATGACACCTAAACCATACTCGGTATGGCCTGCCCCTATTATGATGACAACAGGTCCTGTTTTTCGTCCTGCCTCGTCGCGGTCTTTTGTTTGCACAGCATTGAACAGTTGAACCACCGACCGGGCCATCCGGTCATTGCGCGTTATCCAGGTATCATAAAGCCGATCCGTCATCCGGCCATGATCCATGCCGCAATGTACCGATACAAAAACCGATTTCATGTACGATTCATATGCCGTGCTTGAAAGTCCTGTGGAAAATAACTGCTCTAATTCTATCGGGGACAGACCGTCAAGTCCCTTGCGGGTAATCCGGCGCTTTTGGGTGGCGGACAGATCAAGGCCGGCGGCAGGAAAGTCGTTATCTGCCGCAAGCATTATCAGATCCCAGTAATAGCCCCACATGGTGTCGGATTGGTTTTTCCATCCAAGTTTTTTCCGGATCCGTTGTTCAACGGCTTTTTCCATCTTGGGGGAATGCTCTTTTTTGCCGGCATCCATCAGGTTGAGCAGCAAAGGGGTGTCCTGGTACGAAAAAAATTCAAATCCAAGGATTGGGGCGTGTCCATGGTCAAGGAGGGACTGGATAATCCGGTGCTGGATGGCATGGTGCATGGGATTATCATGCTTTTCGGATAGATAGATTATATCGCTGTGGATAAGCCTATCCATGAGGTCGTCAAAGCGAACAGGTTTTCCAGTGTCCCCTCTGACCACGGTTCCGATTAATGGATCATCACGCATGACAATTTTGGCCGTTGTGGCGCAACCGCAGAATAGACAAAGCACGACCCCAAGCACAGGGTAGATCAGACGTTCCATGATTTTCCTTTTTTCTTGCTCGTGCTCTTAATCGTGCTCCTGCTCGAATTTATAGTTTGGAGCAACATTAAGAGCACGACTAATTATCAACTAATTTGTGATTTATCTTAATCTCCATCCAGCAACCGTCCAAGGCCACCTAAGACAGAACCTTCACCTTTAGAAGAGCCCCCGGCACTTGGTGCATGGCTGATGATGCGGTCTGCCAGGCGGGAGAACGGCAGACTTTGCAGATAAACGCTGCCTTGTCCTTCCAATGTAGCCAAAAACAAACCTTCGCCGCCGAAAAACATGGATTTAAGCCCGCCTGCCCGCTGGATATCATATTCAATTCCCTGGGAAAAGGCCACTATGCAGCCGGTATCCACCATCAGCCTTTTGCCGTTCAACTCTTTTTTAACGATGGTGCCGCCGGCATGAACAAAAGCCATACCGTCACCTTCCAGGCGCTGGAGAATAAAACCTTCGCCACCGAAAAAGCCGGCCCCAAGTTTTTGGTTAAAGGTAATGGACACTTTTGTGCCAAGGGCGGCGCACAAAAATGCATCTTTCTGGCAGATCAGCTGTCCGCCGATGGCGGCCATGTTAATGGGAATAATTTTTCCGGGATAGGGTGCGGAAAAAGCCACTCTTTTTTTTTCATGTGCCTGGTTGGTAAAATGGGTAAGGAACATGCTTTCGCCAGTGAGCGCCCGTTTGCCTGCGCTAAAGAGTTTGCCCATAATTCCTTTGTCTGCAGAGGAGCCATCCCCCATTTTTGCTTCAAATTGGATGCCCTGCTCCATCCAGTTCATGGCTCCGGCCTCGGCAATCACGGTTTCGCCGGGGTCCAGTTCCACCTCGACAGCCTGCATGTCATCTCCGAAAATTTCGTAATCCACTTCATGGCATTGCATTGTTTCCTCCCTTTAATATCATCAAAATTCACCGGGAATCGCCCCCTCCTATTTTGGATCAAACTTAACATTTAAATAACGGCCATGGCCGACCTGGTCTTTCACCGAGGTTAGGCCACAACAAATCATGAAAGAAACTAACTGGTTAGTTTAGTTCTTTCATATAAAATTCCAGATAGCGGCACTTCGCAGTTAACAGATTCCAGCTTTAAAATCTGTTCTATATCGCTATATGATCGATAACTCCACATATCGTTTTGACGTGTATATTGTTCAACCCAACATTCATGTTGGGAAACAAGAACGTGTTCTTGAAGTGTGGAGATTGCCCGGTAATAAGCAAATTTTTTCGTCCTGTCAAAACGTTCGGTGGAATCTGAAAGAATTTTGTTAATAACAACGGGGTTTGTCAAGTTTATCCCCCAATTTTTCTTGTCAAATTTACATTGATACGGTTGTGGTGTCTGCTGGCCCAACCATAGCAAACACCTTACCATCATAAAATTTATGCTTAATATCCAGAGATGCTTTTTTTATCTCCAAATATTCAGCAGGTGTCATTGATTTTTTTCGTGAGGTTTTTCAGTCATTTTTATCCTTAAAGAAAGAAAAGTACATATAGTAAGGATAGATATGGAATAAAAATGGGCTGAAACCCATATTTGATTTCAACCCATATCGCTTGCTATTGGCGGAGAAGGAGAGATTCGAACTCTCGGTACAAGTTTCCCCATACACTCGCTTAGCAGGCGAGCACCTTCAGCCACTCGGTCACTTCTCCATAAGTTGTTTTTTTGGCGGAGGAGGTAGGATTCGAACCCACGAGGCTTTAACACCTAACGGTTTTCAAGACCGCCGCCTTCAGCCGCTCGGCCACTCCTCCAAAAATCAACCTGAGAAGTATAACAGCTTGGCACTGACGGGTCAATTAAAAAATGTGTTTAATCCCGGCAGTAATTTATTAGAGCCTGTTTAAAAATAGATAAACCGGCTGCAATCACATGAGAATGGTCCCAATTTTTAAACAGGCCCTTTAGGGCAGATTTAAATCATTGACATGGGAATTGGTTGGGCTATATTAAGAAGTTTCAAGTTAATGGATGATAACAGGAGAATCCAATGAAACAGAAAATCAGGTTTGAAAAAAATATAAAGGACAATATCCTCACTGTCCTTGAATCTGCCGAGGTGGATCCCGGTGTGGTTTTGCCTTTGCATGAAGAAGACTATGACCTTGACGTCATCAGCGCGGCGTGCAAAGAGGGGATTGATGCGTTTCTTGCCGTATTCCGCCGCCGCAGTTTTTTTCCCATCAGGGATTTGTCCGAAAAGTTATTTGAAAATGCCGTTGAATTTTTTGCCGATCCTCAATCGGATAAGATGATAATTGACTATAATGATGTGGATACATTGCCCGGAGAAGATGATTTTTCCCTTGAAGAAGATGATGTGGAGCTCGATTCACTGTTAGATGAAGATGGGGACACCAAGGAAGACGAGATCAAAGAAATTGATTCCGAGGACGATACCCCTAAATTTACCCCTGAAGATACCTCTGAACACGAGAATTAATCCTTTATGAAAACAAAAATTAGAACCATGGTCCTGGATGCGGCCCGCATTGCCTTTGAAAAGGGTCTGCTGCCTTCCGACCAGGTCCCTGAATTTGAGGTTGAAACCCCTAAACATGAAGGCCAGGGCGATTTTTCAACCAATTTTGCCATGGTGTCAGCAAAATTGCAGAAGATGGCCCCGGCAAAGATTGCCAAAAGTCTTGTTGAGTCCATGTCCGACAGTACCCACACCTCTTTGGGCCCGATACTGGAAAAAGTAGAAGTGGCAGGACCCGGATTTATCAATTTCTTTTTATCCCCTGGTGCCTGGCATCCCGTGGTGGACCAGGTATTGAAACAGGATGCGTCCTTTGGCGCTTCTGCCATGGGCAAAGGAGAACGGGTCCAGGTGGAATTTGTATCGGCCAATCCCACGGGGCCGCTTCATGTGGGGCACGGCCGGGGGGCTGCTGTGGGAGATGCCGTTGGTAATATTCTTTCCTTTGCAGGGTTTGATGTGCAAAAGGAATATTATATAAATGACTCCGGCCGCCAGATCAGAACCCTTGGCACATCGGTGTGGCTGCGGTTGCAGCAGATGCAGGGGAAAACGGTGGATTTTCCCCAGGACTGCTACCAGGGCGACTATATCCGCGACATTGCCCAGGAAGTGCTTGATACCCGGGGAAAAGACCTTGCTGATGCCGATGAAAAACAGGGCATTGAGATCTGCGCACGATTTGCCGCCGGCAAAATTCTGGCCGGGATCCAGTCTGATTTAGATGATTTTGGTGTTCGGTTTGACAACTGGTTCAGTGAGCAAAGCCTTTATGATTCTGGCCGGGTCCAAACCGCCATTGAAAATTTTAAAGAAAAAGATCTGATTTACGAAAAAGACGGGGCCCTTTGGTTTCGCACAGAAAACTTCGGGGATGAAAAGGACCGCGTGGTGGTGCGTAACAACGGACTTACCACGTATTTTGCATCGGACATCGCCTACCATGATGAAAAATTTGAACGCGGGTTTGACCGTGTCATTGATGTCTGGGGGGCGGATCACCATGGATATATCAAGCGTATCGATGCGGCAGTGGTGGCCACGGGACGAAAGAGTGAACAATTTGATGTGATTCTGGTCCAGCTGGTCAACTTGCTGCGGGACGGAAATCCTGTGCAGATGTCCACCAGGGCCGGAGAGTTTGTAACGCTTAAGGACATTGTGGATGAGGTGGGAAAAGATGCTGCGCGGTTCATGTTTTTAAGCCGCAGTTATGATTCAGGTCTTGATTTTGATCTGGAACTGGCCAAAAAGAAGAGTTCTGATAACCCTGTCTATTATGTGCAATACGTCCATGCCCGGATTACCGGAATTTTAAACAAAGCAAAGGACGAAGGCCTCATTGACCAGACAGATTTCAACGTCGGCATTAACCTTGAAAAACTTGTGGCCGAAGAGGAGCTTAAGCTGATCAAGCAGGTAGCAGCTTTCCAGGAACAGGTGGAAAAAAGTGCACAAACCCTTCATCCCCATGTGATTTTTACCTATCTGATGACCCTGGCTGCGGCCTTTCATGCCTATTACAACCACCATAAGGTTATCATGGCGGATAAACCACTGTCCCTGGCCAGGCTTTCCCTGGTTTTGGCGGTTAAAAAAGTGATCCGCAACGGGTTGGCTCTTTTAGGGGTGTCCGCCCCTGAAAGAATGTAGGAGGATTTAAGATTCGTGGTGTTGGGACATATGGCAGGTATTTTTTAATCGGAATCTGGATGTTTGCGCTTGGGGTGTTTGTGGGCCGAGGATCAAGTCCTGTCCTGTTTGAAACCCGGCCTTTCCAGGAACGCCTTGGCCGAATGGTCAGTGAGATTTCTGCCAAACTGCCTGTAAAGCAGAAGGTCGATCTTAAATTTTATGACGTCCTTGATGAGCCGGAGTCCTATCCGGTTAAAGGAAAGACAGACGATTCCGGGGAAATTACCCCGGGTCCGGAAACCGGGAAAACAGTTTCGATAAAACCGGCACCGTATCATCCCCAGGCTGAAGAAATTCCTGTCAAGCGCAGCAGAAAACTGGCTACCTGGCATCAGGCCGGGCAGCGCGACGGCAAAAATGTTACCCCGGCACCGCTACCTAAAAAAACACTTTCGGTAAAAACAGATGCACAAGCCGGTAAAAAACAGACCGTAAGCCGGCTTGCCCCCAAGGATTTAAAATCAAAAATCCAAACGGGTAAACGAACAAATGCGCTCCCCAAAGAAACCAGGCCGGATAACGGCAAAGTACCGGCACCGGCACCAGCACCAGCCCATGGTGCCTACACCATTCAGGTTGCGTCATATAAGACTTTAGATGATGCCCTGGCCCAGATGGTTATTTTGGATAAAAAAGGGATTGCCGCCTACCGGGCCAGTGCGAAGGTCAACGGGAATACCTGGTACCGGGTAAGGATCGGCACTTTTGCCGATTACAAGGCGGCCCGGGTCCGGTTGGAAAAGCTTGCCGGTTCAGGTGTTACCGGTATTGTTATTAAAAAGGAATAAAAATGAAAATATCACAGCAGGAAGTGGAAAAAATGGCCCATCTGGCCCGGCTGGATGTGGATGATGAACTCAAGGAGACCCTGGCAGGACAGCTCAGTGATATCCTTGATTATATTGATACTCTCAAAGACGTAGATGTTGATGGGGTGACACCGGTATCAGGCGCGGCATTCATGAACAATGTGCTCAGGGAAGATATACAGAAACCGTCCCCGGGCCCAGATGTGACCCTGGCCAATGCACCGGAACGTGACCAGGACTTCTATGTGGTGCCAAGAGTGGTGAAGTAGTGTTTGGGCGAAAATTCACCCACTTGCTGCGCCTTGCATTTGGGTAACTTTTCGTCCAAACCCGGGTTTTCATTCAGGCACAAAGTAGCCCCGAAAAAAGACGAAAGCGTAAGGAAATAAAATGAATCTGCATACCCTGACCATTGCCCAGGCCCAGGCCCTTCTGGCCAAAAAGGAAATATCTTCTGTTGAACTGACAAGGGCCTTTCTTGATCGTATTGATAAATATGACAACACTATTTCAGCGTTTATCACTGTTGAGCCGGACCTTGCCTTGAAACAGGCTGAACAGGCGGACCGGATTATTGCCAAAGGGGAGAGCCAGGTTTTTACCGGCATCCCCGTGGCCTTGAAAGATGTTTTATGTACAAAGGGAGTCAAAACCACCTGTGCATCAAAAATTCTTGAGAATTTTGTGCCCCAATACGATGCCACCGTGGTGGAGAAATTTAAAGCCCAGGATGCCGTGCTCATCGGCAAGGCCAATATGGATGAATTTGCCATGGGGTCTTCCACCGAGAATTCAGCCTTTTTTGTTACCCGCAATCCCTGGAACACAGATCATGTGCCTGGGGGTTCATCCGGTGGATCTGCCGCTGCCGTGGCGGCCCGGTTCTGTGCCGGGGCTGTGGGTACGGACACCGGCGGTTCCATCCGTCAGCCCGCATCCCATTGCGGCGTGGTGGGCCTGAAACCCACGTATGGCCGGGTGTCGCGGTTTGGTGTGGTGGCCTATGCGTCATCCCTGGACCAGGTGGGGCCCATTACCCGGGATGTGACGGACGCGGCCATGATGCTCAATCTCATGGGTGGCCATGACCCCAAAGATTCCACCAGTGCACCTGAACCGATGCCTGATTTTACAAAAGGCATTGCCATGTTTAAGGATAAGGGCCTTTCCGGAATGACCGCAGGTATCCCCAAGGAATTTTTAAGCCTTGAGGGCATTGATCCCGAAGTTAAAACAATGTTTGAAAATGCCCGGAAAACCCTGGAAGGGTTGGGCGTTACCATTAAAGAGATTTCCCTGCCCCATACCAACTATGCGGTGGCGGCTTATTACATCATTGCACCCTGTGAAGCCAGTGCCAACCTGGCCCGGTTCGACGGGGTGAGATACGGGGTCAGGGATATGGATTCCGACGATCTTATTGAGATGTACAAGAAAACCAAGTCCAAAGGATTTGGACTGGAGGTCCAGCGCCGGATTATTATCGGTACCTATTCCCTGTCTTCGGGGTATTATGATGCCTATTACGGTCGTGCTTCCCAGGTCCGGGCCCTGATCATGGATGATTTTAAACAGGCTTTTGAAGAATGCGACATTATTCTGTCTCCTGTGGCGCCCACCCCAGCCTTTAAAATCGGTGAGAAGGTGGAAGATCCTTTGACCATGTATTTAAGTGATATTTTTACCCTGTCCTGTAATCTGGCAGGGATTCCCGGGATTTCAGTGCCTGCAGGTATTTCCTCCACCGGGCTTCCCATGGGGCTTCAGATGATGTCCCGGCATTTTGATGAAATGTCCCTGATCCGGGTTGGATATGGATTTGAGCAGACTGTGAGTAACCATATTGAATTGCCCGAGTTGTAACCACGGAAAACACGGAAAAACACAGAAATGGGTTTGATTCTTGAAGAAGAGACTTATGTGATTCGTGGTGCTGTTTTTGAGGTCTACAAAGAGATGGGCTGCGGGTTTTTGGAAGCAGTTTATCAGGAGTGCCTGGAAAAGGAGCTAAGCAGACGGGGTATCCCATTTGCCGCTCAGCAGGAGATCCCATTGATGTACAAAGGCGAACCGCTTCATCAGACCTACAAGGTGGATTTAATCTGTTACAATAAAATCATATTGGAGTTGAAAGCGGTTAAGGATATCGCTTCCGAACATAAAGCACAGCTTATCAACTACCTGAAAGCAACGAACTTGAAATTAGGATTACTGATCAACTTCGGCAGTCACCCAAAAGTACAAATTGAGCGCTTTGCGCTCTAACTTTCAGTGCTTTCCGTGTCTTCCGTGGTTATAAATAAAGGAAGGTTAATATGTCCACTGTCATCCCCCAGGGCAATGCCCTGAAAAACGCCATTGCGTGGGTGTCTGAAAAAAGAAAAGCCCAACCCGACCTGAATGTGAAAAAACTGGCGAATGAAGCCTGTCTGCAGTTTGATTTAAGCCCAAAAGACAGCGAATTTCTGCTGCGTTTTGTAAAGGAAAATTCAGATACGCCTTCATGAACAGAATTCGCATTCTTCCTGATATCCTGTCCAACCAGATCGCTGCCGGTGAAGTGGTTCAGCGACCGGTTTCCGTGGTTAAGGAACTGGTGGAAAACGCCATGGATGCCGGGGCGGACAGGATTATTGTGGAGATTGAAAACGGCGGGAAAACCTTAATCCGTGTTTCGGATAACGGGTGCGGGCTTTCCCGGGATGAGGCGGTGCTGGCACTGGAGCGGTATGCCACATCCAAGATCTACACCAAGGAAGACCTGTTTTCCATTTCAACGTTTGGGTTCAGGGGCGAGGCCCTGCCGTCCATTGCGTCCGTATCAAATTTCAGCCTTGTGTCACGAACAGCGGATAACTCTACCGGTACCCGGGTGGACATGAATGGGGGCAAGCTTTCCGGTGTAACCGATGTCGGCGCGCCTGTGGGTACCATGGTGGAAGTCAGGCGACTGTTTTTCAACACCCCGGCCCGAAGAAAATTCTTAAAAAGCGAAAATACGGAATCCGGCCATATTGCCGATGCCCTGGCCGGCCTTGCCATGGGAAATCCCGGGGTGGGATTCCGCCTTGTGCTCAACCGCAGATCCGTCAAGAGCTATCCCCCGGGCCAGACCCTTTTCCAGCGGGCCCAGATGGTGTTGGGTAAAGAGGTTGCCGATCAGCTGTACGAAATGCAGTGGCCGCAAGCGAATGAAGACGCAGACAGCCGTTTGCCGGGCTTATCTATCCGCGGGGTGTGTGCCAATCCGGGTGTTACCCGCAGTACGGCCAACCGGATTTTTCTGTTTGTCAACCGGCGCCTTGTGTATGACAGAGGGTTGATCTCCGCCATGTTCCAGGGATACCGGGGCAGAATTATGAAGGGGCGGTATCCTGTGGGGGCGGTGTGCGTGGAACTGCCCTGCGACCAGGTGGATGTAAATGTGCACCCGACTAAACGTGAAATTAAATTTATTACCCCCGGTCCCGTATACCAAGCCTTGTCCCTTGCCGTGGCAAACGCCTTGTCCCGTGGCCAGGATGATGAATTGTCCTATGCCAGGGCCGTCATGGCTGAAAAAAAAGAATCCCCAACATCCGTTCAGGCGGCTCTGAAATCCGCATCCCTGCCGGAAACAGAAAAAAAAGTGACGCCGGACTTGTTTGAAAGCGTTTCCGTCCCGCAGTCGCCACCTGTGTACGATGCTTTTGATTCACCCCCTGAATCCTTTCAGGCTGCTGAACTCCGGGAAAAATCCTGGACCCCGGTACCGGAAACAAGACTGCCCGCCCAAGCCCCTTTATCTGACCATGAAAATCAATCGCCGGATCAGGGTATTACAACGCCACTTTCGGAGCCGGAACGTTTTCGGGCAACCCAGTCCGGATTTAGGGTGATCGGCCAGGTGCTCAATATTTATATTGTGGTGGAAAAGGAAAACCACCTGATACTGGTGGACCAGCATGCCGCCCACGAGCGCATCGTCTTTGAACAGTTGTTAAACCGTCACAAGCGTATGGATGTCCAAAGCCAGTCCCTGGCGGTTCCCGAGGTGCTGGAATTGAGCCACAAGGAAGCGTTGGTCCTTGAATCCATCATTGCGGATTTGGCTGATCTGGGCATTCGGGTTGAACCCTTTGGCGGAACATCATTTGTAATAAAAGCCGTGCCTGTGCTGGTGGAAGAAAAGCAGGTGGGGCCCATGGTAGTGGAAATGGTGGAAAAAATCAGCCTGGCCAACGGCACGGGCATTAAGGATGATTGGCTTGAAGACGCCCTGGCCACCATGGCCTGCCACCGGTCCGTGCGGGGCGGACAGTCCATGTCACTCAAGGAAATGACAGCACTTGTGGAACAGTTGTTTACCTGTGAAAATCCCATGCATTGCCCCCATGGGCGTCCCGTTTTTGTGTCCTTTGATGCCCGCACTCTTGAAAAGCTGTTCAAAAGACTTGTGTGATACTATAGTGTATTTCATATGACCTCATCCATTATCTTGCTCGTGCTCTCATTGAGCAAGATTAAGAGCACGAGCAAGAGCAAGAAAATTAGTATTAAGTCAATTGAATGAAATCTGCTGTAATGGTTTTAACCCTAATAAGTTGGTTTTTATTTTCGAAATTGGTGTTGTGTCCCGGAATTTTGTCTGCCGTTTAATCCGTCAAGTGATCGACAGTTAGGTTCATAGCCGCTGCAAGTTTATTTAGCGTACTGTTTCTTAAATGATTGTTTGCTTTCTCCATTTGTGACAACGCGGCCTGGCTGATTCCGGCTTTTGCAGCAATTTCATTTTGGGTAAAGCCCAGGTGTATCCGCCACGCTTTGACCAGATTGCAGTCTTTATCCACCACAATGGATACTACCTCGTGGGGGATCAACGTATTTTCATCTGTTCTTCTTTCGGGGAATGCCTGAAGGTATTCATCATACGGAATGACGGCAAATACCGGGACACCGTTTTGTTCGATAATCTGTACATTAGTAGGTTCGTTCATCTCTCTTTTTTACCTCTTCTATGTGAATAATCTCTAACGATTCTGTGAAAAACACCCGCCAATTACCGACCCTGAGACGATAATCGTATGGATGATTGACGAGGTGCTTTACATGCCGGCAGTTTGGAAAATTTGTTAAGGTGCCTACTGCGTCCTTTATTGTTGAACGGGTTTTAGCATCCTTGATCTTCCTGAGCTGCCGGAATGCTTTTTTGCGCCATTTAATCTCGTTCATGACTCATTTATAAACATGAAATATAAGATTGTAAAGGTATGATATAAGTTTTAAAAATAAAAAACTTATATTTGAAGGAGATGACAGCGCTTGTGGAGCAGTTGTTTACCTGTATAAATCCCATGCACTGCCCCCATGGGCGCCCCGTTTTTGTGTCGTTTGATGCCCGCAGTATTGAAAAGCTGTTCAAAAGACTTGTGTGATACGGGGGGATGGGATATAAATCTTAAAAATTTAGATTTAGCTCAATTTTAACAGGAGTGTAAGAAAATCCCATGCGAAAATTCATGCAAACATTTTTTGCTTTCAAAACAGTGGTTGCTGTTTTAACTTTTTTTGCTTTTTGGGCAGCAGCCGGTACAGGATTATGCCGTGACGCAAAAACCGTGGCTGTCATTCCCTTTGAAATGAATTCGTCCCAGGATCTTGGTTTCCTGCAGAACGGATTGTTCTCAATGCTTTCCTCAAGGCTTTCAGATGCCGGGAAAGTGGATGTTCTGGACCGGGAAACCATTGACAAAGCCCTGGCCGGGGCAAAGGCCAGCGGGCTTGTAAAAGGTGCTTTCAATGAAGGCTCTGCCAGGGATTTAGGCGCGCAGATGGGTGTGGATTACGTCCTTTTCGGCAGTCTTACCCATTATGGGGAAAGTATCAGTTTAGATGCCTCTATGGTGGATGTTTCAGGGCAAAAGGATACCCTTGCTTTTTTCGAGCAGAGCAATGCCATGGGCGATGTTATTCCCCTGGTGAATTCCTTTGCCGGTGATATCAACATGAGGATGTTCAACCGCAATATTGATAACAAGATGTATGCCCGGCCCCAGGAACAGAATCCGACCCTTGGGGGGCTGCAGTATTCCGGCGGTGCCGGCCTATCTGGCGGCGGCATGATGGCCATGCAGGCAAGCCAGGGCTTCACCACCCATCTTAAGATGGAGGAAATAATCCGGGCTATGGCCACCGGCGACCTGAATAAAGACGGCCGTCTTCAGATTGTTACGGCAACGGATTCTGCACTTCAAATATACCATCTTGAGGGTAATCTGCTCACCAAGGAAATCCAGCTGGATTACAAATCCTTTTTAAGAATTATCGCGCTGGATGTGGCGGATATAAACGGCAACGGATATCCGGAGATTTTTGTCACGGCCATGACAATCAACAGGGAAACCCTTTCTTCTTTTGTGGTGGAATATAATGGTTCATCCTACGCAACACTTCAGGACGGCCTTTCCTGCTATTTTCGTGTGATTGATTCTCTGGACGGCAATCCCGTGCTTTATGCCCAGGATAAAGGCAGGGGCCCATATGCCGGAAAAATTTACACCATGACGCCGACCAATGACACCTACCAGGAGGAAAAAGCCATTCGTGTACCCAAGGGCACATCCGTGCTTTCCCTGGCCTGGGGACCGGTCCGGGAGGACAGTGGCCATGAATTTTTAAGCATTAACCAGCATCATCGGCTGGTGCTCATCAACGATGCCGGGTCGGATGAATGGGAAAGTACGGAAAAATACGGAAAGACCAATAATTATTGGATTACAGGGGAGGCGGTTGCAGATCAAACCGTCCGGGAACGGGAGTATTTAAATCCCAGAATCAAATTTCATCCCGTGGGGGAGGATCAGAAAAAGAAGGTTTTTCTGATTACAAATAATGAGTTTGGCGCCGGTTCCCTTGGGCGGATTAAACGGTTCAAAGAGGGGCGTGTTGAAGTCATGTCCTGGAATGGTATCGCCCTTGCCCCGGTATTCCAGACCGTACCCTTGCAGGGCTGGGTGTCTGATTTTAGTATTGCCGATATAGACAATGACGGAATAGAAGAACTGTTGATTTCCGTTGTGACCCGGTCCAAGATAGCCATTCTTGCCAAGGATAAAGCTTCGAACATTATTTCTTATAAACTGAAATAATGCGTGAAACTTAAAAAAACAATTGACAAACGCATAAAAATAGCATTAAAAAAGAAACTAATTTGGCAACCTGTTTTTAAAAGGAAGGCAGGGTGCTAAAATTTCAGGCAGTAAATAACTCTAAAAGGAGAAAAAGATGAAAAAAATTATTGTAGCTGTTGCAGCACTTGCTCTGATGGCAGGCTCTGCGTATGCAGCCGAATGGAACTTCTATGGTTCTGCTCGTGTTTCTACGTTCTGGTCCGATACCGATGTTGATGGTGTTGATGAGATTAGTGATATTGACGATTATTTGGAAGACGTTCAGTTTAATGAACAACTTCAAACCAATGCCCGTATTGGCGCCAAGGTTAAAGTTTCTGATGAACTGACCGGCCGTTTTGAATACGGCGCTTCCGGTGGGAATGCCAACGTCCGTCTGCTTTACGGCGAATGGGACTTTGGGGCGGGCAAACTGCTCGTTGGTAAAGATTATGTACCCATGTATCTGACTGGTTCAAATCAGGTCGTTGATAATGATGCCGCACTTTCAGGATGGGGCGAAATTGACGGTAGCCGTCAGGCTCAGATTAAGTTGACTTTCGGCGGTTTCCAGATTGCTTTTGTTGAAAATAACACTTATTATTATGGTGGTCTTTCTGACTCAGAGATCACTGATCCTGATGACTATGTTACCGATGGTTATGTTGATGTTGTTATTCCTATGATTCAGGCTCAGTATGCTCTGACTTATGACAACTGGGTATTCACCTTGGCTGGTGGTTATCAGACTTTTGATGTTGATAACGGAGACCTTGATGATGATGTAACTTCCTATGGTCTTGGTCTTGATGTTGCTGTTACCTTCGGCGCTTTCAGCATTACCGGTCAGGCTAACTACGGTACCAACGTTGGCAACATTTACAATATTGACGTAAATAGTATTGCTCTTAGCAAAGGGTATGCTCTTGTTACGGATGACGAAGTCATTGATAACGACGCCTTCGGCGGCCGTATTGCCATTGCTTATACCTTTAATGAAATGTTTGGTGTAGAAATTGGTTATGGTTACCAGTCGACTGAATTCGATGATGATATATATGACAAAGACGATGTCCAATCTTACTACATTCAGTTCCCCATAACCCTGGCTCCAGGCGTCCATATAGTTCCTGAAGTAGGTGTTGTTGATTACATGGACAACTACCTTGGTAATGATGATGGTGAGGGCGAAACCACCTACTTCGGCGCCAAATGGCAGATCAACTTCTAATTTAGTATTACCAAATTTAATTTAGTCAATACTGCCTGAGTATATAAAGCGGGCCGGTGAAAACCGGCCCGCTTTTTTTGTTTGCCCGGCATGGCGGGCAAACCCAGCCTGCGGTAAGCAGGTGTCACCCCGACCAGGGGGAAGACAATCCGAATTGCAAGGGTGTTGCTGGTAACGGCAGGGTCTGAAGGAAGCAATAGGCGGTGAGCCGTACATAGTGAATGGACTAACCGACCTAACCCAGACCATATAAAAGATGGACAACTGAGGCATTAATCGGTAAGTAAATACCATGAGAGTCTATTTTAGCATCATTGCGATTATCCTTGCTTTTTTAATTTGCCCTGCATTTGCTGAAGAGCACGCTTTGTTTCAGGATCGGGATGATTATATGGCCGACCTGGTATCAAAAATAAAAGCTTCCACCGTATCTGTGGGCACCTATTATTTTAAAGATGTCCCCATGACCCGGTTTCGTGGTACCGGCTTTGCCATTGGGGACGGCAGCAGAATCGTCACCAACCACCATGTGGTCCGGGCTATTAAAGAAAAGAAACGCATGTTTTATCTGCGTGTTTTTCACAAGAATCTGCCGGGGAAAGGGGTCAAGGCTGTCCTGGTCGCCGAAGACCCTTTCCACGATCTGGCCATACTGGATATGGCGCAAAAGCTTGATCCCCTGCCCATGGCGGCAGCGGGAACGCTCAAAGAAGGCCACCAAGTCGCATTTACCGGATATCCCATCGGCTTTGTTCTCGGTCTCAATGCAACCACTCACACAGGTATTGTTTCGGCGTAAGCGGTGTATGAACCACACCTTTTTAAGCCTGGCGGGGTGTTGTATAGTTGGATTCCAGCAAATTTTTATCCACGTTTTGTGGCATCAAAGCTTTAAATTCGTCTTCCGTCATGGCTTCCGGTAAATTTTCAAAAAGAAATTTGAGGTACCAATAAGGTTCAAGTCCATTGGCCTTGGCGGTTTCGATTAAGCTGTAAATGCAGGCACTGGCCCTGGCGCCTTCGGATGTACACGAAAACAACCAGTTTTTTCTACCGACCACAAAGGGTCTTATGGCATTTTCAACCACATTATTGTCCGGCATTACCAGGCCACTTTCCGTATACAGGACCAACCGATGCCATTGATTAAGGGTGTAGTTGATGGCCTTGCCAAGAAGACTTTTGGGTGGCACCTTCTCAACTTGAGCATCCAGCCATTTTTTAAATTCATCAAGGATAGGCAAGGCTTGTTCCTGCCTTTTCCGGTAAAGTTCTTCAGCGGACAAGCCAAGTTCTTTGGCCTCTTTCTCTATTTTGTATAATTTCCTGATGTACTTCAGGGCTTTGCCGGCGATTCCTGTCGGTTTGCCATTTTTATTCCCGGCAGCTTTGGCTACATCCATGAACTTTCGACGTGCGTGTATCCAGCAGGCAATATGGATGATTCCTACAATATGATCAAGAAAGTCATAGCCACCATAACCATCCGTTTGAACAATACCTTGATAACCGTTCAAAAAGTTACGGGCAACGTCCCCGGATCGGGTTGGGTGATACTGGAACAGAATAATGGGATTGTCTGGTGGCCCTCCTTTGAACACCCACATATAGCATTTTGACCGTTTCGGTTCTTTCAGAACCTGGACAGTTGTTTCATCAATATTTATCACTGGACCGTTAAGAATTTCACCCTTCATATATTCCAGCAGGATCTCACAGGCCTGGGCCACTTTCATGGCCCAATTGCACATATTGGATCTGTGAATGTCTACTCCAATTCGGTGAAACTGCTTTTCCTGCCGGTAGAAAGGCAAGGCATCTGCAAATTTGGCTGTCAGAATATGAGCCAGAAGTCCTGGGGTTGCAATGCTTTTGGGAATCATTTGTTCCGGCATTCTGGCGATGGAGACTGTCGGACCATCATCTTCAACACCTTCACAGTTTTTACATGCGTATTTATAACGGATATTCCTGATCACTCTCATCTGTGCCGGAATAATCTCAAGTTGTTCAGATTCTTCCTTGCCGCAACGGGATTTCATGCAACCACAGGCACATGTTTTTTCTTCCTCAGTCAGATCGTGGATCACTTTAACCCGCGGAAGGGTTTCAGGCAAAGGCTTACGCCCAGACTTCTTCCGCTTATGGGCAGGTACGCTGATTTCTTCGGGCTCGTCTAATATGGGAGTATCCGGTTCAAAAGTATCGAAAAGGGAGCGTTGACCGTCATCTTTATGGATTTTTTCTGTCTTTTTGCCAAAAAGTCGGTCCCGGAGGCTTTTAATCTGCTCGTTGAGAATTTTGATTTCGGCTTTATAATGGTGCTCTCTATCTGAAAAATCACTGACAAAAGAAGCCATCATTTCTTTTAATTTTTCAACGTCATTTATGTTCGCAAAAGCCTCTTTGTTCATGCGTTGTATATACCATAACCACAAGGTTTTTGACAGTTTTTAATGTCAAAAAACAGCCGAATATTTTAATGATTTATGTGCTTTTTTCTGATGAATTGAGAGGCCGTCCATCAGCCATGAAAGTTCTTTGGCACCGATGGTCAAAATCTCATCTTTTGACTTGGGCCATTGAAAATAGTCCTTTTCCAGCCTCTTGTGCCAGAGACAGAATCCATTGCGATCCCAATACAGGATTTTCAATATATTTTGATTCCGGTTACAGAAGACAAACATGTGTCCTGAGAATGGATCCAAATTTAATTTTTCGCTCACAAGTATAGATAACCCATCAATGGACTTGCGCATATCAGTGCTGCCAAGTGCGATATGAATTTTTAAATTCTGGGTAGGAGAAAACATCAGCACTTCCCCAATACCTGGAGCACCTGGGCCAGGGTGGCCTGGGAAAATCCATCCGGGATTTCGATCTGAAATCCGTTATCTATATTCAACCTTAATCCTTTTTGTTCAGAAAAGTTTAGCATCTGGCTGATCTGTGTTGAAGGGATCTGAACGAATTCTGGGACAAGGGCCTGGTTGTTGAGTTTTATTTTCCAGTATGTAAATTGATTGGGTCTCAAATCATTTTGTCTGCAGTATGCATTTTGGGACACGCCGGATTCAGACCATTGTTTAATATGGTACTCCCAGAATTGGGTACGCTTTTGGTTTTTCTTCCTTGCTTCTGACATACGATGAACCTCCGCTAATTAAAAGTTGGCTCATCTTCTCATGTCACATTAACGATTTGTAGATGGGGTTCTTTGACCGCTTACATCAAATACCTTGAGCACCCCTGGGATATTATTCAGCTTGATGCCGTTGCCTTTCCCGGAAACAGCGGAAGTCCGGTCTATCGGATTTCCACCGGACAAGTCGTCGGGGTGATTAATAAAGTTTTTGTCAAAGGGAAAAAAGAACACGTCCTTAAAGAGCCCACAGGGATTACCTATGCCGTCCCTGTCAGTTTTGTCCGAAAACTTAATCGCTCCATTATCCCGGCAGAAAAGTCAAAACACCCTGGATAAAGGCCGTGCACAAAATTCCCAGGACAATGCCGAAACTGATACGGCCTACTATCGGGCCTGATAACTGCGCAGACAGCGGATAATAACACAGCCCGATTCCGGTACCGGCAAGAAAACCAAATAGATGGGCAGATACATCGGTATTTTCACCATGGCTGAACATGGCTGTAAGTGTGGCTGCTGCGGCAAAGGGGGCCAGTCCTCGGAGTTTTGGAAATACTGAATGACTTGATTCTGCGCCAATGGTCATGCGCCGGGCCCCAAGAAGTCCTGCCGCCGCCATGACCGCCGTGGAGGCCCCGATGGAAAGTCGTAAATCCCGGCCAAAACTTTCAGATATCAGATTGCCGGCCGTGCCTGCTGCCAAAAGCAGCAAAAGGCCCTGTCCGTAACCGGTCACGCGCAGTAAGGGGCCTGCAAGTACAAGCAGTCCGGCCATATTTCCCAGAAGATGGTCCGTATCGCTGTGCAGAAATAAGGCTGTTACGGCCCTGAAACTTTGCCCCTGGCTTAAATAATATGAAGACGAACCAAAGTCCAGGATCGCTTGTTTGTGCAGGCCCCGGGTGGTGATTATGTAATGGATGGCTGCCAGGCAAAAGGCCAGTGCCAAGGCTGTGGGAGAGAAAAAAAATCCGGTCGCCACATGGGGGGCGGGTCTTGGGTCCGTTTTATTCTCCCTTGCGTATTTTTTCAGTTGCTGCCGGGCTTTAAAAACATCGTCATCGGGTACAAGGATGTTGCACGATCCATCAGGACCTGTATCAATGACAGCGTTGACGGACTGGGAAGCCAGGACCATCAGGATAAGATCGGCTTGTTTTCTGCTGTTTTTATTGTGTATACTGCCTGTGAAAATAGATTTCATTTTTTCCTTGCCGGATATGATTATTTCTGGCTGAATATAGCCCATGCAATAAAAAGAATAAAGGAGCCTTAGATGAAGATCATTCGTTTTATTACCCAGCAGGGTAAGGAAGTTATGGGATGCGATTGGGACGGACAAACGGCCAGCCTGGTGGAACAGTCTGCGGATTACAGCTTCAGCGATACCGGTGAACGGGTGGATGTGGTGAAAGTTCTGCCCCCGGTGGAGCCCTCGTCCATTATCTGTATCGGCCTTAATTACCGGCGTCATGCCAAAGAAACCGGTCAGGAAATTCCAAAATATCCGGCTATTTTTATGAAATATCCCGGATCCCTTGCCGGGCATAAAGATGCAGTCGTGATCCCGAAATGTGCCTCGGACCCGCCCGAGGTAGATTACGAAGCTGAGCTTGGGGTGATTATTAAAAAGGCCGCTAAAAATGTGTCCGAGGATGAGGCCTTGGATTATGTGCTTGGCTATACCTGCACCAATGACGTCTCTGCCCGTCGGTGGCAGAAACATGCCGGTGCATTCCAGTGGACCCGGGGAAAAAGTTATGACACCTTTTGTCCCTGTGGGCCTGTCATGACCACGTCAGACGAAATTACGGATCCCCAGAATCTTGCCATTAAATTACGCCTGAACGGGGAAGTCATGCAGGACAGCCACACCAGTGACATGGTCTTCAGCATAGCCAATATGATTTCCTACTTGTCCCAGTCTTCTACCCTTTTACCCGGCACCCTGATCCTGACAGGTACGCCCGAAGGGGTGGGCTTTACCCGCAAACCCCGCGTGTATCTGGCGCCGGGAGACCGGATGGAGGTTGAAATTGAAGGCATTGGCGTGCTTGAAAATCCTGTGGAAAAAGAGGAATAAAAAGCGATAACTAAAGGGTCCCCCCGGGCGTTACCCGGGGGGACAGGAGAGAAGGGAGTAGATGGAAGGATGGGTAGTTGATTGGTAGGTATATATTAGTTATTTTCTGGAGAGGGCTCTTCTTGGGGGCCGTCAAATCCCATACCGGGGATACAATTAAATCCGGCACCTCTGCCAAATCCATGATAGCCGTGACCGCGACCCCGGGAACCGTATCCCATGTCATGGCCGCCAACTCCCCGGCCCATTCCCATGGGCATGTATTTTAATTCCGGAGATATTTTTCTGGCATCCAGGGCAAATTCCAAGCTTTTAACAGCCAGATCTTTTGCTAAATCCGCTTTTTCGGTGACCATGCCTTTCAGTTTTGACGGATCAGGATCAGATGTTTCCATGTACATGCGGATCTGCTGATTCAGGGTCATCATGTCTGCACGCATTTCATAGGTGTCATCAATAAATTTTTGATGCAGATCGCGAAGCTGTTTTTGCTGTTCATCGGTCAGATTCATGCACGCCCGGGATTTGGTTTGTTTTAAACCCTTGCCCTTGCCTTGTTTTTGGGAATATGCAAATGCACTGGCGGAAAAGGCGCATGTGATAATCAGGATAGTTAATACGGCTAATGTTTTTTTCATAATGCCTCCTTGTGGCTCTTGATTTATGTTCTGTGATTCGTGTTTTTGTGATCTTAAGTTTTTGTCACCGTTGCTAAACTATATAAAACCTATATCTAAACCTATATCTAAGCTAAAGCAAATGGCGTGCCATTTGTCTTTAAAAGCATTGAAGTCGTTTTATATCAGGCCGTTCGAGTCTACATACCATATCAGGGTATTTTTTAAAAAATCAGACATAGTGTATACTTTTTACCCAGACAAGGGTATACAATCGGGTAAAAAATACACTTTACATATAGTTGTGCTAACCCAATGAATAGATTTAAATTAAATATTACCCGAAAAATGCCGGGGTTAGTGCCGCCTCTGGTTATGGTGGGGGTCCTGGTTGTGCTGTTGCCAGTATTTATCCTGATGACCCTGGACCGGGTTAAAAAACAGGATGAATTTATCCGGGAGCGATTTTTAATCACAGGTACCTCTCTCATCCGTACATTTGAAGCAGGCACCCGGATTGGTATGGGATCCATGCAGTGGGGCACCAAAAGAATTCAGGCCATGCTGGAGGAGACCGCAGGCCAGCCTGATGTTGCATATATCATGATCACCGATGCCATGGGAAAGATCATTGCCCATTCCGATGCCGCCATGCTGGGTAAAATTTATGACAGATGGGCAGATATTGGCTTGTTGCCCAGGGATCCCCACCAGATTTCCAGCCGTTCCCTGAACACACCGGATGGGCCGGTCCTGGAAGTGGCCAAACGCTTTGTCCCGTTTAATTCTATGTTCAGAGGGCGAAGGCGGGGGCCCGGTCACGGCCCTGATTTCGCTCACATCGACAGAAAAAAGATACCATCTGGATCGCCTGATAGTGAAAGATCGGCTATGCCGGCGTTCGGCGCATTTGGGCAGACCGATCACTATATTTTTGCTGGGATGTCCATGGCCGGGGTGCAGGCGGCCCAGGCCCAGGGATTTAAGAATATTGTTATTAAAGGGCTTTTGTTTTTTGTTTTTTGCTGTTCAGGCATTATTGCCCTGTTTGCACTCCAGGCTTACAGGGGCGCTCAGTCATCCCTGGAACAGGTTAAGGCTTTTTCCGACAATGTGGTTCAGAATATGCCCTCGGGCCTGATCACTTTAGATACGGATTTTAATGTGACTTCAGCCAACCGGGCTGCCGAAGAGATCCTGGGTCAAATTCCTGAAAGAGCCTGTCCCCAGATGGCTGCCATGGCTGCTAAAATTTCGGGGGCGGGATGCGTCGCGTCCGGAGAAATCGCCTTGAACCAAAAAGGCAAAGGCAATCTTCGGCTGGATATGACGGTTTCGACCATTCCGGCAGACGAAGACCAGGTACAAGGCTTTGTCCTTTTATTCAGGGATCTGACCCAGCTCCGGGATTTGAAAAAACAGGTGGAAACCAACCGGCGTTTAGCTGCCATAGGCAAACTTGCCGCAGGCGTGGCCCATGAAATCAGAAATCCGTTAAGTTCCATCAAGGGTTTTGCCACTTATTTTGCCCGGCAGTATGAAAATGAACCCGAGGACGTGGAGATTGCAAAAATTATGATCCAGGAAGTGGAACGTATGGACCGCTCCATCACCCAGTTGCTGGAATTTGCCAAGCCCATGGCAGTACAGATCAAGCAGACCCGGATTGAACCCCTTATCCGGCATTCCCTTAAACTGGTTTCCCATGACCTTGGGAAAAAAAAGATCCATGTTGAAACGGATATCCGTACCAAAAGAGAAACCATTTATACGGATCCGGAACGGATCTGCCAGGTGCTGCTCAATCTTTACATGAATGCGTTAAATGCCATGGATAACAACGGGATTCTTGAAGTTGGCGTGGCAGATGTGGCAGACAATCTTGAAATCCGGGTGGCGGACAACGGCTGCGGCATCCCGGAAAAAGATTTTGAAAAGATATTTGACCCCTATTTCACCACCCGGGCCAAGGGAACAGGTCTCGGATTGTCCATTGCTCACAGGATCATTGAAAATCTCAAGGGTGAAATTCGGGTCGAAAACCGGCCCTCGAAAGGTGCCGTGTTTTATATTACCCTGCCTTATAATGAAAAATTAGAATAATATCTGAACGGAAACCCATGTTTGGACGAAAAGTTTTCCAGGTGCAAGACGCAGAGGGGTGACTTTTCGTTCAAACATAAAGATGCAAGGACATGTTGATGAGCGACAAGACAGTGCTGGTGGTGGATGATGATACAGTACATGCCACCATGCTTAAAACCCTGATGAAAGGGTGGGGATATACCGTGCAAGTTGCCTTGGACGGAGATGACGGTGTGGATGCGGTGACAAACAGTCCCTTTGGCCTGGTGCTCATGGATATGAAAATGGTGAAAATGTCCGGCATGGAAGCCCTGGCTAAAATTCATGCCTTTAATCCGGCCCTTCCCGTAATCATCATGACTGCCTATTCCTCGGTGGACACGGCTGTCCAGGCCTTGAAAATCGGGGCCTATGATTACCTGACCAAACCCCTTGACTTTGATAAGCTTAAACTCACCGTGGACCGGGTGTTTGAACGTCTTCATCTGAAGAACGAAAATCAGGATCTGAAAAACCGATTGGAAACCAGCGCCTTTCACCATGATATCCTGGGCAAAAGTCCTGCCGTCAAAGCGCTGCTGGATACCATACACATGGTGGCCCCCACTGATGCCAACGTGCTTGTAACAGGGGAATCCGGCACAGGAAAGGAACTTGTGGCTGCCGCCCTTCATAACAACAGCATGAGAAGGCAGCACCCCTATATCCGGATAAACTGTGCAGCCATCACCGAAACCCTTCTGGAATCAGAGTTGTTCGGTCATGAGCGGGGCGCATTTACCGGGGCTGATAAAAAACGCAAGGGCAAATTTTTTTTAGCGGATAAGGGCAGTATCCTGCTGGACGAAATCGGTGAGATGAGCCTTAGCATGCAGGCAAAGCTGCTGCGGGTCATCCAGGAAAAAGAGATTGCACCCGTGGGCGCGGAAAAGACCCTTGCCGTGGATGTCCGGGTGATTGCCGCCACAAACAGGGATTTAAAAGCCATGTCCGCAAAACAAACGTTCCGGGAAGACCTTTATTACCGGCTTAATGTGGTAAACATTGATATTCCACCGTTGCGTCGGCGTCTTGAAGATATCCCGGAACTTGCCATGCACTTTCTGGATGAGTTTGCCAGGAAAAACCGCAGGGACATCAAGGGGTTCTCTCCCAATGCCATGGATACCCTGATCCGGTATGAGTGGCCCGGTAATGTCCGTGAATTGATGAACGCCGTGGAACGCGGCGTGGTTATGGCCAGGACCGATTACCTTTGCCGGTCTGATCTCTCCTTTATCCTGGATGATGAACCTGAACAGGTCCGGGATACGGAATTGAACCTTGAAAATATATCCCTATCCAAGGTTGAAAAACGAGCTATTTTATCCACCCTGGCTGCAGCCGGTGGGAATAAGAGCGAAGCTGCCCGAAGACTTGGCATTACCCGGAAAACATTGCTTAAAAAACTCAAGAAATACGGGGAGGAAACCTGAGAGCCTGTTTAAAAATTGATGAATCGGCTGCAATCCCATGAAAATGGCTCCAAGTCCCCCCAATTTTTAAACAGGCTCTGAGGATCACAAATGGATTGATGTTTTATCTTGCTCTTAATTTTGCTCCTGTTTTTGCTCTTGCCCTATAAAATTCGAGCAAGATTAAGATTAAGAGCACGAGCAAGAAAAAGGGTATCGTTAGAACCGTTCAATCAGTTTGTTGATAAAATAGGTGCTTTCACGCAGGGCCTGGTGGCCGAAAGGTCCGAACCATTCAGCAATCTGGTTAAATTCTTTAATAAACGCTTCCTTATCACCGGATTCAAGCATATCCAGGAACTGGGTCAAGGACTGAACAAATGTTTTTAAAAGTTGGCGCCGTTCGGGTGTGGCAAAGATGATTTCCGCGTATAGATCAGGATCCTGGGCGAAAAGTCTGCCCACCATACCCAGTTCCAGGCGGTAGATCGGGCTTGAGAATTCAAGGGTGCGTTTGATGGGTATACCCTGGCGGTAAAGAAAACTGCCGAAACTGAACGTGGCGAAATGTCGAAGGGCCTGGACAATTTCCATGACCTGGTCATGTTCCCGGGCACTTGTTTCAACAACCACGGCACCCCAGGCAACCAGCTGATCAATAACCCACTGGCAGGCATCATCGTCTTGTCCGGAACATGCCGCAATGATTTGTTTGTCCAGGTTGTTTGTGGTGGGGCCGAAAAGGGGGTGCAGGCCCAGCACAGGGCCTTTGTGTGCCTGGCACATGGCTTCAAGGGGACGCTTTTTGATTGACGTCAGGTCCGTGAGCACCGCATCCGGCCGCATCAGGGGGGCTAATGCGTCAATGACCTTAACGGTAACGTTAATGGGAACACAGACAATGACAAGGTCTGCATTTTTACACAAGTCTTGGGCCCGGTCCCAGTCATTTTTATCCAGAATATCCACCTGGTATCCGGTTTCGGTGAAAAACCGAACAAACAGACGGCCCATCTCTCCGGCACCGCCCACAATAAGTATCCTTGCCTGGGGTCGGATCAAACTGGTTTTGGACACACGGGTCTGACTTTGCCTGGACTGGTGCATGATTGTTCGGTAAAGATTTTCTACCAAATTAGGGTCCACGTCCATGTCCGAGGCTTTTCCCCGCAAACGGGATATCACGTCTTCTTCCCGGGCCGGATGGTAAATAGGCATTTTGTGCTCTTTTTTTACCGCCACGATTTTTTCAACTTGTTCCCGGCGCTTGCTTAATAAGGAGATAATCTGGGTATCAATGGCATCAATTTCATCCCGAAGGGGTTTGATTTGCTGTGCAAAAGAGGCGTTGTCTTTGGTCATGATTTATGGTCTTATGGCAGTTTGTGTTTATGAAAAAAGGGTTAACACGATCACAATATCATCAGTCAGTGAATTCTGGCAATACAAACCCTGCCGAGTGAAAAAATACCTGAATCGGGCATACGGCCAAGGGCATCAAAAAAGGGACCTGAAATGTTTAATGATATGCTGCCCAGGATGGATAGAAAATCAACCTTTGGATACCTGGCTGTGTTTGCATCGGCCTTTTGTTTTTATATGTCTACCGTGGTGATCAAGTGGTCGGCCATGGCCGGGCTTCATATCAGTACATCCATGTTCACCCTGGCCCGGTTTGCCTTTGGATTTATCGTTGTATGCATTGTCATTTCCCTGGGCAGTTATAAAATAAAGGTTGTTAAAAAAAGATTTCTTGTGGGCAGGGCGTTGCTAAATACCCTGGCTGTCTTCTGTTTTTTCAAGGGCGTGGCTCAGTCCAGCGTGGCCCAAGCCAATATTTTAAACATGACCTTTCCGTTGTTTATCGCCCTGTTTTCATGGTTTTTATTTAAGTCCCAAAGGGATTTGGGGACCGTTGTGATTGTTCTGGTGGCGTTTGCCGGGGTTTTTATGATTTTAATGCCGGCAGACACACATTTTTCCCTGGGTGCTTTGTGGGGGCTGGCTTCGGGATTCATTGCGGCTTTTGCCATAATTATATTGAACATGGCCCGGCAGGACCACGATACCCTGACCATTCTGTTTTTTATGTTTGGCCTTGGGGGCATTGTGGTGTTTTGTCTTTTTTTCCATGAAATGCAACTGCCCAATCGACATGAACTGGTATATCTTTTTTGGTGTTCGGCCATTGCCATTGCCGGCCAGGTCCTGTTGACGCAAGGATTTAAATACGTCACTGCCATTGAAGGGGGCATCATTGCCTCAACCCGGATTTTTCTGGCGGCGATCCTGGGACCATTCCTTGTCATGGATCCAGCGCTTTCCTTTGCAGGATGGGTTGGGGCGTTTTTGATTTTTGCCGGTAATGTGATTTTGACTGTAAAAAAAGTGCGCAAGTTTTCCAGCCGACAATCTACACCGTCTTAACAGCCTGTTGACGGAGGATAATGATATTCCCTGGCCCGTTTAACCAGCAGCCCGGCACAATTTGTTATATTTTCTTTGGTGTATAGGCTCAATTCGTCTTTATATGACATTTTAAATAGTTCTTTGACCAGTTCTTCGTCATTGAGGGCGGTGGCTTTTATCATTTTTATGATTTCAAGAGACCTGGATTGCGCTGTTTCCAGGGCTAAAGAGATTTTGTCGGCTATGATGGGACCCTGGTGGGCCGGACAGATTATTTCAGGGGTCAGTGCCTTGATTTGTTTAATGGTGTCAAGATAGGCTGCCGCGCCAGTGAAAAACAGGGGCCAGAAATCCCGACCGGGATAATGAAATCCCAGGGCGTCGGAACAGCACAACACCTGGTCGGGCACGGCAAGCCCCATCAGTGCCGCTGGGGAATGCCCCTTTGCCGGCAGCAGATCAAAAAAGATACCGCCACCCAGGTCCAGGCGGGCAGGGCAGGCAATCTCTTCAATGCGGCTGACATCCGGTTCGGCATAAAGGCTGGGGCGTCCCGGCGTTAATTTTTCTTCACCAAGGCGCCGGGATATAAAACGGTCCTCGGCGATCAGGGCCACCACTGCTTTGGGATGGGTCATGAATTTTTTGGCCCCGGTACCTGCAATGATCCGGGCATGCTTAAATCGGTCAGCCAATCCGGGAAGCCCTGTTACATGATCGGCGTGGGGATGGCTGACCACTATAATGTCCGGGGAGACTTCAAGCATATCCAGTTGCCGGATAACTTGATCCACCATACCTGAAACACCGGCTTCAAACAGCAGGGTCTTTTCTTTCCCTGTGATCAGCATCAGATTAAAATAGTAGTTGCCGATCACCTGGACTGCGGGGCTCACCTGCATGGGAAACCGGTCTTCGGGTATGTGCCGGGTTTGCATGATTAACCTTGAATGGCCTGTTCAAAGGGTTCAAGGCCAATACGATCAATCATTTTTCCGAGGCGCTCCCCTTTTTTGGCATTTTCTTTGTAATATTCAACAATCCGATTAGAGGCATCCATTGCCTGTTCCGTGCTCAGTCCTTCAGCCACTTTTTGGGCAATCCTGGGACTCATACCCACGTTGCCGCCAATAACAAGGACCCAGCCGTTTGCTTCGCCGATAAGCCCGATGTCCCTGACCCAGGATTCGGCGCAGGACAGCTTGCACCCCGATACCGCTATTTTGAATTTACCCGGCAGTTCCATGGCATGGTATTGTTTGTCCATTTCCATACCCACGCCCAGAGCATCCTGTTTGCCGAGTTTGCAGAAGGTGGTTCCTGGACAGGCGCGGACCGAGCGGATACACATGCCCACGGCTGCACCCTTGTCAAGTCCCAGATCCTGCCATGCCGAATCAATGTCCTCTTCCTTGAGCCCTACAATAGTAATACGGGTGGCCCCGGTGAGCTTGAGCGCTTGGGCTTCGTATTTTTCGGCCACATCAGCAATTTTTCTGAGCATTTCCGGTGTAACAACCCCGCAGGGAATGTGAGGGGCAATGGCATAGGTCTTGTTGTCATTCTGGAGAATGGCTCCCTTTTCACCAAGTTTAAGCATGTATTCCGTCCTTTTAAAATTAAATTTATAGAAGATGGTGCGTTAATAGAACATTATGTAATAAATAAAAACGACCTTGGGTGTTGTCAAGGCAGTTGATTTCACCCGGATGTAGTTTGCACGATCATTGCTTTTTAACTTATAACCTGCCCAGAGGGCTCTTTACACCTTATCCCCGCGATTAAGTACATGGGTGTAAATTATGCTTGTGGAGGCATCTTTATGGCCGAGCAGTAAAAGGGGGGGGGTAAAGATAAAGGGGCAAGTCTGTTTTTGACTGGTGATATGGAAAGTTGTTTTTACAAAACAAGTTCAAAATATGGATACATTATGAATAAGTTCGCCATTTTATCCGCGGTATTTAACCGGCTAAACGACAACAACATACTAACCAGATGCGGCATCTAATCATGATTTGCCACCCACGACGCCCAAATGGTGTCCGCGGCGGTTTGTGCCCCGCCCTGTTTTTGTAAAATATAATGATTCACCGCATCAATACGGGTTTTCCGGTCTCCGGATTTAACCAGGTGTCTGCACATGGTTTTAACCGCATGCTGCCGGTTTTTACACCGGGTTACGGCACCCGTATTGAAGATTTCTTCTCCCACCCAGGCAAAATCCTGCCAGTGGGGGCCGATTATTGTGGGAATGCCTAAGCCTGCAGGTTCCATGAAATTTTGACCTCCTAATGGCGCAAGACTCCCGCCCACAAAAACCACCTTGGCATGGCTGTAAGCCTGGTGCAGCTCTCCAAATTTGTCCCACAGGATAATGGCCGGGCCGGTTAGAGCGGATGATATCTGTGAACTTTTGTAAACCTTGAGGCCGTTTTTTTCTAATTTTTTTAAAAATGGCGCTATTCGGTGCATATGTCTGGGGAACAGGGCAATAATCTGGTTCGGCACCTTTTTTAATAAAATTTTTATCATGTCAATGATCTGCGTTTCTTCCTGACGGCGGAAGGAGGCAAAAATAGACAGGGGCAGTTCCCGAGGTACAATTGCAGCTAAGGCTGAAGCTTTGCCGGCCGTGTTTTGAGCCGTCATACGGTCAAATTTGATGTTGTCCATGGTCTCAACACGGGTGTGAGAAAATATCTGGGAAAATCTTTTGGCGTCTCTGGCAGATATCGCCAGGATACGATCCGGGCCAAAAGATCGCCAGAACGCTTTGGTGAGTCTGTAATTCCGGCCGCTTTTCCGGGATAACCTGCCGTTGATGAGCAATACGGTGGTATGATTTTTTTTTAACGCATAAAGATGGGCCGGCCACAGTTCGGTCTCCAGCAAAACCATGACAGCAGGATTAACCTGTTGCACTGCTTTGTTCATGGCCTTTGGGCTGTCAAAGGGAAATATATCAACGCAGAGGCTGATATGGGGTGAAAATTTTTTTGCTGACAGCGCTTGTGTCAGAATTTCCATACCCTGATCCGTGGTTGTGGTCAACAGTATGGTGACCGGTCTGTCCGGATTAAGAGCCTTTATGATGGATACGGTAAGAAAAGCCTCCCCGGCCGATGCTGCTTGTATCCATATATCTGCCGGTTGAAGGTGAACCGGATTTATACGCCTTTCAACGGTTGGGGCAAGTCTTGGATGCCGTTTTAAAAAAGGCAGGGCCGCACCCCACAGGATATTGTAAAATTTAAAAAAATTGGGTATAAAAGCACACTTTGTCATGGGAAGCTATGCTCTCATGTTTTTTGGTACTTGACAATAGAATCTGTAAAGCAATTGCCCCGCCCATGAAATCAAAAAAAACCAGATTGTCTAAAGAACGCAGGCAAAAAATTATCCGGATGGTGTTTGCACACTGGAAAAAACTTACCTTGGCGGCCTTATGTATGGTGGTGGTGGCAGGTGCCAACGGTACCATGGCCCTGCTGGTTAAACCTGTTCTTGATGATATTTTTATTGCCAAAGACAATACCAAGTTATTGCTCATCCCCGGCCTTGCCGTCCTGGTATTTTTTCTAAAAGGCGCCGGTTCATACGGGTCGGAATACCTGATGAATCATGTGGGACAGCGTATTATCCGAGATTTCAGGGACAGCCTTTATGAAAAGATCATGAATCTGCCCATTGCATATATCCACAAAGAAAAGACCGGGGCGCTCATGTCCCGGATTACCAATGATGTCAATATTATCAAAGGCATGGTGTCCACTGCCGTTATCAGTCTATTCCGGGATTCTTTTTCTGTTGTGGCATTTTTGTTTGTTATTTTTTACCGGGACTGGCAACTTGCATTAGGTGCCTTTATTGTCCTGCCCATTGCCTTTTATCCCATCGTCCTGTTTGGCAAAAGAATCCGGAAGTTTTCCACAGGATCCCAGGAAACCATGGCAGATCTTAACGCCTTTCTGCATGAAACCTTTTCCGGGGTAAAGATTGTTAAAATATTTAACCTTCAGTCCTTTGAAACGACCAGATTCAAGGAAAAAACCAAAGAATTGTTTCGTTTAGAAATGAAAAAAGTGATGACACGGGCATTGTCCTCCCCGGTTATGGAATTTTTAGGTGGGTTAGGCATTGCTTTTGTTATCTGGTTTGGCGGAATGCGGGTGGTCAACGGTACGTCCACACCCGGCGTGTTTTTTTCTTTTTTGACTGCCGTGATGATGCTTTATGACCCGGTGAAGAAATTGTCCTCACTGAACAATACCATCCAGGAGGGCGTGGCGGCAGCATCCAGGGTTTTTGATGTGCTGGAAACCGAAAATGATGTGGTGGACAAACCCGATGCCCGGCCTCTTAAGGCGTCATCCTGTGATGTGGTTTTTGAAAACGTTTCTTTTGCCTACGGCCCTGAAGAAACTTTAGCTTTAAAGAACATTAATCTTAAGGCCGCACCCGGTGAGACCCTGGCGTTAGTCGGCATGAGCGGCGGCGGAAAAACCAGTCTCGTGAACCTGATCCCAAGACTTTATGATGTGGCCGAGGGCGGTGTTTTTGTTGGCGGATACGATGTCCGGGACCTGACAATTGCTTCCCTTCGGGACCATATTTCCATTGTGACCCAGGAACCTATTTTATTCAACGAGACCGTGCGGGACAATATCCGGTATGGAAAAATGGATGCAGATGATGCCACGGTTGAAGCGGCAGCCAGGGCCGCCTTTGCCCATGATTTTATCTGCGGTTTTCCCAAGGGTTACGACACCGTAATCGGAGAACTTGGTTCCCGTTTATCCGGGGGAGAAAAACAACGGATCTGCATTGCCAGGGCGCTTTTGAAAAATGCGCCGGTGCTGATTTTAGACGAGGCAACCTCGGCTTTGGATTCCCAAGCAGAAAAAGTTGTGCAAAAGGCTTTGGAAAATTTGATGGAGGGCCGTACTTCCTTTGTTATTGCTCACAGATTGTCCACCATAGATTACGCCTCCCGGATTATTGTGCTCAAAAACGGTACCATTGTTGAACAAGGTGTCCATGATGACCTGATGGCTGCAAAAGGTTTTTATTATAAACTGCAGTCCATGCAAACTTCAAAAAATTAAGACTATACAAGGAGATACTGGTATGGCTGTATCAAAAGAACTGCTTGAAATTCTTGTCTGTCCCAAATGCAAAGGTCCGGTGGAACTGACCGAGACAGAGGACGGCTTGGTTTGCAACACCTGTGGCCTTAAATACGAAATCAGGGATGATATCCCCATTATGCTCATTGACGAGGCGATTCCCGTTAAAAAATGAGTACACCGAAAGCACCGGCACCGGCCAAACTTGTGATGTCGGTTTTTATGAAAGACAAGACGGTCCTGAAATCGGTCTTCCCACGCCTTGAAGCTGTGGGCGGTCCCGTGGACATGATCTCCCCCTGGCTGGATTTTGATTTTACGGATTATTATTACAGGGAAATGGGGGAACCGTTGTTTCGCAGGCTTATTGCATTCAAACCGCTGATGGAACAGGATGCCCTTGCTTCGATCAAACTTGATACCAACAGGATTGAAGCGGAGTGCCTGGACCAGGACAACAGAACCATCAACATTGACCCGGGCTATCTTTTGTCTTCCCGGTTTATCCTGGCCACGGGAAAGGAGTATTCCCACAGGATTTACATCGGACAGAAAATTTATGCTGACCTGACATTAATGTACACCAAAAACGGCTTTAAAACCCTGGAGTGGACTTACCCGGATTATGCCTCCGATGCTGTGCTCAAATTCCTAACGCAGGTGAGGCAGAAATATCTTGCGGATCTTAAGGCCATAAAAGGATAATTATTATGATAAAAAGCATGACCGCTTTTGCCAAAGTGTCGCACAGCCTGGATACCCTGACTGTGGACATGACTGTTCGCGCTTATAATTCCCGTTTTCTTGATTTTTCGATTTATCTGCCCGAAACCTGTCAGCCCTTTGAGGAGGAGATTAAAAAGATCATGGGGCAGTTCCATGCCCGGGGCAGAATAGAGATCCGGGCAAGCCTGGAGGATCAGTCCAGGGACCAGGATCTGTTTGAGGTGGATAGTATCAAGGCTAAAGCCTATTATAAAGCATTGAAAACGGTTCAGGATACCCTTTCCCTTTCCGGTGATATTGCCCTGGAAACCGTGCTCGGGGCTAAGCAGGTCATTGTGGCTGCAAAACCTGAAGTTAATCTGGAGCTTCTCCGTTCCGCGCTGTGTGACACGGCCCGTAACGCGGCTCAGGCGCTTGACCAAATGCGAAAGCGTGAGGGGGAAAATCTGTACCAGGATTTAACCCGTCGTATTTCAGACATTGAACAGCGTATGGCAGGCGTTGAAGAACAGGCTAAAACCATACCGGAAGTTTACAAGGCCCGGCTTAAGGAACGCCTGGCCGTGCTGACTGCCGAGGACGGGGATTGTCTTGATCCGGTTCGTCTGGCCCAGGAAACCGCGCTGCTTGCGGACAAAAGTGATGTATCCGAGGAGATTGTCCGGGTGCACAGTCATATTAAAATGTTCCGGGAAGTCATGGATGAAAATGAGTCCCAGGGCAGAAAACTCAATTTTTTGATCCAGGAGTTTAACCGGGAATTTAACACTATTGGTTCCAAGGCCGGTAATGCAATCCTGTCTCATGCTGTGGTCGACCTGAAATCCGAGCTGGAAAAGATCCGGGAGCAGGTGCAGAATATCGAATAGAATTGAAAAAAGGAAAACTATGGAAAAGCCACTTTTGGGCGTTGGTTTTGGCAATACTGTGGTGGCAGACCGGGTGGTGGCGATTTTAACCCCGATCTCGTCGCCCATGAAGCGGATCAAGGATCAAGCCAAGGAGGACCGGCGCCTTATTGACGTGACCCATGGCAGAAAAACCAGAGCCATCATTGTGACAGACTCCAACCACGTGATTCTGTCCGCGATTCAGGCGGATACCATTTCCGCACGCTTTGAGGCCTTGATCCAAAACCCCGGGGCACCCCAGGAGGAGGAATAGGGCATGGCGGCAAAACTTTTCATTGTTTCAGCACCCTCAGGTGCCGGCAAGACAACACTTATCAGAGAATTTTTGAAGCGGTTTGACAACCTGGTATATTCCATTTCCCACACCACCCGCAGCCCTCGACAGGGTGAGGTTCACGGAAAAGATTATTTTTTTACGGATAAGGCACAGTTCATGGAAATGGTGGAATCCGGCCAGATGCTGGAATGGGCACAAGTCCACGGCAATTGTTACGGTACCTCCAGATTTTTTGTTCAAGAACAGCTTGCCGCAGGCCAAAGTGTTCTATTGGATATTGATGTCCAGGGGGGGCGTCAGATTATGGATTTTGACTTGGATTCCGTTTCCATATTCATCATGCCCCCGTCTTTAGAGGTCCTTGAACAGCGGCTGCGGGGCAGGGGAACCGATACCGAAGAGGTGATTCGCACGCGTTTGGAAAATGCAAAAGGAGAAATTGCCCAGAAATCCTTTTATACCCATGTGTTGGTCAATGATGTTCTGGATGAGGCGGTTGCCGAATTCATTACTATTGTTGAACAGGAGACTGCTAACTGATGGCCGGCAAACCAGGATCCCGGGGTCGGAAACGCAACCCCAGGGGTCATGAACGAAAAAGTGAAATTCGAAATTCCGGGGATAAAGAGATTCTTTACGGATACCACTCGGTATTTGAAGCTCTGAAAGCCGGTCGCCGTAAATTTGAATCCATCATGGTGTATGAGAATCGGTCTGATAAACGTGTGCAGGCCGTGGCAGATCTGGCCGGAGAGAAACAAGTGACGGTGCAAACCCTTGCCGGTGAGGAGCTGGATCGACTGGCCGGTTTTGGCCGTCACCAGGGCATTGCCGCCAGGGTGTCGCCCTTTCCGGTCCAATCCGTCTCTGCGTTGTTTAAACAGATTGAAACCCGGACAGATCCGTTTTTTATTCTGATTCTTGAAAGCATTGAAGATCCCCAGAATACCGGTGCGTTGATCCGCACCGCGCTGTGTGCCGACGTTAATTATATTGTGATGCCAAAAGACCGGTGTGCCCTGCCGTCTGCCGGGGTCTCCCGCAGTTCAGCCGGGGCCATGGAACATGCCCCCATATTTTTAGCCACCAACCTGTCGGTTTTGATCCGTGACCTTAAAAAATATGGTGCCTGGGTGTCCGGTCTGGATGCCGGTGCAGATAAAGGCCTTTTTGAGGCAGACCTTACCGGTAACCTGGCCCTTGTGGTGGGGGGGGAGCACACCGGGCTGCGGCCCGGGATAAGAAAAGCTTGTGATTTTATCCTGTCCATTCCCATGGAAACCCATATTACGTCGCTGAATGCGTCTGTGGCAGGCGGTATCGCCATGTTTGAGGCCCGGCGTCAACGCCTGGGTCTCAATTCCTGATGATAAAAAAACTGGCCAAAGTGACCTTGGCCGGGTTTGGCGCATTGGTATTTCCGAACAAATGCCTGGGATGCGGTAAATATATTAAAAAGCCCACGGATAACTCGTTAAGCCTCTGCTTCTGCCACACGTGCCTGGGACAGGCCCTACCGGTATTTGATCACCCGTTTTGTCCTGCCTGCGGCCGTTGTTTTGAATCCGGATCTGATCACCTGTGTGGCGCCTGCCATGAAACTCCCATGGTAATGCAGGGTGTCAGGGCGGCATTTATGTACAAAGATGTGATACAAAAGGCCCTGGGGTTATTCAAATATCAATCAAAGCTCAGTTTAGCGCGGCCTTTTGAACGTCATCTGTTCCAGGCCTTTGCCACCCATTATGACATGGATGGTTTTCATCTGATTCTGCCCATTCCCCTCCATGGATCAAAGGCTAAAAAGCGCGGATTCAACCAGTCCTATTTTCTTGTCCGAAATTTTCCCCGGCTGTACAAGGAGACCCATGACCGACCGGCACCATGGCGCATTGACATCGGCGGCCTTGCCCGGGTCCGGGCAACGGTCAGCCAGACCGGCTTGGACCATAAGGCACGCAAAAAGAATCTGACCCAGGCCTTTGCCTGCCCTAAGCCTGCCCGTATCAAAGGTAAAAATATTCTTTTAGTGGATGATGTGTTTACCACAGGGGCCACCTGCGATGCTGCGGCCCAGACCCTTTTGGATGCAGGGGCAGCCGGTGTGTCGGCTTTGGTTTTGGCCCGGGCTTAATTGGTGTTTGAACGGCTTGATAGAGGCGTTTTAGTTTACAACGTCATCCATTAACTTTTCGTTCAAACACGGGGCGCTGTACATGGACAGCAATTCTAAATTTGATGGTCTCGTAAAAAGTCGAAAATACCAAAATAGGTATTTGTTCTCCAACGTAAAAAACGATCAGAAGCTTGTACTTGTTGATGATGGCCGGGACATGTGGTGGATTGCTGTTGTAAGGGCACCTTTGTTGCCTTTGGTCTTTTTGTCGGCTGATTGATTTTGTCAAAAGGTCCCGACAAGTTTGGCTGCTTTCCTTGCAATATCGAGATCTTCTGGGAGATCCAGTGATAACTCAGCCCTGGCAAGTGCCAAGCGGGCCTGAAACATTGCCACCTCCCGAATTTTGGGGTCTCCGATTAATGCCAGGGCCTGAAAGGCCTTTTGTAATCTCACCACGACTTCAATGGTGCCAGCCCCGTCACGGGCAATGGCGTTGAAGGCATCATCAAACATGTCCCATAATGATATTTCCGGCACCATTACCCGATCATATTTAAAGTCTCGACTGTCATCATCTTCAACGGTTTTACCCCAATGCGTAAAAAGCCGTACAAGCGTCCCGATAACATCGATTGCGGTACCGGGATCATTGACGGCGGGCGACAACGCTCGAATGGCAATTTCCGAGAGAACGACGAGGCCAAATTGAGGATCTTCATCAAAAGTCCTGTCCTCACAGATCAAAAATGTTTTCACTATCTGATCAATGTCTTTTTCTGACAGGGTTCCCGAATCTGTGGTCACATAAGCAAGAGCCCTGCCTGGTGCTACGAAGGTTCCGGGCAAAGCATCCACCATAATCTGCAGCTGCAAGTTTTCTGCAGTACCCTGTAAGTCAGCCATATCTATACGCTGGATATATCCGATCGAATTTCCATAAACGGCCTGTCCCACAGGTTTAAGCTGCCCCGCAGGAACACCACCCAGGGTGGGTGCTAATCGTCTTCGCTGCAAAGCATCATCTGTTGCTTTCTCCACCTTATTAATGATCCTGCCGAGACGCCCAAGACGGGCAATACTGTCAACCCAGCGAACAAAGGTAACAATAACCACACCAAGAACAATTAATGTCAAAGCAAATATCATAAAACGAGCTGATTTGCCGTAATATCCATTTTTTAAAACCATAAGTGCGATGACGCTGAAAATAAATGTGCCGATAAAGGTAGAAAGTGCATTTTGGGATTCGTCATCCGAAATGACCAGCGGAAAAGAGCGCGGCGTTGCATTGCTGCTGGCTGAATTATAGGCCGAAACCATTGATCCGACAGCAAAGGTGGCAATTGCCAGCATACTTGAGGCAATAATGGACAGCAACATCTCTATCGAGTTTTTATTAACCTCGGGAACAAACTGATCGATTTCGTAATAGTCCACTTGCTTTATCAGAAACACAATCATTATTGAGAGCACGCAGGTGACAAGTGGCTTAACCCAAAGTTTTTCGCCGATACGGTTATAAAGAAATCTCAATCGTTCAAACATTTTAAATTTCCTATTACTCGATTATCAAGTTTTTAAATATGTTTTCGGCTCACTTATAATTCCAGTAAAAACCTGGCTTGATTTTGGAAAGCCGCTGCCGCAAGCTGGGGGCCATTGAATCCCAGGGTTTTGAGATGCTTACCAAGCTTCAATGAATTAAATGCCTCCAGAGCAACATGCTCACAACCACTGCTGCGTGACCTGAATATTTCCAGGCGGTATGGGTCCACCTCTCTATCGTCTGGCTGGATATTCTCAGCGTTGTTTTGAGCTTTCGCTTGAATGATTTGAGCCGCAAGTTTCTGGGCCATCTTTTCGGCTTTTGATCGTAGTTCTTCGAATATACATGGAACCACTATCTACATATATTAATGGAAAACTCAATAAATTTTAGGGCACTACATTTAAGATTGTTGAAGGATCCTCACACAACGCACTTAAAATATTATAGAAAAATCATAGAGCCATAAAAAATTGGCTACATTTTAAGTTTGTCTTTGGGCTTTCGAAACGATTGGCTAAATCAAGCATACTTAAATGTTACACAGCAATTCTAAATTCAATAAAGTATTCTCTTTCCTGGCTGCTTTTTTCTTGCTCGTGCTCTTAATCATGCTCTTACTCGCAGTATTATTTCGAGCAAGAGCACGAGCAAGATTAAGAGCAAGATGGCGTACGGACTCAAATTTAGAATTGCTGAATGTTACAAGCGTTAGTTGACCGGATATGCAAGACGCCAGGTATACCACTGTAGTCCTCTACCGCAAAATTTTTTTTGAGAAAATGTTTATTTTGATGTATGTCTATTGTGTTATGGTACCTGAAATCAATACGGGGCCTGATCAGGTTCGACGGGGTCAGGCTTGTGTTATTGTGCTTTTGACAACAGACTGTAATAGCGAAGAAATTAAACAAAAGCCTGATCTCTCTCGGATAAATTTTTTATTGGTCGAAACGATGATCAAGGCCGATTTTTGCCTGTAGACCTGAAAAACTTTGGCCTTCATCACGTCAATTTAATTTTGGTACTTTTTTATAACCGGCACGGGCGGAGCGAGGTATGGTTCCGGCCTCAACGAATTTTGAAATGCCTTCATTGATAATGCTTTGGCGAGCTTTTCATATAACAGCCACGGGCTGACCTGGTTTATCGACACCCAGGCTTATCCCACAACGAAAGTTGAAAGATCTGTGTTGCTTACACAGATTTTCTTATAAAAACTAAAGGTTCTTTAAGTATGCGTCATCTATTAGTAATCTTAAATTTTTTATTAGTGTTTTCCGTTTTTTTACCTTTTTTTACCTATGCCGTTGGGGAAGATTTGCTCAATACAGATGCGGTATTGTCATCGCAAGATGATAAAGAAGATAAAAAAACAGTTACAACCGGTGATCTGACTGAAAAAAATACAGTTATTGAAACAAAGCCCGGGCGTGTCAATGATGATGATATCAAAAAACGTATTACCGGTATCTTTTCAGAAATTGAAGGTCTTGACAAGGTATCCGTCAGCGTTCGAGAAGGAGTCGTTAGCTTAGAAGGTGAGACACCCAATGAAAAAAAGGCACTGCAAGCTGTCAATCTTGCCAATCGAGTGAGCGATGTGGTCACAGTAGCGGACAGCATCAACCGTACGCTTGATGTTCAAGATAATGTTACCCCAATGATTGCAGATTTAAAACAGCAGGCCCGTGGGCTGATTAAGGCCTTACCGTTATTATTTGTCGCGATCCTCGCATTTGGTGTAGTCACATGGTTTGGCGTATGGCTGTCAAGGCGTAACGGCTTGTGGCAAAGTATTACTCCTAACCTTTTTGTGGCTGAGTTGCTATCGCAAACCGTTAAGGTCATTTTTATTGTCCTCGGGGTGATATTGGGCTTAAGCCTTATGGGGGCAGAAGCCATAATTGGCACGCTTCTGGGTGGTGCAGGGGTGGTTGGTCTTGCCGTTGGTTTTGCGGTAAAAGATACGATTGAGAATTACATTTCATCTCTTATGCTCAGCGTACGACAACCTTTTCGAGCACGAGATTATGTGAATATTGATGGGCAAGAAGGCCTTGTGGTCCGCTTAACCAGCCGTGCTACAATTTTGATGACCTTGGATGGTAACCAGTTGCGTATTCCTAATTCAAAAGTATTTAAAGGCACGATTTTAAATTACACAAAAAAACCTGAACGTCGTTTTACCTTTGAGTTAGGTGTCGATGCCAATGATGATCCTATTGCTGCTATCAAGGTTGGGCTCAATGCCATCAATGCACTGGAGTTTGTATTAGAAACGCCTAAAGCCACCGCTGTCATTAGCCAAGTGGGTGACTCTAATATCGTGCTTGATTTTCGGGTCTGGGTCAATCAAGCCGAGGCAGACTTTTTGATGGCTCGAAGTATTGCCATTCGTGAAGTGAAGCATGCCTTAGAAAATCATGGTTTTAGTTTGCCGGAACCCATTTATCGCTTGCGTTTTAATGAGGATGTGGAAGAATCTATTAAGCAGCTTAATTTCATTGTAAATACTGGTTTTCAACCCAATCATAGTGACGGGCAGTCCACAATTGGAGTAATGTCGAACACCACTCCTGATGCAGTGAATAAAGCAGCAGCTGAACGAGATAAAAGCGTCAATACATACAGTGATAAGTTAGAAAAAGTTGAGGCTAAAGCCCGGGCGAAGCAAATATTAGATGGTGTGGATGCCGAGGATATGCTTGATGCACAACCCAACTCGAATCTGATGGAAAAAGTAGAGGAGGAAATTAAAGAAAATACGGGCGATAAAGATTTGTTGAGTCAAGATAGCCTGCAGGAATAGAAAAACGAATTCATCCTTAAGCTAAAACTTGATCATCGAGTTGTAAATTTGATTTCATCTGACTTATCTTTAGGCTTAAGGTGTTATGCCCGAAATGGTGGGCAACGCAACGCTTTTGCCCACCCTGCAACTATAACTACTGACCCAAGGTCACTAATTCACTCAAGCTTTTCAACAATTGCTTCCACAGCCTGTTCCGCCGTGGCACCGAACAGGGTCTCAATGTCCACAAGATTGAGGTATTTATCATCCCATGCCACATTTGTACTTTCAAGAATCCAGTCCTTAAGCCGGGTATATTTTCCGCCCAGGGCCTTGATTTTTTTCAGCAAGGTAACGTCGCCTGTAGATTTAAACCCAATGTTTAAAGACAGAAGAAATTCAATAATGTTGGGCGACGTCGGCGAGGATGAGAGCACCGGAATTACAAGAATGCTTCGGTTGTCTTTTCGGCCTTTGCCGATATATACGTTCCCTTCCCTAACAATGATGTTTTTGGTGCCTTTGAGACGGTGATCTTTTTCCACTCTTGAGGATTCATTGGCCAGGTTACCTGTTTTGGATACCACATCAATGCGGGTGTCTGCCGTGACTTTTCCTAAAAGGTTTAAGCCGGTGATGCGGTAGAGGACTGCCCCTTTTATTTGGGATATGATTTCCTGAAGATTTTTAAGGACCAGTACATTGGTATTTGTAATCAAAGAAATCTGGATGTTATGTTCGGCCAGGACATCAAATATAATGCCTTCAAAGCTTTCACTGATTCGGCTGGTACCCACGGTAACTGTTTTGGCCTGGTGCTTGATGGCGTCCACGGGCCGGGCCATGATATTGATGGCTTGGTTCATGGTGGTAAAAAAGGTGGACAGCATATTGGCCGGGGTGCCTTTGACGCCGAAGTCCACTTCAAAATCCGATACCGGCAACCTGCCGGAAAGGTATTTCAGCAGCAAAGTAATGTCGGATACCGTGCTCAGACCCATGGCACTGGGAAACTCCCCCTGACGCCTTTTCTGGGAAAACTGATTGTCGAAACCTGCTACGGTTTCCGTGAATTTGTTTTCTAAAAGGACCTCGTAATCATCATGGCCCATGTTCTTGAACTCTTCAATGATATTTTCTATTTTCAGCCTTTGCTCATAGAGAAATTTTGATTTGGCATTGATGGCAAGCGCTGCATAGTACCCCCAGATATGTCCCACCAGGGTATTAAGAACCGGGGCAAAATGTTCCTGGACTTCGGGTATCTTGAAAATGGCTTTGGCATATAGATCAAACCGGTTTTCGCCCTGGGTGGTAATCACAATGGGACAGGCTTTGTGGGCATGGAAAATGGCTGTATCCTTGATGATGTCCCCAAGCACGCTTTCCCTGGTACCGGCGGCACAGACAATGATCAATGGCTCGCTTGACAGGTCAATATGTTTTTTGTCCTCAACAAAATCCGAGGAGATGGTTTTGTAGCAAAGCTCCGACAGTTTGATCCTGATTTCGTCGGCAGATGTTTTGTTGGCACCGGAACCCACTGTGGCCCAGTAATCTTTGGAGATGGCCAGATTGTCCGCACATGCCTTGATTTCATCGCGCATGTCAAGAACCGCTTTCATTTTTGCCGGCAGTTCCATCAGCGCATGGATTTGTTCGCTGATATAGTTTTCACTTCTGGCGTTGAGCAGGGCAGCCAGGTGCAGCCCGAGCACGGCCCCGGCCGTGATCTGGGAATAAAAAGCCTTGGTAGAGGCCACGGACATCTCTATATCCCTGCCGGAACTGGTGTATAATACCCCGTCCACCTTGAAGGTCAGATCCGAATCCCTGCGGTTGACAATGGCAAGGCTCCTGGCACCGTGGGCCCGGACCATGTCTACGGTCCGGTTGGTGTCCGTAGTGGTGCCGGACTGGCTGATGGCCACGACCAGGGTGTTTTCCATGGCTGTGGCATCCTCTCCTTCGCAGTTGATGCTGAAACCGGAAAGCTCGGACGCTTTCTGGGCACGAATGTCCATGGATTTGCCTCCCAGGTAATGGGTGAGAAGATCCGCACATCCCTGGGCTGCAATACCGGCTGTTCCCTGGCCGATGAAATATATTTTTTTTATTTTTCCGGACCGTAAATCTTTTTCCAGGTCCGGCGGAATAATAGTCCTGTTCAGATTGACATTGAAAAGTCCTGACCCCGGATTCTGCTTGAATTTGTTTTCCAGTGTTTTTTCAACGGACAGCGGGGATTCGGAAATCTCCTTGAGAAAATAGTGGTTATACCCCTGGCGGTCAATGTCCCTGGAGGTGATTTGGCTTGTGAGCACATCTTCCCGGGTCAGGGTTATGGGTTGGTAGTCGTAATAAAAGGAGCGCACCCCTTCAATACCGCCGGCACTCTCTTGATCCAGGACCACGATCTGGCCCTTGTCTTCGCCGTTGAGTTTGATGTAGTGGCGAGTCTCCTCCACCACCCCGTATAATTCCGATGCCGCAATGTAATGGTCCGGGGCAAGCCCCACAAAAATGGCCTGCCCACTGCCTTTCTGGGCCAGAAATAATTTGCCCGGGGCAAGGTCTGTGTGCATGGAAATGGCATGGGACCCTTCAAATTCATTGACCGCCAGGCGAAAGGCCTCTTCAATGGGCGCGCCCATTTTCAGGTGGTGTTCAATCTGCAATGGGATCAATTTGGTGTCCGTTGTGATCTGGGGATGAATTTTATTGTACCGGGCCTCGTATTCGGTTTTCAGTTCCAGGTAGTTGTCAATATCTCCGTTAAGGCAGACATGGATAATGCCGCTTAGGGATATTTTGGTATCTGTGAGTGTATTATCCAAAGGATGGCAGTTGGCCTCGGTGATATCACCTACGGATGCCCACCTTGTATGGGCAGAGACCGATGACGCCAAAGTGGGAAATTCGGCAAGTGTCTGGAGTAGGTGATCGTTTTTAATCTGATTTCTGATAAAGGCGATGTTGTCGCCAAGGGCACCTATCTCTGCGGCAAATTTGTATACAAAACAGATGGTAATTCGGTCCGGGGACCCTGGTCTGCTAACTTTATTGATGGAGATGGTGTTGTTTGACAGGATTTGTCGGTTGCTTCTGTTTTCCAACCCTTCGGCAATCCCTTTTTTTTCCAGAACGCTTTTGTACTTTGAAAATTCCTGTTCATACAGGGTGCACAGCACTGAAATGCCAGCCGAATCCCGTCCTCTGACCTCCAGGCGATCAAGGCTGTTGAGCACAGCGTTGATTCGCTTAAAAAGCGCTATTCCTGTCGGGTTGTTTTGTTTCTCTATACCCGGAGCCAGCTGTTCAATGGCTTCAATATTGTCAATAATTTCTTTTTTCAGACACCAGAAGATATCTTTGAGTTGATCAATATGATCTGCGGCAATCTCCACCTCTGGTGTGGATAAACTGGCTGTGGCAAATTTGAAATCCCGGATTTCATCCGTAAGAATTTTTTTAATATCCTGTGTAATTTCGGACAACTTGCGGGTTTTTACCCGGTCGTAAAACAGGGATGCAAAAATCGTTTCCTGCTTAAGGTTCTGGGCATGGTCAAACAAGGAGGATAAAAATTCTTCGCCACCCAGGTACTCTTTTGAAACCATTGGGCTTGTGTCTTCGGAAAACGGGCCAAGACGATTTTTTGAAAGGGTTTCAATGCCCTTGGACAGGGATTCCAGATCACTTTTACAGGCGGGTCCTTTAAATGCCACAAGTGCGCAGATTCCGCACCCCAGGGTGCAGCAGGTATCGGGGAAAAAGAGTAAGGTGTTCTCTTTCACCGATGACAAGGGTTTGCCCATGTCCACATTTAGATTTGCGATATGCTTAAGATAATCAAAAAGTTGTGTTGAAAGATTGCCTTGCCGTTTCATATGTATCCTCCGTTATACGTCCCGGAAATTTTTCTGTATGAAAGTTAAAGTAATTTTTTGAATTACTTTTATTTTTTGGTGTGGGTTGACCCTGGGTATTGATAGACCAGGTCAGCCAATGGCTGTTATTTCGGAACAGCTGAAGTTGTCGTTAGCAAATTTTTTTTAGTTTTGGGGGTGCTGAAATAGGTTTTTAGCATGTTTTTAGCATGGACGCCTGCCCGGGTCCCGATATATTTGCCGTGACCCACTACTACTGCGACAATCAAGGTCTCTTTTGTTGTTTTCTGTTGTCCAAATCCTGTAAACCAGTCGTATTTGACCGTATGCTCCCGGTTGGACAGGGAGCCGGTTTTTCCGCCGATCAAAAGATTTGATAATACGTTATCCCGTGAATAGCCCCTGAACGAGTTTCTGGCTGTGCCGCCGGATATGGTTTTTTTCATGAGTTTTTTCATGGTCGCGGCTGTTTGAGGGCTAATCGGTGTTTTATATATCTCTTTAGTGCTTTTGTAAATCTCGTTTTCGTCTGAATTGGATATGCGGTCCACAAGACGGGGTACAAGGATTTGCCCCTTGTTCACCATGGCGGAAACCAAAGTTGCGGCAAATACAGGGGAAATCAGGGTGTCCCGGTTAAATCCGCATCCAAGTTCCGCTAAATGGTAATCATTGTCAGTTGCTGCAAAACGGGGAACGGGAAAATAAAAATCCGTATTTGGATTTTGGTTGAAACCAAATTTTTCGGCAAAATTGTTGAGCGCCTCCTTGCCCAGGGCAAGTTGCCCGAGCTTGCCGAATACGGGGTTGATGGATTCGGAAAAAGCAGTCTCCAGAGTCACCCTATTGGTATATTTTGTTTTCTGGTTTGTTAATTGCCGTTTGTACAGGGTGTATTTCCTGCCGTTGAAATGAAGGGGCGTGGTGGCTGTGTAATTTAATTTTTCCACAGCAGCAGATGCGGTGACGATTTTGAAAATACTGGCCGCTGGATAGCGGGCTGATGTGCAGGGGTTGGTGGCCGGATTGCCAGGATTAAATCCGGCCATGGCTTTTATGAATCCGGTGCTGCCGTCCATGGCCACCATACCGATGAGTTCCGGCTTGCCCCGGTCCAGGGTTTTAAGATAGTTCAGCGTCCCGATCAGTTTAGCCTGAAGGCGCGTGTCTAGTTGGGTGTGGATGGTATATGTCCAGGACGGCCCATCCGCAAAGAAAATGTCTGTTTTTGAATTGAGAACATCAATGTTTTGGACCAGGGCTTTGACGTCGGATTTGTCAAGGAGCTTGGGCAAGGCAGGTTCTTTTTCGACCTTATCCGGTTTTTGGGAAAACAGCCGATCACCGAGCTTGGATACCGTTTGCACCCCAAACCAGAGCAGTGCTACGGCTGCAACACCAAGACAGAGAAAAGTTGCAATTTGGCGTATACGGACAGCCGTGGTCTGTCTTTTTTTCTGCTGGCCATAGTTTGCCTGGAGTTCTCGCCAGGAACGTTCTGTTCTAATAGAATCCATAGAATGCAAAACCGTATCTCAAAATATTAATTAATATGTCTGCATGCCAAACACTATTTAATCGGGCAGCCGGGCTTCGGACTGCCGTTAAATCCGGAAAGAACAAGGTTTTTCTTCACACTTGCCGCAAGCACCATGCCCTCGGACAATTCTCCCATAAGTTTTACGGGTTTCAGGTTGGCCACGACAATGACTTCTTTGCCCACCACGTCTTCAGGGGTATAGGATTTACCGATGCCTGCCACGATTTGCCGGGTCTGGGTGCCTAAACTCACTTGAAGTTTTAGCAATTTGTCCGATTTTTCAATTCGTTCGGCAGACAGAATTTTGCCGGCTCTTAAATCTATTTTGGAAAAATCATCAATGGTGATTTCTTTTTTTAATGCCGGTTTGAGCGGTTTGGGTGCAGGTGGTTCCACCGCTTTCTTTTCAACGTCCACCCGGGGAAAAAGAATCTGGGGTTTTGCCAGAGTAGTGCCGCGGGGGATCTGCCCCCAGGGCCGGATGGCATCAAGGGTGAAAAATCCTTTTTCAGGCAGCTCAAGGCCAAGGGCGGCAATGATTTTAGCGCTGGTTTCCGGCATGACCGGCCAGATCAGACCTGCTACAAAGCGAATCCCCTCCAGCAGTTCGTATAACACCGTACCAAGATCTCCTGAGCGTGCCGGATCTTTGGCTAGTGTCCATGGTTCATTGGCAACAATGTATTTATTCATGGCTGACACCAGTTCCCAGACGCTTGCAAGGGCTTTGTGGAACTGACATTCTACCATGGCTGTTGTGTAAGCGTCAAAGGCAATCACAGCCTCGGGTTCTAAGCTTAAATTTTTGTCTGAATCAGCATCCGGGCCCTGGATGCTGCCCTTGAAATATTTGTAGTTCATGGACAGCACCCGGGAGAACAGATTGCCTAAATCATTAGCAAGGTCTGAGTTGATCCTTGCCACAATAACATCTTCGGTGAAATTTGCGTCCAGGCCAAATACCATTTCCCGCATAAGAAAATATCTGAACGCATCCACGCCGAACTGACCTGTTACCTCGACAGGGTCGGTGACATTGCCGATGCTTTTCGACATTTTAGAGCCCTGAACATTCCAGAATCCATGGACATTAAGTCCGTTATATATGTCAATGCCGGCAGCCTTGAGCATGATGGGCCAGTAAATTCCGTGGGGTTTGATGATGTCCTTGGCCACAAAATGCCGGGTGGTGGGCCAGAATTTTTTAAACATATCTCCGTCAGGGTATCCGAGGGCCGTGATATAGTTGACCAAGGCGTCAAACCATACATAGGTTACATAATCTTCATCAAAGGGCAGGGTGATACCCCAGGTCAGACGGGTTTTGGGCCGGGAGATACACAGGTCTTCCAAGGGCTCCTTAAGAAATGAGAGAAGTTCCTTTCTGTATTGTTCAGGCCGGATAAAGTCCGGATGGGTTTCGATGTGCTCAATGAGCCAATCCTGGTACTTGCTCATTTTAAAGAAATAGTTTGATTCCTTGATGGTTTCCGGCACAGTACCGTGGTCCGGGCATTTGCCGTTCACAAGCTCGCGCTCTTGGTAGAATCTTTCACATCCGAAACAATAAATGCCCTCATAACTTGAAAAATAGATATCCCCTTTGTCGTAAATCGTTGACAGCACAGATTTTACCACTTTAATATGCTCGGGATCAGTTGTCCGGATAAAGTGGTTGTTTTCTATATTGAGCAGGGGCAGAACATCCTGAAATAGTTTGCTGATTTTATCTGCGTAAGCCTTGGGCGTGGTGTTTTCCTTTTCAGCAGCCTGAACGATTTTATCTCCGTGTTCATCCGTTCCTGTTAAAAAAAAGGTGTCTGCACCTTCCATCTTTTTAAAACGGGTGGCTACATCTGCTGCAATGGAGGTATAGGCATGGCCGAGATGGGGTTTGGCATTCACATAGTAAATGGGTGTGGTGTAGTATTGACAAGTCATTGAGATGGGCTCCCTGTGTTTTCTTTATTCAGTTGGGACAGAAATATTTCCTTTTCCGTGCGGTCATCAAGCCTGACGGTGACGCTTTGTCTTAGAACATTCTGACGGACTACCTTGGCTTTGGCATTTTCAACTGTGATGATTTTGCCCAGTTTCGGCATTTTTTTCTTGTCGTGGCGGTAGGTCTCATTTTCAAAGGTTAAACAGCACATCAGTCGGCCACATACCCCGGAAATTTTAGTGGGATTCAGGCTCAACCCCTGTTCTTTTGCCATTTTTATGGACACCGGCTCAAAGGTATGCATAAAAGATGAACAGCACAGTTCTCTGCCGCATTTCCCCACCCCGCCCACATGCTTAGATAGATTTCGGATACCGACCTGTCGCATTTCAATACGGATGGAGAATTCTTTCACCAGAAGTTTAATCAGTTCCCTGAAATCAATTCTGCCGTCCGCCGTATAAAAAAATGTCAGTTTGTTTCTGTCAAAGGTGCTCTCCACACTAAACAGGTTCATTAAAAGGTCCAGGTCTTTTATGCATTTAATGCAGTATTCATGGGCCTGCCGTTCCAGTGATTCAAGTTCCATGCGCCGGCTGAAGTCTTCCTGGGTGGCCAGTCTGACAATGTTTTTTAAGGACTTTTCGTCTTTGTCCTTTTCCCGGGAAGGGACGGCAACGATGCCAAACCCCAGCCCTTGTTCGGTTTCAACAATCACCCGGTCGTTTAAATCTACGACCAGGGCTTGGCTGTTGAAATCGTATATTTTACCTGCGGTTTTAAATTTAACGCCGGCAACATTTACCATAAAAATTGGCCTCTTTTTATATGAAAGTTAAAATATCGTTTTGAATTACTTTCATATTTTGTTGTGGGTTGGGCCTGAGTGCTAATAGACCAGGGTCAGCCCATGGCTGTTTATATGAAAGAACTAAACTAACCAGTTAGTTTCTTTCATGATTTGTTGTGGCCTAACCTCGGTGAAAGACCAGGTCGGCCATGGCCGTTATTCAAATAAAGACAAGGAAAGGAAAAAACGGTCAAGGGTCAGTCTTGTACCGCTGTTGGATTCCAGTCTTTTTTCCGTCTCATGAAACAGTGTCATCCATGTTAACATCCGGGAGTATGAATACATCATACTAATATCTTTAAATACACTTAAAAAATCAAGGTTAACTATTTTATTCGGCATGTATTTTAATATGCAAAAGTCTCTGAATACGGTTCGGAGCACTGCCATGGCATCATGAATATATTCGGGGCGGGCCGACATCAGCCTGGATAACTCAAGGCATTTAAAGGCATTTTGATGCGGTGGCGCTGCCAAAAATCGGCATATTTCTTTGATTAACCATGGTCGCAGCATTTTCCAGTCAGGCGCGTTTCCTTTGTCCAGTCCTGAAAGACGCAGGGCCTGGTCCAGGTCGCTTCCTGCCGTTCCACTGATAATGTGGGCGGTTTCAGGAGCAAGTCCGTATTGTGTGCATAAAATTTTTTTTATTTCGCGGTCTGATAGTGCCTGGAAGTCAATGCGCCGGCACCTGGATAGAATGGTAGGTAAAAGAGGCGCGGTCTGCTCTACTGAAAGGATGAAAAATGTGTGTTCCGGCGGTTCTTCAAGCATTTTGAGAAGGGCATTCTGGGCCTGGGGGTTCATCAGGTCTGCATGGAGGATGCACACCATCCTGAACGCCGCTTCATTGGCGCGGGATGCGAGGATGCCGCCCATGTCCCGGATTTGGGAAATGGTGATCATTTTTTTATTTTCAGCCGGACCCAGAAAGATCATGTCCGGGTGCATGCCCGCAGATATCTTTTTGCATGAAGCGCAGATGTTGCACGGCCGACCGTTGCCTGTACGGCAATTGCAGGCCTGTGCAAAAAAAAGTGCAGTCTGTTTTTTGCCGGTTCCCCGGGGCCCGTAAAAAAGGAGGGCATTGGGGACCCGGCCGGTCTGAACAATATAGGTTAATTCAGATAATGGCAAAGATGAGGGAAGGGCTTCCCGGTTCTTTTCGGAAGGTGCAGCAGGCATATCAATATTAGCAACATTGGATTAAAAGCCATCTCGAAATAAAGATTTTGGCTCAAATTCAAGGTGGATCAAAATTTTAATCGGAGGAATACATGACGTATTTTGAGGATTTAAATTTTGATCCAACGAAGAAGTTGTCCAAAAGATTATTTTGAGATGGCTTTTAATAATCAACCCGCTCTTTGAGTTCTTTACCGCATTTAAAAAACGGCAGGCGCTTGGGCGGGATTTCTACTTTCTGTCCGGTTTTGGGGTTTCGACCCACATAGCTTTTATACTCTTTGATGTGAAAACTGCAAAGTCCTCTTATTTCGACTCGCTCACCTTTGACAAAGGCGTCTGACAGGGAGTCAAAAAAAATTTTTATTACGTCGGCGGCTTCTGATTTGGTCAGGTTGGCCCGTTCTTTCAATGTGGAAATCAATTCAAGTTTATTCATGGAACCTCAAATATGTTAAACAGCTAAAAAGTTTTTCAAGGGGTTTTAATGAATATGCATCAAAAAGTCAAGATGTTATGATAGCAGGTCCGGGATTTTTTCAACCTTATCAGAATCGACCTCTACGCCTGCATATCTGCCTAACAGGTCTACTTTGATAATGACCCTGCCTTTGCCCTTATGTTCAAAAAAATCTCCTTTCAGCCCTGCCATGGGGCCTTCAAGGATGATTACCGGATCTCCTTTTTTTAACTCAATAATGCTACCTGTAACCAGATCCTGGGTGATGGATGTCAAAAGCTTGAGCGACTCAATCTGTTGTTCGGGCACGGGCACGGGGCCGGCAGAGTTCCCTAAAAGCCTGACTGCACCCAGGGTTTTTAAAATCGGTAACTGGTCCACCGGAGCTCTGGTGGATTTAACAAATACGTACCCGGGAAACAACGGGGTTTCTATCATGAGCTTACGGTCTTTTCTTTTGCTGGGCTTCCTTGTCCTGGGCAGAAACGCATCTATTTTTTTTTTGCTTATGCATGAGTATACAGTCTGCTCGAAATTGCTTCGGGTCAGCAGGGCAAACCAAAGAGTCTTGTTTTTCATTGTGTGCCGAATCCTCCGATACCCTTGAGAATAACCATGAAGGCAAAAGATTTATCTGCCGATTCATCTTTGAACGCCAGGTTTAATCCCCAGCACGGCCGGTTGATGGCGATCCCCACACCGGTTTCAACGGTTTTTTGGTCTTCAAGATCGTTTTCAACGAAATAATATGCGTTCAGGATATCTGGAACCAAATTTGTGGTGATTTTGGTTTTCCAGGTATGTGAATAACTTTTTGAATATCGATAAGACATGTAAAGACTGTCCCCTCTATTATCTGATACCGTGCCCCCAACCTGTATCTTTGTGAAATGGCTGGTATTGGGATCAAAGGCTATGGTGCCGTCTGATGTCAGGTATTTTAACGGGTTTAATTCATATTTTAATGTCAAGTCCTGCCAGGGATCGTCGTCGGCATCATCTTCATCCCGTTCATACCGAATGTCATAGCCCTGGGAGAGCTTGAACCAGAAAAGTTCTTTGTATTCCTTGGATTCTTCGTCGTTTCCATCCGTTATTGTCTTCCTGGAGGTGAATGTGTTGGTCAAAGACCAGGTAATGATATTTTCTTCTGAAATGTCGTCTATGGCATCAAAGTAGGGCAGATCTTCCTGGTCCACAGAAGGAATGTAGTCATACTCCAGTCTGGGCACAATTTTGTGTTGGATTTTTTCGGCAAAATCCGTGTCTAATGTGAACACGCGGCTAAGGGTTGTTGACAGGTCCATACCCATTTCATAAAGCCCCCGGGTTCTGGTGTCGGCGTCATCCCCGTCACTGTCGGTATAATCATCTGTATCCCATAAAGTACCCCTGACACCGGCATAGGGCTCCAGAAAAAATGATTTGCCCAATTTTATGGGATAATAAAAAATTGGATGAATGTCTGCCCTTCTGCCGGTAATCTCTGTGTCGGTGGTATCCTGCCGGTAAAATGAGTCAAATTCCGAATCCATTTTGTAATACAATCCAAAACCCTCTGCAACTTTTTGCCGGGCGGCAAAAAATTCAACCGAGGGCAGAGTTTGCAGGGTGGTGTCATCTATGTCTGTCTGACGCGCTTTAATATTGTCATACCACAATGCCTCCATGTTCAGGCTGTATGAGGACCAGTTTTTTGTGACAAGCAGGCTGTTTTCCCGGATGTAATCGGTTTCGTCATCCAGATCACGGCCGAACATCTCTTCAAATGCGGCATCTGTGCTGTCAAATCCTGCAAAGCCGTCCGTAAAAGTCCGAAGATAATCCATATCAGAAACATAATCAATATCCAGTTTGGCATTGAAACCGTACCACAGCTCTTGGTCATGCTTCATTCGAAACCAGTACCTATCATGGTTGGTGCGGTCAGGTGTCGCGGAAATATTGTAATCTTCGTTTTCTTCCGCGTCGTCTCCAAGAGTTTTATCCTTGAGATAGCTCATCATCATCATCCCTTTGGATTCCGGGGAGAGTACATACCTGTATTCGCCGGAGAGCATTAGCCCTCTGTCCGACATATAGTAAGGGTAAAAAGTGGCGTCGGTATTGTCGGAAAGCGCTAAAAAAAGCGGTTGCTGGTATTCAAACCCCATATCGTCTGAATACCCTGCAATGGGTACCAAAAGCCCGGTCTGGCGTTTTGTTTGGACAGGAAATAGAAAATAGGGCGCATAAAGGGTGGGCATTTTTTTGGCCCAGAGGACGGCATGGCTGGCATGGCCGTATCCGTCAACGGTCACCTCAATGTCCTTTCCTGTGATTTTCCAGTCCGGGTTTTTTCCTTCGCAGGTGGTGATGGATCCTTTTTCTGCATCATAGGTGAACTCCCCGGTTTTTCGAAGCTTGTCCCCTGAGATGTAATAGTTGTTGTCCTGGATGAATATGGTGCCCTGGTTAATCGTACCTGTTTCCGAGCTAAGGTTGACATTCATGGACTTGCAGGTAATGGTATCCTTTCCTGAAATTAACAGGACATTGCCTTTGGCAAAGGCGTCTTTGGTTAAATCTGAAAATTCGACATAATCCGCTTCCAGGCGCGTTTTCCCTCCGGTAATCACCACATCATTTTCCGCAATGTAAAGTTTGCGTTTATCGTCGTAGCTCACCTGTCTGGCCTGGATATGCCAGGATACCTTTTGGGTGGGCATGGAAGCGGAGAAACAAAGTGCCTGGCCTGGAAGGAATACAATGATGACCGGGACAATACATATCTGGCACAGCACTCTTTTACATGAAACCATACGTGAAAATGGTCCTGTTTATTAAATTGCGAATCAAATAAAATTACTGTATAAAGCCATTTTATACTTGAAAAGTCAAGGCCGCTGCGCAAATCGGCTCCGGGCCGGAATCATGGCTTTTTTATATGAAAGTGCTAATACGTTTTTAAGCTACTTTCATGCTTTGTTGTGGATTGGGTCTGGATATTTATTGATACTCGATCATCAAGTTTTTAGGGAATTTGTTCAAATTCAAGGCGGAAACAATTTTTAACCGGAGGAATATACAACATATTTTGAGGATTAAAAATTTTTTCCAACGCCGAAGTTGGGCAAATTAACAAAAACTTGATCATCGAGTGATAGACCAGGTCAGCCCATGGCTGTTATAAGGAAGAACCGTAGCCGGATGCCCTCCGGCAAAGAGAGGATACGCATGTATGCCAGCATTATTGATTCAATCGGCAATACCCCCCTTGTAAAAATTCAAACACTTAATTCTGTGCCGGGTGTCACCATCCTGGGCAAGCTTGAATACATGAACCCGGGCGGGTCCATCAAAGACAGGGCAGCCTTGTATATGATCAGCCAGGCCGAGGCAGACGGTGAATTGACGCCTGAGAAGACCGTCATTGAAGCCACTTCGGGAAATACGGGAATCGGCCTTGCCATGATCTGTGCGGTCAAGGGTTACAAACTGGCCCTGGCCATGTCCGAAAGCGCCAGTGAGGAGCGTAAAAAAATACTCAAAGCCCGGGGTGCCCGGATTATTCTTACTCCAAGGCATCTGGGATCGGACGGGGCCATTGAAGAGGCCTACCGCCTGGCCAGGGAATACCCGGACAAATATTTTCTTACGGACCAATATAATAATGAGGCCAACTGGAAAGCCCATTACCATACCACAGGACCTGAAATTATGGCCCAGACCAATGGCCAGGTTGATGCCATAGTGGCGACTGTGGGCACTTCGGGGACACTCATGGGGCTGTCCCGGTATTTTAAGGATCAGGACCATCATGCCCGGGTAATCTGTGCCGAACCCTATTTAGGTCACGGCATCCAGGGCCTTAAAAATATGAAAGAGTCTTATACCCCTGAGATTTTTGACAAAACCCGGCTGGATGAAAGCATCCACATTGATGATAAAACAGCTTTTGAGACTGCCCGGCAATTGGCCTCAAAAGAAGGGCTTTTTGTGGGCATGAGTTCAGGTGCGGCCATGGCCGTGGCCCTTGATTATGCCAAACGTCTTCAAAACGGGGTTATCGTTGTGATTCTTCCGGATTCAGGCGAGCGTTATCTTTCCACTGAGCTTTTCAGCGTAAAGAAGAATGTTCACCTTACCGTCTACAATTCATTAGGTGGGAAAAAAGAAGCCTTAAACCCCCAAGGGGACAAGGAATTTGGTATATATACCTGTGGTCCCACAGTACACCGGCGTTTGGATATTACCCATTTCAGGCGTCATGCGTTTACGGATCTGCTTATTCGTTACCTTGAATACCAGGATGTGAAAGTCAGGCATATTGTTAATATCACCGATTATGATGATAAGACCATTGAAGGGGCAAGGCAGGCAAAAACCACACCCCAGGCCTTTACAAAACCTTTTATTGATGCCTTCCTGGCGGATCTGTTACGGCTCGGCATGCGGCCGGCCCAAGCCTATCCCAGGGTGTCCGAACATTTTACTGAAATGACGGATTTGACAAGGAAATTGCTTGTTAATAATCATGCCTATGAAAAGCTTCATTCCGTATACTTTGACCTGTCAAGTTTTGGAGATTATGGTCACCTTTCCAGGGTGGATGTCAACAAGATCAGGGTGGGAGCTACTGTTGACCTGGATGAATATGAAAAGAATAATCCCAGGGATTTTACCCTGCTTAAACGGGTAAAGCTTGCGGAGCTTAAACAGGGTCTCGGCGTTAAAACGGAATGGGGTAATGTCCGTCCCTCACTTCATCTGCAGTGTGCGGCCCTTGCGTCAACCTTCCTTGGTGCAGATTTTGACATCCACACGGGCTCAAGGGAGCTTATGTTTCCTCATCATGAGAACGAGATTGCCATTGCAGGGGCAGCCGGCGGTTCTTTTGCCAGGGTATGGATGCATTGCCATCCAGTGCAGTATGACGAATCCCTGGATACGGATGATGTCCACTCACTGACGCTGGACCGGCTGGTTGACATGGGGTGGGACGAGAAAACTATTCGTTTCTGGCTGCTGTCCGCCCATTACAGAAAATCCCTGCTGTTATCCAGAAAAAGTCTGGATGATGCCAAAACCGTTCTTTCCCGGATCAACCGGTGCATTGAATCCCTTGATCATGTGTCGGGTCAGTCCAATGAAGAGGAGATCCAGCATATCACCTATGATTTGCGCCAGGGCATGATGGATGCCATGGCAAACGATCTCAAAGTGCCTGTTCTGGTATCCGGTCTTTTGTCCGGTGTGAAGCGCATTAACCGGATGGTCGTTGATGGTCATGTAGGACCGGGGGGGGCAGAGCGTCTGCTTAAATGTTTCAAAGATGTGGATGCTGTGCTCAATATTTTTGATTTCAGCAGAAAGGTACCGTATTCGTCAGAAGTGACGGCACTCATGGCTGAAAGGGATGAGGCCCGGCAGCAAAAAGATTTTAAGACAGCAGACAGGATTCGAAAACAACTGGATGAAATGGGTATCCTAATTCATGATCAAAAGGTGTAAACCCAAAAGGTATAGAATGGTATGATAAATTTTTATTTTTTCCCTTTTACTTTTATGGATGAGCGTCAGGCAAAGACTTTATCCTGTTTTTTTGATAATTTTAATGTGTTGGATATTCATGACGGAGCCGTCCTACCCGAGCCCATGGCGGGTCTTGCCGCCAAAGGCGTACTTACGCGGGTCTGTCTTGATAAGGAAAAATTTGCCTTAGCTGAACAAAAAGCACGCGCCTATCTGGACTGGGCCACCATCCATAAGGGCAATGAAAAAAATCTTCGGGCGTTAATTCGTGAAAACGTGTTTTTTAAAGATGAGTCCGGTGTGGCTGCCATTCGTGCCGGCATCCGTAACCGGACAGGTTCCCATGACCCGGATACAGCAATCGGCCGGGACAGCAATAATTTTTTTGTCTTCCTTAAACTTGCAGATATCTACGACCGGGAACATCAGGCTATTGAGACTGCGTTAGATGCTTTAGACCATGAGAATGCGGCACTTATTGCCGAACTTAAAGGCGATGGGGATAGTTTTGCATCAGAGGGGCATGCAAAAACTTCAGAACCGGGGCAGGCCATGACTGAAAAAAGAATCCAGGCTTGGCTTGAGGCGGCTGATGATGCAGAACTATTTGATCAGAGCGGTATTCCGGTTCTGATTACCACCAGCAGGGCCGTCATGGACGAATTTTTGACCGGTGCGGGCAAGGTGATAAATGCACTTGACATTGATTCCATAAAAGTGCATGAAAATGATAGTAAGTTTATAAAACAACGGCATCTTAAGATAAAGGCAATCATAGAGCAGATGGCACAGGGCCTGACGCCTGATCCTGAAAAAGAATATTTTGAAGGTGCTGACCAAGATTCTGGGACCGGGCGGATTCAAATCCGGTTTTTTTCGGGACTTGGTGATGTGAATTTAATTAAAAAAAATCCAGGCGGACAAATTGGCGTATGCCTGGTGGAGTTAAACTCATAAAAAAGCTTGTTTTAGCAAAAACATTGTTGTAAAAGCGAGTGCTGAATCAGGTTATTATCTTTAAAGTAAAGATGAGTTTATACATTGTATTATTAATTTTTAAGGAGGTTTAAAATGGCTTTTAACGCGATAGTTGATGAGGCAAAATGTGTAGGTTGCGAGGAATGCGTTGATGTATGTCCTGCAGAAGTATTTGAAATGCAAGATGGCAAATCCGTTCCCGTAAATGCAGATGAATGCATGGGCTGCGAAAGCTGCATAGAAGTTTGTGAAGCAGACGCCATCACCATAGAAGAAGACTAAAAAAGGCGTTATTTTATATCCAAATAAATGCCGGGTTGTCTCTGTAAGGTAGCCCGGCATTTTTATTTTGTCGTGTTTGAACACTATGTAAGATGTTCAGCCGTTGGGGCTTGTATCAACGATCTTTCTTTTATTCCAAAATCCCGATAAATTGGTTATGTAGACACCTGTGACAACCAGGCCTGCGCCTCCAAGAATTTGCTTTGTTATAGATTCGTTAAGAATAAAATAAGACAGAATCAGCGCAGAAACCGGTACGAAATTGATAAATACGCCGGATTTTGTGGGTCCAATTTCCTTGATTCCCTGGTAATACCAGTAAAATCCGAGTACTGTGCCGAAAAATCCCAGGTAGAAAAGGCTGCCCCATTCAAGTATGCCGAATCCAGGAAGGGCTGCGAACAGGCCCTTTGATACTGCCGGTAAAAAAAGCATCAGGGTGCCGGCCAGTGATGAGTAACATACACTAACCAAAGCGGAGAACCGGCAGGTAAGGGGTCTGCCAAGAAGCGAATAGCTGACCCAGGAGAGTACACAACCGAAAATAGCCATTTCTCCGCGGCTGATACCGGTTTTAAAAATCTGACTGATGTCTCCGCCTGTGATAATGATAAGCGCCCCGGAAACGGATAGAACAAGACCTATGATTTTTAAAGGTGTCAATCGCTCCTTAAAAATTACCGCTGAGAAAAGACTGATGAATATGGGGTTGGTGGCAATAATGAGGGCGGCCCGGTTTGCGTTGATTATGGTCAAGCCGGAAAAGAAAAATAAATTATAAGCAAATACACCGGTTAAACCGGAAAGCAAAATTAGCAATGCATCCCGTCCATAAATCCGCGGCAGCTTTCCCTCCTGTTTTATCACCAGTATCACCAGAAAAAATGAAGCAATGGAGAATCTTAAAAATGCTGCGCAAGATGGGTGTACATGGCCTGCCAGGCCTTTGCCGGCAATGAAAGTGCCGCCCCAAAAAAAAGCGGTCAATAAAAGTTTGAGATATGTCATCAATACGCATCCATCAATAAAAAGACATTAACGTTACAGGTCTGCTTTTCGACTGGGAGGACAATTTGTGCCTTAACGTGGTTTAAAGTCAAGGTAAAAAATATTCTTGCTTAAAATGGCTCTTAAATTTAAATGGAAATGTAGGCTGAAGCACGGAAAGGGGTGTGTGAAGTTTAGAAATATTGGTTACAGCGGCCGGACCGCAAATTTTAACCACAGGCATATACATAATATGTGGGTATGCGCCACTTTTCGAGCCCGAGGATAAAAATTTACGGCCAACGAAGTAATCGGGAAAATTTACGGTTCTCGGTCGGGCGCTATTGCACGATATCGCCGGGGTTTATATCCTGGTTTGACGAGAGCAGCATGACCGTGGCACTTGCCGGTTCCGTATGAAGAACAATGAGTTTGCCGATTAACACCGGTGCGATATCCAGCCCTGTTTTGACATCGTAAACTGATTCGGTTTCTTTGCCGCGCTTGATGGTGTAAATATTGCCCGACTGGATATTATCTCCGGAGCCTTTGTTTATAAAAGCGATGCGGTAATCGTTAATCAGAACATTGTCATCTTCGGAACAGAGCAAAACCGCATCTATGGGATCAGGGTGTTCATCCACCTCAAGTATGGGCTGTCTTGGATAAAAATCCATGACCATATCTCCTGAAACCACATCCCTGTAGGATTTTTTAATCTTACCGACAGCATATTGGGTATTGACTTCAATGATTTCAAGGTCGGCCTTTATCAAGTGTTTAATGCCTTTGTAACGGTTTGAACTTATTTTTTGATTCACCTGGGAGGTGGAATAAATCTGGTACCTGTGCCCGGGAATAAGAGGGGTTTGGTCCGTGGGCCTGATGTAAACAATATCATCTGTGGTCATGATGATATTACTTTCTTTTTCCCGCAAGACTGTACCAAGAGCCGGCACCGGTCCTTTTTTTATAAATCCGGTTCTGTGAATGGCAGGATAATTAAACCGGGCTTCAACGGCCATCCGGGGTGATTTTCCAGACGTTTGTTTTTTTAATTCAGGTTTCAGATATACCCTGATGGTGTTGCCCGGATAGATCCAGTGGGGATTTTTAATATTCTTGTTGAGTTCCCAAAGACCTGGCCAGTCCCATTGGGAATCATAAAATTTTTGGGATAGATCCCAGAGGGTATCGCCTTTCTTAATGGTGTAGTAAAAGCCTGTATCCTGATGTGTTTCAAACTTTTTTGCTTTTTCCCGGGCACCAAGCGGGGAAAAACAGGCAAAGATGAAAAAAACAATTAGGAACACCAGGGGTGAAAATATTCTTTCGTGAACAGGCATGGGGCCTCCAATGATGTGTTGATTCTTGTAAATCTTGACTTTATTTAAGCTAATGTTCTATAAAATGTCAATATTTGTTGCCTAAATCACAGGAAATGGATGCGAAATGACACGGATTGCTGATCTTTTGTTTGAAGTACGGATGCTCAAAGACCTGGATCGGACCGGGTACACTTTCCTAGGCGCCGGACAGGAAAGTATTGCTGAACATAGTTTCACCACAGCTTTCTTGTGCTTTGTCATGGCCCGCCTTGAACCGGATGTAGATGCTGAAAAGCTTATTTCCATGGCCCTGGTGCATGATACGGCCGAAGCCCGGACAGGGGATTTGAATTATGTGCACAAACACTACAACACTGTGGATGAGCCCCGTGCGGTGTCAGATCTGACCCAGGGCCTTGACTGGGCAAAAGATATTCCCGAACTTATTGATGAATTCAACCGGGGAGAAACCATGGAAGCCCTGCTGGTTAATGATGCGGATCAGCTTTCCTTGATTCTTGAACTTAAAAAATTAAAAGATCTTGGCGCGACCTCACCTGACTCCTGGCTGCCCTTTGTGGCCGACCGTCTTAAGACAGATACGGGTAAACAGCTTGCCCGGGAGATCCTTGGCACACGCTGGGATGAATGGTGGACCCGTGGATATTCGGAATAGACAAGATACAGGTGTCGTTTGATTTATGGCTTTGCGTCTTTCCATCTTATATGTGGGTTCCCGGTGCCCCCAGGAGCTTGCGTCTGCAGATCCGAATCTTTTCCTTGCATGTGTAAATACACCTGATGCGATAAAATTCCGGAGACAACGACCGGATATCGTGCTGATGGATCCTTTTGTCCATGACGCTGATGTTGACCCGAAAAAGGTCCGGTCATGGTTTGATGCGTTTCGTGTTCATAATTTCAAATTTTCTCCGGCGGTTTTTGTTATTGTTCCTGAAGATATCAATAAAAGTGTCCGATTAAGTCTTATGGCATCGGGTGCTGACCAGGTGGTGGACTGGCCTCTGGATATGAGGGAAATTGAAATCAAGGCCAAAGGCGCAATAGATAAGCTTCATCTTGAACAGACACTTTTTTCCAAGACCGGTTCCCTTGAAAAATCCTTTGGGTATCTGGATCGGTTTAAAAACGAATTAAAAGAAGCCAAAGATGAGCTGCTTGAGGATAAGAGTAACCTGAATACAGCGTTGAAACAAATTCATCAGATGGCCGAAGAACGCAGGCGTTTAAAGCAAAGCCTTTTGGAGATCAAGACACGGATGGCTGCGGATATGGATGGGTTTGGTCACATTCTTTATGCGTTAATTCGTCAGCGGGTGGAGCTTAATCGCGGCCATGGCGAGCGTGTGGGGAAAATTGCTTGTTTTATCGCAATGAAAATGGGCTTATCCCAAAAACAGTTGGAGGATCTGTCAAAAGCTGCTATGCTTCACGAAATCGGACTTCTTTTCCTTTCAAAGGAGTATATTTGCGAAAAAGTGTCCGGTGAGGGAGACACAGATCAATATCCAGAGAGCAGTCCCACAGTATATGATCAAGCGATGATGGTGCAGTTTCCGGTTAAAGGTGCTGAACTGCTCGACAATTGCCGGGGGTTTAAGCGGGCAGCGGCTATTATCCGTTGTTTGAACGAAAATGTGGACGGCACGGGATATCCTGATGGTTTAAAACGCCACCATATTCCTTTGGCGTCAAGAATTCTTGCTGCTGCCGATGAACTGGAGACCCTTCGGGAGAAGAACGTGTCCTTTGGTATTCAGGATTTGCTTTCGGGACTTGAACCTAAAATAGGCAGCCGACTTGATCCGAAGGTCGCCGGATGGCTTGAAAAGTATGCGGTGCTGCATTTGGGCGGGGATTCGCTCAAGGTACGCGGTGTCGGCGTGGAACAGCTGAAGCCGGGAATGATTCTCAGTGCAACGCTGTTCACCCAGACCGGCACCAAACTGCTGCCTGCCGGGCAGACCCTGACCCGACAGGCCATTGATAAAATTATACAATATCACAGGGCATATCCTGTAGACGAAACTGTTTATATAAAGGTCTGAACCGGATGGATATTTCTTCAATAATCGGTGTTGTTTCCGGGATTGGGTTCATTCTGGGTACCATTCTTTTGGGCGGTCCCATCGTTATGTTCATCAATATCCCCTCCATTCTCATTGTTGTGGGCGGTACCATTGCCGCAACCATGATTGGTTTCCCGCTGGGTGATGTGATCGGCATAGTTAAAACCGCAATTAAGGTGTTCATGTTTAAAATTGAAAAAGCCGAGGATATCATTGCCAATCTTACGGAAATATCCAATAAGGCCAGAAAAGGGGGGTTGCTGTCCATTGAAGGTGATATCCAGAGCGCTTCGGATCCCTACCTGGCCCAAGCCCTGCAGATGACCGTGGACGGCGTTAAGACCGAAGATATCGGACAGATCATGGAAAAGAAGATGGAATTGACCAAAAAAAATCTGGATACCGGTTCGGCTATTTTTGCCGCTATGGCGGCCTATGCACCGGCATTCGGCATGATCGGTACACTGATCGGCCTTGTGCAGATGCTGGCCAATCTGGATGACCCTTCAACCATTGGTCCGAAAATGGCTGTTGCCATGATCACCACATTTTACGGGGCCATCATGGCTAACCTTTTTTTCATTCCTATGAGTGATAAGCTAAAAGGGCGTACCGAAGAAGAAATTACCAACATGAATATTGTTTACGAGGGCATTTTATCCATCCGGGAAGGCGAACATCCCAAACTTATGGAAGACAAACTCAAAGTCTATTTGGGGGATGGTGCCAAGGACGAGAAAAAGTAATTCCTGGTTTTGATATGGAACTCAGAATAAATTATCGAATTAATTTCATGTTTGGTTGTGGGTGGGTCTAAGTGTGGATAAGCCGGGACAGCCCATGGCTGTTAGGTAGAAGGATAAAGACATGGCTGAAAACGACGAAGATTCAGGTAACGGAAAACAAAAGGTCGTCAAGGAAGAAATTATCAATGTCACCGAAGGTGCGCCTGCATGGATGGCAACCTTTGCGGATCTGGTAACGCTTCTGATGTGCTTTTTTGTTCTTTTATTCGCCATGAGTACCACTCAGCAGGAAACCTACAAAGAACTGGTCAAATCCCTGAGAAGTGCCCTGGGTTCCCAGGCTGTGCCTGAGGCCGGTACCCGGGAGGGATTGATCATGCGTCCGGTGCCTTCGGAAAAAACAGAGGACAGCCAGTCCGTTGATGAACTTGGCGGCATGATTGAAAGGGAGATGGATGACATTGTTTCTGAAATCAGGGAACTGGTCCTTTTCAATAAACTGGGCGGGGAGGTCAGTGTTACTAAAACCGAGGCCGGTGTGGTCATCACTATGTCCGATTTGCTGCTTTTTTCAGCAGGCGGCACCCAGTTATCGTCCAAAGGCTTGGAAATCCTTGAAAAAGTGGCAACGGTCCTGTCACGGCTTGCCTACCATGTAAAGATCCGAGGGCATACCGATTCCGAGCCCATTACGTCATCCACTTATCCATCGAACTGGGAACTGTCTTCGGCCAGGGCGTCAACTGTTGCGCGTCTGCTAGTGGCCAACGGGGTGTCGCCTTTTTATATTTCTGCCGAAGGCTATGCCCAGTATCATCCCGTGGCCACCAATGATACGGCCCAGGGTCGGGCCCGGAACCGGCGGGTGGAGATTGTTTATGAGCGTGACAGTATAGCCCGCCAGTTCAAAGATATGTATAAGAAATAAAAAACACGCTATTTTGCCTGATTGTGAGCTGAACTCTTCTTCGAATCCGCGTTGGATAAAAATTTTAATCCTTGAAATACGTCGTGTATGTCTGTGGTTAAAATTTAAAGCTGCCTTGAATCAACCCGTGCTTTACCGAAACAGAACATCATTTTCATTTGGTAAATTTATATCGATAGATATAAAAGACCACATTATGGAGGAGCAGTATGAGGATTTTTTTTAACAAGATGCCATTACTTATTTTTGCTGTTTTGCTTCAGTTAATGCTGTTTCAAAATCCAAAAGCAGAAAGTGAAGAACTGAGTAACACAACCATTACCGCAATTCCGGGCATCCGGGTAGGGCACTACACGGATCCTGAAAGTTTAAAAGGGTGTACAGTCATCCGATTCTCTGAAAAAGGCGCTACAGCGGCTGTAGATGTACGGGGATCAGCTCCGGGAACCCGTGAAACGGATTTGTTGGACCCTATTAACCTGGTGGATAAAATTCATGCTATCGTGCTTTCCGGGGGCAGCGCCTATGGCCTGGATGCCGCATCCGGTGTAATGCACTGCCTGGAAAAGGAAAATGTTGGTTTTCCGGTCGGAAGAGGGATTGTGGTACCCATAGTGCCTGCGGCAGTACTGTTTGACCTTCATATTGGAAATCCAAAGGTCAGGCCATCTTCAACGTGGGGATTTCAGGCATGTAAAAAAGCGGATGCTTCACCTGTTAAGATGGGAAATGTCGGTGCGGGAACCGGCGCTACAGTGGGTAAACTTTTGGGTATGGACAGAGCCATGAAATCCGGACTGGGCTCCGCCGTGCAGCATTTTTCCAATGGGGTATTGGTGGGGGCGATAGTCGCGGTGAATGCACTTGGGGATATCGTTAATCCCGATAATGGAAGGATTATCGCCGGTATCCGGGGGGATGAGAAAGGTTCATTTCAGTCGTCGGTCAAGGTTCTCTTCGAACAGGGAGTTGGAAATCTTTTTGCCGGTGCAAATACAACTATTGGAATGGTGGCCACAAATATCCCGCTTTGCAAAACCCAGTTAAAAAAAGTTGCCCAAATGGCTCATGATGGAGTGGCCAGAGCAACCAGTCCGGCGCATACCATGTATGACGGGGATACCATTTTTGCCGTTTCGGTTCCGGTACAACAAGAAAAAAAGATGACAGCATCTGCTGGTACGGTTAACCTGGTGGGCACGGCTGCGGCAGAAGTTATGGCAAAGGCTATTATAAATGCTGTGAAACATGTGACCACCGTCGGAGGCTGTCCTGCGGCATCGGACTGGAAAAAATAGTTGAGCGTCGCTTTCAAGCACTCGATCGTAAAAGTACTGGAAAGAGCTGGGTCAGGTCTTGAAATATAAGTTTTTTAGAACAAAAAGTGGTCATACAAGACCTGACCCTGAGCTTTGAACCTCTAAGGAGGATCAAGATTCTTCGGGGAAAATTGTAATAAATCTTATGCCGTTTTTATCTCTATCTGCCTGGGTTTTGCCGCTTCAGATTTAGGCAGATGCAATTTTAATACACCGTTTTTCAATTCCGCCTCAACTTTTTCTACATCAATGGTCTGGGGTATGGAAAAACTTCTGACATATTCTACATCTGAAAATTCTTCATATGTTGCTACCCCTTTTGTTTCAAGTTTTCTGACACCGGATATTGATAGTTTTCCGTTATCAATATCAACTGAGATATTTTCTTTTAACACCCCCGGCATGTCAGCGTGGAGAAGAATTTCATTGTCATTTTCATAAATATCTACGGCTGGAGTTGCTTCATACAATTCATGAGTTTTCTCGACGTTTTTTTCGTCTTGTTTTACGATTTCTTGTGCTCTATCCATTGTACCCTCCTTTTTTAGAAATTTATCTTAAAGTTTAATTGATGCTTATTTTTTTGGGTTTTGCTGCCTCATGCTTGGGAAGTGTAAGATAAAGAACACCGTCTTTAAGCGTGGCTTCAACTTTGGTTGAATCAACATCTGCAGGCAGTGTAAAACTTCTTGAAAAAGAACCAACCCCTCTTTCAGTTTTATGGGTTTTATACCCTTCGGGAACATCTGATCCTCTTTCTCCGCTGATTTCAAGATAATTCCCCTGGATCTTTACATTCAAGTTATCCTTTTCAAGTCCTGGAACTTCGGCTCTGATTTCAAAATTGTCGCCGTGTTCATAGAGATTTGTCCTGGGAGCAGCAGATGCTAATTCCCATCTGTAGCCGGATCGTCTTCCATAATTACCATAAAGATTGTCCAGCTTCCTTTGAAGGAGATTCATGGTCCCGAACAATCTGTCTATATCACTAATCCTTGTAAACATTTTTCTTTCTCCTTGTAATTAGGTCGTTTTGAGTTGTTGCGGGAACCGTTTGGGATGTTAGCAACGACGTTCTTATGAAAGTTAAGGTGTCGTTAATTTTATGTACAAAACCCTTGCTCCCACAAAGTCATCTTTACTTTTGCCTAAATTAAATCCGGATTTTTTCATGTCAATAGGGTTTTATTATTTTTCTTAATGACGTTTTTTTAATAATGGTTTTGAGCCCTTTAAATTGATTTTTATATATAATATTAGCGTGTTAGGTATATTTAATTTCTATCTGTTTCGATTTGATTCCAGGATCAAGCGCCATTCTGGGGATCGTGATGTTCAATACACCATTTTTAAAATCAGCTTTTATGTTGTCCCTGTTGGCATCTTCCGGCAACGATAAAGTACGCTGAAATGACCCGTAGGATCTTTCGAGCCGGTAAAAGTTTTTCTTTTTTTCTTCTGTTTTTTGGTTTTTTTCTCCCCGAATAATCAGGGTGTCATGAACAAGCTCAAGGTTTACATCTTTTTCACTGACGCCGGGTATCTCTACCGACACCGTGTATTCTTCATCGGTTGCACTTAGATCAAGCCTGGGTTTCAGTACACCGCCGGTTATTTCTTCAAGCATTCCTGACCTGGGAAATGATGGTGACAAGCCCAACCCGTTGAAAAAATAATCAAAAAGTCGGTCCACCTCATCGTGCAAAACACTTAATGAGTGTTCTGAATACCCGTTCTCTGTGTTTTTCTTATTGTTTTTTACAGGAATAGTATGTCCATTATCGCCGTTTTCTTTTTTAAACCAATTCCACGGTGCTATTTTTTTAATATCCATTTTTCATCTCCTTTTGATACTGATTTATTTTATCTCAAAATGGCTGCGAGATGTTGAATTGATTCTCACAGCCATCCAAACAATAAGAGATGGTGCCCTAATTTAATGCAGCTTTTATTTCGATCAATTGGGGTTTGGCTGTTTCAAATCCATGAATATCAACAGATGGAATTGCAGTTCTTAGATTTATGAATTTTCAATGGTGTTATCTGCTTTTTTGCAATATCCTTTCTGCTACTCATGCTAACCTGCAAATCAAAGTTAATCAATTGTGATTTGTTTGGGTTTTGCAGTTTCTGACTTTGGTAATTTCAGGTAAAGGATGCCGTCCTTAAGCGAGGCCTCAACCTTTTCAGCATCGACGTCATCAGGCAAAGTAAAACTGCGTGAAAAGGTGCTGCTGCCTCTTTCATTCCTGTGAATTTTGTAACCCTCCGGGGTATCCACAGCGCGTTTGCCGCTAATTTCAAGATAATTGCCCTGGATTTTGATATTCAGGTCATCTTTTGAGATACCGGGGACTTCGGCCTGGACTTCAAAGGAATCGCCACTCTCCAGCAAATTGGTTCTTGGTGAATTAGATCTCAGCGTGAAAGCAGGACTTGAAAGGTCTGACCTGTCATAATCACTGAAAAGTCTGTCCATTTTGTTTCGGAGCAGATCCATGGCCCCGAACATTCTGTCGATGTCACCTAATCTTGTAAACATAGTTCCAACTCCTTTTTTCGTTCTTGTATTTTTTTTTGTTTTAGAGGCCGGGTTTGATAGGCCTTCTTTTGAATTCTGAATTAGAATAAGCACAGAAAAAAATTATGTCAATATGATTTTCATTACTATTAAATTTTTTATTGACAGGATAATGTAAATAGTGAATAGTTCGATTGAAGAGTTTTTATCAGGGGGGTGATATCATGCCGAAAGACTATTACCTTGTTTTAGGAATTACTTCAGATGCAACACTTGATGAGATTAAAGACGCATACAGACGGTTAGCTAAAGAGTTTCATCCAGACCGTTATGGAGAGAACCATTCTCCGTTTCTTGCAGTCCAGGAGGCATATTCCATACTGTCAGATCCAATCAAACGACAGACACATGACCTTGAGATCCTAAGTCAGAAAAAAAAATCAAGGCCCAAGTCTGGAGAACCTACAATATCCGGCCCGAGAAAAAGAGTTGAACCTCTTATCCCCGAATATGAACAAGCCATGGATTTTAGACCCGCGAATTTTTCACGATCTTTTTATACTTATAGACCATCATTTGATGAATTGTTTGACACAATGCCATGCAATTTCAGGCAAAGATCCCAATCTAAGAGCGAACGTATTGAGAATCTAAATGTGGTGATCACATTAACACCTGAGCAGGCATTCCGGGGTGGACAAATTAAGCTGGCACTGCCGGTACAACTAAAATGTCCATCCTGTTCCGGCCAAGGATGGGTTGGCGCATACGAATGCCCGAGATGTCGTGGTGAAGGTATTCTGTCAGAAGAGTGTCCGGTTATGGTCAGCTATCCGTCAGGTGTATCAGACAATCATGTGGTTCGAATGTCGCTGGACAGGTATGGGATTATAAATCTCAATTTGACGGTGCATTTTCGGATCAGTGAAATATTTTAACGCTTATGATTCTCTTCCTGTTTTTCAGTTGGTTGAGATTTAAATTTTAAATTTTGATGATAATTGTATTATTCGTTTCTTTGTCTATTGCCGGATGTGGAGGAAAAGCCAAAGAACCTGAGGTCGTTGAAAAAGGTACTCTTAATCGAACATTTAAATTGATTGACGATTCTGGGCGTGAATCTGGGACTTTGACGTTGAATGCTGTGGGTGGCGCAGAACTACGTGATGCAGATGGTAATCTCATAGGAACGTTTATTTCTGGTAACGCTTCTGAGTCGGTCGTTGAAAAAGCATCTGAAGCTTCTGTTGAAAAGAAGTCCTCGGATAAAGATAAAAATACAGAATAGGATAACGCAGATAAACTACAATATGCATATAAGCACTTAGATATAGGGCCATAGCCCACCTCAATGTATGGGGTTTGGCCCTTTCTGTTCAAAACGAAAGATTGCTCTTTATAATCCGCATGAGCCATTCAAAACCGGTATGAAGTTACAGGGAAGTTACATGCTATTGCCCCGGTTTGGGCATGACTAACGGTTGAAAGCCTGATCAAGTTTTTCTTTTTCCATGACTGCTATGCGTGAAATATCCTCGGGTGGGACGCCTTTTTTCATACCTGGGCAGGAGTTTGCCATGGTGTCCCAGTTTTCCGGATGGTTGATCAGGGCTTTGATGAAGGGCCAGGCCCGACACATATATGGTTTGACCGGATGGATGGTGCACTGTTTTTGGGAATCAAAGAAGATACAGCTCCCATTTTGTCCCAGTGTCAGCACCGGCCTTGATCCGGACATGTCACAATATTTTTCCACAAAGGTGTCAGGATCTGCCTTGATATAATCGCAGATTTTTTTGATATCCTTTTTATCCACATAGGTGCCGCCAAATCCTTTACAGCACTGGCCGCACAATTTACAGTCAAAAATATTTTCTGGTGTCAGCATTTTTAGATCCCGTAACGTTTTTCCATGGCTTTTTGCATAGTCAAGGGATCCACATACTGAAGATCCCCGCCCATGGGTATGCCCGATGCAATTCGGGTAATTTTAATTTTTGTCAAATCCAGCTTGCTCCGGATATAGGCCGCCGTGGCTTCACCTTCCACATTGGTACGGGTGGCAAGGATGATTTCTCTGATTTGGCGGCTCCGGGCCCGCTTGAACAGTTCGGCCAGACGGATGTCTCCGGGGCCGATGCCGTCAATGGGGGATAGGGCGCCACCAAGGATGTGGTATACGCCTGAAAAGGCGCCGGACTTCTCAATGGCAGCCATATCCGTGGGGTTTTCCACCACGCAGATCACGCCACTGTCCCGGCCGGGGTCTGAACAGATTTGGCAGGTTTCCCGGTCCGTGAGTGCAAAGCAGGATGCGCACAATCTGACGCTTTTTTTCAGTTCAATGATATCTGCAGCTAAGGCCGCAGCCTCATGGTCCGGGGCATGAAGAATATGAAGGGCCAAACGCTCTGCTGTTTTCTTTCCTATCCCCGGTAAGGTGGAAAGTGAATGAATCAGTTTAACAATGGCTTCGGGATAATAGTTCACAATGTGTTCAGGTTATTTTAACGTATATTAAAGGCCTGGAATATTCATGCCTCCGGTTAGTTTCCCCATTTCAGTGGAGACCATATCCTGGGATTTTTTCAAAGCGTCATTCACAGCGGCAAGCACAAGATCCTGCAGCATTTCAACGTCTTCCGGGTCAACTACTTCTTTTTCAAGAACGATGGATTCAATTTTCTGGGCACCATTGGCAACCACTTTTACCATACCACCGCCCGAAGTGGCTTCAACGGTTTTGGTTGCCAGATCCTTCTGGGCCTCCAGCATTTTTTTCTGTAGTTTCTGAGCCTGCTTCATCATGCTGTTCATATTTTTCATGGGTTAATTCCTTTTATATTAAAAATTATAGTTAAGTTGTGGATCAGCCTTGGCAGATTGACAGTCCAAGGATGGTCCTTGAACATTTTATATGATATCTGCGTCAAATAAACGAACCGCGTGCTGGACCATGGGATGGCCTGCCGCAACTTGTTCCGCCTTTTGCCGGGATTTTTGCTGCCCGGAAGTCCTATCCGCCGGGCCATCGTTTTTTTCTATGCTTACCTCAATGGATTTACCCAAATGTTTTCGGCTCAGTTCTGCCAGCGCCTTGGTTTTGGTGTTGAGCCTGGATTGTTCAAATCCGGAGCAGGATGCAAGGGTTACAATTACTTTGTCCGGGGCAGATGTGTCTGCCCGGCCCTTGGAAAATAAGCCGAAAATAAAGGGCAGGTGATGTTGGAGTACATCCATGAACTGCGACCAGGTTGCTGGCCCCTGGTGTCCTTGCCCTTGAAGCAAAGGGCTGTCAGACCCGGGTGAACCGGGTGAATTGGTTAAAGTTTCCGGCGGTGGTGCCTGCTCCCATTCCGGTCCATAGGGCACGGGCTCCGGCATCGGTCGGGGGGCTGTTAAAGGAGTTGTTTCGATGGGTTGCTCATCGGAGGGCTGTCCTGCAGGCTGAGCAGATTCCCGGGCCGGATGGTCACATTGTGACGGGGGTGAATCAGCACCGGCTTGGTCAAGGCGGTTCTCCATCCGCTGTGCTAAAAGATCCACCTTGGTGATGATTTCATCAAGCCGAATCTCAGGCTCAATTTGGATCATTTTGAGCAACACCATCTCCACGGCGGTCTGGGTGTGGGATGCAAAGCGCACAATGCTCTCTTCTTTTAAAAGAAGATCCAGCAGCATTCCAAGATAGGCAGGCGAAAAATTTTTGCACATCCGGTCAAGCTCAAGCTTTTCCGTTTCAATCATATTGAGTACGAGGCTGTCTTTTCCGCACAGCCGGATGATGTTCAGATTCCTGAACTGGGAAATGATACCGGAATAAAATTCTTTCAAGTCCATACCGGAATCATTAATTTTGCTGACAAGATCAATGAGTTGCGCCCCGTTTCTTTCCAGTACGGCCGAAGATATGGAAAAAAGAATTCTTCGATCCGTGCTCCGAAGCCTTTGGGCAATCATTTGCCGGTCAATTTCTTTTTCAGGCCCGGCGGAAAGAATTCTGTCCAAAAGGCTTAAGCCGTCCCTGATGGAACCGTCCGCCTCTAAAGCAATCAGTTCCAGCCCCTCTCGTTCAACCGTATAGCCTTCTTTTCGGCATAGATTTTCAAGGTGGTCGGAGATCTTGTCCAAGGCAATCCGTGATAGGTCATGGCGCTGGCACCGGGACAGGATGGTGGCCGGGATTTTATGGACTTCCGTGGTGGCAAAGATGAAAAGAACATGGTCCGGCGGCTCTTCTAAGGTTTTGAGCAGGGCATTAAAGGCAGCCACTGAAAGCATGTGGACTTCATCAATGATATAGATTTTGTACCTGGCGGAGGAGGGCATGTAGGCTACATTGTCCCTCAGTTCACGGATCTGATCCACGCTGTTGTTGGAGGCCCCGTCAATTTCAAACACATCTGCACAATGACCGTTGATAATGTCTTTGCAGATTCTGCATTCATTGCACGGTGACGGGGTCGGCCCGGTCTGACATGTCATGGCCTTGGCCATGATGCGGGCAATGGTTGTTTTGCCGGTGCCCCTGGGGCCTGCCAGCAGAAGGGCGTGGGGGACCCTGTTTCCGGAAATGGCGTTGGTCAGGGTCGTGGTGACATGATCCTGACCTACAACTTCTGAAAATGTCTGGGGCCGGTATTTTAATGCCAGAACCTGGTAAGACATGGTGTGTAGTTTCTAAATGATTTTTATGTTTCTTCTTAAAAAGTACAAAGCTTTATACCAGAGGGGGTGTTACGGGTCAATGTCGGGGGACTTTTTGTTTAATTAAGGAATAAATGTTTTAAATTTGACATTCTTTTTATTTTTATTAATAATCCATTCAATTTAGGGGATTTTAACGTTTTTATCTGGCAAAAAAGCAACTAATACGGGTGGTCATAAATGACAGAACAGATAGGTATAAAGTTTTTAAGGCAGCACAGCAGGCAGATCAGAAACCAGGCAGGGTTTTCCTTTATAGAACTGATGGTGGTTGTCATCATTCTGGGGATTTTGGCCGGGGCCATTGTGCCAAGGTATATGGATAAAGCCGACAAGGCAAAAGTCGTCAAAGCCCAGGTGGATATTGCCTCCATTGAAACCAGTCTTAAGATGTACAAACTGGATAATGGATTTTATCCCACAACGGAACAGGGCCTTTTGGCCCTGATCGAAGAGCCGACCACGGATCCTGTACCCCGCAGCTGGAATGAAAACGGTTATTTTGAAAAGAAAAGAGTTCCCAAAGATCCTTGGGGAAACGAGTACGTCTACCTGAGTCCCGGAGTCCACGGCACGTTTGATCTGATTTCATATGGTGCGGACTCAGAATCAGGAGGGGAGGGGATCAATGCGGACGTCACCAACTGGGAAGTGCAGGAATAACAGCCATGGACTGACCTGGTCTGTCAATGCCCAGACTCAATTCACAACAAAACATGAAAGTAAATGCAAAACTTACGGGGACTTTCATGTAAATCATTCCGGCTTCACTTTTGTTGAGTTGATGGTGGTGGTGGGCATTTTTACCATTGTTCTGATGTTTTCAATCCCAGTGTTTCGGCAAATCCATTTAAGTTCAACAGCCTCTGATCATGTGTCCAGTCTGATTTTTTTCCTGGAGAATTTAAAGCTTCGGGCCATGGTGGAAAATAAAAATTTTATCCTTTATATAGATTCGGGTTCCGGAAAAATTTATGTGACGGATGACGCAATGGATGAGGATGCCCGGCAGGTTGCCCTGAATAATGGCATATCCCTGAAGGGTGATTTGCAATTGCTTAATCTGGAATTTCCGGATGGTGACATTAGGTCCGCTGATGACAAAAGCATCTGTTTTTTCAGCAAAGGGTATTCAGATCGGGCCTTGATTCATGTCCGGGAAGATAGCCGGGAAATGACCATTCAGCTCTGCATGTTCCGGAAAAAAATTCATTTGATCGATAGATATGTGTCCTATGACGACTGCATATAATCGACCCAGGGCCTCCGGCAACTGTCAGGGGCAGACCGGCTTTACCCTGATTGAGGTGATAGTGGCCATGGCCATTATTACAACGGTTATGGTGGCATTGTTTAGGATGCAGTCCGGAACAATCAATCTTGCCGGGGCCGATGATTTCCAGACAACGGCCCGGTATCTTGCCGCCAAGGCCCTTGCACAAATCGAGCTTTCCATAGATGATCCGGAGCTGAAAGGCGAGTTCGACCAGGCGTTTAAAGGGTATGCCTGGTATTGTGAGGTGACTAATGTAAACGCCAACTTTTCTGATATCATGCCGGATTTGGCCGACAATGTCGGCTCATTGAAAAAAATTGATTTGACAATCACACGTGAGCAGGGGGATCGGTCCTATCATGTTGAGACATTCAGGTATGCACCTGAAATTTAGGCATAAAGATTGCGGATTTACCCTGGTGGAAGTGATGGTGGCCCTTGTTATTTTTTCATTTGTTATGGTCATGCTGTTTTCATCTTTTAATTCATTTATATCCACAGGGCAGTCTATTGCACACGGTGTTGACTATAATGAACGGGCCAGAGATGTATTCAGAAGAATTTTGGATGATTTGACCGATATTTACGTGCCGGAATCCAGGATAATCAGTGTTCAGAATGGTGTCAATGGTCAGGACGTGGATACTTTGCAGATGACTGGTGGTGAGAACAGCGTAGGTGGAGAGACCTTTTCCACCCTTGAATTTGCCTGTCTTTCAGGACTTCAGACGAGCCGCAGCAGGCCGTCCGGTGTCGTTCGTGTAACCTATTACGTTCGAAAAAACAGCCAGGAATTGTTTAATCTTTGCCGGGCTGAGCGTCCCATTGGCAGTGATAGGGACATCGATCCGTGTTTAGATCCGGTCCTTGCAGAAAATATTACTGGATTTACCATTGACTTCATTGATGCAAAGCTCAATGAATACCAAGACTGGGATGCGGATAAAGACAGTGACGGGGCATCCATTCCTTGTGTGTTGAATATCAGGTTGGCCCTGGGAAGTGAAAACAAAGAAAAAGTATTTGAAACTGCCGTGGTTTTACCGGTACAGGAGGAGACCGGTGAATAATATTTACAGCAATCAAAAAGGGGTGGCACTGATTGCCACCATTGCTGTGATTGCCATTCTCTGTGTGGTGGCGTTGGAAGCCGGGCGTCTTGCAAAACAGGCAGCTTCCGGGACCATCATTGAGAATGATATGTTTGCAGCCCGGGAAATGGCCATGTCCGGCATTCATCTGGCCATGATGATTCTGGTCATGGACGGGGACGACAACGAGATTGATTCCATTCAGGAGTTATGGGCGGATCCTGAGCAGATTGTCCAGGCTGTGGAAGCCATGGGCTTAAACCCGGAAAATTTATCCCTGAAGATTTCCGATGAAATGGGAAAATTGCAATTAAATGCATTGCTTAAACAATTTCCCGGCAATGAACTCAATGATGCTCAGATGGTGGTATTGGAACGCTTTTTAACCCTGGCAGCCCCGGAAGATAAGCCCGAAGAGGCCGGCAGCGCCGTTGAAATTGTCAATGCGCTAAAGGATTGGCTTGATTCAAAGGACGATGATGCTATAACAGGGTTGACAGGTGCCGAATCAAACTATTATGAATCTTTGGATGTGCCTTATACTTGTACCAATGGTCCCTTGAGGCATATCAGGGAGTTTTTTTTTGTAAAAGGAGTTGTTGACGCAATTTTATCCCCGTCATATATCAGTCAGGGGATGGAGGAGTCTATCCAGGCGGATGCAAAAGACATGTTGACAGTATACGGCCTTGCAGACGGTCAGGATTCTGAAGAAAACCGGTTTGCATTTTCAGGTAAGGTAAATATCAATACAGCCCCGGTGGCCGTGCTTGCAGCGCTTCTGCCCGAAGGCCGTGACATAAATGCCCAGGACCTTGCCGACTATCGGTCTGACAAGGCAAGCTTAGGCCAGGAATATACCCACACACTTGAATCCGGGTGGTTTGAGGATGTCATTGCCCTAAGCGATGAGGAAAAAAAGGCATTTGAAGAGATGATTACCTATTCAAGCAGTGTCTTCACAGCAGACTGTACCGCAAAAAAAAATGGCAGTCAGATAACTTTGCACGCTGTAATTAAACGGGAAAAACAGGATATGACAGGTAAATGGTTTTGCCGGATTCTTCAAATGGAAAGAGGATAGACCATGGCAGATCCCCTTTTGATCATCCGTGAAAATTGCACAGGGATTGGTGCCTGGCTGGTGGAAGGGCGCGGCAAATCCCAAGCTGTTCAGGCGTTGGCCCGTGTGACCTATGAAGATCTGGAAACGGTTGGAGAAGATCAGACCTTGTTTGATGCGGGGCTGGCGTCTGTTGTCCAGGCCATTGACCCGGCCATTAAAAAGGACCGCAGCGTTCAGGTTATGCTCCTTTTACCGGTCGATCGGTTTTATTTTCGACATATCAGTTTGCCCTTTACATCCCGGTCAAAAATCCGGCAGGTTTTGCCCCTGGAACTTAAAAACCGGTTTCCAAAGGAACTGGGTCCTGTGGTGACTGATTTTTTCAGGTATGAATTGAAAATACAACAGTCAACGCCTTTGGTTTTTTCCGGGTCCATTGAGGAAGATATACTTGATTCTTACCATGCAAGCCTCACGGCAGCCGGTCTTAAACCTGTAGCCATTGCACCCGGATCTCTGGCCATGGTTGCCTCTTTTCTTAAACAGAATAAAGAAAAGAAAAATTTTGTTTTCCTGGACATGGACGGATGCGAGATGGCTCTAACCCTGGTGGCCCAGGCAAATGTGGTGCAGGTTCGTGCCCTTGCCGGGGACGCAGCGTCTCAACTGGTTGGCCAGACCATCAGACAGATGCTGTTAGGGTTCTGGCAACGTTTTGGTGTAACGGATCCCTTTCATATTTATATTTGTGGGGATCTTGACGAATCCGCCCAAAAGGGAATGCATGACGTCCTTGCAGATATTCTTAAGTTCCAGTTAGACTTTATCGGTCAGGATGTTTGTGAACCGGAACAACAGGAACCTTTGACCGAAGAGGCCTTTCTGGATGTATCCCAGAGCCTTGCACTGATGTCCCCGGACCTTGGAATGCTGAATATGTGCCGGGGAAAATACGGCTCAGATTCATTTGTCCGGGCATATGCGGGATATATCACAAGCTGCTGTGCCCTGGCCTTGCTTGCCTTTATCCTGTTTATGATCAATATTTATATGGATATATCACGGCTTGAAAAACAGGTTGATCAGCAAAATCAGGCCATGACCGCCATTTATAAAAGGGCATTTCCGGATAAAAAAACAGGAAAAGTTGACCCTTTATTGCTTATGCAGGCAAGTGTAGGGGAGTTAACCCGGGGTGGCTCTGCAAATGCGACCGCTGAAATTCTGAGTCATGTACAGGCCAGTAATATTTTGCTTGAGCTCGCCCTTTGTATCCCTGCAACCGTTGATGTTCAGATGGACCGGCTAATGCTGGATAAGGCGCGGATGATTCTGTCCGGGTCTGCGGATAATTATAATACCATTGATCAATTAAAGGGCTTCATTGAAAAATCGTTGTTTTTTAAAAAGGTGACTATCGGCAGTGCCGTGGCGGGAAAGGGCGATAACCGGGTGGATTTTAAATTCATTATTGAGATCTGATTATGTTTGAATTGTCAAAACGGGATAAAAAATTTATAGCCGCAGGCACTGTATTTCTTGTGCTGTTCAGTCTTGTCTGGTTTGTTTATCTGCCGGCCGTGGACAAACGCGCAATGCTTGAAAAAAAAGTGGTTTCAAAAGCCCGGGATCTTGAGCTGATGCAGACCCTTGAAATGACATCTCGGCAATACGCAAAAAGTTTTGATCTGGAAAAAGAAGCTCTTGAGAAAAGGGGGCCCAAGTTTACACTGTTTTCCTTTCTGGAATCCCTGTCATCCAAGAGTTCAGTGAAAAAAAATGTTGCCTATATGAAACCCTTTTCCCAGGATATGGAAAACAGCGATTATATACTTTCCCGGGTAACGGTCAAGCTTCAGCAGGTATACTTAAAAGGCCTGGTGGATTTCCTTGTCAGAATTGAAACTTCACCCCATGGCGTGTCCGTCATTTCAATGTCCCTGACAAAGTCCGGTGACAAGGGGCAGTTTTTAGATGCAGTAATTGAAACCCAGACCCTGGCGTTAAAATCAGGAAAAGAAAATGGGCATAGATCTTAGGTTTGTTTGCTTTTCCGATTATAAAAAAGATCGTGCTGATGGATTACCAAAGGAGAATCTGTATGTTACTGGACCGGCGTCACGCTTTCATGCGCAAACACATCTGCTTAATCCTTCTGGTGTTGGCACTGTCCGGGCTTTGTCCGGTGCAGGCGGCACAGAACCAGGACGCGTCGGAATTTGTGTCCATGGATTTCAATGATGTTGATATCGGTGTGTTTATTAAATTCATCAGCAAACTGACCCAGAAAAATTTTGTGGTAGATACCAAGGTAAGGGGAAAGGTTACCATCATTTCTCCTGAAAAAATATCCGTGGACGAGGCGTACAAGGTCTTTGAATCGGTTCTGGATATTTACGGGTTTGCCACGGTTGAAACCGGAAGTGTTGTCAAGATTATTCCTGCTGTAAATGCCAGGGGCGACAATGTGGATACCCGTTTGGCAAGGTATGCTGAACAGACATCAGATAAACTGGTCACACGCCTCATCCCCTTGACTTACGCAAGTTCCGATGAACTTAAATCCCTTTTAGCTCCCATGCTTGCAAAGGGCAGTCTCCTTATATCCCATGCCGACTCAAATATGCTTATTGTTACAGCAACCCTTGCCAGCATTGATCGCTTGCTTAAGCTGATTAAGACGATTGATGTGGAAGGGGTTGGCCGCAAAATTACCATTTTGCCCATCAAATATGCAGATGCTCAAAAAATGGTCTCCAATATGACCAGAATTTATTCAGCAAAAACAAAAAAAATTTCAAGAAGTAGAAAAACCAGCAATGATGTTTCTGTGGAGATGGTGGCTGATGAACGGACAAATTCCATTATCCTTTTAGCCAGTGAACAGGAAAGTGAACAGATTACAGCACTTGTGGGCGCTTTAGACAAAGAGGTGCCCAAAGGGGAAGAAAAGATCCGGGTCTATTATCTCGAGCATGCCATTGCCGAAGACTTAGCCGCTGTGCTCCAGGAAATTCCCGAGAAGAGCAGCAGTAATTCAAAAAAGGATGGTCAGAAAAAAGCACCCCTTTTGTCCGAGGACATCAAAATCACAGCGGACAAAGCCACCAATTCACTGGTTATTATTGCGGATAAAGATGATTATCCGGTATTGGAAGAGGTTATTAAAAAACTGGATGTGCCCAGATCCATGGTTTATATTGAATGTTTGCTCATGGAGATGAACGCGGAGCGGTCCCTTGATTTTGGTATGGAATGGCAGGCTGAAGGAACGATTGGCAACAGTCCCGCGTTTGGCAGATTCATCGGCACCCCTGATTCGACTTCGGCTTTAAACGTTTGGGATACAGCGAGGGAGGTGGCGCTGCCAGGCGGTTTTTCCATGGGTGTCTTCGGTGGAGACTTCAAGGCCATTATCCAGGCATACAAGAAAGATTCAGATGTGAAAATTTTGTCCACGCCTCAACTTTTGACCACGGAAAACGAGGAAGCCTCCATCACCATTGGTAAAAACGTGGCCTACCAGACCCGGGGGGGTACCGAAGACACTTCCGAGACCAGCTACAATACATACGAATACAAGGACGTGGGTATTACCCTGAAAATCACCCCGTCCATCAGCCAGGACCGGCTGGTAAGGCTGGATTTCTATCAGGAAGTCACCAAACTGGACAACGCAAACACCACCAATGCGGACCGGCCCACCACCTTGAAACGGGAACTTGAAACCACCATTATTGTGGAAGACGGCAATACCGTGGTGATTGGCGGGCTGATTGACGAGACTCTGAGCAAGGAAGTGGGCCAGGTGCCATGCCTGGGTGATATACCTGTTCTGGGCAATGCCTTTAAAAACCGGTCTTCGGGTAGTGACAAAACCAATCTTTTTATTTTTCTGAACCCCAAGGTGGTTAGAAATACCCCCGAGGCAAAAGAAATTTATCAGGAAAAAAAGGATAAGATGGATGAACTTCATAAACAGGAAATCAAATTGTATGATGAAGATGCACCCATAAAAAGCATTTTTTTGAATTGATATGGAAAAATTAATCCAGCAGTTTATTGATAGGCTGGCAACGTTTGTCACCCTGGACCATGAACAAAGGGAAAAAATTAAGGCTGCCTGTGCCAAGAACCCGGCACGGATGCCGGAAATGGCCTGTGACACAAAACTTGTGTCCGAATCCCAGTCTCTGAAAGCGTTAGGGGCGATGTACGGTATTGAATTTTTGGAAGATATCGCTTTTCTTAATCCGGATCTGTCCGTGTCCGAGAAGATCACCCGTAAGTTTTTGAAAAAAAATCTTATTGTTCCGCTTAAGCCTGAAGACAAACGTCCGGTTATTGTTTTAAATGATCCATCGGATTTAAGCTATGTGGATGAGGTGGCTATGCATGTGGGCTTTGGGGACTATACCCTGGCTTTGGCCACAAGAGCCCAAATCCTGAGTGCCGTCAATATGATTTTTGATCAGGACGAGCAGAATGTCCAGAAACTGATGGATGACATTGAAGATGATGAATTCCTTCACATTGAAGACATTGAGCAGACTGCAGATCTTTTGGATGACACCAGCGACGCCCCGGTCATCCGCCTGGTCAATCAGATGATCTCCCAGTCGGTCAAGGCGGGTGCCAGCGATATTCATATTGAACCGTTCCAGGATGAACTCGTTGTCCGGTACCGCATTGACGGAATACTCTATCCCATGATGTCCCCGCCCAAAATGTTCCAGTCCAGCCTGATTTCCAGGGTTAAAGTCATGGCTAAGATGAATATTGCCGAAAAGCGTATTCCCCAGGACGGCCGGGCCCAGGTCCGGATGGGAAACCAGGAAATTGATATGCGTATTTCAACAGTGCCCACCAATTTCGGGGAGCGTCTGGTTATCCGGCTGTTGAACAAGTCCGGATCTTTTATGCAGATTTCAGAATTCGGTTTGTCCCAAGATAATGAACGGCACCTGCATGATATTTTTCGGCAGAACCACGGCATTGTTCTGGTTACAGGCCCCACGGGCAGCGGAAAGACCACTACCCTTTATGCGGGGTTGTCTGAAATCAACACCCCGGACCGGTCTATTATCACGGTTGAGGATCCGGTGGAATACAACTTGAAGGGTGTGGGGCAGATCCAGGTTAACCAGAAAACGGGACTGACGTTTGCCCGGGGACTTAGATCCATTGTTCGCCAGGACCCGGATGTTATTCTGATTGGTGAGATACGTGACATTGAAACGGCTGAAATTGCGATCCAGTCCGCTTTGACCGGGCACCTTGTGTTTTCCACCCTTCACACCAATGATGCCCCCGGTGCGGTGACTCGCCTGGTGGATTTGGGCGTGGAGCCTTACTTGATCACCTCCTCGGTGAATCATATAATTGCCCAGCGTCTTGTCCGGGTACTCTGCCGCCATTGCCGGGAGGAATTTGTCCTGTCCAATGCAGATCTGAGCAGTTTTGAAAGTATAAACGGCCTTGCACCGGGGCAGAAGGTGTTCAAACCGAAAGGTTGCCCAAAATGTTTTGATACAGGATATTTGGGACGCCAGGCCATTATGGAGATTCTGCCCCTGGATGAAGAATTGAAATCGCTTATCCTGGAAACTTCGGATGCCAACCTGATCAAGGAGGCTGCAATAAAAAAAGGAATGAAAACCCTGCGAGCCGACGGGTTGACCAAAGTAGCCCAGGGCATCACTTCCCTTCGGGAGGTGTTGCGCGTCACCCAGGAATAGGTGTTGTCTCCCGCTCACCTTCATCATTTTTTATTTAGTGTCTGACCGAAAACCTGTGTTTGGACGCAAAGTTGCCCAGATGCAAGGCGCAAAAAAATTTTCAACCGGAGCATACTAAAGTATGTGAGGATTGTAAATTTTTCTGCAACGCCGCAGGTGGGTGATTTTGCGTTCAAACACTATTCAATATAATTCCATGCTTTAAGCCGCTTATACGCATACTGGCTGTATTTATTTGACGCATAATTGATCTCTTTGAGATATGCTGCATATTCCCGGGCTGCCGGCTGTTTTCTGCCAGCCATGTCAAGGGCGTAGCCCTGGTAAAAGGTTGTCTGGGGATTTCCCGGCAGCAGCCTGCTTGATGCAGCGAAGTCCGCATGGGCCTGCATGTTTTTTTTTAAAGCCAGATTGGAAAGCCCTGAAATATAATGTCCTTGGTTTTCCCGGGGGAAAAGTTGTTTGGCAAGGCTGGCATGGTATGCGGCGTTCTTATTTTTTTTCCTGATCAACATGCACTTGGCTGTCATCACTTGGGCTGTATAATCATTGTCTTTTAATCTGAGTGCAGACATCAACGCACTCTCGGCCTGGTCATACTGCGCTTTGGCCAGGAATTTATCTGCCTCCTGGAGTTTGGAAATTAAGGCTTTTTGCGATCTTAAATTCGCTGTGTGGTCCATATACCGGTCGCGGTACAGGCTCAGAGAATGGGTATCCCGGTATATTCCGCTGTCTCTGTTTCTGGCGGAATCCAACCTCTCCCGGCTCATGGGATGGGTGGCAAACAGCATCTGGGTTGAATTGGGCTTTGTGGTATTCATTTCGTTGAGCATTTCCATAAGACCGGTAAATCCTTTGGAGTTGTATCCGGAGCGGGCCATGTACTGGTGCCCTAAGGAATCGGCTTCACGTTCGTTATTCCGTGAGTATTTGGAAAGGAACAGCCCCTGTCCCAGGCCCCCAAGTTTTTGGGCCCAATCGCCCAATCCGGCTCCCTGGGTCTCTGCTGCCACTGAAAGACCTGCCACTATAATGGACGATATCTGTCCTTTGGATTGCTGTTCGGCCGCATGCCGTGCATTGACATGCCCCAGTTCGTGCCCCAGAAGAGAGGCCAGTTCTGCCTCATTGTCAAGCTCCAGTAAAATTCCCCGGGTCACGGCGATGGAACCGCCCGGAAAAGCATAGGCGTTTACATAGGTGGCATTGACCACCTGGAAATTATAGGGCATGTCGAGGCGGTGGACCTGATGCAGCATGGATTTGCCCACGCCGGCAACATACCGGTTCAGTCCTTTATCCTGGGTTACACCGTAGTCCGAAGAAAATTGAAAGGGCGACTGCTGTTTATCCACGGATATTTCCTGATCCCGGCTCATAAGCATCAACTGCTTTTGTCCGGTGATCGGATCAATGGCACATCCCTGGAAAAGTCCTGTCCCTGCCAGGGTTATGGCTGTTGCCGTACAGCCCTGCAAAAAGTCCCGCCGGGTTATTCCGGTGCTTTTAATTTGTTTCATAATTATCTCTTTTTATTAAAAATAAAACAAAAAATACTTTCCCAGATCGTCGAAATGCTCAGTGTCTTCGAATTCGCAGCCAAAGCTGTATTCGGAAAAGGCTTTCCGGACCCTTATACCCCTACGAACCTCGGAGCGGTTCGGATTGTCCAGAGTAAACTTGACCTCAGCTGTGTTGTCCTCTTTGATAAAGGCCTTTTCCAGGGTTTCAAACCGGATGCCGTTGCGGGAGATGTCCGTGATCACACCGGGGTAGTGCTTCCGGTTCTGGATGAGCACCCCTTTAAGGTGGACTTCCTTGCGGATGATCCGCCGTCTTTCTAACATCACGCTGGCAATATGCCCGCACTTGCACTTGTATTTCAACCGGACCAGGGCCTTATGCCCGATAAATTTGGACACGTCCTTGGTGTAGGACTTTCCGCATGATTCACAGGCGAAGGTAGCCTTCAGATCCGAGGTTACATATATCGTTGGTATCGTCATTCTTTATCAGTTCACCAAATTGTTTGTATAATTTTCCATTCAGGCCCAATAGGACTTGAAAATGAGAGCAGAACTATAAGGCAGGATAGCCGGTTTTTCAAGAACCAATGGGTAATTCACCCAATTAACTGGTTGATTTCAAATATAGGCAAACAAACCGCAAGGATGATAAATCCGATCACTAAACCCATGATAAGAATGATCAAAGGCTCGATAATTGAGGTGGCAGCTGTAATGGCTGTTTGAACATTTCTTTCAAACAGTTCTGCTAATTTTTCCAGCATTTTTTCCATTTCACCGCTTTTTTCCCCCACCTTGATCATCTGGGCCGCAAGGTCCGGAAAGGCTGAACTTTTTTCCAGAATAGAACCAAGGCTGCCGCCTTGTTCCACTGTTTGGGCACACTTTTCGATCAATTCGGCAATCACCCGGTTGCCGGAGATGGTTTTGGTAATGCCGAGGGCGGTTAACAGCGGCACCCCGTTGTCAAGCAAAGACCCTAATGTTCTGGAAAATCGGGATGCAATCAGTTGTCTGGTCAGGTTGCCGGAAACCGGCAGGGATAAAATGATTCGGTCAAGAATACGCCCTCCTCTGTCTGTTTTACGGATGCCGTAAAGGCATAATATGGCAAAAAACGGTGCGGGAATTATCAGCCACCACCATGCTTTTACCATGCCGCTGATACCAAGAAGCATTTGGGTGGGCATGGGCAGCTCATGGTTCATATCCGTAAATATTTTTGTAATATTGGGGACAATAAAGGTTAAAAGAAAGACGAGTACAAGAAAACCAATGACAGCCATGAATACGGGGTACGCAAGGGACGCCTGAACTTTTTTTTTTGTATCCTCTCTTTTTTCGCTGAAATCGGCCAGCCGTTCCAGCACAACCTCTAAGGTGCCGGAGGCTTCCCCAGCCTTGACCATGTTGATGTATACCGCAGAAAATACCTGGGGGTGGGCACCTAAAGCGTCGGCAAAGCTGTTGCCCTCTTCAATGGCGTCCTTGACCCTGGACAGAACCCGCTTAAACGTTTTGCTTTTGGTCTGGGGTACCAGGGTAGCAACGGCTTTGAGTAAGGGGAATCCTGCTGCCAAAAGCGTAGCCAGCTGGCGTGTGATCATGGTGACTTCCGAAGATTTTACAGAAGAGAAAAGAGGCGGCAGGTTAAAGGTTTTTCTCCTGGGTGCCCCTTTTTCTATTTTAATTCGGCCTGCCCCTGATTCAATTCGAAGGATTGAGGTGGGGAAAATGCCTTTTTGTTTTAAATTATCCTGGGCTGCGTCGGGGTTTTCAGCATCTATAATGCCTGATTTTTTTCTGCCGGAAGCAGTTAGCCCGTTATATTCGAAAACAGCCATATGAAATGGTATCCTTTATATTCTGTAACAGCCTGTTGATCATTCACGGCGTCCACTCTTTCGTCTATCCGACCTCCGTCTTTCCGGTACCCCGCCCAAGCGCTGATCGTACATGGAGCCCACCCCATATTCATCCCGGCGCATGAATTTATCCACAGCTGGCCCTATGAGTTGCATTTCCGGGTTCTCTTTCTGGACCTGCTGGGCAATGCGCATTTCCTTGGTGCAGCCGGTGGAATAGGTGGCGTCTTTTCCGATCCATTCCGGTGGTACTTTCTGTTCCATGATTTTAAAGCTTTGGGCAATATCCTCGGAGGTCTGGAAGCGCCATATATCTATGTATCCGCTTCGTTGAACAATTTCCCACATATACATCAGATCATCGGCATCCATTCCCGGCTCATAATATGAAGAAGGATTAATGATAAAAAGATTGTCGGACTGGTTTTTTAAATGTTCAACAAAACGGTTCATTATTTTTTTTGCCACATCAATTTTGCCGGGTATGGAACCGATGATACCCGAATAGAACATTACAGTCATTTTTTTATTTTTGGCCTGCTTCATTTCAGAAATAATTTTATTGGCTTTTCCTTCAAGATCCGTGTGGCTGAAAATGATAAAATCAGGATGCCTGGGCTTAAAGACAATGTCCAGTCTTTTGTTTTTTTCGCAGATATTGATTACATCCCTGGTAAACCTGAAATGGGTTTGGATCATCCGGTTTCTTTGTTTCGGTCCCCTTGTCACCACGCAGTCCACCTCCTTGAAGACCCGTGAAAAGGTGGTGGAGACCAACAGAAGATTCAGCGCTTCCTGGGTACCGTCGGATATCACATACAGATGTTCATCCCGTTTCAGGCGTTGGAGCAGCTTGTTTTTACTGATAGCTTTATCGTGGATGAAATGGGCCTGTTCCAGGGCCTTGACAAGAACCGGGTCTGTTCGGGTGTCGTTCAGGCATATTTTTTTAAAAAATGGGTTTTCTTTGACCGCAAGGATTACAATATGGCCAATATTTGCAAGAAACTGAGCAATGGCAATGTCTGCCACCACATCCCCGGATTCGCCGGCAAGCCACAAAATTTTTGATTTTGGTGCATTGACCAATTCAAGAAGCCGTTCCATGCCGTTGCCTGTAATTTTGACGTTTAACAGGGTTTTTATGGCCGAAGTCGAGGGAACCTTGAAGTTGTCATCCTGCCATAGGGCGGAGGCCGTTAAAAGGGAGAGCCGTCGTGTGAACTCTATCTCATTGATTTTTGCCTTAACCTGTTCGAGGGTTAATCCCTTCATGTTGTCAATGGCGCCGTCAACTTCGTTTAACGCTTTTTTAAAGGATTCCGAGCCCATGAATCTGTATGCCCTGTCATTTTCCCTTTTTTTTTGGTTTTTATAAGGGTCTTCTATATGGGTGCGGGTTAAGAAAATTTTATACAGGCGTTTTTCAAGCCGGGAGGGTATGAGCAGCCTGCTTTGGATTTCGTTATCATATTTTATTTGTATCAGTCTGGATAAGAACGCACGGTCATATTCCGAATCAATGAATTCTTTGATAATGGCAAAAATTTTGTCGAGCACGTCGCGGTAACGGTTACTCAGAAACCTTGGTCTTTTCCGGGACATAATTGCATTAAACATGGTTTCGGAACAGGGATAGAACCGTTCGTTATTTTCCGGATACACCATGAATTCAACCTGTTCCCGGGATCCGACTTCTATGGGATAGGCAAATGGATCAATATGGTTTTCAAGGAAAAACGCCGTAAACCATGCGTCCTGGTCCGGATCTGTATTGACGGGTTTAGGTTCAATTTCATAGGATTCCATTTCTTCTCCTTAAATAATAACGAATCCAGCGCTCACAAAGGTCTTTCAGAATTGCTTGGGGCTCTGTGGCGGCGAAAGGGATACTATCATGACCGGCTCTGTTTTTCAAACCAAGGATCAAGGAGCAGCCTGGTCTGTAACGCATGAAAATGGTTTTATGAAATGGTTTCTGATATGATGTTTTAGTACGGAATAGTCAATTAAAAAAAATTGGAATTATTATTTATGATTAAAAAAAAGGTATCTTCAGGAATCCCCGGATTGGACCGGCTACTTAACGGACTGTTTATCGGTGACAACGTGGTCTGGTATGATGACGCCGGCAGCCTGGCCTATCCCTTTTGCATGAAATTTATTGAGGCGTCCCACCAGCAGAGCAAACCCATTGTGTATGTTTCCTTTGACAGGTCGCCAAAAAATCTTATTCAGACCCTGGGGCCCCTGGCGGATAACCCCCAGCTGACTATTCTGGACTGCTTTACCAACGGCAAGGGTGACAAGGCCGAAGTGTTCAATAAATTTTACGAGAAAGACGGCGCCCAGTGGCCTTATCAGGTTATCCGGGTGACTGATCCCTGGAAGCCGGATACGGTGCTTGACGCCATTGACGCCCTGCACCGCAATCTTTCCGGGGATGTGCGATTTGTTATGGAAAGTCTCACTGGTATGCAGGATCTGTGGGAAGGAGAAGATCAAATCCTGAAATTTTATTCCCATTCCTGTCCCAGGCTTTATGAAATGGATACCATTGCCTATTGGATCATTGAAAAAAACGCCCATTCGAGCCGGATCAGGGCTCATATCAATCAGATCGCCCAGGTGGCGGTGGATTTGACCATGACCCAGGGCCGATCATGCATTAAGCTTCTTAAAGCAGACAAACGCTACCCTGCAGATTTGGGTATCCCGGTTCCATATTCTTGTGAAAACGGGGAAATCCAACTCCGGAAAGCCGAAACAAAAAAAGCTGTTATCCTGGATCTGGGCCAGGCAGTTAAGGCGTTCCGCAGCCACCAGGGAATGTCCCAGAGAGAGTTGGCCCGCCTGGCCGGGGTTACCCCCTCCACCATTTCACAGATTGAGAGCAATCATGTGTTTCCGTCTTTACCGGCGCTTTACCGCATTGCCGAAAATCTGTCCGTGGATGTGGCCTCGTTTTTCAAGCCCCGGATTCCCGGTCCCAGGGATATCTTTTCCAGTGATGAATCCGTGCGCATCATTCGATCGGATCTGGATAAAAACAGTATTGAAATCGCCCAGTTGACCCCACCGGACCTGGATTTGCCCATGGATGCCTTTTTGATCACCTTTCTTCCGGGAAAACGGCTCAATGCACATTTCATGGTTCACAAAGGTCCTGAACTGGGACACCTGGTGTCCGGTCGCCTTGAGCTGGTTTTGGATAACAGGGCGCAGGACATGTCAGCGGGGGACACCATTTTCCTGGGTAAAGATTTCCCAAGTCAGTGGGTCAATCCCCTGACAGAGCCTGCCACCCTGTTTTGGGTCAATATGACAGCCCAATGATTTAAGAACTTTATGAGTTCAGGATTTTTCTGGCACTTTCATCGTTAACGTCTGCGACATGCGGGATTCCTGTCTCTTTGGCAGTTTCCCGGTTTCCGGAAAAAATTTCCTGCCGGGTGATTTTGTTCAGTGAAAATTTTCTGGCCCCTGCCATGAGCTGCTGCAGGCCGCATCCCAGCTTATCCGCCAGGGTGTAGAAGGCAATGGCACCATAGGGAATATTTTTCATTTCATCCTTGCCGAGTTTATCTTCCAGATCGTGGTAGCATGCAAAAATTTCATCTGCAGTTTTGCCTACTTCCAGAACATTTTTTGGCAGTTCATTCCAGTTTCCATTGACCTCGGCCCGGCGTTCCGGGTAGATAGCCCCTTCAATATTGGCTCCTAAAAAGCCCGGTATCATGATTGCCCGGCCCATGCACACCAGCTTGGTGTAGGGTGCGCCTACAGCCAGGGCTTTAAATATATGATCTTCCAATGCAAAACCGCCGGCAAAGGACATGTCCACCACGCTTTTCCCCTTGGCAGACAAAAGACTTGCGTATTCATGGGCTTTTGCATGGAGGATGATGGAAGGAACTCCCCAACTCTGCATCATGTTCCAGGGGCTCATGCCGGTGCCACCGCCGGAGCCGTCAATGGTGAGCAGATCCAGTTCCGCATCCGTGGCAAATTTAATGGCCATGGCCAATTCTTCCATACCGTAGGAACCTGTTTTCAGAGTGATCCGTTCGAACCCGATGTTGCGCAGGTACGCCACACTATTCATGAAATCCTCCTGAACCTGGTCCACAGAGGAAAGGTTGGTACCTCCCAGCCGACTGTGGCGGGCAAAGGACTTGATGGCGCCCTGCTCAAATCCTTGACGGACATCCTCTTTTGTGGGATCCGGGTCCACTACGTAACCGCGATTTTTCAGAAAAGTTGCGTATTCCAGGGAGCGCACTTGGATTTCCCCGCCGATATTTTTAGCTCCCTGTCCCCATTTCAACTCAATGATGCATTTGTCGCCATACTTGTCCACAACGTATTCGGCCACGCCGTTTCTGGTATCTTCCACATTGAGCTGAACAATGATGGCGCCGTACCCGTCATAGTACCGCAGGTAGGTATCAATACGGCGGTCCAGCTCCGGAGCATTTTTTATTTTTCCCTGCTTGGTTTCGATGTCTGAAATTTCAGAGTTGCGGTCAACACCCACAACGTTCTCCCCGATGACCACGGGGATCCCTACAAGTGCACCGCCAATGGCAAAGGAATCCCAATATTTTTCTGCGATGAATGTGGAACCTAATGCGCCGGTCATTAAAGGCATTTTTATCTTGGTCTTTTGTTTTTTGCCAAATTCGGTTTCCAGGGAAACATTGGGGAAAACACAGTCATCGGGGTCGTTAGTGAGTCCGTCTGCCAAGCCGCTGGACCCATATGCATACCCCTGAACCCTCAAGCTGTTGTAAGAAACCCCTACATGGCTGGTGTTGTTAGCCCCGGCGGTTACCAGGCCAAAGCTCCGGGGATACAGCAGTTTCCGGCCTGTCATGCTGGATAACCAGGTTTCGCATTTTCCGACGCAGTCAGCCCTGCACAGGGTACACAGGCTTGATTCACAGACATCTCCTCTGTTTTTGGTTCCAAGTGCATCATTGCTTTTTGAAAATCTCATATCCATAATCTGCAACTCCTTTCCAAGTTATCGTTCTCTATTTTTTATGAACCACCTGTAAAAGATTCAGGCGGGAAAAACATTAGCAGCTTCTTTAAAAGTAAAAGAAACTAAACAATAAACTAAAATTATCGGTTAAAATAAATATAGGAGACTTATTAATTAATAATTTCATTGTCAATATAATAATTTTAATAAAGTTAATTCTAAATTAATTATGCGGCAGGTATGAGATTGTTATTTTATTAGTTTAGGAATTTCCATTTTCTAAGAGCCATCAGCTATCAACCCGCCCCAAGGCGATTGTTAAAGCCCATAATCAAAATAAACCCTCCCATATGGTTTGCCTTTTCATCCGTCTTCTTCGTTGTGACAATGAGCATCAGGAACAATATGATTACATTGTCACGCCTTGAATACGAATGAAAATTCTAAACCATATTTTGGAAGGTTTTATTCCGATCATCGGCCTAACGTTAAGCTTATGACTGTTATATAAAGTGCTTTGATCCGGTTTTTTTGAAGCCCATTACACATGAGTTGCGTTAAAAAATAGAGGCGTGGGATTTGTTGAAGAAATGAAGGTACCCACACTTGTTTCTAATGTGTGTGGGGGGGTATAAAAAAAGAAAACAGCTAAAAGTTTAGTGATGCCAGCTTTTTACCGGACAGCGCCATCAGACTTACACTGTTGCTGTCAATGACAGCGAAGGTGGGTATATCGTTTCTGGGAACTGCAATGGAGCCTGGATTCAGGTGGATCCGATTTTGATGTTTTTCTAACTGGGGCAGGTGGGTGTGCCCCTGGATAACGATATCCGTTCTTTGGGGAATTATCAGGGGATCCTTATGCCCGTGATGCATGAAGATGGTTTTATCAAAGGCCTTAAAATTCAGTTCATGGGAAAATCCTTTACAGAATCCTTCCACGTCACAATTGCCGTAAATATAAAAAAGTTTAAAATCCAGGTCGGTAATCATTGACCGGATCTGGTCCGGGGCAAAATCAGGCTCATTGTAGTTGCCATACCTTGTATCAAACAAATCCCCTGCAATGGCAACGGCGTCGCCTGGACCGGCTAACGCTTTTACAGTCAACCACGCCGGGAAAAATCCGTGAATATCCGCAAATACTAAAATCCGTTCCATGATATCAGACCATGCCTTCAATTTTTTCCATGGCTGCAACACGTTGGGCCAGTGGCGGATGGGAGTAATTTAAAAATACATAAAAGGGGTGCGGGGTAAGGTTGGAAAGATTATCGGCACTCAGTTTTTTTAAAGCCGTTATCAAGGCCCCGGCCTCTTTTGTTGTCAAAGCGGCAAATCGATCTGCTTCGTACTCATCTTTTCTTGAGAAGAACTGCATGATAATGGAGATGATTAGGTCAACCGGGGAAAAAAGAATACTGAAAAAAACAAGACCGGCATATATGGATGGCGTATCCACATAAAATGCCGTAAAAAGGCTTTGCTGGGTGATGAATAAAGACAGAAGATAAAAAACACCCCCCATCTGAAGAATGCCGAAAATCAGGCGGCGCTGGATATGCTTTTTTTTGAAATGTCCCATTTCATGGGCAAGTACGGCTAAAAGTTCGTCCGGTGTATGGGCGTTGATCAGGGTGTCAAACAGCACAATGCGTTTGTTTTTTCCAAAACCTGTGAAAAACGCATTGGACTTGGTACTGCGCTTGGAGCCGTCCATGACAAAAATCTGAGTCAAGGGAAAATCAATGGTTTTTGCATAGGCAAAAAGTTTATTTTTTAATTCACTGTCTTCAAGGGGTGTGAACTTATTGAACAAAGGCATGATCCATGTGGGAACAATGTATTGAACTGCCAGCATAAAAGCTGTGGTCACACCCCAGCAAATCATCCAGGCCCAGGGACCCGTGCTTTCCAGAAACCAGAATATGCCAGACAGCAAAGGGATGCCTAATGCCAAGGATAAAATTATGGATTTTAGCAGATCCAGTACAAAAAGTTTTGGTGTGGTTTTATTAAAACCGAATTTTTCTTCTACGACAAAGGTGGAATAGATGGAAAAGGGCAGGGATATAATGAATTTGCATCCTGCCAGGAGACCTATGAATAAAAGTCCGCAGCCAATGGAAGACCATCCGGTTCCCCTGACAAAACTATCAAGGGCGCCGAATCCGCCCAGAAACCAGAACGTTAAAAGGATACCAAGATCAATGGTCGACGTGATCGTCCCCAATCGGGTGGTGGCCTTAAGATAATGCTGGGACTGTTCATACCGTTTCTGGTCATAGACATCTGAAAATTTTTCGGGCAGATGCGTTGTGAGGCTGCCGATGTTCAGACGATCAGCCACATAATTCATTGTAAAATCAACAATGATCGTAACAAGAATAATGTTGGTGATCGTCTGCTCAGATAAAAACATCGTTCTATTGTGTATCGGAATTGATCAAATCCCGAAGTTTTCCGGAACATTTAAAGGTGACAACCCGCCTGGCCGGAAGCGTCATCTCTTCATCCGTTGCAGGGTTGCGTCCCTTTCTTGCTTTTTTTTCATTTACACAAAATTTGCCGAAACCTGAAATCATAATATCTTCACCATTTGAAATGGTCTCCTTTATAATTTCAAGAAAGTCTTCCATGATGTCATAGGCAACGGTTCTTGACAGGTCCAGTTCATTTTGTATTTTTTCTGCTATAATAGTTTTGGTCAGCGCCATAATAACTATTTACTCCTGTCCTGCGGCACACAAAGCTCGCTTCTTGAAAGATTAATAAAAACAGGTTCGTAAGATACTTTAAATCCTTCAGGATTGTCAAGATAAGGTTGATCTGTTATTGTGTTTTATTGCAAAATTAACATAACTATTTATTTATGGAGCGAAAATGAAACAGGTGTTATCCATCACACCCATAGACGGACGTTATGCCCGTCTTACCGGTGTTCTTTCAAATATTTTCAGTGAATCCGGACTAATTCACCATAGGATTCATGTTGAACTTAAGTGGCTGAAATTTCTGATAACGGATTTAAAGGTCCATGAGATGGTACAGGTTGATCAGTCCTTGGATTTATCAGGGTTGGATGCGTTGATAGATGCTTTGATAGATGATTTTAGTGAGGATTCTGCGCTTAGGGTCAAGGAGATAGAATCCAGGACCAACCATGATGTAAAGGCCGTGGAATATTTTATTAAAGAAAAATTGGATGCTGCAGGGCTGGCTCCAATACGGGAATGGGTGCATTTTGCATGCACTTCCGAAGATATTAATAATACGGCATACGGACTTATGCTTAAAAAAGGCAAGGACCTGGTGGTTGAGCTGCTTAAAACCTTTGTGGCGGAAATTGAAAAAAAAGCCCTGGTTTATAAAAGTATTCCAATGATGTCCCGCACCCATGGGCAAGCTGCTACCCCCACGACCCCGGGAAAAGAGTTTATCAATTTTGCCTGGCGCTTGAACCAGGAAATTCAGGTTCTGGAAAGCACTAAAATACAGTCAAAAATAAATGGGGCTACGGGTAATTACAACGCCCATGTGTTTGCGTTTCCCGAAATTGACTGGATAGCCGCATCTGAAAGGTTCATTCAGGATTCCCTGGGCCTTGAACCCATTTTATTTACCACCCAGATAAATCCAAATACGGCTCTGTCCAAGGTGCTTCATGCCATGGTACGGGCGGCGGCAGTGATGATTGATTTTGACCGTGACATGTGGGGATATATCAGTTTAGGATACTTCAAACTGCGGGTTAAGGAAGGAGAAACCGGATCATCCACAATGCCCCATAAGGTCAATCCCATTGATTTTGAGAATAGTGAAGGCAATATGGGTCTTGCGATTTCAATGATGGAACACCTGGCGGTTAAACTACAGAAATCCCGGTTCCAGAGGGACTTGAGCGACAGCACCGTGCTACGTAGTCTTGGTACAGTGTTCGGGTATTTTACCATTGGGATGAAAAATGCCATGAAGGGTCTGTCAAAAGTGGATTTAAACCAGGAGGTGCTTGAAAGGGATCTTGATGATAACCCCGAACTTCTGGCCGAACCGTTTCAAACCGTTATGCGGGTATATGGCGAGGATAATCCATATGAACGGCTCAAAGACCTGACCCGTGGCCGAAAAATTCAGAAAGAGGATTTAGCCCGGTTTGTGGACGGACTTGAAAAGGTGCCGCCTGAGGTTAAAGAACGCATGAGGGCGCTTTCACCCCAGACATACTTGGGACTGGCCGAATCCCTTGTGGACAGGTATTTCAAGAAAAAATCATAACCTAAAACTCGATTATTGAGTAAAATTAATGATAAGTGACAAACAAGGGCAGATACTGCTTAAAATAGCTCGCGCCAGTATTGCCGAAGAACTTGGTCTTCCTGTGGATTCAACAAAACTTGAATTGAATCATCCCTTTTTGGACGTTAAACAGGGTCTGTTTGTGACCCTGCATAAAAACGGTGTCTTAAGGGGATGTATCGGTGTAATAGAACCGGTTGAATCCCTGAAGACAGGGGTTGGGAAAACCGCAAAGCTTGCTGCTTTTAACGATTCCCGTTTTCCACCCCTTACCGATGATGAATTTGATCTGGTGGATCTGGAAATCAGTCTTTTGTCATTGCCTGAAAAATTTGAATACCATACGGCAAAAGAGTTGATCCAAAGGCTTGTGCCGTTCAAGGATGGCGTTATTATTAAAAAAGGAAGCAGACAGGCGATCTTTCTTCCCCAGGTATGGGAGCAATTGCCTGACGCTGCTTCATTTTTATCCCATTTGTGCATCAAAGCCGGGCTTGATGCCGATGAGTGGATGAAAGGCAGCCTAATCGTCCATACTTACAGGGTGCATTCGTTTTGTGAAACTCGATGATTAAGTTTTTGTTAATTTGCCCAACTTCGGCGTTGGAAATAATTTTTAATCCTCAAAATATATTGTATATTCCTCCGGTTAAAAATTGTTTCCGCCTTGAATTTGAACAAATTCCCTAAAAACTTGATGATCGAGTGTAAAATAATGGCACAGGGTACAAAAAATTTATGCGCATAGATCAGGAACTACTGGAAGTCATTTTATCCATCGAAAATAAAGATGAACTGGACCTTTTTTTTGAAGAAATTTTTACACCGGCGGAACTTTCGGATCTTTCTTTACGCTGGAAGCTTTTAAAAGATCTGCATGCAGGTATGACCCAGCGGAAAATCGCTGAAAAATACGGCATCAGCCTGTGTAAAATTACAAGGGGTTCAAAGGTGCTGAAAAAAAATGGTTCTGTTGCACTTAAAGTACTGGATTCAATGAATTGACATTCAACATGCTGTTACAAAATGTCAAATTTCTCAGTTTTTACCAACGCTGAAGTTGGGAAAATTAACATAAACTTGATCATTGAGTGACAAGTTCCAGGGCCAGTTCGGACCACAGTTCCAGATCCAGTTGGGAAAGCTTTTGTGTTGCATGCCAGGTAAAGCTGTGCAATTCATTTCCAGGTAAATAGCTTTTTGGGTCCTGTGTTCTGATCAGAAATACCGCCCCCATGTGAACGCTGCCCACCGGCGTGATATCTTCACTGATAATACCTATGAATTCAATGGGATCGCTTAAAACTCGCTGGGTTAGTTCCTCATTCAATTCCCTTTGCATGCCGGTTTTTAAAATGTTTTCAAAACTGTCCGCTCCCATGGCAGTGTCTTCCGGGTTGATATGGCCGCCGATCCCGATGGACCACAGGTCATGAAGCCGTTTTTCGTTGCCCTGCCTGTTGTAGGCAGCAGTCATGCCGGCATCGTATGTCTGCAAAAGAATATAAGGGATGATCTGTTTTTTTTGTCTGTCTTCTTCGGCAATCTCTCGGCGGACAAAGGAAAATTCAGCTTTGGTGCATGTGGCGGCAAATGTGGCAAAATTCATTGGAAGGACTGTTCTCTGGGTGATCCAGGATGCGGGAAGGTTTTTGCGGTCAATGCATAAGACCTGTTCTTGTTTTTTGCTCATAATTATTTTCCAGGTTTGTATTAATAATGGAGCAGTTGTAACATAAAAGTTTTTTAAGGCATACCTTAAGCAAGGTAATCACATGTACGAATACGGTTGCTCTTTAGTTGTTTTTACTTTTTAATTTATCACGAAGAGCTAATAATAACGTATCCTTAATGGTAAAAAAGCAAGAGTCGGTGGTTCCCATGGCCTTTTTTTTCTGTCTGTGGTATGTGAAAGCCGTTTTTATTAAGCAGTTGATGCGAGGTGAGGATATTAATAATGTGCTATATTGCTAAGAAAGATGTTTTAAATTTAAATGGCTTTAAAAAGATGGAGCGGGAAACGGGATTTGAACCCGCGACTTCGACCTTGGCAAGGTCGCACTCTACCACTGAGTTATTCCCGCTCAGCTAAAAGGCGAGTTACTTTTATAAAAAAAGTTGTATCTTGTCAAGCAAAGATTTAGCAAATATTCATAAAATTTTATATATGCAGGTGGTGAAAATAAAATGAGTATGGGAAATGTTTTGGTTACTGGCGGCGGGGGCTTTCTGGGCAAGGCATTGGTCAGAAAATTAGTGGATAAAAGCGAGAACGTGTTTTCATTTTCCCGGTCCTGGTATTCGGAGCTGGATAAATTGGGTGTTTCTCAAGTCCAGGGAGACCTTGCAGATGCCCATGCAGTGGCTGATGCCTTAGAAGGCATGGACACCGTGTTTCATACTGCGGCAAAACCCGGTATATGGGGCCCTTATGATGAATATTTTCGTATTAATGTCACAGGAACCGTGCATGTTATTGACGCCTGCATGAAAAATAAGGTAGGTCAGCTGATTTATACCAGTTCACCTTCGGTGGTGTTTGATGACAAGGATATGCATGGGGCAAATGAGTTGGTCCCCTATCCGGATAAATATCTGGCCTCCTATCCTGAAACCAAAGCTCTGGCGGAAAAAGAGGTGATTAAAGCAGCGGGGCAGGGCCTTTGCGTCATCATCTTGCGGCCCCATTTGATCTGGGGACCGGAAGACAACCACCTGGTGCCGGCTATTATCAATAGGGCTAAACGGTTGAAGATTATTGGTCCGGATACGGATCTTGTGGACACCATTTATGTGGATAATGCAGCCGATGCCCATATCCTGGCCGCTGAAAAGCTGTCCCAAAATCCTGATCTGTCTGGAAACATATATTTCATCAGCCAGGATGCCCCCATGTCCAAATGGACCTTGGCTAATGCTTTTCTGGCAGCCGCAGGTCTGCCGCCAATTAAGGGGCATGTATCCGGAAAAACTGCTTATGCGGCCGGGTGGTTTTTTGAATTCATTTATCGAATTTTTGGTATTAAAAAGGATCCCCCCATGACCCGGTTTGCTGCCAAAGAACTTGCCACCTCTCATTGGTTTGATATCAGCCGGGCAAAAAAGGACCTGGGGTATGTACCGAAGATTTCCACCCAGGAAGGGTTAAGGCGCCTGAAGATATGGTTGAACCGGAAATGAAGATGATGCCGATGGTATCTTTTTCATTTGCGCAATTTCGGATCAAGGCCATCCGGGTGCTTTACAGAGCTGCCAAGGGATATCAACGGGACAGCTGTGCGCTGCGGGCTTCTGCTTTAAGCTTGTACACCCTTTTTAGTATCGTGCCTGTCATGGCCATGGCCTTTGGTCTTGCCAAGGGCTTCGGGTTTCAGCAGTTCCTTGAGGCAGAGGTGATGGCGTTGTTTGAAGGCCGCGAGGAGATTGTTCAAAGTATTCTGGTTTTTACCAACAATCTACTGGAAAAAACCCAGGGCGGGCTTATGGCTGTGCTTGGCGTTTTGCTTCTTTTGTATTCTCTGATTAAACTGATGTTCCATATTGAAGGAACATTTAATCGTATCTGGTGGGTCAGGGATGGCAGGCCTTTGATCAGGAAAATCACTGATTACCTGACCATTGCCCTGGCAGCATGGCTTTTGGGCCTTTTGTCTGGATCCGTGAATTTATTCATGATTCCTCGCCTGGAATCTTTCTGGGCCTATCTTGGTGTTCCTATTAATATTCAAGGTGTTATTTCTTTTTTTATCAGTGTTGTTCCCTATGTTGTTACTTGGTCGCTGTTTATGTTTTTTTATGTGATCATGCCCCATAAAAAGGTAAATTTCAGGGCTGCGGCCATAGGGGCTGTGTTTGCCGGCACCTTGTTCCAGATCATCCAGACCGCTTTTTTAAAGTTTCAAATTTTTGTGACAGGCTACAATGCCATTTATGGCAGTTTTGCCGCACTGCCCTTGTTTTTAATCTGGTTGCAGGTTTCCTGGGGCGTACTGCTCTACGGGGCGGAAATTGCTTTTGAGTGGGAAAATACCGAAAATGCAAGAACCCCGAACCTGAGTTTTAATACGATGAGCATTCGGGCTAAAAAACTTGCCATGCTGGAAATTGTTCAACAATGTGTTCAGCGTTTTGCAGAAAAAAAATCCCCTGCCACAGATAATCGTATTGCAAGGGAACTGAATCTGCCCTTAACTATTGTGCACCATCTTCTTGGAATTTTGATGGATGCCGGTGTGTTATATTCAGTTAATCTAAAAGGCAATACAACCGGGTATACCCCGGCTATAGATATTGAGTGTATAAGTATTATGGATGTGCTTTGTGCCGTAGAGCGCCAGGGAGATTCAGATGCGTATACGGCAGGTACCTTATTGACCCAGGCCTTAGAGGACAGCCTTGATAGGTTTGACAGGGCCGCCCGGGCATGTAATGGAGAACGGTTGATTAAAGATCTTTAATGTTTGCATGAAAAGTCACCATCTGCGGCGTTGCAAAAAAAAATTGTAATCCTCACATACTTGAGTATGTTCCGGTTGCAAACTTTTCTGCGCCTTGCATATGGGCAACTTTTTGTCCAAGCACGGGTTTCCGTTCAGGCATTATTTGGCTGTTGTTATTTTGAAAAATTCCTTAATCTGCGGTTCTTGGGCCTTTAGAAATTCTATGATCTGCATCATCGCAGATTCATTAATGCCGACTTTTTGGGGTGCATTTTTGATGGTAACAGGAACCGGATTGCCGGAGTGACCTAATTGGGCTTTCTGTGTAAGATAGTCTGCAAGATTTATAATCAGCGCCTGATGGCGGTATTTAACCGGCGCAGATTCCGGTGAATGATGAAACCTGCAGGGCAGAATGATGGATGCAGGAAAATTCCACCGTGTCATTAAAAGGGCAGATAGTGCTGCATGATCTATCTTGAACAGAGTGTTTTCGCTGAAATACAGTGGACGCTTGTTTTCCAGTGCATATTGCCGGACTTGGTTGTATTCTTTTTTAAAATAGATCGAAAAAATTATCTTGCCCATATCATGGAGCAGGGCTGGGACAAATATTTTACCGGCAACGCCCGGGTTGGTTTGCTTTGCCAGCTGCTTTGAGGCCGTGGCCACGCCGATACCGTGTATCCACAACGCTTTCATATCAAGGCTTAGGCCCGAAATTTCCGATACGCTGGATAAGATTCCCATGCCTAAGGCAATACCGATGATTTCATCAAACCCGATAACGGAAATGGCTCGTTTAACGGTGTCCACTTGATTTTTTTGGGCATAATAAACGGAATTGGCAAGCTTGAGCAGCTTATTGGTCATGCCTATGTCATATGAAATGATTTGTGCTAAGGTTTCTGTGGTGGTTTTTTCGTCAGAAACTGCCCGGATCAGGTTATCCACGACAGCCGGGAGCGTAGGTAAATCGCTTTCCCTTTTTTGAACCATTTCAAGGATGCGTTTTTTTATTCCCATTAAGTGCAGGTTACCTGTCCGGTTCAATGAAACCGGGTGATGTTGATGCTGCCGTTGGCCGCCATCTCGTCAAATTTTTTGCGTAAAAAGCGTTTAAACTTGTTTCGTGTGAGGGGCCATAAAAGCAAAAGACCTGCCGTGTCCGTTAAAAGCCCCGGCGTAATGAGCACTAATCCGGCAACGAGGATGATAAAGGCATCCAGGAGTTCTTCGGCCGGCATATGTCCCTGGTCTAAATTCTGGCGAACCTTTATCATGGTGTTCAATCCTTCCATCCGGGCAAGGTAGGCACCAATAAATCCGGTTATAATAACCAGTATTATGGTGTTTAACCCGCCGATAATACCGCCAATATGGATAAGGATGTATAATTCAGCCATCGGAATCAAGGTAAAAAATAAAAATAGTTTAAACAGCATATAATACTCCTAAATATAAAAAAAAATACCTGAGCACATAGATGTTATACTGCATGCGCAATATAGCTTGGCGTTGAATCTGTTTTGCTTTGGGGGAAAAGATGTCGCCCGGACCGCCATAGGCTGTCCGGTACTTTTTCATCAACACAATGGTTTAAAATGTCAAGAAACAAGTCCCTGGTTATTTCCTGGGCCCCCATGCGAAGCAAATGGCCGGAGGTGACCTGGCAGTCAATCATTTTAAACCCCTGACTGTAAAGTTCCTGGGCCAGGGTCACAAGGGCAACCTTGGACGCATTGGATACAAGGGAAAACATGGATTCCCCAAAAAAAGCTTTTCCCAGGCTGACCCCGTAAAGGCCACCTGCCAGCCGGTCTCCCTGCCAAGCCTCCACCGAGTGGGCGATTCCCATTTTGTGCAACGTGATATATGCATCAATCATTTCATCCACCAACCAGGTGCCTTCGGGTTTGTCCTGCCTGGGCTGTGAACAGGCCACAATGGTTTGTTCAAACGCAGTGTTGACCCGAATGGAGAAACAAGCCTTTCGAATAGTCTTTTTTAAGCTTTTCGATACCCTGATTTTAGAAGGAAAAAGCACCAGCCGGGGATCAGGGGACCACCAGAGAATGGGTTCACTATTGGAAAACCAGGGGAAAATCCCATTTTTATATGCTAAGACCAAACGTTTTGCGCAAAGGTCTCCCCCAATACATAACAACCCGTCAGACCTTGCCAGCCTAGCCGGCGGGAATTCAATTTTTTCAGATAGCCTGAAAAGAGGCATCAGGTCGATTTGATATTAAATGTCAGTTTACCGTCCTTTAGGCCTATGGATAGTTTTCCTCCTTTTGCAAGCTGTCCGAAAAGAATCTCATCGGTGAGCTTGTCTTTTATTTCGGTCTGGATAAGACGGGCCAAGGGCCGGGCACCAAATTTAGGATCATGGCCTTTTCGGGCCAGATGAGCCCGAACGTCGGCTGAATAGCTCAAAGAAATGTCCTGGTCGCTGAGCATGGTTTTAAGTTCTTTCATGTTTTTGTCCACAATCAGTTCCATTACCTTTTCAGATAAATGTTTAAACTGGACAATACCGTCAAGGCGGTTTCGAAATTCAGGGCTGAAGGTGTTTTTCACCGCTTTTATGCCCTTGGAATCGGAATTGGTGTTTTGGGACCCAAACCCGATGCTGTTGGTGCTCATTTCCCTGGCTCCGGCATTGGAGGTCATAATAATGATCACATTCCTAAAATCAGCGGATTTACCATTATTGTCAGTAAGTGTGGCATAATCCATGACCTGGAGCAGAATGTTGTAAAGGTCCATATGGGCCTTTTCTATTTCATCCAGAAGAAGCACACAATGGGGATGCTTGCGGATGCTGTCGGTTAAAATACCGCCCTGTTCAAACCCCACATATCCCGGAGGCGCACCAATGAGTCTGGAAACAGCATGCTTTTCCATGTATTCGCTCATGTCAAAGCGTAAGAATTGAATGCCCATGTTTGCTGCCAACTGCCTGGCCACTTCGGTTTTGCCAACCCCTGTGGGGCCCATGAAAAGAAAGGACCCAATGGGACGGTCCGGGGCTGCAAGTCCGGCCCGGGATCTTTTGATCGCCGTGGTCAGGGTGGTTATAGCATCGTCCTGGCCAAAGATAACGTTGAGCAGTTTGCCGGGCAACGATTCCAGGGACGACTTATCGGCCGCAGTCACATTGGAAACCGGCACCTTGGCTATTTTAGCAACTATTTTTTCAATATCCTTAGGGCTGACGGTTTTGCGCCGGCCGTCTGCCGTAAGTTTTAAGAAGGCACCAGCCTCATCAACGACGTCAATGGCCTTATCCGGCAGGAACCGGTCATTGATGTATTTATCTGACAGGTAGGCCGCTGCTTCAATGGTTTTATCCGGATATTTCAGGCCATGGTGTTCCTCGTAGCAGGTGCGCAGTCCCTTGAGAATCTCAACCGTTTCCTCTACGCTGGGCTCTGAAACTTCTATTTTTTCAAACCGCCGGGAAAAGGCCCGGTCTTTTTCAAAATGGTTTTTGTATTCTTCATAGGTGGTGGTGCCGATGCACTTGATGTCGCCTGAGGATAACGCCGGTTTAAGGATGTTGGAGGCGTCCATGGAACCTGATGTGGTGGCTCCGGCACCCACAACCGTATGGATTTCATCAATCACTAAAAGCGCATTTTCCTTTTCTTCCAAGGCGGTGATGACATCCTTAAGGCGCTGTTCAAAATCGCCCCTGTATTTGGTGCCGGCTAAAAGAGCCCCCATATCCAGGGAGTACAGTTCACAGTTTTCAAGCAGATCCGGCACTGCCTTGCCGTTTATTTTCAATGCCAGTCCTTCTGCAATAGCGGTTTTTCCAACGCCGGGATCTCCCACAAGGATGGGATTGTTTTTCCGCCGTCGGCAAAGGACCTGCATCACCCGTTCAATTTCAAGTGTTCTACCGATAAGGGGGTCAATTTTATTGTCCTGGGCCCGTTTGATCAGATCGGAAGTAAATAACCCTAGCGGATCTTTTTTATTCTGGCGCTTGGGTTTTGGATCGGCCTGGTGGAAAAGCTGCTGGGGCTTGTCCCCTTCGGACGTATCTTTTTTATCTTCATCTACATCGTGGGAAATGTGTCTGAGTACATCCAGCCGCGTAATGCCTTCGGATTCAAGGTAAAAGGCTGCATGGGAATCCTTTTCCTGAAAAATGGATGCCAGAATATCCCCGAGATTTACTTCTGATTTTTCAGCGGATCTGGCATGATTGATGGCCCGTTGAATCATTCGCTGAAAACCGATGGTCTGCTGGAGCACATACTCTTCACTGGTTTCTATTTTGGTCAGTTTTTCATCAAAAAATTTTTCAAGATCCTCTTTGATGTGCTCGGGGCTACCGCCGCATTTTTCAATGGCCTCAAGACCGGATTCATGATTGACAATGGCGTAAAGAACATGTTCGACACAAACGTACTCATGTCTTCTTTTTTTAGCTTCCCGGACGGCAAATCCGAGGGCTGTGGATAGTTCTTTGCTAATCATATACCGTTTACTCCTTTTCCATTGTACTTTTTAAGGGGAACCCTTTGCTGCTGGCCAGATTATGCACGGTCTGAACTTTTGTTTCTGCTATTTCCCGTGGATAAATGCCGCAAACGGCTTTTCCCTTATTATGTACATTAAGCATTATTTGTGTGGCTTTTTCAAGAGATTTTCCGAATACCCGGATCAGGATATCCACCACAAAATCCATGGTTGTATAATCGTCATTGTGCAAAAGCACTTTATACATGGGCGGATGATCCTCATTTATTTCGTTTGATATTCCGGGCCGGGTTTTGGAATCAGTGGATGTCATACTTTAACCTTGGGTTCGATTGATCATTAGGGCTATGGAACTTTTAAAATTTACCAGCATGGCGCCGGATTTTTGCCCGTATTCAAGGCGGATCAATGGGATCATATTGAAATATGTGGCCATTGATGCAACGAAGAAGACGGGTAAAAAGACAAGCCCTGTGGTAAATTTTATTGTTTCCATGGCCCTTATTATTGCCCGCAGCATTTTTTATATTTTTTGCCGGAACCGCAGGGACAAGGGTCATTCCTTTGGATTTTTTCAGATGAGCGCCTGACCGGCTGTTTGGGAGCGGATTCATCAGAATGTGAAGAAAAGGTCAGGTCTTGTTGTTCTTCCTGTTTCATCTCCTCGACCTGGGTGGGAGAGGCGATCTGGATTTTAAACAGGATATCCACCACTTCCTGTTTGATCCGGTTCATCAGGTCCTGGAACATATCAAACCCTTCTTTTTTATAGATACGCAAAGGATCCTGCTGGGCATATCCCCGAAGGCCGATACCTTCCTTTAGATGGTCCATGTTTAAAAGATGTTCCTTCCATCTGGTGTCCACGGTCTGAAGGATAATAAAGCGTTCAACGTGGCGTATGATTTCAGACCCGTACATCTGTTCCTTTTTCTGGTATACAGCCCGGGCTGCATCAAATATAAATTGCCCCAGCTGATCGGCCGAAAAATTTTCCTGCACAGGCTTATCTAAGGACAGGTCCATATTGAACTGTCCTTTAATTGCTGACGAAAGCCCTTCCAGGTCCCACTCCTTGAGTGCTGTTTTGTCTAAAACAAATCCTTCCATAAGGTCATAAGAGACATCTTCCATCATATCGTGGGCCACCTGTTTGAGATCCTTGGAGGTCAGTGCCTCACGGCGCTGGCGGTAAATGATCTCACGCTGCTGGTTCATGACATCGTCATATTCGAGCAGATGCTTTCTGATTTCAAAGTTGTGTCCTTCCACCTTAGACTGGGCGTTTTCGATGGCTTTGGAAATAAATTTATGTTCAATGTGTTCGCCTTCTTCAATCCCCAGCCGGTTCATAACGGAATGGATGCGGTCTCCGCCGAAAATTCTGAGCAGATCGTCTTCCAGGCTTAAATAAAAACGGGAACTTCCCGGATCTCCCTGGCGGCCGGACCGGCCTCGCAACTGGTTGTCAATGCGCCGGGATTCATGGCGGGATGTACCAAGAATATGAAGGCCGCCAAGTTCTTTAACCCCTTCTCCCAGCTTGATGTCAGTACCACGGCCGGCCATGTTGGTGGAGATGGTTACAGCGCCTTTCTGGCCCGCATTGGCCACAATTTCCGCCTCTTCCTTGTGATGCTTGGCATTTAGGACATTATGCCTAATCCCTTTTTTTTTAAGTTGTTGGCTTAAGGATTCGGAGACATCAATGGAAATGGTACCCACCAGTACAGGTTGTCCTTTTTTATGCAGCCGGATGATCTCATTGATGGCGGCATCGTATTTTTCCTTCTGGGTCTTGTAAATCAGGTCTGCCCGGTCTTCACGGACCATGGGTTGGTGGGTGGGAATGACCAGCACATCCAGGTTGTATATTTTTTTAAATTCTTCTGCTTCCGTATCTGCTGTACCGGTCATGCCCGACAGCTTGTCATACATCCTAAAGTAGTTCTGGAAGGTGATGGAAGCAAGGGTCTGGTTTTCATTTTCAATTTTAACCCCCTCCTTAGCCTCAAGGGCCTGGTGAAGACCTTCCGAGTACCGACGGCCACTCATAAGCCGTCCTGTAAATTCATCTACAATGACAACCTGGTCGTTTTTTACAATGTAGTCCGTGTCACGTTTGAAAATTACATGGGCCTTTAAAGCCTGGTTGAGGTGGTGTAAAAGTTCAATATTGGCCGGGTCATAAAGATTGTCCACATTGAGCAGCTCTTCACCCTTTGCAATGCCGTCTTCGGTAAGGGATACGGTTTTTGATTCTTCATCCAGGGTATAGTCGGTATCTTTTTTAAATGCCGGGATAATGGTATTGGCCTGGGTATACAGATGGGTGGATTTTTCAGCCGGTCCTGAAATAATTAAAGGGGTTCTTGCCTCGTCAATGAGAATGGAGTCCACCTCGTCCACGATGGCAAAATTAAGATCACCCTGGGCCAGCTCTTCGGGATCGAATTTCATGTTGTCCCGCAGGTAGTCAAAACCAAACTCGTTATTGGTACCATATGTGATGTCGGCGGCATAAGCCTCTTTGCGTTCCTGGGCGTCCATGTCATGCAGGATCACCCCTACGGTCAGCCCTAAAAAATCATAGATCTGAGACATCCATTCTGCGTCACGTCTGGCCAGATAGTCATTGACCGTAACAATATGAACACCTTTGCCCGTAAGGGCATTCAGATACGCGGGCAGGGTTGACATCAAGGTCTTGCCTTCACCGGTTTTCATTTCTGCAATGGTACCGCGGTGCAATGCAATGCCGCCAATAAGCTGGACATCATAATGGCGAAGTCCAAGGGTACGCACCGATGCCTCTCTGACCAGGGCGAAGGCTTCAGGAAGAATGTCGTCCAGGGTTTCTCCCTTTGCCAGACGGTTTTTGAACTCAGTTGTTTTTTCACCGATTTGGGTATCTGACAAGTTCTGGATTCGGGGTTCAAATTCGTTTATCTGGTCAATAATAGGCTGAATTTTTTTAAGGATCCTGTCATTGCTGGACCCGAAGAGTTTAGTAAGAAAATTGAGTGCCATGTAAACGCTACCTGTTTAAATTTTAAGGTCATTGATAGTTTGTCAGTACAACATATAAGCATTCTTCCGGAAAATAAAAGAAAAAAATGATTCGCGCCAATTCCCCAATGACCTTTTTACTTAATTTTTTGTTTGATGAATATTCTTATCTTCCGGGCAGACATGAATTTTTATTTGGGCAGGTTGATGAAATAATGAACAATAAAACTCCAGGGCTGCATCAGCCGCTGGCTAAAAACTAATTGAGGATATATTTTGAAGGATTAACAGGTGTACCGTTGACAAGAACCTCATAGTGAAGATGGGGGCCGGTGGTGCGACCGGTATTGCCTAATGTGGCAATTGTCTCCCCGCGTTTGACCTGCTGATTTTTATGAACGAGGATTTTTCTTAAATGGGCATATTTGGTTGCTTTTCCATATCCGTGGTCAATAATGACAACTTTTCCGTAGCCGGTTTTTCTTCCGGCAAAGACCACTTTGCCGAACGCAGTTGAAACAATTTTAGTGCCTATTCGGTTGGAGATATCAAGGCCTGAATGAAACGTTCTCCTTCCAGTGAAAGGAGATTTACGGTAACCAAAGGGCGATGTTATAGTACCTGAAACCGGCTTGATGGACGGGGAGGAAGCCAGCAGGTTTTTCTTTTTCGTCAATTTGTCGATCAGGTCATTGAAATCCAGCTTCTCTTTATCCGCAACAGATTTGATCTGTTTTACCTGATAATGCATTTCCCTTATCAGGGCGTTATGGTGGGCGTCAAGGGGGATCTCTTGATCCAGATCTGTTTTCGATACTCCGCCGATGCCAAAAATGCCTGATGATCGTCCTGATTTGTCAATATCGGCAATGAGACGAACCTGATTTTCTAATTGTCCAAGTTTTGTGATCCGCTCCTTTAATCCCTGAATTTCTCCGGCAAACATCTGAATCTGACGTCTCTGGTCTTTAATTTCAGTTTTTTGGGTTGTGATGGTTTCAAGGAGCGCTACATTATCACGGGCACTCTTTTTAAGTAAATAGTAGTCATGGCCAAAGTGGGATACTGTTCCGACGCAGGCTAAGAAAATAAAAGTTAATAGAAATAAAAACGATTTTCTAAGCGAAAATTCCCTGATTTTAAAACTATTCCCTGAATAAAACCATATTTTGATTCGACCTTTCATTTGAGTATTAATACAAGTCATATGATATCCGTGTCAAGTCAGAATAAGCAATTCTAATTTTATTCTCATACAAAGCCTCAAAGGCACAAAGGTTCACAAAGTCGAATAAAAATTTTTGTGCATAGTATCTTTGTGCGGGTTTTTTAACTAAGTAAAGGTTTATATTTAGAATTGCTGAGTCAGGATACTTAAAGCGGCGTTTGTACCCAATCCAACCCTGCTTTTTCGTCAATGGAGAACATGATATTCATATTCTGAACTGCCTGGCCGGCGGCTCCTTTGAGCAGGTTATCAATGGCTGAAACAAGGATCAGCCGTCCTGATTCAGGTTCCAGGTGAAAGCCGATATCGCAGCAATTGGTTCCCTTGACATGGGACATGTTCGGAAATTTATCCAGGGGTAGAATCCTGATAAAAGGTTCATTTTCATACCACTTATTAAGGGTATCTCTAATTTGTTTTTCGGTGATATCTTTGGAAGTCTGGGCATAAATGGTTGAAACCATGCCCCGGGTTACAGGTGTCAGATGAGGAACAAAGGTCAAAGATACTGTTTCCCCGGCCGCTTTGGTTAACACTTCGTTGATTTCAGGGGTGTGCCTGTGATTGCCCACTTTATACGGGCCAAAGGATTCGTTTGCCTCACAGTAATGGGTGGTCAGGGAAAGTGAGCGACCTGCACCGCTGACCCCGGATTTTGAATCCGAAATCAGACCCTGCGGGGAAATCAGTTTTTCTTTGAGTAGCGGAACCAGGGGCAGAAGGATGGATGTTGGGTAACACCCGGGATTTCCTATTATCCTTGCACTTTTGATGCGATCCCGGTTAAGTTCGCATAAGCCGTAAACGCTTTCTTTTAGAAGATTTGGGGCGGTGTGGGGCTGATATACCGTTTCGTATGCTTTGGCATCATCAAACCTGAAGTCCGCTGAAAGATCTATGACTTTTATATTTTGGTCTATGAGTTTTGGGGCAAATGCCATGGATACCTTGTGGGGTAAGGCCAGAAATACAACATCCACTTTACCTGAAAGCTCCTCGGCATCAAAGGGCGTACATATCAGGGATTCAAATCCGCGCATGGAAGGAAAAATTTCGGCAAATGATTTTCCCTGGTACGAGTTTGAGGTTATTGCTTCAAGGCTAGCCTTTGGGTGGTTGGAAATCAGTTTGACCAGTTCCAGGCCGGTATAGCCTGATGCGCCTGCTATTGCTGTTTTAATCATCATCTTTAATCTTTATCTTTAGTCTTAATGTTGTATATTTAATGCCCGAACGGAATCCTATGTTTGGACGTAAAGTTGCCTATCTGCGGCGTTGCGTCCAAACACTAAAATAAAATAAGCAATTGTGCAAACCCTTATTTAATCAGCTAAGCTCAACTAGGGTGTGATCTTCGCCATTCAAAGTTCTGTCTAATATTTCACTGATAATTTTCCAGTCTCCTTTGGCAAGTCCGGCGCCGATTTTAGGATATCCCATGCGATTGCCGCTGAACTGTTTTTTCAGTGTGGTAAAGACCTTTGCTATGGTATCATAATCAATCAATACTCCGTCCCCCGAATAGTGATATTGAGTGTAGGCATTAATTACATACAATTTGCCGGATGGTGTATTTACGCATGCCTTTGAATAACTGCCCAGTTTGGACCTGTCACCGGATGCCGTTGCAAGGTCGGCTTCCCAAGCCTGGGGAAAATGGGTGCGGATCTGTTTGGCAATTCCGGCGCCCATGGTACAAAAACAGTTGCAGCCGTGAATAATGAGATCAAACTGCCCTTCCCGGGCCAGGTGAATTAAATCGCCTTTTACGCATTTCATCGGGCTTTGCTCCGTCAATCAGTCTAATACTTGGTAAGGCAAAAATTTACCATCATAATAATCCGTTATGCAACTCAAATTTTGTTTTTTTACCTAATTTCGGAAGGCCTCAAAACGTGACATGAGCTTTTATGTTTTGGGTTTAAAACTTGCAATTGGAACAAACTTTTTTTATGATCCAAAGGATCATTGGATATTTTATAAACAACTAATGGAGATGAAAATGAAAAAGAGCGTTGTGAGCCTGTTGGCATTAATTTTTTGTATCGTGATGGTTCTTCCTTCGGCGTATGCAAGGACCCAGTTTGTAACAATTGGAACCGGCGGCCTTACCGGTGTGTATTATCCCACAGGTGGTGCTATTGCCAAAATGGTCAACACAAAAAAGAAAGAGTATGGAATTCGTGCAACGGTGGAATCAACCGGCGGATCTGCTTTTAACATTAACGCGATTATGAGTGGCGATCTTGAGTTTGGTATTGCTCAGTCAGACAAGCAATTTCAGGCGATGAAGGGCATGGCGGAATGGACGGAGAGCGGTCCCCAAGAGGATCTTCGGGCGGTTTTTTCTATTCATGATGAAGCGGTCACATTGATTTCGGCAGTTGAAAGCGAAATTAAAGATGTTGCAGACTTGAAGGGGAAAATTGTTAACCTTGGTAATCCCGGTTCCGGGCAGCGTCAAAATGCTATTGAAATTTTGCAAACAATTGGAATTGATCCTGAAAAGGATGTTAAAGCAGAAAATATAAAGGCTTCTGAAGCCCCTAGCATTCTGCAAGACGGTCGTATTGATGCGTTTTTCTACACCGTTGGCCATCCAAATGGTGCTATCAAAGAGGCAACATCGGGTGCCCGTAAGGTGCGTTTTACTTCTATCACGGGTGTAGATAACATGTTGAAAAAATATCCCTATTTTTCAAAAACTACCATTCCGGCGGCCATGTATCCGGGGGCCCAAAATGATGCGGATACCGAAACCATTGGTATGAAGGCAACATTGGTTACTTCAGCTAAGGTTCCTGAAGATGTGGTTTATGCGATTACCAAAGAGGTTTTTGAAAACTTTGAAGCGTTCAAAAAACTTCATCCGGCATATGCGACATTGACTAAAGAGGGGATGTTGACAGGTCTTTCCGCCCCATTGCATCCGGGTGCGGAAAAGTACTATAAAGAAGTTGGGTTGATGAAATAAATTTTTAAAGTGCCGGAAGCAGTTTTGTTTTCGGCACTTTTCTTATTGTTATGTTGCTTAGTTTAGGGCCATGATCATGGCCCTAATTTTTACCATCATTCATTTGAGGTCGTAGATGAGTAAAATTAGAATTGATAAGGTTGAGGATGGCTTTGATGAAGCCAAAAGGCTTGCTGAAGAAGAAGAGGGGATCGGGCGAAAGCCCGATGGATGGCAAAAGTATCTGATTCCAACAATTGCCATTGCCTGGAGTTTGTTCCAGCTTTCTCTGCCGAGATTTGTACTTCTCGATTCGACATATATCCGCGCGATTCATCTCGCGTTTGCCATGGTGTTGATTTTTCTTAATTATCCGTTGCTGAAGAAACCCATTTTCGGCCTCAAATATTTCGCTCAGCACAAGCGGATACCGGTACTGGACGTGGTGATTGCCGCCGTCGCCGCATACTGTGCGCTCTATCTTGTTATTCATTATGATCAGATTATCTCCCGGTACGGATCTCCCACAACGATGGATATTGTGATCGGGCTTGCCTTGGTTGTATTTCTTCTTGAGGCTGCCAGAAGAACGATTGGACCGGCACTTCCCGTGATTGCCGGCGGGTTTATCGCATATTCGTTTTTAGGTCCTTATATGCCTGATTTAATTGCCTTCAAAGGAACTTCTCTGGGGCGTTTTGTGGGGCAGATGACCATGTCAACAGAGGGGATTTATGGTATCCCCTTGGATGTATCTGCAACGATTGTATTTTTGTTCGTGTTGTTTGGCGCCATGCTGGATAAGGCCGGTGCCGGTCACTATTTTATACAGCTTGCGTTGAGTTTATTGGGACGTTTTAAGGGTGGACCGGCCAAAGCGGCTATTATGGGTTCCGGTCTGACTGGTCTTGTGTCCGGTTCTTCCATCGCAAATATTGTGACAACGGGAACATTTACCATCCCTATGATGAAAAAAGTGGGTTATGAGCCGACCAAAGCGGCGGCAATTGAAGTTGCGGCGTCAACAGATGGACAGCTCGCACCACCGATTATGGGTGCGGCGGCTTTTATTATCGCTGAATATGTGAATGTTCCATACATTGAGGTGGTTAAAGCAGCAGCGGTCCCTGCCTTTGCTTCCTACGCGGCGCTTTTTTTCATTTCTCACATTGAAGCCTCAAAAGCGGGTATTAAAGGGTTGCCTAAAAGTGAACTGCCGCAATTCTTCAAAACCCTGCTAAGTGGTATTCATTTTCTAATTCCCCTTGGCATGTTGCTTTACGAGTTGATTGTGGTTCGTCATTCGCCGGAACTGGCGGCATTCAATGCCATTGTGGTACTGTTTTTTCTTATGCTTTTCCAGCAGCCCTACCTGGCCTATCGAAAAGGCACACCGCTTTTGCCGGCGTTTAAGCAATCTTTTCTGACGATCTTAGATGCGCTTGCTTCCGGTGCGAGAAATATGGTTTCCGTGGCGCTGGCAACAGCGGCGGCGGGTATTATTGTGGGAGTTGTTGCGTTGGGGCTTGGCAACCTTATCTCTGAAATTATTGACGTTCTTTCCATGGGCAATGTGTTTCTGATGTTGCTCATTACAGCGATTGCCAGCCTGGTTATCGGCATGGGTTTGCCGACCACGGCAACCTACATTGTTATGGCGGCGTTGACGGCGCCGGCGATTGTTACCATTGGTGGGGCCCAAGGGTTTATTGTACCGTTGATGTCCGCTCACCTTTTTTGTTTTTATTTTGGTATTTTAGCTGATGATACGCCGCCGGTGGGGCTTGCGGCCTATGCCGCTTCGGCCATCGCCAAATCACCTCCCATTGCGACCGGTATTCAGGGATTTTTGTATGATATCCGGACGGCAATTTTGCCGTTTATGTTTATTTTTAATGCCGACCTTATTTTGCATAATGTGAACTCATGGCTCCAGGGAATATTGATATTTGTTATGGCCTGTATCGGCAACTTTGCCTTTGCGTCTGCGACCCAGGGATGGTTTGTAGCCAAAAATAAAAAATGGGAAATTCCACTTTTCCTCTGCGTGACGTTTATTTTGATGCGTCCGGATCAAATTGCGATATGGCTGGGAATCCCCCATGAGCAGCGATACTGGACATATTTAATTGGATTGGCAATTTACGGTATACTTTATTTAATGCAGCGGCCCCGAACCGCTCATGATGAAGCGGCCATAGAAAGAGCAAAGGCAGAAACATATTAAGATTCGATGATCAAGTTTTTGTTAATTTGCCCAACTTCGGCGTTGGAAAAAAATTTTAATCCTCAAAATTTGTTGTATATTCCTCCGGTTAAAAATTGTTTCCGCCTTGAATTTGAACAAATTCCCTAAAAACTTGATGATCGAGTAAGAGCTTGTTTACCCGTTTTAGGAAGGAGAAATCTCCGTGTCTGATATTAAAAAAATTCTTGTTCCGGTTACTTTTTCTGAATTCTCTGAAGAACTGATTGAATACGCGGTTGGCGTTGCCAGACCGCTCAGTGCAGAAGTAATTTTTGTGAATGTCATTGATGAAAGAGATATTCAGGCGGTGCAGACCATCGCCGCATTTGGGTATGAAGTCGATGGGAAGCATTACATTCAGGAACTTGAAACACAACGAATTGGCATTTTAGAAGAGCGGCTCAATCGGATTAACTACCCGGATGAAAAGATGCGGATTGTGTTTAAAAAGGGAAGACCCGCGGCAGTGCTGTTGAAGTTTGCCATAGATGAAAGGGTGGATCTCATTATCATGGACGTTAAGGGAAAATCTGAGATTGTACATGCATTAAGCGGGTCGGTTGCGGAAAAAATGTTTCGCTATTCACCTGTTCCCGTGTTGTCCTATCGCCGAAAAGAAATTGCGGACAAACTTCTTAAAAGAATCAAAATATAATTTTTCTGTCTCGTGCTCTGCGGCGGACCGCTCTGACGGGAATGGTTCTAACGTCGGCCGCTGTAAGGGCAGGCCACCGTGCCTGCCCTAACTCAAATTCCGCCTTAAATCTCAAAATTCATTGACCCATTTGGGCCTCTATAAATTGTTCGTATTGCATTAAAGACGGGTATGTCTTAACTTTAAGTTAATTTATTATTAAATCTGGAGATTTTTGTGGACATATATAAAAAAGAAAAAATAACGGACTATCCTTATCTGAATTTGATTCGTGCCAAATATAAAGACAGGGCCGGCACGGATAAATCCTGGCTGTATGCCTCCCGGCAAAATTCGGCCAGGCCCGATGCCGTAGTGATTGTCCCGTTCCATCAACAGGAGAATAAATTGGTCATTATCAAGGAATTCAGGGTGCCTTTAGGCGGATTCCAGTATGGTTTTCCCGCAGGCCTTGTGGACCCCGGGGAAAGTATTGTCCAGGCCGGACGGCGCGAACTGTATGAGGAGACCGGCTTGAACGTTGTGGATGTAATAAAACAAAGTCCCGCGATATTTTCTTCATCAGGATTAACCGATGAAAGCATCAGCCTTTTGTATGTGGTATGTGACGGATCTGCAAATACCGAACAGAACGAGGCTTCCGAGCAGATTGAGGTTAAACTGCTGTCCCAAGACCAGGCAGTCGACTGCATGCGCCAAGACAATATTCTGTTTGATGTAAAAACATGGATTGTTCTGGAACGGTTTGCTGCAACAGGTACGATGGTATAGGGCCTGATTCGTGTTTTCAAATTTTATATATTTTCTGGCAGCGTTGGTGATCTACACCACCTCGGAGTTGTTTGACAGCCCCTCGGAGTTTGATCCCGGGGCCATAGGTTTCTGCCTGGCATCAACGGCTGCCTTTGCCCTGGTCTGCCGAATTTATTTCAATCGCCTGGCAGCCCTTGGGCAGTCCTTGCCGGCCCCAGAGATTGACCAGCGGGTGAACACTGCTGTTTCACGGCTTTCCATTGCGGCCCTGGTCCTCTTTGCCGTAAATATTTATGGTTTCCGTGTGAATCATATACTATCGGGTGTTGCTATATTCCAATGGGTACCCACCCTTGGTGCGCTGCTGTTTCTTGGGTTGTTTCTTTTTTATCTGATTTTGATATGGAATTTTTCCTATCAGATCCAAAAGCGTTTTTTTACGGACTCTTTGACCAAAAAAAGTTTTATCCTTTCCAATATTGCCTTTTGTTTGCCTGCCATGCTGCCCTGGTGCTTTCTGTCTCTTTTGGCTGACTGCCTGGGGCTTTTACCCTTTGACGGACTTAATCGTTTTTTAAACTCCACGACCGGGGAAGTGATTTACATCCTTTTTTTTGTCATTGCCGTCTCTGTGTTTGGACCGGTCCTGATCCAGCGTTTATGGGGGTGTCGTCCCATGGCACCAGGGTTTGACCGCCAGCGCATTGAAAAAACCTGCCAAATGGCTGATCTTAAATACAGGGATATCCTAGTTTGGAACCTGTTCGGCGGGGGTATGATCACTGCCGGTGTTATGGGGCTTATCGGCCGGTACCGGTATATTCTGGTGACGCCGGCACTTCTTGCCTGCCTGGATGATGATGAAATTCAAGGGGTAATCCTGCATGAAATAGGCCATGTTTATCACCGGCACATGCTTTTTTATTTGTTTTTCTTTGCCGGATTTATTGCCTGTAACTTTGTTTTTTTTGAGCCTTTAATGCTCATGATTTATTTGATTAACCCCTTATTTAATGGGGCTGCTTTTTTAGGGGTCAGTCAGGATACGGCCCATGCCGCCATCACCTGTCTGGTGCTCATAGGTCTGTTTATTTTTTATTTCCGGTTTGTTTTCGGTTTGTTCATGCGGCATTTTGAACGCCAGGCAGATCTGCATATTTTTAAATATAAAAATTCGCCGTCGGCATTAATCTCCACCTTTTACAAGATTGCGTCCCTAAGCCGTCAGTCTATTGATAAACCCAACTGGCACCATTTCAGCATTGGCCGCCGCATTGGTTTTCTGGAGAGGTGCCGGATGAATCCGGATTTGATCCAAGACCACCACAGGAAAGTAAAAAAAATGATTGCCGGGTATGTCCTTGCCGTGGGGGCCATTTTTTTTCTTGGGTACAGTGTCAGCTACGGCGGGCTTAACATCTCGTTTACCCGATTAGTCGCCGGAAAAATTTTAAGCCGTCAACTTGAGCTTAATCCTGATAATTCTGATCTATATGTGCAGGTGGGTGATTTTTATTATGATGCCCGGCAGTATGAAAAGGCAATGGTGGCCTATGAAAATGTTTTAAAAATTGATCCGGTTAATGCCCATGCTTTAAATAACCTGGCCTGGCTTCTGGCTACATGCCCGGACAAAGCGTTTCGAAACGCCCCCAGGGCTTTGGAGCTGGCCCGCCGGGCTGTGGGTCTCCGAAAGGAAGCCTATATATTGGACACCTATGCCGAAGCCCTGTATTTGAATAATTATAAAAGCCAGGCATTGGCGGCTGCAAAACAGGCACTTAAAATATCAACCAAAAGAAAGCAATATTATGAGGATCAGGTGACACGGTTTTCTGATTTTTAGATTCCCACGGGAAGAAAACTCATGCCGGCTATATGAACTGCCTGCTTGACAAGCCGGTCCCCCCGTTGAGCTATGATCAGAGCCATGCTATCTGATAAAGCAATCAATTTGCCAAAAATCCGTTCAAAACTTAAATTTGATATGTCACCCTCAAAGATGTTGGTGGTCAGGCATAATCTACCGGTAGATGTATGTCTGGTTTTCAGGCGCCACACTAGAATTTCTATATTTCTGGCTGAATTGTAAAAGTTTTGGGCGATCAGGAAATCCAGTAAGAACAGATTACATTTGTTGTTATAGGCCATATGCAGCATGGTGAACAGCCCGTACATAACCGCGTACACCCGGTCGCCTTTATAATCGGCTTCAAGGCCTGCCAGCATGGCTTGGGTGGATCTTCTGCCCAAAAGGGCAGGCTCAGGAGGCGGGGCAGGGCATTTGAATATGTCTGAAATCCTGGTCGGTATAGTTGCTCCCGGGGTTTTAGCCAGTTCCCCGGGATTCATTTTGTATAATTTGCGGGTGAGTGTTTTTAGAAGCGTCAGTGTCTGATCAATATGGATATCCGATACCATGTTGATATCGGATTTAGCCAGGGTCTCAACGCTGAAATTTGATGAGACGCAACCGGCTGATAGAAGTGAAATGCAGACAAGAACAATACTGGTAAGCCATTTAAGAAGCGTGTGCCGTTTGAAATTCTTCAAGGCCCAGATGCATTGTCTTGACTGCCAGTTGAATGCAATGATGCTTTTTTTCCGGTATACTTTTAAGAACTCTGAAAACATCTCCATCATTAACTTTTAAAGCCTGCTCAACGGTTTTTCCCTTAACAAGATCCACTGTTGCCATTGCCGCAGAGATGGCACCTGCACATCCGGTGATCTCATACTTGGCATCCTGAACAATCTGATTTTCATCAACTTTTAAATAGATTTTCATTGTATCACCACAGGAACCAACTTTAAAGGAGGTTTGGTTCGCATTTTCAATGCAACCCATATGTTTTTTCCCAAGATAATAGTCAATAGCCGGTTCCCCATATCCGGCCTCGGAGAGCATTTTACGTTCTGAATCCTGTATTGTAATTTCTGTGACCACTTCATACATCCTTAATTGTATGCCCTTACCAAAAACAAATATTTTATCGGGCAATGGAATAAAATATTTTTCCCGGTACATAAATATAATAACCCTTCTAAAATAATGAATTCCGTTTTGATGTCAAGGGGAATGACTATTTTCGTCCTTTAGTTTTTACGATTATCCCTGCGATATTGCATTAACAATAAAGATTTGTCCGGTCCTGTTTATTTTTTTGTATAAAATCTTCAAAGCACTGCAAATAGGGCTTGTGATTGTAGCCAGTTATGATATTCTATAACAACTATTTCGATAAGTCGGCCATAAATAAAGTTAAATGTTGTAGCTTAAATATCTTATTCATTGTCATTTTGGTTAAAGGAGATCCGTTAATGAAAGAGTTGATTACACTTATGGCGAAAGCGCTGGTTGATGATCCTGAACAAGTTGACGTACAAGAGATCAAAGCTCAGCAGACCCTTGTGCTGGAACTGCGGGTGGCCAAAGAGGACCTAGGAAAAGTGATCGGCAGAAAAGGCAGAACAGCCCAGGCCATGCGCACCATTCTTTCTTGCGCCTCTGCAAAGGAACAGAAAAGGGTTATTCTGGAAATTGTTGAATAGGGCTGATAACGGACACACTTTGTGGGCATGCAACTGATGGATAGCACCAATGCAATTGTTTAAAAATTTTTTTTGTTTAGTTCTGTTTTTTTTCCTGTTCTCGTCTGTTTCGGGCATGGCTGCTGACAAAGGTAATTTTAGCGTAAAACCAGGTACGAATAATGGTAAAAAATGGCGGGTTGGATATTTTGAGGGTGGGGAATACATTAATTATCAACTCAATTTTTTGGGGATTGTCAGGGGATTGATGGACATGGGATGGATGGAAAATGCCAAGATCCCGGAGCAGTCCGGTGAGCAGACCGCCCAATTGTGGCAGTGGCTCGCAGACAACACCAAAAGCCGGTATATCGAATTTGTTAAGGACGCGCATTACAGCGGTAACTGGGATACGCCGCTTATTGAGAAGATGGTGCCGGAAATTATTTCCCGTCTGAATAATAAAAAAGATATTGATTTGATCATCGCAGCAGGCACTAAGGCCGGTCTCAAACTTGCTACAAATGATCACAAAGTGCCCACACTTGTTATCTCGACCACGGACCCTTTGGCTGCCGGCATTATTAGAAGTGTTGACGATTCCGGTTTCGACCATGTCCATGCCCGGGTTGATCCATACCGCCACAGGCGTCAGATTCAGCTTTTTCATGATATCATCGGATTCAAGAAACTTGGCATTGCCTATCAGAACACTGAGCAGGGCCGCAGTTACGCAGCACTGGACAGTGTCAAAGAAGTGGCTGATGAGCGCGGGTTTGAAATTGTTTCCTGTTTCACTACAGACGAAAGCGCAGACATCAAAAAAGACGAGGAAAGTGTAAAAAAATGCTTTGCAACGTTAGGCAAAAGCGCTGATGCTATTTATGTTACCACCCAGAATGGTGTAAATGCAGACAGTATTCCGGATCTTGTGAAAATAGCCAACAAATACCGGATTCCCACGTTTACCCAGTCCCATTCCGAGCAGGTAAGATATGGCTTTCTGATGAGTATCTCCAGGGCAAATTTTCAATATGTCGGGCGGTTTTATGCCAAGACCATGGCCAAGATATTTAACGGTGCTAAACCTATAAATATAGGCCAGTTGTTCGAAGATCCCCCCAAAATAGCTATTAATTTAAAAACTGCTGAATTGATCGGTTATGATCCGCCTGTTGATGTGTTAAGTGCGGCAGATGATATTTTTGAGGATATTGAAACCCCTAAGCAATAAAAACGGTATTCGTTTCAGCAAGGGTCACATAAGCATATTTTTCCATACAGTTCCTTGAAACATGCCTGTGCCACCCAATGCTGCCAGTCGGGTTGCTGCCGGGTGATTTGGCTACCTGCATCTTTAAGTGCGCCAAAAAGGCCTGCTATATGGGCTTGGTTAACGGTCAGTCTAAAAGCCCTGGCCAAGTCGTTTTTGTTGATTCCGCCGGCCTGGATGATTTCAATGGGCCCTGCCGGCAACAGTTCGTTGCCCTGTCCCGTAGTCATGAATGATAGCATCCCGTCCTGGTAAAGGTTTGTGGTGATTTTTTTTATAATTTTTGCATTCATGGTATCTCCCTGTGATTTAAGGCTGTCGACAATGCAGGTTTTCATCCATGTCAGATATGCGCCCTGAAACACGCCGCCCACACAGTTAAATCCCCTGGCAAAACAGATGAGTAAAAAACAGGTGAACAGGGAAGGCAGCAATTTTTGTTTTTCAAGGGCTTGCATAAGTTCATCCCGGGTGAAATTCATGGTAAAACAATCGCCCCGGTCATCCCTGCCGCATAGATGAAGATCGCCTTTTATGGATTTTAATAAAAGGGGAACACGGCGCCCATAATCATCAATACCCCAGAAAAAAACCGTGCCCGTCGCAGTTCCATCCGGTTTTCCCAGAGCCGTATCTCTGGCATTGAGATTCTTGGCATCCCAGCAGCCTGGGCAGCCGTCCAATTGTTTAATAATAGTGTCACGAAGTGCTGGGTTGAAAAATATTCGGTATGCAAGGCTGTTTTTATGGCTCAGGTCGTTGCCGAGCAGAAAGACGGTAATTTTTTCGATCTCCAGATACACAATATCCGGCGGATGGTCACTGGCTTTAAGCATGCGTTTCCCAAGCATCCGGTTGACAACCATGGCCTGGGCTGCATAGCTGTCCTGGTTTAAAACCGCATCATCGGCATATTCATGTTCCAAAAGGCTTAAAATTGTTGCGGCCGTGGTTCCGGAGATCAGGTTTTCTTTTTTCCATAAAATTGTTTTTTTTATAGCTCTTTGCTGCATGGCCATGGTAAAGGGTTTTGCCAGGCTGGCCATGGTCCGCTTTTCATTATCCGGAAATACAGGCAGTCTTAAGGGCAATTTTCGGCTGATACCCGTTCCGGTTCCGTATACCAGAAGCCCCCTGGCAAAGGTGGAACTGTTAAGCGGCACATTGCCGAAACAAAAAATCGGGATGGTGGTTCCTTTGCGCCGGCTGGTGAGAATCCCTGCACCGTAAATCAGGTTCCCCTGAACGGAATTGGCAAAATAATCAATGCCAAGGTGTGTGGTGGTCATCACAGTGCCCGATGCCATCAAGTCATTGGCAGCACGGGTGGCTATATTTTTTCCCAGAACTGGGTAAATTTGATCAAAAGCAGCCTGTCTGATGTCATCCCTGGGCTGTACGGCTGGACAGGGCGGTATGTTGAATTGTTCGGTATACACCCCAAGGGGCATATGGCCAAAGGTGTTAAGAATATTTTTTACCACGGGAAGTTTTTGACAGACCATTTCCAGATATTCCGATGCACTATATTGTGACTGCTCTGTCATGAATTTAACCCACCAAAATAAAGATAAGGGTGAAAAGTAAGTATGCTGATGCTGTGACGGCAATGCCTGAATCTGATCCCATGGTGATGAAAAGCCACCCAAACAGGATAGGGCCGGTCACCTGACCCAGGCGCAAAACAGCATTTAAAACGCCGATAGCCTTACCGCCACCCAATTGCTTGGTGATGTGAATATCTAATACATATGCGCTTCTGACCGGAATCAGGCAGGCGGAAAGACCTAAAAGAAAGATGGAAACCGTAACGGAGACAACTCCGGAAAAGTCTTTAAAAAAATAAAAATTGGCAATGCTCAGGCTGCCGACGAAACTGCCCATGACGAGGTATCGTTTTTTGTCGTGGGCCTGACCAACAATTTTTGAAATATAGGGCGCCACATACATCAGGCAGATGCCGTAAATCATGAAAATCCGGCCGATAGTGGACTGGGAGACGCCAATGCTTTTCAGGTAAATGGGACTGTAATAGTTCATGAAACCGATGAGCACGATATACCAGGGAAGCCCGTAAAACACAATCAGTGTGAAAATTTTACGATTGAACAGAAAACTGAAGACCGACGTATTCCGGGATGACGGACATGTTTGTTCTGTCAAAGTGGACCGGGGCGGTTGTGAAATTGGATTTGGGCGTTGCATGGCATCTTTCATCATGAAAAAGGTATAGATAATGAGTAGCAGCAGGATACTGCCGCCCACCAGAAATACCGGGGCATATCCCATACGGTCGGCCAACATTGCGCCTGTGGCACCACCGCAGATACTGCCTGCATATACCCCGGCCCAAAGCTGGGCCATGCCCTGGGCAGTCTCCTTTGTTGTGGTGTGTGCAATGACAAATCCCTGGGCTGCCATCAGGGACAGTCCGTAACCCATGCCCACAAGGCCTAAAGCAAAGAGAAAGTAGAGGGAAGATGGGGCCAGCCAGGCAAATATAAACCCTGTGCCGGATAAAAACAATCCGATCAGAAAGGGTTCTGCCCAACCTCGCTTGTCGCACCATGCACCTGATATCAGTAATGACAAAGAAGTGAATAGCATTTGCATGGAAATGGGAAGGCCCATAATAATATCTTTGGAAAGGCCGAGTAGTGGATCATGTGGATTATACAATGAGGCCATATGAAGGGGAAGAAATGAAATACAGGTATCTACCCCGAAAAAAAATATGAACGCCACCGGACGAATGGATGTGTAATGCACTTGCCCTCTATGCGCACGGGAATCTCCGGTGACTTGACGTTCAATCAGCTGGCGTTCAAGGATCAGCAGTTCCACAAAAAAGAAAATTGAGATCACAAGCACCGTAATGGAATCCAGGGTAATTGCTTCAAGTTTTTTGAACAGGGTCTCCTTTGAAATATGGATGGTCAGTTTGCCGGCCAATGCACCGGTTTCTGATTCCCGTGTGTTCAACAGGTTCTGGGTGACCGTGTAGCCCGGATAATTATGCAGGGAAATCATTCCGCTGTCCTGACGTTCATTATTTTTAGATGTTGTCAAATTACGCATGCCGTGCTGGGTAGCAATGTAAAGGGGCCGACCCGTGTTATCAGATATGGTAATGCCTTCAAGTTCAGGGGAGACGGCAATGATATCAGCCAGCTTTTGGTCCATTTTTATCAGTCGCCGGATATTCAGACCCTTTGCCAGTAAATATTCAATATCCTGTTTTAACAATTCGGACATGACAACACTTTTTTGGGTGGAGACATCCATAAAGTGGGCCCTGAATTCAAAAAGGTTAAACAGGTTTAAAGTGATCTGGGCAAGGCTGATGATAATAAAAAAAGCCGTAGAGATTTTAAATTTGATCTGCCGCAACGATTTTTTGGGTCTGTTGGGATCTAAGGTCAAAAATCGAAGAAAAATGATTAGAAGCGTCATGGCACTGAAAAGAACCGCTGCAATTAGTTTTATACTTTTCATCACTATGGCGCGCAGCATGGCTTTTACCTGCTTTTGGCTGAAGGCAATTGTTACAGTGGCCACCCATTTTTTTGAAAAATCCTGTTTCACCGGCAGGGAAATATAATAGACCCCTTTATGTTCCACAGAGCGTCTTTCCACAGCGAGGTGCTTACCCTTGGCCAGCGGCATCCGGGCCGCTTCAGGCAGGTATGTTCCCACAACCTGTTCACTGCTGCTGTAAACAACGTGTCCATTCGGATAGGTAATTGAAACAACAATGCCATCCTCATCAGCGCCGGATTCATTTGTTTCTTTTTGTACCGGGACCAGGCGTTGCCGGGCTTCCAGGATCAGTTTGTCCATACCAATGAATTTATCAACGCTTTTGCCAAACCGAAGTGCGGTTTCCAGGTTGCGCTGAAGGTCCTTTGCCACCACGTTGTTTTTGGAAATAAAGGTTTCTACATACAGCTTTTCAAAGGTGGCTGATGTTAAAAGAATGTTGAATCCCAGTGCCAGCACTAGCATGATAACGGCCCCTGAAAATAGGTGAATCCGTGATCTGGTTTTTTTCAACTGGCTCATAAGACAGCTGTTTTGTCTGGTTCTTCCTGGTAACAGATTTGGGTAAATGGCGATATGAAGCTTTGGAGAAACGCCTGGTAGTTCATTGTGAAATCAACAAAATCTCCCACTTTAAAGTGGTGACGGCAATCTGTGATGTCTGCCAGGGTATAATTGGAGTTTACAGAAATAATTTCCATACCCGGGATCAAAGATGTTAATCCTGACGGGTAGGTGTCGCAGATGCCGAAATTGAGAATGGCGCGTTTGCGTATGCCCCGGCGGGTGAACTGAGGTCGGACGCCTAAAGCATCCCTTCCGCACAGCTGGGGCGGCGTCACCATTTTTTCTCTTATCTCAAGTATATCGCTTCTGAATGTGACCGCCCGGGTATCCAGGTTCGGATGCACCTGATTTATCGTGGGGATGGTGCCTAAAAACACAGACTCTCCCAGGCGTATATTGTTGATCCGGCCGGGAAGTTGCTTGTGCTGCATCCATTTTAGCAATACGGATCCGCCTACGGACACGGTGTTAACCTCAATGCCAAGTTTGGATTCAATCTGGTCAGTCAGCTGGGCCATGATATTAAGATTATGTTTGTTCGGTACGGTTCCGGCACAACATCCCAGATTGGTGCCGATGCCGGCAAATTTAATATTCCTGGGCTTGATCTGGTGAATTTTACGCACAGTATCCACGACCTGGTCCGGCATAACACCTTCCCTCAAGTCTCCGGTATCCACCATCAAAAGAATGCTGTGGGTGCATTTCATGGCAATGGCTGTTTGGTTGAGTTGTTCAATAACGGTCATTTCAGAGTTGAAACTTGTGCTGAAAAACTGGACAATGGCAGGCAGTTCATGGATTGAGGGCAGGGCAATATAAATGGGCCGTTTGGGGAAAATAGGTTTTGTTCTTGGGCCTTTAGGCACTTTGGATATTCCGATGTTCTCAAAACCTAAATCCATCATCTGACTGATCATTTTCTGGTCTGCACAAGGGTCTTTGAGGATTCCGGTGATGCCCAGGTTATGTTCCCTGCAGTGCCGGGACAAAAACCGGATATTGTGACACAGTCTGTCCAGGTTCAGGATTAATTGGCTCATAACGGTATTTAGTTTTATTTCCGGAATTTGATCATCAGAATGGCAATATCATCGGACTGGGGCGCGGAATCGGCATGTTTCTTGATGCGGTCTAAAAGATTGTACACTATCTTTTCCGATGGTAGATCCCGGTCCTTTGACACTTCATCAATCACCCGCTGATTTGAAAACGGCTCCCCTTTCTTGTTCATTGCTTCGTTAACCCCATCCGTATATAACATAAATCCCTGTCCATTATTAAGGGTTAAGGTATTGTCCGAATAAATGATGCCCGGCATGGCACCGACAAGGGGTTCTTTTTTGTTTTCTATAAAACGGGCTCCGTCATGAGTGACAATAATGGGTGGGTTGTGTCCGCCATTGGCATAGACAACCTGGCCTGTCTGAATATTCAAAATCCCGAGGAAAAGGGTAACAGACCTGGAACGGGGGTTATCTGAGCTTAGGACATTGTTGATACTGGTCATCATCCGGGCGGGTGATACCTCTTTTCCGCTGAACACCCGGATAAGGGTCCGGGTAACCACCAGGAACAGAGCTGCGGGCACACCCTTGTCGGAAACATCACCTAAAGCAAAAACAACATGGTCGTCATCGAGTTGGAAGAAATCGTATAGATCTCCACCGACTTCCTTGGCTGGCTGTAAAGTGGCATACAGATCCATATGATCAAATTTAAGTTGTCCCGGGAACGTTTTAGGCACCAGGCCAAGCTGGATTTCCCTGGCAATCCCCAGCTCACTTTCAGTGCGCTGTCTGGCGGTGGTAATGTTGATTAAATCCTGGATGTTCCGGCTTAGTTCGTGGCGCATAAGGATAAATGACGCCGCCAGGTCTCCCACTTCATCTTTGTATTTTTTGGGTAGGTCATCCACCGGCGTTGCTTCTGGCATGGGTTTGGTAAAATCCAGTTTCGGAATTTTTCTGGCATAGGATGACAACCGGTGCAAAGGTGTAGCGATCCGGCTGACCACCAGTATAATGACCATAAGACCGGCCATGAACATTATCACGATGATCAGGCTCTGCCGGATAACCAGACGCTGGGCCGGCAGTTTAATTTCCTGCAAGGGAATGATGACACTGATGTACCACTTAAAAGGCTTGAAATAATAACAATAGGCGATCATCTCCCTTTCGGTTTTATTCGGTATGTCCGGCAGATAATGGAAGTATGAAAATTCAGCAGATGCATGTTGACGGATATCGTCATTTATCAGATTACCGGTCTGTTGATTGACCATGGTACCCATGGCCTGCGACGCTCTTCCTATCTGCGGAACCAGTACGGCACCTGATTCCTCAAAGATATACACAAAGCCGCTGCCGGCAATTTTCAGGCCTTGGGTATAATCTGTCAAAGATGAGATGATCTGCGCTTTTTGTTTTTCCGCCAAAACCTGGAGCCGGCTGATATCCACGGATGCACCGATGGTTAGTGACCAAGGGGTAAATGGTTTGAAATAGGCAAGTAAGGACGCGTTTTCCTGACTCTGGTCAAGGTTGAAAGCTGCAAAATCCCCCCTTTGGGTAAGGTTGTCAAACTGCATGACCCGGGATAGGTTTCTGTGCTTGACATCCTCTAATGATTTTAAAGAAAGGGTGGTGACCTGCTCATTGGAAGACGCCGTTACATTGGATTGTGCATCAATGATGTAATAGTTAACATTATCAAAGGGGGCTGTTTCAAGCCAGGACAGTGCCTGTTCAAGTCCGCGTGTTTTCTGTGAACCACCCTTTGCGGCAAATCCTTCAAATACTGATGCGATAACTCTGGTCGTGTCCTTTAACTGCTTGCGTTTCAAAAGGGTTAGAGCTCGCTTTTCGCTCAACAGATTGCGGTAATCCCCTTCAATAATTAAATTCAAGGAGTGCAGAATGTTCAAAGCGGAATCCTGCTGGGCCGTTAACATGGCGTTACCCACATCCCGGTGGGTGAAAAAGAGGTTGGTCAGGGTTGAGATCACCATGACCAGAATAACAGCAAATAAAATTTTTCCCTTAATCGTTGAGAACATTGCAGTTTTGACCACTCCTAATATATTTGAACTATTACAATTGTTATCGCAAACAGTCTCAATTTTTAAATTCAGTATCGTTAGCCTATACCACAGCTGGCCTTTAGGTCCATAAAATTTTATAAAACCGTAAAATTGTGTTGATATTTTTGTTGTTGATTTGTGTGCAACTCGATCATTAAGTTTTTAGGTAATTTGTTCAAATTTATTTCGAAGGAATAAGGACCTGCCCCTTGGACGTGAACGAAGACCTTGAACCGATCATGATGGTTTCCATGATCGGGGGATTCACTGGATTTTTAGATCGCCATTCAACAATGAAATTGGCCCCAGACCCCCCGGTTTTATCATCATAATCAACCACATAGCGTATGGATTCAAGGGGCTTGAGAAAAATAGGTGAGGGCTGGTATTTTTTTATAAGTTCCCCCTTGGTGTCATAATAATCTACGGACACAATCTCAATGGCGTGGGACATGTCTGTATTGCGGATACTTAAGGTCACGGTTAAAAACGAAGGGATCTGTCTATTGCCCGTGTAAATATGTGAATATGCAGGGACATAAACCTGTTGTCCTTTTGAAAGGTTTTCATTTCCCTGGGTAAACGCCGTACCTGTTGCGCACAATAACAGTCCAATCAACAAAATCGGGAAAATCAGTATATATTTTTTTGTCATCATTTTTTATTCCCCTTAAAATAAGCAGTTTGATATGGGATCGTGTTTACTTCGTTGCGGTGAAGATTAACCTGAGTATATACAACTTTGCAAGCCTGGCCGATAAAATTTTTAGGCCTGAGCTTTTGTCCTTTTTTCCGTTTAGCTATAGGTTTTTCAGCTAATTTGAAAATTGATTGATCGGTTGCAATTTCATCAGATTTAATTCTGACCATGGGCATTACTTAAGCAAATAACAAAAACATCATGGCGTGATATTTCGCTTTTTTGCGGAAAGGCGCCCATCATGATATATATGGTGACTAAAGCTTAGTAAAAGTATAAAAATTTGGATCAGCCTGTGGCTTTTTATAAACGAAATTAAGAATCAGGTTCGCTAAAGTAACTGGAAGACATAGCTGTTTTTGGGAGAAGTGATGAAGAAATATTTTACGGTAAAAATAGTGGCATCAAGTGCTGCTATTCTGTTTGCTTTTTATCTGCTTTTGACAGGGGTTGTAGGGCCCTGGGCCGGAAAACGCATTGCTGTAAATTCCCTGACCAAAGCTCTGGGGCGTCAAACTCAGATTGAGTCCATAACCTTTAATCCATTTACCCTGGAAGCCCGGGTTAAAAATTTTGTCGTTGAAAGTAAAATCAATGGGGAAAATTTGGCCTCGATTCAGGAAATTTATCTCAACTTATCTGCCTCCTCACTGCTTCATCTGGCCCCGGTGATTTCGGCTGTTCAGGTGACAGCGCCTGAATTTTCACTTCATTTGAATAAGGACAACACCTTAAATATTTCAGACCTTCTTGAAGGGAAAGACGACCCCCCCGCGCCGGAGCTTACTGAAGAAGCGTCTGCTGCTTTGTTTGAATTCAAGGTGTCTAATATAAAAATTACGAATGCGGCTCTGGTTTTCATCGACCATATCCGTTCCGTCACCCATTCAGTGGCGCAGTTGAATTTTGATCTGCCCTTTGTCAGCAGCATGGAAAAGGACCTGGCAAGGCCTGTCAAAGCAGTTATGAATTGCTTTATGAATAAGGCCCGGGTGGATATCAATGTAACGGGTGTCCCCTTTGATGCCACCCGGAAAATGTCGGTTTCACTGGATATGCAGCCCCTGGATCTTAACGTTTTTGTCCCCTATATTAATCTGCCCGCGCCCTATAAAATTAAATCCGCCGGTAACCTTACCGTATCTGTTTCAGGCGAATATCAGATTCCCGCCGGAAAAACCGTTGAAGACCAAACGCTTGCTGTCAATCTTAAGACTTTAGTGACAAATTTTGATTTGGATGATGTGTCCGGGGGCAATTTGTTTGCCTGTCCCCATCTGGCGGTGGATGCCTCGTCCCAGAATGTGTTTGATATGAATTTTCTGGTGGACAAGGTGTTGATTGACCGGGCCTCACTGTTTGTTGAGCGCAATGGTCAGGGCGCCATCAATCTGGTTCCCGGAGGGCAGGGGGCTAAAGGGCTGCCCCCTCCGGAAGCTGCCACCGGGATGCCGGATGCGTCAAATGCTGATACCCAGATAGAAGTCATCTCGGAGCCGGTTGCCCAGGTTGATACGGATGCAAAAAAATCTGTAACACCGGTGATTGAACTATCTCTGCCGTTTACTGCGAAAATCAACCAGGCCGCAGTGAAAAATATGCATATTCGTTTCAGCGATAAGATGGTATCACCGGAGGTGATCAAAGAGATTTCCAGTATGGATTTTATCCTCGCTGACGTTGACGTCGGGTCCACGGCTGCAGGTAAATTTGATCTTCATATTTTGACCGGCGATGACGAAGAGATAAAAACGACCGGGGATTTTCATGTTCAAAACGACTTGGTTGCCAACGGCACTGTTTCTGTTAACGGTATTGCCCTTAAAAATTTTCGCCCCTATCTGGCACCCTATCTTGGCGACAATGTCACCCTTGAAAATGTGGCTGCCGATTTGAGTTTTAAGGTGGGATTCACCCAGGCGGGTTTAGGTGTCGAGGTCTCCGACGGCCAGGTGACCCTGGATAAATTCGGTCTGACGGAGCAGGGCGAAAAAGAGCCCCTGGTACAGTTCGACCAACTGGCATTATCCCAGATCTCCTGCAACCTTTTAAAACAGGAGGCAGGCGTGGGTCTTGTGGCGCTTCATAAGGCACAGGTTAAGGTTAACCGAGATAAAAAAGGTCGGATGGACCTGCTTACAGCGATTGAACAGGCCCTAAAAATCGGGGAAGATCCCGGCGCAAAGGCTGCGACAACCAAGCCTGCACAAACAAAACCGGCCATAACGAAACAGGATAACCAGAATGCCTCTACGTCTGCCTGGGTTGCGACGATACATAAAACGGTTTTCGACCAGTGCCAGGCCCAGTTTATTGATCAGGCCAAAAAAGAGCCGGTGAAAGTGGTTATGAAAGATATTGGTGTCACGGTTGAAAATATCTCCACAAAAAAAGGGGAAACATCAACCTTCAAGGCATCCATGACCAACAAGAATAATGGGGAAATTGATCTTGACGGAACCTTTGATATTTCAGAGCCTGCGGCAACTGTGAACATAGATCTCAACAGGATTGACTTGAATACGGCAGAACCTTATTTTACTGATTTTTTAAAAATTTCAATATCCAAGGGAACTCTTAATACCAAGGGTACAGTGGTTGTGGTTCCGGCTAAAAAGAAAAGTGATCCACCAAATATAACATACAAGGGCCAGGCTTCCTTTAACAATTTTCTGTCCAAAAACAAAGTGGATGACACCGACTTTTTTTCATGCAAATCGCTCTATGCTACGGGTATGGACATTTCCGTACCCCCCATGAAGGTGGTGATTAAAGACATTGCGCTGACTGATTTTTATCAACGGGCCATACTGAATAAAAATGCCCAGCTCAATTATAAACAGATCATGGTGGAACAACCCGAAAACAAGACTGTCGCCAAAAGTAAAACCAAGATCCAAACGGCATCTGCTTCGGCTAAGGATGCCGGAGTCCCCGACGTTCGTATTGATTCCATTACCCTGCAGGGTGGTCATATTAATTTCAGCGACTATTTTACCAACCCCAATTTTACCGCCAACATGACCGAGATTGCAGGCAGCCTTACAGGCCTGTCCTCCAAAGGCAAAACGCCTGCCAATCTTGTACTCAAAGGTGTACATGGCGGGTATGCACCTTTGGATATTACCGGTCAGTTGGATCCCTTTAAGGATAATCGTTTTATTGATTTGACCGTATCCTTTAAAAATATAAATCTGCCTAGATTTAACGTGTATTCCAAAAAGTATCTGGGGTATGAAATTGAAAAGGGAAAACTTATCCTGGATCTGCATTACAATATAGACAGGGATAAGCTCAATTCAAGTAATCGCGTATTTTTTGATCAGTTGACCCTGGGCAAAAAAGTGGACAGTGAAAAAGCGTCTTCTCTGCCTTTGGAATTTGCCATTTCCCTGCTTAAAAATTCCAAGGGCGAGATTGACCTTGATTTGCCTATTACAGGAGATATCAGCGATCCGAAATTTAATTTTGGAAAGGTTGTGGGAACGGCACTGAAAAATTTTATTATGGGAATTGTGACTGCCCCCTTTAAATTTTTAGGCGGCCTTGTGGGTGCCGGCAGTGGTCAGGATCTGGGATATGTGGAGTTTGATCCGGGAAAAAGCCGTCTGGATAAGGCCCAGAAAGACAAATTGGACAAGCTTGCAACTGTGCTGGGTAAAAAATCGAATCTGAAACTTGAAATCATGAGTCAGTACAATAAATTTAGGGATGCCAAGCAATTAAGATATGAGACCTATGAAGCCATGGTTTTAGCCATGGACAAGAAACTGCCTGCAGATGGTACGGTGAAACTATCTGATTTGGATGAAAAGAAACGTACCCGTCTCATTGAAAAGGCCTATGACAAGGCCCAATTTCCCAAACCCAGGGATGCTTCCGGAAAGGAAAAAGAGTTGACCCTGGATGAAAAGGAAAAGCTTTTGATCACCAGCATGCCACTGGATGGGGATGCCTTGGGTGTCCTTGGGCGGCAGCGAGGTCATGAAATTGCAAATTATTTAACAAAAACCGGCAAGATTGATATTAGACGCGTATTTATTACCGAGCCTGATCCTGTTGCTGAAGATGAAGAAAATAATGCCAGGATTAAGGCAACATTTAATTTGAAATAGGGTTTTCTAATAGCGGATTTCAAAATGTGTTAACGCCGGATCCACCGAAACCGTTCGGGTGTTTACATCCGTTACTTCTGAAAGCGGGGACCCTTTTCGGCACCAGGCCAGCATATCCTGTATACTCTCCTGCTCACCCTGGAACAGGGACTTGACCGTTCCGTCGGGCATATTTCGAACATGACCTGACAGACGTCGATCCCGGGCTGCCAGCTTGGTTTCATGTCGGAAGTATACGCCCTGGACCCTTCCTGTAATGGTCACTTCCACAGCACAAAGTGGGTTCACTTTTTGATCTCCTATGTATTTGTGTGAAACTTTATGGTTTTTCAGGGTTGCCTTTTTCAGGGCATCCGGGCCGAATTTAGCGAGTACTGAATCCATAGCCCGGTCCACGTCCTCCCATTGCCTGTTATTTGTTTGGCTTTCATCGGTAAACAAAGATCGTTGAATGGGCTTATCAGTTTTCTGGAATTCAGAGACCCCCACTCCCACCAGGCGGATTTTTTTTGTAATATTTAAATTATAATATAATAACAGTGCCTGGTCAAAAATAGCATTGGATGATGAAATCCATGTTTCAAGGGTTTTGCTCCGGGTGATTTGGGAAAAATCGGAAAATTTTAGTTTAATAGTGACCTTTTTACATCTTTGGTTGCCGGCCCGCAGTTCATTGCCGACCCTGTGGGCCTGGGCAAGAAGCACGGATTTTACGTCCCGGGGATCTGAAATATCACAGGACAATGTGACTTCACCGGAGATGGATTTGCGGGACCTTGCCGGTTCTATGGGGGTGGGATCAATCCCTCGGGCCAGTTGAAACAGCCTTTGTCCGAAACTGCCGAATTTGTTGTTTAATAGTTTGGAGTCAAATTTTTTTACATCACCCAGGGTTTTAATTTGAAGGCTTTGCATCTGAGCCATGGCCTTAACACCAACGCCAGGTACCTTGCTGATGGGAAGGGTGTCAATCACCTGGGCCATGGCCTCTGGATAAATAATGGTCAGCCCGTCCGGCTTGTTCATATCCGATGCTATTTTTGCCAGGAACCGGACCGGTGCCGCACCTACGGAACAGGTCAGGGCGAGCTGATTGGCAATTTGAGTTTTAATTTTTTTTGCAGCCTGTTCAGGCGTGCCGATCAGTTTTTCACACCCCTTGATGTCCAGGAAGGCTTCATCAATGGAAACAGGTTCCACTAAGGGGGAGAACTGCCTTAAAATAGCCATGATCTTTCTTGAATCCCGGGCATATTTTTCCCGGCTTCCGGGCTGAATAATGATATGCGGGCATTTCTGCCTGGCCTGAAATACGGGCATGGCTGAATGGATGCCGAATTTTCTTGCTTCATAACTGGCTGCGGATACCACACTGCGGCTGGAATGCCCGGCCACAATAACGGGTTTACCCAAAAGATCCGGGTTGTCCCGCTGTTCCACTGATGCAAAAAATGCATCCATGTCCACATGGAGGATCATGGCATGAAAACTCCTCTTGGATCGTGTTAAAAATTGCTGTATTGTTTTACTTTTTCAAAATTGATGTCAAGACTTGAATAAATATTTTTACATGTTAGGAAAGATATAATAAAGGTGCTATCCAGGCAGGTTTCATCTGTAATATTGGTTATTCTTTTTTTTAGCCTTTCGGGTGGGCTGTTCGGATGCTCATCGGATCAACCCCAACACGTACCCCCATCTGAACCAACTTCCAATGCAGGGCTTGCGCCTCTGGTGTATCAAAAATTGCCGCATAAAATTCTATGGCTTACAAATGATACTGATGCGGTGTTTGCCTCGGATAGTGCTGAAAAAGGCGGGGTGATCCGGGAGGCCATCATGAATTTTCCCATGACCTTCAGGGTGGTGGGACCGGATTCCAACGGCTCTTTCAGAAACGCAATTCTGGACAATCAGCTTTCTTTGATCAATATTCATCCTGTTTCGCGGCGTATTATCCCAGAGCTTGCCACCCATTGGGCCTATGCCCCAGATAAAAAGACCATGTATTTTAAGCTGGACCCTGATGCCCGGTGGTCGGACGGGGTGCCGGTTACCGCCAGGGACTATTTGTATACCCTTACATTCATGCGCTCTGAACATATTGTGGCACCCTGGTATAATGATTACTACACCCGGGAGATCGAATCTGTTACCGCCTTTGACGACTATACCATTGCGGTGAAAAGCACCAAGGCCGTGCCTGACCTTTATCTGAAACTTGGCATCAGCCCAACGCCTGAACATTTTTTTAGAAGCCTGGAGGATGACTTTGTCTCCCGGTTCAACTGGGCGATTGTGCCCAATACCGGGGCTTATCAGATCAGTGATTTCAAAAAAGGCCGGTTTATTCGGTTTTCCCGTAAAAAACAATGGTGGGCAAAGGAGCGGCGATATTTTAAAAATCGGTTTAACGTAGATTCGGTGCTTTTCACGGTAATCCGTGATTTCAACATGCAGTGGGAATATTTTAAGAAAGGCCGGCTGGATACGTTTGGTATGGTGCTGCCCAAATTCTGGCACCAGAAATCCAACACCCCGGTGATTAATAAAGGGTATGTGGAACGCATCTGGTTTTTCAATGATCTGGAACAGCCGTCCAGGGGACTGTGGCTGAACCTGGACCGGCCTATATTCAAGGATATTCGCGTTCGGCAGGCCTTTGCCCATGCCATGAACATGGATAAAGTGATCAATCAAGTTTTACAGGGTGATTACTTCCGGTTGCCCCAGGCCTTTTACGGATATGGAGAATATACGGATTACGCCATTAAACCTCGTGGGTACGATATTTCAAGGGTTGAATTGCTGATGAAGCAAGCCGGCTGGCATAGAGGGCCGGACGGCATCTGGAAGAAAGGGGATATGCGGTTTTCCGTTACCGTTACCTATTATCTGGAGGAGCATATGCCCCGGCTGGCCGTCTTGAAGGAGGAAGCACTCAAGGCCGGCATTGAACTGGAATTAGAGCGCCTTGATCCCACGGCCATGTTCAAGAAAACCCTGGAAAAAAAGCATGATGTGGCTTGGATGGGGTGGAGTACCGGTATGCGGCCCTCCTTTTGGCAGGGATGGCACTCGGACAATGCACATAAACCCCAGACCAACAACATAACCAACACGGATGACCCTGAACTGGACTCGCTCATTGACCGCTACCGGGACAGTTTGAATGAGGATGAACGCATTAATTTGTCCAGAACGATTCAGAATAAGATACATGATATCTGTGCGTATGTGCCTTCATATATGGTGCCCTATGTCCGGTTGGCCTACTGGCGCTGGATGCGGTTGCCGAAATTTCACGGCACCCCTGTGTCCGATGGGTTGTTTGATCCTTTTGCCTCGGATACGGGCGGGCTCTTCTGGATTGATGGTCACATTCGGGAACAGACCCTTGCCGCCATGAAAGCTAAGCAGGTATTAACCCCTGTTACCATCATTGATGACAAGTATAAAAGAAAGGTACTGTCGGAATGAATCAAACCGATCGACCACCGCTTTTAGCCGTAAAGCATCTTGGGGTTGCATTTCAGACCGACCAGGGACAGATCCTTGCCGTGGATGATGTCAGCTTTGAACTCCACTCCGGTCAGGTACTTGGGGTTGCCGGGGAATCCGGGTGCGGCAAGAGTGTGACAGCCTTGAGTTTGATGCGACTTTTGCCAAAGCCTGTGTCAAAAATTCAAGAAGGTGAAATCCTTTTTAAAGGAGAAAGTCTACTTGATTTACCCATTGACACCATGCGTAAAATCCGGGGCAAAAAAATATCTATGATTTTCCAGGAGCCCATGAACGCATTAAATCCGGTTCATACCGTAGGCCGGCAGATTACAGAAAGTTATTCCCTGCATTTTCCGGGCATGGGGACAAAAGAGAAAAATGCAGCGTCATTGCAGATGCTTGAAAAGGTGGGGATCCCCGATGCCCGGCAGGTCATGACAAAGTATCCCCATCAATTGTCCGGCGGGATGCGCCAGCGGGTAATGATCGGCATGGCACTTGCCTGTGAACCGGATATTCTTATTGCCGATGAACCGACTACGGCCTTGGATGTAACTGTACAGGCCCAGATTATGGATCTTATTTTTCAATTCCGGGATACAACAGGTATGGCTGTTATTTTAATTACCCATGATCTTGGACTGATCGCAGAGAACTGTGACAGAGTGATTATTATGTATGCCGGTACCGTGGCAGAGACAGCCAAAGTGAAAACCCTATTTCGGCACCCTTTCCACCCTTACACCAAAGGACTTTTACAATCTATACCTTCCCTGGCACAAAAGGCGAAAGAACCGCTTCCCACCATTCCCGGAAATGTGCCTGCTTTGTCTGAAATGCCTGTTGGGTGCAGGTTTGTCAAACGTTGCAAACATGCATTGCCGCAGTGCGAAAATTGTCGTCCTCAGTTGATGTCTGTATCTTCCAGTCATTTTGCCGCGTGTCATTTGGTTTATGATTGTGAAAAAAAATTAAATTTTGATAAATAATGCTTGATTTTTAAACAAAAGCTAATAATATACACTGAAAGCTGTGAATTGCAGGGCTTTGAAAGTTTCGTTCTAAGGGCTGGGCCTCCATTTGTTGGTGTGGCAGAACCTGAGTTTGAAACTAATTTATTCACTACAAGTAAGGAGATAGTCGCAATGGCAAATGGGATCGTAAAGTGGTTTAATGATGCAAAGGGATACGGATTTATCGAACAGGAAGAGGGACCTGACGTATTCGTTCATCATACCGGCATCAATGCAACAGGCTTTAAATCTCTTAATGAGGGTGACCGGGTCACTTTTGATGTGGAGGACGGACAGAAAGGACCTGCAGCGGTCAATGTAACTGTTCAGTAAGTCTATTTTCAAAGGGTTTTTGGACGATGCTTCTGTTCATAAACCCTTTTTTTGTGTCCATAGTTTTTGCCTTTTCTTATAAAATTTTTTGCTTGTTACCACAATTCGTGTTCCCATATTCAAAAAAGAGCAAAATAGAATACTTTTTGTGATAATTCAACCGGAAAATATTTTTTCAGCAATTTTAAATTTAATAACGTATTATCTTTTCTGCTTGTTTTTTCTTGCTCTTGCTCTTAATCATGCTCTTGCTCGAAGTATTATTTCGAGCAAAAGCATGAGCAAGATTAAGAACACGATGGTGTATCGACTCAAATTTAGAATTGCTAATATTTTTTTTCTGCTACATTTCTACTGTTTTTGGGCCGGGGAAGTTCGAACTCAAGACACATGAACCCCGGCGGCATTAAAGAACCTATTCTTTGTCAACAGATCGCCAGGCCATTGAACCCCTTGTCTTCGCTATCTCTGCTGTGTTATTTCTTGGATGCATACTATTTGTAAAAAAGTGTTTTACGGAAAGAATGAATGGGTGAATCGCGTGATGGGTCCTGCCCTTATTGGGAGTGATATTGTATAAATATAGTGTATTGGCGTTCTCCAACCCTATTCGCCCTATTTTCGGTTTATAAGACGGAACACAAATCTGAAAGATATGCGAAAGGCTCTTCATATGGACGATATAAATAGAATGGAAGCACGAGTTAAGCAACGGGAATACGGTAGCTATATTTCAATACCCATAACGAATAAAAATAAACCGGAAATTCATGAATATATAATTCAAAAATGGCAGGACTTGATCGATATTTGTTCTCGCATCATGAGGGTTCCTTCCGGCTTGATCATGAAGTTACATAAGGAAAAAATAGAGGTTTTTCTGAGAAGTGATACTAAGGGTAACCCATACAAATCGGGTGAGACTGAAAATCTTGGACTTGGCCTTTACTGTGAAACTGTTGTTGCAAAAAAAGAAACTCTGTTGATCCCGGATGCAAAAAAAACAAAGGTCTGGCAAGATAATCCTGACATTAAGCTGAATATGATTTCGTATCTTGGCATGCCTCTATTATGGCCGGATGAAGAGATTTTCGGAACCATATGCATACTGGACAACAAGGAGAATCATTACAGTCAGGATTTCATAGATTTATTGTTAACGTTCCGCCGTGCAATAGAGTCCGACCTTAGTCTTCTTGTCGCATATAAAGACATGTATGCTCTGGCTCATGTAGACCAGCTAACCAAGCTGGCAAATCGACGCAGTCTTGATAATAGCATAAAATCAGAATTCAACCGATCAACCCGCTATGGGACTACTTTTTCTTTGATACTTTTTGACATCGATAATTTTAAGAACATCAACGATACTTATGGTCATCCTATTGGGGATAAAGTCTTAGTTGATATCGCAGGCATTACCAATGAAAGACTTAGATCCAGCGACGTTAGCGGGCGTTGGGGGGGAGAAGAATTTCTTATTATTTGTGCAGAGACCGAACTTGAAGGTGCTACTGCTCTTGCGGAAAATATTCGTCAAGTAATTGAAATCCATCAATTTCCAGTCGTGGGGAACGCAACCTGTTCGTTTGGCGTATCATCCTATAAAAAAACAGATAAATATCCTGAAGATGTCATAAAAAGGGCAGATGAACGCATGTATATGGCAAAACAAAATGGTAAAAATATGGTGTTTTAGATAATCTCTGAAAGGGTGATCTTGATGTTCAATGTTTTTTCTCAATGGCTTGCCGACTTTACGGCGACCTACCCCAAAAAGTACAATGAGATTGCCATATGGCGTGAACCCGTCATGGCCTGTGCCTCTGCTGACGAGCGATTCTTGCGCCTGAAAGAAATCACTGTATCGGATCATGCGCTTCCTACTGAGCTATTACGCGATGTAAAAACAGTTGTTGTCTGGTTTATCCCCTTTAAACATCATATTCAGATGGACAACACCGAAGGCAAATATCCATCCCTCAGTTGGGGTCGGGCATATCTTTCAACCAACGACATGATTGATCGTATCGGCTGTGCAATGAAGGAATTTATCGAAAAGAAGGGGGGGCAAGCGGCGCTTACACCTGCCACACATAACTTCGACAAGAAACGAATGGTGAGTCTTTGGTCCCACAAACACCTTGGATACTTGGTTGGTTTAGGTCGTTATGGAACCAATTGCCAATTGATCACGCCAGAAGGGTGTAGTGGTCGCCTGGGCAGCTTGGTCACGAATCTGGAGATGGGCGATCACCCATTGGTTACCGCTGATGAGCTTTGTCTGATTAAAGCAGGCAAAAAATGCGGCAAATGCATCAAGTCCTGCCCCGTCCATGCCTTATCCGAACAAGGCATGGATCGGTCGCTCTGCTATGCCCGTTTGCGAGAGAACTATCATTTATTAATGGAACCGGACGGTTTGCCGGAGACTACGTCCGTTTGTGCCAAATGCCAGGTGGGTATGCCTTGCAGCGCCGGATCACCACTGCCGATAAACTAGCAATTGAAATGGATTAAAATAATATGGACGGGCAGGACAGTAAAAAAATCAGCAAGCCGATTCTGGATATCCAGCATTTGAAAAAATATTTTCCGGTAACGTCAGGTGTTTTTTTGCGCCGGACCGGTAATGTCCATGCGGTGGATGATGTCAGTTTTTCGGTTTTCAAGGGGGAAACCCTTGGTATCGTGGGAGAATCCGGGTGCGGAAAAACTACGTTGGGCCGATGTGTCATGGGATTGTATCCCTTGACCCAGGGCCGTATTCTTCTGGATGGAAAATCACTGTCTGCCATGACCCGGAAAATGCGTAAAGCGTTTTCAACCCGGGCGCAGATGATTTTTCAGGACCCTTTTGAATCCTTAAATCCCAGGCAGACCGTGCGTCAAATTCTGGAAGAAAAGTTTCGTATTCACGGGGTCTCACAACAGAAAATGGCTACACAGATTGAGCTGTTACTGGATCAGGTGGGTCTTGACCCCGGGGCTTTGACCAAATATCCCCATGAGTTTTCAGGGGGGCAGCGCCAGCGCATCGGTATTGCCCGGGCCATCAGCATGACCCCGCAGATAGTTATCTGCGATGAACCGGTTTCCGCCCTGGATGTTTCGGTTCAGTCAAAGATTTTGAATTTGTTGCTGGATCTGCAGTCTGCAATGGGCCTGACATACTTGTTTATTTCCCATGATCTGTCCGTGGTCCGCCACATGTCCGACCGTATCATTGTCATGTATCTGGGCCGTATCATGGAAATTGCGGATGCCCAAAACATATATAACCATCCAGGCCATCCCTATACAAAGGCATTGTTGGAGGCTATCCCCATCGCCGATCCGGATCATCCTTCAAAAAGAACCCCGCTTAAAGGTGAAATCCCATCCGCTGAACATCCGCCACCGGGTTGCAGATTTTCTTCCCGCTGTCCTGTCGCCCAATCCCTGTGTTTTGAAAAGGCGCCAACACTTTCTGTCCGCCATCATACCCCTGGGCATCTGACGGCCTGCCATTTTCCCCTGTCCGGTTAGCTCGTTTCTATTTGCGAATTACTGTTGTTTGAAATTTATTGGGATATTCAATTTGAATCAGAATAGGCGGCAGGCTGTGGTTGAAACTTTTTAAGGTTTTTTGGTATTTCCCCATAAAGGGTCGTTGCCGAATCTTTCAAACCACCAGTCTTCAACCGATAAATATTGTTCAATCTCTTCTTTTGTAAAAGAATATTTATATTGATTGCAGTAATGAGTAATTGTTTTATATGCAGAGGTTAATTTCTTTGTCATTTCATTGCATTTTTCATTATTGTCGGGGCATTTATCCGGATGCCACTGCATGATGAGTTTTCTGTAATTTGATTTAATTTCTTCCATTGATGCCCGCTCAGGCAGATTCAACAGTTCTTTGGCTTCAATAAGATCATTATATTTAATCATAAAATAACCTTTTTCTGGAAAGGTTGGCCCTAAAAAAGGGAATCAAGATAATTGAAGATTAAACATCCCCGTGTCGGAAATTGCAACATTCAATTTAATGCATAGTTAAATTATAACTCGGTATTTGCCTATCGAAAGTTATTGTCAAAGGACAATCAGATTACATGTATTAGCCCTGAACGGTTTAGGGGGAGGGGTTGCCAAAAAATAGGCATAATGCTAAAAGTTTCCAAATTTAAAGGAAAAATTCCCCCAATAAATTAATATGCAGACTCATGGCAGTGAGTCATCATGGGAATATAAAATGAGCAGCTTTGCAAATAGTTGGTATGCCATAAAAGACGTCAATGGATTTCCAAGGGGATTTTCAAGCTCTTTGGCTTTGGGGGCTTTATTGCTTATGGCCGTAGGTATTGCAATTGTCATTGGCTCCGGGTGTACGGATCAAAAAAAAGTCGAAGAAAAGGGCTGCATCATCAAATCCGGCACCGTGGAGATCAGCCGGGCCGATTTTGCCCGGGAACTGGAGGTCAAACAGGCCAACTATCCCTATGATATAAAAAACAGGCCCAGTGAATACAATGCCATGGTTCTGGATCTCGTTTCTGATCTGTCTGATGAGGCTGTGCTTCTGGCTGCGGCTGCAGCCAAAGGGATTGACGTCGATGACAAAGCGCTTGACGATGCCGTTGCCGACTTTAAGAAAGACTATCCCGAAGATAGCTTTGAACAGATGCTTCTTGAAAGAGCCATACCATATCCTGTCTGGAAAAAGAGGTTAAAAAAAGATTTGGTCGTCCGGAAATTAATCATGCAGGATCTGGTTGCGTCCCAGGAAATTCATCCCAGGGACATGATTGCCTTTTATGACCGCTTTGACGGACAGGCAGACGCCCAGAACAATAATAATCCAAAAATGATGGATGAAAAAGATTTGGTGCTCAAACTGCGGATGGAAAAAAGCCAGCAAGTCTTTGGAGAATGGCTGCAGGGTTTACAGACCGGTTATCCTGTGCATATCGATAAGCTGGCGTTAAGTGCCTTTTTAATAAACGCTGAAAGGCGATAACAGCATAGCCTTAACTTACAAAAACATATAAAAGTAAGGCCGATGATCGGAATAAAACCTTCCAAAATATGGTTTAGGATTTTATTCGTATTCAAGGCGTGACAATGTAATCATATTGTTCCTGATGCTCATTGTCACAACGAAGAAGACGGATGAAAAGGCAAACCATATGGGAGGGTTTATTTTTATTATGGGCCTAATGTAAAAAGTTTTTATATGAAAGAACTAAACTAACCAGTTAGTTTCTTTCATGATTTGTTGTGGCCTAAACTCGGTGAAAGACCAGGTCGGCCATGGCCGTTATTGGGACTTTGATATAAAAGGTGGATATATGGAAAAAAAACGAAACATAATTTTGATAGTTTTTATACTTGGGGTTTTCTGGGTGGTAAGTTGCTTTGCCCAGGAGGTCGTTGACCGGATAGTCGCCATTGTAAATGATGATATTATCACCCTGTCCCAACTGGACATGGCAGCGGCCCCATACCAGCAAAATATTGAGGCATCCCAGGAGTCTTCGGCCCGGAAGAAAGAGATGATGGCGCAAATGTACCCCCAGGTTCTCAATCAACTGGTGGAAAACAGCCTGGTGATTCAGGAAGCGAAACGAATGGGCATTACCGTGGATGACACGGATGTGGACAATGCCGTGGAAAATTTTAAACGAGAACACAATCTTGACCAGGAAAGGTTGGAACTCGGCCTGGCCGCACAAGGCATGACCCTTGAGCAATACCGTGAAAGAATCAGGGAGCAGATTCTCCAGAGCATGATTGTTTCAAGGGCTGTCCGTGCCAAGATCGTTATCACGGATGAAGAGATAAAAAATTACTACGACAGCCATTATCAGGAATTCAAGGGCAAGAAAACATATCATTTGAAAAATATAATCGTAAGGGCTTCAACGGATCTTTCCACGGTCCAGGGAAAACTGGAAAATAAGGTTGATTTTTCACAAGTTGCCAAAGATTACTCAATCGGCTCCAATGCGTCTTCCGGCGGTGAGCTCGGTGAATTTGACATATCAAGCTTTAGCGATGAAATCAAAAAGGCGCTTGAGGGGGTTGGCAAGGGTCAATACACCAAGCCCGTTGATATGGGGGATGCTTTCCAGATTCTTTATGTGGCGGATATCATTTCACAGGGACAGGGCCCTGTCCAGAAAGAGGTTGAAAAACAGATCCAGGATATTCTGTACCGGGAATATGGGGAAGCCCAGTTCAAAAAGTGGATGGAAAATCTTAAAAACAGTGCACACATTAAAATAATGCTTTAAATTCCTTCAATGCTGTCTGCCTAAAGGAAATCTATTTATGCAAAAAGAACAAATTCTGATACTTGAGAACAGCATCAAAAGATTGTTGCGCCGGGGGGCCAACAGGCAACTGCTCAATATCATAAAAAAAACTCACATGGCAGACCTGTCCATTGTTTTTGAGAATCTGACCCCCCTTAACCAGGAAAAACTATTCAATCTGCTGGACAATCCCGAGGATATTGGTCTGCTGTTTTCGCACCTGTCCGAAACCACCTTTGTGGAGCTTGTCAAAATCGTAGATTTCGATAAGCTGGTGACGGTTTTCGACCACATGCCTTCGGATGATGCTGCCGAATTGCTCGGGTGTCTGGACGAGGAACTGTCCGACAAGATTCTGTCCAAAATGAAAAAGGAAGAATCGTACAATGTCGAGCAGATCATGAGCTATGATGAAGATACTGCCGGCAGCCTCATGGTCAAGGATTACGTGGCCCTGGAAGAAGACGTCAAAGCAAAGGAAGTGATCGAAGCACTGCAAAACAAGTATCTTGATGTTGAGATGCCCTTCTACATCTATGTGATAGATAACTATGGCAAGCTTGTGGGGGTCAGTTCCCTTCGCCAGCTGGTGGTGGAATCCCCTGATAAGCCACTTAAATCGTTTATGGCAACGGATATTGTATCGATTAAGCCTTATACGGACAGAGAAGTTGTGGCCCGTCTGGTTTCGCGGTATGATTTTTTGGCCATACCGGTTGTGGACGATGACAACCGGATCATTGGTATTGTTACCGTGGATGACGTCATTGATATTCTGCACGAAACCGCCACCGAAGATATGTTGAAAATGGCTGGTGTGGGTGAAGATTATGTTGAGACCCAGTCCATTCTTAAAGGTACCCGGATCCGGTTGCCCTGGCTGTTTGCCAGCTGCCTTGGCGGAATTGCAAACTTTTTTATCATCGGCCGGTTTGAGTCCACTTTGGCCCAGCTGACAGGGCTTGCCGCTTTTCTACCCATCATCATGGGCATGGGGGGCAACATCGGTACCCAGAGCGCCACCATTGTGGTCCGGGGGATTGCCACGGGCCGGGTAAATATTCAGGATTTTGTCAAGGTCATTTCCAGGGAACTTGGCGTGGGATTTATCCTAGGTATAACCTATGGCGCTTTGATTGCGGGTGTGGCCAAGGTCAGCTTTATGGCTGAATCCTTTTCCTGGGCATTGTCTGTGGTCGTTGGATGCTCAATTTTGGCTTCCATGACTGTAGCTGCTTTTGTGGGAACCTCGGTACCTTTGATTTTCCAGCGGCTTAATATTGATCCGGCCGTGGCCACAGGTCCCTTTGTCACCACCACCGTGGACCTTATCAGCGTTTACTGCTACTTTACGATTACAAGAATGCTACTTGGCTTTTGACAACAATATGGGCGATTTCAGCACGGACGCCATACTGCTTCGCAAGATTGAATATGGGGACCATGATCTGATCATTACCTTTTTGACCCGGGACAAAGGAAAGATCTGTGTGATGGCAAAAAACGCAAAAAAGAGCGTGCGCAGGTTTTCTGGTGCCATGGACCTGTTCTCGGTTAATCATATCCAGTGCGTCTTTCCCAAAAAAAACAAGGACGCCATGATTAATCTGTGCCAGACGGTCCTTGAAAACGGGTTTTCCCATATCCGGTATGATGTGGTGAATACAGCCTATGCCTCCTACTGGACGGAAATTGTCACCCAGTGGCTGGAGGAAGGCAAGGCCCAGCCCGATATTTTTGAATTGCTTTACACTGCCCTTGAAATGGTGGATGAAGGCTTTATCCGCACCGAAGTGATCAGTCTGCTGTTTCAAATCCGGTTTATGCGGTTGTCCGGGTTTTCTCCGGGCCTTGATCAGTGCGAGGCCTGTCGTACAAGTATAGAAGGTGTTGATTCGGCCAGGCTCTGGTTTGATTTTAAAGCGGGTCGGGTTGTTTGTCCAAAGTGCAAAGGCAGTATAAGCCCGGTGCAGGAACCTGCCGGCCCTTTCGGTGCCGGTTCCCGGGGCTGCTGGGTGTCCAAGGGTACCCTGAAGCAATTGTCCTGGATTAATACCGTGGCGATGGCACGGGCAGACCGTATCAAATTTTCTCCAGCTGCCATCCAGGAGGGCCAAACTCTGCTTGAATCCTTTATCCCCTTTCATATTGGACGAAATTTCAATAGCTTGAAATTTTTACATAAAATGAGATCTGAACTATGAATCTTGCACCAATACTTAAAAAAAAAAAGATACACGTTTCCGTGCCTTGCCGGGTTGATTTCGGCGGCACCCTGGATATTCCCACTTTTTATCTGCCCCTGGCGGGCCTTAAACCGGCGACCCTGAACCTGGCCCTGGATATGCGCACCCATGTCTATCTATCGTCGGGGGAGCCAGGACGGATTAAAATTTCTTCCAAGGGCTTTGACACCATTGATCGCAGCCGGGATGACAAAGGATGGGACGGCCCCATGGGGCTGATGTTTGCCGTTTTTCAATATTTTAATGCCCATGGGGTGCATCTACACATTGAATCGGAATCTCCTGTTCGAAGTGCCCTTGGCGGGTCATCCTGTGCCGCCGTGGGTATTATTGCTGCCGTTTATACCGCTTTGGAAAAACAGGTCGATCCCGAGCATATTACCTGGCTGGCCCATTATCTGGAAGGGGCCGTGGCAGGGGTGCTGTGCGGGGTCCAGGACCAGGCGGCTGCAGCGTTTGGCGGTGTGAACCTGTGGGAATGGACATTTGGGGACAAAAGTCCTGAGTTTTTGCGCTGCCCGGTGTTTGATTCACATGAAAAAATGGAAAAATTGAACCGGCATCTCCTTGTGGCCTATTGCGGCATTCCCCATGAGTCCAGTGATGTCAACGCCCGGTGGGTGAATGACTTTAAATCAGGCCGGGGCTATGACGCATTTGAATGCATCATCGGCCTTACACGGCAATTTACCAGTGCTTTAAGCACTTTTTCCTTTAAAGAGGCAGCACAGCTGATGAACCGGGAAACCGCTATTCGTTGCGACATGACCCCGGATGTACTGGACAATACCGGTATAAAGCTGTGGGAATCTGCAAAGGCAGAAGGCTGTGGGGCCAGATTCACAGGTGCCGGTGGCGGTGGCTGTCTTTGGGCGATTGGGGAAGAAATAGATATTAATAAACTAAAAGCACAGTGGGAGAAAATTCTTGATCCCATTGACGGGGCAATGGTACTGGATACGGCCATAGACCCTATGGGAATTTTTGTACATTAATAGAAGGAGACATAATATGGCAGGATATGATCCCGAACAGGATAAAAAGATAGCTGAATGGAAAAATGAGGAAACCGGACTGATTATTTCCATCATGCAGTATGGTGAAGGCGAACCCAAACTGCAGGTCGGTCCCAGGATTTTGAAGAAAAAAGACGGATCGGACCGGGCGCCCATGAAGGCGGGGCGGCTCTCTGTGGAAGATGTCATGTGGCTGTATGACATTATTGATGAGGTAAAAGATGAGCTATCCGACATGGTCGGACCTGAATAGCCCTTCAATTGTTCCGCCGTTAGGGACAAGAGAAGCAAAGGGCGTGGGGCCTGCTGCGTTGATGGTCAGCGCGGATCCAGACATGGCTTTGATCCGCCAGGGGTTCGGCAAGTGGCAGTCCCGCGCTTTTTTTAACAGCACCCTGCTGGTCAAAGAAGATGATCCTTTGGGGATAAGTGTGGCAGGGCCCTACATCGGGGCGCCCTATGGGGTGATGCTCCTGGAGTCATTGATTGCAAAGGGAGCCCGGACCGTTATTGTCCTTGGCTGGTGTGGCGGCCTTTCCCCGGATTTTTCCCCGGGTGATTTGGTGGTGGTGAAAACTGCCCTGGCGGATGAGGGCACATCCCGGCATTATATGGATCTGCGTGGTAATCTGCCGGCGGTCAATGCCGATACGCGTCTGACTGCAAAAATTGCGGATGCCCTTGGGACGGCTGGGCTCGATGTCCACGCCGCCGCTACTATCTGGACCACGGATGCTATTTACAGGGAAACCCCTGAAAAGGTGGCCTGGTACAAGCAAAAAGGGGCTTGTGCCGTGGAGATGGAGTGCTCGGCTCTGTTTGCGGCAGCCGCTTTCAGAAAAATTCCCATTGCTGCGTTGCTTGTGGTATCCGACAGCCTTGCTCGGGCAGACGGTGCCTGGGATCCTGGCTTTTATAAAAAAAGGTTTAAAACTATGCGTAAACAGGCCTGTGGCGTTGCCATGGCATTGACAGGAAAACTTGCCTATGGATTTTGATGCATGTCAAATTGAGGCGCAAAAATTGCGCCGGGAACTGACAGAACACAGTTACCGCTATCATGTTCTGGATGACCCTGTTATTGACGACCAGACCTATGACATGATGCTGCGGAAGCTCATTGAGATTGAAACCCGCTACCCTGAGCTTGTCACTGAGGATTCCCCCACCCGGCGCATCGGTGCCCCGCCCTTAACCGCCTTTGACACGGCCTCTCATTCGGTTCCCATGCTTAGTCTGGACAATGCCTTTAATGATCAGGAAATCTTGGATTTTCATGCCCGGTGTCTGAAACTTTCCGGCGCTGATGCCCTGACCTATACGGCAGAGCCCAAGCTGGACGGCGTGGCTGTGGAATTGACCTATGAAAACGGGGTGCTGGTCCTGGCCACCACCCGGGGGGACGGATACACCGGCGAGGTGATCACGGAAAATATCAGGACCATCAAATCCGTGCCCTTGCGCCTGATGGACAATAAAATATCTGTACCGGATTTCATCGAAGTGCGCGGTGAGGTGATTATCCAGCATAAAGATTTTGAAAAGCTCAACCAGCGCCGCCTGGATACAGGAGAATCGGTTTTTGCCAATCCCCGCAATGCCGCCGCAGGGTCCCTGCGCCAACTGGATTCTAAGATAACCGCCCAGCGGCCTTTGACCATATTTGTTTATGGTGTGGGTGTGGTGCGCGGTCTTTCTTTTTCCACCCAGGCTTTAATGCTTGAATGCCTTTCTGATCTGGGATTTCCGTTGAGTCCGCTTATCAAAAAAGGCATTTCTATCCGGCAGGTGCTGGAAAATTTCAAGCATCTGGAAAGCCTTCGTTCGGAACTGGCCTATGACATTGACGGCATGGTGATCAAGGTGGATGATATTTTAATCCAGCAGGCCCTGGGCGAAAAAATAAAAAGTCCCAGGTGGGCCATTGCCTATAAATTTCCGGCCATGGAGAAGACCAGCAAAATATTGGATATCACCGTCCAGGTAGGCCGCACCGGAACCCTGACCCCTGTTGCGGATCTTGTGCCGGTGAACATCGGCGGTGTCACGGTTTCCAGGGCCACCCTGCACAATGCCGATGAGATTAAACGAAAAGATATCCGCATCAATGATACGGCATTGATCACACGGGCAGGGGACGTGATCCCCAAAGTGGTGAAAATTATTCCTGCCGCCCGGACCGGGGAAGAGCGGGTGTTTTCCATGCCCGAGACCTGTCCGGTATGCGGTTCCAGGGTAAGACGTCTTAAAGGGGAAGCGGCTGTTAAATGTATCAATGCCATGTGCAGCGCCCAGATCAAGGAGCGAATCCGCCATTTTGTATCCAAAAAAGCGCTTGACGTGGACGGGCTTGGTAAAAAACTGGTGGAGCAGCTGGTGGACGAAAAACTTGTAAGCTCTTTTGCTGATCTTTTTCGTTTGGACCGGGACTCCCTGGCAGGGCTTGAACGTATGGGTTTGAAATCTGCCGATAATATCATTAATGCCATTGTGCAATCCAAAACGGTTTCCTTTTCACGGTTTATCTTTGCTTTGGGCATTGATCACACAGGCGAGCATGCAGCCCGGCTTTTAGCTCAAAAGTTTGCGGATCTTGACGCATTGATGGCCGCAGATACACAGAGCATCAGCACCATCCACGGCATGGGAGAGACTACAGCCGCGGCTGTGACCGGATTTTTCACCATCGAAGAAAACATTAGGACGGTGAAAGATTTACTTGATGCAGGCGTAGCCATTACCAATGATCTGTACGGTGACGCAGATGAAAAGGATAACGCGGTCAGCGGCAAAATCATTGTGCTGACCGGCAGTTTTGAAACGCTGACAAGAAATCAGGCCAAGGCCAAGCTTCTGGCTTTGGGTGCCAAGGTGACAGGTTCGGTATCAAAGAAAACTGATATCGTTATTGCCGGTAGTAAGGCCGGCTCCAAACTGACCAAAGCCGAAGAATTTGGCATCACTGTTTGGGATGAAGCCAAGCTTCTGGAATTGATTGGTGACGGGAATTAATATTTTTCTTGGTGTGTAGGAATTTGTCCGTATAGGTTAGAAAATTCTTTTAGATACTCCTGTCGTCAACCAGTAATCTTGGGAAATAACTTATTCTTCATGGTGTCGAAAATTATAAAACATTAATAATTTTAATTAGTTGACATGAAAATTTCTGAACTTTAATATATAAGGCAGTGTAAAACAGGCCCCAATTTTTTAAACAGTAAATTGTGAAAAAAAGCTGGCCCATTAAAAGACAGAATCAAGGAGCACCTCATGTCAAGAATTTTAAGAATAAACACCAGGGAAAAAACTTACTCATTTGAAACACCGGCCGAAGAGATTGCAGGGCTTGGCGGACGGGCCCTGACGTCGAAAATGATTTTAAATGAAGTCCCTGCCACATCCCACCCTTTAAGCAAGTATAACAAACTGGTCTTTGCACCGGGGTTGTTATCAGGCTCTCCTGCTGCCAACTCAGGGCGGCTTTCCGTGGGCGGAAAATCTCCGTTGACCGGTGGTATTAAAGAGAGCAACAGCGGCGGCCTTGTTTCCCAGAAACTGGCGCGGCTCGGGATTAAAGCCCTGGTTTTGGAAGATAAACCTGAAGACGACGGGTTTTCCATGATCGTTATTAAAAAAGACAGTGTCGAGTTCCTTGCCGCAGACGAATACGTGGGCGTATGCAACGGAGATATGATCACAAAGCTCTGGGAACGGTTTGGAAAACGTGTGGCCACCGCAAGTATCGGGGTTGCCGGAGAACAGCGCCTGACATCCGCATCCATCCAGTTTGCCGATCCCAAGGGACATCCTGGCCGGGCAGCTGGTCGCGGCGGTCTTGGGGCGGTAATGGGTTCAAAGAAGATTAAAGCCATTGTCGTGGATGACAAAGGCACGGACCGTGTGCCTCTCCATGATCCCGAAGCCTTTAAGGCAGTCAATAAAGAATGGGTGAAACTGCTCACGTCTCATCCGGTTTCAGGACAGGGTCTGCCTGCCTACGGTACCGCCATTCTGGTCAATGTCATCAATGAAGCCGGTGCCATGCCAACCCAGAATTTCAGGACCGGACGTTTTGAGCACGCCCAGGACATCAGTGGCGAGACCATGGCAGCCAACATCGAAAAACGCGGTGGAGTTGCGGCTGAAGGCTGTCATCCGGGCTGTGTGATCAAATGTTCTCAGATTTACAATGACAAGGATAACAACTACCTCACCTCGGGGTTTGAATATGAGACCGTCTGGGCATTTGGTTCCCACTGCTTGATTAAGGATCTGGATGATATTGCCATGATGGACAGATTGTGTGACGATTTTGGCATTGATACTATTGATACAGGTGTGGCCATGGGCATTGCCATGGAAGCCGGTATTATCCCCTGGGGAGACGGTAAAGCGGCCATAGAACTGCTTAAAAAAGTAGGCACAGGCGATCCCATGGGCAAAATCATCGGCAACGGTGCCGCCTTCACCGGTCAGGCCCTGGGTATTGACCGGGTGCCGGTGGTAAAACGCCAGGCCCTGCCGGCCTATGACCCAAGGGCGGTCAAAGCTGTGGGTGTTACATATGCTACATCCACTATGGGCGCAGATCATACTGCAGGATACGGTGTGTGCCAGAATATTTTAGGTGTGGGCGGTTCCATTGATCCGTTGAAAAAGGACAATAACGTGGAAACCTCCAAGACGCTTCAGATCGCCACCGCAGCTATTGATGCTGCCGGACTGTGTCTGTTTGTGGCCTTTCCGATACTTGACAATCCAGAAGGTCTGCAGATGGTTGTGGATATGATCAATGCAAAAGATGGCCTAAGTCTTGTGGTTGATGATGTGGTAAACCTCGGTATTTCCATTCTGAAAGACGAACTGGAATTTAATCGCCGGGCCGGTTTTACGCCCAAGGATGACCAACTGCCTGATATGTTCAAGGAAGAGGTTGCACCGCACAACGTCACCTGGGATTTCACAAATGAGGAACTGGCTGAAGCCGTGAAATTCTAATTTGTGTTTTAACTGTTTATTTTCTGGGGCAGAGGCGTATGGGCTGCCCCGGAATCTTTTTATTTTAGACATTTGGAAATTACATGGGTTCTGTACTATTCAATGCGTTTTCATTTCTACAGAAAAAACTCAAAGCGCAAAATATTCCTTATGTAGATGCTGTCCTTGATTTAAATGATGGTCAATGTGTACAGGATATTTTAGACAGTCTGGGAATCGAGCCCAAGGATATTGAAGGAGTTTTTGTTAACGGGAAGATCGCACCCCTTGACACCTTGCTTCATGACGGGGACCGGATTGCGGCTTTGCCGCCCGGCACCCCCGGACCATACCGGCTTCTCTTGGGCCTTGTCTCTTCCCCAAACAAAGAGTCGGATAAAAAATCAGACAAAAAAACGGACAACATGAAATGAAAATCGAAATCAGACTTTTTGCCACCCTTGCCTCCTATGCTGGCCATGGGGATATGGATTCTGACGGTTGTCTCATTTTTGATGGCCCTGCCACGATACGGGATGCGGTTCAGCGTTTAGGTGTCCCTGAACAGGAAATCAAACTGGTGTTTCTAAATGGGGTTGGCGCGTCTATGGATTCTTCTCTCAAAGACAAAGATCGTGTTGGGATTTTTCCCCCCATTGGGGGCGGATGATGCCAAAGGATCATTCCCTGGAATCCAGGGCACGGATTGAAAAAGACTGCCAGGGAAAAAGCTGCCGCGTCATTTGTGACCAGGATCTTCTGGAGTTGGCTGATATCTTGAACGTTCCGTTGCATCAGATGTATCTGCAAAGCATGGAAAAGGGTATTCTGCCTTTGCGCTATCTTCGCAACATGCCTTCCATCACTTTAGAGCAGCAAATCACCCTGCAAACGTCCCAAGTGGCTGTGGTTGGGGCAGGGGGCCTTGGCGGCCATGTTATAGAGGGGCTTGTCCGCTTGGGAATCGGCGTGCTACACATTTTTGACCCGGACACTTTTGATGAAACCAATTTTAACCGCCAAGCGTTTTCCTCTCAAAAAAACCTGGGCAAACCCAAAGTCCAAGTGATGCAGGAATGCTGCCGGCTGATCAATCCTGCTGTACAGATTACGGCCCATCAGATTGCAGTGAAGGATCAGAAGCAGAATGTTCTGTTTGCAGATGTTAAGGTGATTGTTGATGCCCTTGATACCCCAGGTGACAGACTGACCCTGGCTGCCATTGCCGATAAATGTCGCTTGCCTCTGGTGCATGGGGCCGTTGCCGGATTCGGGGGGCAGATGATGGTTATCCACCCCTTGGATGGGCGCATGGAAATGCTTTATGGCGGCCGGGAAAGCACCTGTTCCGCCGAACACCATTTAGGTACGCCAGTCTTGTCTCCGACACTTATCGCGTCATTTCAGATGATGGCTGTGCTTAATATTCTTTTTGGAAAAAATCAGGCCAGGGACAGCCGGATGGTCTATGTGGATATGGAGAAACCGTCCCTGGATTTTTTTGAACTTTAAAATCAATCGTCGAACAACGCATCGATAAAACGTTTCGCATCAAATTCCTGCAGATCTTCTATGGCCTCACCCACACCGATGTAGGCAATGGGCAACTTCATGGTGGATGACACTGCTGCCACAATCCCGCCCTTTGCCGTGCCGTCCAGTTTGGTGACACTCATCTGGGTAAGCCCCACGGCTTTGTGGAAAATATCTGTCTGGGACAGGGCATTCTGGCCGGTGGTGGCGTCAATGACCATCATTACATCATGGGGTGCGCCCTTGTATTTTTTATCCACGGAGCGCTTGATCTTTTTTAACTCTTCCATGAGATTTTTCTGGGTGTGCAGCCTGCCTGCCGTGTCAATGAGCACCACATCAGCTCCCCTTGCCATGCCCGCTTCAACGGCATCGTAGGCAACTGCGGCAGGGTCCGACCCTTCTTTGTGCCGGACAATGTCCGCACCGGCACGTTGGGCCCAGATTTCGACCTGCTCAATCGCTGCGGCTCTGAACGTATCTGCTGCTGCAATCAATACTTTTTTGCCCTCGGCTTTATATTTCATGGCCAGTTTGCCAAGTGTGGTTGTTTTGCCGGTTCCATTGACACCCACCATCATGATGACATAGGGCTTGGGTCTGGATAGGACAAGGGGTTCGGGTTCATGAAAAAGGGTAAGCAACTCATTTTTGAGCACTTGGCGAAGCTGATCCCCCGTGGACAGACCACGGCTTTTTTTTCTGATCCGCTCCATCAGGTCCATGGTGATGTCAATGCCAAGGTCAGAGGTGACCAGACGTTCTTCAAGTTCATCAAACAGATCGTCATTTATGGCTTTGGTTGAGGAGAACAGTTCTGTGACATCTGTATTTAAAATAGTCCGGGTTTTGGATAGACCGGATTTAAGTTTTGAGAGCAGCCCTGTGCTTTCTTGGATTGCGGGCTTTTCCTGAACCTGTTCTTGGAGAAGAGTTTCTTCAGTCTGGGCCAGTTCCTGGGCTGTATCGGATTCCTGGACAGGGTCCGCTTCGATGTCCGGCTCAGGCTCTTCAGCAGGCGTCTGATCTATGGTCGGTTCTTCGGACGAGACCGGTTTTTCCTCTGTAAATTCCTTTGCCACCTTAGAGTCATCTGACTGTAACTCCGGTTTTACGTCTGGTTGAAAAGAAGGTTCCGGTGAAATTGGCTCTTCTTCGGGTCTGTTTTTTTCTGAAACGGGCTCGGTCTCAGGGGTTTTCTTTTTCTTCTTAAAAAAGCTAAATACCACCCTTTTATCTCCTCACTATATCTTAGACATGTGCCTTAAGGGCCATGGAAACAATAAAATTTACCACATGGCTTGTATTTTTACCCGTCTTCTTCGTTACATCAATGCCCACATTTCAATATGCTCCCATTGATGCGCCTTGAAGACGGGCAAAAATCCGGCGTCATGTTGATAAATTTTAAAAGTTCCATGGCCCTAATCTGCTAATTTTAAATCCTGGTTTGCCAATCGGGTAAAATCCAGGTTAATATGTGCTATCTTTTACAATTTTTAGCAGACGCAATCAAGCTTTGGGGCTGTTAAATTAACTTTACTTTCTTTGTCTCACTGGTTAAAAGTAATCAGCCATTACAAGTCGTTTAAATTTAGGGATACATTATGGTCGAACAACGTAATGATAAAACAGAGCAATTACAAGCTGAAATAATTAAATTGAGATCCCAGAAGGATCGCCTTCTCAAGGAACTGGATGCCGTGGAGGCACAGTATGGAAATCTTGATAGCCTTTACAGGAGGTGTTTTCCCATTATTTTAGATGCACTTTGCCAGGACGGTACGGCATTTGGCAAGGCCTGCATCCAGCTGGCTACGGCCATGCGGAAAAAGGCTTCCCCGGCTAAGATCGAATACATTTTCGGTCAGATTAAAACCGCCATGATCCATGAAGATATCGGCTCTGCTTCTGTCCCCAAAAAAAAGGGCTTTTTTTCCTCTTTTAGAAAAAATCCATCCGAAGATCAGATACTGGACAATTTGAGGCAGAGTTACCAGGATGTGGTGAATCATCTCAAATCCACCCTTGATAAAAAATATACCGGAAAAATAGAATCAATTACCTCAAATTTGCTTAAGATAGAAGACATACAAGATTTTGAGGCGGTTCGAGAAAATATTTTTTCCCTTATTTTTAATTATATTTCAGAAACCAGCCAGGATCGGGAAAAGATTAATGCTTTTATTCGAGATATCGTGGCAAGAATTTTAGAGATTGAAAAGAGGCTGGCCTCTTCTTATGAACACACAAGCACTCTGCTTTCTTCAAATCAGGGTTTTGAATCCATTTTAAATGACGAAATGGCCGGGATCAAAAATTCATTTGATGTGGCTGAAAGTTTAGATGATTTAAAGGCAAAGATTTCCACGGGTCTTTCCTCCATTGAAAAGGCATTGCAGAAAAAGCAGAACGTGAATCAGGCTATCAGCCGGCTGGCTGAAAAAAGCAAGAACTCTTTTACCTCCGGATTTGCCAAACTCAAGCAGGAGTTGCAGGCTGCTACAAAATATTCCGAAGAGCTGGAGAAAAAACTCAACGAGGACCAGTTGACCGGTGCTAAAAACCGCAGGGCTTATGACAAGAAAATTCAAGAGGAGATGGATCGGTTTCTTCGTTATAAAAATATTTTTTCCCTTTTGATCATTGACGCGGATAAGTTCAAAAATATTAATGATACTTATGGACATGCCATTGGTGACAGGTGTCTGCAGGAAATTATTAAACGGACTCAACCTTTATTAAGAAAAAGTGATATGCTTGCCCGGTATGGCGGAGAAGAGTTTGTTGTCATTATGCCGGAGACAGATACAGAAGGCGCAATTCAAGTTGCGGAGAAAATCCGCCAGACCATTGAAAAAATTGAATTCCTGTATAAAGAGGAAACGGTCAGGGTTACGGTCAGCATTGGCGTTTCCTGCATCAAGGAAGGTGATCAGTCACCAACGGATTTATTTGGACGAGCGGATATGGCTGTATATAAGGCAAAGGAAAATGGTCGAAATCAGGTTATGACACAGTAAAAAAAATGATTCTGGAGTAATAATGGAAGATAATACCCTGAAAATCCCCTCTGACGTGTGGGCGCAAGCCCTTCAAACCATGAATGAGGACAGCAGGGAAACCCTGGCACGAAGACGGTTTTCTCCTGAAAAAATAGATATATTTAATGCATCACATACATCTCTTGAGACATTGAATGAATACCGTTTTTTAAAAAATACCGAAGCGGAACGTATGCTGCCCGGAATTATCAATAACCCGGTACAGCAGGTGATTATAGATTCTAATCCCGATGAAAATGCAAAGGCACAATTTTCAAAGCCGCGACACATTGGTGTTGTTTTTTCCGGCGGACCGGCCCCGGGTGGGCACAATGTAATTGCAGGCCTTTTTGATGAGATGAAACGGTTTAACAGCGCCTCAAAGATGTTCGGGTTCATTAAAGGGCCCGAAGGGCTGCTTGAAAACCGGTATATTGAAATCACCGCAGGGCTGGTGGATACCCACCGGAACATGGGCGGTTTTAACATGATTAAAACCGGGCGGACCAAAATTGATTCCGGCAGCAAAATGGAATTGGCCTTGACAGTATGTAAGGGATTGAAGCTGGATGCATTGGTGATCATAGGCGGGGATGATTCCAATACCAACGCTGCCTTTTTGGCCCAGCATTTTAAATCCTCAGGGATAAAAGTTATTGGTATACCTAAAACCATTGACGGCGATATCCAGGTAAAAACAGAAAACGGCAAGGTGTTGTGCGCCACCTCCTTTGGATTTCATTCTGCGGCCCGGGCCTTTGCTCAAAATATTTCCAATTTAGCCAATGACTGCAGTTCCGACATTAAATACTGGCATGTGTGCAAGGTCATGGGCCGGGTGGCAAGCCATCTTACGCTGGAAACAGCGCTTCAGACCCATGTGAATATCGCTTTGATCGGTGAAGAGTTAGCAGACTATGTGGATCAAGACCGTATGTCTAAAGCCCGGGAGAAGGGTGAGCAGATTGATTATAACGCCTATGGGATGACCCTGCGCCATCTGTCCCGGATGATCTGTGACATTATTGTCCGGCGGGCCGCATTCGGCAAAAATTATGGATTGATGATCATCCCGGAAGGGATTCTGGAATTTATCAATGAAATCCAGGTGTTCATCACAAAACTCAATAAAATTATTGCAGATTATAATAGAATCCATGATATAGATTTCCACAGGACCTTTCCCACCCTGAACGAGAAACTGGATTATCTGCGCAGGATTTCCCAGGGGTTGATGGACAAGGGCAGGTTTCCCATATGGAATATCCGGGACGATGAACTGTTCAATCAGCTGCCCAGGTTTTTCAGGGAAGGGCTTTTGGTGGAAAGGGATCTTCACGGCAATTTTCAGTTCTCCCAGGTCAAAACCGAGAAGATCATCATGGATATGGTTAAAGAGTATCTGGACGTGCTTCGGGAGCAGGGGCGCTACAAGGTTGGTATTCTTCGGGATGATTATGTTTCGCTCATGGATGATGCGGGCATGGATCCGGACCTCTTTGCCCCGGCATTGTTTAAAAACCCCCAGGATAAATATGTGCTGGTCAAACGGGAGATTATCTCCCTTAAAACCCTGAAAAGTTCCCTGGTCAATGCGGGCATGCTGGATTCTGAAGAAGAAACCCCACAGATTTTTATAAATATATTTAAAAAGTCCCAAGCCGAATTTAAAACCCAGACCCATTTTTACGGATATGATGGCCGGGGCACCGATCCAACCTATTTTGACTGTTGTTATGCGTACAATTTAGGACTTACGGCCTTTCATCTCATTGCAGGCGGTGCCACAGGTCAGATGGCAGCTATTCTCAATCTGGAAAAAGAGTTTGAACAGTGGCAACCGGCCGGTATACCCATTGCCCGGCTCATGCACCTTGAGGAACGTAAAGGACGCCTGGAACTGGTTATGGAAAAAAGCATTGTTGACCTGGAATCCAACGCCTTTAAGGCTTTTCAGGCGATAAGGGAGGACTGGGTCGCGGCCTGTGCATGTCCTGACCGGTTCAGGAATCCAGGGGCTATCGGATTTTCCAAAGAGATGGAAGAGGACCGGCCTCTAACACTTCGGCTCAACGTTTTGCAAAACCAGGAATAGATTAGGAGCTTGTTTAAAAATACCAGGTGAGCCATGCTGAAATCGTGTCTGCGGGTGCCGTGGTAAAGCCGGTGCCCGGGATAATATACCCGCCGTATTCCGTGCCGGCGGCCCCCCAGTTTAAGAGGGCTGTCAGGGTGATATAGATATTGTCGGACAAATCATAAATAATGCGGGGTAATAACATGCCCGATCCGTCGTAAAGGTTGACGATGGAGGTGATGTAAGTGTTGAACAGGGATGGATCTCCAGGTTGACATTGACACTGGCATACCATCGGCCCAAAGTAAAAAGTTCGCCCCTGTCCAGACGGTCTGAAACAGTTGGGTACAGGGCTGTTAGAATGGTGATAAGAAATACGGCTGCCGGGCCTGCAAAAGCCGTGAACAGGGTCAGTTTGGGGCGGATTAGACCGGGAATACCGTATTGCCGCGTATCATGCCTTCAGCTTCTCCCATAGGTATACCGGTGTGTCCCAGCCAGAGGGTGAGTATACATCCGGCAAGGATTCCCAAAATAATTCCGCACAGGGTTAAAAATCCCGATTCAAGAATCAGCACCCGTGACAGACGCCAGGGTGTGGCACCAATGGCCATGAGAGTGCCGAACTCTTTGGTACGCTCAAAAACAGTCATTACAATCTGGATGGACTGGATCAGTCCGAGGGTAAGTTCATCCCAGGACATGCGGACAAGGCTGGACTGTGTGCCTGGTTGCGACAGGTTTTCGACTATGGCGGATTTTACCCGCCCCACATGCCACAGGCTGTCACAAATGATAACGATTTCATGCACTGCGGTTCCCATGGAAAAAGTCTCCTGGAAATGAGACAAAGGGATCTGAATGGCGGTACGATCGTATATTCGTCCATACCCGAAGAGAATATGCCGGTTACCTTAAGGACCGTGGCGGCAATGGAAGCGTCCATGGCTGATCCGAGGACCACCAGTTCCTCGCCAATATCAACTTTAAGTTTTTTTGCCAAAAGCGATCCGGCCACGGCTGTATTGGTATCCGAAGGGTCAAGATAACGTCCTTTACGGATGGTCTGGGGACCGCTTGAGATTTTTGCTTCTTTTTCAGGGTCAATGCCGGTGATGAAACCGCCACTGGTGCGCAGGTTGGAAGAGAACAGTGCAAAGGCAATGGCCAGAATGACCAGAATGGTCAGGATGTTGCGTCTGGGATTGCGCTGGATATTGCGCCAGGCCATGAGCATCTCCATAAAGTTACCTCATCGGTTTCTTTAATGCATTCAGGGTAAACCGATTGTCCTGCAACAGCAGATCAAATTCAAAACTCTCATATTCAAGCAAGGTGTAATCCTCTTTTCGATTCTGCGTCCATGACGCGCATGACCCATCGGGTGGGGAACAATTTTTCACTCATTTTTTTTATTTCAGAAGTGGTCATAATTTTTACCGGCCATGTCTTCGTTATGAAAGCTTTGTTCCAGGATAATGCCGTCTTCGCGTATTTTGAGCTTTTGCATACCCCATACGACAGGCGCATCCGGTTTGGGAACAGATTTAATTTCATAGACTGTTATGCCGTTTTCCCTGGTGGTGGTTTCAATTTCATGGGTGTAATCATTGAGAATGCTGTCAGCCTTGGACAGATCGTTGTTGGAAAAGTCTGATCCCATCCATGACTGGGACATCATAGAGGGCGGGATGTTTATCACCCGGTTGATTTTTGGATTATATGTCCACATGTCCCGGTCGATTTTCAACGTACCGTTGCCCTTATTTTTTTTGGCGCCGTGAGTTGGAAAATAGAATCATTTCTTCCCCTTGTCTAGGCTTTTATAACCGATACCCGTTTCCAGTTCGCACGGTGCTGTAGATTGTCGCGTTTTTATCCTTGGAAAATGTCAAAGTATTTTACCGACCCACTAAAAAGGTAGGCCCAATGATTTTTGTCACTGGGCCTAAAGCAGACAGTAGTCTACCGCACTGAGCTATCCCTTAGCATCGGAGTCCCCTCTCGTATGCCTCCGTTTCACTCAGTAATCAATATATCGTCACATGTATAAATTAACTCGGTGCTTATGGTTCTTTCCTGTCTGAAATATGCCTCCGATAGAAGTATGGTCCCCATGTTCATGATTTGTCGACGATTCCCACGGCAGTGGGAAGCCATAATACTTAAGGCATCCGCATCAAACAGGTTCTCATCTGCCTTGGCTTTTGATAGCCTGAATCGCATAAACTCAAGACTTTCTTCATCGCTCAAGGGATCCAGCTTAAAATTACCGGTCAAACGGGTTTTGATTGGTGCCATAACCTGCAGTTGCAGTTTCTTTTCAAGGGTTTCATCGCCGACGAGAATAAAACTTGCCGCAACAGTCTGTCTATGTGGATTAAACATCAGGGAGCAGATATCCATCAAAGATTCTTTTTCCATTAAATGGGCATCGTCAATAACAAATACCGGGAACAGACCACGGTTTTCGGGCGTCACCTGTGTGATCTGTTTTTGCAACTTTAATAATAACGGTACTGTCCGGGAGTTGGTATACCAATCACGTCGGCAATCGCTTTTAAGAAACCGTTTCGCAAAAGCCCCCCATAGTGGACTAACGCGGGTCTGTAACAATTGGGATCAAGTTGTGATAACACATAACGGACCAAGGTTGATTTTCCGGTCCCCGACGGCCCGGAAAGCGTAAAGCTTTTGCCACTGGAAATTAATGATCGAGCCATTCTCAAAAAATGGGCATCTTGTTTACCAAGATAAAGCTCTTTTAAACGATAGGTATCGGCAAACGGATGCGCTTCACAATCAAAGAATTCCCTGGGTGATTCACCATTTTTCATCATTTCGTCCTCCCGCCGGGAGCATCAAATCTTCTGGCATTTTCACTAAGATCAACGATACGTGCTTTTTTCATTTCTTCTCCATAATAGACGTCTTCTATATCCCAAGGCATATAATAAATGATGACCCTGGAACCCGGCAGGGATCCGGGAATTTCATACTGATTTTTTCTGAACCGAATGGTTGAGTCTTTATATACCCTGCACCGTCGTTCCATCCTAAACAAAGACTCAATGTCGGCTGTCGGAGGAAGGGTCCGGCAACAACTGCGTGTCTGAAGCCGTTTTTGTTTAGGAGAGCACCCCAAAGAGGAATGTATGCTCTGATGATAATTGCTCAGCCAAACTTTAAAGGCCTGGTTGATCTGCTGGACGGTTTTGTATTTATCGCAGAGAAACTGGTCCCTTACGGTTCTGAATAAACGCTCAACCTTGCCTCTGCCCTGAGGCCTGTATGGCGGCGTATGCACCAAATCAATACCGTTTCTGGCACATATAATTTTGAGATGACGGCTGGAATAGGCCGCACCATTATCGACGTAAAAGCGCTGGGGGATACCAAATCGTTTTACGCTGCCCATAAGATCAAAGACTAAAGGATTGACCGATTCGGTCAAATAAAATCCGCCATGAACGATATACCGGCAACAGTCATCCAGGATTACATGCAGGTATGTCTTTTTCTTTTTTTTGCCATGGTACAATTTGGGGCCATGGAGAAAGTCTGCCATCCATAGTTGTCCGAAATGGTCAAACGCATAAGGTCTGGCACCCAGTTCAGGGTTCAGGTGAGGATCTCTTTGCAGATTATGGGTCTTGGCGAATCTATAAAGGGCTGACCGGCTGGGTTTTCTGCCATTCCATACGCCGGCCCTGGCAAGTTCTTTAATAAGTCTGGCGGTGGTCCAGCGTGGGTGCTCCAAGCGAAGAGCTATCATTTTATCAGACAGGGATTCTGGGATTTTATGCAGCCCTTTGTCGGATCTTTGCTTGTCCTCAAGGCCCGGCAATCCCAGTTTCTGGTAACGATACAGCCATTTCCTCAAAGTCTCGCCGCTCAAAAGAACGTGGGTGCCGTTTGGGTGAACATACCTGCGTGAAGATGCCATATCCAACATTTTGTTTAATGTGAGGTCATTGGCATCCCTGTGTAGAAGGGGGCTGATAAGACCGTAACGCCACAAGGCTATTTCCAGATTTTTGTCGTTTTCTTGTTCCATTTAACCTCCGTTAATTTGGGTTTATTCCAACGAAGATTTTTCTATCAAACTCCTTTAATTATAGGGATATACGTTTTGTGTTGATGGCAACGGCAGGATATATTTTGGGGTAAAAAGCCCAGGAAAAATCCCGTATAAAATTGGTCCATTCATTCTTGGGTAACATGCAGGGTGCAGATTGTTTTCGTTCAGAATCAATCCATTCCTTGATCTGTTGGGCTTTGGCTATCCATCTTTGAATGCGGGGCCAACTGTAGCCTGTATACTTGGCTATATCAGCAATACTGTGTCCGTCTTTTTTCATTTGCAAAAAATGCATAAACATGCACAATGACGCTCTGGCTATCCGTAAAAACGCATGGGGCAGGATTGAAAAGGTCCTTTGCGGACATTGGTCATTATCGCAACGGTAGCGTTGGATTTGTATCAACTCATCATTGAACAGATATCGGTTATAAAATCCATATTTTACATAGCAATATCGGTTGCCGCAATAAGGGCAACTTATAATAGAGGCGTACTTTTTACTTGTTATTTCAGACAAAGCAGTCAATATAGAAATCCATGGGGGGTGCATGTATTATTCTCCTGTTTTTTGGTCGAAATTGGATATAACACATGTCCCCCCCTCTTATCCCCCCCAAAGGGGGGAGGAGGATAAAAGGCATGGGCGGTTGACTACAGTCCTATGCAACTCACCCTGAATTTTCTTGAGTTCTCATCCCTGAATTTGATAGCGAAGGTAATAGATCATGGGATTTAAGGCTGGATTTGAGGTAATCTAACGGGCTTCTCTACACGGTGCACGGTCATTTTTACCTGACAGACAGACGTTTTTCCCCGCATGTAATCCCAGACTCTGGTGATAATGTCTATTGCTGGCGGTTCTTTCGCAAATGCCGTGGATGATAAAAGCACAAGGAGCATCCCTGCAATGAATACTGATTTTTTCATGTCAATTATCTTTTTGATGATTCTCCGTTTGTTTTGAATATTTAATATGAAAATTAAAATAACGGCCATGGCCGACCTGGTCTTTCACCGAGGTTAGGCCACAACAAATCATGAAAGAAACTAACTGGTTAGTTTAGTTCTTTCATATAAAACTTATTGAATTACTATTTTTTTTGTGTGTTGAGTCTGTGGCGATAGGATAGGTCGGCCCATGACAGTTATTATAGATAAAAATGTCCCACAACAAATCAACAACATTAATCTTTTATTAAATGATCTGATTGCGAGTCTTGTGTGGAGAGGGGTGAATGATAGATTATCTATGATATTAACGCGATGCCGCGAATAAATTGTCTATCTTGGGGGAAATTGATAGGGACTATGCACAAAATGCTGTGTCATTTAATTTTTCTGAACCCCTTGAGAGACAGTGCACATGGGAGCTTTAATTCTGATAAGTTTTGCTTTATCCGTTTTTTTGGGGGCAGTCAGAACAACTGCCAAGATACTTAGCGCTAATGCTTTGGCTTGCCTGATGAGAGTGGATTTATTCCAGTGTTGCATAAAAATTTTATGCAACACTGGACACTGGGTTTGTTATTTTTGTTTGGCCGGCTGGTATGTGCATAAAGGTTCTTCGGCAAGGTAATTGCCGGTGGCCTCGTATGCCCTGGCCCGGCATCCGCCGCACACCTGTTTGTATTCGCAGATTCCGCATTTGGGGTCAAGATTGTTGAAATCGCGTAATTTGTTAAACACTTCTGAATTTTCCCACACATCCTTGAAGTGCTGGGTTTTGATGTTTCCGCAGGTGACATCTAAAAAACCGCAGGTCTGTACCCGGCCCACATGGGAGATAAAGCAGAAGCCGGTCCCTGCAAGACAGCCCCTTGTGACCGCATCAAGCCCATGAGTTTCAAAGCTGACTTTTTTACCCTCAGCCTTGGCGCGCTGGCGCAAAATTCGGTAATAGTGGGGAGCACACGTGGCTTTAAGCTGTAAGGGTGTTTTGTCCCGCTGGTCGTAAAACCAGTTCAGGGTTTCTTCATATTCCTTTGCGTCAATGGCCGTATCCACAATGTATTTTCCCCGGCCCGTGGGCACCAGAAGGAAAATGTGGTGGGCCGCAGCCCCTAACGATTCTGCCAGGGCAAGAATGGCTGGGATTTCAGCAAGATTGGTTTTGGTGATAACCGTGTTGATCTGAAATTCCAGTCCGGCAGCCTTTGCGATTTTTATGCCGTTCACTGCCCCGTCAAAGGCCCCATCAAGGCCTCTAAACTCATCATGGGAGGCTGCGGTTGCGCCATCCAGGCTCACGGAAATGCGTTTTATGCCGCTCTTTATAAGACGTTTCACATTTTCTTTATTGAGCAGGGTGCCGTTGGGGGCCATGACCATGCGAAGGCCTATTTTGTCACCATAGGCGGCAATATCAAAGATATCATCCCGGAGCAGGGGCTCGCCGCCGGTAAGAATAATGATGGGTTGCCCCACCTCTCTGATCTGGTCAAGGAGCCTGAAGGACTCTTCGGTGGTGAGTTCGTCTTCGTATACATGGTTTTCGGCAGCAGCCCGGCAATGCTTGCAGGTTAGATTGCACCGGCGGGTTGTCTCCCAGGCCACAAGGCGCAGGGTGTTGTTTTTACCTGCAGCCTGCGGGGCACCATGTCCAGGGGGGGGGGTTCCGTGTGGATGTGCCATCAGTTATTCAACTCCCTTGCCACGTCAATGGCTGCGTAGGTCATAATAATATCGGCCCCGGCCCGCTTGATGGACAACAGGGCTTCCATGATCATGGCTTTACCGTCTACCCAACCCATCATTTCAGCCGCCTTGATGATGGAATATTCACCGGATACGTTATATGCGGCCACAGGCAGATCAATTTCTTCTCTGACCCTGTAAATGATATCCAGATAGGGGAGCGCCGGTTTTACCATGATGATGTCCGCACCTTCCTCAATGTCCATGGTGGCCTCCCTGATCGCTTCAAGGGAGTTGGCCGGATCCATCTGGTAGGTTTTGCGGTTCCCGAATTGGGGCGCGGATTCCGCAGCCTCCCTGAAAGGGCCGTAAAAGGCGGATGCGTATTTCACGGCATAGGACATGATGGGCACATGGGAAAAGCCCTCGTCATCCAGGGTGCCTCTGATTTCAGCCACGCGACCGTCCATCATGTCGGACGGGGCCACCATGTCGGCGCCTGCCTGCACATGGGACAATGCTGTTTTTGCAAGCAGATCCAGTGTGGAATCATTGTCAATGGTGCCGTCATCCATGACCATGCCGCAGTGACCGTGGTCCGTGTATTCACACAGGCATACATCGGTGATCACGGTAAGATCCGGCACCTGTTCTTTGACGGCTGTCACTGCTTTTTGAACAATACCGTCATGGGCATAGGCCTGGGTGCCAAGGCAATCTTTTTTATCGGGAATCCCGAACAGCATAATTCCCGGGATGCCTGCATCTTTGGCTTCCTTTGCCGTGGTAACAATGTGATCACAGGAAAGTTGGAATTGCCCGGGCATGGAATTGATGGGCTTTTTAACGGATTTGCCTTCAACCGCAAAAAGGGGGAGTATCAGATCGTCTCTGGAAAGCTTTGTTTCCCTGATCATCCGTCTGAAATTGTCTGTGGCCCGAAGCCGTCTGCCTCTGTATTCGGGAAACAGCATTATACATCCTCCTTTTTGATTTCTTCATCCGTAAGATAACAGGCAGGATCAGAATCCCAGGGATCATTGGCAACGGACTCGGCCCTGGCCCTGAAATTACCTGCACAGATATCCAGCCACCGGCATTGGGCGCATCTACCTTTGACAAATTTTTTCTTCTCTTTCATTTTCATCAAAAATTCGTTTTCAGGATCTGTCCAGATTTCGCTGAAAGGTCTGTCCTTGATGTTGCCGAAACTGATTTCCCGCCAGAACTGGTCCGGGTGGACTTCACCATCCCAGGATATGCAGCCGATGCCCCGGCCCGAGTTGTTACCTTCGTTCATCTCAAGCAGTTCGAGCACTTCGGCAGCCCGATCAGGGTCTTCCTTGAGCAGGCGCTGGTACAGGTAAGGACCGTCTGCATGATTGTCCACGGTAAGGACCTCTTTGGGTTTGTTGCGGTCGTGAAGGTCCTTTGTGCGGTCCATGATCAGATCAAGCACTTTGCGGGTCTCCTCGTGGCTTAAATCCTCCTTGGCAATTTCCTGGCCGCGGCCGGAGTAAACTAAGTGGTAAAAACAGGCTCTGGGGATGTTTTTTTCTTCCAGCAAATCAAAAATGCCCGGGATGTCCTGTACGTTTCTCTTATTTATGGTAAACCGCAGCCCTACCTTAATACCTGCTTCCTGGCAGTTGTCAACGGCCTGTAATGCTTTTTTATAGGCGCCTTCAACGCCTCTGAACTTGTCATGGGTGGCTTCAAGTCCGTCCAGGCTGATCCCTACATAGGAGAGCCCCACCTCTTTGAGCTGTTTTGCCTTCTCTTTGGTGATCAGAGTGCCGTTGGTGGAAATAACGGCCCGCATGCCCTTAGATACAGCATACTGGGCATATTCCACAAGGCGTGGGTGCATCAACGGTTCCCCGCCGGAAAAAAGCAGCACCGGTACCCCGAATTGAGCCAGATCATCCATCATGGCAAGACTTTGTTCGTGGGTCAGTTCATTGTCATAGGCAATATTTTCAGACTGGGCATAGCAGTGAACACACTTAAGGTTGCACCGCCGGGTCATATTCCAGACGATCACCGGCTTTTTGTCTTTTGAGAACTGAAGCAGATGAGAGGGTAGTTTGCCTGAATGCCTTGAATAGCGTAATGTATCCGAGGGTTCCACCGTGGCGCAGTAAAGTTTTGAAATTCCGATCATTTTATCTCTTTTCTGATAAGTTCGTTTAGGTACGTTTCGTGGTCGGTCAATGCTTTTTTGGACAGGAAAAATCTTGCTTTCCCGGTTTTTTCCCGGATCAGGTTAAATCCGTCAAAAAAATCTGTGTAGATTTTCGAAAGGATTTCATCCGTGGTAGCGTTATGTTCTATGAACTGCTGAATGAGAAAATCCGCAGCATCTTCTTCGAACACGATATTTAAATCATAGTTTTTGGAAATCTCTAGTTCCATTTCTTTGACGTTGTCATAGAATTTTTTGACCTGTCTAACCGCATCTTCTATTTCCATAACATGGGCCGTATAATACTTGACCACCATTTTTGTTCGAATTTGCGTTAAGGTCAGGCCGTGGCGAATGGAAAAGATTTTCCAGTTCTTTTTTACATATTCACTGATATAATCTGAAAAAAGGACCAAAGCATCGTTATATTCAGTCTCGTATTTTTCTTTGTCCTTGCCCTGGATAAGATCATTTAAAACGCGGTTGGGGGTGGTTAGCATCTGTTTGGTGATTGCAAACTGCCGTACAGATTGGGAAGGCAATTTTTCTTCAAAGCAGAGCAGGGCTTCTTCAACCACGGATACTAACCCACGGGCACCGGTATTTTCTTTGTACGCCCTTGACGCAAGCTCATCTAATGCCTCGTCGGTGAACACGACATCAATCCCGTATGATTTAAAATCAAGGCGTTTACTTAAGATCACCGGATTGTTGGGCATTTTCAGGATGTCGTAAAGATCTTTTTGGGTCAGTTCGTCCAGCACACAGCGCACTGGTATCCTGCCGATGAACTCGGACTCAAATCCGTACGCCACCAGATCCTCGGACTGGGTCTCCTTTAAAAGCTCATTGGCTTTTCTGGTATGACTGAGCGATGCACCGAATCCAATGGCCTGTTTGCTCAACCGTTTTTTTACCACATCGGCCAGACCTGAAAACGCGCCGGAAAGAATAAACAGAATATTGGCCGTATTTACACGTCTGGCCGTGCGTTTTCCGGTTCTTTGGAATGCTTCAAGTTCCTGCATCATAGATACGGGATCATGGGGCACCTTTAAATCTACGTCAGTCTCTTCCATGGGTTTAAGCAGGGCCCGCTGAACCCCTGTCCGTGATATCTGGGCACCGATAACATTGGGACTGGCAGCAATCTTATCCACTTCATCTATGTAAACAATGCCACACTCCGCAAGTTCAATGTCATCCTTGGCCTCTTTTACCAGATCCCTGATCAGATCCTCCACATCCCCACCCACATATCCGGTTTCGGAGAATTTGGTGGCATCGGCTTTGACAAAAGGCACCCCAATTTTTTTTGCGATAAGTTTGATCAGATAGGTTTTTCCGATACCGGTGGGACCGAGTAGCAGGATATTGCTTTTAATATTTCCCGTGATCTTAAACGGTTCCGTGATCATGGTTTCCTGATGGCGGATTCGGTTGAAATGGGTACAGATCTTTGTGGCAAGAACAGATTTAGCCTTGTCCTGTCGGATAACATACTGGTCAAGGTAGCTGATCAGTTCCGATGGCTTGATATTGAAATCAATCAGCTTTTTTTTTCCCGACTCAGGTATTGTGCCGGTAGTGATCTCTTGCTGGGGTTGGATGGAAGGTGTCAGGATTTTAACATTTCCACCAAACCTTTTGTTCAGAAATTCCCCTAGTTCTTTTTCAATTTTTTTCGGGTCAGGCCCGGTAGCATCATTGTAATAAGTCATAATCAATTATAATAAGATAATCTGCCCATAATTCAAGGCGCAAGTTCGACAGGTTGTTACAAAATGCTAATTTTCCCAATTTCTGCGTTGGAGAAATAAATTTAGTCCTTGAAATACTGCATGTATGTCTGCGGCCAAATTTGTTTTCCGCCTTGAACTTGGATGAAATATCTATTCTGTAACAACCTGTTAACGGCCTATTTCTTTTTTTCCTTAAAGTATTCACAGGGCTTTCCCGAAGACTGGAATACCGTGACGCTGGGCAGTTGACGGCTTTTAAACCCTAATGCCCTACACCCGTTTGGGCGGGCCGGATCCCAGGTGACATAGAAAAATCGGCACTTGTAACAATTTCTTTTATTATCTTTGTCCATATCAGTTATAAAAAACTATAAAAAAAGCCGCGGCAATCATGCCGCGGCTTTGAATTTATGGTGCCGAAGGGGAGATTTGAACTCCCACGGGTCTCCCCACACGCCCCTCAAGCGTGCGTGTCTACCTATTCCACCACTTCGGCAAAAAATTTAGGCTTATTCATTTGCTGCTGGTTCCTGCTGTCCTGTGGGTGCAGATACGTCCTTCATGACACTGGACTGTGACTGATGCCCTGACATATAGGCTAACGTCAGAGACGTGATCATGAAGATAATAGCCACGGCTGTGGTGATTTTGGTCAGGATGTTCGCGGGTCCGGCTGCTCCGAAAAGAGCTTGACTGCCTGCGCCGCCCATAGACACACCCATCTCTGCGCCTTTACCGGTCTGCAATAACACAACAAGTATAAGGAAAATGCAAACTGCAACATGTATTGCCACTATAATGCTTGACATAATAATAAGGGTATCTAAAACCTAATAATTTTATTAAATTCTTCCGGGTTCAGGCTTGCACCGCCAACCAATGCACCATCAACATCTTCAATTTGCATCAGGTCTTTAATGTTGCCGGGTTTTACTGATCCGCCGTATAAAATCCGGATTTTTGTCGCCAGACCTTCTGCGTATTTTTTCTTTATCAGGTGTCGCAAGAAATCATGCACATCTTTAACCTGATCCGGTCCGGCAGTTTTTCCGGTACCAATCGCCCATACCGGTTCATAGGCCAGGACCAAGGTATCAAGATCACCAAGATCAAAGCCTTTTAACCCATCTGATATCTGTTTGTCAAGGATAAAAAAAGTTTTACCAGCTTCCCGCTGGCTTTCCGTCTCTCCGATGCACATCACCGGGATAAGTTCTGCATCAAGGGCTGCACGAATTTTAAATCCGACACTTTCATCGGTTTCACCAAAGTATTGTCTACGTTCGGAGTGGCCGATAATGACGTAATCTGCACCGGCATCTTTGATCATCTGACCGGACACTTCACCGGTAAACGCCCCTTCCGTGCCCGGATAAATGTTCTGCGCCCCCAGCCGGACCTGGGAGTCTTTACCTATAGCCGCTGCCACCAGGGGCAACGATAGTGTTGTGGGAGCAATCATAATATCAACGCCATCCACTCCCTTGCTTAAGTCTGCCAGCTGTTTTGCCGCAGCAACAGCCTGGGTACCGGTTTTGTACATTTTCCAATTACCGGCAATCAATGGTGTTCTTATCGCAGTTTTTGTCATTTTTTCCTCCTTTAAAGGGCATTGCCCACCATGGCGGCCAGATCAACCATGCGGTGTGAGTAACCCGCCTCGTTGTCGTACCATGAAAATATTTTTACCATCTCTCCGTTGATAACATCTGTACAGGAGGCATCAACAATGGAAGAAAGTGGGCAGGAGTTGTGGTCAATGGATACCAGGGGTTTGTCAAGATAGCCCAGATACCCTTTCAGGTTGGTTTCAGATGCCTTTTTAAGGGCTTGGTTGACCACCGTCTTGGTCAGTTCCTTTTTTTCGGTGGTGATCACCAGATCCACAAGGGATACATTGGGTGTGGGGACTCTCACGGCAAGGCCGTTAAGTTTGCCTTCAAGCTCGGGTAATACCAGGGAAACCGCTTTGGCGGCACCTGTGGTGGTGGGGATCATGGACAGAGCGGCTGCCCTTGCCCGGCGCAGATCCTTATGCGGGAAATCAAGCAGGCGCTGGTCTCCTGTGTAAGAGTGGATCGTGGTCATAAGACCGCACACAATCCCAAAATTTTCCAGCAGTACCTTGGCAACAGGTGCCAGGCAGTTAGTGGTGCAGGAGGCATTGGACAGGATATGATGGGCACCGGGATCGTAATCTTCATGGTTTACACCCATGACAATGGTGACATCCGGGTCCTTGGCTGGCGCTGAAATAATGACTTTTTTGGCCCCGCTCTCAAGATGCTTGCCTGCAGTCTCCCGGTTTCTGAAAAGGCCTGTACATTCCAGGACAATATCCACACCGGTATCCGCCCAGGCAATCTGGGCAGGATCGTTAAACGCAGTTATCCAGATCTGTTTTCCATCCACGGCAATGAACCCATCGCCATGGCTGACCTCCTTGCCTAAGCGACCGTGGACAGAGTCATATTGGAGCAGATAGGCAATGGTTTCGGTATCTGTTAGATCGTTGATGGCCGTAACTTCAATTGCATCATTTTCCAAAGCAGCTCGAAAGACCATGCGCCCAATTCTGCCAAATCCGTTAATTCCTATTTTTACAGTCATTCGAAGCCTCCTTCAAAAAACGAAAATGATTGTCCATACCCGAAAGAGGAAATGGGCGTGGTGCTGGTTAGGATAAGGAGCGACTGGTCCCTTTCAGGATGTCGCTGGCAAGGGAAATGCTTTTTTTCCCGTGTTCAATCAGGGTTGAAGTCAATGCTTTGATCCCCATCTTTTCCCGGGATGTCACGGCTTTGAGAAGAATGGGCAGATTGACACCTGAAATCACCTCTACCTTTCCTTCTTCAAGAAAGGCATAGGCTAGGTTTGAAGGTGTCCCACCGAACATGTCGGTTAAAATAATAACCCCATTTTCGCATTGAACATTTTTAATTCCATGTTTAATTTTTTTTCGTAAATTTTCCGGATCCTGTTTGATGTCCATGGATATGGATTCAAGTTTTTTCTGCTTTTCCCCCAGAATAAATTCCAAGGTTTCAATCAATGTTGCACCCAGATTTGCATGGGTGACAATTAAAATTCCTGTCATAATTTGCCTGTTAAATTAGATGTCTTTTATGTCTCTATCAATATCTCTGTGCCGCAAGCTTGGGTTCAGATCCTTTTTAATCAGCCGTTCAAATATGGCCCTGGATATGGCGACACTACGGTGGCGTCCACCGGTACATCCCAATGCAAGTGTTAGATATGCTTTATTCTCTTTTTTGTATAAAGGAATGAGATAATCGATAAGATTGTTATATTTTTTTAAAAAGGTTTTTGTCTCCGGATTTTTTAGGACAAAAGCTTTTACCGCATCGGACTCACCGTTATGGGCTCTAAGTTCAGGCACAAAATAAGGATTGGTCAGAAATCGCAGATCCACCACAATATCCGCATCCACAGGAATTCCGTATTTGTAGCCAAAGGACATGATATTCAGTTTCATGACGTTTTCGGCACCCGTATCCTTGGATACAAGACGCTGTATTTCTGCTTTAAGTTGATGCACATTGAAATTCGAAGTGTCAATGATTTGGTGGGCAAGCTTGCGGATGGCGGCCATGCCCTGTTTTTCAACCCTTATGCTGTCCAAAAGGTTTTTTCCGTTATCCAGGGGGTGGTGCCTGCGGGTCTGGCTGAACCGTTTGACAAGGGTCTGGTCGTCGGCTTCAAGAAAGATGATGACCGGAGAAACCCCTATTTCCTCTAAAGCAGATACGCCTGAAACAAATGTTTTTAAAAAGGTTTTTGACCGCATATCCATGACAAAAGCGGCACCCTTGACCTTGGAATTTTCCCTTAAAGGCAGTTCGAGCACCTTCGGTACAAGTTCCATGGGCATGTTGTCAATACAGTAAAAGGACGCATCTTCAAATGCCTGGGCAACGGTTGTTTTTCCGGAACCTGAAATGCCGGTGATGATATAAACCTTGAGGGGTTCCATTATTAAAATTCTTCGTCATTTTCCAGAATGATCTGATGAATCTGTTCTGTTGAATCTGCCGATAAAAGGCGCTCTTTAAACTGATCCATTTTCAGTAGCTTGGATATCTGGGCAAGAACCTTCAAATGGCCCCCTGTGGAATGCTCGGGTGTTAAAAGCAGAAAAAAAAGATGGACCGGACGATTATCCAAAGAATCAAATTCAATTCCTTTGATACTGCGTCCAAATCCCACAGCAATGGATTTAACCGTTTCCAGTTTGCCGTGGGGTATGGCAATGCCGCCGCCGATGCCTGTCGAGCCTAAGTATTCCCGTTCCATCAGGACGGCTGCAACATCTTCGGCTTCGGCTCCGGCAACTGGTGCAACGGCCTGGGACAGTTCTTTTATGATCTCTGATTTGTTTTTGGCTTTCAGATCTGCGATTATGGCGTCCAGCTTTAGAATATCACTGATTTTCATTGGGTTAGACTATCCTTGGGGAGCGATTAATCCCAGTTTTCCGTTATTATGTTTATAAATTACATTGACCTGTTCTGTGCGGGCATTCACAAATGCATAAAAAGATTTTTTGCCCGTTTCCAGTTCAATCACCGCATCCTCAATATCCATGGGTTTTGTTTCAAGGGGTTCTTCAATAATATCAACTACGTTTCCGGGTAATGGTTCCTCTATGCTGAATTCCCGGGTATCGGTCAGGCTTGACTTGTTGCCTGACATGTGTTTTTTGACTTTTTCTTTATGTTTTGTGATCTGACCTTTGACTTTATCTGCCAGTATGTCAATTGTGGCATACATGCTTTCGGACGCTTCCTTTGCATGGATGTTAAGCGCCCCGCTGGTTAAGGTGATTTCGGCAATATGTCTTATTTTTTCAACGCTTAGGACCACACTGGCCTCGGCCGGACCTTCCAGCATTTTGTCAAACCGTTTAAATTTTTTATCTACGTAGGATTTCAGGGAATCGGATGCCTCTATTTTTTTGAACGTGATGGTGATCTGCATATATTAACTCTCCCTACAGTTGTTTGCGTTTGTTGGACGGCAGAATGTTAAGTACTTTTCTGTATTTTGCCACGGTTCGCCGGGCAATCTGAATGTCTGATTCCTGCAGAATTGCGGCGATTTTATCATCACTTAAAGGAGCATTGGGATCTTCATTATCAATGAGTTGTTTTATTCTCTCTTTGACACTGGCCGATGCCATGGAAGGCCCGTCCCCCCGTTCTATGGAACTGTTGAAAAAATATTTTAATTCAAACAGTCCCTGGGGGGTGTACGCATATTTGTTTGTGGTCACCCGGCTGATCGTGGATTCATGCATTTCAATATCTTCGGCAATGTCTTTTAAGATCAAAGGCCGTAGATAGGCGATGCCTTTTTCAAAAAATTCCCTTTGAAATTTTATGATGCTTTCCATAACCAGGTAAATTGTTTTCTGGCGCTGGTGAATGGATTTTATCAGCCAGGAGGCGGACTGCATCTTTTCATTGAGATAGGTTTTGGTTTCCTTGGGAATCTTTTTGCCGGTGGCCACAGCTTCCCTGTAAAATTTTGAAATTCTTAATTTGGGAAGGCCGTCATCGTTCATAACAATTTTAAAATCATCCCCGACTTTATAAACGTATATGTCGGGGGTGATGTAGGCGGGTTCTTCTGTGGCAAATTTCCTGCCGGGTTTGGGTTCAAGGAACTGGATGATTTTGACTGCGGCCCGTACATCTTCAACGGAAATTTTAAGGGCTTTGGCAATTTTTTTACTGTTCCTGTTTTCAAGATTTTTTAGATGATGTGTAATGATTTGGGTGATGATTTCGTTTTTAATTCCAAGCTGCCGGATTTGAATTAAAAGTGTCTCGCACAGGTTTCTGGCACACACCCCGGGGGGGTCAAAGGTCTGAAGCAGCGCCAACACCTCTTCAACAGTTTGGATGTCGGTCTGGGCAGTCTGGGCTAACTCCTCCACATCGGCGCATAAATATCCATCCCGGTTCAAGTTACCGATGATGATGTGACCAAGGGTTTCCTTTTCCTCCGGCAAATCCGAAAGCATCAGCTGCCACTTCAGATGTGCTTCAAGGGTTTGTTTCTCGGATGTGAATGCTTCGTAATTGGGTGTTTCACTGTTTTCAGACTCCATGTAGAGCCTACCAGTGGAGTTGTATTCATTGATATAATTTTCCCAGTCCGTATCCGAGCGCACTCGCTCTTCAATAGTGACTTCCTTGACAGGGGCTTCGGTTTCCGTTTCTCGGGTTTCGGTTTCTTGGGCCGTAATGGCTTTGTCAGGGGTCTCATCAATGGAGATTTCTTCAAGGGCCGGATTTTGCTCCATTTCCTGCTGGATCATGTCGGCAAGTTCAAGCCGGGACAGCTGAAGCAGTTTAATCGCCTGCTGGAGCTGGGGTGTCATGACCAGTTGCTGGGTCAGTGCAAGGCTTTGTTGTAATCCAAGTTCCATGATTAAAGTCTAAAGTTATCTCCCAAATAAATTCGTTTGGCTACTTTGCTCGAAATAATTTTTTCCGGCGGCCCTGATTCCATAACGACGCCCCGACTCATGATATAAGCTGTGTCGCATACACCTAATGTTTCCCTGACATTATGGTCGGAAATCAATATCCCGATACCTTTGTCCGTGAGCTGGGATATGATTTGCTGGATATCAATGACAGCCAAAGGATCAATGCCGGCAAAGGGTTCGTCAAGAAGGATGAACAAAGGATCTGTGGCAAGCACCCTTGAAATTTCCAGACGTCGCCTCTCTCCACCGGACAGGGATGCAGCCTTTTGCCCGGCCAAGGTCAATATCCCAAGTTCTTCCATCAGGCTTTCGGCTTTTTGGTGGATGTCCGTGTCTTTTTTGTCAATAACCTCCAAAATGGCCGTTATATTTTCCCTGACGGTCAGTTTTTTAAATATCGAAGTTTCCTGGGGCAGGTAACCAATGCCCTTTCTGGCCCTGACATACATGGGGTACTGGGTTATGTCTTCCCCGTCAAGATGAACCGTGCCTTTTTCGGGGCGGATCATGCCCACGGTCATATAGAAGGTGGTGGTTTTGCCGGCACCGTTGGGTCCTAAAAGCCCGGTTACCTGGCCCTGGTCCACGTTCAGGCTGACCTGATCCACTACGGTTTTACCGCCATAGGTCTTTACAAGGTTTTCCAGTACCAGTCGGCTCATCTATTCCATCTTTTATAAATCAAGTATGTTATTGAGATGTTTCATGTTTTTTCAGATATCATGCCTTGGCAAAAAACGGGCTCCTAAGCTGTTTCAGGGTTCATCCAAAGATTCGTCTTGATCTTCAGCATCAAAAAATGCTTCAACCCTGTTTTCTTCGGTAGTTTCCACAACGACCCGGTCCTGGGCCTTAAACAGAGTGATTTTTTTGCCGGTGATCCAGCTTTTTCCAGTAAGCAGGCGGGCTTGTTCCCCGGTGAGTATCAGTATCTCCTCTGCCGTGTCATAATCCGCTTGATCCGAGAATGCTTTGCGCTCCCCTTCGGTATATTCCACATTTCCCGTGGCAAGGATACGTTTAACGTTTGACCGGCCTTCCTTTTTTGTTTCCGAGGTATGAAAAAATACCTTGACCGAATCTGCCAAAAGTATGCTGTCCGCCCGAACCGCCTTGACTTTTCCCATGAATTCCACCATGGACTGGTCTTTGTTGGCAATCATTTTATCTGAAGTGATTTTCAGGTCAGCTGGTGGTTGTTTTTTATCAGCGGTTTCATTCTCCTGGGCTGCAAAAGATACCTGTGTAAGCAGAAACAACAGTATCAGCAATAAAACCGGAGAAATATTATAACAGATTGGACTTTTGACTATTTTCACTAAAATGTCCTTCTACGTGTCCTTTTAAGATGATCATATCCTGATTTAGCAAGACCTCCATGCTGTCAGCTTTTATTATGGAGTCTTCATCATCAATTGCAACCCTTGAATCGGAGCGTATTATATGAGGTTTTTTGGCATAATGCAATGTTTCACTTGTCAGGGTATAGTGCTGATGTCGGAGAATAACATTATTTGAAAAGGTCATGTCATGGGTCTTGGTATCGAGTTCTCCTAAATTTGATGTGAGGTGGACTTGTGTGTTTTGCTTTGTATAAAAAATAATGTTTACATCTTTAAGCACAGCCTTGTTTTGGTCTTTGAGCAGGGTGGCACTGGCTGCTTTGAGCTTCCATTCGGTGATGCCGTTTTTTTTGGAAATTTGTTCAAGGGCGTTGAGTTTAAGCGCAGCCTTGTCATCTACTTCAATATTTTCAAGCGTAATGGGCGTGGTGAGCAGGTGGTTGATGTAATAGTAAGCACCTAACGCTGCAAGGATGAGGCCTAGAAATATAACCAGAGGCCGTATCAGATTTTTTTTGCCGACGCTGCTCATGACAGAAACCTTGAAACGGACGTTTCCCAAAGGCCTTTGGCTTTGAGGATGGCTTCACAGACCTGGCGGACAGCGCCTTTGCCCCCGGGAAGATCCGTAATCATATCTGCCCGGGTTTTAACTTCAGCAGGGGCGTCGGCCACGGTAACGGCAAATCCTGCCCGGACCATGGCGGGCAGGTCTATAAGATCATCTCCCATGAATGCCATATGTGCGGTGCTGATTTGAGTGCTTTCAGATATGGATTCTAATGCCTTGGCCTTGTCCCGGGTGCCGTCAAAAACCAGGGTGATGCCCAGATTGTCGCACCGGTGGCGCAGGGCTCCGGAGACTCTTGCCGTGACAATCCCGACATTAATGCCTGCCTCCATGAGCAGATGGATGCCAAGGCCGTCTTTGACGTTAAAGCTTTTGATCTGTTCACCTGTATCCGTATATGTAATGCTACCGTCTGTGAGCACTCCGTCCACATCTAAAAGCAGCAGCCGGATGTCTGCCAATTGTGTTGTCATAGGGACTGTCCTGCAGCTTTTCTAATATTGATCAGATGGGTCAAAAGATTTTTCATTTGATCCAGGGGGATGGAGTTCGGTCCGTCGCACAGGGCGTTGTCCGGATCAGGGTGGGTTTCCATGAACAGGCCGTGGGCACCGCAGGCCACTGCGGCCCTGGCAAGGGGGGCGACAAACTGTCTTTCTCCTGCCGATGCATTGCCGCTGCCTCCGGGAAGCTGAACACTGTGGGTGGCATCAAAAATTACGGGCATGCCCAGTTCCCGTAAAATATGTATGGATCTAAAATCCACCACAAGGTTGTTATACCCAAAACTGGTGCCGCGTTCCGTAATGGCAATGTCCTGGTTGCCTGTGGATTTGGCTTTTTCAATAATATTTCGGCAGTCGGCCGGCGCAAGAAACTGGCCCTTCTTGATGTTCACGGGTTTACCTGTCCTGCAGGCGGCTAAAATCAGGTCGGTCTGGCGGCATAAAAACGCTGGGATTTGTATAATATCAAGAATTTGTGCCGCTTTTTCGGCCTGGTCGGGCAAGTGAATATCAGAAATAACAGGGATGTCCAGTTCGGTTTTAATCTGTTTTAAGATTTCAAGGCCACGTTCTGGGCCAGGACCCCTGAATGACTGGATGGACGTGCGGTTGGCCTTGTCATAGGAGGCTTTAAAAATATAAGGAATACCTAAATCCCTTGTGACCTGTTTCAGGTGTTTTGCAATGCTAAGGCTTGTCTCTAAATTCTCAATAACGCAAGGCCCGGCAATTAGAAAAAAACAATTTGGGTTGTTTCCGGTCAGGTCAAAAAAAAAGTTTGTCATGCTGTATATCCTTAAAACAAGAAAAATAATGATGACTCTAGATATTATTCGTCCGGGTAAATGTCAAGATGGATCGGTATCAAGGCAGCAATTCTAAATTTGAGTCGATACGCCGTCGTGCTCTTAATCGTGCTCATGCTCTTGCTCGAAAGAATACTTCGAGCAAGAGCATGATTAAGAGCAAGAGCAAGAAAAAAACAAGCAGAAAAGATAATACGTTATTAAACTTAGAATTGCTGGTACCAGGGAAAATTCCTTGATAAGAAGGGCGTTTGCTGATATCTTAGATTGGTTTTTAATGTATCCGTCTAACTTCTTGAAAAATAAGGTTGTTTGATGAAAAAAACACTGTTTCTAATTATATTTCTGGTAATTGTTGTGCCTGTGGGATGGGTTCTGTTTTGCAAATATGAGGGAGATATACCCAACGCAGATATCAGTCTTCCCTCCCCATATTTGAAACAATCCTATGAAATAAACATGACAGCAACGGATAAAGGCGCCGGTTTAAAGCATGTCACTGTTTCCCTGGTGCAAAAAGATATTGAAAAAGTCCTTTTGAACAAATTTTACCCACCGTCTTCTATTCTGTCTTTGTTCAGTGATAATATAACACTTTCAGACACGTTCTCCATTCCCGTTGAAACACGGAAATACGGGATGAGTGACGGCCAGGCTGTTATCCGAATTGTTGTAACTGATTATGCCTGGCGTAAATGGACCAAAGGCAATCGCTTTTATGAAGAGCGGCCGGTGATCATTGATACGGTGCCGCCCCGACTTCAGATTTTGACTTCCCAGCATAATGTGTCCCAGGGCGGTGTCGGCCTGGTAATTTATAAACTTGATGAAGAAAATGTTCAAAGCGGGGTCAGGGTGGGTGAGAATTTTTTCCCCGGATATTCCGGTGTGTTTAATGACCCCATGGTGATCACAGCCCTGTTTGCCCTGGATCATACCCAGGGGCCGGATACCCGTATTGTTGTAGAAGCCCGGGACCCGGGCGGAAATGAAACCAAACGCGGGTTTTATCATTATATCAAAGATAAAAACTTCAGGTCTGACACCCTGCGCATCTCAGACGGTTTTCTCGAATCCAAAATGCATGACTTTGACCTTGGGTCCAAGGAAGCGCAATTTTTGACGGAACACAATCCTTTGCTGGCAAAATTTTTATATATTAATGAAACCCTTCGCCAGCAGAATGTGGAAACCGTACTCAAAGTGCCTTCCGACACCCGTGCCGAATTAATGTGGAAAGATCGTTTCAACCGTCTTCCCGGGGCTGCTAACCGGGCCCGGTTTGCCGATAAACGTACCTATAAATACAATGGAAAGGTCATCAGCCATTCCACCCATTTAGGCATTGATTTGGCCTCCACAGCCAATGCTCCGGTGGGTGCGGGCAACAATGGACGGATTATCATGGCGGAAAATGTGGGAATTTTCGGCAATACCGTCATTATTGACCACGGGCTTGGCCTTGCCAGCCTTTATTGTCATTTAAGCCAGATGAACGTGACCAAAGGCGATATGGTAAAAAAGGATGACATCATTGGCCGTACCGGCATGACCGGGCTTGCCGGCGGCGATCATCTGCATTTTTCCATGATGCTCCACAATGTGTTTGTCAACCCCGTGGAATGGTGGGATGCGGCTTGGATAAAAAACAACATTACTTCAAAAATTGAGTCTGTTAAAGCACAGATGCAATAAACGCATAACTTTTTTGAAAAAATCAGGATAATTTAAATCATGAGCACCTTTCAGGTGAATAAGACCTATGAAGAGATAAACGCCAAAATTGCGGCTGGAGAAGCCGTGGTGGTAACGGCGGAAGAGATTATTGAGATTGCAGATAAAGAAGGCGTTGTCGAAGCGGCCCGGAAAGTGGATGTGGTGACCACAGGCACTTTTGCGCCCATGTGTTCTTCCGGTGCATTTATAAACATCGGCCAATCCAAACCTGTGATTCGTACGACCAAAACCTGGTTCAACAATGTACCGGCCTATTCAGCCATTGCCGCGGTGGACTGCTATCTGGGGGCAACGGCTGTTTGTGAAGATGACCCCTTGAATAAATATCATCCGGGTGAGTTCAATTACGGGGGCGGGCATGTCATCCAGGATCTTGTAGCCGGCAAACCGGTACATTTGAAGGCCGAGAGCTATGGCACGGACTGTTATCCCAATCTTGCAATTGAGAAAACAGTCACCTTAAAGGATTTGCCCAATGCCATGTTGTGCAATCCGAGAAACGCATACCAGAATTATAATTGCGCCATCAATCGGTCGGATAAAACAAAGTACACGTACATGGGCACCCTGAAATCCCATGTGAGCAATGCCAACTATTCCACCTCCGGTTGTTTGAGCCCCTTGTTTAACGATCCTTATTTGAAAACCATCGGGCTGGGTACAAGGATTTTTCTGGGCGGGGCCCAGGGATACGTGACCTGGACCGGTACCCAGCATAAAAAAGATGTGGACAGAGGACTTAACGGCGTGCCTTTAAGCGGGGCCGGAACCTTGTGCGTTATGGGAGATCTGAAACAGATGTCACCTGAGTGGCTGGTGGGGCAGAGTATCCGCGGCTATGGGGTGTCGTTGTCTGTGGGTCTTGGTATCCCCATTCCCATTTTAAATGAGGAGATCCTCAAATATACGTCCGTGTCTGACGAAGATATTTTTACCCAGATCATTGATTACGGCCATGATTACCCCAAGGGTATCTCCAAGTCCTATGGCCAGGTCAGTTATGCCGAGCTTAAAAGCGGGACCATTACCATCAAGGGTGAACGTGTTCCCACAGTGCCTTTGTCCAGTATGGTCAAGGCAAGAAAGATTGCCCAAATTCTGAAAACTGAAATTCAGAAATCTAGATTTTATATCGGGGTTCCCCAGCATATGTTCTGCTGACAATAGACAAGAGCAGCAATTCTAAATTTGGTTGGAATTACTTTTAAAATAGGTACGCCATTTTGCTCTTACTCTTAATCTTGCTCTTGCTTTTGCTCAAAATAATAATTCGAGCAAGAGAAGGATTTAAGATTTAAGATCAAGAAAAAAGCAATCAAGAAGGGTGATACTTTAACTGTTGTGATGAAGAAATAAAAAAAATGAGTAAAAAAAAGAAAAGCACCTGGCGGGAGAATATCGAAGCGATTCTCATTGCTGTTGTTATTGCTTTGTTTATCCGTACCTTTCTTGTCCAGGCCTTTAAAATACCTTCCGGTTCCATGCTTGAGACGCTTCAGATCGGAGATCAGATTCTTGTCAATAAATTTATTTACGGGGTGAAAATTCCTTTTACCAACGGAAAAACCCTGATTCCGGTAAAAAATCCCCAGCGCAATGATATTGTGGTGTTCAAATATCCACAAGATCCCTCCAAGGATTATATCAAGCGGGTTGTTGCCGTTGCAGGTGACACCCTGGAGATTGTGAATAAAAAACTGTATGTCAATGACAAACTAATCACGGATCAGCCCTGGGCCCAGTACAAGGATTCCCGGATTTTGCCGGGCCAGATTACCACCCGGGATAATTTAAGAAAAATCACCGTACCGGCCAACAAGCTTTTTGTCATGGGAGACAACCGGGACAACAGTCATGACTCACGATTCTGGGGCTTTGTGGATTTAAGTGAAGTGCGGGGCGAAGCCATTATTATTTATTGGTCCTGGGACAAGGCGGATTTTAGTGTCCGCTTGAGCCGGATCGGCACCTTGCTGTTTTAAGGCAGAACATAATTTAACCTGGGAGCGCGGGCGTCTCGCCTGTATCTTTAGAATACATGAGGATATGCAGGCGGGACGCCTGCGCTCCCGGATATAGCAAAATAGGCAAGTTATTTAAGACCCGTTCCTAAATTGCTACCTAAGGAATAATAGATATGCGGTTTAAGAAAAAAGATATTCTGGATATTGATTCCCTGAGCCCTGAGGAAATTGCTTATATCCTGGACACGGCCCGGGGGATGAAGGAGATCTCCCAGCGGGCCGTTAAAAAAGTGCCCACCCTTCGGGGCAAAACCATTGTGCTTTTTTTCCAGGAGCCGTCAACCCGGACCAAGTTGTCCTTTGAGTTGGCCGGAAAGCGTCTTTCCGCAGATACCGTGGCCATATCCAAATCGTCCTCCAGCATTGTCAAGGGGGAAACGTTAAGAGATACGGTCAGGACCCTTGAGTCCATGAAACCTGATATTATCGTGATGCGGCATTCATCTTCGGGTGCGGCCTGCCAGGTGGCAAAATGGGTAAAATGTGCGGTTATCAATGCCGGAGACGGCACCCATGCCCATCCCTCCCAGGCCCTTTTGGATATGATGACCATCCAGGAAGAAAAAGGCGGGTTTGACGGTTTAAAGGTTTCCCTTGTGGGCGATATTTCCCATTCCAGGGTGGCCCGGTCTAATATTATCGGTTTATCCAGAATGGGGGCAAAGGTGACCATTTGTGCGCCCGGGACCATGATTCCCGTTGGCATTGAGCAGATGGGCTGTACCGTTTCCCCGGATATGGATTCTTGTGTGGCAGGTGCGGATGTGGTCATGATGCTTCGGATTCAAAAAGAGCGCCAGGGTAGCCTGCTTTTTCCAAGTGAGCGCGAGTATGCGGCGCTTTATGGCTTGAATCAGGCGCGTCTGGCCCTGGCGGCAAAGGATGCCCTGATCATGCACCCGGGACCGTTGAACCGGGGCGTTGAAATTTCAACCCTGGTGGCGGATGGTGAACAATCCGTAATTTTGGATCAGGTGACCAATGGGGTGGCCCTTCGCATGGCCCTTTTTTATCTGGTGTCGGGAGGTACTAAAAATGCAGATTCAAATTAAAGGCGTCCGGGTCATTGATCCCGGCAATATTGAGGGGTTAAGGGACATCAGTATCAAAGATGGACTGTTTGAGGCGGTGTCGGAGCCGGGACAGTTGCCGGAGGTTGCTAAAGAGTCGGAAGATGTCAAAGTGATTGACGGCCAGGGCCTGATTGCTGTGCCGGGACTCATAGACGTGCATGTTCATTTGCGGGAGCCTGGCCAGGAATATAAAGAAACCATAGAGACAGGGTTAAAGGCGGCTGCTGCCGGCGGGATTACTGCGGTATGCACCATGCCCAATACCAACCCTGTGAATGACAATGCTCAAGTTACCTCCTTTATCCTTTCCCAGGCAAAAAAGGCAAATGCGTCCAGGGTATATCCGGTGGGGGCCATTTCGGCAAATCTTGAAGGACAAAAGCTCAACGACATTGCGGATATGAAAAAAGCCGGGATTTGGGCCGTGACCGATGACGGCATGCCGGTTACCGATTCCCAGCTCATGAGACGGACTCTGGAATACTGCAAGTCTTTAGACATCCCTGTGCTTGTCCATGCTGAAGACAAGCGGCTTGCCGATGGCGGATCCATGAACGAAGGGCTGCCGGCCACGGTGATGGGAATAAAAGGAATTCCCAATGCTTCGGAATCCGTCATGGTCATGCGCGATATTGCCCTGGCTGAATTGACGGGTGCCAGGGTGCATTTTTGCCATATGAGCACGGCCCAGTCCATTGAGGCCATCCGGGCGGCCAAGGCAAAAGGGATACGCGTCACCTGTGAAACCGCTCCCCATTATTTCACCCTTACGGATGCGGATATCCCTGCCTATGACACTAATTTTAAGATGAATCCGCCTTTGCGCAGTGACAAGGACCGGGCCGCCGTTATTGAAGGACTATCAGATGGCACCATTGACATGATTGCCACGGATCATGCCCCCCATGCCGAGGATGAAAAACAGGTGGAATTCGATCAGGCCGCATTCGGTATTGTGGGGCTTGAAACCTCGCTAGGCTTAAGCCTGGATCTTGTGGCCCAGGGTCATTTGACCCTGGTGCAGCTGGTGGAAAAAATGGCTAAGGCTCCGGCAGATCTTGTGGGGATCAACAACGATATGGTGCCGGGCAATCCGGCAGATCTCACCCTTATTAATATGGATGCCGCCTGGACCGTAGACCCTGATGCGTTTGTGAGCAAAGGACGCAACACGCCTTTTGCCGGGCGCAGATTAACGGGTGCGGCTGTTTTAACCATTGTTGGCGGCCGGATTGTTTACGCCAGGGATTATTAGAGTTACCCCCCTCTGTCAAAAAATGCTATCTTTTTAAAGAGGCACTATTTGACAATCAAGCACCAATGTAGTAACATTTCTACATGCTCTGAAAAGGAGGCCAATATGAGTATTTCAACAATTTCCAGCCGAGAATTAAATCAAGACATAGGCCGGGCAAAAAGAGCGGCTAAAAAAGGTCCGGTGATCATTACAGATCGTGGGCGACCTTCTTACGTTCTTATAACGGTTGAGGAATACCAAGTGCTCACAGGTACACAACAAAGTATTCTTGATTTATTGGCGATGCCTGGGTTAGCAGATACAGACTTTAATCCTCCCAGATTAAAAGACTCTCTTTGCCAACCAGCGGATTTGTCCTGATGTATCTACTTGATACGAATGTTCTCTCTGAACTTAGGAAAGCAAAAACCAATAAGATAAACAAAGCTGTCAGAGTTTGGGCAGAAAATGTGCCTGCTTCAACCCTGTATTTATCGGTTATTACTGTTTTAGAAATAGAATTAGGCGTGCTTCTAAAAGAGAGGAAAGATCCTTGGCAGGGAAATATACTTCGTGTTTGGCTCAATGACCATGTAATGCCGACATTTAGATCTCGCATTCTTGATGTAGATACATCAATAGCCGTGAAATGTGCGAGTTTGCATGTTCCTGATCCTAAATCATACCGTGATTCTCTTATTGCTGCAACGGCTATAGTACATCAATTGACAATTGTAACAAGGAATGTGTCTGATTTTTTTCAACCCGGTGTTAATGTTATTAATCCTTGGGATGGATAGAAGAAAACAATTGATGTGAAGTCATTAAATCATGACAGACAAAAATTCGATCAATAAAGTTAATAATCCCCATGACAGTCTTTTCCGGAAGACTTTGATCAATAGGGAAAATGCCATAAGCGTTTTACAGCATTACTTGCCCAACGCCGTGTTGGACTTGATTGATTTGGAAAGCCTTGAGATCAGCAAAGACAGCTTTATTGAAAAAGAGCTGTCGGATTATTATAGGGACCATCATGGCCCGGGTGCTGCTGCTGCTTTTTAAATATATTTTTGATCCGGATTTGCGAAATAAGCTGCCTGAAATTTTATCGCTGATGAAGGAATTGATGACAAAGCAGACCGGCCTGCAATATCTTGAAACCATATTTCGTTATTTGGCAAGTACCCTGGATGGTTTCACTACGGAAGAAATAAAAAATATCTTCGTACAGGCATTATCTGAAAAAGAAGGAGATTATATTATGACTTTAGCAGAAAAGCTTAAAGAAGAAGGAAAGATTGAAGGGAAAGTTGAAGGCTTGCATGATACCATAGAATTAGGCATAACCTTAAAATTCCCGGATCATCTGGATGATGTAATGAATCGGGTCAAAGGCATTCATGATCTTAATGTTTTGACGGAGATTAAAGAATCCATTAAAACGGCAGAGAATATTTCTCAGATTCTGTCACTTATTAAATAATAAATTTTTTTGATTTCTTCTCTTAATAAATGTGGTCGGCTCCTATTTTATTGAGTAGTTTATTTCACCATGAAGGACATGAAGCGCATGAAGAATATATACCTGGAAATCAATTTTTATGATTTTTATGCCCTTCATGGTTTTAATCCGAAAAGCATTTTAGGAATAGGTCCGAAAAAATTTAACCTTGGGAGCGCGGGCGTCTCGCCCGCATCTTTATACTCGGTCATCAAGTTTTTAGGGAATTTGTTCAAATTTAAGGCGGAAAAAATTTTAACCGTATGAATATACAGCATATTTTGAGGATTGAAAATTTTTTTCCAACGCCGAAGTTGGGCAAATTAACAAAAACTTGATCATTGAGTTATAATATTTGCGGACATACGGGCGGAACACCCGCGCTCCCGGACATAGAAAATGGAGAACCTATGGCAGACGCACACCGCATTCTGGTGGTAGACGATGAACTAAGCATGCGCCAGTTCCTGGAGATGCTTCTGTCCAAAAAAGGGTATACGGTCAATCTTGCCAAAAACGGCAAACAGGCCTTAAGCAACATTAAGCAAAAAAAATACGATCTGGTGCTCACCGATATCCGCTTAGGCGATATTACGGGTCTGGATGTATTGCGGGCCGTGAAAAAAAAGCACCCGGATACCGTGGTGATCATGATCTCCGCATATTCCACAACGGAAATCGCTGTGGAGGCAATGAACGAAGGGGCTTACGATTTTGTGCCCAAGCCTTTTGACAACAATGAGCTTTGCGCCACCATTACCAAAGCCCTGGAACTTTTAACCCTGGACCAGGAAAAGGCGTACCGGTCAACTGAACTTAAAAGTCATCTTCATTTCAACCGCATCATCGGTAACAGCCCGGGCATGCAGGCAATTTACCAGCGGATACGCCAGATCGGCCCTACAAAAACCAATGTGCTCATCAGCGGTGAAAGCGGGACCGGTAAGGAACTGATTGCCCGGGCCATCCATGATAATTCCGAGCGCAAAGACAGGCCCTTTGTGGTGGTCAACTGCGGCGGAATTCCGGACACGCTCATGGAAAGCGAATTTTTCGGCCATGTCAAAGGCGCGTTTACAGGGGCTGTGACAGACAAATCGGGATTGTTTGAGGCTGCCAACACCGGCACTCTTTTTTTGGATGAAATCGGCGAGTTGTCCATGTTTCTGCAGGTAAAGCTGTTACGGGCCGTCCAGGAAACCCGGTTCAAGCCCGTGGGCGGTACCCGGGAAATTGATGTGGATGTCAGGATTATCTCTGCTACCAATAAAAAGCTGGAGCAGGAGGTCATAGACGGCAATTTCAGGGAAGATTTGTTTTTCCGTCTTAATGTAATTCCTATTAAGGTGCTGCCGCTGCGGGATAGAAAAGGGGATGTTGACTTGCTTGCGGCCCATTTCGTGGAGAAATACTCGAAAAAACTGGGCAAGGATATCGTAAAGCTGTCGTCCTATGCCATTGATTTTTTGAATCAGTATTCCTTTCCCGGCAATGTCAGAGAGCTTGAAAATCTGATCGAGCGGTCTGTAGCCCTTTCCGCAACCAATATTATCCTGCCCGAAAGCCTGACCATCTCTTCGCATAAACGACGGCGCTGGATAGAAGGGGTTAAAGATAACCGCTATGATCTGGAAGATGTGGTATCCGGTGTGGATTTGGACAGAATTATGTCTGAAATTGAAGGCGCATATCTTAAAAAAGCCATGGAACTTGCCCAAGGCAACAAAAGTAAAGCCGCTGAACTTTTAAATTTGAGCTTAAGATCTTTCAGATATCGCCTGGATAAAACTATGCCGGATAAAAACGAATCCGGGGATGGTGATGCAGGATAAGGGAATCAGGGTTTACATTTTTTGTTAATCGGGATGTTTTTTTGTTAAATGTGCTAATTGTTGCAGTCATTTTCGTGCAGTATGGGGAATACCTAAAGGCTCTTCATCGCCTGCTGTTTTAGTCACTGCATACAGACCAGAGCAGCTGTTTAATTATAGTGGAGAATCATCTGATAGCCGGTTCATCGAATAAATTTATCCTGGACAGACCTGAAATGCATTTTGATTTAGATGTGGATTCATGTAGAATAAAAAAGATGCAGTAACAAAGCATAAGATCAAGGGGAAGCGCCATGGCGAACACCGCATTTTTTGCGGCCCCTATTTTTTGACCCCCCTTGGCCCTGTATAAAAGAATGTCGACAGGCTGTCGATAGAATTTAACCGAAACGCATTGATCATCCGCCACCAATAAAAAGTTGGAGCAGGAGGTCATAGACGGCAATTTCAGGGAAGATTTGTTTTTCCGTCTTAACGTAATCCCCATTAAGGTGCTGCCGCTGCGGGATAGAAAAGGGGATGTTGATCTACTTGCGGCCCATTTTGTGGAAAAATACTCGAAAAAATTGGGCAAGGATATCGTAAAGCTGTCGTCCTATGCCATTGATTTTTTAAACCAGTATTCCTTTCCCGGTAATGTCAGAGAGCTTGAAAATTTGATCGAGCGGTCTGTTGCCCTTTCCGCAACCAATATCATCCTGCCCGAAAGCCTGACCATCTCTTCGCACAAACGGCGGCGCTGGATAGAAGGGGTTAAAGATAACCGATATGATCTGGAAGATGTGGTATCCGGTGTAGATCTATATAAAATCATATCTGAAATTGAAGGTGCATATCTCAAAAAAACCATGGAAATTACCCAGGGTAACAAAAGTAAGGCAGCCGAACTTTTAAATTTAAGCTTAAGGTCTTTTAGGTATCGCCTGATAAAACGATGCCGGATAAAAATGAATCCGGGGATAGTGATGCAGGGTAAAGGAATCAGGATTGACATTTAGCCATATGTTGGATGATGTCTGACAATTTTTGTGAATTCATTTCAAAAAATTGTTCAGACGAATATAAAAAAATGATGGCCCCTCCATAGCACGACTCTTAAGGAATAAAAATAAATCCTTTATAAACAGATAATTAAACAAAAAAATATCTTTCTTGGCTAACCTGGCACCATTGTTGTATTGTAAAATAGCAAGCGAAACAGAAGAACCCATTTAACAATACCCGTAACAAAAGGAGACACAAAACATGTTTCGAAGACTAAGAGAAAAGGCAAAAGATAGCAAAGGCTTCACCCTGATCGAGTTGATGATCGTCATCGCCATTATCGGTATTCTGGCGGCAATCGCAATTCCGCAGTTTTCCAGCTACAGGGCAAAATCTTACAATGCGGCGGCTTTAAGTGACGCCAGGAATTTGAGAACCGATCTTGAGGCATTTTATGCAGAATGGGATGAATATCCTTATTAACGCTGGTTGCTTGAATTAAAATTTAATATATAAAATGTATATCAGGAGATATCAAATGAGAAAAAATATTACTATCGTATTCGGCCTTCTTATCGCTTTAACTATAATTTCAGGTGCTTGGGCTCAAGATATAGGTGGTACTGACAATCGATCAGGCAAAGCGCTGTCTTTTGCTCCTTCACCGAACGTAACTATAGATGCAGAGGTTGACCAGGATGCATTTACGATCCTTTCTTATAGCTCTAAAGTTGATAGCACAAATGGTGTGGAATATTCCATGATTTCCGGAGATGGTTATATTTATCAAGGGGCAATGGGAGAGACTAAATCTTCGCTAGGTGATGCTGGTGCAAAAATAGATGGCCATACTACTAGTATTAGAAGCGGCAGCTGATCATATAACGCGTTAAAATTAAATTTATACAAAAGCAGGCACCTGGAAAGGTGGCTGCTTTTCTTGTTTTTTTTCGTGATTCTTGATAGAAAAATCCTATGAAAAAAATATCGCTTCAACAGGTTACCAAATCCTATATTTCAGACTTTAAACGCCGGAAAAAGGTTGCTGTAGAAAACGTTGGTTTTGAAATAAAGGCCGGGGAGAGTTTTGGGATTATCGGTGTCAATGGTGCCGGGAAAAGCACTACTCTTAAAATAATCATGGGGTTTATTTCACCAGATTCGGGTGTGATCGCCATTGATGGGAAAAGCCCCCAGGATCCATCATCCAGAAAAAACATTGGGTATTTACCGGAAAATCCATATTTTTATGACAATTTATCTGCTGAAGAACTGCTTTTATTCAGCAGTTCAGCCTCAGGTGTGGAAAAACAGACGGCTAAAGCCCAAATCAAATCTTTGTTAACCCGGGTGGGACTTTACGATGTCCGGAAAGCCAGGCTCAGAACATATTCCAAAGGGATGACGCAACGGGCCGGTATTTGCTTTTCACTGGTGCATGATCCTGACATTGTTATTTTGGATGAACCCATGTCAGGACTGGATCCCCTCGGAAGAAAGATGGTGATTGACTTGATTCGAGAATTGAAGTCACAGGGGAAAACCGTTCTTTTCTGCTCCCATATTTTAAACGACGTCGAACGTATTTGTGACAGGGTTGCCATCATGGACGCCGGCCATCTTTTAGGGGTCTATTCAAAACAGCAAATTATAGATGGCGGCGGTATGGAAGCACTTTTTTTGAAAGTTGTCGGGGAAAATGCCAATGATTAACAAGATGATTCCTTTGACTGTTTTGACATTTAAGGAAGGTCTCAGGGACCGGGCCTTGTTTGGCATTGGGTTATTTGCCCTTTTCATGATGGGCATTTCTTTAACAGTGGTCGGTTTCTTTTTAAGAGAAATTCATAAAGTCGCCGTGGATGTGAATTTGTCGGCCATTGCATTTTCCGGGCTGCTGTTGACCTTCTTTGTTTCCATCAACTTGATGTCAAAAGACATTGATAAACATACCATTTACTGTGTGATGTCCAAACCCTTTTCAAGAACACAATATATTTTCGGAAAATATTTTGGCATCATGCTTTTAATCGCCACGGCCTTTGCCATATTAACGGCTTGCAGCTCCGTAACGCTTTTGATTATCAAGGCACAATATAGTTCGTATTTTGAAGCCTTTTCATGGCTTTCTTTCTACAAGGCCGTTTATTGTGAACTGTTGATGTTTTTTGTTCTTAATGCATTTATTATATTTTACAGCTCCATCACTACCAGCTCTTTTATTACACTGCTTTTCAGTATTTCAACCTATATTGCCGGACAGACCATAGAAGAGGTGGTGTTGTTTATAAAATCCAGCCAGGCCGCCGGTGATATGATTTTGTCTGAAACCATTTCCCGTGTGATTGATGTGCTTCAATATATTTTACCCAACTTATCTGTGTTTGACGTTAAAATAAAATCCGCCCACGCCATCGCTGTTTCTCCCGAATATTTAATTTCCGTAACCGGATACAGTATCGCTTATACCTCGGTTCTATTAATTGCGGCGTCTTTTATTTTCAACCGGAGGGAATTGAAATGAGGCAAACACTTCCATTGGCCTTTTTTCTTGTGCTCTCTATAATCATATGCCTGTTCATTCAGCAGACAGTTAACAAAAATCGGCAAATATTTCTGGAATCCAGTTACATGGATTATACCCTGCCGTCTAAATTCACCGGCTTTGCCGCCATGGAATTTAAAGGAATTGTCTCTGATTTCCTTTTTTTGAAAGTATCGACATTTTTCGGCCAGAAATTTTTAAGCAATGAAAAGCTTGAAAAGCAACAGGCCGATTATGCGTTTCATTCCATAGATACGATTACGGATTTAGACCCATGGTTCTGGGACGCTTATTTGTTTGGGGATATGCTGCTGGCGTGGGATTTCGGCGAACCTGAAATGGCAAATGAACTTTTGCTCAAAGCACGGCAGTATAGAACACAGGATTTTAAGCCCTCCTACTATATGGGATTTAACCATTTTTATTTTTTAAAGGATAATGCCACCGCATCTAAATTTTTGATGGAAGCATCCAAGCTGCCCGGTGCCCCAAGTTATCTGTTTGCCTTGGCGTCACGATTATCTGTTTACCAGAACCAACTGCGCCCCGCCATTCTTTTTTTAAAAGGCATTCTGGAAAAAAATAAAAATCCTGCAATGGAAAGGCAGATATCCACCCGTCTCAACGCCCTGATCATTTTGGATAAATTGGAACAAAAGGTTCAGGCATTTAAGTCCGCCCATGGAGTATTTCCAAAAACAATAGATGAAATGGTCATATCTGGTGAAATTGATACAATTCCACAAGATCCTTATGGCGGAAAGTTTTTTATCCTTGAAAACGGCCGTGTCTTTACCACCAGTAAATTAATATTTAAAAATAATTAGTAGTTTGCTTAAACAAAAAATTTCGATTTGAAAAAAGAATATGCATAGGCTTTGAGCCTTGCTCGGATACAACTGGAAGATAATTATTGACACCATTCCAAATTGGGAATAAAACCTGGCAGTTATGGGCCGAGTGGATGGTTTCAAATTTTCAAAGGACTTCTTCAGCCGTCGAAGGACGAAATGGTTATCTTTCTCAACGCCATCATAATGGGAGAGGAAAAAGCATTAACGATTATTCACAATTTTACATTGAAAAGATTTGACGGTACAACTGCGGCCAATCGATTATTTGGTAAAGAATTTATAGACCTTTTTGAATGGGTTGTTCATAGAATGGACGATTTGCCCTTGCGACGGCAGCATAAAAATACCGTTTCAGATAACTATTAGAAATTAAAAACTGTCCCGGCTTAAAACGGTAGCCGATTGTTGCATACCAACACAAATCCATATCGAGAATCACCTTGATGAGGTCATGTTCGATGCTGTTACCGATAAATTGAACGGGGTCAAGAAACTAAGGGGTAGAGGGCGAAAGGCCGTACGGCCACTTTGCCACAATGAAGGCCGTTATACTAAACCTGCTGAGAGCTGAGAGGGTAAAGCATACCCGGGCGAAGGCTGCGGGCACTAATACCAGAGCATCTGGGTATATATTTTCGATTTTTAAAGCTGTCAAAGAACGAAGGACTGGATTGTTTTTAAAATCCGGCTGGTATATATCAAGATCTACCCACAGTACTATATCACAGCACCGGTGCCCTGAAATTAGCTGTCTGACTTTTTACCGGTTATCAACTTTATGATATTGGACATTGACTGCAATGTATACTTTTAAAAAAAAAGAAAATATTTTAATTGTTTATTTGGCAACAGCTCTATTCTCAGCAACATTTATAACTGGAAGTTCATCTTACTATAATCTTAAGTTTCGCTTGTTTGAATTTGGGTTTCAGTAGTTTTGGATGCAATTATCCGATTTTTCACTTTGGCCAATTTTGACCAGGTTATGAAGTATCAAACAAATATTGGTGAGTGTAGCATTTTTCCGGCACATCCAGAATCGATAAAATATCTTTTTGTGTCTCGGTCAGCTTGGAGACAAAATATTGCCGGCTTCCATCATGAAGCAGTATTACGCCACATACGACAAATTCAAACATTGCCAACATGTTTTCTGTTTTAGGGTTACGCACATCCCTTTTATTGGGCATGAAATTATCCAAACCTTTATCCCGTTCGGCAATTTTTATTCTGGCCGTTCTTTCCATAAGGACCAAAATTTGAAGCGCTATTTTGAAAAGGAAAAGATAAGCTTCTATTCTATCAGGCGTTTGCAGATAAATCGGTTCGAGATTGTAACCTGACTTTGACCGTTTATAAAGATGCTCCACCTTGTACTGATTTTTATGAGCCAGCATCGCATCTTCTATTGAAAAATCAGAAGCCGGCTTGTTGGTTACGAGTGGATAATAGCCGATTTGATATTGCGCCTTGGTACAGACGGACTCATTATAATTGAGTTCTATATAGAAGTGATCTTGATAGACCGCGATTTTTTCTGCATTTTTGGCTGGTCGACCGGGCCGTGCATTTTTATACGTGACCACTGGATCGTTGTGGACAACAAAATCAAAAAACGCCTGTGTCTTATGTTTTTTTAGTATGGCCTGACAAGCCTGCTCAATGCTGTCCTTCGTCTTTAATTTATATGCATTTATTTTTTGGGCGAGTTCATCAAATGCGACTTGGGTTTTAGTGATTCGTTCCAGAAGAGATTTTTTACGGCGGTAAAACAAGCCCTGATCGAAAAGGATGATCATTCTGAAGGTATAACTTTTGTTCTCGTGTTCAAAAGTCAGAGGCACCTCAACTCCCCGATTCATTTGATCTTTGTAAGGAATCAGGGTCTCGTGATTGTGCTTATCCAGTGCTTTGAAAAGAGCTTCTTGATAGGAGGCGTACATGGGCAGAGGACTTAAAAAATATCCTCCGTGATCATCTATGTGCGCCATATTCCCGTGTGTAGCCACCTTGGAATCGCCGGCAAATAAAAAATCTTTCTTTCCCAGCAGGTCAATCAAATGGTGCCACTGTTCCACATAGGTTTCCACATCGGCGGTGTTGCCACTATATGTTTGTTGGAATAAGGGAAAGCTACTGTCAGAACTGGCTGTCATGGACCATACCAATTGTTTCAGGTCTTTGCGGTATTGTTTGCTGTATCCGTATGAGATCTTGATGCTCTGTTCGGATCTGTTTTTATTATTCTCGCCGTAAACTTGCGCACAGGTCGTATCGTTATGACAGATTTCTGTCTGAATCTCAAAGGCTTCAATTATATGTCGGGTAATCAGCAGTTCCAGATTACCAATGCCGAATTTGTGAATAGCGTCTAAGGTATCACCCAGCCTATCGTCAAAATATTCATCCGGACTTATGTCAGGGAAAATAACATCCAGGACATTTGATTCCCTGGCAAATTTGCAAACCTTGTAAAGAGACATAACCTGAAAAAGAATGGCGGTGATCATTGCTATACTTGCCTGCCCATGAGTGAGCATGTTACGTCTTGCATCAAGAGGGACGTTCTGGTCAATAATATCAGCGATGCAACATTTGTGAAAATAATGCTGCAAAATCGGGGCAAAACCAATCGGTTTTGTCTCGACATTATTATTGACGTTATCCGCCATAATATTGATTCCAATAACTCATTGGAATTATATAGTATATTGACAAAGAAAAATCTAGTTTTATTTTGAGTGATTATAGTCATTTATGCCAGGTTAGAGGTGATTATGATGCTAATAGTCCAATTTTTTAAATATTTTCATTGATTATATCTGATTATCTCTTGTTTTCTAATTATTGAAATTTTATTTTGAACAAGCGAAATTAGAGTATAATGCAGTTTATATTAATTATTTAGAGCTGGTCTTTATAATATTATATATTATAACTTGTGTAAGCGGTCAAAGAACCCCATCTACAAATCGTTAATGTGACATGAGAAGATGAGCCAACTTTTAATTAGCGGAGGTTCATCGTATGTCAGAAGCAAGGAAGAAAAACCAAAAGCGTACCCAATTCTGGGAGTACCATATTAAACAATGGTCTGAATCCGGCGTGTCCCAAAATGCATACTGCAGACAAAATGATTTGAGACCCAATCAATTTACATACTGGAAAATAAAACTCAACAACCAGGCCCTTGTCCCAGAATTCGTTCAGATCCCTTCAACACAGATCAGCCAGATGCTAAACTTTTCTGAACAAAAAGGATTAAGGTTGAATATAGATAACGGATTTCAGATCGAAATCCCGGATGGATTTTCCCAGGCCACCCTGGCCCAGGTGCTCCAGGTATTGGGGAAGTGCTGATGTTTTCTCCTACCCAGAATTTAAAAATTCATATCGCACTTGGCAGCACTGATATGCGCAAGTCCATTGATGGGTTATCTATACTTGTGAGCGAAAAATTAAATTTGGATCCATTCTCAGGACACATGTTTGTCTTCTGTAACCGGAATCAAAATATATTGAAAATCCTGTATTGGGATCGCAATGGATTCTGTCTCTGGCACAAGAGGCTGGAAAAGGACTATTTTCAATGGCCCAAGTCAAAAGATGAGATTTTGACCATCGGTGCCAAAGAACTTTCATGGCTGATGGACGGCCTCTCAATTCATCAGAAAAAAGCACATAAATCATTAAAATATTCGGCTGTTTTTTGACATTAAAAACTGTCAAAAACCTTGTGGTTATGGTATATACAACGCATGAACAAAGAGGCTTTTGCGAACATAAATGACGTTGAAAAATTAAAAGAAATGATGGCTTCTTTTGTCAGTGATTTTTCAGATAGAGAGCACCATTATAAAGCCGAAATCAAAATTCTCAACGAGCAGATTAAAAGCCTCCGGGACCGACTTTTTGGCAAAAAGACAGAAAAAATCCATAAAGATGACGGTCAACGCTCCCTTTTCGATACTTTTGAACCGGATACTCCCATATTAGACGAGCCCGAAGAAATCAGCGTACCTGCCCATAAGCGGAAGAAGTCTGGGCGTAAGCCTTTGCCTGAAACCCTTCCGCGGGTTAAAGTGATCCACGATCTGACTGAGGAAGAAAAAACATGTGCCTGTGGTTGCATGAAATCCCGTTGCGGCAAGGAAGAATCTGAACAACTTGAGATTATTCCGGCACAGATGAGAGTGATCAGGAATATCCGTTATAAATACGCATGTAAAAACTGTGAAGGTGTTGAAGATGATGGTCCGACAGTCTCCATCGCCAGAATGCCGGAACAAATGATTCCCAAAAGCATTGCAACCCCAGGACTTCTGGCTCATATTCTGACAGCCAAATTTGCAGATGCCTTGCCTTTCTACCGGCAGGAAAAGCAGTTTCACCGAATTGGAGTAGACATTCACAGATCCAATATGTGCAATTGGGCCATGAAAGTGGCCCAGGCCTGTGAGATCCTGCTGGAATATATGAAGGGTGAAATTCTTAACGGTCCAGTGATAAATATTGATGAAACAACTGTCCAGGTTCTGAAAGAACCGAAACGGTCAAAATGCTATATGTGGGTGTTCAAAGGAGGGCCACCAGACAATCCCATTATTCTGTTCCAGTATCACCCAACCCGATCCGGGGACGTTGCCCGTAACTTTTTGAACGGTTATCAAGGTATTGTTCAAACGGATGGTTATGGTGGCTATGACTTTCTTGATCATATTGTAGGAATCATCCATATTGCCTGCTGGATACACGCACGTCGAAAGTTCATGGATGTAGCCAAAGCTGCCGGGAATAAAAATGGCAAACCGACAGGAATCGCCGGCAAAGCCCTGAAGTACATCAGGAAATTATACAAAATAGAGAAAGAGGCCAAAGAACTTGGCTTGTCCGCTGAAGAACTTTACCGGAAAAGGCAGGAACAAGCCTTGCCTATCCTTGATGAATTTAAAAAATGGCTGGATGCTCAAGTTGAGAAGGTGCCACCCAAAAGTCTTCTTGGCAAGGCCATCAACTACACCCTTAATCAATGGCATCGGTTGGTCCTGTATACGGAAAGTGGCCTGGTAATGCCGGACAATAATGTGGTTGAAAATGCCATAAGACCCTTTGTGGTCGGTAGAAAAAACTGGTTGTTTTCGTGTACATCCGAAGGCGCCAGGGCCAGTGCCTGCATTTACAGCTTAATCGAAACCGCCAAGGCCAATGGACTTGAACCTTATTGGTACCTCAAATTTCTTTTTGAAAATTTACCGGAAGCCATGACGGAAGACGAATTTAAAGCTTTAATGCCACAAAACGTGGATAAAAATTTGCTGGAATCCAACTATACAACACCCCGCCAGGCTTAAAAAGGTGTGGTTCATACACCGCTTACTAACTTGTGAGTCGTAAGTTTTTTCAAAAAATGCGTGACATTTAAAAATGGAGGGAGCATTTTAAGGCCTTTTAGCGTCTTGAACGACCAAATTAAAACAAAAAAGGACCCAAAATGCTCAAGTATATTTACCAGACTCTGCGATTTTTCCGCAATGCTTTTTCAAGAAATATTACCTGGCTCATGTTTTGTATGGTAGTGCTTGCGTTTATCGGAGCCTCAGAAATGATTAGTGTTACATCATTTATACTTATTTTTGTTGTTTTGCTTTTTCAAAATAGCAGTACAAAATATTTTTTAACAACGTTTTCCCTGATATTTTTACTGTCAATAATTATTGCAGAGCTACTTTCCGTATATCAATGGAATGGTCTTTTTAATCCAGTGCATAGATCTCTGGCCTCAGATAGCATTAATTCACTTTCTACCGGTAGGATTAAGATTTGAGCAACATGCTGGGAAAGCATAAAAGTCAACCCTTTTTGGGGACTCGGATCGCAAGGTTGTTATTACATGCCGAATAGAATATATGGCGTCCAAACAAATAATGCTTTTATTCAATTTTTAGTAGAATGGGGAGTTATCGGAACATCGCTGTTTATTTTTTTTGATTTTTAGCGGCTTTTTAGCAGGGGTCAGATTACATTTACGGAACAGAAATGAAATTATATCTCAATAAGCGTTAATTGCTTTAGTAATCATCACTACACTAACAATCCATTCAATAACTGATGGGACTTACTATCATCTACAACCTACATTTTATTTAGTAATCGCTTTTGCCGTTTGGCTAACTCATGATGGGTGACCCCGATTTCCCCACCCTTAAACCTGCTCAGAGAACATAAAGATTTGTAACTCAACTTTCGGTGATTAAAAACGACAGCAAATAAAAATATAACAAATTGAATTTATTATTTAAATTGACGAATCTCACTTTATATGATACGCTTTGTTTACCACTAAACAAACATTTCAGACAAAGGAAATTCGTCAAAATGAATACTACACTTACCGGCGTACAAAATCAAATAACAAATTCAGAACAGATTGGCGTACTCAGTGATTACTTTGCAAAATTCAAAATCGGTACGTTATTGAATCGATCAGGAATCGTTAAAACCAAAGGAGCATCACCGCTTGCCATTTTCACAGCCTTATTTAACCTGGCATTTCACAACGAAAATTTATACCAGGGCATTGTGAAAAACAAAAAAGTTGAGGTCGATAAGGACGCTGCTTACAATTTTCTGAACTCTCCGACATATAACTGGCGGCGGTTTACCCTTCATCTTTGCCGCCGGATTTATTTTATCATTAGAAAGCTTCTTGATGATTCTTCCGAAGAAGTTCTTATTTTTGACGATTCTACCTATAGCAGAAACCGTTCTAAAAAAGTCGAGCTTTTATCCCGGGTGTTTGATCATACAGATATGAAGTACATCAAAGGATTCCGGATGCTGACCCTTGGCTGGTCTGACGGTAACAGTTTTCTTGGACTTGATTTTGCCCTTTTATCATCTGCAGACAAAAAGAATCGATACAATGAAATCAATCCTGATATTGATAAAAGGACCTGCGGATATCATCGCCGCCAGGAAGCGGTTACAAAAACCACAGCCCATCTCGTACCGATGGTAAAAAGAGCCCTTGATATGGGTGTCCGGGCTAAGTATGTTTTAATGGACAGTTGGTTTTCGATGCCATCAGCAATAGCAGATTTGCGGGAACACATACACGTCATATGCATGCTGAAAGATCATCCAAAATGGCTTTATGAATATCAAGGCAAAAAGCTTAGGCTGTCCGAACTCTATGGAAAATTGAAGAAAAAAAGAGGACGGGCAAAAATCAAGGCCCAAGCCATTGTTACTCTTTCCAACGGCAAGCAGGCAAAAATTATTTTTGTTTCCTGTGATAAAAAACGAGGCTGGCTTGCACTCCTGTCGACAGATCTGTCCCTCCCTAATGAAGAAGTCATTCGGCTGTACGGCAAACGCTGGGATATTGAAGTCTTTTTCAAAATGTGCAAGCAACACCTGAAATTGGCAAAAGAAATACAAATTAGGAACTACGATGGCCTGATCGCTCATACATCTCTTGTCATTGCCAGATACAACATGCTCAGCCTTTATCAGCGGCAATGTATGGATCAAAGGTCATTCGGGGAACTCTTCAGGGCCTGTAATGATGAGATGACCAATCTTTCTTTTATGGTCTCTTTGGAGCGGATCATGCGCTTAGCTCTGGTAAATATTCGGCGACTATTTGATTTTACCGAGCATATGGTACAGGAGATGCTTGATCTGGTGATGGGTCAAGCTCTCAAGTATTTCGGTTTTTCAAGTGAGATTGAGGAATTATCGGGGGTGCAAATTTACTCCTCCGAAAGTTGAGTTTGTAAGGTATTGTCAAATCAAAGGGGCTGAATGCTGCAACGGACCCGGATTATTTGAAAGAGGTGATATTTGGGTGACAGTTGCCGATATCGAAACCATAGGCACTGCAGACATACTTTTTTTGGCAACAAGCGTCTTCCTATCCTATACAGCATTGGTGTGTATTGATTGGTTTGACAAATTTGGGTTTAGATTAACAAAATTTTGTCACTACTATCCAAAACGCCGGAATTGTATATCTCATTGTGTTTGAAATATTACGTCCATTTACATCCACTAACCGTCGAACAGCTGGAATCGCCTGAAATTGTTCATTCGATACCCTTTTGGCAACGCGGGTATTCAAATCGGCTTTGGTTATCCTGCAGGATTTTTAAAACTTCAGAATTCGGATACTCTATACCTGAATGTGTGGCATCATATTTGCTTATTGGGGGTAATTGGTGGTTGTTGAACTGGACGATAATATTTGAACTGAACATAGAGGAAGGATAAACCGACAAATGAAAGCGACAAGAAAGAAGCTTTTGCTTTATGATCTGCTGATCGGGTTCGGGACCCTGTTGATCTATCCGATATTATTGCGTTTGAGTTCCAGTCAAGAGTTGAGCGGCAAGGTGCTTTCTTCCATCAGCGAGGCAAGTCTGGTGAAAAGTCAACTTGGCATTTCGGTATTGTGGTATCTTTTGGCAGTTTTCATAAGTCATATGGTTGCCTTTCTAACGGTTTGGTGGCTGACATACGTATTTTTAGAAAAAATCCGGAATGAGCGAAGTTTTATCCTGTCAGGCGTTTGTATCATGTGCGCTTTCGCCTTGTGGTGTTATATTGCCAACGCTTCTTATTTTCCGAATTCCCAGAGTGCATCTGTGGCAATTTTTTTTTTAAAATGGAAATATAGTCAATTTTCGTTTGTTTTATTCAATCTTTTAGTGGGGCTGTACATATTCATTTCACTCTGGCGGACGGTGAAAAATTCAAATTCGGCCGAATTGCTGAGGCGTATTAAAGCGACGCGGTTTTCGGTCGGCGCTTTCTTAACATGTGGAATTATTCTTTTGCTGGTGGTCATCCTTCCAGTAGGTGGCATTTTTGCGAACATAGACAATTTCACCAAAGCGACAAACAGTGGCTCTCTTCAGGAGGAAAAACCGGATATCATCCTGCTGGGCATCGATTCCTTGCGTCCGGATTGTTTGGATGCGGGGGAAAGTATCGTTGAAATTCCCAACATCAGGGGGTTCGTTGATGATTCCCTGCAATTTAAGACCGCCTATACACCTCTGGCACGTACCTACCCAGCCTGGAACGCTATTCTTACAGGGGCCTATCCAGGAAATAACGGTGCAGTGTTCAATCTCATAGATAATGGTTACAGAAATACAGAAATGATTACTTTGGCGACACGGTTGAAAAATGCCGGATATGAAACCGTTTATGCAACCGATGAAAAACGCTTCAGCAATATAGACGAAAGCTTCGGGTTTGACAGGATCCTCGGCCCACCCATGGGTGCAGCTGATTTTCTTCTGGGGACCATCAACGATTTCCCTCTCAGTAACCTGATTGTAAACACACGCCTTGGAAGAATATTGTTTCCCTATTCCTATGGAAACCGGGCCGCTTCGGTAACCTACGAGCCGGATGCCTTTTTATCTCTGATCGAGAATGATTTGGAGGATAACGATGAACAGCCGTCCTTATTATGCATCCATCTGTGCTTATCCCACTGGCCATATAAATGGCGTACGTCTGATACACCCATTATTCCGAATACCAACACAGATGAGTTGATATATTCCCAGTCGCTTGAGACAGTGGACCGGCAGTTCGGTCAGTTGCTGACGATATTGAAGAATAAGGGATACTTTGAAAATGCCATCGTTGTGCTGCTCTCTGATCATGGAGAGGGACTGTCAACCGACAATAACCAAATCGACGCTTCGGATGGCAGCAGCAGATCTCTGTTTGGAGCAACCATAGGGCATGGAACAGACGTTTTAAACCGTAAACAGTACGAAGTTGTCCTAGCCTATAGGGGTTTCGGTGAACAGGCAATGGCCACCGGCTTTTCAATGCAGACAGCGGGCCTGATCGACATTGCGCCGACGCTGCTGGACCTTGTTGATTTATCGCCGGGAAAATCTAAGCAATTTGACGGAATTTCCTTGCGGCCATGGCTTGAAGATGCCGACCTGAAACCATATTCGCGGTACTTTCTTGTAGAAACAGGTTTTTCAATACCGTCGATTTTGTCCGCAAATCCGAATATGGCGGAGGCGTTTTCCGAGGGGCATACACACTATCGAGTGCTTTCAAACGGACGGCTTGTTATTAAAGACGAATCGATACCATTGCTTGTCTCACAAAAGCAATATGCAGTTTATTTTGAAGATCTGAGCTTTGTCCGGATACCTGATAAAAAGTGGAATGACTACAAAGAAATGTTTGTGGATAATAAAAGTGCCGAGTACTTTGAAGCGGACAGATTCAAAGAACAAGACCTTGTTGGTATGAAAGTCGCTCTGAACGAATATTTGGAAGAAACAGATTAGATTGGAGGGATGGGGTCAAACCTTGATTAGTGATTAGCGGATACCACACAATCGCATAGCAAAAATAATAGTTATTAGACACGGCAATTGAAAACTGAGGATAGATGTAGATTGTCGCTTTAAAATCCATTGAAAATCCCTCTCTATTTTGCCCAAAATGAGTTATTTGGTTGATTTTTGTATCTCATATGAAAAAATTTCGAAGTGCGATTTTGTAGGTAAAATCGAGTGCGACAAATCGTACTGTAACTCATCGTATTTTAAATAAAAAAAACCACCCGTTGAAATTTTGCAACAAATCCCATTTTAAATGACCAGCAACTTTTTAAGGCCACACACCTTGAGACTGCCCCCCCCCCCTCTTATCCCCCCCAGAGGGGGGGAGGAGGATAAAAGGCATGGGCGGTTGACTACTGCTGGGGATCGATCGGCTCAAGTTTTGACATTAGGTTTTTATCAATTTCCCATACCTTGATTTTGTCCGGTGTGGCATTGTAAATTGGGATTTTGGGCTGGATTTTAGGTAGAATACCGTGCTGTTCTACAGATATGCAGTCTCTAAATCACAAATCAAGGTTTGACCCCTGCCCTTCTTAAATATAATCCTCCCAGATGTCTGTTACCGGCTTGATAACTTCGTCCGGCGGAACAAGCAGTTTGGGTTTCTCAGAAAGCTGGTTGCGCCAGTCCTGTTTTTTGATGGGGCTTAAATATGCCACTTTTTTTTTATTATGGGTCACCACTATCTGTTCACCGGATTCAACCCGTTTTAATATTTCAAAAAGTTTTCCCCTCAGGCTGGTTGCTGAAATATTAATCATAGTCATCTCCCTTTTTTTTATATCCAGAAGGTTTTCACATCATACTGATTTATGGTTTCATCCTTCGTCACAAGTAGGCAATTCCTGTTTAACGCCTGTGCGATCAACAGTCTGTCAAAGGGATCTTTATGCAGATCTGGAAGATTAACGGATTCAATCATTTCCCCGGCTCCGGGAGCCATCAATTTTATGTTGGAACAATCCATCACATTTGACTGCCATTTAGTGACATCTCCCAATTGAATACGACCTTTTTTGACAAGCAGAGCAATTTCCCAAAAAGAAATTGGCGAAACATAAAGATTTTCCATTTCATTTTGTTCATCAAGAAACGAGACGAATTGATTGGAAATATGTTCTTTGTTGACCCAGAAAATCAATGCATGGGTATCTAACAGATAGCTGTCCACGAATCCTCTCTCCTCATTTTCATATATATGTACATGACTATATAATAATATGTACATATATATGTGTCAATTATTAATAATTTACTGCAGAGCGGGGGGAGCAATCTTTGATTATTAACAAAATGGCAAGGTTAAGTTGATCCAATCTTAATTTTGTAATATAAAAATACCGTGATTGCAAATAAATATCAGCAATTCTAAATAGTGTAACCTACTGAAAATAAGGAGTTAAAAATTTCATGCTATTGCCCTGGGGGTGAGTGCGGGAAGGCGAGGTCAAATGCCTACTCCAAACTGGCAAGACGTTTAGGCACTGATGAAAAAGAAATCAGGCGCATGATTGATCCCTGGCAGTCAACCAAATTGCCAAGAATTGAAATGGCTTTGTCCGTACTCGGCTTTCATTTGTCCGTCTCAATGGAAAGTGTTGCCTGATATTTTGTCCTTTTCTTTTTTAATAAAGGAAAGAGAGAGCTCTTTTTAAAGGCCCTTTCTCTTTAGTCATAAAATAAAGACAAGAATCAAGGTTTATCCTTTTTACTACGGACTTTGAGGTCGGGGCAACTTCTTAACCGGACTCTTAATTTTTATTCAAGTAAAATTATTTCTCTCGCAATGATCGTTCCGTTATCGTTTTTTCCACGCACCAGAACCCTGTCTCTTTTTTCAATTCGATCCGGGGTGATTTGATTGCCTTCTTTGTCTAAAAAACGCGTATCCCAGATTTTTTCCCCGTTTTTATCATAATGATACAGGAGTTTAAATTTTTTTTCGGCGATTATCACCAGATTTCTGAAAAGATCAATGGTCATTACTTTGGCTTGAAGTTGAACAAAGCCGGACTCATTGTCGGCGGCTATGCCCATGCCGCACATTCCGTTAAGGAAAAGCAGGGCAAACATAGATAGGTAGATTGTTTTCTTTAGCATAAAGGTCTCCTGAACGATAGTGTTAATTGTTAAGTTGGCGCCAGAAAGCTCTTTCCAGGCCGGCTGGAGTTACTGGATCGGTCGTTTCAAAGCCGGTAATAATTGTCGGCTTTCCTTCATGGATAACCAGGACCGGCTGGGATGGAATCCCCTTGCTTTTAAGTTTTTTACGCCGGTCCTGCCGCTCCAAAACTTCTTCTCCGTCGTCGTCGTCGTCATCATCATCATCATCGAAATTAATGGCAGCGCCCCCGTACTCATAACCGAGAGCGTAAAGATAGCCATTACCCCCGGCCCCGGAAACAGCGCATGGATCATCACTGTCATCCTTCTCTTCATCACCAGGGACATAGGTGGAAAAATAGACTACACCGTCATAGATCAGAGGCGAAGAGGCTATCTTTTCACCAACTTGGCTGCCGTCTTCCTCTTCGAGACGAATAAACCAGCCCCGGTTGTTTTTATGGTTGATCGCATTTTTTACATAAGCGGTAATCTTCTGGCTGAGATCCGCATCCGTTTCATTATTCTGAATAAGATCATAGGTCACATCGAGGATGTACAGTCCAGTATCTACGGTGTCTTCATCCCAGTCGACAATGGTAACACTATAGCCATCTGCATTCTTTGTTTTGACCTTTCCTGCATCGTTGATGTCTATGTAAGCCTCTACAATTGTGGGTGATTCACTATACCATTGCCAGTTGTTTTTGATGGCATAAAATTTATTGAGCAGATCTGTTCGTTCTGGATGGGCCCGGTCGCCCGTCCCGAAAAAGACATAATCCCCAACGCGTTTTTCGGAAACGACAACATCTTCCGTTTCACTTATTTCTCCGGCTGGATAGGTGAAATCCACGAGAAAATATTCGTTGACAATGTTGGGAGCATACCAGATCTTTCTTCCCGGGATAGAGTATAGTTTCAGTTTCTGGGCCCAGGAGCCATCTTCCTGGCCATCGTAGAGACCATCGAAATTATCGGCCAGACTGCTGACGGTATTACGGTGGAAGATATCATCCCGGAAGGCAAACATATTGCCGTTCATGTCTCCGGCATATACCCGGGTGGTGGTGGTGCTTTTGGGGTTTTCAAAGCCCGAAACTGCGATAATGGAGTGGGTCATGGCACTGTAGTTGTCATGACTGAACAAAAAGTTGCTAAACAGGGCGCCGGTCTGGGCATCAACGGCATACACCGCCCGCCCCGTAGCGTCGGTTGCTTCCGGTGGGTCGGTGTCTGTAGGGAGCGCATCCTGGTTGATATCGTAGCCCCCGGCCATGAGTAAAACATCTTTGGTGTTGTAAGTAGAGCTTAGGGTGTAGCCCATTTCAAGAGCCAGGGGCTCCGCCCAGGACTGCCCCAGCTGTTCCTGATTCGACCCCAGAATGTCGGGTGAAATGCTGTATTTGAATATTGGCGCGTTATAATTGCTGATATCCAGGGCGGTGTAATGAATGCCTCCGCGGCGTTCGCCGAAAATGAGCAGTTTTTTATCCGCCGTGTCGTCGTTATTGTCATCATCATAGTGGTAATAGACGGGGGTACCGTCAACGAAATATTTCAGACTAGTGGGAGAGTTCAGAAGGTTCAGGTCGCCCAGGAGGTCCTGGGGAATAAATCCCCACATTTCCTCTCCGTCGTCATCATCAAAACAGTGCAGCATGCCGTCATTGGCCCCGGCATAGATCATAGACTCTGTATCATAATGTACCACCACCGGTTGGGAGTGCAGCAAACTGCCCAGTGGCCAGTCATTCGACACGCCGTTACGCACAGCATCTATAACCGTGGTGGTCAGATCGGTATAGGTGCCGTCCGTCAGGGCAGTATTGGTGGTGACAAACAGATTGTTTGTGTCTGTCAGCGTCGAGGTTGTTCCGGTATAGGTGTAAATATTCCTCTCCGTTGTCCGATCTCGCAGAACTTCACCGGCGCCACCCGCGGTCACCGAGGGACCATCCATTGTATTATTCCAAAATGAGACAGCATTGTTCACAACCGTGCCGCCGCTTTCGATGGCGTTGCCGTTCTTGTCCTGAATGACGCCGTCATCGGTTATGGCATATTTTTTCAGATTACCGTACCAGTTGCCGCTGTTGGTGGGTTGAAACAAGCCGTAATAGACAAAGTTGCCGGCATAGGCCTTGTTCGCACGGCTGACCGGTACTGCCGCTGCGGTAAAGACTTCATTCTGTTCCGAAATATTAATGATAATGTTATTCAAGGCCTGGCTGAGTTGTGCTGCGCTCGAAGTCTGAGAGTAGTCGCCGCCACCGCGGTTTGCCGTGCTGGTGAGTAGGGTGGCATCCACTTCCTCTGTGAAACCGATAGTATAGGTTGTAATCGTTTGGTCCTCAAAATCACCTGTTTCCCCAAGACCAGAGCGTACATCGGTGTTTTGGAGAAACTCCGCAACATCATCCAGATAACTGCTGTTGCCGTCGGAAGTGCTTTCTGTCAGATTTTCATCGAGGATGTAGTTGAAATCTGCGAATTTGTCATCGTCCTGGGTCGGTTCGCCGTCAGTGACCAGGATGATGTAGTTTTTCTGGCAGCGGTATTCTATGGGGCTGTCATTATTGTAGTCTTGGCAACTTGTGTTTTCATCCGTACAGGAATGATTGTAGTGGCCCAACGGATAACCGGTTTTGGCGGAATTGAACCAGCTCTGTTTACCTGCAAAATAGAGCCCGGCTTCAGCCAGGGTTTCCGCAAGGGGGGTGTTCGTATCTGATTTCAACAAACCGACGGCACCATAGTTGGATTGGTCCGAATCTGCCATGGCATCCGTCTCGGGATCGAAATCGCCGATCAGCGTATTCAAAGATGATCCGCATTGGGCAACAATATAGCCGCCGTTGCCATAATAGTCACTGTAACTGTTAGCATAATTGTAGTAGGGGTAAGCGCTATCTTCGTTAAACGCCATCAGCCCGAAATTGACATTTTCGATGTTATTGTAAATCAGGTTGGCAACGACTTCTTTGGCAACTTCCATACGGGAACGATCTTCACCCTCTGCTCCGCCGGTGGCCAGAAAATTAAGATAGTTCCCCAAGGCATAATCTGTGTTGCTTCCACTCCCCGAACAATTCACAAACGCACCGCTTTTATACAATTTGCCATACCAGTGGCCATCGCTGAGAAGATCCTCTTTGGCACTGTTGCATTGCCAATTGGAAGAGTTGATATCGTCAAAGTAGAGATTCCATGTCACCCCGATTTTTTCCGAATGGCATACATATACATTTCGTCTCTTCTTTTTGCTCCATTTCCAGCCACAGACCTCTTGATATACATCTTCCTGGGCATAAACTGCATCGCCGGTGTAGTCGCCTGTATATGGAGGTGAATACGGATCTGAGGGGACATCTTCTGTTCCCATACTTCCGGAGTTGTCCAGAATAATGAGCACATTGGGTTTAAGGTCAATATTAGAGATGCCGTAAATATCGACATCTTCCGCAAAGGCACACGATGTCCATGCGATTAGGCACAATAGACATAACAATTTGGGTTTCATCTTTTTCCTCCTGGCCGGCCTGAAGCCGTTTAAGGATGTGTTATTGGTCGACCTGTTTACGGAACGAGTCGGTTAGCGTCCGAAAACTCCAGAGGCTGGCTGATTGCGTTTCTGGATAGAACCTAATCATATTTGTTAAACACCTTGTAAACACCTTCCTGCAAAATAACCTTGCGATCATCGTCGACGGAATAGGCGGTAATGGTAAAACGGCGGATTTCAAAATTTTTGGGGTCGTAACCGCTTCCCGGCAGGGGTTTGTCGCGGTGATCCAGAGCCGGTATCTGGTTGGCCGGGTGGTCGACGGCGCTGCCGAAGTCGGCCAGGTCTTCCCAGTTGCTGATGTCGGTACCGCTTGAAACATTGTTTCTGACCCTGTAACTGCCGATAACCTGGCCATTTTTGATGATTTCACTGACATCAGTAATGCCGTTACCATTGGCATCGGTTCCCGCCTGCGGAAAATAAGCGGTATTTTCATTTGATGTCAGGTAAGCAGTCGTCAGCCAGGTTCTGTAATTGAGCTTCCCGACAGCCAAGCTCATTTCCTGGTTATAGAAATCCGTTCTGTAAATACGGTCATTCCCGGTTATCTGCAGTTCCACGCTGGTTGTATTCAGCGCCGCAAGACCGATGACAGTCAGCAAGACCAGAAAAAGCATTACGGATATCAAAGCAAAACCTTTTTGGTTGTTCATATGATTAATCGGCTTCATATGTCCCTCAATTCGTTGGATATATTCTGAAAAAAAGCTCACACTATTGCGCCTTGACAGCCGAAAGACTGAAACTTTTCAGTTCGCCTTTTCGATTCCAGAACACTGTAACGTCGATTGTTTTACTGTCCGTGACCGGAGTATTGTCGGTGATCTGCCAATAAGCATGACAGAGGTTGTCGCTATCCGCCTGATGGCCATCCGCAGTAATACCAGTACCATCAGGCAGCGTATAGGCATTGTTGTTGGTCGATTTAAGCTTGTCGTCGCCATAGTCCCAGGACAACATTTGTTCAATCTGGTCACTGCCGAACACCGTGGCTCCAGTTAGTTGATTGGCCACGCTGTTGCCCCGAATAGCCGATAACTGCATCAAACCAATACCGAGAATACCGACGCTGAAAATCATCAGCGCAATAAGCACTTCAATAAGAGTGAAACCCGCATCATTATGTATTTGCTGCTTATTCACAGGTCAAATCTCCGTATTTCTGAGGTAGACGGTTACAATCCGGAAGCGGCGTCTGAACCCGTCATTGTAGGGTCCCCAGGCAGCACCGGATGCGGACGTGTAGGTCATGTTATTGGAAAAATTACGGTCACGCTTCCCCACGCGGGCTAGAATAGAAATCTGTACTGTTTTTATATCATTCGGATCAGTCACCACAGCGCCGTCGGCGTCAAGATAGCGAAATTCCAGCGCTTCAATATTTTCTGCAATGACACGCTTTGTCGAAGCGCTGTCGCCGGCTTGCCTGCCAATATCATTGTCTCCATCGCCATAGGCATCATATAAATCAAAGGTAATGGTTTGTAATTCGCCCGTTTCGTCCGCACCGGTGGAGGTGTCGTTGTCACCATCGGCATTGTCGTTATCTAACTTGTCATCATCAGCAACATAGGTAAAAACAACACTGGTCGGATTTGTTGTTTCAATACCTGCCGTTCCTGAGCTGTAAGGGTCGTATCCTGCCATGCGCAGTTCCTGGGTCATATAGCTGATTCCGGCACGCAGGTTTTGCTGCATTTCCACCACTTGATCCTGGGCTAAGTAACTAGCCTGTTGGGATGTGAACTGTGCGTAAACTCCTCCCAAAAGAATACCGGAAATGGCAAGGGCGATGAGAACTTCAATCAGGGTAAAGCCGGCATTTTCCCTGCATGGCGATATATATTTTTTCATTATTTTTGCACCTGTTACTGGTTTCATCACTCCCAATTTGTCCCGTCATGACTTCTTTGTATTTTTGGATATCCTGAATTAGACAAACCCATCTTATACCAGACGGAATTATTGTTTCTTAATGTTGCAGAACCTGTCCTGTTGCCAAGGGGGAATCCACGGGAATTATAGCCGGTCCTTGGTGAACCTTGAAAGCTGGCTGCGTCAAGTGTGCAACCTGGGGGCATTGTAACCGCAAATAATGTATCTTCCCCAGTGTCGTGTACTGCGTTATCAGCTTTTGTTCCGGCACCATCATCAAGAAAGACCGTATATCCTCCCCCTTGGGCCGGAAAAATTACCGTTGAAAAAGTAATGCCTATACTGCAATTGCGTTTAAGCGCTTCAGACTTGGCTTTCTGCATATTGGAATAGAGTTCACGTGCCGCGGCTTTTAAGCGATAATTCGGCAACCATGATATGACATTTGGGATTGCAACAGCCACGAGGATTGACAAAATCCCTAATACAATAATGGTTTCCAACAGCGTAAAACCTGTAACGGTTTTTAATATTTTATTATTATTCATGAACGTCTTCAGATAAAATTAAAATTTGAGTGTTTCATGTTTTGTTGTACCCAGCAAGGCATGGCCGTATTCTGGGAAGCTGGCCTGCCCCTACAATAATTCATACCCGTCATGATCTTCCCAACGGCTTCCTCAGCCCCTATAATAAAGGGATAATTCAGCTAAAGCAATCTTATATCAGGGGGTAGGGTGAACGTCAGGGCAAATGCATTAAAATTTCGGTTCTAATAAATTCAATTAGGTCACAAAAAGTCATTTCAGCTTTTATTCTCTTTTCAAAAAGTTCTATTTTTTAAACTTCTAAGTAACTAAATATTTTAATTGTAAATTTAATTGGTTATAAAATCGGTTTCAGCGCGGGTGAATGGGACGCTATTAAATTTATAATAACAAAAATCATGCCAAAATTAAAAATTATGCCTATTTTAAATACGTTTGCCCTGGCGGAGATAGGCTTTCCCTTGATTCTCTTGAAAGCCGGTTTTCCATTGGAATAAATAAAATTGATTATATTTCATCATTTTGGTTTTATTTCAGTGTATTGCGTTTTTAAATTTAAATCCTATTCAACACGCCTGATTACCAAACAGGCTCTTAAATCATTGACAGAGCCTGCCGAATCAAGTATTTGACATTTCAGTGAATCACGGGGGTGCTTTCGTAAAAGCTGAGAGAAGTTCGTTCAAAACTTCAACCCTTGGAACCTGATCCGGTTCGTACCGGCGTAGGAAACGTGATTGAAGCTTTGGCATAGAGCTTGTCTGTCATTTTCCGGCCTTTTCCGTTTCAGTTTCCCTCCCATAAAAATAAATATAAAACAGGAGATGTACACATGTCACAGTCATATACGACTCAGATGGATGCAGCCAGGAAAGGCATTCTCACCCCGCAGATGGAGCAAGTACTCGCCAATGAACCTATTTCAAAACAGGAGCTGATGGAGGGCATTGCCCAAGGCCGAATTGCTGTCCCTGCAAATAAACATCATTTAAACCTGAAAGCAGCAGGTGTGGGAAAAGGGCTTAAAACCAAAATTAACGTAAATTTAGGCGTATCCAAAGATGTCTGCTGTTTTGATTCGGAAATAAATAAAGCGCGGTTGGCCATAGAGTACCAGGCAGATGCCGTCATGGACCTGAGTGTATCCGGTGACACTGAAAAATTTCGAAAACGTCTGGTGGAACAAATTCCTGTGATGATCGGTACGGTGCCCATTTATGACACCTTAACCCGTACCGGAAAGCCCACAGAGGATATAACCCTGGAAGATTGGTTTGAAACCGTTGAGATCCATGCCGCCAACGGGATTGATTTTATTACCATCCATGCCGGACTCAACCAAAAGTGCGCCCAAAGCATCAAAACCAATCCACGATTGTGCGGAATTGTCAGTCGGGGCGGGGCTATCCTGTTCGAATGGATGGAAAAAACCGGCAATGAAAATCCTTTTTATGAACACTTTGACCGGCTCTTGGACATCTGTCAGGCCCATGATGTCTGCATCAGCCTGGGGGACGGACTCAGGCCGGGAGCCATCAAGGATTCAACCGACGCCCCCCAGATCGAGGAGTTGATCACTTTGGGAGAGCTGACCAAGCAGGCGTGGGAAAAAAATGTACAGGTCATGATCGAGGGGCCTGGCCACGTGCCGCTGCATGAGATAGAAATGAACATGCAACTTCAGAAAAAACTTTGCCACAACGCCCCGTTTTATGTACTCGGCCCCTTGGTTACCGACATTGCCCCCGGCTACGACCATATCACGTCAGCCATCGGCGGAGCCCTGGCCGCCATGCATGGTGCCGACTTTTTATGTTATGTCACCCCGGCTGAACATTTGCGACTGCCAACCGCAGATGATGTTAAAGAAGGCATTATGGCATCCCGGATCGCCGCCCATGCCGGAGATTTAGCCAAGGGTCTTAAAGATGCCGAGATTATAGACCATAAAATGAGCAAAGCCCGGGGCGATTTGGATTGGGAGGGGCAGTTCGACTGCGCCCTGGACCCGGGAAAGGCAAGGAGTTTCCGGAAATCCTCGCAGCCTGAGGAAGAAGAGGTCTGTACCATGTGTGGTGATTTTTGCGCTGTTAAACGTGTGGGGGCTTTACTTAAATAACGGCATATATCCTGGCAAGTTGCATTAATAGCTTTATATTCATGCATCAGCACTGAGTTTGACTTTAATCCAGTAATTCTAATTTTATTCTCGCACAAAGCCTCAAAGGCACAAAGGGTTATTAAACCAAATAAAAGCTTTGTGTCTTGGTCTCTTTGTGCGAGTTTTTTAATTTAAAAAATCATATTTAAAATTGCTGATGTTAATGACATTGAATTGACATTTAAGGCGATTCGTTTTAGAAGGAATAGCATTTGCGGTAACGAATAACCTGGAGAAAATTAATGCAAATTCGTCATTGTCTGCCATCGGCCTTTTTAGTTTTTTTGATCTTTACAGCCTTTCTTTTTGTTTCAGGGTGCGGGCTTTTTCAAGGAGCGTCTGCATCGGAACAGGCCCAGCCCCCCCAGCCGGAGGTTGAGAAGAAACCCGTTGCTGTTTACCATGATTTTGAGGATGTGCTGATACCCGAGGAATTGACAATTATGACAGACCGCACGGTTGTAGTATCAACACCTGGATTCAGATCCGGAATCCTTGCTCTTAAGGGGCGTGTGGAGCCCAATTCCCTTTATAATTTCTTTTCCATAAACATGGAAAAGGACAACTGGGAAGTCCTTTCCAGGATTAAATCTCCGGAAACCACCATTATGGTATTTCAAAAGACAACCCGATGTGCTGTGATTACAATCCGTGAAGAACAGATTTATACCTATGTTGAAATCGGAATAGCCCCGACTCTGGGAGGCGTATCCCAAAAACCCACAAACGATGCGATCTACTGATGACATTAAATGGTAAACACATTTTTTTAGGTGTGACCGGCGGTATTGCCGCGTATAAAAGCGTTGAACTGTTAAGGCTTTTCAAAAAGGCCGGGGCCGATGTGGTCGTGGCCATGACCCGGGCAGCCACCCGGTTTGTGGGGCCTGTCACCTTTGAGGTGCTTTCGGAAAATCCGGTGCTGCTGGACTTGTGGGAAGGACCCGGCTCCGGGGTTTCCCACATTGAAGTGGCGTCACAGTCGGATCTTGCCGTCATTGCACCTGCCACGGCCAACTGCATCGGCAAGCTGGCTCACGGCATTGCCGACGATGCGTTGACCACCACCATGTTGGCCGTGACCTGCCCTGTTTTGATCTGTCCGTCCATGAATACGGACATGTACCAGAATATACGGGTGCAGGGAAATCTAGACCTGCTGGAAGAATCAGGCATTCACATCCTGGATCCGGATTCAGGGGCGCTTGCCTGTAAAGTCGTCGGTGCAGGTCGTCTGCCTGAACCCTGGTTTATTTTCGACCGGTCCTGTGCGCTTTTTTACAAGAATGATCTTAAAGGAAAAACCGTTTTGGTTTCTGCCGGCCCCACGGTTGAGCCCATTGATCCTGTGCGTTTTATAAGCAACCATTCCTCGGGTAAAATGGGGTATGCCGTTGCCGAGGCTGCAGAAAAAAGAGGTGCCAAGGTCATCCTTGTGTCCGGTCCTGTCAGTCTTGATGCGCCTGTTGGCGTGGAATGCGTGTCTGTGGGTTCCTGCGACCAGATGTATGATGCTATGTTTGATCACCTTGATCAGGCCGATATCATTATTAAAGTAGCGGCTGTGGGTGATTTCAAATCTGTTTCCACCCAGGCTCATAAAATAAAAAAGAGTGGGGACCAAGGTCATATGACCCTTGAATTGATCCAGAATAAGGATATTTTAAAGGCCATTGGGCTCAAAAAAAGGAAAAATCAATACCTGGTCGGCTTTGCTGCGGAGACCCGTGATCTTGAAACCTATGCGGTGGACAAAATGGAAAAAAAACACCTGGACATGATTGCAGCCAACATTGTGGGCAAAAGCGGTTCAGGTTTCAAGGCAGACACCAATAAAGTCAAACTGTTCACACGGGACGGCCACGTCACGGATCTGCCTTTGATGTCAAAGGAGAAGGTGGCCCACGCCATTTTGGATGTTGTTGTCCAAGCGGTTTCTTAAACCCATGGATGTTTTTAACGGTAAAGCTGCCCAAAATTCAGACTGCGACCATGGAGTTGTCCAGATCCTCAATGCGTTAAGCCAGTTTTTAAAATTCCAAAAAAGTTTGGGTAACCAGTCCATTACCCTGAGCCGGGATGCTTTTCATATCATTGACACATGGGGCACTCCGTCATGGCCGCCACCGCCCTTTACTTCCCAGGGCCCTGAGGATGCGCAAGTCGTTTTGGTGGACAGTGAGGGAACCTTTTTTAACGGAGAACCCGGCAGCCTTTTGATAAAGATGCTTTCAGCCATGCATCTTGCGCCTTCTGATGTGTATATCTGCAGCGCTGCAGACAATGCGTTGCTTGCCCGCTATATACTGACGCACAAACCCAGTGTAGTGGTGGCGTTGGGAGAACAGGCCTGCCGGATGATGAAAGGTACGGATGAACCATTGATAAAAGTCCGGGGACATTTTTTTCAATGTCATAAGGTCCCTGTCATGGCCACCCACCACCCTTCGGTGCTTATGAAGCAACCTGCCTTGAAACGCCAGGCCTGGGATGATCTTAAACAGGTCATGGCCTGTGCAGGACTGGACCGCAATGATTCTTGATGACTATCTGAGCACCCTGGAAGCTGAAAAGGGGTATTCTGCCCATACGCTTCGGGCCTATTTTACGGATATAAAAAGCTTTATCCTTTTTTATCTGGATACCTGCAACTGCCGGGATGAAAACTGGCAACAGGCCTTTGGAAAAAGGGTTCAACAGGTGGATAAGATGGTCGTGCGCAGATATCTTGCCGCCCAGACTGCTTTGAAAAAAAGTAAAAAAACCCTTTCAAGGCGTCTGTCCGCATTAAAATCTTTTTTTAATTACCTGGTCAGGTCCGGGCAGATCAGGTTAAATCCTGCTGATGCCATCCCTTTTCCAAAACTTGAGAAAACCCTTCCCAAGGCCATGGCTATAGATGATATTTTCAGGTTGTTGGACACTATGAAAAGCGATACCTGGATGGACAGACGCAATCTTGCCATGTTTGAAACCTTTTATTCTACGGGCATGCGAATCGGTGAACTTCACATGCTTAATATCCAGGATATTGATTTTGATGCCGGGCTTATCCGGGTCCTGGGCAAGGGAAACAAGACGCGCATCATGCCCGTGGGCAAGCGTGCCCTTGATGCCGTTCAAGCCTACCGGGCTGATCTCAAGGAAAATTTTTCTGCGGTATTCTTAAACAAAGACTTTCGAAGGCTTGGCAGGCGCTCCATTCGACGTATTCTTGATAAGTTGGTTTTGGAATGCGGTTTAGGTTTGAAAATATCACCCCACACCCTGCGGCATACCTTTGCCACTCATATGCTGGATTCCGGCGCCGATCTTCGGGGTATTCAGGAAATTCTAGGCCATGTCAGCCTGTCCACCACCCAGGTCTATACTCATGTGAGCATGGACCGCCTGATGGCCGTCTACGACAAAGCCCATCCCCGAAGATAAATGTCTTATCAAATTAAACAAAAAAACCAGACTGTTGGCTGATTTTAGCGACGAACAGAATCAGGAGAAACGGATTTTATATGGATAATCAACAATTTCACGGCACCACAATTCTTGCCATTAGAACCAGAGAGATGGTAGTGGTTGCCGGCGATGGACAGGTCACTTTAGGCAATGTTGTAACAAAACATAAAGCCCGGAAGGTCAGGCGGATTTATAACAATCGGATTGTTACAGGCTTTGCAGGGGCCACGGCCGATGCACTGACCCTGGCTGAAAAGCTTGAGGAAAAACTGGATCAGTACAGTGGCAGCTTAACCCGGGCCTGTGTGGAACTTGCCCGGGAGTGGCGCACGGACAAATATCTTCGCCGCCTTGAGGCCATGATGATTGCAGCGGATAAAGAAAACCTGTATCTTCTATCAGGTAACGGGGATGTGATTGAACCCGATGAGGGGGTTATCAGCATTGGTTCCGGCAGCACCGCAGCCCAGGCGGCAGCCGTGGCCCTGATTGAAAATACGGATATTGAACCTGTGCAGATTGTGGAAAAAGCCATGAAAATTGCCGCCGATATCTGTATATACACCAATCACCATGTAACCATTGAAACGATAGAAAATTAATAAAAATTTGCTTGTTTAATCATTGGAAATAATTGAATGAAGGATTTAAAACCCCACCAGATTGTAACGGAATTGGATAAGTATATTATCGGCCAGAATGATGCCAAAAAATCAGTAGCTGTGGCTTTAAGAAACCGATGGCGCAGACGGCAACTGGAGCCGGATCTCCAGGAAGAGATTGCACCTAAAAATATCATCCTCATCGGTCCCACAGGGGTTGGCAAAACCGAGATTGCCCGCCGCCTTGCCAATTTGACGGATTCTCCTTTTTACAAGGTAGAGGCCTCCAAATTCACTGAGGTGGGGTATGTGGGCCGGGACGTGGAATCCATGATCCGGGACCTGGTGGAACTCACCGTGAACATGCTCAAAGGCCGCCAGCAGGAGGCGGTTCAGGAAAAGGCGGTAAAAATCGCCCGGGAGCGGGTGCTTGATATTCTTTTGCCTTCCCAAAAAAGCAGTCCGGTATTTGGGTTTGATACAAAGGATGATGAGTCCCAAAAGCCTGATGAAAAGCCCCCGGAACATACCCGGGAAAAGCTTGGTAAAATGCTTGATGACGGCAAGCTTGATGACCGTAAAATAGATATTGATGTCCAGGAAAAAAATTTTCCCATGGTGGAGATTTTTTCAAATGCCGGCATGGAGGAGATGGGTATCAATATGAAGGATATGCTTGGTAATTTCATGCCGAAAAATACCAAGAGCCGCAATGTAAAGGTCAAAGAGGCCCTTGCATTGATTGCCCAGGAGGAGGCGGCCCATCTGGTGGATATGGAACAGGTGAAAAACGATGCCATTACCCTGGTGGAGCAGTCCGGCATCATTTTCATCGACGAGATTGACAAGATTGCGGGCAAAGATAAAAGCCACGGGCCGGAAGTGTCCAAGGAAGGGGTGCAAAGGGATCTGCTGCCTATTGTGGAAGGCAGTTCCGTGCCCACCAAACACGGTACCGTGAAAACAGATCATATCCTGTTTATTGCTTCGGGTGCCTTTCATGTGTCCAAACCTTCGGACCTTATTCCGGAACTGCAAGGTCGTTTTCCCATACGGGTGGAGCTTTCTTCATTGGGTGCAGCGGAATTTGCCCGGATTCTCACCGAGCCTAAAAATGCCCTGGTGCTGCAGTATATTGCTTTGCTGCGCACCGAAGGGGTGGACTTAAGTTTTACCCAGGGCGCTGTGGACAAACTTGCCCAGATTGCCGTTGAGGTGAATGCATCCATGGAAAATATCGGTGCAAGGCGGCTTCATACGCTCATGGAGCGCCTGCTCGAAGAGATTTTATTTGATGCCCCGGATATCGAGGAGACCAGCATCTCCATTGATTCTGATTTTGTTGAAAAACGCTTGTCGGATATTGCCAGGAACCAGGACTTAAGCAGGTATATCCTATGAAAAATACTGTTGCAGACATATTGATAGAGGCCTTGCCGTATATCCGGAAGTTTTCCGGAAAAACCGTGGTGATCAAGTATGGCGGACACGCCATGGTGGATGAGAATCTGAAAACCAATTTTTCCAAGGACATCAGCCTGCTTAAAACCATCGGGGTTAATCCGGTGGTGGTCCATGGCGGCGGTCCCCAGATTAATGAGGTGCTCAAAACCATGGGGATTACCTCCACCTTTATCAAGGGCATGCGGTACACGGACGATGCCACCATGGATGTGGTGGAAATGGTGTTAGGCGGCAAAGTGAACAAGGATGTGGTATCCCGGATCAATCTGGAAGGCGGAAGAGCCGTGGGTCTTTCGGGCAAGGATGCCGGATTGATTCTGGCCGAAAAAATGACCATTTACCACCAGGAAGATGCGAGTAAGCCGCCTGAGATCATTGATCCGGGCATGGTGGGGGATGTGTCCCGTATAAATCCTGAAATCATTCATACGCTCAGCGCCCAGGGCTTTATCCCCATTATTGCGCCGGTGGGGATGGGCAGCAAAGGCGAGACCTATAATATTAATGCGGATGTGGTAGCGGCAAGGATTGCCAGTGCCCTGAATGCCGAGCGCCTTATTCTTGTCACGGATGTGGACGGGGTGCTGGACAGTGACAAGGCACTTTTCTCATCCCTGAATGAACCCCAGGCCCGGGAAATGATTCGGGATAACCGGATTTCAGGGGGTATGATTCCAAAGGTGGAATGCGGACTTTCCGCCTTGAACGCCGGCGTTAAAAAAGTCCATATCATTAACGGAAAAATTGCCCATGCTGTTCTGCTGGAACTGTTTACGGACTCTGGTATCGGCACACAGTTATTTGCGGGTGACATTTAAATATAAGGAACTATAAAATGAGCATTGAACTTACCCAGGATCATGTGTTTCAGACCTATTCTCGCCAGGGTCGGCCCTTTGTTAAAGGACGGGGTACCAAACTTTATGACGATCAGGGCAATGAATATACCGACTTTCTGGCCGGCATTGCCGTATGCAGCATGGGACATTGCCACCCGGATATCACCGCCGCCATTTGTGCCCAGGCAGGCGCGTTGGTGCATGTGTCCAATCTGTTCTATACAAGACCCCAGGCCGAACTTGCAAAGGTTCTGACAGAAAAGTCCTTTGCAGACCGCGTATTTTTTGCCAATTCAGGAGCCGAGGCCAACGAGGCTGCCATCAAGCTTGCCCGGCGGTTTTTCCAGGCAAAGGGGGAGACCGACAGGTTCAAGATTGTGACCATGGAGCAAAGCTTTCACGGACGGACCATGGCCACGTTGTCCGCCACGGGCCAGGACAAAATCAAAAAGGGCTTTTATCCTCTGCTGGATGGATTTGTCCATGTGCCCTTTAATGATATTGAAGCACTGAAAGCTGTTTTGGATGATACGGTGTGCGCGGTGATGATGGAGCCTGTGCAGGGGGAGGGCGGGGTTATCCCTGCCGATCCCGAATATATCAAGGCCGTAAGGCAGCTTTGCACGGATACCGGTACCCTGCTGATTTTTGATGAAATCCAAACCGGCATGGGCCGTTGCGGTACATTATTCGCCCATGAATCCTATGATGTGACACCTGACATTATGACCCTTGCCAAGGCGCTGGCCAATGGGGTTCCCATTGGCGCCATGCTGGCCACCGAAACGGCTGCCCAGGGGTTTGATATTGGCAGTCACGCCACCACTTTTGGCGGTACCCCCATTGCTACAGCCGCAGGCCTTGAGATGGTTCGTTTGATATCTGAACAAGGTTTTCTGGCATCCGTTCGTGAAAAAAGCGCCTATTTTATGGCGCAGCTCAATGTTTTAAAAGAAAAGCATCAGAAAGTGGTCGATGTCAGGGGAAGAGGGCTCCTTCTCGGTATGGAACTTGATATCTCCAAGGGGAAAACAGCCACGGAGTATGTGTCTGAGTGCTTTAAAAAAGGCTTTATTATTAATGCAATTCAAGATAAAATTCTTAGATTTGCACCGCCCTTGATTATAGGGACCGCCGAAATTAATCAGCTGGTTGCCGTACTGGACAGCCTGCTTGCAGGAGAAGATCATTGAAGAAGGATTTATTGTGTTTACTGGACCTTGAACCCCAGGATTTTACAACCCTGTTTGAAAGGGCCTTAAGTCTGAAGGCGCGTCATAAAAAAGGTATTTTCGATTCCCTTCTGGCCGGCAAAACCCTGGGCCTTATTTTTGATAAGAAATCCACCCGGACCCGCATTGCATTTGAAACTGCCATGATTCAGCTGGGCGGACACTCCATATATATGAGTACCCAGGATACCCAGATTTCCAGAAATGAGCCGGCAAAGGATACGGCCCGGGTGTTATCCCGGTATATTGACTGTTTGGCCATGAGAACCTTTGACCATGCTTTGGTGGAAGAATTTGCCCAAAGTTCTACGATTCCGGTGATCAACGCCCTGACGGACGCTTTTCATCCCTGCCAGATTTTAAGTGACATCATGACTGTAATTGAACTTAAAGGCGGATATGAGAATGTCAAGATCGCCTGGGTGGGGGACGGTAATAACGTGGCTAATTCATGGGTCAATGCTGCGGTCGTGTTGGGATTGGACCTGATCGTTGCCTGTCCGGACAACCACCATATCAAGCCTGACATCATTGCCGCATCCGGGGCAGACACAAAGAAAAATATTGTGTTTACCAATGATCCCAAAGAGGCTGTAAAAGGTGCCGATGTTGTGTATACCGACGTATGGGCCAGTATGGGGGAGGAAGACCAGCTTGAAGGCCGGCTTAAGGCGTTCGAGGGCTTCCAGGTCAATGAGGAATTGCTTAAAGGTGCCAAGAACGATTGTCTGGTGCTTCACTGCCTGCCTGCCCACAGGGGGGAGGAGATTTCCGAATCTGTTTTTGAAGCACAAAATGCGGCGTTTTGGGATCAGGCGGAAAACAAGCGGCATATGCATAAAGCCATTCTGGAGCGCTTGATTTTAGGCTGAAAGAGAAGAACTACATAGGAATAAAAAATAATGAGTGAAAAACTATGGGGCGGCCGGTTTGTCGAATCCACGGATAAACTGATGGAGTCTTTTAACGCGTCCATAGACGTGGATAAACGCCTCTATGAGAGCGACATAAAAGGCAGCCAGGCCCACCTTGAAATGATGGCCAAACAGGGGATTATCTCATCAGAGGATGCCGAAACCCTGGTTAAGGGCCTGGATACGGTAAAGACCCGGATTGATAACAATGAAATGGCATTCACCGACGCCCTGGAAGACATCCACATGCATGTGGAGGAAAATTTAGGCGATGTCTGTGGCAATGTGGCCAGGAAACTGCATACGGGTAGAAGCCGTAATGACCAGGTAGCGCTGGATGTGCGCATTTATCTTAAGCAAGAGACCTTAAACCTTATCCGGATGCTTAAAAATTTCCAAGCTGCTTTGGTAACCCTTGCTGATGCCAACAAAAAAACAGTGATGCCCGGATATACTCATATGCAACGGGCCCAGCCCATATTGCTTGCCCATCACATTTTGGCATATTATCAGATGTTCAAACGGGATGTGGGTCGTCTGGAAGATTCCCTGGAACGTCTGGATGTGATGCCCCTTGGCTCCGCTGCCCTGGCCGGCACCACCTATCCCATTGATCGGGAATACACCTGCCAGGTATTAGGCTTTTCCCGGGTATCGGACAATTCCATGGACGCTGTGTCTGATCGTGATTTTATCATGGAATTCATTTCCCATGCATCCATCTGCATGATCCATTTGTCCCGGTTGTCCGAGGAACTGATTTTATGGTCCACATCGGAATTTGCCTTTATCACCATTTCAGATGCCTTTACTACAGGTTCTTCCATCATGCCCCAGAAAAAAAATCCGGATGCATGCGAACTTGTCAGGGGGAAAACAGGGCGTGTGGTGGGCAATCTCATGGCCATTTTAACCACTATGAAATCGTTGCCCATGGCCTATAACAAGGACATGCAGGAAGACAAGGAACCATTATTTGATACCGTTGATACTTTAAAAATATGCCTTGAGGTGTATACCCGCATGTTTACTCATATTGATGTCCATAAGGACCGGATGCGCACTGCCTGCATGACAGGGTTTTTAAATGCAACGGATTTTGCCGATTACCTGGTCAATAAGGGCATTGCTTTTCGAACGGCCCATGGTATTGCCGGAAAGGCCGTAAATTTTGCTATGGGGCAGGGTAAGGAACTGGATGATTTGAGTCTTGAAGAGATGCGTTCCTTTAGTGATCTTATTGAAACGGATATTTATGATTTCATCAGCCTGGATGCCATGGTGGCTCGGCGTAACTCCCATGGTGGAACCGGATTTGATAACGTATCCGCGGCCGTGGATGCAGCAAAAAAGGAGCTTGGCATTTGAACTGGATGTTCCAGCGTTTATTATTATGTCTTTTTTTTGTCCTTTTGGGGGTGGGCATACTTTTTATGGCACCGGGATGCGGTAAAAAAGGCCCCCCCGTGCCTCCGACTAAGGACGCAGATATTCCTGCTGCCCCCATAGGCTTGAAATACACGCTCAAGGATCGTGATCTGACTCTTTCATGGACCTGTGCATCTTTACAGAATCAGGAACAAGGATCAACGGTTGAAGGGTTTGAGGTGTTTATGGCTACCAAACCCTTGGCCGGTTGCCAAGGATGCCCTTTCATATTCAAATCCCTGGGCGTGGTTTCCATGCCCCGCAAAAATTTTGTATATACCCTTGATCAGGATCTTCATTATTATTTCAGGGTCCAGACCCTGGGGCGTGACAACATAAAAAGTAAGGTATCGGATACCCTTTATATTGAATTCCCCTGATTCTTTACCCCTGACCCCTGTTTTTTTAAGCATTGGCACCAATATGGGAAATAAGATTGCCAACATTGGCTTGGCCATCAGGCGTCTTCGGGAAACAGAAGGAATTTTTATTGAAGCCCTGTCAAAATTTTATAAGACAGCACCCCAGAATTATACGGACCAGGACTGGTTTGTGAATGCAGCCATTAAGATCAACACGGCGTATTCTCCAGAACAGCTTTTAGAGGTGCTGCAAGCCATTGAAAAAGAACAGGATCGGGACGGCAAACCCTTCAGATTTGGTCCGCGCAGGATTGATCTGGATATTATTTTTTATGGCCAAAAGGTGATGAGCACTGCGACTCTTGTGCTTCCCCATCCCAGAATGCATGAACGCGCTTTTGTATTAAAACCCCTTTGTGACATAGATAAAAATCTGGTTCACCCGGTAAACGGCTTGACCGTGGGTGAACTGTTTGAACAAATTAAAACAGATGAAAGCCAGGCCGTGATTGCCCTGGCTAAGGAGGAGACCCGTGAAATTTTTTATTGATACAGCCAATATTGAACAGATCAAGGATGCCAATGATATGGGCATGGTGGATGGTGTGACCACCAATCCGTCCCTGATTGCCAAAGAAGATGGTGAGTTCAAAGATATCATTGCACAGATTTGCCAAATTGTTGATGGTCCCGTTTCCGCAGAAGTGATCAGTCTTGAGTATGATGGGATGGTATCCGAGGCCAGGGAACTTGTAAAAATTGCGGATAACATTGCCGTGAAAATTCCCATGACCGTGGAAGGGCTTAAGGCGGTTAAAACATTATCTGCCGAAGGCATTAAGACCAATGTAACTTTGGTATTTTCTGCGCTCCAGGCCCTTATGGCGGCCAAAGCCGGTGCAACCTATGTTTCTCCATTTGTGGGCCGCCTTGATGACCTAGCCCAGGAAGGCATGGGGCTTATCGAGGAAATTGTTCAAATTTTCACCAATTATGATTTTGATACCCAGATCATTGTGGCATCAGTGAGAAGTCAGCTCCATGTTCTGCAGTCAGCTTTGATGGGTGCGGATGTTGCCACCATTCCCTATGGCGTACTCAAAAAACTTGCCGCGCATCATATGACCGACAAGGGTATTGAATCCTTCCTTTCAGACTGGAACAAAAAGAACAAATAGTGTTTGGACGAAAAATACCCCATCTGCGGCTTTGCATCTGGGCAATTTTTCATCCAAACACGGGTTTCTGCTCAGGCAATAAATAGTATGCGTATGGGCTAATACTGAAAAAAAAGGATGTTGTTAAAATTGTCATTGACAAAAGCCGCACATCCATCTATAAATACGTCCTGTTGCTGAGCGGGAATAACTCAGTGGTAGAGTGCGACCTTGCCAAGGTCGAAGTCGCGGGTTCAAATCCCGTTTCCCGCTCCACCAGGCGGCTTGGCCAAGTGGTAAGGCGACGGCCTGCAAAGCCGTTATTCTCCAGTTCAAATCTGGAAGCCGCCTCCAAACCGAATTTAAGGGCTTAGAAGATTTCTTTCTTCTGAGCCCTTTTTTATTTGGGCTCTCCCTAAGCGGTGCTCTGGAAAAAGATACCAGATCACCCGTCTTAACTTCTTTCTTTATTACATTACGCTCTATTATAAAATTTTTTTTATGGAGAGTGAACCTATTTTTAAAGAAAGGTAACCGCTAAAAACAAAAAAACCTCATCGGCGGCAACCGATGAGGTCCTTCTGTAGAAGCTTGTATCTTCTAAATTGAATAATCTCAATTTAGAAGATAACTCAAAAAAAGAGTCTTGTCAAGCAATCGGTGGAGTGTTTTGTTTTTTCGGTTAGAAAGGTGGACCTTGAATAATCTCACAATTTCGCATGGTTATGCGAATGACCTTGATTTGTGGTTTGGGAAAATCGAAAGAAAAGATGGCGGGAAAATGACTGCAGGAATCGAAAAAACTTTTAAGGCAATGGTAAGATGCGCGGTTGGTAAAGACCATACATTCGTGAATATGGGAACATTAGCCAACCGGACAAATGTCTGCTATCGAACCATTGAAAGACACGTCAAGATCCTTCAAGAAGCTGAGCTAATCAAGGCCGTAAGAGAAGAAATAAACGGCTGGAAGCAGACCGTGTATTATTTTCTTGCTCATCCTGTAATTATTAAATTCAGGGAATTAAGGGCTGGCAAAACAAAACCTCAGCAAAAGCCGGAAGAAACACCCAAACCGGATCAGCCGGAAGCGGCCCCAGAAATTGAACCTGAAGCTGGGCAAAAATTACCAGAAAGGGGCAACCTGGAGACCACCCGGGAATGTCATGCCCCGGATCGAAAAAATGTCGGCAATTTGTCGGATTATACCCTATATAGATTATATATAGATACTCCCCCTCCATCTCCCCCAGAATCAGTCATAAATCATGACCGCCAGGAACCTGCAACCTGGGCAAAAGTCAGAGAGAGTATTATTGAAAAGGACCAACTAAATTTAGCCGCTAAATATCTTCCCTGCCTGGAGGCTGAAATCGAGAACGACAGTGTAATCCTGTCAGGGCCAAACAAAGTAGCATTACAAAGAATCGAAAAACATTACGGCCAAACCCTCAAAGATAATTTTTCTTTTTTTGGCGTTAAAACCCTTGTCTTTAAAGTCTATTCGGAAGAACGCCAAAGAAAAAAAGATGCAGAACAAAAGCTGCAAGATCAAATTCAACGGCAGCAGCATAAAGAACTGCAGGAAAGGATTCTGGCTGAAAGACAGCAGCAGGAATCTGAATTAAATAGTTTGCCTCTCAAAAAACAATTCGATGTGATTTTAAATCAATACCCCCGGCAAACCGGCAAATGGCAAGCCTGGATGACTTTTAAAAAACTTGTTCAGGCTGGAGAAATACCAGAAACATCAAAACTTTTAAAAATCATTGGAAAAAACAAGATGTCCCAGGACTGGCAACGAGATAATGGCCGCTGGATACCTGGGCTGTCAAAGTTTTTGAAAGAAAGACGATGGTTAGATGAAACTAATACTTAGCACAGAAAATACCGGTACGGAAAGCCAGGATCAGGTTATAGAACTGGCGATCATTGACGCAGATACAGCCCAGACACTTTTTAATCAACGGTTCAAACCATCTGTTTTTATAAAGGACCAGGCTGGAGCTGTACACGGCATTAACCTTGGTGCCCTGGCAAATCTTAGGACGTGGGCAGATTACCATGATCATATTCTTGAGATTATTAAAAGTGCAGAGTCGATAATGACCTATAACGCTGATTTTGACTTAAGGTTAATGCGGCAGACAGCTGAGGCGTTTGATCGTGTCTGGCCCCAACTTGTTCCACCATGCCGGGATTTAGGGGCAGTGTATGCTGATATAGCTCAAATTGAATTCAGCGAATATTACGGTACCTGGAAATGGCAAAAATTAGAGGTGGCCTGCCAGCAGCAGGGTATTGATGTATCTGACCTCAAAACCCACAATGCACTTGATGACTGCAGAGCAACACAACGGCTGTATAAAAAATTGCAAGCGGCTTTTGACGCATACTGGAAACCATTTGTCAAACCTCAGTCTACTTCCACTAAATATTTAGAATTTAAAGAAAATATAGAAGAGATATCACAGCTGTTTTCTCAAAGCGTGCCTATCAATCATATTCATCAAAAACTTACTCAGGCCGGTAAAATAACCATGTCATACACACATTTTACCAAGTTTTTTAAAGACTATACGGAAAGTTATGTGTTTTTAGCCAAGCCTGATCCGAAACCGGGGCCGAAATCAGCCAACGATAGAGAAAATGAATTCAAGGCCAATAAACATGAAATTATTGTGCTTCTAAACAAGGGCTATTCCAAAGCCCAAATTCATAGAATGTTAAAAGCAGAAGGCAAGTGGAGTACCAGCTATGCAAATTTCACAGAAGTCTGCCGCCAGCATAACCTCAAAAAATACAATAAATTTAATACATGAGGCACGTAAATGAATTTAAAACCGACATGTAAAAGTCAATATTTGGCAGTCCACACTGAAGCCAAGCAGCTGCTGGACCAGGGTTATACGAAAAAAACAGTTTTTGATTATTTTGTGGCCCAGAAAAAAATCACGATGTCATACAAAGCCTGGGTGAAAATAGTTGATAACTACGACCAGAAATCACCGTTCTCTCGAAAAAAGAAGACTTCAACAGCTCGAAAAACCATAGGGCAAAGCTTGGGTTCAAAAAAGGGAAAGTTCAGTCATTCAAACGATCCTTACCCACAAGAAACTGACTCTATTGTGGAAGAAAAAGAAAATGAAAAACCGTTTAACCTTATCAAAAAAGGGTAGTAACCATTTGTTATGATAGATTTATTTAGGATGGCTCAATTTTGAGCCCTCCTAAAATAGAGTATTTATTTTGGAGTTTAACGATGGACATGGAAATAGAGAAACAACACATCAACATTACAGAGATAAACGGGAAATTAACGGTATCTTCGATGATGGTCGCAGAACATTTCAAAAAAAGACATGATAATATTATTCGAACAATTCAACATCTTGAAATACCGGAAGATTTTAACGCCCTCAATTTTGAGGACGTTAAATATGTCGATGCAAAAGGCGAGGAACGACCAGCTTTTAATATGACCCGTGATGGTTTTGTTTTGCTTGTTATGGGTTTTACAGGCAAAAGAGCCATGGCCTGGAAAATTAAATACATTGAAGCTTTCAACGCCATGGAAAAGGCTCAAAAAGACAAATTATATTTAAAAGCCGCATTACAAATACCAATAGAAAGCGATCTGACAGTTTTATTGCCCACCGGCGAATTCGGTATTTCAAGCTGGAAACTGGCCCATGAAATTGATCAGCCTCACAACGCCTTAATAACAAAAATCCATTTTTTGGATATTCCTGCCGCATTTAAGGCAGAAAATTTTATCCCAATGGGCCATGTGGCAAATCACGGCCCAAGAGAGGATGGCTACGGGATCACTTTGGCCGGTCTTGGCATGATGGGACATCTCTTTCGCAGCCAGGTAGCCAAGGCCGCTCAATTAAAAGGATATGAACAGTTAAGGGCTGTCAATGCCCAAAAAGCCCGGGTGGAGACTGTCCAGGTACAGGCGCTCCAAAGTGTTACCCCCCGGTTCCAGCGGGCCAATGTTACTGAAAAAAAGATGCTGGCACTCAAAGGTTTAATTTCGATTTGGGCATGGATCGAAAATACCACCGCTGAAAAACTTGAAGCTGAACTATGTGCCTACATGCAAATAACAAACCTGACGGGCATCACAACGTCAAGTTATGAAAACGCCATGGAGTATATCTGGTCAGGAATACAAACACTGCAAAACGACTTTATAGATCTCTGCTCAGAAGATGAATTACAGCCTTTAAGGGGGCTGTTTGATTTCATGGCCTATTACGAGGACAGGATAAGCTATGAGTTTTTATTCAACAAATTCAAAAAAGAGCACCGGCTCGAAGATTTCACCAAAGTTTCCAAAAAGGATTTTCAAAAAATCATAATGTTAGCCTGGGGCACCATGTATGCCATGTGCCTTGGCGATAAAGCCGGATGCTGCAAAGCAAGCTGCATCCATAACCAATTATAAAGGGGAAAAAATGGCATCTATAAATATGATTCTGCAGGGTAAGGGCGGTGTTGGGAAAAGTTTTACAGCCAGCCTGTTAAGCCAATATCTGGTTGACAGAGATCAGTTACTGGCATGTTTGGACGCTGATCCGGTTAATGCAACCCTGACAGCCTATGAAGCATTAAAGGCGACCAAAATAGAAATCATGGAAGGTGATTCTATTAACAGCCGGTTATTTGACACGATGATAGAAAAAATACTCCAGCTGCCGGATGAGGCATTCGCTGTTGTTGACAGCGGCGCCAGCACATTTGTCCCCCTGGCTGCGTACATGTCGGAAAACAATGTTGCCGATTTTCTGAAAGACAGCGGCCACAACCTGACACTGCATACCTTGATCACCGGCGGCCAAGCCGAAGGTGATACCATCCAGGGCCTTGCATCTTTGATGGACGGTTTTCCGGACACCCCTATAACCATATGGGTCAACCCTTTCTTCGGCCAAATTGACTTTAAAAACCACAAACTGGAAAAGGCCAACCGGAATCAGGGCGGCACCACCATTGTTCTGCCCACGTATAAAAAAGAAACCTTTGGCTATGATTTAGAGCTGATGCTCAAGTCCCGCCTGACATTTGCCCAGGCATTCAATTCCGGCAAATTTAACGTCATGGCTAAACAGCGGCTTAAAATAGCCAGGGATGAAATCTGGAACATCCTGGATGAATCCGGCCTGATCATTGAAGCCCAGGAACCGCAGGAATGAAAGACAGAATCCAGGCGGAAATAGCCAAAAGGCACAACATGACAGTCTGTGAGAATGATCCTATCTGGATCGTTGCAACTGTGTGTGAACTTATGGCCGAAGAATACTCACGAAAACTTTCTGACCAGCAAGACATTTTTGCAGAAAAATTCAAAGAAAAAATCAAGGAGGTGAACAAAAAAACAAACACGCTGAATATAGTGATCGCCGTGCTTTTCGGCATCATTATCGGTCTGTCAATTCAATTGATTATTTGAAGAGGAGTTTTAGAAATGAAGAAATATTTACCGTTACTTGTACCAATCTTTATTTTTTTGGGCGTTGTCATTTTTGGTGATTCTGCTTTTGCTTCAACAATTTCGGAATTTGAAACACCGGCAGAAACCTTGATGGAAACCTTACGCGGGCCGTGGGCCAAATCCGTTGCAATACTGATGATCCTGGCGGCTGCTTTTGTGATGTGGTTTAAGAAAGACGACTTGGACGGCATGACAAAGGGGTTCCTGGTGGTGGTCTGTATTATATCTGTGCTGGCCCTGGCAGAACCGATCATTGATACGCTGTTCACATTCGGCACCGGAGCATTAATATAATGCGAAGGATAGCCATACATCGCTCATTACATCGTGCAGACCTGATCATGGGCATAGAACGGGATTTGCTTTTCCCCATTGGTATCGCCGCCGGCGTGCTGATTGTATCCAGCGGCAACCGCCCCTGGCAGATACTGATCGGTCTGATAATTCTGTCGGGCGGGTTTGCCCTGGCCAGGAAAGCAAATAAAAAAGAGCCGATCCTTTCAAAGGTTTTCCGGCAACATATACGGCATAAAAAATTCTACCCGGCAAAAGACAGCCCAAAGTTGCCCCATAAATCTATCCATTACAATGCCATGAGCAGAAAAGAAAAGGGCCTGCAAAGTCTTTTGCAGTATGCGGTGATGGCAGATAATGGGATTATCCTTTGTAAAAACGGTTCGTTCCTGGTGGGCTATGAAATAACCACCAGGGACACGGCCAGTTCAACCGATGCTGATCTTGAAACCTTCTCAAGTTCTATATCCGCATCTTTAAAAAATTTAGGCGATGGTTTCACCCTGCATTTTGACTGTATACGGAGTCCGGAAGATTATTATCCTGATAAAAATGAAAATTATTTTCCTGACAAGATCACCAAAGCCATTGATGATGAAAGGCGGATATATTTTAAAAAGGGTAAACATTTTCGCACAACTCATTATCTTTTTATCACCTGGAAGCCGGATATATCAGCGCAGAAAATGGATTCCTTTTTATATACAGAAGAAAAGGATAAACGCCAGAGAACAAAAGGGGATGATGCCGGTGTTAAGGCGTTAAAAACTTTTCAAAATAACCTGATCGAAATAGAGGACAGGCTTTCGTTGTCTTTTCAGCTTCGGCAACTCAAGGATATATACCTCCAAAATGGCATATATTCAGAAATTCTGGAAATTATCAACTTTATTATCACAGGGGAACGCCACAAAATAAAATTGCCGGAGATCCCTATGTATCTTGATTATCTTTTATCCTCTCAAGATATCACCGGCGGCATAGTCCCAAAAATTGCGGATAAATATATAAGCGTCGTTGCCATTGACGGTTTTCCGGCAGAATCTTACCCAATGATGCTGTCTGGTTTAGATTGTTTATCCATACCCTACCGGTTTAACACCCGTTATATCTGTATGGATCAATGGACCGCCTTGCAGCAGATAGAAAATTACAGGAAGGGCTGGTCTCAAAAAATCATTGGTTTTTTTGACAAGCTTTTCAATAACGCCAAAGCAAAACCAAACAAAGATGCCGCCTTGATGGCCGAAGATGCGGAGGAAGCATATTTAATTAATCAATCCGGATTTGTCGGGTTTGGTTATTTTTCCGGGAACATCATTCTTTTAAATGAAGATAAAGAGTTGTTGCAGACGCAAACCAGGGATATCCGGAAAGTGGTTTTATCCCAAGGTTTTTCTGGCCGAGTAGAAACCCTCAACGCACTGGAAGGCTGGCTTGGAACTCATCCGGCCAACAATTATTCTAATCTCCGCCGCATCATTTTACACAGTCTGAATCTTGCTGACATTTTACCATTGTCAACAATATATGCCGGATCAGCTAAAGCCCCCTGTCCTTTTTATCCGCAAGGATCACCGCCGCTTATGTATGCCGCCACAGACGGAGCAACCCCTTTCCGGCTGAACCTGCATATAGGGGATTTAGGCCATACCCTGATTTTTGGCCCTACGGGTGCGGGTAAATCCGTTTTGTTGGCCATGATAGCAGCTCAATTCCGGCGTTATAAAGATGCGTATATTTTTGCATTTGATAAAGGGTTGTCAATGTTTCCCCTGGTCTCTGCAGCAGGCGGCACCCATTATCATATTGCCGGCGATGACAGCCGGCTTGCTTTTTGCCCTTTAAAATATATTGATACAGATGCAGAACAGGCATGGGCTGAAGATTGGATAACCACCCTGGTCACACTGCAAAAAGTTGATATCAAACCCGAACACCGAACAGCTATACATGACGCGCTTACACAAATCAGAAACTCTCCGGATCAGCACCGCACATTAAGCAATCTGTATCATTATATCCAACACCAGGAACTCAAAGAGGCGATTCAGCACTATACAAACCAGGGGGCCATGGGCAAACTCCTGGATGCCCCTGCCGATTCCATGAGCCTGGAAAAGTACACGGTGTTTGAAATCGAAGAGTTAATGAATCTTGGTGAAGAAAATTTAATCCCTGTGCTTTTGTATATTTTTCACCGCATTGAAAAAGCATTTAAAGGGCAGCCAAGCATACTGATCCTGGATGAAGCCTGGATCATGTTGGGGCATCCTGTTTTTCAGCGAAAAATCCGGGAATGGTTAAAAGTGCTCAGAAAGGCGAATTGTGCAGTTGTCCTTGCCACACAAAGCCTTTCTGATGCCAAACATTCAGGCATTTTAGATGTGTTGTCGGAAAGCTGCCCAACCAAAATATTTTTACCAAACCAGGATGCAGAGAAAGATACTCAAAAAGGCCTCTATCACGGCCTGGGCCTCAATTTCACCCAGGTTAAAATCATCGCGCAGGCCCGGCCAAAACGTGAATATTACGTGACATCTTCGCAGGGGTGCCGCCTGATCAACTTGTCTTTATCCCCCCTGGCCCTCTCATTTGCCGGAGTATCAGGCAAAGAAGATATCACCGCAATTAAGAATTTAATAAATGAGTACGGCCCTGAATGGCCGACACAATGGCTGCATGCCAGAAGTATTAACATCCCTAAAATTTAAGGAGCGTTAAAATGAAAAACAAAATTAAAACCACAATCGCTTTGTTGTCCGTCATTACCTTTGTCAATGTGTCGATGGCCGGGATACCCGTTACTTGTGTGAATTGTTCAACGAGTTTTACGCAGGCACTTGAGTATGTCAAAGATATTGAACAAATGCTCGAATCTATCAAGCGGTACACTGAATTAGTAAAGCAGACAGAGAACGCCATTACAAATACTATAAACCTGCCTAACAATCTGCTTTCAAACCTTCAATCTCAAATCAGGGTAGCAGTTGCTAATGTGAACCGTCTGAATTCTTACAAGGCTGATATGGGAGCGCTACTGAAAATTTTCACTGACACCTGGCCTGAATTACAGGACTTAAAAATTGATGACATATTAATGCAGGATCGAATTCAAATGCAGTTAGATCAATTTTCAAAAGCCTCTGAGAAAATTGATAATGTTTTACAGTCTAATTTTCAGCTTACCGGCCAGCAGTTACAAGACCTCCAGGATTCAGGGGAGTTTGACAACTATTTAGATGACCTGTTGTCTACCAAGGAAGGCAGACAGCAGGCAATTGAAGCCGGCAACCAGATCAACGCCCTCACTGTCCATGAAATGAGACAGACAAGGGCGTTGTTAGCTAATTATGTTCAGGCTCAAACTGCTGCCTTGGCTCAAGAACACAATGCTGCAAAACTTGAGGATGCTGATTTGCAGCAGGAAATGGAAATCGAGGTGGATATAGAAACCAATATACGTACACTCCCCTAAATTAAGGCAACTTACGTATATTAGTGTCGATATTAACACCCTCTTTTTTCTCTTGTGCCTCGATTTTCTTCCACTCGGGCTCAGAGTCACCGGATACAACGATATAAACGCCGAGACTGATACTAATGGCGACAACGACGGAGATGATCAGGATGATTAGGTTTTTGGACATAAAAAACACTCCTGTTAAAATTTGTCTATGTTTTTTTACAATAGCAGGTTTTATAATTTTTTTCAATGAGTTAGCAATAGCTGCTGATCAAAGTATAATAGAAAGAATAGTAGATAAATATTGTAATATTGGTTCCACTTGGGGTGCAAATATTAAAAGCCATGCCCTGTGGTTACTCAAATGGCTGCTCGTCATTCAACTTGTCGTAATGGCCGTGAAGCTTGGGTTTAAACAATCCACATTACAAGATGTTATTGAGGATCTTGTAATGACAGCAATTTTTGGCGGTATCTTTTGGGCTCTCATTATAAAAGGCCAGGCCTGGGGTGTCGATCTAATTAAAGGCATGGTAAATATGGCGGAAGATGTTGCAGGTTCCGGTTCCCCTCCCGGCGAAGCATTTTTCGCTAAAATCTTCGCTGATGCTATGACAATCGCAGATAATATGATGTATTCGTGGAATCCTATGTTGGTTCCCGCCATCTGCCTGTGCTCCATCTGCAGTGCTGTCTGTGGTGCTTTTATCTATGGCATGTATTTAGTCATTCTTTGCGAGTCTTACATAGCTTTAAATCTCGGCATTTTTATTTTGGGTTTTGGGGGGTTTAGATACACCAGGGGCTTTGCCACCGGTTTTTTAAAATACGCCCTGAGCGTAGGCCTTAAATTATTCGTAATCCGGTGTCTGCTATATATCCTGGGCTCATTCATGGCAGATATGGTGCTGTTCACCTTCAAAAGCTTTACAGAAACCCTCGTTATCACCGCCTGTTTTTTCATCCTGGCGTTTCTCATCAAAGTGTTGCCCGACACAATAGCTAAAGTGGTCACGCTGCACAGCGGCAGCAGTGCCGGAGCTATTACCGGAGCCATGGCAGCAGGTGCTGGCATGGTGGCGGGGGCGGCCTCCATGGGCGTCGGTGCCGCGGCCGGTGCTGCCGGTGGCGGCGGCATGGCCGGTGCACTCAGTGGCGCCAGGAGCGGCGCATTGGAAGCCATAGCAAAAGCCGTAAAACCCAAAGAGGAGAAATAAATGTCAAAAGAAATTCAAAACCATTATCTCGCCGGCCGACAGGCTTGGGCTGAAGCGTTCGGATCTTTCATCCAGGAAAGAAATTTTTGGCGGCTGGTCGCACTGCTTGTTTCGATTGTCGCTATTCTGCTTGGTGCCGGCAATATCATACAGCTGAGGCAACAAAAAGTGATCCCGTACATGGTTGAGGTTGACCGGGCCGGGCGGATCAGCGGCGGACAGATGGCCAAAAAGCTTGAGACCAGCCAGGAAATGATTCAATACAGCCTGGGTCAGTTTATCACGGCCTGGCGAACCGTCACGGCTGATATTGCCCTGCAGGAAAAATACATAAAGCAATCCAGTTTCATGTCAATTGGCGCTGCAAAAAGAATCCTGGCGAAATGGTATGCAGACAACAATCCATACATCTCCAGCGAAAAAAAATTGGTTGAAGTGCGGATTATGGCTCTGCCTCTGTATGTCAGCGGCGAAACCTGGCTGGTCGAATGGACAGAAATAGAGCGAACCCATAAAGGTGTTGAACGCTCCCGGACGACTTTTCAGGCGAACCTTATCATCAAGCGTAAGCTTCCTGAAACACAGCAGGAAATCATCAATAATGCCAGCGGCATATATGTGTCCGAAATCAGTCACAGCAAAAAAATACAGTAGGAGCTTAAAACATGAAAAAACTTGCAACAATCACAATCGCACTATTCGTTGCGGGTTTGGCAACATGCCGGGCTGCGGATTTCGTAAGCCCCGTATCGGCCAAATTGGACGGTAAAGAGAGAAAACCTTTAACCCTGCAGTCAAGGTGGCAAAGAAACACCCTGGACCCCATCACCACCCGAAACGGCATGACCTGTTTTGTTTATGGTCATTCTAATCCAACCATCATTGTTACCCCTTATAAAGTGGCTGATTTGCAGCTGCAGCCCGGAGAGTTGATTAATTCCATGGTCCTGGGCGATAACGCACGATGGTACGCCGAAATCGTATTTTCCGGCAACGGCGATATCAGCACCAGTCACGTTGTTTTTAAAGCCCTGGATTCGGGGCTCACCACCACAGCCGTGATCACCACCGACAGGCGGGTTTATCATATCAATCTAAAATCTGACCGTAAAAAACACATGCTGTATACAGGCTTCATCTACCCCCAGGACCATATCGCGATCACCAAAGCTGCCCGGGAAAAAGAAATCAAAGACAAACAGAAAAGGACGACTGCTGAGGGCTTTGATATTGCCGAGTTAAACTTTGAGTATGAAATATCCGGGAATGCCGGCTGGAAACCCCTGCAGGTTTTTGACAACGGCGTTAAAACCTATATCAAGCTGCCCAAACTGCAGGAAATGCCAATGTTCATGGTTAAAACCACTGCGGGTAAAGGCCTTGTAAACTACCGGGTAAAAAACAACTGCTTTATTGTGGACCGGATTTTTGACCAGGCCTATTTAATCGCAGGTGTGGGCAAGGATAAGGAAGAATTAACCCTGACCAGACTGGAGGCGAAATAATGAAAAAGCTTAACAGACTGATTCTTCTTTTTTTTATGGCGTTGAACTGTTTTTCCTGCTCCCATCTTTCCCCTAAAGGATCATGGGTATTGAGTGATTCTGAGCCGCCATTACTGCTTTGTGATGTAATCATCAGCCGCCTGATCTTGCAATATCCACCGGCAAAAACCACGATAACGCTTCTTAAAAGCGGCAATAAAACCTTTGATCAACTGATTGAAAAACAGGCCAGACGGGCCGGTTATACAATCAGTCAGGCCCAAAGCCAACACGCTGTCAAGATAAACTATGTCATTGACATGTTATCGCAAAACCCCGGTACCGGATATTTTCATCTTAAAAGCAGTGATGGATTCAGTTTCAGCCAGATGTTCCGTCTGCCTGGATATGAGCTTGCAGACACGTATACCCAAATCGAGGTTAACAAATGAGCGCCCCACGAGGGCTGCAAAGGCCAGGCGTAATGACAACCGTATTGAGCAAAAAGCCTATATTCTTGCTGCTGCTGTTCATTGCCATCATCGTATTGCTGCTGCTGTTTTCAATCTTTGATGAAGGCAAACGAAAAAGGAACAACAGTGGTCAGGCTCAGGAAACCCTGTTGATAGAGCCGCAGCAGTCATCCGTATCAACTGATGAAGAAGGGCTTAATCTGCCCAAAGCCCCTAAAAAACGTAAGGGCCTTGCGTCTGAATCCGATATAAACACCCTGAAAAAAAAGGAAGATCAAAAGACGTTCGAACCTATTCAGGTTGTACCTGCTGCTCCCCCGCCCCCGGACCCTGTAAAAGCCGCTTTGGACAAGCAGCGGCAAAAACAGCTTGTCACTATACTGCAGTACCGATTTGAAAAACAACGTCAGGCGTTAGAGTCCAACCTGGTTGCTTACAAAAAAAGTGGCTCAATGGTTATTGGCACCTCTGCCGGTGTTTCTGGTCACACCGGCCGGCAATCGGAATCTTCAGCAAGATTGGCATCGTTAAACAGTGAACTTGCAAACGCCAAAGTAAGGATTGGCCTTGGAGGGGCCGGTTCACAATCCACAGGATCGGTAACAACGAAAACCGGTTTATCCATATTTGCAAATCAAACCCAGAGCAATGATGTTTCAATGTGGGATAACGGTTATTTCATGGATCAAGACACCAATGCGTTATCAATTAAAACCGGGTCCATTATACCGGTGGTGCTTATCACTGGGATTGATTCAACGTTGCCCGGCTATATCAGCGGCCAGGTCAGTCAAAATGTATGGGATACCGCAACCGGCTATAACCTGCTCATTCCCCAAGGCACGAAAGTCTTTGGCCAATATCAGAACAATATAATTATGGGCCAGGAAAGGGTGTTTGTCGTCTGGCAGCGGTTAATATTCCCGGATGGCCGGGCTATGACCTTGAAGGATATGCCCGGTGGGGATCAGCTGGGTTTTACCGGCCTGAAAGACAAGGTGAATAATCACTATTTCAGGATTTACGGCCATGCCTTGCTAATGAGCCTTGTCACCGGCGGCACAGCTTATGCCCTTAACACCCTGGACAGCGATAACAGCGAAACAACAACGCTGAATGAATCATTGGGGACGGCCTTTGCCGACCAGATGGGCCGGACAACCATGGGCCTGCTTGAAAAACACATGAATATGTCCCCCACGTTAACCATCCGTCCCGGTTATCGTTTGAACATCATAGCGGTTAAAGATTTAGCGTTCAGCGAACCGTATGAAGGCAAATTATGAGAGTTGATAAAAAATCCTGGCAAGAAGGCTACGAGGCAGGACTTCGGCACCAGGAGCCCCAACCGGAAAACACAGATGTTTTAAGCTGGCATGCCGGGTTTCTTGAAGGGCAGGCAGAGGCAGAAAAAATGAAAGTCAAAAGACACAAAGAACAATTAAGGAGAAAGACACCATGAGACTTTTCATAGCAGAAAAACCATCCCTTGGCCGGGCGATAGCCGCTGGCCTGGGGGATGCCGAAAAAAGGAACGGTTATATAGAATGCGGCCAAAATGTCGTTACCTGGTGTTTTGGGCATCTGCTGGAAATGAATCAACCCGAAGCATACGACGAAAGGTACAGGGTCTGGAAAAAAGAAGACCTGCCCATTTTGCCAAACTTCTTTAAAACGTCTGTCAGAAAAGATGCTGCAGCACAAATGAAAATCATAGGTAAACTGCTTCGGGACGCTGAAAGCGTAGTCAACGCAGGAGATCCGGACAGAGAAGGTCAACTGCTTGTTGACGAGGTATTGGAATACCACGACTATACCGGTTCTTGCGAACGTATCTGGCTTGCTGCCCTGGATGACAAATCAGTCAAAAAAGCCCTGGCATCCATGACAGGCAACAATGATTGTACCGGCCTGCGTGATGCGGCCCGGGCCAGATCACAGGCAGACTGGCTGGTGGGCATGAACTGCACCCGGGCCATGACCCTCAAAGGCCGTGATGCCGGCAGCCAGGGCGTGTTATCCCTTGGCCGGGTCCAGACCCCGACCCTTGCCCTGGTGGTCAACCGGGACCTGGCTATTGAAAATTTCAAACCTCACCCGTATTTCACCCTTCATGTTGAAATTCTTCATGAGGCATGTACTTTTACCGGCACTTTTCAGCCGCTTGACACACAAAAGGGGCTGGATGACCAAGGCCGTTTAATTAACCCTGATGAAACCTACCGGATCAAAAAAGAGGTAAGCGGCCAGGCCGGAAAGATTATAGAGGCCGTTACAGAAAAGAAAAAAAAGAATCCGCCGCTACCGCATTGCCTGTCCTCTTTACAAAAAGCTGCATCGTCAAAGCTTGGCATGGGAGCAAAACAAGTGCTTGATGTTGCCCAGGCCCTTTATGAAAAAAAGCTGACCACCTATCCCCGTTCTGATTGCCGGTATCTGCCGGAAGAACAATTCGATGAAGCCGGCAGGGTACTTGCCGTCCTGGCAAATCTGCCCGGGCTTGAACAAGTTGCTGAAAATACGGACAGCTCCATCAAAAGCGCCGCATACAATACGAAAAAAGTAACTGCCCATCATGCCATTATTCCCACGGGTGAAACGCCTTCAAACCTGTCGGATGATGAATCTGCCCTGTACCGCATGATTGCCCAAAGCTTTTGTATCCAGTTCTATGCGGCCATGGCGTTTGAAGCGCAGAAAATTTTGACCGGGATAAATCATACGGTCTGGAAATCAACTGGCAGAAAGATATTGAATCCCGGCTGGACAGCGTTCATCAAAGAACAAGACGATGAAACCCCAGGTAATCAAGTTTTACCCGAGGTACACCCGGACGACGGTATAACCGCAGCCCAGGTTGATATTAAATCCCAAAAAACCAAACCGCCTGCAAGGTTTACCGAAGGTACGCTCATTGAGGCCATGGCCAATGTCCATAAGTTTATTGAGGACACCGAATCCAAGAAAACCCTGAAAGAAAATGAAGGTATCGGAACTGAAGCGACCCGGGCCGGAATCATTGAAACATTAAAAGCCCGGCAGCTGCTTGAACTCCAGCAAAAGAACATCATTTCCACTGATCTTGGCCGGCAGCTGGTCAAAATGGCTCCTGGCGTCCTCACAGATCCAGTGACAACGGCACAATGGGAATCCAGATTGTCAGCCATCGCTGACGGTAAAGAGAGCCTGGCTGGGTTTATGACAGATCAGACCAACCTGGTACCGGAACTTGTCAAAGCAATATTTGCCCTTCAATTAGACCCTTTGCCGGGAACCCATCTTTGCCCGGAATGCGGCCAACCCTTACGCAGGCAAAAAAGCAAAAAAGGGTCGTGGTATTGGGGGTGTTTCAACCAGGAGGGGCATGCCAAACCTGTATTCCTCAATGATAAAAACGGCAAGCCGGATTTAACGCCAAAGAAAAAAATAGAATTATCAGAGCACAAGTGCCGGGCCTGCGGCAAACCGCTTGTTAAACGGGAATCAAAGAAAAAAGGCAAAGGAGGCAAGACAACTTATTGGTGGGGATGCTCGGGATTTCCCGAGTGCAGGCAAACGCATTTTGATGATAACGGCAAACCCCGGTTTAACGATAAAAAAGGAGAATAAAAATGGATTTTGAATATTTTGCGATCAAACGCAACATGACAGTGGATGAATACATCGCATGGCTGAAAAGACAGCTGGATACCATTGATTTTGATTCTGACGGTATCCCGGGGGATGTTGCCGAATATGCGGAAGAATCCTTTGGCCTTATAAAAATTTCTGCAGAAGAATTAGCCGGAATGCAAAACGCACAGTTAGACAATGAGGGGGCTGAATTATGAGTAAATATCAAGACCAGCTCAATGAGTTTTCAAAACGGGTTTTAGAGGCCATTGAAAAAGGCAATGCGCCCTGGCAGAAACCGTGGAAAGAAGGCCAGCTGTTAGAACTGCCTAAAAACTTAACTACGGACCAGAATTATAAAGGTGTAAACCTGATTAACCTGGCAATGAGTGGCTACAATGACCCCAGGTGGATGACGTTCAATCAGGCTAAAGATATGAATTGTTTTGTCAAGAAAGGGCAAAAAGCCTCCACTGGATTTTTTTATTCGCCTGCCAGATTGGAAAAAGAGCTTGATGATAAAGGAAAGCCTGTCCTGGATGAAAACGGTGAAGAAAAAATAACCAAGGTAAATAAGCCTGTTTTCAAAACCTTTTCTGTTTTTAATGCCACTCAGATTGAAGGTGTGGAGCCATACAAACATCCGGAGCCTGACTGGAAACCGGAAGATAAAGCAGAAAAGCTGATAGCATCTGCAAATGTGGAAATTACGGAAAGTCAGCTTGATCGGGCGTTCTATCGTCCGACAACTCATACAATAGAAACCCCTGCTAAGGCTCAGTTTCGTGATAAGTCAGAATATTATTCAACAATATTTCATGAATTAGCGCACGCTACAATGCACCCGGATATGTTGGACCGGGATAAAGAAACCAAAAGCAATGAAGGAAGGGCAAAAGAAGAATTACGCGCGGAAATTTCCGCTTGGCTTATCTGCACTCAAATTGGCATCGGTTATGATCCCGCAGAACAGGAAAATAATAAAAATTATGTTGCTGGATGGCTGTCCTCATTGGAAGACAAGGACCGGGCCAAAGAACTTGGGTTTGCAATGAAGGATGCAGAAAAAATAGCTGAATACCTGATGGGGCTTGATTTGGAACAAAAATTATCACCTGCCGCCCCGTTATATGAAATCAAGGCTCATACAGTCGAAAATGGTAAAGAAATTGACAACACACCTGATTTTATAAAGGAGAAGAATTTTAAAAGCCTGGATCTGGCTAAATCCACAGCGTTTGCGTATCACTTATCAGTTATAAGTATTGATAAGGAAAATAACGAACTATTTAGTGACCTGCCTGAAAATACGATTTTTACAGTTCGGGATGCAAAAGGCCTTCAGGTGTACAGCACACAATCTGAAATCGAAACAGATCAAGACCTGGAAGCTGAGCGCCGCCCAAGCCCCCAGGAGCCAAGTCTTTTAGTAACAAAGGAGGCGAATAGATTACAGGCTAAAGCCGATCAATACCGTACTGATCAAAAAGATTTGTTTTCGCATACAGAAAAGATAACTGTGGCAATGAGCAATCCCGATTTGTTTAATGATTTAATGCCCGATCATTATAAAAGTGATCCGTTATCCGCTTTTAACAAGGAACTGGATGATACCCAGCGTGAAATAGTAACCTATCTGAACAAAAACACTTTTTCCCTTGAAAAACCCGAAATTTTCCCGTCCCCCCAGGAGCCGGTCCCCTTAAGTGAATCGGAAAGAAAAGAACTGTTGGATACCATTGTCCCGCATCTATCTAAAAATTCTCAGGTCGTGCTTGATGGAGAGAAGCGGCGCGGAGAAAGAGATTCGGAATTATCCAAGGTGTATATCAAAGTGCCGTATTCAGAGAAAGATGAAGCAAAGGCCCTGGGTGCAAAATGGGATAAGCAGGAAAAATCCTGGTTTGTTGAGCCTGGAGCCGACCAAAAGCCATTTCAGAAATGGCTCGAACCCGCCCAGGAGAACAGCCTTGATATGAATAAAGTGATTGCTCAATTCCAGGATCAGGCATCCAGACTAGGTTTAAAAATTGATAATCTCCAAGCTGACGGCAAGCTGCACCGTGTAGAGGTTGAAGGAGGCGATAAGGGTACATCTGGTGCATACACGCTTTATCCTGACGGCAGGCCCGCAGGGTTTATTTTAAATTATAAAACCGGAGAAAAAACCAATTTTAAATATGAAGGAGAAATCGGCAAAGCCGTTATTACATCAGGAAAGAAACAAGCACGGGCAACTGAACGGAACGAGGATCACGCCGCTGCAGCTAAAAAAGCGTTTGGCATTTATATCAATGCCAAAACAACCACGAACCATCCTTACCTTGCCGATAAAAATATCAATAATGGTAAAGAATACCGGGTTGATAAATACAACCGGCTGATTATCCCTGCCAAGAATCTTAAAACCAACAAAATCGAATCCCTGCAGTTCATAGGCGAGGATGGGCAAAAGCAGTTTCTGACCGGCGGGAAAAAGTTGGGCAACGCTTATACAATAGGCGAACTCGATGAACAAAAACCCATACTGTTGGCTGAAGGCTTTGCAACTGGAAAGACCCTTAATGATGTGAGCCACCTGCCGGCGGTGGTCTGTTTTGATGCAAACAACCTTGAAAATGTAGCCAAACAGATCCGGGAATTGATGCCATCCGCTGAGTTGTTCATTTGTGCGGATAATGACCACGCCAAAAAAAATAATGTGGGTGTGGAAAAAGCGCAAGAAGCGGCTAAGGCCGTTGGTGCTAAAGTCATTATCCCCAAATTTACGGATGAATCAAAACAACTTGGGTACACGGATTTCAATGACCTGGCCAAGTGCAAGATGGGTAAGAGCCGGGTTCAAAATCAGTTGAAATCCCAGATCAAATATCTCTCCAAAAACAAAGGCATCGGGCTTGAACGATGAAAAAACAAGAATACGGCCTTAAACAGGCCAAGGCAAAAAAAAGCAGGTATCCGCTGCTCTTTCCGGTTTGTTTTTTGTTATGGGCCCTTGCCTTTATGAGTTATGCCACCCAAACCGTAGCCAGGGCGTTAAGATACCATCCTGACCTTGGCAGGTCGGTGTTTGATACGTATTACCTGCCCTGGAAGGTATTTGAATGGAATAAATATATAACAGACACCCCGGTGGGTAATCAGGTTGACTTGATCTTCGGTGTTTTTGTCCTCAGCACTGTCTTTGGCTTTTTCCTGATTCTCAGGAAAAAGCCCAAAGGCAATGTAAATCTGCACGGCACGGCCACCTGGGCAAAGAAAAAAGATTTGGCTGCAATGGGACTTGACGCCAGGGAAGGTGTATATGTCGGCGGCTTTCCAACGGCCAGGGGAACCAAATACCTGATCCATAACGGTCCAGAACATATTTTAGCATTTGCGCCAACCAGGTCAGGTAAAGGTGTGGGCCTGGTTATCCCATCGTTGCTTGCCTGGCCGGGCTCAAGCGTAACCCTGGACATTAAGGGTGAAAATTATGCTTTGACATCAGGATACAGGGCTAAAGAATTAAATCATAAAATTCTCAAGTTTGATCCTGCCGATGAGACCTTTTCTTTTTCTAAATGGAATCCTTTGGCAGAAGTGCGGATTAATACAAATCATGCCATTGCTGATGCCCAAAATATTGCACAGATGATCTGTGACCCGGACGGCAAAGGCATGAAAGATTATTTCACCCAGGCCGGGTATGCTTTGCTGACCGGGCTGATTTTGCATGTCATTGTATCAAAGCAGGATGCCACCCTAGCAGATATCGTGGCGGAAATTACAAAAAGCGACAATGAGGGTGATGTAAAAAACCTGCTTTATGCCATGATAGACAAAGAACACGCACAAATCTTGAAAAAACGGTATCCGGACATGGATATTGATCTGGCAGACAACATACAATCCACAATTGACAGTTATGCCGGTGAAGCTGTAATCAAAGCCGACCGTGAGTTATCCGGGGTGGTATCAACCGCTGTTACAAACCTTTCGTTGTATCGTGATCCCATTGTCGCAAAGAATACCTCTGAGTCTGATTTTTCCATTTCAGATATCATGAACTCTGAAACCCCTGTTGATTTATACCTGGTTGTATCCCCTGCCAACCTGGACAGGTTAAGGCCGCTGCTGCGTGTGTTTTTCAATCTGGCATTAAGAAAATTTACCCAGAAAATGGAGTTTGAAAACGGGCAAGCCCTGGTTGGTTATAAACACAGGCTGTTGCTCATGCTGGACGAATTTACCAGTTTGGGCAAGTTGGAAATCATGCAAAAGGCCCTGGCGTTCATGGCCGGTTACGGCGTGAAGGCGTATATCATTGTCCAGGACTTATCCCAACTGCAGGAAGCGTATACCCGGGACGAATCAATCACATCCAATTGCCATGTCAGAATTGCATATGCACCCAATAAGATAGAAACCGCAAAGCTGCTGTCAGATATGACCGGGAAAACCACTGTTGTGGACAAAAAAACCAGTGTTTCCGGCAAACGGTTAGGCGGCATGGGCAATGCCTCTGTGTCAGTCAGCGAAGTTGCAAGGCCGCTGCTTACACCAGATGAATGCATGAGGCTGAAAGGCCCGGTCAAAGACGAAAAAGGGGGAATCAAAACCCCTGGCGATATGCTTATATTCGTTTCTGGTTACAACACGGTATACGGTCAGCAGATACTATATTTTTTAGATCCTGTCTTCCAAAAGCGGGTTAAAATTCCACCACCCGACCGTATAGATCTTTTCAGATTAAAAAAGGTATCGAAGAATGACATATAAAAGCAAAATAATAAAAATCATGCTGCCCTGCAGTCTTCTTTTTGCGGTCTGTTTTTTTATATCTCAATACTGTTATATCAATGCATCCGCAAGCCTGCCCCGAGGTATATATTTAAAAACCACCCGGGCAATTGCCAATGGTTCCTTTGTTGTTTTCCATCCCACCGCTGCACAACAGAGTCTTGTGTCAAAGTACGTTAAAAATACCCCTTTAATGAAACGTGTGGCTGCTTTACCGGGTCAGGCATACCAACTGCCCCCGGCCTTGGATACAGACAGCAAAGGCCGCCCTATTACAGCGTTTGAACCCAAGACGGGCATCGTGCCCGATAATCACCTGATTTTGGTTGGTAACACAAAATTTTCATTGGACAGCAGGTATATAGGCTTTGTGCCGCTATCCTCAATCATTGATACGATAACCCCCTTTTTTGTTTTCGGACGTTAAAAAAGAGAAATATCGGAAAGGAGTGAAAATGAGCGTCGTGTTGGATAGTTTGAAGCATAATTTAGGCCCCATTGTCACCCAGGCCCTGGATGATGATAACGTGATTGAAATTATGCTCAATCCTGACGGCAAGCTATGGCTCGATACGTTTGACAAGGGAATGGTGGAAGTGTCAGCCATTCCTGCATCGTCTGCTGCGGGAATACTGAGCCAGGTTGCGTCCATGCTTGGGGCCGTCGTTACAAAGGATTTTCCCGTTGTTGAAGGTGAATTGCCCCTGGACGGCAGCCGGTTTGAGGGGTTGTTTCCTCCGGTTGTGGCCAATCCCACGTTCACAATCCGCAAAAAGGCCATCAGGATATTTACCCTGGATAATTACGTGCGGTCCGGAACCATGTCTCCGGATCAACAACAAATTATCTGCGATGCCATTGCAAACAAAAAAAACATCCTGGTGGTGGGTGGAACGGGTTCCGGCAAAACAACCCTGACAAATGCCATTCTTGCAGAATTGGCAGATATTGCCGGCGATGAACGGCTTGTCATTATCGAAGACACCAGCGAACTGCAGTGCCTGTCAAAAAATAAGGTGATGCTGCGTACAAACCAAAACACCAATATGCAACATCTTCTTAAGGCCACCATGAGGCTTCGGCCGGACAGAATCGTTGTCGGTGAAGTAAGAGGCGGTGAAGCCCTTGACCTTTTAAAGGCGTGGAATACCGGCCACCCGGGTGGCGTGTGCACCGTCCATGCCAATTCCTGTGCCGGGGGACTGGTCCGGCTGCAGCAGCTCATTGCTGAAGTTGTGCCGAATCCCATGGATGATTTAATCCAGGAGGCGGTTGATTTGGTGGTTTTTATTAAAAGAACCAAACAGGGCAGAAAGATAGACGATATTGCCGTCATAAACCAAAAGGATACGGCGATACACAATTTAAAAATTCCAGCTTAAATCTGGACCATGGAGGGATAAATCATGAAATCACTTAAAATCACAATTATTTTTTTATTGGCGGTAGTTTCAATCCAGGGATCAGCCCAGGCAGAGTTGTCAAATATTCAAACATTGGCCTGTGAAAGCATCCTATGTCTGTCATCCGCCGTACAACCTGCGGAGTGCAATCCGGCCCTGAATTATTTTTATGGAATTAAGGGGGATAAACTATCTGACACACTGGATTTAAGAAGAGCATTCCTGAATAAATGCCCGGATTCATCCGCACCGGGAATGCCGAGTCTGATTAATGCAATCGTCAATTATTCGAGCCCTTTTTGCACCCTTGAAAGTTTAAATAATAATCTGGTTGAGGTACGGATTTTGGTGAAAAGATGGGGTAGAGAAACATATTGTAAAACAATAAAAGTGGTTAATCCTGAGTTACCGGCAGCGTGTCAGAATTATTATAATGTTCTCATTAATCACGAATATACAGCATACTCACAACTTTCTTATATTGGAACTGATTTAGGATACAAGAAGGAAGATGATGATGGAAATGAATTTTATGTAATCTATGCAGACTCCACAAGTGAGCAAAACCAAATCGCTGCAGCGTTATCAGATAACCATTGGGAATGGCATTAATAACCAGGTGACACCACCAGAAACAATGGTACCGGCCAACACCATTGTTTTTGGTGGTGTTGGCCGCAAACAGTTTTAAGATAAGGAAGTTATGGAAAATAAACGTACAAAATGCCTTAAATCATACGTCACAGCCAAAGAACACGCCAAGATACAGCAGTTAGCCAAACAAACCGGCCTGTCTGTTTCTGATTATATCCGCAGGATTATAACCGGCCAACGGATAGAATCAAGGCTTGACCAAAAGTCTTTTTTATCTGCTCTTAAAGTGAATGCTGACCTTGGCCGGCTTGGGGGGCTGTTTAAATACTATCTTTCCCAAGGGTTTAAAAATGTGCCTCCTGGAGAAATAAGAAAGGTGCTGCATGACATTGAAGACAGGCAGCGGCAGCTTAAGTCGGTCATTTCTAAAATCCGGGATATGATGTAAGGTTGCAGCCCTGTTGTCTTCCATTTCTGCCGTCAACACCGCCGTTTGTATGGCTTTGGATCCTAGCACCATCATGAAAGTTTAATGCCATGATATCAAAACGTATTCATTGCGCACCGCAACACGACAACATAAAGCGTTTAGGGTTGTATATAGGTGCCGGCCATGAAGGGGAAAAGCTCTTTGCAAAATGGACAGCCGGCTGTTATGCCGGGCAGGATTATGATCTGGCCATTGATGAAATTAAAGCCACCCAGGGAATGAATACCCGGACAAAAAAAGAAAAAACTTATCATATGGTGATAAGTTTTCATCCCGAAGATTTTAAAAAACTTTCCCTGGAAGATTTTAAAAACATTGAAAAAGAATTTGCAGCCGCTTTAGGTTTTGAAGACCATCAACGGCTCTGCGGAATACATATCAATACAGACAATCCCCACATGCACGTTGCTTACAATATGATTCATAAGGAAAAATACACCCGACATGATCCTTTCTATGATTATTATAAACGGGATAAAATATGTCGGCTCCTGGAGGAAAAATATAAGCTTAAGGTTGATGTTGGGGTTGAACAGCAATTTAGCGATTACGTTAAGCAGCGGCAATCAGATGTTAAACACGCCTTTGATAATGCACCGGATTGGCAGTCCTTACACGAAGAACTTGCCACTTACGGCTTAACTGTGCAAATGCGTGGGAACGGCTGTATCCTGGCTGCAATCGGCCACAAGCAAAAAGATGGTCATCACATAAAATTAAGCGATTTTGATAAAAATTTGTCAAAGAAAAAACTTCAAGACCGGTTTGGTTCCTATGAAAAATCAGCCGGGGATTATGAGGTAAAAGAATTTTTTCAACGGGAGCCAAAACGGGAAAACGCCAAAGCCAAAGATTTTGAAACTAAAACCGGGTTAAAATCCTTTGATACTTTTGTTTTAGAATCAAAAGATTTTATCGCCCAGGCTGCAATTAAATCTGGTACCTGGCAAGACTTCCATAGGGAACTGTCCAGAATAGGCCTTGAAGTCAAACCACGGGGGGCAGGGTTTGTTCTAACTGATATAGGCGGAAAGACGAAAAAAAAATCAAGCATTCCTTTTTCTAAAACCGGTATGCGACTTGCCAAAAACGGCATTATCCTTGAACGCCCCAAAAAAGGAGATATGAATAATGGAAGAAACACAGGACAGCCCGGTAATTTGAAAATTTTAGGAGAATTTGAACCATCCCAAGGCGGCTATACAATTGAAAAGCCGTATAAATTTGAACCAGTGAAAAAACTCAAATCCGCCAAAGAAAGAGAAGCTTGGAAGATTTACATCCGTGAACAGAAACAGCATAATTATACTTGGATAAAATTTAATAAAAATTTCCAGCGTTTTTATGGTGAAGATTTTGGAATGTAAATTTATCGTTTGCCCAGAGTTTTAAATAATTTGGCATTTAAGGAGATAAATGAAACGTCTCTCCAGATATGAACCGCTCGGTTTTGTTTTTCTCAATAGGTTCATTCAAGCTTTTTATTTACATCCGGTTGCTTGGCTGCTATTGGAATATTATCCTGTTCTCTTTTTTCTAACGGGATAACATTACAAACTCGGGCTTTAACAGAACGAAACTACATAATTACTTGTTCATATTGGACACACGGAAGAGGGCTGGCAAATTGCCCGATAATATGGTACGGCCCCACTACACCGTGGTCATTGAACAAACCGCTACACTGGCTTGTCCAGTGAGTTAAACTTTACACGATGAAGAAAAATGAACCACATAACATTGACAGGATTTAAGTATGGGATCTACTTCTAACAACCATGAACTTGATATTGCGAAAACCGTCTACACAAATATGCGGTCTGAAATTATTGAAAAAATGAAATTTTCAAACCAGCTTCTTTTGTATAAGTTGGCTTCCATAGGCAGCATTTTAGGCTCTCTTTTTGCTCTACGCAATCCAGATTTAGGTATATTTTCTGTGACAGCCGCCTTTCTTGGTGTTGGTGTTGCTCTGTCATTTGACTTAGCTGTTTATCAGAATAACAAGGCAATCATTGTTTTAGGTTGTTTTATGAAGGACCATGTCGAGATTTGGCTTAAATCAATTTGCGATCGACAAGACGTGGTAATGTGGGAAGAATTCATTGCACGGGACAGCTTGCCTGAAATATCTAAGAACAGAATGGTGTACAATTTTTTCGAAAGTTCTAACTATCTATTGACATTAATTTTGATGATTGTGGGTATTGTCATTGTTTGGCAATATGAACCATGGCTTATTGTTTCCCTTTTCCCATTCTTATTAGGAGAAATTATTTTAACTTATAAAGGAATTGATCGTTAAAATGAGAGTACTATGATAATAGAGATGCTTTTTGTAATCCTTGACTTTTTGAAATTACGAAATGACAGACTTCCCCGCTTCTAACTACGTTTTTTTCAGAATAAACTCAAGTCAAAGAAAACGATGAAAATCCCCGCAAAACGGGAATTCTGAAAAATCAACAGAAAAAGACTCGAACATCGGGTTTGAAGAAACCTACTGATTTTTATATGAAACACTCCCCCCCCAAAAAAAAGGGAATAGTATTCCGTTGGTTTTATGGCTTTTTGTTCCACAACACTTTCATTACCGTTACAAGTTGAAGGTATCAAATCAATGGCGGTCGGTTTAATTTTCCAAAAAGAATTCAATCATACCATTATTGTTGACCTTGGTACTACTCATTTTCTTTGTTGGTATCATCCGAATATATGATTTTGAAAAGCCAGAGTGATGAAAAGGTGTTTGAACCGTGATTATCCTACCTAATTGTGTTTGAAATTGAATAAAAATCTTTGCGTACCATTTCGAATGATGGTATGAATTTTCTCGTTGATACTTAAAATAATTATCCGGATCTGAATATTTCCAATTTTCGTTTGTTATCCAGATAGATAAAAAATATTTGGAATATACAGAACCACACATTTTTTTTATTAGCACAACACAGAAGAGGAGATCGCATGAGAAATCCGTTTGTCCGTTTTCAAAATGGCACTGTATTTATTGAGAAATCACATGGCTCAAGATCTGAGCCATACAAAACAGCCATTGGGTCTAAAAACGGTTTATCTGCTTCAATTTTTGAAGTTGTGTACAGGTCGGAGAGCAACTATGTCACGCGATTACTCTAAGCGGCAGGCCGTCGTCATTATACACGGGATTGGCGAACAACGACCAATGCAGACCTTGCGGGGTTTTGTAAATGGAATTGTTACTACCACGAACCGGTACGGTCAGAAGTACTGGAATAAGCCGGACAGGATGTCGGACTCATTCGAGCTGCGTAGACTCACCGCGCCAGGTGACAATAGAAATTGGCCAACGACCGACTACTTTGAATACTACTGGGCGTTCAACATGCGCGACACGAAGTATCGGCACGTGCTCAACTGGTTTCTTAGGCTTCTGTTTACGTGGCCCTGGTACATTCCTTCTCGTATGAGGCTTGTCTGGTGGGCATCATGGGTATTGCTGGTTGTCGCCGTTACGGCGGCCCTCACCGGATGGATAACGCCAACTGGTGAGAATGCGGAGGCCTTCGGCTGGTCAGTTTCGGCGCTCTCGCTAATGAGCGTAGCCTTGCTCAATACAATCTTTCTTGGTTATATCGGAGACGCCGCCCGCTATCTGAGTCCGAACCCCGACAACATTGCGCAGCGTCAGGTGATACGGCGAGACGGCGTCAAACTCATCCGTAAACTCCACAAGTCTGGGAAGTACGGACGAATCATTATCGTGGGGCACAGCCTAGGTAGCGTGATTGCCTATGACATCCTGCGGTTCGTGTGGGATGAATTCCGGAACACCAGCCCTACCTCTGATTCTATTCAGTATCAGAACTGCATCCAAGCCATAAAAACGCTTATCTCTGAGAAATCGGGAGACAGTCAGTCCTCATTTGCCAGGCATTACCAGGATTTACAAAAGCAGCTCTGGCGCGCAGAACGCGAACGGGGCAGCAAGTGGTTAGTCACCGACCTGGTGACATGCGGCAGCCCACTCGTACACGCATCCATCCTTCTGGCGTCGTCGCCCAGCGACTTGGTCAAACGCCAGCGCGAACGCGAGTTGCCAACCTGCCCACCCCGTTCCCAAGAGCGGGAGGACTCCTTTACATACCATCGCCCCGACTCTAAGGGATCTGGACGCTCTACCGGGGCAACCACCTTGCTTCACACCTCAGCTCCATTCGCATGCGTACGATGGACCAACCTCTATTTTGACGCCGATCTTATAGGTGGTCCGCTTTCCAGTGTGTTTGGCGCAGGTATCCGCGATATCCGCGTGGAACCAGAGCGCAAGGGTGCAAGAAAGAGGCATTGGAATTGGCTCTACTTCCTAGGGTTTACGCCCATGTCCCATTGTATGTACTGGAAGCCGCCCAAAGCCTGCCAGTTGCGAAAGGCGCTTCCACCCAAGACATGGAATGCCATCCGACGGTTGCGTGGAGCGATGCAAGTCAACGACATGAATCTTGTGACGTTCGAATAAATATGTGGAATTTTGGGATAGCTATAAGAAAAAAATCACCTTATTGCAAGTATTCGTGTTTTCAAATTAACGATTACCCGCACTTATTGAGAAGTTACATAATTTTTATAGGGAACTTTAGGAATCTTACGGCGAGCCCTATGTCTATGATTGTGGTCAAAAGCCTTTATTGAAAGGAGTGTTGACTACTTCTGTTATTGATAATGTCAGATTGAAATCTTATTAACGTATAAATAGAGCCCGGCCTGAATTATTCCGAGCCCATTAACGTATAATGTGAGCCCAGGCGCTAACGTAGTAACGTATAATCAGAGCCCAAAATCGGAATTATTCCGAGCCCTGGGCGTTTTTATTCCGAGCCACTACAAATAGTTTATTGATTCAGGCCTTTATCTATTCCCATCAGGCACCTTCCATAAAGGAAGATGTTGCCAATTTTTTTGCAATCCCATTGCAGCTGGCCGGATTCCATGAGAGTGGATTATTAATCGGCGCATCCGATGTGGCCAACTGGTCCCAGGGCTGATTAATTGGAGAAAGTATCCCAACATGATTACGGTATTGCCGACATATCTGGTGGCATCTGGGTTTAACATAGCTGCCAATGCTTTGGGTTTTCTGGGCAGCCTCATGGTAATGGTCATTCGACGATTCCAAAGCCGTCCATGGTGAGCAGTGATATTCCGGATAAACGTCAGATGGTGCATAAATGAGCGTAGGAGGCTTTCATCGATACCGTAGGGTCTCGCAATCCGGTTTTTGTCATGGCGGGTTTTCAAATTCTTATACCAGAGAGATAGTTGTCCAAAGGACATCACTTCGGCTGAAGCCCAAATCGGAGGTAACGCCGGATCATCGTAGGTTTTGTTGTAATGTTCAATAAAAAGCTCTGTGCTTCGATTAATTTCAGACCCCAAAGAGTTCAAAAGGTTTTCATGCAGATCAGCCCTGTAAAAATAATTGGGGTCAAGGTAGAAATGACTCCCATAAGCCACGCCCAGTTCGTTGGCAAAATGTGCCCGGAATGAAATCTCAATCCTTTCGATGGCTTCCAGCATTAAGAGCCTGAACTTCCGATCAAAGATGTAAAGATTGAGGACAGCATCAAAGGTGGTCCCATCCATGAAGTGGTGATCTTTTCCATTCTCTTTGTTTTCAAAGGGAATCCAGTATCCTCGAAGACGAAAGTAACTGATGTGGGAAAGGTAGCGGGCTGCTCTACCTGGATCGGGTATCTCCATGCCGCGCTGACGCAACAGTTGGATTTGATCATCGATAGCAAGAGGGGGTTTCTTATATTTCATGGTTCCCCCAAAAATAAGTAACCCGCCGGGGTGCGCATTCGAGGTCAAAACCCCAAGAGGCGTGGCGGGTGTTATTCAGAATTATTGATGGGATTAAATTAACACGTGAAAATGAGTTTGTCATCTTTTTTTTCATTACCTGTTACAAATCCAAGCCTGCTCCGTATTTCTTTAACCACTGCTTTCTTTCGCGGTAATCCGGCATCACCTTGTCCACTTCATTCCAGAATAAGTCCGTGTGATTGCGATGATGGATGTGACAAAGTTCATGAACCACCATGTAATCAATGATCTTTGGAGGTGCCATCATACATTTCCAGTGGAATTGCAGCAGATTGTTTTTTGTGCAGCTGGCCCAGCGGTATCCCATGTCTTTAACTTTAAGACCGCTGGGAGAAACCCCTGCTTTTGGAGCGTAGTAGGCAATTCGGTCTTTTATCCGTTTTTCACCCTTGGTTTTGTAAAAGAGTTCAAAGGCTGTTTTTGCAGCGTTTTCCCCTCCCTCATCAATCAGAGATCGCTTCAAACAGAATCGGCCTTGATTGAGCTTCAGATCTGCAGACTGGTCCGCCACCAGTGACAAGCGGTAGCTACGTCCCAGATAAAGAAAAGACTCTCCATTTACCCACTCACGGACCACAGCGGCCGCGTTTAGATCCCGCCACTCTGCAAGATTTTTGTATATCCACATCCGTTTGCTGTGGACCACGGCATCTACCTGTTCAGGAGAGAATCCTTCTGGGGGCCTGACTGTTACCATGCCATCCCGCTCTATGACGATATCGGTAGTTTTCCGTTTGGTTCCGGGAAGCAGAATGTAGTCAATATCGTTTATGCGTCTGACATTCATTTCTCACCGCCTTTGATCAATGCATCATGTCTGTTTTTGGCCAGCTTCATGATTTCAATTGCAACACGTTCCCGGTTTTCCTTTAAAGCGTCAATCCCGGTCAGGGTTAACGCTTTCTTGATACGACTTCTGATTTTCTTTTGCTTATCGGCATTGGTCCAAAAACCAATGCTGCCGATACTCGACTGCAGGGTTTCAACAATTGCTTCCATAAGATCTTTCATTTTCGGTTTTGCAGTGTCAGGGATGTCATTATTTTCAAAGGCCACACCTGCAATGTGCTCATAAAAAGTAGTGGCCTCTTTCCCCATCCCGTCTTTTCCGGATTTTCTGCCTTCAAGGGCCTGGTCCCTTAGCTTTCCAAGTTCCTCAGCCAAAGCGTCCCAGTTGTCCTGGTATTGATCAATGAGGTTTTCTACCTTTTCTGAAAGGCTTTTGTAGAATGCCGGATCTTCGTCGTGGTGTACAGTGCAATGTTTTCTGATGGCATGCTCCATCTCGCTTGCCTTGGCTTCAGTATTGCCTCCGGCATGCTGGTTCAGTTTTTCAATAAAGTCATCTGCCAGAAGCTCCATTGGTGGCACCATGGGGTTGATTCCCAAACTGATCAAATGCGAGTTGATCAGGTCCTTGACTTTGGCGCCGGCATCACCGAGGCTCAGACTGGTGTCTTTATATCGTTCTTTGGTTACACGCAAGATGTAACCGAAACGCTTGGCAGGAACCCGGTACGGGTGGCCTGCGGGGTTGGGCAATATGATGTCCAGACTCATGAGAAATTTTTTCAGGTACACATCAAAGTCAGCCCGTAGTTGTTCATCTTTGAGCAAAGTCACGGCATCATGAACAACAGCGGCATCAGCTGCAATATCATCAAGTGTCCCTTCAATGAACCCCTGTATCTTTTTGATCTTGTGCAGCTTGAACAGTTGCAACAGCCGTTGATATCTTTCTTCCAGAACAGGCATTTCAGAGGTAATGTTTTTGAGTCCTTGAGCCAGTTCTTCCTGTTCATCAGTTGCTGCATACAAGGTTAATGCCTGGGTCAGGTGGTTGGCAAGACCGATGTAATCCACGATAAAGCCCCGGTTTTTCCCTTTGGCGACACGGTTGGTCCGTGCAATGGCTTGAAGCAGGGTATGCTCCCGAATCTTTTTATCAATATACATGACCTGTTCGATGGGGGCATCAAATCCGGTCAGCAGCATGTCGCAGACAATGAGAAACGCAATGCCGGTGAGTTCTTTTTCCGGATCGTCAAAGTCAAAGGGTTTACAAAAGTTCGTAACAGCGTTCCACCCTCTGGCCTGCTTCCTGGCTTCGGTAACAAAGGCGGCTTCATTGGTGCCGTCACTGGAGATCACAACCGCGGCTTTGAGAGAATCCAATTGTTTGATCAGATTGAGATCAGGGGCGGGCGAATTCTTTTCTTTTTGGAGCCTGTCTTGGAGAGCGTTTTGTATGGCCGTTTGATACCGGACCGCAGCCAGCTTCGAGTGGCAGACGACCTGGGCCTTGAATCCGTTTGGTAAAATATTCCCGATGTAATGATCCACTAAATCAGATGCAATGGCTTTGATTCTTTTTTCCGCCTCCAGAATGTCACCTGTGGCACCGTACTTCTTTTTGATGGCCAGAAGCTCCTCTTCAGTCCGGTCTTTGAATATATCTTCAAAGGCGGTTTCAAAGGCGTGCTTTTCATTCAGCGCCGCATCTGCGGTTTTACCTTCATAAAGAATCTGCAAAGTAGCGCCGTCATCAACTGCGTCCATCAACCGATAGGTGTCTGTGTACTGGCCAAATCTTTTCCAAGTCTTTTTTTCTCCATGACGCTGGGCAATCAGGGGGGTGCCTGTGAACGCAATTCTTGCAGCATTGGGAAAAGCCTCAACAATGTTGTCTCCAAGATCGGAACTCTGGGTCCTGTGTGCCTCATCAATCATGAGTAAGATCCGATCGGATTCGTTGATCACACCGAATTGTTTGCCTGAAGGCATGGCCAGGTATGTGCCCAGGGCTTCTGCCACCTGGAGGGGGAGAGCTTCCTCCCTTTGCTGGAACTTATGGACCATGACCATATTGATGTCTGATGTGTCCGTGCCCAGGTCAACTTTCAGCGCCGCAGTGTTTTCAATGATATTTATTCGTCCACCAATCAGAGTGGCTGTTCTGGCAAGCTGTTTTTCCAGGTCCACACGGTCGTTGATCAGGACGATTTTGAAATCGCTTAAGTCGGTAGACGCTCTGATGATCCGGGCGACAAATACCATGGTTAGGGATTTGCCTGATCCTTGGGTATGCCAGACCACGCCACTGCGCTCTGCCGGAGTTTGACCCTGGCGGAGTTGAACGCAGATTTTGTTGGCCGCCCTGAACTGCTGGTATCTGCAGACCACTTTGATGCGGGCGCCGCTGTCCGTATCCATGAATACGGCGCATGTCCTGAGAATCTGGAGCAGATTGGACTTGTTCAACATGCCGCTGATCAATTGTTCCTGCTGGTTCTTACCCTTGGCGGTCTTGTCATCATTTGGCCATTGTGTCTTCCAGGGAAAGAAATGTTCTTCTCCTGATGTAATCGTGCCGAAGTCCGCTTCCAAGCCGCAGGTTTTGATGAGCAACAGGTTGGTATGAAAAAGACGGGGCTCTCCTTCCTTCAGTCCCTGTTCTGTCGTTGCCTTTCTTCGGTTCATATACCGCTGCAGTTGCTCAAAGGCTTCGGCCATAGGATTGGCGCAGGTGGGGCCGCCTTTCTTGCACTCAACAACAGCCAATGGAATGCCGTTTACGAACAGAACGATGTCCGGAATGATGAATTGTTTGACGCAACCCGGGGTGTCTATTCTGAATTGATTGATGGCATGGAATTGATTGTTTTCTGGAGTCTGGAAGTCGATTAGCTTGACCACCGGGTCCTGCTCTCCGGTGATTTCATTGACATCCACCTGGGCTTTGAAGATCAATTTTTGGATGGCTTCATTTGCTTCTAAAAGAGTTCTGTTGGGCTGCCGAAGGATCTGATCGTAGAGATCTGTGAGTTGTCTTGAAGTCAGCCAGGAGTCTCCGTCAGATGTCAGGTTGATGTCGTTAACGGCTTGGGTAAATACTTCTGGCAGTATCCATTGTCGGAAGTTATTTCGAAGGCTTTTCTTTGGATCATGGGGGATGTCCGGACCCTGGTCCAGAATTATCCATCCCAGCTCTTGAAGCTGTTTTAGAAAGTGTTGCTCGACTTCGGTGTATTCAGACATGGGTAGTTCCTTATTCGCCTACCTTTACCCGGACTTTACCTGTTAAAAGGTCCTGCATTAGACCAGATTTTTGTTTTGTTAATTTAAAAAAATGCTCTTGCTCGGTTTGAATTTTTTGGGTGATATTTTTATACCGTTCATATATCGCAACTTGCTCATTATATGGAGGTAAGGGTAATTTCAGAGTTTTTAGTGTCTTTGATTGTATCGCATCCATAATCCCACCTTGAGTTTGTTTTCGAAACCAGGCTTTTACCCACCCGGCATGATTTAACTGCCAACAGACAAGCTCAGGTATAACAATTGATTTATCAAACGTCATCGTCCACAAGTGCTTAGAAGAAAGAGCAAGATCTAAATATTGGGGAACTACGGCACAACGCCCCACAGTTCCCATGATTGTAATGATAACATCATCTTTTCGGATAGCATATTTTGATAGCTGTTTGAATTTATTTAATGAAACAAATCTATGAAATATTGGTATAAATTTTTCGATATGGATATTATCAATTCCTAAAAATGGTATTCCGTCTTCGACCAACTCTGATTTTAAAAGAGAACTTCCAAATGGCCCACTTCTCATGTTGTTAGGGGCTGAAGACAAAAGTGTTTCAAGAGCTTTACACCCCCATTTCTTTGGTATCCATCCAATAGGCGTCTCTTTATAAAGCTCCGGGGCCTGATCCCTTGCCGGTCGAAGTTTTTCGTCTGATGTAACACCACGAGTGAACAGGTCATGCATCAGCCCTTGTTTGATTTGCTGGTGTTTTTGGATTAAAGCTTTGGTTTTTTCGATTGTCTGGTCAATAGTTTCAAGTATCTCGGCAGCCTTCTCCTGTTTTTTTACATCGGGAAGGAGGCCGGACGCTTTTTGGAGATCTTTAACTGAAAGATGTTTTACAGTGGTTGCAGCAGTGACATCGTTGATTTTTTTTATATATGGAAGTAACCAATAATATATGTATCTCAAAGAGATTATATCAGGTTGCGTAACTTCTACTTTCAGTATCCTTTGATTAAGCAGGCCATCACTGTTTTGCCACTTCCTGACATGAAAATCGCCATCCATTCCGATTAAAATATCTCCATTTTTAATGACGTAGGACTCGAAATATGGCCCGGTGTAGTAGGTTTCTATCTTTGAATCTTGAATGTCCCGAATACGAATTAATGGGAAACCTTCCTCCGAAGAAAAATATTTAGAAGAGAATGGGAAACCACTCAAAAGTTTCAAGTATTTTCCAACTGTAAGAAAATTTCTACTCATACCCCAACTCCATCAAGAACTCTCTCAATTTCAAAGACGCCTCGTCCCGTTTAACCTCTATTGCTTTGGCTGTAACCGCATATTTATCCCACAGGTTCTCAATTGCTTTGATGCAGGCACGAAGGTCAGTCCTTAAATAGGCCTCGTACGTTTCCGTGAGGACAGATCGAAGCCGGTCAAGAATAACAGTCCGGGCTTCATCAGTCGTGATTTTTTCCCTGGCACTTTCGACAAGTTCATCCCGCTTGTTCTCCGTGGCCTTGATTTTTGCCTTCATCTCTTTGAGGTCTTCTTCCAAGGCGTTGTGTCTGGACAATGCCAATGTGATATTTCCGGCACGGGATCTGGCAAGCTCTCCTGATGTTATGGCTTGTTTTAATGGATCTTCATATTCGGAATGATACCCTACCTGTTTTGCCAGTTCAAGAATCCGGTTGCCGTTGGAAAATAGAGCCAGTTTCTGGGTCAGTCCTTCTGTACAATAAAAGCCTTTTTTCTCCCCTTTTGGTAGGAGATCCGCTGTTTGTATTTCAGAGAAGATATTTCCGGCCAGGGCCTTCAGGTTTTTTAAATGACCCTTCCACTCTGTGTTAAGCGCCTTGAGCGTATCCTTTTTTGATTTCACCTCATCTGCCGGCAGTACACCAGTGTCCTCAGTGTCTTCAAAATCTTCTTCCCCGGCCGCACTAAACAACGCAAGAAGTTCATCTCTGCGGGCCTTTGCCTGTTCCATCTCTTCCAATACTTCCGGGAATTGGCTTTCAAGAATGTCCTCATCCGGTATCAGGCCCGGCCCCCAGCCGCTGGCTGCAATGGACTTAAAATCTGCTTTCAATGTGTTGACGTAGTTGGCAAAGGCGCCCCGTACCTGGAATGATGTCAAAAGGCCCTGATCTTTGAAAGTGTCGGCGATGCTTTTCAGAAGCGTCCTTCGCATAAGATACACATTGCCGGCATTCTCATGTTGGTTTTCCGGATCTTTGGCCAGGGCTTGAACAATGGGAAGATTCTTTTCCCACCAATCAGAAAGAGTGTCCATGAAGGTTTTATGCCGCAATACAACACCAGAATGGTTGGTTACAAACTCTGGAATACTGCGTTTGTCTGAGATGGCCGGGGCAAGATCCATGTAGGTTTCATCTTTTGGGATAAAACAGTCCTGCATCAGTCCCGAATAATTGGACCAGAAATGATCCAAGGCATTGATCTCCAAAATGGGAATACCGCCATGGAGATGAGCCCGGACATCATGGGGTTCGGGAGGCGGCGCATTGTCAACATATCTGCGGATATTGCAGTTAAATTCCTCTGTTTCGATTTCTTTAACAGGAACATTCCTGGCATATCCCGGGGTGTCTACTTTTGCATGGTAGGTGTACACGATTTTGTCCATATCCTCGGGTCTGAGGAAATTTCTTGCTTTGCCTTCCCTGTATTCCCTGTCGGCATTGATAAACAGAACATGGTCCCTGTCTTTTGCACCCTCTTTGTTGAGCACCAAGATGCAGGCCGGGATACCGGTGCCGTAAAACAAGTTGCTTGGCAGGCCGATGACAGCTTCAAGATATCCGTTTTTAATGAAGTATTGTCGGGCTTCACGTTCTTCTCCGCCACGGAATAGGACCCCGTGGGGCATGACAGTGGCAAGGCGTCCATCATGTTTGATGACTGACAGCATATGCTGGACAAACATCAAGTCTGCTTTTTTACCTTTTTCAGGCATCATAACCGGGAACCGGCCTGGAAATTGTAACTCCTTCTTTTTGTAGTTCTGGCTGAAGGGGGGATTGGCAAGGACCCTGTCAAAGCGGGTCAGTTCATTGGTCTCATCCCGGTGCAGGGGCTCTTTAATGGTATCTCCCTGGCGGATATCGGCATGGGAAATACCGTGCAGCAGCATGTTCATTTTGCAGATGGACCAGGTGGTGCCAATGGATTCCTGTCCGTTCAGGGACAATTCACCGGGGTCTCCGCCACACTCTCTCAAATAGTCCCGTGCCTGGATTAACATGCCCCCGGACCCGATTGTCGGGTCATAGATACTCATGCCTTCCCGGGGATCACAGATCTCCACGCAGATGCGGACAACCTCGGGAGGGGTGTAAAACTCTCCGGCCTTTTTGCCGGCTGAGTCGGCAAAATATTTGATCAGCCATTCATAGGCCGTTCCCAGAAGGTCTGGAAACTCAAAGTCTTCGTCTTTGAGGGGGATCTTTTCAAAATTCTGGATAAAATCGGCAAGGGTGTCATCATCCAGGGTCCGCTGCCCGATCTTGCGATTGAAATTGATACCTTTGAGTACATCTTGAAGGGCATCAATGTTGGCTTCCTCAATGGCTTCCAGGGCTTTGTTCAGTTGTGTGCCGACATTTTCCTTTACATGCTTTAATGCCGGGTGGTGCTCTATTTTCGTTTCACCGGTTTCTTTGTCTTTAACCTCTTCATCCCACCCTTCGTTCCACCTGGCCCGCCTGGGGACGTAAAAATATTTACCGGAATAGTTGTCACGGTCTTCAAGCTCAATGTCAATATCCTCTGAAGACATGCCCAGAGCCTGATTTTCTTTTTTTATTTCATCCCGGCGCTCGTCAAACAGATCGCTGGCCCGTTTTAAAAACAGCATGCCGAAGATGTATTCTTTATACTCACTGGCATCCATACTGCCACGAAGGTCATCACAGGCTGTGAGGAGGAGATGTTCAAGTTTTGAGAGTGTCAGTTTGTTTGCCATTATTTGCTGTTTCCTTTGAAAATAAATCCGTCGAAAGGTTCTTAACAGCAATGCAAAATGGTGTAAACTCATTTATCCCAATCGCTGTCTGGCAATTTAGCATTCGGAAAGGCTATGTTCCCTTTAGATGATGAAAATTAATTAAGGGAAATTACCGACGACTATCTGTGATTCATAACGTTTTTCAAAAATCATAAACCGGCAAGTCAAAACTTTACAGCGGTTATATATATTGATATGGATCTGGCATGAAGGATTTGCAACTTTACACCTATAACCTTTCCGTAAATCTGGCGACCGGCCCGGATATCCAGGACATCACGCCTGAGCTCCAGACCTGGGTAAAAGACACCGGCATCAAAACCGGAAACCTGGAGGTTTTCATTAAAGGCTCCACCGGATCTGTAAGCACCATTGAGTATGAGCCGGGCGTTGTGACGGACCTTAAACGGGCCATCAACTCCCTGGCACCGCCAGGCCTCGAATATGCCCATGAGCAGGCGTGGCATGATGGTAATGGCCACAGCCACGTTCAGGCTGCCTTGCTTGGTCCCTCTGTAAGTATTCCGGTCCGGGACGGCAATTTGACATTAGGCACCTGGCAGCAGGTTGTGGTCATCAATCATGACAATGGCCCCAGAAAGCGCACTGTTTTGTTGACGCTCGTTGGGAGTTCATAGCTCTGATCAGGCTAAATGCCATTTTCATGGCCCCTGAGAATCAATCTGACAGCCTTTGATTCTAAAGTTGAGTCTCGGGCGCTGTGAACTATGGGGCGATCTATTTGAGTCCTTCTGAGCAATAGCGGAAGTATCAAGCGCCTTTATTGGAAAGGATCTTGGTTAACAATGATACCACCTTTGTTTTTCTAAATTTCTCGGGGGAATCATTAAACTGCATCAGCAATTTGGAGCTCCTGGTATATACAAATATTTATCAGCTTTAATCTTTCGAAATTCCTTTACTTCCAACTTAAGCCTTGATACGAAATTTTAGATTGTAGAATGGGATTTCAACAATGTTTCAAATATTATTGGTTCTATGAATGATATGCGCATAGATATCAAAAATATACGGGCAACCGGAGAATGGCTTACAAACCTTCTATGAAAGGTATAGAAATGAAATACGCAATAGTACATATAGCTGATATCCACTATAAAAGTAACGAACCAGAAGGTGTTTCTTCTGTATTAAATTTACTTTTAGAGGATTTAATACATCAGCGAAAAGTATTAGCTGATTATACCTTTTTTATCGGAATATCAGGTGATATAGTTTTTTCAGGTTCAGAAACTACTGCTTATGAAAATTTTAAATTAGAACTGGACAAAGGATTAGAAAATGTTGGTCTCCCTTCAAGCACAAGATTTTTAGTCCCAGGCAATCATGACTTAGACAGAAAGGTTATTGAGAAAAATTTTGAAAAATACAAAACAGATATAGAGAACAATTCAACATCTGAATCTGATTTTAATAACTTTGTTGATAGAACAGAAGATTACAAATTTGAAAATTATGAATTATTCGAATGCGAATTTGCTGATTTCGGTATTGATTGCAACACAAAGGGTAAAGGTTGGGAAATCAACTCTGATTTAGGGGTGTATTGTTTGAATACGGCTCTGTGCTCTTTTGGAGGTTTAAATGGAATAGATGATGAAAAAAAATTAGCTATTTATACAAGGGGGGTGATTGAATGGTGCAAACAAAAAGCAACTAAAACAAATATATTATTAATGCACCATCCTCTCGAATATTTAAATAAATGGAGCCAAGCAGAATTAAAAAAAATAATAGAAGAGCATTTCTCCTTATGTCTTTGTGGGCATTGTCATCAGCAGGATTTAAAATTCAACCAGATTTCTCAAAAGTCCCTGGTTTGTTCTGCACCACAGCTATTCACCAATAAATATGATGATTTAGGGTATGCAATAATAACAATCAATGATCATCATGTAACCAATTTGATTTATAGGGAATATGTTAATGGCAAATTTCTGAATGGTTCTAAGTTTTCTGGTAACGATAGTGGAATTGTCGATATTCAAAATGGCCATAATAAAAACAAAGCCAAATTAAAAGCCAACCTTGATAGCGCATTATCTTTTTTTAAGGATCAATCAAAATTTTTTATTAAACCAAAACTATCTAAAGATAGAGAATTCAATGATGAAGATAATTTAATTGATACTTTTATTGAATCGCCAATGGCCGCATTCATAATTGCACACCCCCAATTCGGATTGACCTGCCTATCGCATTATATGAGATTAGAAGCCTATAAGAATGGAAATTTCTGGATATACTTGGATGCTAATCATACTAAAGCAAGGAAAGCAATAAACGATATTGAACTCCAACTTCAAGATTTCGGTGAAAATAAAACGGATATATGCTGTATAATAATAGATTCCTGGGATGATACAATTGTTGATCATCATAATATTTTAAAATTAATTGATGAATACGCTGAAGATATTCCTATTGTAATAATGTCTGCCTATTCATCGTATAGTTACAGCACTAAATTTGATTTCACTCAGTTAAACTCTAAGTTCATGCCGTTACATTTACAAGCCCTTCAACGAACTAAAGTGCGTGAATTAGTCTCAAAATACAATCAAACACAGCCTATCGCAGAGGAGGATGATGTTGTTGCTAAAGTCGTTAAAGATTTAGAAACATTAAATGTCCATAGAACGCCATTAAACTGCCTAACGCTTTTAAAAGTTTTTGAAAAAGGATTTAACGATGACCTTATTAACAGGACAAAATTAATCAAAACTGTTTTGTTTATATTATTTACAAATGCTGAGTCTTTCACTTACTCAAGTACAAAACCAGAGGTAGAAGACTGTGAATACATTTTAGGAAGATTTTGCAAAAATCTCATTCAAAATCATACTCGTAGTTTTGATCCAGATGTTTTTAAAGATGAACTGTATAGATACTGCCAAGAAAAATTAGTTACTGTTGATATCAGTGCAATAATAGACATCTTAGAGTCAAATAATATTATTATAAAAGTTCAAAATAAAATGGAGTTTAAGCATCGTTATTGGGTTTTCTATTTTGCAGCAAAATACATGCAACAAGATGAGAGTTTCCGTAATTATATTCTTACTGATAAAAACTATATTAATTATCCAGAGATCATTGAATTCTATACTGGTATTGATGGTAAAAAGGACGATGCAATCAAAGTCCTTTTGAAAGATACGAAGGAATTAGTTTCAACCGTTGATCAGAAAATTGGTATTCCTGAGGATTTTAACCCCTTCAAAGGAATCGTTTGGGATCTTTCTAAAGACAAAATACACGAGATTAGAAAAGAAATTTCTGAAAAAGTACAAAAATCGAAACTACCGAATAAAATCAAAGATCAGCATGCGGATAACTTCTATGATTCAGAGGTTCCTTATGATCAATCTATTACAAATTTTCTTACGGATTATTCAGTTATTAGTCTAATCCAAAGTATAAAGGCAGCTTCACGGGCTTTAAGAAACAGCACCTATATAGAGCCAGAAAATAAGTTGGAAATGCTTCAAACAATTCTTGGTGGATGGGAGCAAGTTTCAAGAGTTTTATTCTGGCTTTCCCCGACATTAGCTCAAAGAGGTAGGGCTACTTATGATGGATTAAATGTTATCTTAGATGACAGTTTTAAGGGATCGCCAGAAGAAAAATTAAAACATATATATATTGCTAACCCTAACAATGTCGTTACTCACTTTAAAGATAACATTTCCTCTAAGAAAATCGGCCCTGTATTCTTTAAAAATTTAAAAGAAAATACTTCGGAGATGCAAAAACACTTTGTGAGTCTGCTATTAATAAAAGAACAACCAGATGGATGGTTCAAAGAAGTTACAAACCACATGAATCTTCTCCACAGGACATCATTTTATTTAGGAGACATCTATAATACCATTCGTAACGAAATAGACAAAGGATATAATTCCGATAATTCCATCCACCAGTTAAGAAATTTACTTTCAGTTGTTTGTGCAAAACAGGACGTTGCTCCGAAAATTTCAAAGTCAAACAAGGGAAATGATACGAAAGAATCGGTTATTGATGAAAAGAATAAACTTAAAGTGGATAAAATAATTGCGTCTAGAAAAAAAGATCATCTATACGAGTTCCTTAAAAAAAAAGATAGAAGTAAAAGGACGAAATAAGATAAAAACGGCACGTTAAGAATCATAACAAACCCAATCCTGCGGACAAACCGCAGATTTATGTCGTTAAAATCGTCCGTTCTCAGAAATTTTATCAGGAATCGAAGACCCCACAATCTGTCTATTCAGTGTCGCTGAACAGCAATCCAGAAAGGGTAGGGCTACTAGACGTATTGTGGCCTATAATGAAGATTGCCAATCTTAACTTTAAGCAAAAAGTTAAGATTGGAGAAGGGGCGTCTAAGCCAATAACCACAAGCGTTTCCATGATATTTTAGGAAAAATTCCGGCAAACCCTTATTTTGAATCTTAAGTTATATATGTTATAGTGCAGAAAACTTAAGATTAATGTATTGGTACAAAAAAATTGGAAAAAGGGCAAAACTTCAATCATCCGAAAAAGGGTTCCCGAATCGAGGTGGAACCGATCCGGAAGAAAAAAGATATAAAGTCTATTTTGCAACTGCTATCCGGAAAACCCAGGGATTTGTTGCTTTTCACTATGGGGGTGAATAACGGTATCCGGGCCGGGGACCTTCTCAATATCAAGGTTGGAGATGTCCGGTACTTGAAACCCGGTCAGGTTCATCAAATCATTGAATCTAAGACTAAGAAAAAGAATGTTGTGGTGATAAACAAGTCCGTCCGGAAGGCTCTGGACAATTATTTGTCCCAGGGTGAACATAAAGAAGATGGCCATTACCTGTTCCGGAGCAGAAAGGGAGAGAATTCACCTTTGTCTGTCCAATCCGTTCATGGCTTGATAAAAAAATGGACACAGGCCATAAACCTCAAAGGCAATTACGGTACCCACACTTTAAGAAAAACCTGGGGATATCAACAACGGGTCAAATATGGTGTTGGATTCGATGTGATTGCCAAACGGTATAACCACTCTGACCCCAAAACCACCATGTTGTATTTGGGAATTGAAGATAAAGAAGTTCACAGCGTTCTAATGAACGAAATCGGCTAACGGCACCCCGTGGGGAATTTGCACCAAATGTTTAATGGAACCCAACTATACAACACCCTGCCAGTCTTGAAAAGGTGCGGCTAATACAATGCTTACGTCGGAATAAATTATCTTTACTGATTGACAAATTGTAAAGACTGCAATATCTTTGCTATATACAAAAAGTAAAGGAGGGGTTATGCCAAAGGTCAGTGCAAAAAGACAAATCACTTTGCCCGTAAGTCAGTGTCAAGCTCTGGGGATCGAACCAGGGGATGAAGTGGAAAGCTTTGTAGCTTATGGTCAGCTAACCATTGTAAAAAAGAAGCAGGGAGCCGCAAGAGGTATCTTAAAGCACGTCCAAGGGAATCCTTCTATGACTGATGAGGAGTCTATGGAGAGTTCCCTGCAATGATTGCAATCGACACCAACGTTTTGTTGCGATACCTGCTTGAAGATGATGCCGAGCAGTTTAAAAAAGCTGTCAAGTTAATTTCAGGTCAGCAGAAGATTTTAGTTACAGATGTCGTGCTGGTTGAAACGATCTGGACACTGAGTGGTAAAAAGTACCAGTTAAAGAAGCCTGAACTGGTGACAGTTCTTCAGTCGTTGTTCCAGGAACCGAATATAAGATTTGAAGATGGTCAAGCTGTGTGGCTGGCGCTTACCGATTATCGAAATGCAAAACCGGTGAAGGGTAAAGAAGCTGATTTTGCGGATGCCCTGATCGTCAACAAATCTAAGCGAGTCGCCAACAAAGAAAATCAACATTTTCATGGATCTTTCACTTTTGATCTTGCAGCACAAACTTTACCGGGGGCCAAGGCTCCAAAATAGCTGAAACGCCGGAAGATAAAATATTCATTAAAGGCGTTCACCAGAGAAAAGATTGGGCCAGGAAAGAAATCATTTTCTTCCTTCTATTCCTGCTCGCATTGATTTTTCCTGGAATAAAGATTTTTGAATCAAAATAAGAGGGACCCGGAGGCCTCCAGGGAGGGCACCGGCTATGGGAATCGGAGCAGCTAATATAAAAATCCTGGTATGGCGGAATAGGTAGACGCTTTGGGAGTGGTGAGTAAGCCATGAAAATCCTCCTCGATCTCACCATCCTTGGTGCAAATCCAAGGTGCCAGGATTTAATAATACATAGAATTAGAATAGGGGCTCATCCCCCAAATCCGTTATAATCAGAAAATTTTAAGTGAAATACTGGCGGACCGTGGCCGTCATATACGGCGCAAGGGACTTCAGGGCTACGGATAAGACAGACCGGGTTCGGGCCTGTTACCAGCATTGTGTATTGCAGTGGGTGTTAAGAAAAAAAATGACCAATCAATCCTTAAGGAAGCGGTTTGGATTGTCGAATCGCAGCGGCAACATCGTGTCTCAGATTATTTCTGCTGCCGCTGAACAGGGACTTATCAAGATTGATCCAGGGGCGCCGGATTCACGTAAATATGCCCGGTATATTCCTGCCTGGGCCTGATTTTATTTCAAGGCATTCGTACCTAATAGGCACACATATAAATAATATATTGATTTTTAAAGCTTTTTTTATTTCAACGCAACCGGAAGATGAAAAGGCCCTGGCATTGTTTACAAAAATTATAGGGAAAAATCATCCCCACACGAAAATTGTAAGAAATAATTTGAACCGGGTTTGAATGAATTAAAATAGGGAGGTAGGTCAATGGCCGATGAAAAGAAATAGGAAGTGATTTTTACCGTATCCGGGATAGACGATTCTGAGTATGACGACATTGTAGAAGAGATAGAATTATTTATCAAAAAAAAGGGTCTGGCTGTCCATACTGGTATCGGAATTGAGACAGAATAGGGGAGAAGACCATGCCAAAACGGGGGCTAAGCCGCCTTTAAAAGGTTTTCCGCCTCACGCGTCATGCCGGGAGACCATTGACAAAAGGTATCCCTTAAATTTTCGTTGAGAGTTTGAACACGCACTTGGAGTTACAAATGCGCCACCTGTTGCTATCGGTCATGGCTTCGTAACTTTCAGCCCCCGTTTTGGCATGGTCTCCTTGATTTCCGGAAAAGTGTGCCGGCACCTGCTGAAATCTTCTCATTTCTCTTTCATGATTGACAAGGCCCTGAAATTTATTTTTTAAGGAACTGGGGGGGGGGAAGCGATGAATCAAAACGAATCTTTATCCATGCTCCGGCAGCTCATGCTTGAATTTGCCGGACAAACCGGACTTTTACCACAGGGAAAACCTTTGCGGCGATACCTGTGGACAGATGCCTTTGCCGTCTGCAATTTCCTGGAACTTTATCGCCGGACAGGTGACGACAGCTTCAAGTCCCTTGCGTTGCTGCTGGTAAACCAGGTTCATGAGCAACTCGGCCGCCACCGTGAGGATGATGCCCGGACCGGCTGGCTTAGCGGTCTGGATGAAGGTGAAGGCAGACGTCACCCGACAGCCGGCGGCCTGAGGATCGGCAAAAAGATGAACGAACGGGGCCTAGCCGACCCCCTGGACGAAGATCTCGAGTGGGATCGTGACGGCCAGTACTACCATTACCTGACCAAGTGGATGCATGCACTCAACCGTGTCAGTGTTGTCACGGCAGATCCCGTTTACAACATCTGGGCGCGGGAGCTTGCCAGGACGGTCCATGCCAGGTTCGTCTTTACGCCACCCGCCCTTAACCGGCAATACATCTACTGGAAGATGAGCATCGACCTCTCCCGTTCTCTGGTTCCCACCATGGGCCATCACGACCCTGTCGACGGATTCATCACCTACAGCCAGCTGCAGGCCATTGCGGCTGACACATCACCACAGTTTCGGCGGCGGCCGGATCTTCGCCGGGAGATCGCTGAACTGGACGGGATTTGCCAGGGGAAAAGCTGGGTAACCGATGATCCGCTGGGCATCGGCGGCCTTTTGTGCTGTGCCTATCAGGTGGCCCAAATGATCGGCAGCGGATATTTTCAACGGCACGACCTGCTTGAAGCTTTACTGAACGACGCCCTGCTGGGTTTAGAGGCCTATGCGGCCCGCAATCCCCTGGTGCTGAACGCAGAACATCGGCTGGCATTCAGGGAACTGGGTCTGACCATTGGCATGCACGCAGCAGAACGGCTGTCCGGACTGCTATCGGAAAAAAACGATCTGTTCAGAAACCGAAATGCTTTGCGCCAGCACACGGATAGCCTGATGCGCTACAAACCGTTGATTGAAACCATCGAAAATTTTTGGCTTGAAGATTCCGCCAGAAAGGCAAACACTTGGCGAGAGCATCTTGATATCAACATGGTTATGCTGGCGACCAGTCTGGCACCTGATGGTTTCCTGCAATCCAGCTGACCGGTTGAAAAAGATCAATTTCTCCGAAAAACAGACTTGAAAAAAGGAGGGATTCCGGGACATGGTGAAAGCGCCGGGATAAACCGGCATAGAGTAGGTGATGAAAGAGTCCCACATGAAAGGATTAGCCGATCCATCATGGACCCGAGTCATGTGCGGGCAGTCGTGAGGCTGCATGTGAAGCAGTTGACAGGGGAAACGTAGGCCAGCCATTGAGCTCCGAAATCACCTTATCCGGGGTGCCGACTACGTATTGTGGTTGCGAAGGCAACACGGGATCTGTCGGTATATGGCAAGACATATTTTGGCCCCGCGGATTAATGGTCCTGGGACTGTGACCCAGCTTTTGAAGATGTTTTTTTAAAGGCTATGACATGGTTATGTTCAACATCATTTTTCGGGCTGGGTATCATGTCGTGATTCATTTTTCCACACAATAGGGGTTATGGTTTTTTATACCTTATTATATAGGGCTGAAATTAATCAATGGAAATAGTTAAACATAATGCCTTTTATGTGCAATAAAAATTCGCCGAGAATCCGGCCACTATTTTTTTTATGCAACATGATTATTTAGGGATAATTATGGGAGATGTGCGAGGACGCGGCCAAAAAATAAAATCTACGAGGTCAAGGAAAAAGCTTGGTTAGAACCTAATCCATAAAAGAGTCGATACAGAGCGATCTCTCCTTATCTGACCGAGTCCTTATGGCAAATACCCAGACTGTTCATGTTTTTATTGACAAGATTTATTCTGGTATTGTATAAATTATTTTATAAAACTGACTCAATTGTTGCGTTCAGATAAAGATCTCCGGAACTCACTTTTCGATATTCGCTTAGAGCAGAGCTGAATCACATACCCAATCCGTAAATGACAGTTTGACTAAAATCGACTATTTATGTGCAACCGACCGACACGTATGGTGGCGTCGAAGGAGCGGAGCTATGTCCGGTACCCCGGATTATCCATGGATTGGGGCTTTCGACTTGAGGGAGGTTTATGGGCCTAAAGGAAATAATTGAAAGTGACACTATTCTAATCGGGAGTATTACCGCGTTGATTTTGAACAAAAGGGGTCGGACACGATATTTACGAAAGGTGTTGTAAAAACCGTGTTTACCTCATTTTTTCTTATTCACAGTTGAGCTATGACCTACATTTCGCTTGTCTCTGTAACTGCCGTAATTTATGAGAAATAAAGTTGTGCATTCTTACTCAACTTTAACTCCGCTATTAATAAATTCAGATAGTTATAAATTAAAGAGCAAAATGTAGGATAGGAGGAACAGTCATGAACAAAAAAAAAGCTGATCAGCCTTTAGAAATGGTGGATGGTCATTACGCTGGGACAGAGAATATACCTCCCCGGTTTGTTCGTATTGAGCTATTTCCTGACCAAGCTGTACTTAGAGAATTGTCTGGTATAGTAGAAAGACACATTCAGTTGAGTGACTTAAAAAAAATCAAGGTCACCGCCGCTTATAGTGCATCAGATTTTGCAAGTATATCATTCCACAAAGCTGGATTTATAGATAGCATTGGCGAAGCCCTCACACATGTTAGTATCAATCAGTGTAATTAAACATTGGGACGAAATCTGTCATAGGATTCTGAGAAAACTTTTGAATTTATTAGGTTTTGTTGGAGTTCATACCTCCCGATTTTTATCCATTTATTAACCTTATTTTTGGGGAACTGGTTTCGTCGAGATTGTTTTATATATCAACTAATTATCTGTTCTGCTATGGGGATTTCCACCCAAATGTGCAATTACGCCCGTCCCTAACTGACAAAAAAAGGAGAGAGATATGAAATCCAGATTCAGCAAAGCGATTAGGGCGTCGAAGAGGATGGAGGAAACGCTTATGAGAATACTGCTTCTCATTTTTCTGCTCGCAAACTACGATTGTGCGCTTGCTCAAGGCACTGTCGTGCGCTTTGTTGACGTGCTCGGTGAAGGGCAGATAAAGGAATCGCTTACGATAACACTGAAATTATTGGACCTTCATATCGTCTCGATTGACTTTGAGTTGGATGAAGAAACGCTGAAGAAGGTTGTTGACATTAACCTCTTGCCTGGCAAGTACTCCTATGAAATATCAGCAAGAACGAAAGTGGAAGACAGATGGTTTCAATCTAAATGTCACGCGAAAGGCGTGGTGAATATTCGCGGTGGAGAGGTATTTGGCTTCTGTATCACATCAGATCCTAGGGAGGGCGATTATGACTGTGAACTTCGGCAAATAGGCAGCATGTACGCGGAACCAACGCCCCCTATATATTCGGCACCGCCCCAACGTTGTAATAGTACAGCCTGGTACGCCTGCAATAGGCAATGCCATGAGATGCAGCGAAGGTGTAACTCCGCCTGCGGCGGTAGCATCGGCCGAGCGTTTAGTTGCTACTCTTCGTGCAGACAACAAGCAGATACTTGTCTGAGAAACTGCAAATTTCGATACTGCCCTTAAAAAGCATCAACTACGTGACTACTCCCACCACTAAGCCGCAGTTATAGGGGTTTGAAGCCCAATGGATCGATTATGTAAAGCTTTACATAATCGTACTTATCAAAACTTTATTGTTATGCAAAGTATCTATGAATCGGAGCTGAAAATAAAGAACGTTCAGCTCCGATAACTTTTCATAATGATCAACCTCGTAAGGATTCAATTAATCGGTCTGGCACTGTGAATTGACCCTTGCGAAGTGATGGCGGTATTACAGTTTCAATAGCTGATAGCTTTTCAGTTGGATCTGCCCGCAAATAGATTTCTGTTGTTTGCATATTCGCATGCCCAAGCCACAAAGCGACTTGACGCAGATCTCCGGTTGCCTGATAGATCATCATCGCACAGCTATGTCTAAGTGTATGAGGCGAGACTTTTTTTGCCAACTAACGATGTGCAGGTTTCCATAGCCTGACGTACAGATTTATCCAGCAAGTAAACAAAGCCCATACGTGTCATGGCTCGACCTTGAGCATTGAAGAACAGTTCCGGCACAGAAATATCACCACGTACAGCCAACCATGCTCGTACATCTGCGGCGGTTTGTTTCCAAAGCGGAAGCGCTCGCTGTCGCCGGCCTTTTCCCATAATATGGATAGTCGGTGTAGACTGCAAGCTGATAGCAGTTACCGGCGTACTGATCAGTTCTGATACCCGTAATCCTGCCGCAAAACAAAGATGCAACATTGCCCGATCACGAATACCATAACGAGTTCGGGTATCCGGTACATTCAAGATTGCCTGGACCTCTGATAGAGAGAGGTAGTGAACCAACGTCTGATCGGTTTTCTTAGTCGGAATGGCTAAAATCTCTCGAGTATGTGCCAACAGCGATGGAACACGGAATTCAATGAAGCGCATGAACGACTTAATCGCTGCCAGACGAGCATTGCGTGTGCTTGGGCTGTTGCCCCGATCGGACTCCAGATAGCCCAAGAATTCCATCACAAGCCGTGCATCAATTTGCTCCAAATATAGTTTGGGGTTTGAAGCCCAATGGTACGATTATGCAAAGCTTTACATAATTATTCTTATCAAAACTTTATTGTTATGCAAAGTATCTATGAATCGGAGCTGAAAATAAAGAACGTTCAGCTCCGATAACTTTTCATAATGATCAACCTCGTAAGGATTCAATTAATCGGTCTGGCACTGTGAATTGACCCCTGCGAAGTGATGGCGGTATTACAGTTTCAATAGCTGATAGCTTTTCAGTTGGATCTGCCCGCAAATAGATTTCTGCTGTTTGCATATTCGCATGCCCAAGCCACAAAGCGACTTGACGCAGATCTCCGGTTGCCTGATAGATCATCATCGCACAGCTATGGCGCAGTGTATGAGGCGAGACTTTTTTGCCAACTAACGATGTGCAGGTTTCCATAGCCTGACGTACAGATTTATCCAGCAAGTAGACAAAGCCCATACGTGTCATGGCTCGACCTTGAGCATTGCAGAATAGTTCCGGCACAGAAATATCACCACGTACAGCCAACCATGCTCGCACATCTGCGGCGGTTTGTTTCCAAAGCGGAAGCGCTCGCTGTCGCCGGCCTTTTCCCATAATATGGATAGTCGGTGTAGACTGCAAGCTGATAGCAGTTACCGGCGTACTGATCAGTTCTGATACCCGTAATCCTGCCGCAAAACAAAGATGCAACATTGCCCGATCACGAATACCATAACGAGTTCGGGTATCCGGTACATTCAAGATTGCCTGGACCTCTGATAGAGAGAGGTAGTGAACCAACGTCTGATCGGTTTTCTTAGTCGGAATGGCTAAAATCTCTCGAGTATGTGCCAACAGCGATGGAACACGGAATTCAATGAAGCGCATGAACGACTTAATCGCTGCCAGACGAGCATTGCGTGTGCTTGGGCTGTTGCCCCGATCGGACTCCAGATAGCCCAAGAATTCCATCACAAGCCGTGCATCAATCTGCTCCAAATATAGTTTGGAGGGGGGGACCCCAAAATGTCGACTAGCATATTCAAACAATAACTGGAAACTATAAGCGTAGCTATTGCAGGTGTGGATACTCGCGCCACGTTGAAGTGGTAACCGTTCGCGTAAAAACACACTAATGTGTGATGCAATTGGTGTCATGATGCACCTCCGTAGATAAACCTTTCGCATTTATGGGCAATATCAACCATCAGTTCAGGGGTACTTTCCAAATACCAGAACGTGCTATGGACTTTGGCGTGTCCCATGTAAGTGCTTAGGGCCAGTATATGTCGGCTTATATGATCGCGTGTGCCAGTGCACATTAATAAAGATTTCACAGCAAAACTGTGTCGCAAATCCATTAATCGAGGCTGGCGGTGACCTGGTTTTCCATGGATGCCTGCGGATTGCATCACTTTACGAAAAGTCTCAGATACGATAGTGTGTGAAAGTTTACTGCCACGGCGTGAAATAAACAGGTGTGGATCATGACAGGAAACCTGAAATCGCCGTGTTAGATAGTCATTCAGAGCTAACCATGTTGTCTCGTGCAAAGGTATTAATCGACTTTTTTTGAATTTGCTCTCACGAATGACCAATCCGTCAACGGTGACATCGTTTATTTTTAATGATCGTGCTTCTGAAACCCGCATCCCCGTAGTCGCAAGCAACCCGAATAAAATACTATAGGTATAAGGCCGCAACGTACCGGATGGACCAAGTTTTTGTGCAGAGGCAATGAGATGTTGGATTTCTTGATCGCTGAAGATATAGGGTGTTGGTCGTTGACGTTGATTACAGAATAAATATTCAGGCGGGATCTGATGTCGAGGATCTTCAGCGCGTACAAAATAAGCAAAACGAATCACTATAGATAACCGGTTATGACGCTGTGCCTCTGAGGTACCTTTGCTTGCCCAGTCAATCGCTGTTTTCGAAACCACATGAGTCTCTCCACGTGCGGAAGCAAAGCCTGCAAAATCGCGCAAATAGAATTCGACAGCCTTGAGTTGAAAACCGACTAAACGCCGTATTGATAGATATCTATCGACAGATGTCATTAACATGGCGTAACCTCCGGCCATGGAATGGCTATTTCTTGAAGCAGTTTCACATCGACTTTTGCGTAAACAGCCGTTGTCTCAACTGAGCTATGACGTAAGACAGCCCCAATCGTTGGCAGGCTTACCCCTTGTCGTAACATCTCCGTAGCTGCAGAATGGCGTAAAACATGTGCACCGTTTGACGGAGCCTTGACACCGGCACGATGGATTGCCCTGGTGACAATATGGCCAACCGCACGATAAGTCAGATGTCCTAAGGGTGCAATGGCGGTAATAAATACATGAGTATCGTTCACTTTTGGTCGATATGATAGGTAAGCCAACAGTGCGTCGCCTACTTCCTGTGGCAAAGGCAACAGGGTTTCCTGCCGATTTTTTCCTTTTACTTTTATAACGCCTGATTGCCAATCTATTGAGGAGAGTTTTAAGCTGGCAACGTCACCCGCACGTAATCCCAGACGCGCGAGCAATAATAGAACTGATCGATCGCGTACACCGACAGGCGTTGAGAGATTACAACTGGCAATGACCTGTTCAACCGTATCTGCCGGTAAATATTTCGGTAAAGTGGCCAGACGCCAACGCGCGAAGGTAGGGATGGCATGATCTATCCCTGGTGTGCAACGACCGGTGGCTATCAAAAAACGTAAAAACATTCGCACTGAAGTAACCACTGTTTTAGCATTACCGGAACCATGACGATTGGCACGGTTTACAACAAATGTGCGCAATGTTTCTGCTGTATATTTTTCCGGTTGATCGCCCAAAGTTTTCAATAAATCGATGATAGTAAGGCGATAATTGTTGAGTGTAGAATCCATTGTACCGCGCTGAATTTTCATCCACTGACAAAAGGAGACAAATAAATCGGGTTCGGTGGATTCTGGTAGTGCCTGCCTGGAGTTACTGACCTCTTTAAGAAAAGAAACAAAATGCCGGGCACCTACGAAATCATGGCTATAATTGCCGCAAGGATACTTCAGCGTGCGATGTTTTTGTAAATATTTGCCAAAATTCATGATCACATCTGCATCGGGGTGTTGCCATTTTTTCTCAATGCCTTCTGCCCAACGTGCAAAGCAATCAGCGCCGCGGATATGACGGCGTATACCATAACTATATGTATATCCGCGTTTTTCAAACCAATTAATAAACTCTTCGAGATAGGGACCTATCGGTCCTTGTTGGTATTTCCTCAATGTTTGAGGATCTGTGAAATAGTGTTTTAGCATGTTGCCCTCCTTCAGTCGTGACCCTGATGGGCGGCAATATTATGTAAAGTGTTTTCAGGGCCAGATTGAATAAAATAGTTAAGTTAGCAGCCAATTACTGCCCTCATAGACAACATACTTTGCATAACAATAAAGTTTTGATAAGTACGAAAAGTTACTATAAGGGGGGCTAAGTCCAAAACCGCAAAATTTCCGCCTGAGAATTTTGTCCGCGAATGTCCGCAATACCCTCTAAACAACCTGGGTGTTTCAATTCCCACGCTTTACCGATGGTGCCCTACTTCAGAAAATGCTAAAGATTATATTTAAAAAATATTACATATTGAGAGGTTATCCCGATATCCAGGCCCCCACTACCCAACATTGCTTCTGGTAGTCCTGACATTTTCAGAATACTTTCCAGATGATGTTAATGATTTTATCATTGATTTTTTAAACATTTATCCAGATCTGGTTATTGTTACTTTCCGGATGTTATCCCGTTAGATAAGTGAATACCGAAGATAAACGGAAACCACAGATCAACTTGTTGGGCATTCCCTTATGATCCCCTTCGTTAAAGGCCATATCTGGCCATTGGAGAATTTCAATGCATGTTCCATCCGCTGAGAAAGATAAACATTACCTTGAATCATTAATTGAGCAGGGAGACTGGAAGGCATTAATCCGTTACTGGCTTGCTCATGTTTTAGAGCCTGAAGGATTAGATTGCGCCATAAAAATTCTCTCAGAACCTGCACGGTCTTCAACAGAACTTGGTTTAGCCGATTATTTTTCTTCAATACAAAATGTTCCTGCAAGTTCTTGGCATCCTCCAGATGACGCGTTGCTTGCCACATGTAATGAAGATGAATTGGTGACTGTTGCTCTGGTGTATCTAATTCCAACTGTATTTCAATGCCATGCCGCACTGCGAGGTCACGTTGCTATGCGTAAGGAGCGCGAGGAGGCACTGAGGCAAGGGCTTGAGGCTGCAGTTCAATGTCTTAAGGTAGCTGAAAACATCAATGATTCCGCATTGCAACAGCTTTATAACGATTATATTGCGGCTGCGCTCTGGAAACTTAGCCACCCTTCAGAAGCACTTGCGCCAATGCTGGTTGCAACGGATTTGGCAAGAAATTTACGAAAAGATGAGCCATTCTATTATGGAGAAGCGTTGATAGGTTCTTTAAGCAACTTGGTTATCCTCTATCAGGAATTGAATATGCCAGACGAAGAAGCGGCATGTTATCGTGAAATTGCAGGCGTCTGCCTCGGATTAAGTGACCACGGTCAAGAAAAATTAATACAAGCAGCAAGCGCACTATATAAATTAGGAAAACTCCTAAAAAATCAAAGTGAACTGGAAGAGGCATATATATCGTTTAAAGAAGCCCTTTCTATTTATTTGAGACAAGATATTGAAGTACCTCATGCTGATGTTTCAAACGCACATTATTTTGCTGGAGAAACCGCCGCCCGCTTGAAAAAATTTGATGCTGCTAAATATCATTTTCAAGAAGCAATTACCGTAGCGCGACAAGGAGAAGATGTAGAATGTAAAGAATACTTAGCGAGTGCGCTGAATGGATTAGCACTGTTGCAGGGAGATTTCGGCGATTTCACAGCGGCCCACCAAAGTTATCTTGAGGCTCTTGGGCTATGGCGTGGGCTGTCTGAAATTGATCCAGACCGTTATGGCTACAATCTTTCAGTTACACTTGCAAATATCTCTTTAGCTGAAGAAAAAATCAATAAGAGTAACCAAGCCGATTATAACGGTCTTTTTGAATCTCAGGAGATTGAACGGGGGTTAAAAAGGCAAGCAGAGGCAACTCATGCTGACGTTGAAAAAGATATAGAAGTCCTTGGGTGGACAACTGCGGCCCGCCGATACTTTGTGCTGAGAAAAACGAAATATCTGGATGAGGCGATATCGTTAGTCAACGATGATGATATAAGAGCTATTTTGCAACACCCAAATTTTACCCTTGGAAGGATACCTGTCGAACTGGTACAGCCGGCACTTGATCGTCTTCGCTCTCAATCCAAACTTTCTGAATATGTGATAGTTGCGTGTATAGCTTCTCTTTCTGAATTAGATAAAGCCAATTTAACAGAGTTCGCACCTATTGCGGCAGTGCAAGGAATTGATAGCAATGATCTTCTTGGCATGGCTATATCCTGTGAAAAATTCAGTTTCTTTGAATGCGCCGCATTTACCTTCTATGTCCTTGGAAAATATCATGACATGAGAGGGGAGCTCCAAAAGGCAAAAGCACTGCTGAATCGTTCGCTTAATTGCTGCGATCAGATACCGTCATCTGAAAAAGAGCTATATGCTGACATGAATTCTGATATCAAGAATAGTCTCGGCGTAATTCTTCGTGAATTGCGTGAGTTTAACCAAGCAGAATTATTTTTTAATGAAGTGAGTGAGTACCGAGAAAAAGTATGGAAAAAATTAAACACGCAAAATGAAAGATTGCGCTATGCTCGTACTCTTATTAATTTGGGAACTGTTTATGTTGACACAAGATACGATAGCATTGGACTTGAGGAAACTAAATATATATTAGATGAAGCCGACAAACACTACTCTGCCTTGGAGCAGGAAGGATATGACTGGTCGTCCATCGCAGTAGAGGCAGCGAGATGTTTAAATTCTCTGGGCAACGTGCTACGAAAAATGAACCTGCTTGATGAGGCCGCTGAAAAATTGCATCGGGCTGTTGAAATTCTCCGTCAAGTCCATTCAGAGCAAAATGCATTTTTGAGCAATCCCTCCTTTGAGTCTTCGTTTAACAGTTTCCAGCAGCCTGATCTATTCATAACGCTCCTAAATTATGGAAGATTACTGCATGAACAGAAAAAATATCATGATGCGAAAAAAGTGTTTATTGAGTGCATTGAACTGCACCGGAAAATGCCAGCAAAGCAACAAGACAGTCTTCGTATAAATTACTGCGGATTACTTAATTCTTACGCGAAGTTGTTGGCTGAAATGGGAGACGAGGCGCAAGCGCTTGAGATACACAGTGCTGCTATCCAAGAAGCAGAAAAAACGACCGAGCATAAAGAACAGTTCCTCTATAAAGGCATCGTCAGGTCATCATATCGTGCATTGCTGAAGCATTTTGCACAGAACAATGAGCACGAGAAGGTGTTCCGATGTTTGGCCGCCTTGCGTGAAGAAAAAGCGATTGTATTTGGCTCTGAACCTGCTGAATCTTTAGAAACAGCGACAGAATGCCTTCGAGAACGAGGAAAGGAATTGGGCCGCAAGCTTTGCATTGTTATAGCCGAGAGCATAGATTCGGATACCATGCTGATAGGCATGATCCGGAGTTGGCAAGATGGGTTGGCTTATTTCCTTTCCCACTCTTTTTCAGAGGAGGCTTCTCAATTATACAGAGCCTTTACAACGTATTTGTTTGAAGATGTAAAAGACAGGTCTTATGAAACGATACAACTTCTTGGACGCAAAGCGTGGGAGGCGTTGCCGCAACCTCTGAATGAAATATTTGTAGTAAGTGATGGCTTAGATGTGTTGATAAGCGCTGATTCTTACTGGACTGCCTTCCCGTGGGAAGCGTTGCGTCCGCATTTTGATGAAACTGAGGAATGGTTGGGTCACTATCAGAATTTAGCACGCTGGTCTCCGATTACTGCAACTGGCTTGCGCGGCCTCGTTAGTAATGAGCTTGGCAATGGTGCCGGAGTTGCGGCAGTAATCTGTCCTTGGGATGCACTACCAGAAAAGCTCACCTCCTCGCAACGTGAAGCAATGCAAGTGTCTGAATTTCTATCAAAAAAACGTTTTAAAATTATTGGTGAGAATGATTTTATCGGACAAACTGCAACCAAAGCGGCACTGTTGCATGCCCTGTCGTTGGAACCAACAATTATTCATTATTCTGGACATGGCTGCATTCAATATAATGGCGAAGAAGTTCTTGTGGTCGCGGATGGTGTTTTTGGCAAACAGAACTTGTTGGCTTACAAAAAACAGCAAGGTATTGCAGGGCAACTCTTCCGGCAATATCCTCTCGTTGTGCTTAATTCGTGTTATACAGGAACTGCCCGTGATTTTGGCGGTAGAAAAGAAGATTTTGCCGCCGCCCTGATCGATGAGGGTGCCGCTGCGGTAATTGCCAGTTCTTCGCCTATTCCAGATATAATAGGAGGAATTATGGGTACAGCTCTTTATTCAGGTCTCATGTTAAATCATGAAACTATTGCCGATATCTTTATGCGATGTCGCAACCAACTAGAATTAGATTGTTTGCATTATAATTCAAAATGGATACTGGCTTGGATGCTTTGGCGCATACATGGAAATCCGTATGCAAAGTTTGCCTAACCAAAAAAACTTATAAGAAGACAGGGGACTCTAATGAGCACAGATTGCAATGTTACGATAGAAATTTTAATATCAGGCTTGAATAGTGAAGCAAGTATAGCTGCCATCAAAAGCCATATGGGTTCAGATTCAGAAAATGTATTCTTTCTATCACAATCCTCTACCTCTGAATCAACATTCCGGTTCGTAGATCCTGTAATTGTGGCTGCTCTCGTCAGTGCGGTCGGTTCTGCTTTAGCATCCTTAATAACAGGACTTTTCGTCCTTGCGAAAGAAAGAGGCAGTAAGAGAATCGTTATCACTACAAACACGGAGGACGGAAAAGAGACGAGGTACGAGGTGCCAGCTGATGATGCGTCGCTTGAAAAAATTGAAAAGTTGATTGAAGTAATACGCAATAGTGAACGAGCAAGAATAACCATGATATCCAAACCATGGCGCAAGTGAATTATAGAAATTGCCCAATCGGGATAGGACTCCCTATCACTGAGGAGCCCTCCCACGCCGCTCGGCATATGAATCATGCACCAAAGCGATTCAGTTGATCAGGCGATCAGTTTACGGACAAACCCTTTTTTTCAAGGGAACAGGATATAAAGCTAAATTTTGTAAATTTGTGAGAAAAAGCGAACCCCACAATTTGTCTATTTATGTTGCCAGATTTTTTTGTTGCGTGTTTTTTTCTAAAAAATTTTTAAAAAAATGTATTTTCTTTGGATTTAAATCTTTTACTTTTGACATATGACGACCAAAGGTTTTGTCTTAAAACCTTTATTTCCAGGGCTCTCACACTATATCTGAAAGATACTTGAGAAAAGATAGCGAAAATAAAAGTAGTAAAAAAAATTATGTTGTCAGTCATTTTAGTGATATTTGCAATTTCCTTGTAACCCATTGAATTCTAAAAAGATACTGACTTACATGAAGGACATCAAGATGCTTTGTAAATTCAATCAGTTAAGTCCACTCGCAACATAAGTCTATGATTGTGGCCAAAATCCTTTATTGAAAGGGGTGTTGATTACTTTTATTATTGATCATGTTATATTCAAATCTTATTAACGTATAAAGGGAGCCCGGCCTGAATTATTCCGAGCCACTACAGATATGCCTCGATTGTCAAAATAGAGTATGCTTTAATTTGACATCAGATTTCCATATAAATTTGTGTCAGATTAAGGTTGAATTTGCATTTGTTGGACACTTTATCAAAAAGGTCAAAGACCCTATTCTGACATTTTGAGTTCTTAGAGTAACTTTTCGTACTTATCAAAACTTTATTGTTATGCAAAGTATCTATGAATCGGAGCTGAAAATAAAGAACGTTCAGCTCCGATAACTTTTCATAATGATCAACCTCGTAAGGATTCAATTAATCGGTCTGGCACTGTGAATTGACCCTTGCGAAGTGATGGCGGTATTACAGTTTCAATAGCTGATAGCTTTTCAGTTGGATCTGCCCGCAAATAGATTTCTGTTGTTTGCATATTCGCATGCCCAAGCCACAAAGCGACTTGACGCAGATCTCCGGTTGCCTGATAGATCATCATCGCACAGCTATGTCTAAGTGTATGAGGCGAGACTTTTTTTGCCAACTAACGATGTGCAGGTTTCCATAGCCTGACGTACAGATTTATCCAGCAAGTAAACAAAGCCCATACGTGTCATGGCTCGACCTTGAGCATTGAAGAACAGTTCCGGCACAGAAATATCACCACGTACAGCCAACCATGCTCGTACATCTGCGGCGGTTTGTTTCCAAAGCGGAAGCGCTCGCTGTCGCCGGCCTTTTCCCATAATATGGATAGTCGGTGTAGACTGCAAGCTGATAGCAGTTACCGGCGTACTGATCAGTTCTGATACCCGTAATCCTGCCGCAAAACAAAGATGCAACATTGCCCGATCACGAATACCATAACGAGTTCGGGTATCCGGTACATTCAAGATTGCCTGGACCTCTGATAGAGAGAGGTAGTGAACCAACGTCTGATCGGTTTTCTTAGTCGGAATGGCTAAAATCTCTCGAGTATGTGCCAACAGCGATGGAACACGGAATTCAATGAAGCGCATGAACGACTTAATCGCTGCCAGACGAGCATTGCGTGTGCTTGGGCTGTTGCCCCGATCGGACTCCAGATAGCCCAAGAATTCCATCACAAGCCGTGCATCAATTTGCTCCAAATATAGTTTGGGGTTTGAAGCCCAATGGTACGATTATGCAAAGCTTTACATAATTATTCTTATCAAAACTTTATTGTTATGCAAAGTATCTATGAATCGGAGCTGAAAATAAAGAACGTTCAGCTCCGATAACTTTTCATAATGATCAACCTCGTAAGGATTCAATTAATCGGTCTGGCACTGTGAATTGACCCCTGCGAAGTGATGGCGGTATTACAGTTTCAATAGCTGATAGCTTTTCAGTTGGATCTGCCCGCAAATAGATTTCTGCTGTTTGCATATTCGCATGCCCAAGCCACAAAGCGACTTGACGCAGATCTCCGGTTGCCTGATAGATCATCATCGCACAGCTATGGCGCAGTGTATGAGGCGAGACTTTTTTGCCAACTAACGATGTGCAGGTTTCCATAGCCTGACGTACAGATTTATCCAGCAAGTAGACAAAGCCCATACGTGTCATGGCTCGACCTTGAGCATTGCAGAATAGTTCCGGCACAGAAATATCACCACGTACAGCCAACCATGCTCGCACATCTGCGGCGGTTTGTTTCCAAAGCGGAAGCGCTCGCTGTCGCCGGCCTTTTCCCATAATATGGATAGTCGGTGTAGACTGCAAGCTGATAGCAGTTACCGGCGTACTGATCAGTTCTGATACCCGTAATCCTGCCGCAAAACAAAGATGCAACATTGCCCGATCACGAATACCATAACGAGTTCGGGTATCCGGTACATTCAAGATTGCCTGGACCTCTGATAGAGAGAGGTAGTGAACCAACGTCTGATCGGTTTTCTTAGTCGGAATGGCTAAAATCTCTCGAGTATGTGCCAACAGCGATGGAACACGGAATTCAATGAAGCGCATGAACGACTTAATCGCTGCCAGACGAGCATTGCGTGTGCTTGGGCTGTTGCCCCGATCGGACTCCAGATAGCCCAAGAATTCCATCACAAGCCGTGCATCAATCTGCTCCAAATATAGTTTGGAGGGGGGGACCCCAAAATGTCGACTAGCATATTCAAACAATAACTGGAAACTATAAGCGTAGCTATTGCAGGTGTGGATACTCGCGCCACGTTGAAGTGGTAACCGTTCGCGTAAAAACACACTAATGTGTGATGCAATTGGTGTCATGATGCACCTCCGTAGATAAACCTTTCGCATTTATGGGCAATATCAACCATCAGTTCAGGGGTACTTTCCAAATACCAGAACGTGCTATGGACTTTGGCGTGTCCCATGTAAGTGCTTAGGGCCAGTATATGTCGGCTTATATGATCGCGTGTGCCAGTGCACATTAATAAAGATTTCACAGCAAAACTGTGTCGCAAATCCATTAATCGAGGCTGGCGGTGACCTGGTTTTCCATGGATGCCTGCGGATTGCATCACTTTACGAAAAGTCTCAGATACGATAGTGTGTGAAAGTTTACTGCCACGGCGTGAAATAAACAGGTGTGGATCATGACAGGAAACCTGAAATCGCCGTGTTAGATAGTCATTCAGAGCTAACCATGTTGTCTCGTGCAAAGGTATTAATCGACTTTTTTTGAATTTGCTCTCACGAATGACCAATCCGTCAACGGTGACATCGTTTATTTTTAATGATCGTGCTTCTGAAACCCGCATCCCCGTAGTCGCAAGCAACCCGAATAAAATACTATAGGTATAAGGCCGCAACGTACCGGATGGACCAAGTTTTTGTGCAGAGGCAATGAGATGTTGGATTTCTTGATCGCTGAAGATATAGGGTGTTGGTCGTTGACGTTGATTACAGAATAAATATTCAGGCGGGATCTGATGTCGAGGATCTTCAGCGCGTACAAAATAAGCAAAACGAATCACTATAGATAACCGGTTATGACGCTGTGCCTCTGAGGTACCTTTGCTTGCCCAGTCAATCGCTGTTTTCGAAACCACATGAGTCTCTCCACGTGCGGAAGCAAAGCCTGCAAAATCGCGCAAATAGAATTCGACAGCCTTGAGTTGAAAACCGACTAAACGCCGTATTGATAGATATCTATCGACAGATGTCATTAACATGGCGTAACCTCCGGCCATGGAATGGCTATTTCTTGAAGCAGTTTCACATCGACTTTTGCGTAAACAGCCGTTGTCTCAACTGAGCTATGACGTAAGACAGCCCCAATCGTTGGCAGGCTTACCCCTTGTCGTAACATCTCCGTAGCTGCAGAATGGCGTAAAACATGTGCACCGTTTGACGGAGCCTTGACACCGGCACGATGGATTGCCCTGGTGACAATATGGCCAACCGCACGATAAGTCAGATGTCCTAAGGGTGCAATGGCGGTAATAAATACATGAGTATCGTTCACTTTTGGTCGATATGATAGGTAAGCCAACAGTGCGTCGCCTACTTCCTGTGGCAAAGGCAACAGGGTTTCCTGCCGATTTTTTCCTTTTACTTTTATAACGCCTGATTGCCAATCTATTGAGGAGAGTTTTAAGCTGGCAACGTCACCCGCACGTAATCCCAGACGCGCGAGCAATAATAGAACTGATCGATCGCGTACACCGACAGGCGTTGAGAGATTACAACTGGCAATGACCTGTTCAACCGTATCTGCCGGTAAATATTTCGGTAAAGTGGCCAGACGCCAACGCGCGAAGGTAGGGATGGCATGATCTATCCCTGGTGTGCAACGACCGGTGGCTATCAAAAAACGTAAAAACATTCGCACTGAAGTAACCACTGTTTTAGCATTACCGGAACCATGACGATTGGCACGGTTTACAACAAATGTGCGCAATGTTTCTGCTGTATATTTTTCCGGTTGATCGCCCAAAGTTTTCAATAAATCGATGATAGTAAGGCGATAATTGTTGAGTGTAGAATCCATTGTACCGCGCTGAATTTTCATCCACTGACAAAAGGAGACAAATAAATCGGGTTCGGTGGATTCTGGTAGTGCCTGCCTGGAGTTACTGACCTCTTTAAGAAAAGAAACAAAATGCCGGGCACCTACGAAATCATGGCTATAATTGCCGCAAGGATACTTCAGCGTGCGATGTTTTTGTAAATATTTGCCAAAATTCATGATCACATCTGCATCGGGGTGTTGCCATTTTTTCTCAATGCCTTCTGCCCAACGTGCAAAGCAATCAGCGCCGCGGATATGACGGCGTATACCATAACTATATGTATATCCGCGTTTTTCAAACCAATTAATAAACTCTTCGAGATAGGGACCTATCGGTCCTTGTTGGTATTTCCTCAATGTTTGAGGATCTGTGAAATAGTGTTTTAGCATGTTGCCCTCCTTCAGTCGTGACCCTGATGGGCGGCAATATTATGTAAAGTGTTTTCAGGGCCAGATTGAATAAAATAGTTAAGTTAGCAGCCAATTACTGCCCTCATAGACAACATACTTTGCATAACAATAAAGTTTTGATAAGTACGATTATGTAAAGCTTTACATAATCGTACCGTTGGACTTCAGACCCCGAAGAGGACACCAACGGTGTCTTGTAGCTTTTCGTCTGAGAAATCATATTCGCCTATCAGATTGAGGTGCCGCCACGAGACGACAGAATGGATGATGATCTGAGCTAACCGATCTTCTCAGGCAAATATACCAATTCCTATGTCGCATTACGTACCTTTATGTAAGAGGACCCGATGGGCAAAAAACCCCAACAGCGCAATAATCAAAAGCTCAATTATTATGAATATAAATACTCAAAATTTACATTAATAACAAATAGTTAATAATATATTAATTTTATTTAAGAACTAACTATTTTCTTCTTCCAAAAAGAAAAAAATAGTGATATTTGCAAAATTGAACTTCGTATTTTTGTCCGAATCTTTTAAGAAGAAGGAAAATTCCAATGTTTCGGTTCAAATCGTTATTTAGTTCTATTTTCATTTTAGTATTTCTATTTATGATATCCGGCATAGCCCATGCGACGCTCACCACTATCGGTACGGGGACTTACAACGGACATGATTGCAACCTTATTTGGGACGATGACAACAACGGCAATTCAGTGGTGTGGCTGGATTATACAAATGATCCGGAAAACTGGGCCGATCAGGTTGGCTGGGCATCAAGTTTGAATGGAATAGGCGTTTTGACCTACAATATTGATTTTGCCTACACGGTGGAATGGAAAACAAGTTCCTGGCGGCTGCCGATCACTGTTGATGGCGAGCGGGAATGGGGATATGACGGCACCACCACGGCAGGTTACAATATCATCAGTTCCGAGATGGGTCACCTCTATTATGAGGAACTGGGCAACCTCGGGGATTGTGATACCTCCGGTAATCTTCAATCCGGATGGGGCCTTACTGAAACAGGAGATTTTGAAAATTTAATTGCGTCGTGGTACTGGTCAGGCCCGGAATATGCAAACAAAACATCCTACGCCTGGTACTTTGACATGTACAACGGCACCCAGGACGGCGTCGGTAGGTGGTACTACATTTATGGTTTAGCCGTTCGCAGCGGACAAGTTTCAGCCGTTCCGGTGCCAGGGACTGCTCTGCTGCTGAACGCAGGGCTTTTGGGACTGGCCGCAGCAGGCAGAAAGACGGGGAGAGGCGTTTGATGATTTAATTATTTAAATGCCAGGCCGTTGAATTTGCGTATTATTGGGTAACTCCTTATTGTGACAGGGAAGGTCGGCAGGTAAATTGATGGTTTAATTATTGCGGATCTACACAGAGTGTACTGTCATTATAATTATTTGTGAAGACGAACTGAAGACAAAAAAGAAGAAATGTTTTTCAAAAAAAAAATTATCTTAACGGTTATCACAGTCGTTTTTTGTTTCCTGTTGCCAAATTATAGTTACTCTAATCTGGTTAGCAACGGAGATTTTATTCTTTCTGTTCCAAGTAACGGTTATGGTGGCTTCTGGAGTTCTTCTACTATCAATCATGTTGGTGGCTGGAAAAGTGATAGTGTAACCCTAATGGATGTTTTTACCTCAATGATTTTGGATACAGTCATTCAGACCCAACCATTAGACAAACTATTGATGAGTTGACCATCGGGCAAGCTTATGTAATTACAGGAGAATTTCAAAATTGGGATTCAAAATATGGCAATCCAACCGCACTGTCTTTCGGTGTGGCAATAGATAACAATATACTTCTTCAATTGGATCGCCCAGCGGGAGGCATTTGGGAAGAGTTTTCTGTTGAGTTTATTGCTGTAAACACATCACATACACTAAGTTTCAGTGCTGAACGCAATGGAGATGATTCGAGTTATGCTATTGATAACATAGCCATTAATTCTGTTCCTTTACCCACTGCAATTTGGTTCCTCGGTACCGGTCTGCTCGGCATTCTTGGCTTTCGCAGCAAAATGAAGAAGTAGATCCATTCACATCAGATTTTGGAAACCATGCTAAAATGGGGGTTGAAAGTTGGGTAAAATTAAACATTGGGACGAAATCCGCCATAGCAGAATAGATAACCAATTGATATATAAAACAATCTTTGCGAAATCAGTTTCCAAAAAATGAGGCTAAATTTAAAGCCTTGATGCCACAAAACGTGGATAAACGTTTGTTGAAATACAACTATACAACACCCTGCCAGTCTTAAAAAGGTGTGGTTAATACACCGCTTACGGACTGATCGCTATTAGAAAATGAAGGACGAACTTACTCATATGGCAATGCAAACAATAACTTTGATGACCTCAAATACTCCTATTGCCCATGATCTTGTTGAGAAAGTGAATAAACTTGCAGAACACTTAAATTTTGAGCTTATTACACGTGTGGGGTTTAGCCAATCTGATTTTATTAAAGCGACCACACTCGGTAAATTACACATTGTCGATATCTCGATGGATTGCCAAGACAATATCTTTGACAAAATCTATCCCATTCCATCAAGCCGAAGCCTTCTTGTAAGTCGTACATATACTCCTTTGAACTTTCGGCCAGTATCTGGTCCTATATGGGACTTCAAATCAGGTACACTGTTGAGAGGATTCCCAGAATTTGGAGACACTATCGAAAACGATGAAATTGTTAGTTGGCTTGAACAAAAGCTACCACAGTTTTTAGTCCAGTCGAAATTTCAGATTCCGTTTTTGACTCAATTTATAGGCATGAAAAAGGCTCAGAATGAAGCCTACTTGCATACACATAGTGAGGGACAGATATTTTTAAGCTACCGTAGTTCAGGCGTTAGGGATATTGCAGCATTGGCACGAAATATTTACAACGTTCATGGAAAAAGCTGTCGGTATTTTCCCCCTGGGATACTTTCTTACGAAGCTATGAGCAGGATGCGTCGTTGGAATCTTCTGTCATTATTAGACCGTTACATTGGTCCAGCGGAGGAAATCTGGTCTTGTCTTAGTAAGGATTATTTTGATTCCTGGTGGACTTATGGTGAATTTGTTACAGCGACGCATAGACGGTTTAGTGGATTTATGGGTAAACCGGGTCCTATTTTGCGAAAATATAAAGATGGAAAAGTTTCTGACTGGGACGAAAAACTACTTCCAAATATCAACGAGATGCAACACAAGCGAATTTCGCGTTACTTTGCATTCTGTGATAGCTATCAAATGGGGCCCGAGGCATTTGTCACTCACGAGCAAATTCAACAGCTCCAATTGAAAATGGCAGCGGATTACTATGCAGACGAGGTCTGGAGTCGCGATTTTTGGCTCAATCCAATCATTGAATGCAAACATTGCCGTACTTATGGAGCTGGCTATGACGCAATCTCACTGGAATCTTTCTTATGGCATCGAGGAAAAGATGATTTCGAACCAATCTCTGCTGACACTGAAACAGTTGAGCGCGGAGATGGCTTCATTGAATTAAATTTCGATTCATTACCGAATTTGGCAATTAAAGGAGTTCGGTGCCATTGTGGAAACACGGTAAAAATATCACCGGGGCCGATGCAATATTTGTATGTGTTTGCTCCACCACGATATAAAGGGGACATGCCAGTGGCGCACCAGCTTGCGAGGAAATGGGGACTAACAGAAGACTATTTTGTTGGGCAAAATCTTATTGCACTACCATCATACTTGGTAGATATACCAAGCTTCAAAGGGAAAGCGAAAGGGGAGTAATGTGACGACATTAAACAAAGGGGCTTTTTGCATTAACCTTGGTATTGTCAAGCTAACAGGCACTCTTTCAGAAGAGGATAGGCAGTGTGCCTGGGAGTTATATACGGAACTTTCAACAAGAGTTGCAATGATTGGAAAGTCAAATGATGATAACTGTGATAATTTTGAGGGCGAGTTATACATAGAAAGTTTGTCATCATTTTATAATTTTTTTCAACAATCCCGTGGGATAATGCGGAAATTTCCTGTTGGGAAAATTGAGACAACTCAACACGACCATCTTGGCGTAATAATTAGCAAGATGATGAGTGGGGTAATGAGACCCTTTCTTGAAAAGTGGCAAGTGAAATATCGATATTGGTGGGAAAACCAGAGCAACCCTAGGATTTCACCTATTGAAAGGCAAGAAGCATTTCCAGAAATAGAAGAGTTCCTTCAAGATTGGTCTTCTGTGAGGTGGCTGCTGAGGAAATTGCAAAAAGAATTAGTTGAGAAATATAAATTGGTTGACGTTACTGGGTGAAATTAAACATTTAGGGAAAATCTGTCATAGCAAAATGGATAACCTGTTGAAATAAAATGGTTTATAAAGAATTTTATGTTCCCGAAAATTCAGGCTAAAATAGCCTCAAAAACGGGAACCTTGATTCTTTCTTAAGGCTTTGAAAAAATTGAGTTTTCAAAAAATCCTATGACTGTTTTTCCCTAAATGTTTAATTACACCCTATAAAGGCCGGCTTCAGGGCTTCAGGCTAAAGAATAGACAAAACACTTACATGAAATATGAGAAAACAAACGCATGCAGCCGGACGCGGTAGAGCCACGCCGCTGATGCGAGGCGTTTTAAAAAATAGCTTTTGTTTAAAGCACTTAGCCTTTGATTGTTGTTTTTTTCGGTCAGCTTGTTTGGGAGTCCCTCCGGGGCAAGTTTGAGCACTGTCCGAACTTTTCCGGGCAGGATTGGCAAGTCACATACACCTTAGGAAAGTCGATGATGAATAGAGAACTTAGAACAATTATTGAAGATTTCAAAGTATTGGCTCAGCAGTCCCGCTGGATGTCAATTGCGGACTGTATTGACAGTTTGCGTTCAAAGCGACACTCGCAGGAGATTTTAATTTTATCGGCGGAGAGGGTCGAGACTACTTCCTTTAAACGGTGGATAGAGACGACCTTAAACCGAGAATTGCCCTGTTCAGGTATAGAAACTATCAAAGAGCCACTTCCCATACTTGCTGCCACCAAGGTTGTTGTGCTTTTAGAGTGTGGTCGATTACTTGATGCTAGCACCGTAGATGCTATCAAAAGTGCTGTTTTAGAGCGTCCTCTTAAATCCTATGCTATTGTGTACGGTAACGCTGAACGTATAGCCAATGAAGAAGACTTGAGTTTAATTGAGCGAGGAGCTAGGCGGTTGTTGGTGGCGAGTCCAATGGGATACCTAGCACAGAAAGAGCTGTCAGAATATCAGATTTTCCTTTGGGGAGATGGAGAAATCAGCAGCTTTCTGAAGAACCGGATTCAACAAGACCAGAAGGCGCTAGAAGCATGGGGAAAGAAGCCACTGGCGTGTCAGGATGACCTTGACCGTTATCAATTGCTGAGCTTGATAGCTCTGGCAGAGCAACAGATTCAGGAAGTTAGTAGTGGCGAAGTCCGAGGTGTTGATGTTTCTGTGAAGCGGCTTACGAATACGGAGAGTGAACTGAAAGAATGTCGGCAACGCTTGGTTAGGCAAATCGAATCAGATTTAGACCTACTGCGGCGCGAACTAACTACTTCGTTACGGACTTTGGAGCAGGATGTACTCTATGGGATTGGAGCATATCTCCAAAAACAGGGAGCGCAAATTACCTCTGAATCGCCAGTGATTAAGTTCATGAGTGAAGGGATTGAGCGTTGGCAAGAGCAGTCTGAAAAATTACTGGCTTCTCGCATCTCCCAAACCTTATCGGATGCCAGAGATCTGTTAGAAAATGTGAATTGGTCAGTGGTGAATGAGGTATCAGTCTATTATGGCGAGACTGCTGCTTATCCTACCTCATTACTGCAATGGCTCAAAACAGCTTTTCAGTTCCCAGCTAATAATATCTCAATAACAAAAATGGAGGGGAACCACACCAAGGTTGCGGACAGCACCCAAATTATAATCTCGGCTGCAGGGGGAGCTGCTGGCGGAGCATTGGTCGGATATTTTACAGCAGCTTTTTTTGGCCCGTTAGCTTTTTTAGTGCCAGCAACAGCTGCCACCACCGGGGCTTTACTTGCTGGTTCGGCTGTTTATAAAAGTCAAAGAGCTAAACTTTTAAGCGAAGACAAAGATCAAAGTCGGATTGTGATTGAGAGGACTATCTCTCAGGCAGAGTCAGAGGTAAATCTGTATATGAGAGACTTGACCAAAGATATCTGTAAAAAGGTATCAGAAAAGTTGCAAATGCTTGAACAAATGGTAGGCACTCGTGTCCGAGAGATTGGTCAACCTACAAAGCAAGAAGATTTACCTAAGATTAATGGGGAGGTGTTGTGGGAGTTACGACAGAAAGTTATCAAGCTTGTTTCATCGAATGACAGAAAGCCTAGCTAAGCAAACTTTATTTACCATAGAGATATTATAAAATTTTCTGGAAATAGCGATAATAATAAAATGAAGGAGAAAATCATGGTTTCTCAATCTTACACGAATGCGGCTAACCAAATTAATGAAATTCGAGAAACAATAGAAACAGACGCAGAATCTGCTCTTGAAAATCTAACCAACATTGCCATTAAACTTGGTTTAAAAGCAATTACTGATGACTTGGAAAAAGTCAAAAAACGCTTAAAGTCTGAAGTCTTTCACATCATTGTAGCTGGTCGTTTCAAAGGCGGAAAATCCACACTACTGAATGCCTTGCTTGGACCAAATACCCGTCCGATTCCCGGTTTCAGTGCTAATAAAGGACCATTAGCTGTAGATACTTTTCCCTGCACGGCAGTCTTGACGAAGATTAATTTCCCTGACCTTGAAGGGCCTGATGTTCGAGTTTGGCATTTCGATGACACATATGAAATTTGGGATTTAAGCAAGTATCTCAATGAAGCTGTCATTAAAGCTGACAAGGAAGAACATAAAGATTTTTTTAAAGATATTCGTGAATTTGAACTGTATTATCCTGCTGAGCTTTGTCAGTCTGGTGTCACTGCAATAGATTCACCTGGCACAGAAGAGGATGCTCAACGGACTGAAATTGCGCGTCAAGCTGCGAAGGAAAGCGACGCTGCAATTATAGTTTATCCTAGCCATTCTTTTGGGGGTGAACGAGAAATTGGGTTTGCTGAAGAAATTATGGATAGTGGTACTCATGTCTTTACAATTGTCAACTTGTGGGATGATGGCAAACCAATTGATCTTAAACGTCTGAAAGGTTTTGTTTGGAACAGACTAATAACAGATACAGGTGGACCAAAGTACGAAGATAATGATCTTTCTTCTCAAAACATTTATTTTATCAATGCCTATCAAGGTTTAGAAGGAAAATTCAATCACGACCAAAAGCTCATGGCTGAGTCAGGTATGACAGAGTTTGAAAAAGTTCTTGGCGATTTTTTGATCAATAATAAGTACAAAGCTCATATTAACAATCTGGTCGGGCAGGCAATTTCTCATACTAATAGCTTAGAGCAAACAATTGATCAACGTCGCACAAGCCTTGAACAAGATCAACAAGACTTAGCGAAAAAGATAGAAGAGATTCAGCCTAAATTACAATCAATCCGTAACCGTCGGGATCGATTGCCAATCATCATTGATAAAGCTCGACGTGATAGCCGACAAGCTCTACAGGTAAATTTCGATGAAATGATGGTGAGGCTTCAGAAGGATTTGCCCACCCGACTCAAAAAACACCATCTCCAATCATTGGAAGGTATCGGTGGCGTGTTAAATACTTTTCGTAAGAAAAAAATCGTCAACGAAGCCATGGGGATAGCTCAAAAAGAAATAGAGTCTGCAATCACAGCATGGAGTAATAATCCGCCCGATCAACCAGGGGTAAAATGTGCCTTAAAACTCACGTTGGCAAGGCTGCGGGATGATATCTCTAAAGAAGTTGAAAAAATGGAAAAAGGGTTCATCGACATTCAATTTGAATTAACAGGATGGCAACCGCCCTCTGGTGAAACTAACAACCCCACAGGTTGGGTCGAGCGAGTCATTGGTGTAGGCTTGGGGGTTTTGTTGAGTGATGTTGGACTAGTTTTTGGAGGCGCTAGTGGTTGGCGTGGTTTTGCTGGTACATTAGGGGGGTATGCACTAGGAGGCATAAGTGTTGCTACTCTGACCGCTTTAGGAGCAGTAGTTGCATGGCCTGTTGCCTTAGGAGGCGTTGTTATCCTTGGTCTTATTGGAGGACGTGTCGCCGATATGTGGGGGCTCGAAGATCGGATTTGGGAAACTGTATTGAACTCAGTTAATCCTAATTTCCCTGGGTGGACTAGAGAAATGACTCCTAAGATTGACGCAGCGATCGGTAAAATATTCGAGCAAATTCAAGAAAGCGTCATGCAAGAGGTAGGTTCTCTTATCGACGCAGAAGAGCAAAAACTTCTCAAGATATCACAAGATAATCTTCGCAGCAAGGAGGAAAAACAGAAGCTTGTAAGAGATTTTGACCAAGCTAAACAGCAGATAAACGATCATCGGCATCTCTTAAAAGGTGTTTTAGTTAAAGTTGCACAAGTCGAGTTATGAATAGCGTGGAGAGCCGAATCATGTCTCAAATATATCTTAAATCTCAAGAAAAAGTAGGGAGTTTAACTAGTTTCCCTACTCGAATTAATTTTTGGATGCAGGCTTTAGAAGAATGGCGTCAGTTAGTCTCTTCAATGGATTCTCAGCTATCAACACTCCTACAATCTGTCCAGCATAATTGTCTACAACCGCAAGTTACACTAACCTTTGGCGGACACTTTAAATCGGGGAAGTCAACTGTACTCAATGCCATGCTGGGACAGAAGTTGTTGCCAACTGATGACTTTCCTGAAACTGGAGCGATTTGTGTCTTAACTTCTGGTCAAGAGAACGCTGCTGAAGTTTTTTTAGCGCAAGGTGAACATCGAGTCGAATGTAACACTACAGCAATTCGGCGAGAAATTGCCCTCACTTCTCAGGTTGGGGAGAGACGCTCTATAGTAAATAACGTCAAACAGTTAGATATCAAGATCAAAGGTGATGTTATTCCAGCACTGGTAAGATGGATTGATTCACCCGGCATCAACGACACCCCCACAATGGATGATTGCGCTCTGCGTGCTGCTAAGTTGGCAGATGTGCTTGTATGGGTTCTATCTTCGCGCCAATGCCTATCCGAGCCGGAACAAGAGTTCCTCGCCAGTTACATTGAAGAGCGCGGACCAGCCTCGGTTATCTTTGTACTTAATAGTTTCTTGCGACGAGACACATCAGAGCATTGGAAGCGCTTTTTAAATGGAGAATTACCAAGGTTGTTGACTAGAATACAATCCTACGCACCAGACATAGGCTTCACCACAGACTGGCCAGCCCAAGTCATTCCTATCGCTGGTCGGGCATCTTGTGAGTTAACTTCGGGTCACTTCGGAGGATCGGAGCTACACCGTTTTCTTCTGGCTTTTGGTTCATCTGATAATCCCCGTGTTCAAGTTACGCGCTTGTTTTATGCCCGATATGAACTTCGCAAGCTGGTTCTCAAAACACAAGAAAAGCTTCAACATGAACAAACTCGTTTAGAGACAGAGCAGCAAGCATTTGCACATAAACGTCAAAAAGTAGAACGTAGAAGGCAAGAGTTTGTTCGTGAAGTAGAGCGATCTGTCAACGCTTTCTTCATAGATTGGCCTCAACGCGCTCACGATTGTGGGGAAAGCGTTGCTTGGACTGTAGATTCTAATTCACTTAAACGAGACGACACTTACAGCCAAAAATTAACTGAATCGTTGAGAGATGCCGCACGGTTACTAGCTAATAATATGCTTGAAAAAGTTGCAAAGGCTGTGAAGGAATTGAGGCAGTCACCACTCAAATCCTCGGGTGAATCTACTGTGCGAGAAAAGCTGACCCCATCGAAGGTATCGGTCAAGGTAGCGAATAATGACGTTGGTGTTGGTGGCTCCATTGGTGGTGGAGTTATTGGGGCAGCGATTGGAAGTGCAATCTTTCCAGGCGTGGGGACTTGGATTGGAGTCGCGCTGGGTTCAGCTATTGGCGGAGGATCAAGCGCTAGTGAAGCCATGGAGAGAGATGTTAATGACACGAAGTTGAATGTTAGAAAAGCGGCTCAATCAGCAGCTAATTCCCTTCAAGGGAAGCGATCAGAAGTCGTTAATCTTATCATCAATTACTGCGCGACTGATAGTAATTTGTCAGGAATTTCTAAACCGGACGAAACATCTGTTAAGTTTTGGGAGTCCCTGTACACAAAAATTTTACATCTGGTTCAAGAAACAGAGGAGATGGCTAAAGAACTTACCAGTTAGAATTAGCTTTTCAGATTATGCCTTTTTATAAAAAAATCCTCTCGAATTCATCAATTAATATACTTGTTCTATTGAAAATGCTTGCATGACGATTCCCTCCTTTTCATACCTTTTTTACATAATGTAACAAAGACTCAGGAATGTCAGCATTTTCTTTTAACTATTTAAATTTTTATGTTATTTTAATTCTATTTATTTAGGTTACACTCTTATGATTTAAGGACCCTAAAAAAAAGGAACGATCCTGCTTTAATTCTACCATTATGGGGAGGAAAAACAGATCCAAGTAAGCCAATATCAAGATCAACAGGGTGGAGGATTATAAAAAGGATTTTTGACCAGGCTAGCATTGAAGGCCCCCAAGCTACCGCAAAATCTTTCCGGCATGGGTTCGGCGTTGCTATGGTTTTAGGTGGTGATCAGCGTCAATTATAATTACGAAGGGGAAAAAATAATTGTCGTTGATCAAGGTGGTATGGATATCTATACACTCCAGCATATCATGGGCCATGAACGGCCAGAAACAACGGCGATTTATTTACAGGTAAAAGGGCAGGAAGCCCACGAATTGCAAATGCAATACTGGAAAAGAGCTAATAAAAATTGGGAAAAATAATATGACCACATCATGGAGGGTGAACAATGCCGCTTGATCCGTTATCGTCGATTTTCATAAGCTATATTTCAAACAAAGCATTCGACAAGGTTTTTGCCGGCCTCGAAGGAAGTGAATTATCTCAAAACCTCAGAAAAGCTGCTAGTGACTGGGAGAAAACGCTCCCCAAAGAAATCAAAATTGAGCCGGAAGTTTTTTTCCCAAAGCCAGGGCATGATAAAAATGACCAGGAAAGCTCTCCATATAGGGATAAGCTGTTCCAGAACCTGGAGGCACACGAAATACCAAAAAAACAATTATGGTTTAAGGCCCTCCAGGAATATAGGGAGGACCGGAGAACAGCTTTAAAAGATCAGGCTCATATCTTTTTCAAATCGAATAACACCGTCACTGATAAGCATTTAGAGGATTTGGCAGATAAATTTTATGATGCCTGTATCCTGACTGAATCATTTTTTAAAAAGACTGTTATCACGGCATTAGAATCCATAAATGGTATTAAAGACATAGATAAAAATTGCTCAACTATCTTAACTATCGGTAGTGGAAACTCCGAAGATATACTTTGTCTGCCGCCATCCTCAAAAATTGAAATTGGTTCAAAACATAAAGTAGAGACTGAAGAACACCTCGGAGGGAGTGGAGTAAACTACTCAATGAGACTTCTATCATGTGGTTATGACGTATTTCCTATTCTTTCAATTGGTTATGATAGTATAGGGAAACATATCAAAAAAGAGTTGTTGAAAACAGCACGTTCTAATGAAGCTTCAAGTCATGTGATTGAATTTATTGGAGAAACGGATGACGAAAAATTCTATGATCCCAATATCCAAACACCAAGTACTACGATTGTGGTGGAAAATTCGAGAAGAACAATTTTTACAAAAAAAATTAAAGATGGGGTGAATTTTATAAAACATGTAGAAAAAAGATTGGGTTATTTAAAGGAGCTTATTCCTAAAGATCCCTATATTGTAATGATTGGACATATCCACAGTGATTCTATAGAAATCTCAAAAGAAAATGCAGGTAACACAACAAAATACATAATAAATTCGTTGAAAGATAGAAGCATTATCTTCACGAATTTTGGAAATTCACAGCTTTCGTTAGGATTAGAGTTTTGGAAAGACAGTCTTCCTGATATAGATTTTTTCCAGGTTAATTTAGATGAAGCAAAATTATTTTTTAGAGATAAAGACGAACACGAACAAAAATTACCAGAAATAATAGAACAGATTAGAGAATTAGAAATAAATGCTGTCATAACATTGGATAAATTTGGGGCCATTGGAATTCACAAAGAAGAAAAAGATTGTATTTACATAGCATGGCCTGTTCTATACTCAAGTGAAGTTAAGGACCCTACAGGTTCAGGTGATGCTTTTGCCGCTGGTATAGTGGCTCATTTAGTTCATTCCCGAGACAAAAGCCCCAATACATTTCGTTCTGCTCTTTCACAGGCCAAAATTTGGGCGGCTTTTGCTTGTGGAACTTATGGTGGTGCGAGTGACTGCCCGACATCAAAAAGCTTAGAAAAGTATAAAGATACAATTCTTTTGCGAAGTGATAAAACAGTTGAAATAAGGAACCAAAATTTTGCATCTGAAATTCTAACTCTATTAGATATTGCATTTCAGCCGGGTAAAGGGTGTAATTAAACATTGGGACGAAATCCACCATAGCAGAATAGATAACCAATTGATATATAAAATAATCTTTGCGAAATCAGTTTCCAAAAAATGAGGCTAATAAATGGATAAAAATCGGGAAGTATGAACTCCATCAAAACCTAATAAATTCAATAGTTTTTCCAAAATCCTGTGGCGGATTTCGTCCCAATGTTTAATTGCACCCACTTTATACCAAACAGGACGATATGTATTCCAACTGCCAGAATGGCAACCTTTTCACCTTTCTCCATCACTTCATTCCTTATTTTACCGTTCTCGTGTCATAACCGTCCCACACTTGGGGCATTTATTCGCAAAACAGGGGGTTCCCAATTGATGGGGCACTCTTTCCCTACAGCTTGGGCAGATACAGTATCCACCGGGACCTGCACGAAAACGGCCGCCTCTTCCCATACCTCGGCCCATGCCACGCCCTCTGCCTGGCCCCATGCCGACACCGGCAGCAGCCGAGGGGACTGGAGAGTCCTGCAGCTGGCCATCCTTATATTGCTGAAGAACTTCTTTTATTGTTCCTGCTGCACCAAGATAGATCTTCAGACCGGCAGCCGATAGAACATCTGTGGCATTGGGCCCCAGACTTCCGGTAATCACCGCCTCAGCTCCTGCGTTGACGACCATTTGAGCGGCTTGAATTCCGGCTCCGCTGCCCAACGTGGCGGCCTCGCTTTCAAGAACTTCAAAGGCCTGGGTTTCAGGATCAATTACGATAAAGCAGTTGCAGCGGTTGAAAGTGGATCAACCTGTGCATCCAGATTTTGCCCACTTGATGAAATTGCAATTTTCATAAGACCTCCTCTTAGTACCTTAATTCTGAAATTCGTGTTTTTTATGGACGAAGCGCACTAAACGTCACGAAGGTAAAAAATATTGGCTCGAATTGTGGATCAGCTCTTCCAAATATACAGATGGATGGAGGGCTGTTGGTTGTTCCAGCCGGAAGTCTTGACAGTGATGTGCAAATGGAACCTCAAGGCCATATTTATTGGAGGAAAAAAGCAAATTGGGACAATAATTTGGAGAAGGTTGCCAAATTCGACCAACTGCCAAATCAAAACAACATGTAATGTCCATGACAAAAGCAAGTAATACCAAGGTCAACAATGATGGTATCAAAGTTGACCGACTCTGATTCCCAGACAGGCAAGAATAACGAAAGTAGTCAACGCTGATCCAATAAAGGTTTGGGAGTTCATAAATAGACAAAGTCAACACTTTAACGTTTTGGGTAATTTGCTGGCCACCCATCCTTATCGCGGATAGCGCTACTGAGCTTCTCCCAGTCAGGTTGACCCAATGGTTAGAAGTTATTAAATTTCCATATTGTGACGGCCTTCTCCGAGAAATCTCTGCATCTTTGTGAAACTTCATCGAAGTTGAACTCTTTTTCTTTGTAGGCTTCGCAAAGACCTTTCGTTAATTGAATATTGGACTTTGAGTACTCCTTAAGCTTGTCTTTGAATGGATTATTTGAAGCAGTGATATTTAAATCTCCTGCCAACAGGGTGAAGTTCCCAATTTTGTTAACATATTGCTTGTGAAGTTCTAATGAGTTATCCCCTAAATATTTAATCCAGTCGCCAAATTCCCTTTTTGATTTTTTAGTATCGATTGTTTGCGGAATAATGTGTTCAAGGTGGACAGCATTACCAGACTGAATAACAAATTCTCCTTTATCCTCGATTAGGTTGTACTCGAATATTTCCAGAATATATTTCGCTCTGTTAATTTCTCTTTTAAAATCAGCTGTTGCAAATTTTTCTCTGAACTCATCATCATCAGGCAAATCTTTTGAAAGCTGAATGGTAAGATCTTTTATTATATTTTTGGTATCAATATTTATTAGTTTCGCAAAAATATTATCAAGTTCACCGGTTCTGTATTCGCAGACATGCCTTCGGAGCATAAACGTTTCTATTATTTTTAAAACCTCAATGAGCTTATTGTCATCAATGTCTTCTCTGCCAAATAAATTTAAGAGAAAGATATATGATGGGAACGATTTAATTCTTTGAAGATTATATAGATGTTGGTTTATTTTACTATTACTGGATTTTCTTTTAAGTAGTTGCTTATATATTTCTGATGCTTTTTTGATATTTTTTGAAAATTCGACGATTGAAATTTTAGATGTGTCGGAAGTTTTTTCCGTCGTACTATTCGAAGTACTCTCTCCATTTTCTGCAATCTCTTCCTCTATTGCATCTGAACTTTCCACTTCGATTTCGTTGTAAATTTCATACTCGGCGAGTTCTTCTGCCTCCTTCACATAACTAAAATAATATTTTTTAAATTCATCTATTACATATGTGTCAGTAACTTTATATGTTCTAATGCCTGACATGAGCTGTCGAAAAAATTTATCCGTGTCAATTTCGTCGAGATTAATTATCAACCCCTTCCAGTTATCTTTGACAATGTCTAAGACTTTTTCATTTATTGAAGAGGCGTGCCCAAGTAGGAAGTTTTTTATAATATCTGTGCTATTAAGTTTTAGGCCCCTATTGTTGATTGTCTCAAATAATCGATACGCATCTTTTGCCTCACCTACGTCTAATCTAATTATGAGTACATTATTTATAAACTTAAAATATATTTCATTTAATTCCGATTCAGATAACTCACTTATCCACTCAAAGAGGTAGTCGTATGCACTGGTGAGATTGTCATTTTTAACCTCGTCAAGCTCCGACCGATTCATTACCTTTATAAAGTCAGGATTGTCGAGATCGCCAAGCAAAAGCTTATTGTGTTGTTTTCGATCTATTCCTTTGCAAAACAGGTAACTATTAATTTCACTGACAATATCATCTTGTTTTAATTCACTGAATTTTACCTGAAGAGCTTTTAAAAAAATCGACAACGAAGTAATACGTTGTTGGCCGTCTACTAATTCTAAAGGGTTTAGGCCAGCTCGATGACTTGCTGTTAAGCAGACGACACTCCCCAGCAAATGTGTATCTTCGTTTTTGAGGTAGTGTATATCATCAAACAATTCAGCAAGTTGTTTCCACTGCCATGAATATCTTCTTTGGTAGGCGGGGATTGTGAATAATTCGTTGCTGCTACTGAACAATTGACTCAACGTCAGAGTTGTTGGTGTAATTTTCATTCAATTACCTTTTTATGATTTCTAACAGTGAATTAGACAGAATGGGCCAATATGGTGATAGGCAGATTCTGTCTATTCGTTCTTTTTAATGGGACTGATTGAAGCCAAAAATCAATTTTATTGAAAATAATCTGATTATAACGGATTTGGGGGACCCGTCCGTAAGCCTCCCAACGAACCCGAAATCAAAAGGTTCTGAAGCCAGTTTTCGTGGTACCGAAATCCGTTAATTCTTTCAAAAGGACTCACATGGCCTGTTTGCTTTACCGTCCATGGATTGAGTGGAGCAAAATTTTGGATAAGTGCCCAGGCACGTATGCTGAGGTTGGCAGATTTCATAGTGCCGTGAAAATACTTGGTACTGAATAAATGACGATCCATCCGCTGCATAAGCCGGTCCACCATGTTACTCGTTCTATGTGCGCCAGGAAAATCATAGGCTTGGGAAAACTGTGGAAGATTATCCCTTAGCTTGTTGATTTTAACTGAAATGACGTCTGGAACTTCATTCTTTTTATTTCGACACCATTCGGAGAGCCTCCGAACTTTTTGTGAGAATGATCTTTTGGACTCTGCCCTGAAGCAATCCCATAATCTGGTGGCCGCATCCAGGAAATGGTCCTTGTATTTTTTGCGTGAGCGATCACGTATGCCAATAAAAATATGTAAAAAGCAGGATAGTACGGCTATCTTGGGAAACAGCTTTTTCCAAGCCTTCTGCGTTGACGCCCATCCGTCGGTATTGACAGTATCCGGCTGATATTCCGGATTAATGCATTCAGCCTCCTTTTTAAAAACACCGTATGCATTTTGAAGATCTTTACTGGAGGCTGTTTCCGAAACACTGGCTCCTAAAATACAGTTTTTTCCGACCGTCGTGGCAATATAGGTCTTTTCTCCCAAAAGACGGGTATGTTTTTCATCAGCAGAAAGATGCTGGGGTAATTTCTCTGGGGACTTGATAGTGGTTCCCACGAGGCTATACCGGCCAATGGTTGCTTCAAGACGATACCAATACATGGGATTTTTTCCGAAACAGTGACTCAGAGCCCAAAATGGAACGGCAAACTTACGCAAAAATAACGGTTTTTCAACATTTTTCACAAATCCAGTCATATAGGGCATGGCAAAAGACGGCCTTATTGTGTAACTGACACCAGCTATGACTATTCTTCTGATTTTCAATTTCAGTTTTTTTGAGACTCTGATCTCCTTCATTGTGTATCCGCAGGCGATTTCAGGCGGAAAAATATTAGGATGCTCCTTGATTACCATGTCTAATATTATCCGAAATTGGATGGCATGTTGAATGCTGCTGTAATATTTTGCTTGACAAACGTGCATACAAATAGTTCGATTCAGTCGGGGAGCGGCGTTAGAGATAGGAGTCATCATTTTCCTTAGTTGTTATAGTTGCTGTTCGCACTTCAACCATAACTCAGGAAATGAATTTTTTCAGTCTATTTCATCGCTCTCCGACTCAGTCCCCCAAATCCGTTATAATCAGAAAATAATCATTCATGGCCTGGAAATGCAAGGGTAAACTTTTTACATACAAAAGTTGACTGAGCAATCATAGAGCACCAGAGAAAAAACAAGGAATATTTTCAAATTTTTTTTGAGACGTAACATTCCTGTCCGATATGATCGGTTTTTTAATAATACCAATAAGATCAATTGTATCCCAATGTCATCAATTCTAAAAATTTAGCGTTACTGGTGGAAGACCATGCCCTATAAATCCAAAATTTGGCATACTGGTGTAACAAGATCTCTCGGCATAATTTCCGAGGATCAGAGCACCTTTGAGCCATAATGAAAATATTGGAGCGGACATGGTGGACATTCTATAAGTAGCCGTCAATGAAACATGTTAGTCTGGTCCAATGCGACAGTATTTATGGAGCCATCCCGTCCGCAAAAATCGTTAACATTCTGACATTAGACAACAAATCGAGCCTATATTTTGTTTACAAATTTAATTTTATGCCATAAAGCTCCTGTATCATGTTGCGCCATTGCCCCAAGGGCATTTTTTTATCGAATGCAATATCTAACATCTTGACCCTTCTCCATTTATCCTTAAGTAACGGCCAAGCCTCCTGGTAATAACGGGCTCGTTCTTCCATCGGGCACTGTTGGCTTCTTAAGCGCTTTGGCAAATAAGCTTGGTGGGTTCGCATCAGACACATTGCCATTCTAAGAAATCTTCTTGCCATCCCAAAATCAGCATGCTGACCCCGGGCGTCTCTTCGTTTATAGTCGGCAATTAATTCGTCGGGTCCATGAATCCCCATATGCAAGCCGGCCTGGACGACATAATTTTTTAAAATACGATTACACCGCTTACCGACTCTAATAACCTGAGTTTTACCTTGTTCCCCTCCTGTCTGCTTTATTTGCGGAATTATACCGGCATAAGACACCAGGTTTGTCAAAGATCTTTGCTGATTGGGATCTCCAATTTCAGCACTTACACCGGCAGCTAAAATTAAGCCTATTCCTCGAATGGTGGTTAAAAATGCTCCTGGAATCTGCGCTAAATGTGCCGCGATATCACGTTTTAATTGATCAGTGCCTTCTTGGAGACATAGAATTAATTTGACCTGTTGTTTCAATGACAGTTGCAATGTAACAATATGATCTTTTTGGGGTTTGAGGACCTGGGTTGCATAGCGTTGAAGTTTTTCGACACGGAGCTCTGGATTCGGCAAGCCTTGTTTAGCAAGAATTTTCACTAATGCGGTTGGCCTTCGGCGCCGGATCTGATGCACACTGAATCGGTCTTCCATTAATATTAATGACGCCGGTGAAAATGGAGGAATTCCACTTTTGGATTCATTTAAAAAGCCTGGAAAAATCTGATCTACAATCGTGTGAACCCTATTTTTCAAACCGCTTTTCGTAATCACCAATTTCTGTCTTTCTCGACAAAGCGTTCTTAAATTCCAATAGATTCCGGATTGAGCTGGAGAACAATTCCCCCTGCAGTTAAGAAGCATTCTACTGATACCCAATAGGTCTAACCGGTCCGTGCTCGTTTGAACATTTTCCCTGTGTCTTTTGGCATCAAGAGCATTTACCCCTGCAACCAACAAATCTTCAGAACGCAGGGCTTCAATGAAATTATTGGCATATGTCCCGCAATCCTCACCTCCGAAAAGAGTGTGTTTAATATCAATTCCATGATGACGGCAAGATTGGGTTACTTGATCAATTAAATATTCCACGCCTTCAGGTGTATTTTTTATGGAAAATGGCTTTCGAAGAATTTTTCCATTCCCATTGCAAAACATGACCACATGGTCTTTTTTGGCATAGTCCATAGGGATGCACATTACTTTGGACCTGTCTTTTGCCATTTCAAAAAGGCTAAGGATTTCTTGACTTTGATTTTGAAAAATGTTTCTTTTTTTCATAGTGAAGCTCCTTATAACATTCAACTGCTTCATTGCAGATTGATCTTAAGAATATCACCATTTATGGATGGTAATTTTTGTTTATGAGGAGTTTCACTATTTGAGGGCCAAAATTATAAATTCATAGGAAAAGCGAAACTATTACCTCAAAATGATTGAGTCGTGACTCTGTGTGAGACGGAATGAAATTCTCTCACAAATTCACGCCATCAATCATTTTGTAATGTACCGGTATTTATGTTGCCAGATTTTTTTGTTGCGTGTTTTTTTCTAAAAAATTTTAAAAAAAATGTATTTTCTTTGGATTTAGTTCTTTTACTTTTGACATGACGACCAAAGGTTTTGTCTTTTAAAACCTTTATTCCCAAAGTTCTCACGCTATATCTGAAAGAAACTTGAGAACAAATAGCGAAAATAAAAAGTAGTAAAAAAATTATGTTATCAGTCATTTTAGAGGTTTTTACAATTTCGTTGTAACCCATTGAATTATAAGAAGATATTGACTTGCACAAAGAGTGTTTGGATGCCTTGTAAATTCAAGAGGTTAAGCTCACTCGCAACATAATGGTATAAAAGCGGACTGCCAACGATTTCAGAAAGGTGAGAAATTGCAGAAGTAAGGCTCGGTGCTCTTGTTTTTGAAATATGACATACCTTTTTATTGAGTCTCAAAAAACGTTCGTTTGTTGAAACTGATTTCGGCATTGCTATCCTGAACGGTATATCGACTCTTTCCGTATCTTAAATTCACGTCTTAAAAAACATGGTCTTATTAACTCATAGTTCGGTGAGATTTGTGAGACATAATTTATAGGAACGTATAAAGTGAGCCCGGCCTGAATTATTCCGAGCCGCTACATGTAGCGGCTCGAAATAAAAAAAAGCAGGATTCGGAATAATCAATTCAGGATCGGAATAATTCAGACCGGGCTCACCTCCTTTTTAATCTTTCATGTTGTCACGCCAATCAAAAAATGTTTACATTCCAGAGATGAACTGCTGCGGATTGTCAAATTATGGAAACCCAACCTGAACGACGGGGGGGGGGGCAGATCACGGCAGCCCCTTTATGGAAACTATTCCAGCACAGACAGTGGCAAAAAAACTGAAACAGACCTGGGAAAAATTGGAAAAAGGGGATTATGATTGGGCACATTGGGCCTGCGGCATCTGGCCGGAACGGGTGCTGAATAAATGCCATACTGACCGAAGTCTGGCCATTGCCCATGATGTGGAGGATCAATTTTGGGAAGAGGTGGAGGTGCCGGTCATCCGCCGGGGTAAAGATACGGGAAAAACAAAATGGGAGTGGCATCCCAGGAAATTGCCGGAAACCCAATTGCGGGATCTGATCAAACAGATCATTGAAACCGGTCCATAATCCCGGTAAACAGGAGATAAATCCCATGCAAAATATGTCCCCAAAGAAAAAAGGCATTCCGAGGATTGAATCGCTAAAGGTGCAAAATTATCGGGCATTGAAAAATGTCACCCTGGATAAACTGACGCCCATGACTGTGCTTTTAGGCCCCAACGGCAGCGGGAAATCCACCATATTTGATGTGTTCAATTTTTTATCCGAATGTTTTCAATATGGCCTGCGCCATGCCTGGGACCGCCGGGGAAGAGGCAAGGAAATTAAATCCCGGGGGGCAGACGGCCCTATTGTGTTTGAGCTTAAGTATAGGGAAGCACCAAAAACTCCGATTATTACCTATCATCTGGCCATTGACGAAGGGAAAAAAGGTCCGGAAGTGGTGGATGAGTGGCTGCAGTGGCGCAGGGGCGGCAAAGGACAGCCTTTCCGGTTTCTAGAGTTCCACAGGGGCATTGGGAAAGCAGTCAGTGGGGAGGTGCCGGATGTCGATGATGTCCGCACCGAGTCCAACCTGACTTCTCCGGATCTGATCGCGGTCAACACCCTGGGACAGTTGTCGGATCACCCAAGGATTGCCGCATTACGTGAATTTATCACGGACTGGTATGTCTCCTATCTTTCCATTGATCAAACCCGTACCCAGCCCGAAGCTGGACCCCAGGAGCGGTTGAGCAAGACCGGGGACAATCTGCCCAATGTAATCCAGTATTTAAAGGAGCAGTATCCAAAACGGCTGGAAAAAATATTTGAGATCCTTCGCAAAAGAATTCCCCGGCTGGAGCGCGTTGATGCCGATCCCATGCCGGACGGGCGTCTGCTGCTGCAAATCAAGGACGCCCCCTTTGAAAAACCGGTGCTTTCAAAATTTGCCTCGGACGGGACCATGAAAATGCTGGCGTACTTGACGGTTCTTTATGACCCGGAACCGCCGCGCTTTGTCGGGATCGAAGAGCCGGAAAATTTTCTTCACCCCCGCTTGCTGCCGGAACTGGCCGAGGAGTGCCGGGCCGCTTCCAAAAACGCACAGCTTTTGATTACCAGCCACTCGCCGTTTCTGCTCAATGCCATGCGGGATACGGAGGTGCGTGTCCTGTACAGGGATGACAGCGGCTTTACCAAGGCGATCAGGGTGTCCGATATTACGGGCATGCCCGAAATGATAGAGGCCGGCAGTTCCATCGGATATCTATGGATGGAAGGGCATTTTGGATTTGGTGATCCGCTGATCAACTCCGACGCGCCTAAGCCTGGAAAAAAGGGGGGCAGATAATGCTGGAAAAGCTGATCGTTTTTGTGGAGGAGTATTCCATGGAGGCGGCACTGGACATCCTGCTGCCCGGAATGCTGGACGGGGCTGACTATCAGATTATCCGGTTCCAGTGCAAGGATGATCTATTAAAACAACTGCCCTCTCGGCTAAGAGGCTACAGCGCATGGATGCCGGAAACCTGGTCGATCCTGGTGCTGGTGGACCGGGATGATGAAGATTGCATGATTTTGAAACAGCAATTGGAGCTGCATGCCGAAGAGGCAGGGCTTTTGACCAAAACCCGCGCCCAAACCGGTGAAAAATTTAAAGTGACCAACCGTATCGTGATCGAAGAGCTGGAATCCTGGTACTTCGGGGATTGGGCCGCAGTTAAAACGGCCTATCCCAGGGTGCCCGGGACCATCCCGGAAAAAGCACCATATCGAAATCCCGACAACATCCAGGGCGGAACCTGGGAAGCATTAGAACGGATTTTAAAGCGGGCCGGTTATTTTTCCGAAGGTCTGCGAAAAGCAGAGTGCGCCAGACATATTGCCCGGTGTATGGATATTCATCAAAACCGCTCCTTAAGTTTCAACAGGTTCTATGGAGCTGTACAGTCTATTGTTGCAGGAGCCATTGCATGAGCATCAAATCGTTTATTCAGAAAGAGCTGATAATGTTCCGGCTGCAGAAAGAGCAGGTGCTGGCCGTGTATGACCCGGATGACCGCCATTGAAGCGCTGTCTGCCCTGTGCCGCAATGAAATAAAGCAGCTGCTGATTTATGTGCCTGTGGCCAAACCCGTTGACGAAGAGGATTAACAAAAAGATCCTTTTGCACTCTATCCTGCGTGTGGAGCGGTTTTTCCCGATGGTGACGGGGATATCTATTTGAGTATCTGCTTGAAGGCCAAATCTGACCACACCACCCAGGTACGGGCCGTGTTTGCGAAAGATGATAATCCCGGATTTGTGGTGATTGATGCCATCGGCGGCGGGCTCAGTTGGTCAAATCTAAGGGCGCTTTTCTCCGTGGAATCTACCCGGGATATCCTGTTTGCCTTGCTCAATCCCAGTGAAAGGCAGCAGGACGCGCTTAAGGGAAATGATCCAATTTCAGCATAAAGTTCATGCAGTTTGGCTTGAAGGAGTTTTTTGTCAGGGAGCTGAAGATGGTTCTCTGCAACGAGTGTAGGGGAGAGATCCCGTGAAAGGGCATACTCAACCACTTCGTTGTCCTTGTCTCGGTATAGCAATAAAGATAAAATCTCCGCCCAATTCCAGAATAAACTGTTTCATGTGCTTGATCAGTGCTTTTTGCAGGTGGGGGGCACTATGATCGGACGGCAGACCCAAGAACTCCAGTACGTAATAGTCCTTGAACGTATTCTTGATTGTCGGGTGTAATTCTCTCACCGTTGGTGAGAGTTTTGCACCTATCTTGCTTCGTTCAAAATGGGATGTGTGAATTTGACGTTCCAATTCTCGTTTATTCAGCTTTTCAAATACAGTCAGTTTAAGATAGTATTCCCGCTCGTTGACGGTTTTACAGCGTGAAAATTTGAAAACAGGCCATACCAATGATGGGCATATGGCCTATTTTTCATGTCAGGCTCACAAAAGAGAATTTGTTGGTGGGGTCACAGAGAAAGCAGAAAATTTTCAAGGTGAACATGCTTACCTGTTCCTGGCATTTGAAAATGCCGCATGGATCACCGGCGGCATATTTACATTTGACGGAGACTGACCACGAATTGAGTCTTTTCCGTTTACGGCTATGATTCAAAAGGTGCTTTCATGCTTTTTATCTTCCGGCAAACACCGCAGCCATTTTGTGCGGTTGTGAATCCTAACTGCAGCCATCATGGTCCAGTTACATCTTAAAAATCTCCGTTGAGCATAGCGAATAAGGCCCGTTGAGTGAAGCGAATAAGGCAGGACGTAAAGTTGACCACCTTGAAAAGTGGGCCTACTTTACATGTCCTGCCCTCCTACCTTCGGAGATTTATACAGAACATTCGAGATAAATGCAGATATTTGGAGAATTCTTCAAAAATCTGCATTTTTCGATAAAAAACATGCAGAAATCTATGAAAAGTATAAAGAAATCTATAATAATCGCTAAATTTTTATTCAAGCTTGTCACTTATTAAATTAACAGCGGATTTTGCCTGGGAAGGTGCTAAATGAGCATACCGCATTGTAATATTAATACTACTGTGGCCAAGCAATTTACTGACCACCTCAAGTTTAACCCCATCCTGGACAAGCCAACTTGCAAACGTATGTCGCAGTGTATGGAATACAACTTTATGCCTGGAATCTTTGATCCCATCATTCAGGCCGGATTCCTTAACGGCTTTTTCAAAGATTTTTGGTGCGGAAAAGGTAAATATTTTATTATTTTTTTTATCTGAGATTATCTCAAAAGCTGTGCCATTTAAAGGAACGACTCTGTTTTTATGAGTTTTAGAGTCTAAAACACAAATATGCCGGTCACTGTTGTTGATATTCTCAGAACTGAGATTAAATATCTCCCCTCGCCGTAGCCCGGTGTTAACGGCAAATAATGATATTTCAAACCAGGCGTTTGACTTTTTCTTTAAAATATTTAGAAGACCGTCCAATTCCTGCTTTGAAAGATAACGTAACCTACGGTTGTCAAATTTTGGCATCACATTTTTGAATTTAGGCACCTGCACAGAGTGGTCATAATCGACAACCCGGTTAAGGATTCTACGCAGTAAGGATAAGCAATGAAAAATAGTCTGAGGACTTAATTTTTTTGATTCCAACGATTTGCGTAGTTCAAGAAGATCGTAAATGGTCAATTCCTTAATGGTTTTTTCTCCAACTATCGGGGCAATATGGTTTTTCCATCTGCCTGTCTCCGTGGTTTTACATCTCTTTGAAAATGATTGTAAGATAAAATCATTATAAAACTTCCACGCTTCATCAACTTTTCTGATCTCTTTCAATTAAATACCTCCTAAATAGGAAAATTATGTAACACAATTCAAGTAAATGCAAAATCCATACTAAAAGATAGTCTTAGTGAATTTAGATAGTTATGGCTTAGCGTACTTGTTGGAAAGTTACAAAATCTGCACTTAACTAAAATAATTGTTGCTTTTTTTTGAAAGCAGCCTATACTGTGCGTTAAGCGTAAAGTTTTAGAAAGAAGTCTTTACGGAAAGGTAAGGCGACGGCCTGCAAAGCCGTTATTCTCCAGTTCAAATCTGGAAGCCGCCTCCAAAATAAAATCAAGGGGTTAGGATGAAAATCCAGCCCCTTTTTTTATTGTCAAAACTTCTGTCCTCGACGCCCATAGGTGTTTTTAACTTCCCCATAAAATTGCCCCTATTTTGATGAAATTGCAGCCGATTCATCAATTATCAAATAGACTTTTAGATTTAGACATCAGATTCTGCAATAATTCTGGCTCATGTCGCGTTTCAGGGTCTTTTAAAGCGTATTTACTCCAATATTCTGAATTTATATCAAATACTACAAGGGTTTACGATCTGCGTCACTATGCGTATTGTCAATAATTTCAAATTATTATGAACAGCCATAAAAATAAGACCCCAAAACACGACAAGAGCCTTTTTTTTATGAAGCCTTTTTATTATAGAAAATTATCGATGGTATCGATATCGTTGATTGGTATTTTTTTTTGAAAAAAACGCTGTTATTATATTACCTAACAAATTTTTTTGTTAATTGCTTGGATTCGGTTTTGTATTCAAATTGGTGAACGACATTAAAGTGTGTTTAAATCCTGCAAGCAATGCAGGGCAGATAGATGCTCGGGGGATACCCGGAAAGGAATCATTTAAATGGAAAAGAACGGGTTAAGCCGCCGTAGATTTTTAAAAACAGGGGGGCTTGCATTGGGAGCGGGGCTTGCTGCTGCTTCACCAGGGTTTTCCCAGACCTATGCCAAAGAATCACTTCAAGTCTGGTCATGCGGTGGTCTTGCCGAGGCCTTTGAGCCGGCAAACCATGAATTTGAAAAACTCACAAAAGCCTCCATCGCTTATACCGGCGCTTTTGCCGGTGCTCTGGGGAAATCTTTGTTGACTGGGAGTGCCAGGACCGAGGTTTTTGGCCCGCGGGTTCTGGACCTTGCCAAAAAGCTAAGGGCCCAGGGCAAAATGCTCTGGTTCAAGCCCCTGTGCTTTACAAGATATGTGGTGGCTACCCCTAAGGGAAATCCTGCCGGAATAGAATCCATTAAGGATATGGGAAAAACCGGTGTTAAAACCATCCTGGCACCGGAGGCCTCTCCTCCAGGTGGTAAGGCCAGCATGATCATTTTAAAAAAAGCCGGGGTTGAAGACAAAGCAATAGCCAATGCCGTGTTCGTGGGGGACTGCGTTCAGACAGCCGTCATTGATCTGGTCAAGGGGAAAGCGGATGCTGCCGTAGTTGAAGAGCGTATCATCCATCTGCCTCAGTTTAAGGGCAAGTTGGATACCCTGCCCATACCCGAGGCCTTTATTCCTCCGGTTCCGGTTCCTTTTACCATTGGCATAATGAAATGGGCCAAAAACAGGGCGCTTGCAGAAGCTTTTGTGGATTTTATTTTGTCGGACAAGGGACAGGCCTGGTTCCACCGGGCGGGATTTATTCCTGCCCGGACAGAAGAAGGTGAACGACTGATCAGGAAATACGGAGTGATGGATGTTTAAGCAGTGGCTTGGAAATTGGAAACGGCGTCTGGTACAATTAGTATCTTTAGGAATCATTGGTGAGTGGTCTTTTTACGGTATTTTTCGCTGCCCCTTTGCCGTGCCTTACATAGGGTGCGGTAACTGCCCGGTAATCCAATGCCCGGGTCGAAACCTGTGGATGTGGGGATGGATACTGATCGGGCTTTCCGCTGTTCTGTTCGGCCGTGTCTTTTGCGGATGGGTTTGTCCTGGCGGCCTGGTTTCAGAGATTCTGTCCATGGGTGCATTTTTTAAAAATAAAATCAACAAGATTGCATCGAATTTTTTTAGCGTTGGGAAGTACCTCGTCCTGGCCCTTTCTCTGTATCTTTTTTTCGTGGCCAACAATCCCCGTTGGGCCATCCCTATCCGGACCGGTGAATTTTTTAAATCCGTGAGCCTGACATTTGAACATGCCGATCCCATCTGGATTTATAAAACAATAGCCATTTTGATTGCTTTGGGGCTCAGTATATTTTTTTCCATGTTTTGGTGTCGTTTTTTTTGCCCTACTGGTGGGGCTTTGGAGTTGCTGTCACGGTTTTCCCTGTTTCGGTTTACAATGAATGAAAAGTGCACATCCTGCGATCAATGCCTCAAGAAGTGTGCCATGGAAACACGCCCTTCTGAGAGCAATTGTGTGCAATGCGGTGATTGCTTAGATACTTGTAAGCTAAATGCCGTGGAGTGGCGGTTCCGTATCCGTTCAACCTGATTGGTCCGCCCCGGTTCCCCGGTCTTTCGTTCGGGGAATCGGGCCATATTTATGCTTTATTGTCCTGGTCTGGCAGGGAAAGTTTTGTCACAGAAGTCATTCAGTACGCTCTGTCTTTTGAAAGTATCCAGTTTGAGAAGATCGCGGATTTGGTACGGGTATCGTGCCTAAGTTTCGATGGTTCCTCGTGGTTCAGCCTTGTTTTCAGCTAATAATAGTGTTAATGATAATTATATTAGGGAACCACAAATAAAAAATATATCTGATTAAATTACCCTGTTTTGCTGAAAATTAAATGCGTTGCTCATTCAATGTGGGGCGTTTATTTTATTGTGATTCCTTTAACAAAATTCACGTATAGAGGGCTTTCGCCCTGTAGGCTCACACCCGTGCCAGGCGTACACAAATCAATAAACACGGACTAAAAAAGCCGCGCTTTTTATCTGGTTAATAGGAGGAGTTATGGCTAATCAAACGACTTCAGCCCATGCAGACAGGATGGGGCTTGGACTTTCAGGGGGTGGATTACGGGCCTCTTTTTATCACATCGGCATACTGGCGCAAATGGCGGACCAAGGTTTATTGCGCCATCTGGAAGTTATTTCAACAGTATCAGGCGGCTCCATTATTGGTGCGTTATATTACCTTCATGTAAAAAAACTATTGGAAAGTAAACCTGACGCAGAAATCAGTGATCAGGATTATGTGGAACTTGTGGGGAAAATCGAAACTGAGTTTTTCAAGGCAACTAAAAAAAATATACGCATGGCGACTTTTTCAAGTTTTGCAACAAACTGCAGGATGGTATACTTCAATTACTCCAGCAGTGACCGCATCGGTGAACTGTATAACGATTGGCTATATCAGAATGTGATACAGGATTTGGGCGATCCGGTTCAGATGCAGAAATTAAAAATATATCCACCCGATGGCCCCAACGATTTTTCTCCTAACCATCACAATGCGGATCGGAGCGCAAAAGTTCCTATTCTGGTGATTAATGCTACTTCACTGAATACCGGGCGTGTGTGGCGGTATACGGCTAAAACCATGGGGGAACCGCCGGCAGATGGTGAACCCTCAACGGGTAATCAACCGTCAGGTGGTTTGTCCGCTTATCAGGTTGACAAGAAAACCATTCGTTTGCGTAGGGCAAATGCTTATGCTGACATTACCCCACTTCAACAAGATTTTCCTTTAGGGCACGCAGTGGCTGCATCGGCCTGTGTTCCTGCCTTGTTCGATCCCATGGCGATCAGTTCGCTTTATTATGATCCGCCAAAAAAGAAAAATGACACTGAAAAACAATTAAAACAGAATGAAATTCGGACAGAATTAGTGGATGGCGGTGTATATGACAATCAGGGTGTGGATAGCCTGATAAACAACGATTGCACCTGTTTTATAGTCAGCGATGCTTCAGGGCAAATGGATATGGTTAAACAACAGGACACAAGCCGGATATCTGTTTTGCTACGTGCTACCAGTATTTTGCAGGATCGCGTAAGATCAGACGGATTGCTGCGACTCGCCGGAGGTTATGGCAGCAACAATATTGCTTTCTTAAGTTTACGAAAAGGTTTGGGATTTAGAAAGGTTCATTGGGTTGATAGTTCCGACACACAATCTCCGGATGTGGTCATTCCTGCGACCAGTTTACAAGAATTCGATGTGCATCCAGATGTCCAGGAGAGACTGTCTAAAATTCGCACTGATCTGGATGCATTCACTGAAGTAGAAGCATATTCTCTAATGTTTGATGCGTATAAAATGAGCCAGGATGAGTTAGAAAAATTCAAGAATGAATCTGACAATCAGTATTTCAAACAAAAAGAAGTCGAAGAGAACCTGAGCAGTTCATGGAAGTTCATGGCAATCTCTCACTGGATGAAGGAACCGACGAAAGACTATCTTAATCAATTGGATGTTGCCCAGTCCACATTTGGGAAGGCATTAAAATGTATACCCTTATTGTGGGTTCCTTTACTTGTTTTGATCGGCCTTGTTCTTTATTTTTTTACGCCATTTATAGTTTCAATATTGTCGAGCAGCATTTCGATCTATTCGATTGTCGTCTTGGTTGCTGTCTGGTTTATCAGCAGCATGGTGCCTAAATTGGCGGGGTTGTTCAAAATTCTCAAAGTTTTGCGATCCCCTGCGCTCATGGTTAGGAAGATCTACCGGGTGACTGGGTTGTTAGCGGTAACCCTGTTTATCAAGTTCTATCTTCGGTTTATTAATCCCCTGTATCTGGAGCAAGGACGGATATCAAAGTTGAAATAAGTTAACCTTTCTTCATTCTTTGGAATAATAGTCCTGATTGTCGTAAAATGTTCGGGGAATTTTGTTTTGACTATATTCCGGCGTTTTAAGTTCGGAACATCCGAGAATCATCCAGATCTTGGAAAGTCTGTCCTGGCCTGTAACCCGCTGCCGAATTTTAAAAAATGGAAATTTCTCGGTTCTGTCCACGGCTACCCGGATATACAACAACTCCAGGCAGTTTATCATTACAATAAAACCGATAATTGTGTTGTACCACCGGTAATCCGTGAATGCTTCGGGTTGATAAAGGGGGCAAGATGGAAATATGTAACAGAACGAATAGAGTTGAAAAATTAGGTATGATAGGCCAATCGTCAACAAAAGAATTCCTAACAGCCCTTTAGCCTGATAGAACATTCGATCTCTGGATTCCAACTCGGAGCAGATATTAATTCTTTCTCTTTTCGTTGAAATTTCTTTATTGTATGCCACAATCATCAACCATAACCGGTAGGCTCGTTCTCTTTCCCGGAAATACCCCCCAAAAAAGAAACTGAATATACTCGTAAGTGCGGCGGAAGAAATCAAAAAAGCGGCTGGCTTATACATTGGACCCTCTTGAAATGATATAGGATGTCTTTAAGATTTTATAACCTATTTATATGTAGATATATTTAAAATCACGAACACTTTTCAAAGCCAATCTTTAAATATCGTCAAACTTAGCAAAATTAATCAAAACGATCCAGGTCTTAGCATCTATTTTTCAACAGACTCTAAAGATGCGTTTTTACAGAATCCGAATGCTTCTTTACTCGAATTCACCCTACTCGATTATCTGGGTTCTCTTTACTTGCCCTCCCTTTTTAAAGACGGTACAATAATGAAACTCGATCATCAAGTGAAAGTGTTCTTTTGATCTACCCGATACAACCTTTCATTCAAAATTGGCCGGTTTAAGACTACAAATTTAACAAAAAGGTGTCATATGCCGTATCCTCAAAGATCTATATTGTTCTGTGATGATTTACCCACCCGTCCGGTGGTGGAAAAAGGCCTTATCCTCGTTACCGGAGCTGGCGGTTACATCGGTGGTCGGCTTGTACCCGAATTAATTGCCCGGGGGTACAGGGTGCGTGTACTGGTCAGGTCCCATGGTGAATCTTATGGCCTGCGCTGGCCCGGGGCGGAGGTTGTGGAAGGAGATGCTTTGAATGTAGAGGACTTGAGGCGGGCCATGGACCAGGTTAATACCGCCTTTTATCTGATGCATTCGATGCTTACAGGGCGCAAAAAGTTACAAAATTTCGAATTGGCTGTGGCAAAAAATTTCAGACGGGCTGCTGGGGAAAAGGGTGTTGAGCGCATCATTTACCTGGGCGGATTGGGAGATAAAAACGATTCCTTATCCACGCACCTGAAGAGCCGTCTTGAAGTTGCACGGGAATTGATAAAAGGACCGGTGCCGGTGACGGTCATCCGGGCGGCCGTGATTATCGGCTCGGGAAGTTCCTCCTTTGAAATTATCAAAAATCTGGTGGCCCGCATGCCGGTGATCTGTTTGCCGGGTTATGCCAAAACCCTTTGTCAGCCCATCGGTATCCGTGATGTGATCAAGTATCTGGTGGGGTGCCTGGAACACGAAAAGACTCGTGGCCGGGAATTTGATATCGGAGGGAATGAGATCCTTTCCTATGAAAATATGATGAAGGTAGTGGCGGATATTCTCGGCAAAAAGCGCTGGTTTACCCGACTTCCATTGTCTTTGAATGTTTTTTCATTTCTGGCCAGTTTTATCACGCCGGTACCGGCCGCGATCACCCGTTCACTGATGGAAGGGCTTGCCAATGAAGTGGTGTGTAGAGATGAGGAGATCCAGGCTCTGATTCCTTTCGAGACCGTTCCCTTTCGCGAAGCGGTTAAACGCGCCATGAAAATCGAAGACGACGACACAATGCAAAGCCGATGGTCCTGTGCCTATCCGCCCACTTGGAATTTGGCTCCAAGGTTGCATGAATTGGCTCGGCCGCCTCATTATATCAGCCGGCATTGGATACATTCGTCTAAAAGCGACGTGTCCCTGTTTTATGCTTTTTGTCGGATTGGGGGCAAGGAAGGGTGGTTTCACAACAACTGGATGTGGCGTCTGCGGGGTGAGATCGACCGCCTGTTACTCGGTGTGGGCATGTCCCGGGGGCGGCGGAGTCAGTCCGAATTATGGGAAAATGATGTGATTGATTTTTTTCGTGTGGAGAAACTTGAGACTCACCGCCGGCTTCTGTTAAGGGCCGAAATGAAAGTGCCGGGTCAGGCCTGGCTGGAATTTAGTGTTAAAGCTGAAAACCCTCACCTTAACCGCCTCATTGTAACCGCATACTTTGAGCCCCGGGGGATCTGGGGCGATATATACTGGTATTTTTTCCTTCCTTTTCACTACCTGATTTTTACCCGCCTGCTCCAGGCCATCGAGGGACAGAGCCGTAGCAGGGAACGCGAATCTTAAATGCCATTCATTTAAATGTGATGTCATTTAATAAAAAAAAATTAGTTTTCAGCATTTTTTCATATAAAATAAAATCTCAACTTTCGGTGATTAAAAACGACAGCAAATAAAAATATAACAAATTGAATTTATTATTTAAATTGACGAATCTCACTTTATATGATACGCTTTGTTTACCACTAAACAAACATTTCAGACAAAGGAAATTCGTCAAAATGAATACTACACTTACCGGCGTACAAAATCAAATAACAAATTCAGAACAGATTGGCGTACTCAGTGATTACTTTGCAAAATTCAAAATCGGTACGTTATTGAATCGATCAGGAATCGTTAAAACCAAAGGAGCATCACCGCTTGCCATTTTCACAGCCTTATTTAACCTGGCATTTCACAACGAAAATTTATACCAGGGCATTGTGAAAAACAAAAAAGTTGAGGTCGATAAGGACGCTGCTTACAATTTTCTGAACTCTCCGACATATAACTGGCGGCGGTTTACCCTTCATCTTTGCCGCCGGATTTATTTTATCATTAGAAAGCTTCTTGATGATTCTTCCGAAGAAGTTCTTATTTTTGACGATTCTACCTATAGCAGAAACCGTTCTAAAAAAGTCGAGCTTTTATCCCGGGTGTTTGATCATACAGATATGAAGTACATCAAAGGATTCCGGATGCTGACCCTTGGCTGGTCTGACGGTAACAGTTTTCTTGGACTTGATTTTGCCCTTTTATCATCTGCAGACAAAAAGAATCGATACAATGAAATCAATCCTGATATTGATAAAAGGACCTGCGGATATCATCGCCGCCAGGAAGCGGTTACAAAAACCACAGCCCATCTCGTACCGATGGTAAAAAGAGCCCTTGATATGGGTGTCCGGGCTAAGTATGTTTTAATGGACAGTTGGTTTTCGATGCCATCAGCAATAGCAGATTTGCGGGAACACATACACGTCATATGCATGCTGAAAGATCATCCAAAATGGCTTTATGAATATCAAGGCAAAAAGCTTAGGCTGTCCGAACTCTATGGAAAATTGAAGAAAAAAAGAGGACGGGCAAAAATCAAGGCCCAAGCCATTGTTACTCTTTCCAACGGCAAGCAGGCAAAAATTATTTTTGTTTCCTGTGATAAAAAACGAGGCTGGCTTGCACTCCTGTCGACAGATCTGTCCCTCCCTAATGAAGAAGTCATTCGGCTGTACGGCAAACGCTGGGATATTGAAGTCTTTTTCAAAATGTGCAAGCAACACCTGAAATTGGCAAAAGAAATACAAATTAGGAACTACGATGGCCTGATCGCTCATACATCTCTTGTCATTGCCAGATACAACATGCTCAGCCTTTATCAGCGGCAATGTATGGATCAAAGGTCATTCGGGGAACTCTTCAGGGCCTGTAATGATGAGATGACCAATCTTTCTTTTATGGTCTCTTTGGAGCGGATCATGCGCTTAGCTCTGGTAAATATTCGGCGACTATTTGATTTTACCGAGCATATGGTACAGGAGATGCTTGATCTGGTGATGGGTCAAGCTCTCAAGTATTTCGGTTTTTCAAGTGAGATTGAGGAATTATCGGGGGTGCAAATTTACTCCTCCGAAAGTTGAGATAAAATATTATTAGAGCCTCTTGCAGAAATGTCTTATCTGCAAGGGGCTCAATGAGTTGGCGTTTCATCGCCTGCACAGTCTTGGTAAAAATGCTTAAGTCCTATGGGTAACTAAGACGATCCCATCAGTATCCTTTCCGTAGACAAGGGTAAGCTACTGGTAACCCAGGTCAAGGAAGTGTTTGAGGAAGAGCAGCTCACCATTACCTTTGAGAGGAGTCTTGAGGTAGATCCGCCAGGCCGCAGCCACGGGGATATTCCCGTTTGAATTTCAGGCGGAACCGGTACAGGCAAAGAATTGGTGGCCCAGGCAATTCATGACCTCAGCGCCAGGGCGCGGGCCTTTGCATTCTGGTCCATATTTCCTCGCTTCCCCAGGATCTGGTGGTCATCGAATTGTTCGGACATGTGGCCGGCGCTTTTACCGGGACCTCCAGATTGCGAAAAGGGTGTTTCGAACAAGCAAGCAGAGTGGAGAACGGTATTTCCTGGGTATTTCCCGGCGGTCTTTGTATCACAAGATGGATCGTTCCGGATTGAGCATGAAGTTCCCAAAGGCATAAGGCCCATGGTCAAAATAAAATCGCCCATCTACTTTCTTTTTAAGCCGCCCTCGGCGTTACGCCAAAGGGCACATATTCCACAATATGCTTCCGCTGGCATACCTTGATGGCGACTTAAAATCCGGTGCATCTGTGGCAGATTTAATTTTGACCATGGGCCTAAGACTGGAATGACGTTTTTTTATTAGTCTCAAATAAGGGACATGGCATTTTTAAAATCTACCAACATGGCGCCGGATTTTTGCCCGTCTTCAAGGCACATCAATGGGGCATATTGGAATCTGTGTCCATTGATGCAACGAAGAAAACGGGTAAAAAGACAAATGGTACATTTTAGTTTAATGGTTAGGATAATGCACACGATCAAAAAAAGCATTGACAATAAAGACAAGTATGGATATTATTCGGCGTCAATTTGATGGGCCATTAGCTCAATTGGCAGAGCAACTGACTCTTAATCAGTAGGTCCAAGGTTCGACCCCTTGATGGCCCACCACCTACAGCAACAAGGCTTTCAGCGTTTTTCGTTGAAAGCTTTTTTGCGTTTTAAAGGCTTTCTGTGTGAGAGTCTGTGAATGTGCAGGTTTGTATAAAAGTTAGCATTGGGGTTTCTATACGTGTAGAAGCCGAATTTCCATATGTGGAAAGTTGAAGTGTCCGTATACGGACGGTTTAATTCCGAACTTGATAATCCCCCCGGAAATCGGTAAAAGTTGCTTCCGGCAAAAATCAATTACCAGGAGCAAAAGATTGAATAAACTCGAACTAATTCAAACCGTTAAAGACAGAACAGGGTTGAGCAAACAGGAAATCAGCGACGTGGTAAAGCTGTTCTTTGAGAGCTTCACCGAGGCTATGGTCAACGGAGAACGGATTGAGATCCGAGGATTTTGTTCTTTTTTCATGAAGGAATACGCTGCTTACACTGGCAGAAACCCCAAAATTGGGGAAAAGGTCCAGATACCTGCCAAAAGATTACCCTTCTTCAAGCCGGGTAAAGAGTTGAAGGATAGGGTTGATTATTAAAATGAGTTTTGAAACCGAATCAATTGGATATGAAAAAACAATCCTTTCAGACCTCCAGGGTGCCTGGACAATCTTTCGCAAAGCCGTGGTTGAAAATGCTGGGTTCCCTGGCTGGAACAAAGTGCTTTTTCATACAGACGAGGCCATGAATTGGGAGACTGTCAGGAATTTAAAATTGATGCCCCCGCTGGTGCTTATCATCAGGAATCTGTGTGTTCAAGGTGATGCCCCGGAAGACGTTTTTACCTGGCTCAATGAAATCCATGAACTTCTTGACGAGGTGCTGGAAGAATATTCGGAGTAGCGCATAAAGAACCTTTCATAACAGGAGCAAGAAAATGGCAGTTGAAATATACCCTTCATCATTCCGATGCGATTGTGGACAGGAATTAGATTTCTTTGAAAACACAATCCAAGAAATGAAACAAATGAGCAAGAACAAACGTGTTCGTTTAGGAGACGAAGATCATAGGGTTATTTTTTACAAAGGGGAGGCGATAGAAATCATATGCCCGAAATTAAAGAAGTGTAAAATCACAGGTATTGAATAAGGGGGGGGGGCTTCTGCAGGTTTTCGCCCATAGGGTAGGAGACCGATACCGCCCTCTGAGCCAGATATGAAATTTTTTCTAGTGTTTAGTCGACTAAATATCAAAACTAATGATTTAGGTCATCTTCTCCCTCATATATGGGTGAACACGTTTCACCAGATGAACAGATAAGAACACAGATTTGGGGTAATTTAAAAAAATAAGTTCTCATAGAAAAGAACTGAAAGTATGTGTTCATACTCGATTATTAAGTTTTTAGGGAATGTGTTCAAATTCAAGGCGGAAACAATTTTTAACCGGAAGAATATATAATATATTTTGAGGATTAAAAATTTTTTCCAACGCCGAAGTTGGGCAAATTAACAAAAACTTGATCATCGAGTCATAGTGTTCTATTTGTTTTGCCCGATCCAGTTTTAATCTTTGTACTCTCCCGTCAGTACTGCATCTTAGCCTATAGTTCCTCATTAGCTCTATCCGTCCTGAACCTCATAACGTGTTCGTTTTTTCCAGGAAATAAGATAGAGTACGAAAGTGTGTTTCATCGACGAAACGCTTTTTCTTAAAATGTCGATTGACCCAACCTCGCTCAAAAAGGTATGAAGGGCGTTTTGATAATGAAAGGATCTGATTTTGGCACTTACAAAAACTGATATTGTTGAACTGATTGTAGAGAAAGATGATTTTAGTCCAACCGAAGCAAAAGACGGGTTAGAGGAGCTTATTGAAATCATAAAATATACACTTGAGTCGGGTGAAGATCTTATGATTAGCGGTTTCGGGAAATTTCAGGTCAATGAAAAAAAACCGAGAAAGGGACGAAATCCAGCCACTGGTAATTCAATGGTACTGGCCAAGAGACGGGTGGTTACATTTAAATGTGCCGGGAAATTGAGGGACCGAATCAATGGATAAAATAGACCCTAAATTATATGGTCTGCCGGTGCGAACAGTTTTGCTGAAGGATGATCACGATAACTTTGTCCTTTCTATCGACAGAAAAAGTCGGATAATCATGAAGGATGCCACTGCTATCCTTGAGAAAGCAGATAAAATCAAGAAGACTGTCCCTGGTGCCACAATCACGCTGGAAACGACAGCGCCTGTTTGCAGCAAATCAACAAAGTTTCTTTCAGACAATGAAATTGAGGTCATTTTAAAAAAATAATGCCGCCAGTCATCCCAGATAAAAATGAATTCATCACGCTTACCACGATGAAAATGCCTTTTGGCAAATATAAAGGTCTGCGTCTTGTGGACCTGCCGGAACCTTATCTGGTTTGGTTCTCACGAAAGGGTTTTCCAGAAGGCAAATTAGGGCGATTGCTGCAGACCGTCTATGAAATTAAACTCAACGGCCTGGAATACCTGTTTAAACAGAAATGAAGCGCTACACAGCTCGATACAAATATGCTGGTGATGACCGGCTTGATATCACCGTAAAAGGCAAAGATCCAATAGGCCGTTTTTTTTGCTTCCACCTGGAAAATGGTCATAGGACGGAAAAACATCCTGGGATGAATACAAACAAATATATCGGGAGCTGATGCAGAAATCTTACCGGGAAAATTCAAGGATTTGGAAGGGTGTTTTGGGCCGGGATGAGGTAACGCTTTTTTGCTTCTGTGCATCCGGGACGGACTGTCATCGGTCTCTTCTGGCAGGATACCTGGAAAAACTTGGGGCTGAATATATGAGCGAACGGGTTTAATTTAATGCCTGACAGAAATTGGTCCACATATCTCCTAAAATGTTCTGATGAATCGCTGTACTGCGGCGTCACTAAAAATATGGAAAATCGACTGATAAAGCATAACGAAGGGATTGCCTCAAAATATACAAGATCCCGCCTGCCGGTAAAATTGGCCGCTGTCAAAGGACATTTGACCAAACGTGAGGCCTACCAGCTGGAATATCAAATCAAGAAAACGCCGACTTACAAAAAAAGAGCAACGCTGAATAACTGGAAAGCTGAAAATTGAAAGCTGTTAAAATTTCTTATGAGCAACTGAGTCCCGAGGCACTGCATGGCGTCATTGAAGAATTTGTTACCCGAAATGGTACGGATTATGGTGAGGTTGAAGTCTCTTTGGGCACCAAAATTGCCCAGGTGCTGGCTCAGCTCAAATCCGGCAAGGCCGTTATCGTTTTTGACCAGGAAACTGAATCCTGCACTGTTCTGAAAAGTGATGATCCTTTGGTTAAGGCGCTGGGGTGAGCTTTAGTTGAGGTAGTGGCGGATGGGCAGTTTTTTGTTATGGGCAACAATACTTTTGGTAGTGAGGAGTACTGGGAGGGATGGGATCCCCGCAATAATTATTAGTAAACGCTTTGGCATTACTCATTTTGAAACGGAAAAATTAACCGTAATATGTTGTTTGAAACTCTCATTGAGGTTACACGTAGGACAGAAAATCATGATTTTGCATTCTGATCGCAACAATTAAAATCTAATTTTCTTGACATACCCACCTATTACTGTATACTTTGTAACTGTCGCACTACTTTAAAGTGCTTGAGTTTCTTCCTTAGATATTTTCCCCGAGAAATTAGTGATTATTCTTTAAGATCGAAACGATTTATTTTTATTTTTTATTTAGGAGAATACTTATATGTCAAACGGTATCGTAAAATGGTTTAGCGAGTCAAAAGGTTTTGGATTTATTGAACATGCAGGTGGTGGCAAAGATGTGTTTGTCCATCATTCAGGCATCAATGCAGCTGGCTTTAAAATTCTCAATGAAGGTGATCACGTATCATTCGACATTGAAGAGGGTCCCAAAGGACCATCAGCTGCAAATGTGACCGTGATTTAAAATACCATTTGATTTCTGTGACATTTTAGCCCCTAAGTAGATTATTACTCAGGGGCTTTTTCATTTTCAGCTATCCTCAAATACAATAGCTCCAAAATTCCAAGATATATCTCGACTATCAAGTTTTTTTATCACTACAACGACATTTGAAATTGCGACCTGTTCGGGTGGCCTCAAGCAACTAGTTTAAAATCCAAACTCTTTGTTTCAAACCATTTATCATTTTCTTTGTTACGTTGTGCCAGGACCATTTAACACATACTTTCCAACTTCTGCCTTTGATATATGGGCAATTGTATTGTGGATATACTTTCTTTTTCCCCGTTCCGATTTGATACCACCGGGACGGAACTCTTCTTGTTTCTTAACATGAACATCATCAATCGAAATCCGAGTGTTACTGCCAGGATCTTCGTAAGGAACAGGATTGTCCAAGATGTCTTCTGCGCTGATATCATTATCCCGGCAACATTTATCAACTGCGTTGAGCACATTCCGTCTGGAGACCGTCACCGGATGGGCATTATTATATTCGAGTTTGATTACCTGACATGTGCCATCTTCAGAGAAACCATTTTCTGATAGGATGGAACGTGCGTTTTTGTCAATATAATCAAGAGCCTATCGCCCTTCTTTCTCGGTGCAATCATGAAGTGTCCGGGATGGCGTTCCTCCTTGCTTTTGATGTCGAATCCGGTTAATCAATTGTGCGGTTTTCTGATAAGATTTTTCGGTATCCCCATGGATCAGGGCTATATCTTTAAATCCTACGGTTTTGTAGATTTCAACGCCTCTTAAGCTGCTAAACAAATCTCGCGCTGTGTTATAGTGACTTTGGCTCTCATGTAAAATGCTATGCGTTGTAAAATCAAATCGCCCAATTTCACCGTCAACTCTGTATGGATGAGGATTGGTTATGATTTCCTCCCCTTCTCCAGCTTTTATTTCGGCTTTTTTTTGAAATCTGGCTGAAATGGTTAGAAACTGCTTTTCGTATTGTCGGGTAAGCTGTTTGCAATACAAATTTTTTACACATATCAATACTGATGGCATCTTTCTCACTTATTACCGTTGAGAAACTTCCATCGCTATTTTGAGTGATCTCATGATTTTCGCTCTCATCACATTCTTCCAACTCAACGTGGACCTTAATTCTGTATTTTGACATGGTTTCTCCTTTGAGATGTTATCGCTGTATAGCTTTACATCTCAAATATAGATGTACATGTTTACCATTTTTTTGTTTGGATGACTTATTACTAACACCGGTTGCTGAGTTTTTGAAAATGCACCCGCACAGGTCGAATTTTTTTTGGAGAAACCGGAAGTTGGCATTCCTCCATATGCAGGAAGGGGAAAACGTCCTACAAAACCCAAAGTATTGTCGGATTACAAACCAATTTCCCTATCAAAACTGGAAAAGTCAGATCAACTCAAGTGGCAGTTCGTTAATTTGGGGGAAGGAAGCAAAGGTCCACTGTTTGCGCAAGTAGCATGCATAAGGGTCTTTCCTTCGCGGGATGGATTACCACAGACTGATCCGGTTTGGTTAATCATTAGAAAACGAACTGATGGCCAAATCAGATATGCATTTTCAAATGCACCTGAAACAATATCGTTTGAAGAGCTATGCCGGGCATCTTGCCTGCGCTGGTCTATCGAACGCTGCTTTCAGGAAGGAAAAATGCATCTTGGCATGGATCACTATGAACATCGATCATGGCCGGCATGGCATCGACACATGATTTATGTAAAGCCCATAATCAAAATAAAACCTCCCATATGGTTTGCTTTTTTATCCGTCTTCTTCGTTGTGACAATGAGCGCATATTTCAATATGCGCCCATTGTCACGCCTTGAATACGAATGAAACTTCTAAACCATATTTTGGAAGGTTTTATTCCGATCATGGGCCTAATGCTTGCGCAACATTTTTTTTTTCGTGTTAGAAAACGGCTAAAAAAAATGCCTAAGTTTACCAATGGCTAAAAAATTGGTTCAAACTGTATTGCCAATTCGTTCATTGACACCCAAGGGGGCATTAGACATTGTCAAATATCAATTAAAACGCAATAATAAAGCGCGTCAAAGTCATAGAAAAAAAACAAATTGCAATCGCTCAAGATTTAAACATCAAAGTGTCGCTGTAGTGTTATATTAACCTGATATTACTAAATATTGTTGCGATCGCATTAAGATACAGACTATCTTGGTATGATTTTTAAAATATAATAATATCAGTGTGTTCTGTTTTTTTAAAACTGTTTGACCTACGAAAACGCTTATTTCTAAGCCCAGTGTTTACAGGGTCAAGGAAAAAACTTGATAGTCGAGTATATGGGTGTAATTATTTTTCAAGCATGGCAAATAACTTGCGTAGCCTACACTTAACTCTTTATAATATCCTGACACGAGCCTAAAAAAGGAGTTAACATTGAGAAAACAACAAAGGGACAATTTTCTAATCTCTTTTTTCAAGGAAAAAGAAAAATATAAAAAACTTGCTGAGTACATTGTCCGACTAATAAGAGAGGATCCTTCAGGACCACGGGAAAGCATCCATACGATACTATACCGAATCAAAGATGAATCAAGGCTTATAGAGAAAATTGACCAAGAGAATATCAGTTCTGAATTTAATGTAACGCCTATCACACACAAAAATTTTCACGAAAGGATTGGGGATATAATTGGAATCAGGATTATTTGTCTACGCCTTTCAGATATTGTAAAAGTAGAAGCATATCTTGAATTTCTAGTTGAAGAAAAAATATTGAAATTCCTACGAGAACCAGATTATAAGAGATCATTTGTTTTACCGATAGAGCCCGGTGAGGCAGTTCCACAAGATATTAATCTCCAATATAGTGGTTACTCTTCAATTCACTACCAGATCGAACTGGGTGATAATTCAGATGCAAGCCAAGAGTTTAAAAAAATTCAGATTGAACTGCAATTACGGACCATTCTTGAGGAGGCATGGGGGGAAATTGACCACAAATATAGATATGCATATAGTCGAATTGGAGATACGCTTCCTGAACACATACATTCGGGTTTCTACAACCTGAGTGCTTATCTGCAGGCTGCCGCAATGCAGGCTGAGCAATTGTGTCGAGAAGTAGAGACTCATAGGTTGTCAAAGACTCTAAAGCCAAAAGGCAAGAAAAAGATTTCGATCACCCCTGGACCTGGGAAAAAAAAGACGACTAATGGTCTTGTAGATCAGTTAAATGTGCCTCCAGCGCTTAAGTCGGTATTGGAAGAGACCTTTGGTTTTAAAGCGACAAACAGAACGCTTACCTATATTGTAAAACGACTTAATAAATTAGGGTACACCCAGCGGTCTAAGAGTTTTTTCCAAAAAATATTCAAAAAGCGAAGGTTGAATGAATTTCAAACAATTTATCACGAAGTTCTAAAACGTGAAGCATTCAAGGACAGTAACAAGAGAAATATTGATATGATAAATGCCGTAAATTTTTCTCTTTTCGATGAAATCGAAGGCACTATGGTCGCAAAGGAAGGGTTGAGATCCACTCTTAAATGGAGAAAAGATCAATCGTCATTATAAATAACAACATAGCGTTTTATATGTTTATCATTGCTGATTTTGGTTGATTTAAAAAAAGCCAGGACTGGCGGACGTAGTGTTCACCCAGTTCCTGGAATCCAAAGAACCTTTCATAAACAATTCATGTGCAAGCGGGCCTTTTCCCAAGGGTACAAGAACAATTCGATACCATTTAGCACCCTGGAAAACTTCAAAAAAACTTTAACCAATCTGGCACTTTGTAATCTGCCCTTATGGTCCGATTGTAAAAGTAAGCGCATTGATATCATTGAGCCTTCGGCGATATCGGGGTATATTTTTACAGCATTTGTCCCAAATCCGTTACACTCATTACACACCCTGTAACAGATTACGGGCACACCGTCACACACACTTTTCATTTTTTTGTTTTCTACCTGCAGGTGTGGCAAAATTTTTAGGCATAATTTCGAAAATTTGATAGGTGATCAAAGGGCTGACAGGTGATAATGGGAGGCATGTCCGCCCGTAACCTAAATCAAATCCCTGAGGCAATAGTAGCCTGAATAAGTTTTACAAAAACCATCGTCCAACCGTCAGTTATCGTCCAGACCGTCCATCGTGATCATAGAACAGGGCTAAATGGGTGAGGCTTTTTCACATCTCTGTGTGATAGTCATGTGAGAAACTTATTCCGAAACGTGATAAAATGGCAAAAAATCGGAAAAAATCTGGAATTTGAAAAGTCCTGTCAAATAAGGGATTTCAGGTATATCAAGGAAGTAAGGAAGCTCGAGGGTAAGTTCTCTTAATCAGCAGGTCCAAGGTTCGACCCCTTGATGGCCCACCACCTACAGTAATAAGGCTTTCAGCGTTTTAAAGGCTTTTAATGTAAAATTACACACAATAACAATCTAACACCAAGGGAGTTTGTCATGAACAAAACATCATATGTATTCAAAGATGACGGAACCTATCCCAATAATATTCTTCCCTTGGTTTTTTTGAAACAGGCTATCCAATCGACTGGGCCTATCTCCCCTTTCACCATTGAGAACGTATTCCATGAAAACAAATGGGTGAATTGCTGGCGCAACGGTCTGTTTGCTTTTCACCATTATCACAGCACTGCTCATGAAGCGCTGGGAATTTATTGTGGATGGGTGACGGCCCAGCTTGGCGGCCCGGACGGTAAGATTGTCACCATTGAAGCTGGTGATGTTGTTGTCATCCCTGCTGGTGTTGCCCATAAAAACATTGATCAATCCCCGGATTTCAGAGTGGTTGGCGCATATCCCACGGGCCAGGTTCCGGACATGAAATACGGCAAGCCCGGAGAACGGCCTACTGCAGACCAGAACATTCAAAGTATTGACCTGCCTGAGTATGATCCTGTTTACGGAAAAACCGGTCCCCTGATGGAACTTTGGAGTTGATCAAATGACCACAGTAAAAATTTTCTATGAGCAACTGAGCTCGAGGCACTGCACCGCTGCATGGCTTTAGGCCCATAATCAAAATAAAACCTCCCATATGGTTTGCTTTTTCATCCGTCTTCTTCGTTGTGACAATGAGCACATGTTTCATATGTGTAGAGAAGCCCGTTAGATTACCTCAAATCCAGCCTTAAATCCCATGATCTATTACCTTCGCTATCAAATTCAGGGATGAGAACTCAAGAAAATTCAGGGTGAGTTGCATAGGACTGTAGTCAACCGCCCATGCCTTTTATCCTCCTCCCCCCTTTGGGGGGGATAAGAGGGGGGGACATGTGTTATATCCAATTTCGACCAAAAAACAGGAGAATAATACATGCACCCCCCATGGATTTCTATATTGACTGCTTTGTCTGAAATAACAAGTAAAAAGTACGCCTCTATTATAAGTTGCCCTTATTGCGGCAACCGATATTGCTATGTAAAATATGGATTTTATAACCGATATCTGTTCAATGATGAGTTGATACAAATCCAACGCTACCGTTGCGATAATGACCAATGTCCGCAAAGGACCTTTTCAATCCTGCCCCATGCGTTTTTACGGATAGCCAGAGCGTCATTGTGCATGTTTATGCATGTTTTGCAAATGAAAAAAGACGGGCACAGTATTGCTGATATAGCCAAGTATACAGGCTACAGTTGGCCCCGCATTCAAAGATGGATAGCCAAAGCCCAACAGATCAAGGAATGGATTGATTCTGAACGAAAACAATCTGCACCCTGCATGTTACCCAAGAATGAATGGACCAATTTTATACGGGATTTTTCCTGGGCTTTTTACCCCAAAATATATCCTGCCGTTGCCATCAACACAAAAGGTATATCCCTATAATTAAAGGAGTTTGATAGAAAAATCTTCGTTGGAATAAACCCAAATTAACGGAGGTTAAATGGAACAAGAAAACGACAAAAATCTGGAAATAGCCTTGTGGCGTTACGGTCTTATCAGCCCCCTTCTACACAGGGATGCCAATGACCTCACATTAAACAAAATGTTGGATATGGCATCTTCACGCAGGTATGTTCACCCAAACGGCACCCACGTTCTTTTGAGCGGCGAGACTTTGAGGAAATGGCTGTATCGTTACCAGAAACTGGGATTGCCGGGCCTTGAGGACAAGCAAAGATCCGACAAAGGGCTGCATAAAATCCCAGAATCCCTGTCTGATAAAATGATAGCTCTTCGCTTGGAGCACCCACGCTGGACCACCGCCAGACTTATTAAAGAACTTGCCAGGGCCGGCGTATGGAATGGCAGAAAACCCAGCCGGTCAGCCCTTTATAGATTCGTCAAGACCCATAATCTGCAAAGAGATCCTCACCTGAACCCTGAACTGGGTGCCAGACCTTATGCGTTTGACCATTTCGGACAACTATGGATGGCAGACTTTCTCCATGGCCCCAAATTGTACCATGGCAAAAAAAAGAAAAAGACATACCTGCATGTAATCCTGGATGACTGTTGCCGGTATATCGTTCATGGCGGATTTTATTTGACCGAATCGGTCAATCCTTTAGTCTTTGATCTTATGGGCAGCGTAAAACGATTTGGTATCCCCCAGCGCTTTTACGTCGATAATGGTGCGGCCTATTCCAGCCGTCATCTCAAAATTATATGTGCCAGAAACGGTATTGATTTGGTGCATACGCCGCCATACAGGCCTCAGGGCAGAGGCAAGGTTGAGCGTTTATTCAGAACCGTAAGGGACCAGTTTCTCTGCGATAAATACAAAACCGTCCAGCAGATCAACCAGGCCTTTAAAGTTTGGCTGAGCAATTATCATCAGAGCATACATTCCTCTTTGGGGTGCTCTCCTAAACAAAAACGGCTTCAGACACGCAGTTGTTGCCGGACCCTTCCTCCGACAGCCGACATTGAGTCTTTGTTTAGGATGGAACGACGGTGCAGGGTATATAAAGACTCAACCATTCGGTTCAGAAAAAATCAGTATGAAATTCCCGGATCCCTGCCGGGTTCCAGGGTCATCATTTATTATATGCCTTGGGATATAGAAGACGTCTATTATGGAGAAGAAATGAAAAAAGCACGTATCGTTGATCTTAGTGAAAATGCCAGAAGATTTGATGCTCCCGGCGGGAGGACGAAATGATGAAAAATGGTGAATCACCCAGGGAATTCTTTGATTGTGAAGCGCATCCGTTTGCCGATACCTATCGTTTAAAAGAGCTTTATCTTGGTAAACAAGATGCCCATTTTTTGAGAATGGCTCGATCATTAATTTCCAGTGGCAAAAGCTTTACGCTTTCCGGGCCGTCGGGGACCGGAAAATCAACCTTGGTCCGTTATGTGTTATCACAACTTGATCCCAATTGTTACAGACCCGCGTTAGTCCACTATGGGGGGCTTTTGCGAAACGGTTTCTTAAAAGCGATTGCCGACGTGATTGGTGTGGATACCAACTCCCGGACAGTACCGTTATTATTAAAGTTGCAAAAACAGATCACACAGGTGACGCCCGAAAACCGTGGTCTGTTCCCGGTATTTGTTATTGACGATGCCCATTTAATGGAAAAAGAATCTTTGATGGATATCTGCTCCCTGATGTTTAATCCACATAGACAGACTGTTGCGGCAAGTTTTATTCTCGTCGGCGATGAAACCCTTGAAAAGAAACTGCAACTGCAGGTTATGGCACCAATCAAAACCCGTTTGACCGGTAATTTTAAGCTGGATCCCTTGAGCGATGAAGAAAGTCTTGAGTTTATGCGATTCAGGCTATCAAAAGCCAAGGCAGATGAGAACCTGTTTGATGCGGATGCCTTAAGTATTATGGCTTCCCACTGCCGTGGGAATCGTCGACAAATCATGAACATGGGGACCATACTTCTATCGGAGGCATATTTCAGACAGGAAAGAACCATAAGCACCGAGTTAATTTATACATGTGACGATATATTGATTACTGAGTGAAACGGAGGCATACGAGAGGGGACTCCGATGCTAAGGGATAGCTCAGTGCGGTAGACTACTGTCTGCTTTAGGCCCAGTGACAAAAATCATTGGGCCTACCTTTTTGGTGGGTCGGTAAAATACTTTGACATTTTCCAAGGATAAAAACGCGACAATCTACACATATGCTCCCATGATCACGCCTTGAATACGAATAAAAATTCTAAACCATATTTTGGAAGGTTTTATTCCGATCATGGGCCTTATTGAAGAATTTGTAACCAGATGGCACGGACTATGGTGAGGTGGAGATCCCTGGAAATAAAGATGGCCCAAGTGTTGGCCCAGATTTAATAGGAATCCACCTATATTCGCGTGTAAATATACGCTAAGCCAGGAGCATCCGTGCCCCAGGGCACCACGCGTCAGTGTCGGTGTGGATCGACTACAGATCGAAGACCTTGACCCCCTGAACGTAAAGATTCCTGATCTCATCAACAATTTTGTTGGCCACTGCCTGCGCTTGACTTTTGGTCGGATTGAGGTTTTGCCTGAACTGCAGCGGACGACCGTAAAGAACGGTTACGCGAGGGAAACGACGCCAACCCCCATTGCGCATGTGGACGGTACCGATGATCGCCACCGGTACGACTGGCTTGCCACTCTTGAGAGCGAGGTAGCCAATGCCGATCTTGGCCGCCTCGATTTTGCCGCTACGTGAGCGGCCGCCCTCGGCGTATATCGTGACCAGCTGGGCCTCCTTTAAGAGCCTGAGGCAAGTTCCCTCATACATCAGATCATGTTGGCCGCGGAAAACCGGCACGCAGCCACCCTTGAGGATGAACTGTCCGAACGGCCCCTTAAACAGCTGCGACTTGGCCACGAAGCGGACCATACGCCTCAGTAGAGCCACTACGAAGAAGTGGTCGAGGTTCGACATGTGGTTGGGAGCCAAGATTGCACCATCCGTAAGTGGTACGTTGTATTGACCGTAGGCCCGCAAGCGAAAAACCGTCACTAAAACCGGAAACATTACGATCCGGCACAGCCGGTAAGGCCAGCCCGGTAAATGAGTCCGGGCGTACTTATGAAGCGGGATACCGACGCTCTTGTCACGCGAGTCTTTGTAAACTTGGTCTTTCACCGCAAGCCTTTCAGGTCGACAGGTTGTTACAGAATAGATAATTTTTTTAAGTTCAAGGCGGAAACTAAATTTGGCCACAGACATACATGCAGTATTTTGAGGAACAAATTTATTTTCCAACTCAGAAATTGGGGAAATTAGCATTCTTTAACAGTCTGTCGATTTGAGATGTCAAAATTACACCTACACCACACCAGAAGTAAACTATAGCAATTTTTGAAGCCCTCACAAAGCTAAATAATCGAACTTGCGCTCTAAGAAACAGATCGCTATATGCCATGAGGCCAGCGCAAATACAACTCAAAAGGCCAAGTGACCATAGAATCGATAAAACAGTTTACAGCAGCTCGGAATGATTTTTGTGCCCGGACCATTTGGGCAAATCATCATGAGGCTCGATAACCCTTGTACCATAGAAAAGATGGCAGGTCGGTTTGAATGACGTCGGCACATGGGCGGGATGTCCGAAATCAAACAATGATGGAAAAGCAAGCCACATCCTGCGTCCTTCGTCGGCAATGGGGGTGCCACATTTGCCGCAGCGAACTTTACAGGGGAGAATGCGTTCTGACCGGTTTAGTTCGCTGTTAAAGAAAACCAGGTTTTCTAAACCAGCGGTGAATCTTACATGGCGTTTGTGAAAAATTGTTGCCCACTGCATCGGGGCGCCATGTAGTTTCTGGCAAGTTGTGCAATGGCAAATTTTTGCATCCACTGGATCAGCGCTTACTTCATATCGAACGGCTCCGCAAAAGCATGAGGCATGGTACTTGGCTACAAATCCTGTGTCTTCCGGAGACGCATAATCGGGTCCAAATTTGTTTTCCATTATTACTACCTGTTCTGTTTATTAAATTATCGATGTGGGTGTTTCATCGATGAAACAATTAGGCCGATGCTCGGAATAACGGCCATGGCCGACCTGGTCTTCCACCGAGGTTAGGTCACAACAAATCGTGAAAGAAACCAACTGGTTAGTTCATTTCTTTCATATAAAAATTTTCCAAAATATGGTTTAGAATTTTCATTCGTATTCAAGGCGTGGCAACGGGAGCATATGAAACATGTGCTCATTGTCACAACGAAGAAGACGGATGAAAAGGCAAACCATATTAGGATGGTTTATTTTGATTATGGGTCTTTTAAATAACTAAAATTTTTCTCTTGTAATTTTAGTTACTTGTAGGATCGGGTTCAGCCCGGCTGAATGGGACGCTTTTTATATGAAAACCAACTCCAATGTATTGATTTCGATTGGGAGTCTAAATTTTGTCAGTCTTTGTTTGTGTGTTTTTTAACCACTCCCAAACAAATTCGGCAACATCCTCCCACCCTGGCTCACAGACCACCATATGGGCGTGTTTATCAAAGCATTTGTAATTTTCTGGAAACGCACCATATTTTTGGGCTACCTTTTTCACGGTCGGCGCTGGTGTAATGCGGTCTTCCTTACCAGCCACCACAAGGACAGGGCATTCTACCTTGGATTCGTCTACACGGGCTGCCTGCTGCCAAAACGCGATTTCTGTGGCAGCCTTTCCAGATTCGTGAACGCACTGGCTGTGATGCTTTCGCTGGTCATTTCCGTTCATAAGGTGCATCATTCCATACACCGAATTTTTAAAAGGCAAGCAATGCGGTTTCTTCCAGAAACCCCACTTAAATAACACCGGCCAAAACGTTTTTATAACCGAAAAATTCAATGAAAAAATTCCAGCGGGAGAGGCCGGCGTTAAAAGTACAAGCGCAGAAGCTACCCCCCGGGCACCAAGTGTTTGCGCCAGCAGGCCCCCCATGGAGTGGCCCATTATGATCGGTTTTGTATTGAACCCCTTTTTTTTAATGTAATCTTCAAGATCCTGCGCATAGTGGGTCAGACTGGTAGCTCCAAGCCGGGGATCAGGTTCGGCTTTTGGATCAACCTTGTGGTAACGAAGATTGGGGTTGTGACATATATATCCTTTTTCAGTGAAAAAATTTTTATATTTTTCCCAATACCATCCCCCTCCCCACATCCCATGAATCATTACTATATTTTGTTTCATGGATATCCTCCGCTTTGATTTTTTAGAGCCAAAATTAAAATAGATTAGAGAATATCCTTGCCCGGCCAAATCATGCAAGAAAAATATGGTGCATAAGGTTTTATTCCGATCATCGGCCTTAAAAACCTGGCCGTCGGAGACAAAAACAATCGGAACGTTTATATGAAAGAACTAAACTAACCAGTTAGTTTCTTTCATGATTTGTTGTGGCCTAACCTCGGTGAAAGACTAGGTCGGCCATGGCCGTTATTTAGGATGTTCAAGAGGCGCTTTGGTTTATCTTCGGGAACGTTTGAGGTTTTTGTAGATTTATGGGAGTATACAAAATTTTAAAATTAGGTATTTATTGGGCTTTTAGTTTTTTGGAAGGCGGGTCGTATGCTGGAAAATGTAATACAGAAGATCTTCAAGACCACCTCCCGGCGAATTGCAGTGCCGGCACTTTTGACAATCGTGCTTTATGTCATCGCCATGTTTATTATTTTTCTTCCTCATGTTGAACAAAGCTTTATCAGCAGGAAGAAGGAAATGGTCCGCGAGTTGACCGAAACGGTTTGGAGCCTGCTTGAAAGTTACCACGAACGGGAGTTGTCCGGCGAATTGAGCCTGCCCGAAGCGCAGCTTCGGGCAACCCTCCGGATCGGTAAACTCCGGTACGGTCCTGAAAAAAAAGATTATTTCTGGATTAGCGACATAACGTCACGGATGATAATGCATCCGTATCGCCCGGATATTGTGAACAAGGACATCAAGGATATTCGGGATTCATCTCTCAAAAGTCTTTATTTAAGGTGGAACGAGGTGGTTGCGAAGGAAGGCGCCGGGTATGTTGATTATCAGTGGCAATGGAAAGACAACCCCAGCAAAATGTCTCCTAAACTGTCCTATATCAAAGGTTTTAAACCATGGGGCTGGATTGTAGGTACCGGGATGTATCTCGATGACATTTATGCGGAACTTAACGCCATACGCAATAATTTTATGGCCATTTCCACCGCTATCTTGGGCATTGTCCTGATGCTGTCCCTGTATTCCATTCGCCAGACCATGAAGGCCGACAAAGAACTGATTCGAACCGCCATTGAACGCAAGAAACTGAACGAATCACTCAAAGAAAGCAAAGAGCGTTTTCGGAGCCTTCTTGAAAATACCAGTGACTGGATATGGGAAAGCGATGAAAAGGGGCGGTATACCTATTCAAGCCCCAGGGTGGAGGATTTGCTGGGTTTTTCATCGGATGAAACAATGCACAAAACCATCATGGATTTCGTGCCCATCGATTTAAAAAATCAGTATCAGGAAACCTTCAAAAATTTGCTTATCGGCCAAGAGTCATTTAAAGGGTTTGAAACTACATGTGAGAGAAAAAACGGCCGGCATGTGGTTGTCGAAAACAATGCGGTGCCGGTTTTTTCAAAAAACGGCGGCCTTTTGGGATACAGAGGGGTGACGCGGGACATCACGGAACGGAAAATGGCCATGGAAGCGCTTAGAAAGAGTCGAGACGTCTTGCATGCAAACCTTGAGGAGACCGTGAAGGCGTTGGCCCTTGCCGAGGAAAAGCGTGATCCCTACACTGCCGGCCATCAGACACGGGTTGACCGATTGGCCTGTGCCATTGCACGAGAACTCGGACTTCCAGATCATCAGATTGAAGGGCTGCACTTTGCCGCCCTTCTGCATGATATCGGCAAAATTGCCCTGCCGTCCGAATTTTTGTCTAAACCGACCCTCTTGTCCCACCAGGAGCATGAAATTATTAAATGCCATGCCAAGGTCGGGTACGATATCTTGAAAAACATTCAATTCCCATGGCCGGTTGCGGAAATCGTATACCAGCACCACGAATATCTTGACGGTTCGGGTTATCCCAGGAATCTGACCGATAAGGAAATTCTTCTTGAAGCGAAAATACTGACGGTTGCGGATGTGGTAGAGGCCATATCCTCCCACCGGCCTTACAGGCCGTCTCTCGGCATGGAAGCCGCACTCGAAGAGATACAGAACGGCCGGGGGATTCGATATCATGCCCCTAGTGTGGACGCCTGCCTGAAGCTCATCAAAGAGGAAAAGATGGATTTTTCAGTTACGCCTTCATCATCAGAAACAGACAGCACAATACATCATCGGTCCAATTTGTAAAATAGCTTTACCCGGTTTTGTTTTTTTTATATTAACATAGTTTAAATAAAACGCTTTCCTTTGTTAAAGAATTTTATTCTCAAGGAGAAAAAATGCCCGTAATTGTCCAATATATTGTTGTCAGGGATGGAGATGAAAAAATGACATTCGCGACAAAAAAAGAAGCAGACGCCTATGACAAGATGTTAGATATTGCCGACAATTTATTTGATTTTCTTGAAAATTCTGATATCGTTCTTGATGAAACCCGCAAAGAAGAGATTTCCCTTTTGTTGGCTGAAAAACGCGATGAGGTGATGCCTATTTTAAGGGGCGTTTCCCCCAAAGCCAAAAACGAACGGAAAAAGAGCGCCTCGCCTTCGGAAAGTACCAAAACCCGGGGCAAGGCGGTTGCAAAACAGACTACATCCAAACGGCCCGATACATCTGAAACCCACACAGTTCCTGAAGCCAATCCTGTTGCTAAGTCTGCGGCCAAAGCCACGCCTCGCACAAAGGGGGCATCTTCAAAAAAGAGTGGTTAAGCGGAATGATTTTTTAAAATTCGAAAGAAAAATCGTTGATTCTGCTGGTTGTCAGATTGCTTTGGTATTTTATGAGGGGGTAAAGATTCTTCAAACAAATCCCGGTACCGGCTTTTTGCCAAAGGAAAATACCTATGCCTTCTTTTTTATTTAGACTAATGCGTGTGGTTGTGGTTCTGTTGCTTGCCGCAGGCGTGGCTTTGTGGCTGTTTGTTTCCAAGGGAAAACCTCAAAAAAAGCAAATGACGGACACTCCGCCAAAAGTGTTATGTGTTCCGGCAGTGTCGGGCACTTTTGATATGACCGTTGAAGCTTTTGGGACGGTTGCACCCCGAAACAGTGTGAAGCTGGCCATGGAGGTTGCTGGCCGTATTGATTATATCCATCCTGATTTTCGGGAAGGTGCGCGCATTAATAAAGGTGAAATCCTTTTGCGCATCGACCAGCGCACCCTGGTCCTGGATGAAAAAAATGCTCGGATCCAGGTGGAACAGGCCCGCGCTGATATCCGTCTGATTAAACAGGAAACATTGAATTTAAAGGCCGATGTCGGGCTTGCCGGCTCTAATCTGCAACTAACGTCCAAGGAGCTGGAACGGATCAGGGCGTTGGCCCAAAATCAGTTTGCATCTAAAACCAGTTTGGATAAAGCAGAACAACAGTATCTGTCCGCAAAAAATCAGTTGCAGCAAATCACCAATGCCCTGGCGCTCGTCCCCTCACGCATGGCCTTGAAAAAATCGGCCTTGGCTTCGGCCCAGGCTGCACTTGCAACAGCTTCTCTGATGCTTGAAAAATCTGAAATTAAAGCAGACTTTTACGGATTTGTGATGACGAAACAGGTCGAGGTCGGGGAATATGTTAATCCGGGCCAGGTGCTTGGGGTTATATATGAAAAAGATGCCCTGGATGTTGATATTCGTATTCCCCTGGAAGAACTTCAATGGCTGGGTTCTGTTTTTAAAGACGGTGGACGGCCCCAAGTGCTTTTAACCATAGCCAATCTGGAGGGCGGACGCTCTCCAGTGTGGCCGGGCCATGTGGTCAGAATTAAAGCCGCCGTTGACGAAAAAACCCGGACTATGCCCATGACCGTTGAAATCGGCACTCTTGATGTTAAAGATCCATTGCTGCTGCTGCGACCCGGCGTCTTTGTCAAATGCCGGATCAAAGGAGAACAAAAGGAAAATGTGTTTAAAATCCCGCGAACGCTTATGCGCTCCCCAGATACTTTATATCTGGCCCGGGAAGATCATCTTGTGATTAAAAAGGTCACAGTAATCCGGTGGTTTGAAGAAAATGTTTATATCACCGGCGGCCTGGACCCCGGTGACCTGATCATTGAATCACCTTTGCCTGGGGCTTTGGACGGTATGGCCATCACCGTTAAAAAGGCCGGGGATAACCAATGAAAGCCCTTGGCAAATGGTCAGTGGAACACCGGGTTACTGTGAACCTGGTCATGGTGTTTCTGATCGTGGCCGGGATGTTCACGGCCATAAATATGAAACGGGAGATGTTTCCGCAATTCTCTTTGGATATGATCAGTATCTCCGTGGAATATCCGGGGGCTTCCCCCGAGGATGTGGAAGAGGGCATCTGCATCAAAATTGAAGAGCAGCTCAAAAGCATTGAAGATATTAAAACCATGTATTCCTCCGCAGTTGAAGGCTATGCGGAGGTGACGCTGGAACTTGATGCCGGAACGGACATCACCGACAAGCTCAACGAGGTCAGAACCGAGATTGATCTGATTGATTCTTTCCCCACCCAGGCCGAAGATCCTGTGGTGGTTGAGATTAAAAACAATGAGCCGGCTATTTATGTGGCTGTTTACGGTGATGTGGGGGAACGAATCCTTAAGCAGACTGCCGACAAAATCAGGGATGACCTGGTGGAATTTGATGAGATCTCCCTGGCAGAACTTATGGGCGTCCGGGAGTATGAGATCTCAGTGGAAATTTCCGAAGAAAATCTGCGCAAATTCTCCCTCTCCTTTGATGATGTGGTACGCGCCGTGGGTACGGGGAGCCTTGAATTACCTGGCGGACTGGTTAAAACCCCCGGTGGCGAGTTTTTAATACGGGCCAAAGGCAAACGGTATACCGGTGCTGAATATGAACAGATTCCTTTGGTGACAAGGACTGACGGCACTGTGGTCCGGCTCGGAGATGTGGCCCGGGTAGTGGACGGGTTTGAGGACCAGGACCTTCAATCCCGGTTTAACGGGCAGCCGGCTGCCATGGTGATGGTGGAGCGTACCAGTTCCCAGGACACCATTGCCATTTCCAACCGGGTTCTTGACTATATTGAAAATGCCCGGGATGATCTGCCCCAAGGGATACGTCTTGGACACTGGTACAATATAGCGAATATGGTCCAGGACCGCATTGATCTCTTGCTCAAAAACGGAATCCAGGGCATTGTTCTGGTGTTTGTGGTGCTGGCCCTGTTTTTGGATTTAGGCCTCGCCTTCTGGGTAGCTTCGGGAATTCCCATTACCTTCATGGGGGCGTTTCTTTTTCTGGAATACATTGGGGCGTCAGTGAATATGCTCTCTTTGTTCGGGTTTATCATGACCTTGGGTATTCTTGTGGATGACGCCATTATTGTGGGGGAGAATGTCTATACCCATTACGCTGCCGGTAAAACAGCCAAGCAGGCTGTCATGGCAGCCATGGAGCAGGTGGGGGGACCTGTGGTTATGGCCGTGACCACCACAATTGTAGCGTTTGCGCCTTTAATGTTTATCACCGGCATCATGGGAAAGTTCATTGCTGTCATGCCCCAGTCCGTGATCTGCATTCTTGTCATATCTCTTATAGAAGCCTTTTTTATCCTTCCGGCTCACCTGGAAGGTACCCTGTCCCACCCATCGGATGGAGGTCACAGGCCAAAGATTTATAAAAGGCTGTTTTTTTGGATTCGCTGGATCAAAACAGATATCGCTTATATTCATGGCATTCTGAGAATCCGGATGGAAAAAGGAATGAACCGCGTCATCTACGCCTATTATCTTCCAATACTGCGTTATTGTATTAAAAACAGATATTTTACCCTGGTGCTGGGTGTGGGATGCCTGATCATAAGTTTAGGACTGATCGCCGGTGGGCATGTACCGTATACCTTTTTCCCGAAAACTGATTCCGACTGGATGCTTTCAGAAATTATATACCCCTTGGGTACCCCATTTGAAACCACCCAGGATACCATTAAACAGATTGAGAACGGTGCCTTTAAACTCAACGATTATTTCAGAGACCGGGTTGAGGATAAAAAAGATCTGGTTGTAAATACGTTTTCCCTGGTCGGGGTCATACCACGCCGGGACTGGAAAGAAGGAATATCGGGCGGGCATTGCGGTGAAGCCTGGATCGAAATTTTACCGGCTGCAAAGCGTCCGGATATTTTAGCTTCGGAGGTTGCCGCCAAATGGCGGGAATTCTCCGGTGATTTTCTCGGGACGGAACAGTCCTCATTTACCATTATTGGTGGCGGTCCCGGGGGGAACCCCATTGAGATCCGTCTACACGGCAGTGAGCTTCCCCAAATGGAAGCGGCAGCTCAGGTTCTTAAGCAGGAGATTGCATCCTATCCGGGAACCTTTGACATCACCGATGATTTCAGGTCTGGAAAAATGGAAAAACAGATCTATATCCGGCCGGGTGCTGAGTCTTTAGGCGTGACCATGGCCGACATCGCCACCCAGCTTCGTCAGGGCTATTACGGTGACGAGGTTCTTAAAATCCAGCGGGGAAAAGATGATATCAAGGTCATGGTCCGGTATTCCAAGCAGGAACGGGAAACCGAATCCAGCATAGACCGGTTTCGCATCCGGACAAAAGATAACCAAGAAATACCCTTGAACCAGGTGGCCCGGATAGAGACCCAAAGGGGATACGCCACAATTAAGCGTGTGGACAGGCACAGGGTGATTACGGTGACTTCCAATCTTGATGAGGACATTGCCAATGCCCGGAATATTGTAAAGGACTTAAGTAAAACTTTTTTGCCTGACATGATCAAGCGCTTTCCCGGGGTTGACTACGACCTTGAAGGCCAGGCCAAGCGCAGCAAGGAGTCCATGGACAGCCTGATAAAAGGGTTTATTGTGGCCGCCATGATTGTTTTTTTGCTTTTAGCAAGCCAGTTTCGCTCCTACAGCCAGCCATTTATCATCATGACCGCGATTCCCTTTGGCCTGATTGGGGCCATTGTGGGGCATTTGATAATGGGTCTGGATATTACCATGATTTCGATTTTCGGAATCGTGGCGCTGTCCGGCGTTGTGGTTAACGACTCCTTGATTCTTATTGATTTTGTCAATGTTGAAGTAGCCAAGGGAACAGGCGTGTTTGAGGCTGTGGTCAAGTCCGGTGAAACCCGGTTCCGCCCGGTAATTTTAACTTCTTTCACTACCGTGGCAGGCCTTGCCCCGCTCTTAACGGAAACAAGCTTCCAGGCCAAATTTCTTATTCCCATGGCCGTAAGTATCAGTTTCGGTTTGGTTGTCGCCACAGTGCTGACCTTGATTTTTGTACCGACACTGTATGCAGTGATTCGTGAATGGGCTCAGTTGTTAACAGGCGGGCAGGATATACAAAAAGAAGGGTAATATTCGGAATTGGACAAAGATATATGAATAATATTTTTACCGAGCAGTTTTGGATGGATGCCTGGGTCTATGATGTGGCAGGCAAAGATACGCTTGTCGTGCATAAGGGTTATTCAACCGCAGAGTACTGGGACAATGCTTCGGTAACGTATAATACGAACAAAGATGAAATTAAAAGTCGACATACGATTCGTGCTCTGACAGCGCTTAGGGAAAAGGGGCTGCTGTTTGAGGGCATGCGTGTCCTGGACATTGGCTGCGGTACCGGTATGATGGCTTTAGCCCTGGCACAGGAAGGGGCATGGGTTACGGCCATTGATTTTTCTGCAGGTATGCTTGACCGGTTTAAATCAGAGATCCCCAAAGACTTAAACAAGCAAATCACCCTTGTGCAGGAAGACTGGCTCCAGCTGGATATCCGGCAAAAAAGGTGGGAAAAGGCCTTTGATCTGGTCGTGGCATTTATGTCACCGGCTGTGGCCAACCCAAAGGCATTTTCAAAAATGATCCAATGTGCGGCAAAAGGATGCGCAATCAGGGGGTGGGCTGCCCGGCGTCAGCCGCAAGTGCTCAAGGACCTTTGGGAAATGATCATGAACCGTCCTTTGGACGATAAGCCACAAAGCATTCTTTATAAAATTAATCTGCTGTTTTCCATGGGCCTGTATCCCGACGTTTATTTTGACGTGGTGGAATGGGATCAAATCGTTTCCGTGGAAACCGAAGCGGAAAACCAAATCTCTTTTTTTACAAAAGTTACTGGGAAATCTGCCGGAAATATCCGGCCTGTGATTCATTCATATCTGCAGAGCCGGGCAGGAAATGGACAAATTGAAAAAAAGCAGAAGGGATTGACCGCAACTGCTGTTTTTCTGGTTGATCCTTTGATTTAATTGTCTTCCCGGTGAGGGCCGTCGTCCATGGATTGAATAAAGGCCTGGAATTTTTTAAATGTGGATGTATCCATGGCATGCTCCATGCGGCAGGCGGTGTCGTCAGCCTTTTGTTCCTCCACGCCGATAAAGCGGATTAAAAAATCTTTTAACATAATATGGCGTTTTTCAATTTCTTTTGCTATTTTTTCACCTTTAGCTGTCAGGGTGACATAGCCGTAGGGTTCGTAATTGATTAGTTCCTGGGCCGCCAGCTTTTTGAGCATCCCGGTGACGGATCCGCGCTTGATATCAAGCCGTTCGGCGATATCCTTTGACCGGGCAACCGTATTGGTTGTTTGAAGTTGAAGTATGGTTTCAAGATAGTCTTCCAAGCTTTCGGACAGGTCAAGTGATTTGGTCATTCATCTTCCTCCGATTGAAATTTAGCATTTCTTATAATGAAGCGTCTTGATAAGTTTATCAATATATTTTTTTAAACTTTTAAAAAAAATTAGGCATTGTCTTCCATTTTACAAGTTTAGTCTAAAGTGTTGTCAGACTGTATAATTTGATTATAGTATTAGAACATGTTGTTGCAGACTTCACCAGTAAACAATAACTTTTTATGATAGAGGTGAACCCATGAGCGATGATTCCAAACCCATTACGCCAGAGATTGTAACAGAAGATGAAGAGGAAAAGAAAAACAATAGCGAACTAATTACCCAGAATACAAAGCCTACATTTTTGTATCTTGTCCCCATAACCGGACGTCCCCACCTGCCGGCACAGGTCCAGCCTTTATTTGTCAACAAGAAGCGTTGGGAAGAAACTTTGGCCAAGTCGGCCAAGGAGAACCAGGGGCTTTTAGGGTTGACCTATTTTAGTGAAGTCAAGGGAAAGTATGTATATAAAGAAGATTTTCCCAAGATCGGATGCGTTGTACGCATGCTCAACCTCCAGGAAGTGGATGGCAATCTGCAGTTCATTGCCCAGGGCCTGGAACGGTTTAAAATTAAAAAATTTCTGTCTGACAAGCCGCCCTTTGTGGCAGAAGTGGAATATTTTCCTGAATCCAAGGAAGATGAAGATAAGATCAAGGCCTATGCTATTACGATTATTTCAAATATCAAGCAGCTTTTATCCTTGAATCCTTTGTATTCGGAAGAACTCAAACAATATCTGAATCGTTTTTCACCGGACCAGCCGTCACCCTTGACTGATTTTGCGGCGGGCATTACCACGGCTTCCGGAGATGATCTGCAGGATATCCTTGAAACCGAATCCCTTCTGGACCGGATGAAAAAGGTGATGATGCTTCTGCAAAAGGAGCTTGAGATCGCCAAGCTGCAAACAAAAATCCAGAAGGACATCAACACCAAGGTGGATGATAATAAACGCAAGTTTTTTCTCAACGAGCAGCTTAAGGCCATCCAGAAAGAGCTTGGTATTCAAAAGGATGACAAAACCTCTGATGTGGATAAGTTCAAGGAGCGGTTTGAGGAACTTGACCCGCCGGAACATGTGATCAAACGCTTTGCCGAAGAAATTGAAAAACTGTCCGTGCTGGAAACCGGATCTTCGGAATACGGGGTGACCCGTAACTATCTGGACTGGGTCACCTCTTTTCCCTGGGGGGTGTATTCCCAAGACAATATTGATATAGAGCGGGCCGAAAAAGTACTTGACCGGGATCATTCCGGGCTCTCCGATGTCAAGGAACGGATCATCGAGTTCTTTGCCGCAGGCGTGTATAAAAAAGATATTTCAGGGTCCATCATTTTGTTTGTGGGACCGCCCGGTGTGGGGAAAACCTCCATTGGCAAGTCCATTGCCGAAGCCCTGGGCCGAAAGTTTTATCGGTTTTCTTTAGGGGGGATGCGCGACGAGGCCGAGATTAAGGGGCATCGACGCACTTATGTGGGGGCTTTGCCCGGCAAATTGGTCCAGGCCCTGAAAGATACGGCCGTGGCAAACCCTGTGATTATGCTTGATGAGGTTGATAAGATAGGTATCTCCTACCAGGGAGATCCTGCTTCGGCATTGCTGGAAGTCCTGGATCCCGAGCAGAATTCAGCATTTTTAGATCATTATCTGGATCTTCGCATTGATCTGTCAAAGGTGCTGTTTATCTGTACGGCCAATACCCTGGACACCATCCCGCCTCCCTTGCTGGATCGTATGGACCGTATTAATTTAAGCGGGTATATTACCTCCGAAAAGCTGGAAATTGCAAGAAAGCATCTATGGCCCAAGCTTTTAAAGCGAAATAAGCTCAATGCTTCCATCATTACCATCACGGATCCTACCATTCGGCATCTCATTGAGGGCTATGCCCGGGAAGCCGGGGTTCGTAACCTTGAAAAGTCTTTGAACAAGATCATCCGCAAAAGTATTGTCAAGATTTTAAAGGAGAAAAAAGAGAGGATCCAGATCAACATCAAGTCCCTGGAAGAGCTGCTGGGACCGCCCATATTTACCGAGGAAAAGCAGATGACGGGGGTCGGCATTGTGACAGGTCTTGCCTGGACCGCCATGGGCGGAGCCACGTTGTCCATTGAGGCGGTGAAGGTGCATGACAAAAATGCCGGGTTCAAGCTGACCGGAAAGCTTGGGGACGTGATGCAGGAATCCGCCTCCATTGCGCTTTCCCATGTGCGTTCGTCATCAAAAAGTTACGGTATCAGTGATGACTACTTTGACGAGGCTTTTATTCATATCCATGTGCCCGAAGGGGCTACGCCCAAGGACGGTCCGAGTGCCGGCATAACCATTGCCACTGCCATTGTGTCCTTGGCGTCGAACCGGCAGGTCAAGGGACTTTTGGCCATGACCGGCGAGCTTACACTTACAGGCGATGTTCTGCCCGTGGGCGGAATCAAGGAAAAAATCATTGCTGCCCGGCGGGTGGGTATCAAAGAGATCATTCTGCCCCATGGGTGTACCAGTGATTTTAAGAAACTGCCCGATCATATTAAAGAGGGCATTGAGTTTCATTTTGTTAAAAAATATAAAGAGGTCTACAAGATAGTTTTTGGGTAGACAGGTTTTAAAACTTACAAAAATAACGTCCCGAATCTTTTAAAAGATTCGGGACGGCACTTTTTTGTTATTTATACTCGATGATCGAGTTATATATACTTTTAGATTATACCGTTGCCCTGATTTTTTCCCATACCGGACCCGGAATCTGGGCACCCATGACCTGGCACACCTCATATCCGCATATTGATCCTAACTGACCGCTTTTTTCGATGGGAAGGTCGTTGGCAATGCCGTATAAAAAGCCGGCGGCCCACAAATCCCCGGCACCTGTGGTATCAACCGGCGCATTGCCTTTTACCGGCTCAATGCGGGTGACTGAATTGTTGTGGTGAACATAGCTGCCACGGCTTCCCACTTTTAAAACGGCATATTCAACGTTGTCGGACAGTTTTTTAAGAGCGGTACTTTCATTTGATTCCCCGGTATAGGCACTTGCCTCGTCCTCGTTGGCAATAAGGATATCCACATATTCCTTGACCAAATCCTGCAGAATATCTTTGGATGCATTGACCACCTCAAAGCTTGCCAGATCCAGGGCCACCAAGGCACCGGCCGCTTTGGCCGCTTTGACCGCAGCCATCATCAGGTCGCGGTTAAACAGCAGGTAGCCTTCCACAAGGGCGATGGCCGTGTCTGAAAACATCTGACTGGTAACGGCGGCAGGGTCCAGCAGACTTGACGCACCAAGATCCGTGAACATGGAACGCTGGGCGTCCGGTGTTACAACGGATAATACCTTGCCTGTGGGGGTGTCAAAGTAACTGAGCACAGGCTCCACCCGGCACTCCCGGACCTCGTTTTCAAAAATATCTCCGTAATCATCTTTGCCCCTGGCCCCGATGAACCTGGCTGCACCGCCAAGCTTGCCCACACCTAGAATGGTGTTACAGGCAGCCCCGCCGGGCACAATCACCGGCACCTGGGACGAAGCTGATATGATGGCCTGCTGTTCATCTGCCGTGGCATAGGTCATTCCGCCTTTTTTTTTGTTAAATTTTTGTAAGAATTCATCGGTATCGTTAATAAGAACATCCACTAGGGCAGAGCCGATTCCTGTGATGGTATTGGAAGGCATAATATATCTCCAGTTGTAGATAATTGTTTTAAAAAATGATGGCTATCATCAAAAAGTCCGGCTTGCTTGTCAAGGTATTTTTATAAGTCTTATGCAAATATACAGATATCTTGATATATTTTTGCGAACCATTGACAAGAATGATGATAACTGTCATTAATGTTACGGTTTTTGCTTTTCTCGCATTGGGTTTAATAGATTTGGAATTCCAATTCTACAACGCCAAGGCCGGGAAATTTTATATACTAAAATTCGATAATCAAGTTTTTAGGGAATTTTTTTAAATTCAAGGTGGAAACAATTTTTAACTCTATGAATATACAACATCTTTTGAGGGTTAAAAATTTTTCCAACGCCGAAGTTGGGCAAATTAACAAAAACTTGATCATCGAGTAAAATGCATGAATAAAAATTTACCCCATATTAAGAGCGTAAGGAGATATTATGTCAGAAAATAAATCTTTTCTGTTTACATCCGAATCTGTGACCGAAGGCCATCCTGACAAGGTGGCAGATGCCATCTCAGACAGCATTCTCGATGCCATCATGACCGAAGACAAGAAGTGTCGTGTGGCCTGTGAGACACTTGTTACCACAGGGCTTGCGATGGTGGCAGGTGAAATTACAACCGACTGCTATGTGGATATTCCCGAAGTGGTCAGAACCACCATCAAGGACATTGGCTACAACTCTTCAAATATGGGCTTTGACTGGAAGACGTGCGCTGTGATCACCACTATTGATCATCAGAGCGCTGACATTGCCCAGGGGGTAAATGAGGGTGACGGACTTTACAAAGAACAGGGTGCCGGTGACCAGGGCCTGATGTTCGGTTATGCTACCAATGAGACCGAAGAGTTGATGCCCATGCCCATCGTCTATGCCCATAAGCTGACCAAGCGGTTGGCCCAGGTCAGGAAGAACGGTGCCCTCGACTTTCTGCGTCCTGACGGAAAATCACAGGTCAGCATCGAATATGTCGATGGCGTGCCCAACCGGGTTGACACAGTGGTTGTCTCCACCCAGCACTCACCGGATATTTCCTATGCGGATCTTAAGGCGGCCGTAATCAAGGAAGTGATTAAAAAGGTGATCCCTGAAGATATGATGGACGGTGACACCCGGTTTTTCATCAACCCCACCGGCCGTTTTGTTGTGGGCGGACCTATGGGTGACTGTGGTGTGACAGGGCGTAAAATCATCGTAGACACTTACGGCGGCCAGGGCAGTCACGGCGGCGGCTGTTTCTCAGGAAAAGATCCTTCCAAGGTTGACCGTTCCGCCTCTTATATGGGCCGGTATGTGGCCAAGAATTTGGTGGCAGCAGGGCTTGCGGATAAATGCGAAGTACAGATCGCCTATGCCATCGGCGTGGCCGAACCTGTATCCATGATGGTGGATTTCATGGGAACCGGAAAGATTTCCGAATCAAAAGCGGGTGACATTGTCAAAGAGGTATTTGACCTGAGGCCGTCAGGAATTATCACCGAGCTGGACCTACTGCGTCCCATTTACAGAAAAACATCTTCCTACGGGCACTTTGGACGCAAAGACCCGGATTTTTATTGGGAAAGAACCACTAAGGCCGACCAGATCAGGTCTCTTGCAGGGTTATAATATAAAGGAAAAGGAGTCTTTATGAGTCAGAAGGAAGATAACGAATGTATAAGTTTGGACTTGTCCTTGCCGTATAAGGTCAAGGACATTGGTCTGGCCGAAGCCGGGCACAAAGACATGCAGCTGTCTGAAAAGGAGATGCCCGGGCTGATGGCAATCCGGGAAAAATACGGTCCTGAGAAACCGCTTAAGGGTTTAAAAATCATGGGCAGCCTGCATATGACCATTCAAACGGCCATGCTTATTGATACCCTGTATGAACTGGGTGCTGATCTGCGTTGGGCTACGTGCAATATTTTTTCTACCCAGGACCATGCTGCCGCCGCTATTGCCGATAAGGGAACCGCTGCCGTATTTGCATGGAAGGGCGAAACCCTTGAAGAATTCTGGTGGTGTACGGAACAGGCGCTTACCTGGCCGGATGGATCCGGCCCGGATCTGATCGTGGACGACGGCGGCGATGCTACTTTGTTTGTTCACCAGGGGGTTAAGGCTGAGACTGATCCGTCTATCTTTGATAATGAAGTTGGCAGCCTGGACGAGCGTTGCCTCATGGACCGGCTGCAGGTTAGTTATAATCAGGATAAACAGCGCTGGACAAATATTGCCAAAAAGATCCGCGGCGTCTCCGAAGAGACTACCACCGGCGTTCACCGGTTATACCACCTTGCTTCTGCCGGTGAACTGTTGTTTCCGGCGATCAATGTCAATGATTCAGTGACCAAATCCAAGTTTGACAACCTTTACGGCTGCCGGGAATCATTGGCTGACGGCATTAAACGGGCTACAGACGTGATGCTCGCAGGCAAAACCGTGGTTGTTGCCGGGTACGGTGATGTAGGTAAAGGGTGTGCCGATTCCATGAAAGGCTACGGCGCCATCGTACTGATTACCGAAATTGATCCCATCTGCGCACTTCAAGCTGCCATGGAGGGCTTCGAGGTGGTCACCATGGACGAGGCGGTGAAACGGGGCGATATTTTTGTTACAGCCACAGGCAATTATCATGTCATCACCGGTGAACATATTGCACAGATGAAAGATGAGTCCATAATCTGCAACATCGGGCACTTTGACAGCGAGATCGAAATGAGTTTTCTGGACAACCATCCAAATGCTGAAAAGATTACGATCAAGCCCCAGGTGGACAAGTGGATGCTGCCTTCGGGCCGTTCGGTCATTGTTCTGGCCGAAGGGCGTCTGGTCAATCTTGGTTGTGCCACAGGGCATCCCAGTTTTGTCATGAGCAACAGTTTTTCCAACCAGACCATGGCCCAGATCAAACTGGCCCAGGAAGATCTGGAGAAAAAAGTATATACCCTGCCCAAGGAACTGGATGAGGAAGTGGCAAGACTGCATCTGAAAAATCTGTCGGTTACCCTGACAGAACTGACCCAGGAACAGGCCGATTATATTGGTGTGCCGGTTAATGGGCCTTTCAAGCCGGATCATTACCGGTACTAACCAGTACCTGTCCGGAAATAATGTGAAAAAAAGGCGGCCCTTGCAAGGGGGCCGCCTTTTTGCGTTTTGAAACGGATTTATTGTTTTGGGCATTCAGAAAAATAAACCCGGTCTAAAAATATGATTCAAGAAAATGAATTGACTTTATTGCTAATATTATAAATATGTTATAGTTTTTTAGTTAATGATATGGTGTGTGAAAGTTCAAATATTTGAACTTTTCTATAGTGGAAAGCGGTGAAAGGGAGTGCATCTGCCGTGCAAAAAATATCTGAAACTGTTTTTTTATTAAAAAGATTAATAAAAACAATATATTGATTTTTTTAAAGAGAATATTTGGTGTGCTTGGCACACAGCTTGCTTTATAATATCTGTAATTAAGATAAAAAACAAATTCATCTTTTTCCTTTTCCGAAAAAGGCTGCCAATACCCGGCAGCCTTTTTTGGTTTTATTCGACAGGCTGTTACAGTTAATGCAGTAAGACGTGTAATTAGTGTCCGAACGAAAACCGTGTTTGGACACTAATTGCAATTACATATATAAAATGGGTTTGCTATTTTTTTCCCATATTCGATTACTTCGAATGAGCATTCCGACAAATTATACTCCTCGGAGGCCTTATGATTAAAACGGACCGCTTCATCTGTAAATTCAATTTGAAGCGGGATGGTTACCTCTACGTTCTCGGAACAAAGACTCTCTTTTTTAGAAGGGGAATATCTTATTTCTCCACCTGCTTCGTTTCTTAATATTATGGCATTTTTGGTAGTGCTTAACGCCGTTACTTCTCCTTGGTTGTTAAACTGCAAAGAGTTGATATCCCCCATAATGCCTTCGGGATCATTATCATAGGCCGATATTGGTCCAATTTTTGTTTCAACAGTATACGGTTCAGCCGGTTCAACCGATTTAACAGAACCGTCTTCATAAAATGAAATGCCAACGTGAATACGCATTGTGCCCAAGGGCGTTTGGGTCTCTACCGTCTCCTGGGGCCAAAGGGTTATGCTTTTAATATTGCCATTTTTATAAAAAACGATATTGATTATTTTGGCCTTGATTGTCCCGCAGGGCAATTGCAATTCAAGATTCTCGGCCAAGGCGTACTCGTCTTTTTCGCCCCAGTAACCGCTTAACTTGCCATTAAGGGGAAAAAGTTTTTTTAAGACTTCATCATCATAAAACATGACCAGTTCGGCCGATATTTTTCCGTATTTTGTTTCGATGTCGGCCGCTTTCTGGAGCGGCGCTTTTTTTATATTTCCATTATCATGAAAAAAAACCGGTTTTAATACCCTTCTTCCATGATCATCTACTGAATATTGGGGAACAATGACCCCGACGGGTGTTTCGATCTTAATTGGTTCAGTAAAAATCAGGGATGCGGGATTTCCGGATGCGTATTTTTCCAGATTTTGATAGCCGGATATTTCGCCATACTTTGTTTTCAGCAGTTTCACGTTCAACCTCTTTTCTTTTTTTTTGGGGGGCTAAAACACTTTTCAAAGATGTTTACCACGGATAATCAAAATCCACACCCCATAATCCCGGCCATGGGGTTCTTTTTGTTGCATGCCTGGACATCTCGCTGGACCATAAAGTCCATGCTGTGCCCTTCGAAAGCGGCTTCAGCAGCCTCTACGATTGTGCCGTCCAATTCTAAAACATCAATTTTCTTTTGGCTGAGTATACGACGCGGGCTATCCCCGAGTCCGGTGACCATCAATGCCCTGCAATCACTGAGCATGTCGCTTAGGTCTTCCCAGCGCTGCTTTCCACCGCCGGGTTTGGGTGTCTTTCGGGCTTCGACAAAATAAACGTCACCATTGTCTTCTTGGCCATAAATTAATAATTCTTCGGCTTTTCCGAGGTGTTGATTGACCAGTCGACCGTCAAGGCTGGCAGCCGCCACATAAGGCCGCTGATCGCCGTAGATTTCCGGCATCTGTGCGCATTCCTGCAGTTTTTCAGTGATTTCCCGGCCATTGTCCTCACCCAGAATGCCTACAGCATCGGCGCGGCAGCGTGTGCAATGATACATCTGGGGAATATGTTTTGCCGCTTTTTTTCGAATATCTTTCACTAGTGATTTAGACGGTTCTTTCAAGTGGCCAAAATTAGACCCTTTATTGGGGTAAAAAGGGATGCAGTTGAGAACGTCTACCTTCAGTTCGGCCATTTTTTCAGCGATCGCTTCAATGTGGCCGTCATTAATTCCCGGTATAATGACGGTGTTGACTTTAGTAGTGATGTTTTTTTCTTTAAGGTGGGTGATCGCTTCAAGTTGCTTTTCCAGCAAAACCTCGAAGCCGGGTTTAGGGCCTAAAGTTCTCTTGCCATGACGAACAAAAGCGTACAGCTGTGATCCAATTTCAGGATCAATCGCATTTAAAGTGATCGTGACATGGCGCAGGTTCATCTCGGCCAGGTCATCGATATACGGGCCAATACCCAAACCGTTGGTGGCTAAACAAAGAATCATTTCAGGGTATTGCCTGTGTACCATCTGAAGCGTTTCCATGGTTTCATCAGGATTGGCAAATGGATCGCCCGGACCCGCGATCCCTACGACCGAAATGTTTTTTACTTTTTCAAATACATATTCGAGATAGATCATCGCCTGACTCGGTTTCAGGACCGCACTGGTTACCCCGGGCCGACTTTCATTGACACAGTCGTATTTTCGGTCGCAATAATTACATTGAATATTGCATCGTGGTGCAACGGGAAGGTGAACTCGTCCGTAGATACCTTTCATCTTGGCATTGAAACATGGGTGGTTGGCTAGATCCATTTTTTTCTCCTATCTGTTAAAATGTAAAAATTACCCACAGGCAAAGAATCATATCTGGAAGTAATTATTGTATTATACGGGACATCGAAATCAGAAAGGATCTCATGAAAACGTCTGTAATTCACCAGGACATTATCCTATGGGAAATACTGATTTTCATTGCCTCGCCATATTGCTTTTGGGCAACGGTATTTGCCGTTATCCTCACAGCGCCATGAAATCTGTCAACGTAGTTTCCGTTGATGACTTAATATAAAGCAATAAAAATGCCATTTGGTATAAAAATTAAAACATATAGTGAAACTAATTGAAAATAAAAGGTAAAAAAACATATGGTGCTGCGGTATATTTGAAGGAATGGGATTTTAATTAAATTTATTTACATAATTGTAAATAAATTGTTGACAATTTTGTTTTAAAAGGCCATGAACTGGTCTGATCTGTCAATGTTCAGGCCCAACCCACAACGAAACATGAAAGTAATTAATTTTACTGGCGCTCCTTTGATATTTCTTTTTCAAGGTTTGAGGTTATAATCCCGATCAGGCGAATAAATTCTTTTTGTTCGGTTTTGTTTAGCCGTCCTATAATAATTTCATTTACATTGCGGGACTCCGCCTGCAGTGAATCTTTAAGACCCAATGCCCTGTCTGTCAGATAAATCCGCCATTGCCGTTTATCGTCCTTATCAGGTATCCTTTTTATTAATCCATCCCGCTCCATACGCTTCAGAGTATTGGCAAGGGTGGGTTGTTCAACACGGATAAGATCACAAAGTGCTTTCTGCGTGAGCCCTTGTTTTTCCCACAAATGGACAAGTATGGGGAATTGCCCAACGGCAACTTTATACTGCTTGATTTTTTCTTGAAGGAGCGCCATGGCCATACGGTTGGTGTAGTGCAGGGAATATCCTAAAGATTCGTTTTTTAAATTATTCATTTTATTGTTCATTTTTATATAAAAACCAATTTCATACAAGTAATGTATAGTTGGCTATATAATGTATATAGCTTGCTATTATGTCAATAAGAAATTATTATCACAAAGTTATAAGAACAAAGATCCTCTTGTTTATGCGCCTGATCAAAGGTATCACCTCAACCTTGAGAGATAAATTTCAAAGACACGTTCCTCCAATAAAGAGAAGCAAGGGGGGGGGGATATTACCACCGACATTTTTTAAAGAAGACTGCCCCAAAAAAAATCCATCCAATTCTCCGATTTCATAATGAATATTAATCAGCCTGTTGAGATGATAATATTTTTTGTTGACATACATAGCCTGCTATATATATTACATAGCAGGCTATGCATAAGCGAAAGTTTTTATACTGTGGTGAAGAAACGGAATTATTAAAATAAAAGAAGGAGCAAACAATGAAATTTAAATTAAGTACAATAGTAATACTGGCAGCACTCATTATTTCAGGAAGCACAGCTTATGCACAAAATGATGCAAAGCAAAACTCTAAAGTTTATCAGATTGAAACCAGGCTGGATAATTATATGCGCCCTACAACGTTTACCCCTACAAAAGCAATACCGGTCAATGGCGCAATCTCTGAAAATATTGTTACGACTACGCAGAATATCCTCAACAAAGAGGCTCATTTTCTTAAGAAAGGTTTCGTAAAACCTGTCGGCGAAAAGCAATTCAGCGCGTGGGAGCTTGTAAGTGATGAAGGTGGTTCCGGACATAGCCAAACAGCGCCGAATCCCTTAACCTATTATGCTGCCGGCGCTTCTTCAAGCTTATTGACCCAAGTTGAAAGATTAATAAAAATATTGGCATTAGACATTGAAGATGTAAAAGTTGAATCAAAAATCTTTTTTAGATGGTTTGATCCGATGAGTGATAACTGGTCTGGTTATACTGATAAAGTCATCTCCAACATTCTCATTGAAAGTAGTGAATCGCCTGAAAAGATAAAAGAATTAAAAGAGAAAGCGCTTAAAGCGTGGGCAGTTGGTGAAGGATTGGCAAATAAAACACCAATTGATGTAGGAATTCTCATCAATGCGGATGATTGGGCCGGGTTGGAAGCTCGTCCTGGTAAAGTAGAGTCACCGATCTCTATTGATAATGGCCGCATTATCACCAATGTAACATCTGATTTGAACCTGCAAACAGTTGAAGTGGAAAAAGATTTGGGTCTGGATATGGGGCATTTCCCCAATCCGTTTGTATTTAGTGAAATATCCATAGCAGAATCTGCACATGATGCTACGCGTCCATATCTGCATAAAATCAGAGCGAAATCCCTGACCGAAAATTACCAGACCTGGGAGCTTTATACCGATGATAGCCGTGGATATGAGGGGGTCGATAACGCACCTACATCAAGAGACTATTTTACTGTAGGAACTTCATTTTGTCTGATGAGTCAGCTTACAGCAAATAGAATGTATTTCCGGAAACAGGGCATCAATATCGATGATTTCAGAGTTGAACACCAGTTTAACTACCAGCAGGATAATTTTATGACGCCGGCAATGACCGGTCATCTTGATGATGTAATTACCAGGGTCATCGTGAAAAGTGATGCTGCAGAAAAGGCGCTGGCGGATTATGCGGGACAAGCCCTTCGCATGTGTTTTGCTGGTGAGGGCGTTCAAAATGAGACAGAGATGGAATCAAATGTTTACCTCAATGGAACGATCCTCAAGTAGTTTTCAGTATTGTTAAAGGGACATGCCAAAAGCCCGTCTTTCACAGAAAGATATCGTTACGACAATATAGGATCGAATTTCAGTTTTAATAATTTGAAAATGTGCCAAGATGGGTTATAGTCCTGTGCTACCTATAAATTATATTAATTTATAGGTTATTTTCCCTTAAAAAAAATAAAAGGCGTGATTTTATGGATTTTAACCCCTGCATGAAACATCAGGTGGTCAGAAAAACGGTGCGGGAGTTTGCTGAAAATGAGATCAAACCCCATGCTGCAAGCCTGGACAGGGAAGGGCGCTTCCCAACTGAAATTGTCGAAAAGATGGGGCCTTTGAATTACTTTGGCCTGCAGGTGCCGCCGTCTTTAGGGGGTGCCGGTCTTGACACCATTTCCTATGCCATTGTGATCGAGGAATTGTCCAGGGTGTGCGCAGCATTAGGGCTTTGCGTGTCTGTTCACAACAGCGTGGGCCTGTATCCCATTTTAAAGTTTGGTACGGATGAGCAAATTGACCGCTTTGTTCCGCATATGGCGGCAGGGAAACATATCGGTGCATTCTGCCTGACCGAGGCCAATGCCGGTTCCGATGCCGGTAGTGTGGAGACCACGGCAACACAGACCGACGACGGCTACGCCATCAACGGCACCAAAATTTTTGTCACCAATGGCGGGGTCTGTGATGTGGTTCTGGTCTTTGCCGTGGATGCGGGCAGCCAGGGACCGTCCCGGCCCAATGTCTTTATTGTGGAAAAGACGTGCCCAGGATACAGTGTGGGCGAAATAGAGGATTTATGCGGCATGCGGGCCAATCCGGTCTCGTCCTTGTTTTTTGAGGACTGCCGGGTTCCTGAAACCAATCTTCTGGGCAGACCGGGGCAGGGGCTTAAAATCGGTTTGACTGCCTTAGATACCGGCCGAATCGGTATTGCTGCCCAGGCGTTAGGTATTGCCCAGGCGGCATTTGAGGCGGCATTGAGCTATGCCAAAGAGCGTCGGCAGTTCAATAGCCCTTTGACAAAATTTCAAACCATCCAGAACTACCTGGCAGATATGGCCACATCCATTGAATCTTCGCGCCTGCTTCTCTACCGGGCCGCCGCAGCCAAAGACAAAGGCGGTGATTTCGGGGCCCAGTCAGCCATGGCCAAACTGTCCTGCAGTAACACGGCACGCACGGTAACGGATCTGGCCGTCCAGATCCACGGCGGATACGGATACTCCAGGGAATATGATGTGGAACGCTATTTCAGGGAGGCTAAGGTGACCCAGATTTACGAAGGCACCAGTGAAGTGCAGAAGATGGTCATCGCAAGACACCTGATTACCCGGCCCAGTTAAGGAAAAAGAGCAGATATGGAAAATAATTTACTTGATATCATTGTATGCATCAAACAGGTGCCCATGGTGTCTGAATTGCCCTGGAATTCCAAAACCGGCACCCTGAAACGGGAGCTTGCCCAAGGCATGATGGACCCGGCCTCTCGTCTTGCCCTTGAAGCCGGGTTTCGCCTGCAAAGGGCAGGGCAGTCAGAGGATCGCCGGATCCGGGTGACCGCACTGACCATGGGCCCGCCCATGGCCGAGGAAGTGCTTCACCAGGCCGTGTCCCTGGGCGCAGACCACGGGGTACTGCTCACGGACCGGAAAATGGCCGGGGCTGACACCAACCTTACTTCTTTTATCCTTGGCCGGTATATAAGGATGTTTAAGCCTGATACTGGTCTTGTGCTCTGCGGTTCCCAGACCAGTGACAGCGAGACGGCCCAGGTCGGTCCACAATTGGCTTGTGAACTGGATTGGCCGGCAATCGGCTGGGCGTCGGATATCCAGCTATCCCAAAAAACACTTGTGGTCACCCGGCTGGTGGATGATTTTATGGAAACCCTGGAGATGGATTTGCCGGGCCTTGTGACCATAGACCTGGGCGCATTTGTTCCCCGTTATGCAAGACTTGCCGGTGTGGCCCAGGCCTTTGCCGCTCCCAAAATTGACATTGTGGATGCCGATCAGCTGGAACTGGACAGGGATTTCAACGCCCTCAAAGATTCGCCCACCCGTATTCTGGATGTGTTTTCACCTACCACCCAAAAGGAGAGCCGGGTACTTAAAGGTGCGCCTAAAACCGTGGTGGACAAGCTGTTTACAGATTATGGAAAAATTATCAGTTCTGCCATGGGCAAGGATTTAAAAAACAAATGAGGGCGCAAATGTCAAAAAATTCAACCAGCAAAGATATCTGGGTGCTTGGGGACTATCGTAACTATTTTAAAAACCGGGTTACGCTTCAAATTCTGGCAAGGGCCAGGGCGCTTGCTGCGCAGACAGGCGGCCGGGTGTGCGGCGTGGTTTTTGGGGATGATGTGGGTGGATATACCGGCGAATATATTGCCCATGGTGCGGACCGGGTTTATGTGATTGATCATCCAAGACTTAAATCCTATGGCATTGAGACCTTTACCAATCTTTTGATACGGCTGGCCCGGGACATGAATCCGGATATCATTCTGATCGGGGCCACCCGGTTCGGCCAGGAAGTGGCACCCCGGGTGGCAAAACAGCTGGACACCGGGCTTACCGCTGACTGCATTGATCTTGAGATAGACGATAAAGGACGGCTTGTCCAGATTGCACCGTCCTTTGGGGGTAACCTTATTGCACGGATACTCACGCCAAAAGCCCGGCCTCAGATGGCAACGGTGCGGCCCGGCACCTTTCATGAACTGCCCCATGATAATACGGCCCAAGGCGAGGTGGTTAAACTTGATCTACCCGAAGATCTGCCGGTCGAGCGGGTCCGCTGCACCCATTCGGAATACCGGCCTGCCAAAACCCTGGGCATTGAAAAGGCGGATATTGTCATTACCGGCGGCAGAGGCATGGGGTCCAAGGGTAAATTTAAAAAACTGTTTGACTTGGCCGGTCTGCTCAATGCCGAGGTTGGGGCCACCCGGCCTGTTGTCCATGCCGGATGGGTGGGGCACGAGGCCCTGGTGGGCCAGGCCGGTAAGCATATCCGGCCCAAGGTGCTGTTTTCCTTTGGGGTCTCCGGGGCCATCCAGCATACGGCCGCGCTTATGGATGCTGATTTCATTGTGGCTGTGAACAAAAATCCAGATGCCACCATGATGAAACTTGCGGATGTCGCCATTGTGGCAGATGCCAACCAGGTTTGCTCCGGGATTATCCGGGCTCTGAAAGAGAAAATTAGGGACTGACACCTTTACTCAGGACCGGCAAAAGTTTGATGACGACGTTGTAGAACCATAACTTATCATTATGATGTTGTAACCAATTCACAAAAGGATGCCGGCATACCTACTATGAAATTTCTTTTTACTTGGATAATAGTCCTGTGCCGAGTCGTAGTGGGGGCGTTTGTGTTCAAAGTAGGATTTGATTATAACACATGTAGTGGTGCTTTTGCTTATCATGACTATGATGATAACTTTCTTGGTATTTTTGTTATGGTTGTAGGCATATACTTTATTTTTTTAAGTATATTTCGTGGTTTGTTTGGGTATGAACCAACTGACCTTCTGTGAGAAATGCTTACCAATATTCTCGAAAGGTTTTAAAATGGACGAGAACAAAGACATGATCACCGTCTATTATGATGGCGCATGCCCAGCATGTGTTAAAGACAGGGAACGCTATGAAAAACTTGCTGGTAGCGCAGGAAAGAATGTGTTTTGGTTTGATATTACGGGGCAAAAGGAGCGAATGCATGAAGTCGGCATTGACCCTCAAAAAGCTTTAATGGAGCTTCACGTTAAGAATACGGATCAACAGATCCTTTCAGAGATTGATGCATACATCCTGCTTATGAATAAAGTGCCGCTGTTGAGACCTCTGGCATGGCTGATAGGTCTTCCGTTGATTCGCCCGATACTCTCAAAAGTATATCACTGGATGGTTAATTCCAGATTAAAGCGCAGTGGAAGACTGTGATCATTATTGAATGCAACCCAAGTACGAATAACAGGTGACCGGGGCCGGGTCTACCTAACTAACTGTAATAAAATCTTGAATTGAACAAAACGCTTCTTGCTCCCGGTTAAATCCGAGTTGTTGGGATTCTACTGAATAGGAGGATGAATCCTGGAATACGAATGTATCAGTGCTCTACTCTACCCAGACTTTCGGGTTTTTTTCTAGGTTTTCTATCAAAATCATGACATTGTTTTATTTATATTTGTGATTAAGTTTATTTTCACAACCATGAGTTGGGCTGGATTATCAGAATCCCGGCTCAACTTTCAACAAAAGATGAAAAGGAGAGACTCGAATATGATAAATGTTACCAAACCTGCCCAGGAACAGGTAAGACTCTATTTTGAAGGTAAAGAAATTGCACCCATCAGAATTCTTCTCAATGGTGACGGATGCGCTGGGCCAAGCCTTGCCATGGCTTTGGACGAGAAAAAAGAGACGGATGCCGTGTTTACCTTTGATGGTGTGGAATACATTATGGATAAGGATTTGATGGAAAAAGCAAGTCCTGTGGATGTTGATTTTGAAGGTACGGGCTTTCGCCTTCAATCCACTTTGAAACCGCCTGCCGGATGCAAAGGTTGCGGCAGCGGAACATGCCATAGCTAACGAATAAAAAAAGTTTGAGTTTTTCAGGACGGGCTGTAATCTATTTTTTCGGCTGAGGACTCATCCTGTATCGGATCAGTTGCAGGCGCATCGATGTGTGTTACCATGGACTGCGCCTGCATTCATTGGTCTTGCAAGACCCGGATTATGCCGTCGGCAAGTTCTTTTAACTTTGACCCGTAAGTTTGCGGGCAAAATCACACGCCTGGTCTTTGACGGAAGCATCCATCTGATCCGGGGTTGAGCATCCGCCCACAAATAATTCTGCTGCATTGATTGATTTGTGGTATTTCTGCATCCTGCCGAATGCGGTGAATGCTTCTGCGGCATTGTTTTCAAAAGGGCCGCCGCCTGTCATCAAAAGTCCCTGTCTCTGGCCTTCCACAAGGGATATGTGTTCAGGTGCGGTGGCATACAGACTGTACGTGCGGTCGATGACGGATTTAAGCTGGGCATTCACGCCCCAGAAATATAAGGGGGAGGAGAAGACAACAGCCTGGGACTTTATCATCTTTTCCATAATTTCAGGCATATCATCCTTTTGGATACAACCTGGGGCATCCATTGTCTGTTTGCATTTTGCACAGCCCATGCACCCTTTAAGGTTTTTTGAATGCAGGTAAACCGTTTCCACATCATGGCCAAGACCGATCAGTTCCGCTTTCACCCATTCCAGCACCTTTGCCGTGTTTCCATTTTTTTTGGCGCCGCCCTGCAACAGCAGTATGTTCATTTTTTTCTCCTTGTTTCTGAATGATAATAACGTGTCACAAATTAGATCAATAATAGAACTTGTCAATTCCAATATTAAAAAGCGATAGGAGCAAAGGATTGACTTTTTTTTAAATCGCCATCATATTTAATTTATAATCCTTCCATCTACACAACATAAGGGGCGTCCATGAAAACTGATGTAACACTAAAAATTGCAGGTGCAGCAGGGCAGGGCATTCAGACCATTGGCGACTTGCTCTCCGACGTGTGTCACCAAAGCGGTTTGTTTACCTTCTCCGTGGATGATTATGAATCAAGAGTCAGGGGCGGGCACAATTTTAACTTGCTGCGGATCAGTAATAAGAAACTTACCGCTCCCGGCAACCGGCTTGATATCCTTGTCTGCATTAACAAGGATGACTATGATTTGCATAAAGAAGATTTGCGGTCCGGGGGCATTGCCATTATTAACGCAGAGGAACAAGGGACGAAAAACAAGACACGTTTTGAAATTCCCTTAAAAAAACTGGCAGAAGACGCCGGCGATAAAATAACAGCCAATACAGTGGCATCAGGTGCTGTGCTTGCCATTCTCGGCACACCGCTAAGTCTTCTGGCGGATGTTTTAAAAAAGCGGTTTGCTTCCAAAGGCGAAAAAGTCGTGGCGCTTAATATTGCCGCTGCCCAAAAAGGCTTTGATGCGGCAAAAGGCTTAAGCCAGGATGTCGGGTTCACATGGAAGGCAAAAAAGAACAATCATATTGTTCTCAGCGGGGCCAAGGCTGCAGCCTTAGGCGCACTGGCCGCTGACTGCCGCTTTTTCCCTTTTTACCCCATGAGTCCGGCTACAGGTGTGATTTCCAATGTAATTTCTTATACCGATAGACTTCCTGTGGTTGTTGAACAGGCAGAAGATGAGATTGCCGCTGTCATGATGGCCATTGGCGCTTCCTTTGCCGGTGTCCGCGCCATGACCGCAACCTCGGGCGGCGGTTTTTGTCTCATGACCGAAGGGTTAGGGCTTGCCGCGATGACGGAAACACCGCTGGTGATTGTCAATGCCCAGCGTCCGGGTCCTGCTACAGGTCTGGCTACAAGGACCGGCCAGGGAGATTTGCTTTTTTCCGTCCATGCTTCCCATGACGAATTCCCACGGTTTATTTTTGCGCCGGGCACACCTGTTGAGATTTTTGAGACCATGAAGCGGGCCTTTCATCTGGCCGAAAAATACCAGGTTCCGGCCATTGTGCTTCTTGACCAGTTTCTGGCCAACTCCAGCGTGACGGAAATTAACAGTCTTTCGGTGGCACCTGAAATTGAACGCTTTTATGAACAAAACAACAGTGGCAGCGACGATGATCCCTATTTGCGCTATGCCCTGGTAGAAGGCGGGATCTCTCCACAAAGAGTACCCTGTTCAGGCCCGGGGCTTGTCCGGGTGACGGGTAATGAGCATGACCCCGAAGGGCACATCAGTGAAAATGTCGCAAATAAAATTGCCATGACAAAGAAGCGTGTTGCAAAGCTGCCTGCCATGATCAAAGAGATGGAAGCCCCTTTCCTGGTGAACCCAACTGCTCTGGTGTTTCTTGTGGGGTGGGGATCAACAAGGGGAAATATTTTGGAAGCGGTTGAAAGGCTGCAAGCCCAAGGCATAGAGATCGGGGCCGCCGTGTTCAAGGATTTGTGGCCCATGGACCGAAAAGCGATTGGGCAGATGCTGGGTGATAAAAAATTGATCATGGTGGAGCAAAATCAGACCGGCCAGTTGGGACGACTGCTTGCCCAGGAAGCCGGAATCGCTTCCTATGACACCATCTTCAAATATGACGGCAGACCTTTTTTTCCGGACTATATTGTTCAAAAGGCAAAGGAGATAGTGAAATAATGGTTACTCCAAAAGATTTTGACTGCAAATTCGAAAACAAATGGTGCCCGGGATGTGGTAATTTTCCGATTCTTGCCGCTATGAAAAATGCTTTTGCGCAACAGCATATTCCGCCTGAAAAGCTCACACTGATATCCGGTATCGGACAGGCCGGAAAAACACCGCACTTTCTTAAATGCAACATGTTCCATGGGCTTCACGGCAGGGCGCTTCCCGTTGCAACCGGAACAAAGATTGCAAATAATGATCTTACGGTGGTGGTTAACTGCGGGGATGGCGACTGCTATGGCGAAGGCGGTAACCACTTTCTTGCGACAATCAGGCGAAATATCGACATCACGCTTTTGGTGCACAATAACCAGATTTACGGGCTGACCAAGGGTCAGGCCTCTCCCACGTCAAGCCTGGGGATGATCACAAAACTACAGAACACCGGTACCCCTTCAACCCAATTTTCCGCACTGGCCATTGCACTGGCTGCCGGGGCCGGATTTGTGGCACGGGGGCTGTCCGGAGAGCCTGAACATTTGACGGATCTGATCGTAAAAGCCATGAACTACAAGGGCTTTGCGTTGGTGGATATTTTACAGCCATGTGTATCCTTTAATAAAATAAATACCCTAAGCTGGTATAAAGAGCGTGCTTACAAACTTGAGGATACGGATCATGACCCCCAGGATATTGCAAAGGCGTTTAAGCTGGCCCAGGAGTGGGAAGAAAGCCTTCCTTTGGGTGTGCTGTATGAGGCCGATGGTACACCATTCCACGAACGGGTTCCCAATCTTAAAACAAAAGCCCTTGCCGCACATGATTATGATAGCAAACTTCTGGCAGATACAGTTTTACAAAATCTATAGAGAAACGGGAGACACCATTCGATATGACTATCTGGCAATGCACCATGTGCTTTACTACTATGGAGCAGGAAGAGCAACCTGAACATTGCAGCTTTTGCGGGGCTGACAGCCGCGTTATTCTCGATAAGGAAACCGTTCCCCAAACCCTTGAAGCGGTCCGGGACAGGGCAAGAAAAAACCTTAAAGGGTTTTGTGCGGCTTACCCTGCCTGTGACGGCAATTTTGATAAAATTTGTCAGAAAGAGGCTTATGGCAAACCCATTGGATTTGGAGGTGCCGGTGCAGGCTTCTCCTTTCGTGCAAATGTTGCATCCCTTGAGGCGGTGCGCTTTAAATTAAGGGTGGTGGGGGAGCATACCGAACCTGATACTTCCTGCTCATTTTTAGGCAAAAAACTGGATTTTCCAGTCATGGCAGCTTCGACGGCAGGTGCTGAGCGCTACAACAATGCCATCAGTGAAGAAGATTTTTGCAGGGCCGTAATCCGGGGCTGTAAAGATGCCGGTACCATGGGCTGGCGGGGGGATACGTTTTTTTATACTCCGGATGATAACCCGGCGCTTAGAGCCATAAAAAAAGAAGAGGTGTCGGCCGTTCCCATTTTTAAACCCAGATCCCAGGAGGTGCTCAAACGGCTCATTAAAATGGCCGAAGAACTGGGATGTCCTGCTGTTGGTGTGGATCTTGACGGATGTGGGTCCACCATCATGGCCCGGCATCATCAGCCGGTCTTCCGTAAGAGCGTAACGGATATTAAAGAATTGGTCCAAGCTACGTCTCTGCCCTTCATTGCCAAAGGGATTATGACGGTGGAGGATGCCTTAAGCTGTGCTGATGCCGGTGTCAAGGTGGTCAGTGTTTCAAATCACGGGGGGCGGGTGCTTGATGCCACGCCGGGAACGGCAGAGGTGCTTCCGGATATTGCCAAGCACCTTAAAGGCCAGGTCACCATCACGGCGGACGGTGGGGTCAGGACCGGCTATGACGTACTCAAGATGCTGGCTCTGGGCGCCGACTTTGTTCTTCTGGGCAGGGATGTGATCCGGGCCGCTGTAGGTGCAGGTTCCCTGGGCGTCAGAATACACATGGAACATATTCACAAGATATTGAAAAAAGCCATGTTTATGACCGGGGTCAGCACAATCGCTGATATTGATTCATCTATATTGTGCTGAGAGCCTGTTTGAAAATTAGGAGATCCAAGTCAAATCTCATGTGATTCCAGCCGATTCATCTATTTTTAAACAGGCTTTTAGAAAATTGTTTTATCAGGGACCGGCTCGGGTTTGCCATGGTAAAACCCTTGTTCATAATTGACCCCAAGGACTTTTGCCTTGGCTGAAAGTGCCTCACTCGAGATAAACTCTGCAATGGTTTTCATTTTAAGCTTGTTTGCATAAGAAACAATGGAGTTAACAACATCAACAGCCCGTTCATCTTTGGTGATCAGTTTTATGATACTGCCGTCAATTTTGATATAGTCTGCTTTGATCTTCAGCAGATAATCAAAGTTGGAGTATCCTGTGCCAAAATCATCAATGGCAATTTTTGCGCCGACATTTTTAAACCTGTAGATGATATCTATTGCACCGGCATAGGAAGACAGACTTTCTGACTCCACAAGTTCAAGTATCATGCGTGACATAACGTTTTTATCAAGCGCATAGTTATAAATAAAGGCCATTGTTTCGCTGTTCTGGATATCCTCCATCGAAATATTGATACTAAATCTACTGTCATCGTCAACAAATGTGTCTATGGTTTTTTTTACCATGATTTTGGTTAGCGCTGGATAAAACCGGGTCTGTTTGCTGATATCAAGGAACTGTTCCGGAGCGATTATGCCGCCATCCGTGTCCTTTATACGCATCAGGCTTTCAAACTTTGGTCTGCCGGAACCTGTGATTGGCTGGAAAAATGGCACGACCCGGTCTTCATCAATGGCACGGTTGAGCATTTTTACAACCTGGATATTTTGCTCATATATCTTGCTGTTATCCACTTTTAAAGGATCATAGGCGTAATGATCGATATTGTTTGCTTTTGCAAACTGCAAAGCCGCATCTGCATGGGCCATAATATTGCCTGAGCCATGCGCGTAACCCGTGATGACACTGATCATCAACTCCTTGTCCCCGATGATGAAGGTCGTTTTAACAATATCCTTAAGTGCTGTTTCAACATCGATGATAAAAAGATTTTTATCGCTTTGGGTGGAAAATACGGCAAATACATCAGAGTGCAGCCTGTAGATAAAATAGCGATACAGATGTATATGATTAGAAAGCCTTGAAGCAAATATTTTAAGAATTTCGTCTCCGGTCTTCATCCCGTATGTTTCATTTATTTTATGAAAGTCGTCTATATCAATGATAGCAAGATCTGAAGATTTAGCTTTTTTTATCTCCATGAGCAGACTGTTTCTGTTGTTCAACTGGGTCAAACTGTCATAGTTGAGGTATTTTTGAAGCTGGGATTTATTTTCAAACACTTCGGTGACATCATGGCTGATTGAAATATATTTAATCACTTTGCCATCTTTATCTTTAAACGGTACGATGGTCGATTTCTGGAAAAAATACCCACTGTCTTTTTTGAGATTTTTAAATATTCCGCGCCAGGTTTTTCCCTTTTTAATGGTCTCCCACAGTTCCTGGTATGTTGAGGCCGGGTTGTCCGGATGGCTGAGTTGACTGTGGGTAGTATTCAGTAACTCTTCTCTATTAAATCCTGTGACCTCACACATTTCGTCATTCACGTGAATAATATTTCCGTGCAGATCAGTAATACTGACGATTGCGCTTTTGTCTATCACTGTTTTGTACTGTATCAGATCATTGAGAAATTTTTTCTGCTCAGACTCAATTTTTCGGATTCTGTTGTAAATAAAAAGAGACACCACCAGCGTAAAGACAAAAAGAGAGATGATAATCAGGCTGTTTTTTATTATTTCCTGTTTGAGAAGAGAACTGCTTATTTCCTCTACCGTTCCCACAAGTTCATAAAAATTTTCAAAATAAAATCCAGATCCTACAATCCAGTCCCAGTCTGGAATATATACCAGATACGATATTTTTTCAGCCGTTATGGTCTGTCCGGGAATTTCCCAGTAATAGGTACTGAACCCGCTGCCTTTGGACGTTGCGATGTCAACAAACTCCTTGATGACCAGTTTGTTGTTTGCGCCGTGAAATGTTTTCAGATCCCTATGATAGATATTTGGATCAATGTGAAAAATCGTTTTATAATCTGTTGAAAATATCCAGAAGTAGCCATAATCCTGATAGCCGAATCTGTCTCCGGCGATAAATTCCAGGATTTCCTCTTTACCCTGTTCATTCAGACTGTCCATGTAGTATCCAGTGCCGATAATGATATCAAATGCGCTGTTGTATACGGCATACCCGAGCTTTTTGTATAGTTTGTCCCCCTCGCCCGGTTTATAGAACATGTACGTTTTCATGGCAGATCCACCGGTTTTTACCTCTTCAAGAAATTTCACGAAATCAGGGAACTTTTTTTTCATGGAAAAAAAATTTTTACCAATCAGTTCCGGCTTGGCGCCGTGGTGTTTGATAGTACCGTCCCCGGATATAATATAAAAATAGCCCGACTCGTTGGCCCAGTTAAAAGATGTGATCATGTTGTTTATATGCGTTTTATACTGATCCTCTTTATGGGTCATGTAGACATTTTGAATAAAATCTTCCGCCGAATGCACCTGGTCTTTAAGATTTTCCTCGGCAGACTTGATAATGGCGTTCTTTGTGGCGGATATTCGTTTGGTCAGCCGTTCTACTTCTTTTTTGATAAGTTTTTTTTGCTGATCAATATAAAAAGTTCGAAGCCCTTCCTTATTTTTTTGGCTGAATTTTGTGAAGGTGCTTTGCATATTCCACAGAATGATCCCGGAAAACACGGATGCGATTGTAAGCGCTGTAATTAGCGAAATGTTGGAAATTCTAGTTTTCATCATAGCAACCACTTCCATTTGTCTGGATATAAAAATTAATTTTTTTTAACTTTTATCAAAACACATGCATATATTTAATTAAAACTTATGCAAAAAAAGTCAAAAAAGGATCAACGCCTGCTCTTGGCCCATTAAGTTCTTTTTAAGCTGAGAATACCTCAGTTTTAAAGAATGGTCACTTTTTAATCTGATTTTAAGCCGTTCTATGATCGTACTGTCACTTTCAATAGCTGAATGAACAAAATGAGTCAAGAGCAGACTTGAACCCCTTATATACCCCTTTTATCAATTTAACAGTTGCATTTCTGCAATCCTGAATCGTTTAAGTTAAACAAGCTATTTTGTGATAATTAATTGAATTTATAATTTGTTTTACGATTTTGTGTTTGTTGGTATTGAATTTGCTGTTGTTTTCACTGTGGACAAACAAGGAGATAGATATGACACAAAAAGTAAAAGCCAAAAATATCATGGGCAGGATGCCTGAAGGGGAAGTTGATGCCAAAGTTCAAGAGACTTTAAAACATATCACCCATAAATTCATGGTGATGAGCGGGAAAGGCGGCGTGGGAAAGTCCGGTGTTGCCGTAAACCTGGCCACAGCCCTGACCACCATAGGTCATAAAGTTGGGCTCATGGATGTGGACATCCATGGACCCGATATTCCCAGGATGCTCGGTATCAAGGGCGACCTCCAAGTTAATGACGATAAGAAAATTATTCCGGCCCGGTATTCTCCCAATCTTTCAGTGGTTTCCATAGAGTCTCTTATGTCGGATAAGGATGAAGCCATTATCTGGCGGGGGCCGGCCAAGCACGCTGCCATCAGGCAGTTTTTCGGGGATGTGGAATGGGGAGATCTGGACTACCTTATTATAGACGCTCCTCCGGGCACAGGTGATGAACCCTTGACCGTGGCCCACCTTATCAAGGATGCCCAGGCCATCATCGTGACCACACCCCAGGAGGTGGCACTGGCCGATGTACGCAAATCCATTCGCTTCTGCCGCCAGGTAAAGATGGATATCTTCGGCCTAGTGGAAAATATGAGCGGTTATGCCTGCCCGAAATGCGGTGAAATACTGAATATTTTTGGTACAGGCGGCGGCCAGCGCACAGCCAGGGAGCAGGGTATCAAATTTCTTGGTAAAATTCCTTTGGATCCGTCATTGGTTACCCTGGGTGATGCCGGCCGTTCCATCCAGGCGGAAAATCCATCCTCCCCTGTGACCAAGGCATTCCGCTCCCTGGCAAAAGAAGTGGTCCGCCAGATCCGGTCATAACGGCCATGGCATTATAAAACCTGGTTCAGGCCCAGTGTGATATTTTTGTAAGGTGCCTGCACCGGTTTGAGAACAGGCTTTTAAATAATTTGCCCATTTTGCCTTAAGTTATTTACTGTTAATGGCGGGCTGTTGTTAAGACTTGGGGATAGGTAGCCAACGTATCTGATCGGCAAGAATCCGGTCAATGCCGTGGTTAAGTGTATACTCATGGATCACCAGCTCACTTGTTCCTTGATAGGCCCGCTTCAGACGTTTCTGTAGCCAAGGGCCAAGGCAGTGTGCACTCGGTGCATATCGGCCGGAGAAAATAATGGCGTCCAAACCGCCCAAAACCGCTATTCCGGAACCGCAAGCCGATAACAAACGATGACGGAATACATCCCGGGCCAAACGTAAAGACGGATCGTCCGATTCCAGAACTTCATCCAGTAGAACCGGTCGTCCGGCAATGCCGCTTAAACCGCTTTCCATGGTCAACGCATGGTTGATTTGCTCCGGGCCCCACTTCTTTTTCCGGACCAGCTTCATTACGATGCCGGCGTCCAGCTCTCCTGCGGTGGTTTGTCCGGGCAAGCCTTCCAGTGGTGTCGTACCACTGGTCACCATGACGGGCTGAATGCCATCCACGGCTACAATTTCGGGTCTAGTTTCCAGACAGATGGAAAGAAATCGTTCCGGAAAACGGAAACCTTGTTCATAGGAGCGATTCCTGGCCATGGCGCAAGCAGCTTCGTGAAAAAGACCATGATACCCGTAACGACGCAAATTCGGTATGCCAAGACTGTTTATATCCAGCGCATAATGACATTCCCGCTCAGGCATGTCTGTAAAAAAGGAGGTTTCGAAAAACAGGAAAATCGGGACGTTGCAATACGTTTTTCGAATGGCTCTAATGAGTTCAATGGTTGCGGGAATATGAAGTGGCGCTTCAGCCGATAATGCTTGAAGTTCCACTTCCGTTTCCGCTGTTACAAGCCATGGATTTCGGAAGGTCGAGCCGCCATGGACAAGGCGCACCCCGATGGCCTCCGCCGTATGTCCGCTGTTTTGGGTACGCTTCTTGAGTTCCTCCAGTCCGCTTCGCCAGTCCTCAAACCCATGTGCGTTTTCCATGCAGCCGGACCATTGCGCTTCGAAATGACCTGATGGAAAAAAATGGTAGTGAACCCGGCTGGATATTAGATTGAGCGTCATGATGTTCATAATGGGCACTTAATGTTTTACCTCATTGTTTAAAGAGAGTGTTCTGAAGACCAGTCGTGCAATGGCTAGTTCTTCGTTGGTGGCAACTACCAGTATCCGAACCGGACTTCCCGCTTGTGAAATATCACCCGGCAGCTGTTTGAGTTCCCGGTTACTTTTTTCGTCTATACAGACACCAAAGTAATCCTGGTTGGCACATACAATGGACCGAACCAGCGGAACATTTTCACCAATGGTGTCGGTGAAAATAATTGCCTGGACCGGACCGGCCAAGGTCAGGTACGCGCCTAAATATTTACGAATCCGCCATAGATAAATTTGTAATGTTTTTTGAAAAGGGTCATTCCGGCTTGTGGCAGCATCCCAATCACCCAGAATATCTCGAATATCAGCCGATGCCCCCGAAAGACCCAGCACCCCGCTTCGGCGATTCAGAACATCCTCTATCCGGTCCATATCACCGGAATACAGGGACAGCAGTTTCATTACAATGGCCGGATCAAGATCTCCGCATCTTGTGCTCATAACCAGCCCCTGAAGTGGTGTATACCCCATCGTGTTTTCAATTGAACGACCCTTGGATATTGCGCACAGGCTGGCGCCGCCGCTGCCAAGATGACAACTGACCGCGTTGAACTCTGCCATGGGAATGCCCGCCATTTTAGCGGCCTCTTCGACAACATATTGGTGGCTTGTGCCATGAAAGCCATATTTTCGTATGTTCAATTCCTGGACCAAATCCAAAGGCAGGGCATACTGGCGTGCGTATTCCGGTATGGTTGTGTGGAAAGCTGTATCAAAAACCGCGACTTGTGGAAGGGATGGATAGCGCGTTTTACATTCTTCAATGAGGTCGATGGCCGGAGGATTGTGAAGGGGTGCCAGATTCCGAACCTGGCGCAAGGCTTCAAAAACAGTGGGGGTAATAACAGCCGGTTGTTTAAATAACCGGCCGCCGTGAACCACTCGATGACCTAAGGCGTCTGGACGTTTTCCCCCTTTTTCAAGCAGGCTGAGGATTTCATGAAATGCCTTTTGGTGATTGGGCAAATCCATTGTGTGAACGGTTTCCCGGTCACCCTCCCGATGAACAATTCTTGCCGGTTCCGCGGTTACGGGACCGATGCGTTGCGCTTCTCCGGCAGAAAGTTCATTTTCTTCCGGCATCGTCAAAAGCCGATATTTCAAAGATGAACTGCCGCAATTACACACCAAAATATTCATTTAAATTTCCCGTCGACAGGCTATTACAGAATGCTAATTTCCCCAATTTCGGCGTTGGAGAAATAAATTTGATCCTCAAAATACTGCATGTATGCCTGTGACCAAATTTATTTTCCGCCTCGAACTTGGAAAAATTATCTATTCCGTAACAAGCTGTCGGTTAGATGTCATCAGTTGTCCAGCCGCAAACCGGAAACCCAATCAGCCCATGGGCAATCGCAGCGGTGCCGTAGACACCCTGGACCACATGCTTCCCGTCAACCCATTCATCTGAACAATGGGCCTGGTCCTCGTGCCCTGGGCCGTAACCGATGGTTGGAATGTTGTACTCGTTGAGTAGTGTTGCTCCGGCCGTCCCCATTCCCAGACGATCCAACTGCCACTTTCCTGGACGTGATGGAGAACCGGCTGCCGCCAATACCTGACGGGACCGATCAATCAATGGATCAAACGGGTCCGTTGCCCAGGCATTGGTGATCCGTTGAACCTCCGTCTTCTGACCGGCGTATGAAATCTGTTGTTCCCTGCAAACCTCAACCGATACGGACACAGATGATCCAGGCTGTGTGAGCAAACGGACGTCGCGTTCTGTCTCGGTCAGGATCTGTTGCGCTTGATCTGCAACTTGCATCCGTCTAGCTATTCGCAGAACGGCTACCCGTCCCTCTGATTCCCGGGGAAAGACCGGATCGTGGATTTCAATCTCATGGGCTTGAGACAGGGTGTGTTTTGTACGGTCCTGGTAGCTCCGGTAAATTCTGTTGGCAGCGTTATCAACCTGGAATGGATCCGCTCCCTGGATCTTGATATCCATTTCCATCCAACCATCGTGACCATAGTACAGGCCCAGGTTCGTTGGTTCGCCCAGAATGGCATAATTAGGACGCAGCCCCATTTCCGGTAACGTTTGGTCCATTAAGGTCCGAACACCTATGCCGACCCCGTTTTCCTCGGCCACGGAAGCCGTAACCACCAGCGTGCCTTGAAGCGGCAGCAGGCTGCGCAGTAACAACGCCCCCGCAAAAACCTGGGAAGCTAAGCCGCCCTTACAATCCGATGCGCCTGTGCCGTAAATCCGGTCCCCCTCAACATGCGAATTGTGCTGCTCACCTGTTTGGTACGTATCCATATGTGAGTTTAGCAATAGAGTACTTTTTTGCTCATGCCCGTGAATAACACCGATAACATTGCCGACCTCATCCCGGTAAACATGATGATAACCCAATATTTCCATTCGTTTGGCCACCTTGTCGGCCAAGTCCTTTTCCCCCATACTGGGGCTTGGCGTATCAATCAACTCCTGTGTAAATGCCATGACGTCTTTTCGTAATCCACTGTTTTTCATTTTTAGCAATTCATACATGACCATTTCCTTTCGTTATTGCTTGTCCAAATAACCATGCAATGCATTGCTCGTACCAAGCTTGTAAATATATTTATATCTTATTTAAAATTAGCATATTATAGACACACAAAGCATTTGACATTTCACAAAAACCATTTCATTATGAAATCCGAACATTTCATAATGAAAGGATTGAAGGCATGCAAGCCAAGGATTTACGGATTGAAGAACTGGTTGATTTTTCGGCGGGCCTTATTCAGCTGCAGGGACGACGTTTAATTCTGCATGATATTCATGCCTTTGCGCAGTTCCGTAAGGACTTGCTGAGTATGGTCGGTCAGGAGCATGCGCAACGTATTCTGACACGATTCGGATATCTCTGGGGGCAGGCCGATGCGGCGGCGATGCAACGTATCTTCAACTGGAGTGATCCCCTCGAATTCCTGAAAGCGGGCCCCCGCCTTCAAACCCTGCAGGGCGTTGCCGTAGCCATCATTAAATCAGTACAATGGGATTCGGATACGGGACGTTTCAGCATGAACCTGGTATGGCATCGTTCCGGTGAAGCGGTGGAACATCTTGCTGAAATTGGACCATCAAAAGATCCCGTCTGCTGGATACTCGTAGGGTATATCAGCGGCTTCATGACCTATGGTACCGGGCAGGAAATTTATTTCGTGGAACGCTCCTGCCGCGCGCAAGGCAAAAATGTTTGTGTTGCGGAGGGGTTTGACCTGGCCAGTTGGGGCACAGACATTCTTCCGTACCTGCCCTATTTTCAGTCGGACGGAATCCAGGATAAAATCCAGCGGCTGACCCAGGAAATTGAATTGAAGAACCGTGCCCTGGCCCGTGCCCGACGTCATCCGCAAATTCAAAAAAAAACATCCGGTTTTCCACCGGTGGAAGTACGCAGCGCCGTCTACGCGCGGGTTTTGGATTCTGCCGTCCGGGTGGCACCATTTGACACCTCTGTTTTTATTACCGGTGAGAGTGGTGTCGGCAAGGAAGTGCTGGCCCGGTATATTCATTCGCAATCCGCCCGATCAGAGCAGCCCTTCGTTGTTATTAACTGTTCCGCCTTGCCGGAAACCCTGCTTGAGGGCGAACTGTTTGGCTACAAAGCAGGTGCCTTTACCGGCGCTCGCCAAGACAGAAAAGGCATCTTCGAAGAGGCCGACTCCGGCACCATCTTTCTCGATGAAATCGGAGACATCACACCGGCAACCCAACTAAAGCTTCTCCGTGTCCTTCAAGAACGGGAAGTCGTCCGCCTCGGTGAAAACCGTCCCCGCAAGATAGATGTTCGGGTCATCGCCGCCACCCACCGCGACATAAAAAAATGCGTTGCCGAACAGTCGTTCCGCGAGGATCTTTACTATCGGCTGATTGTTGTGGAGATCGAAATTCCACCCCTGCGGGCACGTCCGGAGGATATTATTCCCTTGGCGCGCTACTTAACGAAGAATATGGGTCGCAAATTCAAGATCTCCGGTCTAAAACTGAGTCCGCAATGCCTGGAATACCTGCAGAGTTACCCTTGGCCCGGAAATATCCGGGAACTGGAAAATGCCCTGGAGAGGGCCGCAGTTTATAGCCAGGATGGTATCATTCAACCGGAACATCTACCGCCAACCATTACCCAGCCTTCGCCGTTGCAAACCATTCAGTCTGAAAAAACGCCCATGACCCTGGCGGAACTTGAAAAACAATATATTCATGCCGTACTTGAACAGACCGGACAAAATCGTTCGTGTGCTGCCAAAATTCTGGGTATTAGTACCACGACTCTCTGGCGCAAATTAAAGACTTTTTGAAAAAAGGAGGACGTTTTACCATGTTTCAGATTAATGGCGTAATGATGCAGTATTTTCATTGGTATATCTCCAATGATGGAACGTTCTGGAACCAGGTCCGTGATTCGGCCGAGACCTTGAAAGATTGCGGGTTTAGTGCGATCTGGCTGCCCCCTGCGTACAAGGGGCAGGCCGGAGTTGACGATGTTGGGTACGGCGTCTATGATTTATACGATCTGGGGGAATTTAATCAGAAAGGTTCGGTTTTTACAAAGTACGGCACCCGTGATCAGTATCTTGAAGCCATTCAGGCATTGCGCGACAAGGAGCTGCAGGTTTACGCAGACATTGTTTTTAATCACAAGGGCGGAGCTGATCGCACTGAGTGGGTAAAAGCCTTGGAAGTGCAAGGAGACGAACGGCACTTTGAGATTGTCAATCCGGAAAAGCCGGACTATTGGATTGAGGCGTGGACTGAATTCACGTTCCCTGGGCGTGCCGGCAAATATTCCGATTTTACATGGAATTACGACTGTTTCGACGGCACGGACTGGGCCGAGAACTTCCATATAAATGCGATTTTCAAGTTCACAAATCGCGGTAAAGATTGGGACAAAATGGTTTCCGGAGAAAAAGGGAATTACGATTATCTCATGTTTTCGGACGTGGATATGAACTCTCCGGAGGTCCGTACGGAATACGCCCGCTGGGGGGCCTGGTACCTGGAGACCACTGGAATTGACGGCATTCGGATTGATGCCGTCAAGCACATTCAATTCAGTTTCTTTCGTGAGTGGCTGGATTATATGCGCCGGGTCGCCTCCTTGAAAGCAAAGAGCGGGTTTTTTGCGATGGGAGAATATTGGTCAAGTAATGTGGAAGAACTGCATAATTACATCAGAGCGACGCATGGTAAGATGTCCCTTTTTGACGTGCCGCTTCATATGAAGTTCCATGAGATATCCCGGGCGAATGGACATTATGACCTAAGGACTATCTTGGATGATACGCTTACCAAAGATCAGCCAGCCCTGTCTGTCCCATTCGTGGAAAATCATGACAGTCAGCCTCTCCAGTCATTGGAGTCCCCCGTGGACTGGTGGTTCAAACCCGCAGCCTATGCATTTATACTGCTGCGGCAAGAAGGGTACCCCTGTGTCTTTTACGCAGATTGGTTTGGGGCAAAGTACAAAGACAAGGGCAACGACGGCAAGGAATATGAAATCGACATGGTTCCCGTCCCTTATTTGCCGCGTTTAGTTGAACTGAGACGGTCACACGCCTACGGTCATCAGCGTGATCAATTTAAACATGCCCATATGATCGGCTGGACACGTGAGGGTGATGTGGGGCGCCCCGGCTCCGGCCTGGCAATCGTCATCACCATCGGTGGCGGCGGAGCTATGTGGCTGGAAGTAGGAAGAACCCGCGCCAACGGACAGTATCGTGACGCTCTGGGCAACATGGGCGGCACCACAGTTGATATAAACGCCGCCGGATGGGGGAAGTTCCCCGTGTCAGGGGGAAGTCTCTCCGTTTGGATTCCTATGTCGGTTTAGCAAGCATATTTCGAAATTGACATCTTTTGGGATCTGATCCAGGTTCTTTTCAGCAGATTAAAGACGTTTTTAGGCATACCAAAGGGCAGATCTACCAGAGAATAATCATAGTCAATATTGATGGCACCGATAAAGCTGCTTTCCAGTCCGGACTCATTTGAAATGGCGCCGACAACATCGCCGGGTTTAAGGCCATGCTTATAACCCACTTCAATGCGATATCGTTCCATCCCTTTTTCAGTAGGCGCAATTTTATTGGGGGTAAGCCGGGCAGGTGCCTTCTTCTGCTTTGATGCAACGGGTGTCTTGGCTTTTTTTACAGGTTTTTTAGCGGTCTTTTTAACAACAGGTTTATCAGCCGTTTCCTTAAGCAGAAACGGTGTCTTGCCCTGGAGCATTTTTGCCAGGGCTGCAGCCACCTGGGAAATAGAAATATCCTGTTCCTTTGCGGTGGTTTCCACCAGATCCGTAAAAGCGCTTAGATCTTCGGTGCCGATGGTTTGAACAATTTTATTTTTAAAATCACCCACCCGTTTTTCGTTTATTTCCCTGTTGGAGGGTAGGAATAGTTCTTCAACCTTCCGACGAGTGGCTTGTTCGATCCGTTTTAACATCCATCTTTCTTTTGGCTGGACAAATAAAATGGCTTCTCCGGTTCGTCCGGCCCGACCGGTTCTCCCGATTCTGTGAATATAGGGCTCAGTTTTAGAGGGCATATCGTAGTTAATGACGTGGGAAATCCGGTCTACATCAAGTCCCCTTGCCGCCACATCCGTGGCCACAAGAATATCAATGTTTCCGTTTTTCAACCGGTTAACTGTCCGTTCCCGGGCCGCCTGGGCAAGGTCTCCATTCAGGGCCTCTGCTTTGAATCCCTTTTCTTCCAGGATTTTTGTCAGGCTCATTGTGTCACTTCGGGTTCTGGTAAATACAATGACGCCATCATGGGAGGAGGCTTCGAGTATCCGAACCAGGGCATGACTTTTTTTTACATGTTTTACCAGCCAGAATTTCTGATTAATGGTGCTGGTGACATCTGAATCATGGCGGATAATAATTTTTTCTGGATCTTTAAGATATTTGCCCGCAATCTTTTGAATGGGTGCCGGCATGGTGGCGGAAAAAAGTGCGATCTGGGTCGGTTGGGGTATTTTGGATAAAATCCATTCAACGTCATCAATAAATCCCATCTGCAGCATTTCATCTGCTTCATCCAGCACCAGCCCTGTAAGATCGTCAAGGCAGAGGGTTTTACGCCGCATATGGTCCATGAGACGGCCCGGTGTGCCCACAACCACATGGACGCCCCGTTTCAACTGGTTTAGCTGAACACCGTAGCTTTGGCCGCCGTATACAGCCAAAACGTTAAGGCCCTTCATCTTTACGCCGTAGTCATTGAAGGACTGAGCCACCTGAATGGCAAGTTCCCGGGTCGGGGTGACCACAAGAACCTGGGGCCGCTTGTTTTTAAGATTGATTCGGGAGAGCAGGGGCAGTGCAAAGGCCGCTGTTTTTCCGGTTCCCGTCCTGGCTTGACCCAGCAGATCTTTGCATTCGATCATACGAGGAATGGTCATGGTCTGGATCGGTGTCGGGGTTTCATAACCAACGGTCTGTAAAGCCGCAAAAACATCCGGGCTCAAGTTCATTTCGCCGAACCCGGCTGGTTCTAAATTTTTATGGGGCATGGTTTTCCTTAAAAGCAAAAAAGGCCAGCACCGCCAGCCTTGTATATCAATATTAACTCAAACAGTTATAAATATACGATTTTTAAAGAGAATGCAAGTTGTTTATTTTATTTCTGATTTTGGAAGTTGCTATCTGACACTCGATCATCAAGTTTTTAGGGATTCATTACGGCAGCAAAGGCCAATAGTGGACTATTTGGCCTTTGCTGCAACGCCGCAGATCGGTCATTTTCGTTTAAACACTATTTAGCTACACTGACCACCTGATTCACGGTATAGGCTTTGAGGCCCTCAAGCCCGAATTCAGATCCAACACCGGAAGATTTGACTCCGCCGAAGGGGGCCATAGGGTGGAGTTTTCCATGGGCATTCACCCAGACAGTTCCAGCTTCCAGCCGCATGGCAACCGTTTTGGCTTTTTCCGGATCATTGGACCATGCCGATCCGCCAAGCCCCACGTCAAGGGAATTTGCCCTTTGAACAGCCTCGTCAACAGTGGAATATTTTATGATGGGAAGTGCGGTGCCAAACTGTTCTTCTTTGACCAGGTCCATATCATCGGTTACATCGGCTACCAAAGTCAGGGGATAAAAGTATCCCGGGCCGGGAGACGGTGCACCGCCGCACAGAACCCTGGCCCCTTTTTCCCTGGCATCATCTACATATTGTTTGACGGTTTCGAGTTGGGGTGCATTCCCCAGCGGGCCGATGAGATTCTTTTCATCCATACCGTCCCCCACGGGAATTTTAGTTACATAATCTGTAAATTTTTGGCAGACATCTTCATAATCATCTTCATGGACAAAAAGGCGTTTCAGAGCTGCGCAGGTCTGACCTGCATTAATGAAGCATCCCCAGAATAAAGGCTCTAAAAAGGGTGTAATATCGGTTCCCGGCAGAATAATTCCAGCGTCGTTGCCTCCCAGTTCCAGGGTTAGGCTTTTCAAATTGGACACGGCCCGGCCCATGATGGTCTGGCCTACGGGAATCGAACCTGTGAACACAATTTTGTCAATATCTTTGTGGGCTGACATGGCGTTGCCTATATCGGAGCTTCCGGATACCACATTGAGAACCCCGGGGGGCAGGACTTCATTGATCAGTTCAACCAGCCGAAGGGTGGCCAGAGGCGTATAGGATGCAGGTTTCATAACAACGGTGCATCCGACTCTAAGGGCCGGCATGATATGCCATATAGCGATGAGCAAAGGCCAGTTCCATGGCGTAATAGAGCCGACGACACCAATGGGCTTTTTGTACAGCTCAATGGTATCTTCCGGGTTATCATCCACCAGTTCGGGTTCAAGTTTCATGGATGCTGTAACCTGGGTCCAGGCCGTACAGCCGCCGGCCTCAAACATGGACCCCGGTCCGGACAATGGTTTGCCCTGCTCCCGGGTGATCAGTCCGGCAAGTTCCGTCTGGTTCTGTTCGATAATGCCGGCAATTCGGTTCATGATTTCAACCCGCTGGTCATCGGCCAGGGCAGACCATTCCGGAAAAGCCTTTCGGGCTGCAGCAACCGCTTCATCTAGTTGTGCGATCGTGGCTTTGGGGCATTTTGCAAAAACTTCTCCCGTTGCCGGATTAACCACGTCAAATGTGCTGTCAGATAACACTTTTTCACCATTTATTATCATTGCATAATCCGTCATCCTCTTCCTCCTTTTGCCTTTTGCTTCCTGAAAATTTCAGGCTTAAGGCTTTTCCAAAAATTTTTCAAAATTGTTGACTTGCCCAAATCCCTTGCATGTTTTTAGGGTAACACATCTTAAGGCCGACACCTGCAAAGAGAACTGGACAATGTTAAATGCAGGGTTAAATGCAGCCACCCTGGCAGGGAAATAACTTATATACATAACTACCCTGCTTGGTAAACAATAAATGATATTACCCTATATGGTCCGTTGCGGTCATTGACAGAAAGGTGGAAGGCATATATTTACGAGTGGTAGAATGAAGAGGACAATTTGGCCTTAAAAAATGATTAAGGTCCATGGTCAGAATTAAATCTGCCACAGATGCGCCGGATTTTAAGTCGCCATAAAGGCACGCCAACGGAAGCATATTGGAATATGTACCCTTTGGCGTAACGCCGAGGGCGGCTTAAAAAACAAGTAGATGGGCGATTTTATTTTGACCATGGGTCTAAAGGAGAAACGTATGAAATTGCCTGCAGTATTTAGAAAAGTATCGTTGGTTTTTATAACCATTTTTTTGTGTACCATTTTTTCCGTTGGATCTTCTTTTGCCAAAGATAAAGTGTATAGATGGAAACTGCAGTCTGGATATCCACATGGAGACATCTCTTTTGAACTGCTTAAAGGCTTTGCCCAAGATGTGAAAGAGTTCAGTGACGGTAAGCTGATCATTTCCGTTTTTGCGGATTCCGAAATTGTTCCGATAGAGCAGTTATTTGAATCCACACAAAAAGGGCTTTTGGACATCCTTCACTGCATGGGCGCATTCTGGGGCGGTATTGTTCCGGTTGGAGAAATTGAATTCGGTATTCCGTTTGCTTACACCATTGATGAAGTCGATGAATTTGATGCCAAGGCTCAGGTTATAAGAGATTTTTATTACAATAAGGGATTCGTTGATATCTTGCGAAAAGAGTATGACAAGCAAGGTCTTTACTGGCTTGACATGCATACTTACGGCGGGCCATTTGTATTGTCCACAAAATCTCTGGAAACGTTTGATGACTGGAAAGGTCTAAAAATTAGAGATGAGGGTATCTATACAAAGTTTCATAATATGATCGGTGCCCGGGGGACTTATGTTTCCGGTGGCGAAGCCTATATGGCGTTGAAACTTGGAACGCTTGATGCCAGTCAGTGGGATATCAGTGCCATATCCGGATTAAAATGGCACGAAGTCGCTCCTTACTGGGTGCAGGCCGGGGATAATGATCATGTTATCGGGCATATGCTGATAAACAACGACTCATGGAAGGAACTTCCGGATAATTTAAAACAAGCGCTTCAGAAAGCTGCTGAAAATTACTGGGCCGCGACCGTGGAAGCTTACGGTAAAGAATTTAAAAACGCGGAGGATATGGTAAAAGCCGGCACGTTAAAAGAAAGCAAAGTGAGTGCACAAGCAATAAAAAAACAAAAAGAAATTGCTTATAAACTCTGGGATGAAGTTGCAAAGCGCGATGAAGCGTCAGCTGCGGCTATCAAGATGATCAAAGAATGGAGAGGAATTAAATAGTGCCGATTGCTTCGTTGGGCGCCAATTGCACCTAAGGATATATGAATGAAAAAAAGCCTGAAAACAGTGTTCAAATTTGTCGACACGGTCAGCTGTCGAGCTGGGGATTTGATGAGCATTTTAATTGTGATCATCATGTTATGTACAACCATTGAGGTGATATCAAGATACGTTTTTAACAGTCCAACGATATGGGTCTGGCCTGTCAACCGGCAGATTTTTGGCGTGTATATCCTTTTTGCCGGGATTTATGCCATGGCGAAGAATGCCCATATACGAATAGACGTTGTTTATAACCGGTTTACAAAAAAAGGAAGAAAAATAGCAAAACTGTTTGCATTGCTGTCATTTGTCTGTTTCATCGCAGTTCTGATCTGGCAGAGCGCCTGGATGGGACAAAATTCTTTCATGATGAAAGAGACCGCACATGGGGCATTTCGGATAGCCCTTTATCCCCTGAAACTTTTAATTCCTATTACCGCTGTATTGTTCCTTCTGGAAGGAATTTATATTTTATTGAAGAAACAAACGCATGATTTCGAATAATTCAGGATGGATAGGTCATAATTTATGAGTATTGAAGTTGTTACCATATTGTTGTTCGGAGGGCTTATGACCCTCCTTGTACTCGGCGTTCCGGTTGCATTTGCTTTGGGTGGTATTACAGTCGTCCTGACTTATCTGCTGGAAGGTTCAACATCTCTGTTTATTGTTGCGACAACGACATATAAGCAGATTACGGATCCAAATTTAATTACAATCCCACTGTTCCTGCTCATGGGAAACTTTCTTTTACACTCCGGTATTTCGGATCGAATGTTCAAAGCCTTGGGATTCTGGCTTACCGGCATTAAAGGCGGGCTTGCCATTGTCTCCATCGGTGTCTGCGTGTCCCTTGCCATGTGCGGAGGTTTTGGCCCGGGTATCCTGACTATGGGCCTGATTGCAGTTCCGGCAATGCTCAAGCAGTCATACAATAAATCGCTTGCACTTGGTTCCGTTATGGCAGGGGGGGTTTTAGGCGAAATAATTCCCCCCAGTATTATCATGATTCTTTTTGCATATATCGCCCGGGTATCAATTGGAAAGCTTTTTTTGGCCGGTGTGGTTCCCGGCTTGATCACCGCATTCGGCTATATTTTATATGTCAGTATTCGGTGTCACCTCCAGCCGGAATTTGCACCGCCTGTTAAGGAAACTGTCACTTGGACGTTGCGACTATCTTCCCTGAAAGATATTTTGCTCCCGGCGTTTTTGATCGTCCTGGTCTTAGGTTCGATTTTTTTCGGGATTGCAACACCAACTGAAGCTGCCGGCGTAGGTGCTACCGGTGCCTTTGTTATTTGTGCGCTTCTAAAAAAAATGTCATGGAAAGTGCTTTGGGACTCCTGCAGGCAGACCATGACCATCAGCGGGATGGTTTTCTGGATTTTAATTGGCGCTACGTTGTTTAGTGTATTTTATACCAGCCAGGGTGCACAGTCTCTGGTTACAGAACTTGTGAGTAGCCTTGAAATAAACCGCTGGATTGTATTGGGGGCGATGCAGTTGATTCTTCTGGTTTTGGGCATGTTCATGGATGACTATGCCGTTGTTACCATTTGTGCGCCTATTTTTGTTCCCATTGCTAAAATTCTCGGTTTTGATCCCATATGGTTTTCAATTATTTTTATTTTGAATATGCAAGTGGCATATCTGACGCCACCTTTTGGGTGGGCACTGATTATGATGAAAGGGGTTGCGCCTTCCAAGATTACAACCCGGGATATCTGGAAGTCCATTCCCCCGTTTGTGGGCATTCAGCTGCTTGTTCTTATAATGGTTATGATTTTTCCGCAACTGGCTTTATGGCTCACGTATAAAATGATGTAGGTTTTAAAAATATAAACACAAAGTTTAAAAAAGTTTAAAAGGAAGAAAATACATGATTAAAGAATCCGATCTTGAAAAATTATCCTATCCTGATGCCCCCAAAATAGTTACTGAATCCGTGCCCGGTCCTGAAAGCCTTAAGCAACTGGGTGAAGCACCTGAATTCGAGTCCATGGCACGGGGCGCCGGAAGATTTCCAGTGGTTTATGATGAAGGCTTCGGGGCCACAGTAAAAGATCCGGATGGAAACTTGTATATTGATATCACAGCTGGTGTTGCTGTCAATTCAGTGGGAAGGCTTCACCCAAGGGTCGTTGAAGCAATTCACAAACAGACAGGGAAACTGATGCACAGCAGTGACTGCAGCAGTTCCCTGCGCCTGGATCTGGCTAAAAAAATATCCGGCATTATGCCGGCAGGGTTAAAAGATAATTGCATTACTTTTTTTACCCAGTCCGGTTCCAGTGCCCTTGAATCCGCAATTAAGTTTGTCCGGAAGATTACAGGCCGTTCACAGATTGTTGCATTTCATGGTGCCTATCACGGTGTTCACTGCGGGTGTGGATCTTTGACAACCGGTGACCAGTACAGGAAAGATTTTGGTCCGTTTATCCCTGGTGTTATCCATGCTCCGTACCCTTATGCATACCGGTGCTGCTTCGGGACCAAAACCCAGGAACAATGTGAAGACATGTGCGCAAATTATCTGGAATACCTTCTGAACACACCTTATACCGGGGCCGATGATGTGGGCGCAGTTATTATTGAGGCACAACAGGGTGAAGGTGGATATCTTGCACCGAATCCTGAATTTTTACAGCGTGTTAAAGCATCGTGTGAAAAGCACGGTGCCCTTTTTATCGCCGATGAGGTTCAATCCGGTGCCGGGCGTTCCGGAAGAATGTGGGCAATTGAACATAGCGGTGTTGAACCGGATATTTTGACCTTTGGAAAAGGTATTGGTGGCGATGTACCAATGGCCGGCGTTACGCTGCGCAAGGATCTTGCAGAAAAAATCGAAGATGGGTCCCAGCCCAATACGTTTGCCGCTAACGGTGTCTCTGCGGCTGTCAGCATGACCAATCTCGATATTCTTACCGAAAATGATAATGCACTGATCAAAAGAGTGGCCGAATTAGGTGAACTGATAAAGAACCGACTTAAAGAAGGTGCCCAGAAAATAAACTGTATCGGAGATGTCCGGGGAAGAGGGTTTATGATCGGTATTGAATTGGTCAAAGACCGGGAAACAAAAGAACCTTTTGATGCAGATCTCATGGGGCAGGTCATCATGGCCATGCTGAACAAGGGCGTTATTCTGGTTCCCTGCGGCAGATACGGAAATGTCATAAGGTTTATGCCCTCTTTGACAACTCCCAAGAAATATTTAGATAAAGCTTCGGATCTCCTGCTTGAAGTTTTAGAGAGTTTAGATATTTAGTGCTTGAACAAAAACCTGTGTTTGGGCGGCTGCTCTATTAATTCGGGGGCAAGATATTTAATTATCTGCCCCCTAAAAATTTGCTGCAACAGGTTCCGGATTGAGGGGCAGGCGCTCCCCCTGCAGTTGCAAGGAGGTGGATGTTGTGTCGGTCAGATGACCGCAGGGAAGGCCTGCTGCCCACAACATATGAGCAAGAATTAAAAAATTATTCTCAAATGAAAATAGCTCCTTGGGCCTTTATAAGGATAAAGATCCGGGTCGGATGCGCTTTTTTTATTAGCTAATCGGCTTTACGTCTTAAAAAAGTGGGAATCTCCAGGTCGTCATTATCATAGTTCATGCCGTAATCCTGGGTCTGGTTGTCATTTCCCACCACGCGTTTGTGGCGAACAACACGCACCGGTTCATCCCAGTTGGCCATATCCTCTTCGGTGGCGTCCCTTATAACACCCCTGGCAATGGGGTTTTGGCGGCCGGCAGGCGGAGCAGACTGTCCCACGTCTGATGCGTTTTGACCATAGGTCTGGGACCCATATGTCCCGTACGTACCGTTAGCCGCAGTCGCCTGCTGGGGTTGTGCATAGGCCTGGGCTGTTTGTGGGTCAAATCTGCGCATATTTTCACTAAAGGCCGGTTCTTCCATGCCGATACCTGTGGCAATGACGGTAATGCGGATTTCATCTCCGAGTTCTTCGTCAAAGGTCTGGCCCCAGATGATTTCCGCCTCGTCACCCACTTCCTGGTAGATGCGGTCACAGGCTTCGGTCATTTCGTCAAGGGTCAGATCAGAACTTGATGTGATATTCATCAGTACGCCCTTGGCGCCGGATACGGAGATATCTTCCAGCAGCGGATGGGAAATGGCCCGTTCCGCAGCTTCTGTGGCACGGTTTTCTCCGGAAGCAATACCAATGCCCATTAACGCCTTGCCTGCTTTCTGCATGGTGGTTTTTACGTCGGCAAAGTCCAGGTTGACGTGGCCGGGCATCATGATTAAATCGGTGATGCCTTTAACGGAGTGGTGCAAAATTTCATCGGCTTTGATGAACATATCCTTCATACGCGCCCCTTTGCCGGCAATACCGCGTAACCGGTCATTGGGGATGGTGATAACGGTGTCTGTAATTTCCTGCAGTTTTTCCAGACCTTCCATGGCTGCTCTTTCCCTTTTTTTACCCTCAAAGGAAAAAGGTTTGGATGCAACCGCTACGGTAAGAATGCCAAGATCCTTGCATATTTCTGCAATCACAGGTGCGGCCCCTGTGCCCGTACCACCGCCGAACCCGGCGGTAATAAAGACCATGTGGCTGTCTGCAAGTGATTCACGCAGGTCTTCCATGCTTTCCAATGCAGCATCTCTGCCTACACTTGGATCTGCACCGGCCCCAAGTCCTTCGGTGAGCTGGGCGCCTATTTGAATTTTAACTTCTGCTCTGGAATGCTCCAGGGCCTGGGCATCGGTGTTGGCCACAATAAATTTAACACCTTGCAGCTTGGCGTCAATCATATTATTGACCGCGTTGCCGCCGGCCCCGCCGACACCAATGACCTTAATTTTAGCCGTGTTGTTGTTTTCCACATAAGAAAAAGTCATATCCACCTCCTTTAAGGATTTAAATAATATTTTTAAACCATTGTTTCATTTTATTTAAAACTACTTGCAGCCCGTGGGGGTCGGACTTGACATCTTGAATACGGCAGCTTGTTTTTGATCCGAAAATGATAAGTCCAACGCCTGTGGCGTATGCGGGGTTTCTAACAATATCTTTGAGTCCGCCGATACGGTCGGCTTCACCGATACGAACGGGGACGCTGAATACGGATTCTGCCATTTCTGCAATGCCGTCCATGACAACGCTGCCGCCGGTGAGTATAAATCCGGCAGGGAAACTGTTTTCAAGTCCGTTGGAAAACAGCTCCTGTTTCAGCAGGGAAAAGATCTCTTCCACCCGGGGTTCCAGGATTTCAGCAAGAATCCCCTTGGGCAGACGTTTGGGCGCTCTGCCCCCCACCGCCGGCACCTCAATGACATCATGGGCCTTGACGTTTTGGGGTATGCAGGTGCCGTGTGTTTTTTTAATTTTTTCCGCTTCGGGCAAGGGGGTACGAAGCCCTACGGAAATATCGTTGGTCAGGTTATGGCCGCCCACGGTGAGTTCGTAAATGAATTTTAGATTGTTGTCTTTGAACAGGGCCAGGTCTGTGGTTCCGCCGCCCATATCAGCCAGTATACAGCCAAGTTCCTTTTCTTCATTGGTGAGAACGGCATAGCCCGAGGCCAGGGATTCAAGCGCAATGTCGCAGACCTCGAGCCCTGCTTTGTGGCAGCACTTGATAATGTTGCGCGCCGCAGATACCGCGCCTGTGATGATATGGATTTTGGCTTCCAGGCGTACGGCAGTCATGCCCACGGGGTTCTGGATGGACGTCATTTCATCCACAATAAACTCCTGGGAAATGACATGCAGAATTTCCCTGTCCGGGGGGATGGCAACCGCCTTGGCCGCGTCAATAACCCGTTCCACATCCATTTCGGTAATTTCCCGGCCTTTGATGGCAATGATGCCATGGCTGTTGAACCCTTTGATGTGGTTGCCTGCAATGCCCACATAAACAGAAGATATATTGCAGTCCGCCATGAGTTCGGCTTCCTCCACTGCCTTTTTAATGGAATCCACCGTGGACTCTATGTTGACTACGGACCCCTTACGAAGCCCTGTGGAGGGGTGGGAGCCCACACCGATGATGTTGATCTCATCATCAAGCATCTCACCCACGACTGCACAGATTTTGGTGGTACCGATGTCAAGTCCCACCAGTAAATTTTCGTTTCCCTGCAAGTTAAACCCCCTTTGCTATAGTATTTTGGGCAGCATCTTCCGTTGTAACAAACACTTTTTTCAGGCTGAAAAGATCGATGGCCGATATGGTTTTATCCGGATAGTTGTTCTCCATATAGCGCTGAATCTGCCTGGCCCTTGCAAGTTTTTTTTCAAATTCGTCAAATCCGAGTTTAACCGGAATAACTGTCTTGTTTTCAAATTCTGTTTCGCCGGGATTTTCCGTGAAACCTGTATTCATATGTGTGTTTAATATATTTATGAGTATGCCTGTATTTTCGTCTCCCAAAATGGTTTGAATTTGTCCAAATCCTCTGATTTTTAAGATTTTCATCACAGCATTGAACAAATCCCCTTCAAATAGGTACGTGCTGTTGGACAGGCTTAAATCCACCCCGGATATAACCGGCAACGCCGTGAGATCATCCTTGGCCGGTTCATACTCTTTAAAGGGAGCCCCTTGGGCGTTGATGACGACATCTGCCAGATTTTCAATGGTCACGATGGCCAAGGGCTCCTGTTCTTCAATTTTAATGGAAATGGTTGATAAAAGCTGACGATTTACCGTGGCCATGTGAATCCATGGGTGGGTGTTCAGCTCTTTTTCAAGCATATCAGGTAGCATTTCAAAAATATTAGTCGGTTTGTCAAGTCCTGTCCGGGCCAGAACCTCGTCCCTGGTTACCCGGTCAAGGCCGTCAATCATAATGGTTTTCACATCAAATAAAGGGCATTGGAGAACTGCATCGTGTATGTAGATGCAGCCAAGGCTCATTGCACCGACAAAAAGGATAAGAAAACTCTTTTTTAAAAGGGCTTTGCCGCCGGAAAAAGTTTTAAGCTTTCGGTTTTTTTTACCCTGCACCTTATATTTGTTTAGAGTCTTTTTTTTAGTCGCCAATGGTTTTCACCTCTTCTTTAAGGTTAATCCCAAATTTTTCGTATACGCGTTTCCTTACCTGGTCGGCCAGGTTCAGGATATCTTGTGCGCAGGCGTTGCCGTGGTTGACAATGAAATTGGCGTGCAGATCAGATACCATGGCCCCGTTGCACCGGGCACTTTTCATGCCGGCCTGCTCAATGAGAAAGCCTGCTGATTCAGCGTCCGGGGGGTTTTTGAAAAAACACCCGGCAGATGCCTGGGACACCGGCTGGGTGGATTGTTTAATTTGAAGGTTACGGTAATATTCATCCCTGACGGTTTCGGCGCCAGCCTTGGTCAGCCCGAGCCGGACCTTGAGTACAATACTGTTTTCAAGGGCAAGTTTTCGGTAGGAAAATTTAAGTCTGTTTGCCGGCAGAATTAGTGTTTCCAGGGTGGCAAGGTCCAATATCTCGATTTTTCGTACAATTTGGCTCATGTCGCTGCCAAAGGCCCCTGCATTCATCATTACGGCACCGCCAATGGTGCCCGGAATTCCGGCTGCCCACGCCAGACCAGCCAGGCCTGCGTTGGCCGCATATCTGCATAAATGACCAAGGGGTTCTCCGGCAAGCACAGTCAAGTAGATCTGGTCCGGTGAGTCGCCGCCTGTGTTCATGGACGGTGCTATCGGCTCAATTTTTTGTTTCAGCCGGGTGAGAACCATCACGAGTCCCCGGATGCCTTTGTCCGATACGAGAACATTGGTGCCGCCGCCGATAATCGTAACCGGCAGTTCGGCTTTTTGTGCGGTTTTGGCAAGGGCGATCACCTGTTCCACGGTTTGCGGCAGCACCAGCAGGTCTGCAGGGCCGCCTACCCTGAAACTGGTGTAGCGGTCCATGGCCTTTTGCGTTTCAGGCGCAAAGGAAGCGAACATTTTTTTTATGTTATCGCTTAGAACCATATATTACAAAATCTCCACCAGCTTTTCCCCGAGGGTGTATACATCCCCGGCCCCTAAGGTGAGCACCATATCCCCCGATTTTGCTTTATGGGTGATGATGGACAATGCCTGGGTGAAATCCGGGGCAAAGCAGGCATCCTTGTGTCCATGGGCCTTTATGCCTTCCACCAGTTTTTCCGAGTCCACGCCGTGAATGGGCTCTTCCGAAGCCGCGTAGATGGGCAGCACCAGGAGCACGTCAGACTGGTAAAACGCCCGGGTGAACTCCTGGAACAACGCCTTTGTTCTTGTGTATCTGTGGGGCTGGAATACCACAATAAGCCGTTTGTCTGGATAGCTTTCCCTGACGGCAGTCAACGTGGCCTTGATCTCTGTGGGGTGGTGGCCGTAGTCATCCATCACCGTAATGCCCTTGGCCTTGCCCTTTATTTCCAGGCGGCGTTTGACACCCTTGATTTCTTCCAACGCTTTTTTAATGGTGTCAAAGGGGATGTTAAGCTCCAGACCTGTGGCAATGCCGGCCATGGCATTGAGAATATTGTGTTGCCCCCCGATGTTTAAAAGTATTCGGCCCAGGTTCTGTTCTCCCTTGAATACGTTGAACAGGGATTTACCATTTTCAAACCGGATGTTTCCGGCCTTCAGTCCGGACTGGGCCGTCATGCCGTAGGTGATATACCGCACTGTGATCCTGGGCAGAATATCCTGGATATGAGGGTTGTCCAGGCAGAGGATGGCAAGGCCGTAAAAGGGCACGGAGTTGATGAATTGGACAAAATTATTTTTTATGTCTTCAATATCTTTATAAAAATCAAGATGTTCCAGGTCAATGTTGGTCACAGCCGCAATGGAGGGGGAATATTTAAGAAATGATCCGTCGCTTTCATCTGCCTCGGCCACAATAAATTCACCGGACCCATGCAGGGCATTGGTGTCCAGACCCTGGAGCAGGCCGCCGATGATTACCGTGGGATCAAGTCCTGCGGCGTTAAGGATTTGGGAGATCATGGCGGTGGTGGAGGTTTTGCCATGGGCACCTGCCACGGCAATGGCATATTTGATACGCATAAGTTCGGCCAGCATTTCAGCCCGGGGGATGATGGGGCAGCCCAGTTCTTTTGCCCGGATCACTTCCGGGTTCTGGGATGAAATGGCCGAAGAGGTTACTACCACATTGACACCCTTGATGTTTTCCTTGGCATGGCCCTTGTAAATCACTGCGCCTTTTTCCTTGAGCCGGTCCGTGATGTGGGACAGTTTGAGATCAGACCCGGATATGGTGTAGCCAAGATTTAACAGCAATTCGGCAATACCGCTCATGCCGATGCCGCCGATGCCTACAAAATGTATGTGATAATCATGCTGGTACATTGTCTTTCCTTTTTGAAACATCCGTCCCTATAATACGGTCGGCAATGAGGTCTGCGCCATGGGGCATGGCAAGTAATTTCATGGTGTCTGCCATTTCGGATCTTTTTTTTGTATTGTGTCGCAGGTTTTCAACGGCTGCCAATAACGCTTCACCTGTCAGGTCCTTGTCCGCAATCATGATGCAGGCACCCTGGTCAGCCAGGAATTTTGCGTTTGCGGTCTGGTGGTCGTCTGCCGCATGGGGGTAGGGGACCAGGATGGCGGGTTTTCCCTTGATGCACAGTTCTGATACAGTGCCGGCCCCGGCCCGGCTGATGACCAGGTCTGCCCGGTCCTGGATGGCAGGCATATCGTAGAAAAAGGCTGCGGCCTTGTGCCGGATATCCCCGGCAGCATAAAATTGTTGTATCTGGGCTTCGGCATTTTTTCCGGTCTGGTGGATGATAAAGACCCGTTGGGTATCTTCCATCATTGCCACGGCATCAGTAAATGCCCCATTGATGGAGGCTGCACCCTGGCTGCCGCCGGTGACAAGAATGAGAAAATCATCTGCGTTTATTTGGTTAAGAACACTTTCATCTGTCGTGATGTTTTCCTGTGCAGTACTTAAAGGGCGGCGTACCGGGTTGCCTACCAGAAACGTGGTGTCATTTTCTGGCATGCCCTTTGTTTCTTTAAAGGAGATAAACCGGGTCCGGGCAATTTTGGACAGCATGCGGTTGGTCATGCCGGGAAAGGCATTCTGCTCATGGATGGCCGTGTCCCTGAAAAGGATACGCCCGGCCAGAACCAGGGCAAAGGATGAAAATCCGCCCACGCCCAGAATGAAATCTGCCCTGAACGCAATGATGATTCCCAACGCCTGGATCAGGCTGATGCCCACAAGGCCGGCTGACCAGGTCTTTGCAAAGATGTTTTTTCCCTTTATGGGTTTGGAGATAATTGATTTATGGGCAAATTCGTACCGGGCAAGGGTCTCTATTTCAAAGGGTGCGCTGGTGCCCACAAAAAGGATTTTTGTGGAAGGGTCTTTTTCCTTCAGAGCCTGGGCCACGGCAATGCCCGGGAACAGATGCCCCCCTGTTTTCCCGCCGGCGATGATGATATGTTTATTTTTTGACATGGTTTGCCGACGCTCCTATGTTCATTAAAATACCCATGGCTGCCATATTGATGATCAGCGATGTTCCGCCGTAGGAAATAAAGGGCAGGGTCAGGCCTTTGGTGGGTAGTACGCCTAAGGTCACGCCTGTGTTGATGATAACCTGAAGTCCTAAATACAGGGTGATGCCCGTGGCTGTCACGGCCCCAAAAAAGGTATCTGCCTGCCGGGCAATGCGGGTGCCGGTGTGGAGGATAAGCCCGTAAAGAACCAGGATTACCGTCACCCCGATAAGGCCGAGTTCCTCGCCAATGATGGAGAAAATAAAATCCGTATGGGGTTCAGGCAGAAAGTGCATCTTCTGCATGGAAAGCCCGACACCTTTGCCGAACAGACCGCCCGATCCAAATGCCTTAAGGGAGTTGGTGAGCTGAAACCCGATACCAAGGGGATCTTCCCAGGGGTTCAGGAATCCGATGATTCGTTCGAGCCGGTAACTGACCTTGAAGACCAGAAAGTATACCACAGGAATGATCAGCGGCAACGGGCTGATCAGGTAAAGCAAGGGCACACCTGCGGTGAACATCATTCCCCAGCAGATCATGCCCAATACCACGATTGTGCCGAAATCGGGCTGGCACAGGATGAGTATGGCCATGAGGCCGAACACCATGGCATGGGGCAAAACACCAATGGAAAATTCTCGCAGTTTTCCTATTTCCTGTTTTTTGGACAGGGAGTAGGCCATAAAAAGGATCATGGCAAGCTTGGCAAATTCTGCGGGTTGGAAAGCGAATAGCCCGCAATCAAGCCAGCGCCGGGCATTGTTGGCCTTGATACCAACGGCGGGGATAAGGACGGCAACCAGAAGGCCGATGGCTGTAATCAGGATGAGATAAGCCATACTTTTGTATAATTTGTAAGGCAAAGAGGCGGTGGTATACATGATGCCAAGGCTGATAAACAGGAAGATGGACTGGCGTTTCAGGTAATAAAACAGGGTGTTATGCTCATCCATGGAAATGGAGCAGGAGGCCGAGTACACCATGACCAAGCCAATGCCGGTGAGAATGAGTACCGGAAAAAGAATGGTTTTTTCTTTGAAAAAGGGATGGAGACGACCCGGGATGTATTCGCCGACGCCCAGGGTATTAGCCATGGCAGACCTCCTGTCCGGGAACAATCGCGTTGACAATGCGGGTAAAATCCTTTCCCCGTTCTTTGTAATTGGCATAAAGATCAAAGCTTGCACAGGCTGGAGATAAAAGTACCACATCGCCTTTGGCTGCCACAGACACTGCCTTGCTGACGGCGCAGATCATATCCCGGCAGGCATATGCGGGGCAGATGCCTTCAAATGTTTCCATGATATGCCCGGCCGCTTCACCCATGCCGATAACGGCCTTGGCCCGGGATCTAACTTCGGGCACCAAGGGGGCAAAATCAAGGCCCTTTTCCTTGCCTCCGAGGATAAGAATGACACCGGATTCAACGGATTCCAGGGCGCAAAGCACTGCCGCCACGTTGGTGGCCTTGGAGTCGTTGTAAAAACGGATGCCGTCAATCTCCCGGACAAAGGCAATGCGATGGTCCGACAGGGTAAATTCATTTAAGGCCTGTCTGATGCCTTCTATGGTACCACCGCAGCTTAATGCCGCAAGGGCTGCTGCTGTCGCATTTTCCCTGTTATGGATGCCGGGAAGCCTGGCCAGCGTGTCTGCAGCAAGGGTGTCATTGATGCCTTTGGTTTGGATATCGATTCCCATTTTGTGAATGCTTGCTCCATGGGTCACAGGGTTTGTGGATGAGAATGCAAGGATATCAGCGTAAATGGTTTTAGTCCGGGTTGAAAAATTATTAATGCGACCGTTAATTATGGCGGTATCCCGGGCGGTCATATTTTTGAAGATAGACCATTTGGACTCGACATAGGCGTCAAAGTTGGGATACCGGTCCAGGTGATCCTCGGCAATATTGAGAAGCGTTGCCGTACGGGGCCTGAAATTCTGGGCAAGATCAAGCTGGAAGGATGAGATTTCAGCCACCACAACATCTTTGGGGATATCCTGCATGAGATATTCCACCAGCGGGGTACCGATGTTTCCGCCCACAAAGCAGGAAATTCCTGATGCTTCAAGCATGGCTGCCGTCAGTTCCGTGGTGGTGGTTTTTCCGTTGGTGGCTGTTATTGCGATCACAGGTGTGGTGTTGTATTGGGCAAAGATATCCAGTTCGCCTTTTACAGGTATGCCCTTGTCCCGGGCTGATTTGATGAATGGCATGTTTAAGGGAATACCGGGGCTGGGGATGATAACGGACGCCTTGTCAAACATCTTCTGGTCATGGCTGCCGATCACTACCGGGATACCCAGTTTTTTTAAAGCCGCTGCTTCACTGGTCTTTGTCCCGTCAATGTCTGTGGCAGCCACGCAGTGCCCCCGGGATTTCAAAAACCGGGCCATGGAAAGCCCGCAGGCCCCTAATCCCACAATCAATTCATATGTTTCAGGAAAATTCAACATTTTATCTTATTTTCAATGTACTTAGGGATAAGGCCGCCAAGGCGATGGAAATAATCCAGAACCGGACAATAACTTTGGATTCATGCCAGCCTTTTAATTCAAAATGGTGGTGCAGGGGTGCCATTCTGAAGATTCTCTTGCCGTGGGTGATTTTGAAATAGGCGACTTGAAGAATCACGGAACCCGCTTCCATGACAAAAAGCCCGCCCACCAGCACCAGCATAATCTCCTGTTTGGTGACTACGGCAATGGTGCCGAGGATCGCTCCAAGGGGGATGGAGCCGGTATCGCCCATGAAAATTTGGGCCGGATGGGCATTGAACCATAAAAAGCCCATGCCTGCACCTGCCAGAATGCCGCAGATGACGGATACTTCACCGGCTGCGGGAATATGCCGGACATGCAGGTACTCGGCAAACTGGGCATGACCGGCCACATAGGCAAAGAACATATAAGTGATGGATGCCACAATCAAGGGACCGATGGCCAGTCCGTCCAGGCCATCTGTGAGGTTTACGGCATTGGACGTGCCCACAATGACCAGACAGGCAAAGGGGATATAAAATATACCCAAATTAATGGCCACGTTCTTGAAAAACGGCACCGTGAGTACGGCACTAAAGTCCGGGCTGCTGTAAATCAAAAAACCGATGAGCAGGCCTGAAAGGATCTGGAGAAGAAACTTTGTTTTTGCCGTGAATCCCATATTCTTTTTTTTCATCAGCGACAGGTAGTCGTCAATAAAGCCGATAGCGCCAAAGAGCAGGGTGGCGAGCAGCAATATCCCCACATAGTGGTTGGTGAAGTTTCCCCATAAAAAGGTGGAAACAAAAATAGAAAACAGGATCATGATGCCGCCCATGGTGGGGGTGCCCTGTTTCTTTAAATGGGACTGCGGGCCGTCGGTCTGGATGATTTGGCCGAAATGCATGACCTGCAGCTGGCGGATCACAACCGGGCCGAGAATAAAGCAGATGATAAAAGCGGTCAGCCCCCCGTATATGGTGCGGAAGGTGATATACCGAAAAATATTAAAAATGGTATAGTGTTCGTGTAACGGGTATAAAAATTGGTAAAACATTCGATCAATTCGCCTTTTCAGCAGGTATTTCTTCAAGTATCGGGATCAGTGTTTCCATGGCCATTCCTCTGGAGCCTTTGAGCAGTATCCAATTTTCGTGTTTTGTTGACGTTTTAAGGGTGTCCCCCAATTCCTTTTTGGAGCCCATGGCGATGCGTGCCTCCGGGTATCCTTTTTCCAGAGCGCCATCACGGATCTGGGCAACCTGGGTGCCGAACAGCAAAAGTTTTGCCGGAGACAGCGCTGCCACCTGCTGCCCCACCTGCCGGTGGTGCTCCCGGGTTTGATCTCCTAATTCCAGCATGTCACCGAGTACGGCAATGCCCCGGTTACTGCCGGCCAGCCGGTTTAAGACTTTTAGCGCCTGGTTCATGGAGCTGGGATTGGCATTGTAGGTGTCGTCAATGAGATGAAGGCCGTTGGCAAGATGTCTTAAATGCATTCTGCCTTTGACCGGGACAAAGGCTTCAAGCCCCCGGGCAATATCTGTTTCATCAATACCTGCAGCCTTTGAAAGTGCTGCGGCTGCGGCGGCATTAAAGGCCATGAAAGCTGCGGGGGAGGGGAGCGTGTATTGGCGGGTATGCCCATCCATTTTAAGGCAAAAGGCAATGCCGTGGTCTGTGAAGCTGATTTCCGACAAAATGACATCGCTGTTGGGCTGGGTACCAAAAAGCATTACTTTGGCTGTGTCGGCGTTTTCGTTTGCCCCCTGGATAAGAATTTCACGTCTTGGGTCATCGGCAAAAATAATGGCTGTGCCGCCGGGATTCAGACCCTTAAAAATTTCAGCTTTGGCCCGGGCTACATTTTCCAGTGACCCCACACCTTCCATATGCGAACCATGGGTGTTGGTCACCATGGCTATGTCAGGCCTGGCAATGGCGGAAAGTCTTGCGATTTCGCCTGGGTTGCTCATGCCCATCTCCACTACAGCCCATTCATGGATATCTGCCAGCCTGAGCAGGGTCAGGGGAAGGCCGATTTCATTATTTAAGTTGCCCCGGGTGGCCAGGGTGTCATAATGCCGGGAAAAGATATTTTGGACCATTTTCCGGGTGGATGTTTTTCCGTTCGAGCCGGTCAGGGCAGCAATTCGCGCATTGGAGCGCATTCTGTGATACCGGGCCAGGTGCCCTAAGGCAACCAGGGTGTCCGCCACTTCAAAAAAACAGATCCGGCCTTTGTCCATCTCACGTTTTTGATTTAAATCAAGGGTGTTTAAGTAGCCCTGTCTGACAACAAACGCTGAAACGCCTTTTTTTGCAAGGTCCGGAATAAAGTTGTGTCCGTCAAAACGTTCCCCTGCCAAAGCCAAAAATACCATATCAGGGGCCATGGTCCTGGAATCGGTGCTGATTCCTTTGAAAATCGTTGTCTCGGCATCTGCGACGATTTTTTGATCCCAAACGGTTACGGCATTACACCCAAGGGCATTGGAAATATCCGTAAAATCCCATGGTCTTGGCGTCAATGCGTTGGTGCAGGCATGGGTTAAGTGTTCCTTGTCGTCAAAATGAATGGTGCCTGTATTGGTTATTTGATAGGTTTCATGACCCTTGCCTGCAGCCACGATAATATCCCGGGGTTTTGAAATCTGAACGGCTAAATCCAGGGCTTTGGCCCTGTCGGTTATCCGGATATATCCTTTTTCACAGGCGCTTGATCCGCACCGATCAATTTGTTTAAATCCCTGGGCACGGATGCCAGCTATAATTTCGTCAATAATGGCGTCCGGGTCTTCGGTTCGCGGATTATCCGAGGTAACAATGGCAATGTCCGAGTATCTGCAGGCAATGACACCCATGGGACCGCGTTTGGTGCGATCCCTGTCCCCGCCGCATCCAAACACCGTGATCAGTCGTGCAGGGGCACGGCCGGCAAGGGTTTTCAAAATGCATTCAAGGGCATCCGGGGTGTGGGCATAATCCACAAAAATATGCCGGTTTAATTCCGTGGGAAGTTTTTCTAGCCGGCCTGGCACCCGTTCGAGGGCAGCAATACCCCGGGCAATGGATTCAGGACAGATGCCTGTGGCTAAAGCCGCGCCTGCAGCACATAATATGTTTTCCAGGTTGAAGCGGCCGGTGAGCTTTGAGCGTATGGTCGCCTGTACACCGCTGAAATTCAGGGTGCCTTTAATACCATGGATGTCGTCTGTGATGTCAATGGCCTTGATATCGGCTTCACGATCTGCACTGACCCGGATCATGGGCTGGTCAAGGCTGTCTGCCAGCCGGGAGCCGTATTCATTATCAATGTTGATAACAGCCTTGCATCGGGTTCTGTCCCCAAAGGGGCCTATGTACCCGGTGAACAGGGTTCTCTTGCAGGCAAAATAATTTTCTAATCCGTCATGGTAATCCAGATGATCCTGGCTGAGGTTGGTGAATACGGCCGCATTAAAATCGCATCCATCCACCCGGTGTTGGTCCAGGCTGTGGGAGGAAACCTCCATGATGACATGGGTGGCGCCGGCAAGTTTCATGTCGCGCATGGTTTTCTGCAGGCACACCGCATCCGGGGTAGTGACGGGGTTGTCAATGATGGTGCCCGGATATCTGATATTTACCGTGCCGATGACGCCGCAGGTGATCCCGCAGGCCTGGTAAATCTGTTCCAAAAGCCAGGTAATGCTGGTTTTACCATTGGTTCCGGTGATACCTACAAGCACCAGATCCTTTGATGGGTGACCAAAAAAGTTGGCAGCGGCAATGGCAGTATCTTTGCGTGTGTCCTTTGAAAGAACAATATGCAGGACCTGTTCCCGGGGCAGTCCCTGGGGGATTTTTTGGGCCAGAACCGCCGCGGCGCCTTTATCAAAAGCCTGGGTAATATACTCATGGCCGTCTGCAGTGTGGCCGTCCACGGCGATGAATAACGCGCCTTGTACCACCTGCCTGGAATCGCAGGTAATATCGGAGATGGGGATGTCACCGATGCCTGCCTGTTCCTGATCAGGCGTGAGCACGACTTCAGTTGTGTTCAGGATTTCAGTCAGCTGCATGGGACACCTTCCGGGGTAATGCCGCTATCATGTCTGTCTGGGGCGGAATGTTCAGATAATTAAAGGACCGGGCCATGATATCCTTGAAAGCCGGCGCCGCTACAATGCCGCCGTAATGATTTTTTTTGGGTTCGTCCACCACCACCAAGATGGCCAGGGCCGGGTTGTCAAAGGGGGCAAAGCCTGCAAATGCAGCAGTGTACCTGGAATTAGAGTATCCTTTTTTATTTTCGGCTACTTTCTGGGCTGTGCTGGTTTTGCCGCATATTCGATAGCCGGGGATGGCTGCCTTGGTCCCTGTTCCTTCCTTCTGATGAACCACTCTGGCCATCATTTTTTTTACAACTTCTGCGGTTTTGGCAGAAATAACCTGGCGGACCACGCAGGGTTTATTCGCCTGGATAATTTCACCTGAATTGGAAAGAACCTTTTTAACCAGCAGGGGCTTCATCAGTTTGCCGCCGTTGGCTATGGCGGATATTGCACTTACAAGCTGGAGCGCCGTCACTGACATGCCCTGGCCAAAGGACATGGCCACTGCATCAATACTTGTCCAGCGGTGCAGGGGCAGAATAACGCCTGAGCTTTCTGCCGGGCCGCTGATTCCGGTTTTTTTAGCGAATCCAAAAGCATTCAGATAATAGTGCATGGCCTTGGGGCCTATGTCCTGGGCTATTTTGGCAGCCCCGATGTTGGAGGAAACTTTCAGAATCCGTCCCGGAGTCAGGTAATCATGGGGATGCGTGTCATGGATGACGGTTCTGCCCACACGATAATTGCCGTTTTCACAATTGATAATCTTTGTGGCGGACATGCCCCGTTCAATGGCTGCGGCCACAGTGATCACCTTCATGATGGAACCGGGTTCAAATGTGTCAATCACTGCTCTGTTTCTGTAACGGCTCCGGCTGAAATCTCCATAGTTGTTGGGATTGAATTCCGGGTAATGGGCCACGGCGAGAAGTTCGCCGGTAGCGGGCTCCATGACAAGGGCTATGCCCGATTTGCCACGATATTCTTTTACGGCCTGTTCGAGGGCCTGTTCGCTGAAAAACTGGATTTTTTTATCCAGGGTTAAAACAATGGTGTCTCCCTTAAGTCCGTCACGCTTGTTTTTTCCCGTATTAAGAATGGTGCCCTGGCCGTCTCTGTATTCTTTCGTTTTCAGGGTCCGGCCTTCCAGAAAGTCATTATATGAAAATTCCAGTCCCTCAAGGCCGTGATCATCTTTGCCTGTGAACCCGATAACCTGGGCTGCCAAGCGTCGGTTGGGATAAAAACGTTTGGAGTTATCAGGCGTGTAGATGCCCACAATGTTCAGTTTTTTTACTTCTTCTGCCTTGGCAGGGGCTACCCTGCTAGCCAGGAGCGCAAAACGGCGTTCCTGGGAAAGTTTTTTCTCCATTTCAGTACGGCTTCCGCCAAGGATTTTTACCAGCTTATCTGCCGTCTGCCGGGCATTTTTGACCTGGGTGGGGTCTGCGGTAATGTTGGGCGCCTCAATGCTGGCACCCAGTTTGTTCGAGTGGCGGTCAAGGATCAGTCCACGGTCTCCCTGGATGGTGATTCGTCTGACATAGGTGTTTTCGGCTTTTTTCTTGAGCGCTTCTCCCTGGAGAATCTGGATGTCAAAGGAACGGATGACAATGCCCACCAGGCACAGCAGCAGAAAAAAACGGATAAAAAGAATCCGTAAACCGATTTTTTCACAAGGGTTTGCCGCCATTTAGTTTGTTCCTTTGGACAGGTAAATGGTTTGATTAAATATATCCGGTGTCAGGCCTAACCGGGTGCGGGCGATGCGGGTGATCCGTGCTTCGGATTTAAGGCGCTCAAGCTCCACGCTTAAAGCCTGACGGTAATCTGCCATATGCCGGAGTTGGCTTTCAGTTTTTGCAATCATGATCATGGCCTGACTGGACTCGCTTCTGATCCAGGCATTGCAAATGAGTTCGGCTGCCAGCACCATGATGAGAAGAAACCATCGTAGTTCTTTGCGATTCCGGATGGAATCAATCTGTTTTTGTGATGTGTTCAACGCCGAATTGCCCTTTTTTATTGAAATTTCAATACGCTTTTAATTGTTCATGTTTTGTTGTGGATTGAGCCTGGGTGTTGACAGACCAGGTCAGTTCATGGTTGTTATATTCTTTGTGCCACCCGTAGCTTGGCGCTTCTTGCCATGGGGTTTGCTTTAAGTTCGTCAGCCTCCGCTATCACAGGTTTTCTGGTAACGGATTCCATTTGTTTTACAAATCCGCATATGCATTGGGGAAACTGTCTTGGACATGTGCACCCGTTTTCAAAGGCGCGCAACCGCTGTTTGACAATACGGTCTTCCAGGGAGTGAAAGGAAATGATGCTGATACGCCCACCCTTGACCAGCATGGAGGGAACTGCCTGCATGAATGTTTCCAGACGCTCAAGCTCCCGGTTTACAACAATGCGTAAGGCCTGGAACACCCGGGTGGCCGGATGAATTTTTTGCTTTGCCTTTGCACGGCCAGGCACGGCGCTCTCAATGACCCTGGCTAATTCAAGACTGGTGTTAATAGGAGAGCAATCTCTTTTTTCAATGATTGCCCTTGCCATCCGTCTTGAAAATCGTTCTTCCCCATATTTGAAAAAAATATCAGCCAATTGTTTTTCCGAATACGTATTCACCACCTGGTGTGCGGTTAACGAATTGCGGACATCCATCCGCATATCTAAGGGTTCCTCTTTTTTAAAACTGAACCCCCGTTTGCTTTGAGTCAGCTGGTTAAGTGAAAAGCCTAAGTCGAGAAGGATGCTGTTAACCCTATTAATGCCGGTATCTTTGAGAATATCGGGGAGATCACTAAAGTTACTATGGTACAACCGGACATTGTCCTCAAAAGAATGAAATACGTTTCGGGCGTTAGTAATGGCATCCATGTCCTGGTCAAGACCGATGAGTAACCCGCCGGAGCCGATGGCCTTGAGCGTTGCCATTGCGTGACCGCATCCGCCGAGGGTGCAGTCCACACATATATCTCCAGGTTTGAGGTTCTGATACGCAAGTACCTGATTCGGCATGACGGAGGTATGTTCAAAACCCATATTATTATAACCCTATGGAAGCAATCTCTTCTCTGACATCCTCCCGTTCAAGCTCCTGTTCCATTATCTTCTGTTCCTGCTCCCATTTTTCTTTAGCCCAGATTTCAAACCGGTCCAGAACTCCCACAAGAACGATCTCTCTTTCTATTCCTGCATAGATTCTTAGATTTTGGGGAATTAAAACCCTGTCCTGTTTGTCAATTGTCAGCGGACAGGCATTACCCAGAAAAAAACGTTTGAATCTTTGCATAGCTGCGGTCTTTACCGTTTTTAAACGGTCCTCAATAGCCTTCCATTCGGTGAAAGTAAAGGCAAAAATGCAGCCATCCTTGCTTGAGACCACGATCCCGTAATCCTCGTCCGCCTTGAGCACTTTTCTGAATCGTGCCGGGATAATGAGTCTTCCTTTGTCATCAATTGTATGACAAGAACTGGATCGAAACATTGGATTCGTCTTTTTCTTAAGATACTACATCCACTTTACATCCACTATGCTGCCACTTTCACGAAAAATAGAAAAGAAGTCAAGTCAAAAAAATAAAATTTGCGGGTAAAATACAGGGGCGGATTGGTGTGTTTTGGGTCTATTTAGTTTAAAATTTAATATGTTATATTAAGTTCAAGATAGCTTGTTGAGTCGCTGTTATGTTCCGTTGCATGCTGGATCTGGGTGTCGATAGATTCGGTTACTCCGTGCCCGTTATATCTAATGTTTAATGTGGGTGTGCTCGCTTGATGGGTTGTAAGTGGGAATGATGAAGTGATGTGGGGGGAGCCGGCGAATTTTGGAAAACATCCTCTAAAGGGCGCTGGCTATGGTTCGGTGAATTTGATCAATTTTTTTATCCAGTTCTGATTTGCTGCAGTTTGGAATATGTACCGGGGGGTGGATGATAAGATCCACCGTACCCGGCATGAGATCAAGCGTATCAGAAGGGAGAATATGTTCTGAATTTTTAATGGTTACCGGCAACACAGGCAGCCCTGAATTCATGGCGAAGATAAACGCGCCTTTTTTAAAGGGCAGAAGGTTTCCCCTGGATCTTGTCCCCTCGGCGAAAAAAAGTACGCTGGCCTTGTCCGATAACCTTTTTTTTGCTGTTTTTATAGATTCCACGGCAGCCTGCCCATTGGATCTGTTTACATAAATACAACCAAGGAAATTGCAGGCTGTGCCGAAAACCGGAATTTTTTTAAGTTCCATCTTCATAACCCACTTGATGGTGAGCCCTGTAAACCCGTGTAGCACAGGGATGTCCACCATGCTTTTATGATTAGCCACCACCACGTAGGAGGATAATGGATCGTAATTTTGCCTGCCCTGTATTTTGACCCGTATGAGCGCAATGGCACAGAATATTCTGGCCCAGACCACTGCCAGCGCATCAGCCTTGTCCGGGCTGAAAACAGCCCCTGCAACGATGCAAATCAGCCCCATGACCAGGGTATTTAAAATCATGGCCGGAATTACAATAATCCATTTATAGGTCTGATAAGCTATTTTGAATAAAGTGTTCACTCGTTACCGGCTTCAGTGTTGTCCTGTTGTTCAATGCCCAAAAGTTTGTCTGTGTACGAAACAATATCATCGGCTTTATAACTGGTCAGGGTGAAGGCGTAGGGTGTATATGAACACGATCCTTCCATATCCTGATCGTCATTTTTGTTGAACAGATTTAAAACAAATATTTTATCGTTTTCAAGTGAAATTTTATATGAGGGCTGTATTTCTTTTAATCGGGCAGCCTTGTCATCATCCATAAACGCCTGGCATTCAAGCTTTGACAAAGATGACAGAAGATCAGATATCGTTTTTTGATCTGCCACTGACCCCTCTTCATTTCTCCAGGCCACTTCTTTGGGGGCCGTCTTTTCTGCGGCTGAATCTTTTTTGGTTTCGTCTTTTCCCTGATCCGGTTTTTCAGGCGCCGGGGTTTTTACCAAGCTAACGGTTTTTTCCTGCTTTTCCAGTGTGATCTTTTTTATGCTGTCCGAGTCAAACCCAAGTACTTTTTTATCCCTGAAATCAGCCGCCGCTTTGTCAAACTGACTTTTAAAATTGCCGTTGGCCTGGTATACGGTCTGGTCTTTGTTATTTAGATATATAAATGTATGGTTGTAGCTGGGCGCTGTTTTACCAATGACAAAGCTGCGTACCACCTCTTTTCCGGCCAGGGCCTTGACCTTTACGGCATTGGCATCATCCAGTTCATACCTTACAAGGTCCTTTGCCTCGGATACAAGGGCGGACAGGTTCATTTTTTTTAATGTGCCAAGTATCAACTCTATTTCATTGATATTTGCTGGAAATTTTTTGTCGGTAACGGTCCAGCCTTCTTCTCCTTTATTAAGGACCACCAGGCGGTCTGCCTTTGAGATTTCCATCCGGTCAATGCGGGTGGTCTCAATTTGGGGAATTGTTGGCAGTTCATAATGGACCTGGTCGTCTTTTTTAAGACCGAGATAAGCGCTTAAGCCGATGATTAGTATTATCAGGATCGTATATTCTTTTTTCATGCTCATTCCTTATTCGTTGCTGTATGAACAAAAAGTCTCCTATCTGCTTTTCTTGCTCTTAATTTTGCTCGAATCCATAGCCATAGGGTGCTTTTGCCTCCCAATTATATAGAGCACGATTAAGAGCATGATGAAGTATCAATTCACTTGAGACGAGCTATAAATCAACCAAACATATGTGCAATTTTTTTCTTTTTCATGCTTCTAAAAAACCAGACACCCAGGCCGAACAGGAAAACCAGAATAGAAAGCCCTATAATATTAAATCCCTTGATAATGCTTTTGGTCAAAGGATTGGTGTCGGAAATGGGGTTCAGGGTCTGTTGTTTGCTTCTTAAAAGTGCTGTGCCGTCATCACCGTTGAGGTGGTCTATGGCGTTGAGCAGGAAAGTGGCGTTGGGGCTGCGGCCTTCTTCGTCCAGCATGTTGTCGTACAGCATCTGGGCGCATCCGAGTACAAATATTTTTGCAGGTGCTGAGGTCTCCATTACACGGTTTTCGGCCTCAAGCCCTTCAATGTTTTTGGCTGGTGCCTCAGATGGTTGCGGGCCTTCCACGTTGTCTTCGTCTTGGACGTCGGTCTCTCCGGCTTCCTTTTCGGGGACGGGTTTGCCTTTAAAATACGATGTAAACTGCCCTTCCAGAAGATATGCCAGATCATAGGTGGAAAGATCGTTATCTGTGGAGGGCGGGCTTAAAAACATGGGATTGAGGTTAATGTTATCTTCCATGAGCCATGCCTGGTCAGATGAGGACAAAAGACGGACGGCGCTGACCATTGACTCGTCCTGGCCGCCTTTGACACGCTTGACCGGGGAGATCTGCATAGCCACAAGCCCTTTGATATTTTTCATGAACGTAGGATCGTTGTTGATAGCGTCGTCTTTGAGCACCGGCGCAAAGTAGATGGTCTGCTCTCCGCCTCCCTGGGACTGGGGCATTTGTTGTTTATAGGCATTTTTGTCCAGCACATAAGCTTTCTGGATTTCCACGCCATAATGGGCTAACAGTTTTTCAAGGCCGGTGTCGATGGGGGTGAATGAGGGCATGCCCATCATGCCGCCCTGGCCCTGTTGCTGCTCAAATGCATCGGCGAAAACAGCAATATTGGTGCCCTTCATCAAAGCCTGGTCAATCTGAAACAGCTCATAATCGGAAAAGTGTTGGGTGGGTTTGGCAATCACCAGGCAGTTGAGCCCTTCGGGAATGCCTTCATCTTTAAGGGGAATCTGTTTGATATTGTATCTTGATCCCACAAGTTGCTCAAAAACGGCAAGGCCGTTGCCGGCCCGGCCTTGCATCATGGCCATGCGGTCCGGCCCAAGGGTAGGGCTGCCATGATCGGACAGATACCCGATATCCTTGTTGATCCCAATGAGCTTTTCCATGATCGCTGTGATTTGTTCATTAAGCCCCTGGGGATCGGCCATTTGATAGGTGGTACCGATGATGGGGATCTCCACTGCCGTGATCAGGGGTAACGTCCGGGTTTTGCCTTTATATTCCACCACAAGGCCGGCTGTGCCGGAGCCTGCCTGGATATTTTCTTCAGGTACGTCAGGCCAGCGCATGGCCATAAGATCATATTTTTCTGCGACTTTTTCAAGTTCATCCGGGTCTGAGATATCCTTGCGTTCAAACTGGAAAATACCTAAATTTTTGTTGTTCAGTTTGTTCACAGCCTCTGCCACGTTATCACCAAGATGCGGGAGCCCATCCAACCCGATTAAAGGCGCAATGGCATTCAGTCCCGAAGACATATACATGGTGATATTGATTTTGTCCGTCTGGCGTAACAGTGCCGATACCTTATTGTTCAGCTTGCGGATGGCGCCGGTCAGCTGATATTCAAGACCGTCTGTGGCAATGATGGCCGGGATTTTTTCTATGAGATCCCCATGGAGCATAACCAGGCCCATGTAGGCGTTTTTAAATTTCAACTCATCGTTTTCCATCACCCTGATCTGAACCGGTGATATCCCATAATCCTGGGCCATTTCACGGTTCTGGGTTGCCTTGTCCCCCATGTCGGTTTCCTGGGATACATTATAAAAGGTGAAGTTGAAATACCGGCCGGCCTGGGCTGCGTATTCCGTGAGCAGATCCCTTAAATACCGTTCCGTATTATTGTGGGGGGCGGGTAGATTTTTTGAGAAAAATACTTTGATGTTCAACGGTTCAGACAGGGTGGATACGGCCTGTTTACTGGCATCGGACAGGGAGTAAATCCGGTTGGTTGTCAAATCAAACCTGAAAAACAGGTTTAATCCCACCACATTCAACAGAACGATAACCACCGCATACAGGATAAATTTCAAATAATATTCTTTAAGGATAGGCTTACCCATAATGACTCCTTAATTTTTTTCTTTCATGGCAATGTCGGTTGAGAAAATGAAAATAAAGATCACGGATGCAAAGTAAATGAGGTCCCTGGAATCAATAATGCCCTTGGAGATATTTGTAAAATGGGCATTGGCGCCAAGGTATTCCACAACCGGCACAAGGCGTTCGGGAACAAAAAACAGCATTCGGTCAATAATGGTCAGGGTAAAACATATGGCGCACCCGATAATAAATGCGATGATCTGGTTGCGGGTCAGCGCCGAGGCAAACAGCCCGATGCTGCAGTATGCGCCGCCAAGCAGAACCGCCCCAATATATCCGCCGGCCACAGGCCCAAGGTCCACATTTCCGATAAAAGAGATGAACAGCGGGTAGGAGAGGGTGGGCAACAGCATGGCTGCGGCAAAGGCGCTTGCCGCAAAAAATTTGCCCAGGGCAATATGGGTAAAGGAGACCGGCATGGTCAAAAGGCTTTCATAGGAGCCCACGTTTTTCTCCTCGGCAAACATGCGCATAGTCACGGCCGGAATAAAAAAGGAGAAGGTCATGGGCAGAAGGGCAAAAAAATCCCTTAGGTCGGCACGCCCGTAAATGAAAAAGGTGGAAAAGAAAAACCACCCCGTTACAATGAGAAAAAGGGAAATAACAATATAAGCAATGGGTGAAATAAAATAGTCCTTAAATTCCTTTAAGGCGATGGTTTTGATTGGTGTCATGCGTTAAGCGCCCTCCCGTGTCAGTTCGTGGAAAATTTCTTCAAGGGCTAAAGACTGTCTTGCAAGCTCGGTGATAATCCAGTCTGTTTTTTTTATGGACAGGTAAAGGTTCGGGCGGATGTCTTTATCATCTTTGCAGCACAATTCAAAGCTTATGCCTTCACTTGCCGGGGTGTCTGTCACTGTGATGTCAAGGCTTGCATCAAAGGCTTTTAAATGGTCAAGGGCCGCTGTTATCTCAGCATTCTGTACCGTCAAGCGGATCAAGCTGCGGTGCCGGGCATTTTGTTTTAAGCGCTCGGTGCTGTCGTCCGCTACTTTTTTGCCCTTATTGATGATGGCGATCCTGTCACAGGTGGCTTCGGCCTCGGAAAGGATATGGGTGGAAAAGATAATGGTTTTTTCCCTGCCAATGCCTTTGATGATATCACGGATCTCTGCGATCTGGTTAGGGTCAAGGCCCGAGGTGGGTTCGTCAAGGATCAGGATATCCGGGTCGGACATCATGGCATGGGCCAATCCGACCCGCTGGCGAAGGCCCTTGGACAGATTGCCGATGGGCTTTGCCATGATACCGGACAGCCCGCACAGCCTGCTTAACTCCTTGAACCGGGATAGCCTGCGTCCGGGATCATCCATCCCTTTAAGCCGTGCCACATAATCCAGGTAATCATATACCAGCATATTGTGGTACAGCGGCGCGGATTCGGGTAGATATCCGATCATGGATTTTATTTTCAGGGTGTCTTCCGGCATTTTAAGGTCATTGATCCTGATGGTGCCGGATGTGGGGGTATAAAACCCTGTGAGCATCCTTAATGTGGTTGTCTTGCCTGCCCCGTTAGGGCCGAGAAGGCCAAGTATTCGTCCGGGTTCAATGGTAAGGCTGATGTCGTCAACCGCACAGAAATCACCGTAATACTTGGTCAGGTTTTGAACATCAATCAATGTTTTCTCCTAAAAATCTTCAAGTACTTTGCTTTTTTCAAGGAACGCATCCACGTCCTCTGCTGTTCGCTTCATATGGTCTATCAACTTTTCAAGATGCCGGCAAAAAGGGTCGTCTTCGCCTAAAGTTATTGCCGATTCCCGATAAAGTGAGAGAACGTCGTTGAAACGGCGTTCCAAATTTCCGGCCAGGTTTTTTCGTTCTTCGTGCCTGATTTTTTCAGACTGGATAACGGATTCCAGTTTTTTGATGGAATACTCAACAAGTGCATCCCGGGGCATATTATATGTTTTGGAAATGGCCGTCAATGCCTCAATGGTTCTACGGCTGAGCACAAAGGTTTTCTGTTTTCTGTCCAGCTGTTTGAATCGGCGTATTCGGATGGTCTGGGCCAATTGATCCAGGGCCGCATGATCTTCAATGATATGATCAAACAAGGATTTTTGTTTGATGCCCATGTGAACGGCCACAAGGCCGATGGCATCAATGGCTTTCTGGGACAGTTTAAATGTTGCCCTGACCGATTGTTTGCCCCTTAAATCAAACATGGACAGTTCGGTAAAGGGGGTATTGGATTTAACCATGTAATCTCCTTTTCAGGACACAGTATTATTGCAGCTTAGTGGTCCAAAAAAGTAATGTAAATTTATTGTGAGCCCGCATATTAGCTTAAACCATCAATCGGATCAATGGTTAATGTTTGGATGATCAAAATGTAATGGAGATTTTTTGCCGAGTAGGGGGGACTCAATGATTAAGTTTTTAGGGAATTTGTTTAAATTCAAGGCGGAAATAATTTTTAACCGGAGGAATATACAATATATTTTGAGGATTAAAAATTTTTTCCAACGCCGAAGTTGGGCAAATTAACAAAAACTTGATCATTGAGTCAAAGGATTCTGCCGGTATTGCGCTCTACACGTATGGCCCGGTCATCATACAGACGTTCCATGTAATAATCCTTCACATTGGTGATTTCCAGGTCCGGCAGGCCGTTTTGGTTCATCCAGGCCCGGATTTTTGGAATCTGGGCAGGGTCACAGGCCCGGGCCGTAAAAATTTTAACCCGGATGCCGTTGTCCACCATGCGGCAGACCATATCGACCATGGCCGGTATTGGAGCACCGATGTGGTCAAGGGTTGAAGTCTCGTTCCAGATCGCCAGGGTTCCGTCTAGATCCACGCCGTACCAGGGACCGGGTGGGACTGAACCTGATGCGGTATCCGTATTACCGGATGAATCCTGACCGGTGCGTGTAAAAATTTTTTTTATGACTGACAGCATGATGCCTTCGCAATACAGCCCTTACCGACCGGATATAGCGGATGGAAACAAGGTGTTGGTTTTGTTGGTGATATAATAGGCTGCAAGCCCGGCCCATTCAGTTGCTGCCATGACCAGCATTTCCAGGTTCCCGGAAAAATTAAGGCCTAACGCTATCTTCCTGTCAGGCCGGGTAACATGATCCACGGGATAGGGGATCACGGGCCAGCAGAGCCGGTTAAACACCCCTACCGATCGGGGAATGTGTGCGGCTGTGGTCACAAGCACCCAGGTCTGCCCGGATTCAGGATGAACCAGGTCCTTTGCAAACAACCCGTTTTCATAAGTATTTCGAGATTGATCCTCAAATATTATGCCTGAGGTATCCAGGCCCATATTCATAAAAACCTGCCGGGCTGTATTTGCATCTTTCCATTCCTGGTGCATGGGGCTTCCGGATCCGCCGGTAAAAAGATGCACCGCATCTGGATATGCTCTGACAAGACGGGCAAACCCGATATACCGGTCAGCAGCACTATTTATTTCAGGTTGACGCCACATCTGGGTTAGACGATTGCTTTCCGCCCCGCCAAGCATGATAATACCGTCCACTTTTTTCGGCAGGGCCGGATTTGTGGGAAACCTGTGCTCCAGAGGAGCCAAAAGAATCGTCCCTAAAGGGAAAACTGTGATGACGACCATCATCAGAACCACACACGCAAGTATCCATGTTGCCATTTTCACTGCCCCTGAAAACCAGAACAGCATCCCCATTACGGCAAAAGCAACCAAAAGAAAATCAGGGCGGATGACCACCCAAATCAGTTTGGACAGCCAGAAAAACAACGATTCTTTCATCAATATCTCCTGTTTATAACCACGGAAGACACGGAAAGCACTGAAAGTTAGAGCGCAAAGCGCTCAATCTGTACTCTTGGGTGACTGCCAAAGTGGTTGTCTGTTTATTCTATGAACCGACCGCCCCTATTGTGACTCAAACTCAATATCCCAATAGATTTCAGATAACGGTAATTCATGCTGAACAGATTCCATCTTCAAGACTTGGCCCGCACCTTCGTATGAACGATATTCCCATTTGCCGTCATCTCTGCGTATATATTGTTCAACATGATATTCTGTTTGAGAAATAAGGATATACTCTTGGAGTGTTGGAATTTTTTGATAATAAGCAAACTTTTTCCCTCTATCAAATGCCTCTGTAGATTCTGAAAGGATTTCCATGATGATAACCGGGTTTGTCAGCGTATCAAATTCATCATCCTCAAATATTGCATCACCGCAATAAATTACAATATCCGGGTAAACATAGTTTTTCGCAATTTTAACCCGCATGTCATTGGAAAACAGGTTACAAGTGGATTTATCTGCTTTGAATTTTCCCCCTAACTCTACTGTAAGATTAACATTGATACGGTTATGGTTTCTTCCGGCGCCAACCATAGCAAATGCTTTACCATGAAAAAATTCATATTTAATATCAAGAGAGCTTCTTTCAAGTGCAAGATATTCCCCTGGTGTTATCTTATTTTTATTCTGGGGTTGTACGGTCATAACCCTTAATCCTTGTATTAATGTAATATTTAGAAATCAAAAAAAATTGATCTAATATTATAAATAGACTATACTGACTAGTATCAAAAAAATAAACAGGAGATTTTATGAATACATCATGGAAATTACAAGATGCTAAGGCAAAATTCAGTCAGGTCGTTGAAAATGCTTTGAAAATAGGGCCACAATATGTAACACGTAGAGGTCAAGAAGCTGTAGTCATTCTATCCGTTAAAGAGTATCAAAAAATCACCACAAAAAAAAAGACGTTAAAAGAATTTCTTTTAAGTTGTCCCAAGATGGATGATGGTTTTGGGTTTGAAAGACAAAAAGATTATCCTATGGACATTGAATTTTGAATTATTTATTAGATACTTGTGTGATATCAGAATTAGTCAAGGCAACGCCAAATGAAAACGTCATCAATTGGATCAATCATACACCTAATGAAAGACTTTTTTTATCCGTCATAACCATCGGAGAAATACGTAAAGGTATCACGAAACTTCCTGACTCAAAAAAGAAATATCGGCTCACGAATTGGCTTAATACACTTTTGGAAGACTACCAAGCAAGCATCTACCCAATTGATTTAGCAGTTGCAGAAAATTGGGGGAGTATTCAAGGAAAGGCAGAAAATAATGGAACTCCAGTCGCATCCGTAGATAGATTGATAGCGGCTGTGGCTCAAACATACAATTTAATTGTCGTAACAAGAAATGAGAATGACTTTGCCTCAACTAATGTTACAATATTAAATCCGTGGAAAGATAACGGGTTTGAAGCATAAAAAATAAAGACCAGTGTTATAAGGTATGTTCCATGGATTTCATTACCCGCCATAAATTAAATCAAATATTCGGCCGATACTCTTCTTCCAGCCCGGCAAGCATAAGGTCATACATTCCTGCATCGGTCTGCTTCAGATTGACCAGCAGTTCATGAATATCTGCAAAATAGGGGATCCTTTCACCATGATATTGTACAGGCTCCCCGATTTGGTGGAATAGAAATCCATATTTTTTCAAAGCATAGAATATTTTTTTTTCAGTGATCATATACCAATGGGTCAGCCCCCGTCGCAAACTTTCGTGGAGCATGACCTGGTATAGCCCTAGAACAATGATAGGGTTTTTTCTGCCCGCCATTTCTTTTGGTATGGTCCCATCGTCAGGCAGTACGCCGCCTTCTTTTTTCTTTAAATAAGACTCCACGCCATACATTCCGTCTTCTTTACGGCGTCTGAGGTCTTTGGTTACCGTAAGTCTGGAAATTTCGCCGGTTTTATCCGGCTCAGGTTTTTCTTCTGGAAAACTTAATTTTGTGGCATGTTCAATGGGGAATCCTTTGTCTGAATGAAGTACCAGCCGTATGGTGCCGACTACGGAATCCGTTTCGTTCAGGCAGGCAAAGTGGATGGATTCCTTTTCATACGCATCTGTTTCCAGTCTGCCTGGATGGTCAGTCTCATTTTCAAACCCAAACTCATCCACATAGACTTCATACCTCATCCGGAAAGTATCTTTTAAAACATCATCATCTATGACCTGGCCGAACCTGAATCTGTCGTAGGTAAGTTTATTGCTGATCATTTTTAATTTCACCTGTATTAATTTTTTTCTTTATGATAAATTTATCAAAAATTATTATTTTATCGTGTAATTTTTAGCATTTTTTGTCAAGCGCTTTTCCTGAGGACATAATGAATATAATCACCCGGCATAAGTTTTTGTTTCTATTTTTGTCCATCCTGGTTGCTCTTCCTTTTTTAATTCACTTGCCCAAGGTAAAAACCGTGGATAATGTGGATTATTTTACACTTGAAAATGACCCGGACGTCCTTTTCTACGAAAATTTTAAACAAATATTTGGAAACGATGAGTTTTTTGTTATTGCAATAAAAAAAGACCCTTTATTTACCCGGGAGAACCTTGAACTCCTAAAGCAAATTACCAATGACATAGAACAAATCAACGGTGTCCGTGAAGTTAAAAGCCTGGCCAATGTCAATGATACCATTGGCGAGGATGACTTTTTCATGGTCAGACCGTTTCTTGAAGATATTCCAAAGGAACCCGATAATCTCGACACGCTAAAGCAGAGCGCATTAGGTAATTCTCTTTATTCAAAAAATTTTATTTCAACCGATGGAAAAACAGCTGCAATCGTTGTTTCCGTTTATGAAAAGCCTGAAGACCCGGGATTTAGAAAAAAATTACTCAAGGAATGCGATACTGTTTTAGAAAAATACAAGGACCGGACCGGCAAAATTTTTAAAGCCGGGTGGACCACAACAAACCTGTATCTTAGTCAGTATATGAAGCAGGATATTGCCACATTTATTCCCATTACCTATATACTTATCACTTTGGCTGTATTTCTTTGTTTCCGGAATATCTACCTGACCGGTGTGGCGGTTTTAAATATTTCCATTTGCATGGGATCAACCATGGGACTGTTTCCGATATTCGGCATCACCCTGAACAATGTAACCAGTATCGTTCCTCCGCTTGTCATGGCCCTGGCCCTTTGTGACGTCGTACATATATTCTCTCACCTTGACAGACAGGTTCTGGCCGAATCCGGTACCATGGAAAAAGCAATTGCCAACACGTTGAAAAAAGTATTTCTACCCTGTTTTCTGACCACACTGACTACGGCTGTCGGATTTATTTCCCTATATTTAAGTGAAATTCCGCCCATAAAAGACTTTGCCGTTGTAGCGTCCTGCGGTATGATTTTTGAGTTTTTCTTCTCATTCGTTTTTATGCCCCCTGTTCTTCTCTTGTTTGATGAAAACAAGATTTTCCATAAAAAGAAAGATAAAGGATCTTTACACAACAGGCTCAAAAAAACATCCGGATTTGTATTTGAATACTATAAACCCATATGTATGGCCGGATTGGCTTTAGTTATCGCCTCTTTATGGCTGGCCTCCATGATCAGGGTAGAAACCAATCTCCTTGATTATTTTAAACGAACGGACAAGGTCAGACAATCCATTAGCTTTGTGGAAACCAATTTAGCAGGCATTGGTACACTTGACATTTCCCTTGTTTCAAAAACGCAGGACGGATTCAAAGCGCCTGAAAACTTAAAGATAATTGAAGCGATACAAAAATACAGCAGTGAGCTGGAAGGCGTGGATAAAGTCATGTCCTTTGTCGATTTTATCAAAGATATGAATCAGTCTTTCCACAATGAAGATCCCGAAAGGCTGGAAATTCCCGATTCCAAAGCCCTGATCTCCCAGTACCTGCTCTTGTATGATTCTGATGATATTGATGATTTTGTCAATGAATCCTTTGACCACGCCAGAATTTCATTGCGGCTTTCCCATCATTCCACCGGGGACCAGGAGAAAATGATTCAATCTATACGGCAGTTTATTGACACCCTGGATACTAAAGACTTGGAAATCAGGATCACAGGCAGGGCTCTGCAGGATGTCAATACCATTGATTCCCTGGTTAAAGGTCAGATTTACAGTCTTGCTACAGCAGCCTGCATCATCATTGTCATTATGTTTTTTGTACTCAGGTCAATACCTTTAGGGTTCATCAGCATTATCCCAAATATGTTTCCCATTATCCTTAACTTCGGGATCATGGGCGCTCTGGATGTACCGTTGAATACGGCTACCGCCTTGATCGCTGCTGTGGCCATCGGCATTGCCGTAGACGATACCATTCATTTTCTTTCCCAGGTAAAATTAAACCTAATGAAACAACCGGATATAAAGGCTGCAGTTGCCGGGGCCATTTTAACTAAAGGCAAAGCCATTATTCTCTCATCGCTGATATTGTGTATAGGATTCGGTGTCATGGTCTTCAGCCGCTTTGTGCCAACAATCAATTTTGGGGCGTTAAGTGCTGTGATAATGATTACCGCCGTTATCGGGGATGTTTTGATTCTTCCTTCCGCAGCCTTATACTTGACCGGCTGGGGAGTAAAATTTCATAAATCCAAGGAGATTTAAAATGCAACCTGATGATATGTTCGCCAAGCTTGAATCTTTTGGGATTACAGATAAGGAAACCTATTTTTCCCAGGTATTTTCCAGGAATATCGGCCTGTTTACCGAAGAAGAGCAAAAACGGCTTTCAAATTTTAGAATCGCCATACCCGGTATGGGAGGCGTAGGCGGACTCCACCTGATCACCCTTACCCGGACAGGTATCACAAAATTCAACATTGCTGATTTTGACGAATATGAGCCGGTCAACATCAACCGCCAATACGGAGCACGGGTGCTGGAATTCGGCCGGCCCAAGATTGATGTCATGGCGGAACAGGCCCTTTCCATAAACCCTTACCTGGAACTTAACCCGTTCAAAGAGGGAATCAATGCATCAAATATGGATGATTTTCTTGAAGGGGTGGATGTGGTCTTGGACGGTCTTGATTTTTTCGAATTTGAGATACGGCGGCTGTTGTTTAAAAGGGCGGCTGAAAAAGGAATCCATGTCATCACCGCAGGCCCCTTGGGGTACAGTTCTGCCATGCTGGTCTTTTCCCCCAAAGGCATGGGGTTTGACGAATATTTTAATATCAGGGATGGCATGGCTGACGAGGACAAGTATCTATCTTTTGCCTTGGGACTGTCTCCCCGGTCCACCCATATCAAATACATGGATTTTAAAAGGGTGGATCTTAGTTCCAAGGCTGGGCCCTCCTTGAATATCGCCTGCCAGATATGTGCCGGCATGGTTGCCACCGAAGCGGTAAAAGTGATCCTGAAAAAGGGTAAAATCAAGCCGGTGCCCCATTATTTTCAATATGATCCCTTTCTTCAGACCCTGCGGAAAGGGTATCTTTTCATGGGAAATAAAAATCCCTGGCAGAAGTTGAAAATACAGGTGCTTAAAAAGCTAATTAATAAGAACAAACCCAAACTAAAACCGGATATCCCTGAAAAGCCCGAGATCATACCAGCTCCAGGAAAAAATATTGAACATTCTGTCCTGGAATACCTTATCCGTGCCGGCATCCAGGCCCCGTCCGGGGACAACTGCCAACCCTGGAAATTTGAGATAAAAAAGAACCGGATTGATCTGTTCCTGGACCGGGATAAAGACCACTCCTTTTTTAACGTCAACCAAGTGGCATCCCTGATTTCCTGCGGCACTGTTCTGGAAAATATAAAAATAGCTGCCTCTTCACTGGGAATTGAGGCATTAATCAAGTATGACCCAGATCTCCGTGAGAATGACCGCGTGGCATCAATTGATCTGATCCCGGGGGAAACAAAGAAAGATCCACTGGCTGACTTCATTTGGCAACGACATACGAACCGGAAACTTTTCAAAAAAACACCGATAGCTCATGAGATCCTTGAGTCTGTTGAATCTGCCGTCGATTCTATTCCAGGGGCACAGATACGGTTTGTAACGGAAAGGAAAAAATTAAAGAAGCTGGCCAGGATCATATATAAGATAGACCGCATTCGCACAGAACATAAGCCCCTTCACGAACATTTAATGTCAATGATACGGTTTACCGAAAAAGAAGCTTTGAGAAAAAGAGACGGGTTTCCATTAAAAAACCTGGAGGCCGGATTGGCTGGAGAACTCTTTTTAAAGGTCACAAAATCATGGCCGGTAATGAATGTTGCCAACAAGATCGGGGTAGGCCGGATGGTGGCATTGAATGCTTGGCAGGGGACGGTGAATTCGTCTGGAGCCGGGCTTTTATTGATGGATAAAATGGATGACCATGGGTTCATTCAAGGCGGCAGGGCTCTTGAAAAAGCTTGGTTGACATTTGCCTCCCATGGCATTCAACTTCAACCCATGACGGCTGCGACTCTGTTTTACCTCCGGTTGATTTTTGAACAGAACAAAACCTCCGGATTTTTAAAACAGCACAAAGCGGTGTTGATAGCCCTTCAAGATCAATACCACACTTTGTTTCGTCTGTCTGAAAAAAAATTACAGGCTCATATCCTGTTGTTCAGGTTCGGTAAAGGGGAGAATATGGGACATAGAACGCTTCGCCCGGTTATAGAATTCTTGATAAAAAAATAGCAGTTCCTGGTGAAAACGTCTGAACGCTGCGTCAATATTTGCATGACGGCGACCTCTTTGTTACCAAATTTCAAAAGACCCCAAAACGAGACATGAGCCAACATTTATTGCCATGAGAACTTCCTTTATTCAACCCTCTTCGGGGTGAGTTGTGCGGTATTGCGAATATTCTATACTCAAAGAATCCATCCAGTCCTGAATCAGGTATGAATAACAGTTCTTTGGCAAATTGGCTTGTGCATCAAGTGGGAAAATTCCCAGGCCTGATTCGCTACGATAGCAGGTCCGGGCGATTTTGAATTTTCCAAAATTGAAAAATAATTCTTACCACGGAGGCTACTTTCCCGTTTAAACACCTCTTCGTTTTCCGAACATAGCTTTGGGCCCATATCTCCCGTACCTTTAGCAGCAAAGTAACATTGCATGGCAATAAAACCAATTTTCATCACATTTGAAAATATTTCTTGCTCCATCTCTTTTATAAGTACCAAGATATAAATAATTCCTGGTTTAATGGTTTGTTTGAAATCTATAAGGTTCTTTAATAATAGCACTTTATCGAAAAAGCCATAAAATGTGAATAGGGATTTATTTTCATCCACCTACTTAAGCTTAAAAAGTTCATTGACCTGGACTTGACCTTCCGATATGCTTTTTTCTAATGAGAATGCTCGTACTTACATATCAACTCCTTTCTTTTTTTGTTGACACATAAAAGTTTAAGATAAGTTCAAATGAGCTGCAAGCATTCTCTTTTAACTCCTTTAAATTTAAACAACTTCAAGCTTATACACATTTAGGCTACACTCAAAGCACAAAAGCTAGTGAATTTCTTCACCAGCTTTTGTGTGTGTACTGTGTATCTGCTATTCGTGTAAAACTATGCAGATTTTCTTCTGGTAACACCTGCTATGCCGAGAAGGCCGATACCGAAAAGCATCATTGTTGCAGGTTCCGGAACTACATTGACAGCAAAGCTGCCTTCATTGACTACCTCAATGTCAATACCGCCATTGAGAGCATCAGTTGCATTCTGGAACGTGGCGCCTAAATTGAAACTAGCTGCAATAACGGGCAGAGTAATATCATCAAAGTCCTGACCGGGATCGCCGAAAAGACCGGTATTCCAGAAACCATCGAGTACATCAGTAAATACACCTATAATTTCTAACTGACCCTCAGATTGATTTATGACGAATTCGGGGGCAGTTCCAGCACCCTGGACCAACTCCAGTGCAGCAACCTCAATTTCTCCAAAGCTGCCATTGGGTGTCAAATCGTCATCAATATAAAAATTAATATCTCCAACACCTGCATCAAAAGTCAGGTCAAAAGTGTCTTCTGCAAGTCCGGCTGCGCCGTTTGCAGCTGTTGACGCAATACCGCCGTCAACAAAGTTGGAGATACTGCCGGATAAACCGGTGTAATAAACGTACAGATTTGTAGGTGTACCTGCAGTATCTAAAATGAAGGGAAATTCGCCAGGAAATTGACCGGTTGAAACAATATTCAGTCCACCAAAGTCGGTAAAGGTGTCGCCATTGTCAAGTACGGTATCATCCGCACCGCCGGTAAACGTCTGATTGATTGTTGATCCACCGGTTGTGGTGAAGTCATCGGGTACATTAACGGCATTGCCGCCGTTTGCAGACGGGGTACCAGTTGCAGTGGCGCCGACTGTTGACACATCCCAGTGAAACGATTGAGCAAAAGCTGCTCCGCTGCTTAATAACAAGAATGAAAATGCGATTAGTATTATGCTTGTTTTTTTCATGAGTTCTCCTGTAGTTAATTTAAATTGTTAAAATTGATTCGTAACATTTTTTGATTTTGATTCTTTCTTTTTATCTCTACTTTGTTTTGGTAGTTTTTTTATTAACCTCCTTTCTTCTTTCTTAGTGCTATTACGTTCTCTATTTAATTCGGTTTCTGCCTTATGAAAACTTGAGTATTGCAAAGATAATGCCATTATAAATTTAAGCTATTTTCAGAATAAGGAGGTACTCACCAAAATTCAAACTACGATAAATTAAGACTGGTTTGTGGTCAATTTTGGAAAACAAATTCCATGGTTTAAAAAAGTCAAAAATGTTAAAGAAAAATTGTAAAAATAAAACTGTCAATGAGATTATCACTATTAAACGGTTACCCTAAATGTATAAAAAACTACATATATATGTGGAAAAAAAGTATCAGGCTCGGTGATTTTTTTCTTAAAGCGTGTTTGAAAAACAGTCAATTGATATCAAAAAGAAAAAAGGGGTCAGATACTATTTATTTTGGGCTTGATCATAACATCGGCCACGAGGTGTCCATCTGGGAAGTTTTTTTAAAAAACTGTAGATAAAATTTGCCCGGTCTTTTATTTTTAATGACTTGATTCGTTATTTCTATTTTGGTATATTACACAGCTACACAGGTATGGGGTCAGGCTTGATATTTTTGCATTCTACTGATATCAAATTCATATGGCAAGAAAACCAAGATTACATTATATAGATGCTTTTTATCATGTGATGCTCAGAGGCAATGGCGGCCAGGAAATTTTTTTCTCAGAAGATGACCGGCATCACTTTCATTTCCTGCTTGGAGAAGGCCGGAAAAGATACAATCATCGCATTCACGCATTCTGCCAGATGAAAAACCATGTGTTATGTGAAGTGCCAAATTATGTAAAGCTTATTCATTTACCGCCCCGAATTAACAACACATTTTAATTCCTATCATCATTATTACTTCACATAATTCCATACTATAATAATCCTATATCCGTCGTGATGAAGCGGACGGAGAAAGGGGGATATTATGGTATTAGAACAAGTGTTTAAAAGCACAAAAACATTGAACAAATTGCAAACAGGTCCGCTGGCGAAGCTTATAGAGGGGTTTTGTAGCCACCTCTTGGATAGAGGCTTTACTCATAGTTGTATTCGAAAACATCTATCGAATATTTCACACCTTAACGAGCATTTAGAAAGGGTATCGACTCGACCACGCACGATAGTTACGGCAAAGGACGTTGAGAATTTTTTCAAGATGTATCCTTCTTGGTGCCGGAACCAGGGAGCCCTTGAAGGACACTTGCACCGCGTCCGGCACTCGATTAATCGATTTACTGCCTATCTCGACATGAAGGGGCTTTTCGACCCGCTGGTTCAGGAGCCAATTTACCAGGTGCTGATGAACGATTACCTTCAATGGTTACGCCGCTATCAATATGCATCAGACGGAACTCTGGAGGTTCGAAAGCGCTCAATAGCCAAGTTTTTACAATGGCTTGGTCCACAGGCTACCACCCAGGGATTGGCAGGGCTGAGTCCTGAAATGATCGAAACTTTTTTCCTCTCCCATGCCCAGGCCATCGGTCGATCCGGGCGACGATCAATGCAATCGGCCTTACGCACGTTCTTACGATTTTGTTTACAACAGGGCTATTTTCAACATCCACTCGACCGGGCAGTTCCCGCATTACGCACTTACAAACTGAGTACTGTGCCACGAGCGCTGACCGAAGAACAAGCGCAACAAGTTATTAGCGTAGTTGATACCAGCACCGATAGCGGCCGGCGAGACTACGCCATTTTGCAGCTTTTATACACTTACGGTGTTCGCGGTGGCCAGGTGCGTGCAATGCAAATGGAAGATATCCGCTGGGTTGACAATCAGATTCTATTCAGGTCCTTAAAACATGGCAAAGACAGCTTGTTGCCCTTGAACATTGAGGTCGGTCAAAGTCTGCTGGACTACCTGCGATATGCTCGACCACGCTACTCATATCCACATGTCTTTCTAACCTGTCGGGCACCGTACCGGCCGCTGGCACACTCCAATTCACTTTCGGCCATTGTGGAGCGTCATATTCGTGCGGCAGGCATTGATGTGCCCAGCAAGGGCGCCCACGCATTCCGGCACGGATTTGCCACTCGCATGGTTAGCAAAGGTCATTCGCTTAAAGAAGTGGCCGACGTGCTCGGGCATCGCCATCTGAGTACGACATTTATCTACACCAAAGTCGATTTTAACGCATTGCAGCAAGTGGCTCTCGATTGGCCGGAGGAGGTGAATTAATGAGTGCATACCAATTTTCAAGTTGTTTGGCTGTGCAGATGGAAAGATTTGTCGACCTGCGCCGGCTCTCCGGTACCGATTATTGTAGCCAGACACGGTTATTGCGATACTTTGACCGGTTTTTGGTCCAACAGGACTTTTCCATCCCCTACCTTACACGCGAGATTATCGATTGTTATCAAGAAGGTCTTACCGGGCTTGCCCCACGCACGCGGGGCAACCGGATAAGTGTGCTGCGCCAATTTTGCGAATACTTATCCACCAGAAACCCTCAAAGCTATGTACCCTGGCCGCTTAAAATAATTCAACCTCACTGTGCACACCGTCCGTATATCTTCCATTCAAGCCAGCTACAGGCATTGTTGGCAGCTGCTTCTGAACTTTCACCGTCTGGTTCGTTGCGCCCACGTACCTATCGCACACTGCTGGGACTTGTATACAGTACGGGGTTGCGCATTGGCGAGGCCATGGCTTTAAACCTTCAAGATGTCTTTCCGAACAGCCAACGGCTTTACATCGCCGAAGGCAAGTTCCGAAAGGCGCGGTGGGTAGCGCTGAGCGAATCGACCACCCGCGCACTTGAGCAGTATATCGACAAACGCATTAAAATCGCGCCGCACGAGCCCGACTCTCCGCTATTGCTGAATGAGCGTCGGCGGCGCCTGTGCCACCCCACCGTCAATATGACCTTCAGGGGCCTATTGCAAAAATGCGGCATCGCGCGCCACAAGCGCACCGGGCCTCGTATCCAGGATCTACGGCACACCTTTGCCGTACACAGACTGCAGGCCTGGTACCGGGACGGACAGAATGTCAACGCCCGTCTGCCCGCTCTTGCCACCTACATGGGGCATGTGGACATCAGTTCCACGCGCGTTTATTTGCAGCCCACGGCCGAACTGCTCCAGCAGGTAAACCAGCGGTTCCGAAATCACTATCTGAAAAACATAGATCCGCATGGAGGGAAATTATGAATCACTTACTCGCTGATTTTATAAAACGTTTTTTCAGCCACTATCTGCCGGTACAAAAAGGCCTTTCGGCCAATACCATCCTGGCTTACCGCGATGCCGTAAAACTGCTTTTGTGTTATGTCGCCGACACCGTAAAAATACCCGTCGATAAGCTGGCGGTCAAAGACGTCACGGAGAACATGGTGCTGGATTTTCTCGATGAATGCGAGCAAAAACGAGGCTGCACGCCGAGGACCAGAAACGCACGACTGGCAGCTATCCGGAGCCTTTTCAACTACATGGCTCGCAAGGAGCCGATGCTGATCGTTCACTGCGGTCAGATTCGTTCCATCCCCCTCAAGCGCGCTGAGCACAAAATGGTCGGTTATCTTGACGAAAAAGAGATGCAGGTGGTTTTAAACGCGGTTGATGTCAACTCCCGTACTGGCGTGCGAGACAAAGCATTGCTCATGCTGATGTATAATACCGGTGCGCGGGTCAGTGAAATCGTTGCCCTGGAACTTGACGATCTTCGTTTTGACGATTCGGCTCAGATCAGACTGCACGGCAAGGGCGGCAAGGAACGCTCCTGCCCGATATGGCCCGAAACAGCGACCGTGCTTAAAAATTACCTGCACCAACGAGCGCTCAAGCAAATAGACGCTCAATGCGTGTTTCTTAACGCCAACGGTGCTCCCATCACTCGCTTTGGCATCCGCTACATTACCCGCAAGTATGGTGCGCAAGCTGGTCAATTCGACAAACGCGCCAAACCTGTCAATCCCCACACGATCAGACACACCAGCGCTATGCATTTACTTCGTTCGGGAAATGACATCAATATGATCAGTTACTGGCTGGGTCACGCAAATCTCAACACCACTAACATTTATGTGGAAATCGACATGGAGATGAAGCGTAAAATGATCGATAGGGCTGGCGCTCCTAAGATCGTTAAAAAAGCCCCCTGGCAAAAACCCAATGTGCTCCAGTGGCTTGATAGACTGTCCAAGGAGGGATGCAAACCGATAATTTAGATTTGATACTTTTTGGCAACATAACAGACAAATCATAAAATTCAGATTCTATAAAATAAGATGGTTATGAATGCCACATTTTGACTTTTTATGCAAAAGACCCGTGATCAGGCCAAAACCTAAATTATTGAATTGCACCCCCAAGGAGTCACAATTATGTGAAGCAATTACTTGAAGAATCGAAAGACATAAACGAATGGATGCATAACTGAAAAGGGGACTTCACATAACGTGAAACTTCACATAACATGTGTTATGTGGAGCTCCACATAAGACATGGTTCTTCATCTGGCAGAATGCGTGAATGCGATGATTGTATCTTTTCCGGCCTTCTTCAAGCAAAAAATAAAAGTGATGCCGATCATCTTCTGAGAAAAAAATTTCCTGGCCGCCATTGCCTCTGAGCATCACGTGATAAAAAGCGCCTGGATAATGTAGTCTTGGTTTTCTTGCCATATGGATTTGATATCAGTAGAATATCAAAATGTCAAGCCTGACCCCATCAGATGACCCCATCAGACCCCATCACAGGCCCCCCCCCTTGATTTTCACAACAACATCAGAATTTCTGAACCATTCTTGGCGGTTTTAATGGCATTCTTAATTTTTATCAGCCTATCAATATCATTAATATTTTTTATCCCAGCCATGACATCGTTAAGTTCATCCGGAAATTTAAGGGTCATGCCCAATTCGATTGCATCTGACAATCCTTCAAGCTTTCCTTCGAGTTTTCCTTCGAGCTTTCCTTCAAGCTTCCCCTTTATTTCTCCTCTGATTTCCCCTTCTTTACGAAGTTTTTCCGCCAGTGTCATAATATATTCCCCCGCCTTTCCGGAAATTGCCTGTTCAGCAATTTCCTTGATTGTGTCAGCAGATATGTTGTCAATGGTATTGAACAGATACCGAAACAGGCTTTCAAAATATTGCAGCCCGGTTTGCTTTTCCATCAAATCCTTCATTAATGCCAGGATACCCGGCAGCCTGTCCAACAGATCAGGATCAGATACATGCTTGAACAGCAACAGGACCACCCTTGCCATGACCGTGCCCTTGATCTCATCATCCGTTAACTTAGCCAGATCATACAGTTCAATACTGAAATCCGGTATATAACCGGAAAGTTCATCCACCGGACCTGACAAGTGAGAGGAAAATCGGACGGCATTTTCCGGCCAAGCGTGTTTGCCATGACAAATTAATAAGGGAATTACAATGGGCAACGCTTTCTTGGCCTTTTTCTTCTGCTGCTTGACAAACAAACGCCATATTTTCACCATGTATTCCAGCATCTGGAAATGAACATATTTGTCATAATAACTCTTATGTTCAAACAGCACATATACATATCCCGGAGTGCCGGACAGCATCACCTTGTACAACATGTCGGAGTAATAATCCGATAATTCCTTTTCCACAAAACTGTCTTTGCAGATTTCAAGGCTTGAAAGATCCATCACCTGCAACACGTTATCCGGCAAAAAATGCTGCAGAAAACTGCGGGTATTTTCCTGGTTGCTCCAAGTCTCCTTAAATAGCTTATCATGGGGGTTGTTTAAACCGCCGGACTGCTTTTTTTTGTTCATATTGAAATTTTAGCCATCTTCATAAAGACAGTCAAGGAATCAATAGTATATTCAGCAATTCGAGGTTAAAAAACCATGAGAACATGCAATACCTTCGCCACTAAGCAGCCTTTTTCTCACCATGAATCCGTCCTAGCACGGGAATCTTCTCAAATAGCTGTACAATATTAATCGGTTTTGTGTTTTCAGGAAGTATTTTAAATACTTCCTGCGCATAACGAAGCCCGTGATAATGGGCTTTCAGGTCAAGAATACTTTCTTCGCCGGATGTCACCAGCATTGCCTGGGAAACATTGACCATCCATAGGGATAAGTTGGCAGCATTGAGGACTGATTGTTCTTTTATGACCATGAAATCCTCAAGTCCCCAGTGTTGTTTTGCATCACGAAAGTTAAATTCAATCTGGAATCTCAAACGATAATAGTCAATGATATTTTTCCAATCAAGTTCAAGATCGGTGCTAAACAGGATAACGCGGGCTATCTTATCCGTTTTTACGTTTTTTTTCTCGATGATGACTACGTTCAGAGCGTCGGCAAATTTTTTGTGTATCACATTCATTTGGTAGATGCGGGTGCAGATGTGTTTTTTGGTCTCTTCTGATTTTAAATGGGCTGCGGGAAAGTTTTTGTAATTAACTCTATCACCATAAACTGGTCGCCTCCCCTTGCCGGAATAGACTCCATTCCACTTGAAATACAAGGCAGAGTTGTTGCGTAATTTGGAAATTAGGTGCAACCCAACTTGTCGTGTCATGTGAACAGCCGCATTGTTTCCGAATGCACCGTCATACACAAAGTAAATAGGTTGAAGTGTATCCCCAATCAGCTTTAAAAGTTTTTGCAGCATGGCCTGTACCTGCGTCATTTCCGCATTGAGTACAACATTGCGATTGTTCTTGTTTTTTGAACCTTTGGGCCTTCCCCGGCCCCGCTTTTGTTTTTTGCTTTTCGTTACTACCCGCTTTTTCTGCTTTGGCTTTGGAAGCATCTGTTCTATTAACATTGGCCATGAAATTCGTTTTTCGACATCCAGCAATGAAAGGGTTTGGAAGGCAATTCCAGGAACTGCACGAGAGTAGATGGAAGAGAAAAACCTGCCAAGACCAAAAGTTTTCTTACCTGACTTGGTTACAGTTGTGGCATCACCAGCAATAAGAATAATTTTTGATTTTTTCAAAAATGTTTTCCCTATCGCCCAGTTGAGTGAATCCCAAGGGATATCTTTTGAAAAAAACCGCTGTATAGTACGATAGCTTCCTCCTTTATCAGTCCAACGACTGATGCTCAGCATGGTAATCCGACCTGTCATCGTCAGCAAGGCTTGACTGATAATCAGAAAATGACGGTAAGTGTTTGCGTCAAGTAAGGGGTGCATGCAAGTTAAAAGCGTGGTAATTTCATTCATGAGCAGTTCTTTCTTATAATATGCTTTGTAATAATCGAATATCATAAGGAAAAAATGTTCATTTTTCATCCCCAACTAAATTTTAGTTTGGCGAAGGTATTGAACATGATTTCGGCCAACGAAATTTCACTTGTACGATAAAAGGGTCAGGATAATAAAAGGGTCAGGCTTGATATTTGGATATTTGGTCAAGATGTATCTCCCCATTCGCTCATTTTAAATCTGAAAAAGTTAATTTTGCATGGAGGGCTTGCAATAATTAAAACTGATCATAACTTTGTGGAAAATTCGGCTGTAGTTTCCTTTTTTATTTTAACTTAAAGGCACTAAAATGGTAACGGATTCGACATTAAAAGATCAAGAGATTTTCAACAAAGACAACCTTCAGATTATCACGGAACGAGTGAATGATGTGCCTTTACTCATAGCACAAATGGTCAGAATGGGTATTCCGGAAATCATAGACAGACATATCCCAAGACATGGAAATCAAAGAGACCTTAGCTGGGGATGGACCACAGTCATATGGATGGCCTATATTCTGACTGAAGGCGACCACCGCAAGGTATCAATGAGTGAATATGTGGAAGAAATGCAACATACGTTGCTTTGCATAGCAGGGCGGCCAATAGCGGCGCTGGATTTCAGTGATGATCGTTTAGCTCATCTTTTTAAACATTTAAGCAATCGTGAATACTGGTCAAAGATAGAAGATGATCTCAACAAACAGTCAATAGAGGTGTATGATCTAAAGCCTGAAACAATCAGATGTGATGCAACGACTGTGAGTACGGATCAGGCAATCACAGAAGAGGGATTGGTTCAGTTTGGTCATAGCAAAGACAATACGAAGTTACCTCAGATAAAATTGATGAGTGCTGCCCTGGACCCTTTGGGAATGCCGTTGGCTTCTGACGTCGTTTCTGGTGAAAAGGCAGACGATGGATTATATATTCCGCTGATAAGTCGCGTCAGTGACAGTCTTAAAAAAAATGGATTATTGTTCTCAGGTGATTGTAAAATGAGTGCATTGGAGACCCGGGCTCATTTGGTATTATCAGGAGATCATTATTTATGCCCGCTGCCCTTGACCGGTAAAACTGCTGATGAAATGAAAACATGGATCAATGAAGGTATTTCCAAAGATCGGGAAGAAGCTTTGATCCCTGTGTTCAGAGAGAACTATAAAGGAATAGTCGTTCTGGCAGCCAAAGGATATGAGTTCAGCCGCATTCAGACTTTTCAAAAAGAGGCTGAAGAAATAACCTGGCAGGAGCGGGTGTTCGTGGTTCATTCCCCTGCTCATGCCAGGCAACAATCAGCCGGTCTCGATATTCGGTTGAAAAAAGCGAAGGAAAAACTTGAAAAATTAACGCCTTTGCCAGGGCGAGGCAAACGTCAAATAAGCGATGAGGCTGAACTTGTTGCGGCTATTGCCAAAATAGTCAAAGCCCATAACGTAGAGAATCTGCTGGACGTCCAGTTTGAAAAACAGGTAGAACAAAAAATGAAGTATGTCGGTAAAGGCAGGGGGTCCCTTAACCGGGAAACCATCGTTGTAGAGAAAGTTCGTTATCAGATTACTTCTGTTCAAAGAAATCAAGAAAAAATTGCCGATGAAAAAACCCGGTTCGGCTGGAAAGCATTCGTCATAGACATGGATTTTGATAAGTTTTCCCTGCATGATGCTATTTTGTCATATAGAAATGAATATCGAGTTGAACGTATCTTCGCCAGGCTAAAAAGTCGCCTCAACATAGCTCCGTTCTTTGTTAAAAAAGATGATCAGATTGAAGGTATCACATATCTACTCACCCTGTGTGTAAGGGTGCTGACTCTTATAGAATTTGTTGTTCGACGCTCATTGAAAGAAGAAAAGACTGAACTACCTGATATGCATCCTGAAAATCGTAAAAAGACTACAGCCAAACCTTCTGCGGAAAGAATCTTAAAGGCTTTTTCGAAAGTTAACCTTACTATTATATGCGACATGGCAGGAAATATTATTATGCGTTCATTGAAACCATTATCGAATTTGCAAAAACAAATTATCCAAAAGTTGGAATTAGACTCTTCTATTTATACGCAACTTGAAATTTAGAGATACTTTATATCAAATGAGCGAATGGGGAGATGAATTGTTTTAGTTAAAAAACTCGCACAAAGACACTAAGATTTTTATTCGACTTTGTATATACTCGATGTTCGAGTTTTTTGAAGTTGACATCAAAATGTGCTAAAGAAGTTGAATTTTTGGTATAAAATTTTAACAGAATTCATAGATAGAGATGCTACTCGAACGCCCGCTGCCCTTTATTGAAAACTATCTTGAATGCATAAATCAAGAATTGATGAAAAAGAACCCCAGTTATGGACTATCCAAAAAACAAAAACTGTGGCTAAGCTTCTGTTTAAGTGGCGTTTTGTTAACCAATAGTATTTGCTGGAAACGATTTGAACGAATCAGTTTAGGGAAATTCCGTTTTTCCGCTCTTTCTTGGATGTTCCGAAATTCAAAAATCAGCTTCGATGACTTACTGCAACAGAGTACGTGTAATATTTTGAAGCATTATGGCATAAAAGAAGGCGTTCTTTGCATAGATGATGTAGACCGTGCCCGATCAAAGTCCACCAAAAAGATATATAAAGTTCACAAGCTTAAAGATAAACTTACCGGAGGTTTTTTAAATGGGCAATGCATTGTCTTTTTATTTTTGGTAACACCTGTGGCCTCTTTCCCTGTGGGGTTTGAATTTTATCATCCGGACCCATTGTGGAAAGAGTGGAAAAAGGAAGATGATCGCCTTAAAAAAAAGAAAATTCCTAAGAAAAAGCGTCCCAAGGAGCCGCAGAGAAATCCTGAGTACCCAACGAAAGTTCAATTGGCCCTTGTGCTTTTGAAAATATTCCATAAAAAACATCCGGACATTGAAATCAACGCTATTTTGGCAGATGGTCTTTATGGGCACGCTGAATTTGTTGATGGCAGTTCCCTTATCTTTGGTGGCACTCAAACCATCACCAAAATGAAGTCTAATCAAAATGTACGGTTTAAAAATCGCATAATTTCTGTACAAAAATTTTTCGAATCTTATCCTCTGATATCTCAAAAAGTATCGGTTAGAGGCAAAAAAGACACTGAAATTTTTGTCTCATCGGCTCGTCTGTATGTGCCGTCTCACAATGCAAAGCGTTTTGTTATCGCCATTCAGTACCCTGATGAGAAAAAACCACGCTATTTGTTAGCCTCTGACTTAAGTTGGAGAACATTGGATATTGTTCAAGCATACTTTTTCCGCTGGTTGATAGAGGTTTTCTTTGAGGACTGGAAAGGTCATGAAGGATGGGGCAAACTGACCAAGCATACAGGCGAAGATGGATCTCGGAGTTCCTTGATCCTGAGCCTGCTGTTAGATCATGCATTGTTCTTCCATCATCACCAGAAAGCCCGCTTGGAAAACAAACTTCCTGCATGGAGTGTGGGAAGCCTATCCCAGCGGATTCACACAGAAGCTTTAGTTCAATTTGTCCAGGATTTCTGTGGAAACGAAATTAGTGAACAAAAGCTTGATAAGTTAAAAGCAGGAACCCGTTCAAAAGCGTGGCCCCGGATGACGTGAACCGAGCATTGGTGAAGTAGTATATCCTTAAGGGAATACTGGTTTATCCCGTTTAGAAGAATACATTGTATCACCATCCGGCCACCACCATTTCCCTGAATAGAAAAGGATGAAAATGGCAAAAAGTACCGGAAAAAAGAGCAAAAATGGAATTGAGAACCTGAATGCAATCCATCCTAACGCTGCCGGCATCGACATTGGTGCTACAGAGATCTACATTGCCGTCCCTGGTGATAGATCAGATGATCCGGTAAGACGTTTTGATACATTTACCGATGATTTGCATGACGCAGCCAGGTGGCTAAAAAGTTGCGATATTGATTCGATTGCCATGGAATCCACAGGCGTATACTGGATACCTGTTTTCCAAATTCTAGATGCATATGGATTTGAGGTTATCCTGGTTAACGCTAGACACGTTAAAAATGTGCCTGGCCGCAAAACTGATGTTCAGGATTGTCAATGGCTTCAATATCTTCATTCTGTCGGTTTGTTGCGAGGTTCATTCCGGCCTGCACAGGATATTTGCGCCGTCCGGTCCTTACTCAGGCACAGAGATAATCTGGTTAAATCCGCTTCTTCCCATATCCAGCATATTCAAAAATCTCTGACCCAGATGAATCTACAGATTCACAACGTCATCAGCGATATTACCGGCGTTACCGGAATGGCAATTATTGATGCAATTCTTGCCGGAGAGCGAAATCCTAAAAAATTAGCTGAATTGAAAGATCGACGGATAAAGGCCACAAAGCAGACAATTGTCAAATCGCTGACGGGAGATTATCGACGGGAGCATCTTTTTACACTTGAGCAGACAGTTCAATCCTATCGTAATTACCGCCAGTTGATCATAGATTGTGATGTTGAAATTGAAAACCATTTGAAAGAATTTGAATCCCGTATTTATATTGATGATATAAAACCGCCGCCTGGCAAAAAGGGTGGACGGAAACCAAAGGCCAATACGCCTAATTTTGATGTCAAAACCCACATGCATCGTATTCTGGGGACGGATTTAACACTGATAGATGGTATCAGCGAATTGACGGCCCACGTCGTATTCACCGAAGTTGGCCCGGATTTATCCCAATTTAAAACTGTCGGCCATTTCTGCTCTTGGCTCGGTTTATGTCCCAACAATAAAATCAGCGGTGGAAAAGTGCTTTCATCACATACCCGTCCCGGGTCCAATCGATTAGCTCACGCGCTTCGGCTTTCAGCTAACTCGCTTTGGAAAAGCAAATCATATCTCGGTGATTATTTCCGTAGAATGCGTGCCCGTCACGGCGCACCAAAAGCGATCACCTCCACCGCCCACAAATTGGCCCGCATCATCTATCACCTCATCAAGAACAAGAAAGCTTTCGATGATTCGGTTTTTTCTGAACAGGAAAAGACACATCAGAAACGTTTGAAAAAACGTGTAATAAATCAGGCTAAATCTCTTGGATTAGAGATAGTTGTGGCTTGATTGTTCGGTTGTGTTACTTAGAAGAAGAGCGCATTGATAATATTATTCCTTTCAATCCTTCTACAAAACATATGAGCAGCCGTACTTTTCCTCAAATGAAGTCATCCCCATCTTTGGAACGCTTCCGGAAAAAAGTAGCCTGATTCTAATCGAGGATTGTTTGGCAGTCAAATTCAAAAAACTCGAACATCGAGTATATAGGGACACCATGAAATTGCCTGTGCAAATTCAAGAATAGAGGCTGACCTTGAAAGGTGTATGGACCTTCCCAGTCCCTAAAATAGATATATTATATTTAAAAAAAAATAATCATAAGCGTCATAACGTCCAAGCCAAGTATTCTCGCTCCCTAAGAAAAACCCGGTCCCCATTTTACACTCAAGGTTGGTAACATAAGTGTATTTTAAATATGGGGAGATGTAATGGGAATTATTATTGAGAGACACATTGTAAATTACCGCTCCTTGAAGCCAGTCCGATATCAGGTCCAGTTTTATTTCCCCCAGCAATGAAAAAGAGTCCTTGTCAAAATAAAGGATCTCGTCTGAATAGTCTTTGATATGTGAATACAGCGCCTGAAAGTTGAAATAAATGTTTCCGGCGGTGGTATGGTCAACACCCATAACGGCTGTAATCGTGGGATGGCGGGAAGACGTAAGGGATGAGGTTAAGAAGGACTGGTTTTCCATCCATAAGGCTTCTCCCCTGATGCCGTATTTGTCCCAGGTAGTTTCAAATTCAAATCCTGCAGCTTTTGTTTTCCGGTACTCTACTTCAACATTCTCATCTGTAAATACTACCGATCCAAGAGCGGAGGAAATGGCACTTCCTGAAAAAGAGCCGTTTACATTGATATTTTTGATTGGGAACTTTTTGTAATATGGATTATCCTCCGTCATCCAGTGGAATGTAAAACCCAGATCTATATTTTTTATGGTTGTGTGAAGCCGGACAGCGAACTCTGCCTCGTCGTCAGGATTAGTCTCATGGACAGACAAATCGTTGATGTATGACTTAAGTGCCGGATTAGATACAGCGCCCTGAAGTTCTTCTTTTACATGGCTGAAAACAGACCAGTTGGTACCGAAATAATCCCATTTTGATTCCTCAAAAAAAGGAATAAACACCCCTTCAAGTGTGAAATATTCTGAAAACCATTTGGCATTTGCCATCCATACCGGAATTTTGCGTTCTTCGTAATCCGGGATGATAAATTCACGGAAATCCAGGGGGTTCAGGGTATCAACCGGGCTAACTTGGTCGGTCTTACCCCACCGGACGATTTGCTTGCCCAGGGAAAGTCCGTATTTTTTGCCTGTATATTCCCATTTTGCTTCGTAAAGATCTATATCGAAATCATCTGTTTGGTTTTCTTCGGCAAAATAAAGATAATCAGAGAGCGCAGAAACCGTAACGCAGTTTTTATATTTTCCTTCGAGCAGTATCCGGTTCCTGAAGCTTTGGTTATTTTCAATTGCATCATCTTCTTTGGATTGAAATGTTCCTCTGGCAAGAATTTCACCTGATATTGAAAATCCGGACTTGTTTTCCTGTGAGCCCGCATCTTCAAAAATATCATCCGGCAGCGTATCTCCTAAGAATGGAACAGTTTCTTCCGCATCTTGTGATTCAGAATAGGCCGGATAAGTAAAAAAAAAGCAATAACCTAAAAATAAAAGAATAATACATAAACTGCAAACAGTTTTATTTGCCATCGCTCCTCCTCGAATTCGGATGTATTATCAAGAAGAGCAATCATGATATCGGATCAATGATTTTCAAGGTTTTTCCGTGAGATATCGTCTGTTTTTATATTGGTATTATATGTAATTTTACTTTGCTTAATATAGGTTTTATGATTTTTTTTATGATCTTCCATGGTATTTATGATTTCCGTCCAGATGCCCTGGACCTGTTCAAGTTTTAAGACATTATACGTTTTGATATGCTTATTTTTTTTATCATAAAATTTTACGTGGACCGGTACAAGGGCATCCTTTGAGATCGTGCTGATAGTTAAACCATATTGAGATTCAACCCCTTGTTTGGGCCGGGATTTAAGGATATAGCAGTCGAGGTTGCCGACCTTGGTTGAACCGGTGATTTTATATGTATAGTTAGAAACAGGGTGCCGTTCCATATCTTCATACGTAAAATCACTGTTAACAAATCGCTGGTCTTTCTGGGAGCTGACGATTCGCCGGGTCCGCTTTAAAGCGGGAAGGTATAAAAACTGTTCGGTTTCCAAACCCGGTTTTTCAACATTTAAGAAACCCGTGCCTTCAATGTCGGCCGGAGCGGTAAATCGCGTGATCTGTTTTTCCAGCCCGTTTTCTTCAATCCGTTTGGTTGTAAAATGACGGGTTCTTTTTTTGCCGCTTTTACTGACCAATACCATTTGTGCCGTTGAAACAGAATTTTTTCCCCGGTCCCGGTCAAACACCTTCTGGGCCAGTTGCCTTCCGGTTATCTCTTCTGCATCGGCAATAGAAACAATACATATGGCGGATAAAATCAGTATACCCTGAATGATATTGACTGAAATTTTTGTCATCCTTTATTTATCTCCTCCAGTATTTATCTCCTCCAGCATGGTTCTGGCATGCTCTGCGCCTGAAAAATCTTCCTTCAGTTCAAGGGCGTTGGCCAGCTCTTTGCCGGCAAGGGCCTTTTCACCTTTGCCATAATAGGCCAGGCCCAGGTGATATCTGATAACCGGGTTGTCCGGGATTTTTTCCAGGCAGTCCAGAAACTGGGCAACGGCATTTCCGTACAACTCTTTTTTATAATATGCAAAACCCAACGTATCCATTATGCTGGGATCTTCGGGATAAAGGGCTTTGGCTTTCCGGGCCAAGGCCAGGGCTTCATCCAATTTATTCGTCCTAGCCGCAAGATGATAAGACAGGTTGTTGGCAGCAGCTGCATAATTGGGGTTTATATCAAGGGCTTTTCGGTAGTGGTCTTCTGCAGTGTCAAAGTCTTTTTCTGTTTCATACAGCACGGCGAGCAGCATATGAGAAGAAGCACTTTTTTTATTTTTGGAAATTATTGTTTTATATTGTTCCTTCGCAAGTTCAACATTTTTCCGAGATAGGTAGATTTTTGCCAAGTCATTATATGGCGCTAAGTAATCCGGGGAAATATCAATCGCTTTTTTTAATTCGGATTCGGCACTGTCAATATTTTTTTCAGCCAGATATATTTTAGCCTTCATAGCATGAATAACTGCAAGGAGCTTATTATTGTCTTTAAACGTTTCCATCTGCTCGGTGCAAAGATCATGTGCTTTTTCAAAAGATTTTTGTGCCACCGCATTTCTGACTCTCAGATTAAATACATCAAGCAGCTTGTTGTTCAGTGAATAGGCCTTTTCAAGCAAAGGATTTGCCTGGTCAAATTGTCCCATGCCTGATTTCAGGTAAGCCAGGCGGTAATATCCGGTTGGGTTATCCGGGTCAAGTTTGATCATATACCTGTAATCATTTTCAGCATCCTTGAATTTTTTCAAGGCCATGTATGCATTTGCCCGGATCAGAATGGCCCGGTAAAGGTTTGGGTTGAGCTTGAGAGCCCCCGTGGTTTGTTCCACGGTAAGTTCATAAGAATGCTGCCGGAAGTATATCTCCGACAGCAGCATTTTGGCTTTTATATAATCCGGTTTCAGTTGAACGGCCTTATATACAGATGTTGCTGCTTGGTTTGGGTCTCCAAGGCCTATATAGCAAAGACCTTTAAAAAATTGGACTCTGTGGGAATTGGGCTCATCTTTCTCAAGCGCAGAAAGAAGTTGCAATGCAGGCTGATACTCTTTTTTGGAAATCAGAATTTCGCTTTTCAACATTCTGGCAGAAGCAAGCCCGGGGCGTTTACTCATGATCTCTTTAAGCTCTTTTTCAGCCTCATCTTTCTTTTTATCTCTGTAAAGGAACCGGGCCAGAACCATGCGCGTATTCATATCTTCAGGATCAATGGCGCAAGCGTTACGGTATAGTTCAAGGGCCTGTTCCTTTTTCCCGGTAAGGTTGTAGAATCCGGCAAGTATGACCAGGGGGCGGCTTTTATCCGGCTGGATTTCAACCGCTTTTCTGTAAGCGGCTTCAGCTTTTTCCATGTTCCTTGTTTTTAAATAAAAATTGCCTAATAAAATCTGGTGGCCGGCATTCTCCGGATGTTCGGCGGCAGAAATATTAAGCTGCTCTTCGGCTTTGTCCAGCTGCTTTCGGGCAATATAGAACTGTGCAAGGACAATCCGGGGTTGGGTAGTATCCTCCGCAGAATCCACTGCCTTCTGCAGAAGGGCTTCTGCTTCGTCAAACTTTTTTTCTTTTGTTTTTATGCCTGCTATCCCATGAAGGCTTCCGACATGATCATTTTTTATTTCAAGAATTTTTTCAAAGATGACCCGGGCTTCATCAACCTGGTTTCTTCTGGCTAATATTCTTCCTTTGAGAAACAAGGCATCTATATTTGAGGGATCCTTTTCCAGAATTTTATCTATACGCGCCTGAGTCTCTGCAAGTTTTTTATCCAGGAAATAAAATTTAGCCAGGGTCACCAATGCTTCAATATTGTCAGGGGCTTTCTTTTCCACTGTTGAAAAAACGGAAAATGCCTGTTGCACCTGGCCGAGTTTCATAAAGGTGTTACCCAGCTTCATTAGGGTTGAGATGTCCGTACCGTCTATTTGAAGAGCATTTTTAAATTCTATTTCCGCCTTTTTATATTCCTCGGCTTCAAAATAGTTATTCCCTTTCTGGATATGGGCTTCTTTTTTGTCCTCTTTGCTTGAACAGCTACAAAGAGAAGTCAGCACGATGAGCAATACCAGGATGACTCTGGAACAGTTTTTCATGAAACAATCTCCGACATTATTGAAAAAAGTGAGTATGGCTTTTTAAATTATATTGTGATAACGCTTGAGTTTAATCACCTTTAATATTACGGGATACAGACTACTTGTCAATTAAAAAGTTTTTTATAAAAATAAGGCGTTTCTGTATTTTTTTGCTTTTTGTGTCTGTTTTGGTATTGTGTCTGATACCTGCCAAAGGATATGGGTGGTTTCATCACCCAAAATCTTTGGATTTAAAGGCAAACAGAGATGAATTGCCGGTATTTAAGGACAAGCAGGCCACATCCAATATAACTAAAACCTATAGTCTTTTGCAGAACCGGATAAAAAAAGAAAAAACGCCCATACTTTATCACGGTCCTACGGGAACAGGGGTTGCAGCCGGGACTGTCAATATTGACATTCCTTTTGATCTGTTGTCAAAAACCGCCATTTTTCCTGAAACCTCCCTTGACCGGCAAATAGCTGCCAATTTAAGGCTTAAAAGTATTATGGATGAATACCTATCTCTGAAAAAAAGAAACGCGCAGGTGCTCAACGGCTTGGGTATTCCTTATCTTGAAAAAAACGATGACCATAAAAAAGACAGGCCTGACCCTGTGCCTGAAAAAATCAAGGCTGAAAAGGAGGCCAGGAAAACCATGGAAAATGTGATTGCTTTTTCAGGGGGACCCCGGACTGACCCGTTAAATCGGCAGGAGGTTGTATCCCAGGTAACTGGTGCCCCTAAAAAAAATAAACAAAAAGTAACACCTTCAAGGAATATTTTCGGGTCCCGGTCAAGCCCGGGATATCCAGGAAAATATTCTTATCAAACAGCTTATGGCAGAGACACTGAACTTCCCTGGTTTTTCTCTTTTGCGCTGAAACTGATCAGGTATGCTGTTCATAATAAACTTGAAATTTTTTCATTGTTCGCCGTTCTAATAATGTCCGGGCTCATTGGTATCCTGGTGGTAAAACGGTGAAGAAAAAGAAAATAATGCGCCTTGGCGGGGTGGTTTTCATTTCCGTTATTATTTCCGGGATGGTTTTGGCAGGCATTATTGTTTATCAATTTTCTGATCAGCTTGGCGGAAAGGCAAGTTTATTTGAACAAGACGGGGATGATGCATATGCGGAAAAAGCTTATGCCAAAGCCCTGCAATACTGGTTAAATATTCCTGAAGAAGCCAGGAGCGCTGTTCTTTGCGGCAAAATCGGAACTGCTTATCTAAAACTTTCCAATCTTGATCAGGCAACCCTGTTTTTTGAGATGGCTTTGAAGAAAAATCCTCTGGACATGGCGGTTCAAAAACAGGCCATACGGATTTCATTGCTCAAAGGGAATATGGCCAAGGCGGAAAAAATGCTGTCTGAACTCAAGGACCGTGCGGCAAGTGGGCCCGAAGTACTGATGCTTTCAGGGGACCTGTTTTTACTTAAAGGCGATCTTGAAAGGGCGAAAATGGATTATACTTTGGCCATGGATTTTTCGCCTGGGAAGATTCGCCCAAAAATAAAGCTGGCTATTTGCCTTGTACAACAGCAAAATAAGATTGAAGCGGAAAAGATAATGACTGATGTACTGTCTCATCCGTTGAAAAAAATTTCTGATCTTATGCTTGCTGCCGATTATTATATCCTTGCAGATGATGCTTTAAAGGCTGAAGGGCTTATTCAAAAAGCCGTCCAAACCGATCCTGGAGACCTGAATATCAAAATTCGGCTCTGCCGGTTTTACAGGTCGACCGGAATGCTGGCCAAGGCAGAGCAGTATTTAAAGATAGTGGCCGCCCAATACCCGGATAACGCCGGCTTCAAACTGATGTCTGCCGACATCTGCCTGGCCCGTCTGGACGTCGGTGGGGCGCAAAAATGGTTGGACAAGGTAAATGAACTAAAAGGTGACGATACCGGATATCATTTGCTTATGGGAAAATTTTGGATGTTCCAGGGACGTTTTTCTCACGCTGTATCCTATCTTAAAACTGCTTTGGAAAGAAATTACGGACTTGTGTCAGCCCACTATCTATTGGGTATTACATATCTTGCAGGAGGTCAGAGTAAACTTGCCGAAACCTCTTTGACCCGGGCATTGATGATGGAACCGGATAATGTGGATGCACTTTTGGCCATGTCTGGGCTCCATTACAAAAGTAAAGACTATGCCCTGGCACTTCAATATATTGATCGGGTATTATCCCTGAATTCTTCTGAATCGACCGCCTGGCAGGTAAAAGGGCTCTGCCTTATGGAAAAAGGTGAATATAAAACCGCCTCCCAGGCTTTTTCCAGAGCCTGGCACTTGAACGGCAGTGTATCCGCCCTGTTTTTTCTGGCGCGCAGTTTTGAAGGGCAAAAACTTTACCAGACAGCACTTGATACCTATGAATCCATCCTTGAAAAAAAAACGGATATGGTTGAAGCCCTTTACCACTATGCATGCCTTCTGGCGGATACGGGAAAAGGCGGCCAGGCTCTTGAACTAATAGATCTATGGCTTAAGAAAGGCAAAAATTTGTCAAGCTTGTATTATGTCGGGGCAAAAATCAGTCTGGCACTTAAAAACTTTCCAAAATGCAAAACATACATAAACATGGCTATGACGGATAAGCCGGTTTCAGGAACATTTTATCTTCTGCAGGCAGGCCTGCTCCGGGCAGAAAAAGAATATACCGCTATGGAAGACACGCTTTTGGCATGTACCCGGGAGCAACCCTTGTTTCTGGACGGATGGCGGTTTCTGGCAGCATATTATATGGAAAAATACGAAACCGGGTCAGCAAAAGAGGTGCTTGAAAAAGCCCTTAAACATTTCCCGGACGACCCGGAAATCATGGGTAACCTGGCATGGATTCTCCTTGAAGAAGGAAGTGATCCGGACCGGTCCCTGGAATTTGCCAGGACCGCTTATGATCAAATGCCGGACCAAGCCTGGCTCATGGATACCTTAGGGTGGGCCTATTACCAAAAAAAGGCCTTTGGCCAGGCTGGGTGGATGCTGTCACAGGCTGAAGAAAAAGATCCGGACAACGGGACTATTAAATATCATTTAGGCATGACTTTGTATAAACAGGGAAAATTTTTAAAAGCAAAAGAAAAACTCGAATCTGTCTTGCTCAGTAACGATATAAAAGAATCCGAAAAAGAAAAAATAAAGATCAGCCTTTCAGAATTAAACGATCATAAAAAAGAAAAAGATAACTCTGATATCATCATTTTTGATCCTGATGAGCAACCCTCCTTGAAATTCCCTGAAAATTTAGACCAAGAAGAAGATATTCTGAAGCCCGACTGGAGTAATATGGAGTGGTCTTCGTCTTAGCCACAAAAAAATATGGTGAGAAATACTCCGACAGAAAAATCTTCCTCACCAGTATATAGTTCAGCAAAAAAGACCGGAACATCACACGGTTTGAATGGGGGGAAATAACAGCAAATTATATCAGCAGGTTCTGAAAACTAACTCAAGCGATTGTAAATCAGACTTTAACCAATCCGATCTACAATCCCGAATACCCAAAAAGGGAACATCAATCTGTATTCGGGACAATTCCCGAAAAAGGGCTTGCATAAAGACACCTGATTGCCCTGAAAGTTTACGCCTGGTGGCCCCCTCATAGTGTATTGCACATCCCGGGCTCTCAGGGTTTCCGCCCAAAACAGCGAGTATTTTGTTCTCTCTGTCAACATATTCTTTTATCCGGCCACCAACAATCCCTGCTAAATCTGCACAGCAACGCCGACCAGACTCCGTATCCAAAACATCCCGGATGGATTGCCCCGGCTTTCTTTCCCGGGCAAATCCCAGGCAAATCATTTCCGGACAGGGAATTTGAACCATACCGACATGATACTTCATGCAAAGGTTAATCACCTTAAAATTCATAGCTTGATAACTGGCAGCACCAATATCGCGGGAATTTTGATTCAGAATACACTCAATCATAAATACCATTCGTTTGTCCCGCTTGTCAGAGGGACGGTACAAATAATTTTTCAATGTCCTTAACGGCTTTGTTATTTTCATTTCATTATCACCCGGTTTGAATGGGAAAAATTATAGAGGCGAAAAATCATTACACTCCGGTGTATTACTTTTTATTTCAGGGGAGGGGGTTACGTATTTCAATTTTATGGGCGTTCCTTTTTCTGATTGAATATCTCCCCAGTCATACCATGACCGCCTGTAGGCCGGTGCCAGATCAGATATCTTCATTGCCACGTTAGACCGAAATTTCCAAATCAAAGCAGGATCGACGATACCATGGTTCTCTTTGACCATCTTATCATAAATCTGTTTTAACTCCTGCCGTGAAACACCAAACAAATCACAAAAAATAGTGCAGTATTCAATTAATTGCTGCCCTGCCATAAATGTTTTTAACCTGAGAGAAGGCACCGGCCCTTCAGGGTAAGGATAAAAAATCGCATTCTGATTTGCTTTTTTCCAACTTTCTTTGGTTCCCATTGTTTGCCACGGCAATACCCCGTCAGCGCCTTTAAACCAGGCGGATAAACACCACAAGAGAGTTATTACATTGGATTGATCTATCCTGTTTGCAGAACCGTATTCTGCAAACCTGACCGGTCCGTTTAAAAGCTGTCTGTCATGGATCATTCTCGTTTTCTGTTGATTATTGCCGCCCAGATATTCCATATCCGTGATACCCCAAAGAATATTTCGTCCAAATTCACTGTAGGAGATATCTGCCCTGAAACACATTTTTAAACGGGGATCACGCTCCTTTGAAAGGGCGTCTTTCCATAGTTTTCCATACCACCTTAAGGCCCAGAAGTCTTGGGTATTAACAGGTTCATCAAAGTGCCACGGGGCTGACGAAGAACCGTTTTTTCCTCGATAGGTGATTTTATTATTCAGATAAAATTGAAAAACCGTGTCAAACCACCTATGTTCCCTGAAATGATCAGCAAAAGCCTGGAAATTATTTTTTAAATTTTTGCCATATTCTATATTGAATGCTTCATCTGCCCAGTAAGAGGGCTTAAAATGTTGAAAAATATTAACCGGCCAGTTTTCGTTAAAAGGCAGATAAAACACATCCACCGGTTCATTGGCCCGCTTCATCTCTTTGAAGGCGGACCCATCCAGCAGGGGCCCGATTCTCTCATCCCATTTTCCCCAGTCAAACACCCCATCTTTTATGTCAGGTGCAAATGCAGGCTTTCCAGTCCAATTATAAGGCAACCGGTTCAGACATGTTCTGTGCTCATGTGCCAGTTTGTAATAGTCATAGCTTTTATAAGGATCAGCAGTGCCGTATGCATTCATTTCCGGCACAAAAGACAGCTTATCCGGCAATGTAAAATTATAGACTTCCAGTTCTACATCAAACCTTATCTTTTCTTCACCGTTCCAAATTGATAGCTTTCCGTATTTTATCCCAGCCAGGGTATCATGAGGGACAAAAAGCTCACAAACAAAAGAACCATTCTTTTGCAGATTGAAATCCTGTCCCTTTAGAGGGATCAAAGGGTCTGGAAGCGGGCAGGGCGCCTCTCCATTCTTTGGATCCACATAACCGGCTTTAAGCACCTTAGCTTTAAGCTCGGGAAAAGCAGGAAAAATAAGCTCTGCTTTTGCTATAGCGGCTTCCTTTTTTACATTGACCTGGAAGCAAACGGTTTCATTTCGGGCAGATTGAATCTTTATCTTTTTTTTTGTCCTGTTGAATAAATGGTTAGCCCACTGGTACCCTTTTGGCCTTGAGGTTATGGGTTCACCGGTTATAGGATTTATTTTGTCCAACAGATCAATAATAGCATAAGTTTCATCCCCTTGATCTGAATCAATACGCTTGTTTGAGCTTGAATCATATTGGACGTCATCCATAATAAAATTATTTTTTAAAGAAGCAGTCTTAATAGTAACTACAGAAGCGTCTCCTTCATTCCCGACACTATCCACTCCACGAATGACCAACTCGATCTGTTCTCCCGGTGGCAAATTAAGATCTTGAATATACATCACAACGGTTTCACCAACCTGTCCAGCCATGGGGATCAGGTACCGTGGTATTTTTTTAACCACTCCGCCAATTTTATACAGAACATTAAATCCAAGAGTTTCCCCCCCGCCCTTGTCCGCCGGAGTTACCCATTCCACTAAAGCTTCCCCAGGCGGTAATCCTTTATTGGAATAGCCCAAAATAGACACCCGGTCTGGTTTAATATGGTCTTCCCCATTTGTCCAGATCTTCATCCACGGTTTTTTATTGAAATGTTCACTGCTGTAAACATACCGATTGGGAAAGAGAGAATAAGAAAACTGCTGATTTTTCCACCGCCATTCAGATCCTACCTCATCTGCCGCGCAGAACCCATAACTAAGTCCGGCAACCCTCGCGGCAACCACATCAGGGGATACGGCAATCTCCTGCCATCCATTGCTATCCGGGCGGGAGGCATTGGCAAAACCCCATAACGTATGCCCGTGACCCAAAACAACATCCATAAAACTGCTGCCAGGATAAGCCCAGTTTCGGGTTTTATACCCGGCCTGATCAAAGCAGGAAGTCCCCGGCAACGGAAGATACCGAAACGAAAATCCTTCCCGCCACCGACCGGCAACACTGGATACCCCAGTCCTGAGAACAGGCACGTTTTTTGATACAGATGTATTAAAATACAACACCGCACCCGTAATAATTTTGCCCCTCAGGTCTTTAGGGTCAATGTCAAACAGTATAAACTCCTGCTGCCCCTTCAGCTTTAGTTTCCAAGAACCACCACAATTGCCATTTTTCTCCCTCCCCACAGATGAAATACCTGTATCCCTTGTCACCTCAAACCGTTTTGCATTACCTTCGGGCGGCCAGTTGGAATCGCACTGGCACTCATTTAAAATACCTGAAAATAAAAAAAGCAGACCCACTATCAGGATCTGCTTTTTAAACGACATATTACACCTCATGCTTCAAACCAAAGGAGTCAATATTTTTTTGCAACCCGTTTCCATACTTGCATATATGCCCCCACCATTTGATCAATGGAAAACCTGCTTTCGATAATTCTCCTGGACACTTTTCCATGGGCCGTTCTTTTTTCTTTATTGTGATAATAATCAAGCATAATATTAGAAAGGTGTTTCCAGTCCCCAACCTCGAATAGTTGGCCGTTAACGCCGTCTTGAATAAGCTCTATATTCCCCCCCACCTTGGTTGTAACAACCGGCAATCCGGTAGCCATAGCTTCCAGAATCGTATTAGAAATACCTTCATTGATTGAGGGCAGGACAAATAAATCCATCTTTTTTAAAAGGTCAGGAACATCCCGCCTGTTCCCCAAAAAAATAGTTCCCTCTACGGATGCCTGTTCAAGTCTTTTTCTTTCCGGTCCGTCTCCAACCACATACAACTGGGCTTCGGGAATCTGTTTTCTGACTGCAGCAAACCCCTTAAACAAAGTTAAATGGTCTTTAATGGGGTCCAGTCTACCAACTACGCAGACGGAAAACCCGTTATTATTTCCCTTACTTTTACGGGGGCTGTAGTTCTCATAATCCACCCCGTTATAAATTGGGGTCACCCGCTGCCGGACTCCGATATCCTTCTTAAGCCAGGACGCCATCTGTTGGGAAACGCATGTATATTCATGAATCAGAAAAGACAACACCCGCCGGATCCATACCCGTTTCCGGTTCAACCCATCCGGATCCACCATACCCCATCCATGCTCCCCATGGACAACCGCCCTGATCCCTGCAAGGCGGGCTGCAATAACACCATCAAGCCCTGCCCAGTTTCGGGTATGAACCACATCCGGATCAAGGGATTTCAGCAAACCGGATAACCGGAAAAGAAAACCAATGGAATTACCATTAGGTTTTTCCATCGATATCACCCGGGTTCCGGTGGGCAGTAATTCTTCAGATCTCCCTGTCCTGGTGGTGCAAACAATAATATGCTCCACTTCATGGTGAGTGGCCTGTACCAGTGTGGCAATACCCTTTTCCATTCCACCAGTTGAAAAGGAGAACACCAGATGAACAATCCGAAATTTTTGTTTCATTTTATTGAGATCCGAAATATTTTTTCAATATAACCGGATTGAATTCATAGGCACCAATATCCATTGCCTGGAAAACCGATCGTTTCCAACCGCCTCCGCGGGGAAGCGGCATATATTTCACCGGCAAAGGGACATGGGAAATGCCACTGTTGATAAGAGCCGACCCTAAATAGGGGAAATAAGGTATCTTAAATCCGATCATAAATCCTGGATTGTTTCCACGAATGCCCAGATATTTTTCTTGCGGGTACTGAATATCTTTTGATAACCAGTTATGAAGGCCTTTAAGGGTACCCCGGTAATTCCACAATTTCCCCTGTCCGATAAACGCATTGTTCCTCAGATCAACCTTGCAGTCTGAATACTGGACATCAATGTACCGGGTTACCGGGTGTTTGCCGATAACCGTGTTGTTAAAAAAATATAATGTACCGGATCGGCTGTGTCCACCATCGCCCCCCCAGTGAATCATATTGTAATTATGGGATATCCGTCCCTGGACAAGCACATTGCCATACACAAAAGCATGGGCCTGTTTATATTTTTTATGATCCACCAGATCCAACTGCCGGTTAAACCCGCCTTCAATCCAGTTGTATCGGATAATTGTATTAAGTCCACGATCCTTGAATGTCTGCCCGTCTGCAATTGGCGGCCCGAATCGGCAAAATTCCACAATGGTATGGGTTCCCTGGAGATATACATTATGCTCATAAGCACTTTTCCGGTTCTGGAAATCTCCGTTGCCGTAAATAAGGCATTTCCTGACCGTCAAATGGGTCACGTCCGGTGCATAGGCACTGATAATGCCGTTGCCACAGGCATAAATCCGGCAGTTAAAAATAGTGACATGTTTTCCCTTTACTAAAAACACCCCTCCTGCATTAGCAGTGTATGGATGTTTTCCTTTGGAATCAATCGTAGAATATCCATTATTGGCATTTTTCAGTACAAGATTTTCAATCCTGACATAATCCCCTGGAACATCATCCCCAACCTTGATCAGCCATCGTCCTCGGTGATTCAACTTTTCTTTTTGAACCGCACCGGCAAAGTTTCCGTCTATAATTGGCAGCCTTCCATTAGAAGGTATACCCTTGATTATTATTGGCTCCTGTTCCGTACCGGATCGACGAAGTATAATCCGTTCCCGGTAAGGCTTCTCCCGGTAGTAAATTTTTACCATATCTCCAGGCTTAAGCGTATCAAAAGAAAACGCCCCGATTCGTTCAAATCCTTTTTTAGGGCCTATCTCATAAATTCGGGCATGAACAGGTTCAGCCAGAAAAATAACAAAACCACATATAATAAAAAAGCATATACAGGCCCAATTCAAACGACGGCTATTTTTACCGTTGATTGCTGTTTTTTGGATAAAAATACAGTCGTTCAAATAAGTTTTATCTACCACAGGCCTTGGCCCAATCTTCTTTTTTTATCGGTGGCACTTCTATCCCCATGGCTTTTTCAGAAGCAGGTTCCGCATCATCAATTATTGAAGCAGAAAGGATGCTTACGCCCTCTGTTTCTATAAGTTTGAGATTTTCCGATAGAAACATTTTTTCCCAGGGTGTTCTTACATCGGCCAGCAAGGGGAACTGTGTGCCATCATCTGCCTTAAGGAGGACCTCCCTTGTTAAAGGATGACGCCGCCAGCGAACTATCATTGTAGCCGTTTCGCCTTTGTCCAATGGGGATGGGAATGCTGCCCGGCGTTCCACTCCTCCTGCTTTAAGAAAAAACTGGCTTCTTCCCTCCGGCCAATATTTTGCAGCCTTAAAATGCAACCCACCGGCATCGACAGAAGGCATCAGGCCATGTTCTCCTGCCTTAAATCGGACCTTTAGCGTGCCTTTTTCAATCAAGTCCTTAAGGCGGCGGGGCTTAAAGCTCCAGCCATTTCCTTTTTTAGAGACCGGCACCCATTCCGGCCCGTTTTTTCGCTGGTTCTCCACATCCACTTCAAAAGTCCCAAACTGTTTAGACAAATCCGACTGGTTTCCATATGGATCTGTAAGCACCAGCCGGAAAAGATATCTGCAGCCGGGTTCAAGATCGCGTATGATAACCATAGGCTGTGAAGAAAAAATTGAAGAAAATGCTACATTTTCACGATGCTCCCCATTTTTTTTGAAATAGGCATCCAACAGCGCTACCTCAGGAACATCTTTGGAAAAGCGGATGGGAACTTTTATTAATGCCGAAAATTTTCCCATGGCCGGAAAAAGCTGAATTTGAATAGCTTCTCTGCTTGATACTGTTGGGGGTATTTGATCAATTCGAGTTTTTCCAAGATCCGGATGATACAGGGGATCTCCAATCAGGGACGTTGACCAATTTACATAAAGGGTTGAAAGCAAAAAGCATTCTCCTAAATCCCGGCCCCGGAATAAATACCGCATCAGCACCCTGTTATCCCAGAATGTCGCGTTTGTGATATGGGGACCGCCGCCAAATGCGGGACCGCCGCATGCACTAATTGTCACCCCTTGCTCCGTTTCCTTCCAGATGGGGCTGTCCCGGTGCATATTCCAGCCGTTGCCACTATTCACAACCCTGGCCATGCCTCCGGGTAAATATCGAAACCGGTTCATGCTTTCATCAAGAGGTATTTTTAAAAACGGAACTCCTCTTTTATTTTGACCTGGAAGTTTCTCAAATCCAAGCCGGTTTAACTCAGCGGTTCCTAGAAGTTTTTCCTGGATGACGTTGTCAAGTTTCCGGTCCAACTTTGCGTTTATTTTTAAACTTGACTTATGGTCTTTTCGAACGGCAGCAACCATTTCCGGCCTTAAGTATTGAGAGGCATACAATGCATAATCCACCATGCGTTTGGCTTCCCTAGGACCTTGTCCGTCTATGCGGCTGACACCATAACCGAAAAAATGAGCTGGCGTTTTTTTCCTGATTTCGGAGAACGGGGGGAGATCGTCATGATTGATTCCCTTGTTCCTGGAGCCTAAATAATTATATGTATCCAGATGCATGTAAACATTCCACCTTCTTCCGTAAAGCGGATATCGTAGTGCGCTGGTAATCCTGTAATTGCGAACTCCGTTTTTGGCATCAGGTCCACCACGCATGTACATGGAAATAACAGGAGGGGTTAACTGAGAACCCCAACCATAATACAGCGTCTGCAGCCGTTGCTCCAAAGATGCGCGGTCCCCATGATCTGAAGGGTTGGCGGTAACACCACGTTCTATGCCCCAAACGCCCTCGCAGGAAAAAGGGAGACCGTGACAAACAACAATGTATAAAATATGATTTTTTAAAAGGGTTCCATTCGGCAGACAGTTTTCACTATCCTCAAGAAACCGCTTAACAGGAATAGCAACGTCTTCTTGAAAATTTTTCTCATCAACAACACGGTCCGGCCCAACCATTGAAAAAATAAAATCGTCCCGGTCATAATATTTAAGTTTTAAATCCCGGACTTTGCGGCCCTGATAGTCTTTGACCTCAAAATACACCGAGACGGTTCCGGGAAATATTGCATGGGCATCAAATCGAAAGCAGCGCCCTTTCTTGTCCCCAATCTTCGGGTACGTCCATCGGAGCCCCTTTGCTACAGGAGTCCCTGATACAATCGGGCTCACCTCTTTTTTTGTTTTTGATAACAGAGAGGAACACCATACCTGGGCAGAATCCCAGTTAATATTGCCTTCTTTATCTTCGACCACAATTTCGACATGCCTGGAATCCCTGGCCCATTCATTCTTTTTAGGTGGCAGTCCTTTTCCTTTAAACAACACTCCGTTCCTGTTGTCTTGGCTTTTTTCTTCAATAACCCAATGGTTGAGATGCTTTCGCCGGTGAACACAAGTCAGTCCAAGTAGATACGGTTTTTTGCCGCTGACCGGATCGGTATGACGGTCAACATAATATTCAGCGACCTCTTTTGAGTCCTGCCCGTGCAAAGATCCGTCCACATCCTTTTCCCAGTCTGCATTGTATAACACCAGTACCTGGTCCGGACTGGCCTTGAATGCTTCTATACCGACTGCTTCTCCTGAGATCGCCAGTACCATCAAAATAAAAATCGTCAAAAGCCTCATTCTGGGATCTTTTAAATATGAAATCCAATTTTGAACTGTTTCTTTAATAATCGGCCTGTCCAGTACCGGGGTTTTTGTTTTTGATGCATGACAGCAACAATAATAACTTCATCTTCGTGCAATGCATAAAGGATGGAATAAGGAACGCGCCTTATCAATCTCCGTCGTATCCCATTTTTTATTTTAGGCCATACTTCACGATTTCCGGCAATTTCAAGGGTCGCCGCTTCAACGATATCGACAGGCTGTTACGGAATAGATAATTTTTTTAAGTTCAAGGCGGAAAATCAATTTGACCGCAGGCATACATGCAGTATTCTGAGGATCAAATTTATTTTTCCAACGAAGAAATTGGGAAAATTAGCATTTTGTAATAGCCTGTCGAGAAAGTTTGCACCAAGTTTCTCAACCTGCATTTCATAATAGAACGCCGCTTCAAGCATTTTTGCTTCGGCCGGCTCAAGAAATCGCACTCTCATCGAATTTGCTGTATTTTTTTCCGAGCATCATGAAACACATGTGCAGCAGGCCTATCCTCAATATTACCTGCCCTAAATTCCTGTAATCGTCTGGAAGCTTCTTTAAACCATAATTGTTCCAGATTAAATTCATCGAGGTCATCAAGGTCCTCAATTAAATTTCTGATCAACATGGCACGTTCCTGTAAAGAAAGTTTTTTTGCCTGCGCCGGCATTTTTCTAAAACTGATGACATAATATATACCCTGCTTTCTCAATTAATCCTATTTTTCAATAACGGTCATGTTCTGACGAACACAACAAACAATGAAAGACAAAAAGTATGAAATCTGAGAAAGGTGTTCCCAGGTTTATCTTAATTCTCCAATCCCACGTTTTTTATAAATATTATCATAATTCGTACTTGAAAAAAACAAACTCACTTCCATAAAAATCAACCCATAAATTTCTTATGCCACAGATTAAACATCATTACAATCCAAAGCGCTGTAGACCAGTTGCGAACTCCCCTTTGATGCTCTTTCCATATCCGGGTTAAATGTGGAACATTCAAATAGGTTTGGCTGGCATCCCCTTCCAACACCAGAGCACGTGTATATTCTTTCAGGTCCCCCTTCATCCATTCAAGAATCGGCACCCCGAATCCCATTTTTTTCCGATATAAAATCTCATCAGGCAGGTATTTTTTAAGGGCTTTCTTAAATATATACTTACCTTCCAGTCCTTTGAGCTTCAGATTATAAGGAATCTTTGCCGCATATTCCATGAACACATGATCCAGTATAGGACACCTCACCTCAAGTGATACCGCCATGCTGGCCCTGTCCACCTTAGTCAGAATATCTTCACACAGATATGTTTTGATATCCAGATACTGAATCCGGGACAAATGATCCTGGGCCGGGGCTTTGTCGTAGATTTCTTTGAACATGTCAAATGTCTGGTATCCCCGGATCTCCTGCATAACCTGGTCATTAAAAAATTTTGCCTTATCCATATCATGAACAGCACTTACACTGAAATAATAGGCACCGATGGGATCACGGGCTACATTGGATAAAAAAGCCTTGCCTCTAAATATCTGGGGCAAATAATCCGCCTTGGGATAAAGACTGCCCAGCAACCCGAATACCGGCCGACGCAAGGCCTGGGGCACCAAATTCCTGACCAGATTCTCCCGCATATCCATATAATATCGCCTATACCCGGCAAAATTTTCGTCTCCTCCATCTCCGGAAAGGGAAACGGTTACCCTCTCCCTGGCCATCTTGGATACATAATACGTGGGCACAGCCGAAGAATCAGCAAAAGGCTCATCATAGTGCCATGCCAACTTTTCGATAATAGACACGGCGTCAGGTGTGACATGAAACTCATTGTGGTCAGTTTTATAAAGATCGGCCACCTTTTTGGCATAATCCGCCTCATTGTAACTGGCTACACTGAATGATATGGAATTGGTGATTACCGGATCGGCACTTGCCCCGGCCATCATCGCCACAATTGCTGAAGAATCTACCCCCCCGGATAAAAACGCTCCCAAGGGCACTTCACTCATCATCCGGATCCGGGTGGCTTCATCCAAAATTTCCTGAAGATTCAGGATCATCTTTTTTTCCGTCAGCCCCGCTTCCCGGTAAAAAGGCAGGTCCCAGTAAGATTCCGTCCTCATGCCTTTTTCCGAAATAACTGCATAATGCGCCGCCGGCAATTTTTTAATGGACTTAAAAATGGTTTTTGGCGACGGAATATACAGCAATGAAAAATAATCAGAAATGGCTGTGAAATCGATAGTTTTATCAACCCCGGGATGCTCATGGATCACTTTCAGCTCAGATCCGAAGATAAAAGACCGGTCTTTCAAATAATAGTACAACGGTTTTTTACCGAGACGGTCCCTTGCAATAAACAACTGCTGTTTATTCTCATCCCAGATGGCGAAGGCGAACATCCCCCGGAATTTTTTTACACAAGACTCTCCCCATTCCTCATATGCATGAACAAGGGTTTCTGTGTCACTGTTTGTTTTAAATACATGCCCCTTTGCTTCAAGATCCTTTTTCAATACTTGATAATTATACACTTCACCGTTAAATGTAATCCATACGGTGCCATCTTCATTGCAGAGCGGCTGCTGTCCTGTTGCCAGGTCAATGATACTCAGGCGTCTGTGTCCGAAACCCAAATTGCCTTTTCCCTCAGCTGTCCGCAGCGAAATGTCGGCTGAATCAATTCCTCTGAGGGGCGTATTCTGATTGATAAAATACCCTTCCTCATCAGGACCCCGGTGAGTAATCGTCCGTGTTGAATTCACCAGCGATTCAAAATCGACCTTTTCACCATTTAAAAAAAACATACCGGCTATTCCGCACAAAACAATCTACTCCTTATATTGAAAACATAACAATGTATCGATATCTTATATCCATCGTCCATTACAATGACTGCAGCGCTATACCATCTGTGCCTTCTGAAAAGACTTCCGCATTTTCGATTGATGATACGGACAAAACATGAACCCCATTTTTTTTCTTAATGTTCATCTTAGCTGAAAGTTTAACTTTTTCCCAGGGCGTGAGGACATCGGCGATCAAAGGTAATTCTGCTCCATCTTCACCATTAAAAGTTTGTATTATTTTTTTGCGAAACAACCCTCGCTCTGGCGTATTCTTTTAAACTGGCCAGCATAGCAAAGCAATAAATCATAATTTCAACTTTTATATAATCAACAAAAAAGCCTGATACCAGGATTGCAGCCAGTGCTCCTGCCACTGCCATTACATAAACAAACACCAGAGGATCATCTTTAGAAAAACCGTGTACCGTTTTAATAACCCAAAAAATCATCATCAAGTAGAGGAAAATCCCTGGTATTCCCTGTTCCACTAAAACTGTTAAAGGAGTAATATGAGATGCCCTCGCCCCTGCCATTCCAAGGCCCGCGCCACTAGTTAACCAACGTTCATCTAAATATTGAGGGCTTAAAACCATAGTGCCCCTGTGGCCGGCTCCTATTGGATAATCTTTAAACATCTCTATTTGTGCTTTGGCCTGTACAATCCGTGAATATGCGCTGGACTCGATTTCGCCGCCGCCGGCAGCTTCCTTGACCGTGTTAAGCCTGTCCCAGAACGTTTGTGGTGCCAGTATTTGAACCCCTATTATTGCCATACAAAAATACATATAAAATTTTTTGCTGATATTTTTGTTTTTTAGCCAGAGAACAACCACACCGCCTGCTATAATACCAAGCACAGCCGACCGGCTGATGGTCTGAACAATACCATTTGAAATATATGTGGCGGCAAATAAGAAAAAAAGTTGAGCTCCCCACCAATAATAATTTCTGGAAAATATTGAATTTTTTTTTAGCAGCATCATGGCGGTGAAAAATAACACCACGCTTAAATGCATACCCAGCACGTTGGCTTCATCGACGCCCGCACCGCCAACCCCTTCAACTCGCCCGCGAACTTTATATCCCATAATTTCGTCTGCCCAGTAAACCGCACCGACGATATTAAACATAATAAAGTAAAAAAAAGTTCTGTCACTGTCCAGCACCTTATAAATCATATAAAATAAAAGGAGATATTTGGTATACAGGACACAAAGTTCTAATTGTTTGTCAAATGATAAGGCCCACGGCAGTTGTATCCATAACCATATTGTGAATGCAACCAGGATTTTGGCTGCGCCATTATTCAGCCATGGCGCTTTGGGCGCTAATTTCCCGGGATTCATGTAGATAGCAAGAAAAGCAAAACCAGAAGCTAAAAGAGACCATCTCACACCTCCCGGCAGATGTTTACCCCACCAGTTATGCCAAGGGGACAGGTATAGAACCATTGTATAGGTCCAAAGCCCCCAGACCGGATGTGATCTAAATGCTTTCCAGATTCCGCCAGCGTAGAGTAGCAGCCATACAATTGTAGTTGTGGGCATATAGTTCCTTAAAACTTTAATTTAGGGCTTGGCTCTAACTTCGCCCACTTACGCAACTAAGGGCTGTTAGTCCCAGGACAAAAAATGAAAAATGGGCGAATTTAAAATTTAGAGTGCGTTTTTTAATATGTTTAAGTTTTTGTAAATAAGACACTGAAAATAAAGAAGATATTTGCAAAGTATTTATTTTAAGTTAAAATTTAAATATTTTGCATGTTTCTCTTTATAATTCAAAACGTTACCATTAATATAATCATAAAAAAAGATTTTTTTATTTATTTCAGACTCGGTTAACCAATAAATTTCATACATTGATATGTATGGACATAGACGCAGCTTACTACACCTTACGGGCGAAGTTAGAACCAAGCCCTTAATTTAGTATGATAAACTGTTTTGCATTATCCTCAGTTTTATTTTTTGGTTATCATTCATTATTTATATATTATTAAGGATAGGTTTGGAGTGGAACAGTTTTCTGTATGTCCCAACTTTTAAAATTGAAAATAAATAAAACTAACTTTATTTGTTCCAAATGCTATTAAAAAATAAAATGTCAGGACAATGAAACCTGCGCTGATTGGCGAGGGCATCGTAATGAAATACTTCATTACTTTATCTCGCCATGCAATTGGAGAAAATTGACTGATTCCAGCAAGTAATAAGGTTATGCCGGAAATTAAAGAGATTGGCATTAAATTCGATTCAGAAAAGAAAATGGTTTGAATATAGTGTAAACTTTCAGATAAACTACCCCCTCGAAACAGTATTCTTGTCACGGAAACTATTAAAAAAATTTGGGCTGTTCTAATTGCTAAACGAGTGCCTCGATAAACAACCAGCGGTTCACCTGCTTCGCTTCGTTTGCTTTTTTTGTAATGTTCAAAAGTGACTAAACTGCCATGTATAAAACCATATAAAACAAAGTTCCAGCCGGCACCATGCCACAAACCGATCGAAATAAAAACCAAAAGCAATTTTGTATACAGATTGCACCATGTCCAAGATGATATAGGTTCGTACAGATAATCCCGGAAAAATGATGACATGGATATGTGCCACCGCTGCCAGTAATTGGCAATACTTGTTGCAAGATAGGGTTGGTTGAAATTTATAGGCAATTTATAACCTATCATTCTTCCAACCCCCAATGCTATATCAGTATAGCCGCTTAAATCCATGTATACCTGGAAACTAAATGCAATAATGGCAATGGCTAAAAAGAGAGGGGAGTATAGTTCAGGATTTTCAAATGCCGGATCGACAATCTGCGCTGCTAAAATATCAGCAATGATCACTTTTTTTACTAAACCTTTAACAGCAAGAGCCATACCCTCCAGCATGTTTTTACCATTAAATCCCTGGTTGTTTTCAAGCTGTGGGATAAAATACGAAGCCCTTACAATCGGTCCGGAAAGCAGTTGTGGGAAAAATGCCATAAACAAACAAAAATCTTTCAACGTTGCTTGATGTTTAAGTTTATTTGAATAAAGATCAATGGGATAAGTAATAGATTGAAAAGTCATAAAAGAAATGCCAACTGGTAAAATAACATTGATGATCGGCTGGTCTCTTGTCGTTGCTCCAAAGCTGAATAAAGCCATAAATGAGTCAATGAAAAAATTTGCATATTTAAAATAAAATAAAATAGCTAAGCTCAAGACAACTGATATCGTGACGGACAGCTTCTGAATTGACTTATCACTGAATCTTGATATGGCGCAACCGGCGTAATAATTTATTAGCGTCAATGCCAGTAAAAGCAGAGAGAACCGCCAATCAATCGTCATATAAAAATAGTAGCTGACAACGAGTAATAATGTTTTCTTTTTTTCATTTTTTTTTCTAAAATCAAACAACCTAAAAAAACCAATATGAAAAAAACGAAAAATGGAAAAGATGTTAAAGACACAAAGACACCTTAGTTATTTGATATAATTGTTTTAAAAATACTTTCCGCCACAAATTTTTCACCTTTCAATGTGAAATGTCCACCATCCACAAAATATTCTGTTCCACCCGGCATGATTTTAGCTACATCCACTAGTGGAATCTTATGCTTCCTGGCGACAGATCTTATTTGATCATTATACATATGGCCGACTTCGATAATTCCCTCCAGATCCAGGCAATAATAAAAATAAAGCGACATTGCTGCAAGCTCAGCTTTCTGATCATCCGGAACATTGTTGTAGGAGCGGGCATTGGTCACTAATACCGGCACGATACCTTGTTGTATGATATCTGAAACTAAATAATCCAATTGTTCCTTATATCCTGATGGATCAACCGTACTGGCATCGACAAAATTAACATTTTTTGTTTTTTGTGTTCTTAGGAATACCGTGTTTTTTTTGATCATATCTGCGGACATGATCCAATTTGGTAATTTAATTGTCGGTAATTTATATTCGTTAGACGGTACTTTTTCAGCTCTTTTGCAAATCGTCGTAATATCATTGAACCCCACATAAATAATGATCATAGAGGGCTTCATTCGATAGATGAGACCCTGAGTCAATATGGAAATTTTGTCCAGGGTTAAGCCTTCAACACCGCCATTAATCACATTAACTTTACCCTTATGGACTGTTGCTAATTTTGCTGCTAAAAGTTGTGGAAACGTTTCATCATTATTTGCCGCGTAAGCACCAGCTACTGTTGATGCGCCAACAACTGCGATTCTCAATTCATTTTTTTCCGGCTCTAATGGAATGTCAGGACTTCTTAAACCATACGAATTTATCTCCATTTTAACAGCGCCGCTCTTTTTATCTATAATTTTTTTGAACGGTCTGTAGGTTTTTACATTTAAATCTTTATTAACCACTGTTGTGCTTTCGTCCTCTATTATATTAAAAGCACTTCTCCCGGTTTTAATTTGACTTCTTGTCTGAAGGAACAATTCGCCCGCTATTAAAATAGCGATCATAAAAATTATGGTATAAATAAATTTGGTTTTAGGATTTAGGACTACAGATTCCTGGTTTGAACTATTTTTCAATTTTTCTAATTGCTCAAACGGAATTGCTTCCCAGTTTTCAGGAAGATATCCCAAATAATTTTCAATCTCTATTGACAGGACAACAAATAGTAATGAATCTCCTCCCAAACTTATGAAACTGTCTGAAGTTTCAATATTGTCTATGTCAAGATATTTTTTACAGATATCGACTATTTTATCATTCTTATCTTTGTCATTCCTCTTAATAATTCTAATTTTATTGTTTTTTAAATTATTTTTATCTTCAAAGTTTTGTGTCAGACTTTTACGTTGAATCTTTCCTGTATCTGTGGATGGTAACTTGTCGACAGTTTCAAAATAAAGGGCATCCCCGGCCTGGACGTTCATGGTATTTAGTATTGATTTAATCTGGGATTTGATTTCTTCCAATCGAGACGAGAGATGTGATTCACAAACAACTAAAATACCGTTCCCTCTGATGGGGTCACTCACCTTGGTTACAGAAACGCCTCTGCTAATCCCAGTTGATTCTGCCAATTCGCTTTCAACAAAATCAGGGGATATTTTAATACCGCCACAGTTAATAACATCATCAGCCCTGCCGGAAAAATACAGATAATCGTCCTTAATATACCCTTTGTCACTGGTTACAAACCACTTTTGCGAGTTTACAAGACTTACAATTCCGTCTGATGATAATTTGCTCTGTGCTACATGGGTTCCTTTAACCGCTATTACCCCTCTGTCATTAACAGCAATCTCTACGCCATCCAGCGCCTTGCCTACAGATTCAAGGGCCTCCCCACAAGTTTCGGTAATATTGAGAAAACTGGATCTTGAGGCCTCTGTTAATCCGTAATGTTGAACAATAACAGCCCCAGGGAATATTTTTTTTAGTTCCTCTTTTTCTTTCCGGGCCATGTATTGACTGCCAATTTCAATCCATCGTATTTTTTTCCCATATTTTCCAATTATAGCTGGATTATTTAATATTATTCTCCACAGCGTCGGAACAGCAGAGATCGCATTAATTTTGTCTGCTTTTAACATCTCAACTATTTCAAGCGGATTGAAACCGTTTTGGGGAATAAATACCTGTCCGCCGACACTCATACATGCCCTGACCCTGCCAAACCCGAATGAGTGATATACAGGGATGCCGACATACTCGCGTATTGTATCATCGATTTGCATGATATTATTTAACCTGCAAATTACATCAGACAAATTAGCATGTGTGAGGATTATGCCCTTGGGCTCTCCCTCCGTACCGGAAGTAAATGATATCTGAGCAATGTTGTCAGTAAACAGCAATTTCTGAGTTTGAGTATACCAACCGCCAGAGGTTTCGGGCTCGATTATATCTTCGAAATCCAAATTACTGCTTTTTTTAGCAAAGTCAATATTTTTAAGGGGAACAACTATTTTATTGTTTTCATAAGATAAAAAAAACTGTTTGATATAATCAATTGAATTTTTATGGATAATACCGGTTACTTCTAGAGGAAGCATCTCTGTTCGATGATCTAACATTATGTTTTTCATATCTTTATTAATAGGTACTTTTACAAAAGGATGTAATCTCTTTTGAACCTGCTAATAGATATGTCTTCTCCTGATTATTCTTCAATGGCAGTCACCCAGTCCGATGGATTTTTACCTGAAATCAACTTAATTAAGCTTTTATATCTGACTTCACTCATGATCATTTCTATTATTCCCAGTGATAAAAATGTATCAAAAATAACTCCTCGGTTGAATTTGGAATGAAATATAATTTTATCACGCTTTGCCAAAGCTTCATCCACTATTTTTTTTGATTTATCATTATAGTGGAACCATCCTTTATCGCCCATTGGATTGTTATATATAGGCCCATTAACTACGATAATTTTTTTTTTATCATCCTTCGCATTTTTATACCTCAATTTTTCATAATCAGAAAACAACATCAATTCGTCTGAATCTCGTAATCCGCGATAAAACGATATTGAGTAAAGGGTTTTTTCATCTGAAATTAGTAGCAATTTACGCTCCGATTTCACAAATTCGGCAACCGACTGAGCATTTCTGGCAATTACAGCAGTAACATGGGTATTCTTACGTAAATGTGATATGAGAATTGAATGGATAGCGACGAATACAATAGCCATGGCAATACAACATTTTAAGATTCTAAAAGGTATAAAATTTTTTTTATTAAGCCTTCGCCATAAAGTAAGTATAAAGTTAGCACTTAAAATTATTAAAGGGATCAGCCCGGGATAAATGAGTCTAGATGCTGTAGGCAAAACAATATATTGATCGAAGCTTACAGTCATAAAATTGAAAAAAGACAATATAGTCGTTGCCCATATAAGCAGGAGAATATTTTTTTTAAAATTAAACACTCCGTGGATTGCGCCACAAATTAATAAAGGCCCAAACAATCCGAATGCTTTTTCAGGATATAGAAAATATGATGGGTACGCCTTAAACAAACGGTAAAATAGATCTTTATTAGCGCCTATGAGCATCGGATCATTTATATAGTTACCCCCAAGTCCGGTAAACCTGTGTAATGGATTATCATAGATGGCCCAAAAGTATACCAACTCAGTACTAAGTACCAAGGCAAACCCTAACAACATCAATAAATCTTTTTTAGATGCCTTTCTGCTAATTAATTGGGTTATAATTAGAACAGGCAGCATCAGGCTGCCAACCTCAGCCGTTAAGTAGGCAAAACCAATGAGAATGCCTACGCTAATTTTCAGAAACGAATTTAGTTTCTCATTCTTTCCGTTTGATATAAGGAATAAATATACTGCGCTGCAAGAAAGGAATATAAGAATTGGTTCAGGGAAAAACAGGTTGCCATATCGAAGGGTTAATGGAAAAAATGAGAATAACAATCCACCTAATAATCCAATTGAATTGCCATATAATTTTGTTCCTATTAAACAAATTATTACAGAAGTTAGAGCAGTACAAACAATTGGAATTAACGATAGTGAAAATTCATTAATTCCAAAAACCCGAAACATTAAAGCTAATGGCAGATAGGTGCCAATACGACCTATCCCATGATTGTCACCATCAATTTTAAGGCCATTTTCTAAAATCGAATTAGCTTTTGTAGCATAACCGAGATCATCTGTTCCCTGCATTCCTGGATGCAGCAAAATGCTCAGCGTTAGTGTTATAACTAAAACAAAGAAAGCATTACGTATCTTGGGATCTAAAAATGTAGTTTTCATTTCTCGACATCAATATGGCTCTTGTAATATTCTTTATCTAACTGGGATGTACTACTCTTATCAAACAAACGGCTTTTAACAAAGCCCCACTTCCATAAGCGATATTTGACACTTGTTATTAGGACTCCAATGCCATATATTACAGAACGGCGAAAATTGATCGAACTCGCATCCGGAAAATATTTTGTCGGACAACTGATCTCCCCAATCTTGAAATCAAAGGCAACGGCTTGTGTTAACATTTGATTATCAAAAACGAAATCATCGGAATTATTTAAAATAGGTAGTTCTTCAAGACATTTTTTATTAAAAGCCCTATATCCTGTATGATATTCTGATATTTTAGCTCCTAACATTAAATTTTGAAAAAATGTAAGAAAACGATTTGATATATATTTATATATAGGCATTCCGCCTTTAAGGGGTGAAGTTCCTAATATTCGTGATCCGAGCGCAATATCATATACCCCGGTAGACAGCATAGCTGACATCGCAGTTACAAGTTTCGGTTCATATTGATAATCGGGGTGCAGCATGACAACTACATCAGCGTCAAGTTTTAATGCTTCTCGATAGCAGGTTTTTTGATTTGCTCCGTATCCAAAATTTCTTTCATGAACAAATGTGCCTATTTCTAGTCGCTTAGCCACTTCAATAGTTCCGTCATCACTAGCATCGTCAACAAGTATGATATGATCAACGATGTCATGTGGAATGTCATTGTACGTCTTCTCAAGCGTTTTTTCGGCTTTGAAAGCTGGCAAAACTACAACAATTTTTTTTCCATTTATCATGTTGTATTCCTTTTCTTTCTTAAATCATTTTAATGTCAAAAATAATAATAAATAATTTTTTTGTACCATAATAATTAAGCACCCCCAATCTACATTTTTTTGATACCGACATTTATATGCGACAACTTCTTTCGCAAGACTTTAATTAAAAAGTATATCAAAAGAGCAATGATAAAAAATATAAACAAAAAGTATAAACTCATATCTGATGCAGCATCTCCTAATAGAATGAAAGGGAGACACATCACAAACTGAATAACCCAACCGATGAATAAATACTCACGTAGACGAATGTTGGAAACAGGCAATATGTAGTTTTTTAGAGCATATGGTAAGCCTGGCATTGACATTATTAAAAAACAAACTTCTATCCGCCTATTTTTTGAGATATTAAATATACGAAAGTTATGTTTCTTTGCATACCTTTTAACAGTATCCCTAAAAAAAAAGTTTACAAGAGAATAAGATAGCAATAGGTGCACCGGTACCACCGTAAATGTTATTAATAAACTAGAAAGTGTGCTAAATTTGAGGCCCATTAGAATCAACAATGGGGACATCGGGAAAAATATCATCGGTAATAAAATAAAACCAGACAACAAAATTAATGGATCAGTCTCTTTATTTTTAAAATATATCACCAAGGATTCTATATCAAATTGAAAGATAAATAGAATTATAATAATAACTAATAATATTGCTGAACACTTTAATATAAGCAACCTGTTTTCTCTTATCATTTTTGAATTGTTCCCCAAAGCATGAGATAGGTTCTAAGGATTTTTTGAGCGGATCAAAAACGTTCCTTAATTTTCCTGCAGTAAAGGCGCTACCATAAGTTTTTGAAAAGTTTTTTGCAGCAATTTGAAGTACTCAACATCAATCTCTTTTTGGTCATTTATTTTTTCCAAAATCTCAGATTTAATATTCAGTTTATCGATTCTGAGTCGTTCTATTTCTTTTTGGATGGCTTCCTTTAGAATTTCCTGATTCATGAGCAGCAAATATTGGTGCACAGCATCCCCAAGACTTGCCGTAATGGTTTTGTTGTTATCTCTGGCTTGTGAGATTTGTTTAAAAGCTAAATTTTCATTGGACGTAATTGCAGTTAAATATTCAAGGTTTTCTTCTCTTAATATTTCAAAAACCTGTTTTTCAAAATCAAAGAATAAGCCGGACAGTTTTTTTTCAAACCCATTGGCCTCTGGTTTTTCTAAAAAGCACGCCGCTAATGCCGAATACATGATTTGGTAAAACTCTAAAGATGCTTCATGAGCGATGAGACAATTTTTAACACTTGAGTCAAGGTAATCGGTACAAAGGTTCCCAGATCTGTTTTCTACAAGATCTGTTCCTTTTGAACGAATAACGATTGCCCGCCCCTTTTTAAATCTGATTCCGGATTGATCCATTGGATACCCTTGAAAGGCAGTGGCTAAACGGGAATTAGCAGTATAAAGGAGATCATTAACCACTCTTAACAAGGTTGCTTTTTTTTGAAATTGTTTTTTATCTATTATTCCTGGCGGCATTGAGAGAGAAACATCTAAGGGAATTATCTTATTTTTGGGAATTAATGATTCTTGACCAATTTTTATGTTACCCATGGCCTGAATGATTTCAGAAAGAGACCCGTGATAATGTGCCGGGCCTAAGGGAAACTCTATCAAAGCATCTCCGGAAGACTGAACGATAAAGAAAAACGCTGCCATGTGCGCAGCATTCACGTCATAGGTTTCTAAGTCTTTCTGAATTTCAATTTCCGGACCGATTTCCCTAAGCAGTGAATAAACATTTTTTTTTGAAAAAGCTGAAAAATATTTTTTTCTTAAAAATTTTTCTATACCCTCAAGTTTCTTCCTTTCTAAATGTTTAATTACTGCATCAAAGATAAATGCAATAAATTCCGATGGAGCAAAATTAAGATATTCTTCTTTATTAAAATGTTCGTTGAGTAATTCACTCAACAACGTAATAATTTGATCGCCAGTAATTGTCTTTCCATTAATAATGATATTAGTTTCTCTGTTTGGAACCTTTTTTTTTTTAATATACCAAGCAAATGATCTTGGATTATGGGCAAAGGAGGTAGTAAAATAATATAGGTTGCTCCGTCCTTTAAAATCTTCAATAAGATCGCGGGTCCTTTCAATACCGATACTGGAGAACGTTTCCATAGCCTCGACAAACCAGAGATATCCCTGTTCATATGCCTTGCAGATGTATTCTTGCCCAATCGATTCTTTCAGCATTGAAATTATGCAGGTAAACCGATCAACACCAATTTTTTTGATTTTTTTTAATGTTACAAAGAAATAGTACAAGCTCCAAGATGGAAAGCCCCTTTCATAAGACTTTTCTCCAATCGACTCCTTCAACCGGGGAATAATATAATACAAATCATCAATTTTCAGTTCTTTATTATTTAGAAATTCGAGGACTCTTGCAATACTGTACGGGGCCCTAGCCCAATCCTGACTGATATGCGTATTGCCGATAATTTTATTATCATTTAATATTTCAATATATTGACAACATTTTTCGATTCCAATATCAGAAAAAAGCGAAAGAGTCTCCCTGAATTTCTGATCTCCTTGAGCCTGTAACCCTCTAACGACCTCCTGTCTTCCAATCATGTCAAGTAGCGATGTAAGCTCAGGCACAGGTATGTTTAACTCTGCCGCAATTTTAAACACCTGTGTGAGGGTAGGTGGTTGAGGCATTCTGAATTCGTTTTTTATATTCATTTAGGATAGGTATCAGCCTCTTTGTTATGACTGCGACTGTGATATTAATAAAATTATACTGTTATTTTTTTGAATCGTTTAGTCGACATACAATTTGACTAAGGAATGAATCCGAAATAACCTAACCTGGGAGCGCGGGCGTTCCGCCCGCATCTTTACATGCGGGCGGAACGCCCGCGCTCCCGGATATAGCAAAGTGGGCAAGTTATTTAAGACCCGTTCCTAAACGGTTAAATTAATATTAATGATATATTCTATCAAATAGGGAAGACGTTACGAACGTTTGCAGAAGGTGAGAGTCATTATATAAAAAACCAAATACTGTCATAATCATCTGGTTTTTCTCCTATTTCGGCAAGGCGGTTAAGATAATCCAAGATTGCCATATCTTTATGTATATATGTTTGACAAATTCCCAGATTCATCTCCCAAGGATGAAATTCGTATACTCGCCTTCCGTCAGGAAGAACAGTTATTAAATCCCGGTGTTGTAAAGCCCGCACATAGTTTTTCCCAAGTCCTGGTACATTGAACACAGCCTCATCGGTGCGTCTTAGTCCTGGAACAAGTCTTGCTTCCTCTTTCTGTTCCTGCAGTATACGAGCAAGCGGCACCTGATATTCCATGGTCTCGGCCTTTCCTTTGGGCATAAAGGTATAATAGGGGTCAATACCGATACGGCGCAGCAATAATCTCAAGGATGTACTTTCGAATCTTCGTGATACATAAAAGGTGTAAACCAATTGGTTATACACACTAATACCTTGGCGCTTTAGTTTATTAACTGCAGATACTGTCTCTGGTGTAATCTCGTAAACGTGCTCAATATGGGTCATAACAGCAATATCTCGCCGTCCCGGTTCACGGAATTTACCCAGCAGTTCTGCCAAACGGTCGGTAGTCCGCATCGGCATCGTGACAAGTGTGCGAGTGCCGATGCGGATTAAATCAACATGAGGAATCGCTGCAAGCTTGCTTAACAGGGACTCAATTTTCCTGTCACCCATGATAAAGGGGTCTCCTCCTGTGATCAGCACCTCGCGGATGGCCGGATGTTCTTTTATCCAGCTCACGGTAGAATTTATCTCCGATTCAACCGCAAACGAACCCGGGGCCATTACTTGTTCAATTTCCCAATTGCGCTGACAGTAAACACATATTTGAGGGCATGTATAAACCGGTTTTAAAATAGCTATTCCAGGATATCTTCTCGTGATACGATCCACCGGTGAAGTGTCAGACTCCAACATAAAATCAAAGGAGTGTCTCCCCTTTTCACGATTTGACAACATCGTATTCACATACTGTTCTGACGGGAAAACTTGAGCCCGTATGGCCCGATCATTTTGTCCGGGTTTGTTATCCATCAGTGAAAGGTAATAGGGTGTCAGGCCGAATGGCAGCCGGCCTTTCAATGCTGTTTTGATAGTTTGGGCCTGATCCTGGTTTAATGAAGCCAGCATGAGTAAACGATCCGGATCTGTAAAAATATTCCGCACCTGCCACTTCCAGTTATCCCAATCACCCGGCTTTCCGCCAACACTCTTGATAATTTTATCCCGCCGCTCTTGTCTCTTGATAATGGATTCCTGTGTAAGACCATCTTTATATCTTTTTATTCGTTTATCGATACTTTCCCATAGGTCGTCCAAATCATTGGATCGCTCAATTGACTTTTGTCTATTTGTTGCGCTGTCATGTTTTGAATAATCCACCAGGAATTGAAAATTTGCTCGTCTTTCAAGCCCTCTAATCCAATTAATCATTTCAGCATAAAAACCCGGCTTCAGATCTTGCCTTGCCCGTCCTTTTGCAATATCCCAGAATGCATTGACAATACTGAAATCGATTCGAGCTTCCGAACGTTCTGAAAAAATATTCATCAAAGCCATGCTGCAGTCCCGCATTCTGATAAGTTCATGAGCCGGCGGGGTTTCACCATTGAAATGTGAACGAAATATTTTCGTGGTTCTGCGCAGCAAAGTTGCGCGTACTGCTTCTATTGTTCTGCAACGGGCGATTCCATCAAGAAGCCTTTTTGATTCTTCTTTAAATACCTCGATATTATATAATTTTTCATATGGCCATGTTGACATTATATTTATCCATTTAAAGTAAACGTAAGTAGAAGGAGGTACATCAAAATATAAAATCTGATATTATTTTCATCAAAGGCTATTTTTTAATGAATTTAGTTCGATGATCCTGATTCCTCTATCCTAGTTATTTCATTTTTTATACTTTTGGCACCTTTTGTTTTCTTTAACCCGGTTCTAAGTATCTTTATTGCGTCATCATTTTTCCCTACAGCATCCAAAAGCTGTGCATATCTGATATAAGCAGGTACATAACCCGGTTTGAATTTTAAGATTTTCCTATAGTTTTTAACTGCCGCCATTAAATTCCCCTGTTCTTTGTAAATATAGGCTTCATTCATAAGCTGAGAGTAGAATAGTTTATGTTTTGGCTTTAAATAACCTCTTAAAAAATTGAATTCATTCATTGCGCTACTAAGAGCCTCTTTACGGTCAGCCTCAACTGCCTTGTAATTTTGGGGCAAAGATAATTTATAACGATTAATCCAGTTTAAGGCTGTGCAATAATGGTGGGTATATCTAATAACATCTTTCCCGATAACTTTCGTCCATTTCTCGTATTCAAGCTTCGCCGACTCCGGAACATTTTTCCCGAATCCTCTATTTTCAGTGCCAGTCCATTGATTTTGAACTATAATTCTGTTTTGGCACCAACGCGGCATGGCCGCCAGTTCATTACGGGTGAAGAATATCCCCTTATTCATTTTTGCCGAAACATTATCCGGTAAAATCAGTAAATAAAGAAAAAAAAAGAAAGCAAAGTACTTTAATCCACTGTTTATAATGTTTATAAATCGATTGTTACTTGTGAAAATTTTCATAATATATTTCCTATGCATTATTTATTTTGGTTAAATAATGTCGCAATCAATTTTATTATATTTTTGCTTTTTTGGAACACAAAATTTACAGGTGTTGTAATAGCACGCCCTATTTTAAGAGACCAACTATTGTCTTTTTGTAATAATAGTTCCTCGATAAGTTGAAATACTTGTTCTCTAAATTTCGCTTGGTTGCCGGTATAATTTATCAGATGTTCAGCCGTTAACAGTGCCTTTTTATATTGCCTGTTCCGTATCATGGAACTCATGGGAAATTTGAATTGATTCAGGATTCTCTGTATAAATATCGAACTGTCAATTTCCGGATGGTTTCCTCTTAGCGTATTGTTCCAATCCACCATCCTTTTTGACCATTGAATCAAATCTCCTGAGGTTACGCCTTGATTATGCCGCCTGTAAACCGAAGAAATATTTTCTAAATATTTTATTTTACCTAACGTTGACAAATGGCACCAGAGAATCGTATCCCCGCTGATATTTCCTCCCGGCATTATTTGTTCGCCTAAATTTCTGAATAAAACAGAGGCTGTTGCAAATGACCTTTCTCCTAATAATTCTAAAATATTAATATCCCTTTCCGGCAATTCGCTGAATTTTTTTTTTTTTCCAATTCTTAAATTATCGTCAATTGCATTTTCGGTCACCATTACATACTTGGTATTTTTCTCAAGAAAGTCCACTTGCCTTTGCAGCTTATCCGGATCAGTCCAATAGTCGTCGCCTTCACAGACAGCTATGTATTTACCTCTGGCAGCTGAAAAAACAATAGGGAAGATTTTTCTTCCCTGGGAATACTGATTTTCCTTCTGGAAAATTGGTTTTATCAATCCCGGGTGTTTTGCAACATATTCGTGGATAATGTCAACAGTACTATCAGTTGAACAATCATCATGGATAATAATTTCTGTTGGAAAAGAAGTTTTTTGAGAAAGAAATCCGTCTATTGCATCGCGAATGAAATTTTCATGATTATATGTTATACAGCACACGCTGACAATTGGTTCATCATTTTCCATGTTAGTAAGCTCTCGCATAAAGATTTTGTCTGTGGTCATTTAAAACATATGATATAAATGTGATCCTCAACCGTCTCAACATCTACACTTACGGGACGGTTGTCACAGGAAACAATAAAATCCTTGGTCTTTGAAAAAATACCGAAGCGATGATCCTTTAAATTCGATCCCTGGAGTGATGTAAAGCGAATACCGTCAGGTTGAAAATTTATCTTGTTTTCCTTGATTTGGGCATGATCTCGTAACACCAAATAATCAAGCAATCGACTGGTTGACGATATATTGACCTTTCCCTTTTCATAAACTTCTTTTAAATATTTGAGATTTTCCTTCGTTTTTTCAGGAACCTTAAACTCGTTTGGACCTGTATCTTTTGATAGAGATTTTCCTAAATGTGTATAAATGACCGCGGTTCCTTGTGATTTCACCAGAGACGTTAACATGTTTGGACAAATAACCTTGCCTAACCCTCTGATATCGGCCAATTCCCAGGATCCGTAACGAATAAACGTATAAAATGAAATTCCGTCAGGAAAGGTTATCTTCGCGTATTGTCGATTATTTTTCGAACGATATGAAAAAAGCTTCGGGTTTAAGTATTCGGAACAAGGCGATAGACATTGATCTGCAAAGGTGAATAGTCTTCGTTTCCAATTTTTCTGCCATTTTCTGGATTCCTTATACCATAAGCGCCGGCACAGGTTCCTGTCCTGTCCGATTATGTTCCATTCCAAAGTTCCGTTCCATATGTAACAGATCCCTAGTTTACGTACTAAATCGGTTGAATATTCCAAGTTATCAAACGAATGACCTGTGGCTGTTACGACCTTTGGTTGCATTTTCCCAAGGGAATTATGTAGAATATTACCTGACATGCTGGCATGATCTGTCCAAACCAAAGGACGAATACCTGTCTTTAACAATATGTCAATAGCCTCAATTGCTTCATCCCTGCTAAAACGCTTGGTACGCGAGTAGAAATAGTTGCCCCACCCATGTAATGTATCTACAGGATGGGCTGAAATTAAGTATGGGTTATCTATAAGGTTCACCTCACCTGGTGTTAACTCACTAAAACTGCGTAAAAAAAAAGAATCTGAAAAAGGCAGTCCCAGGTTCTCCCAGATTACCTCATGAAGTTCTTTCCAGTTTTCAACAGTTGTGTCATCCGGATCGTTGGACAATGTCAACCAACACTGGTAAGGCGGAGGGTACGCTAATAATGATAGGGGACCCTTTTTAGAGCCGATGATTCTATATTGTTCTGCCATTGTTTTTTTTCTGCCATCAATGCAATCGTATTATTTTATCGCACTCCGCGAGGACTGTTATCCGTCAGCTATTAGCTGTTAGGAAATGGAAATTCCTATACTATTAAATTAAATCCGTGTCACCATGCGTGGCAGTCCAAGAATGGGGCAAAAGAAAATCTTGGCAATTATCTTCACTCTGAAGAGCTCTTAGGCATAGCACTCTGTAAAATGCTTTAGATCTCTCAAAATGTGAGAACGCTTCATCGAAAAATCCCTGATCGCTACCCAAAAATGATATACCTTTAGCCTCTCGCCTGGCGTGAAAAATACATATTTCATAGATCAATAATTGTGCCGCAAAACAGTTTCTGTGTTTTGCCATCAGTTCGCAAACAGTCATTGAAGATGGATCGTACACTGCCAGCGCAATGATTTTTTTCTTTTGCGTTAAATATGCATAGATGAAATCGTTCCGTGGACTACTATCGTATCGCCATTGAAAATATGCGCTGTCTTTCCAGATCGAGCAAACATCATAGGAACGTATACACTGCCAAAAGGCCTCATACTCATTTGGGACAGTTCTGGAAAAATGCAACTCAACACTACCAAGCTGTTTTTTCAGATTTCTAATTTTGTATTTAAGAATCTGGATCAAATAGAATTTAACACCGAGATTTGCAAACCTTCCTAACAACAGACTACCGGCAATCTTCTCACGATAAGAGCCTAACCTGTGAAAATACCTCGTTTGATATTCAATTCTTTCCCATTTTAATTTCCGCATAAACCCCGGATAAGAATTATGATTGGGAAATCCAAACACTATTTTAACTCCATCTTTCTGGAGTTCCTGATAGCAATATTCAGCTGTTTTTACAAACAAACCGTATTTTCTAAATTCAGGATGAACCATCGTATCCACAGATTGGCACCCAATGACTTTATTACCCCTGTGATTTATGGGTGTGGGAATGACTGTATATTGGCCAATCAATTCATGGCTTTCTTTTGAAAATGCAAGACCTGCGTATATCCTACCGTATGGATTGTTTTTGAACATCCATTTCCATGTGTCGACATCACGCCTCTGCCCAAAAACTGTTTTAAACAACGTCAGTATCTGTTTTTCATCTCCGTCCTGAAACCCTCTAATGTAATAAACATCCTCATTCATAAAAATCACCTCTTAAAACCAGTTTGTTTAATTAGAAGCCATCTCAAAAAAAATGGTTTAAAATTACGACGTAATCAAAGCTAAACCATGCCAAGGGAATTCGCGGCACGGTATTCTATTTGACAACCAGTCCCCTAAAATTTTGGAGCCAAGCAAAATATCTCTCAACCTTTCAGCGCCTCCTGAACTCTTTGCACGAGTTGATCTCCAACAAAGAAAGTCAATTATAAAACCGGCATCGGACCGTTTGTTGAACCTGTTTCCCACATTTTTTTTAATCGCTTGCGTTCATAAAGACCATGGTTTCTTGAATGGTGTTCTTCCATATCTTTTTGAATCCGTTCTGCAAAAGGTGTGGCCTTTAGAAGAATGGCATTACCAAATCCAACTTTCCCCTTACGGACAATATTATGCTTCATAAACCATTGATAGCGATTATATAAAAAGCTGACTACGTTCGGGGACATGCGTTTATAGATATCATTTTCTTTTTCACCTTGGAGAAACGGTAGACCGTAACTTGGAAAATGAACAAAACAAACTTCTTTCTCTCCTTTTCCCGGAAAAACCATGTGACTGTATGGCCCGGGGCTGTGAACCGCTGTTTTCACAGTCCGAATGCTTCCGCCATCAAGGATTTCAACCTGAAAAATTTTGTCCAGATAATGATTGGGCCAGTCCGTAATCTCTTGAATCCGGTGCATGAGACTGTTTGCATTTATGTTCAACAAAAGCACTTTTCCATTTTCACGGATAAGATGATCATAGGGTGTTCCATCACCAAAAGGTGTAAGGCTGGATTCGTGCCCTATTATCAAATCTCTGGAGTATGGTCCAAAAGCTGCCACTGAATGGGTTGGATGCAGACTTCTTCTGACGCCTGGCTGGCGCCGGAAAATCTCACATAGATTCCCGGTTGTCGCAGGGGTGTTATCCGGATCAAAACAGGTTAAATTTTCCGTCACATACTTATAGGTGCTGCCGCCGCCGGTGAATGTGGGCATCATCAGTGTTCCTTGAGAACCGATAATGTTTTTGATGGCCGATATGATTGATTCACTTCCGCCGGAAATGTACCCCATTCCATTAAGAGCACTGTGAATACATACCATATCCCCTGTACTGAGCCCCAGTGCAGCAAGATCTCTTTCAATCATTTTCTGAGAAACTTTTCGGAAAACGCGATTTCTATATGTAAAAAATGACCGTTTTACTCCTTTGGGAAACAATTGGTATTTTAGTTTGCGAAAGATAAATTAACTCCTCCTTTTACCGGTTCACCCGGCTGGCTTGAAGCAGTAATGCATCAAGAAAATATTTTGTCGCCCAATTGGGATAGCCCGCAGTCATATACTCCCCTAACAAGGGAAATGATCCGGCAATAGCTCCGTTCATATTTGAATCAGTACAATCCTTGAGTTGCAGGGACTTCAAAAAATTAACCAATTGATCAGCCGCTTTTGAATAACTCTCATCATTTAAGATTTGCGCTAATCTGTAAAGAACAATAGCAATTTGGGCTGAACCGGTCAGGCAGGAATAACGTGCCTTTGATTTCCAGTTTCGGTCAAATCGGCCTGAAAGATATCCGTCCTCACGGATATTCTGAACCAGGGGCTTCACTCCCTTTTCTGCTGCTGAAACGAACTTATTATATCCAGCCAAAACACCTATCTCCAAAAGGCCTTGAAGTGTGTATCCCAAAGTATGGGTCAGGGGCTTTTCTGGCTGCGTTAGACAGCAGTTTTCAAACCATCCGTTTTTATACTGCATATGAAGTGTTGCTTCACCGTTTTTCAAAGCCGCCTTTTTATATGCATCATCACCACTATCTTCCCCGAATCGGTATAATGCCCAGGAACAAAGCACATTGTAAGTTTTTATTGTATTTTGGGAAACAAAGAAGCCATGAGAGCGATAATGCCCAGTTTCATCCAAATCATTCATTAAAAAATCGGCTGCCTTGCGTCCTGCTTCAAGAAATTTTGTGTTGCCGGTTTCACGAAAAGCTGCCGTCCACCCTTGCAGGACCATTCCCGTATTAAAGACCGCCGCTGTCTGTCGATCCGGTGACGTCACCATGCCACCTTGGACCGCTCCAGAAGGCATCTGAATATAAGCCTCCCATTCGGCCATGGTCAGCGCCCGGTTGATAATATCATTTTGCTTTCGATAATGGCCGTATTCAATTAAAGATGGAATGATATAACCGGTTGTTTCAGGATAAGACAACCGCCATGCCATTTGTCCGTGGTCGAGGAAAAATCCATAAGATACTCCGTCATCAGGTGTTGCTTCCTGAGCCTTCAGCAGCCAAGTGGCAGCCCTGTCTGCGAAAGCAATGGGTGTATCCATTACAGGACGTACCCCAGTTATCCAGTAACGGATATAACTGTCAAGTACCTCTTTTGCAAATATCCTGTTTTTTCTCATTAGCAAGGAGCCAATTTGTTTCAAACGATTTGATAGATTCCAATAAAATTTACGGATATTAATGGAACTAAGCATTCCTAAAGGTTCCTTTCAAAGATTGCTGCTGTTCAAAAAATTGAAGAGTTATCATCAATTAATCGTCTGTATTTTTCCCATGCATATTTCCATCTGAAATTAGAGGTAACCTTTTGTTTCAGATTTTCGGCCAAAAAAACACCACGTTGCGGATCATCAAGCAAAATATTTATTGCCTCAGTTATTGCCTCATGGTTTCCTTGCTCCACAAGAATACCGGAGACACCATCTTCAATGATCTCTTCTGCCCCCAAGGTTCTAGTGGCAATAACAGGTAGCTTCCGTGCACCGGCTTCCGCCATAACTAAACCAAATGATTCATAGCGTGAGGCAGATACAAAAATTTGAGCATGATCATAAAATACCTTTAACAGTTCAGGGGAAACCTGATCATAAATAAAAGTAACCGGCTCAAGATGTGAAAAATTTATCAATTGTTTGCAATTTTCTGACTCAGGTGCCGATTTCCCTATAATAACCAATGATAATTCAGGGTCTATCTTATGAACTTGAGAGAACGCTTTAATCAAAAGATCATGACCTTTAACTTTTATAAAAGCTCCCACAGAAAGAATAAATTTTTTATTGCATAACTCCTCAGGAAGTCTCTCTTTAAAAGAAGATGATGATTCATCCGACAAGAACAACTCAGATATGCCGTTATTTATACATACGGTGTTGTTGAAATCCGAAGGAAACAAGTCTTTAATTTGATTTGAAAGACCCTTGGAGCAGCCAATGGTATGATCCGTTGCTGAAAGCATGAAACCCAATATTTTTTTCCGGATTCCGGTGATTGATTCTATCGTCAGAATATCAGAGCCGTGAAAAGAAAGAATCAAATTAATATCTATTTTTAAAATCAATTTCATTATAGCGAAATGCAGAGGTGCCAGACCACCAACATAGTGAAAATTAATTACTTTAATGTCAAATTTCTTTATTATCCATAAAAATTTAAAGATTTCAAAAGGAAAATAAACTAAGAAAGCCAATACGCCTTTAAATTCAACTTTGCGATTTATCGGAGGGGGAGCATGGTGTTTTAATTTTATTTGGGTGTAATACTTTTTATTAATTATAATCTCGGTGCGGCTGTGTAAATCAGGAGTAAAAATATAGGGGCTAAATTCACCCCCCATGGAGCATTGCTTTGCAAGAGAAATAACCACATTATTAACGCCTCCGGTTCTTTTGATATCCCAGGGAACCCAAAAAAGCCATCCTTTTTTTACGATATTTCTACCTGATGAAGTCTTTGTACAATTGCGCAATTTGTAATTCATCCCTCTTATGAGTTTATCATGGAATTGTTTTTGTCAAAGACAAATTTATGTATGGTTCTTTATCCGTTAGAACCAATATCAATAATAATATCACAGATCTTTTCGGCATCAAGCAAGGCAAGATCATAATAAATCGGCAAGGTTAAAATTCTGTCTGCTGCCCTTCTTGCTACAGTCAGGGGATCTTTGATAGCTATTGTCTTGTAGCAAGTAAAATCACATATCAAAGGATAGAAATATCGTCTTGTAAAGATGTTGTACCCCTTCAATTTTTCATAAAGCATATTTCTGCTCATACCGAATTCTTTTTTATGGACTTCAATAGGCAAGTAAGCATAGTTGTAGTGAATTGTATGAGGTAGTTCCGGTCTTAAATGTATGCCAGGAACAGATTTAAGCCTTTCCTGATAAATATTGGTGATTTTTTTTCGCTTTTCAATGATGTCGTCAATATGCTTTAGTATCAAAATTCCCATCAATGCCTGAAACTCATTCATCTTTGCGTTGGTCCCCGGCATCACTACTTCTACTTCGTTCTCAAAACCAAAATTTTTTAGATAATCTGAGATTTTTTTCATACCTGGGTCCTGAAAAGTAAGCATTCCACCTTCAATAGAGTGGTAGAGTTTGGTTGCATGGAGACTGAACATGCTCATATCACCATAATCTGCTATAGACTTATCCGAAACCGTCACACCAAAGGCATGAGCGGCATCGTAGATAAGCTTCAAATTGTGTCGTCGGGCAATATCCGCCAAAGCAGTCAGATTACAGGGATGACCATAAACGTGAACAGCTAAAATAGCCGTTGTTTTATTTGTTATAGCTGCCTCTACTTTTTCAGCGTCCAAAGTATAAAATTCAGGCTCTATATCAACGAAAATCGGCTTGAGTCTGTTCCAGTGTAAAACATGGGCAGTTGCAACAAAAGTAAACGGTGTGGTAATCACCTCTCCTGTAAGCTCCATACCCTGCAGGCCTATCTGGAGCGCCAGTGTCCCATTTGTGAAAAGGCAAATATTCCTCGTTTTAAAATAACTACAAAGATCGTTATTAAACCGCTGTAAAATAGGACCATTATTCGTCAGCCATTTGTTATCCCAAATTTCATTGAGCCCCTCCTTGAAATCATTCAAAGCCGGTAAAAATGGTTTTGTAACATATATAGGTTTTCTAAAAGGTTTATATTTTGTCATATGTCCTGATCATCATTTAGGTATAATTCATTTGATAAAGTTTTCTTTCAATTTAAAGATTTGAAAGAACAACTCTCTATTAAAAATGTATTGCATTGCTGAATATATTGAGGTGGTTAGAAGTGAACCTAAAACAAGTTTTATATACATATTTTCTATATTATAAATGATTAAATATCCTGCTAAACCAGAAATAGCAGCTGAAAATACAATTATCCTTATATCATTGAACTGCTCAATCATTCCATAAGAGAGCAGTCTTTTGGTATAATAGGTGTTGACGGTTAATGAAAGGATTGAACAAATGATCTCGCCAATGATTATAAAAATAACCCCCCAGCGGTACATAACTACAATGTTAACAACTCGTAAGCAATTTTTAATGACCTCAAGCCGAAAATTTAAATTGCTTTTACCTTGTGCTTTCAATACCTGAACATTGACCGCATGGATAGGATAAAGAATTCCGGCAACACATAAAAGCTGCATATATGGTATCATGGGAGCCCATTTCTCTGTCAATATCAATATGACAAAGGGTTCAGCTACGACTATTAATAGCACTAAAAGCGGAGCAACTAAAGCCAACGTATGCCTCAGGAACTTTCGAATCGCCCGTTTCACCCTTAGTTTATCATCCTGTAATTTTGATAGAATAGGAAATGCAACGGCACCAACCGCAATTGAAACTTCTTCGGATGCAATTATCTTAAATCGCTTTGCTTTCGAATAAAAGCCTAGCTGAGCCGCCGGAAAAAATTTTCCGATTACCAAAATATAAATGTTGTCAAAAATTGTTTTAATCAGACCTGCCGCCAATATCCAGAAGCCGAACGAAAAAAGACTTTTAAATGACTCGACCGAAAATTTTAATCCCGGCCTCCATTTTGACGTTACCCAAAACCCGGAGGTTGTTAAAATTTGTTTGGACATCTGTTGGATGACTAGGCTCCAAACGCCAAAGCCGGCGTAAGCAGCCGTAATTCCGGCCACACCGGATAAAAAAGTTGCAATCAGCGTCACTTTCGTCTTGCGCTTAAAATCGACATCCCTAACAATTTGAGCCAGTTGGATTAGATTAAAAGCGTTAATAATGATGACTAAACCCGCTACACGCGTCAGTCCGGTCAAAACCGGCTGTTCATAGAATCCGGCGATAGCGGGTGCTGATATCCACAAGACAAGGTATATTACGAGACTGATAAGAAGATTGGAATAAAAAACTGTGTCAGCATCATAAACCGTGACCTCCTTTTTCTGTATATAAGCTGTACCGAAACCGCCAGAGACTAAAACCTCAGCCACTGCAAAGAACACATAAATCATACCAATCAACCCGAAATCAGCAGGGGTAAGCAGTCTGGCAAGGATAATCCCTAAGACAAAGCTCAAACCTTGAACTCCAGACCGCTCTAACAGGTTCCAGGCCACCGCTCTTACCGTTTTTTGTTCCAAATTTGCCATTATTTTTGTTGCATTTCCATAAAGTGTTTGTGGGCGCAGTCTTATGCATTTATCTTCATCTCAAAGTGAATTCATTTTTTATAACATCATACTGCATTCATAAGTTGAAAAAAACAGTTGAAACTGAACTTACTTAAATATTTTAAGTTACCCTCAAGGCGTTTTTTTAATCTTTCATCAGCCGGCAGGGTTATTTTAAAAGATTCAGAAGATATTTGCCATAATCACTATTTATTAATTTTTTTGCAAGTTTTTCCAATTGTGCGGCATCGATATATCCCATTCGAAAGGCAATTTCTTCCGGGCAGGCGATTTTCAAACCCTGCCTTTCTTCAATGACCTGAACATAATTGGCAGCTTTCAATAAACTTTCATGGGTACCCGTATCAAGCCATGCGATACCGCGACCGAGCAATTCCACGTTTAACTCCCCCGTTTCAAGGTAGGCCAGATTAACATCTGTTATCTCAAGTTCACCTCTGTCAGAGGGTTTCAGAGCGGCGGCTATATCGAGGACTCTGTTGTCATAAAAATAAAGCCCTGTAACTGCATAATTTGATTTGGGTTTTGTCGGTTTTTCTTCTAAATCTATTACATGCTCTTCGCTGTCAAACGCAACAACACCAAACCTTTCCGGATCTTTAACGTAATAAGCAAAAATAGTTCCACCCTTTTTCCTAAAATATGCACTTTGAAGTTTTTCCTTTAGGCCTTGCCCATAGAATATATTGTCTCCTATAATCAGGCACACATTGTCATTACCAATAAAATCGCGGCCGATAATAAATGCCTGTGCAAGTCCTTCCGGACGGGCCTGTACTTCGAATTTTATGGACAGACCCCAAGCCGACCTGTTACCTAAAAGCGCTTCAAATCTTGGCAAATCCTGGGGTGTTGAGATAATGAGGATCTCACGAATTCCGGCCAGCATCAAAATTGAGAGCGGAAAATAGATCATGGGTTTATCGTAAACCGGCATAAGCTGCTTGCTTACAACATTAGTTAGCGGGTAAAGCCGGGTACCGGAACCGCCTGCGAGTATAATTCCTTTCATTTTTTTATCCTCAAAATTTAATATTTTTTATAATTGGGGATAAATGGTTACGGATTTTTTAGTTTATTGCTTATTGTCGTTCTCCCCTTTGATGATCAGATGAAATCTGAACGTGTGTATGATTTATCCAATCCAGGATCAACTGTTTTTGTTGACTGATAAAGATATCTTTTTGTTCGATAGATTTGGAATCATTATTTTTCGGAGCGATGCCACCAATATTATTTATCTCATTTGAAGCAGATGGTAGCGTTTATTAGGTAAGCGGTGTATGAACCACACCTTTTTAAGCCTGGCGGGGTGTTGTATAGTTGGATTCCAGCAAATTTTTATCCACGTTTTGTGGCATCAAAGCTTTAAATTCGTCTTCCGTCATGGCTTCCGGTAAATTTTCAAAAAGAAATTTGAGGTACCAATAAGGTTCAAGTCCATTGGCCTTGGCGGTTTCGATTAAGCTGTAAATGCAGGCACTGGCCCTGGCGCCTTCGGATGTACACGAAAACAACCAGTTTTTTCTACCGACCACAAAGGGTCTTATGGCATTTTCAACCACATTATTGTCCGGCATTACCAGGCCACTTTCCGTATACAGGACCAACCGATGCCATTGATTAAGGGTGTAGTTGATGGCCTTGCCAAGAAGACTTTTGGGTGGCACCTTCTCAACTTGAGCATCCAGCCATTTTTTAAATTCATCAAGGATAGGCAAGGCTTGTTCCTGCCTTTTCCGGTAAAGTTCTTCAGCGGACAAGCCAAGTTCTTTGGCCTCTTTCTCTATTTTGTATAATTTCCTGATGTACTTCAGGGCTTTGCCGGCGATTCCTGTCGGTTTGCCATTTTTATTCCCGGCAGCTTTGGCTACATCCATGAACTTTCGACGTGCGTGTATCCAGCAGGCAATATGGATGATTCCTACAATATGATCAAGAAAGTCATAGCCACCATAACCATCCGTTTGAACAATACCTTGATAACCGTTCAAAAAGTTACGGGCAACGTCCCCGGATCGGGTTGGGTGATACTGGAACAGAATAATGGGATTGTCTGGTGGCCCTCCTTTGAACACCCACATATAGCATTTTGACCGTTTCGGTTCTTTCAGAACCTGGACAGTTGTTTCATCAATATTTATCACTGGACCGTTAAGAATTTCACCCTTCATATATTCCAGCAGGATCTCACAGGCCTGGGCCACTTTCATGGCCCAATTGCACATATTGGATCTGTGAATGTCTACTCCAATTCGGTGAAACTGCTTTTCCTGCCGGTAGAAAGGCAAGGCATCTGCAAATTTGGCTGTCAGAATATGAGCCAGAAGTCCTGGGGTTGCAATGCTTTTGGGAATCATTTGTTCCGGCATTCTGGCGATGGAGACTGTCGGACCATCATCTTCAACACCTTCACAGTTTTTACATGCGTATTTATAACGGATATTCCTGATCACTCTCATCTGTGCCGGAATAATCTCAAGTTGTTCAGATTCTTCCTTGCCGCAACGGGATTTCATGCAACCACAGGCACATGTTTTTTCTTCCTCAGTCAGATCGTGGATCACTTTAACCCGCGGAAGGGTTTCAGGCAAAGGCTTACGCCCAGACTTCTTCCGCTTATGGGCAGGTACGCTGATTTCTTCGGGCTCGTCTAATATGGGAGTATCCGGTTCAAAAGTATCGAAAAGGGAGCGTTGACCGTCATCTTTATGGATTTTTTCTGTCTTTTTGCCAAAAAGTCGGTCCCGGAGGCTTTTAATCTGCTCGTTGAGAATTTTGATTTCGGCTTTATAATGGTGCTCTCTATCTGAAAAATCACTGACAAAAGAAGCCATCATTTCTTTTAATTTTTCAACGTCATTTATGTTCGCAAAAGCCTCTTTGTTCATGCGTTGTATATACCATAACCACAAGGTTTTTGACAGTTTTTAATGTCAAAAAACAGCCGAATATTTTAATGATTTATGTGCTTTTTTCTGATGAATTGAGAGGCCGTCCATCAGCCATGAAAGTTCTTTGGCACCGATGGTCAAAATCTCATCTTTTGACTTGGGCCATTGAAAATAGTCCTTTTCCAGCCTCTTGTGCCAGAGACAGAATCCATTGCGATCCCAATACAGGATTTTCAATATATTTTGATTCCGGTTACAGAAGACAAACATGTGTCCTGAGAATGGATCCAAATTTAATTTTTCGCTCACAAGTATAGATAACCCATCAATGGACTTGCGCATATCAGTGCTGCCAAGTGCGATATGAATTTTTAAATTCTGGGTAGGAGAAAACATCAGCACTTCCCCAATACCTGGAGCACCTGGGCCAGGGTGGCCTGGGAAAATCCATCCGGGATTTCGATCTGAAATCCGTTATCTATATTCAACCTTAATCCTTTTTGTTCAGAAAAGTTTAGCATCTGGCTGATCTGTGTTGAAGGGATCTGAACGAATTCTGGGACAAGGGCCTGGTTGTTGAGTTTTATTTTCCAGTATGTAAATTGATTGGGTCTCAAATCATTTTGTCTGCAGTATGCATTTTGGGACACGCCGGATTCAGACCATTGTTTAATATGGTACTCCCAGAATTGGGTACGCTTTTGGTTTTTCTTCCTTGCTTCTGACATACGATGAACCTCCGCTAATTAAAAGTTGGCTCATCTTCTCATGTCACATTAACGATTTGTAGATGGGGTTCTTTGACCGCTTACTTTATTAGTCTGAAGATTTAAGATGCAGATCGAGCGGAATCTAATTGGCATGCTTTGAATTACAAATTTTATTTAATATATCTGCAAGTTTTTTGGATCCTTCTGCACGGGATAATAAGGAATAATCCTCCTTCTTTCTGGTAACTTTAGTTTTTAATTTTAGATCGTTTATCGCCTGTATGATGGCCTTTTTAATAGTTTCAGGAGACTTAATGTCAGCAATGTAGACCCCTTCCCAGTTTTCCAAAAATTGGGCGGTCTCTCCGCTTTTATCTATCATAGCCAGTATGGGACGGCCGGATCTGATATATTCATATACTTTGGCCGGTATTTGTTTATTGTAAACAGCTCCTTGAAACAAGAGGAGAAGCTCTGACTGCATCATTTCTTTGATTGCTTCAGCATAAGATACGGAAGAACCGGTTGAGACAAAATCTTTCATCCCGAAATTTGAGATCGTATTTTTGATTCCAGATTCATTGCCACACCCTCTGAAAATAACCTGAATATCGTCTGCATTTTCATCCAAATAAGACTTTAGTGCCGTTAAAAAAGTTTGTGGATTTCTTCCTTCATTATAAAGTATACCGCTGTGGATCATTGTTATTTTTTGATTTAATTTTTTTCTTTCTTTTTTCAGCAGCCAGTCATAAGGTGAAAATAAGGATTCGTCATATCCATTTGGAATAATTTGCCACTTATTTGAAAAATTTTCCGGATACCGGTCAACAAATTCTTTTAAAGCCGACTGGGTCACTGTGACACACAAAGAAGCATTCTGAACAATTTTTTTTTCAAGTACTTGGTATGCTCTCCGGATCCAACGATTTTTTGAGTTACCCTTCTGAATCATTGGGTCTCTGAAGTCTGCAATCCATGGCAACCCGGTTAAACGATGTACAGTCAGGGCAATCATGTGAGCTGTGGCAATAGGAAAAGTCGACCATATTGCATGAGGTTTATATGCCCGGACAGCCTGCATACATTCCCATACTCCGCCGGGCCACCAGGAAACCCATCTGTCCGGAATGGCTGAAATGTCCAGATATCGACCTTTAATTGACAAATGTCGTGCACTGTCAAGAGCGAACGCACGTTTTACAATGCATTTTTCTGTCATTCCCGCAGGCATTGAATCACCGGTTTTCGGAAAAGCTCTTGGATGAACCGTTACAATAATAGGATACCAGCCAATATCATAAAGATGTCGGGCGAATTGAACAGTGCGATGAAGACCACTGCTGCCCTGGATGGGCGGGAAGTGGTATGCAACCATTAGCAAACGTTTCATATTGGGGGGTATGGTACTAATATTCATATCAGCTTTGACTCAACAACGGTTGAATTCAAAAAACACCTTCATTATTTAGATCTGTTTATTCTCGAAACGATGCCTCAGCCATAACTCCAGTATCAGGTAAACCCAAAGAGTATTCCCGTAAAAAGGCGTTTCGGCTGTTTTGTGTAGTTTGAACATATTTTGGATAAACTCTTTTTTTACAAAGTCAAAAATTTTTGGCTGGCCATAGAGCAGATGATCGGCTAAAAATTCTTTTAGGCCTTGATTTTTTTTAAACCAGGGATCAACCGGAAGTCCCATACCATGTTTTGGTTTATTTATTATTTCATCCGGAAGTATCCCTTCCATGGCTTTTTTAAACAGATACCTGCCTTTGCCCCATTTTACTTTCAGATCTGCAGGTATTGTTGTTGTAAAATCAACAAAATCCCGGTCTAAAAAAGGATATCGGACACGCATACCAACAGATTCTGCCATCTGAGTTACTTTTCGAATGTCATTGTCTGTTATTGTAAACTTCATATCTAAATATAACAGCCTGTCTGTATAATGGGCATTTGAAACTTTCTTATAATGGTGCCTTGCGATCTCCATGAAAGCATCTGAGTTCATCTGCGTAATGAAATTTTTTGAAAAAATTTCATTCAAGTCATTCTCCATTAACAAACTGTATGAATAAAATCTTTCAGGATTTTGAATTTTTGCACGCCTGACATATCTTTTGGCCCTGTAAAATAAACCTGATGGCGGCAAAATATTCAACACAGGTTCCAGTATGGATTGTCTGAAAAATTCAGGAAGGCGGAAATATTTTTCAAAAACCAGGTTTCTTACATAGCGCTCATTTCCTCCGAAAATTTCATCCCCCCCATCCCCGCCAAGTAATACCTCCATCCCCGATGCCTTGGCGCTGCCTGCACAAAAAAAAGCCGGTATAACAGATGCGTTACCAAATGGTTCGTCATAAACATCGGGCAGAGAACTGATCAAAGACAGTACATCATCTGGTGTGACATAATATTCTTTTTGGCGTGTTTTGTATTGTTTAACAGCCATATCAGCATAGTACATTTCATTGTATCCGGATTCATCAAATCCTATGGAAAATGTAGGAACTGATTTTCCCAAAAGTTTTGTTAAAATGCCGACTATGGAACTTGAATCGGTCCCACCGGACAGGAAACATCCGGTTCGTTGTTCAGGTAGTGATCCAATGGTTCTGCTGATTGCTTTTTCAAGCTCCTCGGGTATGAGTTTTTTCCAGTCCTGTTCGCTTTTAGACGGATCGGGCTGGTAAGAGATATCATAATAAACGAATTGCTTGGTTTCATTTTTGTTGATAATGATACCGTTGCCGGGTTCAAGTTTTTTAATATCTTCATAAATGGTTAAAGGCGTGCATATCGCTTGAAAAAAAAGATAAAGAAAAACGGCATCGTTATCTATTATCCCATCGCTGTATCCTCCCCACATAATATGTTTTATACGTGAGGCGCCCACAAAATGATCTGTTGATTTTTGATAAACTACCGGCCGCAAACCAAAATGATCTGTTGCCGTTAAATAACATTTCTCCTGATTGTCCCAAATTCCAAAACCAAAACTACCCCGTAACTTGTCGGGCATGCTTCTGCCAAAAGATTTATAGCAGAGCCAGAGCAGTTCCCCTGTACTGAAATGAGCAGATGGGGCGATATCGAGCATCTGTTTCAGTTCATCTTCATTTGTCAGCTCAGCATCGTAAACTACCGTGGAATTGTCTTCGGCCTGCCATGCCCCCTGGCTTTCAAATTCATCCCAGACTGCAAGAAGAACGGGCTGTGTTTCAACCAATATAACCTTTGCACCCTGCAGTTTCAGGAACTGGGCTTTGCCGATGAGATCTGATTTAGGATCATAGGCAATTAAAAAACCGCCCTTAGGGGAGTTTGCTTTCATCATTATACCACCTTAACTACTCGTTTTTTTTTAAATAGATCATGGTAAACCAGTATCCTGTTACACCACCGATAGTTTCAAACAATAAATCGGTGCTGTCAGGTATTTTATTGGGCATCAATGCCTGACCGAGCTCTATTACCAATCCCATACCGGCCACATAAGCCACTGCAATAAGTGTCAAAAGCGAATTAACACCATATTTACGCAATGATTGGCTTGTTATGGCCAAGGCTGCTCCCAAAGGGATGAAAAAAAGGGATTTTTGGAAAACAGCTGTCAGGGCGGTCAGCCCTCCGCTGTAATAGTATACGTAAAACGGGACATGAAAAAATCTATTTAATTGAGACGTAACAAATCCGCGTTCGATCCTTACTTCATAAGGGAACCAGAAAACGATTGCCAGAACAAGGCACCAGAGTATAGTAAATCCCAGTCCTATCAGAAAAAGGCTGTGTTTATCTTTGGTTGCTTCATTATTTTCCGGTCGCTCTAAATTTAAAAAGGGAAAATTCAAACACAGGAATATACCAATCCCCCCACCTAAGGTTCCCAAAATAATATCAGTAATATCAAAAGTTCGCGAAGCAATAAAAAGCTGTACGGATTCAATGGCGACAACAGCTATAAAAGTCCATAAGAAAACCCTTCCGGGTTTTTTTCCTCTTCTCATTAACCATAGAAATCCAACAGGTACCCAAATGATGATATCTGTTGCCAAACTGTACGCCAAAGATCCCAAATGACCGTAAGCATGGGTAAAAGGGATGAGGATAATCCTGCCGGCCTGATATTTTTTATAAATCCAGTAAGGATTTACTGTGATATCAAAGGGAGTAATATTATATCCAAACAACGCAATCAGGTAAATCCAGAAAAGTTTCTCAACGATCCTCGTTTTTTGGGAGGAGTGATGTCCCTGAAAAAAACGGGGCCAAATTTTGAAGCCCCACATCCGCCAGGCAAAAATCCCTGTAGCAGCCCCAAACGACTGCATTAAAACGTCACTAAACGCTGGAATTCGTTCTTTAAAAAACATTTGTGAAAATTCAATCAGGTAACTGGCACAAAAACAAAAGGCCAACACCAACACAGCAAAAGGCAATACTAAACCACGGTTATTTACCGGCCAGATCAACCCAAACCCCAAAAAACCAACCGGGACCATCAGCAAAAAATTTTCTCCCAGATCCACACGGGAACCGACAAACAACCCTTTTGACATAAGGGTCTTAAATTCCAACCAAGCCTGCCCTACAGGAACATATTTAAATTCCAACGGGACCAGGCTTCCGTAAAATAAAAATGACAGGCTGACGAGAGCACCGAGTAACAACCATTTACGACCGGGGAATGATAGATTACTCAATTTTACAGATAACTGGAAAAGCAAACAGTATAAAGGGAAGCACCATCATGGTCTGCGACAGAAACATACCAACACCGAGATGAGCAAATATAGCCATAAAAACAAATCGACTTGAATTACAGCCGGCTATAGACAATTTAAAGCAAAGCGTCAAGACGGAAAAAATTAAAATACCATAAATTAAAAATCCCACGACCCCACTTTCAGCAAAGATATCGATGGCTATATTATGTGCGGAATGATATTTTACGCGTTGCGCATATTCCCCGATCTTGTAGAGAAAATTTCCAGGCCCTACTCCAAAAAAAATATGATCTGACCCTAAATCAAAGCCGCCCCGCCACGTTATTATCCTAAGATTCTTTGTTAGTATCTGATTCATGCTGCCCAGGGACAAAAACCGTTCCCCCAAGTTGGTCGAAAATAAAACGATACTTCCCATGACAGCAATGGGAATCCCAAATAAGACGGTAAGTTGTTTTTTATTTGAAGTCAGCCAAAAAGCCATAAAAATGAACACCAATCCCAGAGCTGCGCCCCGATTTTGAATATAGATAACAAGCCAGATGCCGGTACAGCCGGCGGCGAAACAAATGACGCGCATCCACCATTGTTTAAAGTATGTAAAACAATAAAAAACAAGAGGTATGCTGATCACTGTTATTCTTGCAATATCAGCATCCTTGATCAGGGAAGTCTGCACCCAGGAAGACCGGATGGTAATGATAACCGCCATGGTAACAGCGATGACAACAAGGCTCATGTTACATTGTCTATTCATAATAATGATACAATACATGGATAGTGCTTCAAAGAGCTGTATCGGATGAAATTGCAGCGGCGGATTGTAATGTCCATCTCTAAAATAGGCGGCGACTGCACAAATGATATACCATGTCAGAAATGCTATAAATAGAATGGATATTTTATTTTTAAATATAAATTTAAAATTTTCGGTTTTATACTTGTATATAAGTGTACCAACTAGGGCCAGCATACCAATTATGGTCCTTATTCCTATCCACTGGGTATAAATCCATACAGGTGAATGAATTGCCGGCAAAAAGCTTATAAAAAGATAGACCACCAGCCCAACAAGGGGATATTGCGGAGAAAACAATAGACTCGCAATGGAAACGGCGTAAATTACAACTAGGTAATTCGGGACGACCCAGTTGGGAGGGATTTTCGACGAACGTGGCTGTCCGAAGGCCCCAGCCGGGATATCACCCCACAAGCATTGAACTACCAGTATCACCCCGATTACTGAAACCATGAGATAATAGGCTGCTATAATAAATTTTTCAGCTTTGGTACCTGTCAATTTAAACGCCTGTCCTGGTTTTAATCGTTTTTAAAATAATATCTGTCGTATTAGATTCAAAAGGACTTTTTTCGTTGGAATGATTCGTATAAATGAATAATTTTTTCTGCGTTGATATCCCATGTATATTCATTGAATACTTTACGGCGGTTGTTGGTACCGTAAGATTGTTGTTTCTCTTTACTTTTCAACAGTTCAATTATTCCATCTTTAAGGCTTGATGCATTTCCAGGTTCAACCAGAATTCCGTTTTCATTTTCTTTTATCACCTCTTGAATTGGTTTCAACCTAGGGGCAATAACCGGTTTTTCCATTGCCATGTATTCAAAAATTTTCATGGGTGATCCATAAAAATTTGAATTGGGCATCAGCGGAATATCCATTACTTGAATGTATTTAGGTATTTCCTCATGGGGAATGCGCCCCGTAAATGTGACAAAGCTTTCGCAACCATGTATTGCCATTTGATTTTTAAAATCGTTTTCAAGTTCCCCTGACCCCACGATTAGAAAATGAACATCATGATAATTTTGGGCAAGTTGAGGTATTATCTCAATAAGAAGATCAACACCGTGCCATCTCCTAAGGGAACCGATAAACCCAACAATGGTTTTATTTTCAAGACCTAAATCTTGTCTAATGCCAGTTGCCGCGGACGTATAATCTCTGTTGAATTTTTCACAATTAATACCGTTTTGCATACTTTTAATCTTATTAGATTCAATACCCATTTTTATCAGATAATCCTTAAGGGCTTCAGACACGACGATTATCTGATCAGCATTTTCAAAGACCCATTTTTCAATTTTCCTGGATAATGTTTTATAATACAATTTATCATACCTGTTCCAGGCATATGCATAAGGCGTATTGACTTCAAGAATTACCGGAATTTTATTATGCTTGGCTGCAAGTAGTCCGCCGAAATGGAAAAGCGCGTAACGTTCGTAAACAAAATCTATTGAATGTTGTTTTAAATACTTTTTCACCCTGAAATAAGAAATAACATTGTAAAATAGTTCGATGGTACGAGACAGGAGTCGTGGCACAAATGATTTAATCTTTATGGCGCGATCATTTCTTTTCAAATCTGTTTTCTTATTTATATGCGATTTTTTAAAAGAAAGCTTTGCCAGTGCCATTTTAGTTACTTCATGTCCCTGATTTCTCAAAGATTGAATTATTTCCCTGACATGGATTCCTTCGGCACCATCTTCCATTGTTCTATGGTGATATAAAATTTTCATTTTTTCTTTTGGTTTTTTATTTCGAGAAAAAGGTTGCCTACTTCTTGTGCAACCCGATCCCATGATTTTCCAGATAAGAATTTTTGAAAAGCAAGGGATGTCCATTTTTTTTCAAGGCCCTGTATCAATGATGTTTTAAGCGAATCCAGGCTGCCTGGGTCGGCCAGTATCCCAATATTTTCCGATGATATAAGATCTGGTATTCCACCCACGTTTGTTGCAACCACAGGGACATGACATGCTAGTGCCTCTAACACGACGTTGGGGCAACCTTCGTTTAAACTTGGCAGACAAAACAGATCTGCATGGTTGTACCAGTGAACCAGTCTGTCATTTGGCACAGCCCCAACCAGAAAAATTTGGTTTGACAACTTCAATTTGTAAATTTGCTCTTTTAGAGCATGCTTTTGTGTGCCACTGCCCACAATTACCAGTTTTAAATCTTCATAGTTTTCCATGGAGACAATCTGTGAAAAGGCTTCTATCAAAAGATGTTGATTTTTAACCTTTCTTAGTGCACCAACTGTCAGTATAAGCCGGCCTTTTTTTTCAAAAGGCAAAACAGCCTCCAATTGGTTTTTCGGCAGAGGTCTGAACTGATCCGTATCCACCCCGTTGGAAATGACCTTTATTTTACTCTCATTAATACCCATTTCCTGAATTTTATTTTTCAGGTCATGGCTGACGGCTATGATTGCATCGGCCTGCTTTAAAGTGTATTGTATTAAGATACGGATTAAGAATAACTTCGTGTAGGCATTAATATCGCTGCCCCTTGCGGAAATTACCACTTTTTTATTAAACCATTTAGCCAATAAAACCGCTGCAAAACAATCCGGATAAATCCAATGGGCGTCAATGATATCAAAATTGAATTTTTTTTTTATTTTTCTGATACTATTCAGAACACCAAGAAACATAAACAGTCCGTAGAAGGTCATACCAATTTTAGGTGTTTGGAGGTATCTAGGAAAATAAATCTTGTTCGAGTTCAATATCGATTGAACTGGTATTTGCGAATATTTGTACCAGCTTGGAAATTTTTTTAAAAATTTTAGAGCTGGAAAATAAGGAACCGGAGAAATGACCCTGACTTGACATTCAAATCGAGAGTACTGCCGAATTCTTTGTTCAATAAAAATTCCCTTATTCCGATTTGTGATATTGGGAAATAATGATGTAAAAACAAGTGCCTTCAACAACAAATACCTTAATAAGTTTTTTTGATTTCGTTTTGTTGACTATTACAATGAGAGATTTTTCATTCTGACTTTCGAATATGATCCCACGTAACGTGATATTGGCCTTTAAAATTATCGATTATTCCAAACATTCCAGATAAACTAACCATGTAACAATAATAAGCCAGATAAAAAATCCTTGGGCAGGAAGGGTTTTGATTAAACCTTCTGCCAATTATAGCGATGAACGCAGACAAAACGACACAGCAAAAAACAATGGCATAGATCAAGCCTTTTCCGGCAATTGCCAGTATTAAACTGCTAATTGTGAAACTAATAACAAAAAACATGGTCAACCATCTTAGTACTTTATGTGAAATCAGCATGAATAAAAATCTTTTATGCTTTTTGAAATCATAAAGCCTGATATATTTTGAGACAGCCCTGAAACTTCGATTTACAATCCGTCTTTTCCGTATGAATTCTTTATTAAAAGTTTCTGCAGAATCTTCATAGCAAACTGCTTTTGGATTGAAAATACCTCTATAGCCGTTGGCAACAATTTGAAGAGGGTTGGCAAGATCATTTATATCGTCTTCGTCCAAAGGCCAGAAAAGCTCTCTTCTTATGGCATATATGGCACCGTCTCCGCCAATAACCGAATAGAAATCTGATTCCTGTTTTTTCATGGACAGTTCCGAATTCCAATATGTGCCTTCACTTTTGTTGGCAAGATTTTTCTTATTTTCATTATAGAGGGCCGCACCTACGACATATCCGATTTGTTGGTCCTTGAAGTATTTTGTCAGTTCATAAAAAGCCTGAGGCCTATACATGGCGTTAGCATCGGAGAAGATAACGATATCGCTGGTAACCTGTTCCATGGCTTTGTTAAGTCCAGCGGTTTTTCCTTTGCGTTCATTTTGCCGCAGCAGTTTGATCCGACTATCCATGGCTGCTTTTTCCAGAACTATTTTATCGGTACCATCATCGCTCGCATCAGATACGACCAGAATTTCAAGTTTATTTTCTGGATACTCAACAGATAGTGCATTATCCAGCTTTTCAGATATAACTAAGGCTTCATTATATGCTGAAACAATAAAAGTAACATTAGGCCATGATTCGCTGAACTCTTTCAAAGATGATTTGTATTTGCTTTTTGCAGCGAGCAATTTAAGCAGCAAAGGGTAAAATACAAAAGGATAGAGAACAAGAAAACATGAGATCCAAAAAATAAATTCTATTATGAACATGTTTTTATCCTGCCGTATATTTTTTTATACACCATTGTTGTTTTTTCCCAGGTTTTATTAGCCAGTACGTACCTTTGTCCTGCGCTTCTCAGTATTTCAATCTTTTTTGGGTCATTCATTAGTAATGAAATAGTTTTTGCCAACGCAGCGGTATTCCCTGCCGGAAAAAGAATACCTGTTTTGTTGTGTTCTATTAGTTCCCTGTGGCCGCCGATATCGCTGGCTATAACTGCTTTTCCCATAGCCATGGCCTCAAGGGGCTTTAACGGGGTAACTATTTCTGTTAACCGAACGGAATACCGGGGATAAATCATTATATCCATCATGGCATAGACACCTTTTATCTGGTGGTGAGGAACCCTGCCCGGCATAATAATTCTTTCCGTCAACCCTGAAGAGGAAACCTGGTGCTGGAGGTTTTCTAGTTCTTCTCCCCCCCCGACCAGTAAAAGCATTAAATCGGATTTCTCTGGAGCGAGTTTGGCAAATGCCTTTATTAGCAAGTCAAGGCCTTCCCATCGAAAAAATGAGCCGATAAATCCAATGACTTTTTTATCCTTAAGCCCCCATTTCTTAAATAACTCTGTATCCGGCCGGCAAGGGGTGAAATTTTCAGGATTTATGCCGTTAAATACTGGTGTTAGTTTGTCGTACCTAATTCCCCTTAAGGCCAGATCGTTACGGATACCTTCACATAAAACTGCAACATGGCTCACTTGTTTGCACGCCCAGGTTTCAAGAGATTGGACAAAGCGGTACTTTAATGATCGCTTTTTATAAGTCGCCAGATCTACTCCCGCATCTTCCCAATATGCCCGAATTTCATAAAGGACCGGCAGGTTGTACAATTTTCCAATGAGCCAGGCCGGTAGATAGTTCAATACAGGAGAATGTGCATGAAGAATGTCTGGTTTTTCAATGATTATAACCTGTACCAATCTGACGAACAACAATAATAATAAACATCCTTCTGACAATAAGGGAATCTTTTCAAAAAGATTTTTACCTGTGCGGTAAAAAGTATATTCCCCAATGGTTTCTTTTTTCGGGCATGCGTCTTTTAAATCATTTTCATGTTTGGGAGATGTCAGAACAATAGGCGTCCATCCCATATTTTTTTGGGCATTTAAAATATTTTGACTTCTTGATGCATAACCGTCCAGTAGGGGGAAACTATGATTCAAGATGTGTAATATTTTCATTTGTTTTTAAAAGTCAGGGCTCGGAAATAATATTGATGCTTACGGAAATAATAGAATAGTCCTTTTATATGTTCAATAGTTGCCTTGTTGCATTTAAAATTTCTGGTGATTTCCTGGGTATGGTGAACAGCAAAAACTGTAGGATTATACAAAATGTGATTCCCTGATTTCCATACCCTTAGACAGTAATCAACGTCTTCTGGTGAATATTTGATATTCTCATCAAGTAGCCCAATTTTGTTGATTATATCTTTTTTAAGAACCCATAAGGCGGATATTGCATAATCAACCTCACGGATCGTATTGGATTTTCTGTCAGTTTCTTCTATTTTTTCTATCTGCCTTAGGAAAAAATATCGGATTATCTTTCTTTGAATTGTTGGAAATTGATCTGTTGTCTTTTGAAGTCTACCGTTCGGATAAATCATTTTAGGGGCTGCAATTCCCAATAAGCGATTTTCCTTTAAATTTGTAATCAGTTTTTCTATGGTGCCTGACCGAAGTTCTACATCAGAATCCATGATGCAGATAAATTCTCCTATGGCTTTTTGTATAGCAATATTTCTTGAGTACGTGGTTCCAGTATTTCGATCCAACTTTATAAGCCGGATGTTAATGCCTTTTTGTGCTTCAATGATATTTACCGTGTTATCCTGGGAACCGTTATCGACTATTAATACCTCATAACTCAGATAACTGGATTCAAGAGATACGACGATAGAGGAAAGGCATTTTTTGATATACTGTTCGGAATTCCAAGTCAGAATAATAAAGGAGAGGTCCATGGCCCTTTTATTTTTAACTTATAATGTAACGTATTTTCTTGTCATATTTCCAAATGCTTTGGAAAAAGATAACGGCATTCTTTGAATAACCGATTCTGCTAAAGGTCGTATTCTTCCGTGATCTGGCGTTAGAGGCTCTGTGGTCGGTCTGTTAAGACGGCCCTTCAGGAATTTTGTAGCACTAAAATCAACCCAATGAAGGGCCTCCGGTTCTGCCCCCCATTGTTTCTTAAAACGGAATGTGCCTTCCCCCGGTGTGGAACGACCAAAATCAAAGGCAGGGTAGCCGTTATTTGCGGCAAATTTTAAAAAGGACCAGTAAAGCATCATATTAGGATTGCTTGCATTAAACCGGCGTAAAGAGGATGCCCATGGGATGGAAACAACTTTTGGATGGCACAGTATAATTCCGGCGGCAGCTGGTCGTCCGTCCGGCATATATACGACCGAAACATGTGCTCTGTTTGCATATGCTTTTAAAATAGAGATAATCCATTCCATGCTGTGGACAGGAGACCCCAAGTCTCTCATATTTTCCGAAAAGACAGAGTAAAAATCATTGAGCAAATTTGTCGAACCGATTATCGATGTAAGGCCGTTTTTAAACGCTTTTTTAATCTGGCTTCGAAGCTTGGCTTTAAATGAAGCGAGCAGTTTATCAGAGGACTGTGGTAGTGACAAAATCATCCTGACTTTTTGTTTACTGATCGTTTTGTCTGGCGATAGATTGGCAAACGGCCGGGTTGATCGAATGACCATTTTTGCTGAGGGGACTATCTTTAATGCCTGCCGCAACAAAACTGTTTCAGTGGCAGGATCATCGGCCAGTGGGCCTCCGGCATCACAGTACGGAAGCGAAATAAGCTCCCTTTTAAAAGGTATATTGAAGTATATTAACGGGAGAACTCCTTTTACCTGATTTTTTGATTGTGCCATCAGATAAAGAGGTTGAAACCTATAGGCTTTTTTAACAGCTTCCTTCCATGCAAAAAGCTGGTAAGCAATGCCGTCGGGGTGAGAAAGGACATAATTGTCCCAAGTCTCTTTATCTAAATTGGATACTGTTTTTACAATCACTGTATTCGGCTATATTTTGTATAAAAAAGAATACCAACCCGATTAATGTGATCAATAAGATCCTGGTTTTGAATTTTTTGGAATACTGTAAGATCCAATTTATAGGGCAACAGCAGATCATCAAGATCTATCTCCAGGTTATTTAATCGGGAATCCTTTATAAGATCGTCCATGATGACCAGATCAATGTCAGAACCGGGATGGTAATTGCCTTTGGCACGGGAACCGTAAATGCAAACTTGTTCAATTTCAGGATAGGATTTAAAAACACCATGAATTTTTTGATGGTCTCTAAAAGTAGTCCGAAGCAGGAACGTTTATTTCCCATTAGCCAATTTCCCATTGTTTTCTTAATGAATGATCCTTCTTCTTCTAAGTAACACAACCGAACAATCAAGCCACAACTATCTCTAATCCAAGAGATTTAGCCTGATTTATTACACGCTTTTTCAAACGCTTCTGATGTGTCTTTTCCTGTTCAGAAAAAACCGAATCATCGAAAGCTTTCTTGTTCTTGATGAGGTGATAGATGATGCGGGCCAATTTGTGGGCGGTGGAGGTGATCGCTTTTGGTGCGCCGTGACGGGCACGCATTCTACGGAAATAATCACCGAGATATGATTTGCTTTTCCAAAGCGAGTTAGCAGAAAGCCGAAGCGCGTGAGCTAATCGATTGGACCCGGGACGGGTATGTGATGAAAGCACTTTTCCACCGCTGATTTTATTGTTGGGACATAAACCGAGCCAAGAGCAGAAATGGCCGACAGTTTTAAATTGGGATAAATCCGGGCCAACTTCGGTGAATACGACGTGGGCCGTCAATTCGCTGATACCATCTATCAGTGTTAAATCCGTCCCCAGAATACGATGCATGTGGGTTTTGACATCAAAATTAGGCGTATTGGCCTTTGGTTTCCGTCCGCCCTTTTTGCCAGGCGGCGGTTTTATATCATCAATATAAATACGGGATTCAAATTCTTTCAAATGGTTTTCAATTTCAACATCACAATCCATGATCAACTGGCGGTAATTACGATAGGATTGAACTGTCTGCTCAAGTGTAAAAAGATGCTCCCGTCGATAATCTCCCGTCAGCGATTTGACAATTGTCTGCTTTGTGGCCTTTATCCGTCGATCTTTCAATTCAGCTAATTTTTTAGGATTTCGCTCTCCGGCAAGAATTGCATCAATAATTGCCATTCCGGTAACGCCGGTAATATCGCTGATGACGTTGTGAATCTGTAGATTCATCTGGGTCAGAGATTTTTGAATATGCTGGATATGGGAAGAAGCGGATTTAACCAGATTATCTCTGTGCCTGAGTAAGGACCGGACGGCGCAAATATCCTGTGCAGGCCGGAATGAACCTCGCAACAAACCGACAGAATGAAGATATTGGAGCCATTGACAATCCTGAACATCAGTTTTGCGGCCAGGCACATTTTTAACGTGTCTAGCGTTAACCAGGATAACCTCAAATCCATATGCATCTAAAATTTGGAAAACAGGTATCCAGTATACGCCTGTGGATTCCATGGCAATCGAATCAATATCGCAACTTTTTAGCCACCTGGCTGCGTCATGCAAATCATCGGTAAATGTATCAAAACATTTTACCGGATCATCTGATCTATCACCAGGGACGGCGATGTAGATCTCTGTAGCACCAATGTCGATGCCAGCAGCGTTAGGATGGATTGCATTCAGGTTCTCAATTCCACTTTTGCTCTTTTTCCCGGTATTTTTTGCCATTTTCATCCTTTTCTATTCAGGGAAATGGTGGTGGCCGGATGGTGATACAATGTATTCTTCTAAACGGGATAGACCAGTATTCCCTTAAGGATATACTACTTCACCAATGCTCGGTTCACGTCATCCGGGGCCACGCTTTCGAACGGGTTCCTGCTGCGATAACAGAAGACACCATTGACTATCCGGCCTACTTCGCACCACCGAGTATAAAATCATCATAAGCATGATGCTCCGTAGTGCGAATGTTATTTGTAGGTTTGGTCCCGGTTGGGGCCGGGGGGAGCGCTTTTGAGTCTCAAGAGTTTTCAAGTGGGCCATTACAATTATGGCAAAAGGGCTCTCTTGTTTTCAAGCCAGGAACACTTCCCCCTGTAATCAAGCAGCTTGGTTTTTAGATGGATCAACCCCATACTGGAGCCCCACATACCAATCTGGAACGGTTCTGGATACCAGGATAACAGACTGTCAGCCAAAACAGCTATACTGGTTACTGGGATGTTGTATCTATCATAAATCCAGTAATTATAAACAAACATTCTTTCGGAAAAATGAACCTGTTTTTGAGATTAGATCTCAATATGTATTAATATCCATTCCCTGGATTTATTCTTTAATGTAACCTCAATCAGCCTGGAGTTCTTTATCCAGAAATTTGATTTCCCGGGCCCAGTTTATATCGTTTTCTGAGCCTGGCACGAAGAACGACATGAATTGAGGAAAAAAAGTTTCAATAACCTGCCTCCAGGGAGAATCAATTAGAATTGCTGTATTGAGGATTTTGCGCGTAAATATTAATGATTCAGAAGAATATCAGTAATCCGCTCTGCTGCCTTGCCGTCCCAGAGATCGGGTTTTTGTCCGGTTCGCCAGTTTCCTGCCATAATTTTTTCAAATGCATCAAAAATTTTATTCTCTGATGTACCGACCAGTTCGTTTGTTCCCCGGGTGATGGTGATGGGACGTTCGGTATTTTTCCGGATGGTTAAACAGGGAATACCTAACGCAGTAGTTTCTTCTTGAAGTCCACCGGAATCCGTCAGGGCTACTTTTGCGTCCTTCCACAGATTTAAAAAGGCCATATATGACAATGGCGGTGTGAGTGTTATGGTATCAGGGGGTTGGATGCCAAAAGCTTCCATATTTTTTTGCGTTCTTGGATGGATGGGGAAAATCAAAGGCAACTTTTTAGAAATTTGATCAAGGGTTTTAAAAATCCGTATCAGGGTCGGTTTGTCATCCACGTTGGAAGGACGGTGTAAGGTTACGACGCCGTACTCGGTGTAGGTGGATTTATAGTCATTGTATTTCAGGCCGCTTGAATCCATTTTTTCAAGTTGAGAGAGTTGGTAAATCAAATTATCGATCATAACATGACCCACAAAATGAATGCAGGAATCGGGTTTTCCTTCTTTTTTTAGATTGGCCATGCCCTGTTCTTCCGTGACAAAAAAGATATCTGAAATGGCATCTGTAACCATGCGATTGATCTCTTCGGGCATGTCGAGATCAAAGCTACGGAGACCGGCTTCCACGTGGGCGACTTTGATGTGCATTTTTTTGGCAACAATGGAACAGGCCAGAGTTGAATTCACATCCCCAACCACCAAAACTAAATTTGGGCGGTCCTTTTCACATATGGATTCAAATTCTACCATAATTTTAGCTGTCTGCTGTGAATGAGTCCCACCACCGGCACCCAAATGGTAATCCGGGGTTCTGATACCAAGTTCTTCAAAAAATATATCACTCATGTTCTGGTCATAATGCTGGCCTGTATGGACAATCTTATAGGCAATATGGTCTGCACGGCTGTTAAAGGCCCGGGCAATCGGGGCTATTTTCATGAAATTAGGCCGGGCTCCGGCAATGAGCATAATTTTTATCATCAGTTCTCCTTACAATAGATGATCGAGTTATAGACGCCAGAACGGAATGCCGGCCTGTTTAACCTGCTCCGGATTGAACATGCTTTTAACATCGATCAGACCACCCATTGAATTCAATTTGCCGGTAAACGAATTTAAGGGTTTTTTCCTGTACCAATCATGGGGAACAGCCAGTATCAATGCGCCCAGGTCCGTAAGTTCCTCCCATGCCTTAAGCTCAACATTGTAGTACGCTTTTGCCTCTTTCGGGTCGGCCATGGGGTCGTGCACCAGGATTTGGCACTCGTATGATTTCAGCTCATTTATGATATCCACAACGCGGGTATTCCTTAAATCCGGACAGTCCTCCTTAAAAGTAAGTCCGAGCACACCGACCCTGGCGCCTTTAACGGGCTGGGAAGCCGAGATCATCATTTTAATAGTTTTTTCCACCACAAATTTGCCCATGTTGTCGTTGATCCTCCTGCCTGCAAGGATGACTTCTGGATGGTATCCTTCAGTCTGGGCTTTATATGTCAAATAATAGGGGTCTACGCCTATGCAATGACCACCAACCAAACCTGGGAAAAATTTTAGAAAATTCCATTTCGAGCCCGCCGCCTCCAGCACATTTTTCGTATCAATTCCCAAGCGGTCAAATATCAGGGCCAACTCATTCATCAATGCAATGTTAAGATCCCGTTGTGTATTTTCAATGACTTTGGCGGCTTCCGCTTCTTTAATTGTCTTTGTCCGGTGTACACCAGCCTCAACAATGGATTCATACAGGGCCGCAATTTTTTCAAGGGTCTCCTCATCATCGCCGGAGACCACTTTAATAATCTTTGTGAGAGTATGCTCCTTGTCTCCGGGATTGATTCTTTCCGGGGAATAACCCACATGGAAATCTTTCTTCCAGGTCATACCGGATTCTTTTTCCAGAATGGGCACGCATATCTCTTCGGTGACGCCTGGATATACTGTGGATTCAAAAACGACAATGCAGCCCTTTTTCATCACTTTTCCCACTGTACAAGAAGCACTTTCAACCGGATAAAGATCCGGCTGCCTTGCATTGTCTATGGGAGTTGGCACAGCCACAACAATAATATCAGCATCTGACATGCTCGCTGGGTCGGTAGTTGGTGTAAAATATGCAGCGTTTTCAAATTCATCTTTTGAAACTTCACCGGTGGGATCTTTGTGGGCTAGGCTATTGTCCACAATGGACTGTTTTAAATCAAAACCAACGGTCTGGTATTTTGTACCAAAATGGATGGCCAGAGGCAGGCCGACATATCCCAGCCCGACAACAGCTATTTTCATGTTTTTTTTCAATGTTATTTATCCTTTAATTATATCAAGATAGCGTTGGCACGTAACAAAATTGCAGTCAGTAAATGCGTTAATTATTTTTTGTAATTTGCCTTCTGTTTTGTTTAGGTTGATATAATGTCTGAACTTGAATCCCCGTGATGCCTGGTGGACTTTTGGTTGATTTGGATCAAATTCCCATGGATGGGCATAAAAAATAAATGCGTTATTTTTTTTCAGGACACGCTTTATGCCCTGTTTGAAAAAAAAGGTTGGGTACAACCTGAAATACCCGCCGCCGCCCAAAGGGATGGTTTTGTTGCATAGGTGCAGATTGCTGACCGGCAGTTCAAAAAAATGGTTGTCCAGTTGATAGCTTCCGCCGTATTTTACCGTGTTTGACAAATCAATGCTGCCGTATCTGCCATGGGCTGAAAAAGAGTTATAACTGGAATCGTACAGATAGCCTGCCTGCTTGATCATCTCCAGAACCCGGTCGTTAATTACAAAGCTTGGAGCTCGATATCCATAAACGGCATGACCTGTTATATCTTCTATTCGGTTTTTGCTGGTCAAAAGATCTTGGGCCAGCCGATTTCTATCCAGAGTTGTGCACAGATGGTGGTTGACTCCGTGGGATGCGACTTCATGGCCGCGGTCTCTGATCTGCCTGATCAGACCGGGCAGTCTTTGTGCAATCCAGCCAAGAATAAAAAAGGTGGCTTTAGGTTTGAAAGAAAAGACATCCAGCAGATCCAGGATCAGATGGGTATTCTTTTCCACTCGGAGTTCAAAAGAATTCCAGGTTGAAAAGTCAATATACGACTTGAAATTTTCAACCTGGAACCAGTCTTCTACATCAATTGTCAGAAGTATTGCGGGTTTTTTTGCCAATTTTCGTCAATAAAATAAATAAAAGATAAACCAGAACAAGAGCCATGCCAAAGACGATCAAGCCGGACATGTCATGAAGAAATCCATGGGCCGCTTCCGGGCCTACCCAGGCCGCCAGCATGCCGGTGATGGTCAGTCGGACAACATTCACGGCAACGGCAATGGGAATGGCGGATAAAAATATCACCCATTTTTTCCACTGGCTGACATGAGATAAAAATGCAAATGCTCCAGTCAGGGCCAGCAAGGAGGTCAATGAGCGGATACCCGAACAGGCGTCCACAACTTCCAGGGAAGTATTGGCCAGGTGAAGGATATTGCCCTCCCTGAACACAGGGATGCCGATCATGCTGATTGTTTCCGAGGAAATTCCGGCAGCAAAAAGCTGGAGGGGAAAAGCGATTTTGTTCCAGATAATGGCTGGAATGGGAATCATCATGATCAGATAGCACAGCGGCACAGCAACTTCTTTGAGTATGGCTGTCCCAAAGGTGAACGCTATGATGCCGGCCAAAGTGATGATCATGGATGTTCGCATTAAAAACAATTCTGCGCCAAGGTTACCCGCCATATATACCATCATACCCAAAATAATGATGAAAATCCCTGATATTGATGATTTGCATGGAATCTGACGCAGATGATTCTGGCGGTACCAGACCATATAGCCGGCAACAAAGGGAATGAGAAATCCATGGGAAAAATTAGGATCATTAAACCAATCCCCTATGAGATCCTTTAGAGTTGACCAGTATACCAAGCCAAATGCGGCGGCAATCAAAAAGGTCTGGAGTATTTGTCTTGATTTCATAATGTTATTTAGTGCCTGAACGGAAATCCGTGTTTGGAGGAAAAGTTGCCCAGATGCAAGGCGCAGAAAAATTTGTAACCGGAGCAACCTCGTGGTTGTGAGGATTGCATATTTTTCTGCAACGCCGCAGGTGGGTGACTTTTCGTTCAAATACTAGTTGGGAATAAATTGATTAAGGATAGGGTAAACCGCATCTGCAAATTGCGTTAAAAGCGCCTCGGTCTTTGCTTCATTTTTTATGACCGGTGCAATCAGGCGGACAAAAGAACCGTCCGTCCGGTTTTTTGTAATTGAATCTACCACTATCCATATTTTTTGCATATATTCTGAACTGATAATCCGCCCCCGGGACTGGAACCAATAATATACCACCTGCTTTTGTCCGCCTTTGGCCAGCAGAAGTCGTGCTATTTTTATTGTTTTGCCGCTCTTGGGCAAATCAATGGAAATGGCAGAACTTTGGACGATATTCCACCCTGCACCAGGCATGCAGTTTTTGGGTGAGTGAATCAGGTCGCCTTTGCTCTGGCTCTGATAAAATCCCACATAAAGATTCACCGCCTGGCCCGGATCGTTGCTGAAGTCCGCCATAATATAGTCTTCAACACCCAGAATATTATATACTTTTTCGTCCATTTGATTGGTTACACCCCGCCAGGTGCCAACTTCAAGGGGAAATTGACTGAATGGCCGGTTCGGTTTGATACGCTCTGAGTGTGAAAAGAGCGTTGTCAGACCGGCGGCTGAAATAAGAAGGATTACGATAATGGCAGTATGTTTGAGTGACAATTTGTTATTCCAAGCAATTACGCTTTAATTAAACAGTTCTTTTTCAAGGCTTTTTCTGGATGGAATTTTATCTGGCCGGATAGGCCTCTCCGGGATAAAACGAACAAAAACAGTAATGGTATTATCTTCGTAATTCTCTCTTGAGGCATCATCTGTTTTAAAATTTGTATGGGTGGCATTGGCACCTATCTGGAGCCATCTCAACGGGTTCCATGTCAAGCCGCCGCCGATTTCATAGGTGTCGTCCTGACGGTCTACGGTGTCCTCGAACTGTTGAAGCGTGTAAGAACCAAACAACTGGGAGGACAAACGCCTTGTCAGCATATAGCTCAAAGAAGCCCCCACCTCGTAGGTGATATTGTAGCCCAGACTTGCGGCTTCGTCATCAGATTCTCCATATGAACTGCTGCCGGCGATAGACAGTGATCCTTTGGGGCTGAAATTAAACACCTTGTAAATATTGAGATCCAAAAATGGGTCTGCCGAGTCCCCATTGTCATTATCCCACTCATGGAAAAGGATGCCGACGCCTATTGAGGCGCCGGAGTCCTCTGTTATATCCCAGTCAACACCCGCGGAAGGATGATAAATGACATGATCCCCATCCTCCCTGTCAGACATATAATGGCGATACTTGACATAGATATCAAAATGCCTGTTAAATTTCCGGATGTACCGAATATCCCCGGCGATGGTCTCATAATCATTAACGGCAGCCGTATCAAACTTTTTGCCCTCATATTCCAGATTGGTTTCAAAACCGTCCTTCCGGGTAAACCAGTAAGTCAAAAAAACGCTGGGCTCATAACTTTCATATTCATCGGCATCTGAATTTTGATAGTTATCTGTTTCGTAGGAAAAATTTGCCCCCATAGTGTCCTGGGGACCAAACGCCTTATGGATGGAGGCACTGGCATTATTCGTCTGGTGTTCCTTATACTCTCCGGTTCTGACCTGCTGGTCAAAGCTGTTGGAATAGTCGTAGGCAAAGGATGTTTTAACCGTTTTTGTCAACTGACTGTCAATAGATGCACTTGCAGAATGCTCCCAAGACTCTCCGGTATTGTTTCCGTCATGCCCGTCATAGCTAATATCTGCCTTGGCAGAAGTATGTCTTGTGACCTGACAGGCAGCGGACAGACTTGCGTTATGGTCCAGGCCGTCCCTTTCATTCAGATTTTTATAATCCGTATACTCTGGATTGTATTCCAGATAAATTTTATTTCTTTTACTTAAAAATCCCACAGAAAACCCAAGCTCATAGGACGTGGTCCACTCTTCAAACGGATCGGTTCCGGTTTGAAAATAGTTGTCCTTATACTCCTCTGTAACTGTCAGGGTCGGTACAATCTGGGTAACCATTCTTGCCTGGGCAAATGAGACCGGCAGCAGAAGACAGGTTACAACAGCAAAAAAACATGTATGGGAAGTTATCATGGCCAATTTCATGAGATACTTTTGCTTTGCTGAAAATATCGCAAGTTCAAGGAACAATGATTATATCGTCGGCCTTGAGTTGGATATCATTCCCAAGCTCGCCATCCGTAATATCGTCATAATCAATTTTGATCATCTGTTCCTTTCCGTTGTTCCTGCGGACCAGGATAATCTCATCCTTGGACGCCCATTCGGTAAATCCTTTGGCCAGAGCAAACGCCTGTACAACGGTCAGCTTTTTAATTAAAGGATATTCACCTACGCCCATTACTTCACCAAGTATGTAATATTTCTGACTTCCCGGGTTTCCCAGGATGACCGTGACAGTCGGAGCTTCCACAAATTCAGCCAACCCGGTCTCAATTACTTTTTTTAATTCCATTGTAGTGCGGCCTTCGGCCTGGATATCATCCAGCAGAGGGATGGTAATTTTACCGTCATTGCGGACAAACACTGCCTCAAATGTCAGATCTTCTTCCTTCCAGGTTGTCACTTGCAGGACATCTCCGATACCAATTTTATAATCGTCATCGGTGGATGCTTCAGCACTGTCTGCCGCAACATTTCCTGCCAGACAAAAATATGTGGCAAGCAACATAAAAAAGGAACAAAAAAACCATTTTATTGAATTAATTTTAAACATAGCTCCGCCCCTTCGATTACATCGATTAATATCTTTTTAAAATCTGTCTACGCTACAGATTTCCTAAATTTTATGACCGATTAATACTAAAACCCTTGCCTATTACTTACCTTGCACCCTTGCCAAAAAGAACCGTTTTAACGGTTTTTAAAAGAATGACCACATCTAGGGTAAAGGACATATTTTTAATATAAAAAAGATCATAATTTAACTTTTCCACTGCATCTTCAACGGTTGCGCCGTAATCATAACAGATCTGAGCCCACCCCGTAATTCCTGGCTTTACGTTGAATCTCTGGGTGTAAAAAGGAATTTCTTTTTCCAGTTGATCCGTGAAGTATTTACGTTCGGGACGGGGCCCCACAAGGCTCATAGTTCCCACGAGGACCTCCCACAACTGGGGCAGTTCATCTATTCTGTATTTCCTTATGATTCGCCCCACCCGTGTGATGCGGTTATCGTTATCACCGGCCCATACCGGCCCTGTTAATTTTTCAGCATCCTGCACCATGGAACGGAATTTATGCATCATATATTCTTTTTTGCCACCGCCAACCCGGTCTTGGGCAAAAAGAACCGGACCTTTTGAATCCATCTTGATCAGAATGGCAACCACTATAAATAAAGGAGAAAGAAGTGTCAAAAGAATTGAAGACAAAAGGATATCCTGCATCCGCTTCATAGTCGCCTTAAGCCATGATTTCTGGAATCCTTTGGAAAAAATCAACCATGATGGTTCTATCTCCCGAACCAGGACCTTTCCGGTCAGTAATTCATAGAAAGAGCTACCAGAAATCACATCAATACCTTCAGTCCTGCATTGAATAAGTTCCTGGGTAGGAAACCGCCCTCTTTTTTCCTTAAACGCCACAATAATTTTGTTTATATTATATATTTTGGAAATCTCACAAAGCGTTTTATCCTTTTGATCCATCACCAAATGCTCAGGCAGTTTTTTTGTTTCCTTGTCAACATCATCAGGAATAACAACACATACTGTATAGCCGCAATCTATAGTTTTCGCGACTTTTTCATAAATATCTTTAGCCAGTTTACTGGAACCAAGAATGATAATACGCTGGTTAAACATCCCTTTGTTAAGAATATGAAGATAACCGACCCGCCAGAAAATGATGAAAAAAATTAAAAAAATTATGCTTAAAATATAAACCTTTTGGTCTATAATCACCAGAGGAAAAAGAAAGTAGACACCGGCCAAGAGGATGGAGGCAACCCCTAAAGACTGGAGCAAACGGATTATAATCTCAGCGATCTGTGAAGCAATATCAAAATCATAAAGGTCATTATAAAACAAGCAGGTCTGTATAATAGCGGTAATCAGAAATATTCTTAAAACCAGCATCAGATCAAACCAGTATGAGTTGGAAACGGTTAAAAGGGCTGTTGATAAGAGAAAACAGCTGAAAATCACGCATCCTTCCAGAATAAAAAATAACATGTTTCTGACAGGGAAATATTGGCGCAAAATGCTGAGCATTTTTTAAGAAGCTCCTGTTTTAATCATCTTCGCTGATGATATCCGTATCCATAGCCAATTTTATTATATCCATATCCATATCCAATTGTTTTTTTTGAAAAATTTGTAACAACCCCCAAAATTTTTTCACGACCGTAAATATCCAGGATGTCTGCAACCTCCTTGGTTCGTGTTTTTCCCTGGCGGATAACAAGAATAATGCCATCTACAAACCGCGCAATGGCATTGGTTTCTGATGTCATATAAGGGGGTGGCGTATCAATAATGATATATCTATCATTGTAACGCAGTTTGACCTCATGGAGCAGACGGCGCATCTGATCAGACGACAGAAGCTCTGACGGATTAGACGGGATCCGTCCTGCCGTTAGAATAGTCAATTTATTTACAGATGCTTTTTTGAGAACCGAAGACAATGGTATCTTATTTGTCAGGTAATCGCTCAAGCCCTGCTCTTTATCTTCATAGTCAAAAAATGTATGGATCGTAGGAGACCTCAGATCGCAATCCATGAGAAGAACATACTCATCAATACTCTGGGCTATGCTTACGGCAAGATTGGCGGCCACAAAGGATTTTCCTTCATCGGGAGAGGCGCTTGTCACCATGATGGTTTTTGGCGGATCACCTTTTTCAGGAAATAAAATATTGTTTTTTAACAGTCGGAACTGCTCCGAAGCCGGCGAATGGGGTTTTGTGGCTGTGACAAGAGCTGGATTCGTGGGCCCGGAGCGGGATTGAGTTGTCGCCTCTGATTGCCCGGAAACTTGGCTGTCTGAAACATCACCGGTTATATCCGTATCATCATTTGATGCAGATTCTTTTTCCGGTGTTATACTGTTTCCTGCTTTTTTCAGCGCCTTAAATATTTTTCCCAAAATTTTATATCCCTGGCATTATAAATTGAATGTTGTTTTTATAAAGTTGAGTGTCCTGTCCAGACCTTTCTGATTCAATATTGCAAAAAATGCCAGAAACACTGCACTATAGCTGCAGCAACAGAGAAACACAATCCATTCAATTTTTTGCTTCGTCTTGGCGCCCGGTTTTTGCAACGGGGGAATTGATGCCAAAATCGGCAGTCCTAACCCAGTTTCAATTTGATCATCTCTCCGGATAACAGAGAAGCTAAGCAACTCTTTTAAAAAAAGAACACCACCGCCCATCCCAAGGCCCCCGACTACGGATAATAAAAACATCGTCTTAACATTGGGAGAAATCGGCTTTTCCGGCAGGCGGGCATAATCCAGAATCCGGAACTGCTCCCCTTTTTGTTTTTTTTCCATGTTGACGGACAATTCGGCTTCCAGCTTTCTGTCCAAAAGAGAATTGTATATGTCCTGTATATTCCCGTAGTCCCGTTTAAGTGACTGAATTTCAAGTTCTCGTTTAGGCGTATCTTCAACGCGCTGCTGATAAATCTTCATTTTTTCCTGAATTGTTGAGACCTCAGCTTGAATATTATTCGCCTCAACGACAAGTTGTGCGCGCTGCGCCTTTAAAGGAGCTATGGGATCCCAGCCGATATCCGGCAGAATATCTTCGCCCATATCCGGGAGGCCATCTTCCTCTGACCCGACTGAGGACTGCTCCTCCTCCTTTGCCGCCTCAAGATTTTTTTTTAATTTCTCTATGGTCCTTTTTAATTTTTTAACATCTGGATGCTTTTCAGTATATCGAAGCAAAAGCGCTTCGTATTTTGCTTGAGCAGCCTGGAGCGCAGGATCATCCCCTTCTTCCTGGAACTCATCAAAATCAAAACTTTGAAAGTCATCACCACCAGCGCCGAAGCCATCATTTGTAGTAGCCATGGATGAAATCTGGGAATCAAGTTGACTAATGGACTTATTGACTTCTCTCAAAAGCATTGCTTTATCAGTGGCCTCTTGTTGCATACGGTCCAAAGTGCGTAAATTAGTTTCCAATTCATCAGGTAAACCGCCAAGATACTTTGCCCTAAACGCCGCAAGTTTCTGCTCTTTTTCCTCTAACCGTTTTTTTGTTTTCTCTAACTCTGAGTCAAGGAACTCACTGGTGCCTATGGCCTGGGCCTCACGGACCTTGAGGTTCTCATCCATAAAATATGACGCCAAGGTGTTGGCAATTCGCATTACCCGCTGTGGCTCGCTGCCGGTGAAAGAAATGGAAAAGGACTCTGCACCTTGTCTGGCGCGTTCAGTTTTAACCTTTATCCGGTTTCTCAACCCGCTTATTTTTTCTTCCTGGTACATGCCACTACTATTTTCGTACAGACCGAACTGGTCAATGATCTGCTCAAGATTACTGCGACTCAGGACCTGTTGGGATATGGTGCTGATCCGCTCGCCGATACTGGAAGACACAACAGATCTTATATAGTTGGTGGGAACCCGCTGGGGCTGAACAAGGATCATTGTGCTGGCCTCGTAGGTTTTATTCGCTGTCAGTGTCATCCCAAGCCCTAATGTTAGAGAAATGCACAAAGGAACGATCAAAAACCAGCGTCCCCGGATAAGGACATCAATAATATAGTCGGGTTTAATTTGTGTCTGAGATTGGAACGGATCTGTCATATGCATTCCTGGGTAAAACTAAAACAATTTTTATCATAAATTATCGTAAAATGGAAGATTAATACTTACCAGTTTCTGTTTTTTTGTCAATGTTTTATTTTGTAGCAAGAGCACATAATAATATATCCTTTAAACCTTAAAAATGAATAAACGGTCACTATTTGCGAAGATTATTAAAGCAACTATAGTGCCATATTTAACTCTTTGGTAAAATAAAAATCAAGGAGATTTAACTATCCTTTAAATCAAGTATGTTTTTTTAAAAAAAGGCCTGTTTAATTTTAAAAATTTTCCACGGGGAGGGAAATTCACAAATTAAAATGGCTATAAAAGCCACAATATTATGAAAAAAAAGTAATATATATGGAGTTTTTTCATATCCAGCTATTTGGGTTCAGTTGAGCATCTGCTTATGGATTGTTTATTTTTATCCGGTATAAAGGATCCCCCACGAGCACTTGTTTCCAGGACAGATACGGCAGGCTGACTAGATAGGATTCGACCAGGGTCAGTTTTCCCTTGGTCAGAAAATCAAAAAATATTTCCGGCATAGGGAACGACTGGACATAGGGCTCTCCCACAGGGCCGACAGTGGCGGCAATGCCGTTATCCAACATTTTTTTGCACCAGACATTACTGTTTTTACGTTTTAGCGTCGCGCATTCCGAGCTTGCAATGTGGTATCCAACCGCCCCTTTTTCCCAGGTAAAAGCATCCACATAGTTGGCCAGGCTGTACCACCCGCAGTAAAGGGAAGCATTGGGGCAGTCTCCAGGCTGAAATAAATCCTGCTTGTCATCCAGGACCACCGTCAACCCTTCTTTTTTCAGACGGCCTGCCGCATTATGGATGGATTTATCATAAAGTCCATATCCGGAAACTTTTTTTTGACCAGGATTTTTCCATCTGGCATCAAAGTAGGCCGTACCGGACAAGCCATTTGTTTCAGCTTCAATGCTGTCATTTACAATCCGTTTGACAATGCTTGGTTCAGCCCCGTCCAGACGGCTGACCATGATCACGTCTGATTTACCAATGGCCGTTTTTTTGGACCGCCATGGCAGAAAAAAAGGATTGGGCAGCCAGAAATTAAGCGTGTATTCATTTTTTTTGACAAGCATTAATTCAGAATCAAAGGACGCCATTTTGTCCGTGGAAGCCTTTAACTGTTTAATTTTTTTGTTTATCTGGCTCAGCGTTTTTTTTTGTTCTTCAGTCATTTGTCCATTTTTTTCTTTCAAGTCATCAAATTTTTTCTTTTGCACGGCCAACCGGTCTATCCGGGTCTGTTCCTCCTTTGTCATCCCTGGTGAAGAAATCCGTAGCGGAAGCCCATACATTGTGACAATGGCGTTGATCTTCCGATTCTTTTTCAAGGCTCGACGGACCGGGGGAACGATTTTTTTTAAATAAGCGTCACGTGAACAGGTTTCCTTATCTGTGATAAATACCAGCAGCAGATTCTCTTTAGGGATCTGCCGTTTCTCCATGTACCAGGCGGCAAGGACCTGGCTTTTAGCAGCATTGCGGTTGGCAATAACAAGCACTTCATCCGGAGACAAAGCCAAGGCAGGCATGACGGAAAAGCTGAATAAAGAAAATAAGGCTGCAAAAATGCCAATAGAAAAACGCATTATGCTTTTCCTGGTTTATTCAAATGGTTCATGTACCAGAAGGCTGCCTCATCAAGGCCGTCCTGAACCGAGTACTGCGGACGGTATCCCAAAAGGTCCCGGGCCTTGGATATATCTGCCAGGGAATGGCGAACATCCCCTGGCCTGAAATCTCTGTATTCCGGAGTTACGTCGGCGCGGTCCGGCAGTGTTTCGGCCACCCGATCACGGATCAATGAAAACAGCTGATTTAACGTGGTGCGCTGCCCAAATGCAACGTTATATACCTGGTCTGCGGCGTCATCCCCGGCCGTTGCAGCCAGCAGATTGGCCTGAACACAATTATCAATGAAACAGAAATCCCGGCTGGTTTCACCGTCACCATTGATATAAACCGTGCTTTTACGGATCAATGCGCCAAACCATAAAGGAATTACTGCGGCATAGGCCCCGTTAGGGTCCTGGCGGCGGCCGAACACATTAAAATATCGCAGTCCGATGCTTTTAAACCCGTAGGTGGAAGCAAACACCCGGGCGTACAGTTCGTTGACCAGTTTTGTCACGGCATAGGGGGAAAGAGGATTACCGATAGTCTCTTCTTTTTTGGGAAGCGTTGGATGATCCCCATAGGTGGAACTTGATGCAGCATATACGAACCGTTTTACGTCCGCGTCCCGGGCTGCAGTCAGCATATTTAAAAAGCCTGTAATATTATTTTCATTGGTGGTCAAGGGATCAGCAACAGACCGGGGAACGGAACCCAAAGCAGCTTGGTGAAGTACATAATCTTGCCCCGTGCAAACAGCCGCGCAGGTGCCGGCATTGGTGATATCCCCTTCAATAAAAGAAAATTTCTGCCATGCCTCAGGACCAACAGCCTCTTTGACCTGGTCCAGATTATGTTGAAATCCTGTGGAAAAATTGTCCAGGCCGGTTACTGTTTGCCCGAGATTAAGCAGAGTTTCCAGAAGATTGGAGCCAATGAACCCTGCGCATCCGGTGATCAGCCAGGATCTTGGATTTTTTTTCAAATTCTGTTCAATTAATGTGAAACGCATATGTGTATCCCTAATGTTTAATATGTTGTTTGATACTTGTTGATCGCAATCCTCGGTTTTGCCCATGGGCCTTACCACAACTCCCAATGCCCGAAGTAATAGACATAAAGGGCCAATCCGATATTGGTTACCCCGTGGGCAACAATGCAGGAAATCAAATCTTTTCTCAATATCCACAAAAGGGCCATGAGTACGCCGTAGGCAATGGCTGCGGGCCATTCGGCAACCACATGGCCCGCAGCAAAAATAATAGTTGAAATCACAATGGCGTAAATGGTCCACTGCCCCGGTGCCACATCGAAAATACTGGCCTCATCCAGGGCCGCAGAAAAAGCTTTTGGGGTTTTTTGCCTGCGCAGAAAATCCCATTGCAGGGCGACCCGGAAGACAAATCCACGCATGAACAACTCTTCAAATACCGGCACCACAAAACCGGCGGTCAAAAGCCTCAGGGAAAATCCGATATCAGACCATGGCGCGCCATCCCCGGGATTTGTAAAAGGGGCATATAAACCGCACCACACCACCAGTCCGATGATCCCGAAAATGATTCCCCACAAACATGATATCCATTTATTTTTAGGGCCGGTTAAAGGAACGTACCATTTCCAGGCCCAGATCAAAAGCCCGGGCACAATTACCAGCTTCATTATATATATGATTTCTTCGGGCAGCTTGTTATGCAGAACGGAAGAAAGAGCCACATAAGCGAAATACGGTGCTGCATAGGGAATCAGCAGATCCATATTTTTCCATTTTTTTTGGGAACTATCAGTGTTGGAACTATTCATTCAATCACCTCGATTTCAACTCTGCGGTTCATCATCCGGCCCCAGATCGTATCATTGCTTTCAATCGGGTCCTGTGCGCCTCTACCCTGGATTTGCATCTGATAGCTTTTTACCCCCAGCCCCAGAAGAAAGCTTTTCACGATATTGGCCCTGAATTCGGATAATCTTACATTATATGTGCCATTTTCCATGGCATCCGTATATCCGGTAATGAGAATTTTTGAATCCTGATGCACAACCAGGGGTTTTGAAAATGCTTCAAGTTTTTTAAGATCTTTTTCAATAATAGCATTGCCGTTATGCTTAAAACGGACTGTAATTTTGTCCTTTGAAAGTGGGGGCAGGGGATTATTTAATTCCGGTGATAAATCTGTTTCCGGGGGCTCAATGACAAATTTGAGTTCTTCCGGGTTTTCAGCCTGATCCTGGACTTTTTTTTCAACGGCAGTCTTTGGATTAGGCGGGGTTTGATTATCCGGGTGTTCAGGCTTCTGGACAGCAGGCTGATTTTCCGGCTGGATGGTTTTATCTGTCTTTTGTTCTTTTATTATTTCCTGTGTTTGATCAAACGGCTGTTCTACCCGGGAACGCATGGAAAAAAAATGGTCCGGGAACATAAAATACCAGGCAAAAATAAAAAAGCAGATTATAATTAATAAATTGCCCCATGGGAATTGTTTTATTTGCGGTTGTGGAACTGGGGGGACAGGCTGCTGTACAGGCGGATAGTGATCAAAATCCCGGGCAGACAGGTCATTCGGGATATTATTTTTATTCTCATGGTAGGTATCGGGCTCAAACGGTTCATTGATGTCACGGTTGCGGACATGGGCTGGGATTTTTAGTTCTTTTGCGCATTCCTTTACAATGCCTGCGTCAATAATCCGCTGTTCCCTGACAAACCCGGACAACAGGGAATGATCGCATAAAATATTGATGCGTCTTGGAAATCCGCCTGAATATAGAAAAATTTCCTGCACCGCATCCCAGTCAAACAACCGTTCCTGTGTGCCTGCAATTTTAAGCCGGTGGCGAATATATTCATCCACCTCCTCCGGGGTCAAGGGCTCCAGGTTGTAGTTGAGGGTCATCCGCTGGAGAACCGCCCTGTTCTGGGGTCTGTTCAAAATTTCATTGAATTCGTTTTGTCCGATGAAAAAAATATTTATCAGCTTTGCATCTGGTTTTTCAATATTTGACAGCAGGCGGATTTCTTCAAGCATTTCCTGGGTAAGCAGCTGGGCTTCGTCAATGATGAGCAGCACCTTTTTATTTTTTTCAGCGGCGCTGAGCAGAAAGTTTTTAAAATGGGCAAGAAATGCACCTTTGGATGTAAATTCCCTGTCCATGCCAAAGGATGAGGCAATATAATTCAAAAAATCAAGTTTAATCAGGCTCGGATCCGGTACAGAGGTGCAAATGACATCCTGTTCCAAGCTCTGGATTAATGCGTTTATCAGAGATGTTTTGCCTGTTCCCACATCACCGGTTAAAAGCAAAAACCCTTTGTTGTCCAAGATGCCGTACCTAAGGGTGGCAAGGGCTTCTCTATGCTTTTCCCCAAACCACATGAATGCGGGATCACAGCTTATCTGAAAGGGGGGTAACTTGAGATTGTAGAATTCATTGTACATTATAAATTGTGGAGATACTCCATATCCTTGTTCTGGGTTTGTTTGGTTCCAATCACCACTATTTGGGTTCTGTTGGGATGATTCATGAAATAAAGCCTGCCATTATATGCAAACAATACTTCAAAACAGGTGGATTTATGCTTCTTGCCTGAAAATACCTTACGTTTCACAATGACCGATCCCGGGTCCCGGTCCAGCTGGTGAATTGTTTCTTCCGCCTTTATCTGCTGGTCTTCGGTCAGGTTTATAAATCCGTTTAAGGCTTTTTTACTCATTTCAACATGTTTGTACAGGGTTTTGAATCGTTTGGATATAAAATCAACCTCGCTCCGTTTGGATTTTCTCCCGCTTTTTCTCTGTTCATATTTTTCAAGGCTTGATTTGAGTTCATCTACCTCAACGTCCCGCCGTTTCTTTAATTCAATATATGTGTTGAGCTGTTTTTCAAGGTCGATGATCTCGTTAAACATTTCATCTTCGTTTGTCTTTGCTTTCTTTTGTTCCGACTGGTATTTTTTATCTAATTGTTTTATATTTTTGAACAGTTCCGACCGTTCCCGCTTCAGTTCTTCCTCCAGCTTTTCATGAAGCATCTCATTTTTTTTTAAATCATCGATCAAGGCGTTTTGGGCCTCTTTTTCCTGTTCAGCCCTTTTGCTGCCCTGTCTATAAAATACAAAAAAGATCAAAAGTGACATACCGGAGTAAAGGGCAAAGATACAGTTCGCAATAAATGACCCATGATCCAGATGCAGAACAGCATTAACTTTGAGTCCGGAATTAAGAATTGCAAAGTTTTTATCTGCAACCGCCTGGGCATCGTAATAGCCCAGTGAATCCTCCTGAAATCCATCCGTTCCCACGTAGATGGGATAAATAATTTTCCCCCGGCCTTCCGTCACTTGTACTTCCAGGTCAAGTTTCGTTATCCGTATCAGGCTGTCCTGGTTTATAATTGCCTGGATATTTTTTGCGATTCGGTCTTCAATGTGTACCGATCCGTTTAAAAGGTCACTGGAATCTCCGATAAATCCGTTTTCTATTTTTATAAGATATTTTTTTTCCAGATAGTCACGGCAGCCCGAAAGGGTAATCATATACAAAATCGGGGTGATGACCAAGCAGAATACAACAACTTTAAATGGAAAATGTCTCATGAGATCAAGAAGAACTGCCCTGCTTCATCGGATAGGATCAACTGCCGGCCGACGGAATGGTTATATCGTAGTAACTTTCTTTTTTATCCGCCTTTTTAAACTGCACACTGCCGTCCAGGCGGTTTTTAATCAAGAAAAAATCAGGCCCCAGGTCTGACGGGTTTGAAACCGATTCAGAGTCCCGGTAAATCATGCACAAATGATCCTGGACAAGTGATGCCTTGATATAGATGATGGGATTTGAATTGCCGGATATGGAACTTAGGATCAGTTTTTCACATAAAGAAAAAACCCGATCAAAATTGCATACAAAAGGATTCTCGTCAGATTTGTCAAAGGACAAGTTCAGTTGAACATCCTTAAACCGTTTTTTAAGTTGCCTGAACAGATGTTCAATATCAAGTATCCCGGGCTGGAGTTTTTCCCGGCTTTCACCATAAAGGGCTTCCATCATATCTGATTCAAAGCTTTTAAGCCTGGTGCTTAATTCATCCGGCACAACCATGACATCCGTATTCTTTTTATCCAAAGAGCCCACGGTTAAAACACCCTGCTGCTCCTTTATCCAGATTCCTTTTTTGAATATTTCGGTTTCTTTTTCAAGGCCCATATTTTTCTCCTTCCATTTGTTGATGAGGTTTTGTAAGGATTCAAATTTGGAAAAGACAAATTAGAGAGTACCTTCAAAAGCGGAAAATCGCAAGATATTTTAGGGCCCTGCCCAGGAAAATTGCCTATATAAAATTAGCATAGTTTTTGAGTTTAAAAAGTTAAACTTCTCCGAATTATACGTTTGTCAGGCAGGTCATTCGGCTGCGGGCAGGCAGAAATAAAACCGGGTTCCTTTCCCTGGGGCTGTGTCCACCTTGAGTTCTTCTCCGTGGAGTTCAACTATTTTTCTTGCAATGGCAAGGCCTAAGCCTATATGGGTATCGCCGGTCCGATCCCAGGATCGGTAAAACCGGTCAAAAATTCGGTCCAGCTCTTTTTCCGGTATCCCGGGACCGGAATCCGATACTGAGATTTCAATATCGGCCCCTGCAAAGATTTCAACGGTTACCTTTCCCCTTTCGGGGGTATGGCCAAGGGCGTTTTCAATTAAATTTTCCAACACCCTTTCAACCAGGGCTATATCCGCCAGGACAAACCGGTCGGTAACGTGGAACAGGGGATAAAATGTGATCTTTTTCTCGTCGGCCCGTAATCTGAATTTTTGAATGATATCCCCGGCCAGTTCCGCCGGGTTAAAGGGCTCGGGACGGATCTGGTATCCGGCGGATTCCACCTGGGCCAACTCCAAAAGATCGTTGACCAGCGTATTAAGACGCAGGCAGTGTTTGATGGCTATTTCTAAATATTCCCGGCGTTGTTCCGGTGTCTGCCGGCTGTCATCCATGAGCAAGGTTTCAATATACCCCTGGAGGGTGGCCAAAGGGGTTTTTAAATCGTGGGATACGTTGGCTACAAGTTCCCGCCGCATCTGGTCGGAGGCGTTCAAGGCTTTCATCTGTTGGTGGATGCGGTCGGCCATATTTCGAAACGTCAGGGTCAACCGGTCGATTTCATCTGCGGTTTTCCTTGCGGAGATCTTTGGAAGCACAAGCGTTTCCCCAACGTTGTCTGCCCGGAAGGCCTCCATGATCCGGGCCAGACGTTTCAGCCGGCCGGTGAGCAAAGCAAAAATCACAAGGCCGCTTGTAAAGGTAAACAAAAGGCTTGCCAGGATCATCCAGGTGGAAAGTCTGAAAATATAAGAGCCTTTAAGCTTATCCGCCACTGAATCATACTGCGCTCCGCCAAGGATCACGTAAACATATCCTTCCAGTGTCTCTCCATCCATGATGGGTGCTGCGGAAAACACCTTTTGCCTGGAGGGATGTTTGGGATCATCGCCCAAAACAGGGGGGACTGCTCCTTTGCTGTCAAGCCATTCCAGAACTGGCGTAAGGTACACGGCTTTGCGCTTGACACTGCCCTTTGGTGCCGAATAGGTTAAAATTTTGCCTGACGGGTCCAGCAAATAGATCTCAATACCCGGGTTAACCACCATAAGCATGTGAAAAACCTCTTTCAGGGCTGATGTATTGAGCCTGCCATTATCCATGAGCAGCCATTCCCGGGCAATTTGGTCTGCCAGATGCCGGTTGAGTTTCTGGTTTACCTCTTGCTGATACATGTCAGTTGAAAACACCGTGACCCCGATAAAAATCAGGCCCAGGAGCAGAAAAAGGGAGGCCAGTCCCATTGCGATTTTGGAGTACAGGGACGTAAACATTCGGGTTAATCCTGTTCCTCGTCCCGGAATTTATAGCCCACGCCCCAAACAGTCAGGATGTATTCAGGCCGGGCCGGGTCGGTTTCGATCTTGCCCCTGAGGCGGTTAATATTGGAGTTGACCACATGGTCGTAACCGTCATGGCCGTATCCCCAGACGTTATCCAGCAGCTGGGAGCGGCTGAACACTTTTCCGGGATGTTTGGCAAAATGCAATAAAAGATCGTATTCCTTAGCCGTGAGCGCCACAGGTATTCCCCCCTTGAGAACCTTGCGTTTGTCTTGAATCAGCCGGAGTTCCCCAATGCCAAGGTCAGCCATATCCCGAGGGCCTTGGGATTCTCGTACAGTATCAATACGCCTGAAAATGGCCTTGGCCCTGGCCACAAGTTCCCGGATGGAAAAAGGCTTGGTGACATAATCGTCCGCCCCAAGCTCCAGGCCCAGGACCCGGTCTATTTCCGATGATTTGGAGGTTAAGAGGATGACAGGGGTAAGCACCTTTTGGATCTTAAGGGATTTGAGCACTTCCAGGCCATCTATTTCAGGCAGCATGATATCCAGGATGACCAGATGGTAGCGGCCTGTCCTGGCTTTGCGCAACCCTGCAGGACCGTCGGCCGCAATGTCCACCTGCCACCCCTCGTTGCCAAAGTGCAGCGCCACAAGATTTGCCATATCCAGGTTGTCTTCCACCACAAGAATCTGTTGAATGGTCACAACGCCCCCATTTTGTATATAAAGATTTCTGAACGGAAACCCGTGTTTGGACAAAAAGTTGCCCAGATGCAAGGCGCAGAAAAATTTGCAACCGGAGCATACTAAAGTATGTGAGGATTGCAAATTTTTCTGCAACGCCGCAGGTGGGTGACTTTTTGTTCAAACATTAGAATAAAGAGGCATACTGCCCATATCCTTCGGCCTCAAGGTTTTCCTTGGGGATAAACCTGAGGGCAGCCGAATTAATGCAGTACCGCAGTCCCGTGGGAGCAGGCCCATCGTCAAACACATGGCCCAGGTGGGAGTCGGCATGCCGGCTACGCACTTCGGTGCGGACCATGAACAGGCTTACATCCTTTTTTTCAATAACATTGTCCGCTTCCAGGGGGCGTGTGAAACTAGGCCATCCCGTACCGGATTTGAATTTGTCATTGGAGCTGAACAAAGGCTCACCGGATACGACATCAACATAGATGCCCTGCGCTTTATTATCCCAGTATTCATTCTGGAAAGGCGGCTCGGTTCCATCTTTCTGGGTGATTTTGTACTGAAGTGGGGTCAGCTTTGACCGGATCTCATTGTCATGGGGCCGTTTCCAGGTTATTTTTTCCATGTTTTCGCCCATATCATTCATGGGGCCTTCTTTTTTCATCATGTCCATCTCCTTTTCAGGGGCCATGTCGCCGCCGTCCATTGTGTCGGAATCCTTGCCCATTTTTTTGTCCATGGGGGGATGGTTCTCCCAGGCCTTTTCAATAAACTGGTCCCGGCCGGAGCTCCACCGATAATACTTGTAACGTTTGGGATTGCGCTTGTAATAGTCCTGGTGATATTCTTCAGCCGGATAAAATTCAACGAGCCGGGTGATGGGGGTCACAATGGGCTTGTCAAAGACCATTGATTTTCCCAGTTTCTTTTTGGACGTCAGGGCCAGGCGTTTCTGGGTGTCGTTGTGGTAGAAAATTTCCGACCGGTACTGGTTACCCCTGTCCACGAACTGTCCGCCCGGGTCCGTGGGGTTGATATGGCGCCAGAATACATCCAGTAAATACTCGTAAGAAACCATTCCGGGATCATAATAAACCTGGACTGCTTCGGTATGACCGGTGGTGCCGCCTGAGACTTCCGAATAGGATGGATGACGGGTATGGCCGCCGGTGTATCCGGACACGGCTTCTTTAACGCCCTCCACCTTCTCAAAGTCAGACTCCGTGCACCAGAAACAGCCACCTGCAAACGTCGCTACTTCCAGCCCGTCTTCCATAATGTTGTCCAGAACCATATCTGTGGACATATTTTTTGAATCCATTTTGTTATCAGCATAGGCGAAGACGCCTGCCACTATGCCCAAAATGATTAGTACACTGACAAAAATTTTTACGATACGTCTGGGATTCATCATCGGTCTCCTTTCATATTTCAGTTAAAACCTCGCTTAAACTTAAAGATGGGCTCCTGAAATCACAGAACTTTTGAAAAAAAATCACAAAAGTATCACAATTGCAAAACAACATTTACAGCTTAGAGCCTAAATGCTATCGTTTCAATAAAAAAAAATTACAAACAATGGCTCAAATGCAGCCCGGTATTTAATTTGCGTGGGGTACTAACTTGCTTCTAACATCCCAAGATTTTTCCGGGGAAAAGGATTTTTATGAATAACAGGGTCATTAAATTACTCATTCTTGGGATCTTTATCCTGGGTTTTATTCTGTTTTTCGCATTCGACCTTCACCATCAGGTTTCTTTCGAGAACCTTAAAGGCCAGCAAGCCTCTCTGGAAAAATTTTATGCCGCAAACACCTTCCTGACCATTTTTATTTATGCTGCGGCATATATCATTATAACAGGGCTGTCACTTCCGGGCGCAGCCGTGATGACCCTGGCAGGCGGTGCCTTGTTCGGCCTGACCGCAGGCACGGTTATCGTCTCCTTTGCCAGCACCATCGGTGCTACTCTGGCATTTCTTGCGGCGCGATTCCTGTTAAAGGACTATATCCAGGATCGATTTGCCGACCGGTTGCGAAAAATTAATGAAGGTATTGAAAATGACGGGCCCTTTTATCTTTTCACCCTGCGCCTGGTGCCGGTGTTTCCTTTTTTCGTCATCAATGTGGTCATGGGGCTTACCCCCATTAAGACGGGCATGTTTTATATTGTCAGCCAGGTGGGTATGCTTCCCGGAACCCTTGCCTACATCAATGCCGGTACCCAGTTGGCCCAGGTCAAAACCCCGTCCGGGATTCTTTCCCCCGCTTTGATCGCCTCCTTTGCCCTTTTGGGCGTATTCCCCTGGATCGCAAGGGCGTTTACCAACTTTTTAAAAAAACGGCGGGTCATGGCAAAATTTCGTAAACCCTCTCAATTTGACTATAACCTGGTGGTCATCGGTGCCGGTTCCGCAGGTCTTGTGACCTCGTATATCGCCGCCGCTGTGAAGGCCGGTGTGGCATTGATTGAAAAGGATAAGATGGGGGGAGACTGCCTGAATACCGGGTGTGTTCCCAGCAAATCATTGATTCGCAGCGCAAAAATGCTTTCCTATGCCAAACGGGCAAAGGAATTTGGTTTTGAACATACCCAGGTCGACTTTCAATTTAGTGACGTGATGGAGCGGGTGGAAAACATTATAAAAAAAATAGCGCCCAATGATTCTGTGGAACGGTATACCAACCTGGGAGTTGACTGCATTTCAGGGGAGGCCCAAATTATTTCCCCATATGAAATTGAAGTAAACGGTAAAACCATAACCACCCGCAGCATTGTGGTGGCCACGGGGGCCGGACCCAGAATTCCTCCCATCCCTGGTCTGGACCAGGTGGCATACCTGACCTCCGACACGGTCTGGTCCTTGCGGCAACTGCCCCGGCGTCTGGTGGTGGTGGGCGGCGGCCCCATCGGGTGCGAGCTCAGCCAGGCCTTTGCCCGTCTGGGCGCCCAGGTTACCCAGGTGGGCCGGGCTCCCCGGCTCATGGGTCGGGAGGATGAGGATGTGGCGGATTTCATCAAGGAGATTTTCACCAGAGAGGGCATCCAAGTCCTCACCGGGCATAAGACAAAGGAAATACGGGTGGACGGGGACCACAAAACCCTGATCTGCACCCGGAATTCAGATCAACAGGACGTGGTTGTTGAGTTTGACGCGATCCTGCTTGCCGTAGGCCGCGTGGCCAATACCAGGGGCTTTGGCCTGAAAAAATTGGGAGTGGCACTGAACCCTAACGGCACCATTAAAACCAATAAATGGCTGCAGACCACCATTCCCAATATGTATGCCGCCGGTGATGTGGCAGGGCCTTATCAATTCACCCATGTAGCCTCCCATCAGGCCTGGTATGCTTGTGTAAACGCCTTGTTCGGCGGTTTGAAAAAATTCAAGGCCGACTACCGGGTGATCCCCTGGTCCACCTTTACCGATCCCGAAGTGGCCCGGGTGGGGATGAACGAAACCGATTGCCTTGCCGCCAATATCCCGTATGAGGTTACCCGCTACAACATTGACGACCTGGACCGGGCCATTGCCGACTCCGAAGCCCACGGATTTGTTAAGGTTTTGACCGTCCCCAAAAAAGACAGGATTCTGGGGGTGACCATTGTGGGCGCCCATGCCGGTGATTTAATTCATGAATTTATTTTGGCCATGAAATATAATATCGGATTGAATAAAATTCTTGGCACCATCCATATTTATCCAACCCTGGCAGAGTCCGGCCGGTCTGCCGCCGGGGCCTGGAAAAGAGCCCGGATGCCTGAAACCGCTCTTGGGTTTGTTGAACGTTATCTGGCTTGGCTGCGTAGATAAAAGCCATGGACAGACGTGGCCTTTTTAAATTGGGGAGACACCATGACCTCAAATGAATATGATGACTGAATCAGGCTTGAAAAGATATAAAAATGACAAAAAATAATGCGGTCATTACTTTTATCAAATTCCCGGAAAAAGGCCGGGTCAAGACACGATTGGCAAAGGGCGTGGGGGAAAAAGCTGTTGTGGAGCTGTATCAATGTTTTGTGATGGATGTTCTGGATATGGTTCGATCAACACCCTGGGCGTTAAGGGTTTACTTTCATCCCGAAAAGAGCTGCCGTCGCATCCGATCATGGCTGGGAAACGATTTGGATCTTTTCCCCCAGGCCGGCACCACATTGGGCGATAAAATGAAAAATGCTCTTACAAAGACGTTTGCCGCCGGGTATGAGCGGGCTGTTCTGATTGGGTCTGATTTACCCGACCTGCCGTCTGGCATCATTGATACCGCCTTTAACGCATTGAACAGCACCGATGCGGTCATCGGCCCAAGTCCGGACGGCGGGTATTATCTAATTGGATTCACGGCCAATGGTTTTGTTCCCCGGATTTTTAATAATATCCCTTGGGGAACCAACCGCGTATTTGACTTGACCCTGAATAATTTCCAGGACCATGCTGTTTCACCCTTTTGCCTGCCGATTTGGCGTGATATTGACACCAAAGAGGATTTGCAGGCCCTGGGCCTTGATCCGGTAAGCGGTCCTGCCATGCACACCACCCGTTACCTAAAGAAAAAAGGACTGACATGTTAAGCAGGCAAAATCAAAATCGGATTATGGCCGGTATCATCATGGTTTTAAGCTTTGCAGGCGTTCTCCACGCTGGGCAGGTATTGACCGTGGCGGACTTTTCCCGGGCGGATGTGGGGAAAACACTGCCGCACTACTGGGAGGCGTTGACATTTAAAAAGATAACGGCTCACACAATATATGAGGCGGTCAAGGATCAGGGCCGAACCGTTATCAAAGCTCAGAGCCACGCATCAGCTTCCGGGCTTATCCGCAAAATCCGCATTGATTTAAAAAAATATCCTGTGATCCAATGGCAATGGAAAGTTACCGGCATATATAAAAAAGGCGATGTTACCAGCAAAAGCGGGGATGATTATCCGGCACGGATTTATGTGGCTTTTGAATATGACCCCGGCAAGGTGGGGGTCTGGGAAAAAGCCAAATTTGGGACCATCCGTTTGATATATGGCCAATATCCGCCTTCAAGTTCTGTGACCTATATTTGGGCCAACCACGCACCTATAGGAACCCGGATATCCAATCCCTATACCAAACGTGTGATGATGATTGCTGTCCAGAGTGGTGTAAACAAGGTCGGTACCTGGGTGACCGAGGAACGCAATATTTATCAGGATTATGTGGACAGTTTCGGCCACGCGCCTCCCATGACTTCCGGTGTGGCAATCATGACGGACTCGGACAATACAGGTGAGGCCGCAACGGCCTTTTACGGTGATATTATTTTTAAATCAAGCCCGGGAGCCCGTACGCCTTGAGTCCCCTGATATCCGTCATCATACCGGTCTATTGCGAGAGCAATGGCATAAACCTGACCATTGACCGCATAAAATCATCAGCATCGGCATCGGGAATGATTTCTTTGACGGAAATCATTGTGGTGGACGGTGATCCGGGAAAAAGCACCCTGAAGGTCATCAATGACCCGGATATTATAAAAAAAGCATCTCCGGCGGGCCGGGGCGTGCAGATGAACACCGGTGCCCGGGCCGCAACCGCAGATGTGCTGTTGTTTCTTCACGCAGATACCATTCTGCCTGCCAATGCGTTTAGCATGATTCTGGATGTCTGCCGGGACAAGGATATTGTTGCCGGTGCTTTTGATCTGGTCATTGACGCGCCGCATCCGGGTTTTCGACTCATCGAAAAAACCGCAACCCTTCGTTCCCGGATCACCCGTATTCCCTTTGGGGATCAGGCCATATTCATTAAGGCGGACTGTTTCCAAAAATTGGGGGGATATAAACCGATTGCGCTGATGGAAGATGTGGACATCATGCTTAGAATCAGACAAAGGGGGCATCGGATCCGGTTTATTTCCAATCCGGTGGTCACCTCGGCCCGGCGCTGGAAAAAAGAAGGCATGATATACACAACCATCCGCAACTGGATACTCCAACTACTGTTCTATACCGGGGTCAGCTCTGAAAAATTGAAAAATTACTATCACTTTTTATAAGGCTGATAATCTGTGTACCCTTCAGGTCCCGGGGTGTACCATAAGGACATATCTTCTGAAGGATTCAGCGGCCAGCCATTCTTTAACCGTTCCGGCAAATCCGGATTGGTAATATAAGGTCTGCCAAAGGCTGCCAGGTCCGCATCTCCATTTGCGATTCGCTCCTCAGCCGATTCTTTTGTGTATCCGCAATTGCCCATAATGACACCGTTGTATATCTTCCGGAACTCGGACAAGGTCATGGGATCGCCCTTTTCATGGAAGCCAAAAGCAAGGCCATCCATGATGTGCAGATAACCCAGGTGCAATTTATTCAGTTCTTCTGCGACATACAGGAAGGTCTGTCTAAAATCACTGCTGCCCATATCGTTAAAAACACCATTTGGGGATATCCGAACACCCACCTGTTCCGGAGGCCAAATTTCTAAAGTAGTATTCAGCACTTCTTTTAAAAACCGGAATTTATTTTCCAGGCTGCCACCATACTCATCGTCCCTGAGATTGGTTTTTGAATCAAGGAACTGATTGATCAAGTATCCGTTGGCCGCATGCACCTCTACGCCTGAAAAACCAGCTTCTTTTGCATTCACGGCTGCTTTCCGGTAATCATCCACGGTGGCTTTAATTTCATCAATGGTCAGGGCACGGGGTATTTCATACTCTTTTTTTCCTAAAGGCGTGTGGATGCCGTCGCCTTCTATCCGGACAGCTGAAGCCGAAACCGGAGCATCTCCATTGTGGAAATCGCTGTGAGACGCTCTGCCGCAGTGCCAGAGTTGTAGAAAAATCGGGGTCCCTGTAGGGTTTAATTTCCGGGTGACTTTCTGCCATCCTTCTACCATTTGGCTGGTGTATATTCCAGGGGAATCAATCCACCCGATGCCTTGCTTTGAAATTACTGTGGCCTCCGTGATAAGTAATCCGGCCGAAGAACGCTGAAAATAATAGTCGGCCATCAAGTCATTAGGTATGCGCTCGGATCCAGCACGTCCCCGGGTCATGGGTGCCAATACAATTCTATTTTTTAAATTATAGCTTCCTATTGAAATTGGATCGAATAAAGTTTTCATGTTGAAGTTCTCCTTGATTAGGAATGATAGATCTTACTAAGTATAAACTGAACGGAATTGTTGAACAATAGGGGATTTCCACATTTCAGGAATCGGATGTATCAATTTGACAAAAAAGCGTTGGGATATCGCTCAGATACCCCTTTATTCGGGGGATATCTGTTTGGAAAAATGAAATACTGCTTTTTGGGTCCGGCAATGGGTCAGCAGCTGTTTGAAGCAGCAGTGTCTGGCCAGCAGGGCGTCTGAATCGGGAATGACCGAGAAAAAGGCCTGGCTGCCCATGATGACCAATTTTTTTCTGGCCCGGGTCATGGCCACATTGAGGCGGTTGGGGCTGTTTAAAAATTCACTGGTCAGGTGATCCGGGTCCGAAGCGGTGAGACCGAAGAGGATGACGTCCCGCTCGGCACCCTGGATTCGTTCCACGGTGTCCACAAGGGGGAGGCGGGTAGGGGGGGGATGGTCTGCCATGATTTTCCCCAGCCGCTGGATGATGGCGTTATTCTGGGCTCGATGGGGGGTGATGATGGCCATCCGGTCCGGGGACAGGCCGTGCCCCAGGATCAGGCGGCCGGCCAGGGCGGCCATGAGATCCGCCTCCACATCTGATTGCTGGGCGCATCCCTGGTGATCCGTTAATACCAAGGTAATAGGCTGTTCCGGATTCAGGATGTCGCTAAGTATCGGGTCGTCCCCTGTTGGATTGTATGTTTCGTCCGGGTCATCCAGGCAAATCCGTGCGTTTTCCACGGAAGGGTCTGGGTAAAGCCGGCTGTGGTACCAGGTTTTGGATGGGAATGCGCAGATTTCTTTGTTCATCCGGTAGGTGGTGTCCAGGGTGACCTGGCAGTCTTCAGGATACAGATCCCGGATATTGAAGAGAATGGAGCTGTTCAGGCGTATTTCATTGTCATCTTTATTGTTATCAGGGTCATGGGGATCATAATTGCCCATGATAATGGGAGGAAGCTGGTGGACATCGCCCAGGAAAAGAAAGTTTCCCTTGCCGTAGATGAGACTGAGCAGGGCCTGGGGCACCGGGACTTGGGAGGCTTCGTCAAAAATTATCCAGTCCAGGGCCAGGGGAAAGCCTTTGTCCTTGCTGTTGAACAGGGAATAAAATCCATATCCGGTAGCGCCTAAAATCAGCCAGGATCGGGTTGGCAGTTCCCGGGCGTCCTTTGTATATTCCACAGTCATGGTGGCATCGTCGGGATCGGATGTTTTGGATTCAAGCGTGTTGTCCTCCCCCCATTTCACGCATTGGCCCGGAAAGTCACCCGGCAGATATTGGTTGACCAGTTGGACCACTTTTTCCAATACCGTGTCAATGGCCTGGTGGGTTAGGGCGCTGATGCCGATGCGAAGCGGCTTTCCGGCTTCATGGGCTTCAAGTATCAGAGCAATAATGATCCATCCCAGTAGATGGGTTTTTCCCGTGCCAGGCGGGCCCTGGATCATGGCGGTGCGGTATCGGAAAGGGAGTCTTAGGGCCTGCTGTTGGGAGGGGTTGAGGCCGTGGTCGTCCCGGGTCAGCCATTTTTCCACCCAGGCTGCCGATGCCGGTGCCTGCCTTCCCTGGGCTGCTCCGGCTATAAGCTGCCGGATATGGAAATATCTGTCTTCTGAAAACAGGGTCTGGGAGGTGTGGTGCAGTTTTTCCCGGTTCCAGTCATCCATATCTTCTTCAAGGGAATAGAACAACGCTTTATTGAGATTTATTTTGCCGGACCGGGAAAGGAGCCCGATGTCACCGACTTCCATATCATATTCCACCATGATCACGGGAAAGCCGTTTTGCAGATCGGCCATGCCATGGGGCACCAGTTTGAGGAAATCCCCCTGGCGGAATTTAGCCGGACGGGTCTGGTCTGTGGACCTGAAAATATTGATAAAGCGCCCGGTACTGTCCAGCCGGATCTGGTGGAATTTCAGATATCCCAGGGACCTGAACCGCAGCATCCGTTCTTCCAGGGGCTGTTCCTGGAGCGTCATGATATCTGCCTCTTTCAGGCGTTGTTCTTCCTGGATAAATGTTGCATAGGCCCGGGCTTTTTTATCTATATCGTTGCTGGACGGCCATTCCCTGATCCACTGGCTTTGCAGTTGGGACACGGCGGTCTGGTACAACTCTGCCATGAGCGCAAGGCATTTTTCTACTTCGGCTGCAGCTTGGGCTATATCGCTGATGAATCCGCTGTTGTGGTGAAACAGGGTCGGTGGCGGTGCAGGGATGGTTTGACATTTGAAAATGCGGCCCAGGGTATAAAGGGATGCTGTTCCCGGAGCAGGCATGTAAAAATGGGCGGTCAGGACCTTTTGTATATCCGTCCAGGAAGAGGGCTGGGTTTGGTTGAGGAATTCCCAGGAGGGTCTCTGTGCCTCCTCGAGCCATTGATTTAGGGTCGTGGGTGTCTGGGGGCCAAAATGGAAGATATGGGGGCCCTGGCCGGCATGGATACTTTCTTCCCACAACCGCGTCAATTTCCTTAAAAAGCTTTGTCGGACTGCCTGCCGCTCCGTTTCGGTTTCCATGGTCCATACATTTGATTCAACTATTGTCCGGCCGTCTGTATCCAAAACCTGCCACCCCAGGACCCGGGGCAGGCCGTCGAGGGGATCTTTTTCCAGGTGGATGAAAATGCGCCTGGACAGGTTGGCTGGAAAGCGGTGGGTCTTTTTTTCGTGGCAGCTGATGCGGCCGGTTAAAAAGGCGTCACACCATCCAATTAATTTTTTCTGCTGTCTAGGAGAGAGGCGACCGGTTTCTTGTTCAAGGGCACTAGGAAGTTGTTCAAGGGTGGTGCAGCCCATCTGCTGAAGGGCCGCCAGTTCGCCTCTGGTTAATTTTGGCAGGAACCGGACTTCCTCATGGGTCAGGGCATGGTGGTAGCAACCGGGGAATCCGGAACAGGCAGTGCACAGGCTTTGAAGCCTGTAATCTGCATGGACCGGCAGGCTGGAAAGCACATGGCCAAGGTGGTGCAGGAGCGTGGGCAGGGCCGCCATGTAAGGGATTAAATCAAATTCATGGATCTGATACTGTTTTGTTTCCCGGACTTCGCCCAATGGCGGCGGGGTAATGATGAACCCTTTGCGGGAGACCCGGGCAGGCAGCTTGCAGCGGTCCATAATTTGTTCCAGTGCCAGGGCATAGAAGGCCACCTGCCATTTATGGTGGTATCCCGGTGTCCGGCTGCGCTTGATATCCCCGGCTTCAATGATTGCCTGTCCGTCTTTGCCTGGGGACAGTTTTAGAAGATCCGGGATGCCGATACCTGTGATATGGGGGAATTGATGGATGGGCGCGTCTGTCTTGAGATAGCACTGGGACAGCCAGACCGGCCGGGCCTTTTCCGGATCACGGCCGGCCAGTTCCTCTAGTGTTTTTTCCAGCAGCTTAACGGAAGGTGCCCACCGGGGCTCGCCGGCCGCTGCCGGTTCCGGGATTGCCAGGCGGTTCCCCTGTTGTTCAAGGGTGGCCAGCACCGCCTGTTCATGTTGTATGCCCTGTTCCCGGACAAGGGCCATGACATCGTCCTGCTCTTTTACAGGGTGGGCCAGGCCAAGGTAGGACAGACAAAACCTGCGGTCACACTGGCCGTGGAAAATATAATCACTGACCATGGTGGCGGTGAGGGAACGAGCATCACCCCGGTCCGGGTCAAGGCAGGGAGATTGCCATTCAGGGAATAAAAAAGGTGAATCTTCCGGCGGTTTTGCTGTCTGTTTTTCATGGGACAGAAGCGCCGCCCCGGCTTCCATTTCAAAGCGTGGCGATTCATCGACGGCCATGGGCAACGGTTCAGAAAGATCGGCCATATCCCCGGAAACAATATCCGAACCCAATTTTAGATACCGGGCAAAGGTATCCGCCACCCGTTGATCAAAGAGGAAATCCGCCACCTCTTCCACCATCTGTTTTTTGGGTAGGGTCCGCCAGAAAAGACTCAAGGGAATCAGGCTGCGCAGCACCCTGAAATGAACGGAGACCCAGGTGTGGAATGCCTTTTCTGTAACGGGCAGGTTTAGTTTTTGAAAGTCAATCCAGCGGGAGCATTCCACCCCGGTTTCGCTGGAGGCCACCTCCAGGTCATCATCCTGGAAATGGTCCCGGACGGCCCATTCCAGCACCAGGTTGCCGGCGGACCCCATAAAGGTACGGAAGTGGAACCTTGCCCGGGTCCCCGGAACCACTTCAATGCCGTTGGCCAGCGTCACCCGGTTTTCAGAATATGACAGTTCCCGGCGGAATAATTTTTGGGTTCGGGTCATGAGGCCGCTGTCCTGGGGCAGGGTACCGGTGCCCAGGATACGCCCCATGGCCTGGGCTGTTTCCCAGGAGACATGTGCACCCAACCCTACCCAGGCCAGCTCCTTATCACTCTTTTTCATGGCTGGTCGGGCTATGACTTTGCCGGGATCACCCTCTTTAATTTTCAAAATTTTAAGGCGCCGGCCCGAAAGATAGACCCGGTCCCCCACTTCCATCTGGTCTACAATGGATTGGGGAATATCGGCAATGGATTCCATGTCCACTTCAAGGATGTATTCCTTTTCGTTTTCCGGAAAGTTTCCCCATATTTTGTATTCCATAAAATGGTTTCGATACTGCCAGCTGCCCCGGAGTAAACCGGGCCGTCTGGTCCGTCTCAGCCAGCCCTTTTTTTCAAGGGACTTGAAAATATCCGGCAGCAGGTTTTTACGGTCTGGAAACAAGTCTTCCAGGGCGTTGAGGGAAATTTCCTTTTTTTCGTAAAGACAAGAGATAACCTGCTGGCTCAACACACTGGGCAGATTTTTGGGGGACTGGGTCTCAATGTTTCCCTGGCGGCCCAACTCCAGCAGGGCAAGAAAGCGGATCAGCTGGTTGCCGGCGGCTTCCCCGGCGGTGATGCCCCAGAAATTAATGGACTGCCCCCGGCGATTGGACCGGCCGATGCGCTGGAGAAAAGCCGACACCGAGCCCGGGGGCTGGTAAAGAAGTACTGCATCCACATCCCCCACATCAATGCCCAGCTCCAGGGTGGAGGTGGCAATGCACAGGGCATGGGGATTTTTCCGGAACCGGTCTTCTGCCTTTTTTCTTTCTTTTGCCTTGAGGTTGGAGTAGTGCAGCTCGGTGACATCCCTGAACACCCCGTTGCGCCGGACAATGCCGGAAAGTCGGTCGCAGGCCGACCGGCTGTTGCAGAAAACGAGAATTTTCCGATACGCCCATTCCCGGTACAGATCATTGAGCAGGGTGGGCAGCTCGGTATCCTCTTTTTTCAGGTGAAGGAGCCGGGCCTGAATCTGCCGGCCTCCATTGGTTGATATGGCGGTGCTGCCAGGCCTGAAATTAAGGAAATTCATGACCTCTGGGATGCCGGCAATGGTCGCGGACATGGCAATTTTCTGTATGGGCGCGTTGGTTCTACGTTCCAGGCGGGTGAGCAGATAGACCAGGTGGCGGCCCCGGTAATGGTGGACCAGCGGATGGACTTCGTCGATGATCACGGTGCCCACCCGGGACAAAAAGGCTTTGAGATTGGCATTGCTGCTGCCCAGCATCACATCCAGGGATTCCGGGGTGGTGAACATGATGTCCGGTCGCTTGGTTCCTCCCTTTTTGATGTCCCCGGTGCGGATGGCCAGGGTCAGCTTCAGCCGTTCGGTGATGATGGGTTCAAACCGGCGCATAAGGTCCTTGGCCAGGGCCCGGGTGGGAATGATGTATAAAACGCCGTGGTTTCGGCCCGAGGAGATAACCCGCTCCAAGGCCGGGGCCAGTACAGCCTCGCTTTTGCCAGATCCTGTGGCTGCCTGGACAATGAGGTCCCGGCCCCCAAGGATGGGGGCGATTGCCTCGATCTGGATCGGCCGCAGACCGGCAAAGGCCCCGTAAAAGGGGCGGAAGGTGTTGGGGAGCCTCAAAAGGGGATCGGGTAAGGGGGCGTGTAGGGGATCTATGCCCTGGACCATGGGGTTCAGCAGGGCGCTTTCTGCTGTTCCAGATCCAGCTGGTTGACCAGAAGCCTCAATTTCATCCTGGATTCGGCTCCTTTGTTTTGGGAGAGGACCTGCTTCATTTCACGGACCAGTTCAGGGGTTTCCGGCTCCCACCCGTAGGCCCGGCCATGGAGGAGTTTGAGCTTGCCCGAGAGTGTCTCCCATTCACCGGGTGACAGGTCCTGGAGAGAATGGATATTGATCGTTTTCCAGGCCTTGTGGTAATTGCGGGCAAAATAGGGGATTTCTTCGGTCGGCTGGTCGGTTTTCTGCCGTCCGCCAGGCCTGCGGGTCCGGTCCCAGGGCTCGGTTTCAACCAGGGTGAAAAAATCATGGGTAAAGGCAAATACCGGGTAAAATCCTTGTGCCGGACGTTCCGGGCAGAAGATCTCATGGAGAAGATCATAGCTTTTGCTGCGGCTGGTGATGCGGGTCTGGCCGATGGATTCCCCTTCGTCAAAAAGTAAGACCCATCCCCCGTATCCCATCTCTTTAAACAACCGGGCCAGCCCTTTTACCATGGATAGATATTCCTTTGGTTCCCGGCACACCAGGGAGCTGTCTTTATAAAACGACACTTCCCGGTAATGAAATGCCGCAGCAAGCTTATGGGCCGGGATCTCTTTGCCCATGAGGGCATTTTTCAGGGTCCAGGCAAAGGCTCTGGGCTGAAACCGGGCATGTTTTTTAAGTTTGCGCTTGTTGGCTGGAATCTCCATATTATTGTGGGCCATGGCCGCCAGGATAGCTCTGAATCGGTGGGGCACGTCGCCGGGGATAAAATCACCGATAGCCTTATCCTTATTTTCCGGCCGGGCCAGCCATTGGGCGGCTGATTCCTTCCATACTTTTACCAGGTTGGTTTCCTCATTGGGAAAAACCATGGCCCCCATCAGGGCACGGTAGACCGCTTTAAAATCGTGGAAGGGGATCTGCCGCGGATCCAGGTTGATATAGCTGACCACAAAATTATTTTCTAAGGCCCGCTGCTTCAAATACGTGAGGCTGTGGGATTTGCCCTGACCGTATGCACCACAGACACAGAGGTGGTGAGACGTTCCCTTGTCCAGGGCTGTGGCCCCCCGGTCAAAGAGTTGGTTGAGCTTTTCTTCCCCCGAGGTTAGCCATTGGACCCCCATGGGATCGAACAGGCCCTCCCTGAGGCGTTCCACTGCCCTGCGGAGATGGAAATTTTTGGTGCCGTTGATCTGTTCGTTAAATGCTTTTTCATCCATGGTGTTCATTCCGGTTTAATCGTCCCAGGTGGGCTCCATTTGCTTCATCTTTTCCTCTTCCATCTCTTTCCGGGTCTCGACCATCTGCCGGGCCATGTCCATTTCCTCCGGGGACTGGCCCTGTTCGGCCAGGTCCAGGACGCCGATGAGCTGCTTGATGAAAAGCCGCACCTCACTGATGACACCCATTCTTTTCTGGTTGTCACAAATATCCTCTATGACCTTGTCCGTGACCATTTCTTCCGGAGACCAGCGGTAGGCGACGCCGTGCAGAGACAGCAGGCATCTGCCCAGATCCACCAGTTCTTTGGTTTGAAGCGGCGTCTGGTGGATATCTACAAGAACCCCCCGGTAGTTGAGGCGTTTAACATCGCCCATTGATGTCCCGATGGACCGCACCCGGCTCCACAGGGCGTCGTAGGATTTAAATCCCTTTTCCGATACCAGCACGTCCGGGATGATGGAAAAGAAAATGTGAAGATATTGGGCGGTCTCGCTGTTGTCGATGAAGAGGCGGACATTTTCGTAGGCGGCATTACGCACCGAGGCACTCATGGCCACTACCGTCTCCATTTCGTCCATGAGCAGGATTAAGCCCTGGTGCCCAAACCGACGCAAAAACAGGATCAGGGAATTCATCAGCTGTCGGGCATTGGCTTTGGTCAGGTATTCGTATATCTGGAAGGGTTTGAGTTCCCGTTTGGTGACCTTGCCGCCGTCAAACCAGTGCATGAGGATCTCCCGGTCTGCCTTGCGGCTCTCCTCATCCTCCCCCTCTGCCATGGGGGCAAACCGGTTGTTCACCAAGGCGGATAGAGCATTGGCAAAGTTGATATCCATGTCCGGAATATCCCTGAGTTCTTCGGTCAGGGCCGTACATTTTTCTATGGCGGCCTCTGCTTTGGCGCCTTGGAATTCTGGTGACAGGGAGTCCAGCCAGGCGGTCAGCAGATTCCGGATGCCCACACCGTCAAAGTTGCCCTGGAGCTGCCGGACTATGGACTGGTAAACGGTTTCAAATTTGTGGATGGGCACATCCCGGGTCAGGACCACAAAGGAGACGGCAAATCCTTTTTCCATGGCCAGGTGCTGGACTACGGACATGAAATGGGTTTTACCATCTCCGTAATCCCCGCTGATGAACCGTACCTTGGCCCCGCCTTCAGCAATGTAGTTCGTAAGATCGTCTTCGATATAGGAAAGCCATTTCTGCCGCCCCACGGTAAACACCGGCACATATTCCACAGGCACACTGCCCTTGCGTAGCTCTTCGATGATGGCTCTGGCCTGGAAGGGTTTGAGTTCTTTGAGGGCATCCAATGATATCATGACCAAGATTCCTTAAGATTTATGGAAAGAAATGGCAGTGATCTGGCGCAGTTCCCCCTGGGTGTCCAGGAGCCACAGGGCCTTGTTCCGACCTGGGGTGAGCTGAAGTTCGTATCCTTGCGACGAGCCGCCGATGCCTGCCTGGTAGTACCGCCACAGGTCCACGGAAAACTGGTCCAGGCTGTAGCCTTTGAATTTTCCTTTGTCCATGTTTTGGAAAAACGTTTTGGACTGCAGGGAGATCACATAAGCCAGGTAAAATTGCTGCATGGGAACGGGACGGCCGGCGGGCAGACTTTCTTTTTCAAGAATTTCCAGGTAGACCGTGCACAGAGCATCAATGAATTCCTGGGGATCATAGGGCTTATCGTATAATTGTTTCTTCAGCCTGACCACCATGGCCATGATCCGCCGGGGATCAATGGATTTGAGCACCTTTTTGTTAATCTTTGTGGAACGGCTGGCGAAATCAATCTCCCCGGTGATGCCTTTTAAAACAGAGAACCTGGGAAAATCCATCTCCATTTCGAGCCCGGCCTCTTCGCATTTTTGGGTCAGGTCTTCGATGAGATCCATGCGGTACTGCGCCACTTTTTCATCGGCATAGGCCCCCAGGGTTTCAAATATCGGTGCGCAGCTTTCAAGGGCCTCGTCCTCGCATATATCCCTGGCCAGTTTGCTTTTGAGCAGTTCATCCAGTTGGAGAAAGTCATCCCTCTCCGCACACCGGATGCATTGTTTAATCAATTCGGCTTTTTTCTGTTTCTGGTTCAGATCCCGCTGAAAGGGCTGGACGATCTGTTTTAAATCCTCTTGAACATCCTCAAGAAATTCGCTGGTTTCCGGCATTTGATTCCTCGTTTGTTTTCAAATTTTAATTGGCCTATTTTCTACACCGATGCCGGAAAAATTTCAATGCTTAAGCTGGATATTTGCTATAAGGAACGCTCAAATAAGGGAATCCGGACGGCCACCTACTGTCCCTCACTCGTGATCGGTGAAAAATCAGTGGCCACAAGTGAGAAGTAGGTGGCCATTCAAGGCGCAATACCGGAACCATAAGTCTAACACGGGCAAACCACAACTCATGTGTTCGACATCATTTTTTTGTGACAGAAACTGAGAAGTGAGCACCTAAGGGGAATAAGATCTGAGATTTAGCGAACATAAGATGACAGCTCAGTAGTGCCGTCTTTATTGCGGTCATGATTTATTGATATACGGGGAATGGAGTTTGGCGGACAGTAAATTTTGATAGAAGAAGAGGGAGTCTTTCAAGTTTATTCTAGTTGTACACCATATTTTGTTAATATGTCTTGAGGGGTGATCGTTTCTGGTGTGCCGGTTGGCCGGAGTACATTCCTGCCACATAGAATGAAAACTTCATACGCATCAAATATTGCATACCGATCCTTATCAAATATAATCAGCTTGTTTCCATTTTCTTCTTTAACTTTTTGTCTGAACTTCCTGATTCCGGTGTCTTGACCTTTTTTCTCCAATTTATCCTGTTGGTCTATCCAATCCCTGAAAGCCGTTGTCAGTGCCATGACAAAAATGGTGAGATACACATGAACGATAAAACCGGATTTCGTATTTATAGGTGGCCTTTCTATGAACCAGGCCTGCTTGGCCTCTCTAAATAAGGCGTTTTCAATTTCACTGCGGGCGTCGTATGCGTCATAAACCACCAAGGGCTTGTCAACAGGTCCATTTGTAAGAATAATCAGGGTTTTGGAACCGGGATTATTAGCCTTAAAAGGATCATCCTTAACCACAACAGCATTGATGGGATTGGCGACAAAGCCTTTGGAGTTTTGATGGCTGCCGCTGCCCTGTGGTCCGTAGAATTCTGCTGACGTTAACCCTTCCAGACCTTCAACATCCCAATGATCTGTAACCGTTGTCTTGTTTTTACCGGCACCCACAGTGCGTATTTCGTCTTTAATTTCCGAATGGCCTGTACCAATTAAAGACAGGGCATCGTCATAAACATTCAAACTGGATTTAGCAGGAATAAAAAAGGTGATGGTTTTACTGTTGAGCCACCATAAAAAAATGCCGTCCGTGAACCCACGGTCAATGGCAAGGGAAGTGATTTTGGCATGTTCCCCCAGATTGTCAATTGCCTGCTGAACCACTTCCTGAGCAAAAGTTATGTCATGAACCTCAATTGTAGCAAAACGCATGGCTAAAGGAAGGCGGCTGTTTGGATCCCAAACCACCCATATTTTAAATCCAAAAACAGTTTCCAGAACTTTTCGAATGCGCTTTTTACGAAGTTTGAGTTCGGGCGGTTTTTCTTTGGTTACTTTGCCACAGCCGTTACATTTTTCTGTTGATTCAATCTCGGAAGCATCAAGCAGAGCATGAATTTTTTTTGGAAAAAACTTATGTGCCGCTAAAATCGATATTCCCCTGTTAAACATTTTTTCCAGGGTTGGTGCAACAATTGATGCCATTGTATTTTTTATGAAATCACAAGATACCGGTCCTCGGATTGGAATGGGCGCTTTTTCATCGCAAGAGGATTTTTTCTTACCCCTATTGCAAGTCCCTTCTTTTATCTCCCTGCCGTTAAAGCCGACAAGACGCATTAAGGCCTGACTTCGAAGAATAACAGAGTCTGTGTGCCAAAAAAAATGAAGGCCAGCCACAATACGCATCATATAAATAAAAATGATACGCATGAATGGGACCGGACTGTTTCTTTGTTTTGATTTTGGTTCAAGTTCCATGAGCAGGTTGGTAAATTCGAAATGATCAAGAAAGTAAAAAAACTCATCGAATAATCCAGCTTCCCCAAGGCCATATACTTCAGGGATATCTTTACCTTCGGCAAGATCTTTGGCGATGCCTGTTTGGTCCCTGTTTGCTGTATGCCAGGTCAAGCGGTCTACTATATTTTTTGATGCATTTTGGGCTAAACTCATAGGGTTATGGGTTAGCAGAAAAACACAGGGAAGGCAAATGCGATAAGATTATAAATATTTGAAATAACAATAAATACTTGTCTCCACATCGTGATTTTGGTCCATTTTTAACATTGGGCGTGAGAGGGGGTATACACCACCTTTTGAATGTCGTTTAAATGGCCAGTGAAGGCTTCTTGCAGGGGATTTTGAAGGGTTCTCAAAAAAGCTGTCGGCCCCGCCAATTTTTTGTTTCCTTGAAAAAAATCACTTTTTTTAAAAAAAAATAAAGCAACCGCTAGCGTGATCAGCTATCGTTTCATTAATCGAAGGAATGAGTCCGAAATAAACCTATGAGCGCGGGCATCTCGCCCGCATCTTTACAATACTTGCAGACCTGCGGGCGGGACGCCCGCGCACTAGGATATAGCAAAGTGGGTAAGCTATTTAAGACCCGTTCCTAAAATGCGTGGATTATGGATAGATCAGACCGATTGGTAATGGCAACTCCGGCCTTGATTTTGAGAAAAACCGTCTTCCTTATAGCAAATATCCAGTGCTTAACTTAAGTTTCGCTTGTTTGAATTTGGGTTTCAGTAGTTTTGGATGCAATTATCCGATTTTTCACTTTGGCCAATTTTGACCAGGTTATGAAGTATCAAACAAATATTGGTGAGTGTAGCATTTTTCCGGCACATCCAGAATCGATAAAATATCTTTTTGTGTCTCGGTCAGCTTGGAGACAAAATATTGCCGGCTTCCATCATGAAGCAGTATTACGCCACATACGACAAATTCAAACATTGCCAACATGTTTTCTGTTTTAGGGTTACGCACATCCCTTTTATTGGGCATGAAATTATCCAAACCTTTATCCCGTTCGGCAATTTTTATTCTGGCCGTTCTTTCCATAAGGACCAACATTTGAAGCGCTATTTTGAAAAGGAAAAGATAAGCTTCTATTCTATCAGGCGTTTGCAGATAAATCGGTTCGAGATTGTAACCTGACTTTGACCGTTTATAAAGATGCTCCACCTTGTACTGATTTTTATGAGCCAGCATCGCATCTTCTATTGAAAAATCAGAAGCCGGCTTGTTGGTTACGAGTGGATAATAGCCGATTTGATATTGCGCCTTGGTACAGACGGACTCATTATAATTGAGTTCTATATAGAAGTGATCTTGATAGACCGCAATTTTTTCTGCATTTTTGGCTGGTCGACCGGGCCGTGCATTTTTATACGTGACCACTGGATCGTTGTGGACAACAAAATCAAAAAACGCCTGTGTCTTATGTTTTTTTAGTATGGCCTGACAAGCCTGCTCAATGCTGTCCTTCGTCTTTAATTTATATGCATTTATTTTTTGGGCGAGTTCATCAAATGCGACTTGGGTTTTAGTGATTCGTTCCAGAAGAGATTTTTTACGGCGGTAAAACAAGCCCTGATCGAAAAGGATGATCATTCTGAAGGTATAACTTTTGTTCTCGTGTTCAAAAGTCAGAGGCACCTCAACTCCCCGATTCATTTGATCTTTGTAAGGAATCAGGGTCTCGTGATTGTGCTTATCCAGTGCTTTGAAAAGAGCTTCTTGATAGGAGGCGTACATGGGCAGAGGACTTAAAAAATATCCTCCGTGATCATCTATGTGCGCCATATTCCCGTGTGTAGCCACCTTGGAATCGCCGGCAAATAAAAAATCTTTCTTTCCCAGCAGGTCAATCAAATGGTGCCACTGTTCCACATAGGTTTCCACATCGGCGGTGTTGCCACTATATGTTTGTTGGAATAAGGGAAAGCTACTGTCAGAACTGGCTGTCATGGACCATACCAATTGTTTCAGGTCTTTGCGGTATTGTTTGCTGTATCCGTATGAGATCTTGATGCTCTGTTCGGATCTGTTTTTATTATTCTCGCCGTAAACTTGCGCACAGGTCGTATCGTTATGACAGATTTCTGTCTGAATCTCAAAGGCTTCAATTATATGTCGGGTAATCAGCAGTTCCAGATTACCAATGCCGAATTTGTGAATAGCGTCTAAGGTATCACCCAGCCTATCGTCAAAATATTCATCCGGACTTATGTCAGGGAAAATAACATCCAGGACATTTGATTCCCTGGCAAATTTGCAAACCTTGTAAAGAGACATAACCTGAAAAAGAATGGCGGTGATCATTGCTATACTTGCCTGCCCATGAGTGAGCATGTTACGTCTTGCATCAAGAGGGACGTTCTGGTCAATAATATCAGCGATGCAACATTTGTGAAAATAATGCTGCAAAATCGGGGCAAAACCAATCGGTTTTGTCTCGACATTATTATTGACGTTATCCGCCATAATATTGATTCCAATAACTCATTGGAATTATATAGTATATTGACAAAGAAAAATCTAGTTTTATTTTGAGTGATTATAGTCATTTATGCCAGGTTAGAGGTGATTATGATGCTAATAGTCCAATTTTTTAAATATTTTCATTGATTATATCTGATTATCTCTTGTTTTCTAATTATTGAAATTTTATTTTGAACAAGCGAAATTAGAGCTTAAGGAATATGCACCAGCAATTCTATATTTAGAGACTCGAAAAATAAATGCCACAGATATTGCGCTGAATTCTTATTCGTATTCAAGGCGCGGCTCGGGGAGCATTCAAAATAAAAACTTCCGCGAACAACTCAATGATTACTCAAGCCGTATGTCTCAAGAAGTCTATAAAGACCACAGACTCACGGTTTAATCAAAAAAGTTTCACACACCTATAAATACTATCGGGTTCGATTGGGGAGCCAGCTGATTACCATAGCTCTAAAATTAAAAAAGTTGGTGATTTTCTCCGAACTTTGCAGTTTATTGCGAGTAAGACATGCAATTCGGTTGCCACAAAAATAAGAAAAATAGAATAACAAACTAAATCCGTTGACACGGGTAAACCAAGTACGATATTTTAAAATTAATCATCATAATATATAATATTAAATCAATCAAAATTTAATTTTTGCAATACAACGAAAATGGGAATAGCCCATATCTGTAAAAATATTATCCGTTAGGAATCTTTTTTGAAGGAAAATAAATAATGATCAAAGAAAAATCTGGTCGGCGGACCAGTATTTTGTTTAAAACTTCGTTTGTCAGCGGCATCATTATCCTGATCCTTTTAGCGGTCAATAGTTACCTTGCAATCCAGCTTGAATTAGGTTTGTCCGGTAATATGATCCAGGTGTTTTCCGCTAACCAAAAAACAGCCTTGGAAAAGGCTACTGTACAGATGAAAAAATCACTTGAGACCGATATGAAGGTCAACCTTGAAATTTGTACGAGCGTAACCCAGGGTTTTTTGTACAACTTTGATCAGGAAGAATTATTCAAGCTTTTGTCCAGTTATTTGAAGCTTGATGGCATTGTCGCCATCAAGGTTCTGGATGCCGAGAACAACCCCTTTGGAGCGGCCTGGAAAGCCCCTGCCATCACCATGGGAGAAGCTCTTCCTGACACGATTCAGGTGGACGAGAAATTGTCCTTTGTGCAGGATGCCATTCAGGACAGCAATAAGGTGGGCAGCGTCCGGATCTATTACACGGACGCCTCGGTAAAGGAAAGTATCAAGGACCGGGAAGCCAATACCCGGGAAAACATTCAGGCCTTCAATAGCATGGCCCAAAAGGATATCGAAATGGCGATCAAAAGACAGATCGTTATTGCTGCTGTGATAATCCTGGCCTTGATCGTAACCTTGGTGATTTGCCTGAAGATTTTCGTAACCCGGCCAATTAATTCTACCGTTGCCATGATACGGGATATCGCCCAGGGAGAGAGGGATCTGACCCGGCGGTTAAAAACCGGGAGCCAGGATGAAATCGGTGAATTGGCTACCTGGTTCAACCGCTTTATTGAAAACCTCCAGAACCTTATACGGGAAGTGTCGGACAATGCCACCACTATCAACCAGGCATCTACGGAATTTTCTTCCTTATCCGAGAGTATGAACAGCCAGGTCGAGGGCTTGTCTGATCGATCCGTCACCATAGCCCGAGCAGCCGCCGACATGAGTTCGAACATGACTTTTGTGGCCACGGCCATGGAAGAGGCCTCCACCAATATAACCATGACGGCTACGGCTTCGGAAGAGATGTCCTCCACCATTAACGAAATAGACCGGAACGCCGAAAAGGCCAAAAAAATTACGGAAAATGCAGTTTTTCAAACCCGGCAGGCTTCTAATGAAGTTAACGAGTTGGGTGAAGCTGCGGAGACCATCGGCAAGGTGGTCGAGACCATCAACGATATTTCCGAGCAGGTCAACCTTCTGGCCCTGAACGCCACTATAGAAGCAGCAAGGGCCGGTGAAGCCGGCAAAGGCTTCGCCGTGGTTGCCAACGAGATTAAGGGACTTGCCGGCCAGACAGCCGAAGCCTCTGGCGCTATCAAAGAACAGATTCGGGGCATTCAGGGTTCCAGCGGCAAGACCGTGGATGCGATCGCCAATATTTTAGGGATCGTCTCGGAGATCGATACTATTGTGGCCACCATTGCCACGGCGGTCGAGGAACAATCTGCCACCACCCAAGAGATTTCAAAAAATATTTCCCAGGCGTCCTCCGGCATCATGGAGGTCAGCGAGAATGTGGCTCAAGGTTCTTCAGCTTCCCATGAGATGGCCGGGAATATCGAGAAGGTCAAGGACAGCGCCGTCAGCCTGGCCTCTTCCAGCCACAACGTCAAGGCCAATGCCGACAAACTCTCAGAGTTTGGCGACCATTTGGCAGGACTGATGGGAAAGTTCAAAGTTTAGAAACACACCTTTTACCGCAGTCATTTTTTTAGCCGGTGTCAAGCAAATGCTTTGCTGGTGCCCGATCCAAAATAGATTGAAAAAAGGAGATTCAACATGAAAAAACAAGTAATTTGTGGTTTTTGTCTTTTATGCCTGACCGTGTTCCCTGCCTATGCCCAGGATCTTGTAATCGCCGTGGACAATGCCAATCCGCCTTTTATGTACAATGACGGCGGCAAGGCTGCCGGCTTGTACCCTGCGATGCTGACGGCCGTTTTTTCCAGAATGGATGTACCGGTCAAAGTGTCGGCCTATCCTTGGAAGCGGGTTCTTAAAATGGGAAAGGACGGTGCTGCCGGGATCGGCGGTATCTACAAGAATCAGGCTCGTCTTAAAATATTTGATTATTCCGACCCGATCTTTTCAGAGCGACTGGTTCTTTTTATCAACAAAGACAAGGAATTTAAGTATTCCGGGATAAAGGATTTGTCCGGAAAAAAGGTGGGCATTCTGCTCGGGTGGAGCTATGGGGCGGACTTTGATGAGGCCAAGAAGCAAAAGGCATTTACTGCCGATGAGGGGAAGTCTGACGAGGCTAATTTCAAAAAGCTGGCCCAGGGCTGGCTGGACTGTGTCGTGGCCATCGAATTAGCTGGACACAAACTGATCGTTCAAAAGAACCTTCAGGATAAAATAGTAATGTCCGACATCCCGGTGGCCATCAACGATACGTACCTGGTATTCGGCAAAAGTATGGATAAAAAATTACTTCTGGAACAATTCAACACTGCTTTGGCCGGGATGAAAGACGACGGTTCCTACGACGACATTGTCAAAGGGGTGGTTTCGAATTAATTCATTGGGCTTGTTGCCCCTTGATCTCTGACAATAATCTGGCCGGCTCTTTTGATGATGAAAAAGAGCCGAAAGCCTGTTGGGGTTCGAAATAATAATCGGTTCGATCATGGGTTGATAAAGGCTTTGGGTCTGCTATATGATTTTTAGGCTCAAAGCCTTACCCGGCGCAACCCATGGGCTTAAAGATGTTTTTGGACCATGGGGTCACCCATGGATATTTCCCACGAGAAGATGGGCTATGCGCTGGGTAAAGTCCAATTGAAAAGAGTTTCCCAATTTCCCAGTGGCCTCTTGCCGATTTTGCTACTATCTCAGCGTTCTGAGGGATATTGCATATGAAATATCGGGCTTTTGGGGTAACTTTTTGTCCGGTATCTCTTTCTGATATGACCATTTCGATTGTAGTAAGATTTCTCCATTTTTCACCCGTAAAGCCAATAACTATCTGAAATTCGACTATCAAGTTTTTAGTTTTTGTATATATAATAGTGAGTATGAAAAAACGATATGTAACAGTCCTGCTGGCTTTAGTGGTTTGGTGTGGCTTGCTGCCGGGTCTTTTTCCGGCAGCATGGGGAATTCCAAAAATAAAAATCCTGTTCCTGGGGGATTCCATTACCGCCGGATACGGAGTTGCCAAGGAAGAAGCCTATCCGGCCCTGTTGGGACAGAAACTTGAATCGCTCGGGATTTATCATGTTGAAATTATCAACGGAAGCATCAGCGGTTCGACTACGGCCAGTGCCCTTTCCCGGCTCAAATGGTTCCAAAAAGCGTCTCCTGATATTGTGGTACTGGCCCTGGGAGCCAATGACGGCTTAAGGGGCCTGTCTGTGAAAAATATGGAAGACAACCTGGGTAGGGCCATTACATTTGCAAAAAACAACAACATGGATGTCATCCTGGCCGGTATGCAAATTCCCCCCAATTACGGGCCGGAATATGCTGATGATTTCAAACAGGTGTTTACCACACTGGCCGATGGCCACGGAATTATTTTGATTCCTTTTCTCCTGGAAGGGGTAGGGGGCAGGCCGAACATGAACCAGCCCGACGGGATTCATCCCAACCGGGAAGGGCATCAACAAATCGCGAAAACCGTATTTCCTTTTATTTTAAAACTGATTCAGGAGCCGTGATGGGACTGGAAATTAATCATCTTTGCAAGTCTTTTTATTCTCCGGGAACCGGTATGATCCAAGTTCTGAATGATGTGAACCTCCAGGTCAGACCCGGCCGGACCTATGCCGTCATCGGTCAATCCGGCTCGGGCAAGACCACCCTTTTGTCCTTGATTGCCGGCCTGGATCGCCCGGACAGCGGCGATATCATCCTGGACGGCGAAAACCTGTCCACCATGAATGAAGACCGGCTGGCCCGGTTCCGGGCAGAGAAAATCGGGATTATTTTCCAGCAATTTCACCTCATGCCCCATTTGACGGCACAGGAGAACATCAGCCTGCCTCTGGAAATCCTCAAGGCCCCGGACATTGAAAAACAAACCCATGCCATGCTGGAAATGGTGGGTCTCTCCCACCGGCGGCACCACCTGCCCGGCGCTTTGTCCGGCGGAGAATGCCAGCGGGTGGCCATTGCCCGTGCTTTGATCATTAAACCCTCCCTGATCCTGGCCGACGAACCTACGGGTAACCTGGATACGGCCACCGGCGAAACAGTGACTGACCTGCTGTTTAATCTGGTGGAAACCGAACATAAAAGCCTGATCCTGGTGACCCATAATTCTTCCCTGGCCGACCGGTGCCGCAGTACGTTCTCCCTTGAACGGGGGGTGCTGTCCTGATGTTTTGGATACGGACGGCGTTCAAGGAACTGATCACCCACAAGGGGTTTTCCCTGTTTTTTATTTTGAATCTGGCCCTGGGACTGGCCGGGTTTATCGCTATCCAGTCCTTCCGGGAGTCCCTGGACCGCCACATGGATGACAACCTTAAAGAAATTCTCACTGCCGACCTGGTGCTGAGTTCCTATAATTCCCTGACACAGCAGGAAATGCAGCAAACCGAACGGATACTGGCCGGATACCGGGACAAGGCGCGGCTGATCACGTTTTTTTCCATGGCCCGGGGGCATGACCGGTCCAGGCTGGTCAGGGTTATGGCCATGGACGGGGCCTATCCCCTGTACGGCGGCTTTACATTTGAAGGAGAAACCGGTTCAAAAGATATCCAGGGCAACCCCGGGCTGTTTATGACCTGGGACACGGCTCGGACCCTTGGGATCAAGACCGATTCCGACCGTGGAAAACCGGTGAAGCTGGGAGAAAAAGAGTTTCTGATCCGGGATTTTTTCAAGGATGATCCGGATAAAAATTTGACCGGGTTGGAACTGGCCCCCAAGGTTTATATGGGTCTGGACCAGCTGGCCGGGACCGGGTTGATCCGGTTTGGCAGCCGGGTCCGGTATCTGTATTACTACCGATTCGAACCTGGCGTTAATCTGGAAGGAAAAATCCGCGACATAAAACAGCATTTTTATGATCCGGCCCGGAACCAGCCCCGGCTTAATGTCCATGACGCCCGGGACGTCAACCAGCGACTGGGGCGTATCAGCCGGTATTTTACCCGGTACATGGGCCTGGTAAGTATCATTGCCCTGTTTCTGGCCGGCATGGCGGCGGCTTATCTTTTCAGGGGTTTTTTAACTTTGAAGTCAAAGGAGATGGCCATTTTGATGGCCGTGGGGGCGGCCCGGAAACATATTTATTTTTATGTGAGTTGTCAGCTCATGTTCCTGGGTACACTTTCAGCCATCCTGGCGGTGATCGTCTCCATGGTGCTCCTGCCGGTTTTTCCCGTGATTTTCAAAGACCTGATACCGGCTCACCTGAACCTGGGGGTGTCCTTTGAAACCCTGGCCGTTGCCCTGGTTGTGGGCGTAGCCGGCAGTCTGATGTTTTGTCTGCCCCTGTTTGTTACGATTTTCAGTATCCGGCCCCTGACCTTGCTCCAGGGACATTCCGTGACGGTCCGGCTCTCAAAACGCAAAACCCTGTGGCAGGCATTGTCATTTGTGCCGGTCATCGGGGCGCTTTTCCTGATGTCTGTGATCGTGTTCGGGACCATGGCCGACGGAATCCTGTTTGCCGGCGGGTTTATCCTGGCTTTGGGTGTGTTTTCCCTGATTGGCGGTCTGGTGTTTTGGGGATGCCGTTTTCCGGCCGCGTCAAAGCAGATCCCGGTGAAGATTGCTTTCCGGAACTTGTTCCGTAACAAATGGTCGTCCCTGTCCTGTTTTGTCACCATTGCCATGGGCGTGTTCCTGATTGCCATTGTTCCCCAGGTCCGTAAAGGCCTGGAAACCGAGATTATCCGGCCAAAAGGATTGAAAATTCCGGTATTGTTCCTGGCCGATATCCAGGAAGAGCAAAAAGCGCCCCTGATTCGGTTCATGGAAGCGCAGGAGGGCGACCTGACCCGGATTTCCCCCATGGTCCGGGGACGAATCAAGACCGTGAACGGCCAGCCCTTTTTCGAGCGGCGGGATAAATCCGGAAAAAGGGCCCGGGGCAGACGGCTGGAGTTTATTTTTTCTTTTCGCAAAACCCTTGATGCGTCCGAAAAGGTTGTCCAGGGAGTATCCATGTCTAAAACCCCCTGGGAATTCGGCAGCAACACACCTTTTGACATTTCCCTGGAACGGTCCTTTGCCGACCGCTATGAACTAAAGATCGGTGACGCGTTGGAAGGGGATATCCAGGGGATTTCCATGACTGGGAAAGTGGTCAACCTGCGCCAGGTAAAATGGGCCAGCTTCCAGCCCAATTTTTTCATGCTGTTCCAGGATGGGGTTCTCAACGATGCCCCCAAAACCTATTTGGCCAGCATTTCCAACCTGGCCCAGTCCCGCCGCCATGAACTGAAAAATAAAATCGTAGACCGGTTTTCCAATATTTCCGTCATTGATGTGACCCAGACGGCCCAGACCATTCTGGGTGTGACCGATCGCCTGTCCCTGTCGGTGAAATTTATGGCCTGGCTGGCCATTGCTGCGGGGCTTTTGTCCATATTTTCTATTTCCCGGCATGAGGCCTTTAAAAACCGGAACCAGATCAACCTGCTCAAGGTCCTGGGTACAGATTTCAACACCCTAAAGCTCATTACCCTTCTGGAGTCGGGGTTTGTCGGGTTTTCGGCAGGGATTACGGCCCTGTGTCTGAGTGTCGCGGTCTCCTTTGGGATCTCCTGGTATTTTTTTGATAGCCTGTGGCAGCTGGACGGAGGAACCCTTTTTCTGATCCTGTGCCTCTCAACGGTGACCTGCATGGCCACCGGCCTTGGGGCGGCCTGGCAGGTCATGAAGGCCCGGCCGGTTCAGCTGCTGGGTCAAGGGTATTCAAAATAGTGTCTGGTGGAAAGATTCATATTTAGAATTGCTGTTGAATCCTGTTATGCATTAATTTATAACCACTCAAGAAATAAATTGTAGCTATTATAAATAATGGATAATCAGAAATGACTACGGCATGTGTAAGACAGATTTTGCCCAATGTTAAGGATTTTAAAACGTTTTGGAAAAAACAAGGTCCTTTCCGGTTCGCACTGACAAGCAAGGAATTCCCGCCTGTACTGCTGGAACCCGAAGAGTGGATATTTGGCCAGGATAAACAAGCGGTTCTTAAAGAGCTGATGCAGTTCTCTCGTATGAAGATGTTCTTTGCATCGGCCCCGTTCAATCCAGGCAATAAAAGTATCCTGCGCCCTGATGATCTCTGTGCCTGGAAGATTGTCCATTTCCCGGAAGCCTGGAATGCCATTATATGCGACGGATTTCTGCCCGAAGGCCAGCTTACCCAAGCGGTGGTGGATGAATGTATTGCCCTGGGTTTGAACCAGGATAAATCAGGTATCGAACAGGCTTTTTTCAGCCTGCTGGAAAGGCAGCTGGATTGTATGGGATATGTATGGCTGACACCCCGGGGGAATGGAAAATCCGCCTTTATTCACAAATACCTGGAGGAGTGGCTCCGGGATGAGGAAGAGGCCGGGCTACTGTAGCAGATGATCGAGTTTTATCTCATTAATCATCCTTTACTGACGCAGCGCTCACTTGGTTCTTCACCCAGTCCAAAAACGCGTTATTACCACCAGATACAGCCACTCCAACGATACAGGGACAATCATAGCTATGCATACCCTTTACCGCTTCCTCCAGTTCAGGCAGACAATTCGCATGGGTTTTTGCAATCATCACCACCTCGCGTTCTTCCTGAATGGTCCCTTCCCATTCATAAACCGAACGCATACCATCAATGATGTTTACACAGGCGGCTAATCGCCGTTTAACCAATGCTTTTGCTATTCGCGACGCTTCGTCCATATTTCCGGCTGTCATGTAAACAATTCTGATTTCCATCCGTCCCCCATTCTTTTTTGCCTTTTGAGGTCATGTTTTTTGGTTCAGATTTTGAATTATAAGTTTTTTTTGGGTTAAAGAGTAAAAATTCAAGACTTGACCCTACCGCCCTTGTAATTCAACCACACAAACCCTGCAAATAGAACAAGCCATACAAGGGTTCTTAAAGTCATTGCCCGCACGCTATCAATTGCAACGGCACTTCCTGTTTTGTAGAGGTAAACAATTGCCAAAAGCACGACTGCATTAAGAATAAAGATTACACCCGCCATAGCCTTTCCTAAAACCAGGTTGCGCCATGCAATCATACCTGTGCCAACATAGGCAAAACCCATAAGCGCATTATAAATCAGTAGTGGTCTATACACAATGTATCCCGGATCAGACCCGCCAAGGACCCGAAATCCGGCGATGATTGTTAATGCACCAAACAGAATGGCGATGAGTACCAATACACGTCGTGCAATTTTGTCTGCATTCATTCGTTCCTCTTAAAATTCCAGTTAGCTGCCCAACGTGCGGCGCGCCGGACCAGCGTCGTTTGCGGGGTACGCGTGGAATCAGTGGTTGCTGGCTCATAATCTACATTTTCTTTTTTCCATTTGCGGCCTGGTCCGGTACGATCTCGTGTGCCAATAATCAGGCTGACAGGCACAGATAAAGTTTTTTTTAACAACATATTTCGGAAAAGTCACGCAGTAGGGTTGGGCCACTCAAGCGACAAATGTATGCCGGGTACAGCACATATTCTTAAAAGTAAGTGAAATGTAATGGATTTTAAAGCAGCTGGCAAGTCTTAAGCCCAGTCTTGACGTGGGGGCAGGGCTTGAATTATAAGGTTTTTTTGATTAAAAAGTAAGAATTCAAGACTTGACCTATCTTCATTATTTTACCAAAAATTATAACATTTTTTACTATTTTTGCTTATAATTATAACATTATTTACTTAAAAATGTCGGGTTTGTTGGGTCGTTTTGTATCTGTTTTTCTACAGAAAGCCCCGCCAATCAAGAATAAAAACCGAATTTAAAAATTTTTTATTAAGTTGGCATTTAATATGCATAATTACTCAAGTGGAATCAATTTAAATTAACCTTTTTGGGATTTTGAAATAGGAGATCATCATGTTAAAAACGGTAAGCCGCATTTTTATTTTTACCTCACTGATATTCGGTGTTTTTTTATCCGGTTCCGCGTTCGCTGCTTTGGGTACTATTACGGCAGGAGGAGCTTTTACATATATTGGCAGCACTGGCACACTTACTATTACAGACGCCACTGTAACCGAGTCAGACTTTGATTTGTTGGATAAAGGAGATAAAATTACATTAACAGGTTCCTTGGGGTCCGGCGGCACAATGAGCTTTAGCGACTCTGATGTGATCAAAGCGGTGGCGACCGGCAATATTGTGCTTACGGGTTTAGACGATAGCGCATTTTTGTTTGGTAACTACACGATTACAGGCGGAGCCTGGAGTGATTACTTTCAAACTGATTTTTCAACGCACATATTGCTTACGCTTTGGAATGATCAATCCTTTTCAGGTTTTGAGGCCGATTATTCCGGACTATCACAAATTTCTCTATCATTAACGTCAGTACCGGTACCGTCATCCTTAACATTGATGGGATTCGGACTGATGATGCTTACAGGCTATCGGCGCAAAATTTATAGCCTTTATTTTTTTCAGGTCCCTAAACCGTAAAAGGATGCGCACTATGTTGAATAATAAATCAAAATCAAAGTGTGGTTTGATTATAACCTGCATGGCTTTATGCCTTTTGCTTGGAATGAATAATGTTTCAGCTGAAACCATTTCCTTGAGTTCGTTGCTTGACACAACGATCTGGGATGATGAGGGTAATTGGAATTGGAAACCTGGAGATGACCTTTCTATAACTGCCAATGCCACGGGTATAGACGTTGGATTGTCGGGCGAGGGACTGTTTGATTCCTACCTGAAATTTGAAATCGTGGCTGAATACACTAAGGAAACCGGATATAGCGGCGATTTTTCAATTACTGATTTCGATGACCAAGATACGGTTTATCTTAAAGCAACGTTTGACAGTTTGGCGTTGAAATATATATATGGATTTAGTCTCCTTTTTGAAACGGGCGATGTTTCAAGTGCTTCAGGCCAATTGATGGAAACAACACTTTCTGATATGACGGTAAGTCTTACCAACGGCATTGCTGTTTCTTGGGACACAAGCTCTTTTTTCCTTGGTTCAATAAGTCTTGAAAAAAATGATCCGATAGCAAATCCCGAGCCGGGGACGTTTTTCCTTCTGGGTTTTGGAATGCTGGGGCTTGCCCACATAAGCAGAAAAAAATGTGAAATAGCTTAAAAGCATATCAGCAAATACAAAAAGGCGGGGCCACATTTCAGGCCCGTCTTTTTGTATTTTAGGTCTATAAAATTTGTTGTCCGCCTTTTACCCATAATCAAAATAAAACCTCCCATATGGTTTGCTTTTTCATCCGTCTTCTTCGTTCTGACAATGAGCGCATATTTCAATATGCTCCCATTGTCACGCCTTGCTTGATACGGATGAAATTTCTAAACCATATTTTAGAAGGTTTTTATATGAAAGAACTTAACTAACCAGTTGGTTTATTTCATGATTTGTTGTGGCCTAACCTCGGTGAAAGACCAGGTCGGCCATGGCCGTTATTCCGATCGTGGGCCTTATTCATGGATATCTGGAGGGGTGGTTACAGGATAAGGAAGGGATCAGGCTATTGTAGTGTTTGAACCTGACTATTTCCCTCCGACCAGGGATTTGATCCGGCTGGGTTTTGGCGGAAACTCCCAGAATCCGTTGATGCCCCAGGTTTGAAACATTGACGCTAAATTGCTTTTGTCCAGATGCCGCTGTAGGGAACTTACCATGAGCGGGACCTCAGCTGCAGGATAAATTTCTCTGATTTCGCGGGCAAAATCGTTAACCCGCATCTGTTCGACAAAAAAATCCGTTATGATTCCGGCTGGCTTTTCACTTACAATTAACTCCGATGCTTCTTGGGGGCCCGAAAAGGTTCGGGCGCAGAATCCGGATCCGTGAATGAATTTGGAAAAGACATCCGTATAGGGTGCTGATTGATGAATCACCACAACCACCGGGCGGTCTGTCTTGCTTCGGTTCTCCTTGATCCGGACGAATTTCTTGACGGTTGAGGTCAGTTTTCGTTTCTCAAGAATGCGGATCCAGGTGTCAATGGCCCTGATCGGAGCAGAAGATTCCAGATAGTTTGAACTGATATATGAAAATGTGTCCGAGGCCATCAACGCTTCAATGAGCCGGGGCGCGGATGTGTCCAGAATAGTCGTGGCCAGCGTTTCGCCTGCCTTGGTGCCGGATTCAATTTTTTTTCTTATTTCGGCAACTACATAATCCGAACAGTGTCTATCCAGGACCCTGATGGCTGCCATGCTCACGAAAATAGCCGGATCTGTGACCGCCTTTACAATGGGCGCTGTGGATTCCAATTCGGGGTAATGGGACAGTGCCGTATATAGGCTAAAACGGTCCGGGTTTTCTATGTTTTTTTGTTCGGCAAGCGCCAAAAGGTCTCCCAACGATTCCTGGGGAATGGTTCGGCCGATAAGTATTAAAAGGTTCCCCAGCAAATCGGGCGTCTGGGTGTTCATATTGTCATGCAGGGCCTCTGCCACCTCGGCGCTTTTGTCACTAAAATATTCAAAGGCTTTGAAGCGGTCTTCAATATTTGGTGACGCCAGTAGCCGGACATTGTTTTTACAGGGGGCCTTATGGGGTGTTATTGGTTGGGGCGGTGTTAACTGGATTGCTGCCGGTTTAGGCTTTGTCGGCAGGGGTTTTGCCGATCTGGCCGCTTTGTTTTTTTTGGGTGACTGGTAGGCAGGTGTGGCTTTTCGTTTACCCTTTAAAAAAACCAGAGCATCCAGGACATCCGAATCGCATTTGTCGGTTTGTGCAATCTGTTCCAACCGCTGCAAAGCCTTGTTCGTGCCGATACGTTCCATGGCTGTGACTGCTTCCTTACGCAGTTCAAGATCATCGTAAAAAATAAATTCTGCCAGATCATCAACGAGAAACTCCATGCCAAGTCGCCCGACGGCCCGGAAAATGTCTTTGAGCAGGTCCTTGTTGGTCTCCTTGCTCAGAATATACTTGATTAAATGGGTTATGGGGCCAGGACGCTCCGGATTGGTGTGATTGATAAGGATTATGGAAAATTTAAAATTAATATGTGCTCGGTCCATAGTGAGTTGATACAAACGTGGGCGAAGGGGATGGGTAGGCCCCATGGTATTCATAAGAAAAAATAAAATATCATAAGCAATATTGTCCGGTGCCAGGGCGAGCTGTTCAATTATAGCCTGCTGCTGGTTTTCATCACGGTTTAAAATCTGTAACAGGGTATCTGAATTTATCTCCCCTGTTTTGATAATCCTTTCAAATTCCGAAATAAATGATGCCATATATTCTTCTTATGAGTCATATCCTTTAGGGTTTTTTTGTTGCCAGTGCCATGCATCTTTGCACATATCTTCAATGTCCAGGGCGGCTTTCCAGCCAAGTTCGCGCTCGGCTTTAGACGGATCTGCCCAGCATGCGGCGATGTCGCCCGGTCTGCGGGAGGCAATTTCGTAGGGGATATTGTGTCCGCAGGCCTTTTCAAACCCTTTGATCATCTCAATTACGGAATATCCCCGGCCGGTGCCAAGGTTGTAAATACCCACACCTGGGGTTTCCATGAGCTTTTGAAGGCAGCAGATATGTCCTTTGGCAAGGTCGGTGACATGGATGAAATCCCGGACCCCGGTACCGTCCGGGGTATCGTAATCATTGCCGAAAACATTGACCCGGGGCAGCTGGCCTATGGCCACCCGGGCCACATAAGGCATCAGGTTGTTGGGAATGTCCCTGGGATCTTCACCAATGTCTCCGGACGGATGTGCTCCCACGGGGTTGAAATATCGCAACAAGGTAATGTGCCATTTGGGGTCGGCTGTGTAAAGATCGGACAGGATTTCTTCAATCATCAATTTGGTTCTGCCATAGGGGTTGGTTACGGACAGGGGAAAGTCTTCCGTGATGGGCAGGCTGGCGGGGTTGCCGTAAACCGTCGCAGATGATGAAAATACAATGGCGGTAACACCTGATTTTTCCATGGCTGCAATCAGGTTCAGGGTGCCGGTTATATTGTTGTGGTAATAACGCAGGGGCTGTGAAACCGATTCTCCCACAGCTTTAAGCCCTGCAAAGTGGATCACGGCTTCAATATCTTTATGGGCTTTGAACACCGCATGGGTGCCGGCTTCATCCAGCAGATCCGTTTGAAAAAACGCAAGGTCTTTTCCCGTAATGTTTCTAACCCGGTCAAGGGCCTTGGCAGACGAATTGACAAGATTGTCCAGTACTACCACGTCGTGGCCCTGGTTCAGCAGTTCAACGCAGGTATGGCTGCCGATATATCCGGCACCACCGGTGACAAGAATTTTCATTTGAATTCCTTGTAAGTTTTGAAAGTTATCTCTTTTTTCCAGGACGCCTTGTTGAATATTTCAGAACATATGTTACATGTTTTGCACATTTTTGTACAGGAGGTAAGGGTGGTAAAAAATTCGCTTCCCAGACGGGGGTTGTCTATGTGCCATTGCCGGGCAAGTATTTCCGGTGTATCCATCAGGTCAAGAAGATTGCCGTTATAATTCCCTTTGGCATAGGCACTGATGCACCTTTTTAAAAATCGCACGCCCCGGGTACGGCCGCAAAGTTTTATGCCATCGGCAACGCCCTGATAATGGTGAATGTCTTCGGGCCGGATAAACGGGGATTTAAGAAACGCGTGGGGTTGAAAGTCAAAATAGGCCTGGCACCCTATATCTTGATTCATTCGAAATGTGCCTTCCCTGGCAAGTCCGGTATTGGAAAGGGCAATATGGGCATCGTGGCTGAGCTTGAACGGGCATTGGTAAATGCAGCCTTCATTGGCCAGAAGTTCAATGCGTAGGTCCGGGTCGTACGCTTTGACTGCCTTTGACAGGGCGGCCAGTGTTTCAGGGTTTCTGTTTAAAGCGCGGTCAGGCACAATGCGAGCCGGTTTTTTAAACCGGAGAAGGGCAAGCAAATCAAAAAAAGAGAAGAATTTGTCAGGGCTGTCCAGCATGGCGTTTATTCCCGGTATAGCTTCAAGGCGGGGGATAATTTCATGCCCTGTCTGGTCAAGGGCGCGCAAAAGATACATATCTGAAAACACAATGCCTTTTATGCCGACGGTATTGTCGAGGCGTGCAATATCATCGAGTATCCCGGACAAAGTGGTATTGTCCGCATATATATTGGGGGGTATGAAGCGGGTGTTCATTAAGATATATTTGTCAATTGCCTTCAAGGAGGACAAACTGGTGCATAGATCCTGGGTCTCAGATGCAAGGCCATCAGCAATTCGTACCCTTGCATCGGTTATAGGCCCGGAAGGTAATGGGAAATATATGGATGAAAGGTTTGATGCATGCCTGGTGAGAAACCGGACATAGCCTTCATCCGGAATAAAGGGGACAGACAGTTTCATAACTGGTGTGTTCATAAAAAAAATTGAAGTCCACAGCAAAGGTGACAAAACTTTAATATGTTACAAATGAATCAAAAAGGCAAGATTAAGATATTGACACACAATAATGCATGGTTAATCTTAAAATTAATCCCGGGTGAGAGCCTGGAATCCATACACTGAATAAAAGGAGTTTTTAATGATTGAACTTACAGACGCTGCAAAAAAGCAGATAGACAATTATTTCCAGGGGAATGAACCTAGCCCCATCCGGATTTTTCTTAACTCAGGCGGTTGAGCGGGTCCGTCTCTAGCAATGGCTCTGGATGAGCCTAAAGACAGCGACGATCTTTTTGACGTTAAAGGTATTAAATTTGTGGTAGACAAAGAGTTCATGGAAAAAGCACAAATGATTAAAATTGATTTCAACGGTATGGGCTTTAGCCTTGATTCAGGCATGGAGCTGGGTCAGGGTGGCAGCTGCGGCGGATGTTCAGGCTCGTGCGGATAGACTAACTTAGCCCATGGCTATTTAAAAGGCGCCTTTGCATGAGAAGTAAAAGCAAAAGGCGCCTTTTTAGTCTCTATTATCCAGTGATTACATAGAGATAAAGGGCCTTGGGACCATGGGCACCATGTACCATGACCAGTTCAATGTCTGCGGTTTTGCTTGGACCCGAGATCAGGGTCATATGGTGGGGGAGCACTTCCGGTTCCCTTGTGTCCGGATCATATTTTAGCAGGGCATAAAGTTCTTTTAAATTGGTAAGTATCTGTTCTTTTCTGATCACTGCTACATGGATGGCAGGCAGCAATGATACGGCCCGGGCTTCTTTGGGCCTGGATTTCATGACCAGTGTGGCCGTGTCTGCCAGGCAGAAATCCGCCGAGGTCACACCGATATATGAATCAATCATTTGTTGGCGCACCCGGTCCTTGGCTCTGGATCTTTTGATATCATCCATGCCGGTACTGTCAAACGCCGCAGTATAAACCGGTACGTCCTGGTTTTTTAATGCGGTTTTGAGATCCAGGGCATTGACCATGGGATGATCCCACTGAACCACACTTTTTTTTGTGCCCCATTCAGGTTCGGTGTTCTTCACAAGGTCGGCAATGGCTTTTGTCACCTGGGCCTCATCCTTAAGCGGGATGACATTGAGGTTTAATGGCACCGCCTCCCGGCAAAGATGGTCTAACATAGCCATGTGGTCCTTACCCTGGCGGGTTTTTATTGTTTTCACAATGGCGGTCTGTTCCGGGTTCGGATCATTGGGGGATGTAAAAATTCGTGCAGCACGTTTTTCAACATTCTCCTGTTTAATGCCTAAAGCTGTCCGAAGGGTTGCCATAAATTGAGTTTCATTGGTATTGGCTTGCATAAATTTTAGGTCCTCAACGATCTGCCTTTTGGGCGTTTAGCTTTTTAAACCGTTTTCGGAAAGGGGTTTTGGAAATCGGTTGTACGTCCCTGGTTTTAGTCCAACCCGCACCGGGTCCCGGCATTTTGGTAATCATGCCCTTGGATGTGGGAAATATTTTTTGGCCCAGGGCAAAGGTTGTAAGAAAGGCGCGGTACAGGGCAGGGTGCCCGGCCAGAAAGGCCCAGGCCTGGTGGATGCTTTTTTCCGCAATACTGACCGGTTTGGTCTCCCACTGGTCATCTCCGTATGCCAGCCGGTAGCGCAGTTCAAGCAGCATCCGGGGCAAATCAATGTTCACCGAGCAGGCCTGCTTGCAGGCACCGCACAAGGATTCTCCCAGGCAAAGGTCTTTTGCCTGGTTCATACCCTCCATCAGTGGTGTGAGCACCGCCCCGATGGGACCGCAATAGGTGGCATCATAGGCATGCCCGCCGATTTTACCGTAAACCGGGCAGGCATTGAGACAGGCTGAGCAGCGGATACAGCACAGAATTTCCCTGAATTTGGGATCTGCAAGGATCCGGCTTCTGCCGTTATCCAGGATAACCAGGTGAAATTCTTCGGGACCGTCGGGGAATTCGGGACCGCCCGGTCCGCCAATGTAGGATACGTACCCGCCCAGCTTCTGGGCCGCCGCTCCCCGGGACAGCAAGCGAAACAGTATGTCGTGGTCCTCAAGATTGGGCACCACCCGCTCCATACCCATGATGGCCACATGCACTTTGGGCAGTGTGGTGGACATGCGGATATTGCCCTCGTTGGATACCACGGTCATATGGCCAGTCTCCGCACAGGCCAGGTTGCAGCCGGAAATCCCCATATCTGCGGTGAGGAATTTTTCACGCAGGGCTTTTCTGGCGATCCGGGTCAGTTCCGGCGGATTTTCGGTATAGGGAACCCCCAGTTTTTGCTCAAACAGTCTGCCCACCTGCTGTCGGGTTTTATGGGCCGCCGGGGCAATGATGTGGGAGGGTTTTTCTCCGGCAAGCTGTACGATGTATTCGCCCAGATCTGTTTCATTGACTTCAATGCCTTTTGCCTCAAAGGCGGGATTCAGGCCTATTTCCTCTGTGACCATGGACTTGCCCTTGACTACTTGTTTGACATGGTGTTTTTGGGCAATTTTAAGACAATAGTCCACGGCTTGTTCACCTGTCCGGGCAAAATAAATTTTTCCGCCGTTCTCCCGGACTTTGGCAGCTAACCGGGTCAGCACAACATCCAGGTTGTTGATGGTTTTTTCCCGGATGTCATGGGCTTTAAAGCGCAAGTCCGGGCCTTCGTCCAGATTCTGATAGGAAAGGGCCGTGGCCCTGCCCAGGCCTGACTGGATTTTATTTAAGGCTCTTTGCAGGACCTCATCCTTAATGGCTGAGGCGGAATTTTGTACATATTTTTTTGTGGCTGTATCATGCTTCATACCGCACCTGCCTTTTGGCCTGCCAGAAGTTGGGCAATGTGCATCACCCTGACATTGAGATTGTGGCGGGTCAGATAACCTTTGATGTTCATCAGGCATCCCATATCACAGCCCACCACGGCATCGGCTCCTGAATCAAGAATGTTTTCTACCTTTTCTTTGACCATGGCCGTGGAGATATCCGGGTATTTGGTTGAAAACGCACCGCCAAAGCCGCAGCATGTGTCTGATTTCTTCATTTCCACAAACTTGGCACCTTTGACCTTACTGATCAGGGCCCGGGGCTGGGCTGCCACGCCAAGGTGCCGTTTCAGGTGACACGAGTCATGGTAGGTGATGGTACCGTCATAATAGGCGTCTGTGTTTTCGATATTGAGCACGTCAACCAGGTATTCGGTGAATTCAAAGGTCCTTTTTCCCACGGCAATGGCCCGCTGTTTCCACGTCGGCTCATTTTCAAACAATTCGGGATAGTGATACCGGACCATGGCAACGCAGGATCCTGACGGACAAACAATGGTTTCAGAATCTTCAAAGGTTTCAATATAATGCTTTGCCGCCTTTGTCGCTTCTTTCCGGTATCCTGAGTTGAACGAGGGCTGACCGCAGCAGGTCTGATTTTCCGGGTAGTCCATGGTAATACCAAGACGCTGGAACAGCTTGACCATGGCTTCTCCGACTTCCGGGTAAATGCCGTCTACAATGCATTGGATGAACAGGGTTGCATGTGTCATTGAATTTGTCCTAACCGTTTGTATTATGCCGGATGGGGCCTGTAACCAAGATGGGAGATGCCTCTATCTTGTCTGCGGCCATCATGCTGACCACCCGTTCAAATGCGCTTATGATCATCATCTGTTCCCAGTCTTCAAGATCGGAAAAATGCTCTGTGAATGTTTCCTGGAGCAGAGGTGGCAGGTTTTTGATAATATCCTGACCCTTGTCTGTAAGAAAAAGACTGACAGCCCGCCTGTCATCTTCTCTTTTTTTTCTGGCAATGTATCCACGGCTTTCAAGGCGCTTGGTGATATCAGTCACGGTTGCCTGACTTAAGCTTGTGGCCCGGGATAACGGGGTAATGGAAATTTGACCATGGGAGGAAATTTCCTGGAGCACAATAAGCTGGGGACCGGTCAGACCAAATTTTTTGTTCAATTTTCTGGAATGAATGTCAACTGCCTGGATGATTTTACGAATTGATATCAAAAGGGTTTGACATCTTTGGTTGCTTAGTTCTGTTACAGCCATAATTAAGTATTTATATTGTATTTGCGTTGTTTATTATTAAAATATGGTTTGATGATATTCAGTTTTAAGGTAATATTGTATACTATTGTCCGGGTAATAGGCAAGCACCAATGGTTTTGTGAGTAATTCTAAATTTAATAAAGTATTATCCTTTCTGCTTGCTTTTTTCTTGCTCTTACTTTTAATCATGCTCTTGCTCGAAGTATTATTTCGAGCAAGATTAAGAGCAAGATGGGGTACCGGCTCAAATTTAGAATTACTGGGTTTTTGCCCTGGTTGACCCGAAACATCAATCAAGGGAAAATTAAACGTATTTTAATGTCAATTTTTCGGGGAAAAGCCATGGAACAACAGGTCAAGAAAGTGCTTTTGAACAGGTGTGCTGTTGTCTGCGCCGTCATGTTCATGGCCCTTGTCGGTATTGCAGGGTGCAGTGGAGAAGAAAAAAGAAATTTGGATCTGATCCTGGGTAACTGGATTCACTACAAGAATCGTACCTATATTCTTATCGCCATTGACATGAAAGGCACTTGGACTTCTTCGGTCAGAATTGCAGATGTGACCTCTAAAATTGTTGGTTCCAAGGGAACGGCCGGCGGCACCTGGCATTTGGACGAGGGACAGTTCATTTTAACCGTTGAGAGATCAGATATCGAAGATGTCTGGGAAAAGAATGACACCCGTTTTTATAAGGTGCTTGAACTCAGCGACCATCTCATGGTCCTTGAGAGCGAAAGCGGCCGTAATGAGGAATGGAAAAAAACGGTTCACCAGAAGGGGAAAGGTGAGTCAGGTGCGGTCAATCCGATTGTTACCATGGCGCCCTATGCCGTTAATTTGGACAGACATTCTTCCAATGCCCAAGACCGTTACCTGTGTCTGAGTATTCATTTGGAACTTATGGAACTGATGCCGGAACAGTCTGTGCCCCAGTTTCATCCCAGGGCCAGGGATGCTGCCATCATGTACCTGTCTTCTCTGACCTATGATGATGTCTCTGATTTTGATCGCATCAAGGCCCAGAAAGAAAAGCTCAAAGATGCACTTAATCCCTATATGGAAGGGTTAATTAAAGACGTTGTCATTGACCATGTGGTTATTGCCGTTTCAGCAGCCAAGGTGGAAGAATTTATCATTGAACATACGGCGGTATCAACCGAGGAGGAACCCGCTGAAGGAGAAGAGGGTGAAAACAGCGAAGAGGGCGTAGAAAAAGAAAGCCCAGAGGCATCCTGACAGACAAATGGTCAGTTCGTTTCTTTAGGTTTTATGACCAGTACGGCGCCGGAATTAAGACTGATTTCGGCCTTATTCTGTGTGAATACATTGCTGATCCCCATGGTTGAACCCATGCAAAGGCTCTTATCCGTTAAGGGATACTCTAACCCTTCCAGGTTCAGGCCTTTAACATAGTCTGATACCGGGATGACGGATATCAGGTCGCCTGGGCGGCCCGTAAGCGTCAGGCGGGAAACAACAATATGAATATCATTATATGCATCTAAGATCGTGGTCGGGATTCCCTGTTCGGCAAGTCTGCGCAGAAGGAAAATATTTGCCAGGGTGTGGTCAAGCCGGGTGCTGGTGGCACCCATAATGAGAAGGTCGGTACATCCATGGTCAATGGCATATTCCATACATAATTCCAGATCTGTCTGGTTCTTGCGTACCGGATGCTTTAAAATTTTAACCTGTTTTCCCTTGAAAAATGAAAGGATGTTTTCGGGAATGGAATCAAGGTCACCAATGATAATCCGGGGAATAATGCCCATGTGGTGAAGATGAACGGCTCCGCCGTCTGCGGCAATGACCATGTCCGATTGTTGTATCCGGGATAAAAGTCTGTCTGTTTCGGATAGGGTTCCGTTTGCTACAATGACTATTTTCATAATTCTGCTTTCATACCAGAAAAATGATATAATGCAAACAATACTATTTATTGACATAATATTCAGGAGTTCATATTTTCCAAGCCAATGAAGGTTTTCAAACGTATACATACCTATCTTTTTTTTGAGCTTATCCCGCCGTTTGCCATAAGCACCTTTTTTTTAACCTCGGTGTTTTTGATGACCCGGATTCCGGATATCATGAATATGGTGGTTAACTACAACTCCAGTATCACGGATATCTTTCTTCTAATATCTTATACGCTACCGCGGTTCATGGAGTTTACCATTCCCATGTCAGCCATGATTGCAGTGCTTTTGACCATCATGCGCATGTCAGGGGAAAATGAGATTATCGCCCTGAAAGGGGCGGGAATGTCTTTATACAAACTTTTGCCGCCGGTAATCATGTTCAGCATGATGACTCTTCTAATCACCATGTGGGTGACGGTCTACGGGATTCCCAAGGGCAAACTGGCCCTGAAAGTGAAAACCATAGAACTGGCCAGATCCAGTATTGACGCAGCACTGCAGGAGCGCCAGTTCAACAGTCAGCTTGACGGTATCATGATTTATGTGGCCCATGTGGATATGGGTACCCGGGATTTGACGGACGTATTCATTGAGGATCGCAGGACCGCCGACATGGTCTCTATCTCAACGGCACCCAGGGGACGCCTGGTGCGCCAGGGAGACCAGGATGTATACACCATCCGTCTGTATGACGGTATGATCAACCAGGTCAATGTTCAGGATCAATCCGTGACCAATATTAATTTCGGGCACTATGACATCAATATCGACCTGACTGCCATGCAGAAAAATAAATCCACAAAAGTGAGAAAGGATTTTGATGAAATGAGTCTGCATGAACTGATCCAGCGTATCCGGATCGGTTTTAAAACGCCTAAAATGGATAGCGAGGCACGTTTGGTGTTGCATGAAAAATTTTCCATTCCCTTTGCATGTCTTGCTTTGGGATTGTTGGCATTTCCTTTGGGTGTTCAGTCTATGTCCTCAAGAAAATCAAGTGGTTTTGGGATGGGGATAGGTTTTTTTCTGCTGTACTATCTGCTGCTGGCCTTTGGCTGGTCCGGCGGCGAGGCCGGTCGTTATCCGCCTGTCATTGCCATGTGGATGCCCAATGTGATCATGGGGGGGGCGGGTATTTTCCTTTTGATCCGTAATGCCAAGGAGCGGCCCGTACATCTGCCCCTTTGGATTCAAAATCTTCCGGCAACTGTTGTAGCCCGTTTCTGGAAAAGGACAAAATCATGATCAGATGCCTTCACAAATACTGGCTCAAAGAGTTTGTCAGGATTTTTATTATTATCCAGGCATTGGTTATGGTCTTGTTTGTGTTTATTGATTACCTGTCTCGTCTGGATAGAATGCTTGAATACAATGTGACCTTTGCCAGAGGGCTTTGGTATGTGCTGCTTAAGCTGCCGTATATGTTTGTTCAACTCACTCCGGCAGGACTGCTTCTTGCCGTTATTTCCGTGTTTGGTATCATGAACCGGAACGAAGAACTTACGGCTTTAAAGTCTTCGGGCATCTCCGTTTATTTTCTGGTCAAGCCGGCCATTTGGGTCGGGTGTCTTTTGGCGCTGTTGATGCTGTTTTTGGGTGAAACCCTGATTCCTTTGTCCATGGCTCGTTCCAATCATATCCGTTACAATGAGATGGTTGAAAAAAAGGGGGTTGTTCACAGTCGAAAAGACATCTGGATTCGTTCGGACAACACGCTGGTGCACATTAATTTTTTTGACCCGGTCCAAAAAACGGTGGCCGGCATCACATGTACCACCATGGGGGCAGGATTCAAGATCGCCTCACGTATAGATGCTGCAAAAGGGTATTATGACAACGGTCGATGGATTCTGGAAGATGTTGCTGAACAGGTGTATGACCCCAAAATTGATGACTATCATGTGACCATAAGGCCCAGACAGGTCATTTCCCTTGGCCTGAGCCTTAAACCTGACGACCTTGGCCGTATAGCCAAAAAGACGAATGAAATGAGTTATACCGAGCTTAGACGGTATGTAGAAAAAGTAACGGCTGAAGGGTATGACGCCACCACTTACAAGGTGGACATGCATGGAAAGCTGGCTTTCCCCTTTATCTGTGTGATCATGGCATTGACAGGGGCGGCCACGGGCATGAGGACTTTTGTGAAGACCAACCTGCCCGTGGGTATTGCCGTGGGCGTGGGGTTTTGTTTTCTGTACTGGTTTGTCTTCGGGTTTACGGCCTCTTTGGGCTATGCAAAGATTTTGCCGCCGGTGGTCGCCGCCTGGGTGAGCAACCTGGTTTTTCTATGCCTGGGGTGTATTTATCTAATTCATACGGAATGATGCCGGTTTTATGATTTTTTTTTACCATATCATTACTTTGGTGGTATTTTTTTTCTGCCTGCCTTTTTTGCCTCTTGTCTGGATATTTTCAGCCAAACGGCGGGCTAATCTATTACAACGCCTGGGGCTGTTTACCCGGCTTCCTAAAAAAGAAGCCAACACGCGCAGAATTTGGGTTCATGCCCTGTCTGTGGGTGAAGTAAATTCAAGTCTGCCGCTGGTAAGCGCCTTAAAAAAAAAATACCCGGCCCATGATATTGTTTTTACAGCATCCACTAAAACCGGGTTTGAGCGGGCCCTTGATCTGATGCCTCCGGGCCGGGCCGATTCCCCGGTCACGACTATGGGCTATTTCCCCTTTGATATCTGGTTTGCAGTGATACGGGTTATCTCACGCATTTCACCGGATATTGTCTGTCTGGTGGAAACGGATCTATGGCCCGGTTTTTTGTCTGTCATGCATCAACGCCGGACTCCGGTGGTCCTTATGAATGCACGGTTGTCGCCAAGGTCTTTGAAAGGGTACCGATGCATGGGGCCGCTGAGCGATTTGTTTTTTTCAAAGCTTTCCTGTGTTATGGCCCAAACCCGGCAGGATGCGTTGGGCTTTGAAACGCTTGGTGTGGCCCGAAACCGTATTGAAGTCACCGGCAATATCAAGTTTGATCAGCCCTGTCCGAAGTTGTCCCGGGAAGAAATTTCAGGCCTTGTTCGGGATTTGGGGTTTCACACGGGTGACCGGATAATGATTGCCGGTTCCACTCATCCAGGTGAAGAATCCATGGTGTTCCGGGCGTTTATCCAGGCAAGACAAATTGACCCTGCACTCAAACTTGTCATTGCGCCCCGGGACCCGGGCAGGTGTAAAGCGTTGCTCAGGGAGTTGCCTTTAGCCGGATTCAGGGTTGCATGTTACCTGGAACCGCTTGAAAGTAAGCAAGGCGTAGATATTATGTTTCTCAACACCATTGGCATTCTGGCCAAGGCTTATGCGTTCTGTACATTTTCCTTTGTGGGCGGATCCCTGGTGGCCCAAGGCGGGCATAACCTTCTGGAACCGGCCATGTTTGGCAAACCAGTGTTCTTTGGGCCCCATATGACGGATTTTTATGAAATGGCTCAGTTGTTTATCCAGGGTAAAGGCGGTATCCAGGTTGAAGATGAAAAAGCCCTGGCCGTTGAACTGGAAAAAATGCTGGGCAATCCGGATTACTGCACCCGTATAGGGCACAATGCCAGGCAAATTTTTAAAGACAACGCAGGGGCGATAAATGCCTGTTTAACCCGGATGGAGGCGTTTCTTGATTAAATTCTGGCTGGACCGAATAGAAAAACGGGTATTGCAGACCATGGAAACCCCGGGGCCCTTTGCGCCGTTTTCCTTTGATCAGATGCTGGCCGGCTGTGCAAGCCTTTATAAAGCCGGGGTGAAACTGCGTTATGCTATGTATGGGAGCGGTTTTTTGAAATCCAGGTGTCTTGATTGCCCTGTGATTTCCATCGGCAACCTGGCCGTGGGCGGTTCCGGTAAAACACCCATGGCGGTCTGGCTGGCCAAAATGTTGGTGGAAAAAGGGTTGCGTCCTGTGGTGATCAGCCGGGGTTACAGAGGGACACTTGAAGACGAGGTTGCTGTGGTATCGGACGGCCGGGACGTGTTTCTGGATGCAAAAACATGCGGTGACGAGCCCTATATGATGGCCATGGAAAAAGCCTTTCCCGTGGTGGTGGGAAAAGACCGGTATAAAGCGGGTCTTATGGCTATGGAAACCTTTGCACCTGATGTGATTATTCTTGATGATGGGTTTCAGCATCTGAAATTGAGCCGGGACCTTAACTTGGTGCTTATGGACTACAGGCAGCCTTTGGGGAACGGACGCATGCTCCCGGCAGGTCGGTTGCGTGAAACCCTTTGTATGGCAAAGGACAGAATTGATGCCATTGTGTTTACCCGGTGTCCCCCGGATGCATTTCAATTGGACGCGTTTCAGGGAGCAGAGAGTCAATCCGTTACAAATGACATCAGTGAAAAATTGCCGTCTGTACCGGTTTTTTTCTGTACGCATGAGCCCTTTTGGGCACAATTATTTCCGGCCGAAAGTGATAATAACACAAAGGATTTTCAATCCCGGCGTTTGAAAGGAAAAACAGCTGTTCTGTTTTCAGGCCTGGCCCGGAACGCTTCCTTTGCACAGTCCGTGCAGGATCTGGGTGTAAACATTGCCGACCACTTTGAATTTTGCGACCATTATCGGTATAATGAGCCTGATTTTAAAAGGATTTTAGCCCGGGCTGAGGCGTTGAAGGTTGATCTCATTCTGACAACCCAGAAGGACTGGGTAAAGGTGAACCCGGTATGCTTCAGGGATATGACGGTTGCTGTTGTTGGTATCCGGTTGCGCTTTTCCAATCCCCAGGGTCTTGAAAAATTTATTTTGAACAATACGAACGGGTAGAGCAAGGTGTCAGGATTGCCCATGATAATTTATTGATTTTTATTATAATCAATTTCCCCGTAGGACAGCAGTTCTCCTTTTTCGGCAAAGAGAGTCGAATTCTCACAAAATGACCGCCAGAACATATCTGACTGACATTTGTCCAGGTAATTTAAAAACCGACGGCTCAGTTTCCTCATAACACTTTGGGATAGCGTTTCTTTATCTTTGAATTGTCTTAAATCTGAGTCTATCCAGGCAAGTTTGCCTTCACCCGGATGATACATGACATTCCCAAGTCCCAAATCCTTAGGACAGAGCATTGCGTTGAGAATCACTGCCAGGTCCCGGCCGAAGCATTGGATGATGCTAAGACAATCCGGACGGTGCACAAACTTAAGGTTTAAATCGTCGTAACCAACCAGAAAATCCATCTCATGCATTGATTCCATTCCTTTGCGCATTTTCGGGAATAAAGAGAAAGCTGAAAAATAAGTTTTCGGGGTGATTAGTCCCAATTCAGACAAAATGGCGGCACTTTTTGATTCTCTATCAGCCTGGGATCTTAAGGCATATTTTCTGAAAACATCTTTAGGGATTGATTGCCCGTAACAAACCTTTAAAATATAATTATTCACTTTGTAGAGGTTGGCATACAATTGCCTCTTAAATAAAGACGCTTCTTCAACTTTTCCGGCATTTGCTACGCGAGAACGCCCTTTACAAACAAACAAATGGGATACGCCCTCAATATTTATATTTTTAAAGAAATAATCATTCATGCTTTTTGCGGCCGGAGCCTGTCTCATGACGCAAGCTCCGGGCTATTTTTATTGATTTTCCATATAATAGTCAGCAAAGAAAAGATTATAAACTGGACCATATCAATAAAATGCGTGGTCATGACCTGCAACACGCCATTTACCAGAAACATGGTTAAAAGTGCAAGACAACATCTTGAGTGGCTTTGTATGAATAAATCTTTCCCATATAAAATTAGCCGGCAACACATGAATACGCAAACGGCAAACAATCCGGCATACAGTAGCATCCCCACAAGACCTGTCCTGGTAGCCATGCTTGAAAACATATTATGCGGTCGGTCAAACGGATTCTTTCTGTAGTTTTCAGGTATCCGGGAACGATAAGTTTCTTTATCAATGAATTCAGGATTCCGGAAGGTATCAATTGAAAATCCGGTTCCTAAAATAGGATAATCTTTTATTACCTCTATTGAATAAAGAATTAAACCTATTCTGGCATTATCTTCAAAAAGTTTAGCCTGAATCCTGTTTTGTATAGGGCTTAGTGCTATAATTAAAATTATGGCAACCATCAAAAGACTTAACACTTTTTTGTGGCCCCACAGTTGTAAAGGAAATGCGATGCACAGCGCCAAAATGGCCCCCCTTGATTGGGTTGCGATAGTAGATATGATTAAAACCGTAATAGCCACTGCCAGAAAAGTACGTTGGAATTTATTTTGACAAATTTTAAATAACCACACGGCCAGAAAGAGCCCCAGCATAAATCCAAAAGGTATCACATCCGGGGCAACTGTTTTAAATCCATTAATAAAAAGGCGAGAAACGATGTCATGCCCCAATATCCCATAATATAAAATTAAAGCACCTACGGCAAAAACAAATTCCGAGAGAACAACACAAACGGCAAGCAATAATAAACGTTTTTTTGTGCCGAACAAATTTATTACGACCAGATAAAAGATCAAATAACGAATCAAATGGGAGTACAGGTCGCGGGCGCTATCCGGCTTATCCAACGCAAAAATAATACTTATTGCGGCCCAAAAAAGAAATAAGGCGAATGGGTAGAGCAGGGGGGTGTTATAATAAAAAACGTCAAATTTATTTCGTGCCATGATGATCATGAGCAAAATAGCAGCATAAAAAAACAGTTGATCTAAAAATGTTGTGTGAGGGAATGGATTTAAAAAAATAACAAGTAGCATTAAAAAAACAGCTATATTTTCCAACCTGCTATTTGCACCCACACCCGTTTTTTGATCAGCTATCGAAGACTGCACCGAAGAAGATAATTTATCCATGAATTTTAAGCCTCATGTCGCGTTTTGGGGTTTTACTTGATTATCTCCTCAATGAGTGAGTGAAGCAGGGATTTTCCTTCTAAGTAACTAAGATTTTTCTCTTTTAATTTTAGTTACTTGTAGGATCGGGCTCAGCCCCGGCTGAATGGGACGCTTTTTATATTTACCTTCATCCGCTCCGAATATAACCAGTTAGTAGTAGGGCGGATATTTATCATGATAAGGATTGGTAACGCAAGTCAGATCTGCTTTTTTTAACAAATTTCAAAAGACCCCAAAACGCGACATAAGCCTTTACTGACATCAATCATAACATTTATGCAGGTCTTTAAAATTAACAGATGCATGGGCATGCACGGACAGCAAGTCCGTCAAGACGTGTGCAGCCCTTCATATAAATCCAGCTTCTCCAAAAATATTTTTTGAAGTCCCTTTGGGATGTTATAGAAAATGTCTTTTTTAAGCCCTCTAATATCTCTATTTTTAACTCGATGCGGTTTATACCATCGGTTAGGCCGCATATCATCAAAGTCCAATAAGCAAATTCGGTCATCTTGGAAAATTAAATTCGACATTCTTATATCCCCATGAATGAGCCCAAGTTCCCTGATCTTAAAAAGTATCGAAAGCACCATATCCATTCCCTTATCGATTTTTTCAGCGGATTTCATATAGGACTTAAAATACTCTTCTCCAGTAATGCCTTCCACATATTCATAGATAAAATGGGACATGCCGCGCAAGAACCCGATCCGTTCTTCAACGAAAGCAACCGGTTTTGGCACAAAAATTCCCTTGGATATTAAAAAATGAGAATAATACCAGTTTCGGCTTGAGCGTGTCGGTCTGAAATATCGTTTAAACTTATGCCACTGGGATTTATAATTGTGTCGTTTAATCACAAGCTTTTTATCGTCCAAAACAACAATGCCGACCTTACTTTTAAAATTATCTTGTATGATTTTAGTCTTGCTGTTATCCAGAAATGCATCCGGATCGTCCAGGAGTCTCAGCATGTCATCTGACAGGAAGTGTTTATTACACATTACTACGGCAGAAAAGTTTTTTTTTGAATAGACCGCATCTATTGTACAGTTCTTATCACCCTGACCCATTTATTATTTTGATTCTCTCTTTGACAAAATTTTTTTATAAAGGGCCTCATGGGAGGCACCGACCCTTGACCAGCCGTATTGTTCAGCTGTTTTTCTTGCGCAAAGGCCTATTTCCCGTCTCTTTTCATCTGACCGCATCAACTTTAGCAATCCCGGAAGCTCGGATGCCTTCTTTATCAAAAAACCATTTTCGCCGTGCCGAATCAGGTCGGCAATTCCTGAGTTATGACTTACAATCACCGGCAAACCGCATGCCATGCCTTCAAGTATACTCATGCCAAAGGCTTCTGACCGAGAGGGCAACACAACAACATCGGCAAGGGCATAATATTTTATAACATTATCCGTGATCCCTTCCATACTGACCCGCTGCCCGCAATGATGCGCCTTGATCATTTTTTTAAACTGGGGGATATGATCCCCCTTTCCAACGACCAATAACCGCATCCCCTCAGTAATGGCGGGTATCAACCGATCAAGCCCCTTACGCTGAAACGCCGATCCGACAAAGAGCACAGCAAGCTCATTTTTTTCGATGTTTTTTTCTTTTCGGGCCTGTTCACGCATGGCGTGAATAGAGATTCCATCAAATACGGTCAAATCAACGCCAGGCGGAATCTCAACGATATTTCCGGTCCGATGATAGTTCTTTTCAACATCCTTTGATATGGCCGTGGAGACGGAAATCAGCCAGGGGGTTTTCATCTGCCGCCGTTCAAGCCAGAGATAAAGCAAACTGCGCAGGCTCAGGTATTTTTGATCAATTTTTCTTAATAAGGTATATTTCTCCAATCCTTCATAATAAGAAAAACTGTGTAAAGTCAGAACCTCCTGAGTATAGTTCCGCTCGTGGGAATGAATAATATCATAATCATGATCCTTGAGTATTTTTGCCGTTTCCCTCACAAAGGAAATGGTATTTAGAACACTTGAAAAACGCATGCGATTGGGCACACGAAAAAAACCGATTCCATTCAAAAGTTGGGGCTCTGCTTCACAGGCAAGCACATCAACATGGTGTCCAAGGCGGCATAAAGCGTGAACCAGTTCCACAACATAACGCTCCTTTCCACCCGACAAGGTAAACCGCTTTACCAAAATGGCAATTTTCAACGCCTTACCCCCATTATTTTATTCCTTTAGAAAACATAATATCTAAGGCAACCATTCTTGACTACGCCACATCTTTAATTTATTATAAAAGTTTATCAATAAAGTTTGAAACAAATATCATAAAAAATAATTTTTTAATAGAAAATGAAAAAATCACCCGGAAAAATGACATGGTTGATACTTGCCCACTGCTACAACATGGACGGTAGGGCGGCAAGCCAAACAATAACCGACCGCATTCCGTTTCTCAGAAAGAAAGGCGTTACCCCGGTTGTAATCAGTGCCCCAACCGGCAGGAAGGAAACAGAATATCCCCATTACCAGGTGTTTTCTCCAGCACCGTCCGGACTAAAATTCGAACTGCGCCATGTCATTAAAAGCCGTGCCCAGGAAACCCTTTCCGGCAGAATTATAAATCTTTTACTGACAATGATCATTCTACCGCTTTTTCTCATAGAAAAAATGGTGATTCATTTAGACAGTCATTGGTCATGGCTTTTATCCGCTTCATTATATGGCCTTTTCATCATTCCAAAACATCGTCCGGAGCTAATTTACTCAACAGCCGGGCCCTCTTCAACCCATTATACCGGATTCATTTTGAGCTGGATTTTTAAACTGCCCTGGGTAGCAGAACTCCATGATCCGCTAATTTATGACAATGAAAAACAAAAATGGCATAAATATTTTTTCCACAAGTACCTTGAAAAATTAATATTCAGATATGCTGACAAGATCATCTATTTTACGGACCAAGCCAGTGAAAATGCATCGAAGCGAAACCCTGGTGCCAAGGACAAATTGATTGTTATCCGCCCCGGCGCATGCCCTGCTGAAAACTGGACCCAAGTTTATCAAAAACAAGAAAAAATACATTTCGGATATTTTGGATCCCTTGCCGCCAAACGCAACCTCAAGAAAGTGTTTAAAGCTTTTTATGACCTTTTACAGGAAGAACCGGACTTATCCAGGCAGGCCGCCATTGATATCTATGGCACTGCCCTTGACCCGGTAACCAGCCAGGCCCTGGATGAGTATAATTTAAAAGAGATTGTAACGGTGCATGGCAGGCTGGAATACGATCCAACGACGGGAAAAACAGGCAGGGAACAGGTGCTTGAAGCCATGAAGAGAATGGATGTGCTCATCCTTGTTCATGGAGATGATATTTTTCGGTGCGATGAATACATTCCTTCTAAACTATATGATTACATGTTGGTTCAGCGCCTTATTCTGGGCTTAACTCATCCGGGTTCCGAACTTCAAAAGATGCTGGAGGAGAATGGTTTTCTTGCCGCAGACAGCCAAAATGAAAAAGAAATAAAATCGACACTTCAGAACTTGATTTCCCAGTGGAAAGATACAGGTTTGTCGGATCTTGAGCATGCCTCGCCTTTAACGGTTAAAAGTGCTGTCAACCAATTGATGGAAATCAGAGCAAATATTGTAAAAGACTGATAATTTTATGGAAAAAATCGTAATATTTTGCAAATCTTACTCAAAAGATTTGCTGAGAGCAAAACGAATGGCTCAAAGTGTTCAGATGTTCAACCGTGACGCCATCTCCCTGTACATCAGTGTGCCGTCATCTGAACTGGATTTCTTCAAGGAGAATTTCAAAGATCTGTCCTGCCGTTTTTTAACCGATGAAGAAATATTAGAGAATTGCATCAAAGTTCATGGGCCATTTCCCAGACTTTTCCCAAATTATCTAATGCAGCAGCTTGTAAAACTTGAATTCTGGCGGCTGAAAAAATGCGAGCATTATTTATGGATTGATTCGGACGCATATTTTTTAAGGCCGTTTTATACAAAAGATTTTTTCTATGATGAAAACACCCCTTTGCTTGTAATGCATAAAGCTAAAGACTTAAGAGCCTTTTCAAAAAAACACGATCCCAGGATAGCCGAAAAATTAGATAACCGTATTGAAAAAATACAGCAGTTATTTGGAAGAAAAGGTGAAGCCTTCTATTTTGGAGACCCGCCCCTTGTCTGGAGCAGCTCCGTCCTTGAGGCCCTGTTCACTGAATTCCTGGAACCAAAGGGGATGACCATCTATGAACTCCTTTATTCATACCCTTGTGAAATGCAGCTCTACGGTGAATTTCTCCTGGCATCCGGCAACTACAAATTTGTCCCCACTGAACCATTCTTTAAAATTTTTCACTATGCAGAACAATTTTTTGAAGCCCAGAGACAGGGAGAATCTGAGTTTAGCCTTGCAAGGACACATATGGGTGTCCTGATACAGTCCAACTGGACCGATTTCAAAGAAAAGAAAAAGAACGATATGGCAAGATTTAAAAAATTCTTAAGAGAACAGCAGAGAAAACTTGGGTTAATGGGATCTCAAAAATTTTAATTATTTGTTTTTTCCACAATTTTATCATCAACAAGTCCGTTGATACACCGATAGTTTCCAGAGTCCATGACTGCTTTTAAAAGTTGGTCGTTTTTTTCAAGGTTGCTTCGGTCATTTTCTTCATGCCAAAGATGAAAACAAACAGCCATAAAGGGATGTTCCCTGCGTTTTATGCCGTAGTTATAGAGTCTTACCACAAGTTCTGAATCTTCCCTGCCCCAGCCCTGAAACGCCTGATTAAATCCGTTAACTGCAAAAAGATCTTTCTTGAAAAATCCCATATTACAACTTCGGATACCTGACATTTTATTGGTTGTTACCGCCGGTACAAAAGGGAATCTGACCAGATGATGGGCGTTGGAGAGCTGTCCTTTAAGGGCGTTGGCAATAAGCCATAGTGGTTTCCGAGTATGGGCAAAATTAAACGAGCCTTGAAGCGCCTTTTCCATAAGCACCCGCTTCCCCTGAAAAAAAAATCCGGGCTTAGCGAGCTGGAGATGATCTTGAATAAAATGCCGCTCAGGAATACAATCTCCGTCAAGGGATACGATATAGTCTCCCGAAGATTTCAAAATTGCCTTATTTCTTATCTCGGCCGCACGAAAACCAAGGTCCTCATGCCAGACGTGCCGTACAGGACAATTTGGAGATGACAGGGCAATTTCATTAACAAGACGTGAGGTCTCTTCCGAGGAACCGTCGTCTGCAACAATAATCTCCCGGGGCAATCGGGTTTGGTTCAACAAACCTTCAAGGACCTTCTCCAGACTGTCCGGCCGGTTAAAGGTGGTGACAATGACAGATATGTTCATGGCATTAATCCCATCTGTTTTTTTACTGCAGACATCACTTGATTCACGGAGATGTCATGCATGCATTTTTTATGCTCACATTCTTTTTTAAAGCAGGGGGAGCATCTTGTGCCTGAACGCACCACCACATGATTTGGGCCATACGGCCCGGTCCGCCACGGTGCGGTAGATCCGAAAATGGCAACCACCCGTGTGCCGACAGCTGCTCCAAGATGCATGGGGCCGGTATCTGTTGTGACAAGGACATCTGCCTGTTCATACAAAGCCGCCAGCATTTTCAGGGTGGTCAAACCGGCCAGATTGACACAGGATCTATTTGTCATGGATATGATGGCATCAATTACCGGCCTGTCCTCAGGCCCCCCTGTGAATATAATCCGGGCACCGTATTGTTCCTGTATCCGGTCGCTCAAATCTGCAAATTTTTCATTGTCCCACAATTTGGTTTCCCAGGTTGCCTGTGGATTGATACAAATGATTTTTTCTTTGGAGGTGATACCATTTTTTTGGAGCAGCGCATAGACTGCACGCCGATCCTCTGGGGTAACCGGCAGTCTATATTCAACCTTATCCGCCTTAACGCCAAAGGATTGAACCATCATCAGACCTCTTTTCAAGGCATGGATCTCCATGTTTACCGGCGGAATTCGAAGGTTATAGAAAAGATGACTGCATTCGGCATGTTCCATACCTTTATCAAACCCGATCTTTTTCTTTCCCCGGGCAAGCATGACCATAACACCGCTTTTAAGCAAGCCCTGAAAATCAATAATCATATCATATTCAGTTTCCCTAAGCGTTCGGATAAATGATAAAATTTTCATAAAGGCACTTGGAAAAGAAGAAGAAAAAAGAGACTTCATCCAGCGCTTACGCTTTGATACAATGACATTATCAACAGACGGATGCCCGATAACAAGATCCGCCGCAGCCTCTTCCACAAGCCAGGTGATACGGGCATCCGGAAAATAATCTCTGAGGGCATTCAATGCAGGAAATGTGTGGATAACATCGCCTATGGCACTCATTTTTACGATCAGGATCTTCATGGGTTTGAACTTTCCAACATGGCAACAGCCTCATTGAAAACCATATCAACGGAAATTTTATCCATGCATTGATGATGTTCGTACCGGCACTCTGGTTTCATGCAGGGACTGCAGGGGACGGGCACCCTGACGATACGGCTGTTGGTGTTGGACGGCGGTGTTGTAATATGGTTGGTGGAGCCGATTACGGCGACCTGGTTTATGCCAAGCGCCGCTGCCGCATGCATCAAACCGGAATCGTTGGTAATAAAGAGAGAACACCGTTCAATAAGAGCAAAGGCTTGGGCAAGGTTTGTTTTTCCCGCGAGGTTAACACAAATATTTCCCGATAATCCAGAAATTTCCTCTCCAAGGGCATTATCGCCGGGGCCGCCGAATATCAGCGCCTTAACACCAAAATGTTCGGCAAGTTTTGCTGAAAGTTCGGCAAAACGATTGGGAAACCATCGTTTTGCTGTCCCTCCGGTGGCTCCTGGATTAATTGCAATAACAGGTTTTAAAATATCAACACCATTATCCTGAAGTGTTTGTTCAGCTTCCCGTCTTTCGCTCTCATTGATAAAAAGGTCAAGGGTTCCACCATCGTCGTACAATCCCCCGCCTTTAAGGATTCCCCTATAATAATCAATAAGATGAACCCTTTTGAGCCCGGGGTCGAGTTTTATACACCGGTTAAGCAGCAACGCCCTTGCGTCGGTATTATATCCGAGCCGCTCCGGAATTCCTGCAAGAAAGGCTATCAATGCAGCCTCAAACGCATTTTGCATTAACACTGTAAGGTCAAAATTATACTGCCGTAAATCTTTTGCAAGCCGTATCGTACCCCAGCCCTTTTTGTGGCGGCCACCGTCATCATAAATCAGCACCCTGTCGACAAAGGGGTTGTTGTGAAAAACAGGTGCCACCCACGGTTTCACAAGTATCGAAATTTCAGCTTTCGGGAAATTTTTCCTGACAGCTCTTATCACGGGGGTGGTCATAATTGCGTCACCGACCCAATTTGCCCCTCGTATCAATATTCGGGCAGGATCTGATTTTCTTAATTTAATTTTTGTCATTTATTTTAAGATCCCTTGGCCAAGGGCAGAAATTTTTTGTTTTCCATCGGTTATGAATCCAAAAATATTGGTCTGGATATTTTCTGACCACGGATTCAATGAACTTACTGTAATTTTCAGTATTGATTTCAAGATTTTTTATCGGGTCATCGGTTTCTACTGTCGGAATTTCCGGTAGAAATTGAATGGTGAATTTTCTATCCTTGCGAACCGTATACAGGGGAACTACGGGTGCCCCACTCTTCAATGCCAGCATGGCAAGGCCTTGGTTGGTACAGGCCGGCCGGCCGAAAAAATTCACAAAAACGCCCTTATGCCAGCTTACATTCGTGTCCAGCAGCGTGGCCACTATGCCGCCTTGGGACAATGCCGCCTCGATTTGCTTAAAAGCCCCTTTGGTCGGAATTACGGTTAACCCGAACCGCCGGCGAATTTTTTGGATCAGCCGGTCCAGAGGTTTAAAGTCCAGGGATCTGTAGATAACATATCCCTTGAATCCGGCCTGATCAATGGCCGGCGTCAGCATTTCAAAATTGCCCATATGGCAGGTTAACGCAAGGACACCTTTGCCCTTGGCATGGGCCGCCCGGATATGTTCACGCCCCTTAATGGTAAAATGGGATAAAAATGCCTCCTTGGAGAATTTTTGACCCCAGGCCACCTCGAAAATTATGGCTGCTATATTTTTAAAAACCTGTTTGCCCATGATTTCAATTTGTTCAGGCCCCATTTCATTGCCAAAGCAATGGGTCAGATTTTCCAGGGTAACCGTCCGGTGGCGTTTATCAATCCTGAACCAAAGCAGCCCCAAAAGATTTGAACAAAAATCGGCAGCCCATACAGGCAGTCTGCCCAAAGCATGTGTCAGAAGTTTCAATAGCCTGTAAATATGATCATCACTCATATAATTAAAAAAAGTTAAGAGGTTATTTGAAGTCTTCGATTAATTTTTATTCGGCGCAACTGGTAAATACGCAAGATGTTTCTGCCCATGGCATCTATTGTGTAATGTTTTTCAACCAAAGCACGGGCCGCCTGGGTTTGAGTCTGGACAGCCTGGGGGGTATTCAGAGTCCACCTGATGATTTTCGGCAGAGATTCAGACAGCCTTGGATCAAAGAGCCTGCCGGTTTTATTATCAATAAGGATATCCCTGATGCCAGGGGTATCCGGACCAATCACCGGGCAGAAGCAAGCCATGGCCCTTGTCATTTCCAAAGGCACCCCCTGGTAAAAATGCTGGGTGTTGGGAAAATAAATACAGCAGTCCAGGGCATGGTAATAGGCATTATTTTTTTTTACCCGCGGCAGCATATGCACCCGGGGGGGTAGCTTTTCATCCATGGTATCTTGGTTTTTGGGATTACTGGTAATCACCAGATGATGAGAAGGTAAGTGCGGGCTAAGTTGGTCAGCGGTTTTGCAAAGCTGTTGTTTGCTTTTGGGATCTATTTTACCGAAAACACCAATAAATCTGGCATCTGTTTTCAACCCAAGGATGTTTGCCAACTTCTGTCGGATTGCAGTTTTTATTGTATTATTCGGGGCTGTATCAGGCACTGTAATGCCGTCTGGAATAGAGAAAATTTGCATGTCTGACAGGGAAAAGGTCTGCTTTAGATGCGCTGTGCTGTCCTTTGAGGTGGTGAAAACATAGTGGCATCGGGTCTTATAGAGTTTTTTGTTGGGCCAGGTGCTTTTAACCCGTGCACCGTTGTGGCGGGACATGATCCGGCAGGGGACCCCCGTGGCCTGGGCTGCCTTTAAAGCAAGTTTGGCATCGCCTTTGCCGTGGGCATTGACCACAAAAGGTTGTTCCCCGGCAAAGATCTGTTTGAGCTGGCTATACTCACCGATTCCGGCCAAAGCCTTAAAGGATATTGGATAGACCATCAATCCGTTTTTTTTGGCTTTTTTAAACAAAGAACTATCCCCTGGTGCAATAATGGCTACCTGGTGGCCGTTTTTTTTCATCCACAATGATTCAAGAAGAATTCGTTTTTCCCTGTTGCCCCACAGGATTCGGCTTGATGTATGGATGATTTTATAGAATGTCTTCATGAATAATCAGCAGTTTTTACGCAGGCCTGCTTCAACGCGTTCAATATCTTCGGGCAGATCAATCTCAGGTGAATCATATTGGGTGACAGCAACCTTAATGGGGTATCCGTATTCCAGCACCCGAAGTTGCTCCAGTTTCTCCACCTGTTCGCAGGTACCGCTGTCAAGGGTGACAATTTGGTCCAGAAAGGCTTTGGTGTAAGCGTAAAATCCTAAATGCTTATAATAGTCTACATCGGTCTGGCCGTCCCGGGGAAAGGGAATCTGGGCCCGGGAAAAATACATGGCAAAGCCCTGGCGGTTGAACACGACCTTTACGTCCTTGGGGTCTGTAATCTCCCGGGGGTCTTTGATCTTATATGCCAGGGTGGACATGGCAAGGCCGGGATTTTCCTTGAAGGGCCGGATCAAATCATCAAGGCTTTTGGGATCAAACACAGGCTGATCCCCCTGGATATTGATGATAATATCTTCGTCAGCCGCATCAAGCATCTTAGCAGTTTCAGCCACCCGGTCCGTACCTGACCGGCAGGTATCCGAAGTCATTACAGCGTCTCCGCCAAATGCTTCCACGGCTTTGACAATACGGTCGTCATCCGTGGCAACAATGGTTTTTGTCACCACGGATGATTTTTGGGATTGCTCAAACACCCTCTGGATCATGGGCTTGCCTGCAATATTAACCAACGGCTTGCCGCCAAGCCGACTGGAACCGAAGCGTGCGGGGATCACTGCAATCGGCATGGCTACATCTTTTCAAAAAGGCTGCGCGCCTTGTCACGGGTCATGATGCTTTTCCAGTCCTTACCCAGGCAGTTCTCCCACAAAGGGTCCAGGCCCAGGGCTACAGTGATCATGGTTTCCATTTGATCCCCGGTAAGGTCTTTTGTCAGACCTCTGGGAATATCCACCCCTGTTTTTTCCATAATGGCCCGAAATTCTTTTACCCCGTCTGGATAGTATTCATCCAGGGTGTCAAAGGTGATGCAGCAGCCTACTCCGTGATGGGTGCCAAGCACATAGGACAAGCCATAGGACAGGGCATGGCAGGCACCCACCTGGGAGTAAGCAATGCTCATGCCGCCGAAAAAGGAGGCCATCATCAGCTTGTCAGCCGAATCCGGGTGGTTATCCACAAACACCTGGCGGCAAAGATCCAATGATTTTTCCCCATAGGCTTTGGAAAATTCATTGATATAGGTACCCTGCAAAGATTCAATGCAGTGGATGTAGCAGTCCATACCGGTATAGAAATGCTGGTCCTTGGGTACGTCCGCGGTCAGTTCCGGGTCCAGGACCACCTGGTCAAACACCGTATAATCGGAGTTCAGTCCCAGTTTTTTTTCGGGCCCGGTGAGAACGGCTGTGCGGGAGACTTCGGCTCCTGTGCCGGACAGGGTAGGTACGGCTGCATGCCAAACCGCCGGATTCTTGATTAAATCCCAGCCCTGGTACTCGGTGGATGATCCTTCATTGGTGAGCATCAACGAGATGGATTTGGCAAGGTCCATGGCGGAACCGCCCCCAATGCCGATGACTGCGCAGGGAAGGGAAGATTTGAAATGTTTTGCTTCCAGGGTGAGTTTATCCACATAGCCTGTTTTCGGCTCATCCGCTACATTGACCCACAAAAGAAAATCATTTTCATGCAAGGGGATACGTTTTTCAAGATTTTTGTCTTTAAATACGTCATCCACAACAAAAACAGCCCAGTCTTCACCGGACTTGCGCCGGTCGGCCACCACCTCGTCAAGCTGGGCAAAACAGCCCCGGCCGAAAAGAATTTTGGGAACCAGCTTAAAATTTCTGAACATTGGTGTTTATCCTTACTTTAAGGCGTTCAATACTGCTTGTATACGTTTGTCCATATCATCTGCGGTCCAGGAAAGCATGATCTGCATGGATAGCGTCCGCTTCATGATATCGTCACTTTGTTCCAGGACAAGGCCGGCATAGTCCGGCAGGTCGGCACTCAACTCAAAAGGAAGTCTGGCAGCGCGTTTCATTTCCTTGAGGTGATGCCATTTTTTATAATAATGCCAGTTGTTGTTATACCAGTAGGCACAAGGTGCCCCGTTTTCCGCAAGCTTTTTTGCTGCCTGTTCGGCTTGGTCTTGCGTGGGCATAAAAAAGTTCAAGAAGGTGGCGGAATCCCCGTCCGGGTCGGGAAGTTCGCGGAAGGTAACGCCTTCAATATTTTTCATGGCATCTTTGATGGCGGCTTTATTTTTTTTCTGAATCTCAACGATACGGTCAAGTTTGCCTAATTGGGCAAGCCCGACAGCGGCATTCAGTTCGGATATCCTGTAGTTTGTGCCCATGATGGGATGGTCATCCGCACCCCGGTCCGGCCCGCCTAAGTGGTCATGGCCATGGTCGGCATACTGCCGGCACCGGGTGTAAATATCTTCGTCATTTGTGATAATGCCGCCGCCTTCACCACAGGTTACGGTTTTCACCGAGTCAAAAGAGAAACACCCGGCGTTGCCGAATGTACCTAAATGTTTACCCTTGAAACTTCCGCCCAAAGACTGGCAAGCATCTTCCAAAAGCATTAGGCCCTTTTTGTCGCAAAAGGCTTTGATCTCATCAATTCTTGCCATGGCTCCGCACATGTGCACCGGCACCACAGCCTTTGTCCGCGGCGTTACTGCCGCTTCCAGGCGGTCCGGGTCCAGGCACAGGGTCTGGTCAATATCCGCAAACACAGGGATTGCGCCTGCCTGGATCACAGCTTCAAATGTGGCCACAAAGGTAAACGGCGGTACAATGACCTCGTCCCCAGCCCCGATGCCGCAGGCCGCAAGGGCCGTGCAAAGGGCCGCTGTTCCGCTGGAACACAGATGGCTGAACCCGGCACCTGTTATTTGGGCCAATTTTTTTTCAAATTCCAGGGCTTTAAAATGGCCGTTTCTGGCCCCTTCAAATCCGTACCTGAATAAAACGCCTGTTTCCAGTACATCATTGACTTGTTTACGTTCCTCATCTGAAAATAATTCAAAGCCAGGCATGCATTCTCCTTAATATTGCACATATTTTTCCCCCTCAGTGGGGAAATATTGGATAATTAACTATAAAAATTAGGAATAAATAACAAAATCGGGATATGTTTTCAAGGCTGATCAAAATATTGACTTTCATTTTTCTAATGCTTATAACCCTTTTATTGGAAAGGTTCAATATAAGGAAGAAACAACAGCTTTTTTACCATGGCAGACGATAAACAGACACATACATACCAGGGATATGAACAGGGACCCATTTGTCCGATTAATGATGCATACAGCCTGCTGTTGCGTCTGACCCGGAACTGTTCGTGGAATCGCTGTTCCTTTTGTCCGGTATATAAAAAACAGAAATTTTCCATACGCTCTGTGGAAGATATTATTAAAGATATTGACCTGGTTCGTACATACATTGACAGACTGCTTCAGGAAAATGCCCTGCCCATTGCCTTTGACCAGGAACGGATTCATTCCATTTATACCGGTTTTGAGATCCGGGACCGGGTTGCATTCAACAACGCCGTCAAGTGGTGTGCCGCAGGTATGACTTCCATTTTTCTCCAGGATGCCAGTCCCCTGGTTATGAAGCCCAAGGACCTGCTTTTTATTCTCAAGCATATCAAGAACTGTTTTCCTCAAACCGAAACCATTGCCACCTATGCCAGAAGCAGCACCATCCTTAAATTGCCCGACGGCACCCTGGAACAGTTGCATAAATTGGGTCTTAACCGAATTCATGTGGGGGTTGAAAGCGGATCTAATTTAGTGCTTAACCGTATGCGCAAAGGGGTAGACCGATTTGGCCACATAGAGGCGGGTAAACGAATCCGGCAGGCAGGCATTGAGTTGTATGCGTATGTAATACCGGGGTTAGGTGGTGTTGACCTGTCCATTGAGCATGCCCTTGAGACCGCTGAAGCCCTGAATGTAATTAATCCGGATGTTATCAATATTCGGACCCTTGGCCTTTCCCCTTCCACGGAGCTTGCCCACTGGCAGGCTCGGGGCATGTTTGAAAAACCGGGTGATGCCATGATTGCCACGGAAGTGCGCCTGATGCTTGAGACCCTGGATAATATCCAGTCCCGTATAAAAAGTGATCATATTCTGAATCTGTTTGAAACTGTTACCGGTAAGATGCCCCATGACAAGGAGAAAATGATCAGGATTATTGACCGTTTTTTTGAGCTGGACCCCAAAGATCGCATCCTTTATCAGATCGGTCGACGCATGGGTTTTTTCAAAGGGCTTGGAGACATGGATACAAGCTCCAAGATGGACCAGGTGCGACTCGCCTGTGAAAATTACGGGGTCACCCCGAAAAACGTGGATCAGATACTTGACCGGTTAATGATGCGGTTTGTCTGAATACCTTTATATTCACGTTCCCTTCTGTAAGAAAAAATGCAGATATTGCGATTTTTATTCCGAAACAGACCTATCTCTGATTCCTGATTATGTCACGGCCCTGGTCCAGGAAATTCGACTGCGTTCACAAGCAACTGTATTACAGCCTAAACAACCCAAAGGTAACGCTGCAACCGTGTACTTCGGGGGCGGCACGCCGTCTCTGCTTGGACCACGGCACCTTGAAGCCATTTTGCAGGCCCTGGACAATGCCTTTAACCTTTGCCGCCAGACTGAAATCACGCTTGAAGCCAATCCCGGTACCCTGAACGACATCCATTTGAAATCGTTCCAAGGTGTGGGGATCAATCGTGTAAGCCTTGGTGTTCAGTCCTTTGATTCGGCACGGCTTTCCCTTTTAGGGCGTATTCATTCAGCAGATGATGCGGTGCATGCCGTGGAAAAGGTCTGTGCTGCGGGTATTGAAAACATCAGTCTGGATTTGATTTACGGCCTTCCCGGTCAGACCGAAGAACAACTGATCCGGGAGCTTGACGCTGCCTTGGATTTAACACCTGCGCATCTTTCCTGTTATATGCTCACCCTGGAACCGGACACAGCTCTGCACCTCATGCATGAACGGGGTAAGTTTTCACGTATGTCTCAATCGGATCAGGTCGATCTGTTCTGTGCGGTTGCCAAATATCTGAAAGCCCGTGGATGGGATCATTACGAAGTATCCAATTTTGCAAAACAGACATCCCTTCGTTCCCGGCACAACTGCGCATACTGGCAGATGGTTCCCTACCATGGATTTGGGCCGGCCGCCCATTCCTATGCCGTAAAATCCGATACGGAAGGATCGACCTCATATAAAAGATTCTGGAATGCACCGGACGTGAACGGATATATCAATGCCTTGAAAACGGGAAATATTGCCGCATCTGACAGTGAAACCCTTACCCTGAAACAGCGTCAGATGGAGTATGTTATGGTGGGACTGCGGACATCCATGGGCCTTGACATTAAAACCGGGCAAAACCTATGGGGGAACCGGTTTTTAACCGTGTTTCAAAGCCTGATGGAAGATCTTGAAAATAGAGGGTTTGCCCGGCACCTAGATGCCGGGCAACGGTTTGTTTTGACCCTTGAAGGCTGGATGCGCCTGGACAGTATTGTCGCCTCTTTTGTTGAAAGGATTTGATAATCAGGCCGGTTTTTTTCGTAACTGCCGGTAGTCCTCAACCCGTAAGGTCAGGTGTATGGCGTCAAAGTATTCAATCAGGGGGATGACATATTTTCTGGAAATGCCGGTCATCTCCTTAAATTGTGGGGTGGTGATTTTTTCATTGGCTTTGAGGAATTCAATGAGTTTGGTTTCCAGATCACCGACGGCACCAGCATCAAAAAACAGATCATCCTTTGTTTTAACCACCTGTTTTTCATCAATGAGCATCTGCATCACATCCTTGCCCGTTTTCTGATCCAGTTCAAGATTCTGGCATATGGTGCGGAAAAAGGGCGGGGTCAAACCGGCTTTTTTGTAAATGTCGGCAAGTTTCTCCTTCATTTCATGCTGGTCTACCTGGAGGGCAACCTTGAACCCTGAAAGTTTCACAAGGTTTTTGTCCAGAACAATGAGATTTTCCTTTTCCAGGCGGTGGAACAGAATGTTGAAAAACCGGGCATCATCCACATATTGAAATTTGGATTTCAGCTCCTGGGCCGGCATGCCTTCCTTTAAGGGGTTTTCCTGGTGATAAGCGGTCAGTCGTTCCAGTACTTTTTCCTTAAATTCGTCAAAAATAGTGCCATGGACATAGATCTGCTTCTCCTTGTCCGTGAGCACGGCTTCCTGTTTTGCAAGCATTTTCTGTAAAGCGGCAGCCAGTTTTTTATCCGGAATATTGGTCATGACCCTTAACTCATTAAATGTCAGCCCGGAATATCCCTTGATGGATAGAAAATAGGCAATGGTTTTTTCATCATCTTGGGCAGCAAGGTCGGAAAGCCCTTCAATCATGGCCTTATCTTTAGGCTTGTATTTTTGGGATACCGGGTTGAGGATAGCGCCGCCGCCGATGGTTCTGACAGGAGAGTAAGATCGGATAACGTATCTGTCATCCTTGATGCAGCAGACCGGGGATTCCAGGCGGAACTGAACCGGTGCCGTATCCCCGGGTAAAAGCGACTCCCTGTCCAGCAGGACCATATAGCCCAGTATTTCACTTGTGCCCGAATGAAACCGCACCCTTGTCCGGGCCTTGGCAGGCTTGGCATTGCTTTTCAGGTAATGAAAATCGGCGTCCAGCATATAACTTTCAATTAATGCTCCCGGGGTGGAGAGTACATCGCCTCTGAATACGGCTTCCCGGTCAAGACCCTGGAAATTGATGGCTGTACGGGTGCCGGCCATGGCTGTTTCCACCGAACTGGAATGTACCTGAAGCCCCCGGACTTTTGATGTGATTTTTTTTGGATATACCATGATGTCCTGGCCCACACTCACCTGGCCTGAAATCAGGGTTCCGGTGATGACCGTGCCGAATCCTTTCATGGAAAATACCCGGTCCACGGGAAGTCGGAAAATGGAAGAAAATTTGCGAGGCGGAATTTGTTTGCATATTTCTTCAAGCGTGGTTAAAAATTCTTCCAGTCCCTGGCCTGTGGCAGAGGATACCGGTACAATGGGTTTATCTTCAAGGAAGGTGTCTATGATAAAATCATGGATGTCGTCCATGGCCAGTTCCAGCAGGTCTTCATCCACAAGGTCCGTTTTAGTCAGGGCAATCATGCCGTGGCTGATGCCCATAAGATTGCAGATCTCCATGTGCTCCCGGGTCTGGGGCATGACGCCTTCATCTGCCGCAATGACCATGACAACCACATCAATGCCCGAAGAACCGGCCACCATATTTTTTACAAATTTTTCATGACCTGGCATGTCCACAATGCCGATGTGCCGGCCATTGGGAAGATCCAGGGAGGCAAATCCGAGTTCTATGGTGATGCCGCGTTCTTTTTCCTCCTTGAGACGGTCGGTTTCAATGCCTGTCAATGCCTTGACCAGGCTGGTTTTCCCATGATCAATGTGTCCTGCTGTTCCCAGAATTATATTGTCCACAAATGCCTGCCTCTTAGGGTCATGGAATTTTTATTGTTTCCATGGCCCTTACTCTTTGGATTTTCTGTAATAGCTCATGCCATAAGCCAGGGCCACAAGGATGATTCCTGTGACAACACCATGGTAGATGCCCCAGTCCGGTTTGAACAACCGGGTCAGGATGATTCCGAATGTCAGGCCTATAATCAGACGTATGATAAAAATAATCAGCGTATTCATATTCATTGTATAACCGATCCTTTATGCGTTTTTTAGGGACTCGGCACAAAATCTGCGGTATTTATTTTTTTCGAACCCCAATCATTAAATATTCTAAGAATAATAGTCAAAGGGATTAGGCAGGTCAATCCCAATGTGTAACTTGTTTTTGAGCCAAAAGCTGTCCATCTGCCGTGTTGCATAAAAATTAGCATTGGGAAACTTTGCGTCCAAATATGTATTTTCGTTCAGATAATAATACGAATCTAATCAATAGAGCAAAAAAAAAATAAAAAATACTTGAAAAAAAAAAGCGGTTCTGATAGTTATGCAGAGTTTTTCATGGTGGGTGTAGCTCAGTTGGTAGAGCACTAGGTTGTGGCCCTGGTTGCCGCCGGTTCAATCCCGGTCACTCACCCCATAAAGATTTTAAAAGCAGCCGTTAGGCTGCTTTTTTTATTGGTGAAATGAGTTGCCCCGGCTGAGTCCCTCATATATTGTGGAAAGGATTGACTGTATGATGGTCATCGGTTCTTTTGTGTATACCCATAATAACCTCTTTAACCCCGTCAACATTTTCCGCAATGCTTTTTATTTCATTAAAAGCATTCTTTTTCATGTCCAACGGAGCTTCCGGATCACCGATACTTACAACACCGTTATCGGCTGTGACGATTATTTTCGGAGATGTTTCCACAAGAGCCGCATGAACTTTTGCGGCAAGAAGGGCATCATCAAGGATTTTTTCCGATTCGGGCGTGGTTTTAAAATTGGGTTTTCGAACCGTCCGACAGATCAGGTCTGCGGCATCCTCAACTGAAAGGTTTTTTATATTTATGACCATATCATAAAGTTTGCTGTCCGATGTATCAATTCCGTATAACCTCAGTCCCCATTTCCTCCGTTCATCATCATCTTTTTTCAGAATATAACGTGCTTTTTCTTCGGAGATATTTTCCCGCTTGACTTCTTCTTTTACGCGTTCTTCTATATCCGATATAATTCTGATTTTCAGGACATTGGGGATATTCAGTAAAAAATAGTGCCCCGCCAGTCCATGATAAACAATATTGTCTTGCCGGATATGCTGTAACAGCGCCTTACGGATATAACTTACATAGCGTTCCCTGCCGTGGGTGAATCTTTCAAGGGCGGATGGCGCATCATGAAGCGCCCTGACCAGCTTGATCTCCGGGATATTGAATTCTTCCGATGCCTCCAGCAGGATATCACGGGAAATACATGCATACCCCAGTTCTGAGGCTACCTTTTCAGCAACTTCCTTTCCGCGACTGTAAGAACCTCTTGAGATGGTGATAACGGACATTGTAACCTCCTTATTTGTAATATTATTTTTATATTAGAATTAAAATAACTTATTGAATTAATTATATGTTTACTTGTGGGTTGAGTCTGGGTGTTAATAGACCAGGTCCGCCCATGATTATTATATTGATGAACACAGGATGTTTTTCAATATCAGCCATACAATCTCATGTAAAGAGAAAGCTTGCATGGCGCACGTCTTTATCCCCGACAAGCGTCTCCGTCATAGTATGATTGAACACTTTTCCGAGTCACTAACATTTCAAATTTATAAAGAAAGCCTGTGTTGAAAAATCCTATTACTTTCATTGCAGCTATTTGCCAATTCCAGCACACGTTTATGGTGTGTAAAAAGCAGTACTTGAATATTTGTTGATAATTGAGCCAGTACTTCCAGGCAGACACGGGTTCGATTATCATCAAACCCGATAAGGATATCATCTATAACAAAGGGCATGGGCTCTTCCTTTTTTATATACTGCTCTAACGTAGCCAGGCGCAGGGCAAGATAGAGTTGATCCCGGGACCCGTCACTCATTCCGGCGATGCCCACCTCGTGATCGTCCGGTCGAACACCAAGCAATATTGGCTTTCCCGAAGCATCCAGTTCATCTCTCAGACCTGCGTAAGAACCCAATGTGAGCTTTGAGAATAATTCTCCTGCTCTGCCTAAAACGGTAGCCTGATTTTTTTTTCTGTAATCTTCTATTTGCTGTTCAAGGATGAGTGCGCCGATCTGGAAACGCAGATAATGTTCAGCGTGCTGGGCTATGTCGGCCAGGTGTGCTTCTGCTTGTGCCGACGCGTTGGCGGCCAAAGCGCTCCCATCTTTTTTTTCGATTTCATTTTGAATTGTCCGCCGTTGGTCGCGTAAGGTGTCTCTTTGGGATTGAAGTTCTTTTAGTTCAATGGATATTTTTTCAATTTGTGCTTCTATGGCGTCGATTTCACAGTTGTTTAACTCTTTTTCCAACGCATCAATGCTTAAGCCGTCACCATTGCGATTAAGTTCCTGTTCAAGGGTTTCAATATTTTTTAACAATTTTCTTTTATTGTCTGATTTTTCAGCGGCCTTAATGAGTGCTTCATCGGTTTCAACCCCAGCTTGCTTTTTTAATTCGATATTTTTTTTTTGTGAATGGCGGATCGTAATATTGACCTCTTTGATATCCTGTTTTTTTTCATCAAGTTGTTCTTTGAGTTTGATAGAACTTGCCCGGACTTCACGAGCAGCGTTCAGATCACGATGCAATTGAGCCGCAATTGTCACTGCATCCTGGTCATCTGTTTTCAATTTAATACGCTCGGCAAATTCGTTAACTTTAAGGTGAAAGTCTTTTTCAACTTTATCCATGCCGTAAATTCTTTTGCGCAGTTCTTCAGATTGATCGAATTTTTGGAAGAACAACACCAGGTTGTCGAATGTTTCTGTGGCTGTTTCCGGATGCACATCGGGTTTCAGGCTTAAGCCTTCTATTGCTTTTTTCCACTCATCGGACCAGGTAGTCAAATCATTTTTAACCGTTTTAAGTTCATCCTGGGTTCGCTTTAAGCGAATGTGAGAATCCTTCAGGGAACGCTCTATTTCATTGCGTTTGTCACGCTCTTTTTGCTCTTGTTCAATTCGCTGCTCGCACAATGAAATCAAAGCCTCAAGGCGTTTTCCTTTTGTCTCCTGTAAAGGGTCAAATTGGAAGATCTGAGTTGAAACCAATTCCCTTAACTGATCGCATACGTCAGACAATTTTTTTTTGTTGGTTGAAACGGCCTTTGCGGTTTGTATTTTTTCGATCAGCCTTTCTGCCTTCAGTAACCACTGCTTCATTTCCCGGGGGGTGCCGGCAATAATATTCAAAGGCTTCCAAATGTCCGTCCATTTGATATTAAAATCAGCTTGATCCTTTTTTGTTTTTTCGAAAAGAACTGATAAATCAGCGATTCGAGATGCTATGCTATCAATTTTGGCTTCCAGTTGTGCCCGTTTAACCACCTGGTCGGCATCCAATCTCAAACGGTCTGATATATTGTCTGCCTGCCTGACTTTTTTTTCATAAACAGTCGGCAACTCAGATGCTTGTGTATATGCTAAAAGACGATCGTTGATATCCGGACTATCGTTATCCAGTTGCTGGATATATTTTTGTTTTATCAATTCCCATCCCTGGTCACGGTCTTTACGGGACGCCTCTAAATCAGTTATTTTGGGCACGTCTTCTTTTAATAATAAAGCGTTTAACTCCTGTTCAGCCTGCTTTTTTTCATCTTCAAGTTCTTGTTTTTTCCGGGATACGATTTTGGCTTTTTCTATAAGTTCATCGTTTTCTTTTTCAAACCGGTCTATGGTTTCAGAAACCGGAAGAACCATAGATAACAACGCATCTGCAGTGCCATGGTAGTTTCCCAGTCTTGCAAATTCATTCTCCCAGGCTGCTTTTTCCTGTGCGGCCTGGACGCTTATGTCATCCAGACGTTGCTCAATGTCCCCTGCTTTGCGTGCCGAAGCAATTGACGCTTTTAGCTGCGGTAAATCAATTTTACTTTGTGATGTATCTTCTAATTTATTTTTAAGTGATTTTTGTTCGTCCTCAAGATCTTTTAATTCAGCTTTGCACCCAGCTTCTTTTTGTGTCAATAAACTGTGTTTCCGGACCAATCCCGAGATCCATTTTTTATTGTTCAGAAGGGGCCTGAGTTGATCTGCTTCATCTAAACCTATGTCAGGCCGGATACCTTTTAACAGCGTTTGGGCATCATTGCGCAACAAACGTCTTTTTCCATCCTGGCGGGGGCGGTCCGCGATTGTTTTTTCAACCGCACCAAGATCTTTGTACAGCCTTAAAATAGCATCTTCATTTTTAAGCAGATCATCTCGGATGCTTAGGGATCCGAATTCTTTATTTAAGGCGTCAATTTTGGCTTCCAGGCGTTCTTTTGAATTTAATGCATCTTGAAGCGTTTCACTGGCTGTTTTCTGTTGATCTGCAAAATCTTGCGGCAGCAACAGCACAGTGCCTAATGCTTCAATTTTTGCCAGATAGTTTTGACGTTGGGCCAGGGCACCTTTGACACGATTGATTCTTGCCAAACGATTTTTTTGTTTATTCTTTTCATTGATCTTTTGTTCAACCCCACTGATATCGGCATTTATTTTTAATAAGTCTTTTTGCAGGGCTTTCCAGTTAGAAAGGGGCAGGGTGGCATCACGCATTCTCTTTTGCGCATCTTTATAATCTGAAATGGCCTTGTTTAATAAGGCCTTGGAACCCCGGGGTTTGAAGATATCTACCGCACTGTTTTGCATGTCCTCTAAGATTTTTTTGAGATTGGCTGTCCCGATTGCGGCACTGAATAGTGCCTGGCCAAGATCCCCTGATTGCTCCAATAGTTCATGGCCGCCGGCAATTAATCGGCCATGGTCAATACCCCAGAGTTTAGTAAAAAGGGTTTCATCAATGCCGGCAGGAAGAAAACGTGTGAACCGGCTTTCATCAAGGGGCGCATTGCTTCCATATTTAAGCAGGGTGTCTTTATTCCCTTTTCTTCTGATAAATTCAATTTTTTCTCCATCTAAAAGCTGTAATTCTCCGCCTATCCGAAGCTTTGGGTTCGAATGAAGAAAGTTGTCTTTTGTCCTGGCTTCAATCCCAAACAGCCAACCAATAAGCGCTCTTAATGATGTACTTTTCCCGGCTTCATTATCACCGTAAATAATATGTAATCCCAGATCACCATCAGACAGGTCTAAAGATTTTTCTGTGAAGTGACCGAAAGCCATGAGATCGAAGCGGTTAATTCTCATTTTCACCCCCGGTTGAAAGCATCCTGCCGATCAGCATTTTTTTGGCTTCTTTGGTTATTCGTTTGATGGTTTGCCCATTATTCAGGTCTAAAATAGTATCGGTCCCAAACGCTTGTGGGGGAACCTTTTGTCGAAGTTCAGCTATTTTATCTGCCAAACCATCTATTTGATCAACATCATCCGGTGTTGAGATAATTGACTTGAGTAATTTTCCCAGCGCATTGTCATCGGCCAGGGTCGTTTCTAAATCATATTTTCCCTGGGTTTTGTTTTCAAGGCGCTCAATCCAAAGGTTGTCGCCTGCGATTTCAGCTCCAAGTGCTTTAATCTGCTGTTCAAATTTTTCCGGAAAAGCGGCCAGTTGATCAGACAGCTTTGTCGCACCGATCAATTTTATTCTCATTGCAAGCGGTCTGTCCTCTGCCAGTGTTTGTTCTTGTTCAATGGTTTCCCTGATCTTTTCCATGACATCCCGGCGTTCTTCAATATCGGTCAGATCAATTTCTATTTGCGTCCAGCGCAGAACATCAAGGGGAATTTTTTCAATTTTTTTTACGGTTTCGTCCTCAACCGTGACAACAACACAGCCTTTTGGGCCGCATTCTCGAATATGACGGCCTTGTATGCAGCCGGGAAACACAACAAAGGGGGTTTCAGAAACGATTTCCTGTTTGTGGATATGGCCTAATGCCCAGTATTGATAACCCTTTGAGACGAGATCATCCAGGGAACACGGCGCATAGTTTGCGTGGCCTTCCCGGCCATCAAGGCTGGTATGCAAAAGTCCTATATTGAACACGCTTTTTTCAGCTTCACAAAATCCCGCTGCCAGGTTCTCGTCAACATGTCGTTTTTTGAAACTGCGCCCATGAATGGCAGCCGGCAAATTGTTCAATTTTACCGTTTCCACTTTGCTCGCAGAAAATATTTTCATGTTTGAGGGCGTATCCAAGGCCTTGGTCATCCGATTTGCGGCATCATGGTTTCCTGCGACACAAAAAACTTGTATATCATGCTGATTTAAGCGTCCCATTTGCCGGCTTAGGAAAATCCCTGTGCTGTAGTCTTTCCAATCTCCGTCATAGAGATCTCCGGCTAAAAGTACGAAAGCCACTTTTTCTTCTATTGCCAGATCCACCAGGTTTTTAAAGGCTCTTCTGCAAGCGTCTCTAATGGCATCAACAGGGGCGGACTCATATCTTGAAAGCCCGCGCAATGGACTGTCCAAATGAATATCAGCTGCGTGAATGAATTTAAACATTTTAGCTCTTTTAGGGATTGGTTCTGACGTTGGCCGGTGGGAGCAGGCCACCGTGCCTGCCCTAACGAGGGCAACCACAGAGGGATTGCCCCTACGAAAAATGGCCTACAATAGAATCAAGCTCCCTTTTTTATTAACGAAAGTTGTAAAATCTGTGTAGGTTACACAAATTTTTTTATAAAAAGTCAATAATATTAACTTAGATTATGTGATACTGGCAATGCCATATTGTTTGTGATAATTTTTTGATTCAGTTTATTTGTTATTCCTTCTTTAAGGTGTGGGAACAAATCAGTTAGTTGGGATAACAATGGGAAGTTCAAACGGCAAAGCCATTAAACTCTGATCTGACTTAAGAAAACCGGGATTTGTATGTTAAAATAAAATTTTAAATATTAAGCCAGGATACAAAATGACTGAAACAGAACTTGTTAGCAGTGAACACATTACAGAAAAAATTTATATTATCCGGGGCGTTAAAGTCATGTTAGACAGGGATCTTGCAGCCCTTTATAGAGTTGAAACAAAATACTTAAAACAATCTGTCAGAAGAAATTTAAACCGTTTCCCTGATGATTTTATGTTTGAATTGTCAAAAGAGGAGTTTGCAAATTTGAGGTCACAAATTGCAACCTCCGATTTTGATAAGAAGAGTTTAAGATATGCGCCTATGGCCTTCACCGAACAAGGTGTTGCCATGCTTTCCAGTGTATTGCGAAGTGACCGGGCCATTCAAGTAAACATCAAGATCATGCGGACCTTTACCAAAATGCGCAACATGATCGTCGAAAATGAACAATTACGCAAAGCCTTGGAAGAATTGAAGCAGCAGACAGATGAACAGTTTTAAATCGGTGTTTTCAGAATGGGAAAAGGGCTTTTGGTAACACACCAAAAGCCCTTGAATTACTTAACTAACCAAATACTTTTTCCAGATCGGGGATGATCTGTTTTTTACGGCTCATGATGCCGGCCAGCCAGCATTTGCCGTCAACGGGTTTTTCACCAAAGGCTTTTTCAACAACAGATTCGTCATCAGAAGCCACGAGAAGCTCGGTGCCTTCTTTCATGATGTCGGTGAGCATCAAAAGTACAGTGTGATGGCCTTTTTCCGCTTTCAGATCACGGATGTCTTTTTCAAGATCAGCCTTGATGCCGTCAACGATGGACAGATCAACCAGTTCAAGCTGGCCGCAGCCAATGCCGGAACCACTCATGTTGAAGTCTTTGTAATCGCGCAGAACCAGTTCACGGATCGGAGTACCTTCAACAGCAGATTTTACCTTGAACATTTCAATGCCAAGGGCATCGAGATCGGATTCGCCGCAGATTTCAGCCAGTTTTGCACATACTTCTTTATCTTTGTCTGTACAGGTAGCGGACTTGAAAATTACGGTGTCGGACAGGATGGCGCACAGCATGGCACCGGCAATGCCCTTGGGAATTTCAACATTGAAGTAATCGTACATGCAAGTAATTACGGTGCAGGTGCAGCCTACAGGCCAGATCCAGCATTCCAGGGGCTGTCCGGTGGTTACATCGCCGAGTTTGTGATGGTCTACAATACCCAGAATATTGGCTTCGCCAAGGTCGTCAGGGCTTTGGGCCAGGTCGGAATGATCCACCAGGTAAACATCTTTGCCTGCATAGCTGGTGATAACTTCGGGGGCAGCCAGGCTGAATTTGTCCAGGACAAATTTGGATTCGGGATTCAGGTCGCCCTGCATAGCTGGTGCGATGTCTTCACCAAGGCTTTTTTTCAGATCGGCCAGCGCGATGGCTGCGACTACAGAGTCGGTATCCGGATTTTTGTGACCAAATACGAGAGTTGACATAAAACCTCCTAAAAATTTAGTGTTGTCATCAGGTTATAACCTTCTAGGGATGACTCCCACAACCGGCAGCCATCCATTTAAGTTCTTAACTTTAATACCACCTGGTCTTATAGAATTAATCGCACTTAACCTCAAGCAAAATTTGAAAAAAGATCTGCCGAGCCTGAAATTGAACGGTATGTGCAAAGACAGAGCTAATCGGAATGGGTGTCCCGCAGTTCCCTGCGCAGCACTTTGCCGATGTTGGAGATTGGAAGATCATCTTTAAATTCAATAATCCTGGGACGTTTGTATCCTGCCATGTTTGCTTTGCAGAATGCTATGAATTCTTCCTGGGTGGCAGTCTGACCTTGCTTGAGTTTGATAACCGCTTTTACGGTTTCCTCACCGTATTTCTTTGCTACCCCGATCACTGCGCATAATTCAACTTTGGGATGGGTGTATATAATATCCTCTACCTCTCTGGGGTATACATTGAAACCACCCACGATGATCATATCCTTTTTTCTGTCCGTGATCATGATATACTCATCCTCGTCAATGTGACCGATGTCTCCGGTGAGAAAATAGCGTTTGCCTTTAATGGTGACAAAAACTTCAGCATTGGCATCGGGCTTGTTCCAGTACCCCTTCATGACCTGGGGACCGCAGGCAGCCACTTCGCCATCTTCACCCCTGGGAAGTTCCTTTGTGGGATCATCAAGATCCAGAATTTTTATGTCTGTGCCGGGTAATGGAAATCCAATGGAACCTATTTTTCTGGTTGCCTGATTGGTGGGATTGGCCGACAGTACAGGGGCGGTTTCCGTCAACCCGTATCCTTCAAAGATAACAGCCCCGGTTTTTTCCTCAAACTGACGGCAGACATCCGGCGGCATGGGTGCTCCCCCAGAAAAACAGCCCATCAGGGAAGACAGGTTATACTGATCAAGCTTGGAATGGTTTGTAAAGGCCACAAAAATTGTGGGTACGGCCGGCATGAGCGTCGGCCGGTATTTTTGGACTGTCTTGAGGACATCAGTGAATGGGGGCTTGCCGGTTCTGGGGTCCGGGATGCATATCAGGCTGCTGCCGGAACCTGCGGCGCTGAGCATGGCCACGGAGATGCCGAAACTGTGATACCAGGGCAAAATACCTAAAAAACGATGGTATCCCCCGTAGTATGCCTTTTCCAAAGGTTTGTCTTCACCGTGGGAAAGCCTTAGATATTCCATAATTGCAGTCACTTGGTAGGTGAAGTTGATATGCACAAGTTCCGCACCCTTGGGAATACCCGTGGTGCCGCCGGTGTAGAGCATCACAGCCGTATCGTTGATCGGGTCAATGGTGATATCAGGCGGCTCGGGTTTAGACTGGGCCACCATGTCGTCAAACATGATGTGTCCGGGTTCATGATGGTCGGCTTTGGGGATTTTGCCTAACAAGCTGCCTAAAAATCCCTGCAATTTCGGCAGATAGCTTTTGATGTTACAGACCACCACGGTTTCAACACCTGTGCCTTTAATGGCCTTGACCACGTTGGGGTAAAAGGTGGGGTGATCCATGCAGAACACCATTTTTGCAGTGGCGTTGTCAAGCTGCTGTCTCAATTCCGCGGGGGTATAAATGGGGTTGCAGGTCACTGCTACGGCCCCGGCCTTCATGATACCGAAAAAAATTTCAGGAAAATGGGGCAGATTGGGTAATACAATCGCCACCTTGTCCCCTTTTTTGATGCCTTTTTTTGCCAGAAAATAGGCGATCCGGTCTGCTGTGTCCTTGACCTGGGAAAAGGTCTTTTTTGCCCCGTTGAATATGGTAAAAGTCTGATTAGGATAACAGGCTGCCGAGTCGTCCAGCAGTTTGAAAACGGGATAGTGGTAGTCGGTAACGTTATGTGCAACACCCTCGGGCCAAAGCGGGGTGTTCCAGGGGCCGGTTGCGGTGTTTGCCTGGTTTGTCTGATCTGCCATGAGGTTAATCATCAAAATATTATAAATAAATAATGTGTATTGCTGATTTGTTTTATTATGAAAGATTCCATGCCTGGAAACTTTCGTTTTTTGCCAGGCCGGAGCAAGATCCAAGCTGACTAGGTGTCTTTATAGCTTGGATACCCAAAATATGCCAAATGGTTTTTAAAAAAAATATTTTATTTTAAAGTCCTTTTTGCCGTTGAAACTTTGGTGGGAGAATAAGGGTCATGTGGTAAATTTTAGAAGTTCCATGGCCCTAAATTAATATATGCCATGAGTAATGAAGGAAGGGGGTTTTTGGAGGTCCCAGCAGCGAAAATCCTTGGACCGGGCAGAAATGTTTTTCCATAAAGGCAGTTAATCTATTGATTTTCGCCTGCGACGGCGTTAAAAAATAGGGTTGGATATTAGATTGCCTTGAATTGTAAGGCAATGGAACATATACGCACAATGCAAACAAAGATAACCCTAACAGAAAGGTAAAAAATGACAGACCAAAGAATTTTTAATTTCAATGCTGGACCTGCGGCTCTGCCTTTGCCGGTCCTTGAAGAAATTCAAGCCTCTTTCCTGAATTTCGGCAATTCAGGCATGTCCATTACAGAAATCAGCCACAGATCTTCTTATTTTGACGATGTTATCAATGATGCCGTGGAACGGGCCAAACGTCTCTTAGGTCTGGATGACCAATACCATGTTCTTTTTCTCCAGGGCGGGGCATCTTTACAGTTTGCCATGATTCCCATGAATTTTCTGTCCGGGGATCAAAGTGCCGACTATGTCAATACCGGGACCTGGTCCACCAAAGCTATCAAAGAGGCACAAATCCAGAATAAAAAACATGTGGTCGTGGCCTCTTCCGAGGACAAGGACTTTTCATATATCCCTGAAGATATTCCGTTCAGCAAAGATGCAAAATATGTCCACATTACCTCCAACAACACCATCAAGGGAACCCAGTTCGCCAATTTTCCCGACACCGGCGGAATTCCTCTTATTGCCGATATGTCATCCGATATTTTTTCACGCCCGCTTCCCATGGAAAAATTCAGCATGATCTATGCCGGAGCCCAGAAAAATTTAGGACCGTCCGGCACCTGCATTGTGATTTTGCGCAAGGATCTTCTGGAAACAGCCAATCCGGACCTGCCTTCCATGCTCAAATATTCCACCTATGCAGAGAAAAACTCCATGTATAATACCCCGCCCTGTTTCGGTATATATACCATTGATCTGGTACTCAAATGGATCGAAGAGGAGATGGGCGGCCTTGAAAAGATGGAAGCCTATAATAAGGAAAAAGCAGGCCTTTTGTACGATTTTATGGAAGCAAGCAATTTTTACCGGGCCACAGCCAGACAGGATTCCAGATCCCTGATGAACGTGACCTTCCGTTTGCCCAGTGAGGAACTTGAACAAAAATTTATAAAAGAGGCAACAGCCAAAGGACTTGGCGGTCTTAAAGGCCATAGATCCGTGGGTGGATGCAGGGCATCCATTTATAACGCTGCGACCATGGAGGGTGTCAAAGCCCTGGTGGAATTCATGGAAGCGTTTCAAAAGGAGGCCAAATAATGAAGGTACTGATCAGTGATAAAATGGATGAAGCCGGCATTGATATTTTCAGGAACCAGGAAGGTATAGAGGTTGATGTAAATACCGGGCTTTCACCCGAAGAACTCAAAGAAATTATCGGACAATACGATGGCCTGGCCATCCGGAGTTCCACTAAGGTGACCGCGGATCTGCTCGAAGCGGCAGATAACCTCAAGGTTGTTGCCCGGGCTGGCATTGGCCTGGATAATGTGGACATTGATGCAGCCACCAAAAAAGGGGTTGCCGTCATGAACACCCCCGGCGGCAACACTGTAACCACAGCCGAGCATGCCATTGCCATGATGATGGCCTTAACCCGGAATATCCCCAGGGGCACCGCATCCCTGAAAGCCGGGCGCTGGGATAAAAAATTGCTCCAAGGCCGGGAACTTTTTAATAAGACCTTGGGCGTTGTGGGTTTTGGAAATATCGGCTCCATTGCTGCAGGACTTGCCAAAGGGTTGCGCATGAACGTCATTGTGTTCGATCCCAATATTTCTTCGGAACATATTGAAAAAGCCGGGTTTGAATATGTGACCTTGGATGAGCTTTATGCCCGGTCGGATTATATCACCATCCATGTGCCTAAATTGGATGCCACCATTGATTTATTGGACGCCCAGGCCTTTGAAAAAATGAAGACGGGCGTCATGGTCGTCAACTGTGCCAGGGGCGGCATTGTCAATGAAGCGGCCCTGCATGATGCCATCCAGTCAGGAAAGGTGGCCGGCGCAGCCCTGGATGTATTCGCAATTGAACCCCCGAGCGCAGATCATCCGCTGCTCCTGCTGGACCAGGTGATTGCCACCCCCCATTTAGGCGCATCCACCAAGGAGGCCCAGACCAATGTTTCCGTAGCGGCTGCCAACCAGATTATTGCCTATCTGTTAAACGACACCGTGATCAATGCCGTGAATGTACCGTCTGTGACCGGAGATGTTTTAAAGCAGCTTAAACCTTTTCTTTACCTGGTGGAGAAAATGGGGAAAATGCAGGCTCAGATTACTAAAGGCGGTGTGCGTGAGGTCAACATCGAATACATCGGAAAATTTCCGGATCTTGACCTCAAACCCCTGACTATCAGCGGAATTAAGGGCCTTCTCAATGAATATGTCGGGGACGAAGTCAATTCGGTGAATGCCATTTCCCTGGCCAATGAGATGGGGATAAAAATCAGCGAATCCACCTCCAAGGAGGCAGGCAACTTCCTGAATTTGATCCGGGTGACCGTAATCACGGATACCCAGACCAATGTCCTGGAGGGCACCATTTTTGGAAAGGATGATGCCCGGATTGTAAGGATAAATAAATTCCGCTTAGAGGTTATTCCCGAGGGCCACCTGGCTATAATCCACAATGTGGACAAACCCGGCTCCATCGGTTCCATCGGACTGAAATTAGGCGAGCACACCATCAATATTTCCAGAATGATGGTGGGCCGTGAGGATGACGGGGATAGAAATATTATATTCTTAAGAACCGAGACCCCGGTACCGGCTGATGTGGTTAAGGAGATTGAAGACCTTGAGCTTGTGGTTAGTATGACCACGTTTGAGCTCTAACTAACTAAGTTATTAGCTATGCTGCTGTCGGGATCGAAAACAATGGATATTTCGATCCTGATAGCGATGCTGAAAAGGAATTTCTATAGGTAAAGAAAATCTTTTTAGATTTAATAACCAATTAAAAAATGCGAACAACAGGACTATGCTACCCTGGTTCCGCCGGGTTCAACCACCCTCCCAGGGCTGCCAGATATCTGGATTTAACCTGTTTTCCGGCAAGGACCTGCTTGATCGGAGGTAGCCTGAGAATAACGCCAAGCACCGCAGCCAGGGCCCGGTGACTGAACAATACCTGATTGTCGAAGATCAGGTTCTGGAGCTTTCCCTTCTCTACGGCCATGACCACAGCCTTGTGAGTCCCATTTAAGGGGGTGATCACTCGCTTGTCCAGGGAAACCAGTTCCAGGGCTCCCTGAGCGCAGTTTCTGACGAAGATGCTGCCATATTAAAGGTCATGCAGATTTCCTGGGGTGCCTGGCAGGCCTTTCCTATATGGGACATTTTGTGACGGCAGTAACAGGTGGACACCCCTAAAGGCCGAGGCGGTCCGGATCACATGGGAAGCCCTCTCATAATCCAGTACATGGACGGCATTTTCGTTGGTCAGCACCGGTTCGTGAACAAAAACTCGGCCCACCTGGGTTTCTCCATGGGTAAACAGATCACGGATAAAGTCCTCTTCCACGTTCAGGTATTGGAAAAACAGTTCACTGAGCACTTTCTGATTCAGATCCCTTCTCACCCGCATCATGGAAAATTCAAAAAAACCGGCCATGGGTGGAGGCAGGACATAATAGGTCTGCTCATTGCATTCCATATCCACCAGGATAGCCCGGGAGGCAAGGCGGTTCAGGATTTTTCTGGCTTGGGATAAACGTATCTTCCAGATCCGGGCCGCCTTTTGATCGGTAAAGGGCTTGATGGGAAATACAGAGACCAGGCCGGCTTCCTCTTCGGAAAAGAGCATAGCAAGAATTTTATTCAGAAGTTTTGAGGGCGGCGCCCCTTGGGGAAACCGGTTCAAGCGGTCCACAAGACGGGCAACCCCCTGCCGGTTTGAATGATGCGCCATGGCTGGCTCCTTAGCAAGTGATAATGGGCATAGGCCCATTATATGGGCACACCTATTTTCTGTGCAAGAAAAAAGCCGGAATAACAATTTTCTACTTGCTTCTTTACCTGTACCGGTCTGGTAGCGGTTTTTTTGTGGTAAATTCCATCTATCGGGATGCGGCGGACAAGTAGAATAGAAGTAGGTGTTCTCCAGTTACAATGTTAACAAGCAATTTGTTTTTTTGGGGGGCTTCATTCATATCGCAGGCATCAGGAATCTGTTTTCATCAGATCCTCGATCTGGGCTGCATCCATCTTTTCGTTTTTGAGAAGAATTCCGGCGGCCTGTTCCAAAATTTTCTGCTGTTTTGAAAGAATTTCCAGTGCCCGCTCATACTGCTGTGCAATGATCAGCTTAACCTCTTCATCAATCTTTTGGGCAGTCTGTTCACTGTATTCGGCAGCCCCGTCCGGCATGATGTCAAGGAACTGGGCCTTTCTCTTACGGGCATAGTAAACATTTCCCAGTGATTCACCCATCCCGTACTCCTTGACCATGCTCTGGGCAATATCCGTGGCCCTGGCCAGGTCGTTCATGGCCCCTGTGGAAACTTCCTTGAAGATAATCTGTTCTGCGGCCCGTCCGCCTAAAAGCGTGACTATTTTGGCCAGAAGTTCGCTGCGGCTCATCAGGAAACGATCCTCGGTGGGGACCTGGAGGGTATAGCCCAGGGCACCTATCCCCCTGGGTATGATGGAAATCTTTTGAACCGGGTCCGCACCGGGCACAGTCATGGCCACCAGGGCATGCCCCAGTTCATGGAATGCCACGATCCGGCGTTCCTTGGGGTTGATCAGGCGGTTTTTCTTTTCAAGCCCTGCAATTATACGCTCGACAGCATCCTGAAATTCGGGCATCCCAACCGAATTCTTATTTTTACGGACTGCCAGCAAGGTCGCCTCATTGACCAGATTGGCCAGGTCCGCACCCACCATGCCCGGGGTCATGGCCGCAATGGCCGAAACGTCAAGGGGTACCTCAACCTTGATATTTTTCAAGTGGACATTGAGGATATCCTCTCTGCCTTTTTTATCCGGCCGGTCCACAAGGATCTGCCGGTCAAACCGACCGGGTCGCAGAAGTGCGGGATCAAGAATTTCAGGCCGGTTGGTGGCGGCCAGCAAAATCACTCCCAGGGTGGAGTCAAATCCGTCCATCTCAACTAAAAGCTGATTCAAGGTCTGCTCACGCTCGTCGTTTCCACCGGCAAACCCTGCACCCCTGGCTTTTCCCAGGGCATCAAGTTCATCAATGAATATGATGCAAGGTGCCTTGAGTTTAGCCTGTTCAAACAGTTCCCGAACCCTTGCCGCCCCCAGGCCCACAAACATTTCGACAAATTCCGCCCCGCTGATGGAAAAAAAGGGAACGCCGCTTTCTCCGGCTACGGCTTTGGCCAGAAGTGTTTTCCCGGTTCCCGGAGGTCCAACCAGCATCACGCCCTTGGGCAGTTTGCCGCCAAGCTCACTGAATTTACCCGGACTCTTCAGAAAATCCACCACCTCCACCAGTTCCTGGCGTGCTTCATCCACACCGGCCACATCATTAAAACTGATGTTGAGTTCGTTCTGGACATAAATTTTTGCCTTGTTTCTTCCAAGACGCATGAATCCAGTCTGCTGTTTTCCCATATAACGCATAATGTAAAACCAGATCCCGAAAAAAAGGGCTGTGGGCACGATCCAGGACATCAAGGATGCCATGAAATTGGATTCAATCTCTCCTTTGAAGACTGCATCGCTGGATTTAAGCAGATCAGACATGCCCGGATCCACCCGGATGGTGCGGAACTGTTTTTCTTTGCCGTCGGCATCTTTTTTAAGCTTTCCCTGGATCTGATTGACCGATACGGCCACCTCAGCCACCTTGTTTTCATGGATCAGTTCCAGAAAGCGGCTGTAGGGAATGACTTCAACGACAAACATGGACGCAATATACTGCTGGAGAAGCAGGACCATCCATATCCCGAGAATAACGTACCAGATTGAGACCTTTTGCTTTTTTTCCATAATTCTCCTTAGCTTTCAACTGGCTGTTGACCACAACCGAAACAGCAAACAACGCAGAACCAAAGCTCCGAAGGGAAGCTTTCACCGAGTGCTGGACAGCCTTCCGTAAATGCAAACGCACGGTTAACATATAGATTTTGAAAAAATCACGAAGAATATACTCTATTTCAAAGCCTTGAGAAACAAAAAAAGCCATGGACATGGAACCGGCTTTAATGAGAAACGATGACATATAAAAAATAAAGGGGGCTTGAATAACAACCCCAATTTAATATATTTTTCTTGATAAAGGACAGATTTTAGTTCACTTAGGCGGCGCCGATAATTTTTCACGCCCTTGAACCTTTCCATCAGCGATCAGCTATAGTGGCTGTCCACAGGCGCATATACCAGTAGCTACAGCGCCACTGAGTTTAACGGATTTCCGCATCTGAAGACATATTTCATATAGGAACGCCTTCTTTTTTTTAACGGAAATGACTGATAAGGTAATTCTGACATGGATAAGCGAACAAAAAAAAGTATCAAGCAAGGTGTCCTCGACTGGCTTGATGAGGAACTTCAGGACAACTTTGATGAAGATTATGAACTTGAACTCTCTGGATCGGAACTTTCAATTGAATTAAAAAAGATCTACAGGGAACAACATCCTCCAACCCTTGAGGGAAGCAAATATTTCGAGTCCCTGTTAAGGCTCCAGGCAGAACTGATCAAGATGATGAACTGGGTCGAACACACTGGTGAAAAAATTGCCGTTATTTTCGAAGGACGCGATTCAGCCGGAAAGGGAGGCGTGATCAAACGTATCACCCAGCGGCTGAATCCCAGAATTTGCAGGGTCGTCGCGCTGAACAAACCAACAAACAAAGAGAAATCACAATGGTACTTTCAAAGGTATGTCCCGCATCTGCCTTCCGCCGGAGAAATCGTACTGTTTGACAGATCCTGGTATAACCGGTCTGGCGTGGAGCGGGTCATGGGATTTGCGAGCCCGGAACAGGTTGAACAATTTCTCAAGGATGTGCCTGAATTTGAACGAATGCTGGTTCGCTCCGGTATCCGCCTGATCAAATACTGGTTTTCCATCACAGACGAAGAACAACACTTACGCTTTCTCATGCGTATTCATGATCCTCTTAAACAGTGGAAATTAAGCGACATGGATATACAGTCTCGAATCCGCTGGGAGGATTACACCAAAGCCAAGGAAGAGACCTTCGCCCGTACCAATATACCGCAGGCTCCCTGGTATATCGTCGAAGGCAATGATAAAAAACGGGCCCGCCTCAATTGCATTCATCACCTTCTGGATCAGATTCCCTATGAGGAAGTCCCCTATGAAGCCCTCACCCTGCCGGATCGAAAACATAATCCTGACTATGAGCGCGCTGTGCTTCCACCTGAGCTGTATGTACCCAAACGATATTAAGGAGCACAAATTTTTATATGAGAGTTGTGAGTTTTGAGTGGTAAAAATTTCCAATAAGTATCTGTATTTTTAATTGCTTTGTTGTGGGCTGTGCCTGGTGGCTGATATGTCAGACACAGCCCATAGCTGTTATATTTAATTTTCAGTACCGGTTTTTTTAATCGTCCGGAATACGTCGTCTCTGGAAAGTTTTTTTTCTTTTTTCTTTTTCCGCTTTTCTTTCAGAGTCAGTTGCTCGATTTTCCGGCCCCCGCGTTTGTTTCGGTTCTGTTCCCCTTTTTCCGCCATAATCCCTCCTCGTCAGTTTTAACTGACAATAGAACTTTGTAGTTGTTACAATCGGATATTGACTATCCGAAACATTTATACTAAAGCCATAGCAATTGGCATGCCATATGTCTTTGCGCCGGAGCCAAGAGGAACGGGACGCACAGAATCCTTATTGTTTGAGAAAAAACAGGACATGAAATGTCCCGAGGACATGCAATCAGACGGTTCCTGTCCTTTTTGTGTGCTGGCTGACAGTATTTGCAGGCCTTTCCATTTTTCCGGAACAGCCCATGGGCGACATCAGGTGGATTTTGAGGATTTGAATTGTTTTTTATCCAGTCCGTGCCGGGTCAAAAGGCGATTAAGCTGCCGGGTCGTAATGCCGGCCTGCAGTGCTGTTTCACTTATTCGGCCGTTTGTTTGCGCAAGCAGCCTGGTCAGGTAGGAAACTTCACAGGCATTAACGGCATACCGGCGCGCCTGGGCCAGGGTCTTGCCGGTGTCGGGCGTGGGTATATCCCGGGCAATGGCCGCCTGGGTTTCGATGGGTAAATTATCGGGTGTCAGCACAGTGGACGTTTCGAGAATATAGGCACGTTCAAGGATGTTCTCAAGCTCCCGGATATTGCCGGGCCAGTCATAGTTACTGAATCCTTTCAGAACTGACGGAAGAACCGTTTGAATATTTTTTCCGTACTTGACGTTTAATTTTTTCAAAAATTGATCCACCAGACATTCTAAATCTTCCGTGCGTTCCTTGAGAGGCGGGATTTCAATGGGAAACACGTTGAGACGGTAAAACAGGTCTTTTCGGAATAAGCCTTTGCCAACAGCCTCTTCCAGGTCTGAATTGGTGGCTGCAATGGTCCGTACATCGGCCTTGAAAATGGCATCGCCGCCGACTCTGCTGAAGGTGCCGTCTTGAAGCACCTGAAGCAACTTAACCTGGGCGGCAAGGGATATGGTGCCGATCTCATCCAGGAAAATTGTGCCGGTTTCCGCCATTTCAAACCGACCGGGTTTTTTGCGGATAGCTCCGGTAAAGGAACCTTTTTCGTGTCCGAACAGCTCGCTTTCAATGAGGGTGTCAGGGATGGCACCGCAGTTGATAGAGATAAAAGGCTTTTCGGAACGCCGGCTGTGCCAGTGGATCAGTCGGGCCAGGGTGCTTTTCCCCGTACCTGTTTCCCCCAGCAGCAGGACGGTGGCAATGGTGGGGGCAACGGACCGGATATTTTTGAAAATTTTTTTCATGCCTTCATTTTTAGACCGTATAGTATCCTGCCATTCGGTTTTCCAAAATTGGCCCCGCAGGTAATCCAGTTCAAAATCCCTGTAGAGGGAACGGTTTAAGGCCGGGAGCAGCAGCTGGATATCCCGTTCCCTGACCGGAGACTGCAGGTATCCCACAGCACCGCTCTTCACGGCTTCAATCGCTTGAAGTGTATTGGATCGTGTGCACAGCACAATAAACTTAACAAACGGATTGACGGAATTAAAGGCTGGCATGCCGGGATGGGGTGCCAGCAGTTCGATGTCGGCCAGAATCAAATCAAATGGAGACTGGGTATGAAGTGTCAGCGCGGTATTGATATCGGGAGCCCGGCGAATGTTGCCGACATGGGACAGGGCGTTTGAAATTAGGAGCCATTCATCTTCGGAATGGGTTAAAATCAGTATGTCTTTCATTTAAAACCCCCAAAAGGATTTTTTATCATTCTGCTGCAGGATAGAAGGAACGGGTACAGGGTGTTATTTTTAACAACACCACAGGGGGGATGTCAATATAGGCCGGAGTAAAAGGGCAGGATTGTCTTTTTCAGCAGCCTGTCTCTATGTGTTTGTATTCAAGGCGGGTTGCGATACGGTCAAAGGTTTGCCCCAGATCTGTGTCGACTGGGTCAAAAACTAGTGGAACTCCCTTTTGTGAGCTTTTCCATATGCTGCGCTCCATGGGAAGAACTGCAATGGTTTCAATTTGACACCATCTGTCTGTTGAGCCGGTATAAAAGGACTCGACATGTCCGCATTTTTCACAGCACCATGAAACCATATTTTCTACCAGGCCGATGATGGGGACGCCCTGTTGTTGAAGCATGCATACGTGCTGCCGGACATCCTCCCGACAAGCCTGATGGGGAGTTGTGACAATGACGGCACCGTCCGGGGTTAACGTTTTAACAATCATATCTTGAATATCCCTCGCACCTGACGGCAGATCCACAATGAGAAAGTCCAGATTATTCCACTCTATTTGACGCATCAATCGCTCCATGGTTCCGGGGTTCGCTTTTTCTCTCATTAAAACGCCCGGCCTGTCGGATACAAGGCTTTCAAGGGAAAGGATCTGAATCCCAAAGTTCTGCATTGGTAAAGGTGTTTTTTTATCAGGCGGCAAAATCGGGATGTGTGCGCCCAGAAGCCGAGGTATGGCCGGTCCGTAAATATCGGCGTCAAGGATACCTACCCGATTGCCTCTCAACAAAAGTGCAGCGGCTATATTCACGGCTATGGTGGACTTTCCCTGTCCTCCTTTGCCGCTGCTCACCAGGTAAATTTGATGCACAAATTCATTTTTATTTACAGTTTTCATCGGGCCTTGCCAAAATAAAAATTGTTGATGCCCATGGTTAGTTCCCCACAAGCAGGTTTATTCATTTAAACAACGCATTGACAGCAGTTGTTGGCAATACACTGTCAATGACCATAAGCAACAACTACGCCAAACTTTTTTTTCTCATATCGCATGAAAAGCTATACGCAAATAGCTATATTTCTATAAAGGAACAGGACTTGAAATGTCCTGTCTGGTGCAGAACGGGACGGATCGTGTCTTATCTTGGGGAGTTGTTGTTTATCATTTTAGTCTACCCAGCTCGTTAGCAGTACTGATGTCGGTTTTGGATTCAGGTGGTATCATAGTTGCTTAAATAGAGAGCAGGATGGTTACCGGAGCCTGACATTGGGCAGCCTAACCGAAATTGGGAACAGTTTTAATTTAAAAAAGGGAGACAAAAAATGAAACCCGCAAAGTGGAATCCTTACCGGGAAATCGATGAGATGTTTTCTAAATATTTGACAAATTTCAACCGGCCGTCATTGGGTAATCAGGAACTGGTGGCTTCAGGAGACTGGGCTCCTCGGGTGGACATTGCCGAGACGGATTTGGATTTCACCATCAAGGTGGAAGCACCGGAAATCAAACGGGAAGATATAAAAATTACCATTGATAATGGTGTTCTCAATATCCGGGGAGAACGCAAACGCAAGGAAGAGGATAAAGGTGTAAAGTACCACAGGATCGAGCGTCATTACGGCAGCTTTTTGCGCAGTTTCTCTCTGCCGGATAATGTGACGGAAGAAAAGATTGAAGCCGGGTTCAAGGACGGGCTGTTGACGATTCGCCTTCCTAAAACGGAAAAATCAAAACCAAAACAGATTGAAGTTGCCGTTAAATAGCACCTGAACTAAAACTTCAAATTTGACCCGGGCCGAAATCCTAAATACCGGCCTGGGCAACATGTCTTGATTCCTGCCTCTCGGTGGGACTGCCAGCTTACCCTGTAATTACAATCAGTAAAAACAATTTTACATCAATCTGTGTACCGTGTAAAAAAAGGCGGGAGCGGCATCAATAAAAACATCATTCAAAAAAAAGGAACAAAACAGTGCAAACTAAATTTGAAAAACTGAAACAGGACATGGCACAGCTTAAAGATGAAATCAAGCTTAAGGCCCATCTTGGAAAGGCCGAAGTAGGAGATGAGTTTGAAAAGCTTGAAAAAAAGTTTGATAAGCTGGCTGCAAAAGTAAAGTCTTTTGCCAACGAGGCGGAAAAGACAGCGGAAAATACGGGCGCAGCCTTGAAAGTTGCGGCCGAAGAGGTGATGGCCGGAATAAACAGAATACGTAAACTTATCAAGTAGGAAATCTGATTGCATAACAATAAGTCGAACAGGGCATGCCGGATAAAACCGCCTGCATTCAGAACCGTAAGGGGCATATTTGTTTTATCGGTGAGGATGACCCATTTCTTCTGATATTTTTCAATGGTTTTTAAAAGTTGTTTTTATTATCGTAAAAGGAAAGAGAAGGGGAAGGGCTAAAAAGAATCCCGCTTAAAGACGACGGGTTAGTGTCAAGAAATATGATTACCCTTCCCCGAAAAAATATTTTATAGTGCCAGCCACAGATTGGGTTCAAGACACCAGGGCTTCCAACCGTTCTTCTGCTTCTTTGCATGCAAGGCACTTGGATGTTACAAGCCTTGCGGAAAGTCGCTTGAGTGAGATTGGTTCCCCGCAGATCTCACAATATCCATAGCTTCCGTCCTCAATCCGCTTGAGGGCATCCTTAATTTTTTTAATCAAGTGACTTTTACGGGTATGGAGCCTGAAATTCAGGCTTTGGTTAATGTGAACCATAGCCGAATCAATGAGTTCTGTTTCTCTGGACTGTTCCTGGGTTAATTCCGACATGGCATAGCCGGCCTGGTGCTGCAGGTCATTGAGTGCATCATTCAACAATTTTTCAAAACAGGCCAGGTCTCGGGGTGTCATCAGTGGCGTCTCATGGTAATGGTCTTTAATTTCTATGTTCATCAAGCCTCCCTTGTCTAATTGGGATATCCAGTGCCCTAATCAGTTTTTAACGATGAGATAAGCAATAAAAATGCCAAAACGCTAAACCGGTATGCGGGTCAATACTTTTGAAGTTTTCTATCTGACCAGTCTGCCAGCGCAAATCAACGACCGAATGAGTGAAACAGCACAGAAAACCAATCTTACTCCTCGGCAGCTCAACCGCCTGCTGACCCTGCATAGGCTGGATAAAAAATAATTCACCCCAAAAAGACGCCTGATGTCCGAATATGGCATAAAGAACCATTGCTTTCAGGACATTCGAAATCCGATTTTTTTCCAAAATTTGTGTTGGTATCACTCGATGATCAAGTTTTTAGGGAATTTGTTCAAATTCAAGGCGGAAACAATTTTTAACCGGAGGAATATAACAATATATTTTGAGGATTAAAAATTAGAAAAAAATAAAGATCCCCAAAAAAACTTTAAAATTCATGGTTTACCCTCTAATATGTTTTGAATTGCTGGCAGGATTAAGATAAACTGGTACACAAAATTAACCATAATAACGGCCATGGCCGACCTGGTCTTCCACCGAGGTTAGGCCACAACAAATCATGAAAGAAACCAAATGGTTAGTTCAGTTCTTTCATATAAATTATTCTTAGCTAATGTTCTATGCCACGTCAAGAAATGAAGAAGTATAAACGAATCAAATAAAAATATTGTCAAATTGATATTTTTCTTATGCCATCAAAAAAATATCAGGATCAAACAGGCTCTAAATTACCATAGTTCTTTTTTTTTGATTTGATGTAATAATGATGTTGGTGCGTTCTTTGCGACCCCATTACCTTCAATATTAAAGGGTGAACTGTTATGAAAGTCGTGGTGATATATAACCGGGAGTCCACCAAAGTGATTAACCTGTTTGGAATTCCCAACCGTGAAAAGTACGGACTGCAGTCCATACAAAGAATCTTGAACGCCTTGAAAAAAGGGGGACATCAGGCAGTGGCCATTGAAGGGGACAAAGATCTGATTGATCGATTGGAAGAGTTCATGCCCCGCGTGATCAAGGGAGAACTTCCGGGTATGGCGCTAAACCTGTCTTACGGCATCCAGGGACAGGCTCGGTATACTCACGTACCGGGTATCCTTGAGATGGTCGGACTGCCGTATGTGGGCTCCAATCCCCTGGCCCATTCCCTGGCTCTGGATAAAGTTGTGGCTAAAATGCTGTTTGTTCAGAACGGTGTTCCCACTCCGGAATTCGCGGTGATCCCCACACCGGATTCCCCGTTGCCGGACCTTGAATTCCCCTTAATTGTCAAACCCAAAAATGAAGCGGTATCTTTCGGTATCCAGGTGGTTAACAACATGGAAGACCTGAAGAAAGCCGCCCTGGCCATTTTTGACGAATTCGGGCAGGCTGTATTGGTGGAGCAGTATATTGAAGGACGTGAAATCAATGTCGGGCTTTTAGGGAACGGTCCCAATGTGGAAACCTTTTTACCGGCCGAGCTGATATTCGGGAATACCGGTCCTAAGATTTATACATTGGAGGATAAAAAACGGACTTCGGGCAGAGAGGTCGGCGTTCAATGTCCGGCCGATCTCGATGACAAAACCACTCGAAATGCCCAGGATATAGCCAAAAGAGCATTCGAAGTTCTCGGGTGCTATGACTGTGCCCGCGTAGATATGCGCCTGGATAAGAACGGCAATCTGTATATACTGGAAATCAACTCTCTTCCCAGCCTGGGCGCGCGTGGTTCTTATGTAGCGGCAGCCGAAGCCATGGGCATGAATTTCACAGATTTGATCAACCGTTTAATTCAAATCGCCTCATCCCGGTATTTCGGAACCCCTGACCCCCCCAGTCTTCAAACCCAAAAGCCGGAAGCCAAAGATGTCGTGTTCGGTTTTCTGACCAAAAACCGGGATCTGATGGAAAAAAAGATTGAATCCTGGGTAAGCATCAGTTCCCGCACAGATGACCTTGCCGGCATCCGAACGGCAGCGGAAAACCTGGATAAAACACTCAAGGAGATCGGCATGAAACCGGTGGCCGATTTTACTGATCACCGCGACATCTGGACCTGGGAAAGCCCAAAAGGATTCCGCGACGGTACCCTGTTCATTTCGCAGTTGGATGTTCCCAGGGGCCTGAATTCCGGATATGAATATTTCAGGCGGACACCGGAGTGGCTCTTTGGCGAAGGTATTGGTTCATCCAGGGCCCAGTTGGTCCAGTTTGAATTCATGCTCCGGGCCATGAAAAGTGTCCGGCGATTTTCAAAAATCCGCCTTGGATTTGCCTGCTATGCAGATGAAGGCCGCCAATGCGATGAAAGCGCAGCCATTCTCACCCAGGCTGCCGCAAGCGCCTCCCGGGTGGTGGTTCTTAAACCCGGCAATGTTGGGGATTTCATGATTGTTTCCCGGCGGGGTCAGCAGCAATATCGGTTGATTGTTGAGGGAAAGTCCGTCAAACTCGGACAGAGCGGGCGGTACACCGATATCATGAAAACCCTGTATATGAAACTTCTGGAAATCAGCGAACTGAACAATAAAAAGGCCCGAATTGGTATTTCAGCAGTGGATTTTAAAACAGAAGCGTTTCCCGAACGGCTGCCCCACCGGGTTCAGGTTCTGATCCAGGCCTCTTATCCAACCGCAACCAAAGGCCGTGAACTGCACTCGGCCCTGAAAAAAACCTTCAAAGGGGAGGGGCTCAAGTGGAATTTGGTCTCCATTTCCGAACGTCCGCCCATGCGGGAAAGGGAGGTGAACCTGCAATTGATCAAGACCATCCAGGACATTGCTGAGCAATGGGACATTCCATTGATGACGGAATCCTCCCTGTGGCCGTCACCCGCCGGCATGGTGCCGGACACGGTACCGGTGGCCTGCGGCCTGGGACCTGTTGCCAAGGATCTGTATACATCAAGGGAAGCGGTTTCAAGAATCAGCATAGTTCAGCGGACCCTGATGATGGCCCAGTTTCTTTTAAATACCGCCGAGGAATAGATCATGGTGACCCCAATTTCCAGACGACCCCTTGACGCAGATCTCCTGGATCCCAGCGACCGGCGCGTGGTTTATCCCCAGAAAGTCGGGGTGTCCGCCCAGGGCATGGTATCGACGCAGCATTATTTAGCCACCCAGGCAGGAAATGATATTCTTGAGCAGGGCGGCAACGCCATTGATGCCGCCATTGCCGCAGCATTTGCCCTGGGTGTGGTTGAACCGGCCGCCTCAGGCCTTGGCGGCCAGACCATGATGGTGATTCATCTGGCCGAGCAGGACCGGACCTTCTGCTTGGACGGTGGAACAAGGGTCCCTAACCGTACACCGCCCGGGGCTTTGGAGCGCGCGGATCAGCTCCGCGGATACCGGGCAACCACCGTTCCTTCCACCCCGGCGGTTCTCGGTCATGCTCTACGGCATTACGGCACCAAGAGCTTGGAAGAGGTTCTGGTACCGGCCATTCATAATGCCAGGTATGGATACCGGATCTCTCCTTTACAGTACTATCTCTCCAAGCGGGAACTGAAGCACCTGAAACTGTTTCCCAGCCGAAAATTCTTTTTAAAGAACGGAGAGCGGCTGTATCCTATTGGATCGGTTTTTAAACAGGAAGTTCTGGCCCAAACGTTTGAGACCTTGGCAAAAGAAGGGGTTGAAGATTTCTATCAGGGCAGTATCGCCAAATTGATTCATGATGATATGGTGGCAAATGACGGCCTCATCCGGGATGATGATCTCGCCCAAATTCCCTGGCCCGTTGAACGACAATCCCTGGTAACGGATATATTCGAAAAGAGCGTACACACCTTTGGACCACCCGGAGCCGGGCGGACCCTGATTCAGGCGTTAAATATGCTTGAGCAGTTCGACAAAAATCTCCTGGATCCGGATATGCCGCAGGGTGTCCTGCTTCTGGCATATGTCATCCGCAAAGCAAATCTCGACCGGTCGGACCGGCCGACAGATCCGGCCCTGTTTGCCCAGGAATTGGAACTGGCTGAAGACATTACCGATCTTGACTATGCCAAACGGGTATCCAAACGGATCAAGCAACGAATGTTCGGCAAGGGCGATACCACCCACCTGTCGGTGATGGACAAATTCGGCAATGCCGTGGCCCTGACCCAGTCCATAGAGCGCGTGTACGGTTCGTTTACCGCGTCGGAAAAGTTAGGATTCCTCTACAATAATTATATGAGTGCCTTTGAATACCAGGATATCACCCATCCATATTATTTAAGACCTAATGCCGTACCCTGGGCTTCAGTGAGCCCCACCATTATTTTTGATAAGAAAAGACCCTGGCTGGCCATAGGATCTCCCGGTTCTCAGAGAATCGTATCGGCCATATTGCAAGTATTGCTGAGACTGGAACGCGGGGCGACGCCGTTTGGCGCAGTGGAAGCGCCAAGGATGCACTGTTCAATAACAGGGAAAGTTTCCATTGAAGCGACCCGGATGCGAAATGATATTCCTGAACTGCTGAAAAGCCACGGTTTTTCCATAGATATCCGGGATCCATACTCATTCTATCTGGGTTCGGTTCAGTTGGTGTTGAATCAAAACGGTGAATTCATTGGTGTGGCCGATCCCCGGCGGGACGGATCTGCCCTGGGCCCGTTATGACCCAGCTGCCGTTTTTAATATCCGTTCCCCATTCAGGGTTGACCATCCCTGAGGAGGTACGGCCCCTCTGTCTACTAAATCAGGATGAAATCCAGAACGATAGTGACGGCGGTGCCGGTGATATTTATTCGATACTCAAAAATCATGTTCAAAGCTTTGTAATCGCTGATATCGCCCGGGCAGTGGTGGACCTGAATCGTCCGGAAGATGATTTCTCCAAAGATGGTGTCATTAAGACGCATACCTGCTGGGAAGTGCCCATATGGTCATCGCCGTTGCCTAAAATATTGTGTGATACACTTCTTGAAAAATATTACTTTCCCTATCATCAAAAATTAGCATCACTTGCCGGCGATCCTTCCCTGATTTTGGGCATTGACTGCCATTCCATGGCGGCAACCGGTCCGCCGGTTGGTCCGGATCCCGGAGAGGAGCGACCTCTTATCAACCTGGGCAATCTTGGCCACAGGTCATGCCCGGAAAAATGGGCTATGTATATGGTGGATTGTTTTAAAAAGTACTTTGGGGATAATGTTACGTTAAACTATCCGTTTAAAGGTGGATGGATCACACGCCACTACAGTCGTTTAATGCCATGGATCCAGATTGAAATATCAAGGGCACCGTTCTTGACTGATTCGGAAAAGGGCCTGAACGTATTGTCTGCTCTGAAAATGTGGACTGAGAAATTACCAATTATAAGATAAGAGCCCAAAACAAGACAAGAGCCAAAAAAATTTGTAAATGGTCCCAGTATGACTGATGAAAAGATTAGGGGAAGAAGGCATTTTTCCAGACTATTAATAATAGTCCGGGGTTGGAAATTCCACATTGAAAATGTTTCGATATTGATGTAGTCCACAGTGAGAATGTGAAATAATTCCCCCACCCCACAATATTTTTGTTATTGAATACTTTCTTGAAATAGGCCTGGGCGACTGATAATACCATTAAGGCTCAGTTCAGCTTTTCTATATTTCCGGCCTGTATATAGGTGCAGGCAGAAGCTATATATGTATTAAATTGATCCACCTATCCATAAAGATTCCAAGTCTTCCCAAAACATATACATAAGCCCAAAGGAGCAAATGAAACCGAAAACTCCTTCTATAATTAACTGAATTCCTGATTGTCTGGATAATGGTAAATTTTTAAAGAAATCTCCAAAACGGAAAGGGTTGTCATAGATTTTCCCTTTGTCTATTCCAGATATTATAAAAAGTGGGGAACAAACCAGTCCCAAGAAGACAAAAAACAAAATACCAACCCTTTTATCGATCATCATAAGAATGACTCCCACAAGTGGTGATATCACAAACAGAAGTGATAGGATTGTTCGAACAGAGTTCATAGAGATGTGCCTATATAAAGGGTTGAAATTAATTAGAGAATATCCTGCCTACTGCCTGGATAGCAAGGAAGAATTTGAACTTCAGAATTTTGATTTTTCAGGGCGTTACTTTGATCTGTCATTGGTGAGGGGCCTGAAACACGGCCTTATGGCTTTTCATATTATTGTGCAGTCTTCTAGTTGGATCATTCTTGCTCTGATTCAGGCAATCCCAATTTGTTAATTCCCCATGAATGCATCATCTCAAGAATGGGGAATGCACTCTCACCGAGTGCTGTCAGTTTGTATTCCACTTTGGGCGGGATCTCAGGATAAACGGTTCGGTCTATTAGGCCGTCTTTTTCCAATTCTTTTAATTGCTGGGTAAGCATTTTCTGGCTTACCCCCGGAACGATTCTTTCAAGAGCCTTATATCGTTTAGGTCCATCATTCAGGTGCCAGAGCATAAGGCATTTCCATTTTCCACTGAGAACGGCCATACTGACCTCAACTGGGCAACGATATTCTTTTCCATTCCATTTAATCATAGTTCACCCTGAAAAAATTATTACCTGTTCTTTCTTTATTACCAGCAATTCGAACCAAAAGGTGCGCAGCGCATAAAAAAGTGCCGTCTTGTCATTAAAATTCAAATGGTTATAATTTAAGTACATTTAAGTTAACTTAAGAAGTTGTTTGAAAATAACCAAGTGTAATTTAACACAAAGAACAGGAGACTAAAATGACATATCCAAGAACTTTTTCACATATTGGCCTGTCCGTTACGGATCTTGATAAAGCCGTAGAATTTTATACTGAAGTATTGGGATGGTACGTCATCATGCCACCCACTGAAATCGAAGCGGATGATTCAGCCATCGGCATCATGTGTAATGACGTGTTTGGTGAAGGCTGGGGAAGCTTTCGCATCGCCCATCTGTCAACCGGTGATAAAATCGGTGTTGAAATTTTTGAATTCAAAAACGCAGAGCAGCGGGAGAACAATTTTGAATATTGGAAGACCGGTGTTTTTCATTTCTGTGTTCAAGACCCGGATGTTGAGGCTCTGGCGGCTAAAATCGTTGCGAATGGCGGGAAACAAAGAATGCCGGTCCGTGAATACTATCCCGGTGAAAAACCCTATAGAATGGTTTATTGTGAAGACCCCTTTGGAAATCTCATTGAGCTATACTCTCATAGCTATGAATTGACATACTCTGCTGGTGCTTATCAAGATAAACTTTAATTGATCATGCGAATTGATTTACAGAGGTAGGGTTTCGAAACCCTACCTCACGATTCTGACCCAATTCACTTACTGCTTTTTTTCTTCCCAACATATCAAATCGCATAATTTCCAAATTGATCCTACCTCACTAAATTGGATGAGGGATTAAGCGACTTTTTGATTCGGCAGATTAGTAAATCCAAGGTGTGCAATCTGTCTATTTATGAACTCCCAAGCCTTTATTGGGATCGGCGTTGACTACTTTTGTTATTGGTGACCTAAAATATAAAATTGAGCAGATCAAACCGAGGAGTTTGAGGTGAGGACTACTTCCAGGATGAAGCCTGTTTTCGGGTGGATCAAGACCCCAGACGATCCCTGTCAGTCCCCCTTTTTCTCAAGTTTTTAAAATTATAATTCCGGGGTACGGAAAAAATGGCCAGATAGCCTTTAAGACAGTTATTGGAGGGCTTGTTAAACTCAATGATCAAGTTAAAGGAAAACGATTGACCCCAGGATTTGATCCGGGCCGTGGCCGGCCACTCCAGGGCATTAAAATGTTCCGGATTTCCCTCGTTGAATAATTCCCATAATTGAATACACCAGCTGGGCCGCAGTAAAATCAGACGCATGATCAAGTGGTGAAGGGGACAACTCGACCACGTCAAAGCCGATGGTAGTCCGGTTTTTCGTGCATCTTTCAAGCAACTGGATGCTCTGGTACCATCCCAGTCCGCCGGGGACCGGTGTACCGGTCGCCCGGATTACGGATGGATCCAGGCCGTCAACATCAAAACTGATATAAATCTTTTCCGGGAAGTCCCCGGGCAGCGGGTTGCGTGGAACTCCGCCTTCATGGACAGTCCTTGCATCCAGAAAACCGATCCCGGCCTTTGTTCTGTAAAGGTGCTCCTCATGGCACAGGGCCCTGGTTCCGATCTGGAACAGCGGGAGATCCAGTTCTTCGACCGCACGGCGCATGACACAGGCATGGCTGAACCGATTGTCCTCATACGCATCCCTGAGATCGGCATGAGCATCAAACTGTACTATACCGAAAGGACCCGTTTGTTTCAGGGCCCTGAGCAGGCCGAGGGTCAAACTGTGTTCGCCCCCTAATCCAACCGGCAGGGCGCCTGCTGATATCGCTTTTCCAGCTGCACCCGTGATCCTTTCAAGTACGGCTCCGGTGTCGGCTGAACAGTCAACCGGTGCTGTGGTATGGATACCCATCTGCAAGGGAAAAGACTGTCCGTCCCAGGCCTCAAGCTGTTGGGAGGCATGAAGGATGGCATCGGGGCCTTTACCCGTCCCGCTGCCGTAGGAGACGGAATGTTCCATGGGGATGGGAATCACATGGAAAAAGCTGTTCTCAGGTTTTTGGGAATCTATCTCTGACGCGAGAAATCCGGGAACCGGGTTCATGCGGCCTCCATCACAAACGGTTGTAAAAATCAGAATAGCCGAAGGTCCGGACCGTTTCAATCCGGCCGTCCGCTTCACGGCACAGGTTAATGTCCGGTAGACAGATACCGTTGAAGGTATTGGTTTTGACCATGGAATAGATGGCCATATCCTTGAACACCAGACGGTCCCCCACTTTAAGGGGAGTGTCAAACGAGTATTCTCCAGCCACATCCCCGGCCAGACAGGACGGCCCGCCTATCTGGCAGGTATAGGCCTTTTCGCCTGCCGGGCCGGACCCGGCAATATCGGGTCTGTAAGGCATTTCAATCACATCAGGCATGTGGGCCGGTACGGACGCGTCCATAATCACAATATCCATGTCACCCGGCAGGATATCCAGCACCTGGGCAACCAGAAAACCGGCATTCAGTGCAACGGCTTCTCCCGGCTCAAGGTACACCTGGACATCCCAGCGGTCCTGGAACGTCAGGATTGTTTCGACCAGGAGATCAAGATTGTATCCCCGGCGCGTGATGTGGTGGCCGCCGCCGAAATTCACATATTTCATTTTCTTAAAAAAATCGCCGAATCCGGCTTCGGCAGCACGGACGGTTCGTTCAAGGCAGTCTGCGTCCTGTTCGCACAGATTGTGCCAGTGAAGACCTGTAATGCCGTCCAGCAGATCCGGTCTGAAATCCTTCCTTTTAATTCCCAGCCGGGAACCCGGCGCGCAGGGATCGTAGATCGGCACAGCCCCTTCAGAGTGTTCCGGATTGATCCTGAGGCCGAATTCGATGGACCTTCCCAGGGCGGCAACAGTTTCTTTTACCAGGGAAGCAAACCGGGTGTACTGGTTAAAGGAATTGAATACCAGGTGATCCGTGGTCCGGCAAAGATCCAGAATATCGTCCCTGGAATAGGCCGCACCAAAGGTGTGCACCTCTTTTTTAAACGCTTCTCTGCCAAGCCGGGCCTCATGGGGTGATGAGGCGCATACCCCGTCGAGCACCCTGGCAATCCGGGGAATAACCCGGGGCATGGCAAAACACTTCAACGCCAGGAGGATTTTGCACCCGGTCCGGTCTTTCACCTCTTTTAGAATCTTCAGGTTTGCGTCCAACAGCTTCTCATCCACTACAAAACAGGGCGTGGACAAGGTATCCGGATCAAACCGGTATTCGGGTTGTCCGGTCATCAAAGTTCTACTGCTTTCCAAGGCAGGCCGAATTGATTCAGATCATCCATAAAGGGATCCGGATTAAACTGCTCCATGTTCCAGACGCCTTTCTCATGCCATTTGCCTTCCAGCATCATTTTTGCCCCGATCATTGCGGGTACGCCGGTGGTATAGGAGATCGCCTGGGATCCCACTTCGTTAAAGGCATCCTCATGACTGCAGATATTGAAAACGTAAAGCGTTTTTTCCCTGCCGTCCTTGATCCCTTTCATCAGGCATCCGATGCAGGTTCTTCCCTTGGTCAGCGGTCCCAGTGAGGACGGCTCGGGTAGAACCTCCTTGAGAAATTGAAGCGGAACAATCTTTTGTCCCTGGTATTCCACTGGATCGATACGTGTCATGCCTACATTTTCAAGCACTTTAAGATGGGTGAGATATTGGTCGGAAAAGGTCATCCAGAATCGGGCACGCTTAATGCCTTTAAGGTTCAGGACCAATGATTCCAGTTCCTCATGATACATCAGATAGCACTTTTTCGGACCGATGCCTTCGGGAAAATCATAGGTCATTGACCAGGACAGCGGATCGGTTTCCACCCATTCGCCGCGCTCCCAGTACCGCCCCCGCTGGGTAATCTCCCGGATATTGATTTCAGGATTGAAATTGGTGGCAAAAGCCTGGCCGTGATCACCTGCATTACAGTCAATGATATCCAGCTGATGAATTTCATCAAAATGGTGTTTCTGGGCCCAGGCACAGAATACGTTCGTGACACCGGGATCAAAACCGGAACCCAGCAGGGCCATGATATTTTTTTCTTTAAACCGGTCCTGATATGCCCACTGCCATTTATATTCAAATTTGGCCTCGTCAATGGGCTCGTAGTTGGCTGTGTCCAAGTAATCCACGCCGGTTGCCAGGCAGGCGTCCATGATCGGTAGATCCTGGTAAGGCAGCGCAACATTCAATACGAGGTCCGGACCAACATTTTTAATCAACTGAATCGTTTCATTCACATTATCGGCGTCCACTGAAAAGGATTCTACAGGTCTGCCCCACCGCAGCCTGACATCTTCTGCAATGGCATCACATTTTGATTTTGTCCGGCTGGCCAGAACAATCCGTGAAAAGACCTTTTCCACCTGTGCGCACTTGTGTGTGACCACGCTGCCGACACCGCCTGCACCGATGATTAGAATGGTTGACATATTTGTCTCCTTGTTTTTGAAATTAGTGCCCGAACGAAAACTATGATGTTATCTTTCAAAATAAGTATAGCCCCGCATGCCTTTCTCGTAAGCCTGCTTGATTATCCGGCGTTCAGAGGGTGTAACAAGGCCCTTGCGGACTGCGGCTTCTGCGGTTTCCCTGAACCGGACCATCAGCCGTTTGGGGTCATATGCTACATATGAGAGCATGTCGGCGACCGTATCCCCTTCCTGCTCGTACACATATTCATATTGTCCGTTCCCTGTGATTTTTACTGTAACCACATTGGTGTCTCCCAACAGGTTATGAAGGTCACCCAGGGTTTCCTGGTAGGCACCGACCAGGAAAGCACCGAGAAAATATTCTTCATTTTCCTTCAGGTCATGGACCGGCAGATACCGGTTAATCCCATGCGTATCAATGAAGCGGTCAATTTTACCGTCACAGTCACAGGTGATATCGGCCAGGATTGCATTGCGGTCCGGTTCTTCATCCAGCCGGTGAATCGGCATAATCGGAAAGAGCTGCTCAATGGCCCAGGAATCCGGCAGAGACTGAAATACACTGAAATTGCAATAATAAATATCGGCAAGTGCCCTGTCAAGCATTTCAATTTCAGGAGTAATATTTTTGATCTCTTTGGAAATTTTGCTGATCTGCGTCATGGTGGCCCAGAAAATCCGCTCTGCAAGGGATCTTTCCCGAAGGGATATTTTACCGTGGTTGAACAGGCTTCTGAGTTCATCCCTATAGAACAGGGCGTCATTGAAGCATTCCTGAATATTCCGGACACTCAGAGTGGTCATGGCTTCATGGATATTGCGAATCTGGGGATGGCAATCCTCCGGCAGGGTATCAGCCATCTGGTCAGTCCTGAACCGGGTGACGTCAAGAACATTGAACAAAAGCATGGAATAGTAAGCCACCAGAGAACGGCCGGATTCCGTGATGATATTTGGATGGGGTATTTTCTGCTCGTCAAGGGAGGTCATGACACCTTCGATGATATCGATGCAGTATTCATTCAAGGAATAATTTTTTGAACTCAGATAGTTGGACTGCGATCCGTCGTAATCAACTGCCAGACCGCCGCCCAGATCAAGGTAACGAACATCTGCCCCTTCTTTGAATATTTCTGCAAATACCCTGCAGGCTTCGTTGACTGCGATACGTATATCCCGGATATTGGAGATCTGTGATCCCAGGTGGTAATGAATCAGCTGAAGGCAGTCGAGCATTTCTTCTTTTTTGAGCAGATCAAGCATTTCCACAATCTGCGTGGTGTTCAGGCCAAAGATACTCCTGTCACCGCCGGAATCCGACCAGTATCCGCCGGTCTGGGATGTCAGTTTGATCCGGACCCCCAGAACCGGCTTTGCATTCAGCGCTTTGGCCCGTTCAATAATCAGAGGAATTTCACTGGGCATTTCCACGACCAGGATACAGAACAATCCAAGTTTGGATGCATAGAGTCCAAGATCGATAAACTCTTCATCCTTATATCCGTTACAGATCAAAGGGGCTTTTTTATCTTTCAGCATGGCCATGGCTGCAATCAGCTCGGCTTTTGAACCGGCCTCAAGCCCGTGATGGTACTTGGCACCAAACTGGGTGACCCGTTCCACAACCTGTTTTTGCTGATTCACTTTGATCGGGTAGGCACCGATGTATGACCCTTTATAGTCCAGATTAGAGATAGCGGATAAAAAGCTGTCATTCAGGTCGGATATTCTTGAATTCAGAATGTTTTCAATCCTGAGAAGAATCGGCATGTCCAGACCGCGTTCTTTCAGCCCTGAGACAATATCCGGTATGCAGACTGCATTGGCCGTATCTCCCGGAGACGGCATGACGCAAAGATTTCCCCGGTCATCCACGGTAAAGTAGCCTGCGCCCCAATCATTCACGCCGTAGAATTCAGCTGATTTGGCTGAATTCCATCTTTCAAAAGTCAGATTCATCTTTGGTGTTCATCCTTTGTTACGGCATCATCTGGAGTAGCCCTGTTAAAATAAACGGCCTTCTATATCACGGAAAGGATAAATTTTCTTTATCTTTTTTTATGCACTAATTTGATTACTAATGACAGTAATAATCTTACTTTTTTCCAAAGTTGTTAGGCCATTTGCTCTTTGTTTTCGGATACAGCGCTATCAATACAAAGGGGCAAGGCCCTGGTCAAAAAATTCAAACCGGGAAGCGGCCCGCTCCTGTTCCGGCGAAAGCCCGGCCGGATCGGCCCCGGCACCGGAGGGGGTGAGAAACCGCCGGGCAAAGGCCGAAATCTCATTTCCTTTGAGTCGTATGCCTGGATGCCGGTCATCCCTTTCAATGACCACAGCCTTGTCTTGGTTCAGCCGAATCTTGGTAAAGGGGTACCGGAGGGAGGCTGCGGGTCTGAGGGCTGTGGCATTATACCGGACCTTGAGTTCAAGCCCGGTAAAATCTATCAGCGGCCATAGCATTGAATGAAAAGAGATCCGATCTTGCTTGGTCGAAACCTCCCATTTTCCGTCTTCCTGGGACCGGAACCGGTCCAGGACGGGGCCGAGCCGTTCAGGCGGGCCTGTAATGCTCATGGCGCGGATAAAACCTGTAGGTGTGATCTCTTCCCAGTCTTTTTTCGCCAGCCTGGCGTTCCTGTGCCGGGCTGCTGCTTTCTGGAACTGGTTGCGAAAGGTAAAGGAACAATAATTGATCGGCAGGGGAATATTCCGGTCCAGGGTATGCCGAATCAATTCCAGTGCCGCAAGTTCGGTCTCAAGGACGGACACGCCAGGGCCGTGAATGAAGGTATATCCTCGCCGAATTAGCTTGGGACGGTTGAATTGGGTGCATCGGATTTGGTGAAGGTTCAGATATTTTACGCCCATTGAACTCAAAACAGCGGTCAAGGGTTTTGTGATTTCAAGATCTTCGGGCACAGCCGGGATTTCAACCGTGACAACCGGTATAATTCCCACGGCTTTTTCCAGGCCGGAAAGGTTGTAATTGTCCGCGGACAGATCAAAACGGACCTCCTTAAGCCCGCTGTCCCGAAGCGCTTTGAATTTATCCTCGCTTGCCAGGATGCCGTTGGTGTACATCCAGGTATAGATGGGACGGCAAGCATGATCTTCAATAGCATTGAGGTAGTCCAGCACCCTGTCAAGGGTCATCAGGGGCTCGCCCCCACTGAATCCGACCCCCTCTATGCCGAAGCGGTTCACATAAAGGGCATAGTCCAGAGCCTTTTCAAAGGTTACCGTGCTGGTCATGGGCAATCCCTTTTCGTTTTGCTCCGAGGGGCAGTAAAAACAGCCGGCATTGCAGATATTATTGATAAAGAGGCAGGACCATTTCCCTTGGCCGCAGAGGGCGCATCCGGGCGAAATCCCATGTGTGTATGGCTTGGTACCGGCAAATTCCCATGCTGAAGGGGAACCGGGTCTGCCGAATATAGCTGCAATCAATTCTTCCCTGGCCTTCGTCGTCGTTTCCACCGCTCCGGGGGAACTTAGCCAGTTCATGGTTTTATACACACCGGCATAGTCCTTTTGTATTCGCTTCACGTAGGACGACTGTCCATTCAGGGTTATCAATATTTCTGTCTCCAAAAGGTTTAAAAAAGCACCGGAAGGTATGCAGGATGGGTGCCATATGTTGACATAAATCAGGCATGTCATTGAAAATAGCCCCTGGCAGGGAACGCTGTGCAGAAGAACGGCCGAAATCACTATCCGGAAAACAACTAAAAAGAATTAGAAAGTCTTGTTATTAATAATGCGGAATATAAAATTCCGATTATAGGGCCGGTGCTCCTTTCGTCAGCCGGTTATCGACCGAATTAATCCGGGCACAAAAATTGCTGAGTTAACTGCACAAAAATTTGAGGCTCAATGACCGGAAAAGGTAACTTATAAAGGAGCAGTGGATCATGGATACGATTGTGGCGGAACGATTCAAGGAACTGTTAAACCAACAGCTTGACCAACTCTTGAACCAGGCCAAGGTCAGTAAATCGGAAATGGCCCAGGAGAATACCCAGTCCATTGACTTTCTGGACCGGGCATCGGTTCAGACCCATCAGGCCATGACGCTCCGCTTCCGCACCCGGGAGAGCAGTCTTATCAAAAAGGTGCTCCTGGCCCTGGACCGAATTGCAAAAGGTACCTACGGGGAATGTGAAATTTGCGGGGAGCCCATTTCCCTTAAGCGGCTTGAGGCCAGGCCCGTGACCACCAAGTGCATCAGCTGCAAAGAGGCGGAAGAGCGGGAAGAGGCCCTTGCCCAATAGGTTAAGCTGTGGCCGTAAGATCTCATAATGTTTTAAAAAAAAGAACTTATTGTTCTTAATCTATAGATGATCAGCGTCAGTTATAAGGACGACAACTATTGCATCTTTGTGGTTCTGGTACAAAGGGATTCCATCACGCACCCGACATCAGCAATTCTAAATTTAATAAAGTATTATCTTTGCTGCCTGCTTTTTTCTTGCTCGTGCTCTTAATCATGCTCTTGCTCGCTGTATTATTTCGAGCAAGAACACGAGCAAGATTAATAGCAAGATGGCGTACGGACTCAAATTTAGAATTGCTGCCCCGACATTTGCCGGAATTTAATTATATGGTAAGATGAGTTGTTGCTGAGAACGTATCTCCCGCCGGAGGTGAAATGCTGATCATAGAGTTTGAAAAATCATTTGAATTTTTTCTTTCCAGTAAAGTGAGGCATGGCCGGGTACGCTGTCCCTTGGACCGAAAGGCCGGCGTTAAAGATATTGTGGAATCCTATGGTGTGCCCCACACGGAAATCGGCAACCTGGTGTTTGACCGTCGGCCCGTTGATTTTTCTTTTGTCTGCCGGACCGGCGGCCTACTGTCGGTCGGCGCAATTCAGCCGCCTTTTGATGTGTGCTCACCGTCTTTTTTAAGACCGCATCCAGTACGCGCCATTCGGTTTATTGCTGATGTGAATGTCATGCGTCTGGGGCGCCTGATGATTCTGGCCGGTTTTGATGTTTGCTGTTCCTCCTCTTATGAGGATGCACAAATTGCCGACATCTCCGAGCAGGAAAGCCGTATTGTGCTGACCCGGGATACCCGGCTGCTCATGAGAAAAAAAATTATATTTGCCCGGCGGATACGTTCTGAAGACCCTTATGCACAGCTAATGGAAACCCTGTCTTTTTTCGGTCTTAAGAATGCGGTCTCTTTTTTTACGCGCTGCACCCGGTGCAACACTCTGCTGCAGCCTGTGACCAAGGCAGCCGTGCTGCCGCTTCTTGAGCCCAAGACCCGGCGGTATTACAATGAATTTTTTCAATGCCCCCGGTGCGGTCAGGTGTACTGGCCGGGGTCTCATCGGGATCATATTCTGGAAAAAATGAGGGCCGCCGGTCTGGTAACGGATATAATCTGACCGTCCAGGTGGTCCCCTCCTGAATCTATTGATCCAGGAGGGGAATTGGCGCACTATATCATTTCTGCAATTTTTTTTCCGTAGGCCTGGGCTGTGTCTACGCCGTCTTCAACCCAGGACGCTTTGATCATCAAAGGGCCGGATGCCATTTTCATCTTAAAAATATAGGTCATTGTGTCAAATATTCTTCTATTCGCCTGTCCGTCCCATCCATACGCACCAAAGGCACCACCCGGCTTGCCTCCAAGCTGTGCGTGTTCAGCCATGAATAAAAATTGTTTCATGGAAGACAGCATTTCTCCGTGATAGGTGGGGGAACCGAATATATACGCATCGAATCCTGCTAAATCTTCTGCAGTTTCTACCTGTTTAGCGGTTTTAATCTGCACCTGGTGCCCTGACTGGCGAACACCCTCTGCAATTAATTCTGCTATCCCCTTTGTTTCGTTTTTTCTGGATGAATAAACAATCAGTATGGTTCCCATTTTTGTATCCCTGTTTTTTTTATGATTTGAAATTATTTAATTTAATTGCTTAACTTTTGTCTAAATTAACGACATTAATTATTGCATTGGGATGTACAATCAAAATTTAAGAACAAAATAATATAAAATCATGACAGAGCCAAGAAAAATAGCTGTTTTTTAATTTGGGACTTGATAAAAACTAAAAAGTTTGGAAACCTATAATATTTTTTTTGGACTTTTTTAGATATTGTCTAGTTAGATTCAGAAATAAGGTGTACAGGAATTTATGGGTTTATTAAAATTAAAAGGATTTCCGGGAACCGGCAGTTTCCCCCATGGGGTTCACCCACCGGATAATAAAGCGTTGTCCGCTAACATGGCTGTCGAGGTAATGGAAACACCCCGGATGGTGACGCTGCCTCTGCTTCAGCATCTTGGGGTGCCCAGCAAGCAGATTGTGAAGTCCGGTGAAACGGTCAGTTACGGGCAGATGGTTGGTAAGGGAGAGGCCTTTGTTTCCGCGTCACTCCACGCACCAATTGCCGGAAAAGTTAAAAGAAATGCAATGGTGACCCTGCCCAACGGCAGACGTGTTGAAGCCATCACCATCCAGGCGGACGGGGAGCAGATCCCCCCGGAAAGAATCTGGGAAGAGGTGAAATTTACACAATGGCCCAAGGATGGTTTTTCCGATTATGCGCCCATGGACATTGTGAATAAGATTCAGGAATCCGGTATCGTGGGTTTAGGCGGTGCAGCGTTCCCTACCCATGTCAAGGTGATGCCCAATGATACCCGGGTGATTGATACCTTCGTGGTGAACGGGTGTGAGTGCGAGCCGTATCTGACCTGTGATTACCGGCTGATGGTTGAGGCGCCTGATGTTATTGTAACCGGGGCACTTCTGGCGGCCCGGGCTGTCTCAGCCAGGGAAATTGTCATCTGTGTTGAGGACAATAAACCCGAGGCCATAAAACGGCTTCAGGATGCTGCCCGCCAGACCGTGGTGCAGGTTGTCGTGGTGAAAACCAAATATCCCCAGGGCAGTGAAAAGCAGCTTGTACAAGCAGTGGTCGGTCTTGATATCCCGTTAGGTGGCCTGCCGGCTGATGTGGGTGTTGCCGTAAGTAACGTGCAAACCATTGCCACAGTGGCCCGCAGCATTGTCAAGGACATGCCGCTCACCCACAGGGTGATCACTGTTTCCGGGCGTGGTATCTGCAATCCGAAAAATATTTTTGTGCCCATCGGGGTCTCTTTGGCCGAGGTGGTTGACTTCTGCGGCGGTCTGACGCCGAATGCGGCCCGGATCATTTCCGGCGGTCCCATGATGGGATTTTCATTCTCAGATCTGTCTGCCCCTGTAACCAAGGGCACATCAGGGCTGACAATTCTTACCCATGACGATGTCCGCAAGGCAGATGAGACAAATTGTGTGCGCTGCGGGCGCTGTGTGGACGCCTGTCCCATGAACCTTGTGCCCACAAAGCTGGCGTTGGCGGCCCGGTATAAGAATCCCGAGGTTGCCGACCGATACAATATTCGTGCCTGTGTTGAATGCGGGAGCTGTTCCTATGTATGTCCGGCAAAGTTGAACCTGGTCCAGTTGATTCGTGAGGGCAAGGTCCAGCTAAACGCTTGGGAACGCCGCTGATTTTATGCCGGAAATCGGCTTTAAACAGTTGCGTCATGCTCCTCAGGCGCTTGAAGGATAGAATAACGAAATTAAAGATTAATTAATTGATACTCGATCATCGAGTGATACAAGGAACAAAACGTGTCAAACACAAATAGACTGATAGATTCAGCCATGTCGCCTGAAAACAGGCCCGGGCGAAAGCCGCCCTTCATAAACGTGGCCCCGTCCCCGCATATTTCAGACAGCAGGGCCGGTACACGCAGGATGATGGTCGATGTGATTCTTGGACTGTCACCGGCCATTGTCGTATCCCTTTACTTATTCCGGTTCTATGCCCTTAAACAACTTATTGTCTGTGTGGCTGCCTGCCTTGCGGCGGAATATCTCTTTGTCCGCATGAGGGGAAAGTCTTTTACGTTAAAAGATTGCTCCGCCATAGTTACCGGTGTCATCTTAGGCCTTTCCATGCCGGGGTCAGCCCCCTGGTTTGTGGGGGCTTTGGCCTCGGTGGTCGGCATCGGGATCGGCAAGATCGTATTCGGCGGTGTTGGGATGAACATATTCAACCCTGCCATGGTGGGAAGGGCGTTTGTCATGATTGCCTTTGCACAGCTCATGGGGGCCGGTGCCTATGAAAATGTGACAGGGTTAGTAGATGCCGTGTCCGGGGCAACACCGTTGAGTGCATTGAAGTTCAATGGCGTTCATACCGGTATTGCGCCATTGTTTTTGGGTGTTACCAATGGGTCCGTCGGTGAGGTAAGTGCCATTGCCTGTCTTTTAGGCGGGCTTTATCTGATCTACAGAAAAACCGCTTCCTGGCAGATCCCTGCAAGCATTTTGATTACCGTTGCCCTGATCGCCGGAATTACGGATATAACAGGGGGATATAAAGGTCTGTTCCTGCTGCACCATCTGTTTGCTGGCGCACTGATGTTCGGTGCCTTTTTCATTGCCACGGATCCCGTGACATCTCCGTTAACTGCTAAAGGGAAAGTGATCTTCGGTGTGGGTACCGGCTGCCTGATTATGGTGATCCGTCTGTTTTCCGGTTATCCGGAAGGTGTGATGTTTGCCGTGCTGATAATGAATGCCATGACCCCGCTGATTAATACCTGGACTATCCCAAAGCCCATGGGACAAAAGGAGGCCTGATATCATGTCATTGAAAAACAGTAACCTGGCCCAGGCCTGGCTGGTACTTCTTCTTGCCACCCTGTTCGGCACCGCCCTTGCGGGCATCCAGGCAAAACTTGGGCCTGTGATTGAGGCGAACAAAGTCAAAGAGACCATGGTAAAAATACCCGTACTGGTGCTTGGAGAGGATCTGGCCGCCGAGCTTGCCGACGACAACCAGACGCTTACCATCAAATCACGGGTGGTAGAAGTAAAGAAAAACGGAACCACCAAATACTACACCGTGTATGATGCCTGGCTGCCGGAAGGAAAAATGGTAGGGCATGTGGTTAAAGCTGCCGGCCAGGGATATGCGGATAAGATTGAGCTGCTGGTGGGACTTGATGCCCAGGGAAAGCGCATCACAGGACTTTTTGTTCTGGAACAAAAAGAAACACCCGGCCTGGGCGCCAAAATCCTGGAAGATGCCTGGCGGGGCCAGTTCAAAGAAAAATCCACGGAAAAAAACCTTTCCGTTGTTAAAGGGGGCGAGGTTAAAGAAGATGAGATCGACGCCATTTCCGGCGCTACCATCTCCTCAAACAGTGTGACCGGCATCGTAAATAGTACGGTTGCCGATGTGATATCCAAGCTTCAGGTCACTGACAGCCCTGACAAAAATAAAACTCCGGCGGTTCAAAACGAAGAACCCGGTAAAAATAAGGAGCGTTCCTGATGGCAGATCAACCCACTGCTTTAGAGAGATTTGTACAGGGAATTCTGCCCGAGAATCCGGTATACCGGCAGCTTCTTGGGCTGTGTCCCACCCTGGCTGTTACCAACGGCATGAAGCCGGCGCTGACCATGGCCGTTTCTGTGGCCTTTGTTCTGGTGTGCGCCAATGTTGTGATCAGCCTGATACGAAACCTGTTAAAACCCCATCTGCGAATCGTGATCTTTACCCTGACCATTGCAACCTTTGTAACGGTGGCGGACAGGGTACTGGCCGCATACATGTTCCAGATGAGTAAAACCCTTGGCCCCTATATCCCGTTGATCATTGTTAACTGCCTGATCATCTGCCGGTGTGAGGTGTGCGCGTCCAAGCAGAATGTGATTACCGCGGCGGCCGACGGCCTGGGCCAGGCCATTGGATTTGGTCTGGCGCTGGCAAGTATTGCTGCGGTCAGGGAAATTCTGGGAACAGGTATGCTTATGGGATTCAGAATTTTGCCGGCCTGCTGGCCGGACTGGGTCGTCATGGTACTGCCCCCCGGTGCATTCATTACACTGGGTTTGCTGCTGGGACTGGTGAACTATATTGATTATAAACGGGAAGAAGCCCGTAAATAAATTTACAAAGATTGAGGCGAGTCTATGGACTATTTTGTGGATATCCTGCTGATTGCCCTGTCAGCTTCGATAATTAATAACTTTATATTTTATTATTTTGTGGGCATCTGTCCGTTTGTGGGGGTGTCTAAAAAGGTCGAAATGGCCTTTGGCATGGGATGTGCCGTAACCTTTGTCATGAGTATTGCCGCGTTTCTCTCCTGGAGCATCACGGTTTTTATCCTGATTCCAGGCGCACCGGTGTCAGCCTTTATTGCCGGTTTCTTTACAACGCCTGAAGCAGCCGCGCAAATTGATCTGACAGTGCTCAGTTACATTGTGTATATTTTTGCCATTTCCTCTTCGGTTCAATTTGTGGAGATGTATGTCAGAAAATTTTTTCCGCCGCTTTACCGGTCCTTCGGGGTATTTTTGCCCTTGATTACGACCAATTGCGCCATTCTCTTTGCCTGCCTGACCATCATGAGCCATGTGGCGGGCGTTGACAATCCCAAAGAGATGTGGGACTTGGGCAGAGCCATGACTCTGGCTCTTTTTGGCGGACTGGGATTCACCATTGCCATCGTAATTATGGCCGGTATCCGGGAAGAACTGGAACTTTGCGATATTCCCAAGCCCTTTGAAGGGGCGGCCATTACCCTGGTCATCGGGGGGATTCTGGCCATTGCTTTCATGGGATTCACCGGGGTGGATTCAGGTATCAAAAATGCATTGAAACCGGCATCCGCTGTCCAGGAACAAAGTTCTGAAGCAAGTTGCACTACGTTGACTGATTCCTTAGCCAGCATAACCTCTAAGGGCCATAACGGCCAGGAGGTCCTGCCATGATGATTTCACTGGGTATAGCCGGCGCAAGCATGCTGGTCATGGCCATGATTTTTTCCTATATCCTGGGATGGGCCAATAAAAAATTTAAAGTTGAAGTGGATCCTAAAATTGAAGAGCTCACAGAGGCGCTTCCCGGCGTTAACTGTGGTGGATGCGGGTACTTAGGTTGTTCCGACTATGCCATGGCTATTGTTACAGACAATGATCCTGTCAATAAATGCACGGTGGGCGGGCAGGCCTGCGCCAAACAGCTTGCCGATATCATGGGGGTTGAGGTGGGCGACATGCTGCCCTTGCATGCAATCGTTCATTGCAACGCGCCGTTGTCCAGTCGTTTAGGGCTTACCGAATACATGGGTGAAAAGCGGTGCGCATCTGCCCATCAGGTGGCAGGCGTCCAGGGTTGTACCTTTGGATGTCTTGGTTTTGGCGACTGTGTTGAGGCCTGCAATTATGACGCAATTCATATCATAGACGGCCTTGCCCGGGTGGACTATGAAAAATGTATTGGCTGCGGTGCCTGTGCCAAAGTCTGTCCCAGGGGCATCCTTTCCATTGAAGGATTCAGGGAAGAGGCGATACCTGTGGTGGCCTGCTCCAACAAAGACAAGGCAAAGGATGCCAAAGCCGTGTGTGAAAATGCATGCGTAGGATGCAAAGCCTGTGCAAAGTCGTCTGATCTCTTCACTATTTCGGACAATCTGGCTAAATGTAATTATGATGCGTATTCAGCTCAAAATTATGAAGAAGCCATGAAAGCCGTTGAAAAATGCCCCACCGGATGCATCCATTTTGTTGGAACCCAGGTGAAATAAAGAATGCAGAAAATATGCGTTTACTGCGGTTCCAGTGACGGGACCCGGCCTGAATACAGACAGGCCGCGGCAGCCCTTGGCCGTGCCATGCTGGAAAAAGATATTGATCTTGTATACGGTGGCGCCGGCGTAGGGCTTATGGGCACGCTGGCTGACACCGTTCTCCAAGGCGGTGGCAGGGTCACAGGCGTCATCCCCGAAGCCCTGATAAACCGGGAAATAAGCCATCCCGGCTTAACAGAACTTGTGGTTGTGGGGTCCATGCATGAGAGAAAATCCATGATGGCCGAACTGTCGGACGGATTTATTGCACTTCCCGGCGGTATCGGCACCATGGAAGAACTTTTTGAAATACTGACCTGGTCCCATCTTGGAATTCATAAGAAACCATGTGCATTACTCAACGTGGTCGGGTATTACGACCATCTGAATGCGTTTACGCAGCATGGGGTTAACCAGGGGTTCATTAGAAAAGAGACCGAAGCAAAACTCATTATCAAAGAAGACCCTAAGGCGCTGTTAGATCTGTTTCTGGAAAGCTAAGGAACGGGTCTTAAATAACTTGCCCATTTTGATATATCCGGGAGCGCGGGCGTCTCGCCCGCATGTCCGCAAGTATTATGAAAATGCAGGCGGGACGCCCGCGTTCCCAAGTTAAGTTATTTCAGACTATTTCCTAAAGGGCTTTTGTTTTTTCCTTTAGCCATTGCCGGACCGACACGTCCAGTCCAGGTGTCAGCCGATCATAAACCAGTTGGTGGTAATCATTGACCCAGTTGATTTCCCTGGGGCTGAGCATGGTTTTATCCACAAGGTCGCGCTCAAAATGACAGAAGGTCATGTTTTCAAATTTTAGAAATTTGCCGAACTGGGTCTCCCTGTCCTCAATGACAAGAATCATATTTTCAAGCCGGATTCCGTATTGGCCTTCCCGGTAAAGGCCTGGTTCGTTGGTTAAAAGCATGCCCGGTTTAAGTGTGATATCCACAGGAAGCGTGCTGAGGCGCGCCGGGCCTTCATGCACGCACAGGAAAAAACCAACGCCATGGCCTGTACCGTGGCCGAAGTCAAGTCCCTGCTGCCATAAGTGCCGGCGGGCCATGGCATCAATTTGATACCCCCTGGCAGTGGCGGGAAAACGCGCTGTTGCAACGGCAATATGGGCTTTGAGCACCAGGGTGTAATCACGGATTTCCTGGCTTGACGGCGCTCCTAAGTGCACGGTGCGTGTGATGTCCGTGGTCCCGGTCAGGTAATTGCCTCCGGAATCGGTCAGAAACATGGCATCAGGACTTAAGGGCAGATTCGTATCAGGATCGGCACTGTAATGACAGATGGCTGAATGTTCCTTAAACGCCATAATAGAGTCAAAAGAGGGGTGGATAAAGGCGTCCTGCTCTTTGCGAAAATTCAAAAGTTGTTCTGCGGCTGAAATTTCAGTTTTGGACGCGTCGCTTGTGTCAAGCCAGTGAAGGAAATTGACCACGGCCCGGCCGTCTTTGACCGCTGTGTCACGGATATGGGAGATCTCAACTTCATTTTTCAGGCATTTAAACATTAGCGAAGGGTTTGACGCTTCGATGATATCCGAGCGCTTCCCTATGGCCTGGTAAATGAAATCTGAAACTCTTTCGGTATCAAGCAGTACCCTGGATTTTTTATTCAACTCCTGGATTTTTTCGTAAAAAGTGTCGTAGTCAAACAATGCAACACCGTCCGCTTCAAGGGCTGTCCCAAGTGCCGGACTGACCTTGGCAGGATCAATGAACAGATAGATTTCATCCATGTTAAATATGGCAAAAGCCAGATTCACCGGATTGGCGTGAATATCTTCGCCCCTCAGATTAAAGGTCCAGGCAATATCATCCAAAGCGGCCATCACATGGCAGTCAGCATTGTAACCTGCCATTTTTTTTCGTATGCGAGAAAATTTTTCTTTCCGGGTTTCGCCGGCATAGAAGGTATCCAACTCAAAGGCCTGGGTACGAGGCATGGGCGGCCTGTCCAGCCACAGATCGGAAAACAGGTCCATGGCGGTGTCCACAACGATGCCCTTTTGTGCAAAATCTTTTTTCAGACTGACGGCCTGGGCAGCAGAGACCATTTTGCCGTCCAGGGCAATGCGGTCATTGGCGGACAGCGTGTCGGCCAGCCATCTGTCAAATGAAGGGACATCCGTATCGCCTTGCCTGAAAAGTTCAAAGCTGTCCAACTGGGCAGCGGCCTGGATCCAATAGCGAGAATCCGTCCACAGCCCGGCGTTTGTTTTTGTTACCACAGCCGTACCGGCAGAGCCTGAAAATCCGGTCAACCATTTCAGTGCCTGCCAGTATTCGGCCAGGTATTCGCTTTGATGAGGATCTGCATTGGGAATAATCACGGCATTGACCCCGGTTTCATCCATTTTCCGGCGCAGGACGCAAATTTTTTCTTGTGTATTCAATTGTTTTATCGACTCCTTATCACATTCCAAGATAAGCTTTTTTGACCTCTTCATTGGCCAGAAGTTTTTCTCCTGTATCGCTCATGGTGATGGTGCCGGTCTCCATGACATATCCCCGGTCCGCTACTTTTAGCGCCAGGTTGGCGTTTTGTTCCACCAGGAATATGGTGGTTTTATATTCCTGATTGATTGTTTTTATAATATTAAAAATTTGTTTGATGATGATGGGTGCAAGCCCCAGGGAAGGTTCATCAAGCAGCAACAGCTTGGGCTTGCTCATGATGGCCCGGGAAATGGCAAGCATCTGCTGTTCTCCGCCGCTTAAGGTGCCGCCCTGCTGGTTTTTTCGTTCTGCCAGGATCGGAAACAGCTGAAATACATTTTTTAAATCTTGCTTAATTTGATCTTTATCTTTTCTAAGAAAGGTGCCCATGTCCAGATTTTCCATGACCGTGAGATAGGGGAAAATCCTGCGGCCTTCCGGTACCTGGCTGATGCCTAACGCAGCAATCTGATCAGCCGGCATGCCGGTGATATCCCGGTCCTGGAATTCAATGGTGCCGCTGGTGGCAGGCACTACCCCGCACAGCGTCATCAAGGTTGTGGATTTTCCGGCACCGTTGGCACCGATCAGGGTTATTATTTCGCCTTCCTGGACATCCATGCTGATATTTTTCAAGGCCTGAATATTGCCGTAATAGGTTTCTACATTTCTGATTTTAAGCATCTATCTCTTCTCCCAGGTAAGCCTTGATCACCACCGGATTATTCAGTATTTGGTCAGGGGTGCCTTCTCCAATTTTTTTACCGTAATCTACCACAAAGATGTTTTCAGACAGGGACATGACCAGTTTCATATCGTGTTCAATTAAAAGGATGGAGATCTGTTCTTCGTCTCTTAACTTCAGAATCAATTCGTTCAGGGCCTGGGTCTCTTTGGGGTTCATGCCGGCCGCAGGTTCATCCAGAAGAAGCAAAAATGGATCCGTGGCCATGGCCCTGGCAATTTCCAGGCGTCGTTGGGCACCGTAAGGCAGGTTCAGCGCCAGTTCATCCACATATGTTTCAAGACCGATTTTTTTCAAGATACCGTAACTTTTATCCACGACAAATTGCTCTTCGGCCCGGGTGGCAGGGCCTCTGAAAATGGCCCCAAGGATGCCGGCCTTTGTGACGGGGTAGCATCCGATCATTACATTTTCCAGAACCGTCATGGACGCAAACAGCCGGATGTTCTGAAATGTCCGGGCCAGGCCCTTGCGGGTCACCAGGTTGGGTTTGAGCCCGTTGATTCGTTCTTTGGTGGCATCATCCCCGTTGGGCCGGATAAAAACATCTCCCTCGGTGGGGGTGTAAATGCCTGTAATACAATTAAAAAAAGTGGTTTTCCCTGCACCATTGGGACCGATCAGCGCGGCAATCTCCCCCTGGTTGATGCTCAGGTCCAGGCTGTTGATGGCCCGCAACCCCCCGAAAGTCATGGTCAGTTTTTTTACTTCCAAAATGGGTTTGTTCATATCTATTCCGCAGTGGTGTGTCCGTGTTCTTTGTAGTGGTACGTTTTTCTGACGTTTTCTATCAGTCCGCCGGGTTTAAAGACCATCATCAGTACCAGGACAGCGCCGAAAACAATCATCCGGTATTCAGATACAGCCCGAAGATATTCAGGCAGAAGAATCAGCATAAAGGCACCGCAAATGACACCGGCAATGGAGCCCATGCCACCCAGCACAACAGTACATAGAATAATGACCGATTCCCAGATAGTGAAACTGGCCGGATTCACAAATGTGGTTTTGGCGGCAAAAACCACGCCGGCCATGCCGGCCCAGGTGGCACCTAAAGCAAAGGCGCGCAGTTTGGTTCCGGCCTTATCAATGCCCATGGCCTGACAGGCGATTTCATCATCTTTCAATGCGATCCAGGCCCGCCCGATCCGGGAATCCTGGAGACGGTTGATCACGAAGATGGTAAAAATAACCAGGGCCACAATAATATAATACAGGTAGACCGAATGTTGTTGGAGTGTCAGATCTAATCCGAACAAGCCGGGTTTAGGGATATTGGCAATGCCGCTGGGACCCTTGGAAAATTCATTCCAGTTTTCAAGTACCAGACGGATGATTTCTCCAAATCCCAGGGTAACAATGGCCAGATAGTCACCTCTCAATCGAAGCACGGGATAGCCCAAAATAACGCCCATAATGGCACCCAGAAGGCCTCCCAGGGGAAGCACCATCCAGAAAGTCATGCCGAAATGCAGATTTAAAAGCGCATAGGTATATGCGCCTACGGCAAAAAAGGCTACATAGCCCAGATCCAGAAGACCTGCAAGCCCAATAACAATGTTAAGCCCTAACCCCAGCATCACATAAATCAATGCTGAAATCATGATGTTAGTCTGGTACATGGAAAAGGTGTGGGGAAACGCCAGGGTGGCAATTGTTAACAAAACCATTGTGGGAATAAAAAACCGTTTTTCGGCCAGAAGTCTTCTGACAGCAGACGTTTTTTTACCCTGTGAACGTTTCCCTGTATTTTTTTCTTTGCGCTTAAGCATATAACGCCACAGGGCAGACAGGAAAAAAAAGGCAACGCCGATAAAGGCCATATTCCACCAGCGCCACTCAATGGTTTTGGTTACGGTATTGACCTTGATCACCATGAGGGGAAAGGTCAGGAACATAAACCAGACCGCTACAATGGTGGATTGTTTGAGTTCTTGTAACAGATTCATAATATCTATCTTTAATTTAATAGTATAGGAATTCTATTTCCTTACAGCTGTCAGCTAATAGCTATCAGCTCGCCCGAAGGGCGATAATTAAACTTTTTTGGTTTCCGCACGGCCCAGAATTCCGGACGGTCTGAAAATTAAGATCAAAACCAGGAATAAAAAGGCAAATACATCTTCATAATCACTTGAAATATAACCTGTGAAAAAACTTTCAGTCCATCCCAGGACCAGGGAACCTAAAACAGCACCGGGAATGTTGCCGATGCCTCCTAAAACGGCTGCTACAAAGGCTTTAATGCCGGCAATGAATCCCATGTAAAAATTAATCTGACCGATGTGTGAGGCAATGAGCATGCCGCCGATGGCAGCAGTGGCGGATCCGATGATAAAGGTAAAGGATATGACCCGGTTGACATTGATCCCAAGGAGCATGGCCATGGTTTTGTCCTGGGATGTGGCGCGCATGGCTTTGCCGATCTGGGTAAACTTGATCAGAAAGGTCAACCCGACCATGACAAAGACCGTGGTGACAATAATGGCGAATTCCGGTGCGGACATGATGTGTGCATAGGGTTCCCAGAATTCAAAATCAGGGATCAGGCTGGGAAACGGCAAAAAATCTGATGTCTGGGCAAGCAATACATAATTTTGAAGAAACAAAGACATGCCGATGGCGCTTATCAGAGCGGACAGACGGGGGGCGGCTCGCAGGGGTTTATAAGCGATTTTTTCCATGGTATACCCGTAACAGCAGGCATAAAAAATGGCCGCCGCCGCTGCAATCAGCGTCACAGCCAAAGCAGGAAAGCCTAACATGGTCAAAACCGTGGAGATGATAAGCGCGGTAAAGGCCCCAATCATATATATTTCACCATGTGCAAAGTTAATCAGTTCAATAATGCCGTACACCATGGTGTAACCTAAGGCAATCAAGGCATAGATACTGCCCCGGGTCAATCCGCCCAGGAACAGTTTAAAAAAAAATTCAAAATCCATTGAGTAACCTGTTTTATCAAATTTTATCAAAGGGAATAATCAGTGCCAAAACGAAAAAACCGTATTTAGACGCGAAGTCCCCCATCTGCAACGCCGCCGATGGGGGACTTTTCGTTCAAACACTAATTAGTTCTCTTCAACAAACTGACCATTGGTCACTTTGTATACGGAAAATCCGATACCTGTGGCGTCACCATTTTCGTCAAACCGAATTTTTCCTAAGGGGGTTTCAACATATTCGGTTCTCAGCGCCTGAACCACTTTGTCATAATCGGTGGAACCGGCTTTCTCAATAGCGTTGAGCAGGGCCTGGGTCGCTGCATATGCCGCGTCAAAAAAAGCACCTGGATCAGAACCGAATTCTTTCTGATGTTCTTCCTTTGCCAGTTTGGCCATGGGGTTTCCGGAAATATCCTTGGGGCCTGTGGCATAGACGCCTTCAGCATATTCCCCGGCAACCTTAATAAACGTATCATCCTTTACACCGTCAGCCCCCATGAACAGGGTATCCATTCTCTGTTTTCTCATCAGCGTCACGATTTTGGAGGCTTCAGGATGGTAACCGCCCCAGACGATCAGGTCAGGCTGCTGTTTTTCTATTTTGGTAACAATGGCGGAATAGTCCACAGCACCCGGGGTAACTCCTTCAAACAGCAAAATATTAACACCGGCTTCCTCAAAGTATTTTTTTGCAAGTATTGCCTGGCCCTTGCCGTAATCCCCTTTGTCATGCAGGATAACGATATTTTTAACCTTAAGGGTTTGGGTTGCAAACTCAACCTGGAGCTGGGCCTGTTTGGCGTCGTGGGGTATAGTTCTGAAAAAGTTGGGATAATCACCGGATAAAGTCAGGTCCGGATTGGTGGCAGACGGAGACATGGCAACAAGTTTTGATTCTCTGTAAATGCCCAGGGCCGCCTTGGTTGCCCCGGAGCAGATATGACCCATGACAACGTCGACGCCGTCTGAGACCAGTTTAGTTGCTGTGTTTCCCGCAACTTCCGGTTTACAGACATCGTCTTCAACCAGTAGTTCCACCTGTTGGCCTAAAACACCACCGTTGGCATTGATCTTTTTGACGACTAGCTTGGCAGCATTCACCGACGGGAGTCCATAGGATGCAAGGTCACCTGAATGTGCTCCGGCAACCCCAAGTTTAATTGTTTGCTCTGCTTCTTCTTTTTTACCACAGGAAAAAATAAGGCAAACAGCCAATAGGCAACCCATTGCAAATAAAAGTTTTTTCATGTCTTCTTTCCTTTTTTCTGTTTGGTTAAGGTACTTTCCCAATATCTTTATTATAACGATACCATTAGTACTGTCAATCTGGCGATCAGCAATTCTAAATTTAATAAAGTATTATCTTTCCTGCCTGCTTTTTTCTTGCTCGTGCTCTTAATCATGCTCTTGCTCGCAGTATTCTTTCGAGCAAAAGCACGAGCAAGATTAAGAGCAAGATGGTGTACGGACTCAAATTTAGAATTTCTGTCTGGCGATGGGGGCAAATTATTTTTTAAAAAAAATACCCGGTGCCGCTAAAAAGGAACTTTTTAAAGGCACCGGGGTATTAGAACGAAGAATATAGGAAGAGAGAATAGAAAATCAGGCTTTTTCTTTGATCTCCGTTTCGGACTGAATAACGGAATCGAACTGATGGATACTATGCAAGCTGAAGTTCTTGCCTGAAGCGATCTCGTCAGGTTCGTTAAGTCTTAGAATTTCATCATCAATGGTTCTAAGAAAATCAAAGATATCACTTTGTAAATGGGTTTCAGTTGCTTCAATCATTCGCCTTCCTCCCTGTGTCAATCTTAAGGGTTTTGTTTAGAGAAAATTGAATCTTTCTTTTCCTCTTTCACATACATGCAAGATATAATACCAAGGGCAGATAGGGCAAATCAATCAGGGAATCCCTTATTTTTTATGACTTTTTTTGTTAAAGAAATCTAACATTTTGAGATAATCAGGTTCTTTTTTTCTTGACCCTATGCAAAGACGAACCTATGGTGATGATATGAGACTACTTTAAGGCGCTGTAAGATTATCGGTCGACAGACTTGTGCAGCGAGGGGTTTAAATTTTTTTAATTTGGGAGCAAAAAATAAATATGGGATTTACAATTGATCATTTTAATATCAACGTACTGAATCTGGAAAAAAGTATGGCTTTTTATGAAAAAGCACTCGGCCTTAGAGAACTGAGAAGAAAAACAGCCACAGACGGTTCTTATATTATTGTATATTTAACGGATAATCAGTCTGCCAATAAACTGGAACTCACCTGGCTCAAAGACAGGAAAGCGCCTTACGATCTCGGCGACGAAGAGTTTCACATCGCATTCAAAACAGATGATTTCGATGCAGCCCATGCCCTGCATGAGAAGATGGGGTGTATCTGCTATGAAAATAATGAGATGGGTATCTATTTCATCAATGATCCGGACGGGTATTGGCTTGAGGTTGTGCCTGTAACTCGATGATCAAGTTTTTGTTAATTTGCCCAACTTCGGCGTTGGAAAAAATTTTTAATCCTCAAAATATGTTGTATATTCCTCCGTTTAAAAATTATTTCCGCCTTGAATTTGAACAAATTCCCTAAAAACTTGATGATCGAGTGTAAGATAGTCCTACTTGTTGTCGAGAATCTGCCGCACCATCCGGGCCATATCAGATTTGACAACCGGTTTCATTAAAAATCCTTTGATGCCGAGATGCTCCGCCTTCTGCCTGTCAATCTTCTCACTGAAGCCGGTGCAGAGAAGAATCGGGATATCAGGCCTTATTGCCAGGACTTCCTGTGCCAGCCTGTCTCCAGTGATCCCCGGCATTGTCACGTCAGTCAATAATAGGTCAAATGCTCCCGGATTTTCACGAAAGCATTCCAGCGCTTCCAGACTGCTGGTATGCATAGTAACTCTATACCCAAACCGATTGAGCATCTTTTTTTCTAAATGAGCTACTGGTTTCTCATCGTCAACAAGAAGAATATGCTCCGATCCGGTTTGAAATGAAACCGTCTTGTCCTCTGCTTCTGTTTCCGGCAGTTGCTCATGTATTGGCAGGTATATTGAAAAAACCGTCCCTTCCCCTACTTTACTGTCAACCAGGATATCTCCCCCGTAATCCTGAACAATTCCGTAAACAACAGCAAGACCAAGGCCTGTGCCTTTGCCCTTGTCTTTGGTGGTGAAATAAGGATCGAAAATTTTATTTTTAATTGTTGCTTCAATACCACACCCATTGTCTGAAATCCTGAGCATCACATATTTACCATCTGAATTGAGTTTCGCCGACGGACTGTCCTTTGTGACGGATAGCTCCTTTAACTGGACATTGATTTTGCCTCCCGACTGATCCACGGCATGGTATGCATTGGTGATCAGATTGATCACAATCTGGTGAAGTTGTATGGGATCGGCCATCACCCACCCGCAATCTTCCTGAATATCCTGATTGATTTGTATGGAAGAGGGAATTGTGGATCGGCTTAATTTCAATGCTTCCTTCAAAATTTGCTGCAGGCGGACAGGGATATTTTCCTTCTTGGACTGGCGGCTGAAGGACAGAATCTGCTGGACAAGATCGCGGCCTCTTTTTCCAGCATCCAGAATCACCTGGACATTTTCGTACTCAAGGCTGTCTTCAGGCAGATCCTCTAAAAGCAGTTCTGACAGACCAAGGATCGGAAATAAAAGATTATTGAAGTCGTGTGCGATACCTCCGGCCAGATTGCCGATGGATTCCATTTTTTGGGCCTGACGCAGATATTCGTCCGCCTTTTTTTCTTTTTCCTGAAGCTTTTTAAGCCGGGTCACATCGGTGGAAATCTGCAGATGAACAATACGACCGTCGATCCATTTAATTGCCTTGTCATAATTTAGATACCATGCCTTTGTTACAGGGTCCTGACGCTCCCGGACGACCACATCCTTTAAATTACCGTCGTTGTCCACCAGTTCCTGTTCCTTAGTCGGACAGTACTTACACACGTTATTTTCGTTTCTAAACACACTGTAACAAGTTTCTCCTAAAAAATTTCCTCCGGATTTGTCCACCAGATATTTGTTCATGAACAAAATTTCATAGGTCTTTATATCTGTGACGTAAATCGCCGCATCAATACTGTTGAGAACTGTCAATAAGGTGTCGTGGGCCTCTCGGTGTTTGTTTTGATCCTCCTGCCGTTTTTTTATAAACTCGATGATAATAAAACCGAGAATGACGAATAAAAATACAACCATGAGCCGGGAGACAATCTGATAGGGAGAGACTTTCAACAAAAAGGTGTCCACATAGGAACCCGGTTCTCTGAAAATCAAGTTTTTTAAATTGTATTCAAAGGACATATATGCCCAGATACTATCGAGCAGCCAATAAAAAAAGCAGATAATTCCGATGATCACATATCCTAGTCGACGCTGCAATGTTTACTCTCCATAAACTTCGGTGGCTATTTTTAAAATGCTTTTGGGTATGGGAAAACCGATGGCTTTTGCGGTTGTTATATTAATTGCGATATCCAGAGGGTCCTCAAATATCTGGTTGAGGTCTCTTGGTTTTGTGCCGTTTAAAATTTTACCGAATTTATCTGCATTATACCGGCTGAGTCCGGCATATCCTGAATCACTGGAAATACTCAGCAAAATTCCGTCTTTCACCCATTTTGACCCGGCCATTGAAAACGAAGGGATCCGAGCATTTTTAAAAATATCTGCGAGTTTTTTCGTCCTTGTGTCTGCACACACCAAAGCCGTTAAATATACGGCATCGGCTTTTTTCGAGAGTTCATGGTAACATTTAAAACAGGAACTGTCAGCTTTCTCTTTGTCCGGTATCAAGTCCAGAACATTGCAGGTGATCAACTCAAAGCCTCTTTCCTTTGCAATCTGCCGTGCTTCATTGATGGCAGCATAACTCCGGCCGTCTTCGGAGTCTTCAACGGCAATGCCCAGGCTATTAAATCCAACGATCCTGTGGAACATCCGCAACTGCCTTAAGTAGCGATCGGGATCGACCCTGGCGGTCACATGATCAAACCCGGAATCTGTTGGACTTTTGATGATGCCGGCCTTTACCGGGTCGGACGTGGACAAAACCATCACCGGAACAGAATGCTCGTTGTTGGCCATATCCAAACCGGCCCAGGTCCCCATTGCAATAACAATATCAATGCCGCCGTGTTTTAGTTTTTTCAGCAATTCTTTTCGCATTTTAACTCTTTTTTGATCATCCCAGTCTGCCGAATAACAATCTTCCGGTTTAAACGACAAATACGGGCTGCCGTGTTTCGTCAGCCAGTTGATATAAGGCTTGGGTATTTCTTGTTGGACATCAGGCAGATTTTTAGCTGTTATCCAGCCTGTTTTGATCAAACCGCGAACAAGCGTCCTCATGGTATCGGTATAATCGGAATAAGGTCCGCCCTCGTAGTAGGCGACCCGCCATTTTTTACCGTTGTTCAGCTTTGGTGCATTCCCTGACGCTGCATAAAGATACGGGACGAGTAATATGGAAAGAAAAAATGATAATGTTGCACCCTTTTTTACTCTGATTGTCATTATACTCCTCATTTTTTAACTAAGTGATTTTTTAATAAGATAAAAGCAATATATATTTTCCAAAGGCGTATAGATTCAGCAGGCCGCTGGGATTTCTTTAGTGCAAATATTTTTCGCCTGATTTTAGTTCTTTTTCGGGTTCGGTCTGAAAATCAATGATTGTCTTTTTCTGTCGGATTAAAAATTATGTTACCCAAACTGGTTTAAAAAATCAATAATCTCTTTTTGTCGGACGGAACTTATGCCCTTGTATTTGAGATTTAAATATCCATGCAGCATGTTTTTCTTGCATAATTTGACCGGGTAAGGATATTCTCAAATATAGCTAACCTGTCACTGGTGCGGACACAAAAATCCGTGCTGCACAGCTCAATCGTTTCATGATGAGCCTATTGGAGTTGATCATGCCCAAAATTGAATCATTCGAAAAGTACAGTGAGGCGTATGACCAATGGTTTGATAAGCACCCAGATTTCTATGCAGCTGAAATAGAGACAATCCGCCGGCTTATCCCTTCCGCCGGAGCGGAGGGCATGGAAGTCGGCGTTGGCTCGGGAAAATTTGCTGTTCCTCATTCCAACAAACATATAGTGGCAACACCGCCGATGTGGAAACCTATGTGGAACAATGGTACCATTTGATTGACCTGCTGGGAAAGAAAGATTTTTTATTTGCCGGCGATTCCAAGGTGGCTATACACGGGAATATGGCGCACATAGATGATCACGGAGGATGTTTTTTTAATTCATTTGCCCATGTACGCCTCCTATCAAGAAGCTTTTTTCAAAGCACTGGATAAGCACGATCACGAGACCCTGATTCCTTACAAAAATCAAATGAAGCGGGTTCAAAACAGCGCTTTAAATTTTGGTCCTTATGGAAAGAACGGTCAGAATAAAAATTGGCGAACGGGATAAAGGTTTGGATAATTAAAGTGGATCTCAATAAAGGGATGTGCGTAACCCTAAAACAGAAAACATGTTGGCAATGTTTGAATTTGTCGTATGTGGCGTAATACCGCTTCATGATGGAAGCCGGCAATATTTTGTCTCCAAGCTGACCACTGAAACCCAAATTCAAACAAGCGAAACTTAAGTTACATGCGGAAAAAAATTCCTGGCCTGCTCAATACAATTGAAAAGATAATCAAAGATATAGAATTTAGCAAGCCAACTTAACCTATGATTCATCAACACCATAATCAACAAGACATCTCAATAAGCCAAATGAAGCAGATAAATGACGTATTTCTGAAAAAACTACTGCTGAAATTTGCCCGAGCTCCACGGGAAGCAGGGACAAGAGCGTTCTTTTGCGGCCTTTTAAGTCCGGTCAATTTTTCACCAGGCGAAGATCCCGTTTCACAATAACCCCTTTGGCCAGTTTCCCGACCACCCGGGTTCGGGCCAGGGGCTTATTTTTGTGGGCCAGCAGTTCTGCGTTCAGCTCATCTCGGTTTGTCGGAGGCGGGGCTTGCCCGGGCCTGGGAACAAGCGACAGTGCCCCGGGCCTGCATGCGGCAACGCACTGGCCGCAGCCGATGCAGCGGTCCGGATCAATAAACGGCCTGGCTTTTTTCTTTTGTTCGTTGGCAGGCTCGGGAAAGGACAGGGCCTGGACAGGACATTTATCCGCACATTGTCCGCAGGCCACGCAAGATTCAGTGGATAGTTCCACCCTAAACCCTGTTTCCCAGAAATCCAGAGGCAGGGGCAGTTCTTTTTGCAGGCTCAGCATTGAACAGCAGCAGCTGCAGCAGGAACATAAAAATTCAATCTTCCGGGTGTTGGAGGGCTGGAGAACCAGGCCCTCTTCCTGGTTCCGGCTGATGATTTCCATGACTTCGGTTTTTGTTATCTGCCGGCCCAGTTCCATCTTAATCAGGGTCTGGGCAATGCTGCCCATGGCCATACAGGTCTCCTCCCGCTTGGTTTGTTTGCAGGGCGCCCCCTGCAGTGCTTTCTTTTTCCTGCAGATGCACGGCAGAACTACAAACGGAGGGTCTGCCTTTTCAAGAAGGTAAAAAATATGGTCATACTCTGCCACCGGCAGGTCGGGGAGGATGCTTTTATTGATGGGGATAGTCCTCATCTGTGACCGGCCCGTGCCGAGAAAGGAGATGCCAAAACTTTTTTTCGATGTATAGGCCTTGAAATCCCGGATAAATTCCGGTGTGAGGCGGTTGACCTGAAGTTCGTAAATCCCTACCACCAAGGGGACGTTTGCATAAACATTCCGGTTGTTTTTTTGGTGGCATTCAATGCCCCCTTTTTTGACCATGGTTGTAAGATGCTCTTCCAATGCATCCATGGACGGAACCATATGGATGGCCCGATCGAAAATCACTTCCACAGGTTGGGGTTCATGGCTCAGGCAGGTGGCGATGGCGGCCTCTTCAGGTGAAAAAATATGTTTGAGCAGCCGGATGTCCGCACCATCGGTCGACGGCGGAAATCCAACCGGCTGCCGGTCCAGGTGATGTTGTAGCTTTCTGTAGGGTAGGTCTTCGGGGGTAGTGGCAATCGGTTTTTTCATGTTTGGTATCCAGAGAACGTCTTTCAAAGGAAAGATATTCTTCTATTGTCATCATTTTTTTCTTGAGATTGTGCAGTCATTTTTTTATATCCTCCTATTTTGATTTGTTTTTGATGATTTTGCCATGTAAATTAGCCATCTCAAAGAAAAAAATAAAACAATCAAACAACTTTTGGAGATAACAATGCAGATTCAAATCAATACTGAAAAATGTAAACAAGACAAAATTTGTATTATTGAGTGCCCTTTTAATATCCTCAGGGAAAATAGTGACGGTTTTCCTGAAGTCATCCCGGAAGCCAAAGATTTGTGCATGCACTGCGGCCACTGCCTTGCCGTCTGCCCCTCGGATGCGCTGACCTTTGATGGTGTGGCTCCGGAAAACTGTGAATCGGCCTTAAAGGAGGTCGCCGTGGATGTACCTGCCATGGAGGCCCTGCTGAAAAACCGCAGATCCGTACGCGTTTACAAAAACAAACCTGTTGAACGGGAGAAAATGGCCCACCTCATGGACATGCTGCGCTGGGCCCCCACGGCAAAGAACCTTCAGCCGGTTCACTGGGTGCTGGTGGATGACAGGGATAAGATTCATGAACTGGCAAAGATGACCGTCCAGTGGCTGGAGCAGAATAATGCATATCCGGGTATTGCCGCTGCCTGGGAAGCCGGTGATGACATGATTTTAAGGAGTGCCCCCCTCATTGCAATCGCCCATACGGCAACGGACGCGCTCATTCCGGCAGCAGACTGCAGTATTGCCTTAACATCCCTTGAACTGGCGGCCACCTCCTACGGTATCGGGAGTTTTTGGGCCGGTTTTTTTATGATCGCAGCAAGCCATTATCCACCGATTGCCCAATACCTGAACTTGCCTGAAAACCACGCGGTATATGGGGCATTGGCCCTTGGATATCCCAAATTCAAGTATCACCATATTCCTGAGCGCCGGGAAGCCAAGGTCAGCTGGCTTTAAGGTGTGGATAGGATGAATGGCTCTGGTCCCCGGCCATGAACTGATTGACGATTTCTCCAATGCCTTCGGTTTCACAATAGTACACCACTTCCCTGAGGCGCTCGGGAATTTCGATGTGCAGGGGGCAGTGCTCCAGGCATTCACCGCACTCAACGCACAGGGATGCCTGGGTCTGCTTGCCGGAAACAAATCCGTTGAACACGGTGTGCTTGAATTGGGTTAGGCCCATGGTCAAAATAAAATCGCCCATCTACTTGTTTTTTAAGCCGCCCTCGGCGTTACGCCAAAGGGCCCATATTCCATCCAATATGCTTCCGTTGGCGTGCCTTGATGGCGACTTAAAATCCGGCGTATCTGTAGCAGATTTAATTTTGACCATGGGCCTTATTTCCTGGGGCTCTTTAAGCATTTTGCCGCTGTTTTAGTATTCGAAACAAGCGGGGATGTTCACACCGGCCGGGCAGGGCATGCAGTACTGGCAGCCTGTGCAGCCCACGGGTATGAGCTCCCGGTGCTTATCTGCCATCTGGTCGATGAGGGTGAGTTCGGCATCGGTGAGGGAACCGGCCTCGGCCTGTCCGGAAATGGAGAGGTTCTGCTCAATGTATTCGTCCAGATTCATTCCGGACAGAGCCAAGGTGACCTCAGGGGCGTTTCATACCCAAAGCAGCGCCCATTCTACGGGAGTGCGCCGGGTTTCGGCGGTGTCCCACATGGCCTGTATCCGGGGAGGCGCGTCAGGGCGGCTCAGGTTGCCGCCGCGCAAGGGCTCCATGACCATCGATGAGCCCATATTCCAATATGCTCCCATGATCACGCCTTGAATACGAATGAAATTTCTAAACCATATTTTGGAAGGTTTTTTATATGAAAAAACTAAACTAACCAGTTAGTTTCTTTCATGATTTGTTGTGGCCTAACCTCGGTGAAAGACCAGGTCGGCCATGGCCGTTATTCCGATCATGGGCCTTATGCCGGAATCTTTATTCACATTGCCATAGCTCCGTGGCACAATATGCTCATTGTAATCAACACACAAACTAAAGGAACTACCCATGCTTAATTTTAATTTTTATAATCCCACAAAAATTGTTTTTGGTGAAGGTCGTTTGAAAAAACTGAATGATCTGGTTCCCCAAAATGCCAAAGTGCTCATTACTTACGGCGGAGGAAGCGTGAAGCGTTTCGGCGTTTTGGATCAGGTTAAAGGCGAGCTTTCCAAGGGCAGCCGAGACGTTTTGGAATTTGGTGGTATTCCAGCTAATCCCCGGTTGGACATCCTTCTTAATGCTATAAAAATCGTCCGTGAACAGAAGGTGGATTTTATCCTGGCTGTGGGCGGCGGTTCCGTTATTGACGGCACCAAATTTATTGCCGTGGCCGCTGTAGCCGATGAATACATAGGCCGGGAGCGGGAACTGATGAACTTCGGTTCTACCCCGGTTCCCGTTGATGGAGCCGTCCCTTTCGGCACCGTGCTCACCTTGCCGGCCACCGGTTCCGAAATGAACAATGGTGCCGTAATCAGCGACGGCGAGGACAAACTGCCGGTTTTTTCGGCCCACGCGTTCCCGGAATTTTCCATCCTTGATCCCGTCCTGACCTACACCTTGCCCCCCACCCAGGTGGCCAACGGGGTGGTGGACTCCTTTATCCATACAATTGAGCAGTATGTCACGTTTCCAGTTGGTGCCGGATTTCAAGACCGTACCGCCGAAGGTATCCTCAGGACCCTCATTGAAGTAGGGAAAACCACGATGGATGAGCCGGAAAACTACAATGCCCGGGCCAATCTGGTATGGTGTTCCACCATGGCCCTCAACGGCCTGATCGGTGCCGGTGTCCCCCAGGACTGGGCCACCCATATGATTGGCCATGAAATTACGGCACTCACCGGCCTGGACCATGCAAAAACCCTGGCCGTGATTCAGATTGCAAACTGGAAGATCCGCAGAACCCAAAAGAAAGAGAAACTGCTTCAATACGCAGAAAGGGTATGGGATATCCACGAGGGTGACGACGATGCCCGCATAGATCTTGTCATTGAGAAAACAGAAATGTTTTTCCACAGCCTTGGCATGGCTACGCGGCTTTCAGACTATAACATCGGTGCAGATATCGTTGATAAGGTGGTTGCCGGCCTTGAAAAGCACGGCATGACAGGGCTCTCTGAACATGGAAATGTGACTTTGGATGTGTCAAGAAGAATGCTTGAGGCTGCGTTGTAAGTCCTTTTTTTTTAAGTAATGAACCCGAAATAAGTCAACCTGGGAGCGCGGGCGTCCCGCCCGCATTCCCGGATACAGCAAGATGGGCAGACCGGTTCTTAAGTCTTTGAGAGGCAGTGTGATGGAGGAATTTACCCAAAAAGTTGTGGAGATTATCAAAAGCATCCCTGAGGGCAGGGTGAGTACATATGGAACCATCGCTCTAATGGCCGGACATTCCAACGGCGCCAGGCAGGTCACCCGGATCATCCATTCCATGAGCCGAAAACACAATCTTCCCTGGCACCGGATTATCAATGCCAAGGGGCTGATCAGCCTGCCCAAATCCCGTGGATATGAAGAGCAAAAGGCGCTCTTGCAAGGCGAAGGCGTTCATTTTGATGAGAAAGACCGGGTTGATCTGATAAAATTCCTCTGGGCAGGGGCGGATGGGACGCTATCTATCGGCAGGTAATGTCGATTCGCAAACAGGGTTCCAAAATCTTTATAATTTCCTAATTATTTTAACAAAGGTATCAATATCTTCATCATCCAGAACACTGACAATAATATCGACCACCCTTTGTTCCGCAAGAAAGGGCAGCCGGGCAATGTTGCGGCCTTTTTCGGTAAGTTTGATATAAAATATACGTTTGTCCCAGGCGCATTGTTTTTTCTCAACAACATTCAGCTTAATCAGTTTATTTACGATTTCAGTAACCGACGGCTTGGTAACCTTTAAAATTTCAGCAAATTTTCCAAAGGTCATATCAACGGTTCTGTCAATTATTTTCAAATAGTGCAGTTGATTTACCTGAAGTTCAGACATTCCCAATTTGTCTGAAATTTCAAGATTGCACTCATGTCCCAGGCTGTTAAACTTTCTTACGGCCGCATAGATACGTTCTCTTTTCACAAGGTACCCACTTTTTCAAAAATAGTTTGTTCATTGTTTACTAATTTGCCAATGGATAATTGTCAACGTTTTCATTCAGGCATAGCAAACACAATCCAGGAGCAGTATTGAAATTCATTATTAATATGCATATTTATTTAATGGTAATATAAATGTTAGTTTCTATTGAACTAATTTAAATCATGTCTATTATAAATTTTATCCGACAGGATTTAATCTATGAAAGGAACATTAAATGGATTCAAATATTTTGAATAAAGAGATGATGGTCATACCCATAACACAAACGGTATTATTTCCTGAATCAAATGCCCAAATTCGGGTCACCCCTGATCTGGCCAGACAGTTAAAACAGAGGATTGAAAAAGGAGAAACCATGGCTGTGGCCCTTTCCGCCAAAGACGGGCTTGATGCAGATCATGTTGATCCGGATAAATTGTTCTCCATGGGAACTTTGATTTTTTTTGATTCTCTTACCTCCCGGAGGGGACATGACATCCTGTATGCAAAAGTGCATTCAAGGGTAGCCGTTGAATCTGTCTGGACTGATTATCGAACAACCGAAGGCGCAATTATTGCCAGGGTGGTTCCGGCAAAAGACCATATTGATATAGACCCCAATGACCAGGACCGCATGCTTCAATATATCAAGGAAATTGCCTTTGAAATAAGCGCTTACTTCAAAGGTTCCGAGTCTTATATAAAAGATATTGAAAAAATTAATTCCATCCAGGGAATATTAGGGTATCTGATGCCCAATATTCCTGTTTCCGTAAAGGAGAAACAGCATCTTCTTGAAATGGATTCATTAAAGCAAAAAGGAATTGCCTTTATGGATATGCTCCTGCAGCATAAAGAATCCATAACCCTGCAAATTGAGATGGCACAGAAGTTTTCTGATCAGGCCAATAAAAATTACAGGAAAGCTTTTTTAAAGGAGCAGCTTAAAAATATCCAGGAAGAACTCAATGAAGACTCTCCCGATCAAAATCCTAAGGGCAAAGCCAAAAAGGATTATACTCATCTGATTAAAGCTGCCAATATGCCCGAAGATGTTGAACAGGCAGCACTTGACGAACTTGAAAAACTCAATGAACAAGGGCAGGGCAGCCATGAAATAAATATCATTAAAAATTATCTGGATCTTCTCGTAGCTTTGCCATGGACCTCCACTGAAGAGAAGGATATAGATATCAAGGAAGCATCCAGACTGCTTGATGCCTATCATTACGGGCAGGAAAAAATTAAAGAGCGCATTATTCAGCACTTGTCCGTGATGAAGTTGAAAAAGGAAAAGCAAGGTTCAATTCTGCTGCTTGTCGGCCCCCCAGGTACGGGTAAAACAAGTCTTGGTAAAGGGATTGCAGAGGCCCTGCAAAGAGAATATGTCCGGATCAGCCTTGGCGGCGTCAGGGATGAAGCTGAAATCAGAGGCCATCGAAGGACCTATATCGGTGCCCTTCCGGGACGAATCATCCAGGGAATGAAAAAGGCCGGCAAAAAGAATCCCGTGTTTGTCCTGGATGAAGTGGATAAACTGGTTTCAGCCTTTCATGGTGATCCCTCAAGTGCATTGCTTGAGGTACTTGATCCGGAACAGAATAATACATTTTCCGACCATTATCTCGAGGTTCCCTATGACCTGTCAGATGTATTTTTTGTGGCAACGGCCAATGATAAAAGAGGCATCCCGACACCGCTTTTAGACCGTATGGAAGTGATTGAACTTTCAGGGTATACGGCAGATGAAAAATTCCATATCGGGAAAAACTTTTTGATGAAACTTGTTCTTGAAGATCATGGGATTGAAAAGCACCAGCTTGAAGTCGATGATAACGCATTTAAAGCCATAATTGATAAATATACATTGGAAGCCGGTGTCAGGGGCCTTCGAGAGCAGCTTGCCAAGGTCGCCAGGGTTGCATCACAGAAAATTGTTTCAGGTGATATTGAACTGCCGTTTCAGGTAACTTGCGACATGCTAGAAGATATTCTGGGCCATCCGGTCATACGGCATGATGTGGCACAGGAGAAAAACCAACCTGGTGTTGTAACCGGGCTTGCATGGACGCCCATGGGCGGAGAAATTCTTTTTATCGAAGCAACCCATATGCCTGGAACAGGCAAGCTGACTTTAACCGGCCAGCTTGGGGATGTAATGAAAGAATCTGCTTCCATATCCTTAAGTCTATTTAGATCCAGGCTGGCATTTACATTGCCTGAGTTCGAATTTGCTAAGAAAGATCTGCATATACATGTCCCGGCAGGTTCCCTGCCCAAGGATGGCCCTTCGGCCGGGGTGGCCATGTTTGCAGCCATCACATCCCTGATCATGGGACGTAAAATTGATCCAAAGCTCGCCATGACAGGTGAAATTACTTTGCGGGGACGCATTTTGCCTGTTGGTGGAATCAAAGAAAAAGTGCTGGCAGCCCGCCGGGCCGGTATTCGAAAAATACTATTACCCCAGGAAAACGAAAAAGACTTAAAGGATATACCTGACAATGTAAAAGAGGAACTCGAATTTAAAACCATAGATACGGTTGAAGACTTGATTAAAGAAACTTTGGGACTTGAACTGCCAAAACCTGAAGCCCTGATGCTTGGCACACTGCCGGAAGATATGGCCTTTAGCACTGAATCAATGTCGTGAAAAATTTAGCCTCAGGCTTCGGGCTTTTCTATAGTGGGTAGTTCAACTTCCGAAGTATACAGGGGGGGCAAGCAACGCAGCAGCGCTGTCTTCCCCCTGTATCTTAGATCTGGATAGTTCACGGAAAAGGAACATATTAGCTTAGAGCCTTGTTTAAAAATAGATGAATCGGCTGCAATCACATGAGAAATGAATCCTGCCATCCTGCAGATATTGATCAGGATGGCGCCAATCAAGGGCCAATCCCATAGAAAAAATACCCAGCAATTCTAAATTTAATAAAGTATTATCTTTCCTGCCTGTTTATTTCTTGCTCGTGCTCTTAATCATGCTCTTGCTCGCTGTATTATTTCGAGCAAGAGCATGAGCAAGATTAAGGGCAAGATGGCATACGGACTCAAATTTAGAATTGCTGAAAAATACCTTGAGGGGGGGTGTAAAATTGGCAGACTTAATGCTGGATCAGATTGCCTGGTTTTTGACAACACCGGATTCCGGATTATTTTTTTCCAGTAACCATTTTGGTCAGATCTTTAACAAGGTATTTAAGTTTGTTCGCCTGGGCGTTCATCTCTTCTGCGGATGCTGCTGATTCTTCCGAATGAGCAGCATTTTGTTGAACCACTTTATCCATTTCTGAAATAGCAATATTTACTTGATTAATACCGTCGGACTGCTCCCTGGAGGCGTCAGATATATTAGCGACCAACCCCTCTACTTTTTCTGTGCTTTCAGTGACTTTATCAAAGGCTTCATTTGTTGTTCGTACAAGATGAGAACCGGTTTCTATTTTGGCCACGGTTCCTTCAATCAGTTGTGTCGTGTTTTTTGCAGCGTCAGCGGCTCGCATGGCAAGGTTTCTGACCTCGTCTGCAACAACAGCAAAACCCGCGCCCGATTCCCCTGCCCGTGCTGCTTCAACAGCGGCATTCAACGCCAGCAGATTGGTCTGAAAAGCGATTTCATCAATCGTCTTGACGATGTTTGATGTTTCCTCACTGGCTTTTGTAATGTCCTGCATTGATACCGTCAGTTTGTCCATGGATTCATTTGCCGAGCCGACGACTTGAGCCACTTCTTTCATAAGCGTATCAGCCTGACTTGCATTTTCAGCATTTCTCCCGGTCATGGCAGACATTTCCTCCATCGATGCGGATGTCTGCTCTATGGCGGCGGCCTGCCCTGAAGATCCTTCAGCTAGTTGGCGGCTGGATTCGAATATTATCGCCGAGGCGCCTTCCACCTGTTCTGCGCCTGCATTCATACCGGCAATCATTTTGTTTAATGCTTTAGTTATACCAAAAACGATGATAAGGCTCATGGCTGCAATTACGCAGAATAAAGCACCTGTGATGATCAGCATTCTGATCATCATTGATTTAACTTTTTTGGAGATTCCCGATTCCATCTTTGCGGTATTCGCGCTTATATTGTCAAGATACACCCCGGTTCCGATCCAAAAATCTGTTCCGGGGATCATTTCTGCATAGCCTAATTTGGGGACGTCCCCTGCACCTGGTTTTGGCCAGATATACTGGACGAATCCACCTCCGGTTTTTGATTTATCCCTTAAATCTTTGACAAGATATACTCCGTTTTTATCCTTGAGATTCTTGAGATCCTTTCCCTGCAGTTCTTTTTTGGGTGGAAGGGCGATATTTGTTGTACCCTGGTATACAAAATAGTATCCGGAGTTATCTGTTTCAAACCGAATATTATCAATTGCCAGGCGAATGGCATGGATCTTTTTTTGTTCCTCATCTATGTCTTTTATGTTTTGTCCGATGGCTAAAGCGATTGAATGGGTCGCAACTTTGAGTTTTGCCTTTTGATCTTTAAGCATAATGTCAGCAGTATCTAAGATTGCTAACTTCCTGACATTATTCGAGTTATTGATGGTAAACCAGATCATAGAGACGAACAGGGTAAAAAACAAAAAAAGAATCAAATATATGCGCTGCTTAATTGAAAAACGATTTAACATTTTTTCTCCTCAGAGGTATAAATTTTCGATTTTTTTATTGACATGGCAAAAACCCCTTCCAGGCATACAACAAAAATCAGGCGTTACACTGTAAAGATCTGTACAATTTTTTTCAATTCCTCTGCCATGCCATTCATTTTATCCGCACTCTGTTTGACAAGTTCGCTGCGTTCTTTCATCTGGAGAGTGGCAGAATTGACACCTTCTATATCCACAGTAATATTTCCGGCCATCTGGGAACTCTGGTGTACATTTTCATTGGACTGCTGGATGCTAAGGGACAGGCTTGAGATATTGGAAACGATCTCCTGTGTGGCAGCTGATTGCTGGATTACGGCAGCGGCAATGGTGGTAACGATTTCATTGACCTCGCGGATGACGCCGGAAACCTCCTTTATCGAACCCACGCTTGCATCTGTATTGTTCCGGACACTATCAATCTGCTCCCTGATATCCTTGGTTGCGTCAACCGTTTGATTGGCCAGTTCCTTAATCTCATTTGCAACAACGGCAAATCCTTTACCGGCTTCCCCTGCTCTTGCAGCCTCAATGGTTGCATTCAATGCCAGAAGATTTGTCTGATCTGAAATGTCTGTGATGGCGTCTGTAACCTTGCCGATGGATTGGGCAGCTGTATTTAATGCTGAAATACTGTCTTCTGCTTCAGATGTCTTTGCAGCTGCATTTTCCGATATATTTTTTGCCTTTTCAACATTCTGGGTAATTTGGCTGATGGTGGCATTCATCTCTTCTGCGGCTGAAGCAACCATTGATACATTGGCGGAAGATTCTTCCATGGCTGCTGTAATATAGGATAGATTTGAATTCATGTCTTCTGCCGCCCGGGTTACATTTCCTGCTATATTTGATGTGTTGTTGGCATTATCCGCCATGCCTTCTGCAACAGTGACAAGTTCAATTGAAGAGGTTTCTATATTCTGACTATCGGTTGCCAACTGCCGGATAATACTTTGAAGTTTTTGCATAAACCGATTAAACAGACCGGCAAGTGTTCCCAGTTCATCTTTTGAAGTAATCTTGATTCTTTTGGTTAAGTCCCTTTCTCCCTTGTCTCCATCTTCAAAATTTACCATCATTGTATTGAGAGAGGCACCGATACCGAATACGATAACAAGGCAGATTGCCGCGATACCGATAAAAATAATCCCGGAAATGATGGTCATTCTAATTATGGAGGTTTTTACATTTAAATTTATCTCTTTTGTGATGTCACCTTTTGTGGTTTCAATATTATCGATATAAACCCCGGTGCCGATCCAGTAGTCAGTGTTAGGAATCATTTCAGCATAGCCTAGTTTGGGCGTATCGCCGGCTCCGGGCTTTGGGAAAATAAAATTTACAAAGCCGCCGCCGTTTTTCGCCTGATTTCTTAATTCTTTGACAAGATAAACATTGTTTTTATCTTTCAAATCTTTCAAATCCTTTCCCTGCAATTCCTTTTTGGGTGGAAGCGCTATATTGGTTGTATCCTGGTAAACAAAGTAATATCCGGACTTATCTGCCTCAAACCTGATGTCATCCACAGCCAAGCGGATGGCATCTATTTTTTGTGTTTCATCTTGAATCTTTTCAATGTTTCTCCCAATTGCCAGGGCTATTGAATGCGTTGCGATTTTAATTTTGTCTTTCTGGTCTTCAAGCAATGCCTGGCCGGTACGTTCAACAGCCAGGTCCCGTACCCGATGGCTGCTGTTAATGGCAAACCAGACCATAATAATAAAAAGAACCAGGATGGAGGCCATAATCAAATACATCCTTCCTTTAATACTGACGCGACTAAACATAGAAAATCTCCCATGATTTTTTTTGGATAATTAAAATAAAGAAACATACCCACATCAGGAACAAATGCGTGTATGGGCAAGTCTTGAAAAATCAGTTGAGCAGGTTTTTTCGCCTGAAAATGGCTACATTCAAAAACCTAACCGAACACCAAACACCGTTATGTCAAATTAAAACTGAAAATGGTTTACGGTTTCATATAGTTGTTCTGACATCCGGCTTAAATCTGACAATTGTTTATCCATTTGAGCACTGCTGCTCGACATTTTCTTTGTCGCCTGGTTTACATGGGCAATATCTTTTGAAATTTCATCTGCCACTGATGAACGCTGGGATGCATTTTCGGTCACACTCTGAATACCCTGGGCTGCCTGGGTAACATTGCCAGCGATTTCCCGGGAGGTGGCAGACTGCTCTTCAATTGTTGCGGCAACTGTATTGATCATATCATTGATCCTGTTGATTTCAATGACTATTTTTTTGATTTATCATATCCTGCTGTTTTTTCGCAATATTTATTTTTAAAAGTCGAGTGTACGATTTTATGGGAAAGTTGAACAAATTTCACTTCCTTGGACTTAATCTGGAAACCGACAGTTGGTCTAATTCGCTTTACCCAAAAAAAACTTGCAATGTCTTAGGCAATGGCTGATACCATGTTGATATAAGTTTTTTACATCTGCTGCCAAGGGGCTAATATGTTTCAAAGCATTCTGGGATTGTTTGTGTTTTCAGGTATTGCTGTTTTATTAAGCGAGAATAGAAAAAAAATATCTGTCAGACTGATTATTTCAGCCGCATTATTGCAACTTGTTCTTGGCGTGGTAACGCTGAAATTTGCATGGATACGCCAGGGCTTTCTTTATTTAAACGGCTTAGTGACAGCGATCTCAAAGGCAACCGGGGAGGGCACGGCCATGGTGTTTGGATACATTGGCGGCGGAGCTCTTCCTTTCCAGGAATCCTATCCCGGGGCTTCGTTTATCCTTGCGTTTCAATCGCTGCCCTTAATTCTTGTGATGAGCGCACTGTCCGCGCTGTTGTTTTATTTGAAAATTATCCCTGCAGTGGTGCGGTTTTTCAGTATGATTCTCAATAAAACATTGAGTACCGGCGGGGCTGAAGGCATCGGGATTTCAGCTAATATTTTTGTGGGCATGGTGGAAGCGCCTTTGCTGGTAAAACCATATTTGTCCGCCATGACCCGCAGTGAGTTATTCACATTAATGACTTGCGGTATGGCCACCATTGCAGGCACTGTCATGGTGCTTTACGCCACGATTCTTGAGCCGGTGATACCCGGTATTTTAGGTCATATTCTTACCGCCTCCATTATCAGTGCACCGGCTGCGATTTTGATTTCAAAAAGCATGATTCCTGAAACCAACGATGTGACGGAAGGGCATTTGTCCACGCCGACGGTTTATAAAAGCGTTATGGATGCCGTTACCAAGGGGACGGTGTCCGGCATTGATCTTATGATCAATATTGTGGCCATGATTATCGTTCTTGTGGCCATGGTGAGCCTGGTCAATATGACACTTGGATTAATGCCGTTGTTGGACGGGCAGCCGTTCACCCTGCAGCGGATTTTAGGCTGGATCATGGCACCGGCAACATGGCTGATGGGCATCCCCTGGTCCGAAGCTCCAGCCACCGGCGCTTTGATGGGAACCAAAACAATTCTTAACGAGTTCATCGCATACCTTGATTTAACCCGTATGCCGGCAGGCGAAATAAGCGAACGCAGCCGCGTCATTATTTCATATGCCATGTGCGGTTTTGCAAATCCGGGCAGCCTGGGTATTATGATTGGCGGCATGGGGGCTATGGTTCCGGAAAGAAGGGATGAAATCGTGTCTTTAGGGTTTCGTTCCATCGTTGCAGGTACTTTAGCCACATGTATGACCGGTGCCGTTGCCGGGATATGTTTATAGTGTTTGAGCCAACCGTCACCTATCTGCAGCGTTGTAGAAAACTTTACGTTCCTTAAGGTTACATTTTTTTTACTCTCATGTTTGTTGTGCCCGCAAATATTTTTTGACCATTAATAAATCTTCATGTATACTTTTTATATTCTTGAATTCCCTTATTAATCTGGTTCATTTTTTACGTTCCAGGCTGATGATCCACAGGTTTAATTGTATTTTTCGCCGACGGTAACGGCATCAACAAGAATACTTTTTACAAAAAAGGCAATCAGGCTGACGGATAAGCAAAAGATTAACATTCTTTTAGTATTGAACTTGAGCACCTAAAAAATGGCAAGCCGCTAAAACCTAACGACTATTAAACGCTAAATTAACGGCAAAGGAGTAGGTATGAAAGAGCAGCAATCCCAGATTTTTTTTCAACGAGCCCGGTTTTTCACCATAATGAGAAGACTCGCAATTTTACTGATCAGTCTTTCCCTGATTTATTCTTTGGCCGCTGTGGTTTATTCCACCCAGGTGATCTACAAGGTCAAATTCAACTATGCTGTTATTCTCGAACAATTTGGAGGAGAAAGACAGGCCGTCACCGATGTGGGTTGGCACTTCAGGCTTCCTTTCTTTACCCGGTTGGAAAAAGAGGTTCCCTTAATGAACCAGAACATGTACATCGGCGGTGCCAGTGACCCCATTAAAATTATTTCCCGGGAAAACGTGGCCCTGTGGACATCTGCCTTGATGACGTTCAGGATAAAAGATTTGAAAGTTTGGGGCATTGAAAATTTGTCCCCTGAAATCCTGCTTCAGGGGGATTACGACGGAATTGCCAAGGATATTCTACAGGGCAAAGAGGTCAACAAGTTGATCTCGGAAAGGGAAAGCATAAAAGAAGAGATTTTTCATGCATTGAAAAATCGGCCCATCAATAAAAACGGCCTCACTCTTGAAGGAAAGTACGGTATTGAGGTGGTCAGTTTTGTTCTCAACGAAACAAGGTTCGGCGACACGCTGGTGAAGGCCACGGAAGAGAAAAAACGACGCCAGCTCATCGCAGAGGCCGACAACTATGCCGCCGACCAGGAAGCCCAGCGGATCACAAAACTTTACAAGGCCTATCTTGACAGCATTAAGTCATTCCATCTTGCATTAGGCGGCCGGGAAGGCCAACGGGTCAATCCTGACCTGCTTGAATTTCTTTCCCAGCAAAAATGGGCCACAGCCTATGAAAAGAACGAATCAAACCAGAAAACCTTTGTGCTCCACGGCAGCGGAAAAGTCCCTGCAATCACCCTGCCTTTCCAGGCGGGCAGCAAAGGCCAAGGCTCTTCTTCGTACAGCGGAAGATAAGCCAAGATTTCAGATTAGACCGATATCCTGCAAAGGGGAACAAATGAAATATCCAGGACAGTTCCCCAAAAATAGTCGTGGGCTGACCTGGCCTATCGACTTCCAGGCTCAGTCTGCAACGAAGTTACGATATTTGTATAGGTTACACATGCTTTCTACTTAAAAATACCTAACCCATGCATAAGGATGAACAAATGGCCAAACGATATACAAAAGAAAAAAAATATATTGCCCTGCCTGAAGAGGCCATTAATAAAATTGAAGCCATGGTGGAAACCTGGACCTACGACACCAAGGCCTTTGTCAGATCCAGGCTTAACCAATACACGCCACCCCACCCCTTGACTTCTTTGGTGAAAAATTTTTTCTTTTTTGTCTTTTTCATGAAAAGAAAACAAAAGCGGATGAACGTACTCAACAACCCCCAGATTCTCACAGACTGGAAAAAACGATTTTTATATTCAGGGGAGACCAATCCGGCGGCCTCCTGGAACAGGATCATTGAACAAGAATTATCAAAGGCTGAATACCATTACCTTATCGCGGTTCTGGACAGAGAACTAACCGACCTTCATGTCCCTGTGGAATTAGAAAAAATTTTTGAAAAGATTTACAGGGCTCATATCAGAAAAGAACACCTGGAAGATCCGGATGTTCCTAAAGCCCCCATCATGCTCATTGAAGGCACTTCGGGTTCGGGAAAAAGCGCCACAGCAAGAGAAGCGCTTGAAAAAGTGGTATTTAGAAACGAGGTGATTCCCACGGTGGACTGGCGAAAAAAGCGGGACGAAATATTAGGGGGATACAGCCTGTTCACCCAGCTTGAGGATGTGGACCCTGAGTTTGCCATGCAGATTGCAAAAAAGAAGAAAACCGACTTTTACCTGCGTCTGGCAAAAATCCCCATTTTTAAACGGATTTTTAGAAAACGGATCATGAATAACCTGACGGATTTTGAAGATTTAGGCATTTTAGTGGACATGTCCGTTATCACGCCCAATGATTACCAGACCGCCCTGTCAGGAGAACCGGGCAACTATTTTAAGCGGGCCATGGGCCACCCCAGGGTCACGTCAATTCGGCACATTGAAGAGGCCCATTCGGCCTTTGGAAAATCCGGGTCCGGGCCCGGAAGCGGAGGTGATGGAATGGAAAAACAGCAAAGGACATTGATTGATACCTCCAACATCGTCCTGGATGAAATTATTGACGGAAGACGGGACTGCTTTGTTATTGCCACCAGTGACCAGGCTCACCGATTTGACGCTGCCATTTACCGCAGATTTGTTGAAAAAGGCGTGATCATCGACATTTCAAAATACTGGATGAACCCGGAAAACTTGAAAAAAATTATCATCCTTGAGATCCGGCGCTACCAGATTCCCACCAAGTTTAAGCCGGACTCTGAACAACTGGATAATGCCGTAGACAAAATTTATGCCATTTTCAGGGAGAGAAGCCTGAAAATAACCCCGGCCTACGTTAGAAAGCTCATTGAATCAATCGTCTCCATCCAGGGGGATTTTGTCCTGGAATTTTTAGATGATGCCGTCTTGATCCGGAAGGCCTTCCAGCTGGTGGCCAAAAATGTGTATGGAGAACTTTACGACAAGGTGGTTGACAAGATGGACCGGAACCTGGACTGGGAGGCGTATGTGGGCGATATCAAAGATAAGTTCTCTGAGATGGCTAACAACTGTTTTCATTACGGGGTCAGCGAAGACAAGGGTGTGGTCCTCACAGGCCCGCCGGGATCGGGCAAAACCTATTTGGTCAGAACCTGGCTTTCCTCAAATAGAAAGGTCCATGATATTGCAACAAGCCCCTCGGCTCTCCAGGACCCGTCAAGCCCTGTACACGGTGCCGTATCCAACCTTGAAAAAGTGTATGATATTGCAAAAATGATCGCCCCCACGGTGATATTTTTTGACGAGGGCGATGCGCTTGCCCCAAAACGAAGCGCTACCGGAGGCCACCCTTCGGATGCCCTGACCAACAAATTTTTAAATATCATTGACGGTGAAATTCCGTTGAATAAGGTCTTTACCGTCCTAACCACCAATCGTCTGGATATCCTTGATCCTGCCCTGATCCGGTCTAAAAGGCTTAAAACGCTTGATATATCAGGGCATATGCGGCAAAAGGATGTTTTTGAAATAATCAAAAAGCAGTTTGAAAATGTGCCACACCAACGCCAGTTTGAGGTGGAAAAGATAATAGAAACAGCCCAGGGGATTTGTAATACCCCGGCAGACTACACATCGTTTACGGAAAAGGCCATTGCCCTTTGCAGCACCGAGTTTAAAGTTTTGCTCAAACTTCGGGATCTCAAATCCTCAACCAGGGATGAAAAATATAACTTTGTCAAACTTAATTTTAAAACCGTTTTAGGGATACTTGATGCTCTTAAAGCCCCGCCTCTGCTCAAATCCAAAATCAAAAACGACCTGAAAAATTTTGTGGAGGATTACGACAAAATTCTGGAAAGTGTGGATCATATCACCCGGGAAGAGGATTATCCCATTGTTGTGGCCCACCTGGAATCCGCCAGAAGGGAAATTTCCCAAAGTCCGGTACGCAAAGGCTCCATCCAGCTCAACGAATTTTTAGAGACCGAGCTGAGCCAGGAACCCCAGGTCGGTTTTATTATTGGCGTGGGCGCCAATGAGATGAGCGGAATGTTGTTGCCCATTGCCACTAGCCTGACGGGCAGGGTTGAAAACGCTCCGATCATTGTAACCGGGGCCGTGGCCACGCCTTCGGCCGAGACCGCCCAGATGGATATGGCTGTGAAAATGACCAATCAGTCGGCCCAGGAGGCCCTGACCATGGTGAAAAACTATATCCAGGGCCTGTGCCCGGATGTCAGCATTCCCTGGCTGTTTGGGGATTTTCTCCAGCGGTATTCCATCCACCACCAGTTGTTATCCGCATCTTATAACGTTGGTGGACCCTCCGCAGGATATGCCTTGGCTCTGAACACCATGTCGGTTTTGCTTCAGATCCCCCTTTGTATTGACTTCGGCATCACCGGCGCTCCCTGGACCAAAGGGGTCACAAAGGACCAAATCGGCGGTTCGGTTATTATTGGCGGTCACCGGAAAAAAACCGAAAAAGTGCTGCTCTATCTTCGGCGGATGTACATGCCGCTGCAGAATTACCAGGATCTTGAGCCTGAATTTCTTATCGGCTATTGGCAGCGCGACAAGGATATTATTGCCGTAACCCATTTTGCTGACCTTATGCCCGAGGTTCTGTTCCTGGATGAGGCGCACAACAAGATGCGCGAAGACTTAATTGAAAAGAGAATAAAATACAAGACGGAAAAATATTATGACGCTGAGCACACGCCTAATTTGAAAGAAGATATTCTCCAAGCCAAACAAATTATGAGAAAACGGGCTGAACACGAAATTCTCAAACGGGTCAACGCCATCAGGTTCTATCTCCAGGATCCTGACCGGGAAAAATTTATTTCCCATGAAAAAATATTTAAAACCTATATAGAGAGAAATTGAGCGGAAAGAATCATAGGTTTATTAATACATGAAGAGAGAAGGAGCGATGAGATCAGCTATAATATCATGTTGATGGTCTACTGATCCTTATGGGTTTACGCAAAAGCGGATAATATTTTAGCTCGGTAGTGGTAGGGGCATGCTTTTTTTGCCCACCGGTTTTCATAAACTTGACCCCATTTGATTTATTGTTCATGCACAAAATTTTATACATACACTGGTGGGCAACGCCTCGCTTTTGTCCACCCTACTTAGCTTAACTTGTGAGCGCGGGCGTCCCGCCCGCGCTCCCGGATATAGCAAGATGGACAAGTTCCTTAAGACCTCTTTTATATGAAAGAACTAAACTAACCAGTTAGTTTCTTTCATGATTTGTTGTGGCCTAACCTCGGTGAAAGACCAGGTCGGCCATGGCCGTTCTTAACCAAAGACCTGTTAAGATTGATTAGATAGTTTTTTTTCTTTTTTCATATTCGTTTCAATGGGTAAGGCCTGCAAAGAAAAACAAAAATTTTTCATTTCATATATGCAGATTCCATCCACACACAGGGTACCGTCAGCCGTTGCCCTGCAACCCGTTTCATCCAAAGTACACGCACTTATATGGGCCTGGACAACAATATTTGAGTTCGAGCGGATGATCTGTCCCCGGTATGTCCATTCATGTTCATGGTTTTCAACAATTGCAGGCGCAAACTGTTCCGGGTCAAGATCGAATTTTTTGATCATGAAAAATCGGATCAACTGGAGGAATGATTCTATGCCTAGCGACCCCGGGCAGACCGGATCTTGATAAAAATGGGCATGGAAGAACCACTCATCAGGGTCAACTTGTTTTTCACCCTGGATCACCCCCTGGCCGTGCAGCCCTGCTTTGAAATCAAGGAATGTAATTTTGTCTATCATCCTCAACGCTTTTCCCGGCATCCCCGTATTGGGGCCGATATTTTGATCTTTCGGGGTTAAGGGCGCATGATCTTCAAGTACGATTTCAGATGGTCGGCTATTTTTTTCAAGGGTCAAAAACGCCTCGGGTTCCCTGATTCCCACCTGTTTGGCTAACGCATCAGCCGTAAAAAATCCAAAATTAGTGGTGCCTTTATAAACAGATTCCCCTTTGTTTTGCACATCCATATCAAAGTTTTGGATGATCATGCCACCGGCCATGGAAACATCGGTCATCCTGACACGGATTTTTACTACCCCGGACGTCCGGGTTAAATTTTTGATCAGTTTGGCTTTTCCCCCAAGGTTTCTGAAATGGAGCCGGTCTTCGCAGGTCAGGGCTGCGCCGCCATAGGCGGCAAGCCATCCACAGGGTTGAAGGGCCACTTCAAGAAGAATACAAAAAGGCATGGTATCACTGTGATTGGCTGCAAAATACCAGGCGTCTTTATCAATTTTGTAAGTGGTCTCTATCCACCCGCCGGGTGCGGTTTGCCAGGCCGGGTGGTCTGCTTTTAACACTGCGTCCATAAAAAAGTAGGGCGGTCTTGGCAGCCTTGCAATTTCACGCGCTTTATCAAAAATTTTATAGGGTTCTCCAAACGCCTCGGATGGATTGCCCTGGGCAAAGGCTAAAATTTTGTCCCGGTCAAACAGAGGAGTAGATTTAAATTTATTTATCAATCCTGGGTCCATGATGGCTTCAAATCCCATCATGCTTGCAATGACTGTGTTGTTTTCATCAAAGAATGTAAAATATCCTTTGATTTTATGTTGATCCTGGTGGTTGACCGTAAATGATATCCGAACCTTATGTCCGCTTTGTTTGGGAAACGCGTGAAAAATTCGCAAATTGGCAAAGCTTGCAGGCAGGCAGGCCTGTCCACAGTTATGGAAAGTCCACAAAATCGCCGTCTGGAAGGCCGCATCCAAAACCATGGGGTCCATGGTCCATTGCCTTGCATGGGGCGTTTTATACCATGCGCTGATGTCTGGTGCTGTGGTTGTCATCACCTCAATTCCTTTGGGCGACACCCCGCAGATGTCGGAAATGCATTGGAGTTCGCCTTCATGAAAAAGGATGGTTTCATAGGCCTGATCCATACTGATTTCCCAGGGGGCAAGATCAATGGAGGCTGATTTTGGTGAGACCGGTGGTTGGGGCAGCTTTTCTGCTAATAACACCTGGGCCCTGGCATGCTGGATTGTTAATCCGTTTTTTCCCGAAGAGGTAATGCGACCTGGGGTAAAGAGTTGATGGTCTATGGTGACGCACCGTCCAATGTCTACCTGGACGTCAGTCTTGTTATTGCCGGGCACAATCCCTTTGAGCAGTTGCACATTTTCCATTCCGGCAAATTGCAGGCCTGGATTGTTTTTTTCGGCACCACAGGCCAGCAGATCCACCATTAAGGCCAGGGGAACAACCGGTGCATTGTCAATTTTATGATCTTCAATGATACAACTGTCCTGGCTACTAAAGGTTTGGGTTAAGGCTTTATTCATTACAGACGATGCTTCCGGCACCTCTGAAGATATGGTGCCCCCCACAACGATCTCAACGCAGGATTTGTCGGCATTTCCCATTTCCGCCACCATCTGCCGTGCGCCTGCCTGGATGGGGATCAGTTCAATCTGACGTTTTTCAAATTCCCGTTTCAGGGCGTCCGTGACCATACCGCCGTCCCAGGGCCCCCAATTGATGGCTAAAGCCCTGCAATGGGGAGAGGTAAATTGTTTGGCTTGTGCGATTTTATTGAGTACTTCGTTAGCCATGGCGTAGTCGCATTGGCCGGTATTTCCGAATCTTGCCGCCACCGATGAGAACATAACCAGGTACTTCAGTTTGTCTTGATCCACTGACGAAAGAAGTTCAAAAAGTCCGTTGATTTTGGTTTCAAATACATTTTTGAATTGATCAGGTGTTTTTTCACATATCAATTTGTCTTCAAGAACACCGGCCCCATGAATCAGGGCAGTCACAGGACCTAACTGCCGAGTCACCTTTTCCATGGTCGCGTTGACAAGGTCTTTATCCCGGATGTCTACGCAGTAGTAGGTAACCTCATTACCAAATTTTTGTATACGTTCCAGATTGGCTTTAATATCCCGGTTTGAGGCAAAATGGCGATATTCAGCCTCCACCCGGGCGGGTGTGGGTTTTTCTTTTTCAAAGGCATTGGCAAAAATGGCTTTTTTCATCTGGACGGGTGTATCCATGCCCTCAAGCCATGCCGGTTCGTCAAAGGGTGGTTTAGATCTGCCCAAAAGCGCTATTTTAGACCGGCATTGCTTGGCAAGGGCAATGGCACACGCCGCTGTGACGCCCCTGGCACCGCCAGAAATCACCACAACATCGGATTTGTCCAGGTCAATATCTAAAGACTCGCCGACAGGTTTGGATACAAGTTCGGGAATGTAACAGTACTCACCATCAAGCCCCATTTCCACGGCACCCCGGGTCATCATCAGGCCTACGGCGGCTTCGGCGTTCTTTTTTATGGCTTTAGGGTCAAACGGAAGGTCAAGGGCCCGGCACAGGACCGGTTTCCATTCAAGGGCGGCTGTTTTGGCAAGGCCTGCCATGCCGCCGTAAACAGGGCTGATTTGTGTTTCAAAATGTTTAAACCCAAAGCCGCCGCCAAGAAAGCTGATACAGGTCATAAAGCTGCCGCCTTCCTTGGCACTTGCTGTCAGGTAAGGTCCGTTTTTCGATGCCATGCTGAACGCTGTTAAAAGAAACTGACTTGCTGCAACGTCGTTGCCGGGTTCATGAAAGGCGTCCGGTATGAGGACAAGCCCTGCTGCATCAGGCAGATCCGGAATATTCTCCGGGGTGGCATCAATAATTCGTGCGGTTATGTTAAGTTTTTTAAACTCTTTTTCAAATGCAGTGGCAATGCCCGCACTATCTCTTGTCAGGTAAATGGTTTTACCTGCAGGAATGTGGATTTTTGACCCATTATAGAAACGGACCTGATGGGTGGGCGAGGCAGTGAGCTCAATCTCCTGCCTGCCAAGCACCTTTAATTTTGTTTTTTCAGCCTGATCAGCCTGTTTTGGGTCGCTTACCGGGTCATGCGAAGTTTTTTTTTAGGGGTTTCTTTGGAAACCGTTGTTTGTTCTGGCGTTAAGTAAGTTATGATGTCGGCTATGGTCTTCAAGCTGCCCATGTCATCCGGCGATAATGCCTTGGCTTCGGGCTGCTCCTGTTCAAGCCGTGACAAAATTTCAACCCGTTTTATGGAATCAATGCCAAGATCGGATTCAAGGTTCATCCCGGGTTCGAGCATCTCTTGGGGGAACCCCGTGAGTTCACTGATGATGTTGACCAGAATACCGAGGGTATCTTGGGTGGGCTCGTTGTTTTTGGGCTTATTTTGCGCATTAGCAATGGGCGCTGCTGTTTGTTCAGGTGCCGGGGAGGTTTCCTTTCCCGGGTCTGTTTCAACCGCTGTACAGATATCTCCAAGGGTTTTAACCGAACCCAGGCGTTGAGCTGATAGGTCTTCACTGTCAGGAAATGCTTTTTCAAGTTCTGAAATGATTTCAACTTTTTTAATGGAATCAACGCCAAGGTCTGATTCAATATTCATTTCAGGTTCTAACATTTCCACCGGGAAGCCTGTTAAACGGCTGACAATTTCAAATAAGACATTTTTAACTTCCGGGGCCGGGGCTACTGCAGCCGGCAGGGCTGGTGGTGCCGGTGCTGCTGATGGCTGGAGTTGCCGGGCCGGGGAGGGTACCGGCTTTGATATAGTCTGCTGAATTTGTGGTGCCGGTGCCGGGAGCGGCTCTGACATCTGGGGTTGTGGGTGAGGCATGGCCTGCGCTGGGGGCTGAATTACAGGGGCGGCCGGGGCCGGAGCATACACCTGTCCACGGGTTTGTGACATCAATGCGGTTAAGGCCTGGCTGGCCTGGGTCTGGGTTTCCAAAAATTTTTCATGGGCCCGGGCGGTCTGTGCCTGGAGTTGCTGCATGGCATTGAGTCCCTGGACAAGAATATCCGGGTTTGCCGGAACTTGATTTGCAGTCACATATTCGGTTGAATTTGATGTTATCATGGATTGGGACGCATTAAATGCAGGGTGCGGAAAAGATGTCATGGTATTTCCTTGTGTGGTGGATGTCTGTTTGGGTGCAACCGTTGTATAAACAGATGAATCCTGTACAATGTTTTCGTTTTTTTGTTCTTGGGTTTCCCGGGTCTCTAAAGGCTGGGATTGTGTTGGCTGAGGTTGTGCCGGCCGGACAGGGGCATGAATGTGGGCCTGTTCAGTCTGAACAGATTCAGGCTGGGTTATTTCAGGTACCGGGGGTTTTGAATTGGCCCCGTTGATCATGATTACAAGTTTTTTAGACTCAGGCTGTGCCACGTCCTCTTCCCAGGCAGAAAGATCCACAGAGTGGCCTACTGCTGCAAGGGCACACAATCCCATCCCCAAATCCTGGATACCGGAATTTTTTCCAGCTGATTGATCTAAAGCAATGGTCTGTACATCCTGGTCTTTTAAAATTGAATTAATCAGACCGCACAGAACAGACTTGGGTCCAATCTCCACAAAGGTGTCAACACCCTGCTCGTGCATCTGTTTGATGTTACCAATAAAATCCACCGGGTACATCAACTGCTGCCCTAAAAGATCCTGGGCTTTTGCTGAATCCTCGGGGTAGGGTGATCCGGTCGTATTGGATAATACTTTGATTTGTGTCGGCGTGATGGCTGCTTTCTTGGTCAACGCATTGAACGGGGTTGCGGCATCTGATACCAGGCGGCTGTGAAACGCTGCGGCCACCGGCAGTTTAATGGCCCGCATTTTGCGTTTTTTGCAGAGTTTTTCAGCGTTTAGAATGTGTTGGGTCTCCCCGGATAACACGCCCTGGACCGGGCTGTTTTTATTGGCTAGGACAAGATCAAGTTTTTCCTCTTCAAGGAGGGCTTCGATTTTTTCAATGGGGGCCTGGATCGCAAGCATGCTGCCGGGATCACCCGCACTTTGACCGGCCTTGGCCATAAAGTTGCCCCGGGCAGCCGAAAGTTCAAGACAGGTCTGGGCATCAATCCAGCCGGCTGCATATAATGCGCACAATTCTCCGTAACTGTGGCCGCAGGTTATCTGGGGTGCCACCTTGAACCGGGAAAGAATATTCAGCATGGACAAAGAAACCGCACCAATGGCCGGTTGGGCGATGCGGGTCTGACGCAGGGCTGCCTCGGCCGATTTTTTATCCATGGCATATTCCGGCGGCGGATACATATAGGCGGACAGCAACCCATCATCTTCTGCATCCGTGTTACCAACACAGGCCTGGGCCATAGCAAGAATGTCAAGGCTTTCGGGAAAAACCGACATAATCTGGCCGCCCATTCCGGTGTACTGACTTCCCTGGCCCGGGAAAACAAATCCAAGTTTTCCTGATGGTGTACCTTTGCCGAAAAATATAGGCGGTTTGGCAGGTTGATCTCCATTGATCACACGTTTTGCCTGGGCCATCCGTTCAAACACATCATCCTGGTCAGACAGCAAAATCAATAACCGCACGTCATGTTTTGATGAAAATGCTTTTCTGGATTGGGCGGCCTGCCATGCAATGGCCTGGGTAAAGGTGGCCTTGTCTCTAATATCATAGCTTTTTATGGTTTCAGAAGCGGTATCAAGCTTTTCAATTATGTCTTTTTTCTTTTCTCCGGAAAGAGCCAGGATTTGCACCGTACCGTCCCAGGATATATTCTTTTTTTCGGGTGCGAACTCTTCAAGCACGGCATGAAAGTTTGATCCACCGAACCCAAAGGCGGAAACACCGGAACATCTCAAAGCGTTATTCGTACCGTTGCCGGCCCCATGGCAGATCCAGGGTCTTGCAACCTGGTTGAGATAAAAGGGAGAGTTGTGGATGTCCAGATCCGGGTCAGGCGTTTGGGCTTTCAGTGTGGGGGGGATGACCTTGTGGTGCAACGCCAGGGCAGCTTTAATAATGCCCGCAGCGCCTGCTGCCGCTTTCGCGTGCCCGATCATGGATTTCACGGATCCAATGGCTGTAGATTCGGTTGCTTTGTCTTTGAAAAACTGTTTCAGTGCCGTGAATTCAACCTTGTCGCCCACCCGGGTCCCTGTGCCGTGGGCTTCAATCAGTTCCACGGATTCGGGCAAAATATCTGCATTGCCATAGGCGTTTTCCAGGGCTTTGATCTGTCCTTTGGCCTCCGGGGCATATACGGCCGAGGTGCGACCGTCACTGGACGTGCCCATGCCTTTGATGACTGCATAAATGCGGTCCTGATCGCGTTGGGCATCCGTCAGCCGCTTGAGCACCAGCAGGCCGACGCCTTCGCCAAGCACCGTGCCGTCGGCGTTTTCTGAAAAGGGTCGTGCGTCACTGCTATGGGACAATACACCGGTTTTGGCAAAACACATGTGCATGAAAATGTCATTGAGGGTATCCACCCCGCCGGTGATGGACATATCGCACTGTCCGGTCTCAAGTTCCATTATGGCCGTATGAATGGCAGAAAGGGAGCTTGCACATGCCGCATCACACACCGTGTTGGTGCCGGACAGGTCCAGGCGGTTGGCAATTCTTCCGGCCACTACATTACCCAAAAGGCCTGGAAATGAATTTTCCTGCCAGCCGGCATAGGACTCACTGATCAGTTTTAATACGCTTTCCTTTTTATCAGGGGAGATCCCGGCTGCATCCAAGGCGTTTTTCCAAAATGGGTGCCCCAGCCTTGCGCCAAGGGGGATAACCAGTTCCTGGGTGCCGGTTACCCCGAGGATGACATTTACCCGTTTTTCTTTCAGATGGGCATGACCCACAGGATAGCCTGCATCGGCAAGTGCCATGCGAACCACTTCCAGGGCGAGGAGTTGGGAGGTGTCCGTGGCTTCAATGTTTTTGGGGGGCATGCCGTAGGCTAACGGGTCAAAGGCAATGTCCGGTAAAAAACCACCTCTATTACAATAGACATGGTCCGGGCACTCCGGGTCTTCATTAAAATAGTCTTTCAGACGCCAGTGTGAGTCTTCAGGTACCTGTGTTATGGCATCAATGCCGTTGAATATTAATTTCCAGAATTCTTTAAGGTTTCTGGATTCAGGGAAGATACAGCCCATGCCGATGATGGCAATGGGTGTTTTAGGAGTACAAGGTGTCTGTATTTTGGTTGGGGCTTTGGGTGTCATATATGAAAACAATTATGGTATGGTTGCTGGTTTAAATTAAATTTTCAGAACCTATATATATATGGCAAAGAGGTTCAGATCATCCATCAGCAAGGAAATTGACAAAAGTTTTACATATACTTTTACATAAGTTATGACGAAATAAGCTTTAATATTTCATCAAGCGGCATGGGAGAAAAAAGTCCTGCACCGGGGGGCAGTTCAAGCCCCTGGGCCCTTGCAAATGCGGCCCTGGTGACAACACAGGCGCCGGTGAGCAGATTTATAGCGATTTCTGCTGCAAACCGCTTGGTATGGGGTTCAAGAAAGCTGCCTTTGGCCCATTGGTTGAATGCCCCCATGGCAGGTCCGCACCAGACCTGGTAGTCCATTTTACGCTGGGGATTCCCCTGAATTGCCCACCTGGAAGACTGCCCAAGATAGGATCTGAAAACCAGGGCCATTTTGTGGGCCGGATTCTGTTCTGCTCGATTCACCTCCTGCTGAATTCCCCGTGACAGGAAAAAATCCCGGGTGGATTGCCATGCCGCATCAAAGGAAGTTAATAAAAATTTATCTTCAATTTCCTTTTGGGCCGCCGGGGGAAGGTCTTCAAAACAGGTATAGCTTTTATAGAACTGATACAGTTTTTCCGCACGTACAGGAAACAACGTACCCCGTTTAAGCACCTGAACCCGCGCGCCGATTTCAAACATGTCTGCGGAAGGCGCCATGGCTACGTCCGCCTGTTCAGTCTGGCTGAGCAGTTTTTTAACATCCTCGCAGATGCCGGCCTCCACACATGCTTGATTAATGGATCCGGTAAGGATATATGCGGCACCCATGCTGAAAGCGGCAGAGGCGGATTCCGGCGTGGCAATGCCGCCGGCAAGACCGACACATAGCGGGCTTTCAAAATTATGTGTTTCCATGGCTTCGTTTTTCAGGGCAATGAACGTTGGTAAAAGCGTCAGAGCAGGGCGGTTATCCGTGTGTCCTCCTGAATCGGCCTCGGCGGTAAGGTCCTGGGCCATTGGTATTTGGGAGGCAAGCATGGCTTCATCTGACGTGATCATCTGCCGTTCAACCAACAGATCGAGCAGTTTTTCCGGCGGTGGTGAGAAAAACTGTCGGGCCACTTCAATGCGGGATACTTTTGCAATAATGCGGTTGGGGGTGACAATATCACCCTGGTTGTTTCTATGGATGCCTTTGACGCGATAATAGACCAAAGGCAGGGTGATGCGCATGAAGGCAGCCGCAGATATCAGGGTTACCTCATGGTCAAGATAGAGTTTTACCGTTGCCATTTCATGGTCCGGGTCTGCCAGGTTGTGGATCAGATTGAATCCAAAGGGTTTATCCCCAAGGCCGTCCTTAAGTTCAAGAATGGCTGTTTCAATTTGTGAAAGGCTCAATCCGCCGGCACCAAAAAAACCGACCATTCCGTTTTCGCCCATGGTCTTCACAAGTGCTGTGGACGCGATACCGTTGGCCATGGCACCGGCCACATAAGCATATTTTAAACCATGACGACGCTTAAATCCTGAGTCCCCAAGGCTTTCTGGACGTATAGCCGGCACATAGGTATGATCTGACAGCGATGCCATATTGCTTTGTGATGGACGGCTGATATGTATTCCGTCAAAGCTTTTTATAAGCAGTTGCGGACGGTTGATATCATGAATGGCTCTAACTAAATCAAGTTGCGATGTCATAGTGTTATATTGTCCCTGCCGGATACTGTGCAATATGTTATCGTATATACTGACGCTATTCCCCAAAGTTACGACGCCCGCAGCGCTGGGGTACAAATTTTATGGCTTGAATCTAATAGCATACCCGATGCCTGTAATCAAGATCTGCCGTATCTGGGGTAGGACAATCGTATCAAACTTGCATTATATTAATTTTTTTTGAAGATTAGAAAATTCTTTTCATCATCACCGGATTAGGCGTACACTCCAGATGATAAAATAAAACCACCTTTGTATGGGAGAATATTATAATGTCTGAATCAACGATTGAAATCTTAGAAGAAAAACTCACACAGCTTCTTGGCGAGTCCGTTCCCGATCAAGCCGTATATAACATTAATGCAGCCATGGAACTTGCCGGGATTCTTGAAACCAAAGGATTTACCTTTCAGTTAAAAGATATGTGTCCCAAAAGTATGACCGAAACCAACTGGCGCGCAATATTTTTAAAGGAAAATGCAGTATTTTCAGCCGAAAATTCCCAATCATCCGTGGCCGTGTGCATGGCAGCCGTTGATGCGCTTGGCCTTTTGTACGGAAGTAATACTTGATGATCGAGTAAAAACTAAGTGCCCGGGTAAAAAAACTGTGTTGTTTATTTTTCCATGGCTCTTATCCTGTGATCAACTCCCGGGCCTTGAGCGCCAGTTTTTCCCTGAAAATTTTGGAGTTGTGCCGAATATCCACAGGGAATTTGTAATCAATGAAAATGTATTCAATACCGGCGGTCAAAGGATTTCTGCCGGCCAGGTCAGATAGTTCCCGGAGAAAATGTTTTTCATCGGAAATTTTTTCAAAAGGCTCCACAAACACCACAGGAATTTGACGATTTTTAGGGCCGACGCCTGTGAGCGCACTGCGGTAGACCTTTTCATGATTGTTGAATATGGCTTCCACGGGGATGGTAAATAAGGTCTCTTTTCCGGTTTCAACCCGGTGGGCCTTTCTGCCGCAGAACCAGATTCTGCCCTTGGAATCCTTCCAGCCTAAATCCCCCATCCTGTGCCATATTTTACCGTCCGTATCCGGTATTTTGGCCAGAAGATCAGCATTGGCATCGTTAAAATAATGCTCGGTAACAAGATCTGCTTTTACCGTTATTTCCCCCACCTGATTTTCAGGCACCTCCAGGAGATCTTGGATCTGGGTGATGGGTTCGTCGGAAATTTCTATCAATTTAACGTTTGTATTTTCAATGGGCCGCCCCACGCAAATGCCAAAGCCCTGTTCCGAGAGTTTTCTGGTTTCCGACAAAATTTCATGGGAACCGATGGATATGATGGGAACCGCTTCCGTGGCCCCGTACGGTGTATGAATCTGGGTCTCATTGGACAGCATGGATGAAAACTGTTCAATATTGGCCGGACTGACAGGCGCGCCTGCAGACACCACCCGGCGCAATGACGGCAGCTTGATTCCGTTTTCCCGGCCGTATTTTCCCACCCGGTTCAAAAGGGCAGGGGAGGCGAACATATTGGTCACGCCATGGTTCTCAATGGCTTCGATAATTTTTACGGGGTTCACCTGGGCCGGTTTTGTGGGGTCCATATCCGGAATCACCGCGGTCATGCCCAGGGCAGGATCAAACAAAGCAAAGAGCGGAAAGGTGGGCAGGTCTACCTCATCGGGCGCAATTTTAAAATGGGACTGGATTTGACGAATCTGGGCGTCAAAATTTCCATGGGTGTATATGACGCCCTTGGCAGGCCCTGTGGAACCGGTGGTAAATACAATGGCAGCCGTTTCATTCTCTGTGGTTTGCACCGGTTTGAAAGGTGCCCCCGGGAACCTGTTCATCAGCTGATTCAGGGTGTGCCCGCCCCAGAACCATTTTCTGCCCACGGTCACCCACCGCTTCACCGTTTTAAAAAAACCGGGGCGCAGGGTTCGAAGCACATGGGCCTTTTCAATGCCGATAAAGGCCTTGGGTCGGCTTCGGGCAAGGCATTGCAGCATCCGGTCAATGCCCATGCCGGGATCGACGACCACGGGCACAGCCCCGACCTTAAACATGGCAAAAACCGTAAGAAAAAAGTCCATGCCCGGGGGCACCATCAAAATGGTGCGTGTTCCCCGGCCGATACCGATGCTGTCAAGCCCGGCTGCAAGGTTGTCGGACTGTTGGTCAAGCTGGCGAAAGGTCAGTTGGCTGTAAAGGACCCGCCCAGAGTGATCCCGTGAGGCAGGGTAGACCACGGCCCGTTTAAACGGATAGATGTCAGCGGATTTTTTCAAGCTTTTGGCAATATTTATATAGTGTGTCATAAAAACATCTTTTTTAGTTTATACAGGGTTCCTTTGACCATGCCTTCGGGAACCTTGGGCATCGCTTCCTTTAGCGGGGCTGTCAGTTCCTGGGAGTTTTCCAGGGCTTCGCTGGCGGCCTGGATCATCTGTTCAGCAGTCTGATCAATTTTTTCCTGTCCTTGGGCCTGGTTGACCTGGAACAGTACAAAGGTTTCTCGAATGGGTTTTTCCAATTTTTCAAAGGCTTTTTTTAAAGACTGCATGCCCTTGTCCCATACCTTTTTTTGGCTGTCGGCAATCTTTTTTTGATCCGGATACTTGGTAGCCACGGCATCAATACGGGCAATTTCAGCCTCAAACAAATCCATCTCCCCGTTGAAGGCCACCAGTGCATCGTAAAGTTCGGGCATGCGGGCAAAACAAAAGGCGAGCATTTCATCGGGCAGGGTTACATGGGTAAGGGGGACGGGTTGATAAACCGGGCCGTTTTCGGTTCCGGGACCTGAAAAAAATTTAGTGTACGCAAAAAATCCGCCTCCGCCAAGAATGCATATAATAACCAGAAGAATAATTAGCTTTTTTAACAAAGATTTCTTCTTGGTTTTAGCTGTCTTGGATTTGTCACCGGTCTTTCCCCCGGCAGCCGGATCCTTAGGTCCATCCATTTTTTTATTTTTTAATAGTCCCATAACACACCAATTTATCCGGCATGAACCTGAAAGTCAAAATACAAAAGCAAAGAAAATGTCAGGACAAAAATTTTTGAATCAATTCAAGGGTTGGGCCGGGCTTATCTTCGAACAGGTAATGGCCGGCATCCTCAAATACGTGGGCACAGGATTGGGGAAATCTGTTTTTAAATTCTTCAAGAAAATGAATGTCAAAAACAAAATCCCGGGTTCCCCATAAAAACATGAGCTGATCCGGGGCAAGTGCGCTAATACCCTGATCTACGTTTTCAACCCTGGCATAACTTTTGTCTTTTGGCGTTATCGGTATATCCTGGACAAATTTTAGGGTGGCAATGCGATTTCGCCAACTGTTGTATGGGGCAACAAGACCTTTTTTAACGGATTGGGACAGCCGGGTTTTGGGTGCAAGATACAGGGCGCCCCGGGCAAAAATATTGGCACCTAAAACAGCAGGCACGGCAAAGGGCGCAAGATATTTAATGGCCCAAAGCGCTGCCGGCAAGCGTTTGGAAGCCGGCAGAAAAAAGCCCGAAGTGTTGGTGATTACAATTTTATCCACCCGCTTCAGGTTGTCCAGGGCCCAGGCAAGGCCGATCATCCCGCCCCAGTCATGCACAATCAGCGACATTTTTTCACGAATATCCAGCCGACGGATAAGGGCATCCAGGTCCGACACCCTTTGATCCAGCGTGTAATCATAGTCTTTAGCCGACGGCTTGTCTGAAAAACCGCACCCGATATGGTCCAATGCAATGGTTCTGAAATCATCGGAAAGGCCCGTGATCAGATGCCGGAAATAAAAGGACCAGGTGGGATTGCCGTGGACCATGAGCACAGGCCTGCCCTTGCCCTGATCCACATAATGCATTTTATTTCCGTTAATCCAGGCATAATGGGGTTCAAAGGGGTAAAGATTCTCAAAACCTTTGGTCGACGTAAGCTGCCCGTTTATTGTTCTTTTTACCATTCAACCCCCATAAAATAGCAGTTAAGTCCGGAACCCACCCCTAAAAAGGCCACAAAATCGCCTGGAACAAAGAATCCGCGTTCATCGGCAATGGCCGCGGAAATCGGCAGAGATACGGAGCCCACATTGCCCAGAAAAGGAAACGTGATAAAATCCTTTTTCCGGTCAATCTTCATGGCAGAGTAGAATTTATTGTGATGACCCTCCCCGACCTGATGGGCAACAAATTTATCCGGCTTATCCCCAGGTAACTCCAACTCTTTGCGAAATAATTCATAGGTCTCCATGGCCAGTTCCGTACCGTGGTCAAGCACTTTCTGAGCATTGGTGCGCATGATCACCCTTGAATCCGTGGGCATGCCCTTATGTTCAAATCCCCAGGAACAAAGCGCCCAGTGACGGATGGCATTGTTAATCACCCCACCTTTAACTTTATGGCGCGGGGTCGAAGATTTGCCCAGGGTCCCGTCGGTGAGCAGAATTGCCGCGGCGCCGGAGCCGCCGGTCATGGTGGCTACGGCTTCTCTATAAAAATCAATGCTTTTGTGGGTATTAATTTCTTCAATGGTGGCGTCAACAATCTGCCGGGCCGATTCGCAGGAGACCACAAGTCCAGCTTTAATATGCCCGAGCTGGATTTCATTAGCCACATGAACCATGCCCGTGATCATGCCAAGGCAGGCAGATTTTACGTCATATACATGGGCTCTTGGCCCCACCCCGAGCTTGTCTGCCACCGCACAGGATGTGGCCGGTTCAAATCCATCCTGGCACACCCCGCAAAAACACACAGCTCCCAGTTCTTTAGGGCGGATACCTGCTTCATCCAGGGCCCGCTGCCCTGCCATAGCGGCATGTTCGGCCAGGGTATGGTCTTCATCCCAGTACCGGCGTTCCCGGATACCGGTCAATGCCTCCAGCTGGCCGGGCACAAATCCCACAGCCTCAAAAAAAGGGGCGAGCTTTTCATCAATTTCCTGGCTGGTCACGATGTGGGGTGCCAGCTCATATCCAAAGGATTCAATAAACACCTTGTCGTACTTCATTTTTTCCTCCAGTAGGCCTCAAGATCCTGGCGGGTCAACCCGGTAAGTTTCATTCCCATATCTTTGTAAAATACAATTTCAAGGTCATCTGAAAACATATGGGCATCCGCTGTCACAAAAGGTTGGGGCGTATATCCGATCGTTTTTATTTCAATGTCGTAAAGGGCTTTTTTCGTGGCGCGGGTCACAGGTCCCCGGCACTTCAGATCACTTTCGTTTTTTTCCAGCACATCATAGCAAATGTCATCATGGGGCAGAACCCAGCCCATGCGCTGGACAAAAACCCGCAGGGTATGGGCACAGCACTCATACATCAGAGTGCCCGGCATCACCATGTCATCAATAAAATGGCAGGTCAGAAACCAGTCATCGGGATGGATATCCGCCTGGGCAATGATTCGGCCCATGCCGAATCTTCCGCCCGTGGGGTCCAGGTCAAGAACCCGGTGGATCAGACGCATGGGACCGCCGGGCAGCCATTGGTTTCTTCCTGTGTGTTTTCCTTGAAAGTCTGCGCCAAACGCTATTTCAAGATCTCCTGTGCGGAGGGCATCCACCTGTTCATCATTCAAGCTTATCCGTTTCACCGGGGCCAACCAGGCCGGTGGCGGCCCTTGTATATTCATTTCCGTATCTTCTTTTTTCAGAATAATTCCCCCGGAATTTTCCACCTCATGTTCGGTGAAAAAGCCTGCGCACCCATCGCGCATGGAGATAAAGGGCAGCTGATTGATGTATCCCTGGTAATGAAAAAAGAAGAGGTAGATATCCCCCTGCTTTAAAAAACGGTCTATTTCAATGTGGTATTCAATGGTTTCACCAGGCACGGGCAGGCCGCGGTGGAAAGTCACCTTGGCATCAAGCAGACGGTATTTGCGTTTTCCTTGGACCACATGGTCTATGCCCAGCCAGGAGCAAAGGAAAAGATCGGCCTGGCCCGCTTCAATGGAAATGGAAACCGGGGTTTTGCCGCCGTCCAGGTACCAGGCATTTTCATGCACATCATGCTGGGTGACCACTTTCCCGGAACTTAAGGACAGTTTTTCCCCATGCACGGAAATAATCCGGTCCACCAGCATCAAAGGTTCATCCGGCAACCGCACCCGAACCGGGTAGGTGTCAATGATATCAAAATCCGGCCCCAGTACGTTTCCGGCTTTTCCCACGGCAAATTCAAGGCATTGGTTCCGGTCCATGAATACGTCGGGAATCTTGGAAGTATCCTGGGGCAGGCAGGCCGGTTCAAGGCCCGTTGGCGCTGCCCCGGCAATGGCGGCAAGCTGTTCGGCCATGGCCTGGGTGTTTCGGGCGGATAATTCCAGGAAACGTTCATGGGCCCTGGCCGTAACCTCCTGGGTATGGGCCAGAAGTCCCGGGATCGTGTCACAGGGAAAAGGAAGAGGTGCCTCCGGCGGATCAGGACAGAAATCAAAAGAATTTTTCTGCCGGGCCGGTTCAAAAGCGTCTTTGGCAATCAATTGTCGGGGGAAAGGCGGCCGGGTCACAGGAATCCGGATGCAGGTGGGTGAGTGTTCGTTTTTCTCCCGGGTCACTGGAACGTTAAGGGTGTCTTCCCCCATCGCTGAGTTATGGTGGCCTGACAATACAACATGCCCTGCAATACCATCCCGGGTCAAGCATCCTGCAACAGCGGTTTTTGGGGCACCGGGATAATCGTGCAAAGGTCCTGGAAATTTTCGGGTATAAAGACACAATGCGGCGGCTGTAACGGTAAACAGGCCTGCGGCAGCCCCGGTGTGGCCGGACAAAGCAGACGGGCAGAAAACCGGCAAAGTGTTGGGTTCAAACCCAGACACTTCACCCGCACCCAGAAAGTGAGATGCACTGTGCGTCACGGCACCAAGCCCGATATCATTGATGTCCATACCGGCATGATCCAGGGCCTTTTTTAAGGAATTTTGGACAACCGTTGACCGTAAAACTTGTACCTGATCACCGGTTTCCCCGGCAAGAGCAGCACCCCCGGCACGTCCCACACCATTGACCACGGCATAAATCCGGTCATTATCCCTTTGCGCTGCATCAAGGGGTTTAAGCACCAGGGCCACAGCCCCTTCCGAAGGCAGAGCCATGGGGTCTACGCCGGTCAGGACCAGATCCCGGGTAAAGCTTCTGATGTCGGCGGCAAGATCCACGGCCGCACATAAAAAGGTGTCAGTCTCCCCTGCGGACAGGGATTTGATGGCAATATCAATAGCCGTCTGGCCCGAGGCTTCATCCGCAGACAGGGTAAAGCAAGGACCTCCCAGCTTAAACGCCCGGGCCAGGCGGGACGCCACAATACCCCCAAGGGCTCCCAATGTTGAACCAAAAGTTAATGACGGCCCGATAGTGTCCAGCAAATCTGTGGAGACATTGGCGTCCTGCCCTTGGATTTGCCACCTTAAATGGTAGTCCGTTGCCCCGAAATCAAATTCAATACCCACGGCACAACCCATGTTTACCCGGGGCGGTTGTGACGCATCCGGTTTAGGAGATATACCGGCATCTGCCAGGGCCGCCATGGCTGCTTTGAGCATAATCAGATGCTGGGGCAGAATCTGGTTCATCTGGTTGGGAGGAATATTAAAATTTTTGAGATCAATACTCAGATCATCCATAAACAGGGTTAAAGCACTGCGGATTTCAGGGGGCAGATGATCGGCTCTGCGCCATCTGGGTTCGCCCGTGCGGCCGACAGTGGATTTCTCTCCAAAAATAAGCTGGGCAAAATCCCCAAGACAGTCAGCACCGCCGGATATCAGACCCATGCCTACGATGGCACAGGGTACAATTTGTTCGTCCGGCACCGGTGTAACACCCACCGCATGACTGCCGGATTCGGCCTTATAAGATTCCATAAGGATTTGGGCGTTGATGCCGCCAAAGCCAAAGGCAGATACTGCAGCCCGCAAAGGTTTGCCGTCACCGGCAGGTGTCCAGGCAGACGACTTTTCCTGGACCCTGACACCGGTATTTCTAAAGGGGGAATCATCGGGCAGGGCATTGAAATTATTGGATGGCGGCAGCAGTCCCTGGTTCATGGCCATGACCGTTTTGATGAATCCGGCTGCACCGGCACCGGTCAGCAGATGACCGATGTTGGACTTCACCGAACCAATGGATAAGGCCGTGTCCAAGCATTGATATTTTTCGAGCATCTGCATGATACTCTGGACTTCCACCTGATCCCCCTTGGAGGTTCCGGAACCGTGACATTCAATGTACTGAATATCACCAAAGGACCAGCCGGCCATGTCAAAGGCGCCGTTCATGGCCCGGACCTGGCCTTCACTGGCCGGGGCTACCAGGTTGCCTTCAATATCGTTACTCACCCCCCATCCTTTGATCACAGCATGGATGGTGTCTTGGCAGGCCAAGGCATCGTCCAGGCGTTTGAGCAGGACCAGGCCTGCACCCTCTCCCACCACCAGACCATCAGCGTCCCGGTCAAAGGGGGCGCATCGGCCTGTGGGTGACAAGGCCTGGAGCTGGGTAAAGCCCACCTGGGTGTAAAGGGATTGAGGCCGGGAGACCCCGCCGGCTATCATGGCGTCCACCTTGCCTGACAGCAGTTGTTCGCAGGCAAGCTTTATGGAGAACAGGGAAGAGGCACAGGCGGCATCCAGGGTAAAACTGCCGCCGGTCAACCCCAATACCCTTGCCAGAATTGACGCAGGTGCCGACAACATGCCGGCGCCCCAGGCCTGTTGCAAGGAGGGCATTGCAGGGTTTGGTGCCAAAAAAAGATTGCGGGTCAGTCGCGATGCCCCCGGCGTGGGCAGGGCAATGGCAGCAAGTACAACCCCTGTGCGCTCCCGGTTTTCTTTGGAGAGCCGGGCATTGGTCATCAGATCAATGCCGGCGGCAAGGGTTAGATGGTGTACCGGGTCCAGGGCGTGGAAAAAATCATTATCCAGACCATGCCCGGCCATGCCCGCACCGGAAAAGTCAAAATTGGAAGGATTGAACACGGATTGGGAAATCAGCCCTGCAAACCGGCTGCAGGCACGGTCTGGCAACGGGGTGCCGGCACGGTTGTCCACCATGATGTCAGGCGGCACCCCCCAACGGTCTTGGGGTACCGGGATTACACTGGATTTTTTCGCCATGACATTGGCAATGAACTGTTGGGTATCACAGGCGCCGGGGAAAATACCGGACATGCCGACCACGGCAATATCTATGCGTTTCAAACTCATGGAGCCCCATATAGTTGACCCGGAAAAAGATTGCAAGACAGCTTTGTAAAACTTGTGTAAAATGCCCTTATTTCAGAACTGCTAGCATGCCTTGGAAAACTGAACGAAACAGAAGAAGAAAGGTAAATAAAGACATGCCGGAGCAAACCAGCATATCTATTTTTCCTGATCTGCGGCGTTCCTCATACCCAAAGATAAATGCCAGGATAAAGCCTGCGGCAAACCCGCCGCCATGGCCCCAGTTGTTGATATTCGGCAAAATCAGTCCAATGAGCACCAGGCTGAAAATCCAGGACTTGGTCTGGTCAAAGACCATCTTTCCCCAGCTGCCACCCCGGGACCAGCCAAAATAAAACAGGGCACCGATCAGTCCGCAAAGGCCGGCAGAGGCCCCAATAGTCACAGGGACACCACCCAGGCAGGAGAGAAAAAAGCCACCGGCACCGGAAAGGATATATATGGACAGCATCCGGTACAGCCCGAATTCCTTTGCCGCGAGCGGAGCAAGGGTTCGAAGCGCCAGCATGTTGAAAAGAATGTGCAACAGGCTGCCGTGCAGCCAGTTTGCGGTGAAGATGCTGCTCCAGTCTTGGGTATAGGCCAAAGCCATGGTCCCGGAGGCGCCAAGAAAAATCAAGGCATCAATGGAGGGTGCCAGGGCAGTTAAAGGATTCAGGGTAAAATGAAGTCCCCGGGAGAACAGCAGGGACACGGCATACATGATCACGTTGATCCAGATTATGGTCTGTATCGTGAATTTTGTCCGGTCATCTATCATAGCGAAAAAGAGGCCTGTTTTTTTTGGGATCAGTGAATGGTGATATCTTCTATTTTCACGGCAGCCAGGTACTCTTTAACCGCCCCTAGCGTCAAGGCAAACATCTTAGTGCCTGCAAGGATAACCATGGGGTCATCCGGGGTCCCGCAGGCATTGGCAAACACAGGCCCCATAACACCGGTGGGATCGGCGTCTTCGGTCTGGTTTTCCTGCATCTGCTTGACAAAGGTATCCAAGCGTTCCTTGAGTATGCTAAAATAATCAACGCGGGTGCCTGTGGTGGTTTCCGTCAGGGCAGACACATTATTGGAAATGTCGCGGATCTGTTCCCAGAATGACTGGGTCAAAGGGGTCTTGTTAACATCTGTTACCGGCATGTAAAAGGCAAGTCCCCACCCCACACTCAGGATTTTAAGAATGGCCAGTTCATATTCCAGACGGTTCAGGTTTATGGGGTGTCCTTCGGGGATTGTGCCTAAAAGCGATTTAATGTCAGCTCTGTCAATGGCAAAGGCTGAAAGATTTTCGGCCACCTGGTCCACAGTAAGGGTTCCTGCCGGGTTGTTTTGCATTTCGAAAGATTGTCCTTTATCTGCATTCATTGTGCTTTGATTTACCTTTACGACATATCAAAATTTAGTTATCTTTAACCGTAAAGTAATTAAAATAACAATCCCTGGTCAAGTGTAAACCTCGGAAGGTAATTATATATTATGAATATTTATCAAGAAGCTGCCAAAAAAATTATTGATTCACACTATTGTGTTGCCTTTACCGGGGCCGGTATTTCCGTTGAAAGCGGTATCCCGCCGTTCAGGGGTAGAAACGGGCTGTGGAATAAATATGATCCTATAACCTTTGAAATTGATTATTTCCTCCATAACACGGCCAGATCCTGGGAGATCATCAGGGATATTTTCTATGACCTGTTTGGTCATGTTCTGCCTAATACCGCCCATTATGCCCTGGCAGAGATGGAGCAGCGGGGCCTGTTAAAAGCAGTCATCACCCAGAATATTGACAATCTGCACAAGGATGCCGGCAACAAAGAAGTTTACGAATTCCACGGATCATTAAAACAAATCATCTGCCTGGACTGCGGGCAAAAAGTGAATGTGGCCAAGGTGGACATGAATCATCTGCCCCCCTCCTGCCTGACTTGCGGTGGTCCGATGAAACCCGATGTAGTATTTTTCGGGGAAGCCATTCCGGAATATGCGGCGTCCAAGGCCATTTATGCGTCCCAGAGAGCGGACTGCATGATACTTATCGGCACCACAGGCACGGTGGCTCCGGCCAATACGCTTCCTTTCCGGGCGAAGGCCGGCGGGACCACCATTATAGAGATCAACCCGGACCCGTCGGAATATACCGACCAAGTAACGGATATATTCATCCAGGATAACGCCACAAGGGCCATGGAGCATCTCATGGAGGCCATTGATGAGTTTGTTTGATGCTTGATCGCAAATGAATTTATACTTAGTCGTGCTCTTAATCTTGCTCCAGACTATGAATTCTACCAAGAGCAAGATTAAGAGTACGAGCAAGCGTAAGAAAAGGAGAAAAATATGCCTGAAGACTGCCTGTTCTGTAAAATTGCAAATCATGAACTTCCCAGTGACATGCTGTATGAAGACAGCGACTATGTGGTGTTCAAGGATATCCACCCCCAGGCCCCTGTCCATCTGCTGATAGTGCCCAAAATTCATATCCGCAGCGTCAACGACATTGAGCCTGAGCATACCGAACTTGTGGGGGGACTGTTCACATTGGCTGCAAAAATTGCCCTGAAAGAGGGGATAAATAAATCCGGATATAAGCTGCTATTTAATGTGGAAAAAGGCGGGGGTCAGGAGATTTTTCACCTGCATCTTCATCTGTTTGGCGGTTGGGAAAGATAAGTATATTTTTCACCTTGACATGGCCCTGGGCCACTGTTACTGTCGTATTATTTTAATGCTTTAAAGGCTGACCGAAAAAAATGAGAATGATCGAAACTGATAATTTCTTTTTTAACTTTGGACGCTTCTTTTATTTTAGGAGCGTTCATCCGGTTTAGCTCTATGTAAATTTTACATATACAGCAAGCCCCGGGTGGACGGTAAGACCACCCGGGGCTTTTTTGTTTTCAGGCCCAAAGCCCCGGGAAGATCTTTTCCGGGGTTTTTGTTTTTTACCAAACGTCAGGGCCTAAGGGCCTGGGAAAAGGAGAATTTCAGCAGATGAAACTGATACTTGAATCAACAATAACAAAAGCACAGCGAGCGGCCATTGACGCATCCCTGACCGCCGACGGATGTATTGTTAAGCGGATCACAGATGCCGGCAGACAGGTCATCGGCATTACAGCAGCCCGGGTGAAGCGTAATGTAGATGCTTATGCTGATCTTGACGGTGTGGAAAAAGCCGTCCCCATTTCCACGGCCCACAAACTTGTCAGCCGGGAATTTAAAACCGAAGACACCCTGGTCAAAGCTGGTGCGGTGACCGTGGGGGGTGACCGCATTGCCATCATTGCAGGACCCTGCGCTGTTGAAAGCCGGGATCAGGCCATGACCATTGCAGAGGAAGTCAAAAAATACGGGGCGGGCTTGTTCCGGGGCGGTGCGTATAAACCCCGGTCATCACCTTACTCTTTTCAGGGACTCGAAGAAGAAGGCTTAAAAATTCTGGCCCAGGTCCGGGAAGAGACCGGCCTTGGTGTGGTGACGGAAATGACCTCTCCGGCCCAGGCAGAGCTCATGGAAAAATATGTGGATGTGGTCCAGATCGGGGCCCGGAACATGCAGAACTTTGAGCTGCTCAAATGTGCCGGTAAAATGAGCAAGCCTGTGGTGCTCAAACGCGGCCTTGCCGCCACCATCCAGGAGTGGCTCATGTCCGCCGAATATATTGCCGCCGGGGGCAACACCAATATCATCCTGTGCGAACGGGGTATCAGAACATTTGAGCCTTATACCAGGAATACCCTGGACCTGTCTGCCATCCCGGTGTTAAAACAGCTCACCCACCTGCCCATTGTCATTGATCCCAGCCATGCCACCGGCATCCGTGAAAAGGTCGCGCCCGTGGCCCGGGCCGCGGTGGCAGCAGGTGCCGATGCCCTGATGGTGGAAGTTCACAACAATCCAGACAAGGCTCTTTCCGACGGTCCCCAAAGCCTTTATCCCGAACAGTTCGGCAATCTAACCAGGGATATTTATGTAATTGCACCGGTGGTGGGCAAACAACTGGATTTTGATTATTTGAAAAAAAAGGAATTTATCCCTGACACTCATACCCAAAATGCGGCGGCCTGCGCCATTATCGGTGAGCCTGGGACCTACTCACACAAGGCATGTCTCTCCTATTTCGGAGATGATGTCACTCCGGTAGCCATGATGTCATTCAAAGAAATTTTCGCTGCCGTTGAAAACAACATTGCATTATATGGGGTTGTGCCTGTGGAAAATTCACTGTCCGGATCCGTCCACGAAAACTATGATCTGCTCCAGATCCACAATCTGAAAATCATCGGTGAAATGACCATACGCATCAAACATGCGCTGATCATCCATCCGGGCGCAGACGTCTCGACTGTTAAAACGATCCTTGCCCCGGCCCATGTCATTGCCCAATGCCAGAACTACCTGGTTCAGATGACAGCGACTGAAATTCTGCCTGTGCGTCCAGGCGTTTCTGCGGTAAAACAGGCCAAAGAACTTGATCCGTCAGTGGCCGCCATTGGTCCTGCCATGGCCGCTGAAATCTTTGACATGGCCGTGGCCCACGAATCCATTGAAGACAACCCCATGAATTATACACGGTTTGCCGTGATTGCCAGGGAATTTACGGGACATAAAAAAGCAAATAAAACCTCTATCATCTTTTCAACCGGTAACCGTCCGGGCGCCTTGCTTGAAGTGATGCAGGTTTTTTCCGACCATCATATCAACCTGGTCAAGCTCGAATCCCGACCCGTGGCGGGAAAGCCCTGGGAATATCTGTTTTATGCAGACCTGGAAGCAGACCTTGATGACACGGTTTCCAATCCGGTCATGGACGCCCTTTCAGAAAAAGTGGAAACCCTTAGGGTGCTGGGGCGATACTGATACTTGATGATCGAGTGATATTTACGGCATCACATGGATGCCATGCCCCATTTTATAAAAGAATCAACAACGGTGATGCACAGGGCAGCTATAAATGTTGTGAAAAAATCTTTAATTTGAAAGTCATCGAGCATTTTATCGGTGAGCCAGAGTAACACGGCATTGATTACCAGTTTGAACAGCCCGAATGTGATGATTATGAAAGGAAGGGATAAAAGAATCAGTAACCAGCCAAAGAAAAAATTGATCAGGCTGTAAACAATGGCCACCATAATGGCCGTCCCAAAATGTTTAACCTGAATGCCGGGTAAAAACTTGGCAACCAGAAATACCGCAACGCTTAAAATCAGAAGATTGATCAACATGGACATTTTTCCTTTTTTTAAATTTGGATTTACATCTAACTTCACATTTTAATGGAACTTTCATATAGCCGCCATGGGCTGAGATGCTATATAAACACTTAGGTTCAACCCACAACAACACATGAAATTAACTTAATAATTTATTGGAATTTTCATATAAAAACAAGAAAACTGGCCCAAATAATTTACCTGTGTTACCAAGGCATTTAAAATCCGGTCACCAAATTTTGATCATTCAATTGAATTCGCTATTATTATTTGATATAGTTTTTCACCCATAAAGGGGGATTTTTTAAAAAAAAGTATTATAATTAATATAATATGAATGTTATAGATATAACCCCTCTAAAGAAATAAGGCGTAAACCATGAGGAAATTGTCTGACATTATCAAGGCAAAAACAGATATCCAGGTGATCATGGGAACCCACAACTACTATTAACATGTTGATTGTTCACCTTTAACTGTATTTAAGAAAGGAAACGACATGGCAGAAACTGTCATCAAACTGGGCCGGAAGAAAAAGGCCTCAACTTTTATCGACAAGGTTAAAGAGATTCTGCCCGAGGGCGGAAATCTTAATGCCTGCCTGACATGTGGCGTTTGCGCATCAGGCTGCCCGGCTACCGGGCTGGCAGACATGGACCCCAGAAAATTTTTGCGCATGGCTGCCCTGGGCATGGATGAAGAAATTATTGCATCGGACTGGCCCTGGATGTGCACCATGTGTATGCGCTGCATTCATGTCTGCCCCATGAAAATTGATATTCCCCAGCTTGTTTACAACGCCAGAACATTACGCCCCAGAGAAGAGCGCCCAAAAGGCATCTTGGGTTCCTGTGACGCGGCCTTGAAGCACGAGACCGGTTCAGCCATGGGTACCTCAGAGGAAGATTTTGAATTTGTGGTTGAGGATGTCCTGGAAGAGTATCAGGAAGCCCAACCCGAATTTGAAGGGATGGAAGCCCCCATTGATAAAGAAGGGGTTGAATTCTTTCTTAACCAGAACTCCAGGGAGCCGGTCACTGAACCTGACGAGATGGTCCCCTTATGGAAAATTCTTCACCTCGCCGGAGTCAGTTGGACCTATGGTTCCAAAGGCTGGGGTGGTGAAAACTATTGTATGTTTCTGGCAGATGACGAATCCTGGAAACATCTGACAGAGACCAGCATTAATCAGGCCAAGCATTTGGGGTGTAAGACGTACCTCAACACCGAGTGAGGGCACGTTACTTTCTCGGTCCGGGCCGGAGCGAAAAAATTCAACCTTGATACTGAAAACTTAGAAATTAAAAACATTTACGAATACTATGCAAAATGGATCCGTGAAGGTCGGCTTAAACCCAGTTCCGACTGGAACAAAGATCTGAAGATTAAATTCACGATACAGGATCCCTGCCAGATTGTCAGAAAGAGTTATGGAGATCCCATTGCCGAAGATCTGCGTTTTGTTGTGAAATCCATTGTTGGTGAAGAAAATTTCATTGATATGCAGCCCAACCGTTCCAACAATTACTGTTGCGGTGGCGGTGGCGGATTTCTTCAGTCTGGCTTCAAAGAAGAACGTTTGACTTACGGGAAGGTGAAAGACCAGCAGATCCAGGCCACCGGTGCGGATTACTGTATTGCCGCCTGCCATAACTGCCATGCGCAGATTCATGAGCTCAGCGAACATTACGAAGCGCATTATGGCGTCGTCCATTTATGGACCCTGCTTTGTCTTTCTTTGGGCATTCTCGGACCCAATGAAAGGGAATACTTGTTAGACGACCTTAAAGAGGTAAACGTCTTCCACCCTGAAACCGCCATGTAGTACGATTCTGTTTTAGCAGATACAGGGCCGGCAGTCAGACTTTATACTGCCGGCCCTTTTTTTTTAATTTTTACCGGTTATTAACAAATCCATCATCAGGTTGACAAATTGTCTAATCAGCTATAAAAATTTCCATTTTCTATGCTTATAAAAGGAAGTCGATATCGTGGAAACCCTTTGTCGGGAGCAAATCGCCCCGGAAGATGAAAAACGGATACTTGCAGACATTGATCGCTGCATCCTGGTGCTGGAAACCCTGGCTGACCGGTCTGCGCTTTTGGCAAAAATTTCCGAAGCGGACCGTATTGCCTTGATTAAGGCCGCCGGCAAAATATCCCGGCCGGACAGAGCTGAAATAAAAAAGCGGAACAAGGATAAGAAACGGCAGATGCGCCTTGCGGCTGTGGCCAAAGAGCGGCAGATGAGAGCCGAAACAGGGATCAGAAAGGCCAGGGAAGCGTCCGTGTTCACGGCTCCGCCCCGGCTTGAAGGTCCGGCCGTTGAAAGTCCTAAAGCCGCAGAGCACCTGAATTCTCCCCGTAACTGCTATGTGTGCAAGGCTGAATTTACGTTGCTTCACCATTTTTACGACAGCATGTGTCCTGAATGTGCGCAATTCAACTACCAAAAGCGGTTTCAGACCGCATCCCTTGAAGGACAGATTGCTGTCATCACAGGCTCCAGGCTTAAAATCGGATACCAGGCTACGTTGATGATGCTTAAAGCTGGGGCCAGGGTGATAGCCACCACACGCTTTCCCAAGGATTCCGCTTTAAGATTTTCCAAGGAACCCGATTTTGACCTATGGGGGCACAGGCTTCATATATACGGGCTGGATCTGCGTCATATTCCCAGCGTGGAGCTGTTCTGTGATCATGTTAAACAAACATACCCGCGCCTTGATATTTTGATCAATAATGCGGCCCAGACCGTTCGACGTCCCCCCGGATTCTATGCCCACCTGATGGAGACCGAACAAACGAATATTTCATCCCTATCCCCAAAGGCTGAAATGCTTTTAGGCCGTTACCGGGACTGCGTGGCCCAAGTGGCAACAGGCCGCCCCCTTGATGCGGTTGGAGAAGACGTGCTGCCGGTCTCCTGGAATGGCACTGCCCCCGGCATCGGGTTGCGACAGTCTGCCCAGCTCTCCCAGATTCCCTATGCCTATGACCACAGTATTGATACGCCCCAGGTGTTCCCGGAAAAGATGCTGGATGCCGATCTCCAGCAAGTGGATCTTCGGAAAATCAACTCCTGGCGGCTGAAACTGGGAGAAATTGAAACGGCGGAGATGCTGGAAATTCAGCTGGTCAACAATGTGGCCCCCTTTGTTCTGTGCAACCGCCTGGCCCAGATGATGAAAACAGATTTTACCGGTCAAAAACACATTGTCAATGTCTCGGCCATGGAAGGTAAATTCCTGCGCTTTAAAAAGGGCAGCCGCCATCCTCATACCAATATGGCCAAGGCCGCGTTAAACATGCTCACGCACACGGCGGCCGAGGATCTTGCCAAATACGGAATTTACATGAATGCTGTGGATACCGGCTGGGTTACGGATGAAGATCCGGCGCGCCTTGCCCTATTAAAACAGGCGCGCCACGATTTCCAGCCTCCTTTGGATATTGTGGACGGGGCAGCCAGGATCTGCGATCCTTTTTTCCACGGCATTTTAACTGGCAAACATTGGTGTGGAAAATTTTTAAAGGATTATTTTCCCATAGACTGGTAGGGTTACTGTCTCTTGGAGGTGTCTTTGAGTATAAGGCCCTGGGGCAGGCTTTCCCCAAAAATGGACGCTTCATCGGCGGACTCAATAGGAACCACGGTCTGAATTATCTCCAATGACTTTTGAGGTGTCTGCATCTGCTCAAGCCACGGAACCATGATTTGAATAATACCCTGGGAAACATCACGCGTTCGATCTCCGGTTTTCCTGAGAATCTGTGCCAATGCGGTAACGACCTTGTCCTTGGGCGTCCAATTGATCTTCATCAATCTTTTTGTCCACTTTTCCACCTCTTTTGCCGGAACAACTCTATCCACAGAGCCATAAAGAAGCTCTCTGGCGCCAATTCTAGACAACGCCCAAAACATTTGATGCGGCGTTTTGCCCGGTTTCAGCTGGGGGATCAATTTTTTTGACAAAGCGATTTTGTCTTTTATCAACAAGCGCTCCATATTTGCAGCAGCCATCCACATTTCGGTCATTTCTTGTTTAGGCACCTTTTTTCCGGTACCGTTATTCGCCAATAGATAGCTGGAAACATCTTGAAAAAATTGTCGTTGTTGGCCGGCAGTCAATCCCCCTGCAATTCGACGGCAAAATATCCACCATTCAACGGCATTTTGCTTGGCTTTAGGGAATGAGCTTTTTTGTAAATAAACTTTCCACAATTTTGGAATACGCGCTTCATCAAATGCATCGCCAAATCCAGGTCGAATACAAAATCCGGTCAAATTTAACCATCGAATTTCGTGCTCCGGGCTATTTTTCCGCCATTCGACATTTTCAATCAGATGATCTGCCACGGCTCTAAGGAAGGATAGAGGCCATTTATTTCTCTTCGTCTCCACCAGTTTTTCTATATTTTTTACAACGGAAGACAATTGGGCATTGCCGGCAGGTTCGGAAAAGGCGTCCGTCAAGAGATTACGGACATTATTTACGGTAGCATCATCATAAACTTCACTCTCGCTGGCTTCACCGATTTGGGGTTCCCGCAATTGGAACTGAAGTTTCCAGCGATGGGACGACACGCTTGAGCGGCACCACATTGCAAGGGTGCCCATCTCGGTATATTCCGCCTCGATTTTAACCGGAATCCGTTTTGATTCCCCTTTTTTTCCAAATTTAATAATGGTTTTAAGGGGGGGCAACGGTGTCAGGGAGTCATCAATCTGCAAAATGTCGCCACTTTTATCACCGGATCTGAAACTGGAACTGAACATTGAAAAAACAACCGGCTGGTTGGTTACGACTTCAAATTCCATTTCCGGCAGCTCGATCAATGATCCTTCATCCAATCCACGTTCCACAACGCACATTGTTTTTTCACAAGTTGCGTCACAGGTTTTATTTTGAGAATTATCCGAAGCAATGCCGATGTAATAACTTCTGGGACTGCCGCTGCCGACACGTACACCAATGCCTTGTTTGACAAGACCATAGTAAGAGGCTCCCAAGGCAACAGAAAGATCCGGATCACGATTGTCCAGCACTGTTGGCAGCGCCTGATCCTCGCAGGAAAACCATTTTCCAATCGCTGACCTGATTTGGTTTTGAAACACAGACGGTTTCAGCGAGCCGCCATTAAATAAAATATGATCAGGTATGGGTTCTTTACCCAGAGTCGCTTTAACACTTTCGCGATGGCGCTCTAAAAACCATCCAATATGGCGGGTTATGGCAGGTTCCTGTTCATATGGGAGACCAAATTCGGCTATTGCTTTTCCGGATTTTCCTGAATTAACAAGGCTGGGTTCAACTTCTGGAAAAAAGCCTTTGCACAAGATATCTTCCAACTCCTCTTTTTCCAGATCAGCTGACAATGTATTTGCTATAAGGGATCGTCCTTCTCCTCTTAGTACAATTCTAACCCGATTTTCATCACCGTTCTTATCGCTGTCCAAAAGAAGCTTTTCTTTTGCGGCCCGGCATTTATAGCTCAGTGTTTTCCATTGATCCGGGGTAAGGTTTGCTTTTTGGGCGAATTTTGATGCGACATAACGCGCCAGGGTAAGATCAATATTGTCTCCGCCTAAAATGAGGTGATCCCCGACAGCCACCCGCTCAAAACGCGGGCTTCCTTCCGCCTCTTTTAATGAGATCAAGGTGAAGTCCGTTGTTCCCCCGCCCACATCGCAAACAAGAATCAGGTCATCGACTTTGACATGGGACTGCCAGTCATGCTCATGGCGTGTCACCCATGCATAAAACGCGGCAAGCGGCTCTTCCAGCAGCGTGACATTTTTACTGAATCCGGCCTCTCTTGCGGCCTTCAGCGTATATTCACGAGCTGCTTCATCAAATGACGCAGGAACGGTTATGACTGTAAATTGATTTTCAAGAAACAGATCCTCATCTTTAATGAAGTGATTCCAAGCCTTTCGAATATGTCTCAAATATTCACTGGTCGCTTTGACCGGGGAGATTTTATCCACATTCTGAGATCCCCATGGCAGAATCGGGGCTTCACGGTCGGCCCGGGAATGGCACAGCCAGCTTTTTGCAGATGAAACCAGCCGGGATGGAACTTGTGCGCCATGCTCCCTTGCAAAGACGCCTGCAAACAGATCATTTTCCTTTTTCCATGGATGCTTTAGTGCTGCTTTGGAAACATCGTAATCTCCGGGAATATATAAAAAAGAGGGCAGCACCGAAACAAGTGAAAATTCACCAGGCCCGGTTAATTGAGGCACCTTGAAGACTTTTATTTCATTGCCGATGCCGGCACCAGCGCTCTTTGTGTCTATGTGAGTCAGATCAGCGTATGATACCGCTGAATTGGTAGTCCCGAGATCAATTCCGACCACGTATCGTTTATCTTGAAAATCCACAATATCTCCTACCCGTCATTAGGGTTATGGAACTTTTAAAATTTACCACATGGCGCCGAATTTTTGCCCGTCTTCTTCGTTGCATCAATGGGAGCATATTGAAATATGTGGCCATTGATGCAACGAAGAAGACGGGTGAAAAGACAAGCCATGTGGTAAATTTTATTGTTTCCATGGCCCTTACACCTTGGGCCTTACATTCAGCTCCAAACGCCATTTGCGATCATCATCCCGTGAGCAGGCCCAAAATTCGAGTGTGCCGATCTCGGTCACTTTGACCTCAAAAGTGACGGGTATAAATCCTTCATTCGTTCCTTCCAGTTCCGTTTCAATAGAGGTTAACCCCGTGATCCCCATATCTTCCCAATTATCTATCACATCTCCCAGCTGATCGTCAGGGCGATTGGGAGAACTCATAATATCAAATGTGACTTTTTCCCCCACAACCAAATTAAACAGACGATCCTTACTTTCGGCCTGACTTCCATCTTCCATGCCAAAGGGGGCAATGCAAAGGGCTCTGGTCGGCATGGCAAGCCCTGGAACAGCCGGCATGGCAGCTTCAATAGCCATATAGTAGGACATCCCCAGCCCACCTCGTATTTTGATGCCGTCCCCACGAGCGGCCTGACCATAATAAGAGGCACCCCACGCCACGGAAAGATCATAATCAACAGCATTGATTTGCCGTATTTCTCCACTTTCAGATGCACTGTGCCACTGCTTTAATACATCCAGAATCCGTTCTCTGATCAAAGGGGACTTCATGACTCCGCCGTTAAATACAACGGCCGTCGGTAGTCTTGGATTGCCTTGATCGTCTGTATGAGAAGATATAAATTGGGCCAAATGCCGTGTGATGGCGGGATCGGATTCATAGGAAAGCCCAAATTCTTTCATGCCTGTTGCACTGCTTCCCGCAGGTTTATCATCCAGACTGCATGCCGGGAAAAAACCATCCAACACGACTTGCTGTACATCCGCCAGTTTCAAGCTCAGTTTGATCGTCCCTTTAATCAGGCCGGCCCCTCTTCCTAAAACCGTTACAGGATATTCATCAGGACCTTCAGATGAGAATAATGCTTCTTTTGCTTTTCTGCAGGAGTGAACAAGCCCTCTCATCTGCCAGGCATCCAGGTTCTGTTTTTTTTCTCGAAGCTTTGCCGCAAGAAAGTATGAGAGTGTTAAATCCAGATTATCGCCCCCAACAAGAAGATGATTGCCCACAGCCACCCGTTCAAGATTTAAAAGACTATCCTCCCCTTCATTCACCTCAATAAGACTGAAATCGCTGGTACCGCCGCCGATATCACAGACCAGGACAAGATCGCCTTTTTCTACTTGATCTCTCCAGTCATCACCTGCTTTGTCAATCCAGGCATAAAAGGCGGATTGCGGCTCTTCGATGAGGACAATATCCTTCAAGCCGGCCATTTTGGCAGACTTCACCGTCAATTCTCTGGCCACGGCATCAAAAGATGCCGGAACCGTCAGGTAGATGGATTGATTTTCAAGACAAAGGGTTGGATTATCATCACCAGCCATTTCATGATTCCAAGCATTTTTGATATGCCTGAGCAGTGCACATGAGGCTTGTACCGGAGACAACTTTTCGATATCTTTTGTGGTATCCCAGGGCAAAATGGGGGTTTCTCGATCCACCGCCGAATTGCACAACCATGACTTTGCCGAAGAAATGAGTTTATGGGGAACCTCGGCACCTCTATCCCTGGCAAATTCACCAGCGACAGTAATCGTCTCTTCTTCTTGCCATGGCAACTGAAAGGTTTCTGAAGCGTCTTCATGCCCTTCCTTGACATAAAGAAAAGAGGGAAGAGAATCTCTTAATTCAACCACCCCGGGACCTGTAAGTTGCGGCACTCTAAAAAGTTCTATTTTTGCCATTTCCCTGGGTGCTCTTTCAACTTGCATATCCGAGTAGGCTACCACGCAATTTGTTGTCCCAAGATCTATTCCAACGATATATCGGCCCTCGTTCACGGCACACTCCTACAAATAAATAAAAATTTTTCTATTCAATTTCCACTTCTGCCGGCGCAATAATGGAGGTGTCTTGTACATCTGACAGTTTTGGCACCTCATTTTTTGCAGCCTTCCATCCCCGATGCCTCAATACCCCTTTAAAAGGAGGCTCTCCAGAAACATTTCCCGTTAATTTTATGGCATTGGGGTCAAAACCCAAGTCAACCTCAACAACATCCCCTTCTTCTTTATCAATGACCGGCACCGGGGACAGATATTTGTTTACACTTTTCTTGCAGTCTTCCTGTACGCTTCTAACGGCAGCACCAATTTGCTCGTCATCATATAAAGACAGTTCTTCTGCAAAAAAATCCAGCAACCGGCCTTCCCGTTGTAGCACCGATATAAAATGCAGAAAAAGTCTTTTTTGTCGCTCTTGTTCCAATCGTTTATCTACATGATCCTTTTTCTTTGCGCTTTCAGCACTTTTACGGTCTTTTTTGCCAGCGGGCATGGAGACAAGATTTCCAAACAATGACGCCACACTCAATTTTAAAATAGCCCAGAGAATAAGGCTTAAAACTAAAAAAACAAGGACAATAAATGTAACAATGCCGACAGTATATTGCGTTGTGACCATATCTAAAAAACGAGCCGCATCAGCAAGACTTTGAATTGTAACGGTCTCATTGATTCCCGGAATAGTGATTATGCCGTCAGATCCTGGTCCAAAGAAGAGTGCCGTTTTCTTTAGTCCGAAATAGATCCCGGCAGCGACCGCACCTCCAATGGCCAACATAAACAGCACAATAACTATAAATGATCTTGTCGAATATGCCTTTGTTGCGTTCACGATGTATTTTCTCCTGATTTTTGTATTTTTATAAAAGATTAACATACTAAAAAATGCAGGTGCATGAAACCTTTTTTCAGCAATTTCAGCAATTCAAAAACGTGTACGGCATTGAAAAATTACATTGTTTTCCTCCATCGGTCGGATGAGTATTTATTCACTGGGGGCCATCCTTATGCTTGCGGCCTTTTTTCTGGATGGTTCCCGACCTGCTCATTGCAGTGGGCCGAATTAGTGCCCATACCATTCTGCAGCTTAAATGGATCAATCTGACCATTGTTGTGGTAAGCGGAATTATTCTGATTCTCTGAACTATTTTTGCTTATAAAACTCGAAAAGAAATCATCCAGTAGCAGGTAGAAATTCAAAAATACAGGGGCCAGCTTGCCATGAGCTCCAGCTTAGAAAGAAAAATGCTGGAGGACAATAGTGTCCGTGATCCGCCGGATCAAGTGCCGAACCCGCCGCCGGAATAATCCTGATTGTGGGTTTAAAATTGGAAATAAATATTAAGAATCCGTTTTCATTTTTCAGGTGCTTGGTGGTGATAACTATTAATAATGATCCGGGGTTTTGAATTCCACATTGGGGACATTTCGATCATCATGTAGTACTCAGTGAGGATTTGAAATACCCCCCTCCACAATACTTCTGCTAATGAATGCTGTTTTGAAATAGGCCTGGGCACCATAAATACCGTGTCACCAAATCGCCTTCCCAAAAAGGCGTTGACTTTATCTGCCAGTTCTTCGAATTTCGTCAAGATTCGGGGGTTCTATTAGAGTGCATTCCCGCACGAATATGGACGGTACCCTTATCCAGAAGAAAAAATTAAATCTAAGCTTCATACGATTTTAAAAAGGCAGGGTCAGCAATGGCTCGGCTTTTTTTGTTTGGGCCAAAATAAAACCGGACCATCCATAATGGACAGTCCGGTTAAAAAGGAGAGAAGGTTATGTAAAGTTGGGTTTTTTGTGCTCCTGGCAAATTGAGCACTCCCAACGGTAAATTCTTTGTACCATATGATTTTAACCCGAACATGACACCAAAATTATCAAACGGTAATCTCACCTAATTACCAAACAGGCTCTTAGATCAATTTTTCAGGCATGCATAAATGTCTTTGGCGGGGGTCGCTCCCTGGCGCAGGATTCTGGGCGGTGTGCAGGTTATATCAACAACCGTTGAACCGGCACCGCCTTTAACCGGACCTGCGTCCAGAACCAGGTCGACTTTTTCCATAATTTCAGGATATAGCATATCTGTCTGGGTGCATCCGGGCCGGCCGGACAGGTTGGCGCTGGTGCCGGTGACAGGAAAATCAACACTGTTGACCAAAGCCCTGGCTACAGGGTGTCCGGGCAGGCGGATGCCAAGTTTTTGGCGCCCTGCGGTAAGTTTGGGGTTAACACTGTCTGCCGCATCAAAGACTATTGTCAGGCCGCCGGGCCAGAATTTGTCCATGAGTATCCGGGCTTTGTCCGGAACCGTTGTAACAAGGCCGTCAAGCTGGTCTGTATTTTTTATCAGTACCAGAATAGGATTGTTGCGGGGGCGCTGTTTGAGCTGGAATACCGTTTCAACGGCATCGGCGGACAGGGCGTTGGCCGCCACCCCGTAAAGGCAGGTCGCCGGGAAAATAACCAGGCCGCCGGTTTTAAGAATGCCGGCGGCCTGGTTTATGATGTCAGTATCCGGGTGGTTTTTGTCCACCCGGATAATTTTGTTTTGGACCATTTTTTGATTTTTTTGAAGAAAGCTTAAAGCAGGATCAGGCAAAAGATGCTGCCTTCTGTGCCACCTTGTCTGCCATGTCCTTTTTAAATGCCGCCAGTTTTTCCGCCATCACCGGATCAGACACCCCGATGATTTGGGCTGCCGTGATGCCGGCATTCTGGGCTCCGGATTTGCCAATGGCCATGCTGGAAACTGGAATACCGGGGGGCATCTGCACCGTTGCTAAAAGCGCATCCATGCCTTGAAGGGCACTGGAATCAATGGGAACACCCAAAACAGGCAGGGTGGTGTGGGCGGCAATAACACCGGCTAAATGGGCGGCATGTCCTGCCCCGCAAATAAGTACCTTGACCCCCTGCTCCCGGGCCTGGGTCGCCAACTGCACGGCCTTTTCAGGGGTCCTGTGGGCAGATGCCACAGTCACATAGTAAGGGATTTCGAATTTTTTGAGCATGATCAGGGCGCTTTTCATCACCGAAAAATCGGAGTCAGATCCCATGATTACACCTACCTGGGGCGGGATGGCCATGCGTTTCAATGCCTTGGCCCCAATATCTTTTCTTTTAAAGCAGTCTTTAAAATTAATTTTATCACAGGCTTCATAGGCCGTATTAATGGCGTCTTCAACCGTATCTCCAAGAGATGTCACCCCAAGCACCCGGCCGCCGGATGCCACGACTTTGCCGTTGTCCATGGCCGTGCCGGCATGGAATACCACAGTATCCTTGACCCCATTGGCTTGATCCAGCCCTGTAATCTCATGGCCCTTTTCGTAAGATCCCGGGTATCCGCCGGCAGCAATGACCACACACATGGCAGCCCGTGGATCAATTTTGATTGTATGGTTATGCAGGGTGCCGTTGCAGCAGGCTTCCATCAAAGGAACGATGTCGTTTTTCAAGCGCATGAGAATGGGCTGGGTTTCAGGGTCCCCAAGACGGGTATTGAACTCCAGCACCTTGATGTTGTCTTTGTCCACCATTAATCCGGCATAGAGTACCCCTTTAAAGGGTGTGCCTTCCTGGGCCATGCCTTTCACCGCCGGGATCATCACCTCTTCCATGGCCTTTGTACGCAGCAGGTGATCCAGAACAGGTGCCGGAGAGTATGCGCCCATGCCACCGGTATTGGGGCCTTTGTCATCATCAAATATCCGCTTGTGGTCCTGGGATTCGGGCAGGGCAAGCACTGTGTTGCCGTCTGTGAAGACAATAAAGGAGGCTTCCTCGCCTTTAAGGCACTCTTCTACGACCACCACGGCTCCGGCATCACCAAATTTGTTGCCTTCCAGCATGTCGTCAATGGCGGTGTTTGCCTCTTCAAGACTTGTGCAGACAATTACGCCCTTGCCGGCGGCCAGTCCGTCTGCTTTGACCACGCAGGGTGCGCCCAGGGCTTTTGCATAAAGCTTGGCCCGATCAGGATCGGTAAAGGCTTTGCCCGCAGCACAGGGGATTCCGTACTTGAGCATATGATTTTTGGAAAATACCTTGGAGCCTTCAAGCTGTGCTGCGGCTCCGGACGGACCGAACACGGCCAGTCCCTTTTCCTCAAAGCTATCTGCAATCCCCGCCACCAGAGGCCCTTCGGGACCTACAACAGTCAGGTCAATCTGATTTTCTTCGGCAAATGCTGCCAGGGCGTCAATATCTTCAGCACTGATATTCACATTTTCAGCCAGAGTTGCGGTGCCTGCATTTCCTGGGGCACAGTATATTTTATCTACAAGCGGGCTTTGGGCAATTTTCCAGACCAGGGTATGCTCCCGGCCGCCGCCGCCGACTACAAGGATTTTCATTGGGCTCTCCTCAAATTCGTTCTTTTGTTTTCTTCTATGGCAAGTTCAATGAGTTTGTCCATCAGAACGCCAAATTCATAGCCCGCCTTGGCTGCGGACTGGGGGAAAAGACTTGTGGCTGTCATGCCGGGGATGGTGTTGGTTTCAAGGACATGCAGTTCACCGTCCAAAAGCAGCATGTCTGTTCTGGAATAGCCTTTAAGGAACAATGCCCTGTGGGCTTCAACGGCTAATTTTTGCACCTGCCGTGTGGTTTGTTCATCAATACGGGCCGGGCAGATTTCATTGGTCTCTCCTGCCACGTATTTGGCCTGGTAATCAAAAAATTCATGGCCCTCACCGGGGACTATTTCAATGACCGGAAGGGCCTCAAGGTCCTGATTTCCCAAAACCCCGCAGGTCAGTTCCGTGCCCTTGATATATTGCTCAAGGATCAAGGTGTCATCGTTTTGAAACCCTTTTTCAAGGGCTTGGGGCAGATTTTTTTCATCCGATATAATACTCATGCCCACTGAAGAACCGGCGCAGGCCGGTTTGACCACAATGGGAAGTCCAAGGGCCTTTAATCTGTCAGGATCGGGAACCGGCGCATGGGTGGAAATGGATATATAGTCCGGTGTCGGGATGCCTGCCTGGCGGTAAAGTCTTTTGGCAATCAATTTGTTCATGGCAACGGCTGATCCCAAAACACCCGCTCCCTGATAGGGAATATTTAAAAGATCTAAAAGCCCCTGAACCGTACCATCTTCCCCAAAGGGTCCATGGAGAATAATCAGGGCCGCATCAATATCCGGCGCATCTGTTACAAGTTTTGCCAGATCAAATTGGGGATCATACCGCTTGATGTCGTATTTTTCTTTGTCAAGGGCTTCAAATACTTGATTCCCACTGTTTAAGGATATTTCCCGCTCTGTGGACACCCCGCCTGATAACAGGGCCAGGCTGATTTTCTTCATACAGTTCTCCTTTGGTGCCTATTTGGATGATCAGCCCTGGATGATTCTCTGACGTGCTTTTTCAAACTCTTCTCTGGTAATCAGGTCTTTTTCATAAAGCCCGTTGAGTTCGAACAATCTACGTTCCGTCCTGTCTGCTGTACTTTCGATAAGCCGGTCATCGGCATAGGGGGATACGCTGGTGGAGTTCGGCAGCAAGGGATGCTCTTTGGCTTTGATTTCAAAGGACGCAAGGCCGCCAAGCAGTCGTATTTCAACAGCCCTGTCCTGGAATTCCGGCATGCCTAGCACCTCGCTTAGGGATGAAGAGGTTTCTCTCACTCTGTGGTAAATGAGCCAGGCAATGGCGAGCACCAGGATGGCAATGCCGCCCATGATCCATGGAAGATAGTGATAAATGCCTTTGAACAGCATTACGGTAAGGCCGATACCGGCCAGAAGAAATACGTGGAGCAGCAGTATAAAATAGGCAGCAAAAATATTTTTGAATAATCCGTCTTTGTCTTTTTTACGTATACTCATTTTATTTTTCTCAATAATGAAGTTCTGTACTGGTCCCGGGCCAGGGTGTTGCCGGGTCCGGTTGAGCGGACCGCATCAAGTTTGGCCATCAGGTAATTTAGTCTTTTGTGCAGCTTTGCCTGATCCGCGGATGTCTGCCCGGCCTGGTCCATAAGTTCACGTACATGGGTCATCTGCTTTCTGATTTCAACTTCAGGGGGCAGAAATCCTGCGTTTTTCAGAATTTTATGGGCCAAGCGAAGATCATTGGGCACATGGCTGTCCTCAAACAATAAAGGTTTGCCCTTGCCTTCAAGATTGTCAAATCGGCCCTGCTTCTGGGCGGCTTTGATACGTTCTTCAACTATGGCTTCAAATCCTGGAATCATAACAGATGAACCATATTATATTATGGACGCCTCCAATGGATTGGTTGCTGCGTAATGCAGGCCTTAACACAGACCTGCATAAAGAACATGAATTCTATTAAACCAGGCAGTGTTTTGCAAGCTATTTTCTTGACACCTAAAGGGCAATACTGTATCACCACTATGCTAATTATTAAGCTGACTATTAATATAGATACGATACCTATGAGCAAACCAAAAAATATATCAAAGATCAGGAACATCGGGATCATGGCCCATATTGACGCGGGCAAGACCACGGTGACGGAACGCATCCTCTATTATACGGGAAGGTCCCATAAAATAGGCGAAGTCCATGACGGCGAGGCCACCATGGATTGGATGCAGGATGAACAGGACCGGGGGATTACCATTACCTCTGCCGTGACCTACTGCAAGTGGAAAGGGGCCAGCATTCAAATCATCGACACCCCGGGTCATGTGGATTTCACAGTGGAAGTGGAACGGGCTTTGCGGGTTCTGGACGGTGCCATTGGTGTCTTTTGCGCCGTGGGGGGGGTGGAACCCCAGTCCGAAACTGTCTGGCGCCAGGCAGACCGGTATAAGGTCCCGAGAATGGCCTTTATCAATAAAATGGACCGCACCGGTGCTGATTTTTTTGCCGCCTGTGATTCTATCAAAGAAAAGCTGGCTGCCAATCCTGTGATGATCCAGGTGCCCATCGGGGCCGAGGACCGTTTCCAGGGCGTTATTGATCTTTTGACCATGGAGCAGATCGCCTGGAATGATGAGACATTAGGCGCCGAATACACAGCCGGGCCCATTGAAGATGAATTCCAGGAGCTGGCCGAAGAATATCGGGACAAACTCCTGGAAGCAGTGTCTGAGCTTGATGATGACATCATGGAAAAATATCTGGGCGAGGAAGATATTTCAGTGGATGAGCTTCGGGCTGCCATCCGGGCTGCTACCATTCGCCGGGATATGGTGCCTGTGCTTTGCGGATCTGCTTTAAAGAACAAAGGGGTTCAGCCGCTTCTGGACGCCATTGAGTATTACCTGCCAAGCCCCAAGGACGTTCCCCCGGTTAAAGGAGAGCACCCTGAAACCGGTGAGATCCTTGAATTCAAGCCGGAAAAAAACGGTCCTCTGGCTGCTCTGATTTTTAAGGTCTCCATGATCGAAGGCCGCAAACTCTCCTTTGCCCGGATCTATTCAGGAAAGATTGCTTCGGGTGGGGATGTGTTTAACCCCGTTCTGAACCGCAAAGAAAAACTGTCCAGAATTTTAAGAATGCACGCCAACAAGCGTGAACGCTTGGATGAGGCCTCGGCCGGTGACATTGTCGGCATTGTGGGGCTTAAAGATTCCGTTACCGGCGATACCTTATGCAATCCGGATCATCCGGTCTTTCTGGAAAAGATGGAATATGCACTACCGGTTATCTCCATTGCCATTGAGCCCAAAACCCATGCAGATCAGGAAAAGCTTGATGATGTGCTGGCAAAATTCATGATTGAGGACCCCACCCTCAAGGTGAGCAAGGATGAGGAGACCGGCCAGACCATTTTGTCAGGCATGGGCGAACTTCATCTCGAAATCATCATTTCAAGGATGGTCAAGGAGTTCAATACCAGTGTGAATGTGGGCAAACCCCAGGTGGTTTACCGGGAAATCATTACAGCGCCTGCAACCGGTCAGGCCGTATTTGAGCGGGAGATCCAGGGCAAATCCCATTACGCCAACGTCACGGTGGAACTCAATCCTCTAAGCCGGGGCCAGGGGGTTACCTTTAAATCCCTTGTGCCCGAGGAGAAAATTGCACCCCAGTATATTCAGAATATTGAGAGCGGAATCAGGGGGAGCCTGGATGGCGGGTTCCTCAAAGGATATCCCATCGTGGACGTTGAGATTGTGCTGGCGGACGGGTTTAGCGAAGAAGGAAAGACATCAGAACTGGGTTTTGGGGTATGTGCGTCCATGGCCGTAAAGGAGGCCCTGAAAAATGCTAAAATGGCCCTGCTTGAACCCATCATGGATGTGGAGGTATTTGTACCGGATGCCAATATGGGGGATGCCATTGCAGATCTCAATGCCAGGGGCGGCAGGGTGGAATCCATAACCCCGAAATCCGACATCCAGGTCGTCAAGGCCGTGGTCCCCTTGTCAAGGATGTTTGGCTATTCCACAGCCCTTCGTTCCGCCACCCAGGGACGGGGCACCTTTACCATGCAGTTTAAAAGCTTTGATACGGTGTGATGTGATTTTGTGATCCAGTGCTGATGATCTAATTCATAACGGTCTGCACAAGATGGATCAGCTTTTTTTATCACGAAGATCATGAAGTACATGAAGAAGCTCTGCTTTATGATCTTCATGGTAAAATAATTTTGCGATTTAAACGGCTTGAAGTCAGTTGATTGTCGATAAAATAAAATCACCATGGATTGGCGTACAGTCCTCAGGGCAATCGCATGTAAAAATCAAAATCCAGTAGTTAAGATTCATTTTTATACGGGAGCGCGGGCGGGACCCCCGCGCTCCCAAGTTAAGTTATTGCGGACTCATTCCTAAATTGATTCTTGGCGCCTGAACAAGGTACTTGATCGGCGCTGTGATTAGCCCTTCAAAGTATTAGAAGACAAAATGAAAAGAACCATCGTTGCCATTATTCTCATTTTAATCGGTGGTTATGCTGACGCAGGTAGTTTTAATATTGGCGGTACGGATGTTGTAATTCCGGCTCCACAGGGATTCTCATATGTTACTCAAGAAATGGATGCCGTTTATCGTTTGAGTTTGCAGATGGCAGATCCGAAAAACGATCAATTGGCATATTACATTTCAGATTCTGATATCCCAATGGCATTGAATGGTGAAATACCCACATTGGAACGGACTTTTCTCCTCAAGGTAAATAAACAACTTAAGACTATGGTTGTTGGCTCGAAGGACTTTGCTGAACTAAAGAATATGACCAAACGTCAAAACAAGGAATTTTTCGAATCAGTCAAATCTCAAGTTCCAGGCCCTATGAAGGACACAAGTAAAGGAATAAGCAAAGAATTTAATGTCGATTTCGCTATGAAAATCTCCCAGATGATTCCATTTGATCCCCACTATGAGGCAGATACTGCGCTATCTTATTCTATGTACATCAATTATGGGGTTACAACAGAAGGAACAAAAGAAGAGTTGATTGTATCCGCAACAGCTACATACGTTAACGTAGCGGGGAAAGTCCTGTTCCTATATTGTTATGGTCCTAAAGAGGATCTATAATGAACACGAAGCGCTTCGAAAAAATGGGCTGAACAAGTCATGAATAGCAACACTCAACCCCCATTAAAATCGTTGGGTGGCCGTGGAATGGACTGGAACAAGGTCATTGAAAAGGGAATTGTCGGGGCTGTATCGGGTGGATTAATTGCATTGATAATTGGAGTTCTATATATCTTTAGGAAAAAAAAAGGTTAACAAGGCTTATTCAGCCGATGCAAAAGACCACGCGCCTGATTAGCAGCGTTATGGGGACAGAACAAATGCAACGTCTGTCATAATTCATCGTCCCGGGACGCCCGGTCTAATTATTCGCCAATTGTCACGCTTTCTTTTCCAGACAGGTTCGTTCCTGTGACCAGTCAATATTCGTGTCTGAGTCAGGGTAACGGGCACGAATGGCGATTATCTCATCAATGTTATCAAAAAATACATCAACGAGTTGTGGATCAAAGCACAGCCCCCGCCCAAATCTGATGTGTTTGAAAACACGTTCTTCCGGCCAATTGTCTTTATAGCAGCGCTTGGATGAAACCGCATCATAAACATCGGCAAGCATTGTAATACGTGCAAATATACTTATTTCTTCGCCTTTAAGTCCACAGGGATATCCTGCCCCATCCCAACGTTCGTGATGCTGATAGGCGATGGTGGCAGCTTTGCATAGCAGATCCCGGTCCGACACATCCAGTATGCTTTTCCCTATATCCGTATGGGTTTTAATAATTTCAAATTCTTTTTCAGAAAGTTTCCCGGGTTTGTGAAGAATCTCCTCCGGAATACCAATTTTTCCCAAATCATGCATTGGAGAAGACATCTCAAGAAGATCAAGGTCTTTTTTGTTCATCCCGATTTTCTCCCCTATCAGGCGAGAAATTTTAGCAACACGTTTGACGTGATTCCCGGTCTCCTTGGATCGGGCCTCAATCACCTCTCCCAGCGTGTTAACCAATTCCCGCTGCGTCTCAATCAGTTCCTGATCCATCTTTATCAGATGCAGGTTTTTTCGGTTTATAATTTTTTGTTTTTTCAGATTGAGAAATAACAATAATGAGACAATGGTAAGAATACCGGTGATGGTGATGGCAGGAATCAGTACTGCTGAATATTGTTCATAAAAGGTTTTGGGTTTGTTGATAAAAACGGTGTCAGCCGGCAGCAATCGTTTATTGATATTAAATTGCCGGATGACACTATAATCGTAGAGGCTTCCATGCACTGAGGCTCCTGTTTGAAACGGCTCAAAAGTTTTCCGGTTTAAAATTTTGAGAAGCGTTGTCACTGCCAGTTCTCCCATATTTTCTGCAGACACGACACACCCCCCGAGCACACCTGTTCCCACCTGAAAAGCCCAAGGCGTTATAATTGGGACGCTTGCCACCATGGAGAGTTCTCTGCCGATTTGGCCTTGGGTAAACACGCTGCCTTTTTTGTCACGAAAAAAAGGCAGTAGATACAACAACTCTGTTTTTTTGCGTGTTGAAACGAATAATTTTAATTCTTCAAGGGTTCTATCGGAAATGAATTCCACATTAAATGGAAGATTGAATGAGGGCAGCTCCTGTTCCAGTTCTTTGGCGATGGAAATACCCGTGGGGGTTGCATCCTTGATCACAAAAACGGTCTGCAAGTCCGGCCAAAATTTTAACGCCTGGGATAATGTGGCCTTATGGTGGGCCTGTTCAGCAATAACGCTTTTAACATGGGTGCCTTGTTTTGGAGGAACAGCATTATTTATACCGCAGGCCACCACGGGAATTTCAGGAAAAATCTTTTTACCGAAGGACTCCATGAAATATAGAGCATTATTGTCCGTTACAAGGATTCCGTCAAATTGTATGTCTTTGAATTTCGACGAATAGAGGGACGCCAAAGATGCAAAATAGGTCTTACTAAAATAATTTTTACTGTCCATGAACTCTACGCGGAAGCATGTTGATGGCGATGATTTTTTCAATGCGCTTATGATGCCGTCATGCAGGGCTTCCGTCCATTGGTAATCCATGGCATATGAATGAACGATCAATATAGTTCCGGATGTGGACCGGGGTTGGGCATGTAACATCACCGGCAGCACCATCGCGAAGAGAATACAAATCATCAGGTGATGACGCAATTTCATTTGGTAAATTCCTGAGTTTCGTTTTAAACAATTTATCATAACTGAAATTTTTTTTCAGTTATAAAGTTTACTATTTACATTTGGAATTTCGGATGCACTTTAATGTTATGGTATCACTATAATTTCTGATAAGACTAATAAATTATTTTATGCCTTTATGAAAATTATTTCATGATACTTGAGAGAATTAAAGAAGACAGTTAATTGGCCAAAGGAGGTTCCATTATGTCATATACATGTAAGACTTGTGGCGCAGTCGCAACGAAACCAGGACATTTGTGCAACCCATGTGGTGATAGTGAAAAGTGTAGCTTTTGCGGCGCACCAGACCAGGATTCTAAGCATATGTGTAAGGATAAACTGGCCGACATGAAGTTTTTCTGTGACGGGTGCGGCCGGGTCGCCATGGAAGGAGAGCACCTTTGTAGCCCTTCTCCCATTGAGTAAACCTAAAGCATCCCATGTTATTTCATTCGGGAATGGGGTCACGGTCTTGAAATAAAGGTTTCTTGATTGGAAAGTAATAATTCAAGACCTGACCCTGAAACTTATAACCCTCAAGCCCCGCTAACTCTTCGCCTTTTTTTTGCTCTTGCCTTTGAGATTGTCTAGTTCCTTTTGGGCTTTTTCCCGCATCTTTTCATCGTCCAAGGTGTCAAGGGCCCGCTCAAGCTGGCGGGAAGCATTTTGTTCGTCATGAATCCGGGCATAATACACCCCGAGATAATAATGGGACAGGGCGTCTTTTGATTGTCTGGACATGATTTCGGCCATGTGGTAGTTGGCTTTTTCAAATCCGGGTTTGCTACTTCCGAGTACATGTTCAAGTCCCCTTTGGGCTGCCGGCAGGTTGCCATTTTGGATTTGGGCAACAGAGCGGTTAAAAATAGCCCAGTCTCCCAGCAAGGGATCATCTGCAATACTGTCCAGAATTGTTATGGCCCGGGTGTATTCACTGTTGCGAACGTAAAGCCGGCCTAATTCCAAAAGAATCATGGGTTCAAACGGCTTTTTTGCCAGGGCTTTATTAAGCTGTCCAATCCCCTCATCTATTCGTGTGGTCCGTCCATACAGAAGGCCTAAACCATAGTGAAGCGCCACATTGTCAGGATCGTTTTGCAGGGCAATTTCAATTTTAGGGATGTACGTATCCGTGTCGTCGTAAAGCCCGATCACCCGGTATTTGATCATGTTGTAGTCTAAATTTTCCGGTGGTGCGGGTTTGTCCACAGGTGGTTTGTGATCTGCAAGAATTCCGGATAAATGGGATACCCTGGTTGCTGTGCCTGGGTGAGTTTTAAAGTAATCGGGTATATTTTCAATTCCCTGGTAGTCAGCCTGTCTGATTTTCAGCAGGCTGTCCAGTATTCCGTTTGGCGAATATCCTGTTTTTTCAAGAAAAAGAACCGCCTTCTGGTCCGCCTCGGTTTCGTTTTCCCGGGTATAGGTCAGCATGGCCGACTGCCCGGCAGCCATGGAACCAATGGCCAGGGCTTGCCCCGCTTCTGAACTGCCGGCTGCGGCACCTACCAGAATGCCGGCCAGCATCCCGGCCAGGCTGCCGGTTGCCACTACCTTGGACCGGTCAATGGACTCGGATACATGTCTGCCCACGGCATGGCCGATTTCATGGGCCAGAATGCCTGCAAACTCGTCCATATTATCCAGGGACGCAATTAATCCACGGTGCACAAAAATATTGGCAGCCGGTGTGGCAAAGGCATTAAAGGAGTCGTCGTTGATCATGAAAAAATCAAAATGAAAAGGCTGGGGCGGCAATTGTTTGACAATGGCGTTCCCCACAGTTTCAATCATTTTCTGGGCAACGGGGTCATGAAGAATGATACCTTTGTCTTTCATGAGTTGCAAATATTCTTTGCCAAGCTTGAGTTCATCGGGGATGGAGATGGCAAAGGTAGAGGCAGGGAACAAAAGCAAAATGACCAGAATGAGGCTTATAACCTGTTTAAATCGTCTCATGTATAATAACGCTTTTTTTAACGGTTGACGGTTTAGTTAGAGGCTGGCCACATCGATAAACTCAGAATTTTCCATGGCTATTTCAATGCGGAATATATAGTTACTGATTTTAAAGGAGAGCCTGCGATTTTCCGTGTAAGTGTCGTTAATAGACAGGGAGATGGCCGAGCTTATGGTCAATGCTTTGGGCTGGCCATAATCGGCATTCAGGTTGTATTTTTCTTCTACGGATTTTATCAGCTGCCCCATGAGTTGGTTGCTGATTTCTCCAATTGTATCTGTTACTTCAGGGTCGGAAATCGATGTGGCCAGTTGATCTTCAGGCATGCCCATGTTGATCATGTATTGCCTGTAAATTTCAAAGGCAGCCTCATCACTGAAATTGAAAATCACAAGTCCCATATAGTCTCCGTTGAATTGAACAAAACAGGTCAGGTCAGGTCTCATGCATATCCTGCTGATTTTCTGGATGGTATTGGCGTAGTTTATTTCCTTGCCGGTACTTTGTTTAAGGGTGCTTTGGGTGGTTTCCAGGAAAATTTTAGCAATACTGTCAATGGACTGATTTTTTGAGATTTCCATTGTGGCTCCTTCATGGAATCTTGTCATTTTATCCGGCTGGGTGATGCCTTAATAATTTAATATTATGGGCAAAAAAGTATGAAATGTCAAATTGTTATCGTTCACCCCGTTTATAGGCTGCTCCCAGCCAGGCCGGGGCATTAAGCCGCCTTGGATCTTTAAAGGAGATGGCCAGAAGGATGATCAGGGTGGACAGGTAGGGTAGCATGGCCAGAAAATTGGGTGAAATCCCCAGGGGCTGAAGCAGGTATTGGAGTACAAAAATGCCGCCAAAGATAAATGAGGCAAAAATGGCCCGGCCCGGGTTCCACAGGGCAAATATGGTCAGGGCAATGGCGATCCAGCCGCGACCGGCAGTCATACCCTCCACCCAGGAAGATGAGTAGGAAATGGACAAATGGGCCCCGGCAAGGGCTGAAAAAACACCGCCCACCAGAACACAGGCATATCGAATCAAAGCGACATTAACCCCCTGGGTTTCCGTGGCCTTGGGGTTTTCCCCTGTGGATCGGATCTGAATGCCCATGCGGGTGCGTTCCAGGAAAAACCAGGCAGCTATGGCCAGGACAATGGCCAGGTAAAGAAAGGGACTCTGGTGGAAAAGGGCTTTTCCGATCCAGGGCAGGTCCGATAAAAAGGGGAGGGCCACATCATCCATTTTAACGGCCAGGGGGCGGCCTACATAGGGCTTTCCTATCATCCCGGATAGTCCTAAGCCCAGCATGGTCAGCGCAAGGCCTGATACCACCTGATTGGCCTGCAGCGTTACCGAAGCAAAGGCATGGATCAGGGAGACGGCAAAGCCTGCTGCCATGGCAGCCAGTACACCAAGCCAGGGATGCCCCGTGGTCATGGTGACAATAAAGGCGGTTACGGCGCCTATGGCCATGACGCCTTCCACACCAAGGTTAAGTATGCCGGCTCGTTCACAGATAATTTCGCCGGTTGTGGCCAAAAGCAGTGGTGTACCCGCGACCATGGTTCTTTGAATTGTTGAGATGATAATTTCTTCCATGATGTTTTATATAAAAGTCCAAATAAGTTGTTAAATTATCGCCCATTGGGCGGAGTGAAACTTGAAACCTGTCAGCGAATAGCTGTTATACCCGCGACCAGCGGATCTGAACCTTGTTGTATAAAAAGTAATCCCCCATGATCAGAAAGATGAGCAGGAGACCGTTGACAATTTCAACTGTAGCCGCAGGTAGTCCCAAGGAGATCTGGATAGCGTCTCCGCCCACGATAATACCGGCAAAAAATAGACCCGACACAATGGCGAACAAGGGGTTCAGCTTGGCTAACCAGGCCACAATGATGGCGGTGAATCCATACCCCGATGATACTGAGGCCGGATACCCAAGGTAATGATGAATGCCTGCCACCTCGCCCACACCGGCAAAACCGGCAAGTCCCCCTGAAATGGCCATGAGAATGAGACTGGTTTTAAGAAAATTTATGCCCGCATATTTACCGGCATCCGGATTTTCTCCCACCACCCGGGCTTCGTACCCGAATCGGGTTTTATAAATTAAAACACACAGCCCCACCGAACAAAGAATGGCCAGGATCAGGGTGGCATAATGAATACGCGACCCCGGCAGTACGCCTAAGATGGCAGCATCGGGCAGGGCATCCGTGCCTGGAAATCCGAACCGGGATTTCCCCTTCCACGGTCCCACAATGAGCATGGTCAAAAATTCTGCGCAGATATAATTGAGCATCAGGGTGGTGATGACCTCATTGATGGCATATTTGATTTTTAGTATGGCCGGTATAATGCCCCATAGTGCACCGCCGATAAAACCTGCTGTAAATATCAAAGGGACAATGAGTACCGAAGGCAGGGCATTGCCAAGATGCTGGGCCGTCCATGTGGCAAAAATAGCGCCCATGAGCAGCTGGCCCTCGGCACCGATATTCCAGAATTTAGCCCTGAAGGCAAGGGTAAGACCTGCCCCGATGAGGATTAAGGGAATGGCCTTGGTAATGGTTTCCTTGATGCCGTAAACAGATCCAAAAGATTCAATAAAGATTTGGGAGACCGCATATAACGGGTTAACGCCTGCGGCAAGGAAAATAAGGCTGATGGCCAGAACGCCTGCCCCAAGGGCGGCGACATTGGTCATAAAGGACCTTAAAGGGGTGATATTGTAGCGGTCGCTGGTAATAATCTGTATCATGTCAGGCATTCTTTACGTTGCAATCTTGGCCTCCACCGGCTCACTATCAATGCGTTTTGAGCCGGCCATCATCATTCCGATATCGTTGACGCGTTCATCGTCCGTATCCAGAATGCCCATAAACTCACCTGCGAAAATAACAGCCACACGGTCGCACAACTCAAAAATTTCATCCAAATCCTCTGAAAACAGCAGCACGGAACTGCCCTGACGGCACAGTTCCAGCAAGTGCTGACGCAGGAACTGGGTGGCGCCCACATCAAGTCCGTAGGTGGGGTGAGAGGCCACCAGCAACTGGGGCTGCTCACTAATTTCCCGACCCAGGATCAGTTTCTGGATGTTGCCGCCGGAAAGGTTTCTGATCTGGTTGTTAATGGAGTGGGTTGCCACCCGAAAGTCGGTGATAATGGACTGCGCATGACGTTTGACTCTTTCGTATTTAAGAAAATACCGTTTGGAAAATTTTTTGAGATGATGCTGTTTTAAAATGGCATTGTCATACAGGAAAAGGCCCGGGGCGATGCCGAAGCGGATGCGTTCCTCTGGGACGTGGGAGACCCCGTAGTCATAAATTTTTCTGGGTGACAGATTGGTAATGTCCCGGCCGTTGATCAGCACCTTGCCGGAGTCAATGGACCGAATGCCGGTGATGGCCTCGGCCAGTTCCCGTTGTCCGTTGCCGGCCACACCAGCCACACCGAATATTTCATTTTTATACAACTCAAAGGATACGTTTTTAACTGCGACAAGCCCTTTGTCCCCTGTGACATGGATGTTTTGGACATTGAGCACACGTTCTCCCCTGGGCAATTTTTCCCTGTCCATGGTCAAGGCCACGTCCTTGCCTACCATCATCCGGGCTAATCCCATTTTATCTGTGTCCTTGGTTTGGGCGCCACCCACGATCCGCCCCTTTCGCAGTACGGTAACACGATCGCAGATATCCATGATTTCATCAAGTTTGTGGGAGATGAAAATCACACTGTGTCCGTCGGCCTTCATTCTGCGAAGAATTTCAATGAGTTCCTTGATCTCCTGGGGGGTCAGAACGGATGTGGGTTCGTCCAGGATGAGCAGGTCGGCCCCGTTTAAAAGGGTTTTTATGATTTCAACCCGCTGCTGCTCGCCGGCGGACAACTGCCATACTTTCTGATCAAGGTCAATCTGGAAATCAAACTGGCTTGAAAAGGCTTTTATCTTTTCACGCAGGATTTTTTGGGGGAATAAAAACGGGGTGTCCTTATATCCAAGTGCGATGTTTTCAATCACAGAATGGTTCTGGATCAACATGAAGTGCTGATGAACCATACCAATACCAAGATTGATGGATTCCAAGGGATTTGCGATCCGGACAGGCTTGCCGTTGATCAGGATGTTTCCCGAATCCGGCTGGTAAATGCCGTAAAGAATATTCATCAGGGTGGTCTTGCCGGCTCCGTTCTCCCCGAGCAGGCCCAGGATTTCCCCGGAATTGATTTCAAGGTTGATATCTTTGTTGGCATGGACACCCTGGAACGATTTGCAGATATCCTTCATTTCAAGGCGCTGTATCTTAATCATAGCTCTGTTTCAATCATAAAGGCCGGAAAATACCGCTTTCCGGCCTTTATATTATCGTTTTTTGTTTGTTTTAGTGTCGATAATATCTTTGGATTTGTTGTGTTTGGATGAGAACTTGCCCAGATGCAAATGCTTGCAGCAACGCCGCAGGTGGGTAAGTTCTCATTCAAACACTAATTGCTGTTGGGGATTTCGCCTTTCACATTGGACACATAATACATCATGGAAAGCAGGTCTTCCTTGGATGCCCGTTCCCCTTCCTTTATTTTAATCTCACCCTTTTTGTCTGAAATCGGCCCCATGAACGGATCAAATACGTCAACGCCCTGTTTCATCTGCTCATAGCGTTTCATGACCAGGTCATAAGCGCTAAGTTCACCATATTGCTCAGTCTTAACAAGGGCTTGCTTCAGGGGGGCAACAAATTTGGGGTTGATGGCGTCATCAGGGCTGCCGCCCAGAATAGCTGCCTTTTCCTTGGTCAGCCACCAGATGTCCCGGCTGGGATTCCAGGTGCCGTCATAAATATCTTTCAGGATTTTGGCATATATGCCGCCCCAGTTCATGCGCTGGCCGGAGACTACGGAATCTTTGCCATAAGCCTGCATGGGGGAGTAATGGGAAAATGTGTAAATCAGTTTTCCTTTTTCACAATGGGCCTGGCCCACTTCAATGACCGCCGGGGTATCTTCGGTGAACGCAAGGGCGTCACAGCCTTCAGCGATCAGTGCTTCGGCCGCTTCCTTGGCTTTGTCCGGACCGTACCAGGCATAGATCCATTTTACGTTAACAGTGGCATCGGGGTTGACTGCTTTGGCACCAAGGGCATAGGCATTAATGTGGCGGATAAGTTCGGGAATGGGGAAGGCAGCCACATAACCAAGTTTATTCGACTTGGTCAATGCCCCAGCCATCATACCATTGAGGTAGTACATCTGATACAGATCACCAAAATAAGTACCCAGATTGGCGCTCCGCTTGAACCCGGAGCAGTGCATGAATTTTGTATCCGGATATTTTTCAGCCGCTTTGACGGTGTCATCCATGTACCCGAAACTGGTGGTGAAGATCACATCGCATTTTTGCTGCTGGACAAGACGATCCATGATTCGCAAGGAATCGGATTCAGCAACGGATTCAACAATAACGGTTTCCAACCAGGGATACAGGGATTCAACATGCCTTTTGCCTAAATCATGGGCATGGGACCACCCGTAATCACCCACAGGGCCCACATAGATGAAACCGGCTTTCAGTTTCTTTCCCGCAGTCGGTGCTTCCTGGAGTTCCGCTGTTTTATCAGGGGCATTAGAGGCTTGTTCAGGTTTGTCCTGCTCTCCGCAACCGGCAAGAATCATTGCAAAAAGAAAAACAAAACCGGCAATCAGCACACTCATTTTGATTTTCATCGTTATCTCCAATATTTATAATATGAGGTATCAAGAAATTTTTGAAATCATACGATAGATACAGGTTTGCCGTCAACTATTTAAACACCAAAAACAAGCCCCCTTGCAGGGAAGTGTTTCTGCAGGGGGGCTTGTCTGTTGAAAAAAAAGAAGGGGTTATTTGGCAGCGGCCCGGGCCTGGGCCAGCCAGTCGTTCCACTTGGTTTGATTTTTAGCAATCCATTCCGCGGCATGCTTCTGGATGTCTTTTGCTGATTTTTCACCCGCGTTCATGCGGGTATTCTGCTCATTGATATCTGCAAGGGACAGGGTGAATAGCTCAAAAATTTTTTTGGCGGCAGGGTTTTCCGCCAAAAATTTCTTGTTGGCCACAATACGGATATCTGAAACAACAAATCCCAGTTTCACCGGATCTGTCACTGCGCCTTCAACGCCGGACTGGGTCATCCTGTCCACGGCCACAGCCTGGGCCTCGGTGGGCAGAATTTTAGGCACGTTGACCCACATTACGTCTTTTCCTGGCTTAAGTTTATATACGGTCCAGTTTGGGGTCCAGGTATAAAAGAAGATGGGCTCTCCGGATTTGTATGCGCCGATGGCAGACGCCATGCCTGCTTCATAAGAAGCTTTTACCGGATTGATGTCATCTTCCAGATCGTAAACCTTTAAGTGATGGGCAATTACTTTTTCACACCCCCAGCCCGGAGGGCAGGCCGTCAGGTCGGCTTTGCCGTCACGGTTTTTGTCAAAGGCTTTTTTAACTTCTTCACGTTTAAAGTCGTTCAAGGACTTGATGTTGTATTTTTCAACCGCTTCTTTAGATACCAGATACCCCTGAAGGCCTCCGGCCTTAGCCACGTATCCGATAGTTTGGGCTTTGTCTTTGAAATTTTTGGGCAGCTGGTCGTTATGCATGGGAAACCAGCCATTGCACCAGTAGTCTAAATCGCCCAGGGCCAATGCTTTGTAAAAAATCGGGTTTTTCAGGTCTTTGGGCTTTTTGACTTTATAACCAAGCTCGGTCAAGGCCCGGCTGACAAGCGCTTCCTGAAAATAACCTGTGTTCCAGGTAGCCCGTGCAGGTTTAAGGGTGATGCCTTTTCCGGGTTTGTCTGAAGATGCCCAGCCAGGAGTGGCTGTGATCATGAAAATTGCAACCAGAAAAAAGCAAATTTTTTTTGCGATGCTCATAATTTCTCCTTTATTTTTGTTTTTGTCCAAACACTAATTTTTACCGGCCATGGACTGGGTAATCCTGTCCAGCACCACTGCCACCAGAACAATGCTTAAACCCGCCATCACAGCAAGGCCTATATCCAGCGTATTCAGTCCTTGAATTACAGGCGATCCCAAACCACCGGCCCCGATCAAGGCGGCAATGACAACCATGGCAAGGGCCATCATAATGGTCTGGTTCAACCCTGCCAGTATGGTGGGCATGGCCAGAGGAATCTGAACTTTGAACAGCACCTGGCTGCGGGTGGCGCCAAAGGCGGTGGCCGCTTCCACCAGTTCCGGATGCACCCCGCGGATACCAAGGCTTGTCAGGCGGATGATGGGGGGCATGGCAAAAATAATGGTGGCCAGAACACCGGCCACATTACCCACGGAAAAGAGCATGACAATGGGGACCAGGTATACAAAGGACGGGGTGGTCTGCATGGCATCTAAAAAAGGTCTGGCAATGGTTTCCACCCGGTCACTGCGCCCGGCGGCAATACCGACGGGAACTCCGACAATAGTGGAAAACAAAACAGAGGCTAAAACCATGGCAAGGGTGGTCATGGTGTCTGCCCAGAATCCGATCAGCCCGATAAAGACCATTGCCACAATGCTGAAAACAGCTAAACCCCATCCTGAAAAGCGCCATGCACAAAAAGCCAGAAAGCCTATTACAATGATGGGTGGTACGGCGTTAAGGCCAATATCAAATCCGGTTAAGATCTGTTCAACAGGCCATTTTATTATCTGAAATATATCACGGTAATTATTGACCAGCCAATCAACAAACGCGGTGATCCACATATCTATGGGGAGTACTTTTTCGTCAAACATAATTGATTTTCCTGCTAAAGAGCGGTTTGAAGGAGTTGGAGCGGTTCGTCATATTCGTTGCCGGATCCGTTATGGCCGTTAATTTCTGATTTGTGAAGGGTTTTCAGGAACCTGTTTTTTGATACCACACCTTTAAATACATTATTATCATCAACTACCGGAATGGGAAAACCCTTGGAAGCCACTTCAGGAAGAATCTCCTGCATATTGTCATTGATATTGGCCGGGTTGACTTCCGGCAGATAGCAGGTCTCAAGTGGTTCTCCAGACTTGTTTTTTTCAACGGCCTCCTGAAGGGAGTCTATGGATATAATCCCTAAAAATTGGCGTTTGGCATTAAGCACGTATCCGTGGTTGAAATCCCTGGCATTTAACAACTCCAGGGAGCTGCGGATATCGCCTTTTTTGGTCTTGATAATTGTGGGGTGATTTGTGTTGACAATTTCTCCGGCTGAAATGACATTGGTGGGATCCACACCTCTGAAAAAGGCCCGGACATAATCGTCGGCCGGATTCTGGAGAATTTCTTCGGGCGTACCCACTTGGACAACACGTCCCCCTTCCATGATGGCGATGCGGTCGCCAATACGCAGGGCTTCATCCAGGTCATGGGAGATAAAAACAATAGTCCTGTCACTGTCTTCCTGGAGTTTGAGCAGTTCATCCTGCATTTCCGTACGGATCAGTGGGTCCAGGGCGGAAAACGCTTCGTCCATAAGCATGATGTCCGGGTCCACAGCCAATGCCCTGGCCAGGCCGACGCGCTGCTGCATGCCCCCGGAAAGTTGCTTGGGGTACTGGTCTTCCCAGCCTTCCAGGCCCACCTGGCTTAAGGCTTCTGCGGCCCGCTCTCTCCGTGCGGCTTTGGTTTCTCCGGCCAGTTCAAGGCCGAAGGCGGCATTTTCCAGGACCGTGAGATGGGGCATTAGAGCAAAAGACTGAAACACCATGCTCATGTGTTTAAGTCTGAATTTCACAAGGTCCTTATTTTCCATGGCTGTGATGTTTTGACCGTTAATATGGATTTCTCCGGCCGATGGTTCAATCAGCCGGTTGAACATCCTGACCAGCGTAGATTTGCCTGATCCGGACAGACCCATGACCACAAATATTTCTCCACGTTTAATAGAAAAATTCGCATTATTTACACCCACGGTCATGCCGGTTTTTTCAAGGACGTCTTCTTTTGTCAAACCCTGATCAATAAGGGATATTGCCTTTTGGGGATCCGGGCCGAATATTTTAAATATATTTTTAATAATGATTTGTTCCATACGTAGCTCTTCTTTCTGCGCTATAAGGCTCATGTTTATAGTTTAGGCCTGTGGTCAAAATAAAATAGCCCATTTGCTTGTCTTTTAAGCCGCTTCCAGCGTTACGCTGAGGGCGGCTTAAAAGACAATGCATCTGCGGGCTATTTAATTTTAACCACAAGCCTAAAAGTCTTTATTTGTTTGTAAGCTATATATCGTATTCGATGTACTTTGTCAAATATTGAAACAAGGATGATATTGTAACTGCTTTAAATTACGACAATATATTTATAAAAGAAAAATTTTAACAAGAATCTAATATTAAGAACCCTTTGATTTATAAGGCGTTGTGCGGGTTTAAATTAATGTGTTCAAATAATTTAAAATTATTGTCGGGCTTCCGCTGAAGCCATGATGCAGGTGCCTTTCCCCGTTTCTTTGGCTTTGTACATGGCGCTATCGGCCTGCTTAGTAAGGCGCTCCATTGTCACCTCATGATCAGGGAAAATGGCTGCACCAACGCTGGCTCCGATTTGAGCAATCCCTGCCTTAAGTTGGAATGGTTGACCCATTGCCAACACAATTTTTTCACCTACTCGCATAACATTTTCAGGTGCCTTGATTTCAGATAAAATTACGGCGAATTCATCCCCACCTAAACGCCCCACCGTGTCCGCTTTACGTAGCGTTTTCTCCAGTGTTGCCCCGACCTTTATCAAAAGTTCATCTCCGGCATGGTGACCCATTGTGTCATTAATTTTTTTGAAGCCATCCAAATCAACATACAACAAGCCTAAACGACGTTTGTGTCTATGTGCATGTGATATTTCCTTTTCCAGTCGATCGAAAAAAAATTTTCTATTTGGTAGTTTGGTTAAGGAGTCATAATAGGCCAATTCGATAAGCTGAGCTTGATAAATTCGATATTTGATTATAGCAAAAGCCAATTGCCACAACCCAAATGAGATTAATAAAAATGATCCTGCCCCAACGGCAATAATTTTTTTTAACAATTCTTGTTTATAGCTTTTCATGACGTCAAGGGGTATATGGGAAACTAACACCCAAAAATATTCTGAGGGGTTTAATGTCTTTACACTTGGTTTGTATGGGGAGTGCAAACCTGGACTGGATATATGCCCTTCTTGCAATGGATAAATAGTAATGAATGTAAACAATCCCTTTTCAGTATTTATCTGGCCGGACTTTTGTTCCCGAATCATGCGCCATTCTTGGGGATAATCCACAGCAAAAGAAAGTCGATTCCTATTGTCAAACATGAATCCCCATTCCTTTTCTTTGATTGGGTTTAACAACCAGTATCCTTCCGTGTTAAGCAACATGCCCTCGCTCGTTGTTTCAATTTTTCTCTCCCGAATGTAATCTAAAAGATTTTTAGCAAGGTAGTTAAGCAGCACTATGCCTTGTTTTTCCCCATTATTATTGAAAACAGGGGTGCCAAAGCGAAGCATTGGTTTGAGGGGTTCCTCTATTTTGCCATGTTCAATATTCAAATCCAGAGGAGAGACAAAGATTTCCTGTCGCCCTAATCTAATAGTATCCGTGAAATAATAACGACTGGCCTTATTTTGCAGTTTTTCTGCAGGGACAGCTTCTGGATTTCCATTTGCGTAATTGACCCGCACGCATTCCATACCGCTGTTATCTATATATCGGATCTGGTCGTAAGTTTTTTGGGCCAACGCCATTGAAATGTATTCTTTTTGAATAGCCCTTTTCGTTTTAATGTTTTTAAGATCTAAATACGTTAAAAGCTCGTTTTGACGCGATAAAAATATTAAGTCCCCGATGATGTCATTGAATTTTTCCGTGATATCATCGTGCTTATAATTCAAAGCTTTTTTTTCTTGCGTTTTTATTTTAGAAAAAAAAGTATTTAGTTCTGATTGATAGAACCAGGCGCTTAACCCCGATATCAGCGAACCTATTACAAAGAATAAAATGAAAAACAGATTTAGTGCTTTTTGCGTACCTTGACCAAGTCTATTTTGCACCTATAATCTCCCGTTTGGTTTGAATTTTAAGTTTAGAACCTGTTTAAGTTTTTGTGTTCAAACCATAATTGATAAAAATATTACGTTACGTCAATATGAATGTAAATAATATTATGCCTTAATTTGAAGCAATTGGGAGCATTACCAATGTTTATAAAAGTGGTATGAGTAAGAGTCTGCTTTAAAAAATAAGGGCCAACTTGATTGGCGAGTGATTTTGTTTTTACATCTGATTGTCCTGTGCCGAATCTTTTTGCGCTCGACAGAATTTATAAAATATGCTTGAATACTCTTTCCCAAAGGTAGCTTGCTTCAAAACTCCAATGATAATTTAAGGAGGCGTATGGACAGTTCTAAAGCATGCTTATCAGAATCTATCATCTTTAAGGGCCTTGAGGCCCGGGATATTGACAATCTCGTTCCGTTGTTTTCACGGAGGACGGTTGTGTCTGGTGAAATTTTGGCACAGGCGGGTCATAGCACCCAGTTTTTCTTTCTTCTGGAAGAAGGTGCTCTGCTTGTGGCCATGGAAGAGGGCAGGGCTGTGGTGCTCAACAGGCCAGGGGACTTTGCAGGCCTGTCAATGGTGAGCCTGAATGGCACAAATACTGCCACAATTACAGCGCTGGAAAAAGGGGTTGTTTGGGTTGTATCCTGCCTGGATATGCTTGATCTAACCGGACATGATACCCAGATAGGGGCTATCATTATGGATGGGTGGCAGCAGTTCTGCGAAGAAAAAGCCCCTTTTTGTTCAAATAAAAATTAATAAAAAAAAAGAGGTGAGTCTTGAATGGAGTTGACGCGGTCGGCGTTCTTTATGGACTTGAGGCCATAAACGCCCATAACGGATGGGCCATTTCTGTTGTGGGCGTCACTATTGTGTTTACAGGGCTTGTCTCCCTGTCCGTCCTGATCTCCCAGCTTCACAAGTTGGTGAGCCTGTATAATGATCCTGGAAGAATAACACAACTGTTTGCTTTAAAATCTAAGTCTGCTGTCAAAGCGGGTATCCCTAAAAAGCATCTGGTCCTCACTGAGGCTCAAAAAAAGATATGCCGGCAATATAACCTTTTGGCTCAGACCATGGATGATGTGATTTCTTTGCCAAAACTTTTGCGTATGGCCGAGCTTTCCGGCCTTAAGGACCCCCATGCCAATATAAATTTCCTGCTTAAATCCGGCATTCTGTGCGCCGATGATCAGGGATATTTCAGATGGGATGAGGATATATTCATCCGTGCCGTTTCTTAATTGGATTTTACTGTTTCCATGGTCCTAAGACTTACAGTGAATTTTTTGATGGCCATGGAAAATTGAAAGAAAGCGAAATCAATGGATACTTTATTTTTAGAATTTTTTCAGAACACCGGGTTTTATCTGTGCGACTACCGAAATATTATTATGATCATCGTTGGTATGATCTTTATATATCTGGGCATTGCAAAGGATTATGAGCCCTTGTTGCTGGTTCCCATCGGATTTGGCATGCTCGTGGGGAATATTCCTATTTTCAAGGGGCTGGGGCTCGGCATTTATGAAAGTAATTCTGTTCTGCACTACCTGTATTTTGGGGTAACCCAGGGCATTTATCCGCCTTTGATATTTCTTGGCATTGGTGCCATGACCGACTTTTCAACACTTCTGGCACGACCGGTCCTTATGCTTTTGGGCGCTGCGGCCCAGGCAGGCATTTTTATCACTTTTCTGGGTGCACTGGCTTTGGGTTTTATGCCCAATGAGTCAGCAGCCATCGGTATCATCGGCGGGGCGGACGGACCTACGGCCATTTTTCTGACCGCCAAGCTGGCCCCGCATCTTATCGGTCCCATTGCTGTTGCGGCTTACAGTTACATGGCGCTTGTGCCGGTAATCCAGCCGCCGATTATGAAACTTTTAACCACGCGCAAGGAACGGCTCATCCGTATGGAAGAGCCGCGTCAGGTCTCCAAGCGAGAAAAAATTATATTTCCGGTTATAGCCTTTTTGCTCTGCTGTTTTCTGGCACCTGCAGCTCTGCCTCTTTTGGGCATGTTGTGCTTCGGCAACCTTCTTAAAGAAGCTGTGGTTACAGAGCGTCTGGCGGTTACAGCACGCACGGCATTGATTGATATTGCCACCATTCTTTTGGGCCTTACCGTGGGGGCATCCACCCAGGGAGATGTCTTTCTTACCCAGAACTCAGTGAAAATTTTTATTTTAGGTGCGCTCTCCTTTTGTATTGCAACTGCCTGCGGATTATTATTTGCCAAGTTCATGAACCTGTTTTTGAAAAAGAAAATCAATCCTCTGCTGGGTGCTGCCGGTGTTTCGGCTGTACCGGACTCCGCCCGGGTGGTACATGTTGTGGGGCAGCGGGAAGATCCTTCAAATTTTCTGCTCATGCACGCCATGGCCCCCAATGTTTCCGGCGTTATCGGCTCGGCCATTGCCGCCGGTGTGCTTTGGAGCCTGATGAGTTAACCCGAAATTTTATTCGTATCCAAGGCGCACCAAAGGGCATATTCAAATATGTTTCCTTGGACGCATCCCTGGATGAGGACAAAAAGACTAGCAAAATGCGGAAGTTATTTTTTTCGTTTTCCTTTAAGGAACGGGTTTTAAATAATTTGCTCATTTTTCGATATATAGGAGCGCAGGCGGGACGTCCGCGCTCCCAGGTTAACTTATTTCGGTTTCATTCCTAAGTCAGTACCTATCCTTCTTTAAGCTGTTGGATTTTGGTAAGAATTTCATGGTTATCCGGAAAACATCCTGTTTGATGTTTTGAATATAAAAGTTTGCCGTCAGCGCTGATATCATAAACACCACCGCTGCCGGGTTCAAGTGTGGGAACAATTCCTGTTTCCTGTTTTATTGCGTCTGCCAGACCGGCAGCCCTTGGCTGGTAATTTCAGATCGAGCAATATTTGATGTGAATCTCCATGGTGTGTTCCTTTCGTTTTTTTAAAAGGTTGCTCCCATCCCTTTATTTATCCGCGCACAATCCATTGTATGCTGTTTTGTGTAAAGGAAGTGGAAGGGTATCATTTTTGTAACAGGAAACCTGCATAACTTCAAATTATTTCAGTGCGTTTTAATCGGTCTTTGGACCCTGCAACCGGTATTATTATTTGCGATGGAGGCCAGCAGTATTTTGTTGCAAAACGGAGAGATCCGCAAAAAAATATTTTATCTGTTAAATATAACTATCTGACAATTTTTGTTGGCAATAGAACAAGAAATGTAAATATATAAAATATACCTAATTCTGTTGTTCTCAGTGCAACACAAGGTGTAATAGCCTTTTACGTAAAATTTTAAAATGTTCGTAAAGTGAAAGGACTTTTGGGTCCGATTCCTGCATTGTCTATGCATTGGATGAAAATTTTAATCCTCATCCGCCCTGAACGTAAACAAAATTGAGCTTTTCCTTAGTTTCTGATTTTCATGTTTTTTGGTCAAAAAAATCAAAAAACCTTTTTGTTTTTGGCTTATTCAGATTAGGAGTTTAGATGGTTACAAAAAAAAGATGGCCCGAAGATGCCGGGCGTGCCGTTTTAATTGTTTTTTTTCTGCTGACCCTGATAGCCGGTCCGGTCCAAAGTCAGGAGATCCACGAAAATGAAGACGATATACAAAAAGTCGGATTGGAAGCATGTCTGAAACAAGCCTTAGAGAATAACCGCCGCCGACCGGCGTCTAAGTTTGCCCTTGAAATGGCCCAGGCCCAGCACAGGCAGGCCCTTGCCGGATATTGGCCCCAGATTACGGCCCAAGGGGGATATTCGAGGCTGGACGAGGCGGTTAATTTCAACTATCCGGCAACGACCATACCCATAATGGGGGGTATCCCCGTGCCGGAACAGGAGATCGAAGTCTTAAGTGAGAAAAGTTATACCGCCTCCATAGAAGCGACCTGGCTTTTATATGACGGGGGAATGCGCAAAGGGTATTCAGAGCAGACACAAGGGCTTGTGGACATGATGAAACAGGACGTCCGGCGTACGGATCTTGAGATCATTGATAGTGTCAAGCGGTTCTACTGGGGGGCGGTGCTGGCTCAAAAGCTTTACAAGATCGGCCTTGACACCCTGGCCCGGATGAATGCCACCTTGAACCTGACGGAAACCATGTATAAAGAGGGTTCGGGCACGGTTAAAAAAACAGACTGGCTCAATAACAAGGTTATGGTGGATACCTTAAAGTCCATGGTCGCCCTGCTTGAAAAAAATAAGTTAATGGCCCGGGCAGCGCTTGCCAATATCATGGGGCTGTCCTGGGACAAAAGTATTTACCCTGAAGATACAACAATGCCTTTTTTCCCCTTTGACATTGATATGGGCGCAATTGTGGAACAGGCCTTTGCATTTAATCCGGACTGGGCCAAGGTGGAAGCCGGGCTCAAGGCGGCAGAGGGCGGATTAAAAACTGCCAAAAGCGGATATCATCCAAAGCTTGCTTTGACCGGCGATCTTCGAAAATGGTGGCCGGAAAGTAGCGGCGGGCTTGCCACGCCTGAAAATGAAGAAGGATGGACCTTCGGTATAGGCGTAGAAATTCCCCTTTTTAACGGCATGCTTACAAAAAACAAAATTGCTGAGGCCCGAGCCGCCATTGCCAAATTAAAAGAGGAGCAACTCCTGCTCAAAGAGGGCATAGGTCTCCAGGTGCGGGATATTATTCTCTCCCTTAGTGCAGCCCAAAAAAGCTGTGATGCGTCGGGAAATGCCTTGACCGCTGCTACCGAAAACCGGGGACTTAACGTGCGGGCCTATCAGGTCGAGCTGGTGGAAACCGACGACGTCATCCAGGCTCAGTTAATGGAAGCCATGATGGCGGCCCAGCATTACAAAGCCAAATATGAACATGTGGCCCTGCTTTCTCGTCTGGATTTGACCGTGGGCACGGAGGTACTAAAACAGATTCAGTGATTCGGCAGAAAGAAATATGAAAAAAAAACATTCAATAACGTTTGTGCCGTTCCGAAGGTGGATCATATTTCTGCTGGCTGCTGCCGTCTGCCTACCGGCAGGACCGGTACAGTCAACAGAGACCATTCATGTTGGGTTTTCCAGATCAATTGTTGGTGAGATTAACGAGAATGATACCATGGCCGCCGTGAAACTCTGGTCGACGAAATTAATGTTAACGGATGATATTTCTGCTAACGTTCAACCGAAAATCTATGACGATGTCAGTGAAATTGAAACAGATCTTAAGGAAAGAGTGTTAGACCTTATAAATTTGAACGCGTCTGAATTTTTTGATTTGCAGCATCTGCTGGACCATGAACAGTTCATCATTGCCGACTATGGGGGTTCCATAACCGTAGAATATTTGCTGCTTGTCCGCAGAAAGAGTCGGATTGCAGATATTAAAGATCTTAGAGGGTGCGTTTTAAGGTTTCCAACAAATGCGAGAAATTCCCTGTCAACCATCTGGCTGGATGTTAAACTGGCAGAGGCAGGATTACCGACAACAGAACATTTTTTCGACCAAATGGTTTCAACCAACAAAATTAATACTGCCGTTCTTCCTGTTTTTTTCGGCAAGGCGGATGCCTGCCTGGTGACCCGGAAAGGGTTTGACACCATGGTGGAACTTAATCCTCAGATTTCGCATCAGCTTCGAATTTTGGCGGCTTCCAAAGGGTACATACCCGGTTTTCTTGGGTTTAGCAAAAGTTATAAATCCCGAACCAAAAGTGCTATTGAAAACAATATTAGGAAATGGGACCAAACAGCAGCCGGTTTTCAGTTCCTTATCATGTTTCAAATGGATGATTTTGTGTTTCAACCCTTTGACGTCCTTGGGCCTACAATGGAACTGATCAAAAAACACCGGCGTCTGTCTGGTTCTGATACAGGAACATCTCTGCCGGAATCCAAGGCAAAGTCAGAGAATTTTTAGATAAATTGATAGCATATTTTGTAAACAGGCTTTTTTTATTGAAAGATGATCATGCCATCTGTGACCCGGTAAAATCGGGTAACGCTAAAGGGGCAGACAATTGACCGTAATAAAGAACAAAACAAAACCTTTCAGAAAGAAACATGGCTGGCGTATGACCATTTTTATGCGTACCGCGCTGCTAGGGTGGGGCTTGGCCATCGCCTCCCTGTTTTTTTTCATGATGATTACCGTCCCCAGGCAAAAGGAGATTTTTGTCAATATATTGGCTTCCAAAGCCAACGGTCTGGCCGCCTCCCTGCATGATGTCTCCGCAGGCGCAGCCGTTAACGAGGATTACTCCAGCGTTGTGAACGCCGCCCAGACCTTGATGAAAGGGGACCCTGATATTGATTTTTTGATCATCATAAAAAATGACGGTTTTGCCTTGGTCATTGAGCAGAAAAAATGGGAAGTTGCCCAGTTGAAAGATTCTCACTTTATCAGAGAGGCGCGTAAAACCTCATGGGAGGTTGAGTTAAGCCCCCTGTTTCAGCGACGTCTTTTCCATTTTGCCCAGCCCTTTGATTATTCAGGTATCCAATGGGGCTGGATTCACGTGGGCCTCTCCCTTGACGAGTATGATAAAAGTGTTTCAGGTTTGTACAAAAGTACCGCGCTTCTTGCACTGATCTGTATTCTCATCAGCCTTTTGGGTTCTTTTGGTTATGCACGGCAGATTGTCCAGCCGATCCTGACGCTTCAATCTCTGGTCCAGAAAATTGCCGGCGGGGATCTGTCTGTCAGGGCAGATGCGGATGGAAATGATGAGCTCGGGACGTTGGCCGGTTCTGTAAACACCATGGCAGATGCCTTGTTGAAAAGAAATAAGATTCTGGAAAGTGTTCGGTTTGCCGCCTATCATTTTTTACAGGGTCAAACCTGGAACGCCAGTGTCGTAAAGGTCCTTGAGGACATTGGGAACGCTGCCGATATCAGCAGGGCTGCGTTTTATGAAGTTGTCACGGATAATTCCGGTGTTTTTTGCGCAAAAAAGCGTTATGATTGGGCTGCCCCCGGCATATCACCGGGGCTGGCAGATCCGGAATACAAAATGATCCGTTTTGAAAAATGGGGAGTGGCGCACTGGATTGACACACTTGCACAAGGCCGGCTCCTGTCCATTTCTCAGCAGGACTGCAGCGTGGCTGAGCAGATTATTTTTCAGTATCGAAAAATTGAATCTTTAATTCTTATTCCTGTATTTGTGGAGAGCAACTGGTGGGGAATTCTCGCCCTTGAAGACTGCAGTGAGATACGAGAATGGACAGCAGCGGAGACCAGTTGTTTTAGCGCCCTGGCTGACATGCTTGGGGCGACCGTTGCCAGGCAGCGATTTCAAAAAGATTTGATCATGGCCAGGGACAACCTTGAGGCCCAGGTGAAGCAGCGAACCCGGGAACTTGAAAATCAGGTCCAGGCCAAGGAAAAAGCCTTGTCCGACCTCTCCGTTGCCCAGACGTCGCTGGTGGAGGCTTCCAGGGCTGCGGGCATGGCCGAGGTCGCCACGGGCGTACTTCACAATGTCGGCAATGTGCTCAACAGCGTCAACGTGTCCGCTACCCTGATTTCGGATACGCTTCGTGAATCCAGGGCCGGCAACGTGTTGAAAATTGCCCGGATGATGGACCTGCCCCCTGAAGATCTGGCCCTGTTTTTAACCCGGGACCCGAAGGGGCAGCAGATCCCAAAATATCTCATATCCCTTGGCAAGGTCCTTTCAGACGAACATGTCCGGCTGTCCAGTGAAACAAAAGAATTAGCCGGCCGTATTGAGCACATCAAGGAGATCGTTGCCATGCAACAGAATTATGGCCGGGTCTTAGGGATCAGTGAAACCATTGCCCCTGAAAAATTGATGGAGGATGCCCTGATGCTGAATCAAGGAGCTCTAGTCCGTCATAATGTTATTGTTAAAAAAGAGTATGAAAAGATTTCCCCTGTGGTGGTGGACAAACACAAGGTTCTGCAAATTTTGTTAAATTTTATTAATAATGCAAAATATGCCTGCTCGGACAGCGGCAAGGCGGAAAACGTCATTACTTTGGGGATATACAAAGGGCAAGGCGATAAAGTCTGCCTGTCCGTGGCGGACAACGGGATTGGAATAAAATCTGAAAATTTAACCCGTATTTTTGGGCATGGTTTTACAACCCGTAAATCCGGACACGGATTTGGCCTGCATTCCGGAGCCCTGGCAGCAAAGGAAATGGGAGGGCGCCTTTTGGTTGACAGCAAAGGCCTGGGACAAGGTGCCGTCTTCACACTTGAACTGCCGGCAGAGCCTGGAAAGGCCGCATCATGACAAAAACAGGAGACATTATGAACACCCAGGAAAAAAAATCCAGTCACCGCATTCTTGTGATTGACGATAATACTGCCATTCACGCAGATTTTCGAAAGATCCTTGGCAGTGTGTCAGAAACAAACAGTGAACTGGATAATATGGAATCCTTTCTGTTTGACACTGAAACCGACCATAACCGGAATAGTGATGTCCAATTTGAGATCGAATATGCCTCCCAGGGTCAGGAGGGCCTGGACCTAGTGCGAAAGGCCAATGAGGCGGGAAATCCTTTTTCTCTGGCTTTTGTCGACGGACGCATGCCCCCGGGCTGGGACGGGATTGAGACCATCAGCCACCTGTGGAAGGAGAGCCCTGAGTTGCAGGTGGTGCTTTGCACGGCTTACGCCGACTATTCCTGGTCGGAGATTCAAAAGGTCCTGGGAGAAAGCGACAGTCTTCTAATTCTTAAAAAACCGTTTGACAACGTGGAAGTGCTTCAGATGGCCCATGCCCTGACTCGAAAATGGGAGTTAAACCGGGAAATAAAAGGTCGGCTGAATAAACTGGCCTTTTATGACGATCTGACAGGATTGCCCAACCGGGCTCTTTTTCTGGACAGGCTCAATGGAGCGATTAATCAACATCTGAGGAATAAGCAAAGGGGAGCGCTACTCTTCATTGATCTGGACGACTTTAAACGAATTAATGACACCCTGGGTCACAGCGTAGGGGATGAACTGCTCAAAATTATGGCTGACCGTCTTATCGAGAGTCTACGTCTATCTGATACGGTTTCCCGGTCAGTCAAGGACCGCACTGCGGCACGGCTGGGCGGGGATGAATTTACAGTGCTGCTGCCTGAAATCAATGATCTGGATACGGCGGCTGTCGTTTCCCAGCGTATTGTTGAACATGTGAGAATGCCGGTTTCCATTGGGAAAAATGAATTCATGGTAACCCCAAGCATCGGCATTGCTATTTTCCCGGATGACGGGGACACTGTGGAAACTTTATTGAAAAATGCGGACCTGGCCATGTATTTTGCGAAGAGAAGCCACGGCCAGGGAAGTTTTAAGTATTTCCAGGAATCCATGAATGATGCAGCTTTAAAGCGGCTAACCATAGAGAATCAGCTGCGTCAGGCAATCAACAGGGATGAGCTGCATTTGTTTTATCAACCCCAGGTAGATCTTCCTTCAGGTGAACTGATCGGTATGGAGGCCCTGCTACGCTGGGACAATCATGTTCTTGGCAGTGTCTCGCCTGTGGAGTTTATTCCCATTGCCGAAGCGTGTGGTCTGATTATTCCCATAGGGGAATGGGTTATGCGGACCGCATGTACACAGATGTGCCGATGGATCGAAAGCGGGCTGTCCATCAAACGGGTTGCTGTCAATGTATCTGTTAATCAGTTTACCCATCCTGACTTTTTGGCTGTGGTGGAAAAAATTCTTGACGAGACGGGCATGCCGGCCAACCATCTTGAAATCGAAATTACCGAGAGTCTTTTTGCCCAGAATATGGATAAAATTTCGTATATTCTTAATGCACTGCACGATAAAGGTATTGGTGTGTCAGTGGATGATTTCGGTACCGGATACTCCAGTCTCAGCCGCCTTAAGGATATGCCCATAGATTGTCTTAAAATTGACCGGTCTTTTATATTGGGGATAGATTCCATAAAAAATGATCGGTCCATTATCGCAGCCATTATGTCAATGGCTAAGGGCATGGATATTAGAGTTATTGCCGAAGGTATAGATAACGACCGGCAACTTGATTTTATGGTGAATAAAGAATGCACAGAGGCCCAGGGCTTTCTGTTCAGCCGGCCCCTGCCCCCTGAAAAAATAGAGGCAATTTTGAAAAAAGGCGATCAGAAAATAACATTTCCCCAGGAAAAGGATTGACCCAAATATTAAAAGCCTGTTTAAAAACATTCAAATGAGGGATTAATCCATGATAAAAAGTGATTCATTCTCACAGGGCTTTGGACTGCTATTTTTGTTGCGGTTCAAGCTCTTTTCTTTGGTGAAAATCAGGTCAGCCCGTGGGCGTTCTACAAGGAAAGCGGCTGATCCTCCCCGTCTTTGATCATTCTGGTTGGCAGGCCGATTTGGTTGAGAATTTTTACAAACGGTGCCGGGTCTAATTCCTCAATATTTTTCATCTCTTTGCAATCCCATTCGCCGCCTGCAATGAGCATGGCTGCCGCTGCAGGAGGAACCCCTGCTGTGTAGGCAATTGCCTGGCTTTCGACTTCTTTATAACAGGCTTCATGATCACATATGTTATAAATGAGAACCTCTTTTTTTTCTCCATGGACATGCCCTTTTACCAGATCGCCAATGCAGGTTTTACCGGTGTATTGCGCGGCCAGTGACACCGGGTCCGGCAGACATGCCTTGACCACTTTCAAAGGAATCACCTCCAACCCCTCCGCCGTAGTGACAGGTTGCTCTGAAAGCAGGCCGATGTTCTTCAGTACGGTAAATACATTTATATAGTGGTCACTGAAGCCCATCCAGAAGCGAATGGCGTCCGCATCAATGTTTTTAGACAGGGAATGAAGCTCATCGTGTCCGTTCAGATATATGGGCATCTTTCCGACCACAGGGAAATCGTAGACTTGTTTTACCTCAAACATTTCTTTTTTAACCCACTGGCGGTCAATATAAGTCCATACCCCGCCGGTAAACTCACGGAAGTTAATCTCAGGATCGAAATTAGTGGCAAAGTATTTGCCGTGATTTCCGGCATTCACGTCCATGATGTCAATGGTATTGATGGTGTCGAAAATATATTTGTCGGCATAGGAGGCATATGCATTCACAACGCCTGGATCAAAGCCTGCTCCGAGAATGGCTGTAATGCCTTTTTCACGGCACGCTTCACGACGTTTCCACTCGTAATTGGCATACCAGGGAGGCGTTTCACAGATTTTATCCGGCTCTTCATGAATGGCTGTATCCATATAGGCTGCGCCTGCATGGATACAGGCCGTAAGAACACTCATATTTATAAACGCCGTACCCACGTTGATGACAATCGAGGTGCCTGTTTCTTTAATCAGTTTTTCTGTGGCAGGAGCATCCATGGCATCGATTTGATAGGCTGTTATGGAATATTCATTACTCTTTTTGCTGCCCTTGCGTTCAATACTGTCGATGATTTTTTTACATTTAGATAGTGTTCTTGAGGCGATGACAATATTGCCAAGAACATCATTGTTTTGTGCGCATTTATGAGCTGCAACATTGGCCACGCCCCCGGCACCAATAATCATCACGTTTTTTTTCATTATTGTTTCCTTTCTTTAACCAAGGGGGTGTTTCTCACCCCCACCTAAATAAATCGTATGCCATAAAGCACTGTTAAATCGTTAATTTAGTTGATAAGCTTTTTTTATAATCTGTATAAGAGAATTTTTGTAGTACGTCAATTTGCCCGTTTGTACGCATGATCGCCACTGACGGCATTTTTAAACCGTTAAACCAATTTTTTTTCACCATGGTATACCCGGCTGCATCTTTAATCACGATGGTATCACCGATTTGAAGTTCATTTTGAAAATAACCCTCTCCGAAAATATCAGCGGCAAGACAGGATCTGCCTGCTATCTGATATGGAAATCCTCCCTGGACAACCGTTCCTTCAAACGTGGCGGATTCCCTGTATACAAGCAGATCCAGCATATGCGCTTCAATGGAGGCATCCACAACAGCGATCTTTTTGGTATTTTCAACGATATCCAGCACGGTTGTTACAAGGGTGGTTGTATGGGCAACGGTCGCTTCTCCGGGTTCCAGATAGACCTGCAGGCCGAATTTGTGTGAAAAGTCTTTTATGATTTCAGCAAAGCGTACGCTGTTAAAACTGTCTTCTGTATAGGAGATGCCGCCTCCAAGACTCATCCAGTCAAACTGTTCTAAAAAAGTTCCGTATTTAAGACTGATGCCGGCAAGCATTTGTTCAAAAGCCGCCACATCGTCATTTTCACAGTTAAAGTGAACCATGGCCCCGGAAATCATGGACATAGCCGCTTCTATATCCGTTATGGATGTGACGCCGAGCCGGGAAAAGGTGCGGGCAGGATCTGCCAGGTCAAAATCGCTGTAGCTCACACCGGGGTTGATTCTGATGCCACAGGTAACGCCGCTGCATTCAGGATAAAATTGCTGGAGTTGTGACAGGGAGTTAAAGATGATTTTATCTGAAAATACTGAGACCTTTTTTACATCTTCGCTGCTGTAGGCAACACTGTAAGCATGGGTCTCCTTGCCAAAAGTTTCATATCCGAGTCTGGCCTCATAGTATGAAGAACTGGTGGTGCCGTCCATGTAGGGCTTCATTAGGTCGAAAACTCCCCATGCGGCAAAACATTTCAGTGCCAGAAAAAGTCTGGCTCCGCTTTGTTCTCTGATGGCAGCCAGTTTCTCCATATTTTCATGGAGTTTCTTTTCATAAATAAGGTAACAGGGTGTTGGAAGTTTTTTCACTGCATCAATCCTTTACAGTAGCAGGTAAAATATCCGTAAAAAAAGAGATGGGGCGGCCATCCCCCGGGAAGGGTAATGGCCGTTTTAGGCTGACACGTTGGTAAGCAGATTCGCGATAAAAGCCCCACTCAGGTCAGAATCGGCGCTTGTCTGCTACCTCCCACTCCTGGATCGTGGTGGTTTCACTAATCTCTTCCCATCCCGTGATCATTCCTGTGATATGGCTGAACAGGGAATGCCCTGTTGTGATCATGTAAACATGAATCACCAGAAACGAAAGCAGTAGAAATGCCAGCAAGGTGTGGATCAGTGCCACCGGTGCCAGGGACCATGCCACGCCCCCCCAAAAGTTCCAGGTATAATAGAACATACCTGAAACCATTTGGACCGGCAGCATCAAAGCCGACAGTGCCAGATAGGTCAAGCGCTGCAATGGATTGTGCTTGGCCCCGGACGATTTTTCAACCGGATGAGGTTTACCCTGGAAAATCCCGGATGCATAGTATAGCGCGACATCAATGAGTTTTTTGGTTGTGGGAATGTATTGCCGCCACTCCCCGGTGGTGAAAAGCCAGAATACAAAAAAAGCAAAAAATACCAGCCATGAAAGCCCCACAAAGTTATGGGTTTTCACTGCGGTTTCATATCCCATCAGGGTATAGGTGCCATGAATTTCAAAGCCTGTAATCATAAGAAATATGATTATTGCGGCCTGCAGCCAGTGCCAGAATCTTTCATAACGCGTGTACAGATATACTTTAATTCTTTTTGTCTGATCCATGATATTGTGTTCCTTTTTTAATGTTTTCCGCTTCTGGTAAAAAAACGTCCCAAACCATGGAGGGTGACACCTGCGAATGATCCGATCACAAGGATCCATCCTGCCCAATCCATCATAGCAAAGTGATCCCGTCCGGGCATGTAAAAGCCGGTCAGGGTCGCCAGTCGTCCGGTATCTTTGACATGGCATTCGGTGCATGAAAGAACATTGTCCCTGGGGGCGACCATATGGGTGATGGGAAACACATACGAGGTTTCAACAAAATCATACTCGCCGGAATAGGGCAGGTCTAAATACTCTTGGCCATACCGGATTGCCGCATTCCAATCAAACCCTTTCCAGTAGGCGGCTTTATCTGTTTTATCCTTGGGGAATAGGTGGGGAGCCACAAGCTTTTTATTAATTTTATCATAGGGGATTTTTGCCCGGTGTACCTTAAACGGAAAGATGCGTGACTTTTCATCGGTCATGTCACCGGCGGGCTTACTTATGACCACTTCGCCGGACGGGTCAATGGTGTCCTTCAAGGTGAGATGGTCAATGGAACCATTGTACCAGAAGTATTCGGGCACCACATTTTTTTCCCATTTGAATGCACCTTTTTTGGTAACATAGGCGGGTTTCCCCAACTCATCCTTAAGGGTATAGGGTTTACCGTCTTTCTTTTTTCCCGCCACAGACCAGTCCCAGTTCATCTTGGTGGGATTGATACGGGCATATTTAGGAATATGACAACTCTGGCATGCCACCCGGTCGGTGTGGTCATTGGCCTTGGCATTATGCTGGTGGGGTTCCCTGCCGTGGCAGGAGACACAGGTGATCTTTGAGGTGAGATCGTCCTCGATTAACGATTTTTTATTTTCAACCGCAGGCCGGGTGTAGATACGACCGGCTATATGATGTTCTGATGTGGAGTGACACCGGGTGCAGTTAAAATTCTGGCCGTCAGTGCCCATATGGACATCCAAGTGTTTATCGGGTTTGATCAAGGATGAGTCCAAATCACCATGCTTAACACCGTCGCCGCCGCCACCGTAGAAATGGCAGGCCCCGCAGTTTTTACGCCCGGGCAGGCCAACACTTTGGGCCACTTTGTTCCACTCTGGTGGATGGTAAGTTTTCTTGTTTCCTTTAAACACTTTGGTTTCCTTGGCCGGATGGCCGGCTCCGGATGGGAATTTTTTGTACGTGCCGGTGGTTTCGTGGCAGACAAGGCAGTCCACCTTGGTTTGATCGGTAAAATCAAAGTTTTTGTCTTTCCAACCGTATCCTGCATGGCATGATGTGCAACGAGCCTCGTTGCTCTGGGCGTTGATTCAGAAATTGTTGACGGACAACCCGCCTTTCCCCAATGGCGTTTCAGGATCTTTCCCTGGAGCTTTCCAGGTCCAGTGAATGGTTTTATGAAACTGCAGGGCCGCCTCATTATGGCAGGTTAGGCAAGCCGCCGTCACTTCCGGTCCTGAGGAGAACTCCTGCTGCAGGATCTCAAATTTTGAGTGATCCGCAGTGATCCACCGTTTTTTCTCTTTTACCGCCTGTTTCGCAAGGACCCTGCCGGGGGCCAGTTCTTCTTCGCTGCCGCCTGTGGATGCCGTGCAGGGCAAAGGGCCGGCCGACAGCAAGAACAACGTGAATAGCAGGGAAACTAAAAGATTTCGTTTTTGTTTCATCATGTTAGATCAACGCCTCCTTTTGATTTGGGTTCGCCCGGATTTATTTTTCCGAGTTCCTTAGAGCCTAATTACCAAATAGGCTCTTAAACCATGATAATTGTTTCGTGCATAGTAAAGATTTGCCTTATTATACTAATAAAATAAAGAATATACCAGCCGCGAGACGGTCTGGAAAAAATGAAAACGTTCAGCCTGGATTCCGGGGCTTTTGGTTAACGGGTTGTCATTTTGGTTGACAATTCCCAAAGACCTGTCCTAAAGCAGGGTTGATCCAGTTAAAAATACAACTGACATGATGCAGTATAAAAAATTACTTTGGGGAAAAAATGAGAATATCTATACGGTGGGCAATGGTTCTTGGTTGCCTTGGTCTCATCTGGGGAATGCAGATTCTGATTACTTCGTCCACCTATATTTCATCCCAGCGGATGCTGGCCGGGCATGCCTGCGACGTAATGCAGAACATTGCAGACCTGACCATGACCCAATCCAAAAACCATCTCCAGCTGGCCCAGAAAGCGGCTCTTCTGACCAAACGCCTGCTGGCCTCCGAAGTGGTCGGAAGTCACAATCAACACTATGACGTTCTTGAACGTTATTTTTTGGATCAATTATCATTGTACGCCCATTTTGCCGGTATATATATCGGTATGCCCAATGGTAATTTTTTTTATGTCAACCGCAGTGATGCACATTCCCCCGGCGGATACCGGACCAAGATAATTGATCATCTCAATGGTGTAAAAAAAGTCCGGCTGATCTGGCGCAATGCGGATGGCAGCATGGTTAAAACGTCTGAAGACCCCGGTGACACCTATGATCCTCGGCAGCGTCCCTGGTATAAAAAATCATCTGCCGAACAGGGGATTATCTGGACGGATCCCTACATTTTTTTCTCATCGCAAAAACCCGGAATCACGGTGGCAGGTCCAATTTTTAAAGAAAATGGATTGTTACAGAGTGTTGTCGGTGTGGATATCGAAATTGATGACCTGTCAACCTTTATCAGCCGGTTGCGGATAGGTAAGCATGGCCGTGCTTTTATGCTCAATAACAACGGAGATGTGGTGGCGTTTCCTGACATTTCAAAAATTAAACAGTTTGAAGGCACCGCAGCCAACCATTTTAGAATGGTTAAAATTGATGAACTGGACGATGAATTGAGCCGTGCGGCCTTTCATGCCGTCCAATGGCAGCGGACAGAAACCGGACTGCTGAAACTCGACCACTCCCAGTTTGCCAAGTTCACCCACAACGGCGAGGCGTATAATACCATGTTCACCCAGTTTGCCGACTCACACTGGCCCTGGATGATTGGCGTGTATATACCGGAAAATGATTATCTAGGCGTACTCAAAGAGAATCGGTCACTTAATATCGGGATTACCCTGGTCCTTTCGGTGATTGCCACTCTGGTGGGTTTGCAGTTGTTTCGCAGTATCACACGGCCCCTGATGGGGCTGGAAAAAGAGGCTCTTGCCATCAAACAGCATGATTTAATAACCGGCTTCAATACGCGTTCCATATTTAAGGAGATAGACGAAACCGCTGCGGCCTTTTCACAGATGAAGCTTTCGCTGCAAACCAGTGAAAAAAAATATCGTCGGATATTTGAGAACATTCAGGACATCTATTTTGAATGCACCATTGAAGGCGATATTCTCGAAATAAGCCCATCTGTAGAGGAGTTGATTTGTCAAGACCGCAAAGAGATTATCGGCACCAAGCTCATGCAGTTCTATAAAAATGCCGATGACCACCAGCGTTTTTTATCCGAAATTTTTGCTGAGGGATCTGTGAGTGACTGGGAGATTACCTTGAAAAACGAACACGGCAAAATCGCCTATGGCTCGGTCACGGCCACGTTGAAACGTAATGCCGAGGGTGATGCGGAAAAAATTATCGGTTCACTGCGTATTATCACCGATAGAAAAAAAGCCGAGTTCAGACTGCGCCGGTACCAGGATCAGCTGGAGGACCTTGTGGCGGAACGCACCCTTGATCTGCAGAAGATCAATGAACAACTGCGCAATGAAATTGAAACACGTAAAGAAAAGGAAAATGCACTCAGACGCAGTGAAGAGAAGTATCGATCCATCATAGAGAATACCAACAACGGCTATTATGAAGTGGACCTTAACGGCCGTCTGACTTTTTTGAACGATTCGCTGGCTGTAATTTTGGGATATTCGGTTGAAGAGCTTAAGGGGATGGATTATTCTATTCTGCTGGATGCCGAGGCCTCGGGGCAGATGTTTGAAGAACCTTCTGATACGTATCGATCCGGAGTGAACGGTAATCTTTCCCGTTTGACAATTACCCGCAGGGACGGTGACCGCCGGACCGTAGATGTTTCAACAGCTCCTATTTTTGATAACAACGGCGGTAAAGTTGGTTATCGAGGCGTTGTTTTGGATATCAGCGAACGGCTTAATGCTGAAGCAGAAAAGAAAAAGCTTCAAAAACGACTGCATCAGATCCAGCGGCTGGAGGGCATTGGAACCCTGGCCGGCGGTGTGGCCCACGATTTCAATAATTTGCTGATGGGTATTCAGGGTAATATATCGTTGATGATGTTGAGGACCGGATCTTCAGAGTATAATTACAAAAAATTGAAAAGTATCGAGTCCTGCGTCATCTCCGGGACCAAACTCACCCAGCAACTGCTCGGATTTGCACGGGGCGGCAAGTACATGGCTAAATCTTTGGATTTTAATCAAATTGTCATGGAAACCGCCCGCATGTTCGGCCGCACGCGCAAAGATATCCGGATTGAGGAAAATATAGAGCATGATTTATGGGTGGTCATCGCTGATAAAAATCAGATTGAGCAGGTTCTGCTCAATATTTACATTAATGCATGGCAGGCCATGCCTGATGGCGGCACGGTCTTGATTGATGCCAAAAACATGGTCCTGGATGCCGCATTTTCTGAGGCTTTCGACATTCAGCCGGGACGATATGTATGCATTTCAATCACGGATACCGGTGTCGGTATTGATCCTGCAATCCAGGCACGCATATTTGAGCCATTTTTTACCACTAAGGGAATGGGGCGCGGCACCGGCTTGGGCCTTGCCTCTGCCTATGGCATTATAAAGAATCATGACGGCGCCATTGATTTTGTCAGCCGGCCAGGCAAAGGCACCACTTTTTATATTTATCTGCCGGCCTCGGATGGCGATGCAGAAACTGAACCGGCATTGTCCGAAATAATTTCAAAAGGTACTGAAACCCTGCTGCTCATTGATGATGAAGAGGTCATCCTGCAGGTGGGGCAACCCATGCTTGAATCTTTGGGGTACAAAGTGATGTGTGCATCGGACGGTAAAACAGCGTTGGAAATTTTTCGTCGGTTCTCCGGGGAAATTGACCTGGTGATTCTGGATGTGATCATGCCGGGGATGAGCGGTGGTGCAATTTTCGACGAGTTGAAAAATATCAATTCCCAGGTTAAGGTGCTGCTCGCCAGTGGACACAGTCTCAGTGGACAGGCTGAAGATATCCTGTCACGGGGATGCGTCGGCTTCATCCAGAAACCATTTTCCCTGGAGCAACTCAGTGTCAAGTTGCGCGGCATCTTTGACAACTAATGGTCCTAACGCCAGAACATATCCCGGGTCCTGAAGACCAAATATCTTTTTTTTCCCGGCTGCAGGTCCAATGCAGCGGCATGTTCTTTTGATAATAAAAGGGTCAGCTTGAAGGCGTCCGTGCTAAAGTCCACCTCAATGCGGCCGGTTTTTGGTTCCAGTGCCATTCGGGTGACCAGGGCCGGAATTTGGTTTTTTTCGTTGGATTGGTTTTCAATTCCCTGGGTAATCTTGATTTTTTTCGTCGGGATCAGGGCTGTCCTGCCGGTTTTTTCAGGCAGGCTGATCTGCCGTCCGTTGGCCAGCGGCAGAACCCACTTCACGGTACTGCCGGACTGTAATGCCTGGTAAGGTGGGGGCAGTACGATTTCCTCCTTGGGGGAAAAGATCCGGCCTTTTTCCATGGAGATCCGGGTGTCACTGCAGGCATTGAGCCATGCCAAATCGTGGCTGACAATGATCAGGGTACAGCCCCATTTGTCCCGGGCCGCCAAAGAGGCCTTTCGAATGAGACGTGCGCTTTCCACGTCCACGCTGGCCACAGGTTCGTCCAGCAGCAGTGCCCGGGGCTCAAGGACCAGGCGTGCCGCCAGGGCCACCCGCTGGGCTTCACCGCCGGACAATTGGTGCCAGGCCCGGGTGTGAAATTCATCAAAATCCAGACCGACCGCAGCCAGTGCCCGGGACGCCCGCTGTTTTAAATTTTTGGTATCTTTCCTGATTTTAAGGCCGTAGAGAACATTATCCAGAACCGAACGTTTGAGTAGATAGGGGGTCTGGGTCATCAGGGTGACTCTGGATCGCACCCTGGCGGACATGGGGTATTCCCTGCGACCGTTAAAACGGATTTCGCCTTGGCTGGGGGCCATGGCAAATGCCAGCAGCTTTAAAAATGTGGTTTTTCCACTGCCGTTGGGTCCAGACAAGCCTAAAATGCTGCCGGCCGGGATGCTGAATTCATCAATATCCAGAACCTTTTTACTGCCGTAGTAATGGCAGATGCGGCAAAGGGTGTACAAAGGTGCCGGAGTGATCATATCATTCTACCTTTTCCTTAGAAAAGAAAGACTCAGGTTTACCGTAAATGCGATTGTCATCAAAACAATGCCCAACGCAATGCCGTCGGCAAACAGGCCTTTGTTGGTTTCCAGGGCAATGGCCGTGGTCATGGTCCGGGTGTGATATTTTATATTTCCACCCACAATCATGGAGATGCCCACCTCGGTAAGGACACGGCCGTATGCCGTAACAGCGGCGGCAAGAATGCCAAACCTGACTTCCCACAGGCAGGTCAAAATGATATTTTTTTTTCCAGCACCTAAAGAAACCAGGGTCAGCTTCAGGGCCGGATCTATATTTTCAATGATGGAGGCCGTGATTGCCGTCACCACAGGAAAAGCCAGGATGGTTTGGCCCACGGCAATGCCGGTCAGGGTAAATAAAAGGCCCATATCGCCTAATGGGCCTTTGGAGGAGATAAACGCATAGACAATCAGTCCTACGCAGACGGTCGGCAGGGCCAGAAGAGTGTCCAAAACCGTTCTTATCGGGCGTTTGAAGCGGAAATCAAAGTATCCCAGAACAAAACCGCAGGGCAGCCCGGTTAAAAGACTGACCAGCATGGACCCGGTCGAGGCTTTGAGGGTAGCTGAAACTGCCGACCAGGTGGAGATATCCCCACTGATCAGCAGTTCCATCGCCTTAAGAAAGCCTTCAACCAGAAATGTCATTATGACTTATACAACATTGGGGTGACCAGTTTCTGTTATTTAGCATTAGGGATAAACAGTGTTTTTCCCAAAAGCCGGAATTCGCCGATTTTAGTCTGGGCAGAGTCGGAGGCCATCCAGTCGGAAAACTTTAAAGCCAGGTCATACTTGGCATTAGGGCAGTTCTCAGGATTCAGGGTCAGCACCGAGTACTGGTTCAAAAGGATGTCATCGCCTTCCACCATTATGGTCAAAGGGGCATACCCACTCTGCTGGTCCTGGTATTTGATATAGGTTCCGCGGTCGGTCATGGTGTAGCCGTTTTTTTCCTGGGTAACATTGATGGTGGCCAGCATACCCTGACCAGTTTGGACGTACCATTTTTCTTTGTCCGGCAATGCAATGCCTGCATTTTTCCAGAGCAGTTTTTCTTTCTTGTTGGTACCGGAATCATCCCCCCGGCTTATGAAAAAAGCTTTTTTTGTTTTGATGGCGGACAGGGCCTGGGAAATATCTTTGCCTTTTAAGCCGGCCGGGTCTGTTTTGGGACCGATGATTACAAAATCATTATACATTATTTCACGCCGGTCTTTGCCGAAACCATTGGCTATATATGCCTTTTCTGCCGGGGGGGCATGGACCAGCAGGACATCCACATCACAGTTTTGACCAAGTCTCAAAGCTTTGCCTGTTCCCGTGGCCGTCCATTTCAGGGCGATTCCGGTCTCCTGTGTAAAAAAAGGAATAAGATAATCAAGCAGGCCTGTGTTGTCTGTGGAGGTGGTTGTGGCCATCATTAATTCGTTTTTTTCGCTTGCCTGCACCGTAACTGCACAGGATAGGATCATAATGGAGGTAATCACCAAAGTTAAAATTCTTTTAATTCTCATTTTTTTCCTCTCTTTGTTATTGTTAAGTTAAAGGGTGTTAAAATCGACACCCTCTTTTAAAATAAAAACAACAGCTTACCTTTAAAACTGTTATTTTTAATAACATGTTGATTTTAAAGAAATAATAGTCAAAATGAGACCTCGATTTAAACACCTTTAGTTCATGTGGGAGGTTATGATTTCAATGAATAAGAGCTGAATTATGCTCTTCTTTTTTTAGGATAGAATGGTGTTGTTTGTCAACCGAATATATCGGTTCTATATACAGGCTGATAAATCAAAAGTTTTTTCTTGACTCTGCTGACCTACACATTATATATAATCCCGAATAAATTATTGTTTAATTGGAAATCAGATATCAGTCTAGTCCTTTGACTGGCGCGGTTCCCCGGGATTTAACAGAAGCTTGGATAATGGACCTGTTCTGTGGGGAATCTCTCAAATTACCCGAAAAATTAATGAGGGAGAGAGTTATGTCTACATTAGAGGAACGCGTACGTTGTAAAGAGTTGCTCAACAAAGTAAGAACCCCTGAAGAGTGTATTGAGCTATTTAAAGACGGCATGGACGTCGGCATGTCCGGGTTTACGCCGGTCGGGTATCCGAAAGTTGTACCCATCGCACTGTGTGACCACGTTGAGAAAAACAACCTGCAAGGCAAATTAAGACTCAACCTGTTTATTGGTGCTTCTGTAGGTGCTGAAGTTGAAGACCGCATGGCCACACTGAACATGATTGATCGCCGCTGGCCCTACCAGACAGGTAAAAATATTGGCAAAGGCATTAATTCAGGCCAGATCCGCATGGGTGACAAACACCTTTCAATGTTTCCCCAGGATTTGAAGTATGGTTTTTACACCAAGGAAAAGGGTGGCGGACTTGATATGGCAGTTATCGAAGCATCTGCCATTACCGAGGAAGGCAACATAATTCTGTCCGGTGCCGTTGGCGCTGCTCCCGAAATTATTGATGTCGCTGACAAAATCATTGTCGAAATCAATACAGGTCTGCCCTCTTTCGAAGGCATGCACGATATTCTTTTGACCGATCTGCCTCCGTATCGAAAAGTTTATCCAGTTACTGATGTTCGTCAGCGTATCGGTACGCCTTGGGTTCCCACAGACAAGAGCAAAATCGTTGCCATTGTCGAATCCAAACTGCCTGACAATGGGCGTGCTCTGCGTGGAACCGATGATGTTGCCCAGGCTATTGCCGACAACATCGTTGACTTTTTCCAGACTGAAGTGAAGGCCGGCCGTCTACCCAAGAACCTGTTGCCTCTGCAATCCGGCGTGGGCTCCATTGCCAATGCCGTTGTCGGGGGTCTGACAGCAAGTCCTTTTGAAGGTTTGACTGTTTTCACCGAGGTTCTCCAGGACACCTTCCTGCCCTTCCTTGATTCGGGCAAATGCGAGTACATCAACTGTACTTCACTGTCCCTGTCCAACGAGGCATTTGTTGATTGGTGGAAAAATTTCGACACATATAAAAAGATGGTTATGATGCGTCCCCAGCAGATTTCCAACAATCCGGAACTCATCCGCCGTATGGGCGTCATCGGCATGAATACACCCCTTGAATTTGATATATATGCACATGCCAACTCCACCCACGCAAGCGGTACCCGCATGTTGAACGGTATCGGCGGTTCCGGCGACTTTATACGTAACGCTTACATATCCATAATGCATTGTCCCGCTTGCCGTCCCACCAAGGTTGATGAATTCGGCATCACCGGTGTTGTAACCAAGGTTCCCCACGTGGACCACACTGAGCACGATATTGATGTTCTGGTTACCGACCAGGGCCTGGCTGATCTGCGTGGCCTGGCACCAATTGATCGGGCCCGGGTAGTCATTGATAAGTGTGCACATCCTGTTTACAGAGATTATATGCATGATTACGTTGATCGCGCCATCAAGGCAACTGGTGGACACCATGAACCCCAGTTGTTGGATGAATGCTACAAGATGCACACCAACTTCATGGAAAACGGCACCATGCGTTTCTGGGAAAAATAAAACAAAGTGTAAGTAATACTGCCTGATAGGCAATTAAAGCCCTGCCGGTATCGGCAGGGCTTTTTCTGTTTGCCCGGTATGGTGGGCAAACCTAGCCTGCGGTAAGCAGGCGTCACCCCGACCAGGGGGAAGACAATCCGAATTGCAAGGGCGTTGCTGGTAACGGCAGAGTCCTGAAAGGGAAACTTCCTGACGAGAGGGAACTCAAGAAAGGAAGGATACTCTGCCGGGTGGTAGATGAACTCGTAGTAGTAATGAAATTCCCGCCAATGAAGCCCGGTAACGGAATGGAGGAGAAAACGGGAATGACCTGCATCTTGGTGTGCAGGGATTGTAGATAGGCCAAAAGCCCCTGCAATTGTGAAGAGGGGAAGTTTATTTTAAAGTCTTGGAATTGACTGAACAAAATACGTTTGGGAACAAGCCGCCTGACGAGGCGGCACGTATCGAATGGTACCCCTTGGAAAAGGACTCTAAACGAAGACTGCTCTCATCGGAGTAAACCTGTGAATACAACCGCAGATTGCCGGGAACGGATAAAAGACGGGGTAATAGGTTGAAGAATCGGATAACGTATAAAGCTCAGTATGTCAGAAAAGACGAAGATAGAAGATAAAGTGTCCGGATGGCTTCTCCCGATTAACCGGGGATGAGAATAAACAGGAGCCGTATACGAGGCCCCTACGTAAGGTTCTGTGAGAGGGATGAGGCCGGATTAATTACCCGACCTCACCCTACTCGATTTTTTTATATGAAAGAACTAAACTATCCAGTTAGTTTCTTTCATGATTTGTTGTGGCCTAACCTCGGTGAAAGACCAGGTCGGCCATGGCCGTTCTTGAGCAAGTTGTTGAGTAAGCTATGGATTATCCGCCTTCGGGAATGAAATCAGGATCAGTAACCCTGATGATGGCATACCCACCCTGGAGATTTTGAATGCGGGTGAACCCGTTTTGCTCCAATATTCTCTGACATTCAAAAGATCTGGCACCCGTACCGCAGAAAAGACAGAGGTCTTTGTCTTTGGGCAGTTCATTATAGCGTTTGCGCAACTCAGTCTGGGGCAAACAGATCCAGCGGTCTGCCCCGTATTTGTCGATAAACGGCTGGGCTTCCACAAGTTCTCTTAAATCTACCACCGTGATCTCGCCTTTTTTGAACAGGTCAATGAATTCAGGCCAGTCAATGGGGGTATTCCTGCCGTCCAGAATATTATCCAGCGCATTGCCTGCATTGTTGATCACATCCATGGCAGATGCAAATGGCGGTGCATAACCCACTTCTAAGGTGCATACTTCATCCACATTCATGCCTTTGTGAAGTAGCGGTACCACAGCATCCACCCTGGCCTTGACAGCGTCAATCTGCTCACCCACGGCTTCCACGCCCAAAACCCTGCGGCTGCGTTTGTCGGCAATGAGCTGGATAAACATGAATTTTGAGTCGGGATAGAAATGGGCCCGGTCAAATTGAGCCACCACAGAGTGAACCGGATCGAATCCGGCGGATTTGGCCTGGTGAATGGTCAGGCCTGCTGTGGCTACGCCTATGCCGAACACCTTGATGCAGAAGGTGCCGACAGCGCCGTCAAATTGAGCGCACTTGCCGAATATATTGGTGGCAATGATCCGGCCTTGGCGGTTGGCAAGGGAACCCAAAGGCATGGGGAGCTGCTCACCGGCTACCAGATTGCGCATCTCAATACAGTCTCCACCCGCGTAAATATCCGGGTCAGAGGTTCTTAAATTTTTATCCACGATCAGGGCGCCGCCCCGGCCGACAGCCAGGCCTGCTTCTGCGGCAAAACCCGTGTTGGGGCGAACACCTACGGCCATGACCACAAGGTTGCATTCAATCACTTCACCGCTGACCTCAACCCCGGTAACGCCGTTTTCGGCATCTCCAAGGATTTTGGTGACCTGTGCCCCGATTTTGACATTCACCTCATTGTTTTCAAGTTCTTTTTCAACAATAAGGGCAATATTGGGACCAATAGCCGTGGGCAGCACATGGGGAGCCATTTCAACAAGGGTGGTTTCCACGCCCCACAGGTCGGTCAGGGCCTCGGCCATTTCAACACCTATGGCACCGGCACCGATGACTACGGCATTACCCACGGCACCCGAACTGATCAAATCTTTGATGGCTTTGGCATGGTGGAGGTTGGATACAGGATAGACGCCCGGCAGGTCAGCGCCTGGGATGGGCGGGATAAAAGGCGAAGCACCCGTGCCAATAACCAGCTTGTCGTAGGGCATTTCAGACTCGGTTCCGTCTTCAAGATGACGAACTTTCAGCTGTTTGTTTCTGCGGTCAATGCCGATGGTTTCCACCCGGGTAAGTACCTCAACCCCTTTGACTGTACGGAAAAACTCAGGATCCCTGGGCTGGTGGGCCGTGGTGGAGTATAACTCTTCGATTTCTCCAATGTCCCCGCCGATATAGTAAGGGATGCCGCATCCGCCGTATGAAATTAAGCTGTCTTTGTCAATAATAGTGATTTCACAATCAGGATCAAGCCGTCTGAGACGACTGGCCACTTTGGGGCCTAATGCCACCGCACCAATAATAATTATTTTTTTTGCCATGAGAACCTTATTTGTTTGTCCGGCATTTAAAATGTGTATAAATACCGGATCGTGTTAATATCCCTCGACAGGCTGTTACAAAATGCTAATTTTCCCAATTTCTTCGTTGGGAAAATAAATTTGATCCTCAAAATATTTCATGTATGTCTGCGGTCAAATTGATTTTCCGCCTTGAACTTAAAAAAAATATCTATTCCGTAACAGTCTGTCGATACACCTAAAAGCCTGTCTGGGGCTTTTTAATATCCTCGATTTTGAACCAGAAAAATAAAATACGCTAATTGAAGGTAATGCTCAAGGGTTTATTGGCAGGCTTAGCAATTCTTAATTAGGGCTAAAACCTGATTAAGTAGTGACCATGGTGCACAATTGAGGGTGATGCTCCATGGTTTGTTGGTTGGTTCAGCAATTTTTAGATAAATCTAAGTTCTTTAAAATTTTATTGGAATTTCATATCAGGGTTGTTTTTTTACCCCCAAGGCAAGGCCGATTTAGAATCGAAGCCCCTGCTGGGACATATTTCAAGCTCTTGATAAGTTTTTTGTTTTTTGTTAGAAATTCGGTTGGAAAAAGAAAGTTTTCCGCTTCAAAACAGGCGCTGGGCGACCGGTGGCGGAACCCGAAATTTAATGGAAAATGGAGAATACCTAAGGCTTAGGTATAGGTACAGGTATGATGAAAATATTATTTAATCCTTTTGAAGACCGAACAGACCGGGATGTCAGAAATCTTTTGGGGAGTGCATTTATTTGCGCTCTGCATAAAGGCGATAAAGCACCTGTGGCACAGGCGGTTTCGGACCTGGACCGGAAAAAGTTGCCTGCTCGGGCCAAAAATTATATTAAAGCGCGGTATGACCGGTATGCCGCTGTTTTGGCACAAATGTTGTCAAATCCGCTTTTAGGTGCCGATATCTATGCAACAGCTGGTCTGCTCTGGGATGAATCCCTTTTTTTTGAATGTCATGAATGGCTTGAGCAAAATTACAGGGCTGCTCAGGGGCAGGAAAAAAAGGTCCTGCAGGCAATGATACGTACAGCAGGTACATTTGAACTGCTGGCGTACAACAGGAAAAAGGCGGCTGTCTCAGTTGCTGCTAAAGCACTGTCTGTGCTCGAACCACATTTTTTACAGGTTCCTGAATCTTTTAATATTCAGCCCAAAATTAACCGCTTAAAAGCCGTTATCAAAGAGGCCTAAAAAAAGGAAGTAACCTTTGTCCGTTTTCATCGCCATTGCCGCCAATACGGAACGCAATAAAAATGGCCAGACTATCACCAGCGTTCCCGTGGCATATAGCCACTGTGTTCAGCGGGTCGGGGCTGTGCCTGTTATCCTGCCGCCTACCAGGGATGCACAGGCCGTGGCCTTGATGTTGTCCCGTGTAAACGGCCTGATTCTTCCCGGCGGCCTGGATATGGATGCCCATTTTTTTGATCAGGAAATGCATCCGGCATGCAATGCCAGTGACCTGGAACTGGATATTTTTCAAATTGATTTGGTGAATCTGGCAGTGGAACTGAAAATGCCGATTCTGGGCATTTGCCGGGGTGCCCAAGTGGCAAACGTGGCTTTAGGCGGCTCCCTGGTCCAGGATATTCCAAGCCAGGTGCCGGAATCCGGTATTGCCCATATGCAAAAGATGTTATCCCATGGTACGGACCATGATGTCCAGTTTGATAAGGGTTCCCGGCTGTGCCGACTGTTTGGCGACTCCATCCGCATCAATTCACGCCACCATCAATCTATTGATGCCCCGGGCAAAGGCATTCGAATCACGGCATGGGCTCCGGATGGGGTGGTGGAGGGTGCAGAACATGAATCTTTGCCCATTGATCTTGTGCAGTGGCACCCTGAGCTGCTCATGCAAAAAAGTGATGACATGCTGCCTTTATTTAACCGGTTTATCCGCAACTGCCAAGATAGGCAGAAGTCTATAAAATAGAGTTGATGTGTCTGCATTTCCGGCATGTTACACTTTTTATTCAAGAGTTGGATGCTGCTTTTCAGGTACCTGAAATTGATTTTTTAGCCCTGGTACTCAAATTTCAGGTTGATTTTATAAACATTAATTAATATACAAAAGACAACTTTATTTATTAGCGCATTGAATCAGCAGTAGTGTTTATGTGATATTAGGCCCATGGGTCTTAAAGGCTGGATAATTGAAATATCCCGGTCACATCAGGTACAATCTGACATAACAGCTTTATTGGAGAGGGATCATGAAACGATTATTTCTCATTGCAGTACCCTGGTTTGCTTTTGCTTTTTTTTTAACGGGCGTTGCCCTTGCTGAGGACCCTGAGGCTACATTTGAGCTTCCCATCGGAACCATGACCTTAGAGGCCCCCCAGGATACCGAACACAAGGCCACACTGTCCCCGGTTAAGTTCCCACATTCCCTTCATTTTTCCTATTCCTGCCAAGAGTGCCATCACACTTGGGACGGAAGCAGTCCCATAAAAAGTTGCGGGACAAGCGGCTGTCATGAAAATTTCTGGGCACCGAAACCTGGCCAGGCGGATGGATCGGAAAATAGCGTAAAATCCATGGTCGGGGCCTTCCACCAGGCATGCCGGGACTGTCATAGAAATGAAGCCGCCCAGCAAAAAACTGCTGGCTCCAAAAATATTGTTACCGGTCCTGTTGCCTGCGCCGGATGCCATCCTGATCCCCATTCCAAGGTTGAGAACAGTGATGAATCCCTCTCAATTCCCATGGGTATTATTACCATAGAGGCACCCGAAGAGGTTGAAGCCAAGAAGGGTGCTGTTGGTTTTCCCCACGGACTTCATTTTCAGTTTGCCTGTAAAGATTGTCACCATGACTGGGACGGGGAAAGCGAAGTTGAGGCATGTGACTCATGCCACAATGAAACCGAGCCCTCGGGCACCAGGAGTATCAAGGACGAAGCCAATCAGATGTACTTTCTGGCGGCTTATCATAATAACTGTCTGACCTGTCACCGGGATATGAACAAGAAGCGCAAGGCCGCTATGGCGCAGGGCGATATAGATAAAGCTGATCTTCCTAAAGCTACCCCTGTGAATTGTAACGGTTGTCATAGCTCATCTTAAATCTGATTTATTCGGGGTTTTAAATACGTTAACCCGGCAGGTCCCGGTCACCGGGATCTGCCGGGTTTGTTTTTTTATACTTGATGATTGAGTTATATGAAGGAAGTAAGTTTGGAAGAAGCCAATAAAGGCGGGTTTTTGGTATTTGAAGGTATTGACGGGGCCGGCAAAACTACCCAGGCGGAACTGCTTTGCAAGCGCTTGGCGTCAACAGGCACCCCGGTTTTTGCCACATGTGAGCCCACCGACGGGCCTGTGGGCCGGCTGATCAGACGGATGCTGTCCGGCAATCTTCCCGCGGACCAGCGAACCATTGCAAGCCTTTTTGCCGCGGACCGCACTGAGCATTTGATGGATCCTGAAGCCGGTATCCGGCAGATGGTGGATAACGGTACGATTGTGGTGTGTGACAGGTATTATTTTTCTTCCTATGCTTATCATAGCCAGTATATGGATATGGATTGGGTGATCCAGGCCAATCGACTCAATGCTGATATTTTAAAACCGGACATCACCCTGTTTATTGATGTGGACCCCCAAATATGCCTGACGCGGCTTCAAACTACCAGAAAACACCTTGAAATCTATGAAAAATTAGATATTATGAAGCAGGTACGAGCAAATTATTTGGCAGCTTTTCACCGCTTGGCGCACCAGGAACGTGTGGCGGTGATCGACGGAAATGATTCCGTGGAAAATATAGCCAAAGCTGTCTGGGAGCAAGTCCGCCTTGTAATTTAACACTCGATCATCAATTACCAAATAGGCTCTTAGGGAATTTGATCAAAAATTTGATCAGTGCGTAACAGGAAACAACATGAAAAAAGTGTGTGTTATTGATGGTCAGGGTGGCGGTATCGGATCAACCGTAATCAAGCGGATCAAAGAGCGGTATGAGGAATCCATTGAGGTGATCGCTCTTGGCACCAACGCCATTGCCACTGCCCAGATGCTTAAAGCCCGTGCCAATAAGGGCGCTTCAGGTACCAACGCCATTGTTCAGACGGTTAAGGACGCTGATATGATAATCGGCACTGTGGGGATTATCATGCCCCATTCCATGATGGGCGAGGTGACCCCTCAGATGGCTGAAGCGGTATCTTGTTCCCATGCAAGAAAGGTGCTTTTGCCCTTGACCCAGGAAAATATTGCCATCGTCGGGATGGTGGGTTCGCCTTTGCCCCAGTTAGTGGATGAATTATTAGATGTTTATTTTCCCCTGTCATAACAACAACTGTCATAACAACAACAGGTTATAGGTGTAATTAAAAATTGATACCTGTATAAATATTATTTGAGGTGTTTTCCGAAAATAAAAACGGAAGATGACCCGTGGCTGTAAAAGATCTAAAGATCAGGAGTGCATATTATGTGTGAAGCCAATGCATATCTCGTGGATAAGAGTGGACAGGAGTCTTTGTTTCTGGAGGCTGTGGACAAGGTGGAATCCGAAGAAGAAGGCATTCGCCTGGTGTCTATTTTTGGTGAACAGAAATTTATAAAAGGAAAGATTGATTCCCTGTCTCTGGTGGACCATAAGGTGTTTATCAAGCCTGAATAGTAGTGATGTACCTATGCCTTGTAAGGCCCATGAATGGTTTAGAAATTTCATTCGTATTCAAGGCATGACAATGTAATCATATTGTTCCTGATGCTCATTGTCACAACGAAGAAGACGGATGAAAAAGCAAACCATATGGGAGGTTTTATTTTGATTATGGGCCTAAAGTGCCAAAGGCGGGTTGGATAAGCATAAGCATATCCGGACCCGCCTTTGGCTTTAAACAGTGTCTGACGAAAAAACCGTATTTGGACGGAAAGTTGCCCAGATGCAAGACGACGCACATGGGTGACTTTGCCTTCAAACACGATATTTTTAAGAATTACCAGCCAATGGTCAGATAATCATGCATGGAGTTTGCCGCAGCACGGCCTGCACCCATGGCAAGGATGACCGTGGCAGCACCGGTAACAATGTCTCCGCCCGCCCAGACTGCTTTTTTGGACGTTTTTCCAGTTACAGGGTCTGCAATAATATTTCCCCATTTGTTCAAATTCAAGTTCGGGGTAGAGTTGGTGAGCAGCGGGTTGGCGTTGGATCCCACAGATACGACAACCAAGTCACAGTCTATTTTGAATTCGCTGCCTTCAATGGGCATGGGTCTGCGCCGGCCGGAAGCATCAGCCTCTCCCAATTCCATTTTCAGACATTCCATACCGGTTAACCTTCCGTTTTCGTCGCCGAAGAACTGGGTGGGGTTTGTCAGCAGGACAAATTCTATTTTTTCCTCTTCTGCATGGTGCAGTTCTTCGTTTCTTGCGGGCATCTCCTCCCTGGATCGTCTGTAAACAACCTTGACGGAGTCTGCGCCTAAACGCATGGCTGTTCTGGCAGAGTCCATAGCCACGTTGCCGGCACCAAGAACCACAACATTTTTGCCCCGGATAATGGGAGTATCGTATTCAGGGAACAGATACCCTTTCATAAGGTTGGTCCGGGTCAAGTACTCATTGGCAGAATAAATATTAATGAGGTTTTCGCCGGGCAGGTTCATGAATCTGGGAAGTCCTGCACCTACGCCAATGTATGCTGCGTCATAGCCTTCGGCAAACAACTCGTCAATGGTGACCGTAGCACCAACAACAGTGTTGCATTCAATGTTTGCCCCCATCTTTTCAAGGGTGGCTACTTCCGATGCCACAATCTCCTTGGGCAGACGGAACTCTGGAATACCGTATACCAGAACACCGCCAGGCTTGTGAAATGCTTCAAAAATGGTGACATCATGGCCCTTGACCAAAAGGTCGCCTGCAACGGTCAGTCCGGAGGGGCCGGAACCGATAATCGCCACTTTTTTGCCGGTTTTTTCAGCGATATCAGGGACTTCACCAGTACCGTTTTTACGCTCCCAGTCTGCAGCAAAACGTTCCAGATATCCAATGGCAACGGGTTTGTCTTTTTTGCCGAGAACGCATCTGCCTTCGCACTGTTCTTCCTGGGGACAGACCCTGCCACAGACTGCGGGGAGGGCATTGCGTTCCCAGAGTTTTTTGGTTGCAGCAGAAAAGTCACCATCGGCGATGCATTTGATAAATTCAGGAATGAATACGGAAACCGGGCATCCTTCCACGCAGGCCGGTTTTTTGCATTGCAGACAGCGTTTGGCTTCGGTGATTGCCATCTCTTCGGAAAGACCTAGGGGAACTTCCATAAAATTTCTGCGCCTGACGTCCGGGTCCTGTTCCGGCATCACGACCCGGTCAACTTTCACTTTTTTTTCAGCCATTTATTCCTCCATATATCCCAGAAACGGGCGCATTAGTTTGTATTGCATTTGCATTTGTTATAAGCATCCATGGACTGTTTCTCAACTTCAGTATATGATGCAAGTCGTTTGGCAAGTCCATCAAAATCAACTTGGTGACCGTCAAATTCAGGGCCGTCTACGCAGGCGAACTTTGTCTTCCCGTCTACGGATACCCGGCATCCGCCGCACATGCCCGTGCCGTCCACCATGATGGGGTTCAGGCTGACCATGGTCTTGACGCCTTTTTCCTTGGTGATCAGACTGCAGAATTTCATCATGGGAATTGGACCAATGGCCACAACCAGGGCAATGTCCTCTTTTTCAATGGTCTCCTTAAGTATATCCGTAACAAATCCGTGATGGCCCATAGAACCGTCATCGGTACAGATATGCAGGGTATCAGAGGCTTCCCGCATCTTTTCTTCAAGAATAAGCAGATCGTAAGTCCTGGAACCCAGAATAGTTATGACTTCATTACCGGCAGCCTTCAATGCCCGTGCGATGGGATGCAGTACGGCAATACCGGTGCCGCCGCCCACGCAAACGACCTTTCCTATCTTTTCAATATGGGTGGGCGCACCTAAAGGACCGATGAGCGCATAGTATTCTTCACCAACCTTAAGGTCCCGGAACCGGGCCGTGGATTTGCCGACAACCATGTAAATGATGGTGATCGTGCCTTTTTCAGGATTCGTATCCGCCATGGTCAGTGGAATGCGTTCACCGGTCTCATCTGCCTGAAGAATGACAAACTGGCCGGGTTTGGCCTTTCTGGATATGCGGGGCGCGTCTATTTCGTTGAGGATAATGGTTCCCTGGGCCAATTCCTCACGATGCACTATTTTTGCCATTATTATCCTCCTTATTGAGTGTTAAATATAATATATAAAGGCAAACCTCATTAATAAATTAGGTAACCATGGATCATATTAATGTCTTTGCCTAAAATCAAGTAGAAACCCGGTATTGATTTGTACATAATTATTTAAAATAAAGAAAAAATGTAAAATTATGTTGTTTTAGGGGCTCTTTTATTCGGAGCAAATTTTTAAAAATTCTGATTAAAAAAGTACCGGGGCATAAGTTTTTTTTAAGACCTTATGCCCCCGGCTGTAACTGATATGGAGGGTTTAGTTCTAATTTTGTCCACCGCGTAGGTTGGGTTTCGTTCCTCAACTCAACCTACCTGAAATTGATTTGGTCCAAAATATAATCAAGCTCGATAGGAATAAAATTTTACCAAAAATGTCGGCCGGTATCAAATCAGATTTTCAAAATAATCCGGCATGATGACATCCCCTACTTTTTTCTTCAGATCCAGAAGGCCCCATTTTTGGGCTTCCAGGATTTTAAACAGTTTTTCTGGAAGGTGTTCTTCATTTGCATATGCCTTTTCCTGAAGTTCAATGCGCTGGATGATTTTTACCGTGTACAAGGTAAACTGCATATCATAAAGGGATCTGGGATAGTCCTTATCAATGATTTGCTTGAACAGTTCAGCCAGGTCATTGTAGCAGGGCAGGTTGCCGATGGGGGTGGACAGGTATTCAACTTCATTATGGGCATATCTTTCCAGCCAGGCCAGCCAAACTTTGACATCCTGCTTCTCTCCGAGAAGTTTGTCTGAATCGCCGCCCCTGGCCCGGTAGGTTAAAAAATAATTCAGGCCTGCAATCACCGGCTTAAACGGTTCCTTGATATCAGGGTTGTTGAAGAATTTAAATTGGGCATCCATGTAATCACCTAACGCGCCGGGGATAAAAGGGGCGTTGGCCCAGGGTGCGCGGTTAATGCCTGTGACCCCGACCTCTGTGGCCGTGGTTGCAGATACAATACAGGCGCCGATAACCACACCGGCATCCGGGGTTTTTGCCACCCACACCGGCGGCATGGTGTCCGCGTCCCTGCCTGAATATGTAAATATTCTTGTCACCACCCCTTCCGGGTTGGATGCTTCAGGCGAGCAGTTGTCCAGGTTTTCCGAGGCCAGGGTGCACCTGGAATTGGGATGGGATATGGGGATGGGCTCTGCCTTATCATTGGTTTTTCCCTGGTGCCATTCCCCCTGGAAGTTGATTCCTTTTTTCGGGGCAGGTTCCATATTGCCGACCCAGTGGGGTTTGGAACTTTCGTCAACAAGGACATTTGACCAGATTACTTCGCAGCCGGGCTGCCGTAATGCTTTCATCAATAAAGGATCACCTTCATTGTTTAAACCTTCCACAATTCCGAATATACCGTTTTCGGGATTGATGGTGCGGATACTGCCGTCTTGGGCAATCCACATCTGGGCCAGATCATCGCCTATAAATACATTGCCGGCCATAGCCGTGGTGGTTTTTCCACAACCGGAAGGGGCTGCACCTGCACACCAGGTCGTCCGGCCACCTGGTCCATTGATGCCGGTAATAAACATATGTTCGGACAACTCCCTGCCCCGGTCTCGGTATACCGCTTTGTCCACGGCAAATCTGTGATTGCCCTTTTTTAGCAGCAATGTATTGCCGGCATAGGTGCATTTCCAGGCATAGGTGGTTTGGTATTTCCGATCCATGAACACCCGGGCGTGGGGAAGATCCTCGGTGCGGTTCAGGCCTTCGGAGTGTACATTGGTGAAAAAGTATCCCTTTTGTTCAACTTCGTTGTCAAAATCATCAAAGGCATTTCGATAAAGCAGTTCTGCGCTGTGGGATATATAGGCTGAGGATGTCAGTTCCAGGGCCGGATTGGCTACAGGAGAGCCCACAGGCCCTCTCATGTAAAATCCCACAATCATGGTCAGGTTCTCCATGATGCCGGACATGTGGGTTTCAATTTCTTTTGCAGCTTTTTCCGGAGGCATGCGGTTGGCAAGGCTGGATACCAGATCCTCGGGTTCGGCAATGTAATAGGTGCGATCAACGATCCTTCCCTGTTCACCGGCCAGATCAAAATGGATGGTGTGTCCTGCCATGGCAAGGGAACGTTCCTCCCCCTTCTCAATGGCAATTTTCCGGATAACCTCCTTGTCTTTTTCCGATCCCGTATTGATAAATACTTTTGACGGCCTGCAAAGGGCAATGGCGTTAGCGATACGGACCAGTACATCCGGGTGTTTGATCTTGGCAATTTTTGCTGATTGTGTGTTGTCAAGTTCTGATGCAAACAGATTTTGGGCCTGATCGGGAGAGCTGATTTTCCCAAGGGTATGTAAAGGGTCCATAGGTAATTAAGTCCAGATATTTATTGGGTTGTCAACGTTCAGAGGCTTGTCTTTATTATTTTTTATGACAGGCTTCAGACCAGGTATGATCTTTAAAAAGTGACAATATTGTTTAATATTTCAGCCAGCTAAACATTTTAACCCGAACGGCAATCCAGATCACCAAGGATTTCCAGTGCTTAAAACCGGCTGCGACGCCAATTTATAATAGCTGTCCTTTCTATCACTTAATCCCTGAAAGTTAAATAAAATATTACAAATTGGTTAAAAAAAGAAAGTATGTCCGGGTAGGGATAAATTGTGATAAAACAATCAGCAGTATATAATTTCAGGTAATACTAAAATAGAAGAGGTAGTTGATGGCATATATATTTGCAGATTTGCATAATCATACCACCGCATCTGACGGAGATTTTTCCCCGGGCGATCTTGTGGCGTTGGCCGCAGATAAAGGTATCAACGTTTTAGGGGTGACTGACCATGATACTTTGGACGGACTTGAACCAGCGCTGGATGCGGGAAAAACATACGGGGTAGAGGTCTTTCCGGGTGTTGAGGTCTCTGTCCGCTTCAAAAGGGAATTTTTCACGGGCACCCTGCACGTGCTGACCTATTTTTCAAGCGCATTGTTAAAAGATCCGGGGTTTGTCACGCGGTTTAAAACCCTCCTGGCCCAAGGAAGGGGACAGGGACTGGTCCGGGCAAGAATTGAGAAGATAAATCAGGTGTTCGGGCCTGGCGGTGAATCGCCTTTATTGTCAAGGGATCTTAACTTTGAAGATATTGCCGCATATTCGGATAATGCTTCCCGCCGCCATTTTGCCATGTTCCTGGACGAAAAATTGGGTATTTCCGATAAAGATATCATTAACCGGATCATCGGCAATGACAGTCCTGCCTATCTGCCTTCGGGAGTAGAGATTGAACAGGTGAAAAGGTTTATAACAAGTGAACCCGTGGTTGCCGTGCTGGCCCACCCGGCTGCCGGTTCTTTTCCCGGGGAAGGGCACTACAAGGAGGTGCTGCCGCCTGTGGAAACCGTGGCGCATCTGCTGCCCGAGATCCTGGACGCCGGTGTCAAAGGCCTTGAGGTTCATTATCCGGGCCATGCACCGGAACATAAGGCACTGCTTTTGTCTTGGGCGCAAAAATATGACCTGCTTGTCACCGGCGGTTCTGATTGCCATGACAGTGCCAACCGTCCCGTGGGCGTCACAGGGGCGGATGAGCAAGAATTTAATCGGTTAAAACAGGAGGTGCTGTGCGCAGAAAAGAAAAGCAGATAACCGATAAGGATCAGCTTGAGAATATCATAAAAAAGGCCAAAGTCTGCCGCTTGGGCCTGTCAGACAACGGGCAACCTTATGTGGTGCCTTTACATTTCGGGTATGATTCGCCTTTTTTATATTTTCACGGGGCCGATAAAGGACGCAAACTTGATATCCTGGCCGTCAACGACCGGGTCTGTTTTGAGTTTGATGACCTTGAAAAGATAAATAAACACGCATCTGCCTGCAATTGGGGCGCATCTTATACCAGCATCATTGGCGAAGGAACGGCACGTATCCTTGTTGACTCGGAAAAAAAGATCAACGGCCTGAACTGTATTATGGCCCATTACAGCTCCCGCACCTTTGAATTCGGGGCTCAGGATCTGGCCGAAACCGCTGTGATTGAGGTTAAAATTTCAAGGATGACTGCTAAACGGTCCGGATAGCGGCTTTTAAACAGGCTTTCAGCAGCTGCTGTCCAAACTGCGAATAAAATTTTCCAAATAAGCAAAATATTCTCTGGCATTAACCATCATAATACTGTTGTGATCACCCCGATCAAATAGCTTGATGCTTTTGCGTGTCGTTGCCCAATCATAAAGTCGTTTACCATGGCTAACATCAACCAAACCATCATTTATTGTATGTAGCACTAGCAAATCGCCTTTAAATAAAGCTATTTTCTGCTGATGATTCAGTTGCTGATCTACTGCCTTGCGTAACGTCTCCAAATCAACATTCAGTTCATCAGGGTGAATGCGTAACAACAAACGTTCAAGAACATCGGCAATCGCACTTTCAAGAACTAATCCGGCAGCATTAGGAAAACGGGCTGCCGCTTCAAGGGCAAAAATAGCACCAACACTACGACCGAAAAAAATTAAATCCTGCTCTTTACATTTTAATGCTTCGATAGTTGGCACTACATCGCTAATCATTTTGCCCAATTGCACTTGACCACTTGATTGGCCATAACCACGCAATTCCGCCAATAAGCAATTACAGCCCATCTGATTAATCAAGTTAACAAAATCACCGCGCCAATCATCAACAATTTCACCATTACCGTGAAAATGTACAAGTGTTTTCGCCTCGGGGTTAATTTCATGATAGCTGCATGCTAATTTAGCGCCATCAACATCAACCCAAAAAGGGTCAGCAAAAAATCCCTTACGAGGAAAGAAGTAACGCTGCCCAATTAACGGATGATCAAGCAAATTATCCATAAACACTCCTTAGCCTTAACGTCCAGGCATAAATCAATATCATTAAGGAACGGATTTTAAATAACTTGCCCATTTTGATATATCCGGGAGCGCAGGCGTCCCGCCTGCAGTAAAAATGCAGGCGGGACGCCCGCGCTCCCAGGTCAAGTTATTTCGGTCTCATTCCTAAGAGTTGAGGTTTTAATTTAGTCAGTTTTTTTGAGAATACGCATCTCTTAAAAAATGAGGAGCACTCTCATGCCCCTCATTTGATCAAACTAAAAATATTCCTATAAAGTGCGCAAGAAAGCAACCAGATCCTTTTTTTCCTGAGTCTTCAAGTGAAGTTGCTGAATCAGATTAAAATATTCCACTGTATCCTCAAGGGTGAAACATCTTCCATCGTGCATATATGGGGGGGAGTCCTTGATGCCTCTCAAGGGAAATGTTTTAATAGGGCCGTCGTGGGCCATCATCATGCCATTTACCATTTCTTGTTTGTAAAAACGCTCAGCCTTGAGGTTATGCATACTATTGTCGGTGTAGTATGGGGCTGGGTGGCATGCGGCGCAACGAGCCTTACCGTTGAAAAGATTCTCACCGCGCAGTTCGCTGGAATTAGCCTTGGTCTTGTCCAGCTCTCCGTAAATGTTGAGCTTAGAGGCTGGGGGAAAATCCAGGATTGCAAGAAATTCTGCCATGGCGTGTACCTGGGAGCCTCTTTCAAGAACGTTAACCCCCTTTTTTGCAGCCATGCATATATCTCCGTCAAAGTAAGCAGCGCGCTGTTCAAATTCGGTGAAATCCTCTACGGTTTTAAGCGCACGCTGAGAACCAAAAAGTCTCTGGATATTTACGCCTCTCAAGGTAGGGGTTTCAATGCGGTGCCTGAATTCCTGGGGTCGAATGTCTCCAACTAGATGGTTAGCGCCGTTAGTATGGCCGTTGGCGTGACAATCGAAACAGGTTACGCCCAGCATGCCGTCGGGCCTGTCGGTTCGACGGTCTTCGGTCGCGTTGAATTGTTGTTGGGGGAACTGGGTAACTAAAAGTCTAAGACCCTCAAGCTGTTTGGGATTCAAAATACCGTTAAATATCTCATAGTAATTTTCGATGGTAATCAGTCGTCCCTTTGCCACATCGCCGAGGTCGGGGCGGGTGGTCAGATAAATTGACGGGGCAGGGTCTGGAAGAATATGTTCGGGCAGATCGAAATCCAGGTCAAAACGAGTCAGCCTGGGCAAAGATTTTGTGATCATCTCCGGGAAAAGCATACCTCCTTCAGCATGGTCAGCAAAAGGTAAGGGTTTGTAAGGGAATCCCCCGGTTTCTTTTATTTGTTCGGGAGTCATTTTATTGAGATTTTCCCAGGTTGTTCCCTGAAGGTTCGCTGTCGGCCCAACTGGGATGGGCTTTCCTCCCGACATGGTGACCTCATCCGTGGTCTTTTTTGAAAGATCATATCGCGAGTTTAATAATTCTTTTTGGCGTTCGGCACGCTCGCTTTTTACTGCCATACGTGCAGCTTTGATTTGCTCGAAGGTTTCTGTTTGGTTTATCGGCCCATAACTGGAAACGACTTTAGTTTGTTGTGCATAAACTGCTGTAGCGCCTATTCCAACAAATAACAAAATGCAGACGCTGAAGCATTTAATGAACAGATTCTTTTTCTTTTCCATTTCACAATCCTCCATTTTTCAATTTGGTATATTTATACATTTTTACCCATGAAATTTTTATCGTATCACCTCCTTAGCTATATATAATATAATGATAGGCATAATCACGGTGCTGACCGACGCCGTGCGCGGATCAATCAGACGCAATCCGCTTGATCCGTATGCTATGTCCGGTTCAGTACCTTGTGGTACGCCCGGTATGGGCGTTAAATTATCGCCCTTTGGGCGGACTGTTGGTTTGTTAGGAAATGAAAATTCCTATACTATGAAATTATAGGGTGCAACGCCCCTATACGTGAATCCTATTGATATATAACGTATTAACAGAAGTATTAGTCAAAAACAAGGGCGAAGCCGTTATAGATTGTCTGAAGAAAGTTTGTGGATTTTAAAATTATTTAACGCCCTTAATGCAATATCAAATTGAACGTTCTATATCAACGTTAAGCCTCAATAAAAGCCATATCGAAATTTTCTTTAGCCTCTCCCACCACATACAGGGACCCTGCAATGCATATGGCGTCTTTATTGCGACTTGTTGAAATTGCATAGGATACAGCATCTTTTACATCTTCGATAACCTTCAGCTCTCCTTTAAAGCTTTTTTTAACTGCTGCGGTCAGCACCGCAGGTTCAATACTGCGGTTGATTTTGGCTTTGGTCACAATGACTCGCTGGGCCCTGGGCAAAAGCTGAGCCAGCATGGCTTCATAGGGTTTGTCATCCAAAATACCGATGACAAGTGTTAGCTTTTTATCCCCCAACGTCTGGTTGAGGTATTTGCCCAGCAGAACGGATGCCTTGAGATTGTGGGCCCCGTCCAGGATAACCAGGGGGTGATCCATGATTTTTTCAAGGCGGCCTGGCCACTTGACATGGGCAAGCCCTTTGTGAACCAGTTTCTGGCTCAAATTATATCGTGGGTCAATTTCTTGGTTCTGTTTAAAAATCAATTCCGCGGCAGCCAGGGCTAAAGAAAGGTTTTCCCGCTGATGTTCTCCGGGTAACGGTTTGGTCAGCTCTTCGAAATTTTGATAAATTCCTTTGTAATTATATGTTGACCGGCCAGGGTTTTTGCGGATGGAAAAGTCACGTTTAAACCGGTAAAGGGTTGATCCCTGATCGTTGCCTACTTTGGTCAGCTTGTCTATTCCCGATGGCTGGGATACGGCTGTAACTGCGGGCATTCCTGGTTTTATGATGCCGCCTTTTTCCCGGGCCAGGTCCCTGATGGTATGTCCAAGGTAATCGGTGTGCTCAATGGATAGATTGGTGATAACACTGACCTTTGGCGTAATAATGTTGGTGGCGTCAAATCTGCCCCCCATGCCGGTTTCAATGACCGCCCATTCCACCTTTTCTTTGGCAAAATGGTAAAAGGCCATGGCCGTGACAATTTCAAAAAAAGTAGCCCGGCGTGATCCTTGGCACAATCTATTGTCTGCCGCGATTACGGCTTCGTATGCGCTGACCACATCTGCATCTTTGATCTGTTGCCCGTTCACGCAGATTCGTTCATTGAATCGGACCAGGTGGGGACTTGTGTAGATACCCGTTTTAAATCCCGCAGCACTGAGGATTGATGCAATGCAGGTCGCAGTGGAGCCCTTGCCGTTGGTTCCGGCCACATGGACCATGTTGTAATTATTCTGGGGGGTGTTGAGGTCTGAAAGGATATTTGAAATGGTATCCAGCTCCAACTTGATACCAAACCGGCCTAATTTGTAAATCTTTTCCAAGCACAGTTTATAAGAGGGGGATGTCATGAAAAATTTCCATAAAAAAACCCGGCATATCAGCCAATTTGATATGCCGGGTTGTTTTTAATGCTTAGCTACGTCTTCTGCGTGATCTTGAGGCGGCAATTCTTTGTCTTCTCATTGCCTCTCTCATCTTACGTCTTCTGTACTGACAAGGTTTTTCGAAATGTTTCTTTACCTTGAGACGTTTAAACAGTCCGTCATTCTGAATTTTTTTCTTCAGAATACGTAATGCTTTTTCAACGTCATTATCAATAACTGTGACAGTAATTTCTTTCAAGCAGCATCGCCCCTTTCAAAATAAATTTAAATATAGCAGCCATGGGTTGATCTGGTCTATCAACATCCAGACGCAATCCATAACGAAATATGAAAGTAATTCAATAGGTTGTTTCGGTTTTCATAATCAGTATTCACGGGCCGATTTGGTCTATTGGCATCCAGAAGGAACCCACAACAAAAATGAAAGTAATTCAAAAACGTATTGTAACTTTCATATGAAAATATTTATAAGCGCGTCTTTTAGCAAATTGAATACGTTAAGGCAAGGGAAAAATGGTTGGTACAGCAATTCCCAAACGGATTTTTATAGCATTTATGAATTTTTTGAGGAGGAATTGATATTTGTCAAAATATTTGAAGTTAAAAAACCCGGACGCATTTATGCGTCCGGGCCGGATCTATTTTTACAGCTTGGAGATCAGTTCTGCAGTTACGTCGGGCAGTGCCTGCTCGCCGTTCAGGATGACGTATTTGAAATCTGCATCAGGCAGATCTCTGAAGTAATAAGAAGAGGCCAGGGTGCCGGTATCGGTGTCATAATAAATGGAGTGGCGTTTGTCGATGGCAGCCTCGTCCTGGTCATCGGCACGGGTGCTCAATGCACCGCCGCATACCCGGCATTTGTCTCCGTCAGGCTTAATGGCGTCGATGAAAATGTTGTTGGGATGGTTGTTGTCATTTTCGCACAACCGTCTGCCCATAATTCTGTTTTTGGCAATTTCACGGTCCAGCAGCATTTCGATAACGTAGTCAAGTTTGATGCCCTGTTCGTTCAGTGCGGCATGCAGTTTTTCAGACTGAACTTTATTTCTTGGAAAACCATCCAGCAGCCAGCCGTTTTTGCAGTCATCCTGTTTGATACGGTCGATCATCATGGGGATGGTGATATCATCAGGCACCAAGTCACCCTTATCAATATATTCTTTGGCTTTTTTGCCAAGTTCGGTGCCGCCCTTGATGTTGTCGCGGAAAATCGCACCGGATTCAACATGGGCAATATTGTATTTGTCTTTCAGGATTTTTCCCTGGGTGCCTTTGCCGCTGCCGTTGGGGCCGAAAAATAAAATGTTCATCTTCACTCCTTGAGATTGGTTTATATTCATGTCCTGTCGGAACACGTCCGACATACTAAAAAATCGTAATATTTAAAATGAAAGAACTGATCACCTTATGGCGTTCTTTCATGGCTTGCCGCAGGGCATTATTTTTATGAAAATTTAATATCTGCCCATATCTACCATAACTGTATCAGGAAATCTTAATATAGGACTGCCCTTTTTTTGTCAAGGTATTGCCGCCTTCCTTCATATCCTGTATATCTTTTGGCTAAATATGGTAAAGTGACAACAATCCGATAAAAATCAAAACTCAAGAGATCAAATTCCCCCTTGCCATCTGAGCGGTAGTCAGGATATTCTTTAATATAGTTTAATTTTTGTTTTAAGCGGTTTCATCTAAAAACGAATATACAGAATCCGCCCATCACCATATCGGCCCATTCTGTCTAATCAATTAAAAACTATGAAAAAATAATAATCATAAACGGTTTGCACGGGATAGCGGCAAAGAGGACCTCTCCCCGTGAATTTTGTGTTCCGAGCAAGCTTGGCCCGAAACTATACGTATTCTGTTCAGCGCGCAGTTGTGCGTAAGAAAGGAAAGTAGCATGCAAGGTAAAACCAAAGCGATCACTCTGTCTGTTGTCCTGCTGGTCCTGACCTGTGGCATAGTTCATGCGTCCAAACAAGCCAACGAGAGAATCCTTGTTCAAGATAATTCTGCCTTTGCGATGGACCTTTATCAGAAGCTCCGCGCATCGGACGGCAACATATTCTTCTCGCCCTACAGTATTTCTACGGCCCTTGCGATGACATATGGTGGCGCCCGCGGTAACACCGAAAAGGAGATGGCGAAAACACTCAGATTTTCACTGGATCAAGACAATCTTCATCAAGCATTTGCGCGGGAGGAATCAAGGCTTAACAAGATACAAAAATCCGGCAATATCAAATTAAGCATGGCGAATTCCCTCTGGCCACAACAGGATTATAAGTTTCTTGATCAATACCTGTCTCTCGTCGAGAAAAATTATGGCGTCTCGATCACTCCTGTTGACTACAAGCGCGCACGAGAAGCTGCACGGAAAATGATCAACAGATGGGTGGAAGACAAAACACATGACAAGATAAGAGACCTCATTCAGCCCGGCACTTTTGACGCTTTAACCAGGCTTGCATTGGTAAATGCTATCTATTTCAAGGGGGATTGACAAAGCCAATTCAAAGCTGACAAGACAAAGGATGCTCCCTTTCATATATCTTCCGGCAAGTTCATTCAAACGCCAATGATGACCCAGAAGAACAAGTTTAAATATGCTGACCTATATTCCTTTGAGATGCTTGAGTTACCGTATGTCGGGAATGAAATGTCAATGATCGTGCTGCTACCCAAAGAAATTGACGGTCTCAAACAGCTCGAGGACGACTTATCCATAGAGAACCTTGAACAGTGGAAGGCGCGATTGAACAAGATAAAATTGGTTGTGTTCTTGCCGAAGTTCAAAATGACGTCCATGTTCAGGTTGGACAATACACTAAAATCAATGGGTATGGTTGATGCATTTAGCAGTTTAACGGCTAATTTTGCTGGGATGGACAGCAGATCCGACTGGTTATACATCGGGGCTGTAATCCATAAGGCCTTTGTTGACGTGAATGAGGAAGGTACCGAGGCAACTGCCGTAACAGCAGTAGTCGTTACAGCACAAAGTATGCCGGCTCCGCCCCCTGTTTTCCATGCGGACCACCCCTTTATTTTCCTGATTCAGGATAATGAGACAGGAAGCATTCTTTTCATGGGGAGAATGAACAACCCAACAAAAACAGGAGAATAGGCGCATAACAAAGCGTTGCTCAGCGATACTCGTACTTCGCGCGGCTGAAGCAAACCTTAGCGTTAGAATAAAAATGAAGATAGAAATTAATCCTATTGGAAAAATTCACTCTCCGTTTAAAGAACCGGAAGGCATGCCTATTCAACCAACCGGGGCGAACGGAGTACAAGGAACTGTCGAAATATTTGACAAGTTTAAAGCCGGACTGAATGATCTTGATGGATTTTCACACATTATTCTGCTGTACCTCTTTCATCGTAGTAAGGGTTACAATCTGCAGGTTATTCCATTCATGGACGACACCCCCCGGGGAGTATTTGCAACACGTGCACCTAAAAGGCCTAATCCAATAGGGCTGTCTGTTGTCAAATTGGAACGAATAGAAAATGGAATTCTTCATGTTCAAAACATTGATATTCTTGATGAGACTCCTCTTCTCGACATAAAACCATACGTAGAGGATTTTGACCGCCCTCAAAAAGTACGATCAGGCTGGATAGCACATTCAAGGGACAAGGTTTCAATAAAGAAGTCAGATGATCGATTTAAATAGAAATGTTAAAGAAGGCTAATTCAGCCAACGCAAAAAACCGTCCGGCCGATTAGCGGTGTTAGCTTGAAAAAAGAACACATGACTATATGAGCTTTCGTATCAAAAAAAGACTCCAAAGCTTTATCTATGCAGTCCGGGGAATTGTAACCCTCGTTAAAACTCAACAGAATGCATGGATTCATTTGTTTACCACTCTCAATACCTTCGCCACTAAGCAGCCTTTTTCTCACCATGAATCCGTCCTAGCACGGGAATCTTCTCAAATAGCTGTACAATATTAATCGGTTTTGTGTTTTCAGGAAGTATTTTAAATACTTCCTGCGCATAACGAAGCCCGTGATAATGGGCTTTCAGGTCAAGAATACTTTCTTCGCCGGATGTCACCAGCATTGCCTGGGAAACATTGACCATCCATAGGGATAAGTTGGCAGCATTGAGGACTGATTGTTCTTTTATGACCATGAAATCCTCAAGTCCCCAGTGTTGTTTTGCATCACGAAAGTTAAATTCAATCTGGAATCTCAAACGATAATAGTCAATGATATTTTTCCAATCAAGTTCAAGATCGGTGCTAAACAGGATAACGCGGGCTATCTTATCCGTTTTTACGTTTTTTTTCTCGATGATGACTACGTTCAGAGCGTCGGCAAATTTTTTGTGTATCACATTCATTTGGTAGATGCGGGTGCAGATGTGTTTTTTGGTCTCTTCTGATTTTAAATGGGCTGCGGGAAAGTTTTTGTAATTAACTCTATCACCATAAACTGGTCGCCTCCCCTTGCCGGAATAGACTCCATTCCACTTGAAATACAAGGCAGAGTTGTTGCGTAATTTGGAAATTAGGTGCAACCCAACTTGTCGTGTCATGTGAACAGCCGCATTGTTTCCGAATGCACCGTCATACACAAAGTAAATAGGTTGAAGTGTATCCCCAATCAGCTTTAAAAGTTTTTGCAGCATGGCCTGTACCTGCGTCATTTCCGCATTGAGTACAACATTGCGATTGTTCTTGTTTTTTGAACCTTTGGGCCTTCCCCGGCCCCGCTTTTGTTTTTTGCTTTTCGTTACTACCCGCTTTTTCTGCTTTGGCTTTGGAAGCATCTGTTCTATTAACATTGGCCATGAAATTCGTTTTTCGACATCCAGCAATGAAAGGGTTTGGAAGGCAATTCCAGGAACTGCACGAGAGTAGATGGAAGAGAAAAACCTGCCAAGACCAAAAGTTTTCTTACCTGACTTGGTTACAGTTGTGGCATCACCAGCAATAAGAATAATTTTTGATTTTTTCAAAAATGTTTTCCCTATCGCCCAGTTGAGTGAATCCCAAGGGATATCTTTTGAAAAAAACCGCTGTATAGTACGATAGCTTCCTCCTTTATCAGTCCAACGACTGATGCTCAGCATGGTAATCCGACCTGTCATCGTCAGCAAGGCTTGACTGATAATCAGAAAATGACGGTAAGTGTTTGCGTCAAGTAAGGGGTGCATGCAAGTTAAAAGCGTGGTAATTTCATTCATGAGCAGTTCTTTCTTATAATATGCTTTGTAATAATCGAATATCATAAGGAAAAAATGTTCATTTTTCATCCCCAACTAAATTTTAGTTTGGCGAAGGTATTGACTCTGGGAGTGATTTCTTTTGCTTTTTATTTTAGTGTATCTGGAACTGAATGGTCATTATTGATCGTCGCAATAACTGTCGTCTGGTTTGCGGAGGCGTTGAATACTGCAGTAGAATTTCTTGCAGATTTAATTACAAAGGAACATCATCCTTTAATAGAAAATGCAAAGGATGTTGCAGCCGGCGGCGTTTTGGTCGCCTCAATTGGCGCAGCGGCAATAGGAATTCTTGTATTCTGGCCCTATGTCAGTCAGATTTTGGGAACAAAAAGTTAAAGAATCGGTGCAGAGTATATGTACAAAAACAATTCTCTGTTAAGAAATCGAAATTATATATTCTTTACCGACATTTGCCAATTTGATCTACCGGATATTCGATGTCAGACACCCATATCCAGAATAGATAGTTAAATTTCATAGTCGACTACAGTACGGTCGTGACGAATTTTGCCGACAAAATCCGAAACAGCAACATGTTCAGGATGATTTATATAATGATTGAGTGCGTCTCGATCTGACAGCTCTGAATAAAGGGCAACATCTGCCGATGCCTCTGTCCTTCCGAAATCTATTCCGACTTCAAGTTTAATGAGCCCGGGAATGCGCCCGTTGAGGGCTTCCAATTTTTTCTTGATCTCTTTTGCATTCTGGTGGGCGGATCTGCCTTCAGCTGAATCCTTAAGGGTCCAAAAAACGATATGTTTTACCATTGTAACATCCTTAAATATTAAGGGAGAACAAGTTGATCAGTGGTTTCCGTTTATCTTCGGTATTCACTATCTAACGGGACAACATCCGAAAAGTAAGAATAACCAGATCTGCATAAATGTTTAAAAAATCATTGATGAAATCATTAACATCTTCTTGAAAGGCTTGCAATTTTTTTCTTCAATTTGCCTCATAAAGGGTGTTGAAATCGAGTCGTCATTTTGGCTACTATTTCCTATAAAATCAATATGTTATTTAAAATCAAGGGTTTTATGGGTAAGGTGCTGATTTTATTGTAAAAGAGGTGGTCGATTTCAACACCCTTTATTAATATCATCTGGAAAGGCCTTTAAATTTTTTCAATTTGGAACTCGATGTTCGAGTTTTTTGAAGTTGACATCAAAATGTGCTAAAGAAGTTGAATTTTTGGTATAAAATTTTAACAGAATTCATAGATAGAGATGCTACTCGAACGCCCGCTGCCCTTTATTGAAAACTATCTTGAATGCATAAATCAAGAATTGATGAAAAAGAACCCCAGTTATGGACTATCCAAAAAACAAAAACTGTGGCTAAGCTTCTGTTTAAGTGGCGTTTTGTTAACCAATAGTATTTGCTGGAAACGATTTGAACGAATCAGTTTAGGGAAATTCCGTTTTTCCGCTCTTTCTTGGATGTTCCGAAATTCAAAAATCAGCTTCGATGACTTACTGCAACAGAGTACGTGTAATATTTTGAAGCATTATGGCATAAAAGAAGGGGTTCTTTGCATAGATGATGTAGACCGTGCCCGATCAAAGTCCACCAAAAAGATATATAAAGTTCAAAAGCTTAAAGATAAACTTACCGGAGGTTTTTTAAATGGGCAATGCATTGTCTTTTTATTTTTGGTAACACCTGTGGCCTCTTTCCCTGTGGGGTTTGAATTTTATCATCCGGACCCATTGTGGAAAGAGTGGAAAAAGGAAGATGATCGCCTTAAAAAAAAGAAAATTCTTAAGAAAAAGCGTCCCAAGGAGCCGCAGAGAAATCCTGAGTACCCAACGAAAGTTCAATTGGCCCTTGTGCTTTTGAAAATATTCCATAAAAAACATCCGGACATTGAAATCAACGCTATTTTGGCAGATGGTCTTTATGGGCACGCTGAATTTGTTGATGGCAGTTCCCTTATCTTTGGTGGTACTCAAACCATTACCAAAATGAAGTCTAATCAAAATGTACGGTTTAAAAATCGCATAATTTCTGTACAAAAATTTTTCGAATCTTATCCTCTGATATCTCAAAAAGTATCGGTTAGAGGTAAAGAGGACATTGAAATTTTTATCTCATCGGCTCGTCTGTATGTGCCGTCTCACAATGCAAAGCGTTTTGTTATCGCCATTCAGTACCCTGATGAGAAAAAACCACGTTATTTGTTAGCCTCTGACTTAAGTTGGAGAACATTGGATATTGTTCAAGCATACTTTTTCCGCTGGTTGATAGAGGTTTTCTTTGAGGACTGGAAAGGTCATGAAGGATGGGGCAAACTGACCAAGCATACAGGCGAAGATGGATCTCGGAGTTCCTTGATCCTGAGCCTGCTGTTAGATCATGCATTGTTCTTCCATCATCACCAGAAAGCCCGCTTGGAAAACAAACTTCCTGCATGGAGTGTGGGAAGCCTATCCCAGCGGATTCACACAGAAGCTTTAGTTCAATTTGTCCAGGATTTCTGTGGAAACGAAATTAGTGAACAAAAGCTTAATAAGTTAAAAGAGCGCATTGATAATATTATTCCTTTCAATCCTTCTACAAAACATATGAGCAGCCGTACTTTTCCTCAAATGAAGTCATCCCCATCTTTGGAACGCTTCCGGAAAAAAGTAGCCTGATTCTAATCGAGGATTGTTTGGCAGTCAAATTCAAAAAACTCGAACATCGAGTGGAACATAGCTGACTAATCTCTTATATATAGGCTTGCGTAAGCCTTTCGAAAAACAGCATTAAATAACAAAAGAATTGTGGCTATAGTCTTCCGATTTGCATCGGGATATTTGAAAAATTTTAATTGTGGACCGTATCAAAAACAGAATCCCACAAATGTTGGCTTAAAATTCCGGACTATTATTAATGGTTATCATTATCAACCACCTGAAAAATGAGAATGGGTACTTAATATTTATCTTCAATTTTAACCCCACGATAAGTCTATTTGTGTGGTGTGTAACCCTCGTCGGTAAAGGCGTTGTATGCTTTTGTTGTTGAGCACTATCTTAGTTTTTTCTTCCATTGAACCGGATGAAACATGTTAGGCACATGGTCGGAATTAAATTGGAACAAGACCTTGAATATGCTCCGGCAAATTGATATTAAAGGCAGGTTAGATACAAGATTCATAATTCAGACAATTCGGTGCAAAACATTAAATAATTATCCACATATAAAATAAAAGGTGAAAAGAATGACGGAACTGATTGATGTCCGGGCAAGGGAAATTATTGATTCCAGGGGAAATCCTACGGTTGAAGTGGATGTGACCCTGGCCTGCGGCGCACAGGGGCGGGCCGCTGTTCCTTCTGGTGCCTCAACCGGTACAAGGGAGGCACTTGAGCTTCGTGACAAGGCCGAAAATCGTTTTATGGGTAAAGGTGTGCTCAATGCCGTGGCCAATGTCAATGAAGTGCTGGCACCGGAGATAATCGGCTATGATGCCATGGATCAGGCCGGACTGGACCGGACCATGATTGACATTGACGGAACTGAAAATAAATCACGGCTGGGTGCCAACGCTATTCTGGGCGTTTCCATGGCCGCCGCAAGGGCTGCCGCCGCAGCCAACGGAATTCCATTGTACCGCCATATCGGCGGCATCAATGCGCGGGTCATGCCTGTTCCCATGATGAATATTATCAATGGCGGTGCCCATGCTGCTAACAACCTGGATATCCAGGAGTTTATGATTCTTCCCTTTGGAGCAGCCAATGTATCCGAAGCTGTCCGCATGGGCGCGGAAACTTTTCATAACCTGAAAAAGATACTTAAAGGCAAGGGGCTTGCCACGGGCGTAGGTGACGAAGGCGGATTCGCTCCGGATCTTCAGTCCAATGAAGAGGCCATTGAAAATATTATTACCGCCATTGAAGCGGCCGGTTATCGTCCGGGCAAGGACATCGGCATCGGCCTGGATGCCGCCGCCAGCGAGTTCTACAAAGACGGCAAGTATATATTTGCCTCTGAAAACAGAGAATTGTCTCCTACTGAACTCATTGACTACTATGAAAGTCTGATTGACAAATATCCGTTGGTTTCCATTGAAGACGGTCTGGCAGAAGGGGACTGGGATAACTGGGAACTCATGACCCAGCGTTTGGGCAACCGTATTCAGATTGTGGGTGATGATATCTTTGTTACAAACCCGGATATTTTCAAACAAGGCATTGCAAGGGGTGTGGGTAACTCCATTCTGATTAAGCTTAACCAGATCGGCACCGTGACGGAAACCCTTGATACCATCCAGATGGCTAAGGATTCGGGGTATACCACCGTGGTGTCCCACAGATCCGGTGAAACCGAAGACAGTTTTATTGCCGACCTTGCTGTGGGCGTGAATTCCGGACAGATAAAAACCGGCTCCATGTCCAGAAGTGACCGTGTTGCAAAATACAATCAACTGATTCGCATTGAAGAAGAACTGGCTGAGTGTTCTGTCTTTCCGGAAGATCTGTTTGTTTAAATTTTTTTATTTGTTCAGGTGAGAAAAAGGTGGGGTGCTTATCTTTATAAAGACCTCACCTTTATTATTATAAAAGTCAAAATAAGCTGTGATATGACTTTCCTGATCACCGCATATTTGATATGAAGTCCGGCGGGCAGAAGCTTAGTGGGACTACATTTTGATTGAAAAAAGCGTGGAAGTGAGGACTGGATGGCTGAGATAACTAAATATATTTTTGTAACAGGCGGGGTGTTATCATCATTGGGCAAGGGACTGGCGTCGGCGGCCATTGGTATGCTTCTGGAAAGCCGGGGGTTGACCGTGACCATCCAGAAACTGGATCCTTACATAAATGTTGACCCTGGAACCATGAACCCCTTCCAGCACGGTGAAGTGTTTGTCACCGATGACGGTGCGGAAACCGATCTTGACCTGGGGCATTATGAACGGTTCACCAATGCCAAACTTGGCAAGAACAATAATTTTACCACAGGAAAGATTTATGACCAGGTGATTACCAAGGAACGGCGGGGCGAATACCTTGGCGGGACTGTCCAAGTGATTCCCCATATTACTGACGAAATTAAACGGGCCATCTCCCTGGTCTCCCATAACACCGATGTGGTGATTGTTGAAATCGGCGGTACCATCGGGGACATTGAATCCCTTCCTTTTCTTGAGGCCATCCGTCAGTTCAAAGCCGATGCCGGTGCTAACAACGTGATTTACATCCATCTGACCCTGGTGCCCTATATCAAAACCGCCTGCGAGGTCAAAACCAAACCCACCCAGCACAGTGTCAAGGAACTTCGAAGCATCGGTATCCAGCCGGATATCCTTTTGTGCCGTACGGAGAGCCTTTTGACCCAGGACATTAAAAACAAAATTGCCCTGTTCTGCAATGTCGGACCTGATGCCGTATTCACCGCCAAGGATGTGGATTGTATTTATGATGTGCCCATCGTCTACAACGAAGAAGGCTTAGGGGACATGATTCTTAAAAAACTGAGCATGTGGGCCCGGGCCCCGCGCATTGACGGCTGGCGGGAAATGGTGGAGCGCCTGAAAAATCCAAGGCATAATGTCACCATCGCCATTGTGGGCAAATATGTGGATTTGACCGAGAGCTATAAAAGCCTGAACGAGGCACTGACCCATGGCGGTATCTCCAATGACACCAAGGTAAATCTACAATTTGTGGATTCCTCCAACCTGACAAAGAAGAATGTGGCTGACGTGCTGTCCAAGGTCGATGGTGTTCTGGTTCCGGGCGGGTTCGGGACCCGGGGGATTGAAGGAAAGATTCTTGCGGCCGGGTTTGCCCGTGAAAACAAAGTGCCCTTTTTCGGTATCTGCCTGGGCATGCAGATGGCCGTGGTTGAGATTGCACGCAATCTTGCCGGTCTGGAAGACGCCAACAGCGAGGAATTTGATATCGACACGCCCTATCCGGTGATCTACCTGATGAAAGAGTGGGTGGACGAGCAGACCGGCAAGGTGGAGAAACGGGATGAATCCTCGGATAAAGGCGGTACCATGCGCTTAGGTGCCTATCCCTGTCTTCTGGTTGAAAATACCTTTGCCATGAATGCTTACAAGACTGAAAATATTTCCGAACGGCATCGCCACCGTTTTGAATTCAATAATGAATACAAGGATAAACTGGTGGAAGCAGGGCTTGTTATTTCAGGGACATCCCCGGACCATGATTTGGTGGAAATTGTGGAACTTAAAGATCACCCGTGGTTTCTGGGCTGCCAGTTTCATCCGGAATTCAAGTCCAAACCCATGGCCCCCCATCCACTTTTCAAAGCCTTTATCAAGGCTGCCCTGAAAAACAAAAAATGATTGAAGAATTCATCACCATAACCGGCGCCGCCGATATCTGTCTTGAGGGGTATTTAAACCGTCAAAAGACAGGGAAAGCTGTGGTGCTGGCTCATCCCCATCCCCTTTACGGCGGAAACATGGATGTACCTGTGATATGCCGAATGGCCGAGTGCTTTCAATCTGCCGGGATTGCTACCCTGCGTTTTAACTTCAGGGGTACCGGGGGCAGTTCCGGGAAATTTGACGAAGGCTTGGGCGAGCAGGATGATGTCAGAAGCGCTTTAGATTTTTTATCCGACCAAGGGTATGATCAGTTTTTTCTTGCCGGATATTCCTTTGGTTCATGGGTAAACGCCCATGTCGTCAGTGCCGGTGTTGATCTCTGTGATCATATTATGGTATCGCCGCCGGCAGCGTTGTTAAGTTTTGATCAGGTGGAACAGTTGCCCAATACGGGACTTATTATCACTGGTGAAAATGATGATCTGGCTCCTGTTTCTCTGGTTCACGACCTTTTGTCTAAATGGGAAATTACCCCCCGTGTAGAGGTGCTTTCCAGTGTAGATCACTTTTATAGCGGTGCCCTGGACAAGTTGGGAGACGTTCTTTCAGACTATTTGCAGTCTTAACCCCATCGTTGGGGTTGAATTTTTGACGCATTGGGGAAACACAATTTGGACCGGATTGATAAAAAAATACTAAAGATTCTCCAGGAAAACTGCAAAATTACCAATGCCAAGCTCTCCCGGATGGTGGGGATTTCAGCCCCTGCTACGTTCGAACGGGTAAAGCGCCTTGAAACAGCGGGCGTGATTTCCCATTTTACGGCGGTGGTGGATCCGGAAAAGGTCGGATTTTCCATCATGGTTATTGTCAGCATTACACTGAGCTTGAGCAAGCTGTCTTCGGTGCCTTTGATCAAAGAAAAGTTTTCGGAGCTTGAAGAGGTTGTGGAATGCTACCAGATTGCCGGTGCCCATGATTTCATTCTCAAGGTTATTGCAAAGGACATAAAGGCCTATGCTGAATTCATGAACGAAAAATTGACCCGGATAAAGGGCATCCAAAGCATCCAGTCCTCATTTGTTATCGACAGCTTCAAAGATAAAAAAATTTTTGTTCTGGAAGCCGGGAGTGACAGCTAAAGCCCCATTCATTGTTTTTTTATAGCCTGGCCCTTTTGGGCCAGGCCAGATGGTTGTTTATTTTGTATTATTTGCAATGGTTCTTACGGACGCGATATTTTCCCAGTCATAATAGGTATTGATCATTTTTCCATCTTGTTCTTCCGTAATGCGAACGAACTGTTCACCGAGGAAAAAAGTAGCATCGGCATATTCCTTACCATCGTTTATCTGGCAGTGGATATCCTTTCGTAATTTACGGGATAACGTGCCGTGGAGAGGCATGGATGCATATTCGAAGATTTTTTCCAATGTTGTTTTTTTCATGTTTACTCCTTTGCAAAGTGTTGGTTTGTATTAAAAACACCTAAAACCAAGTGTTCTTAAAATGTAGATTCTCATCCTTTCAATAAAAAAACAACATAAAAAAGTATTTACATTTTTGTATTAAAATTAATTACATTTTTAGAAGCCATGGGCGTATTTAGTCCGCCCATGGATGTTGATGCTTGGTAAGATTCGGCTCAGTCGCTAATTTGTTTTTTCATTCCCTGTTGGTGTGCCGAATCCCCCCCCACCGGGGCTCATGATACGGAAACGCTCGCCGGGTTGAGCCATGATTTCGTTTTTAGCGCCCATATAAATTGAAGTGCCGTCTTTTCTGATGAAAAGGTTGACGCCCTTTTGGCCGGATTCTCCGCCTTCAAGCCCGTAGGGGGCAAATACCCGGCGTTCGGAAAGGATGGCTACATTAAGAGGCTCTAAAAATTCCACCTCACGCACTAAACCATCCCCACCGTTGAACCGTCCCCGGCCGCCGGACCCCCGGCGGATGGAAAACTCCCTGAGAATTATGGGATACCGCCGCTCCAGGATCTCCGGATCGGTGATGCGGGTGTTGGTCATGTGGGTATGGACCCCGGTCTGGCCGTGCCAGGTCGGGCCGGCCCCGGCCCCGCCTGCGATGGTTTCGTAATAACCGAACCGGTCATTGCCAAAGGTAAAGTTGTTCATGCAGCCCTGGGAGGCGGCGGCCACGCCAAACGCCTTGAGGACCACGTCGGTGATTCGCTGGGAGGTCAGCACGTTGCCGCCCACCACCGCCGCTTCGGAAGAGGGGTCAAGCAGAGATCCCTTGGGGATATTAACGGTAATGGGGATAAGGCAGCCGTGGTTTAGGGGCAGGTCTTTTTCAATAAGGCACCTCAGGCAGTAAAGGATGGCCGATTTGGTAACGGCCTTGGGGGCATTGCAGTTTCCCCAGATTTGAGAGCCGGTGCCTTGAAAATCAAAGAGGGCGCTGCCGTCCTTCCGGTTAATGGTGAGGGCCAGGGCAATGGGACTGCCGTCATCCAGATAGTCCTTGGCGCGAATCGTGTCCCGTTCGGCCATCCCCTTGGATTCGGAAAGTACTCTGAGCCTCTGTCGAACGGCCTCTTCAGCCGCATCCTGAACATGTTTCATATAGGCCTGTACCACGTCGAGGCCGTAGTGATCCACCATCTCCAGCACCAGTTCGATCCCTTTCTGGTTGGCGGCAATCTGGGCCTTGAGGTCGGAGATGTTGTCTGCCAAAAGGCGGGTGCCTGAGATGGCCGGGTGCCCCGGTGCCGGGGTCAGTTTTCCCGGGGCAAGCAGCAGTTTTGAAATGCCTTCCTCCTGAAAAATGCCGTTTTCCACCAGCTTGAATGAGGTAATGCGGGCACCTTCTTCTTCAAGGCTGCGGGAATTGGGGGGCATAGAGCCGGGGGTGATGCCGCCGATGTCGGCGTGGTGACCCCGGGCCGCCACCCAGAAAATTACCTGGTCGTCTTTGAACACTGGGGTGATGACCGTAATGTCGGGTAGATGGCTGCCCCCTGCAGCCGGATGGTTGGAAACCAGCACATCTCCGGGCGTAAGCCCGCTTCCCTGTAGCCTGATTTGCGCTTTTACCGCGTCGCTCATGCTTCCCAGGTGGACCGGCAGATGGGGGGCGTTGGCCACCAGCTCACCATTAGGCCCGAACAAGGCGCAGGAAAAATCAAGGCGCTCCTTGATATTGGTGGAGATGGCGGTCTTTTGGAGCATCCGGCCCATCTGCTCGGCAATGGACATGAAAAGATTGCTGAAAATAGAAAGCTGGACCGGGTCAAGCTTTGTGCCGATTTGATCCCGCATGGCCGAGCCTACTGTGATCTCCACATCGCCGTTCCGGTTAATGGATGCGGTGCAGTCGGGTTCGATTAGAATGGTGGAGGTCTGGTGAATCAGAATGGCAGGGCCGGTAATGCAATGGCCGGCGGCAAGTTTTTCCAGATCGTAAATCAAGGCTTTCTGCCGGCCGTCTTCAAAATAGCATTGGGCCGTATCCAGCACCGGCGGTTCCCCCTGAGCCTTTGGAACACTGATCCGGCGCAATCCCGCAGTTTTGCCCCGGGCTCGAATCCGGATATCGTCGATGAGGATTTGCCTTCCAGAAAGATCGAATCCGAACTCCCTGCGGTAGACGGCCCTGAAAGCCGCAGCATAATCATTGTGGGCAGGCCGGGATATCATGATGCCCGTATCTGTTCCGTGATACCGCAGGTTAAGAAACCGGGTGGTGTCAACGGCCTTTGGGGAGAATCCCTGATTCTGCAGTTTCTGGCATGCCTCTTCTTCCAGTCGTTCAAAAATTATTTCAATGTCTTTCAATGTTTGTGGGCATAAGACGGCGGAGGAGGGTTGCTGCCGTTCCGTGACCACATCGGCCATGCCCATGCCGTAGGCGGACATAATGCCGGAAAACCGATGGATGAAAATTTTGGATATCCCCAGGGACCGGGCAATGGCACAGGCATGCTGAGGGCCGGCGCCCCCGAAGGTGGCCAGCACGTGCGCCTTGATATCAAACCCCCGCATCACCGAAATTTCACGGATGGGTCTGACCATCACCTCGTTGGCCACCCGGATGAAACCAAGAGCAGCCTCCTCCATTGTCATGGACGGTAACCCGGCAGCGGCGCAGTAAGCGTTGATTTCCTCTGTCAGGCCGGCCAGGGCCTTGCGGGCCGCTTCCACGTCCAGGGGCTGATCTTCTGAGGACCCGAAAATATGGGGAAAATATTTGGGTTGAATACGTCCAAGCACCAGATTGGCGTCCGTGACCGTCAGGTATCCGTCTTTCCGGTAGCAGACCGGCCCCGGGTGGGCCCCGGCAGATTCGGGACCTACGTTAAACATGCCGTTATCAAAGAAAAGGCGGCTGCCTCCGCCAGCGGCTACGGTCTTGATATGAAGCTGGGGGGCCTGGATGCGCACACCGGCGGTTTGGGTCTCAAAGACCAGTTCGTATTCCCCCCCGAACCGGGAGACATCGGTGGACGTGCCGCCCATGTCGAATCCGATGACGGGTTGTTTTTTTTCGGAATCAAAGGTGGTCATGGCATATCCCACCACCCCGCCGGCCGGCCCGGACAGGATGGCGCGGCTGCCGGTAAACCCGTCGGCACCGGCCAGTCCACCGTCGGACTGCATGAAAAGAAGGCCGGTATGGGCCAGTCCGTCCTTGAACCCGTGTTTAAAGCTGTCAAGGTAGGTGCGAATATGCGGGTTAAGGTAGGCGTCCACCATGGTGGTGTCGCCCCTGGCCACCAGCTTCACCCGTGGCATGACTTTTGAGGAGAGAGAGATCTGGGTAAATCCTATCTCCTGTGCCAACCGGCCAATCGTCAGTTCATGCTCCGGCCAGGCATAGGCGTGCATGAGCACCACGGCAAGGCTGCGGATGCCCTGATCATAGACGGCCTGGAGATCGGATCTTATGGCCGCTATATCCAGGGGACGGATCACTGCCAGACGGTCACCGGTAATCCCCTTCACGATCTTTCCTTCCACTGCCGAAACATCCTCATTCCCTCGCAAGATCCTTAGCCGCTCGTCCGCTTCAATGACCTCTTGGTAAAGAAGCTCGGGTTTTTTGATCTCCAGGTCAAAAATCCGGGGACGATCCTGGTTTCCGATTTGAAGAATATCACCAAATCCCCGGGTCACCACCAGGGCGCTGGGTGCGCCTTTTCGTTCCAACAGGGCGTTTGTGGCTACGGTGGTGCCCATGCGAATCCACTCAATCCGGCCAGCTTCGAACTGTTCTTTGGGCACGGGCTTTCCCGTCACCTCTTCCAGGATGCGTCGGATTCCCTCACGGGGCGCGTCAGGATAGTTCCGGGGATCTTCGGACAACAGCTTGATGACCCGGAATCCGGGCTCTCCGGGCACCTCGGCATAGATATCCGTGAAGGTGCCGCCGCGATCGACGGAAAAACGGAATTTGGCGGGGTCTGACATGGATACTCCTTATATTGTATTTCATATGACCTCATCCATTATCTTGCTCGTGCTCTAAATCCTTTAGCAAATAGCATTGAGCAAGATTAAGAGCACGAGCAAGATAATTAGTATTAAGTCAATTGAAATCTACTGTAGTTTACTGAGCGCTGGGACAATCATGCTGTCCCGTGACCAGGGGCTTGATATCTAGAATCGGTGTTCCGTCAATCATGTCGATGTGTTTGACCTCAATGCGTTCTTGGTCTTTATTGGTCACCTCAACGACACTCATGCCAATGGCATTGGGCCGGATGGGTGAGCAAATGCTGAACACGCCCCTGGAAGACGCCCGGTGGGGCGGGGTCTGGAACAGGTATCCTGAATTGAATGCTGGGCTTTTATGAAAATGGAAAAGCACCACAATTTTTTGTCCGGTTTCAATATCACGAAGCGCAGAAGCAAATTCAGGATGGATCTCCAATATGCCTTTTTCCTGTGACACGGACCAGTGTCTGGGTAATTTTGTTGCATTGGTTTTCACAAAACCAATGGGCGTAAAAGAAATATTTGTATCGTTTGTCATTATAATTACCTATGTTTATTTGAGGTTTTTTGAATTCCTTTTTGGGTTGATAACCTGTCAACTTAACACAGTTAATTTGTATCGTACATGTCCAATTGTATCCTCTGGATATTTGCTATAAGGAAGACAGTTTTTCTCAAAATCAAGGCCGGAGTTGCCATTAGCAATCGGTCTGATCTATCCATAATCCACGCATTTTAGGAACGGGTCTTAAATAGCTTGCCCACTTTGCTATATCCTAGCGCGCGGGCGTCCCGCCCGCAGGTCTGCAAGTATTGTAAAGATGCGGGCGAGATGCCCGCGCTCATAGGTTTATTTCGGACTCATTCCTTCGATTAATGAAACGATAGCTGATCACGCTAGCGGTTGCTTTATTTTTTTTTAAAAAAAGTGATTTTTTTCAAGGAAACAAAAAATTGGCGGGGCCGACCGCTTTTTTGAGAACCCTTCAAAATCCCCTGCAAGAAGCCTTCACTGGCCATTTAAACGACATTCAAAAGGTGGTGTATACCCCCTCTCACGCCCAATGTTAAAAATGGACCAAAATCACGATGTAGAGACAAGTATTTATTGTTATTTCAGATATTTATAATCTTATCGTATTTGCCTTTCCTGTGTTTTTCTGCTAACCCATAACCCTATGAGTTTAGCCCAAAATGCATCAAAAAATATAGTAGACCGCTTGACCTGGCATACAGCAAACAGGGACCAAACAGGCATCGCCAAAGATCTTGCCGAAGGTAAAGATATCCCTGAAGTATATGGCCTTGGGGAAGCTGGATTATTCGATGAGTTTTTTTACTTTCTTGATCATTTCGAATTTACCAACCTGCTCATGGAACTTGAACCAAAATCAAAACAAAGAAACAGTCCGGTCCCATTCATGCGTATCATTTTTATTTATATGATGCGTATTGTGGCTGGCCTTCATTTTTTTTGGCACACAGACTCTGTTATTCTTCGAAGTCAGGCCTTAATGCGTCTTGTCGGCTTTAACGGCAGGGAGATAAAAGAAGGGACTTGCAATAGGGGTAAGAAAAAATCCTCTTGCGATGAAAAAGCGCCCATTCCAATCCGAGGACCGGTATCTTGTGATTTCATAAAAAATACAATGGCATCAATTGTTGCACCAACCCTGGAAAAAATGTTTAACAGGGGAATATCGATTTTAGCGGCACATAAGTTTTTTCCAAAAAAAATTCATGCTCTGCTTGATGCTTCCGAGATTGAATCAACAGAAAAATGTAACGGCTGTGGTAAAGTAACCAAAGAAAAACCGCCCGAACTCAAACTTCGTAAAAAGCGCATTCGAAAAGTTCTGGAAACTGTTTTTGGATTTAAAATATGGGTGGTTTGGGATCCAAACAGCCGCCTTCCTTTAGCCATGCGTTTTGCTACAATTGAGGTTCATGACATAACTTTTGCTCAGGAAGTGGTTCAGCAGGCAATTGACAATCTGGGGGAACATGCCAAAATCACTTCCCTTGCCATTGACCGTGGGTTCACGGACGGCATTTTTTTATGGTGGCTCAACAGTAAAACCATCACCTTTTTTATTCCTGCTAAATCCAGTTTGAATGTTTATGACGATGCCCTGTCTTTAATTGGTACAGGCCATTCGGAAATTAAAGACGAAATACGCACTGTGGGTGCCGGTAAAAACAAGACAACGGTTACAGATCATTGGGATGTTGAAGGTCTGGAAGGGTTAACGTCAGCAGAATTCTACGGACCACAGGGCAGCGGCAGCCATCAAAACTCCAAAGGCTTTGTCGCCAATCCCATCAATGCTGTTGTGGTTAAGGATGATCCTTTTAAGGCTAATAATCCCGGTTCCAAAACCCTGATTATTCTTACAAATGGACCTGTTGACAAGCCCTTGGTGGTTTATGACGCATACGACGCCCGCAGTGAAATTGAAAACGCCTTATTTAGAGAGGCCAAGCAGGCCTGGTTCATAGAAAGGCCACCTATAAATACGAAATCCGGTTTTATCGTTCATGTGTATCTCACCATTTTTGTCATGGCACTGACAACGGCTTTCAGGGATTGGATAGACCAACAGGATAAATTGGAGAAAAAAGGTCAAGACACCGGAATCAGGAAGTTCAGACAAAAAGTTAAAGAAGAAAATGGAAACAAGCTGATTATATTTGATAAGGATCGGTATGCAATATTTGATGCGTATGAAGTTTTCATTCTATGTGGCAGGAATGTACTCCGGCCAACCGGCACACCAGAAACGATCACCCCTCAAGACATATTAACAAAATATGGTGTACAACTGGAATAAACTTGAAAGCGCTCCCCCCGGCCCCAACCGGGACCAAACCTACAAATAACATTCGCACTACGGAGCATCATGCTTATGATGATTTTATACTCGGTGGTGCGAAGTAGGCCGGATAGTCAATGGTGTCTTCTGTTATCGCAGCAGGAACCCGTTCGAAAGCGTGGCCCCGGATGACGTGAACCGAGCATTGGTGAAGTAGTATATCCTTAAGGGAATACTGGTCTATCCCGTTTAGAAGAATACATTGTATCACCATCCGGCCACCACCATTTCCCTGAATAGAATAAGGATGAAAATGGCAAAAAATACCGGAAAAAAGAGCAAAAGTGGAATTGAGAACCTGAATGCAATCCATCCTAACGCTGCTGGCATCGACATTGGTGCTACAGAGATCTACATCGCCGTCCCTGGTGATAGATCAGATGATCCGGTAAAATGTTTTGATACATTTACCGATGATTTGCATGACGCAGCCAGGTGGCTAAAAAGTTGCGATATTGATTCGATTGCCATGGAATCCACAGGCGTATACTGGATACCTGTTTTCCAAATTTTAGATGCATATGGATTTGAGGTTATCCTGGTTAACGATAGACACGTTAAAAATGTGCCTGGCCGCAAAACTGATGTTCAGGATTGTCAATGGCTCCAATATCTTCATTCTGTCGGTTTGTTGCGAGGTTCATTCCGGCCTGCACAGGATATTTGCGCCGTCCGGTCCTTACTCAGGCACAGAGATAATCTGGTTAAATCCGCTTCTTCCCATATCCAGCATATTCAAAAATCTCTGACCCAGATGAATCTACAGATTCACAACGTCATCAGCGATATTACCGGCGTTACCGGAATGGCAATTATTGATGCAATTCTTGCCGGAGAGCGAAATCCTAAAAAATTAGCTGAATTGAAAGATCGACGGATAAAGGCCACAAAGCAGACAATTGTCAAATCGCTGACGGGAGATTATCGACGGGAGCATCTTTTTACACTTGAGCAGACAGTTCAATCCTATCGTAATTACCGCCAGTTGATCATGGATTGTGATGTTGAAATTGAAAACCATTTGAAAGAATTTGAATCCCGTATTTATATTGATGATATAAAACCGCCGCCTGGCAAAAAGGGCGGACGGAAACCAAAGGCCAATACGCCTAATTTTGATGTCAAAACCCACATGCATCGTATTCTGGGGACGGATTTAACACTGATAGATGGTATCAGCGAATTGACGGCCCACGTCGTATTCACCGAAGTTGGCCCGGATTTATCCCAATTTAAAACTGTCGGCCATTTCTGCTCTTGGCTCGGTTTATGTCCCAACAATAAAATCAGCGGTGGAAAAGTGCTTTCATCACATACCCGTCCCGGGTCCAATCGATTAGCTCACGCGCTTCGGCTTTCTGCTAACTCGCTTTGGAAAAGCAAATCATATCTCGGTGATTATTTCCGTAGAATGCGTGCCCGTCACGGCGCACCAAAAGCGATCACCTCCACCGCCCACAAATTGGCCCGCATCATCTATCACCTCATCAAGAACAAGAAAGCTTTCGATGATTCGGTTTTTTCTGAACAGGAAAAGACACATCAGAAGCGTTTGAAAAAGCGTGTAATAAATCAGGCTAAATCTCTTGGATTAGAGATAGTTGTGGCTTGATTGTTCGGTTGTGTTACTTAGAAGAAGACTCCCTCTTCTTCTATCAAAATTTACTGTCCGCCAAACTCCATTCCCCGTATATCAACAAATCATGACCGCAATAAAGACGGCACTACTGAGCTGTCATCTTATGTTCGCTAAATCTCAGATCTTATTCCCCTTAGGTGCTCACTTCTCAGTTTCTGTCACAAAAAAATGATGTCGAACACATGAGTTGTGGTTTGCCCGTGTTAGACTTATGGTTCCGGTATTGCGCCTTGAATGGCCACCTACTTCTCACTTGTGGCCACTGATTTTTCACCGATCACGAGTGAGGGACAGTAGGTGGCCGTCCGGATTCCCTTATTTGAGCGTTCCTTATAGCAAATATCCAGTGTATCCTGAAAAGGCTGAGTGATATTTTTTGTCCGGCCTTGAAAATCCCCGGGGTCTGATATACTCTTTTGATTTGGGAATAAACTCGTGTGATTCACTATCATTATTTAAAACAAAGGAGATTAGACATATGGGAACCATGGAAAATTTAGCAGAAGCATTTGCAGGAGAAAGTCAAGCCAATCGTAAATACCTTGCTTATGCCGCTAAAGCGGATAAAGATGGATTTCCCCAGGTGGCCAAATTGTTCCGGGCGGCCGCTGAAGCGGAAACTATCCATGCACATGCCCACCTGCGTGTGATGGGAGGGATTAATTCAACTTTGGAAAATCTTGAGGACGCCATTGCCGGAGAGGGCCATGAATTCACGGAGATGTATCCCGGATTTATTGCCGAAGCCGAAAAAGAAGGAAACAAAAAGGCTGTCACCACCTTTAAATATGCCATGCCCGTGGAAGAAGTTCACCACGGCCTTTATACCAAGGCATTGAACGCGGTAAAAGGCGGCGGCGATCTGCCGGAAGCAAGCATTCTCATTTGTCCTGTCTGCGGCCATACCATTGAGGACAGTGCACCGGAAAAATGTCCGGTTTGCAATACGCCCGGCACAAAATATATTGAAATTTCCTGATCGTTAATTCGGCCGGGGATTTTACCCCGGCCTAAATACTTGCTGCTAGTGTCTGAACAAAAATCTGGAAATTTTACGGGTTTCGGAAGGGCGATAGTTAAAGAATAAGCAATTCTAAATTTAAGAAAGTATAGTCTTTCCTACTTCTTTTTAATCTTGCTCGTGCTCTTGTTCGAAATAACGGCCATGGCTGACCTGGTCTTTCACCGAGGTTAGGACACAACAAATCATGAAAGAAAATAGCTGGTTCGTTTAGTTCTTTCATATAAATAGTTCGAGCAAAAGCATGATTAAGAGCAAAAGTAAGATGGCGTACCGACTCAAATTTAGAATTGCTGTTAAGGAATCGAATGGGCTGGCGTATAAAACCAAAAATAGAGTACATTCTTGATAAATCCCTTGATGACGGCATCAGCCGGGAAGAAGCAGAAATCTTGATCCGGATGGATCTGCACAGCAAAGAAACCTATGCACTGATGGAAACAGCGGACCGCTTCTCCCGGCAGACTTTTGGATTGAAAGGGGAAAATCATCTGCACATCGGAGTGAACCTGGAACCTTGTCCTTTGAACTGCCGCTTCTGCTCCCTTACTAAAGAAGCCGGCATTTTTACGGAAAAGATTGAATTTGACTACCAACAGATCCTGGCCTGGTCCAGGGAGGCCCAGGCCGCAGGGGCAGATGGGTTAAATCTTATGACCACGGGAACCTATCCCTTTAAACGGTTACTGGAATTGGGTTCAAAGTTGAAACAGGAAGTAAGCGTTCCCCTGGTGGCCAACACTCGGGATATCACCCATGCCGAAGGCGAACAGCTTTTGGAGGCGGGATTTGTGGGCGCCTATCATGCCGTCCGGCTGGGGGAGGGCAGGGATACCCCGTTGAAAAAAGAAAAGCGGATCCGGACCATTCAGGTTTTTAATGATGTTGGCCTGAAATGGATGAACTGCGTGGAACCGGTGGGACCGGAACATACACCTGAAGAACTGGTGGAGGTGATGTTTCTGGCCCGGGAGTACAAGGCCACTTATTCCGGTGTCATGCGCCGGGTGAATTTTCCGGGCAGCCCCATGGAAAAATACGGAATGATCACGGAATTTGAAATGGCCCGTCTGGTGGCAGTGAGTCGCCTGGTCATGGGCCGGGTGCCAAAGGCCCATTGCACCCATGAACCTCATACGGCTTCCATGACCGCGGGCGCGAACCTCTTTTTTCCGGAAAAAGGATCCAGCCCCAGGGACGATCAGGCCGATACGGGAAAAGGGCGGGCCAGGGACATCAATGAATGCCGAAGGATACATTGGGAAACCGACTGGGACCCGGGATTGCCATCCAATTGTTTTTAAGGATGATACAGGCATGGCAATATTAAAACTGTTTGTGTCTGCCTTTATTTTTTTCCTGGTGGCCTGCTGCCCGGACCCTGGGTTTGCGTTTAACGCAGGTACCTGGAAGACGGCCCAGACCATCCAGCCTTTTTTTTATGACCGGTTCACCGGGGCGGGACAAAATGTTAAGGTGTTTTCCTTTACCAATCCGGCTGATCAGAAAACTGCCCTGTTGGCGGGTAGCCTGGATATTTGCGGCACCACCATCGCCCATGCCATTCATTCTGCAGCCCTGGATCAGCCCGTGGTTTTGGTGGCCGCGCTTTGTAACAAGTGCTCGGCTTTTGTGGTGGCCGCAGACAGTCCTGTCCAGTCTCCCGCCGATTTAAAGGGTAAAAAGATCGGATATGTGCCGGGTACCATGCATGAGATTCTTCTGAGGGAAACCCTTATCCGTTCCGGCCTCTCCCCGGACCGGGAGGTGGCCCTGACCCGTGTGGATTTTTTTGATATGGGCCTGGCCCTGGCACGAGGCGGTATTGACGCTTTTGTCTCGGGCGAACCCTTTCCCACCATTGCCGTAGTCAAGGGCTATGGCAGAATTCTTTCCTATCCCTATTACGGGGAATCCATCGGTACCATCAATGCCGGCATGCTGGTCACCCGTAATTCAATTGAAAAAGATCATGACCTGGTTCTTGAGATGGTCAGGGCCCATGCCCGGGCCACCCGGCTTCTTAAGCAGGACAGGCAACTATGGCTGGCAAAAGCATCGGAGTTCGGCACCCCCATGAAAATACTGGAAGGGGCGGCTCACAACATGGAATTGGCCTGGGACATGGATCCGGATTTCGTTGAAAAGGCCCGGGCCCTGGGGGAGCGCATGCAGGCCCTTGGCCTGATTCAGCGCCAGCCGGATTACAGCCGGTTGTTTGATTTGAGTTTTGTGAGCCAAATCCGGGCGGAGATTGGGGATTAAGTTGTACCGAATCCTTCCCTGGGTTTTACCGGCGACAGCTTTGTGTGCATGGGGGGTGGTATCAAAGTTGGACTGGCTGCCGCCTTATCTGCTGCCATCGCCGGGAGAAATTTTGGATACTGCCGGGATCTATATCTTCGGGACGGACGGGCAGGGGCCCTACGCCGGCCGTTTTGTCAGGGATGCACTGGCCAGTCTGGGCCGGGTAGGACTGGGGTTCTGTCTGGCCACGGTATTTGGACTGACTCTGGGTGTCTGGTCCGGCCGGGTTCCTGCCGCGGCACGGCTGCTGAACACGCCGGTGAACGGGTTGAGAGCTGTGCCCGGCATCACCTGGCTCCCACTGGCAATGGTCTGGTTTGGTATTGGTCTGAAAACCACGGTGTTTCTGGTGGCGTTGGCCGCGTTTTTTCCCATTTATCTGAATGCCGCCTCCGGGGCCGCCCAGGTCAATCCATTGCTTCTCCAGGCCGGGGCCATGATGGGGGTGAACCGCCTCCGGGGCACATTTGCCATCCTTCTGCCGGCTGCCATGCCGGCCATTGTCACCGGCCTGCGGCTGGGCCTGGGGATTTCCTGGGCATACCTGGTACTCGGAGAGTTGTCCGGTGTGTCTGTCGGGCTGGGGGCTGTGATCATGGATGCCCGGATGCTGGGACGCATTGATATGATCGTCGTGGGGATCATCCTCATCGCCATCATGGGGCAGGCTAGCGACTGGCTGCTGAAAAACGCATTAAAATTCTGTTTTACCAGTGCGGCGCGTCAAATATGAATGTCCTGTCAAATCATTTCGCTTCGGGCCCCGTCCTGGATGTCCAGGATCTTTCGAAAGCATTTTCGGTCAACAGTGAACAGACCCCCGTGCTGTCGGGCTTAAGTTTTCAGGCCGATCCTGGGGAGTTTATCTGTATTATAGGGCAGAGCGGTTGCGGTAAATCCACCCTGATCAAATTGCTGGCCGGATTTGTTCCACCGACATCCGGCCTGATTTTGTTTAAGGGAAAAAACATAACCGCCCCGGGGCCGGATCGTTGTGTGGTATTCCAGGAGGACGCTCTTTTTCCCTGGCTCACCGTGGCGGAAAATATCGGGTTCGGCCTGAAAGGAAGGGGCTTGTCTGCCGCTGAAAAACAGGGCCGGGTCAACCGGTTTTTAGACCTTGTGGGGTTGACCGAATTTAAAGATTATCTGCCACGAGAGATTTCAGGGGGGATGAAGCAGCGGGTGGCCCTGGCCCGGGTCCTGGTGCTCAGCCCCGAGGTCCTGCTCATGGATGAGCCCTTTGCTGCCCTGGACGCCCAGACCCGGGAGCAAATGCAGAATCTGCTTTTATCCCTGTGGGAACAATTGAAACAGACCATTGTGTTTGTCACCCATGATGTACGGGAAGCGGTGACACTTGCGGACCGAACCATGGTAATGGGCAGGATAACAGGAGAAACAATTATAAATCCCACTCATATGGTTCCCATTCCCCTGGACCGTCCCCGTATTCAAAATCGTCGCGAATTTATTGAATTGGCAGCACAGTTGAAAGCCATGGTTTCCCGGATTTAATCATAACTGGTGAAAAAAGCCGGTACTTGCTTCTGATTCAAAACCGCTTATATTTCATAAATTTGAAGAATTAATATTATCAACGCAATTATCAGGAATGACCCATTGATGAGATCAGATATGAAAGCTGAAGCGGCACTGGACCTGTTTCGCGGCAGGGCAAAATTCAATTTTCTCGGCAGGGGAAAATTAAACTGAACCCAGGCGGTTTTGAAGGTATTCCAGTTGGAATTCGGAATTTCAGAAGAGACGATACAAACAGCAGCCCTGCAGGGCGGGGGCAAAGCACCGGAAGGGGTCTGCGGCGCATTGCATGCCGTGCGGGTGATCCTTGGAAGCGGTTCGGCTCTGGAGGAAATCGAAAATGATTTTTCGGCTAAAGCCGGATCAAAGCAATGCAGGGAAATACGGGGAATGAGATCACTGCCTTGCAGTGGTTGTGTTACGCTTTCTGCCTATCTGCTGGAGCAGCACATAGATGAAGTAAAAGCCGGAAATCCTAATATCTTCTGGCGTTCTGCCAGCCACTGTGAATTGTAGAATTCTGCCTAGCCGATGGCAAAGGGAACCGGGGCCTCCCCTGCCATGGGATGGGGCCAGTGGGCCGGGGTCACCTGTGTCATGGAGCCTAAACTCAGATGCCTGAATTCCGGTCCCGGTTCCCTGCTTGGGGAGATATAATGGAAGAAGATGCCGGGATAACCCGTACCTTCGGGTCTATTTTTTTCCAGGCAGATCAGAGACAGTGAGTCTTTGCCCTTGCCAGGTGTGCTGCACCTGTCCAGCCGTATCAGCGAAATCCACAGGGTCATCCAGTCTCACCGGGATATAGAAAGGCTTGAGCATACAGCCTTCCACATCCTTGAGTCCCGGCACCCGTCCCAGAGAGGATCTTTTGTTTTCCCGTCTGTCATCCTAATAATGCGGCGGTTTTTCATTGGCCGGGCGGGTTGAGTTGTCCGGGAGCTGTTTTTCCAGCTCCTCAATCAGCCGGGTCATCCGGTCTATTTGTTTTTGCTGGTCGTAAATCACATCATTGAGTTCTTTGACGGCCTTCTCATGGAAGGCCAGCTTTGTTTCTATTTTTTCGAGCCTGTTTTCATTCATTATGGGGTCCTCCTGGATGATTTCCGTGGTTTTTGGGGTGGTTGTTCAAGCGGTTTTACCGCCAGCCAGATGATGTGGCGGCTGCCTTTTTTACCCTTCACAGCCCGGACTGATACGGCCTCGGACCTGAACCCGCCTTTTCCCAGCCGCCGGGAAAAGGCCTCGTCCATTCCCGCAGACCAGACTCCCAGAATGCCGCCGGGGGCCAATGCCCTGAAGCATGCCTTCAGCCCGTCCGGTGAATATAGGCTGTTGTTGGTTTTCTGGGTCAGTCCCACAGGACCGTTGTCCACATCCAGAAGGATGAGGTCCCAGGTGACGGACTCTTGTTTGATCAGGTCTAAGACATCCCGGGTTTTCACCGTCGTCCTGGGGTCTGACAGTGGATTTCCGGCCAGGTTCCCGAGAAATTTTTCATTCCAGGAAACGACATCGGGTATCAACTCGGCCACAACGACGCTGCTCTCCGGGCAAATCCCGTTCAAGGCCGCTGAAAGGGTATATCCCATGCCCAGTCCGCCGATTAGGATTTTGAGTCTGGATGTTTTATGACTCCGGGCAACGGCCAGGTCTGCCAGGGCGTCTTCAGACCCGTGGATTCGGCTGTTCATCAGTTCTGTTCCGGCCGTGCGGATGGAGAACTCCTCACCCCGCCTGCGAAGGATCAATTCATTGTTCTCCCCCGGTACCTTGGCCCTTCCCAGTTCTATCCAGGGTAGCATATGTCCTCTCCTTGCATCAGGTCGTATTTATTCCGGAAACCGTTTTTTGAGGAGCACTATATCATGGTGGAGATATCCAACAAAGCCTTATCCAGGCGTTTGGCTGAAATTTTGAACCGGGTTTTCAGCTCCTGGGCATATACGGAAACTTTATATTCCTCCAGCATCCAGAAAAATGCTTCCACGGCGCTGGATTTTTCCTTTGAAGAGTCTGGGCCAAGGCTTGAAATCAGATGGGCAAGCTTTCGCTCATAGGGTACAACAATCTCTTTTTTCTGGGCCTCCTTGGCCGGGTTGTCCATCCAGCGCCTGGCACGAATGGACAGGCACTCCAGATTTTTGGGCAGCAAGGTAATCCGGTTTAAATCGTAAAGTTCCAGGAAATTGGCCGGACACAGGTTTTTCAGTTCATTGAATATTGCTGTCAATGCCTCGAAAATAACCGGTCGGTTTTTGGATGCAAGGCTTAAGCGTTGCAGCAGATCAAAACAGGCGGCATATTCCCGGCCTACGGTCAGAATGTCTTCCATGGCTTTCCGGCCAAGGAGATACAGCTTAGGCCGAATCATCTGGACATGGGCATCAAATGCTTTTTGTGTAAAAAGTTCTTTTTGAAAAAAGGCTTTTGCCATGGCATTGTAAGCCATTCCGGCAAAGGTTGGCCGGTCATTAAAGTAGGGTGCGATCCGGCCTAAGCCTTCGGTCCTGTTTATATCTTTTTTCAATGCTTTAATATCATCGGGGAACATGATTTCAAACAAGCGTCCCACCCCTTTGACGTGATTTTCTAAAGCCGCATCCCTGGTTTTGAACAAGGTTAACGTCACCTCATGGCTGTCTTTTTCGCAACAAAGACCGGGAAAGGCTTTGCGTCGGGACTCATTATTTTCATCCAACTGGATTTCCGGTTTAAGATCGGAAAAATCCCATTCCCGGATACCTGTTTTTTCAAATGCCTTTTTTGCCCGTTCAAAGGTATTGGTTCTTTCGGCAGGGCGGCGGTTGGCAAAAGCCCCGAGTTTTGACAAGTCCCTTAAAGATTTGATCTCCCTGTCTTTGTGATCCCGGATGGATATCCGCATTTTCAAATGATCTGCAAGGTCCTTATCTGACCAGGCCGAGGCTGGAATCACAAGATCGAAATGTGTGCGGATGACATGAGAGAGTTTTGAATATAAAGGCGCATCTGAGTTGGGTAAGTGGTCTGCAATAAAATCAGCCCGTTGCTGGATGGGCATCAGCTTTACCCGATGGGTTTTGGGCAACGCTTTGATCAGGGCGGCTATTTTTTCCCTGAGCAGCCCCGGTACCAGGGTGTCCACCTGGTGGGGGCGGATAAGTGCCGCATCCTGGCTTGGTACTTTAAGGGTCACCCCATCCGTCTTTGTCCCGGGGTTGAATTTGTAATCCAGGGCAAACTCCCCTTGGTCCGTGGCAAGGGTGTCGGGGAATCGGGCCAAAATCGCTTCGTCCACATCGGTTTTTTGCAGGTCCTCGCGGGTCATGCGCAGAAAGGTATCATCTTTTTTGTCTTTAATGAATTTGGCAAAGGTGCGGATATTGTAAAAGGGTCTGGGCAGGCGGGATTGATAGAATAAATAGATTTCATCCTCCGAAGCCAGAATGTCCCGCTGCCGGGTTTTGTCCTCCAGGGTTGCGATTTCTTCGATGAGATTTTTGTTGTGGGCCATGAACCCGAACTCCTGGTAGATCTCTCCCTGGACCAGGGCATGGCGGATGAACAATTCCCCGGCCTCTTCGGGATTGATCTTTCCATAGGCCACGGATCTGCCACTTGCAAGGATAAGGCCGAACAAGGAGACCTGTTCAGATGCCACCACCTCTCCACGTTTTTTTTCCCAGTGGGGATCGCTGTAGGTGCGGGAGCAAAGGCTTTGACCGATCTCTTCGATCCAGGCCGGGTCAATGTTGCCCACACACCGGGCAAAAAGTTGGCTGGTCTTGACATATTCGGCTGCCACAATCCAGTTGCCGGCTTTATTAAACAGGCCGGAGCCCGGAAAAATGAGAGCCTGTCTGCCCTTGGCCGCCGTGAAGAGATTTTTCTCTTTTTTTTGGGCAATGCCGGCCAGATACCCATGGAGAAGGGCCTTGTGAATGGCGGCATACAAAGGCCCGCCATGTTCAAACTGATCGGCCTTGAGGTCTGCGGTTTCCTGGACTGCCGGCGACGGACCGGTTTGCTTAATACCGTGTTCTTTGATCATCCGGGTAATTTGGCCATGGATGTCCTGCCACTCCCGCAGCCGTTTGAACGAGAGAAAATTTTCAATGCACCATTTGCGCAGGGCTGAGCGTGATTTTAGCCGGGTCCGGGCATCTTTGCAGGCATTCCAGATGTTGAGCAGGGTGATAAAGTCTGATGTTGGTTCCTTGAACTGGGCATGTTTCTGGTCTGCCGCCTGGGCCTTGTCTGCCGGTCGCTGGCGGATATCGGACACGGTCAGGGCTGTGGTGATGACGACCGCTTCTTTAAGTACACCCGTATCTCCGGCGTTGAGCAGGATGCGGGACAGCTTGGGATCCATGGGTAGCCTGGCCATTAAGCGTCCTGAAGGGGTGAGTCGGTATTTTTTGCCTGCCCTGTTTTTATTGGCGCCTGTTTTTGCACCTGTTTTGGCCTTGGGTTTGTTGGCCTCAATGGCGTTAAGTTCTAAAAGTGTGTCAAATCCGTCCTTGATGCTTTTGGGTGCGGGCGGATCAATAAAGGGGAAGGTGGAAACATCTCCAAGCTGCAGGGCAATCATGCGTAAAATAACCTCGGCCAGGTTGGATCGCAAAATTTCAGGTGTTGTAAAGAAAGGGCGGCCATTGAAATCATGTTCATCGTAAAGCCGGATGCATACTCCGTTTTCCACACGGCCGCAACGGCCCATGCGCTGGTTGGCACTGGACTGGGACACGGGGCTGACCGGCAGTGCCGTGGTCCGGGTTCTTGGAGAATAGGAGGGGATACGGGCAAGGCCTGTGTCCACCACATACTTGATGCCGGGGATGGTCAACGATGTTTCCGCTACATTGGTGGAGACCACGACTTTTCTGCCGGGACCGGTAGCAAAGACCCTGGCCTGTTCTCCGGCAGACAGCCGGGCAAACAGCGGCAGAATCGTGACCCCGGAAATATTTTTCCCTTTAAGTATTTCCATGGTTTCCCCAATATCCTGTTCTGTGGGCATGAATATCAGGATATCTCCGGTGTGGGTGCGCATTAACAGGTCGGCGGTCTGTCGGGCTGTTGCCTCCACATACCCCTGGTCATCCGGGATGGCGGTGCTGCTGTCCCCATTATTATCATGTTCAATGGGCGCATAGATCAGTTCCACCGGATACATCCGGCCGGATACCTCAATCACCGGGGCATTTTCAAAGGCTTTGGAAAATTTTTCCGTATCAATGGTGGCACTGGTAATGATCAGTTTGAGATCACGACGCTTTTTGACAAGGCCGCGCAGGATGCCTAAAACAAAGTCAATATTAAGGCTGCGCTCATGGGCCTCATCCACAATAAGGGTGTCATACTGGTTTAAAAATCGATCCTGTTGGGTTTCAGCCAACAGGATACCGTCGGTCATCAGCTTGATATATGCATTGTCAGGTGTGTGATCATCAAACCGGATTTTATATCCCACGGATTGCCCCAAGGATTCGTTGAGCTCAAAGGCAATGCGTTTGGCCACGGTCATGGCGGCAATGCGCCGGGGCTGGGTGCAGCCGATCATGCCGGACGTCCCACGGCCTGCTTCCAGGCAGAATTTAGGGATCTGGGTGGTTTTACCGGATCCGGTTTCACCTGAAATGATCACCACAGGATGATCCTGTATGGCCTTAATTATTTTGTCTTTTGCGGCATTGATGGGTAAATCCGGGTCAAAGCGGATGTTTTGGGGCAGGTTGTCCATGCGCTGCTGCCTGGTGTCAGCCGAAGCCCGAGCTTTTGCTAAAACATTTTTTAAATTATTTTTGCCCGGCCCCTGACCGGGTTTGCGCCTGCCGCGCAAGGCGCGGGCCAAAATATATTGGTCCCGGCACATGGCCTTGGGAATGAGTGCTCTGATTTGTTCTGAAATTGACATAATACCGCCAATAGTAGCCAAGGTTTGAAAAATGTCAAATAAACCGTTTGAGGCAGTCGGCCATTTTTTTGTTGACATGGATTTTGGAATAGGGGGATAACAGCCATGGTTCGTGATTCTGTCGTATCCGTAGGATCCTTTTAAAAAGCAGGGGAAATCGGCATTCTGTAACAACCTTTCGAATGCCTATATGTTTGCCTATACACCACAATTATGATAAGAAAATTTAAATTATGACTCAAATTATCAGTATTGCCAATCAGAAGGGCGGGGTGGGTAAAACCACCACAGCAGTCAATCTGTCTGCCTCCCTTGCCAAACTGAAAAAAAAAGTGCTGCTTGTGGATTGTGATTCCCAAGCCAATGCCACTACGGCACTCGGGGTGGACAAACCCAGCCTTGAAGCCTCTTTGTATGATGGGCTAATTGGAGAAACCGGCATTGAAGATATGCTTTTACCCACCATGCTCAAGGGTTTGACCCTGGTACCGGCCAATGTTGATCTCATTGGTTTTGAGGTGGAAATGATGTCTGCCGCCAAAAGGGAGGCCCGACTCAAGGAATTTCTGGTTCCCGTGGCCGACACCTTTGATTTCATTATTGTCGATTGTCCACCGGCGTTAAGTCTGTTAACGCTGAACGCTTTTTCCGCAAGCGATTCTGTTGTGATCCCCCTGCAAAGTGAATTTTTTGCCCTGGAAGGACTAGGGCAGCTTTTAGATACAATCAAGCGAATCAAGAATGCTTTTAATTCAGGCTTGATAATCAAAGGCATTTTGCTGACAATGTTCGACCGCAGAACCAATTTGTCCCAAAATGTGGTGGATGACGCCAGGCAGTATTTCAAGGACCTGGTGTTCAAGACAAAAATCCCCCGTAATGTGAAACTTGCAGAATCCCCAAGCTATGGTCTGCCGGTTGTTCTGTACGATAAAACATCACCAGGTGCTAAAAGTTATATGTCCTTTGCCAGGGAACTTTTAAAAAGATGATGAACAAGAAGCGGAAAAACACCGGTCTGGGCCGGGGAATATCAGCGCTCATCCCCGATATGGAAGGACCTGAAGTCAATTCTGATTTTTTCTTCTGTAATATTGATCAGTTAACTCCTAACCGCTACCAGCCGAGAACCCGGTTCAGCGAAGAGGAACTGGGACGGCTGACCCAGTCCATTGTCGAGCAGGGGGTGCTCCAGCCCCTTTTGGCCAGGAAAATGGATGGTGCTTATGAGTTGATTGCCGGAGAGCGGCGTTTGCGGGCCGCAAAAGCAGCTGGGCTTACCCAGGTGCCTGTTATTATTTTAGATCTCACGGACGAACAGGTGCTGGAAGTTTCGATTATCGAAAATATTCAAAGGGAAAATCTCAATGTGCTTGAGGAGGCGGAAGCCTATTTTCGGCTTATTGACGAGTTTGGATATACCCAGGAAAAGGTGGCCGAGAAGATTGGCAAAAATCGGTCCACCATTGCCAACCTGCTGCGTTTGCGCAGCCTGCCCGAAGAGATCAAAGAGAGTCTGATTGCAGAAGAGATCAGTATGGGACATGCCCGGGCGCTGCTGGGGGCAGGCGCTGTTGAAAATCAGCTCTATTTATTCAAGCAGGTGGTGGAAAAACAACTGTCGGTGAGGGAAACTGAACGTTTAGTAAATCAGGCTAAAAAACAGCCCCAGAAAATTGAAAAAAAAATTACTGCGGACGAAAAACAGTTTCTGGAAGAGACCTCGTCCCAGATATCCTCCCGGATTAACTCCCCGGTCTTCATCAAAAAAAGTGGAAGCCGTGGAAGAATTGAGATCAAATTCTCATCCGGGGCCGAATTTAACCGTCTTGTGGAGTTACTGAGTAAAATTTCATGAAAATTTCAATTGCTAAAACAGCTGGATTCTGTATGGGGGTCCGCCGGGCCGTGGACATGGTGCTTGATGCATCTAATAAGGCCAAAGAACCCATTTATACATATGGCCCTTTAATTCATAATCCCCAGGTCCTGGAGATGCTGGAAAGTAAACAGATTTTTCGGATGGACACCATTCCTGAATCCGGGAAAGGCATTGTACTCATTCGGGCCCACGGGGTACCGCCCCAGGATGAAAAGGCCTTGGCTGATGCTGGATTCACCGTGATTAACGCCACTTGCCCCCGGGTGGTAAGGGTCCAGGTGATCATCGACAAATATTCAAAAAAGGGCTATGACACCATTATCCTTGGCGATGAAAAGCATCCCGAGGTTATCGGCCTTTTAGGATATGCCCGGGATAAGGGGCATACCGTCACCAGTTTGGATCAGCTTAAAGCACTTCCCAGGTTTGAAAAGGCTGTGGTGGTGGCCCAAACCACGCAAAATACCAAAATTTTTGCGGATATCCAGGCCTGGTGCCGCAAAAATGTTTCCCATTACGAAATATTTAACACTATCTGCGATTCTACGGAAAAGCGGCAGAATGAAGTCAGGGAAATGGCCGGTACCCATGACGCCGTCATTGTTGTGGGAGGAAAATTTTCCGGAAACACAAAACGCCTGGCCCAGGTGGCGGCGGAAACCGGTAAACCGTCCATGCACATTGAACAGGCCTCGGAAATAGATTATGAATCCATTTCCAATGCACAATCCATCGCCATTACCGCAGGGGCCTCCACCCCTAACTGGATTATCAATGACACTTGCAGTAATGTGGAACAGGCATTCAGAAAAAAACAGCCCGGGCGAGGAAAAATTATGGCCGTGATGAATGTGTTGATGAAGACCAACATTCTCCTGGCCGCAGGTGCCGCCTGTCTGACCCTGGGATCAGCCATGATTTCCGGCGCACAAAATCCGGGCATACCAGCGCTTATTGCCATGTTTTATATTCTTTCCATGCAGATCATGAACAACATGATGACCATCAGGTCCGATACCTACAACAAACCGGACCGGGCAGCCCTTTATAAGCAAAACAAGGGATCGCTTTTGCTTGTGGCATTTTTGTCCGGTGCAATCGGGCTTTTCCTTGCATGGACAAGAGGATGGGGTTACTTTGGTGTACTGCTTATCATGATGCTGTTAGGCATGTCATATACCCGTACCATCTTCCCCTCCTTTTCCTCCGGGCGTAAAATTTACCGGCTTAAGGATGTGCCGGGATCAAAAACCATTCTTATCGCAGTGGCGTGGGGTATGGTTACAAGCCTGATGCCCGGGGTTAGCCTTAAAGCAAACCCGGGCCTGACCCTGGTTGCCTTTATTTTTGTCACGGGATTAGCGTTTGCCAGGACAGCTTTCATGGATATTCTGGCTGTCCAGGGTGACAGGATTGCAGGCCGGGAAACCCTTCCCATTCTTCTGGGTAAAAAGAAAAGCCTCAAATTTGTTAATTACGCCCTTGTGGCCACAATAGTTCTTCCTTTAATTTTAACGGTCTGGGTGTCCCCTGTAGTCTGTGGCCTTGCCCTGATACCGGCTTTCATGCTTATATTGACCTTTCGGTATAAAAAAGATAATGATATTTCCGCAAATTTTTATGAATTCTGGTTCGAGTTTCCCTTGCTGCTTGCCGGCATCATTGCCGCTTTCGGCTGACAATTAGGGCCATGACAATTCAGGGCCATAGAAATTTTAAAATCCACAAACAGGGCGATGGTTCTTATTCCTTCCATGGCCCTTATCCTCTTCTAAGGAGGATGTTGGGAAAGATATGGCAAATGGGTTAAAACACGGCAAGACTGTTCCGCTGATCGGAAGCCTGGCTGTTAAAAATCAATTCATCAGTGAGGAACAGTTGCAAAAGGCCCTTGCCCAATACAGTGATGACGATAATTTAGAAGAAAAACTCACAGCATATTTTCTTGCCGAAAATCTGATTTCATCCCGGAATATCCACCGGCTGACCATGGCAGCCAAGGCCGTTACCATCCATCAACAGGAATACCGGTTCGGTGCCATCGCGCTTGCCAAGGGATTTGTTAATAAAAGCGTTTTGGATCTGGCCCTGGAGGAACAAAAAGAGCAGCTTGAAGCGGGAAAAAAACCCCGGCGCATCGGGGACGTGATGGTGGAAGCAGGTATAATCACATCAAAACAGCGGGATGAAATATTTAAACTTCAGAACCGGTCCTGCAAGCCGCCCCATGGGGCCAACGAACCGCTGCCAAAAACAGAACCAGTGGTAGATGCGCAGGTTTTAAGCCACGAAGAAGATCCGGCGAATTCGGGCCATCATACGCATAACGCATTAGCGGACAACATTCCGGTCAGTATGGCCCAGGGGGTTAAGGCGTCACCGGACAAAGATACCAAAACAGAGTTTTTTTTCGATACGGATTATTTGAAAACCGGAGGCATGGATGATTATGGCAATATTGATTTTAAAGACAGGAGTCCAAGCCCGCTGGTGGAAAAAGGCACGGTGCTGGCCGAAAAAATCGTCGGGAGCACGCCCCAGCCCGGCAACGATGTCTATGGCAATGCCATACCGGCGATAGACAAAACGAATAATTCCTTTCGTGTTGGTGCAGGCGCAATATTATCCGAGGACGGTCGGAAAGTGCTGGCCACAGTCCGGGGGGAACCCAGGATCACCTTGGCCGGGTTAATTGTTGTCCATGAAGAATTTGACATTAACGAGGATATTGACAATGAAACCGGGCCAGTTGAATTTGACGGTAACATCAGTGTAACCGGGAGCATAAAATCCGGGGCCAGGGTGTGCGGTGTTGACATTGCCGCACAGGAAGTGAACAACGGCGTTGTAGAAGCCAACGGAGATCTGATCATTGCCCGCGGTATCAATGACGCCCGGGTGTACGCCCGGGGCAATGTGTATGCCCAATCCATTACCAACAGCGAAATTATCTGTATGGGTGATGTATTTGTTAAAAAAAAGATTGTGGATGCAAAAATTGAATGCTCCGGGGCCTGTTCCATCATCACCGGTATGCTGGTTTCAAGCCAGGTGTCCGCTAAAATGGGGCTGATGGCCGGCAGTATAAGTTCCGGAACAGCCGTCCCTTCCAAGATCAGGGTTGGACGTGATGCATTTACTGCCCGGGAACTGGAAAAAAACAGTGCCGAGACAATGCGGTTGGAAGAGGTAATCCAGACTCTTGGTAAAACGAAGAATACGATCCTCAGAAAGGCAGCCGGTATAAAAAAAAAGATGGCCGAACTGGACCAGGTCAAGGAGAAAATTCAGGTTCAATGCCGTGAAATTGAATCCCGGCCGGAATTGCCTCCAGGTGACCGAGAGTACCTGGACGAAGGTTTAACCGGACTCAGGAAACGTCTGAAAGCTGCGGAAACAAAAATAAAGTTGTATACAGCAAAAATCAAAGACCTTGCTAAACAGGCAGCAAAAATAGATCAGCAGATCTCTGAACCGGTGGCATCAAAAAAGGCCTTGGCTGACGAGAAAAAAAATTTGATCCGCTGGTCGGAACATACCCCGGGAAAGGCCCGGGTGATTGTGGACGGTGAAATGATGTCCGGTACTGCCTTAATGGGGCTGCACAGCAGATTTGTGTCTGATACTCAACTATATCATGTCCGGATCACGGAACGGCCTGTTAAATCTGATGACGGGGAAGATTCCCGGGTCTTTTACCAGATGCAGGTGGACGATTTTTAACAGCTTTCCATAGGCTATTCATCTATTTTACATGATTCTTTGAGTCCCCGGGCGATGATTTCCATTGGATGGCAGACATCCAGCATACCTTTTTGGGGCAGATTACCAGACAATTGCACCCTACAGCCCGGACAGCCCGTTGCCCAGAATTGTGATCCTGTGTTAACAGCATTTTTGATTTTGGCGGCCACGATTTTTTTTGAGATTTCAGGGTATTCATTAAAAAAGAAACCACCCCCGCCGCAGCATGAATCCCAGTCCTCGGCCTGTTGGTAATCCACGTGGGGAAGTTGTTTGATCAGGTTTTCAACCATGTTTTTTTCTTGACCATGGTTTTTAAGATGACAGGGCAGATGATAGGTTACGGTCTCTTTTTCTTTTTTTTGATCCAGATGGGGGGCCAATTGGGCAAAGTGCTTAAAAACAAATTCGCCAATATCCCATACCTTTTCGGCCAGGCGGCGTGCCGGCCCGTCGGGCAGATCCAATTCAGCCATCAACTGCGGATAGGCATGACCCAAAGCAGATCCGCAGGTCGCGCAGTCCACCAGTATGACATCGCAGGTAAGGGCTTGCAGGGTATCAATGTTGGATATAATCGTGCCTTCTGCCTGCTTTATAGCACCGTGGAAAAAAAGCGGCAGACCGCAACATCCCTGTTTTTTGGGGATCAGGACCCGGTATCCCATGCGTGTTAACACCTTAACCGCAGCGTGGCCGGTGCGCTCAAAGATATGGTTGGTTGCACACCCGGTGAAATAAGCAACCGTGCCGACAGGTTTGCCGACAGGTTCAATAATTTCAGGTAGCTGCTCCCGAAAAGGCGTGGCGTTGGGGGTCGGAAAGTTTTCAATGGGAATGTTGCCGATGCGCATGCGTCCAATGATACGCTGGGCCAGGCTGCCGGTTCCCAACCGTGCTGCTTTTGAGGCCAACCGAAGCCGGTTTTCCCTGGGCAGAATCGCTCCTGCGACCTTGACTTCCTTTGACCGGCCGCGCCGGGCACCCATTTCTTGGCGCATGCGCATGAACAGGATATCATGCTGCACACCCCCTGGGCACATGTTTGTGCAGGAGCCGCACATCAGGCAGCATTGTAATTTCTCCTGCATGCGGTCCGTAGCCGGCAGGGTGTTATGGGCGAAACTTTTGATTATATGGACCTTTGCCCTGGGGGCCGTGGTTTCTTCACGGGTTGCCCTGTAGACCGGGCAACTGGTCAGACACAGACCGCATTTACCACATTGATTTGCTTCATCGGCTTTCATGATCTTTTCACCTATACAAATTTTCCGGGATTAAGGATGCCTTTGGGGTCCACGCATTGCTTGATCCTGGCCATGAAGGCCTGGGTTGCGTCGTCAATGGCCATGGGCAGGTAATCCGACTTGGCAAGGCCGATGCCATGCTCTCCAGACAGGGTACCGTGATACGTCATGGCCAGTTTAAAAATCTCGCGGTTGGCGGCCTCAACCCGTTGCCATTCTTCCTTGTTTTGGGTATCTGTGGAGATCAACGGATGCATGTTGCCGTCACCGGCATGGGCCAGAATACCAATGCGCAGTTGATAACGGTCCGCGATCTTCCGGATGTGGCGGATCATGTCAGGTACATGGCTGACCGGTACGGTGGCATCCTCTACGATACAATCCGGTGCCAGGCGTGCAAACACCCCGTATGCCGAGCGCCGTGCAGTCCAGACATCGTCCCGCTCGGCAGCCGTTCGCGCTTCAATGACTTCCTGGGCGCCGTGGTTCCGGGCTTTTTCAACAATGGTGCGCATTTCCTTTTCCACGGTTTCTTCTGCACCATCCACTTCAATGAGCAGCAGTCCTTCGGCATGGCGGGGCAGGCCAATGCGGGCAGAATCCTCCACAGCGTTAACCACGGTTTTGTCCATCAATTCCAGGGCCGCCGGAAGAATGCCTGAGCCAATAATGTCGGCAACCGTATCTGCCGTGTCATCCAGATCGTTGTATACGGCAAGTATGGTGCGCGTTGCTTCGGGTAAAGGCACAACCCTTAATGTGATTTCAGTGACAATGCCCAAGGTGCCTTCGGACCCGCAAAAAAGGCTTGACAGCCGGTAGCCGGTAACGTCTTTTACATTCCGGCTTCCAAAACGGATAACCTCGCCCGAAGCCAGCACCACCTCCATGCTGAGTACATAATCAACTGTTACCCCGTATTTCAGGCAACGGGGGCCCCCGGCATTCTGGGCAACGTTGCCGCCGATGGTCGAGGCCATGTAGCTGCCCGGATCAGGTGGATAGAAAAATCCTTCTTTGGCCAGGCGGGCCTGGAGATCTCCGTTGACCACGCCGGGCTGGACAATACAGTACCGGTCTGGGGTGCTGACTTCAAGGATCCGGTCCATCCGGGTCAGGGAGAGGACAATCCCTTTATTAACAGGAATAGAAGCCCCACTGATATTGGTCCCGGCGCCCCGTGCGGTAACCGGGATGCCTTCCTGGTCGGCTATCTTCATGATGGCGGCAACATCCGCCGTATTTTCAGGCAGCAGCACAAGCTCCGGGGTTGCTTCCTCGACAAAAGCATCATAGGAATAGGCTGACAGGTCTTCCGGGGTATCAATAAATCCCTTTGACCCGACAATGTCTTTCAGACTTTTTTTTATTTTTTCGGTTAACACGTTTTCCTCTCTTTAAGGGTCTTGTCTTGGGGCCATACGGTAAATTTTAAAAGTTCCACGGTCCTTAGTTCATCATTTCGGGCAGATAAAGAACGGTTTGGGGGAACAGGATGCATAACGCCAGGGCCGAAAGCATTATTAGAATAAAGGGGATCATGCCCCGGTATATTTCAATCATGTCGATTTGGGATGTGGCCCCTCCGGCGCCTTTGAAGTAGAAAAAAGCATACCCCAGCGGTGGTGTCAGAAAAGACATTTGAAGGTTCATGGCAATCATCATAACAAACCACAATTCGTTAAATCCAAGATCCCTGGCAATGGGTACAAAGAGCGGCAGGCAGATCATGGTGATACCGATCCAGTCAATAAACATGCCCAGAAAAAGGACGATAAGCATCATCAGAGCAAATGATCCCCATTTGCTTCCCACACTTAGTATGGCCACCTCCACAAGCTCGTCGCCGCCAAGGCCGATGAAGACACCGGTAAAACAGGTGGCGCCAACCACGATGAACAAGACCATAGACGTTACCGTACTGGTTGCAATGACCGAGTCCTTGATGATCGTGAAACTGAATTTGCCGTAAGCGATCATCATTAAAAGGGCAACAAAGGCGCCCATGCCTGCCGCTTCCGTAGGCGTAGCCACGCCTGTAAAAATAGCCCCGAGGACCGATGCGATCAAAAGCGCGGGTGGGAAAAGATTTTTCAGGCAGTCGGTAGCCACTTTTTTGGTGGGAACTTCGGCACGTTCTTCGGCGGTCAGGGCCGGGCCCCATTCAGGTTTAATAAAACAGACGACCGCAATGTATAAAATATAGAAACCGGAAAGGATGGCCCCGGGAATCAGGGCACCCATGAACAACTGGCCCACCGGAACACCGGCATAGGATCCCATGAGGACCAGCATGATGCTAGGGGGGATCAGGATACCCAGAGTTCCACCGGCACAGATGGAGCCGGCGATTAATTCCTTTTTATATCCATATTCAAGCAGGGGAGGGGTGGCCAAAAGGGCAATGGTCACCACCGACGCCCCGACTATACCGGTGCAGGCCGCAAAGATGGTGGCCACAAGGATAACGGTCATTCCGATGCCGCCGCGGATGGGGCCCAGAAGATAGCGCACGGAAACAAACAGCCCCTCCATGACGCCGGACCGGTCCAGAAAATTGGCCATCAGGACAAACAAGGGTACTGCCACCAGGATGTAACTGTTCATGGTCGACATGTAGATGCGATCAATAAACATACCGAAGCATTCAGGTCCCCATCCGAAATAGCCGAAAATTACGGCAAGACCCCCAAGGGTAAAGGCCAAGGGGTGGCCCAGGCTAAGGCCGATCAACAGGCAGACGAACATTAGAATGGCAAGAATCATACCGGTTGTCATAATTCAACCCCCTTTACCACGAAAATGAATTTTCGATAAAACAGGCAGATTCCTTGCAGTAAAAGCAACAGGGCTGTGACCGGAATCACTGTCTTGATGGGATAAATCGGTGGTGCAAATACAGAAAAACTGGTTTCAAGGATTTTCCATGATTCCCGGGCAAAGGCTGTGCTTTCAATGAGTAACACAATGATAAAAGGGAAAAAGAAAACCAGGTATAGCATAATGTCCAGGATTGCGCGTGTACGCTTGCTGAAGCGCTCAACAATAATGTCCACTGAAATGTGGCGTCCCAGTTGCAGCGTATAGGCACCCAGAATCATAAAATGGAATCCATAAAGCTGGGTGCTGGTTTCAAACGTCCATACCGTGGGTTGATTGAGCATACGCCGGGTCACCACTTCAAAAACCATGATCAGCATCAACGGTATAATGGCCCAGGCACCCGTTTTGCCAATGGCGGCAATGATTTTTTCAATTATTAAAATTATTCGATTCATCAATTCCATATAAAAACAATTCCTAATTCCAATACATTAACCAAAACCCTTTATATGAAAGAACTAAACTAACCAGTTAGTTTCTTTCATGATTTGTTGTGGCCTAACCTCGGTGAAAGACCAGGTCGGCCATGGCCGTTATTTGGAGGCAAAGTTGCCGGATGCAAGCGGCAGGTGGGTGACTTTGCGTTCAAACACTACTTCAATTCCGGCAGGGAAACGGAATTTGTGCCAAAAGTAAATGGTGACTCATAGTTGCGAACCGGTGAAAAATCCTTCATGAATTTAATCTGTGAAGAGAGTATTTTTTTGAAATCCGGATTTTTTTCAGCCTCTTCAGCCAGGACTTCGCTGATAATGAGTGAAATTTTTTTCATGGAGTCTTCGTCCAGATGCGTGATTTCAGTACCTGCGGCCAGAAAATCCTTGGTGGCTTTGATATTGCCGTATTCAAACCAGGAACTCATATAGGCCGTAGTGGCCCTGGAGGCCTGGGTGACCACTTCTTTCAAGTCGTCGGACAGCTCGTTCCAGGCATCTTGATTAACTATCACGCCCAGCACGATGGCCGTCTGATACCATGCCGGGGCATTCCAGTACTTGGTGATGTTTTGAAATCCAACAGTCCAGTCCACTGTAGCGATACTGAATTCAGCGCCATCAACTACTTTGCGGGCTACGGACTCATAGACCTCACTGCCGTCCAGCAGAACCGGTGAGGCGCCTAATTTCTGAAGAATTTTCTGGCCGAAAAGACTGCCCATGCGAATACGCAGTCCCTTATAGTCTTCCAGGTTCCGGATAGGTTTGTGGGTTCGGATACCGGCCTCAATGGGGGTAAAGTTCTGCAGCAGCCATTTACAGCCGTACTGACCATAAAGTTCATCGTAAAGTTCCTGGCCCCCGCCATGATATATCCAGAGCATGTAGTCTATCCAGGTCATGCCCATGGGTGTTGTTGCAAGAATATCAAAGGCGGTATTTTTACCCACCCAGTAAGACCCGAAGTCACCGGCACATTGAATCGTTCCTTTTTTAACAGCATCCAGATTTTGATATCCGGGTAGTAACTGGCCTGAAGGATATAATTTGATTTTTAACCGGCCGTTACTTAACCGGTTGACCGTATCACAAAAATACTTATCACCCTCATAAAGTCCTATGCCTACCGGCCACAAAGAATTGTATTTCCAGCGAATCATGCGTTCTTTGGCACATACCATTGACGTTCCAATTAACACCAGTGCCAGAATCAGACAAACCTGCATTGACTTCATCTTCATTTTTCTCTCCTTTTATCAGTCTATTGTAGACAATATTTTTAAGGGTTTCCCCTTTGACTTGACTTATCTTTGACTATTAAGAGCCTGTTTAAAAATTAGGGGATCGAAGCGAAATTTCATGAAAATGAGAACCAATTTTCACAAATTTTCTGTTAATAGCCGGACTATTGACATAAAATTTGGGGGAATTGGGGCCATTTTCATGAGATTGCAGCCGATTCATCAATTTTTAAACAGGCTCTAAGGCCCTTCTACATTCATGTTCGAGTTTTCAAGCCCGGTTATTATTTTCATCAATTTTTTGCGCTGGTATTCTATGTGCGCTTTCAAAAATGTTTCAGCTTCATCTAATTGGTCTGATTTAATTAAAGCCAGTATTTTGGTATGGTCTTTCCGGTCTTTGCCTATTGCGCCTGGTTGGAAGAAAAAAATATACTGGTAGCGTGAAATATTTGAAGACAGCCCCTGGTACCAATGGGTTAGATAAGAATTTCCTGCAGATTCGACTAATTGAAGATGAAAATTGGCAAATTTCAAAAATAGTGTGTATTTTTGCTCGTCATCAACAAATTTTTTCGGAATCCGAACAGCGTTCTGCGTTTCAACAATTTTTTCCAATTCAGACAGTTCTTTTATTCCAATGGTTTTTAATTGCCGAACAGCAAAACATTCCACCATCATGCGAATGTCGCAGATCTGATTAAAATCAGAACTGCTAAGTTCGGTTACAAAAGTACCGATGCGGGGTGTGGTTCGGACCAGTCTTTCGTTTTGGAGAATGCGAAAGGTTTCTCTCAAGGGTGGCCGGCTAACGCCAAGCTCAGCTGAAAGTTGATTTTCGATGAGGCGGTCACCGCCTTTAATTTTTCCACACACAATCTGCCGCCTTAAAAATTGCAGAATACTTGTCGAAATATTTTGGTACTTCAGCATAAGATTTCTTTCCTTTAAAAAATTCGGTCTAAAGTAGACTGTAGACAATATCATGTCAATAAAAACATAACCCCGCGTCCCTTACTGCCTGATACCTGATTACGACTATTATTTCCTTGACTAAATTTGAAGATCTAATTATAGTTAGTGCATTGTAATATCTTCATTTTATGTGGCGGTTATTTTCCTTCGTACTTTCTTCTGTGGAAAATGGTACGGTTCATTTCTTCTATACGATAGGCTTCAACATAGCCCGTTTTAGTAATTTAATATTAATACTTAAGAATAAGGAGAGTTAACATGGCTGACCCAAAAGATATGTATCAATGTCAAGTACACAATTGCGGATATGTTTATGACCCTGACAAAGGCGAACCAAAGACCAATACCCCTCCGGGGACCGCGTTTAAAGATCTTCCGGATGATTGGAAATGTCCGTTCTGCCAAGCATCAAAAAAAACCTTTAGACCTTTAGCAGGACCAGGGTCAACTTTAGCTGAGGGCACTTAATAATTAAGGCTCATGTTGCGTTTCAGGATTTTTTAGGGGTTACTAAGCTTAATTTTATATGAAACATATAATAAAATACTCCGGGCTTAAATTATAGAAGACATGTGAATGATATTAATCATTTTAAGACATAGAGTTCGTATCAAAAATAGGACCCCGGAACGCAACATGAGCCATCAAAGTGATGGCGGGAGAGCATCAAACTTTTTGGTGGCGCAACTTTTTGTATCCACAAAAGATATTGCTATGGACTTTCCTACGATAAAGAAACCAATTTAAAGCCAATTATTCCAGCTACGATTAATAACAAACAGATTATTTTCAGAATATATCGTGATTCGTTAAACAGTATCATGCCCATAATCGCAACTCCGACTGCCTCAACTCCTGTCCAAGCCGCATAGGCTGTACTTAGAAGTAAGGTCTTGAATCATTGATTAAGAAGTAATAATTCAAGACCCTATCCCTATTTCCCTCGGCTCATACCCATCAGCCCCCGTTTTTAAACGAACGGCGCACCAGGGATCGGACCCATTTCTCCAGGGACACTGCCGGAAAAATAATTAGCGCAGCAGCAGTGGTCAACCCGATTTCGTTGAGCGACAGGGGTGCTGTGTTGAAGACCTGTTGCATCAAGGGCAGGTAAACAAATAGCCCCTGCAAGGCGAGAACCACGCCAATTCCCCAGAATACGGTGGGATTGCTGAAGAATCCGATTTTCAGCAGACTGTCTTTCAGCGATCGGCAGTGGATCATGTAGAAAATCTGGAACATAATGACAAAGGTCACAGCCATGGTCTGGGTCTTGGCCAGGACCAGTGGCTCAGCGATGCTTGCGGCTATCTCCTGTCGATATTCCATAGTAAAGAGCACAATCGTGCCGGCGGTCATCAGCAGGGAGACCGCTACTACCCGGAAGACCACAAAACCGCTAAACAAGGGCGCATCCGGATTGCGGGGCGGCCGATTCATAATATCCGGTTCCTTGACCTCAAAGGCAAGGGGCAGGGCCAGGGCGACCGCTGCAACCAGATTGATCCACAGCAACTGGGTCGGCAGCATGGGCAGCAACAACTCCTTGCTCACCGGGTCAAAGGGAAAGAACATGATGCCGTAAATCAGGATCAATGCAAGGCCGAGATTGGTGGGCAATAAAAAGGCAAGCGATTTGATCAGATTGTCATAAACCCGCCTTCCTTCCTCCACCGCCGCGCTGATACTGGCAAAATTGTCGTCCGCCAGAACGATATCCGCCGATTCCTTGGACACCGCCGTACCGGTAATGCCCATGGCCACGCCGATATTGGCCTGCTTGAGCGATGGTGCATCGTTGACGCCGTCACCGGTCATGGCAACGATATGCCGTTCCTTTTGCAAGGCACGCACCAGGCGGAGTTTATGTTCCGGGGCCACCCGGGCAAAAATATTGGTGGTCAGCACCGTTTGTTGCAGGGTTGCTGCATCCATGGTTGCCAATTCCACGCCGGTCACGACCTGGTCGCCGACTGCCAGGTTGAGTTCCGTACCGATGGCAAGGGCCGTGGTGCGGTGATCGCCGGTGATCATCTTCACCTCGATCCCGGCTCGATGGCAGGCCTTGATGGCTTCAACCGCCTCAATGCGCGGCGGATCAATCATGCCGATCAGGCCCAGAAAGGCAAACCCCTGCGCCACCGAATCAGGCGAGAGTGTATCGGGTGCAGCCTGGTCCATCTGTTTGCCGGCCATGGCCAGCACCCGCATGCCCTGGGTGCCCATGCGGTTGATCTCCGTCATGATCTGTTGCGAATCATCCGCGGCCTGTCCTGCCACATGGCACCGGCTTAGAATAACCTCGGGCGCCCCCTTGAGGACAATGGTTTTTTCGGCACCACCATGCAGGGTGGCCATATACTGGTTTTCCGATGAAAACGGTATGCTGTCGAGGCGGGGAAAGCGGGTATTGGCATTCTCAATGGATATTCCGGCTTTGGTGGCGGCAACCAGGAGGGCTGCCTCGGTCGGATCGCCGGTGATATTCCATCCGGTTGAATCTTGATGCAGGGTGGCATCGTTGCACAGGCTCGCCTTGGTCAGCAGATCCTTGATATCTTCGGGCAGGTGGACCACGTTCCGGCCCTCGATGGTAAAGCTGCCCTGTGGATCGTAACCGTTGCCGCTGATCCGGCAACTGGTCTGCAGTGTCCGCAATTCGGTCACGGTCATCTCGTTGCAGGTCAGTGTGCCGGTTTTGTCGGAACAGATCACGGTGGTGCTGCCCAGGGTTTCCACTGCGGGCAGTTTGCGGATAATGGCGTTTCGTCGTGCCATGCGCTGCACCCCGATGGCCAGGGCAATGGTCACCACCGCAGGCAAGCCCTCGGGGATGGCCCCGACCGCCAGTGCTATGGCAAAAATAAGGGTTTCTTTCAGGGCGGTACCCAGCGGAATGGCGATATCCAGGGCCCGTTTTACGCCGATAGCCAGGATCACCACTGAAATGACGGAAATTCCAATGGTAATATAGGTACTGACCTCATCCAGTTTTTTGGTGAGCGGCGTTTCCAGGTCAACCGTACTTTCGAGCATGTCGGAGATACGGCCCAATTCCGTGCCCATGCCGGTGGCCGTAACCACGGCTGTCGCCGTACCTGTTGTGACCAGGGTGCCGCTGTAGACCATGCAGGTCCGGTCGCCGAGCACGGCATCACTGCTGACCGATACGGTGTTTTTTTCAACCGGCACCGATTCGCCGGTCAGGGCCGCCTCTTCCACCTGCAGGTTTTTGATGTTGACCAGACGCATATCCGCCGCTACGCTATCGCCTGCCGCCAGGAGTACCACATCGCCGGGCACCAGTTCAGAGGCGGAAATGGTGCAATTTTTCCCCTCCCGGATAGCGATGGCATTCTGCGGAACCATCTCGGAAAGGGCCTCGATGGCCCGCCCGGCCTTGAATTCCTGGATGAAGCCGATAACGGCGTTAATCAGCACTACCGAGAGCACCACCAGACCGTCAGTCATTTTACCGAGCAAGATCGCCAAGGAGCCGGAGGCGATCAGGACCCATATCAGGGAATTGTTGATCTGACGCCACAGAAGCCGGAGTATTCCGTCCTGCTTTGTTTTGCGTATCAGGTTGGGACCATGAATGCGCAGCCGCTCCGTCGCCTGATCGGCGGAGAGTCCGGTCTCGCTGCTGTGCAGGGTGGCAAATACCTTGTCCGGTTCCAGGGTGTGCCAGTCAATGGCTTCAGGTTTTAGGTCTTTATCCATCAGTGATGAGGTTTCCTATCCCGAATATTACGTTGAATGAAGCAAGTTAGCAGGTATTGGCTTAACAAGCTGCAAAGTTGTTGATGAATTTTTTGCACTCCATAAATCATAATTATTCTGAAGGTTCATCCATAGATTAGGCGTTGTGTCAAAAGCCCTTGATAACGGCAATGCCATTTCAGGCATAATAGAACCTTTTTCGTTTACAATTTTCGAAAGCGTTTTCCTGGATACACCTAAATTTTCGGCCATATCCTTGATACTGATCGATAATGGTAAGAGGTAGTCTTCTTTAATGATTTTGCCTGGATGCGTTGGTTTTCTTGTCATTTTTAACATATGGTTACCTCGCTAATGATAATCCCCGTAATTAACGATATATGCATCTCCGTTTTTAAATTCGAAAGGTTTGGGGTCAAATGTTTGAGCCCCATTCATACGTTCATACGGGCCGCTTTCAAGGCCGGAAGAATAGCCGAAATGCCGTCAAAGGAGGAGAGTTCCAGTTACCATAATTTTTTATCAAATATGAAGAGCCTCAAGTACCGCTTTGGGATTTTTTGAGGCAACACGTAACAAGGCTTTTGCTGGTCCATCTGGTTTTCTTCTTCCTTGTTCCCAATTTTGAAGCGTCCTTACGCTCACTCCTATCATCATGGCAAACTCTGACTGTGAAACATTCAAAGCTTTCCGAACTATTTTAATTTCAGGAGCTTCAATTTCAAAAATTCTACTTGGTTTCTTTTTCCCGCTTTTTATATCGCCCGCTTCTTTTATGCTCGAAAGCAACATATCAAAATCTTCGATTTTCATAATAAATTCTCCTTTATTGCTTTTTTTAAGATTTTGACTTGTTCAGGGGCTAAATCTTTTTGTTCGTTTTTTTTGTACATGAATAACATGTAAATCGTTTCGAGTTAATCGAAATAATAAATAACCCGTAAAGCCCCTCTTTTGCCTGCGCCAGGTAAATTTCATCGGATTTTTCGAACCCCTCCACTTCCTTTAAACATCGGCCCTTCACCTGGATTCAATATTAAAGTAGATTGCAATATTCGATAGCTCGAATCAGGTAGGAGCTTTAGTACTTGCTTGGTAAATATTGATGTTTCAATGAATTCTATATCTTATTTATATACGCCATTGGCGTATTTTGGTCAATGCAACGATACTTTTAAAATGTAAGGATAAACTCAAAGAAGGGAGCACCCTCAGTAAATTGTTTACCTGTTTACGCTTCGAAAATCCGGGGAAAAATTTGGGGACACCTTACCTGTTTTTCTTTCAACCAGGCTTTTTCGGCCTCAGCCGCCTGCCTAAAATAGTCTCCAATTGTTTTACAAAGGTCATTTTTCCCAATGGTCGGCTGGTCCGTTCATGCTTTCTGAACAATTCGATTTCAGATGCATGAATATCAGAAGATAAAAAATCTCTCCAGGGTGTATTGACTATCTCAAGCAAAGGGCTTGCTTTGACAAGAATGTCTCTCTTTTTCAAGAGGCGTTTGCATTTTTCTGGCTATTTGATTAATGTTTGATTGTTAAGGTAAAATCGTTTGGCAATGACATGTAAGAATTTTTTAAAGTAGGAAAAAATGAATCAGACCACAAAAAAAGAGAAAATGATCACCCGGCAGGCCTTTTATATTTCCCTTCTGATTTCCCTGACATTGGGTTTTTTAATTGGCACCGCATATACATCGTTTAAGCTGGCGGATTCAACGCAGCCAGGCAAAAGACATATGCCGCCGGCCATGGGGAATATGCCAAAAGGCGCTCCGGCACCTGGAAAAGGGGCTGGTGGCGATCAAAAACAGGACCTTGCAACCATGGCAGATCCCCATATTATGAAATTGCAGGCGTTTTTGAAAGAAAATCCCGATAATCCTCAGGCCTGGGTAGAACTGGGCAATGCCTTTTTTGATCTGGACCGTTTTGGGGATGCCATCAACGCCTATGAAAAATCCCTGTCCATTCAACCGGACAATCCACATGTCCTCACAGACCTAGGCGTGATGTATCGACGGAACAATGAACCTGAAAAAGCTCTGGAAGTCTTTAACAAGGCCATTGCTGTTCAGCCTGATTTTGAAACGCCCAGGTTTAACAAGGGTATTGTTTATATGCATGACCTCAATGATATTCCCAAGGCCATTGAGGCCTGGGAACAGCTTGTAAAAGTTAATCCAACTGCCAGAACAAACGGGGGAAAGCTGGTATCTGAACTAATTGAAACTTTGAAAAACCAATCCCAGTAAACGTTTCTAACTGAAAATATAAAAGCCTAAATTTTTTGCATAGGGTGGTGGGTTGTAGAATTCGCCGTAAATGTAATTGCCCTGGATTTTTCTGACCACCACCCTGCGTTTAATTAATGCCCCTTTGATATCATCCAGGTTGAATTCAATGTCCAAAAAATCATTGACGTGAATACGGTGGGATTTTGATATCCTGAATCCAATGGCGGATAATGACACCTGCACCACACGTATTTTTCCAAATTCTCCGGTTTTAAGGCGTTTGAACTGACCCTGCAGAAATACGGATTTTCCAAAATTTTTGATGGTCTCTTTCTGGGGTTGTTCCGGTGATGTTGCTTTGGTCTCTTTTTCGTCTTTCCGTGCAATTTCCTTTTCAACCAGTCCCTGGAGGTTTTCCTGCATATCCGGCACGTTACTTTTTTGGTCAGGCTGGCGGGTCTTGACCAAGGCCTGGGCCACAAGCCTTTTGAGCTGACCGGCATCTTCACCTGCCATGGTGTGGGCCTGGATGGTAACAAAGGAGAAAATTTGTTTATTTTCCTCTGATGCCAGGGCCAGTGTTTTTTTGATCCTTGCCTGGGCTTTTTGAGCACCATCGGAATAGGTCAAGGGCAGAAGGGCAATAAAGCTGTTGTCTGCATACCTGAAAATCAAATCTTCACGGCGTTTAGTTTTATTTAAAATGGCAGCCAATTTTTTGACGGCTTTGTCACATTCGTCCTGTCCCAGGGTCTCGTACTGATTTGTAAGATTGTCCACCACAAGGATAAGGATGGAAAAAACCCGGCCTAACCGGGCCTGGAAATCATCCGGGCCGGATACGGTCCGCTCAAAACTGAATCTATTTTTTAGCCCGGTCAGACTGTCCCTGGTGGCCATGTTGGTCAGTGCCTGGTGGTAATAGGACCGTTCAATTGCAATAGCCGCATATTCGGCAATGGAAGAGAGCAGGTCAAGGTCCCGTTCGCTGAAGGCTTCTTCGTTGATCCGGTTGACCAGCTCAATTACACCAAAAGTTTTGTCATCGGTTTTCAACGGGGTGGCAATGATTGAGCGTGTGTTAAACCGGGTGTATTTGTCTACCCTGTTGCTGAATCTTTTGTCCTTTGTCACATCATCCACCACCAGGGGCTTGCCTGTTTCCATGACATATCCGGCAATGCCTTCTCCCTTGGGCAGTCTTACACCTTGCAGGCGCTTGCTGTTGGTACCCACCACAACGGAAAAGATCATGTCCCCGGTTTTGGGGTCCTTGAGGAGGATGGACCAGTGGCAGGGTTCGAAAATACAGCCCACCTGATACATGACAATACCCAATACATCCTTGACGCTTTTGGCCTTGGACAGGGCTTTACCCATCTCAAAGCCGATGTCCGGGGGCAAAAGATTATCCTGGCTTAGGGAGGTAGCCTGTGTTTGACTTATGGGGTCTCCCTGGTAGTAATATTTTGTATTGGCCCGGGACAGTTTGATATTTGCCCACAGCAGATTTTCCTTAAGTTGGTTCACCGATGGGAAAACAAATTGGTAAAAGGCTGAGATCTGTTCAATTTCCTTGTTCATTTCAAGAATGCAGTTGATAATATTGACTTTTTCCGGGTCAATACAGACTTCCACCTCCGGGGCAAGGATGGGGGGACGGATAAAATCAAAAGACCCCATGCCCTGGGTCCAGCACAGGAAATCGGCCAGAGAGACGATGGAGATCAATTGTTTTTCATCCTCGGCCAGGTCGTGGTTTTCAAAGGGCTGATGGTGATATTTCACGGCCAATGCAAGCTTTTCGGGAAGCTGCCACCGGGTGCAGAAAAAGGCCCCTATATCATCATGGCCCAGGCCGATATCCGATCGCTCCTTTTCAATAACAAGGTCTGTGGATTCCGACAGATTCCTAATAAATTTACCATAGTCCCGATGCCCCTGCAGATCTAAAAAGATTTTGCCCACATCGTGGAGCAAACCGGCTGTATAGGCTTCTTCCGGGTTTGGGTATTCGATTCTCTGGGCTATTTTCATGCTCAGCACCGCCACCGCAAGGCTATGGCGCCAGAACATCAGCCGGTTAAATTCTTTTGTATGCCCGGTTTTAAATATTTTTTCAAAAATAGCGATGCCCAGGGCCAGTTTTTTGATTTCATCAAGACCGAGGATGACAACTGCATCGGACAGGGAGGTCACTTTTCTGCTCAAACCGTAAAATGCTGAATTCACAAGCTCTAACACCCGGATGGAAATCCCGGGGTCCGTCTCCACGATTTTTGCCACCTCCTCCAGGGGCGCTGTATCATCTTTTGATACTTCAAGCAGTTTGGCCGCGACCTGGGGAAAACTTGGTAGAGTATCCTGGTCAAGGGTTAAAACGGCCTGGATATCCGATTGTGAGGGAAGGTTAAGTTTATCAGTCATTTGGCATAGCCCCCTTTTTTAAAATATCGAATACGCAATATAAGCCGGATTGAGAATTGTGGATTAACGGCCTGAATCAAGCCTGAATATAGGCATCAATTTCCGGATACCGGGTCCTGAACAGGTTTAATTCATTCAGCGTCCGGTGATCCGATGCATTCAGGGCAAACAGCCGGTTTAGAACTTTTGCAGCATCAATCATTTTATTGCGTTCATCCCCCGGTTCTGTTTCGATAAGGCGCAGTTGTCCAAACAAGGCAAATTTATCTTCAGACACAGACAACACCTGATCATAATAACGTTTTGCCTGGTCGAATTGTTTCATCTGCAGGCATGCATCTGCAATGCGGGTCTTTGCGATGGCCGGACTCATTCCGGCTGCCATAGCTTTTTCCCACAGCTGTTTCGCCTTTTCGTATTCCTTATTGCCCCGGGCACAATCTGCCAGTCCGTCTATGGCATAAACATTTCGGCTATCAATATCCAGAATTCGTTCGAACAGAACCTTTGCACGAGAAAAATCTTTTTGTCTGCGGTAAAAGTTGGCCAATGCGCCGATGGCTCTGGGATTTTGAGGTTGGTTTGCTACAAGCTTTTCAAGAAGCGGCCCGGCCTGGCCAAATTCCTTGAGGCGGATATATAGATTGCCAAGACCTGACAGGGCAAAGGGATCATCAGGATTCAGGTTGATGGATTTTTCATATATTTGTCTGGCGTCGTTAAGTTTCCCTTTTTTGGTCAAAGCATCAGCCAGCCGGGTCATCACCAGGTTGTTTTCAGGGTAAGCATCCAGGGCCTGGGTCCAAACGTCGATAGCTCTATCTATGTTATTGGAGCCCCTGTATGCGTCGCCAAGGCCGGACATGGCAAAGGGATTCAGCGGGTCTGCTTCAAGACATTTTTGATAATATTTTGCGGCCGTTAGAAACTGTTTTTGCATTCGCTTGGTATCACCTAAAGCAACCAGCACATAAGGATTTTTAGGTGATATCTCCAGGGCGGCCAGCAACAACGGTTCCGCCTGTCCGGGTTTGCGGATACGAATGAAGGCACGGGCCTTTTTGCATAAACTCAATGCCTTGGTTGCATTTTTTTCATTTTCTTCGGTTTTTTCTTTAACGCGCTTCTGCATTAGCTGTATGCCTAATTACAATAAATAGTACGATCAGTTGTGGTGCTTGGTTCGGTTCTATAATTTGATTAGCCTGATATCTAATCGTGCGATGGCTTTTTTGTCAATGGTAAAAAATATAAATTGCCACGTATTGTATATATTTGGTTGGAGAAATGAAAAAAAATGGCGGGGTTTAAGTAATTTTTGTAGAACAGGGCAGTGAAAAAGTTTGGCCCTTTTTTAAAAATTTGGTAAAAGTTTGGCATGTATGATGTCATTATTACAGGTGCCGGACCTGCCGGAACAACTGCCGGATATCTTTTGGGGCGAGCCGGGTTGTCTGTCCTTTTGCTGGACAGAAAAAATTTCCCCAGGAAAAAAGCATGCGCCGGTGGAATTACGCCCAAGGCCATGGTTTTGTTTCCCTTTGATGTTTCACGTTTTGTCCGCCGTATTTGCCGGGAGGTGAAAATTATCCGTCCTGGAAATGCCTCTTTTATTGTCAAAGCCAAGGATCCCTTGTGCTATATTACCAAAAGGGTGGATTTGGATGCCTATTCCTTGGAAAAAGCGATACAGGCCGGGTGCCGGTTTAAAAAAATAGACAAGATTATCCGTCTTGATCAGGATGATTATGGCGTCAGTCTGACCCTTTCTTGTGATGGTAAAATCGATACTGTCAGAGCCGGTCATCTGATTGGGTCCGATGGGGCCAATTCAAAAGTTCGCAGGCTTATCTGCGGTAAAAGGTCGCGTCTTATTAAATTGCCAGCTATAGAAGCTGATGTGCCTGTGAAAAATGCAGGAAGGTATTCCATGACGTTTGATTTCTCCAGGAATATTAAGGGATACTATTGGATATTCCCCCGCAAGAGTCACGTGAATATTGGTATCTTCAGTGCCTTACCGAATGGGACCATGAATCGGGCTTTATTAAAGGCCTATGCCAAAGACCGGCTAAAAACTGATGTCCTGACTGATGTCAAGGGGTATCCCATTGCCACAAGCTATGGCAGAACATATCTGGGAACAGGCCGTGTGCTTCTAACAGGGGATGCGGCAGGTTTATCCGAGCCTTTGTTGGGGGAGGGGATCTATTCAGCGTTAAAATCCGGTATTCTCTCAGCCCGGGCCATTGAACATATCGTTGGCCGCAAAGCGTCTGCACCTTCAGATGCGCTTGTCTGGTACAAACAATCCCTTGGGGATTTGCAATTGGATTTGCGGCTTTACCGGTACTGCGCATCTATTCTGTATCGATTTCCACAGTGGTCGCTTGCTATGGGATCCTGTAATATTTTACATAATTGTTTTTCCAAGGGGTATTCTGGTGGAAAGACCCTGCACGAAATTTTAATGCCCTTTTGATTCCTCACAAACATCAAACTTCGTTTCTCAATTATTGTTTTTATGCATGAAAGTACGAAAATGTATTAATTTTCACTCTATAGTTTTGTTTATATGTATGAAATAACATTAATGTAATCAATTATATCCCAAAAATGTTATTTCCCTTAAAGGCCTTTTAGAATATTTAAAATTTAAAATTTTAATAATTTCAATAAGATAAATTGAATTATTGAAAAAAAAGATTTTTGGCACCCCTTTTGCTAATACATTGCGGAAAGCGCAAGTTGTTTTGATGCACATTTAACAAAGGGAGTAAAGATGAAAGAAGTTGTGGCAGTAATTAAGCCGTTCAAGGTGGATGAGGTTAAAGATGCTTTAGCCAAAATCAGTATTACCGGAATGACCATTTCGGAAGTCAAGGGCTTTGGCCGCCAGAAAGGGCACAAAGAAGTGTACCGGGGTGCAGAATACCAGACAGACTTTGTCCCCAAAGTTGAATTGAAAATCTGTGTTGCCGATGACCTAGCACAGGCTGTGGTGGATACAATAGTAGAAACAGCCAAAACAGGCAAAATCGGTGACGGTAAAATATTTGTTCTTCCTGTGGAAAATGTTGTTCGTATTCGTACGGGTGAAACCGGAACAGAAGCTTTATAAAATTAAAATTAGAAATAAGGAGATTAAAAAACATGAAGTATGTACTTATGATTCTAACTTCGTTGGCTTGTACCATCACAGCGGCATGGGCCGGGACAGACGATGCACCCACAGTACTTTCCAATGCTGATGCCATTAAACTCGTCCAGACCCATGCAAACTACGTCTGGACCCTTGTTGCAGCAGTGCTTGTTTTCTTTATGCAGGCAGGGTTTGCCATGGTGGAAGCAGGTTTCACCCGTGCCAAAAACTGTGTAAATATCATGATGAAAAACCTGATGGACTTTTCCATGGGATCACTTTTCTATTGGGCCATTGGGTTTGGTCTGATGTTCGGTGTCTCTAAAACCGGTTTTTTTGGTACCACCGGCTTTTTTCTAAGTGATTTTGAGGTGGGTGGAGATCCCTGGGTACTGGCCTTCTGGATGTTCCAGGTTGTATTTGCCGCAACGTCGGCCACCATTGTTTCCGGTGCCATGGCTGAACGTACTAAATTTACAGGTTACCTTGTGTACAGTGCCGTTCTGTCCGCATTGATTTATCCCATCTTTGGTTCCTGGGCCTGGGGATCGCTGTTCAACGGTTCCGGTTGGCTTGAAGGTCTTGGATTTATAGATTTTGCAGGCTCCACAGTTGTTCACTCTGTGGGCGGATGGGCTGCATTGGCAGGCGCTATCGTTCTTGGTCCCCGCCTTGGAAAGTTTACCAAAGACGGTGGTGTTAAACCTATTCTGGGTCACAATATCCCCCTGGCCGCCCTTGGCGTGTTCATCCTGTGGGTCGGCTGGTTTGGTTTCAACCCGGGTTCCACCACTACAGCAGATACATCTATTGCAATGATTTTTGTAAATACCAATCTGGCTGCAGCTACAGGCGCTGTTTTGGCCATGATCGTTTCCTGGGTTAAATTTGGAAAGCCTGAAGTAGGCATGAGTTTGAACGGTGCCCTGGCAGGTCTGGTGGGTATTACCGCCGGCTGTGCCAATGTTACACCTGGTTCCTCTATTATAATCGGCGCCGTTGCCGGTACTCTGGTTGTTTTCTCCGTACTGTTTTTTGATAAAATTAGAGTTGACGATCCCGTTGGCGCAATTTCCGTGCACGGTGTATGTGGTGCCTGGGGTACTCTTGCTGCAGGTATCTTTAACATCGGCGGCACAAGCATTAAGATTCTGTCCGTACAGTGCATCGGTATTGTTTCCTGTTTTGCATGGACATTTTGCACGGCTTTTATCCTGTTCAAGGTTATTGACGCTACCATGGGCTTAAGGGTATCCCCGGAAGAAGAAATAGAAGGGCTTGACTCCACTGAACATGGTGGTAACGCATATCCTGACTTTTTAGCCAGCCATTAATAATCAGTATCAGGTTGCTGTTCCAAAGTTTTTTAACAACAGCAACCTGGCATTTTCCTCCTATGCAGGTAGAAGAATGCACTAAATAAAGTTAACGTAACCATCTGCATATTTGCTTCGCGTCCTCCTTACGCGCGAGATGCCTAAAGTACCTGCCGCCTCCCTCCCTCTAAGGTGGCAGGTATTTATTTTGTAGCAACAAATATGGCACTCGATCATCGAGTAGCAGGCTCTTATGGGTACTTCCCCCAAAATTTAAAATTCATAGGTCAGCCGGATAAAGCCTCCCCGCTGGATTTCAGTTGAAACCATGCTAATGATTTCAGAAAGGCCTTGTTGCTTTGCATCATGCAAGAGGTTATGTCCCACAATTTCAACTCTCCAGTCAGGGGACGGTTGCCAGGATAGGGAAAGTGTCAAATCAAAGATACCTGATTGGTCCTGCACATCAATGTCGTGGGTATAAGTCAGCCATGTGTTGAACCTTACGGTGTCAGACCATTTAAATCTGGACTGAATAGAAAATTTGTGAGTGGAATAAAAACTGTTTAAAAACTCCTCCAACTCGCCGCCAAACTCAAAATCCATATTCATGTAACTGTAACCTGCGATCAGTTTCCAGTCTTTTGCTGCCTGAAATTCGAGAAGCGCTTCCATCCCATAGGTATCGCCTTCCAGATCGTTATTGGCCAGGCTGATTTGATCAATGCCGGCAAATCCATTGCTGACTATAATGGAAGGTTCCAGGTTACTTCCTGTACGAAGATTGTGGTATTGATTATAAAAAAACGATAATGATAAATTTGCCCGGTCTGAAATAAGGGTTTTAGCACCCCATTCAATGGCTGTTAATTCTTCTGATTCAAATTCTTCATTGCCTCTGAACGTGACCATTACCGGTATGGACCGTTGTATATCGTCGTTCGGCGTTGGGTTAAGTGGATGGCCCGGAGGATATAAGGCAATAACGATTTCACCATTGGCATCCATGCGGGAGGGCGTCCGGACGGCACGGGATACAGCGCCCCACAACGATAGTGATGGAGAGGCTTTCCACAATAATCTTGTGCTGGGCTGAATTTCCCACCCGGTAAAGTCATTGTGTTCAAATTTCCCACCAAGGGTAAGGGTTAGATCATGTCGCAAAGAATATTCATCCTGGATAAATAAACTGTAAAGGTTGTACTGATCTTTATTCGGGTCCATATTCGTATGGGAATGGGCCGTCATGTCATCCCAATAAAATCGCATATTACCGCCCAATGTCAGCGTATGGTCTTGACCGATAGGCTGGATCAATTGAAATTCGTTATCTAAGACCTGAACACTTGCATCGTAAAACGCTTCTTTTCTTACAGTATGGCTATAATACATTTGAAAAGAGAAGTCGGCATCAGATCCCAGCGGACCTGACCACCGAGTCATTAGAGCGCCTTCTGTAGAATCGGTATCATCATTGAACAAATCGTGATACTCATCTTCGATACCAACCCGATCAAAATTTGTTCCTTTTCTGCCATGGTAAAAACTGCCTGTGGTATTCCCTGTTATCCGATCGCCGTTAAAATCCCATCTGAACCCGAAGCGCCCCATAGCCATGTCATCGTCAGCTCCGCTATCGTTGAGAAGGCTGTCATCCCTTGAAGACGCCTTAGCCGTAATTCGAAGGCTGTTGTAGTCTGATATTTCACGGCTGAACATGGCACTTACCCCGGCTCTTTCTTCAGTGCCTCCCCATGCAGTCACTTTGGACCCCAACGTTTTTTCCACAGGCATGGTGATAATGTTAATAATTCCGTTCACCGCATTTGCACCCCACAGCGCTGCGCCTGGTCCTAAAATCACTTCAATTCGATCAATTTCGGCCAACACTAAATCGTGCATGTCCCAGAATGTTCCAGAAAATATCGGGGTATAAATACTTCTGCCATCAATCATAACCAACAATTTATTGGCAAATTGTCCGTTAAATCCCCTGGCACTGACAGCCCAGCGGTTAGCATCCAACTGAATCACATCAAGTCCCGGCACCATTTTTAAAAGTTCCGGAATACTGTTGGCTCCTGAATGGAGAATATCTTCCTGGGTAATCACAAATGCGGCGGCCGGGGTATCCAATAGGCGGGTTGGAGCTTTGGCCACAGAGGTAACTTCAATATCCATTAACTCTTCAAGTGAAAGATCAAATATATCTTGATTTTGGGCATATGAAATTACAGGTACTATACATGCCAATAAAAAGAGAAATGGGTGTATACAATTCAAGAATTTGAATGACCTGGCATTTTTTAACAAAAACTCAAATAGTCTCATTATTACTCTAACGGCATGTTTTCTCTATGCCTTGAGTATCCATTGTATTTTTCAGGGAAATTATTTTTGACATATATAATCTTAAATTGGGTTAAAAATCTACAATTTTTGTATGTAATGAAGGAAACGGTGTGATTTGGAATAGTTGTGCTTACCGCTTTTTGCAGATAGCTTTACTTTATCCATTTGACAGTCTGTTGAGATAAAATAAGTAGATATTAATATAAGTTGAAAAATATTAAGAAAACGATATATTAATTCAGCATAGTTAATGAAAATAAAGAATAATTAACGAAAATAAAGGGTTGGGTCTCCATACCTAAAGGTTGTTGTTATGATGGCTTTAGTCAGCCGGCCGGTTGCCGGTATTTTTTTAGGTGCAATTATCATCAGTTTTTCAAGTGTGATGGTGGCACTATCCCATGTGAATCCCATAATCTCAGCCTTTTACCGTGTGTTTTTCGGTTGCTTGTTTCTTTTGGTCCCATGTGCTTTAAATAAGGAATTTAAACAGATCGGTCTTAAGCCCTTTTTAATGGCTGTCGGATGCGGGTTTGTTTTTGCCTTGGATCTTATCTCCTGGCATTTTTGCATCGGATATGTGGGACCGGGCCTTGCCACCATTCTTGGAAATCTGCAGGTTTTTATTATGGCCCTGGCAGGTGCGCTTTTATTCAAAGAGAAGCTGGGAACGGCCTATATGATTGCTTTGCCTCTGGCGATTTTAGGACTGTATCTGATTATCGGCATGGATATGGCGCAGTTGACGCCTAAATATTTAACCGGAGTGGGCTTAGGTGTTATCACGGCCTTAAGTTACAGTGTTTTTCTTCTGCTTATGCGTATTGTTCACTCAGGAGATGACGTCCCCATGTTTCTATACCAGGTAATCATAACAGGATTCTGTGCCCTTATCATTGGATCTATCGCTGTGGTTATGGGCCGTTCCTTTGTTATTCCAACTTTTTCATCCCTGGCTGCCCTGGTCGGGCTTGGTCTGTTCTCCCAGGGACTGGCCTGGGTCATTATTTCTCATTGTCTTCCCAGAGTGGATACTTCCAGGGCCGGACTGATCTTGTTACTGCAGCCAGCTTTGTCTTTTGTATGGGATGTGGTGTTTTTTGACCGGCTAACAGGCATGATGGGATGGCTTGGCGTATCCATAGTGCTGGCTGCCATTTATATGGGCATGATGCGCAGGGTCTGAGAGCTTGTTTAAAAATTGATGAATCGGCTGCACTCTCATGAAAATGGCCTTAATTCCCCTAAATTTTATGTCAATAGTCCGGCTATTAACTTAAGTTTCGCTTGTTTGAATTTGGGTTTCAGTAGTTTTGGATGCAATTATCCGATTTTTCACTTTGGCCAATTTTGACCAGGTTATGAAGTATCAAACAAATATTGGTGAGTGTAGCATTTTTCCGGCACATCCAGAATCGATAAAATATCTTTTTGTGTCTCGGTCAGCTTGGAGACAAAATATTGCCGGCTTCCATCATGAAGCAGTATTACGCCACATACGACAAATTCAAACATTGCCAACATGTTTTCTGTTTTAGGGTTACGCACATCCCTTTTATTGGGCATGAAATTATCCAAACCTTTATCCCGTTCGGCAATTTTTATTCTGGCCGTTCTTTCCATAAGGACCAAAATTTGAAGCGCTATTTTGAAAAGGAAAAGATAAGCTTCTATTCTATCAGGCGTTTGCAGATAAATCGGTTCGAGATTGTAACCTGACTTTGACCGTTTATAAAGATGCTCCACCTTGTACTGATTTTTATGAGCCAGCATCGCATCTTCTATTGAAAAATCAGAAGCCGGCTTGTTGGTTACGAGTGGATAATAGCCGATTTGATATTGCGCCTTGGTACAGACGGACTCATTATAATTGAGTTCTATATAGAAGTGATCTTGATAGACCGCAATTTTTTCTGCATTTTTGGCTGGTCGACCGGGCCGTGCATTTTTATACGTGACCACTGGATCGTTGTGGACAACAAAATCAAAAAACGCCTGTGTCTTATGTTTTTTTAGTATGGCCTGACAAGCCTGCTCAATGCTGTCCTTCGTCTTTAATTTATATGCATTTATTTTTTGGGCGAGTTCATCAAATGCGACTTGGGTTTTAGTGATTCGTTCCAGAAGAGATTTTTTACGGCGGTAAAACAAGCCCTGATCGAAAAGGATGATCATTCTGAAGGTATAACTTTTGTTCTCGTGTTCAAAAGTCAGAGGCACCTCAATTCCCCGATTCATTTGATCTTTGTAAGGAATCAGGGTCTCGTGATTGTGCTTATCCAGTGCTTTGAAAAGAGCTTCTTGATAGGAGGCGTACATGGGCAGAGGACTTAAAAAATATCCTCCGTGATCATCTATGTGCGCCATATTCCCGTGTGTAGCCACCTTGGAATCGCCGGCAAATAAAAAATCTTTCTTTCCCAGCAGGTCAATCAAATGGTGCCACTGTTCCACATAGGTTTCCACATCGGCGGTGTTGCCACTATATGTTTGTTGGAATAAGGGAAAGCTACTGTCAGAACTGGCTGTCATGGACCATACCAATTGTTTCAGGTCTTTGCGGTATTGTTTGCTGTATCCGTATGAGATCTTGATGCTCTGTTCGGATCTGTTTTTATTATTCTCGCCGTAAACTTGCGCACAGGTCGTATCGTTATGACAGATTTCTGTCTGAATCTCAAAGGCTTCAATTATATGTCGGGTAATCAGCAGTTCCAGATTACCAATGCCGAATTTGTGAATAGCGTCTAAGGTATCACCCAGCCTATCGTCAAAATATTCATCCGGACTTATGTCAGGGAAAATAACATCCAGGACATTTGATTCCCTGGCAAATTTGCAAACCTTGTAAAGAGACATAACCTGAAAAAGAATGGCGGTGATCATTGCTATACTTGCCTGCCCATGAGTGAGCATGTTACGTCTTGCATCAAGAGGGACGTTCTGGTCAATAATATCAGCGATGCAACATTTGTGAAAATAATGCTGCAAAATCGGGGCAAAACCAATCGGTTTTGTCTCGACATTATTATTGACGTTATCCGCCATAATATTGATTCCAATAACTCATTGGAATTATATAGTATATTGACAAAGAAAAATCTAGTTTTATTTTGAGTGATTATAGTCATTTATGCCAGGTTAGAGGTGATTATGATGCTAATAGTCCAATTTTTTAAATATTTTCATTGATTATATCTGATTATCTCTTGTTTTCTAATTATTGAAATTTTATTTTGAACAAGCGAAATTAGAGTATTAACAGAAAATTTGTGAAAATTGGTTCTCATTTTCGTGAAATTTCGCTTCGATCCCCTAATTTTTAAACAAGCTCTAATTTTTTTCAAAAATGTCTCGGATTCTGTGAGACGGGATCAGGCCAAGGGCGTCCCCGGCACCGGCGTGCATCCGGGCATCATAAAAGCCGGTTTGATGATATTATGCATAGCCAGACAATCCAGTATATCCATGGCATTGCCGGTGACAAAGGCGAACATACGGATTCTGTTTTCAATCAACCGGGTCGCATAGGTCTCTGAAATTGCCCCGCAAACCAGGGCTGTGACTTTTTCACGGTTTAAAAGCGCAGACAGGGCAATGATATCGTCCGGCTGAAAAGATTCATATTTTTTATTATGAATGCTTTGATTTTCAATATCTGCAATTAAAAGGGTTTGTGCTGCGTCAAACACAGGAGAGACCCGGTTTCCCCAAGTGGTAATCGCAATTTTCATGATCTCCTCCTCCAGGAATTCTTTTTGCTGATATTAAAATGCAAAGGCTGTGCCTCAACAAACACAGGGAAACAACAGAGGCAAAACCCCGCCAGGCTTGCATGTTTTTCCAGCGGTAGATTATAGGGATGTTGTCATTGTTGCAAAAAAGAGACTTATAAGTGTTTTTCGGTTGCATGGATAAACTCTTTTATAACTGGATTCCCAGTTTTTTAATGCGCCTGAACAAGGTGCTTTTGTGTATCCCTAAATCTCTGGCTGCTGCATTTCGGTTGTTGTTGTTGCGTTTCAACGCGTCTGTAATCATTTTGATTTGTGCGGCAACGACCGGATTTCTATTTTCATCGGTTTCCGGTCCTGATTTGGCTGCAAGGGACGGCGGCAAATGCGCCATGGTGATGAATTCTTTGGCGCACAGGACAAAGGCATGCTCAATGATGTTTTCAAGCTCTCTGATATTTCCGGGGAAATCATGGGCCATGAATGCGGCAAGCACCTCAGGGGAAAGTCCCTGGATGTTTTTGTTCCGGCGCAGGTTCAACCGGGAGACGAACTTCTCCACCAGATAGGGAATATCCTCCATTCTATGGCGCAGGGGCGGCAGGGATATTTTAATAACATTGATGCGGTAATAAAGATCCTGACGAAATTCCTTGTTTTCTACCATGGTTGTCAGGTTTTTATTGGTGGCGGCAATAATTCTGACATTAGAACTCTCTTTGGCTATGCCGCCAAGGGGCGTGTATTCACGTTCCTGAAGAACCCGGAGCAGCCTGACCTGAAAGGCCGGGCTTGTGTCTGCGATTTCATCAAGAAATATCGTACCATTGTCTGCCAGGGCAAAATGGCCGGGCTTGTCTTTAACTGCATGGGTGAATGCCCCTTTTTTATATCCAAACAGTTCCGATTCCAGCAAAGTGTCCGGCAAGGCCCCGCAGTTAATTGCCACAAAAGGGCAATCTTTTCTGTGGCTGGTGTTGTGGATGGCCTTTGCCATTAACTCTTTTCCCGTACCTGTTTCTCCTTCGATCAAAACGGATGAATCGCTTTCAGCAATCTGGGGAAGGATATTAAAAATATTTTTCATGGCACTGGAGTTGCTCACCATGTCGCCAACCCTGACCCCTCCGGTCAGTTCCTTTCTTAAGGCTTCCACCACAGAGTGATCCCTGAAGGTTTCCACACCACCCAGAACTTCACCATTTTTATCAATGAGCAGGGAGGTGGATGCGGTTATAGGAATTTTTTTCTGTTGGCTGTTAATAATATATGCGGAACTTGATACAAATGGTTTGCCTTGATCCATTGTTTTTTTCAGGGCACAGCCCTGTTCACACATGTTGGAGCGGAAAACGTCCCAGCAATGGCAACCTATGGCATCCTGTCTGCAAATGCCGGTAATCTCCTCGGCAGCCCTGTTAAAAGAGGTGATTTTCCAATTGTAGTCAATGGTAAACACCCCGTCTGAAATTGAATCCAGGATGATTTTTGTGGTGTCATTGTTTAACGGGGTGTTTTTGTCATTTTGGGACATGTTGCAAAATCCTTTTGTCTTTTAGTCCAATTTAAATCATACAAAGCGCTTTTTTGCAAACCTTTTGTGGGGATTTATTCAGTCAAGATCGCATAATTGCCACTGGCTAATCGTTCTTTTTTGATAGGGTTAGCAATATAATTTGAAAAATATTTGCAATTGTGCAACTCTATTTATCGTGTTTAAAGCTGAGATGAATTTCGAATCTGCAACTAAATTCAGGACCATTGGGGTGAAAGTTGTTTTCTATAAAAATAATATTGGAAATCTGTTTTTTCAATTAAAGTATATTTAAAATGTGTCCGAAATTTATTTTAAAGGTTTAAAATACAAAAAAAATATTCTGCCTTCCGAACCGGCAGCATATGAAGACAGGAGACATAAGGAAATGAGCATGACCGCAACATCGCTTACAGCGCAGGAAATCACCCAGGAACGTACGCCTTTGATTTCAGTTGATAAGCTTCAAAACCTACAGAATACTGTTGAAAATACCGAAGTAAAGGAAAATAAAGAATCCTCAAAGCAGACCAGTGGGCCGCCGATGACCACCGACGAGGTCAAAGAGATGGTAGAATTTTTTCAGGAGATGTCCGAGACCATTCAAACCAAATTAAGCTTTTCGGTTGATGAAGAAAACAATGAAGTTGTTGTTAAGATTTTCGATAAGGAATCAGACGAGCTGATTCGCCAGTTTCCATCCGAAGAAATGCTTGCTTTACAGGATAAAATGAGCGATCTTGCCGGATTTCTGTTTGATGAGAAGGTCTGATATTTTAAAATAATTTTGTAGCAAGTAAATTGCAGTGCTTATGTTTCAAACTGTACCCTTCCTTTCGTTTTAAAAAAAGCCCCGGCAGGCTCGTTCACCTGCCGGGACTTTAGGCCCATAATCAAAATAAATCCTCCCATATGGTTTGCTTTTTCATCCGTCTTCTTCGTTGTGACAATGAGCACATATTCCAAGATGCTTCCGTTGGCGTACCTTGATGGCGACTTAAAATCCGGCGGATCTGTGGCAGATTTAATTCTGACCATGGGCCTAAGTTGGTTCAATCTTAATCCACAAATGGTTTTTACCGGGTCAGTTGACGGTATTTGATCCTTGTGGGCTGGCTTTCCTTGATGCCCAGTCGTTTTCTGCGATCCTTTTCATAGTCAGAATAAGACCCCTCAAAGAACAGGGTTTGGCTGTCTCCTTCAAATGCAAGGATATGGGTGGCAATGCGGTCCAGGAACCACCGGTCATGGCTGATGATCACAGCACACCCTGCAAAATTTTCAAGCGCTTCTTCCAATGCCCGCATGGTATTAACATCCAGGTCATTGGTGGGTTCGTCCAAAAGCAGCAGATTGGCCTGTTTTTGCAGCATGGTCGCCATATGCACCCGGTTGCGCTCACCCCCTGAAATATCTTTAACTTTTTTTTGCTGGTCAGAACCGGAGAAGTTAAACTTGCCCACATAGGCCCGGGCATTGATTTCCCTGTCCCCCAGCACAAGGGTATCACTTCCCCCTGAAATCACTTCATAAATAGTTTTTTCAGGGTCTAAAGAATCGCGTTCCTGGTCCACGTATGCAACCTGCACACTGTCGCCGATTTCAATGGTGCCGGAATCGGGTTTTTCCTTACCGGTAATCATTTTAAACAGCGTGGTTTTGCCGGCACCGTTGGGACCCACCACACCCACAATGGCGCCCGGTGGAAGGACAAAGTTCATATCTTCCACCAGCAGTTTGTCCTCAAAGGATTTGGCAACATTTTGTGCCACAACGACCTTTGACCCAAGCCGTGGTCCCGGTGGAATAAAGATTTCCATTTTCTGTTCCTGCTGGTTGCTGTCCTTTTTAAGCAGCTCTTCATAGGCCGTAATTCTGGCCTTGGATTTGGAGCGCCGGCCCTTGGGTGACATCTTGATCCACTCAAGCTCTCTGGCCAGAGTCTGCTGGCGTTTGCTCTCACTTTTCTCTTCTTTTGCCAGACGCTGCTGTTTCTGTTCCAGCCAGGAGGAATAGTTGCCTTTCCAGGGGATGCCTTGGCCCCTGTCCAGTTCCAGAATCCAACCTGCCACATTGTCCAGGAAGTAGCGGTCATGGGTGACGGCAATGACCGTGCCTTCAAACCTACTTAAATGCTGTTCCAGCCAGGCCACAGAGTCGGCGTCAAGATGATTGGTCGGCTCATCCAAAAGCAGAATGTCGGGCTTTTGCAGCAGCAGGCGGCACAGGGCCACCCGGCGCTTTTCTCCACCAGAGATCACGCTGACAGGGGTCTCCTCAGGTGGGCAGCGAAGGGCGTCCATGGCCATTTTAAGCCGGGCATCCAGATCCCAGGCATCCATGTGGTCAAGCTTTTCCTGCAGTTTTCCCTGTTTTTCCAACAGCGCGTCCATTTCATCATCGGACATAGGTTCGGCAAAGGCTTCAGAAATTTTTTCATATTCGTTTAAAAGGTCTACGGTTTCCTGAACCCCTTCTTCCACCACTTCCCGCACGGTTTTATCCGAGTCCACCAGGGGTTCCTGTTCAAGAAAGCCCACGGTAAATCCCTTGGATAAGATGGTTTCACCCACAAACTCGGTGTCCACCCCCGCCATAATTTTTAAAAGTGTTGATTTCCCTGAACCGTTAAGGCCCAGCACACCTATTTTTGCCCCATAAAAATAGGACAGTGAAATATCCTTGAGCACCTGGCGTGTGCCATGGAATTTGCTCACATTGATCATTGAGTAAATAACTTTTTTAGTATCTTCGGACATATGGCCTCCTATATTTTATTTTGTCACACTGTGAGCACAGGCGATTTGAGTATCATGTCAATGGCCTCAGCCGCTGTTTTGGCAAAAACAGGGAAATCCTGTTTTAGATGGGTCATTTGGCGTAGATTTTCCGCAGTTCTTAAGATCAGTCTGGCAAAATCTCCTTCAGCAAAATCCGACTTGCGCATTAGCTCATCCCAGGGGGTGTCATGGGCCCAGGCATAAACCAGGGTCGCCGGCTGGATAAACAGGTTGGGCGCGGGAAATCCTGATTGCAGCATTTTTATGGCAAAGGGCTTCAGTCCCCGGCGCAGCACCATAAACGCATCCTTAAGCCGTTTGGAAAGCGTGCTATTGAACAACATATCATCCTTAAATTCTTTTTCATTGACAAACGCGGCCATCATGGCTGCTAAAAGCGCAGGGTCGCGCTCGGGTAAAAGCTTGTCCCGAAGACTTTGGGCCACAAGCAGGGGCGAATCAATGCGCAGTTTTGAGGCCCATATGCCATCTTCGGTCAGGGTGGAGGGCCTTGTCCCCTCAGGCGTGACAAAACCTTCCTGGATCAAAAAGTCCATGTGCTCGGTAAAATCAAGCCATAAATATTCCATATCGTTGCCGAACTTTTTTCTCGCTTTTCTGCCGCTTTTCCCGGCTTTTGCACCAATGGCAATGAGATAGGAGGCAAAGGATTTCTCTAACAGGGTGCGCACCTGTTCCGGGGTGTTGGATAACAGAAGATTGAGCACCATGGAAAAATCAATTTTGATCTGGGAGTCTACATTTAAAGGCGGGGCGTTAACCAGTTTGGCTACAAGGGACACATCCATGTATTTGCCCGGCAGTAGTGTGGCAAATCCGATGTTGTCCATGCCGCGTCTTCCGGCCCGGCCTGCCATCTGTTGAAATTCACTGGCGGTTAATGATAGAAAGTCCCGGCCATTGAATCGGTCGGAATTAAGAATAACAACGGACCGCGCCGGGAAATTCACGCCGGCTGCCACCGTGGAGGTGGCAAACATGGCATCTAAAAGTCCTTCGGCCATTAAGGTCTCCACCACTACCTTCCAGGCGGGTAAGTGCCCTGAATGGTGGGCGGCCGTGGCGGTTTCCTCCAGGTAGGTCCGCTGGGGATGGGCGGATAAATGGGGATTGTCTGCCGTGAGCTGTACAAGCCGCTCCATCAGTGCCTGTTTTTTTTCAGGCGCATGCTTCAGTAAACTGCCATCGCATAATTTTACTGCCCGGTCGCACTCTACCCGGGATTTTAAGAAAAATATGGCCGGCAGCAAATCAAAATGGGATAGCACCTTGAGGATATCTGAAAATTTGGGTAGTTTGCCCGGCGGGGCCAGCATCAGTCGTTTAGCTGACTGGTTGAATTTATAAACCTTTTTATAAAGACGGGTCCGGTTGCCGTTTGTTCCCGTTTTTTCAAGCAAAGGATAAAGGGTGCCCGACGGATGAAAAAATAAAGGAAACAGGGGGACCGGCCGTTGGGTGTTTTCCACCACTTTACACGCCTTGTCCCGAATGGTGGAGAGCCAGCCTGCAATCTGGTCCGGGTTGCCAATGGTTGCGGAGAGTAAAAGCAGCGGGATGCGTACAGGCAGGTAGATCATGATTTCTTCCCAGACCACGCCGCGTTCGGCATCGCCAAGAAAATGGGCTTCGTCCAGGATAATCAGATCGCATTTCAGGTTCTGACCTGTGTACATGGCATCATAGAGCTGGTTTCTTAAAATTTCCGTGGTGCCGATGATAATGTCTGCGTTTGTGTTCTCCTTGATGTCACCGGTGAGAATGCCGACATTTTCCTTGCCGAATATTTTTGAAAAAGCAGCATGGATTGAGTTGGTCAACGCCTTTAAAGGCGTGGCATACCACACCTTGCCGTTGTTTTCCAATATCCTTTTGGCGGCCTGCTCTGCAATCCAGGTTTTTCCAGCACCTGTGGGGGCTGTGACAAGACAGTCCGATGTGTTGATGGCCTCAATGGCTTCAAGTTGAAACGGGTCGGGTACGAAAGGCTGTTTTTCGGGGACACCTATCTGACTAAAGATTTTTTTCAATGATTTGTCTGCCCCGGCCGTAAGCTCGGGGTAATGAATGGGACGTGATGGTCTGGATTCGGAGTTTTTATTTCCGGAACGATAATATCTTTTTTTCATGAATTGTTTAAACCATAAATTAGCTGAATACGCAATATGGTTCCCTCGTTCACCAATTCTAAATTTTAGTCGGTACGCCATCTTGCTCTTCATCTATCTCGTGCTCTTGCTCGAAATAAGACTTAGAGCAAGAGCATGATTAAGAGCAAGAAGATAAAACTTTTTTTAATAATGACCTTTGCAGTACTGGTGTTACTTGAAGGTTTCTGAATATGTTTTTTTATATTTTTCCAACACCTTTCGTGCCGAGGCCATGACGAACATGTCGTTGTCAAGATCTCGGACCGGGATAAACCGGAAGCCGGCCACATCATCCATGGGGGTAATTAAAGAGAAATCTCTGACTTTGCAGGTGAATGCCATGTCGGTTATAGGATATACCACACCATTGTAAGGATAGGTATTGGCAAAGGAACAGAAAAATTCAAGGTCAAAAATATCCAGGTTCAGTTCTTCCTTTAGCTCTCTGACCAAGCCATTGTCAATGCTTTCGCCGGGCTCGGCAAATCCGCCCGGAAGATCAAGAGTGCCTTTGCCAGGTTCTTTTGCGCGCACGGTGACCAGAATTCTGTTTTGATCGTCAAGGATGATGGCCATAGCTGCAGCCGCACAGTTAAGAAAGAAACCGAAGCCACATTTCCGGCATTTAAATGATTTTACGCTGTCAGGATCAAGGCTGTTGCTGCCGCAAGAGGGGCAGAATTTAAACCGGTCGTGGTTGGGATTGGTATGGGGCATGGCAAACTCGGTTCAGCAGGTTAAATGAAAGCAGGCGCTCACTGCCCTGTCCGGTGTCTGGGCGATTGCTGTGTTGAACATGGATACGGCCGCATCTGTTGCCAGGGCCTTTAGTTCAATTCCCATGGATAAAAGTTCCTTTGCAAGACCCGGGGCTATTTTCATCCTGTCATTAACACCAGTGCCGGCAATGATCAAATCCGGTCTGGATAGCAGGACTGATTTTAAATCAGCCATTTCAAGCACATGTCCTTCTTTTCTGCGCCAGTCTGGCAGGATGCGTCTGTCCGGGAGAATGATCAGGTCCGTGGTGTATTTATTTGCACCAATAACCATTTGACCAAAAGAAAATGATGTGATCATAGTGAGCCTCCTTATATTGGGCGTCCTGGTAACTTGCGGATCACCCGGCCCGGCGATCGAAGCCCGGGACTTCCATGCGTTTTTCCAAAAAATGAAGTAGAACACTGGCGAGGGTGACAAGAATCAGGTAGTAAACCCCCACCACCAAAAAGGTTTCAACATTTCTGAACGAGGCTTTGGCAATGCCCCGGCCGATACCGGTCATTTCATTGATGGTGATGATGGAGGCAAGGGATGAGTATTTGATCAGGTAAATGATTTCATTACAGCATCCGGTAAAACAGTTCCTGAATGCCTGGGGTAGTACAATGCTCTTCACTGAGGTAAAGGGTGTCATACCTAAGGCCTGGGCTGCTTTAAGCTGCCCTGTCTTAATGGAAAGCAGGCCGCCCCGGATGTATTCGGAGTGATAGGCCCCGGAACAAAGGGAAAAGCCGACAATGGCACAGGTTACAGCGGACATGACAATGCGTATCCCCCAGAAACTTGTGTAGGGCAGGGCAAAGTACCAGAAATAGAGTTGAACCACCAGTGGCGTACCCCGGAACAAAGCCACATAAAAATCACACAGCCTTTTTACAGGCTTAGGACCGTAAACCCTTAAAGTGCCGGTGATTACACCGATCAAAAGGCCGAGCAGGGCCGAGGGCACAATAAGCTGGATGCTTACCCAAAGACCTGTGTTCAGGCCGGGTATGACCTGGTGAATGATAAATGGAAAAAAGTCGCTCACGCCTCGGCTCCGGTCAGTTCTGAAATTTTAGCGCAAAAATCCCGGGTCCGTGAATCGCTGTTTTCAGCCAGAAGTTTCGTTGGCGCCCCCTGTTCGGTAATCCGGCCGTTTTCCATGAACACGAATTCATGGGCAAGGCCTGCGGAAAAGCTGATTTGGTGGGTAGCCATGAGCATGGTCATGCCCGCCTTTGCCAAATCCCGGATCACCACCAGCACCTCGCTGATCAGTTCCGGGTCCAGGGCCGATGTGGGTTCATCCAACAGCAGCACTTCCGGATCCATGGCCAGGGCTCTTGCAATAGAGACTCGCTGTTTCTGGCCCCCGGACAACTGAGCCGGGTACAGATCCATTTTGTCTGCCAGTCCTACCCGGGCAAGCTCCTCGCATGCCCTGTCATCAGCCTGTTTTTTCGATTGTTTTTTTACTTTTTTCAGCGCAATGGCAACATTCTGGCGGGCTGACAAATGGTCAAACAGGTTAAATTCCTGGAAGATCATACCCACTTTCTGGCGTAGCTGGTATAGATCGGCTTTCCTTTTAAAATTCACAGGCGTACCGTCTAAACGCAGTTGTCCGTTTTCGGGGATGTGCAAAAGATTTAAGCATTGCAGTAAGGTGGATTTCCCGGAACCGGACGGGCCGATGAGCACCTTTAAATCCCCTTTTGCAAGGATTAGATCCACATGGTTCAAAACGGTGTTGCCGCCAAGTTCCTTTACAATCCCCCGGGCTTCCAGAACAATTGGTCCGGTACCATTGGGTTGTGTCATATCTTTTTGCCCCTTTTAAACATCATTGGGTATATCCTTGAATTTGCATTTTCTGCTCCAGCCGCTTAAGTCCCTTGACCCCAATCCAGGTCAGTATAAAAAAGATCAGTCCGGCAAACAGGGTAAAGGGCAGGGGTTTGTGGGTGATGGCCGCCACGGACCGGGTTCTGGACATCAGTTCCGCCACTCCAATCACATAGGCAAGCGCTGAATCCTTTAAAACAATGGAGTATTCATTGGACCAGGCTGGAATGGAAAACCGCAGTGCCTGGGGCAGAATAATAGAGGTTATGGCTGAAAGATCATTCATGCCAAGGGAGCGCGCCGCCTTAAGCTGGCCCTGGGGCAAAGAGAGGATTGCGCCTTTGAAGATCTGGGTTTGATACGCTCCGGTCGTCATGCCTAAAACCAGGATGGCCGCAAAAAAAGCATTGCCAAGGGGCAGAAAATCCAACGCCGGCACCTGGTCCAGCCATGCCAAAAGCCCAAAGTAAAACAGGTAGAAGAGCACAAGAACAGGCACGCCCCTGAAAAACCAGACATAGAGTGCCACACAGCGTTGGGCAAAGGGGTGGCCGTAAATCCGGATCACGGAAAAAGGGATCCCGATCAAAAGGCCTAAGCCCATGGCGCCGATAATGAGAACCACCGTAATCCAAAGTCCTGAAAAGATATAGGGCAGGGAGTCGGTTATGGAAGAAAAAAAAGTAAGCATGTCTTGCATGGTAAATCCGGGACCGGAAACGGAACCGGGCAAAAAAGTCCGGTTCCTGATGTTGTATAGTAATATAGTGTCTGAACGAAAATCTGGAAATTTTGTTGAGTACAAAGCGGGCTGAAATTAAAACCTTCGGAATACATGACGTATTTCGAGGATTAAAATTTCAGACCAACGCCGTAATCGACAAAATTTATGGTTTTCGGTCGGGCACTAATGTATGTCGTATTTATCTTTAAGCACCTGCCACTGGGGATCAGCCATCAGCTTTTTCAGCCCTTGGTTGAGCAGGTTCAAAAGCTTGTCATCACCCTTGCGTACGGCATAGCCATACTTTTCGGTCGGCATGTCAAAGGTACCTGCAATTTTGTAGGCCCCTTTTTTGCTGAGCTCATAGGCAATGGAGGAGTCCATGGCCGAACCATCAATACGGCCGATCTTGAGATCTTCCATGCTCAGATCAGTTGAATCGTACTCTATAAGTTCAAATTTGTATTTTCCTGTGGCAAGCATTTCTTTAAGGAATTTGGCGCTGGTGGTGCCACGCTGGGAGCCAATTTTTTTACCCGTGGTCAAAAAGGAGTTGAATTCATCGGTCTTGTCCTTCAACACCACAAGCACCTGGCTGACTTCATAGTAGGGCATGGTGAAGTTGACAATCTCTTTCCTGGCTTCGGTGGCACTCATGCCGGATGCGATAAAATCAATTTTTTTAGCATTCAGGGCAGGGATAATGCCGTCCCAGTCCATGGGCTGGTGTTTGACATCAAAGCCCATCTCCTTGGCGATCCAGTTTGCGCACTCCACGTCAAAGCCTGCGGGATTGCCGGCCTTGTCCACATATCCAAAGGGCGGAAAGCCAAAATCGATGCCGTTAATGTACACATCTTTTGCGCCGGCAGGTGTCAGGCACAGACATGCAAATGCCGTTAAAACACTCATCATTAAAGCAATTTTTTTTATCATGTTTCTATCCTTTCATATAAAAAGTTAAAGGGTAACAAATTACCAGAACCTAAGCTCGGGTACAAGAAGAATTGATACACGTTGTTATCCAATCACGATCCCAATGGCAAACAGCGCACTGAATATCAATGCAAGCTTTGCCGCATCTGCAAGGGCCAGGTTAAGAATTTCTCCATCATGTTCAAAAATGGTTTTAAATACAGGATAGGATTTCCAGAATACTGCCAGGGGCAGTAGAATGGCCCAGGACCAGCGGCCCGAGGCAAACATCAGACAGGGAATCAAAAAAGAGAAAAGGACCAGAAACACAAATTCCACCTTGGTCCGCCAGGGGCCTAGGATCACGGCCAGGGTTTTCTTGCCTGCTCTGGCATCTGTTTCGATATCCCGCAGATTGTTGACCACGATAATCGCTGTGACCAAAAGGCCCACGGGAACAGATGCGATGAAGACCGCTGGTGTTACGCATCCGGCCATGAGATAATAGGTGCCCAGCACTGCCACAGGTCCGAAGAAAATAAATACAAACACTTCACCAAGGCCGTTGGACGCAATGGGAAAGGGGCCGGCACTGTAACAGAGAACCCCGAGAAGAGAGGCGATCACAATATACAAGATCACAACCCCGCCCTTGATAATCAGGAAGGTGCCTAAAACCAGGGCTGCCAGCATGGTCAGTATGAATGCGTTTCGAACGGTTTCAGGCGCAATCAACCCGCTTTGGGTCATCCGTTTTGGCCCTTTCCGGTCCGGGGTATCAATGTGGTGCAGAAAATCAAAATAATCATTGGCCAGGTTCACGGAGATCTGGATCAATAAAGCGCCTGCCAGAGCCGCTGCAAAAATCAGTGCTGAAAACCTGTGATCAGAAACAGCGCAGGCTGCGCCAACAACAACCGGGCAAGCCGCTGCGGGAAGGGTTTTGGGCCGGATGGCCAGCCACCAGTGGTGTAGATTCATAATATATTCCACCTGTTTTTTTGTAATCATTTAGTGAATTATAATAGAGCAAATACGCTGGTTGCCGGCGGTTTGTCAAGCCGGGGAATGAAATGTCCGATTCAGGAACGGGTTTTAAGTGATTTGCACATTTTGTTATATCCTGGGACGCCCGCGTTCCCAGGTTAACTTATTTCAGCCGCCACTAAGGACGGTTTGATTAAGTAAAATACAGCCGCCTTCTGACTTTTCCCATGTGGCATGCTGGGGGCTAGGACTTGTCAAATGTGTCGAAGTTCTATACATTTGAATCACTTGGTGGCATTAGAGGTATGGAGATTTTAAAATTTACAGGTACTTTCAAAAAATATTAAACTAAAGAGAGTAAAACTATGAGCGATCAAAAAAAGTGTCAGGAGTTTTTAAGTTTTATTAAACCACAGATTGGTCAACAGATTCACGTGGGCCCCTGGCTTGAGATTGACCAGAAACGAATTAATGATTTTGCTGAAGTTACCGGTGATGTGCAATGGATTCATACAGATGTTCAGCGAGCCAAAAAAGAGTCTCCTTATAAATCAACAATTGCTCACGGGTATTTGACATTGTCTTTATTGCCTTATTTAACTGAAAGCAATCATCCTGATTTTTTTCAGAAAAATTATCCCGGCATGAAGTATAGGGTGAACTATGGTCTAAACAAGCTTCGTTTTCCTTCTGCTGTTAAAGCTGGCGCTAAAATTCGGGCAAGAACGACAATTCATCAAGTAGAAGAGGTGAAGGGCGGCATACAGATCTGTTATCTTATTACCATTGATATTGAAGGTGGTGAAAAGCCGGCTTGTGTTGTCGAATTCCTGGCACGCCTTTACCCTTAACTAAAAAATTGGCGTATCACTCGATAATCCTGTTTTTAGGGAATTTGTTCAAATTCAAGGCGGAAACAATTTTTAACCGGACGAATATACAACATATTTTGAGGATTAAAAATTTTTTCCAACGCCGAAGTTGGACAAATTAACAAAAACTGGATCATCGAGTATCAACTTCAAACAGGCTATTATACACCATAGTCGCCTTCATTAAAGCCCATGATCGGAATAAAATCTGCCACATGGTTTAGAATTTTCTATCGTATTCAGGGCGCGGTAATGGAAGCATATTGAAATATGTGCTCATTGTCACAACGAAGAAAACGGATGAAACGGCGAACCATATGGGAGGGTTTATTGGCTCAGCAGTTTCTTTGTATCTAAAAATCCATCACCCTATTTAATTGCACAGGCCAGATCTCTGCCAAGTTGATATGCTTTTTCCATGGCCTCTTTATCATCTTTGACCTTTGCCTTATCAAAAATTTTGAAAACAGCAAGTTCTCCTATCACGTCAAATCCGAGAGCTGAAAGTGGCTGTTTCATGGCCTCTAAAGTAAACCCCATGTCCTCAATCGATTCCTGTTCACATATAGATGCAATAACAGCCTTCCGACCCTGGCCGGCCAATTGGCTTGACCAGCTTCTAGGACGGGTATCTTCAAAATTATAAAAGCAGTAGAGTCGATCAATAAAAGCCTTCATCCAGGATGTAACATTATAATTATGCGTCGGGGAGACCAGAACAAGACCCTTGGAGGAAATAATCCGGTTGTACACAGGTGACAGGTCATCCGTTAACCCTGTGCAAATTTTATCTTTCCGGCATTTTTCGCACCCAATACAGCCTTGAAATTTTAATTTTGTTAAATTTAGCGCATCAGTTGCAATATTTTCCCGGGCCACCCCAGATATGATACGGTTTAGAATTAGATCAGAATTGCCATTGATTCTTGGACTTCCGCTAAAGCCCAATACTGTTTTTTCCGGGTTTGTATTCATTTCATGCCTTCCTGTTCAAAAAAAATAAGCCTGGTCACTTTATGTAACCAGGCTTGATGTTTATGATCGTTTTCTATCGGCAGTCAGGATACTTAATGGCAGCCTGGGCTGCAGCCAGCCGGGCAATGGGTACCCGGTAGGGTGAGCACGATACATAGTTCAGTCCTGCTTTATGACAGAATATGACGGATTCGGGGTCCCCGCCGTGTTCTCCACAGATGCCTAACTTGATTTCAGGACGCGTCTTGCGACCGAGCTCCACCGCTGTTGTAACCAGACCTCCCACAGCTTCCTGGTCCAGGGTCTCAAAGGGGTCCGAACTGAGGATGGCATTGTCAATGTAATCGTTCATGAAAGAGCCGATATCGTCCCTTGAAAATCCAAAAGTCATCTGGGTCAGGTCATTGGTTCCAAAGGAGAAAAACTGGGCATATTCTGCCATTTTATCCGCAATTAAAGCAGCCCTTGGGATTTCAATCATGGTGCCGTACAGATAGGGAAGGGCATCTATTTCGTAGGTTTTAAGCGCCTGATCATGGCACTGGGTAACGATATCCTGGACAAAGGCCAGTTCTTTTTCATTGCAGGTCACGGGCACCATAATTTCAGGCATGGGATTTTTGCCTGCTTTGATCAGTTCTGCACACGCCTCAAATATGGCTTTCACCTGCATGTGGGAGATTTCAGGATAGGTGATACCAAGTCTTACACCCCTGTGCCCGATCATGGGGTTGGATTCTAAAAGTTGCTCGCTGCGCTTGAACACCTCTTCTATGTCAATATGCAGGGCATCGGCAATCTCCTGCTGATTTTCCCGTGTTTGGGGCACAAATTCATGCAAGGGTGGATCCAGCAGACGAAGGGTCACGGGCAGATTATCCATGACTTCCAGAGTGGTCTTGATTTCCTCCTTGACAAAGGGGAACAGTTCTTTAAGTGCAGCCTCTCTTTCTTCGTGGGTTTTGCTTAAAATCATTTTGCGCAAAAGGAAAAGGGCGGTATCTGAATCTGCACCATAAAACATATGCTCTGTTCTGAAAAGCCCGATACCCTGGGCGCCAAACTCAAGGGCTGTCTTGGCATCTGCCGGGGTGTCCGCATTGGTGCGAACCTGCATGGCCCGGTATTTATCCGCAATCTCCATGAAGGCTTTGAATCTGACATTTTCCGATGCATCCTTCATCTTGAGTTTACCTTGGTATACCATACCTTTGGTGCCGTTAAGGGTGAAGGTATCACCTTCCTTGAACACCCGGGTTCCCACACGAAGTTCTTTGGTTTCAAAATTAATTTTAAGGGCACCGGCACCAACAATACAGCATTTACCCCATCCTCTGGCCACCAAGGCCGCATGGGAGGTCATGCCACCCCTTGCCGTGAGAACGGCTACTGCCGCCCGCATGCCTTCAATGTCTTCGGGATTGGTTTCTTCACGCACCAGAACGACCTTTTTATTTGATTTGGCCCACTGGACTGCATCTTCGGCCGAGAACACAATCTGTCCCCATGCACCTCCGGGGCCTGCAGGCAGCCCTTCAGCAACTTTTACGGCTGTTTTTTCCGCATCCGGATCTACAACAGGGTGAAGCAAGTCATCCAGAATTTTAGGATCAAGACGGCATACCATTGTTTTTTCATCAATGGTGCCTTCCGCCAGCATGTCCATGGCCATGTTCAAAGCAGCTGTTGCGGTGCGTTTACCCACACGGCACTGGAGCATGTAAAGTCTGCCTTCCTGGATGGTGAATTCAATATCCTGCATGTCCTTGTAATGGGCTTCTAAAAGATTCCTGATGTCAAACAACTGCTTGTAAAGTTGGGGCATGGATTCTTCCAGAGAGGGCAGGTGGCTGTTCTGGCTGTTTTTTGTGTCGTTGTTCAATGGATTGGGGGTTCTGGTGCCTGCTACAACATCCTCGCCCTGGGCATTGACCAGCCATTCTCCATAAAATTTATTGTCCCCTGTGGCCGGGTCCCTGGTAAAGGCAACGCCTGTGGCAGAGGTATTACCCATATTACCGAAAACCATGGTCTGGACGTTGACGGCCGTGCCCCAGCAATCCGGAATATGTTCAATGCGGCGGTAGGATACTGCCCGTTTGCCGTTCCAGCTTTTAAATACAGCGCCGATGGACCCCATGAGTTGATCTTTGGGATCATCAGGAAAATCAACACCCAGATCCTCCCGGATTTTTTTCTTAAACCGTTCGCAAAGGGCTTTTAAGTCTTCGGTAGAAATATCCGTATCATTGTCATAGCCCTTGTCGTTTTTCAGGTTGTTCATCATCATTTCAAGATTCAGACGAATACCCATGCCGTCCTTGGGACTGATCTGTTCCGCTTTTTCCATGACCACATCTGAATACATCATGATCAGTCGACGATAGGCATCATAAACAAACCATTCATTATTGGTTTTTTTGATCAACCCCGGGATCGTGCCGGTACACAGGCCGACATTCAATATGGTCTCCATCATGCCGGGCATTGAGCTTCTTGCTCCGGATCGACAGGATACCAGCAATGGATTTTCCGGATCACCAAAAATCATGCCTGTTTGGGATTCAATATTGGCCATGGCTTTGAGAATGTCGCCTTCAAGCGTATCAGGAAACCGTCCGTTTAAATCAAAATAGTGATTGCAGCATTCCGTTGATATGGTAAAGCCTGGCGGAACAGGCAGTTTCAGCTTTGCCATTTCGGCAAGGTTGGCGCCTTTTCCGCCCAAAAGGTTTTTCTGGCTTGCATCACCCTCCGTTTTATCAGGGCCGAACTCATAGATGTATTTGGTCATTTTAAATCACCGTTTATATGGTTAAAGACATATTGATATTAGCTTGCCCAGGCCGTGGAACCAGCTGGAATTCGATTTTTTAGTAAATTCTGCCAAAAGTAAACGTCTACTATTAAAACGTTGAAAAAATCAAGTCAAATAAAATCTAATGTTTATAAATTATACCTTCGATGATAATATTGCCATTTTTTAAATGGTGTGCGTTGGCACTTGATCAGCGTTGACACTTTATCGCCGCTTTAAAGGCGTAACAGGAGGAATAAATGCTGAATATAGAATCCATAACCAAAGGATTCGCAGATCAGGTACTGCTTGATAATACCGGTATGCAGATCAATACCGGTGAACGAGTAGGCCTGGTGGGAAGAAACGGCCATGGTAAAACCACGCTTTTGAATATAATAGCAGGCATTGATCACCCCGATGAAGGGCGCGTTATCATACCCAGCGGATATCGGATCGGTGTGCTTTCCCAGCATATAAAATTCAGCAGACCCACTGTTCTTGAAGAGGCTATGCTTGGCCTGCCTGATCATGAGCGAGATCACTTCTGGAAAGCTGAAAAAATCCTGTCAGGCCTGGGGTTTTCAGAACAGGCCATGCAAAAGGATCCCATGCAGTTTTCCGGTGGCTATCAAGTGCGTTTAAACCTTGCCAAGGTATTGGTGTCCGAACCTGATTTATTAATCCTTGACGAGCCTACCAACTATTTGGATATTACATCCATCCGCTGGATTACAGGATTTCTTGTTTCCTGGCCAAGGGAGATGCTTCTGGTTACCCATGACCGCGGATTTATGGATAATGTGGTGACCCATATTGTGGGGATTCACCGTCGCAAAATGAAAAAAATACAGGGCGACACCGCTAAATATTATCTCCAGGTGGCCCAGGACGAAGAGATATATGAAAAAACCCGGGTAAATGAGGAAAAGCGCAAAAAAGAGATTGAACTGTTCATTTCCCGGTTCCGGGCCAAGGCAAGGCTGGCCAACATGGTGCAGTCCAGGATCAAAACCCTTGCCAAACTTGAAGGAAAGGACAAACTGGCAGAGCTTAAAAATCTGGATTTTTCCTTTAACTACCTGCCTTTTGCAGGCAAACAAGTGCTGACTGCCGAAGATTTGAGTTTTGGGTACGAAAAAGACAACCCTCTAATTAAAAATTTTTCCTTGACCGTATACCCCGGTGACCGTGTGGCTGTCATCGGCAAAAACGGCAAAGGGAAAACCACGTTGCTTAAATTGATTAGTCAGAACATAAATCCGGATGCAGGGTGCGTGAAACCCAATCCAGGTGTAGAAACCGGATATTTTGAGCAGACAAATATTCAGACCTTAAATCCGCAATTCACTGTGGAAGAAGAGATCTTGCATGCCTATCCTGAAACAGATCGCCAGGCCGCCAGAAATATCTGCGGTGCCATGATGTTTGAACAGGATGCGGCTCTAAAAAAGATCAGTGTGCTGTCCGGTGGAGAAAAAGCCCGGGTCATGCTTGGCAAACTTCTGATCCGGCCTTTGAACCTTCTGCTTTTGGATGAGCCGTCAAACCATCTTGACATTGAGGCCAGTGACGCCTTTGTGGAGGCTTTAAATGTGTTTGAAGGCGCAGTGGTTCTTGTTACCCATAATGAGATGTTTCTGCATGCCCTGGCAAACCGCCTGGTGATATTTACGTCAAGTGGCATTGACATATTTGAGGGCACCTATCAAGAATTTCTTGAAAAACAGGGATGGGAGGATGAAGAGTTGGTCCCTGTAAAGCGCAAAAAAAGCCCACAGCTTCCCAAAAAAGAACTGCGTAAAAAAAAATCAGAGATTGTGGCCGAAAGGTCAAGGCAATTGACGCCGATAAATAAAAAGATAAACAAACTTGAAAATGAGATAGAGACAAAAGAAACCAAAATGGCCCGGGTGAACCAAGAACTTCTTGATGCGTCCCAGGACCAGGACGGATTAAAAATTGCCACTTTATCCAAAGAACATGCTAAACTGGAATCCGACATTGAAACCCTGTTTGATACTTTTGCGGAAATATCTGATAGGGCAGACAAGATAAAAAAGAAATTTGACCGGGAATTATCCGGCCTTGAAGGTGGGGAGTAAGATGGATAAACAAAAACTTACATTTTATTATGGTATTATTTTGATTGTCGTGGGCATCGCGGTTTTCATAAGGGTGCCCCAGGTGATACCCCAGATTGAGACCATTGAATTTTTTAAAAATAAAATCGGAATTGTAACGTTCTGTGCCTATTTTATAGGCTTTCTTTTGGTATTGGCCGGCGGTATCCGGGTCGTCAAAAATCATAAAAAATCGTAACAGTTTCGGGATAACTTATGGCCGGCAATACTGCTTTAAAATCCGGTTCCAGCCTTAAATCTACCATCAAAGATCAGTCTGGTGCCGGCAAAGTTAAAATTGGTGAAATCCTTTCCAAAGAAGGACAGATTACCTCTATTATGCTCAACGAAGCCCTCGCGGTTCAGAAAAAGACCAACGAGCGGCTTTCGGGTATTTTGCTTCAGAAAGGCTATATTGATCCAGACACCATCATCAATGTGCTGGGACGACTATACAACTATAAAGTTGTCGCTTTTTCTGAAATAAAGCCGGATCCCCAGGCCTTGGAGCTTCTGCCGTATGAAGAAGCCAAAAACAATCTTATTTTTCCCTTAAAACTGGTCGGGGACGATCTGCAGGTCTGCATGGCAGAACCCACGGATACAGATGTGGTTGCAGATCTTGGAAAAAAAACAGGGAAAAATATCCAGGCCTTTGTCTCCACTGAAAATGATATCATCCAGGCCTATCGCGATTTTTATAAAATTTCCGATGAAGAGTATAAAAGTTTTCTTCATTTTGAAGACGAGGCAGAAGATGATGAGCCGGTAACTTCTGTTGATGATTTCGGTTCCCTGGTTTCCGAGGCAGCCGAGGAGCTTGAAGTAGCTGTCGCCGATACAAACGTTGGCCAGGATGAATTCATGGCCTCGGATGCACCCATCATCAAACTGGTAAACGGCATCTTGACCAAAGCAATCAACGACGGCGTGTCCGATATACACATTGAACCCTTTGAAAAATCCTTTCAGGTGCGCTACCGCCTGGACGGCGGCATGTACAAGGCCATGAACCTGCCGCTGTCAATTAAAAATGCCGTGCTTTCAAGGGTAAAGATTCTGGCCTCCCTGGATATTGCCGAGCGCAGGGTTCCCCAGGACGGTCGAATCAAACTTCGGCTGGGCAAAAAAAAATCCGTGGATTTCCGTGTATCCACCTTGCCTACCCTGTTTGGCGAGAGTGTTGTTATGCGTATCCTGGACCAGAGTGCGTTAAGCGTTGATTTGACTCGTTTAGGGTTTGAACCCGGCACCTTTGAGATGCTCAAGCGCTGTATTTCAAGGCCCTATGGCCTGCTTCTGGTTACAGGACCCACCGGTTCGGGTAAAACCACGACCTTGTATTCCGTTCTCAACCGTTTGAACAAGGATGACATCAAGATCCTGACCGCTGAAGATCCTGTGGAATTTAACTTTAAGGGTATTAACCAGGTGCCGGTAAGAGAAGAGGTCGGCATGACCTTTGCCGCAGCTCTTAAAGCTTTTCTCCGACAGGATCCGGATATTATCATGGTGGGTGAGATCCGTGATATTGAAACCGCTGAGATTGCTATCAAGGCTGCCATGACAGGCCATCTTGTTTTTGCCACCCTGCATACCAATGACTGCCCGTCCACTATTGGAAGGCTTGTGGATATTGGTATTCCATCCTATATGCTTGCCTCATCCGTCACCATGGTTTTATCCCAGCGTCTTGGGCGCAGGCTTTGTCCAGATTGCAAGCAGGTGGTGACCGGCTATAATCCGGAAGACCTGGAATTGCACGGTTTTGACAAGAGTGAAATTCCGGATTTGACCATGTACGGTCCTAAAGGCTGCTCCCACTGCAATGGTACCGGATACAAGGGCAGGGTCGGGCTGTATGAACTCATGGAAGTGACCGATGAGGTCGGCAAAGCCATCTCTGCTGAAGTGCCTGAAGACCAGCTGCGCAAGGTGGCAATCTCCGAAGGTATGATCACGCTTCGGGATGCAGGCCTTGTTAAGGTAAAATCCGGAGAGACATCCCTGGAAGAAGTGTTAAGAAAAACCGTTATTTCAAAAGAAGCCCTGCCGGCCTATCTGGTGAACCCCGACATTGAACAATACGAGGACAAGGATGTGATTATCCGTGAAGGCAACACGGATATTGACTTTTTCAAGCTTGTTCAAGGCGCTGTCTATGTGGTCAAGGGCGGTAAAATGATTGCAGAAATTACCCAGCCCGGAGAGTATTTCGGTGAAATGGCCGCCATCACCGGTACGTCAAGATCTGCGTCCATTATTTCAAAGGGACGTTCCAAAATCAAACGGTTTCCGGGAGATAAGCTTACTGAAATTATAGAAAAATATCCTGATGTGGCCAAGCATCTTTTCACCGTCCTTGCCGATCGCCTGAATGAAACAGACCGCAAACTTGTTTCCCTTTACAACCAGATCAAAAAACGTAAGGTCAACAGCGGTGCCTGATCAAAGTAACAAGGAGGTTTCTATGGATATGAATGTATTTATTCGGGGTATTCCCAAAGCAGAACTGCATCTTCATATCGAAGGGACATTGGAGCCTGAGACATTGTTTCGCTTGGCCGAAAGAAATGGTATTCGCATTAAGTTCGATTCGGTAGAAGCACTGCGACAGGCCTATCGTTTCAATAATTTGCAGTCTTTCCTGGATATCTATTACGAAGGTGCCGGCGTACTTCAAAAAGAGAACGATTTTTATGACCTGACATGGGAATATCTCCTGAAAGCCAAAGATCAAAACGTCCGGCACGTTGAAATTTTTTTTGATCCCCAGACCCATACAGAACGAGGCATTGCCTTTGAAACGGTAATAAACGGCATTTATCACGCTTTATCCGACGGTGCCCGCGATCTCAACATTTCATTTTGCCTGATCATGTGCTTTTTACGTCATCTGCCGGAATCCGAGGCCATGGAAACCCTTTCCCAGGCTTTGGATTTCAAGGACAAGATTACGGGGGTCGGGCTTGATTCATCCGAATCCGGGCATCCACCATCCAAATTCATACGTGTTTTTGAAAAAGCACGAAAAGAAGGCTTTATGGCCGTGGCCCATGCCGGGGAAGAGGGGCCTCCTGAATATATATGGGAGGCAATTCAAGATCTTAAAGTCCATCGAATTGATCATGGCGTGCGTGCGCTTGAAGACAAGTCACTTATCAATGAACTCAAGCGCCGCCGAATTCCTTTAACGGTTTGTCCGCTTTCCAACCTCAAGCTGCGTGTATTTGAAGATATCCGGGAGCACAGTTTTAAAACGCTGTTTGACCAGGGGCTTTGCGTGACCGTCAACTCTGATGACCCTGCATATTTCGGAGGATATGTTGTTGAAAACTATCTGGCGCTTCAAAACGCTTTTCAGCTGACGCAAGATGATATCGTACAACTGGCGGTGAATTCTTTTAATGCAGCTTTCATCAGTCAGGATAAAAAAGATATCTTTATTGATCAGATAAAAAAAAACATGGTTGAATAAAGCGGGCCTAATCCTTATAATATCGGTCTTTTTCGCTGTAAATACAGCCACAATACTGCTGGCGATACATGTCTAATGCCTTGGATGCCTCTATTCCCTGTTTCCAGCCTTCACGAAAATCCTGGTAAATGAATTTAAGGCCATATTGTTTTGCCAAGCCCTGGCCGATTTCCGTGATCAAGGCATGGTTCTGGAATTTTGAGTAGAGCAGGGTGGTGGAAAATCCGTCAAATTTTCCCTTTTTGGCAACCAGGGCACTGGCTTTAAGACGTGCGTGGTAGCAGTACCGGCACCTGTTTGCTTCCCTGAACGTCACGGCACGCAAAAATTTTTCAAGCTCATAACCCTTTTGCCAAATCATTTTCAGGTTCACCTGATCCGCATAATCGCGCAATGTTTCCTCACGCTTCATACATTCGGTGAATGGGTGAATATTATGCCGGTAAAAATAGCCCATGACCTCCATATCCATGTTTCTTAAAATCTCAAGGGGATAGATGGTACACGGGCCGCAGCAGGCATGCAGAAGAACTCTCACGGTCGTGTTCCGAAGATGGCTGTACCCACGCGCACTAAAGTCGCCCCTTCTTCAACAGCTACGGTAAAATCATTGCTCATACCCATGGATAAATGGGTCATGGTTGTATTGGTAAGATTGAGCGCTTCAATATCTTTACTGATCTGTTTAAGTTTTTTAAAATAAATTCTTGCATCTTCAGGATCATCGAAAAAAGGCGGCATGCACATAAGTCCCGAAACATGCAGGTTGTCAAACCGGCAGACCTGTTTTGCAATATCTATAATTTCATTTTCTTCAGCACCGGACTTGGTCGTTTCATGGGAAATATTTACCTGGAGCAAAATTTCCTGGATTTTTCCGATTTTTTCAGCTTGGCGGTTGATTTCCTTGGCAAGCTTAACCTTATCCACGGTATGAATCAGGTCAAAATACTTTACCGCGAACTTGGCTTTGTTGGATTGAAGATGTCCTATAAAATGCCAAGTCGCCGATTTTCTGCCAAGGAGATCAATTTTTTCCATGGCTTCCTGGATATAATTTTCTCCAAAATCCCTGTGACCGCCATCAATGGCCTCTTGGATCATTTCAGGCGGTTTTCTTTTGCTTACTGCGATCAGGGTTACTTGGGATGAATCCCGTCCGCTTTTTTGCGCGGCAGCACATATCTCATCATGAATTTTTTTTATGTTAGATTGAATCTGCATTATTATTTTTATTCCTTAAAACTGATTGCTCCCAAAGATGCCAGGGCCTCAATAACTTCACACACGGGCAGGCCGACAACGTTGGTATAAGATCCGGAGATCTCTTTAACCAGAAAGGCCCCAATCCCTTGTATCCCATAGCCTCCGGCCTTATCATAGGGTTCGCCGGTTTCTGCGTACCAGTTGATTTCATCATTGGACAGTTCTTTAAACCGTACCCGGGTGTTTACAAACCGGGTAACCACATCATTGGCGTCCGGTCTGGTGATGGTGAAGGCGGTAAATACACTGTGGTCCCTGTTGCTGAGCCGCCTTAACATGGTTACAGCCTGCCGATGCCCGTCAGGTTTGCCTAAAATCGTATTATCAACCGCCACAATTGTATCCGCCCCAATGGTCCAGGCCTCTGGATAGTTTGCGGCCACGGCCTGGGCCTTTATTTTGGACAATAAACAGACATAATTTTCAGGTGCCATGCCCGGATCAACTTTAGATTCGTCAATATCGGCCACATGAATTTTGAAATCTATGCCTGCCTGGGCCATAAGCTCTTTTCTGCGCGGTGAACCCGAGGCAAGAATAATTTTTTCTTTGTTTATTGTTTTCATAGCCCCTTATGTATCATATTTTATAAATTGCGAACAGATTTGCCCTTTTTTACTATGAAAAATCAAAAATTTAACCACTTTTTAGTAGGATCAAGACATAAATATGCAGAAGTTTTTAATTAATAAAGAGGCGTTAAGCGCAGATAAGGCAGTTATCCAGGGTCAGGATGCCAAACATATATGCAAGGTCCTCAGGCTTAAACCCCAGGATACCATTTCCATGACCGACGGCCATGGCACTGACTTTACAGGCTGTATAGATAAGGTTTCTCCTGAATGTGTGGAAATTTCAATTCTAAGTGAGAAAAAAAGCCTCACCGAATCAAATCTTGATTTGACCTTGTGTACTGCCATGCTCAAACACAACAAAATGGATGAGATCATCAAGCAGATTACCCAGCTCGGGGTAACCCGTTGGATTCCTTTTTATTGTAAAAGATCCATTCCATTATCAGGCCAAAAAAGGGAAAAAAAACAAATTGAGCGATGGCAGACCATTGCCAGGGAGTCTTTAAAGCAGTGCAGGCGGTCCTGTCTTGTGGAAATTATGCCGCCCATGGATTTTCAACAGGTTCTGGCCTTCTCAAAAGGCTGTTCACACAGATTGGCCTTCTGGGAAGCATCGGACCACCCACTTACTGGGATGGTTCCTGGAGAGAATAAAAAAGCTGTTGTTCTGATCGGGCCCGAGGGTGGATTTCAAGAAGAAGAGATCCGGTGCGCCACTGAATCCGGTTTTATAAGCTATTCTCTTGGACCCAGGATTTTAAGGGCAGAAACGGCAGCGGTATGTGCCTGTGGTTTAATCCAGTATCTGCTGGGTGATATGGGTGGGTGTCCCAAATAATATTCTTAATGCTTTTCTAATTTTTTACTTGACTTGAACGGTTAAAGAACATATATACTCTGACGTTGTTTGACGAGCCCAGGTAGCTCAGTCGGTAGAGCAGGGGACTGAAAATCCCCGTGTCAGCAGTTCAATTCTGTTCCTGGGCACCACGATTATAAAAGCTTTCAGCGATTTTCGTTGAAAGCTTTTTTGATTTTAAGGAACGGATTTTAAATAACTTGCCCATTTTGATATATCCGGGAGCGCGGGCGTCCCGCCTGCAGTAAAAATGCAGGCGGGACGCCCGCGCTCCCAGGTCAAGTTGTTTCGGTCTCATTCCTAAGACATCTTGTACAATCCCTGTACAATTTCTTGTTCGCTGTATCATCCCTATTGGTTCAATTTATAAAAATATGACGCAGGCTTGTTTCATGCGCCTTGAATCGGGCTTACCGAGTTGTCATAATCCCATAAAAATACGGTTACGGCCACACCGCCCAAAAGGATTAAAAGGCTGCCGGCGATAAAGACGTAGGATACGCCCATCCAGTCGAGGATGAGTCCGGAAAGGATGGGTGAGACGATGAACCCCAGCCCCCAGGCAGCGTCGTTGAGACTCATAATGGATGCCATCCCCATGGTCTGTCCCAGTCGACCGCTGATGACCAGTCCGCCGGGCAGAGAGAGGCCGTTGGCTATTCCCATCAGGATATTGAGTATTAGAATTGGGGTGAATCCGTTAACAAAGGGGATACCCAGGACCATTATGCCGGAGGCAAAGGTGCCTGTGATGATCAGGTGTTTGGGATTGCTCCGGTCGGCAAGTCTGCCGCTTATCCGTTGGAGAAAGGCAATCAAAAAGATGTTCATGGTCAAAATGATGCCGACCTGTGAACTGGATAGATTGATCTTTATGGCTAAAATGGGCAGAAATGTATAAACGGATCCCTGGCCGGAAGCGGTAAAAAAGCGCATGATAAGGATTCCGGCGACTGTCCTGTGGGCGATTATTTTTCTGACAGGGTATGGTTTGGGCCGTTTTATATGGCTGAGATGGGCGTTGTCTGCAGGGATGAAAACCGCCACCATCAGCGAGGTGATCAGGGCCAGACCGCCCATCATGTAAAACGCGGTGTTAAACCCGAAGGTGTCCCGGATAATGCCGCCCATGGCCGGGCCGAAACCGAGGCCAATCATAATGGCCATGTTCAATGTTCCCATGTAAAGCCCCATTTTTTTAGGCGGTGCAATGTCCGCAGTCAGCGCCATGGCCACCGGTATCACCAGCAGTGAGGCAATGCCGTGAAGCAGCCTGATCAGGATCAGGGTTTCCGCATTTTCCGGCAGCACATAAAAAACAGAGAGAACCGCATAGATCAGCAGGCCGGATACAATGAACCGTTTTCTGCCCCATTTGTCTGATATCGATCCGCTGAAAGGGCTTAAAAGGGTTCTGGAAATGTTGAAGCTGGCAACGATGAGTCCGACCAAAAACCCCCCGGCTCCAAGTTCCACCGCGTAAACCGGAATCAAGGGCCAGATGATGCCAAGCCCCATCATCGCCACCCCTACGGCAGCAGACAGGATAAAAAGAATGGCGGATTTGTTCTTGGGCATTTTATTTCGTTCTCATTCCTAAACATAACAGCCAGATCGCTACCTGATCGGTGCGAAGCTCGCCATGGGACAACTGCACATCCAGCAGCCGGTTATGGCGATGCGGTTTCCCAAGATTATCCTCCGAATTCAACCTTCCAAATACCCGAGGCGACTGCGGCAAGTTGTTTCTGCCTGGTTTCAATTTTTTGTTCGTCCCAGGAATCATAATGTTCAGCCACTGCTTTGGTGATCTGAAATGAACTCTGCTGGTAAACAGATCTTTTGGCGGTGTAATCCGAATTTCCTAAGTCACGGTTTTTACGCGTTTCAAGGGGGGTCATATTACCGATACGATAAATTAAGCGCTCTTTTTTTGACTCATTTATATATGCCCAGGCTTCGGAAGGGTGTTCAGGAAGGATGTGCTCCAAGCTGTAAGTTGCGCTCTCAAAATCGAAATCCCGGCCTGATCGCTGACGTTCGATCTCAAAAAGAATATAACGCACCACCTTTTTATTGCGGCTGTTTGTGGTTCTCAATTCCTTCTCAGCAAAGGCCGCTTTGAATTGGTTGTCATCGGGATACACCTCTTGCAAGGCAACAATCACCTCAAACGGCTTTTCATGCTCCTTGCCGGAGACTTTCCAGGCAATATCATTGTATAATCTTTCCTGCTCATGGGCTTGAAGATTGCAGATGACATTATATCGAAATGACACGGCGGCCACCGCCTTGATGATTCGGGTGAAAGCCGCTCTATCTGAGTCGAAGAAGACATCATGGCAGGCCATCAGCATGGCCAATGGCTGGCGGACATTGAACATTTGTAATTGTTCGATGGATTTTTTTTCTTCGCCATTCCAGGATGCATCCTGGGAATCTCTCAGGGTCGCATATATGGCAGCCGATTGATCAAGACTTCGGATCAACTCAAATGCGGCATCACGATTGCTGATTCGTTTCCGGATGGTTTTAAACAATTCAGCCTTTCGGACAAGTTTGTTGCGGCTGTTCCAGAATACCCTCAAAAATTCCGGGAAACTTTCACTGTCCAACAAACCGACAATACGCTCCCATCTATCTTCCAAAACCTTCAACTCGGTCTCATGGGTATGCTGGGTGCTGATAATCGAAAAAAGATAATTTTTCAAAAGATCTGTTGCCGAAAATCTTACACCGCGAGCGTTGAGCGTTTCAAAAATTTTAAATGCGTTCAACTCATCGGTAACCGTTATGACCGTGAAAAATAATTTATCCACCAACTTGTCTACAAAATAGGCGATCTCCCGCCCGCCGGCATCGGTCATCCCACAATGCGCTTTAAGCTTATCCTTGAACCAGTTGAATGCTTTGCGCAGTTGATGCTCTGAAGAATTTAATCCCCTTTGGGGCAGCTTTTCCAAAGGGATGAGATAGGTCTGGTAAAAGCGGTTGTTATGGCGATTCAACTCCAACTTCGAACGGGGCACAAGGCTGACAGGATCAATATATCCGATGTAACTATTTTGTAGTTGCTCTTTACGTTTAACATTATTTTCCGCATCATGGCCGGCTGACACCAAATCCTGAAGGTGCCCCAAACCGGCCAGGATCATCACGCTGATCGTGGTAAGCCGCTGTTGGCCGTCAATAATGTCGAACCGTTTGCTGTCAGAGGGTTGAAGAACCAGATATCCCATATAATGTGCAGATTCGCCATCAACCTTAAAAAGACCGAGAATATCCTGCCACAGATCATCCCACTCATCCTCTGTCCAGGAATAATCCCGCTGAAAAGGGGGAACATGGTAGCTTAAACCATTACCCAGCAACTGCCGGAAAGTTGAATTTTGCGTATTGAAATTCATGGTGGCCATTTTTTTGATCAACGACAATTATTTTTTCCCCTCAACGACAATTAAAATTCCCGCCCCTCATCCTTTTATAACCTGTTGATTTTGTAATTTTTATTCATCATTGTCTTGCTATTTTTTGGAACATTGATAATATCCCCCTCGCCAGCCCGGAGGATAGGGCAACTGCTGGGAAGCACCCCGAGCGCCGTGACTGGTGACGAAGACATGGGGGGCAGTGTGCAATCCACTGTGTGCTGTCCTTCCCCCATGTTTTTGTCCTTAATGCGTAAAATCCTCGCGCCCTAGCGCGAAACAAATACTCCGTAGGGCCGCCGGAGGCATTTGGCCTTTCTTCATTTTTTGGGTTGGTACTTAAAACCCGCTTCAATCAGTATATATTCCAAAACTATCCCAACCTCGCCTCTTCTTTTGAGTTCATCAAGCATCCATTGCTGGATTCTGGCATTCACATGAACCCGTTTTAGATGTGATGGTAGCTTGGGTTTTGGTTTTCCTCTATATCCTCCACGCATATCTCCTCCTTTTAAAGAAAAACACCTGATAGCCTTGCCATTAAATGGCTATAGATAATCGTATTACGCTTTACAAAAAATGCAGATGCTTTTCACATAAAAAAATGATCGTTTGTTATCCGACTGATTTTAAATGGGATTCTTATAACAACCGGTTCTACCATGTGTTAAACCATAACGTGATGATATACGTCCAATAGTGCTCACAGAAGGTAGTGGCTGAATATTCTCATCCTCCATTTCCTTCCTGATAACCCGGGCACCACAATGAAGGCGCCTATTGTATAAATGCAGCCTTATCATTTTAACAAGTTTTACGATCTTTTCCCTGGTATACGGTGTGTCCAAATCATGCATGCACATTATTTTTTCTCCTTTTGGGCCTGCTCCATACGATAGCTTTCAACATTCAATTCAAAAATAATGCTGTGGTGAACCAACCGGTCGATAGCAGCGGCGGTTGTCATCGGGTCCTTGAAAATCTGTTCCCACTTAGAAAAGGGAAGATTGCTGGTGATCATCAGGCTGCCTTGTTCATACCGGTCTGCCAGGAATGTGAACAGAACCTCCATCTCTTCCCGGCTTTGCTGGACATATCCGATATCATCAATGATCACGGCATCAAATCTGGAGAGGCTCTTGAGCTTCTTTGTCAACTCAAGTTCTTTTTTGGCGATCAGCAGGTCCTGGACAAGTTGGCTGCATGTGATGAAAAGGACCTGTTTTCCCTTTGCAATCAATTCATGGCCAATGGCACACAGCAGATGGGTTTTCCCGCTTCCAGGATTCCCAAAGGCCAGAATATTTTCAGATCGACTCAAAAAGGAACCGTCGGTCAGTATATTCAAATGATTAGTGACCTTTATGGGAAGGCGTTTTTTATCTAAATTTTCAAAGGTCTTTGAGGGTGGCAGCTTGGATGCCCTCAGGTTCCGCGCTATCCGATTTTGCCAACGCACTTCGCATTCAAGGGTTAACAGCTGCAAAAGATAATGTTCATACCCCCAAGACTCCGCCCGGGCCTGATCTGCCATTTCTTCATAGCTGTGGCGCATGGTCGGCATATGGAGGCCCTTAAGATGGTTTGCGATCTGGTCACGATCATTCATCATACAGACACCTCCTCCAGCAGTTTGTCGTAGCTGGTTAAATCTATTGCAGGGATATGGACATCATCCGGTCCGGCAATAGGGGTATTCGATTCCATAATGCGCATGACTGCATCCTTGCTGATCTCATAATTTTCGTTTATTAAAACCATCAAGGCACTGTCTACACCCACTTCACTATTTTTTGCGGCAACGTATAAAATCTTCAAATACCTTGAAGCAGCGCTTTGAGCTGTATAGCGTTCTTTTAAACTGTCATAGGCAATTCGAAAACGGCTGGTGGGAAACATGGCATCTCTATACCGATAATTTTCAAACGCCCCCGGCTTTCTGACCAGGCTGTCAATGATATGCCGGTAATTGATTTGATGCTTTCCCTCACCTCGTAACCGTGGCAAAGTGTCGACTTTTTTCTGTCCGTACCAAATTTCCAGGCATTCCATGTAAAGGCGAACCTGTATTTTTTCTCCTATGAGTCTGCTGTTCACTGAGTAGACATTGTGATTAACTCGTATGGTACAACCTGGACCGACTTTTAGATCAAGTTTTTTACATGAGTCAATCCGGCGTTTGGGTAACCGGCGCAGGACTTCGAGTTCTTCTGTAAGGCGATCTTTTCGGCCGGCATTTAGTTGCCCAAACAGTTTAGACAGAAAAATCTCATACTCTTCCCGGTCTTTAAAATTTCGGTGGCCTCTCAATAAAAGAGCCTGGTCAACGGCTTTTTTGAACCGGTAATTGCGCTGCTCCACATCTCCATTTTCATTAGGACTATATGGATTCGTTTTACAGGGCGTGACGCCGTAATGATCCATAATGTCCTGATATCTACGGGTGAATTCGTCAGGGTGGGTTTCCTTGTTAACAGCGCTTCCCAAACGATCTGTGCGGTGATGAAGGGGTACACCGCCCAGTTCCCATAAGGCATTCTGCAGGCCATGGCTCAGGCTTTCAAAGCTCTCAGTGAAACATATGCTCCCGGCCTCCCAGTTGGAATAGGTTAAAACAAAATGATAAATCAGATGATCAAACGGAACGCCATCTATGGTGACGCCCAGTTTGTCCATATGGGTGAAGTCAGACTGGCATAATTCGCCTGGTTTATGAATTTGTGCAAAGAATATTTCTTTGGCAGGACCTTCTGTCGACCGCCAATGTTTGATCCGCCGCTGCAGTGTCCTCAATTGCCCATCGGCAAATCGGCCTGGCTGTTTCCGCTGAAGATCCTCAAAAATGGTTTTGGCCTCCAAACCTGGGTTTATTGACATCATATCCTTGATGCCATCCCATACATCCCCAAAAGGATCCTTACGTGTACGCCAATTATGCTCCTGGTTAAGTTCGCTTGGCAATTTCCCCATTTCACGGTACTTTCGAGCCGTCTTTTCATCCATACCTGCTTTCATTGCTGCGATCCCGAAATTCTTCTCAGATTGAATCAACTTGAACAACCTCCTCACTTGCTGGTCTGTTACCATCCAAATCCACTCCTTCAGTATAATTTGGACGGTTTGTACCATTTATTTTGAGTCTTTAAATTTCGGGAATTATAATTGTCGTTCGGCGGGTATTATAATTGACGTTCATCATTTTTTAACTCTCCTTTACAGCCAGCCCAGTGATCTTCTTCAAGGCCTTGCCGAATTTAGGATAGTTGACCTTCACCCCGTCATCAAGATCAATCTCTTTCTGCGCGGTGGCCAAGGGGTGAAGCACCTCCGGTCGATCAACCAAGTTTTATATGAAAGAACTAAACTAACCAGTTAGTTTCTTTCATGATTTGTTGTGGCCTAACCTCGGTGAAAGACCAGGTCGGCCATGGCCGTTATTCAAAACATTCTTAAGTGTCATCTGGTTCCTCTATCGATAGCCAACGGTCTTCTATTTCAGTCATTTTTCAAGTCCCTGATAGAAGGTAGAGTTTAAGCCCTGTGATTACAAAATGCAAACATAGAGGACACCATTTGTTTTCGGTATTAAAAAATTAAGAATTGATAACATAAAGATCTAATTGAAGAAATTGCAGGTGATCTGTTTGCTCAGTTCCAAGTCCACGCTTTAAAAAAAATTTCAACCTGGAAAAAAATTAAAAAACATTGTCTATCCCCAATTTTACTTTGACTCAAAAGCCCCTTTGAACTATATTCTCTCTCGTTGTTGCGGGGTGGAGCAGTCTGGTAGCTCGTCGGGCTCATAACCCGAAGGTCATTGGTTCAAATCCTTTCCCCGCTACCAAATAAATAAAGGCTCTCAGCGTTTTCGCTGGGAGCCTTTGTAGTTTGTCCTCACACCCGGTGCGTGTCAAGCAAGTTGTCGCCTTTTGCTGTACTTTGTTTTAATTTCCCCGCACATTCCCCTCATGACCTCCGACGAGCAATTGGGGGCCCATTCTCAGCCATGAGGGAATTGTGCTAGCGCCGTGCTAAATTCGAACGGTCAAACAGTCTTTTTCTCAGCAGAGATTCCAGGCTTTAACCGTTTGAATTTTTTCAAACTTACTGTTGTAATTGGCTCCCAGTCTCTTGTACCCTTGGACCACCTTTCAGGATTCTTTAACCGGGCATCCAGGTACACTTTATGCCGATTCTCGAGAATTTGAACATCTTTTCCACGGTGTCTGTCATCAGGGGTAACAAAATTGATACTGCTATGGAGATGCACGGTATTATACCAAGTTACAAACTCATCTGCCCAAACTCTTGCTTCAATTACATTTTCAAATGGTTTTTCTGGATAATTTGGCCTGTATTTCATTGTTCTAAACAATGATTCTGAAAAAGGGTTATCATTGCTGACACTGGGCCGGCTAAAGGAGGGCATGACCCCTAAGTCCTGCAGTTTGGCCAACATAGTTGCTGATTTCATTGGTGATCCGTTATCAGAATGCAAAATAATCTGTTTTTTTGAAATCTTTTCACGAATGCAGGCATCTGTTATCAAATCTGAGGCAAATTCTCCGGACTCCGATTCATAAACCTGGCAGGCAACAGCTTTCCGGCTGTATAGATCCATCACCATATAAAGGTAATAGAATTGACCTTTCACCGATGAACGCAAATATGTAATATCCCAGGACCATATCTGATCAGGGCCACATGCCGTGAATGTTTCCGGGCTATGTCTATGCACTGGATTGCTTGCCTGACGGTGCTCGTTCATCTTCAGCGTTCTCAGAATTCGATACATTGTAGACTCAGATCCCATATATATACCCTGGTCAGCAAGCTTTGGAACGATTTGATTTGGGCTAAAATCTGCATATTCCGGAGATTTCAATACATTGACAATGTTATCTTGCTCTTCAACCGACAACTTATTGGCAGGAACGGCACGAGAACCCTTACGTTTATCTGTTGTCCCCTGCTTTTTCCAGCGCTGAATCGTTCGCACTGTTAATCCCAATAATTGTGCAGCCTTACTTTTACTGGCGCCGGCTTGGCAGGCCTCAGATATCAAGATTAACACGGACCGTTTATCCTCAGAGGTTATCAATCTTCCTCTGCCTCCCCCCAGATCGCCTGGGCTTTTTTTTTAAGAACCAGCAAGGCCGCTGTTTCTGCAAGTGCTTTTTCTTTTCGGGAAAGGTCGCGCTTTAAAAAGGATATTTCTTTTTTATATTGTTTTTCCTTCTCACCCTGCTTTTTATCTGCAGTGTTTGACATACCGGAAATGGCATCTTTTCTCCATTGCTCCAGGTGATGGCAAAAAATTCCATTTTTACGGCACCAGGCAACGCATTTTTCTGAAGTCATAGTTCCTGTTTCTATAAGTGCTGAAATTCTTTGCTCAGAAGACCAGTCTTTGGGGCGCTTTGCTTTTGATTTCAATGTAGTGTTGCCGCTTTCTTTATATTGTCTTAGCCATTTTCCGATTGTTGATCGGCCAACTCCGAATTCTTGTGAGATCTCATGGTGGGGTTTGTTGCCCAGTAATACCTTTTGTAACACTGCTTCTTTGATTTGGATAGAATATCCCATTTTCATTACCTCAATGCCCCGAATTTAATTTTCAATTGAGGCGACATCTATCCTGACACAGGGGGCACCTTTGAATAAGGCTCACCTGCTTGACTTAAAATTGGGGAGATATTTTCGGCATCACCGTGGATAGGGTCAACCGAATTTTCGGTCAACCTTCTGCATTTAACCACGCCGTTTTGAGCCTGATATGAGTCATCATGCTCTGAATTGGCGTGTAAGGCGGGTTGTCAGGCGGTGGCTCTGCTGCATGGATAAGAAAAGTCCCCGGTAGTGGATACTAACAGAGGTCTAAGCTGATCACTGGGTCAATTTTGTTGGCCGCTACCGGGTCATTTATTTTGGCTATTGAAAAAATTACCGTTTGATAATTTTGGTGTCATGTTCTGGTTAAAATCATATGGTACAAAGAATTCACCGTTGGGAATGCTCAATTTGCCAGGAGCACAAAATATCCAACTTTACATAACCCCCTCTCCTTTTCAACCGGACTGTCCATTATGGATGGTCCGGTTTTATTTTGGCCCAAAAAAAAGCAGAGCTATTGCTGACCCTGCCTTTTTAAAATCATATGAAGCTTAGATTTAGCTTTTTCTTCTGGATAAGGGTACCGTCCAGATTCGTGCGTAAATGCACTCTAATAGAACCCCCGAATCTTGACTTTTAGTATAAAGTTAAGATTCGGGGGGCTCTTGCCGAAATCCGAAGAACTGGCAGATGAAGTCAACGCCTTTTGGGAAAGGCGGCTTGGTGACACATAATAGACATATCTGTCGCTCATTACCCAAATCGAAAATCCGAAAAAATTTGGAATCCCAACGTGTTGAATATTAATAATAGTTCGGGGTTCTGAATTCCACATTGAGGATCTTTCGATATTGATGTAGTCCACAGTGAAAAATCTGAAATGCTCCACATCCATAATACTTCTGCTATCGATGCTGTTTTAAAAATAGGCCGTGGCGTCTGATAATACCAGTGCTTATTCAACTTTATGTGCTATCAGTTAACTTTCAACAACTAAAAGCGCGCATGCTTGTTGAGGCGGTTAACTAAATAGTTTGTTTATGCTGGCACTGTGCTGCTTAAGGTCCCATGGCTCATACTGAAATTTTCTTGTTTGGTCTCTTTAGGGTAAATGCGTTGTTCTGTATAGATATTTAGTGAGTCAAATTTTTTCCCAGGCAGTATTTGCATACGATCAAGAGTATTGATTAAATCATCAATACAGCCTTCTGGATCTATCGTATAACTTGAACCCCAGCAACGCCAAAATTTCCAACCAACCCTTTCCATCACCCTTTGCCGTTGCCAGTCTTCCATCCATTTTTCGGGTGGGTGATATTTGTCACCATCTAACTCTATGCCTAGTCTTCTGTCGTTTTCTCCCTCGACTACCATATCAATTGAGAAAGCACCAACTTTAACTTGTGGGGTGACATTGTAGCCTTTTTCCGTAAGCCTTGTTAGCACATCTCTCTCGAAGCCTGAGTCACATAAATCTAACGGATTATTTATAGTATCTCTTTGCGGCATTGGGTTGACAAAGTGTTGCAGTATTCTCAGTCGCAAATCTGCCTCATTTTTTAAATCAGATTCCTCTAAACTCCTAAACAAGTACATTCTGTCTCGGGCTCTTGAAAGTGCGACATTAGTTCGTTGCACATACTCTCTTTTTGTCATTGCTGCCCCTTGTCCGGCACCGACAACCATTGACAAAAGTATAATGTCTCTCTCTTTTCCTTGAAAAGTTGGTGCGTCTCCACATGCTATATGATACTTTTGGTAAATCTCTTCACCTAACTCAATTAATAGTTCATTTTGGATGAACTTAGCCTGCTGTGCGCCTACAAGAGAAATAACACCAATAGTTCTCCCTGAATATTTTGGATTCTTAACAATATTTTTGATTTCAGAAACAATTGCTTCGGCTTCATCCTCATTGATTTTCTTTCGTTCATCACGGCGACCATATTTGACATGAACATCAATCAAGGGGGGTGTTAGTTTTTCCGATACTGTTGGAATTCTCAGAGGGTTGAGTGGCTCGCTGTAAAATTGCATGCTAAACCTGATAATAGGTTCAACACAGCGGAAATGCTCTGTCAGCATAATTCGTTGGCCGGGAAATACAGCATTGGCAAGATCGTAAATTGATACTCCGGGCAGAAGCAACTCGGCAAAGGGCTGTCCTCTTAAAAAGTTATGTCTGAGCTGTAAAATTTTTTCTTCCGCTATGAATGCAGCGGTGGGGCTTACCTGCTTATCGTCACCAACAATCAGGATTTTCTTTGCCCTCATAATTGCAGGTAAGGCTGTTATATCAGATTGAGATGCCTCATCAATAATAACGAGGTCAAATGAGCCGAAGTCAGAAGGAAGGCTTTCACTAATGCGCCACGTTGGCATAATCCAGCATGGAACCCCACTATAACAATCTTTCATTGCCCTATAGGCATCTCTTCGATGTCTTGGCGCTCTTTTCCCTGTGCCCTTTCCTATTTTTGCAACAGAAGAGACAAAGCGCATTAATGCACCTTGAACACGTTCTGTCATATTGGTGTGTAGCCCGATATTTGTTTTGACTTTGATTAAAGCTGAAAAAGTTCTTTGCAAATCGTTACCAAGACGAGATCGCTTCTCTGATAATCGTTTTAACTCTTCCCTTCCATCAATTTCTTTTAAATATTGATTCCGGCGTTTCCATTGCCATGATGCGAGCCAGTCTACCGGTGTTAACTTATCTTCCGTCGATGAAACAGGTTCTGTCCTGAGTTGCTTTGCCCAATTTGGCGCACCTGAAGATAATATTTTTTCCGAAACTCTTTCGACAACAGCTATATCATTTGATAATTTATTTAACCTGTTTAACTCTGCTATAAAATATTGCCACTCTTTCATTATTTTATCAGAAAAGTATCCAGGGTTCCCTATGGAATTTTGGATAAAATTTCGTAGTTTTATGGAAACTTCACCCTCAGAGTTTTTGATTTTGTCTGTAAGGTCTTGTAATTTTATCCTTTGCGCTCCCAAGTTGATTCGAGATGTATTTACTTCAATAGCCTCGAGAACCTTTTCTATTTCAGTTTTATTTTTCAGCAAGCTATTTATGGCAACGCCATGGGGAAATAATGCAGAGACTTCACTTTTTATTGTTTCCCACTGCTGAGCGGTCTCTTCCGCTTTGCAGATTAAGTCATGAATTGACTGACCAGTTTTAAAAAGCTCACCATAAGAACATGACAAGTTAGGTAAGTCAAGCTCCTGTCCTGCATGATTCCATCGGACGGTAAATTTTCGAATGTTATTTTGGAATATTATATAGTCTTTAGCAAGTTGCCATTGTTCTGTGCTTTTAGGTTCTTCTCCATCTACACGAATCAGCTCTATATATTTTTTTGCTTCCTTATTTCCAAAGGATAAAAGGCCAAAAGGTCTTTTACCCGCTATCAGTTTGTTAAGTCCATTTAAAACTTGCTCACTATAAGAGGCAGGGTCATTTGTTTCAACGAGAGTTCTAATGAATTTTTGTCTTTCAGACACCAACCTGCTCAATTCATTTCTTAACTCATTAAATAATTCAATGTGACTCACTTGGGCTTGTTTGTTGAGCCAATGGTAGAATAACCCCTCTAACCACGGGGAAGTTTCTAACTGTGTCAGGAGATCGTGAAGGCCTTTTAAGGGAGAGATTAATTTTTTTGCACGATTTACTGACTTTTCAACTGATACTGCCAGTGGCGGAATATTATTGTTTTTCGCTTGCATCTCTATTCTTGCAGAGGTTGCTACGTCGTCATGGATTGCTACAATATTTGCGGAGTCAAGCATGTCTTGTTGGTTTGGTAGGCGTTTGCCTACATAGCTAATATCTTCACCAAGATTTCTTCTGGCTGAACGAATACTGGCAATATCAGAATCGGTAAATTGAGGAATAAATTTTTCTGACGAACCAAGCTCATCAATAAGCCATTCATGCCTGCCAATATCAGAAATAACCTGCTCTGCCAATTCCATGGCAGTTATTTCTGAATCTGTACCAGAAAGCTCTTTGTTGATTGGGTTTAATTGTTTTAAGCCCCAGTCTTTGATTTCCCCGTCAATTTTTTGAATTTCTTTTTTTAGCTGCTTAACCCTCAATTCATGAGACTCTGCGTCTCGTTTTAAATCTCGTAGATTCGTCTGACTTGCTATGCCTGCAAGAAGTTGTACAGCAGATTCAAGCTGTTTCATTCCTTGCTTTTCATTTGTAAGGAGGCTGATAGTTAGCGGCCTTAATTCTTCAGGGATTTGCCCTTGTAGCACTGACAAGGCGGGGTCGCCTTTTGATGTAACAAGCACTGTTCTGCCTGTAGCTAGGTAATGACAAATAATATTAGCGATAGTATGAGTTTTTCCCGTACCAGGAGGACCTTGAACCACGACTCCGTCATTTTGTTCAAGTCTGTCAACTATTTGAACTTGTGCATCATTGAATGGTTTGGGAAAAAAGAGCTCTGCTTTTTGGCAACTTGACGAAGATGATAATGAAGGTTCACTCCCTGTGGTAATAGCTGGAGGTGCCGAGACTGGTTTTGCGTCCGATAACTCAGAGATTATCCTTTTGGCAGGTTTGGGAATGTTGCCCGGAGATTCTTCTAATTTTTTTTGAAATCGCTCTATATCTTGAACAAAACTTGTTCTACTTCTTGGACGCACAAACATTACCCAACTGTCTGTGATTTCCAGTGTATCTCCGATTTTGTTTGGTTTGCGATTTTCATTGTCAGTGTTAACATCCGGCCAATATGTGCCTTTTTCGCTCAAATATGTTGATGCTTGTCTGAGTATTGGTTCGAAGCTTTCATGGACATAAGGTGAAAATTCAACATCTTCTGATAGTTCAGAAAAATGCTTTTTACCAAACCGTATAAGTGTATTAACGCCTGGGTTATCAAGAGCTGAAAAGGAATCTATCGCAAGAACAGGGTCAATGTTTCTGGGGTGAACCAATATCGAACCGTCTTCTCGATTGACCTCAATTTCAATAGGTTTTTCAATAAGGGCGTGATCAATATCATGACCTTCGCAATTCCATCTGGTAATGCCAATACCCAAAATGAGTTCTATTGGCTGCTCATCTCCTTGGGCTTCAATGGTTTGTTGCAGGCTAAAAAGAGAATCATAAATTTTTATAGTTTTACGCCGCGGCTTTTCCTTTTCCGCCCATGGTAGCCATTGTTCATTAATATAGGTTTCAAAATCTGATTTAATTCTAATATTGTTTTTCAACCTGATAATTATATCTTTGCTACTGGTTCTTTCATGCTGGTCTTTGAGAGGATTTTTAATGTCTGCTTCTAAGATAATTCCTTGTGCAAGTAAATCGTTCGCTTCTGATTTGCTTACTGTTTTTATAATTTTTTCTTTCACATCAGGTTGGATCATAGGATCATGGCTGACAACAATCCATTCCTTAAGTTGTTCAGGAATTTCTGGAGGAGGCACTCTTTTTAATCTTTCAACTCTTATCCAAATTGGTACGCCATCTTCATCTGCGGTATTATGGTGAATGCCAATACGACCTTTAAATTCATGTTCCCAAATAACCAATTGTTTATATTCATTAATTCTGAATATTGGTTTTTGGTTTAACTTCCCAACATGATGCACATACTCTAATAGGTCATTGAAGCGACCTCTCGCTTCTATGTCGTTATTTTGATTTTCGTTATTCATATTTTATTTTCGGATCATTTTACTTTTACCCTATTTTTTTGCTCAAGAATAGCTTTCGTTACTCATTATCACAAATTTTGAGAGCTGTTGCAGGAAAAAATGAGAACTCCTTTTTTAGTTTTTTATTAGAATCTTCGAATTAAGGAACAAACCAATTAACCTCAATTTTATAAGGATCATCATCAGGTTCCGTTTCTGTAATTTTTACTATTGTCATTTTGGGACCTCCTGACTTTAATTGGACAATGTCACCAACCTTAAATTTGTCAGCCATAATGATCCTCCATGAAATTAAAATTAAATACTATAGGGCACATATTGAAACACAACAAGAAGTTCATCCGAATCAGATAACATTCATTTTCAATTATCTAACTGAATCACATGATAATGTGGAGTGTTGCTCATATTTGTATAATCCCTTTTCAAAAACAGTGTTATTGGAGCTAATCATTCATGGTCCGGAAATGCAAGAGTAAACTTTTTACATACTTAAGCTAAGTAATGCGGAATACCCCAAAGCGATAGATATTGGTATTTATGCAGCGTGTAATCCTTGCCAGTAAAGGCGTTGACTACATTTATTACTGTGGACCTGACATGCAAAATCCGACAGATCAAAACAATCTGTCAGGAAATGAGGACTATCTATGTGCCAATGTCAAATTTTCTGATAGAAGCCTGCTGTAGACTTAATCTGTACTTCCATACTTTTTAAATCATCAAACCGGCGAGCAATATTATTAATAGTTATCACCATCAAGCACCTGAAAAATGAGAACGGTTATTCAATATTTATCTCAAAGGCCCGGATAAAAAAACGATAAAGAAAATCGGTTTTTAAAATGTGTTGGCCTTGTTGAAAAAAGGGGTTGGGCTTGACTAAGGCCTTGAGTTTACATACATAGGCATAAAACAACATATAAAGGAAGGGATATGAAAAAAGTTGGTATGTTCATTTTGGCAGGGCTGGTTGCCCTGGTTGCTGCGGGCGGTGTAAAGGCTAAGACGGTTACCATCAAACTGGGGGTGGTGACAAAGCCCGGAGCGGCACAGAATATTGTGGCCGGGAAGTTTAAGGAACTGGTGGAAGAACGGTCGGGTGGGGCTTATAAGGTTAAGATTTACCATTCCGCATCCCTGGGGAACGAGACAGAAATCCTTCAGCAGATCCAAATGGGAACTGTTCATATCGGCGTGATCACGGGCGGTCCCTTTGATACTTTTGATCCCATTGTCCGGGTGATCAATTACCCTTTTTTGTTTAAAGATAATGCCCAGGCCGATGAAATATTGGATGGCTCCCTTGGGTCGGAAATTTTAAAAAGTCTTGAAACTTCAGGGTTTAAGGGTCTCTGTTTTTCTGAAAACGGGTTCCGTAATTTGACCAATAACCGGGCGGCTGTCACGGGTCCGGATCAGGTAAAGGGATTGAAGATCCGAGTGATGGCATCGGCCCTGCACAAGGCCATCTGGCAAAGTTTAGGGGCCAACCCCACGCCCATGCCCTGGCCCATTTACACAGAGTTGGAGCAGGGGGTCATCGACGGCCAGGAAAATCCTCTCTGGGTAATGGAGGTGTATAAATTTTATGAGATTCAAAAATACATCACCATGACCCGCCATGTCTATTCTCCCCACATTGATGTGGCCTCCCTGAGGTGGTTCAACAAACTGCCGGAGGCAGACCAGGCGATGATCACTTCGGCCATGAAAGCGGCGGCAAAGTTTCAGCGCAAGAGCAACCGGGATAAAAATGCCGGCCGGCTGGCCCTGCTGAAGGAAAAGGGCATGGAAGTAATAGAAAACCCGGATGTGGCGGCCTTCCGTGCAAAGGTGGCCGGATTGAAAGATATGGATCTTTATTCCGATCCCCGGGTACAGACCCTTCTGCTTAAAATGCTTGATGCGGTAAAATAGGCCGCTCTACCAGGCCTTTTATGTATTCTCTATATAAATTCAGCCGGGGCCTGAATTCTTGGATTCAGTCCCTGATTGCTTCCATGGGCGTTGCCATGGCCGTGATTGTAGCAGTCCAGGTGTTTTTTCGGTATGCGCTCAACTCTTCTCTGTTCTGGTCAGAGGAAGTGGCACGGCTGCTGCTGGTCTGGCTGACCTTTTTAGGGGCAACGGTGGCCTATTTCCACGGTGCCCATCCCGGGGTGGACGGCCTGTACCGCAGACTTGCTCCGGGGTGGCAGAAACTGGCGGCCTGCTTGACCCATTGTGCCAGTCTATCACTATTTACCGTGATGATATATTCAGGAATTGAGTTTTCATGGTTTGTACGTCTGCAGATCACGCCGGCCATTAATCTGCCCAAGTGGATCATGATGGCTGTGGTCCCGGCCGCCGGTCTGATTTTTACCATCCACTGTTTGGCCTTTCTGGGTCGGGTGTTCAAAGGTGAAGGCAGCGGCCAATGACCACCCAAATACTTCTGATTACCCTTTTTTTTCTATTTTTGATCAACACCCCCATTGCTATTGCCATTGGTACGGCCTCCATGACTGCCATTCTGATCCAGGGGGATTTCCCACTGATGATGGTGGTGCAGCGCATGGTAGCGGGAACGGATTCTTTCCATTTGATGGCGGTGCCACTGTTTATGTATGCCGGGGTGATTATGGAAAAAGGTGGGATTTCCCAGCGGCTGATTGATTTTGCCAATGCCCTGACCGGGTGGTTGCCCGGCGGTCTGGCTGCTGTGTCCATTGTGTCGGCCATGTTTTTTGCCGGGATTTCCGGTTCGGCCGCTGCCGATGCCGCGGCGGTGGGGGCGGTGCTGATCCCGGCCATGAAACGGTCCGGGTATCCCTCTGATTTCGCTGCGGCGGTGCAGGCCTCGGGTGGCTCCCTGGGCGTGGTCATCCCGCCTTCCATTCCCATGATCATATTCGGGTTTCTAACTGGTGCAAGTATTTCTCGCCTCTTTGCCGCCGGTATTCTGCCCGGTCTGCTCATCGGAATTTCTCTCATCGGAATTTCTACTTTCATTGCCTGGCGACGGGGATATGCCCCGGATACGACATTTTCGCTGTTACAAATCTGGACGACCTTTAAGCGGGCACTAATGGCCCTGGGGGCACCGGTTATTATTCTGGGGGGAATACTGTTTGGTGTTTTTACGGCCACCGAGTCGGCAGCCGTGGCGGTGGTCTATGCATTCTGTGTTTCCATGTTTGTATATAAAAAGATTGGTATAAAGGATATTTTTCCCATATTCAGCCAGGCCGGTATCACAGCGTCCGTGGTGATGTTCATCATTTCCACCGCCTCGGTGTTTTCCTGGATCGCTGCCATTGAAGATATTCCGGCGGCACTGGCCGGCAGTCTTCTTTCCATGACGGATAACCCAGTGGTTCTATTGCTGTTGATAAATATTGTACTCCTGGCCGCAGGCACCTTTGTGGAAACCACCGCTTCCCTTATTTTACTGGTGCCTATGATTACGGCTATGCTGCCTTCCCTGGGCATTGACCTCATTCAACTGGGGGTTATCGTGGTGGCGAACCTGGCCATTGGTATGCTCACTCCGCCTATGGGGATTTGTCTCATTGTCTCCGCCACAATTTCCGGCGACCGCATTGGGGCGGTGAGCCGACGGGTGATGCCCTTTCTTTTTGTCCTGGTCCTTGATTTGGCCTTGATTACCTTTTATCCTCCCTTGACCATGTGGTTGGCCGGATTGGTCGGAAACTAAATATATCATTCAGGATTATTCCGGCGGCGGGCCCGGCAGCTGATCTGGCGGATCAAGGACACTATTGTCCTCCAGCAGTTTTCTTTCTAAACTGGAGCTTATGGCAAGCTGATCCCTGTATCTTTGGATTTCTGCCTGCTGCCGGATGATTTCTTTTCGGGTTTTATAAGCAAAAATGGTTTTGAGAATCAGAATAATTCCGCCTACCACAACAATGGCCAGAATGATCCATTTAAGCTGCAGAATGGTGTTGACACTGATTCGGCCCACTGCAATGAGCAGGTCGGGAACCATCCAGAAAAAAAAGGCCGCAAGCATAATGATGGCCCCCAGTGAGTAAATACTCATCCGACCGAGGGAGGAAAATAGTTTTTCAAACCGGGATTCTTCAAAAATTTTATTTTTATCAGAACGTTTTTCTTCCTTGGCACCGTCTTCTTCTTCTTCTTTAGATTTTTTGGTGCCGAATACATCCTCAAAAGCCCGGATTAGAAAAACAATAAAGAAAATCGGTACCAGGGGCACGCAGACCGATAATGCAATCCAGGTCCGCGTCGGGAATGGTTTGTCAATGGTTTTCCGGATAATTTCATACCCTTCTTCTCTGTAATTTTCAATGCCGTATATGCTTTTGAATTCTGTGGTCCTGATCTGATTGTAAACGCCTTCATATATGATTTCTTTTTCAGGATTATAGATGGTAACCCACTCCTGATTTGCGCCAAGCCACATGCATACCGCCAGGATACCAATTTCAATCAGGGCAAAAATTGATATTATATAGAAAAGTCCGGGAACCCGGCCTTCAATTATTTTTTTCAGTCTTTCTTCGCTCATTTACGCCTCATTTGTTGATCTGCTTGTTGTGTTGCCAAAAGTTTAGAATAATGTATTTTGCCATTAAATGCACGTTTTTTTCAACCGGATCAAACGATTAGATTTGAGCCTTTTAAGGCCGTTTTATACCCAGTTTGTATTCATTCTGAATGCTTTTTCATTCCTTGATGCCGGATTTTTTATAAATAAAACGAGTCGCCCCCATCAGGAGAACGAACCATGCTGCAAAAGTCAGTGGAAACCAGAAAAAAGTATCCATAAAAATCAGGTCTTCATTGGGCGTGCCGGACACAGTCTGTCTCTGGGTTTTCAGAACCAGGGCGTAGAGGATGCCCAGAAGTCCGTAAGAAATATTGTAGGTCAGTCCTTTAAAACTCAAGACCGTTGCCCGCTGCTCAGAATCTGTGACCTGGTTGAGGTAATAACTGATAAAAAAACCGTTAAAATACATGGCGCAGCAGGTAAGCATGACAGGGATTATTCCTGCCAGTGGCAGGAATAAATTCATGGACACAAGACCTGTCAGAGTTAGGACTGCTGTAACGGCCAGAGCATGGGATGGATTTTTTTTCTCAGCAAGGTTCCGGGCAAGTTTCGGGACAACGAACCCCAGCATGGCCACCAGGGATCCGATCAGGCCGAAAATGGATTCCGGCAGTTCAATCATCCGGTAGTACTGGCTTGACAGGGTAATCACCATGCGGATCAAACCGTCGAACATCATTCCAAACAGCAGGATAGTCAGAGCAAAAGGAGTTTTGAAAATCCAGGCACCCGCCTTCAGGGTCAAGCCCATGGCCTGTCCCAACGATGCTTTGCCACTCTCAGCCTTGCCGTTTTCTTTGGAGGTACGCGTTTTTACATCTTTCATCCCCAGGGTGGTGATCACGGCCAGGATGGCCAGAATAAAAGTCAGGTAAAGTGGGAACCGCATGGTCATACTTTGGGAAAATTGGTGATTTATCCCTAAAAAACTCACGGCTTTTGTCACCAGGTTCGGATCATAAATTGCGGCTCCGATACTCATGGCAACGATATGGCCCACAGACTGGTACCGGGCCAGAATTTCAAGAACCCGCCCCCACTGCTTCTTTTCACCGCGCTCTGCCAGGGAATCATAGGCAATGGCCTCGTCCGCACCGCTGGCCGCTGCTTCTGCAAGACCGCTTAAGATACGGTTGGCCAAAAATATGTAAAAAATCAAAGGAGAACCACCGGCCGGGGCAAAACAGATAATACCGATCTCCACCGCCATGATAAAGGAGGCTGCCACCAAAAGCCGCTTTCTGCCCACTACATCAGCCAGGGCGCCCGATGGAACCTCGGCCAGGACAATCACAGCCGCCCACACGGCATTTAGAATAGAGAACTGGGCAATGGTCAACCCGAAATCAAGGAATAGGATTGTAAAGACCGGATAATAAAACCGGGAGTTGAAAAATATCCGGAAAGCGATGAAACGCCTGACATTATCACAGAACATTATTTCCCCCTGTTCTGGATAACCAGGCCGCCGACAATCAGCACAAGCCCGACAAAGGAAGATAGTCTAATATCCTCTCCCACAAAAACATGGATGAAAAAAAGTGAGAGAAAAGGGGACAGAAAAATGAGGTTGGCTATTTTTGCCGTTGATTCGGTATATTTCATAGCCATAAGCCATAAAACAAATGAGATGCCCATTTCAAAACAGCCAACATAGGCAGCGCCTAAAAGTCCATGAAATGGAATTCTTAAAGACCCGCCTGTAAAAAGAAACACAAGGCCAATCATGGGAAGACTGCAGGTGAAATTGATGAAAAGGCCGACAACCGGTTCTCGGTTATCTCTGGTGTTGAGTATCCAGTAGACGGCCCACAGCAGGGTCGAACCCAGGGCAAGGCAGATTCCCAGGGGATTTTCAAAGGAAAAGGAGAAAATATCCCCCGATGTTGAAATGACATACACACCGAAATAGCACAGAGCTACGGCAACGTAATCCCTCCCGCCTAACCGATGGCCGAGCAGGGGGACGGAGAGAATACTAAGCGTAATGGCCCAGGTATAGTTCAGAGGTTGCGCCTGCTGAGCAGGCAGAAGGTCATAAGCCTGGAGCAGTACAAGATAATAAGCAAATGGATTAATTGCCCCGAAAAGCACCCCGCGTACCCAATCCCTGGCGTTTGCCTGAACAAGTAATACCGTCTTTTGCTGCAGGATCAGGATAATGGCCAGAACAATGACCGAGAAAATGGATGAAAAAAAGAGGAGTTCAACCGCAGAAATATACCTGAGACTTACTTTGAAGGCACTGGCTACGGTTGACCAGAGTAACACTGTGGCTAAGGCGAAAAAATATGCTTTTTTTTGGTTTTTCACAAGAATTTTTAACTTTAGGAACGGGTTTTAAATTACTTTCCCATTTTGTTATATCCGGGAGCGCGGGCGTCCCGCCTGCAGTAAAGATGCAGGCGGGACGCCCGCGCTCCCAGGTTAAATTATTTCGGTCTCATTTCTAACGTGAAGCCCAACGTTTTTTATTAGGCTTACGAAGCGTAAGAATGGTCAGGCCGAACAGGATACAAAATACCCCACACCAGGCAATAAAGGAAAGCTGTTCCCCAAGAACAAACACGCCAAGCATGCCTGCGGTTACCGGTTCAGCCAGTGACAGGGTTACTGCTGTTGATGCCTGGGTCATTGCAAGGCCCCTGCTGAATAGAATATATGAAATTCCCGTAGCAATAATACCCAGGTGCAGAATCACCAAAAAACCTGCCGGCTGCAGCGTCCATCGCAGGTCTGCGCCATATAAAAGGGGGAGAATAAGAACGGCGCCGGTACAAAACACCATGGCAGTAACAGCCCCCGCTCGTCTGCCCGGCAGCAGAATTTTAATAAATATTGTAAAGATTGCATAGGACAGGCCCGCCCCGGCAGACAAAAGAATCCCTGGAATGCTTATGGTCAGGGTTGATGAACTGCCGGCCAGAAGCGCACAGCCCATGATTGAACATAGGGTTGCTGCAAACCATTTTGGCTGCAGTTTTTCTTTGAGCAACAGCAGTCCAAGAATACCTGCAAAAACAGGCGAGGAACCAATGCCCACGATGGTACCGACGGCAACGCCGGTTAGAGAAACGCCCCAAAAGAAAAAAATTTGGTAAGCCGCTATAAATACGCCTGCTGCAAGCACTGGTTTTATCGGTAAATTCCTATAGAAGTTTCTATCACGAGCAATTGCGATAATGAACAGGAAGATCCCACCAACGACTAACCTGAGAGCGCCAATGGTCAGCGGGGTGCTCCCCGTGGGCGCGAATGCCTGGGATGTTCCTGTTGTTCCCCAGAGCATCGCAGCACTAAGAATAAGTATAATCCCATTAAATTCAGCAGGAATCAGTTTTTTTTTTTGTTTCATTTTTAGGGTCCGGAATTTTCAGCGGATTGCTTTTTTTTCCCAAGATAAGCTTCCTGGATTTTGGCAGAACCGAGCAGTTCACCGGATGTTCCGGAAAAAACGATTTTACCCACTTCAAGTACATAACCGCGGTCGGCAAGCTTGAGTGCTGCCCGGGCATTCTGCTCAACGATAAGGACCGTGACACCACTGTCTGCAATTTGCCTGATCTGACGAAAGATCTCTTTGACCAGAATGGGAGCAATGCCCAGACTTGGTTCGTCCAAAAGCAGCAATTCCGGTTTGCTCATCAGTGCTCTGCCAATGGCAAGCATCTGCTGTTCACCGCCTGACATCGTGCCGGCAAGCTGGCGACGTCGTTCCTGGAGGCGGGGGAATAGTTCATACACCCAGGCAAGCCTTTGGGGGTCAATCTGTTTTCTGGTATAGCTGCCAAGCGCTAAGTTTTCTTCAACCGTCAGGGTTCCAAAGACCCGCCGTCCTTCAGGAGAATGGCTGATACCCATGGCAACAATTTTATGGGCAGGAATATTGGTAATATCACGTCCCTTAAAAAGGATGGAGCCGCTATTTGCCTTTAACAGGCGGCTGATGGTGCGCATTGTTGTGGTTTTACCGGCACCGTTGGCGCCTAAAAGCGTCACCACTTCGCCTCTGTAAACCTCAAGGGAAATTCCTTTGATGGCGGCAATACTGCCATAGGAGACATGAATATCTTTGAGTTCAAGTAAAAGTTCTTCAGTCATCATCGTCACTTCCCAGATATGCTTCAATAACATCCTTGTTCTGCTGAATTTGCGCCGGGGTCCCCTCGGCTATTTTTTTGCCGAAGTTGATCACGGTAAGTTTTTCCGTCAGTTGCATCACAAGGTCCATATCGTGTTCAATAAGAAGGATGGTAACGCCCATTTTCCTGATGCGAAACACCAGTTCCAAAAGCGCCATGGTTTCTTTATCATTCAGACCGGCAGCAGGTTCATCAAGAATAAGAAGCGACGGTTCAGCAGCCATAGCCCGGGCAATTTCAACCCTGCGCTGCAGTCCGTAGGGAAGGGACTGTACCGGTTGGACCGCAAACTCGTGTAACTGAAAAAATTCAAGTTGTTCTTCAACTTTGAGCCAGTTTTTCCGTTCGTCTCTTCGAGATTTTGGTGTATGCATAATACCGTGCCACCAACCTTGGGAACTTTTCACATGGCGTCCGCTCATGATGTTTTCGGCAACGCTCATCTGGGGAAAAAGCCGGATGGTTTGAAAGGTGCGTAGAATGCCTTTTCCTGCAATTCGGTGAGGAGGAAGTTTTGTGATGTCGTCACCTTTCCACAAGATGCGGCCTTCCTCACAGGGGTGGATACCGGTGATGCAGTTGAATACGGTGGTTTTACCTGCGCCGTTTGGTCCGATCAGGCCGTAGATCTGCCCTTGGCAAACTTTCATGTCAAGTCGGTCAACCGCAGTCAAACCGCCGAATCTTTTGGTCACGTTTTCAAGTATTAGATCATTTTTTGCCATGTTGTTTCCCTTTAAGGATATATGCGGGCACTTTGCCGTAGGTTGCAGGCCAAATACCGCAAGGTCTTAAAATCATGGTAAAAATCATGGCAAATCCGAAAATGAAATAGCGCCATGTGGCAAAATCACGAAAAATTTCAGGTAATACAAACATGACAAAGACACCTAAAACAATCCCCGGCACTGAAGACCCGCCAACGATCACAATACTAAAAAAAAGCACAGACTGAACAAAGTCAAAGGCCTCGGGGCTCACCGCAGAATACTGATTGGCATATAAAGTGCCTGCAAGGCCGGCGATTCCGGCGCCAAGGGCAAAGGCAAAAATTTTATAGACCCGGGTATTGATACCGATGCTCTCGGCTGCAAGCGGATCTTCTCTGAAATAGTGCAGCGCCCGGCCGGCTTTGCTTTTATCCAGGTTTTTCAGCACGATAAGCACCATGACTAGTGCCGCAAGACAAATATAGTAAACAGCCGACTGGCCTGCGGAATCAACGCCTGGAATCTGTAACACATCAATGCCGAAAATTCCGTTGGGTCCACCGGTCAGCCCGAGCAGATTATTCTGCAAGGCCTGGACAAAAACGATGTTAAAACCAATGGTGACCACCAGAAGATAATCTCCCCGCAGATGAATAATAGGGCCGGCAAGAATAATGCCGAAAAGAGCAGGTATAATGATTGCCAAAGGCACGGTTGCCAGAAGGGGCATACCGAATTTTGTGTTGCAGATGGCCGACGTATAGGCACCAAGTCCGAAAAAAAGTGCCTGTCCCATATTGAACATGCCGCTTTTTCCTAAGACCACATCCTGGCTGAGTGCAACGATGGTAAAAATGATAAAAGTTGTGGCAACGGCCTGCCACCTTGAATCAAGAAAAGAAGGAAGAATAATAAGGACAAGAAACAACAAGGCATATCCGTAATAATCAGAATGTTTCATACCTTCTCCGCTACCCGCTCGCCAAGAATGCCTGTCGGGCGTACAATAAGAATAACAATCAAGAGGATAAAGGTAAAAGCATCGGCCCAGGTACTTGAGACATAGCCGGCGATAAAGGCATTAAAAAGGCCTAAAATAATACCGCCAAGCATAGCGCCGGGAATGTTGCCGATTCCTCCCATAATGGCGGCGACAAATGCATAGAGGCCGTACTGCCACCCCATATTAAAGGTAATGCCGCGATAGTATAGACCAATAAAAAGTCCGCCTACGGCACCAAGTGACGCGCCGATTATAAAGATGACCGCAATGATCCGGTCAACATTGATTCCCATGAGGCGTGCGGCATCCTGGTCAATGGATGCGGCTCTGATGGCAGCTCCCATACGTGTTTTTTCGATAAACAGGTATAGGGCAACCATGAGCAGAAGTGATAAGCCCATGATGAGAAACTGGATAAGGCTAATGATAACCCCTCCGAATTCCCAGGAAAGCTGCGGAATAAGTTCCGGAAAAATTCGCATCTGGGGGCCCCATACCAGCATAATACCGTTTTGAATGATCAGACTTGCCCCAAGCGCACTCACCACAGCAGAAAGACGAGGGGCATTTCGCAAGGGCCGGTAAGCCGCCCTTTCCAGCAGAATTCCAAAAAAAGCCACTACAGCAGCAGTCAAAAGGAAAATAGCGATGACCGCAAGCAGGGAAGCGGCCTCACCCATGACATGGGTGTAAATGGTCAAGCCGACAAAGGCAGCACCTGCCACCATATCTCCGTGGGCAAAATTAATAAGTTTCATCACCCCGTAGACCATGGTATAGCCCAGAGCAATCAGGGCAAACATTGCACCGATGGTAAGTCCATTGACAAGCTGTTGAAAAAAAATATCCATACGTAATTACTACTAATTTACTTAGTGCCTGAACAAAAATTTGTAGTTGGACGAAAAGTTGCCCAGATGCAAGGCGCAGAAAAATTTGTAACCGGAGCAACCTAATGGTTGTGAGGATTGCAAATTTTTCTGCAACGCCGCAGGTGGGTGACTTTTCGTTCAACCATTATTTAAAAACGATTTTGTAGCTTCCGTCTGCTTGTATACGATAAGCCATGTAACCGGAGCCGATTCTGTTGCCATCTTCGGCAAAAGAAATAGGGCCGGTGATACCGGGATAGTCTTTCATCTGATGGAGAAATTCAGATGCTTGTTTGGTATCAAAGCTGTTATTTTGTTCCATGGCGTGAATAAATGCGCGCATGCCGTCAACATTAAGCAGAGTCCAGATAGAAGGCGGCATCATGTTATATTTAGCTTTATAGGCTTTAAGAAAATCCTTGGCAAGATCATAGGGAAGCAGTTCAGGCGTCGGTACGTTAATAATATAAGCGCCTTGCGCACTTTTTCCGGCAAGTTTCAAGAAATCGGGGTTATCATTGGAATCGCCGCCAACAAAATCAGCCTTCAGACCCAACCCGACCATCTGGGAACGAATCAAGCCGCCATCACTGAAATAACCGGAGAAAAACAGTACATCAGGTTTTTTGGATTTGATCTGGGTAATAACAGGCGTAAAATTCTGGGCGCCGGATTTAATCTTGCCTCTGTAGATAATATTACCGTTAAGGTTTTTAACCGCTTTTTCAACAGCCGTTCCCAGACCGTCAGAATAGCTGGAGAAGTCGGAAAGAATGGCAATTCTTTGATATTTTTTTTCTTCAACAAGATATTTTGCAGCAAACTCGCCTTCTGCGCTGTTGGGGAAGGAGTTTCTGAAAAAGGTCCAGTAGCCCTTCTCAGTCAATGTGTCACTGGTGCCATCGGTGGTTTGCAGCACGCCTGCACGGTAGTAGGTTGCCTGGGCCGCTTCTGCACAGGTTGAGGTGTAGGAGCCGATAACCATTTTTACACCTTTGTTTACCAGGCCTTTAGCACAGATGGCTGCTTTCATTGCGGTGCCTTCATCATCACAGCTGACAACCTCGATCTGTTTTCCAAGAACGCCGCCTTTAGTGTTGATCTGCTCTGCAAGCAGACGTACTGCCTGATCAATTCCCTGGCCTTCATTGGCATACTTACCGGTGATTGGCGCCTGAACACCGATTTTCAACGTATTTTCTGCCTGAACACTGCTTGCAAAACAACAAAAAATGAATAAAAACATTGATAGCAAAGCTGTTTGTTTCATAGTTTTCTCCTTGCATCTCTCCTGACAAAATAGAGGAGAGGGGTAAAACGTTAAATCTTCAATGATAATGTTCAGTGGCTCTAAATTCAGCAAAATTCCCACTGAAATCAAAGACCTGAATGCTTATGAAGGAGGGGTTATAGCATAGCATCAGCAGTGTGGCAACATGGTAATGAGTGGCTGAACGAAAACCTGGAAATTCTATCGATTACAAGGCGGACGAAAATTTTAACCCCAGATATATATAGTATTCCCCGTGTTACAAAGATGTGTCCAAAAGATTGGAATTAATATTTCAACAAACGCTCATCAATAATTCATGCGGTCTTGCAATTCCGGGTGTTTTTCAAGGGTTTTCAAAATCGTGTGGATGCGGCGGTCCATGGTCCGTTTATACTGACCGGCCACACCTGCCATGAAATAATAGGCAATTTCTTTATTATCATTAAACAGGTTTTGTAGCTTTTCCCCGTTCAGGGTTATAATTTCGCATGGTTCCTGGCAGATGGCCGTATAAGAGGCTCTTGCGTCAGAAAACATGGCTGATGACCCTAACGACCTGCCTGCCTGAAGAATATCAAAGATCAAATCAATATCTTTATCCAAGGGAACTTTCAATTCCACTTGCCCCATGACGATCATATAAAAAATATCAATATTTTCCCCTTGGGAAAACAACAGGGTATCCTTGCCGTAGATATTGAGCTGGGCCAACTCACTGATAATTTTTAAAAGATGATCCGGCATTTTGGCAAGCATGTTTATTCGCTTGAGATCTTTAATTTTTATCATTGTTATTCCTTCAGGTTAAAATATATATCAGTATAACAAACCCAACCGCAGTAGCAGCCCCTAAACCAATGGGCATGGTCCCTGCCATGGCATCGTTATAAAGTCTTGATTTTCTTAACTCCAGGTATCGTCCCCGGATACCGAAAATAAGCCAGATATTCACAGAGACAAACAGCATAATCCTGGCTGGGGCATCTTTGAAGATAAAGGCGGAAGCGCGAGCCACAGCCCGGACCACTTTTTCACATCCGCTGTTTAAAGGATTCAAGATGCCGGCCAGGATATTGTATACTTTTTTTCCGCCGATGCGGTAAACCCAGCCTGTATCCAGGTTTTCAGCACGTTGTTCTGCAGGGTAGATACCCGAGAGCAGCAATAGGCAAAAAGCCAGTGCTGAAAAAAACAACAACTCCGTCTGGGTGAGAACATGGGAAATGCTATAAGGTTCGTAATCCACCGGAAACGGCAGCACTGAATATAAATACTTGGGAAATGTTCCGATGAACACGCATAAAAAGGCTGCAATTCCCATGGCAATAAGCATGTTTAAAGGCGCTTCCTTGACCCTGTGTCCTGCATCATGGCCGAAAAAGGCAAAAAATGGGATTTTGATGCCGGCATGGTGAAAAACACCGGCAGCAGCAAATAAAAGGATCAACCAGACAAAAACCAGTGCCCCCTGCCCCTGGTCATAGGACATCTGCGCCACAGCCGACATAATCATGGATTTGGAGACAAATCCTGCAAAAAGTGGGAATGCAGAGATGGAGGCAGCTCCCACAATACAGAAAAGACAGGTCCAGGGCATGCTTTTGTACAGTCCGCCAAGATCTGTGGCATTGACCTTACCGGTGCGGTGTATCACCGCCCCCATGGTCATGAAGAGCAACCCTTTGAACAAAATATCATTAAACGCATGGGCGCAGGCCCCGTTGATGGCAAGTTCGGTGCCGATGCCGATGCCCACCACCATGAATCCGACCTGGTTGATCAGACTGTAGGCCAGCACCCGTCGCAGATCATTTTCAATCACCGCATAGAAAATGGGAAAGGCGGCCATGCCCACACCGATCCAGATCAGAAGATCCGTCCCCGGGTAGAGCCTTGCCAGGGCATACACAGCCGTTTTGGTGGTGAATGCACTTAAAAACACGGCGCCGCCAATGGTGGCCTCAGGATAGGCATTCTTGAGCCAGTTGTGCAGGAGGGGCCAGGCACAGTTGATGCCGATACCGAAAAACATCAGCCAGGATCCCGGGCCGGACAGGGTCATCAGGGACATCTCCAGGGAGCCTTTATCTGAATAGTGAAATACAATGCCTGCCAGCAGCACAAGTCCTCCGAGTACATGGATTAAAAAATAGCGAAAACCTGCTGCCTGGGATTTTGAGGTTTTCCTGGACCAGATCAGCGTGACCGCTCCTATGGTCAATGTTTCCCAGAAGACAAAAAAGGAGAAAAGATCACCGGCAAATATGGTCCCTAAAGCGGCACCGGCATAGAAAAAGCCTGCCACATACTCCACATCGTCTTTAAATCCCAGGATATAAATGACCGTAATAAAGGCAATAATATGAAAAATGTAGCCGAACAAAAGACTTAAGCGGTCAACATGGAGCAATACCAGGTTGAAATCGCCAAAGGTTAGCTGATGATAATCTCCCGACGGAATATGGATCAGGTTTAAAAACCCCACCACCGGGATGAGAAGCATATAAACAGATTTGGCCCGGCCCTTGAAAAAGGGAACCAGCATGCCGCCGACCATGAAAATCAGTGCGGGCATCAAATCCGATACCATTGCAGTGTCGGCAACCATAACTATTTCACTCGTCATAATAGTCCTCCCGACGTTTTACCAGGGGCCGCAGCACATACTTGGAGACAAGTACCAGGATGACGCAGGCCACAAATCCGTAAAAGGAGTAAAATCCCCAGAAATTTTCCCACTTATAGTAGGCATGGTGGTGAATGACATGGTGTTTGACCAGATAAAGGTACACCCCGTCTATAACTAGCAGACCCACCACGCAAGCGAAAAAGATCGCCAGCAGACGCTTTACATTTTTTGGATCGTCAAACAGATGTTTTTTTTCTTCCATGGGTGAAAATCCTTCAACAGGCTGTTTAAAACGGTGAATGGAATAAGATAAATGCCAGATAAAGACAGGCAATGGTAAAGACCACCACGAATACGGGCTTATAGCCCGGTACCGGGTCATGTTTTAATTCCATGAGTTCTTTGTCATCTTGTGTGTTCATCTGTCTAACCTCCTGTGAAACCGGTTACAGCCAGGGTTGCAAGATTCAAAAACGGCTGGGGGACAAAAAAGAGTATTAAGGATATCAATGCGGTGATCACAAGGGGCACCACGCACATCACAGGTGCTTCGTCAAACTTACGTTCAAACATGGCCTGCTCCTGTGTGCAGAAAAATGCCTTGTAAAATATGGGCATGAAATAGGCGGCATTGAGAAAAGAAGAGGTTAAAAGTACAAAGAGCATAACAGCCTGATCCCCTTCAAGGGTGCCTAAAACCAGATACCATTTGCTGATAAATCCACCCGTGGGCGGCAGCCCGATGATGGACATGGAGCTTATGAGAAAGGCGGTCATGGTGATGGGCATGCGATAGCCGATACCCACCATCTGGCTTAAGTATTTTTTGCCTGTGGCCACAAAAATGGCCCCGGCACAGAAAAACAAGGTAATTTTGCCAAAGGCATGCATGGTTATGTGCAGGATACCCCCGGTCATACCTTTGGGTGAGAGAAGCGCTGCACCAAGGACAATATAAGAGAGCTGGCCAATGGTGGAATAGGCCAGCCGCCGCTTGAACTCATCCTGGGACAGGGCAATGGCGGAACTGGTCAGAATGGTCACCGAAGCAATAAAAGCCACAAGTCCGCCAAGACCTAAGGAGGAGAGAAGCTCCACCCCGAAAATACCGGTCAGCACCCGGACAATGGAAAAGACACCCACCTTGACAACGGCCACGGCATGCAGCAACGCAGATACCGGGGTTGGCGCCACCATGGCAGCCGGGAGCCAGGAGTGTACGGGCATGATGCCGGCCTTGGCAAACCCGAAGACAAACATCAGCAGAAGAACGGTGGCAGAAGGTGTTGACAGCCGGCCATTAAAAATACCGGCTGCCGAAAATTCAAGGGTGCCGGTGGCGTGGTAGCACCAGATCATGGCCGGCAACACAAGACCAATGGAGGTACCAAGGATAAAGGTCAGATACCTGCGGCCCGACACCTTGGACTTTTCATCCTGATGGTGCGTGACCAAAGGATAGGTCGCTAACGACAAAATTTCATAAAAAAGATATAGGGTAATCAGATTAGCGGAAAATGCCGCCCCGATAGTGGCGGAAATAGCCAGGGCAAAAAAGGCGACAAACCGGGTTTGACTGTGTTCGTTTAGTCCGCGCATGTACCCGATGGAATACATGGCTGTGATGATGTAAAGTGATGATGCCACCAAAGCAAAGAGCATTCCCAATGCGTCTACGCTCAAGGCAATGTCTGCGCCCGGTGCAATGGGAAACAGTGTCAGCCCGATGCGGTTTCCGTCCAAGACTGCCGGTACCATGGAGGCCACCAGGGCAAATGAGAGGATACCGGCAATGAAAGTCCAGGCTTCGCGGACATTGGGACGCCCCCCGGAAGAAACCAGTACCGGAATTACTGCCAGGGGGATCAATACAGCCAAAACAGGTTTGATCGAATGTATAAGTTCCATGTATGCCTTTTTAAGAACTAAGTAACGGCCAGATCAATCTGACAACAATGGTTTTAGAGTACAGTCCCACCACGATGAGGCTGATACCGGCGATGCCCAGAACCGCAAGGGATATGGCCGGTGCCTCCTGGATTGCCACGCTTGTGTGATGGCCGTGGGTATCGCTGTCATGGTCGGCATAGGTGTCGGGGGATTCAAAAAAACAGACTTCAAATACCTTGAAAAAAAGAACCGCACAGATCAAGGATGAAATGAGCAGGGCAGCGGCAAAATGCCAGGCCCCGGCTTCAAACGCCCCTAAGATCAGATACCATTTGGAGAAAAATCCGCAGGTGGGCGGTACCCCCACAATGCTGAAGGCAGCCAGAACAAACCCGGTCATGGTCCAGGGCATTTTGGCAAAAAGTCCTTTAAGATCCTTTATTTCCACCCGGTCCAGTTTATAAATCATATTGCCTAGGGCAAGGAACAGGGCAAAGGTCATTATCCCATCGTTCAGGATGTGAAGAACAGCGCCTGTTAGACCTAAATCATTGCCAAGCCAGGCACCGCCCACCATATACCCGATTTCACATACAATAATATAGGCAAGCACCTTCTTTATATTTGTCTGGGCCAGGGCCATGACACCGCCGGCCAGAATAGCGATGGTGCCAAGCCACACAATGGTATCGGCGATATGAAGCTTTGTGAAAATATAATCCAGCCCAAAGACCGTGATCATCAGACGCACCATGACATAGACCATTACTTTGGTCATCAGTGGTGCCACAATCCGTGCAAATCCCACCGGTGCAAAGCTGTAAGCATTAGGCAGCCAGACATGAAGGGGGAACAGGGCCATTTTGATAAACACGCCCACAATGCACAGGATAAATGCGGTCAAAATCGTGCTGGAGTCCTGGATAGTTGGCATCATGGCGGCAAACTCAGCCATGTTCAGGGTACCGGTTTTAATGTAGATGTACCCCACCCCTAAAAGATAGAACGAGGCCCCTATAACGCCCACAAAAACATAATTTAAAGCGGAAATTGGTCCTCTGTCCCTGTCGCCTAATGCGATCATGGTATAGGAACTTAACGAAGTGATCTCAATGAGGACGTACAGATTAAACAAGTCGCCTGTGGATGCCACACCGGTCAGCCCCACCACAAAAAGCAGATACATTACGTAAAAGGATGGACTCCGGTCCGGCATCTCCTGCTTAACATTAGGCCAGGATGCCGCAAGATTTAAAAAGGCAATGGTTGAAATCAATACCAGGACCATGGCATTTAAGGTATCAATGCGGTACTCAATACCCATGGGCGGAGCCCAACCGGCCATGTGGTAGGCAATGGGACCGTGACCTGCCACATAGATCAGATCCCAGACAGCTGCGGCACAGGAAATCCCTGTGGCAATCAGTGCAGCAGGATAGGTATACCGCTCCTGTACATAGGATAGAATTCCGGCAATCAAAGCACCTACAAGGGGAGCGATAACAACAATGGCTGGATAATGAATCATAATCTTATTTTTTCCGATAAGCGCATTCTTAATTCATCTTCTTCCAGGGTCTGGTACCGCTGGTACACCTTGACACAAAGGGCCATGGCCACGCCGAAAGTGGCCACAGACACCACAATGGCGGTAAGCATAAGCACATGGGGTACAGGATTCATGTAATCAGCTGCATGAATGGCAGCCCCGTGCCCGTCATGGCCATGATCCCCCATGATAATGGGGATGGTGGCATTGTGCTTGAACCCGATGGAGACATAGAACAAAATGATGGCGGTCTGAAAAATATTCATACCCACCAGTTTTTTCATCAGGTTGTTTTTGGCAATCATGGCATAAAGACCGATCATCATTAAAATGATATAAAGCCAGTAATTGTATTTGGCGGCTATCAGCATGAATAATTCCGTCATATCGGCTCCTTACACTCGATTATCGAGTTATAATCCTTCGTCGTGTTTGCCTTCAGACACGATATTAATGTAAATGATGACCATGACTGCCGTGACAGACATGCCCACACCGATTTCAACCCCGAGCATACCCAATGCTCTGATATGGTGTTCCCCGAAAATAGGGGCATATTTTTCATAATCCAGAAAGTTTCCACCTAAAACCATGGCTACCAATCCAATGCCAATATAGACCAAGACCCCAGCAGCAGACAGAATGCCTAAAAATTTTTCACTCACCCGTTTGAGCAGGTATTTAAGATTGTAAGAGATGGCCAAAAGGATGAGGCTGGAACCAAAAATTACGCCACCCTGGAACCCGCCGCCCGGGGAAAAATCCCCGTGGGCCACCACATAGAGCGCATAGATCTGGATAAAGGGAATTAACATCCGGCACACCGTTTTAATTATGGTGTCCGGCGGGAGCCACTCCTTGTCAATATCTTCAAATTCATTGCCCACAATGACCTGTCTGTCCGGGTTTTTAACATGCAGAATCACGCCGGAGGGCACATGACGGTAATATTGGTCCTTTTTAGGGGTGAAATCCCGGAGTAGCAGAAAGCAGGCAAGGCCTGCACAAAAGACCACCGCGGTTTCAAACATGGTGTCAACACTCCTGTAGTCGGCAAGGACTGCTGTCACAAGGTTCGGCACTTGTGTATCCCTTATGGTATGTTCAATGTAATAGTTGGATAAATGAAGGGATGCCGGCGCGTTTGGATCGCCCCAGGCCGGCAGATCGGCTGTGCCGTATAATAAAAGTCCGCCGGTGAGACAGACCACAATCAGACTTAACAGTTTCAATCTTTTGTCCTCCTGCTGGTTCGGAATACAGCGGCCACAAAGAATACGGTACTGACGCCCGCGCCAACGCTTGCTTCAGTAAACGCCACATCCACAGCCCCCATTATCGCCCACAAAAGACACATCATAAAAGAGTAGGCCCCAAAGAGGACGGCCGTACCCAAAAGATCTTTTACATAGATGGCTGCCAGGGCGCAGACAATGACAAAGATTAAGATAATCAGGTCAATGGGCCAGTACATAATTATTTTTCTCCTGTGCTTTTAAATTGAGACGGTTTTTTCCGGGTCAAAGGGCTTAAACCCGCCCGCATACCTGCATCCACAATGGCGTGGGTGGCTGTGGGAATGGAATGGAATACAAAAAACACAATGAGCATCATTTTGACGGACAAAAGCACAGCGCCAAAGGAGAAATGATGAAGGTTATATAAGGCAAGGCCTGACACCATGGCAAAAAGCCCTAGAGTATCCAGTTTCCCTGCCGGATGAAGCCGGGTGTAAAAATCAGGCATCCGGATGATTCCCACAGTTCCCCCGAGGAAAAATAAAAAACCAATGCACAAACATAAGACGACAAAAAGATTCATAGTATCTCCTTAGTATCCTTAAAGGATTCTTCATACAGACCTTTTCTTTTGTGAAAATACCGGGAGGCGGCAATGACAGCGACAAAATTTAAAAATCCATAGGCCAGGGCAATATCCACAAACATGTCCACCCGCTCATACAAAAAACCTATGAGCAAAAGCAGTACAACGGTTTTGCTGCCAATGGCATTGACACCGATAAGCCGGTCTAAAATCGTAGGGCCCATCAAACACCGGTAAAAGGAAACAAACATGAGAAAACATAAGCCTAAACTGATACATAGAAAAAAGGTATTCATTATTTTTCTCCGTAAATGTCGGCCACCTTGGAAAGCATGGTCCCGGGCAGGGCATCCGCAGATCGTCTGTCAATGGCATGAACCGAAAATAAGCCGTCAGCTGTGGCTGTGATCGTAATGGTGCCCGGGGTCAGGGTTATGGAATTGGCCAGGATGGTGATGGGCAAATCCGAGGTCAGATTTGTTTGAAAAACCGTAATATGGGGGTCAATCAACTCTTTCATCCTCGGGTGGAATATTAAAAACATCAGGTGGAAATTCGCTTTTACGATTTCTAAAATCAACCAGGGCATATAGGTCATAAACCCGAAAAAAAGGCCTGGATAGCGGGACGTCACATTTGGGAAAAGCAGATCGTGAAAAAACCAGGCCACAAGGAGGCTCGATATTACCCCTAAACTGAGAAGCAATGTTGAAAAATTACCGGACAGGACCACCCAAGTCAAAAACAAGAGTATAAAGGTCAAAAAAAATGAGATAAACGAAAACTTTTTATTGCGTTTTTCAGACTGAACCGAATCGCTGATATTTGGGGGCGATTGAGCCAAATCAGACCTCCTTATGTAAGTTCAAGTAACTATCACGCATCAGGCAAAGGCGCTTACCCCAACGTTGCAAGGGTAAAAAAATATGCACTGTTGAGGGTTACGCTTTAACGCCGTAAAGCCCGCACAGTTTATCAAGCAACTTAACCATGGCCCCTTTTTTCGATGCATCGTCAGGGCTGTCTTTAAGTTCTGTGTTTTGGTTTTCGAATTCAAGCCGGTGGGCATGGGCTTCGTGAATGGTTCTTAAAAGCATGTTTATGTCAACCGGTTTTGTTAAAAATTTGAAGGTGTTGTATTTCGCACTTTCTAGTGCGTTGTCAACACTGCCGTGTGCCGTGAGTACGATACTCGGCAAAAAGGTTTGCAATTGCCTGAGGCGTTTGAGCACCTCAATGCCGTCGATGCCGGGCAGTTGAAGTTCCAGTATGGCCACATCAAAATCTTCTTCTGCAGCGGCCTGGATGGCTTCTTCTCCAGAAAAAGTTGCTTTGACCGTGAATCCTTCCAACACCATACGGTTGGTAAGATACTTTAGAAATGTCTGTTCGTGGTCCACGAATAGAAGTTTCATAGGGCCCTTTTTTTATTGTTATTTATCCGTTCACTTTTATAACATAGCCTGTTTCCATTAATATGGAGTATTTAGTGCCCGACAGGCTGTTACAAAATACTAATTTTCCCAATTTCTTCGTTGGAAAAATAAATTTGACCCTCAGAATACTGCATGTCTGCTTGCGGTCAAATTGATTTTCCGCCTTGAACTTAAAAAAATATCTATTCCGTAACAGCCTGTCGACCGAAAACCGTAAATTGAGCCGATTACTTCGTTGGGCGGAATTTTTAATCCTTGGAATATATGATATATGCCTGTGGTTAAAATTCCCTACCGCCTTGTACTAAACAAAATCTTCAGGTTTTCGTTCAGATACAATTTAACTTTTCAACGCGTAACATACTGCAAACAGACTAATATCAAAATTCATGGGAGTCAAGCCGTTTATTGAAACTTTTACTTCCTGAACAGTCGTTCGGAGAAATGGCGAAATCGCTTGGAGCATGGTAACTTATAGGCAGATTCTTATAATCCTTCTAATATCGATCTGAAAAAAATTCAATTTATTATTCCAATTTCGTGGTAGTTTATCACAGCAGCAATCATATGTTTTAAAGCTGAAATCCTTATAACTCCCGCAACGTTGGGTCAAGGTTGTCCCATCCTAATATTCATAATAAAAAACAATTGACTTAAAGGGTACGATCGGATAAAAATTTTTCTCTGGTTAAGGTGTAGTAGATAGTCAGGGAAACTGTTTTATAAACAGTTGGGATGATTGAATTGTTTTGATACAATTTAACACAAAAGGCAGTGTTAAAGAATGGCACTGGGCCTTTCGGAGAAAAAAATGAAGTTTTTTATGACCTTGTTGATGCTGCTGGTGACCCCGGCAGCAGTTCTGGCTTCCGGCGGAGGGCATGAAGCCGCCGGGGCAGTTGTTGATTTCACGAAATCGATATACGGCTATTTGGGCATTGCAATGTTTGTCTTGGCCTATTGCCTGGTTCCATTTGAAGAAGTAATACATCTTAGAAAAAGCAAGCCGGTCATATTGGCCGCGGGTGTCATCTGGGTGCTGGTCGCACTGGCTTATGCCGGAATTGGCGATACGCATACCGCCCATGAAGCCATCAAACACGGTCTTCTTGAATATGCGGAACTGTTTTTGTTCCTGCTGGTGGCCATGACCTATATCAACTCCCTTGAAGAAAGAAACGTATTCCAGTGTCTCAGGGCATTTCTGGTCAGCCGGGGATTTTCCCTGGTGAAGATTTATTGGATCACGGGTATACTGGCGTTTTTTATTTCTCCAATCGCAGATAACCTGACCACCGCACTGCTGATGGGTGCCGTAGCCATGGCCGTGGGCGGAAAAAATAAAAAATTTGTGGTACTGGCCTGCATTAATATTGTGGTTGCCGCCAACGCCGGTGGTGCTTTTTCTCCCTTTGGAGATATCACCACCCTGATGGTCTGGCAGAAGGGTAAAATCACTTTTCTTGAATTTTTCGATCTGTTTATTCCGTCTGCCATTAACTGGCTGGTGCCGGCCGTCATCATGATGTTTGCCATAGACAAATCAGGTGCCACGGCGAGCAAGGAAAAAGTGACCATGAAATATGGCGCAGTGGCCATGATGATTTTCTTTTTGCTGACCATTGTGACCGCGGTTTCTTTTCACAACTTTCTGCACCTGCCGCCGGCAGCAGGCATGATGCTGGGGCTCGGGTACCTTGGATTTTTATCCTACCACGTCAAACGTCATGAGGGCCAGAGCCACAGATACGATCGCATCTTAGGTGCACCAAGATATGTGCCCTTTAATCCCGTGTGGGCGACTGCGAGAAGCGGTAAAGATATCTCAAGCATTATGGATACTATCAATCATCCAGCCTTTGCCATTGGTACCGATGGAAAGGTCACTCATTGGAACAGTGCCCTGGAGGAGTTGACCGGCGTACCTGCAGAAGAGCGCATCGGCACCGATAAGCACTGGTCACCGTTCTGGCCTGAAAAACGAAAAATTTTGGTTGATATGGTGCTGGAAAACGCGCCTTCAACAGAATTTGAAAAAGCCTATAGCACCAGACAACAAGCCAGCGAAAATTACGAAGCAGGCCATGAGGCCGCCCGCTTTTTCCCAACCATCGGTGAAAAAGGTGCCAATCTGGTGATGACGGCCGCACCGGTAAGAAGTAAAGATGGTGAGGTGGTCGGCGCCATTGAAACTGTCCGGGATGCTGACAGCTTTACTTCTGAGCAAGTCCAGTTTGACCTGATGAATAGAGTTGCACGGGCCGAATGGGATACCCTCTTGTTTTTCTACGGCGTAATTCTGTGTGTCGGCGGGCTGTCTCAGTTCGGATACCTGAGTCTGGTTTCACACCAGATGTATGTTCAGCTTGGACCCACCTGGGCCAACGCTTTAGTCGGTGTTCTGTCAGCCATCGTGGATAATATACCCGTCATGTTCGCGGTGCTTACCATGAATCCGGATATGTCCCACGGCCAGTGGCTCCTGGTCACCCTGACGGCTGGTGTGGGCGGATCGCTCCTGTCCATCGGATCTGCCGCCGGTGTTGCCCTGATGGGAAGCGCACGGGGTATTTACACCTTTGGTGCCCACCTGAAATGGACGCCTGTTATTGCATTGGGATACATCATGGCCATCCTTGCCCATCTGTGGATTAACTCTTCCCTGATGAATGTGTTTACACATTAATCACCTTTCCCATATTTAAGTAAAAAAGAGGCGTCATTTACTGGCGCCTCTTTTTTTTGATACCATCAAATCAAAATTCTACATTACATAGACCAGCCTTTCGTCCATAAGGGATGCCCAGTTTTTTCATCTTGTACCTGAGGGTATTTGGATTTACATCCAGCAGGGAGGCTGCTCCGGCTGGATACCTTGACCCGTAGGCTGGGCAGGGATTTTTCCATGGAAGTGACCGTCATAACGGCCAAGACCTCTGCCCGGGATTTGTTGTCCAGAATTCCCCATGAAACTGAGGCCGTTTTTCTGGCATCCGTTCCTCGGCTTTCCGATCAGGAATTAAACAAACTGGCACAGGGCCTTATTGCCCGCAATCTGCCCAGTTTTGCCATTATGGCCGTCCCTGTATAGAACAGGGCATTCTGGCCCAGGCCACCAGCCAGGACCACCCGGTGTACCTGGCCCGGCACCTGGCAGCCAGCGTCCGGGAGGTACTGAACGGTGCGGATCCGGGTACCCTGCCCACCCTTTTTGACCCGGGCCGCAAGTTGACCATCAATATGGCCACGGCCCGGGCAGTTCATGTCTATCCGGACTGGGATCTGCTCATCAAAGCCGAACTAATCAATGAGGCGGCAACAGCCATGGAATCCAATGCTCCAATGCGGCGGCTGAACATCAGGACGGCGGTAAAAGAAGCTTTGTCGGCAAACCTGGGTCTGGCTGCTGCCCGCCGATCCGTGGACGCAGGGGCTGCACGGGTAAGCCAGACCCGGTCCCCTTTGCTGCCCCAGATCACCATAAATACCCGGGCCGGCGTGATTGATGACGATAGGGCTCAGGCATATGCCGGCACCCTGCCCGAACGTGAGTGGACCGGGGGGATCCAGGCCTCCCAATTGATCTATTTGGATAAAGCCTGGGCCGGATTTGAAATTGAAAAACACCTGCAGGTCTCCCGGGAGCAGGGGCGTGATGCCGTGCGCCTGGATATCCTCCAGTCTTCGGCGTCTGCCTACCTCAATGTCCTTAGGGCCAAAACCATTGAAAAGATACAGGCTGAGAACCTTAAACTGACCCGGAAAAACCTTGAACGGGCCCGGGAAGAGTTGTCCCAACTTGAATATGAATACAAAAGCACGGCCAACCGGATAGAAAAACAAGTCCTCAACGCGGTGCACCTGCTGCGTCCTATCCCGGCATCCGGTTCTCCAGAGATGCCGCCGATGCTGCCGGGCGCAACCTTGAGCTGGTAAGCGATGCCTATGTGCTGGGCATCAAGTCCATCATTGATCTGATTGATGCTCAAAACCAGTACCTGGTTGCCGATCATCAGGCCGCTAATGCGGTTTATGATTTTCTCATTGATATTATTACCATGCAGCGTAGCATCGGTAATTTTGTCCTGTTTGCCACCCCCGACAAATTGGACGAGTGGATGAAATGTCTACAGCAGTTTATGACCAATGCGGGTTACTCCGGCTCCGGCTTGGAAAAGGCGCAAAACGGATAGAAAGACAATCGTGTTCAATGACCCATATATAACTATTTCACTGATTCCGAATTCAATTCGTATTCACCAGTCTCAAACCGACCTTGATTTTAAAACATAAATCACTACATTATTTGAGTAAGCCAGCACATTACACTGCAACTGATCCATAAAACATCCGAGGAAACAAAAATGATCACAGAAAAATTAGAAAAGGCCATCAATTACCAGATCAACCGTGAACTTTTTTCAGAATACTATTATCTTTCCATGGCATCCTATTTCAATGCCGAAGGTTTAAGCGGATTCGAGAATTTTTTTCTTGTCCAGGTAGAAGAAGAACGTTTTCACGCCATGAAGATGTACCGTTTTCTCAATGAAAAAGGGGGACGGATGATTCTGGATGCCATTGAAGCTCCCAAAACCGAATTTAAATCCCCCATAGAGGTTTTTCAGCTAGCTTTTGAACATGAAAAACTGGTCTCAGGACTTATCAACGACCTCATGGATCTGGCCATTTCGGAAAACGACCATGCTGCCAAAAATTTCCTTAACTGGTTCGTGGAAGAACAGGTTGAAGAAGAAGCCTCCATGGAAGGCATCTTGAATAAACTTAAACTTATCAACGGTGAAGGTTACGGACTGCTTATGCTGGATGCTGAACTTGCCCAGCGGACATTTACTCCGCCGGCTAAATAATATATTCCATGCCACTTCTAAAACCCCATGCATTGGTAAAATGCGGCCAGCCGATGCATGGGGATAAATCATAAGAATTTTTCTAAAGCTGTTGGCCGGGGCGGCCGTCTGCCGTTAAAAAAATCGCAGGCCTTGTAATATTTGAGATCCTTGAGCCAGCAGGCGCAGTACCCCGGATCTTTGGCCATTCTGGCAGCCAGGTGCCATGGGGAAGAAAAGGCTTCCATGAATGGGCCCCCAAGTTCAGTGGGGTCCCTGAAACATTCCCAGTCACAGGCCAGGCAATATCCTTTAGGATCAATGGCATTGACGTTTAAGTCTTGAAACGGGCCTAAATTGTCAGCGCCCCTGTACCCGCATGGGTAGGTGTTGCCGTCGGTGCAGTTCAGATAAAAGAAATCAATGCCGCCCCGGCAACCGTATGGCGTGTCTGCGTTTTTGCCTGAATAAACAGTGTAGAGGGTGTGCAGGCCGGCAAGGGGTGAAAAAATTCTTATTTTTGACCTGAATTTCGGAATGGTGTCTGACAGTGCTTTGAACAAAAGCGCCTTTTCTGTGCCCGTGAAACACACCACCCGGTCTGCAGACGCTGCAGCATAAACAGCATCTAAATCCTCCTTATCTGCGCTGTCCTCCATGCTCATGGGATAGCAGGCATTGGCAATGGTGAATCCCATGTTGATCACTTTGCGGTAGAATTCGGTAAATCCCTGGGCAAAGGCACGGTAAAAGGGGGATGCTTCCGGAGTTGCCAGGTCCTCCTTACTTGGCGATGCCAGGTCCTGGGTGATTTGGGCAACATTGCGGTTCAGCCCAAGGTTTACCGAAGGAAAAAGCCCTGCGTCATGGAAAATGGGTAATGCTTTTTCCATACCCCGGACAATGCCGTTGAATCCACGCATTTGCTCATGGATGTGCGGGACGGATGAGTCCAGGCTGATCCAGAAGTTGCGCAACGGGGTATCTGCAAGTTCATCAGCAATGGCCTTTACCTTGTTTTTGAAGTCTGGTTTGTCATGGCCGGCAAAAAAGAATCCGTTGGTGCCGGTGCGAATATATGGAATACCGGCTTTTCCGGCGTGCCGGATAAGTTCGGGCAGATCCCTGCGTAACAGCATGGGCTCCCCGCCGGTAAAGGAGATGGCCTGGAAGCCCTTTTCCCCGGCCGCATCAATGATCTCTTTGAGCTGATCATTGGTGAGCCGGGTTCTGTCAAATTTACTGGTTTTTCGCATGCCGCACTGGGGGCAGGTGGCGTTGCACCGGTCCGTGATCTGGATAACAAGCTGGCCGGGCATCCGGCCTTTGAGCATCAGTGCGGCGGTTTTCAGTCCTGATTGTATATGGGCCATGATCATACCGCCTTGGAAAGTTCTTCCATGGACGCCGGCGTATCCATCTCTTTGTAGAACTCCCAGGACTGTATAAATGCATTTTCAAAGGAGCGGTCTTCCATGTATTCCCTGGCCCGTTGGGACATTTGACTGCGTAGCCCGGGGGTGCGCACAAATTCCTGCATGGCCGATAAAAGGGCGGCACCATCATCGCTTTTAACAATAATACCGGTCTTACGATCCAGCATATTTTCGCAGGGGCCGCCCAGGTCCGATACGATCACAGGCAAGCCCGACGCCTGGGCTTCCAGGACCACATTGCCAAAGGTGTCTGTGGTGGAGGGGAATACAAAAAGATCTGCCGAGGCATACACCCGGCATAGGGGCTCACCGGAAAGATAACCGGTAAAGGTTACGGGATAATCTTTGAGCACACCTTTCATTTCATCTGCATAGGGACCGTCACCCACAACCGTAAGATGCACTTTGTCACTGCTCGCACAAAGCCTTTTAAACGCATCTACCAGAAGCGGCAGGTTTTTTTCCTTGGATACCCGGCCCACATAAAGAAATTTCAATGCATCCCCATTGACCTTGAAATTGGAAGTCAGAATGTCGCAGCGCTTTGAGGGGTGAAATTCCTTCGTGTTGATGCCCCGGGGCATGATGCGGATTTTTTCGGCCTTGATGCCCCGTTCCATTAGTTCGTCAGAGGAATTCCGGCTGGAAACATAGATCTGGTCCATCTGGTCATAATACCAGATCATGAATTTCCAGGTCAGACCTTCGATAAAATCATCCCCGGTTAGATACTGGGCATATTGGGGGAATTGGGTATGGTAAGTGGAGGTCAAGGGCAGCTTCAGAATTTTTGCAATGGCCAGGGCTGCCAGGCCAATGGGGCCGGGTGTGGCGGAGTGGATATGGGTAAATCCCTGGTGGTAGCAATAATCCAGCATCTCCAGAAATGGCGGGTAATACAGTTTTTGTCCCGTATATTCCGGAATTTCATAGACGCCCATGGGAGTGAAGTTTTTCACGCCGGCCCCTGTTTTTCTTGCTTGGGCATCACAGGTAATGATGGTCAAGTGTTTATCGTTTTTTAATGCGGCCTGCACCTGCTGCTGAAGGGTCTGGGCCACACCGTTGACATCGTAGAAGGTGTCGGTGAAATGCCCGAGCTTCACCCTGGATTTAGGGGTCTGCATCCCGTTTTTGTATCCGGTAAACCGGTTAAGAACTGCTGTGTTTGTCTCATTGTCTTTGGCAAAGTGGGCAAAGGCCACAAAATAGGGCGCTAAAAGAGAGTAGAGCCCACCCATAGAACCAATGGTCTGGAATATATTGAACAGGTTTGCCCCGGAGGCCTGGCCAAGCAGAAAATCGCCTGTGTGGGACAAAACTTTGTTTAAAAGCTGGTTGACAAAATCAAACCATAATTCTTCCCTGTGCTGTTCCTGTTTTCCCTGGGACGCGCCCAGGCGTATTTTGTTTGACTGGGCTCTGGCGATATTCAACAGGTCGGGATTTTCCGCAAACAAGCGCTCGGTCTCCTCTCTGATCAGATGTTTCATGGAAACGTATTTGGTATTTTCCCGGCAGCTTTTATGTTTGCTTAAAAAAGTGTAAAATCGCGACATCAACCCGTTATCCACATTGGATACCGGCATCAGGGACTGGTCAAGAAATTTGAGCAGTTGGTCCTTGCCTACGTGGCGCTCAAGGTTGAACCGGTTTCTGTAGAATTGGTAGGCAATGCTGTAAAGGTTGTGGGCCATGGTCTGGGGCGTGGACGGATCGGACACGGCCCGGGATTTGCCGTTGAGTATCCCGGTCATGAAATCGTCAAGATCCGTCGCATTATCCACGGCCGTGCAGGTTCTGGCGATATTTAAGCCGGAGTGATCATCGGATCCGCCGGTGAGGTTTTTTTCCCATGGTCTATCGAACAGGGGCTGGTAATTATAAATGTTGGACAATCGTTCAATGCCTGTGGGGGTGAGCTGCTTAAGCACCTGGGCAAGAATTTGATTCTGTTTGTCGTTTCTGGCACCGTTGAGTTCAAAGTTTTTAAACAGTAAAAGCATCTGTTCGAAATGGTTGATGGTCAGCCGGTCATTCACGGCGTAAAGGGGATGGGCAATGATATTGACGATGTTTTCACCATTAAGATAGGCCACCAGATCAAAAATATTTTTCCGAATTTTCTGAATTTCATCATGCTGGACTTCGGTGATGTTCTGGGCCAGCACATGCACCTTGCAACCGTCTTCGGGGAAATAAGAGGTGATCTCCTCGGAGATATAGGTGTCCGGCAGATGCGCAATTTTAAGGGCACCTTCAATGGTGTTATGGTCGGATATGGTCACAAGGGACATACCCTTTGCCTTGGCTGTGTTATATATCAGCATGGGTTCCGTGAAGCTTTCAGGACAGCTGATTTTTTGAAGGACCCATTGGGACGGGCGTTTGGAAAACTTGGAGTGTACATGAAGGTCTATTTTCATCATTTCCTCTCCTTAATTAATAGTTAAAATGAACATCTTGTTCATCGCGCAATTTACGTAAATTGTGTTATATCCCTGTGAAGGCATGATTAGAAAAATGTGAAAAAATGACGAAGATACTTTAACTCGATCATCAAGTTTTTGGGAAATTTGTTCAAATTTAAGGTGGAAACAATTTTAACCGGAGGTTAATACAACATATTTTACGGAGGTAAAAATGATAAAAGCTGTTTTTTTTGACATGAATGAGACGCTGCTCAATTTAAGTGTACTCAAAGAGAACTTTGACAAACATTTTGAAGACAGCTATGCATTGAAGTACTGGTTCGTCAAGCTACTTCATACGTCCACGGTAACAGGTGCGATGAGTGAATATAAGAATTTTGGAGAACTGGCCGGTGTTGTGCTGGAGAGTTTATTTTATGAAAACGGCAAAACGCTGACAAGTGAAACAAAAACTGAAATTTTGGGCTCATTCAGGAAAATGCCCCCTTATTCAGATGTTGCAGATGCACTTAAACTGTTGAATCAGAATAACATCAAGACCATTGCGGTATCAAATTCATCGCTGGAAATGATCGAAGAGCAGCTTACCAACGCAGGCATCATTGACTTGTTCCACGCCTATTATTCGGTAGATGCCGTACAAAAATATAAACCCTTTAAAGAAATCTATCAGTATGCAGCCCGTGAAGAAAATATTCCCACTGAAAATGTGGTTATGGTTGCCACCCATGACTGGGATCTGTTCGGGGCGAAAAAAGCCGGGCTTAAGACTGCCTACATTGAACGAAAAAAAGAAATATTCAACCCCTATTATTCCCCGGCGGATATATACAAAACCGATTTAGTCGAATTGGTTCGGGAAATTATCAAAATCAAATAATTTTTGGAGGAAAATATGACAAAATACGGATTTCTTGGACTGGGTATCATGGGCAACGCTATGGCTGCCAATCTGGTCAAGGAAGGCTTTGACGTGACCGTATGGAACAGAACAACGGAAAAATGTACCCCACTTGTGGACCTGGGGGCGAAATTGGGAACAACAGCAGCAGACGTTGTGGCCGGTTGTGATATTACTTTTGGCATGGTCTCCGACCCTGGGGCCGCCAATGATCTGTGCTTCGGCAAAGACGGGGTTCTGAAAGGTATTTCAACGGGAAAATCTTATATTGACGTATCAACGGTGGATGCCGGGACTTCTACGCAAATTCATGATGCCGTTGTGAAAAAAGGGGGGCGGTTTCTTGAGGCACCGGTATCCGGGAGTAAGAAGCAGGCGGAAGACGGTATCCTTATTTTTCTTTGCGCTGGTGATGAGTCCCTTTTTGGAGATGCCAAAGATGCACTGGAGGTCATGGGTAAAAAATCGTTTTACTTCCCGAAAATAGGGCAGGGCGCACAGATGAAGCTGATTATCAACATGATCATGGGCACGATGATGACTGCCTTTGCCGAAGGGTTGTCCCTTGGAGATAAAATCGGGTTGGAGAAAAATGATATTTTGGATGTTATCGCCCAGGGAGCCATTAACAGTCCCCTGTTTCAGTTTAAGGGTCCGCTTATGATTCAGGAAAATTTCACTGTGGCATTCCCCTTGAAACATATGCAAAAGGATATGCGTCTTGCCTTATTGTTAGGAGATGATCATGGTCAGCCGCTACCCACAATCAGCGCCGCGAATAATGCCTATATTGCAGCCAGGAAAGATGGTTTCAGCGATGAAGATTTATCGGCAGTGATAAAATCCATTTAAAAATAGTAAGGGGCTCGGAAAAAATTAATGCTACAGATTTTGCGCCGAATTTTTATTCGTATTCAAGGCGCGGCTTAGGGAGCATATTGAAATATGTGCCCTGAGTCGCAACAAAGAATACGGACAAAAAGGCAAGTAAAATGTAGGATTTATTTTTTCCGGGTCCCTATATTAACAGGGACTTGCCGGATACCCGGCTTTTTCCTGTTAATTTCACTATAAAGTTTTATTTTCTAAAAAAAAATCGATAGGCAATCCCGTAAGTATCAAATCCTCCATCATCAAAAACCCCGAATCCTCCGGACCAGTGGTCAATGTACAATACGACTTGATGACGTTTGAACTTCGGTAACGCCAGGGCAAGCTGAATCGGCCAGTAAAATTTCCATTGTGATCGTTTTTTATTTTCATGCTTTTGCCGATCATAACTGTTGATTTGTTCAAAATAACCCAGCCCCACACCCGTTGCCAGAGTTGTGTAAAGATATGTATTCCAGGGAAAATCGGTCCATTTCAATGTCCCGGCAAAATTTATGTTATGATAACTGTCTCCACTGTTTTCTTCGAATCGGGTGATGGAAGGAAACACTTCGAACTGAGGATAAAAGGTATGATTGCCTATTTCCCATTGAAATTCTTTGACAGTATAGTAAACACTCAATTTGTAGATATCTGCACCGTATTCATCTTTAATCTTGTCAGATTCGCCTTTTATGCCACTTATTATGTTACCTAGAGTATCATTGCCGGATATAACCCCGCCCCCAAATTCCACAGCCCATGGTCCCAACCCATGATGGCTTTTTTCAGAGCGGGTTCCCTCAACCCATTTAGACTCATCTTGTGTTGTTTCTACCTGATTTACCGAACCTAAACTTTCATTGGTTGTGATTTGATAGGATTCTTTTTGACCGGTTGCACAACCGAACAGAATAAGTAATAAAAAGATAGCCCAAGAACGTGCTGACGCTAAATGCATATTACAATTTACTCCTATTTGGTTAACAATTCCCTGAAAACTTGATCATCGAGTGTTAATAAATTGTCTTTTTGGCTTTGGCATACAGTTTTTTAATTTGTTAGAGGAGAAAAAATATAAAAAATGATATCGTAGCTTATTCTGGCTTGTCAATAAAACATCGTATGAAAAGTGAGATTTCAATTTCAATGATCTAAAGGAGTTGAACACATGAGTGGTAGCAATAAAGAGACAAAGCGGATAGATTTTTTAAGCGAAAATGCCAAAATCGTTCTTGAAAGGCGATACCTCAAGAAAGATGCGTCCGGGGAAGTATGCGAAACACCAGAACACATGTTCAAGCGGGTGGCTGCCCATATTGCAGAGGCAGAGAAGAACTACGATCCCAAGACAGATATTAAAAAAATCGAAGACTCCTTTTACAGCCTCATGGCCGAATTCAGGTTTCTGCCCAACTCTCCGACTCTGATGAATGCGGGCAGGTCCTTAGGACAACTGGCAGCCTGTTTTGTCCTGCCGGTTAATGACAGCATTGAGGGCATTTTTGAAGCGGTAAAAAATGCAGCCATCATTCATAAATCAGGCGGCGGGACCGGATTTTCATTTTCCCGACTGCGTCCTAAAAACAGCAAGGTTGGTTCAACCGGTGGTATCGCATCCGGCCCTGTTTCCTTTATGAAAATTTTTAATACGGCAACAGAACAGATCAAGCAGGGTGGGACCAGGAGGGGTGCTAATATGGCCGTCCTGCGGGTAGACCATCCGGATATCATGTCCTTTATCACCTGTAAAAATGATAAAAATGAATTGAATAATTTTAATATATCCGTGGGGGTTACAGATGCGTTTATGGCCGCTGTGGCACAAAAAGAGGATTATGATCTAATTGATCCGTGCTCAGGGAAGTTGACCGGCCGTATCAGTGCTGCTGCCGTCTACGACGAACTGGTCAGACAGGCCTGGGAAACCGGGGATCCGGGGATCATATTTCTGGATGAGATCAACAGGTTGAACACCACGCCGAGGATCGGGGTTATTGAATCCACCAATCCCTGTGGAGAGCAGCCGTTGTTACCCATGGAAGCATGCAACCTGGGATCCATTAACTTGACGCGGTTTATCACAAAAAAAAGAAATCGTCCTGAAGTTGATTATGAAAAACTTCGGGAAACCATCCATCTTTCTGTCCGGTTCCTGGATAATACGATTGATATGTCCAGGTATCCCATTGATGAGATTGGCCAAATGGTCAAGGGAAATCGAAAAATCGGCCTGGGCATCATGGGATTTGCAGACCTGCTCTACATGCTTAATATTCCCTATGACTCCAAAGAGGCATTGGCGCTTGCCGAAAAAATTATGGCCTTTGTTCAGCAAGAGTCCTATAAGGCCTCCTGTGATCTGGCCGGGACAAGAGGCGTATTTCCGAATTTTGATCAGAGTATTTTTAAAGATAAGAAAAACCTGCGTATGCGCAATGCCACGACCACCACTATTGCACCCACCGGAACATTGAGCATCATTGCCGGCTGTTCCAGCGGAATTGAACCGGTCTTTGCATTAAGTTATGTGAGAACGGTAATGGACAATGACCGGTTAATTGAAGTCAATCCGGTTTTTAAACAGATTGCCGTTGAGCAGGATTTTTACAGTGACGCCCTGATGGAGGAAATTGCTGAGAACGGGACTGTCAAGGGAAATATTAATGTACCATCTGATCTTCGAAAGGTTTTTGTTACGGCCCATGACATTAAGCCCGAGGATCATATAAAAATGCAGGCTGCATTTCAAAAATATACGGACAATGCTGTGTCAAAGACGGTTAATCTTCCCCATGACGCTACCCTAAAGGATGTCAGGTTTATCTATGATCAGGCATTTAAAACCAAATGCAAAGGCGTCACTATTTACCGGGACGGCAGCAAGGATAACCAGGTGCTTTCAGTATCTAAAAAACAAGCGCCCAAGAAAGAGGAGGATGAGTTTCTTTTGGCTGGCAAGGAAAGGCCTCAAATCCTTGAAGGATTTACGGAAAGAATTAAAACCGGTATGGGCACGCTATATATAACAGTTTCAGAATTCAACGGCAGACCTTTTGAAATTTTTGCGACAGTGGGTAAATCCGGAAAATCAACCCAGGCAAAAACAGAGGCCATAGGCCGCCTGATTTCCCTGGCCTTGCGGTCAGGAATTGAAGTTAATGAAATTATTGAGCAGATCAGCGGCATCCGGGGGGAGCATGCTGTCTTTCAGGACGGCGGTCTGGTGTATTCAATTCCTGACGCCATTGCCCAGGTCTTGCAACGACGGTATCTGCCTAAAGGAAACGGGAAAAAATCATATGAACAAAGCCTAAAGTATGATCTGTGCCCCGAATGCGGCCAGATCATAGCCTTTGAGGAGGGATGCAAAACCTGTCATTCATGCGGTTACACCAGATGTGGTTAAAAGCTCAGGAAGAATCAACGATTTTGTCAGGAGAAAAAAATATATCGTAGCATGTGTAGGGGCTCGGGAAAAATAAATGCAAAATATTTTTTTTGCCGAGCCCCTGAATTTGCAAAAGCCTAAGAAGGGTGGGCCACAAGGACAGGAACATTTGACGCGTGGATGACACCCTGGGCTGTACTGCCTAAAAGGATGTCCTCAATTCCCTGATCCCCGTGGGTGCCCATGATGATCAGATCAAAATCTCCCTGGGTCGCCTCTTTGGTGATTTCTTCCACCGGGTCTCCTGTTTTGACCATTATGCGGTCTTTCGATAAAGGGCAAGCTGGCATTTCCCGGATCACCGTTTCCGATGTGGTTCGGATACGTTCCTCAAGAATTTGTTTAGCATTTTCAATTGCATCCCGGTTGAACTCCTCCTGTTTTTCAGGATCCTTTATGTTAAAACCTGCGCCTGCGGAAAATTCTGCTAAGAGATCAGGGACCACATGGATGGCCCATACCTTTGCGTTGAATTTGTTACCGATGGTACAAGCATAGCGGGCCGCATATTTTGCCGTAGGTGTGATGTCCGTGGCAAAAAGGATTTTTTTAATGTCTACGACCATGGAGCCATGGGAATCCTCCTGGGTCTCAGGGGCAGGCTTTGCCGCTTTGGGAGGCGCTGCTTTTGGTGGCTGTTTGTCGCCCAAGGAAGCTGGTCCAAATATTTTATCCGTCAGTTTGACATACCAGGCCGCAGACTGGACCTGGATGATATAGGCCACAGCCACAACCAGAGCCGCCGAAGCCCCTTCTTTGCCGAATGCGTTTATGGCAATGGCCAGGGCAATGGACAGGTTACGCATTACAGAGCCGTACACAAGTGCAATGGCATCACCCCTGGACAAAAACCGTTTACCCACAAAGCTGCTGAAGATGAAGTTGAATCCATAAATGATCAACAAGGGGATAAGGATGTAAGCTAACATGACCGGGGCTGCGGCAATGGCCCTGGCCTTAAGCGCCATGGCAATGAACACGATGCCCACAACGCCCAGGGTGGACAGCGGCGGAAATTTGGGTGCCACTGATGTCTTAAATCCCTTTTCCCCATGTTTTTTTATCAGGGCTCTGCGGGTCAGATAGCCGGCCGCCATGGGAATGAAGACAATGACCACGATCTGTTGGAAAATAGCTGCCATGTCAATTTCAATGCTTGTGCCCATGAGCATACGGACATATAACGGTGTGGCAATGGAGCCCAGGGTCAGCCCGATAACCGTCATTTTTACGGCAGCCGCCAGGTTGCCCTTTGCAAATCCGGTCCAGGAGATGGTCATGCCCGAAGTGGGTACCAGTCCTGCTAGAAGCAACCCTAGGGCCATGTAGGGCTGGTTTTTAAAAAAAATCAGACCCATAAAATAGGCCAGGAAAGGGACTACGCCAAAGTTGATCGCCTGGGTAAGCACCTGGGCTTTGACATCCCCGCCCTCAAATACCTTCTGGATATTAAGTGTTACCATCATGGGGTAGACCATTAAAAAGGTAAATGGAATAATCAGGGTTTTTAAAAAAGCGGCATCCATAAAAATGCCAAATATAAAGCCGGCCAGCATCATTGCCGGAATTGCCAGGGTCAGATTTTTACTCATGTTCCGCAGCAGTGTCCACATCATTAAATTGTCCTTTTGTATTAAAGATTAAATCAATAAAGTCTTTCTTTGATTTAGAATCCAAAATTCATACCACGGGCTTAATATGAAAATGAATTTCAATTAGTGTATTGATTTTATACTGTATATTTTTTGTTAATTCTACAGCTAAGTCGAGGAATTGAGGATATGCGTTACCTTTGTAACGCATATGGTTGCGTAGTAACGGTACGAAACGTTAATGCATGTTTAAAAAATTTTGAAATATGCTTTTTGGGGCGATTTGCGGATATCCAAATTCGCTGCGCAAGAAACTTTGCAGAGCGAATGGTTTCGTGTTAATAAACGCCATGTTATATTTTTTGTTTCAGGTTCCGGCAATAGGAGTAGTTCAAAATGATAAAAAAAAAAATAAGGCGGTTTCTATACTATTATCTGTTTCCCTACGCGGGGTTGTTTCTTGTCAGGCTTTTGTCAGCCACCTACCGGATCAGGATTGTTGATCCGGACAATGAACAAAATATTTTAAAGACTTGTGGCCAGCTGGTTTATGCGTCATGGCACCAGCGATTTTTTCCGGGTTTTACCTTTTTTTCAACCCGGAAGCCTATTGCTATTATGATTTCTCAGAGTCGTGACGGTGAAATGGCGGCCCGGGCTGTGAATCTTCTGGGCTGGCGGGCTGTGAGGGGTTCTTCATCCCAAGGAGGCAAGCAGGCCCTTGAAACCATTAAAATTCTGGTCGGACAGGGGTACAAGGTCGGTCATATCGTGGATGGTCCCCAGGGACCGTTCGGCACGGTGAAACCTGGGGTCATCCGCATTGCCCAGTATGCGGATTTGCCTATTGTGCCGACCATTACCTCCGGTCAGAACCGGTGGGTTTTTAATTCCTGGGACCGTTTTATGGTACCCAAACCTTTTTCCCGGGTGATCATCCGGTTTGGTTCCCCGATCTATGTGCCCCGGGATATGGGGCAGGGCGAATTTGAACAAATGCAGGAGCGTGTTGCCCAAGGCCTTAAACGGCTCTATGAGGATACAGATGCTATATGGCAGGATGATGTCCGTATAAACGAAATTTTTAATTAAAAACTACTGCAAATGAATCAATACATCATCGTGCTCTTACTCGTGCTCCTGCTCTTGATCTAAATAACGGCCATGGCCGACCTGGTCTTTCACCGAGGTTAGGCCACAACAAATCATGAAATAAACCAACTGGTTAGTTAAGTTCTTTTATATAAATAAGGATTCGAGCAAGAGCAAGATTAAGAGCACAAGCAAGAAAAAGATGTTGCGTTTTTTAAACATTGATGGCATGTAAAATAAAACGCTTAAAAATTTAAAAGAGGATGGAAGGCATGACGGAAAATAAAGTTGATGTATTGATCAGCCGGATCATGAACGCTACCGGGATTTCGTCCCAGGCGGAACTTGCCAAGGAGCTTGGTATTAACCGATCCGGGATCACCCATGCCAGAAACAAGAACCATATCCCTGATAACTGGCTTATCAAGCTGTTCAGGCGTTTCAGGGTAAATCCAGATTGGGTGGATACGGGTAAGGGTCCTGTTTTTTATGATCAGAAACATAGGGATGACGAGGGCGGTTTTCGTCGGGTTCCAAAGGTTGCCGCCCGTCTGTCTGCAGGCACTGGTTCATTTGAGTGTGATCCGGACATCTCACAGTTTCTTTCTTTTCCTTCTTCCTGGCTTGCCCGCAAAGGGTCTGCTGCAGCCATGGTGGCTATGGAAGTGTTTGGTCAGAGCATGGAACCTTTGATCCGGGAAGGGGATACGGTCTTAATTGATCAGTCCCAGATCCGTATCATGGCCGGCGCCATTTATGCCGTGGGCGTGGATGATACCATTCTTGTTAAACGGCTGGAAAAACACCCGGATGCCTTGGTTCTGTGCAGCGACAATAAAGATTTTTCTCCTATTCATTTGGATAGGCATGCCCTTGAAAAGGTTCGGGTGCTTGGGCGGGTGATTTGGAGCTGTCGGGAATACCGGTAAATTTTTTTGTGTGTTGAGTTTACTTTTTTCAACATTAATTTGTATATATACAACTAAAAAGTTATAAAAGGGGTGTTTATGCAACGATCAGATTTTTTGTACCAGAAGAATTCAATGAATAAAAAAACAAAGCGCCCCGTAAAAAAGAAAATATATGTCATTTTACCGGTTATCATCTGGATAACCGGGCTTATTCTTGCCGGCAGTGAGGGGAGCCTTATGCCGTATCTCAATGTTGCAGGCGCAGTTGTATTCTTTGGGTCCAGTGTCTGGCTCGGCAGGATTTTGCCCTGCCTGGAACCGGATGCTGAAGTTCATGATACTTTAAAGAAAACAGTTTCGCATTCGGTTCCATCACAGGACGAACTTTCATTTTGTAGCCATGATCATGGCTGCGCCCAAGGCGCCCATCATCTGGGGATGTTCGGGGACAAGAATCTTTTTTGCAAGGGCATCTGACACCATTTGCACCATACATGGGTTTTGTGCCACACCGCCGGAAAATACGATGGGCCCTTGGGCCCCCACGCGGTTCAACATGCCCACCGCGCGCTTGACCACACTTAAGTGAAGGCCCCGGGCAATCTCCTGCCGGTCCTGGCCCTTGGCAATGAGCGATGTCACTTCAGATTCTGCAAAGACGGTGCACATGCTGTTAATTTGAAGATCTTTTTGGGCAGCAAGGGCAGCCGGACCAAATTCATCCAGGGAAAATCCCAGATTATGTGCCATAATTTCAAGAAATTTGCCCGTACCTGCCGCACACCGGTCATTCATTTCAAATTTCACCACCCGTCCCTGGTCGTTGAGCCGGATTGATTTACTGTCCTGTCCACCAATGTCCAGAATGGCAAGGGCCTCAGGAAATTCAAGCCGGACGCCTGCGGCATGGGCTTTTATTTCCGTGACCGTTGATGCATCATCATACGCCACCTCAAAAAGGTTTCGTCCATACCCTGTGGCCATGATTTTGTCAAATTTTACCCCTTCCATCACTTTTTTTGCCTGGGAAATGGGGTCAAACCCGGTATCGGTCTGGCGGGTTTCGATAATCTTTTCGTTTTCAACCAGTACCAGCTCAATGCTTCTGGAACCGATATCAATGCCTGCGCAAATCATCACTTTCCTCAATGCTCGTTAGGAGAAGTTAAAAAAAATAGAGTTGGGATATAACCTTTGTTTGGACGAAAAGTTGCCCATCTGCAACGCCGCAGATAGGTGGCTTTTCGTCCAAACAGTACTAGTCTGAAATTTGTTCTATAAAGGCTTCCACCCGGGTCTTAAGCTGCCCCACGTCCTCCATGCTATAGTCGGTTTCAATCCTCATACATGGAATGCCTAACTTTTCAAGTCTATTTTCCACAGGAATGGATTCCATAATATAAGGCTGACAGAACTGCAAACCGTAATGGATCACACCGTTTGCGCCATAGGCTTTGGCCATTTCAACAATATGGTCGCTCCGGTCCTGATTGGGGGTAAAAACAGCGCAGTCCACCTTGAAATAACGGTCCGTGACGGCCCCCATCAATTCATCCAGATTTTGCCCTGAATCATCGGTCAGATTCCGGGCGCCCCGTTCACCCACGCAGGATTCTTCGCCCACGATTACAGCACCGCTGGTTTCAATGATCCATGGCAGTTTCCAATTGGGTACGGCCATGGGACAGCCGGAGATAAGAATTCTAGGCGTTTTCGAAGGAAATGCGCCCTGCTTTTCCTTAATCCGTACTTCAAGTTCGTCGCATATTTTGTTCACGGATTCGGTGAACCGGGCTGGATTGTCGTAGAAGAAAACCTGATTTGCCAAAAGTGCGTCAAGGCCTGAAATGGGAGCGGGATCTGCCTTTCTTAACGTTGCCAGCCGGTGCACTGCGGCTCGTTTGGCATTGACCACCTTAATTCCTTCCTTAAGGGATTCCACGGTGATTTTATTGCCGGTCAGTTCCTCTACTGCTGTTTTGAACCGTTCAAATTCTTCCTTTAGAAGCGCACGGCCCTGGCTGGATTTCACCTGGGGCAGATCCATGACATAAAGGTTGTCCACCATGCCGGCAAAAATCTCATATGCTTTTTTCTTGCCGTCACAGGTGTTTTCTCCCACGATCATGTCCGCGCTTTCAAGGTAGGGACAGACCTTGCCAAGTTTGAAGCCAAAGGAAGACTTAATCAATGAGCAGGTGTTTCTGGGCAAATGTTTTTCCACTTCTTCAACGGCAAAATCCGCACCGGAACACAATCCGACCAGGGTAGCACCGCCGGCAAGAACGATCTCTTCGGGAACAAACACACAGTAGCTGCCGATAATCTTGCGGTTTTGTTTCTTTTCGTCCAAAAGCTCTTTTATCCGCAATCCATGGACTTCGCTCATGACAAAATCAAAATACCCCATGCCTTCGGGGCGATTTTTCTGGGTCAGGTAAATAGCCTGGTACCCTTGACCCAGAACGCTTAGTAATGCGTCATGGGCGTTTAAATCCATGCCAAGGCTTTTCCACATAGGGGCATAATCTTCGCTCATTGCACTCTCCTTTTTTATAACTTTTTTTACGAACTCTGATTTATGCTAAAAATTTCAGTATAAAGATGATAAGTTTTTAAATCAAAGCGAAAATATAAATAGAAAAGGCAAATTAAATTGATGTTTTCGATAAAAGATACGGGGGCAGGATATGAATCATATCCTGCCCCCGAAAATTTTGCCTTGATTTGTATATGAACGTCTGTGTAATTCACAGAGATCTTTCACAATTCGTTGTGAATCGAATCTGGGTGAAATACCAGAGACGCTACGTGACCGTTTTAAAAAAACTTTAAAATGTCACATAATGCTTTAATACTCTTCTTCTAATTCTTGGCCTTCCGGCATGTTAAGTGCTTTCAGGTCAGGCCCCAGATATGTCCGTTCCGTTGCACCAAGTACGCCTAAGGAAAACGCAATCAGTGTCCATAAATGAATGGTATGATATTTACATTCATAGTGATCGGCAAGTTTATGAATTTGATCGTGGCAGTTGTGACAGGGTGTAACGCAGTAGTCGGCACCGGTGACCAGGATCTGATCTTTTTTGATTTCACCGTATTTCAACCGTTCTTCGTTATAGCCGGATTGAAGGTATCCGCCGCCGCCGCCGCAACAGAAATTGTTGGAATGGTTCGGAACCATATCAATGAAATTTTCTTCACCAACACAGGTTTTTATAACAAAGCGTAAATCATCGGCCAAGGGGTCACCAAAGCTTTTCCGAACCTGTTGACAGGGGTCCTGGCACGTAAATTTGATTTTTAAGTCTTTGTTCCAGTCGGAATTGGGTTTCAATTTGCCTTCCCGTATCCATTTGGCATAATATGGAACAATGGGTGCAATTTCAAGACCGGTCTTATCTATATTGTATTTTTGCTGGCCCTTCCATATGGCATAGGTGGCGTGGCCGCATTCGGTGTTTAAATACACCTTACAACCCAACTCCTTGGCAGATTCAATGGAGTTTCTTGCGGTTTTTTCCCAGCTTTCATCATCCGCAAGGAACATGCAGTAATTTTCTCCACCCCAGCCCCGTGTGGCGTAGGTCCAGTCTGCACCGACAATATGCAGAATTTTCCATAACGGAACCATCTCCTCGGGTTCCGTGCCTGGTTCACGGGAATTCTGGCTTAGAAAAAAATGAGCACCTTCTTTATTGACCGGAGCTTCAAGATCTTCCCAGCCCGGTTGGTCTTCGTGAACTTCGTCAAGAATGTCCCCAACCACCCATTCAAAGTCCTCTTCAGAGATACCCATGGCGCTGCCACAGCTATTTCTCATGGCCATGTCACAGGAGCCTATAATGCCTTTGGGTCTTTCTTCCCGGGGCCATAAATTCCGGGCCTCAAATATGATTGCCGCGATGTCGATGTTCATCGGGCAGACATAGACACACCGCTGGCACTGGGAACACAGCCATACCCATGGGTGCATGGTCAGTTCCTCGTCCATGCCTAAAGACACCATCCTGACAAACTTACGCGGATCCATATCTCTAAGACCGGTTGCCGGGCAGCCGGACGCGCATGCGCCACATGTCAGGCACATATTGAGGTTGACACCATTAGGCAGTTTGTCCATCAATTCTTTTTTAAACGCTGCCTTTTTTCCTTTATTAAGTTTTACTGCCTCGGTCATAATGTTCTCCTTTGAAGGTTTTTTATTTTTTACATCAGTATTGATTTTAAATTCCCAATGTTTTGCTAACAGTCAACGTATCAACCGGCCACAAGCCCGCAGAAGACTTTTCTCAGGTATTCCTGGGGAATAGGTCTCAGGTATTGATCGTCAAAATCAGGGTTTCGCTCCGGCGATCGAACTGTCTTAAAATCAAAGGGTTTCGAGTTTTCACGAATGGTGAAGGTGGTCATCTTGATTTCAGTCTTCTGGGGTTGTTTTTTTGAATTATTTTTCAGCCAGGTATCACAGCTTTCGTGATCCCCTATATGCATGACGTAAATGTTTTGTTTGGTGCGGATGCAGATCAGGCGGTATCCTGCACCAAGATCATATTTCCAGGAATTTTTTACCCGGGTATCCGAACGTGCCCTGAATAGTCCGGATGCCTGTGATGTCCGGCCTTTAATCATGGCCTCAATTATTTTTCCGGCACGGTCTGCAGCAATGGATGGGGCATTGGTCTGGCTTTTCATTGCCGTAAGCTGTTTTTTAAATTTGGGATGAAAGTGGACTTTGTCAGCCATATTTACCCTTTCGGTTAACCGCCGCATGTCCCGCCGCTGCAACCCGTACATCCGCCTGTCGGTTTCAGGCCTGATTCAAGACGAAATCCGGTTCCTGCGAAATCAATATCCACCGGGCCTGCCTTTTCCAAAAGATCCTTGTCTATGATGTATTCCACATCATCAAAGGTAAATACGTCATCCGTTTCTTTTTTTTCATCCAAAGCCATGGCAAGGCTTGGTCCGCCGCATCCGGCTGTATTTAGAAAGATTCTGATAGGCTCAATTTTTTTGCCTTCAAAGTACGTCCTGACTTGTTCCTGGGCAGGTTTACTGACATTGATCATCTGACTAACTCCTTTAAATTCTAACATTGGCCGGGTGTTACTTTTAATTTTTTTAATGTAACAATTAAGTATTTCCCCGATAGATCCTGCACCAGCCAGTCACGGGCGGTGCGTTCAAAATACCTCAGTGTTGTCTGGGAAAATTTGTCATTATACCCCTTCCTTTCCAGCAACAACAATTATCCAACCTAGACCAGAAACGTTTCAAGACCTATATAAAATAAGGCTTTTTGGCAAATTGAAAATCCTTATGTGCTTGCATTCCCATTATCGGGATATTCAATTTTGCACATCAGGGGAGGCGTAATATACATGTATGAATTTTTGTCAGAGCCTATTAAAGAATTAGGGAATCGAAATTATTAATAAAGAAAGAAAATAGTATCGAATATTTCTTTTTTATATAAGAAATGACGTTTTTCAGATAGCGACGAATCGTATAAAAATTTTGTGGAACAGAAAAGTCATGATTATAAGACCCTGTGCCTATGACGGGCGTTGACCCTGGGAGTGCTGGCATCCCGGCCGCAGGAAAGATGTGGGCGGGATATCAGCACTCCCAGGTTAAATTATTTCGGTCTCATTCCTAAAGCATGTGAGGATTGCAAATTTTTCTGCAACGCCACAGGTGGGTAACCTTGCGTTCAAACACTAATTGTTGGTGCGAAGTTTTTCCCAATATTTTTGATAAATTTCAATGGCCTGCCCCACGTCATTCTGGAACTCCCCTTGTTTGATGACCTTAGCGTCAGGAAAGATGGTCCGGTTGCTGCTGATGTTTGAATCCAGCAGGGCAATGGCCGGTTTCACCGGGGTGGGGTACCCGTATTCTTCAACACAGGCCTTGGCCACTTCGGGGCTCATCATGAAGTTTATAAACGCATGGGCGCCTTTGGGGTTTCTAGCCCCTTGGGGGATGACAAAGCTGTCCACCCAGAAGCTTGCCCCTTCCTTGGGATATACATACTGGATTGCCGGGTTTTCTTCCTGGGCCATCCAGGCTTCACCATTCCAGATCATACCGATGCTGACTTCGCCTGCCAGAAAGGGGAGTCTAGGGGAGTCGGAGTTGAAGAGCAGCACATTGGGCATCAAATCCTTGAGCAACAGGTAGGCCTGTTCAATCTCCTTGGGATTCGTAGTGTTGCCGGAAAACCCCTTAATGCGCAACGCCATGTGAAACACTTCCCGCAAATCGTCCTGTAGCAGCAGTTTACCTTTAAATTTGGTTTGCCACAGATCCTTCCATGATGTGATTTGTTCTTTGGGAATTTCGTCAGTGTTTACGGCAATGCCGGTGGACCCCCACATATATGGAATGGAGTAGTTGTTGCTTGGGTCATAATCCTTGTTCAAAAGATCCGGATCAAGGTTCTGCATATTGGGTAAAAGGGTGTGGTCAAGTTTCATGAGCATGCCTTCCCTTCCCATCTTTGAAACAAAATAGGTTGAGGGAACAGCCACATCATACCCGTCTTTTTTTATCAGCTTGAGTTTGGCATACATGGTCTCATTGCTGTCATAGGTGGTGTAAATCACTTTAATACCGGTTTTTTTGGTGAATTGTGCAAGTACTGATTCGGGCAGATATTCTGTCCAGTTGTAGACATAAATTTTTTCTGCGGCCTGGGCATGGATTGCGGCAAACAACACCGCAGCAAGGATAATGAGAGATTTAAATAAAGGCTTCATGCGATTTTTTCTCCTTCAACATTAATTGACTGACAATAACCAATGCAAGGGAGAGCAGGACCAGAAGGGCTGCAAGGGCATTCACTTCGGGTTTGACTCCCACTTTAACCATTGAAAATATTTTCAACGGCAAGACATCGTAACTTGGACCTGTAACAAATGAACTGATGATGACATCATCAAGGGATAGCGTAAAGGCCAAAAGCCAGCTTGAGATAAGTGCCGGTCGCATCATGGGCAGAATCACCCGGGCAAGAATGTTTTTTTCCGATGCCCCAAGATCCCTTGCTGCATCAAGAATATTGGGGTCAAAATTCTGCAGTCTTCCCGTGATGGTCATGATGGTAAAGGGCAGGCAGAAGGTGATGTGGGAAAACAGCAGGGACCAGAAACCTAAACCGATACCTATGGTGACGAAAAGGACAAGAAAGGCAATGGCCAGAATAATATCCGGTGCCATCATCAGGGTCATGCTTGTGCCCTGGATGACTTTTCGTCCGAAAAACCGGTACCGGTTCAGTCCTATGGCGGCCAAGGCGCCAATGATTGTGGCCAGGGTGGCCGCGCATACGGCAATGACCAGGGAATGGCGGGCCGCCTCCATCAGAGAATGGTTTTCCAGCATGGCCGTAAACCATTTAAAGGTAAATCCGTCCCATTTTATGCCGTATTTATTCAGATTGAATGCATTGACAATCAATACGCTGATAGGCAGGTAAAGATAAAAAAATATGCCTGCAAAATAAAACAGCCTTAACATGTTCATTTGCTTATTCCCTTTCCCGGCTGAAACGGTGTAACAACAGCCCGTATCCGATCAGCATCACCGCCATAAAAATAATCAGTACAATGCTGGTTGCCGAGCCCAGGGGCCAGTTCCTTGCATTGAGAAACTGCTGTTGGATCAGGTTTCCCACAAGCAGCCGGCGTGCACCGCCCAAAAGGGAGGCCACATAGAAAAGCCCCATGGTGGGGACAAACACCATGATACAGCCTGCCATAATACCGGGCAGGGTAAGGGGGAAGATAATTTTTGTAAATGCATTGACCGCACCTGCGCCCAGATCCCGTGCTGCTTCAACCAGTTGAAAGTTCAGCTTTTCAATGGTTGCATATAACGGCAGCACCATGAAAGGCAGCATCAGATAAAAAAGTCCTGCCAAAATCGCATAATCCGTGTACATGATTTTCAATGGGGTGTTTATCAGCCCTATACTTAAAAGGGCTTTATTGAGTATGCCATGGGTACCCAGCACAATGCGCATGGCATAGGTCCTGACAAGGGAATTGGTCCAGAAGGGAATCATCAGAAGTATGAGGGTCGACGTGCGCCATTTAGGCGGCATCCTGGCTGTGTACCAGGCAAAGGGATAGCCAAAGCCCAGGCACAGCAGTGTCGTAATCAGCGCCAGTTTAAACGAACGGATGAAAATAATAATATAGCCGGGCTCAATAAACAGCTGTGAATACGCTTTTAAAGTGAATGAAAATTTGACCAGATCTGCCGGGTCCATGGTCAGAAAACTTGTCATGACAAGCAGCAGCAGCGGCGTGATACCAAACAGGATGAACCATCCTGATATCAGCAGGATGATGCAGAGCCGGGTTTTGTCAGCAATTTTCATCAGGCAGAACAACCTCCCAACCTTTAACCCAGGAAATATATACCCGTTGGCCGACATTATAATCAAAATCAGGGTCGTCCTCATCAAAAAATTCACAAGTTGTCAACAAAAGGCCATCATCAAGCCGGACCAGTGTATCGAGAGTCGACCCCCGGTAACTGCGTTCAACAATGCTGCCGGCAAAAGTTTTTATATCCTTTGGGCGTTTTTCATAAAGCCTTAGATCCTCGGGCCGAAGCAGTAGTACAACCTTGTCGCCCGGCTCGAATTGTCGCTGGGTGTGAGCCGTGATCTGCCGACCAAAGATGGTGACCTCCACCTGGTCTGAATCAGAAACCGCGTGGATTTGCCCCGGAAAAAAGTTACTATCGCCGATGAATCGAGCAACATATAGATTTTCAGGTTCTTCGTATACCTGGCGGGGGGTGCCAAGCTGGGCAATTCTGCCTTCCTGCATCACCAATATCCTGTCTGACATGGACAAGGCCTCTTCCTGGTCATGGGTGACAAAAATAAAGGAAATGCCAAGCTCTCGCTGCAGTTTTTTCAGTTCAATCTGCATTTCCCGGCGCAGGCGTGCGTCCAAAGCTGAAAGCGGCTCATCCAACAGAAGAATTCTGGGGCGGTTGACAATGGCGCGGGCCATGGCCACCCGTTGTTGCTGGCCCCCGGAAAGCTGATGGGGATACCGTGCGGAAAAATCAATCATTTTTACCTGTTCAAGGGCTTGCATCACCCGCATTTCAAGCTCCCGGCCTTTGATTTTTTTAATTTTCAGGCCAAAGGCAACATTGTTGAACACAGTGAGGTGTGGAAACAGTGCATAGCTTTGAAATACGGTGTTTACCTTGCGTTTTTCAGCAGGCAGCGAAAGCAAATTTTTTCCGTCAAGAAAGATGGTGCCGGTGTCCGGTTTCTCAAAACCGGCAATGATACGCAAAAGTGTTGTTTTGCCGCATCCCGAAGGGCCAAGAAGCGTAATGAACTCACTTGTTTTTACTTCGAGGTCAAAATTCTGAAGAATCGGCTGGCCGGAAAAAGATTTTTCCAGTCCGCCAATAGAAAGAACCGATCCCACCAGCGCCTCCTTTGCCTATGTTGGCGTAGAATGTATTTAGTGTTTGAACGAAAAGTCACCCATCTGCTCCTTGCACCAGGGCAACTTTTTTGTTCAAACACGGGTTTCCGTTCAGGCATTATTAAGGTTACAGCGGCCTAGCTGGTCCGTACATTAAAAAAACGAGTTTCAAAATATATTATTCTTCATCCTTTTGTCAATTTTGAAGAACGCAAAGTACCAAAGAATAAATTTACAATTTTTTTAATGAATTAAGATTATTGTTGACAAATTCCCTAAAAACTAGAGTATCTAGTGATACATAAAAATTTTTCAGTAATCCTGCAATGAGTTTGGCTAAAATGTACAGATTAACCAGAAGAAAAGTTAGTCCATGTGCTTAATTCGAGTATTTTTAACCTAATTAAGAGTATTTTTAACCTAATTAAATAGATAATGCTATGAACACAGTTTTTACTCATGTCAAAAATGCATTGGGCAAACCCTATGACGATCTTCATTTTTTATTGAATTGTTTGAAAGAAGTGTTGGAGGAAAATAATCAGCAAACGCTGGTTGGTTTGCTTCCGTGGCTAAATTCGACGGTTCCGTCAGATCCGGACCTAACGAGCAATAAATACATCCATATGATGTCGATGTGTTTTCAGCTGTTAAATCTGGTTGAGGTGAATGGGGCCGTTCAAAGCCGTCGCCATAAGGAAGATGAGGATATGGCTCAAGTGAACGGACTGTGGGCGAATCAGTTTCAATATTTAAAGTCCAAGGGTATCACCGAGTCCCAAATTTTAAAAGTATTGCCTAAAGTGGTGGTCGAACCGGTATTGACTGCACATCCCACAGAAGCCAAACGCGCGGTGGTGTTGCAGGAATACCGCCAGTTATACCTGTTGCTGGTTAAGCGCGAGAACCAAATGTACACCCGATTTGAACAAGCAGACATACGGCAGGAGATCAAGCAGATTTTGCATCGCTTGTGGCATGTCGGAGAGATATATATTGAAAAGCCACGGTTGGAGTCGGAGTTGAACAATGTTCTGCACTATCTGAGCAATGTTTTTCCCAGTGTGGTTATTATTTTGGATAAGCGTTTGCGCCAAGCCTGGAAAGAATCAGGATTTGATCCGAATGCGCTTAATAACTCGGATTTACTTCCGGTGCTGTCGTTCGGAAACTGGGTTGGCGGAGACCGTGACGGACATCCTTTGGTGACACCGGAAATCACTAAACAAACGCTGGAAAAGTTTCGTATTCATGCGTTTTATATCATTAGAAATGAATTGAAATACTTGGCGCAAAAGCTGAGTATTTATCATAATATTTCGGACGTGAGCAATACTTTTGCTTCGCGGATTAAAAAACTTAGAGAAGAAATCGGTGTAAATGCCGAAGTTGAACTCGAAGAACATGCCGAGGAGATCTTTAAGGCTTATGTACTGATTTTGATTCAGAAAATTCCCATCGATTTGAGCCGGGAGTTCAATCTTGAATTAGAAGATAAGCCGAATAGTTACATCAAATCCATTGAGTTGATTCATGACTTGAGCTTGCTTTCCGACGAGTTGGAAAGATGCGGAATCGGTGAGGTGGCCCATGTTGATGTTGGGTGGACGAAGCGAATTTTGAAAATTTTCGGTTTTTATTTAGCAAAGTTGGATATCCGTCAAAACAGTGATTATCATGAGAAGGCATTAAAGCAGTTGGTTGCTGCATCGCTAGGGGCTGAAGCAGCCGCTCAGATTGAAGCGTCCCAGGATGCCAGGCGCGCTTTCCTGGATCAGGAATTAAAAATCAACCGTCCATTTTTGGTGCAGCATAAAAGCCTTGATCAGGAAGGACGAAATGTGATTGGGGCTTTTGAGGTCGTTAGTGATCATGTTCAACGCTACAGCTCTAATGCTTTTGGAAAGCTGATTGTCAGTATGACCCGGAATACGGAGGATCTGCTTGCAGTTTACCTGTTTATGCGCGAAGTTGGTTTAATTGTGAAAAAAGACGATCAACTCGGGGCGATTCTTCCTGTTGTACCGCTTTTTGAAACGATTGAAGACTTGAAGGTTAGTCCAGGTATTCTGGACGATTACCTGGGTCATCCAATTGTGAAAAACAGTTTGCAGATGCAATCGCGGGACAATCCCAATGGCGAATTGATTCAAGACGTGATGATCGGTTATTCCGACAGTAATAAGGACGGCGGCATCCTGGCCAGCTCCTGGTTTTTGTTTGAGGCACAGAAAGAATTGACAAAAATAGGCGAAAAACACGGTGTGAAAATTCGTTTTTTCCACGGTACCGGTGGCAGCATCAGTCGCGGTGCGGGACCAAGCCATTGGTTTATCAAAACATTGCCGCATGGATCAATCAATGGCAAGTTTCGTATTACAGAGCAAGGCGAGACGATTGAACGAAAATATGCCAACCGGATAAACGCTGCATATAATTTGGAATTGATGATTTCCAGTGTTACAGCACAAACCGTGTTGCACGAAAATACAGAAGGCAAGCGTGAAGAAGTTGAGAGTTTATTCCAGCGGTTAGGTGATCGGGGGCGTCATTATTATCTGCAGCTGATTTCCGATCCTGATTTTATCACGTTCTTTTCCCAGGCAACACCAATTGATGTGATTGAGTCCAGTAAGATTGGTTCTCGCCCGACACGTCGTACCGGGAGGCGTAGCATGGAAGACCTCCGGGCAATTCCCTGGGTGTTCAGTTGGTCGCAATCGCGCTTCAATATTACCAGTTGGTACGGTGTTGGTTCTACGTTGAATGAGTTGAAACACGAAAACCCGGAAGAATACAAAAATTTGCTTAATTTCGTTGAATACGATCCTTTTGTACGTTATGTGATGACAAATTTGGATAGCAGCCTGGCATCAACTGATGTGCGGATTATGGAGAAGTATGCTTCGCTGGTTGAAGAAGTGGAGATTCGCGACCGAATCATGGAGATGATTAAAAACGAGCTGGACTTAACGCGTAAGATGCTGGCCGATTTGTTGAAACGACCAATTAACGAACGACGCATTAATCATTATTACTCAACCATACTTAGAGCCGAAGCCCTCAATAATTTGCACGATGCGCAGGTTGAATTACTACAGAAATGGCGCCAAGCTAAAAAGGCGAAGTCCAAAGAAGAAGACCATTATCTGTTTGCCCTTTTGCAGTGTGTTAATGCAATCGCCAACGCGCTTGGTGCAACAGGTTGATTTCAAATTTATTCCAGTATATATCATTCCAATCTGACGTTTTGTAAAATTGCCCGCCAGCAACATCGGCAGATAAAAAATCAGGGAGGAGTGTCGGCAAAATCAAAAGCGGAAAAACGTAAACAGAAACGCAAGAAAAAGCAGGTGCAGGTCAAGCGGGCCAAGGCTGGTCAGGCTGCGGTATAGGGTTGTGTCCTAATTTGCACATCAACAGTCCGGACTGTCCGAGCTTGCGTCTCTCTTTTGACGAAAGGAAAATTTAATCCAGAACCCTTCGAATGGTTTGTGTAAGTTTTATGTTTTCTGTTCTCCTGATACGGAATCGGTATCAGCGGATACCTCGTCTACCGGGGGAGTGGGGCTTGCCGGTAACAGGACAGTGAACACAGAACCGCACCCCATTTCACTTTTAACGGATATGACGCCGCCATGGTTGTGAACAATACCATGAACAATGGCCAGTCCCATGCCCGATCCCTTGCCGACCTCCTTGGTAGTGAAGTAAGGATCAAAAATTCTGTCCTGTATGGCCGGATCAATTCCTGTGCCTGTGTCTTCAATGGTTAGCCGGACAGCCGGGCCTGCAAAGAACTCCTTTAGTTCGGGCATTTTAAAATTATGGGTGCCCGTCATTTCCAGGCGAATGGTCAGTGTGCCGCCGCCGGGCTCCATAGCCTGGACTGCATTGTTGCACAGGTTGATAATGACCTGCTGGATTTGTGTGGCATTGGCATTGATTGTCTGTATCGACTCATCGCTTTGGCACAGGATTTCAATGGACGAGGGAATGGATGCCCTTAAAAGCCGAACCGTATCGGTAACCACTTTTGCCGGATTTAAAGGCTGTTTTCCCTGTTTTGTCTGTCGACTGAAACTGAGCAGTTCCAGGACAACTTTTTTGGCCCTGAGACAGGCGGTTTGAATTTCATTGATGCGTGACCGGGCAGGATTTTCTTCGGGCAGGTCCAGCATTACCAGTTGGGCATTTCCCAGGATGATTCCCAAAATGTTGTTAAATTCGTGGGCAATGCCGCCTGCCAGGGTGCCGATGGACTCCATTTTGCGGGCTTGAAAAAGTTGGCGTTGCAGGGCTTCCCTGTCTTTTTCAGCTTTCTTATGTTCTGTAATGTCGGTTGCGGAACCAACAATGGCTACGGTTCTGCCATTTTTTACAAGCGGATGTTCACGGATTTCCACTATAACTTTGCGCCCTTTATTTCCTTTCAGTTCCAGTTCATACGGGGGTTGGCGCTGTCCGGTTTTGATGGCCTTTTCAGTATATTCAAGTCCTTTAAGGTTGATGGGATTGTCCGTGACAAATTCAGTCCATCGTTTTATGGCCTCTTCGGGTTCGCACTGCAGGATCTGTCTGCACCGGGGGCTGATATAGGTGATTTCATGGTCAGGGGTATGGGCATAATACATGTTGGTGCTGTTTTCCAGGATGTTTCGAAGTTTTTCTTCGCTTTTCCGCAGGGCTTTTTCCGTGGCAATCCTTTCTTGGGTCTCTTTTGTAAGCCTGTGACTCCGGAGCAGTACAACAAAAATAACGCCAAGAGCGAACAAAAGAACCAAACATATATATCGGAACACATTTTTGTGGCTGACGCCATAGTCGTATTTGACGGACAGCCAGTGGTTGCGAATATCATTTTTTTGTTGGGGAGATATGGCCGCAAGTGCTTTGTTTACAATTCTGAGAAGTTCCTGGTGCCCTTTGGGGACGGCCATATACAGCCGATAATCATCATAGGGTGTCGGTGCTGCGATTTTAAGGTTTGCCAGCCCGTTTTGACGAATCAAATAGTTGGCTGTTGCCAGGTTCTCTATGGCGGCGTCTGCCCGTGAAAATGAGACCGCTTCAAGCCCTTTTATAGGGGATTGCACATAAAAGGGCGAAAAGTCAATTTTGTCCCTGGAAAGCCATTCCGGTACAAGGGTTTTGGGTACCATGGCCAGGGTTTTCCCATGAAGGTCTTCAATGCCGACTATAAATGGGCTGTTGTCACGGGTGACAATAACCAGGGGGGACGTTAAATAGGGAACTGAAAAGTCAAGATAGGTTTCCCGGTCAGCTGTTTTTGCAATACAGATAATCAGGTCAATGTCTCCCTGTCGGACCCTTTTCAATACTTGGGGCCAGGCAAGGTTTTCCAGGATACGCAGTTTAAGGCCTAAGTTATTCGCTATAAGGGTAGTATATTCGGCGGAAAGGCCTTCTAATTTGCCTTTTTCATAATAGTGAAAAGGCGGAAAAGAACGGGGGCCTGCGATGGTAACAGCGGGGTGCCTGTCTAACCAGGCTTTTTCAGTCGAGCTTAACTGGATATGGCCGATTGCATTATCCGCTATATGTTGAGCATAGCAATGCCCAACAATAGTGAACCACAGTCCCATGATGAGCGTCGGCAGCAGCATGTATTCTGTAAAAAAATGCCCAAGGTTAAATTTCAAAAAATAATCCCCTTTACTTCGCTTTTTTATTCTCTTATACATTATTTTATTTAACTATAGGAGGAAACATTGAAAAAAATTACTTGTTGTCTGGCGGCTGTCATTGCACTGACCATGATTTTTTCTTCATCGGCGTTCTGCAAAAGAGAGACCGTCATTAAAATCGGTATCAATGCACCTTTGACCGGCGACATTCCAAAAGTTGGGGAAGGAAGTAAATATGCCGCGCAAATGTGGCTGTCAGACATTGAAAAGGCGGGCGGCATTGAAGTAGGCGGCCAGAAGTACAAGGTCGAACTGGTTATTGAAGACAATGAATCCAAAGCAGAATCTGCGGTAAAAGCCAACACTAAAATGATCAGCCAGGATGATGTGCTGGCCATTGTCGGTCCGCAGTCTTCCAAACAGGCGGTACCGGCCGGTGAAGTGGCAAACAAATACAAAACCGTTATGATCAGCCCCTGGTCCACCAACCCGGACACCACCATGAACCGTCCCTTTGTATTCCGCGGCTGCTTCCTTGATCCTTTCCAGGGTCCTGTTGTGGCAAACTTCATCACAGATGAGTTCAGCTTCACCAAGGCTGCGGTGCTTTATGACGTCGCTTCTGACTATCCCAAGGGTCTTGCCGAGGTATTCAAAGAAGCATGGGAAAAGAAACATGGGCCAGGCTCCGTTGTTGCCTTTGAAAGTTTTACCACAAAAGACACGGACTTTTCTTCCCAGTTGACCAAAATTATTCAGTCCGGTGCCCAGGTGCTTTTTACCCCCCAGTACTATAATGAAGTGCCCCTGATTGTTAAACAAGCCCAAGAGCTTGGATGGAAAGGACCCATTGTGGGTTCCGACTCCTGGGGATCTGCCGAGACCGTTGAGCTGTGCGGTGAAGCCTGCTACGGTCAGTTTTTCTCTTCCCATTATGCAGCTGCTGGTGCTAAGGGCGCAACCAAGGAATTCATTGACCGCTACAATGAAAAATACGGTTACATCCCCGATGATGTGGCTGCGCTGACCTGGGATGCCCTTCGTTTGGCCCAGCAGGCGATTCAGGATGCCGGAAAATTGACCGGCAGAATTGAGAAAGATCGCCTGGCTGTTCGGGATGCCCTGGCAAAAATTAAAAATTTTGCAGGTATCACCGGTAACATGACCTTCACCGAAGAGGGTGACCCGGTCAAATGTGCTGTTATTGTAAAAATAAACGATAAGGGTGAATACGAGTTCTACAAATCCGTATGCCCATAATTGGCCTACGGACCATTTTTTAATACGTTTTTAAGGCCCATGATCGGAATAAAACCTTCCAAAATATGGTTTAGACGTTTCATTCCTATTCAAGGCGTGGCAACGGGAGCATATTGAAATATGTACTCAATGTCACAACGAAGAAGACGGATGAAAATGCAAACTATATGGAAGGGTTTATTTGATTATGGGTCTAAGTGAGAAAAAGTGACTGCCGCAACATGAAACGCGGCAGTTGTTTTTTCAACCTAATTCGATTGTTTTAACACTTGGTCATCAAGGTTTTTAGGGACTTTTTTCCAACGCAGAAATTGGTTAAATTAACAAAAACTTGATGATCGAGTAACAGGAGTTGCTGTATGGAATCCTTCACTGATCTGATACCGTATTTTATTCAGAACGTTATCAATGCACTCCAGCGAGGAAGTTTTTACGCTGTTATCTCCATTGGGTACTCTATGGTCTACGGCGTTTTGATGCTTTTTAACTTTGCCCATGGTGATATTTTCATGCTGGGCACCTATATCGGTTTTGCTGTTGCAACGCTTTTTTTAGCGTTATTTTCCGGCTTTTTACCGGGGCCTGTTATTTTTCTGGCCACCATTGTGGTGACCATGTTTTTAGCCTCCTGGATCGGGGTGTTTGTGGAAGTGGCAGGCTACCGGCCTTTACGCCAGGCGCCCCGGGCCTCTGCGGCCATTACGGGCCTTATGATCGGCATTATTTTTGAAACCGGTATTTTGATTCTTCTGGGTGCCAAGCGCTTAAGCTTTCCCCCACTCATTGAATCAGTCTCCTATAATATCGGCGGGGTCTATTTTACCAATATCAAGGTGATGATTATCATCATCAGCTTGTTGCTCATGCTGGCGTTGCACACCTTTATCCAGAAAACCAAATGGGGGATGGCCATGCGCGCCATGTCCTATGATTTTCTTGCCGTACCTCTCATGGGGGTCTCTATCAACATTATAGCGCCGCTAACTTTTGCCATTGGTGCGGGGTTGGCTGCGGTAGCCGGGATTCTATACGGTCAGGCATATCCCATCCTGGACCCTTACATGGGGGTTTTGATTGGCTGGAAAGCCTTTGTTGCAGCAATTCTTGGCGGCCGCGGTTCCATTAAGGGTGCCGCCTTAGCCGGTTATCTTTTAGGGTTTATTGAAATCTTTGTCGCCACCATATTTCCGTCCACCCTGAGGGATCTCATTGCCTATTCAATTATCCTTTTGATACTGACCTTCAGGCCAAGGGGGTTTTTCGGCATGGAGCATAGCACCAAACTAAGGCTGTAATTTTTACTCGAGGACCGAGTTTTATTTCTTTACCCGTTTTCAGAAAGAAATGTTGCCATGAAGATTGTAAAATTAATAAAAAATTTCCTTTGGAACATACCCATGGCAGGCTGGCTTTTAGGACTGCTGGCTGCTGTGTTGATCGAGTATTTTTGGGGATACGACTATATTTCCTACTACCTGGGTCTGCCCAAAATTCCGGTGTTGTTCGGTGCCATCTTAATGCTCAAAGATCCGGTAATGATTCCCGGGGTCCTGGCCTATGATCTGGTTGTCTATGTCCTGCCGATTTGCATTGTAGGAAAAGCCTCGGCTTTTTTTACCAACCCGCTGGCAAGTGCCATGGAAAAGCTGCCGTTATGGATCTCCGTGCTGATTCATTTGTGTTGTTTTTACGGCATCTTGTCCCTTTGGTCCGGGATCAATGACTATCGTGTGCTTGTGGTGAAATTGACGCTGATATCCATTATTTTGACCATCAGCATTAATGTCATCAACGGCTACCAGGGTGAGTTCTCCTGTTCCCATCCAGGATTTATGGCGGTGGGTGCCTATGTCTCGTCCGTTATTACCCTGTTTTTATTTGCCAATGACAAGATTTTCGGGGCTGCCGTGCTGCCGCCTTTCCTGGGGCCGTGGCTTTTTCCCCTTGCTTTGATCATAGGCGGGATTGCCGCTGCCATTGCATCTCTTTTAGTGGCCATACCCTCCTTCAGGACCCGGGGGGATTACCTGGCCATTATTTCTTTGGCCTTCATGTTCATCGTCAAAAGCGCGGTGGAAAATATCAATGTCATCGGTGGTGCCCGGGGCATGGGCGGACAGCCAGATCTTGCGCCGCTTCATGTGATCTTTATCTGGACCATGCTGTGCATCTGGGTGATTCATAATTTTGTCACCTCCATCATGGGAAAGGCCCTTAATGCCGTGCGTGATGATGAAGCTGCTTCTGAATCCATGACCGTAAAAACCCGGAAAACCAAGATGACGGCCTTTATGTTCGGTGCATTCTGGGCAGGTGTGGCCGGCGGTCTTTTTGCCCATGTGCTGACCTATATAAATCCGGGCATGTTCAGCATCAACCGGCTGGCGGAAATTCTTGCCATGGTCTATTTCGGCGGCCTTAATTCCATTGTTGGCTCCATTGTGGGTGCTGTTTCCATCAATATTTTGGGCGAAGCCCTGCGGCCTTTGGAACTGTTCAAGTGGATCATTATTCCACTGATACTGATTTTTGTCATGATCTTCAGGCCATACGGCTTGATCTCTTTTAGGGAAATCAACGCCGGAAAACTTCTTGCAGCAAGAAAGAATAAATAAGGATAATACCATGACGCCTTTACTCCATGTAAATAAAATGACCCACTATTTCGGTGGGTTGCGGGCGGTTCACAACTATAATCTTTCGGTTGGGCCAAACCAGATTGTGGGATTGATTGGCCCTAACGGGGCCGGTAAAACAACCGTTTTTAACCTGATCACAGGGGTTTATACCCCCACCGAAGGACGTATTACACTTGAAAATGAAAGCATTGTCGGCTTGGAAACCAATGAGATCGCAGCCAAGGGACTTGGCAGGACATTTCAGAATCTGGCCCTGTGGCGGCACATGAATGTGCTGGACCATATCAAAATGGCCCATTATTCCCAGCTCTCCTACAGTCTTTTTGACTCGTTTTTTAATACCGGCAAATGCCGAAGACAGGAAGCCAAAGCCGAAGAGAATTCCTACCGGCTTCTTGAACTTTTTGACATTAAGGAACACGCCGACCAGCTGGTCACAAGCCTTCCTTACGGGGCCCAGCGGCGGGTGGAGATGGCCCGGGCCATGGCCACAAATCCCAAGGTGCTTTTCCTGGATGAGCCCACCGCAGGCATGACCCCTGATGAGCTGATCCAGATGATTAAAATTATCAAGCAGGTACACCAGGATTTCGGAGTGGCCATTTTTCTGATTGAACACCGTATGAAATTTGTGATGGAGCTTTGCCAGCATATCCAGACTCTGGTGTTTGGCGAAGTGATCGCCGAAGGACCTCCCGAAGAGATCCAGAATAACCCCCAAGTGATTGAAGCCTATCTGGGCAAGGAGGATTTGACCTGATGCAGCTGAATGTTAAAAATCTTAAGGTGTCCTACGGCAATATTAAGGCGCTTCACGGGCTGGACTTCAGCATTGACACCGGTGAAATCGTTACCATTATCGGGGCGAACGGTGCGGGCAAAAGTACCACCCTCCGAGCCATTTCCCGGATGGTGCCCAGTGAGCCGGGCTCCATTATTGAATTTGAGGGTGAGGATGTATTGTCCTATAACACCGACAAGGTGGTCAGCCACCTTGGTATTTCCCATGTGCCCGAAGGCCGAAGGATATTCGGCAATCTCACGGTAACGGAAAATTTAACCCTGGCCTGTTTTGCCAGAAAAGATACCGAGCAGATTGCAAAGGACAAAAAGTGGGTGTTTGATCTTTTCCCCCGCCTTGAAGAGCGGAAAAATCAGTTCGCCGGTACCATGTCCGGCGGGGAGCAGCAGATGCTTGCCGTGGGCAGGGGATATATGAGCGGCAGAAAAATCATGATTCTGGATGAACCCTCCATGGGTCTTGCGCCTTTGCTCATGCTTGAAATGTTTGATGCTTTAAAAGAGATAAATAAGTACGGCACCACCATCCTGCTGGTGGAGCAGAATGCCCGGTTGGCCCTTAAGTTTGCCCAGAGAGGGTATGTGATTGAACATGGCAAACTTGTGCTTGAAGGCCCGGCCGATAAGCTGATTGACGATCCTGAGGTTAAAAAAGCGTACCTGGGCGCGTAAGTTTTTCAATCAGCCTTTTTTCATGGATAACGAGATCCGTTTTCTGGGAATATCCACCTCAAGAACGCGAACCTTTACCTGCTGCCGCACTTTGACCACCTCATTGGGGTCTTTGATAAACCGGTCAGCTAACTGGCTGATATGGACAAGTCCGTCCTGGTGTACCCCGATATCCACAAAAGCGCCAAATGCGGTGACATTGGTCACAATGCCGGGAACAACCATGTCAGGCACCAGGTCTTTGATCTCGTGGATGTTTTTGTCAAAGGAAAACGCCTGGAACGGCTGTCTTGGATCCCGGCCCGGGGCAGCCAGTTCGGCAACGATATCCTTGAGCGTGGGAATGCCTGTGGTCTCCGTCACATAGGGCGCAAGGTCCATGCCCTGCACCGGGCTTTTTGCCGTCATCATCTCTTCCACACGGCATTTTAGGTCTTTGGCCATCTGTTTAACAATGGGATACGATTCGGGATGGATTCCGCTGCGGTCCAGGGGATTTTTTCCGTTTTGGATTCTTAAGAACCCTGCGGCCTGTTCAAATGCTTTTTTGCCCAGGCGGGGCACCTTGAGAAATTCGGTTCTGGATACAAAGGCGCCATTTTCATCGCGGTATTTGACCATGTTGGCGGCGATGCCGGCGTTCAGGCCGGATACCCGGGATAACAGTTGCTTTGACGCGGTGTTGGCCTCCACACCCACCTGGTTGACACATGAGACCACCACATCGTCCAGGGCGGTCTGGAGCATATTCTGGTCCACATCGTGCTGGTACTGTCCCACCCCGATGGATTTGGGTTCCACCTTGACAAGCTCTGCCAAAGGGTCCATAAGCCGTCTGCCGATTGAAACAGCCCCCCTGACCGTAATGTCGTGATCAGGAAACTCTTCCCTGGCTGTTTCAGACGCTGAATAGATAGAGGCCCCGCTTTCATCCACCATGATCACATCCACGTCTTCGGGCAGTTTCAGCTCCCTGATGAAGCTTTCCGTTTCCCGGCCTGCCGTGCCGTTTCCCACGGCTATGGCTCGGATTTTGTGACGGTTGACAAGTTCAGGAATGAGCTGTGAAGCGGATGCTTTTCCGTTTGGAGTATGGGGATGGATGACATCATGATGGACCAGTTTTCCCGTGGCATCCAGGCAGGCTATTTTGCATCCGGTGCGGAATCCCGGGTCAACCGCCAGCACGGGCCTGCCGCCCAGGGGAGGGGAGAGCAGTACCTGCCGTAAATTGTCCGAGAAAACTGCCACGGCCTTTTCATCGGCCTTTTGTTTGAGAATACGCAATGCCTCATTTTCAATGGATTTGGACAGCAGGCGTTTGTATGCGTCTTCGGCAGCTGCAAGAATTTGTTCCCTGCTGCCAAGGCAAACTTTTCTTTTGCCCGGGTAAATTCCATGGATAATATTCAACGCTTTTTTTTCATCGGGCAGTACATGAACACGTAAAATTTTTTCGGCGGCTCCCCTGAGCATGGCAAGAATTCTGTGGGACGGTGCTTTAAATGCCGGTTCTTCCCAGTCAAAATAGTCCTTGAACTTGACCCCGTCGTCGGCTTTGCCCTTGATTACCGTTGCGTGGATCATGGCGGTTTTGATGAACAAGTCCCTGATACTTGACCGGATGGATGCATCTTCGTTAATGATTTCAGCAATGATATCCCTGGCGCCGGCCCATGCTTCTTCCAGGCTTGCCACCTCATGACCAATGAATCCGGCTGCCTCTTTTTGGAGGTCGATGCCGGGTTTGGGTTCCAGAATCATTCGGGCCAGGGACTCCAGCCCTTTTTCCCGGGCGATTGTGGCACGGGTCCGCCTTTTGGGTCGGTACTTTTCATATACATCCTCCAGCCGGGTCATGGAGTCTGCATTTTCAATGAGTTGGGCCAGCTCCTTGGTGTAAAGCTGCCGTTCCTCCAAAGATTTGATAATGACCTGTTTCCTGGCTGTCAGTTCTTTTAAGGCTTTTGCCCTGTCCCGGATATCGGATATGGCCACCTCGTCCAGGCTGCCTGTGCGCTCTTTTCTGTACCTTGCTATGAAAGGCACTGTCGAACCTTGTTCCATCAGATCCAGAACTGCTGCCACCTGGTTTTCTTTCAGGCCGGTATCCCGGCTGATCATCATTTTAATATTCATGCAGTTTTATTACAGCGGGCCAGGGCAAAAAGTCAATGACTTCGATACTGGTCGGCTGTGTTTATTTTTTGATTCTTTCACCATTATCTTCCTTTAAAAAAATCCAACTGATAAATGAACCTAATTCACCTTTTTCAACCGCTTGTTGCCAATATCTTTTGTTGCGAATGGTGTTAGAGCTGGTATCATCTTTTTCGTGTGTATTTTCTTCTTTAGGGCCTGAAATTTCTTTTTGAAGTTCCTGCAGACGCTCAATCCAAACTTTCATATTGGTTGGCCTTAAATCAATCCAGCCCTTATCAGCAAAATGGTTAAATTGCTGCAAAGAAACTTCGCCTTTTTCGGGGTACTCCCATTGGCTGGGAATCGCAAGTTGTTCTCCTCGCAAAATTTTATCTCCAGGTAAAACGATGGCAAGCCCAACTGATACGGATGATTGTCTTAGAAAGCTATCTTCTTTAATGGTTTGAAAACAACGCTCCGACAAAGTTTTTTCATCCATTTCAGTCGGCTCTAATAAATTGATATGCTTTGCAATAATAAAGATTTCATAGAGTAATTTTGCTAATTTAGGGGGGCCAAGATTTTCAAAGGCTATGCTTGGCACATCATATTTTTTCTCTAAATATCTTAGTGATTCCAGCGCTCTTTCTCTCATATATCCCCCTCTAAAAGTAGGGCCTAAGATTGATGAATCTAAAGCACTGACAATATCGTGTCCGCTGTTTCCTCCTTGCAGGCATTGTAAAACTTCATTTGCGATATCTTCAGGCGTGATAATTTCCATCAACCCTTCTTCGCTTAACGTTTCAAATTCAAACCGAGAAAAAATACCATTTTCTCCAGTGTCGATGAATGGCGCTTTAAAGGTTTCACCGGTTTTTTGCCAAGGAGTTGTTTCTGATTTCAAGGACGTTTTGTAGTCTAAAGCATTTTCCGGTTTGTGATCAACAAGCTTAACAGTTTTGCCTTGCTGCGTTATTTCCCCAAATTCAATCGATTCCCATGCGATTAAAGCAGCCGGCTTTATTTCTTTGATGATAGGCGCCATGCGTTTGAGGTTGCGATCATGATTCCATTGACTGTGGCCTTTTTCCTGGTTAGCGCTTCTGCCTAAAAGAAATAAAAGCATTGAATGTGCACCAGCCATTGCTGATTTGGCAAGAAGAACCCTTGAGGGCTTATCTTCAGAATGGGTAAAAGGAATATTCAAACCCATTCCCCCAGTGCCTGTGGTGCCGATTTTAAGGTACATTTTTACTTGATGGTCATTTAATGCTCGCCATAAAATTTGAATATGGCGCACTAACTGCGGCGTATATTGGGTAGCTATGAGGGTTTCAATTTCTTCAAAAAGATTCTCCTCAAAAGCGTTTTTTGTGGTTTGGACTTCTTTTAGTAAGCGCCTACTTTCAGAAAAAACGTCTTGATAAGCTATTGCCGTTGCTGTGTTAACACTATCTATGATGATATCAGGATGTTCTTGTTGAATCATCTGGTAAAGATAGGATTCGTTAAGAATCTCTTGATTAAGTGGGTCGATAATGTCTCTAATGTAGACTTCTCGTGTTTTTTGTTCAGACAAGATCGTTTTTCGTCCCATGTCTTTAAAAGCGCTTCGGCAAAAAATATCACCAGTGATACCTGAAAATTTAGTAGTTGTGCTGAGCTCTTTTAATTCGTCTAAAGTCTTTTTAACCTTGGAAGAAGATCGACCTGTAATTGTAATGGCTGCCGGTTGTTGTTCCGGGTGTGATAGTAAACTACGGCATATAGCTTTTCCTACTAATCCTGATCCACCTATGACTAATATTCGTTGATTGCTAAGATCCATGTTGAGTCACTTTCTTTTTCAATTTCGTTTGAGTACGTCAAAAATAAGGAAGAATTACTTGGACTTTAGCAGATTATGGCTTTGTGATAAAGGTTTAAGCTATAGTGTGAATTTTGTTTTTTATAACCCTGACCACTCCTTTTTCTTTTCTTGACAAAAAGCATCTTGCTATCTTACAGTAATATTTTATTTACAATAAAAAAGGCTTGTGGAGTGTATACACCATAGGCCCTTCTCATGGTTGATGTAATGAGATGCAACGTTTTTCCACAGATTAAAACGGTAGGATCTTTTGTAGCGTGGGTTAGAAAATCGTATCATAAAGCATAAAAAAATAACGATTGATTATAAGTTCTGGAGGCGGTGATGCGACACTTTTTAGATAGTCGGCGGCTGAGTGTAACCATGATTTTTTTTTTAATGTATATGGTCGGAATGCACGCAACGGGATGTCAGGGGGAAGACACAAACCAGAAGAATTCGCCGGTTGCCGGAACATCGGAAATATGCAGTCCCGGAGAGGCCATTGACACCGACGGACAGCGACGCCTGGCGCTGATTGTCGGTGTCGGTGAATACAAAAACAACAACATTCCCGATCTCAAGGGACCGCCTAATGATGCTCGCCGGTTTTATGAACTTCTGACCGGGAAAAACGGGTACGCCTTCCCCAGGCAGAATGTCTGTCTGCTTCTCGATGAACAGGCAACTACGGGACAGTTCAAAAAGCTGTTTGACAAGGCTCTTGTCGAACGGGCCCGTGAAAATGATGTGGTTGTGATTTTTTTTGCCGGTCACGGCTCACAAGCTCGCGACAAAAACGGCGATGAACCGGATGAATGGGATGAAACATTAATGTTCCATGATGCCCGTACCGACGGTATTCTGGATCTGCGTGACGATGAGTTCAATCAGATGCTGGCACGGCTGCACCGAAAAACCCGCCATATCACCGTCATTCTGGACTCATGTAACGCCGGTACCGCAACCCGGGACCCCGATGCAGGCACGACGGCGGCCCGTTTTTTTGAACCCATGGCGGATGACGCCGATGCGGTTCCTTCCAGCGCGGTCGCAGGTGGAGACCAAGATGCCGGATGGGTCACCGAGTCGCTGGCGGGCACGGTAATTTTTTCCGCTGCGACCGACAGCAATCCGGCGCTCGAAAAAAATGGAAAGGGCATTTTCACGGATGCACTGTTGAAAATTCTGGCAGACGCGGGCAATCAACCCATGACATACGCTCAGGCTGCCCGGCAGGTTCCCCTTCTGGTTGCCGCGGAAAGTCCCCAGGTTCCATATTTTCACGGAGATCTTTCCCGCACGGTTTTTGACAGTAAAACCCGCGATCGTCCGATTGCCTGGGAAGTTCTCAAAGCAGGTCCTCCACTCGAACTCGGTGGCCCGGCACTGCCGGGAATTGGAGAGGGTGCGGAATTCCGCATCTATGACGGCGCCGTTACCGGGGCGGATACCCGTGATCCAGGCAAGTCCAAGGCGACGGTGGTCCTTACCCGGGTCACCGGACTGAACGCCATTGCCGGCATATCCGCCGCCGAACAGGATCATCCGGAAATTAAACCGGGTGATCTCGCGGTGTTGGTTCGTCCCGCAAATTCATATATTGCCTTGAAAGTGCGTATCCGCCCCCCTGATGAATCCGGAGGAGTTCCGGCAGAACGGGCCCGGAAAATCAGGAAGGCAGTGGAAAAGGACAAAGAGACCGGCCTATCCATAAAGTTAGTTGAAGGTTCCGGGGATTTTGAATTAAGTCTGGGAAACGACAACCGCCTGATACTGAAGGGACCCGAGAATCGCATCCGGAATACTTACGCATCCGACACCGTCATTGCTGAAAGTCTCAGGCAGCATGCCCGTCAGCGTGCATTGCTTCAATTGCGGGGCGACGGCGGATCTGATTTCATAGATAATGAAACGCTGAAAGTCAGCCTGATTCCGGCCTCAAAACAGAACCGATGTGCCGAGGGTATATGGGAACAGGCCGAACCCAACACGTTGCAGATTATTCCCCTTTGCCACGCATGGAATATACAGGTCGCTTTGTCGAGTGGTTCTCCTACGCCCTTTCTGATTGGTGCGTTGATTTTTTCAACGGATGGCGGCATATTTTCATTGCCCCGTGATGGCCGCAAAGTCAGACTGATGCCGGGAGAACGTTACCTGTTTAATGCTTCCGGCGAAACCTTCATGGGGACGCCGCCCTTAAATGTACAGGACCGAATTATCGTTTTTGGAACCCAGGAAACCAATCCCGTGGAGTGGGGACAGTTTGCGGAACCTGCTGCCAGCCGCTCTCCAGGTACTTCGGGTTTGCAACAGGCGCTGCATCGCTACTTTCAAAAAGGAAAACGCGGTATTGGAACCGTGGATGAAGGATCGGTTGAAAACAGTACCTGGACACTGAGTTCAATTGCCGTAAGAGTGGAAGCCAACCAGCGGTTTTTGAATATGGCAAAAGTCTCCGGTCAACCCTTTGACTGGCGTGAATACACCCTTACCCATTTCGATATTCGGCCATACCTTCCCGATGACAAAACCACGGCTCTGTACAAGGTTCTTGAGCGGTCAGACTGGCTGGCCCGGGCCTCTGCCGGGGACGGATTCGGCTACCGTCAGCATGCTTGGGACGGAATATCCGATGAAGAAAATCTGCAACGCGGCATCGACTGTTCACGAGCGATATGGTTTGCGTTTACCCGTTCGGGGTTGCCGTACAACAGAGATGATCGATACCTTACTACGGCCATGATGGCTTCCGATAACACACTCATGCAGGATGAGTTTGATCGGTGTGATGACAACATGCCTTTACAAACCGGTGATATTTTGGTGTATCGGGATGATGTTCGCGGCGATGGACACGTCGTAATGGTCATTGATCCGGAGAAGCGTATCGCCTGGGGATCCCATGGATGGGACGGAAACCCGCGTATTCTCCCGGTGGAACCGGACACTGGGGTCGAATACCAGAAAATTAAATACAAGAAGGACTGGGAGCGCTGGGACAGAAAAACGATGACGCGTAAGGCACGCTGGCGATACCGCAGGTTTGCCCAAGAATTCGTCGATTACCGCGGCCAGCCGGGTTTGAAAGCGTTAAAGGACATTTGCAATGATAAGCTCAACTGTGGCAGATAACCCGAATTTTTGCCGTCACCATCATCTGCAGCACATTGGAGGATTTGAATGGAAGAATTTTTTCAATCGAAAGCCATGATGACGCCGGGAGTTGCCGGCACCACTACGACAATGATCACAGGTACGCTGGTCAGCCAGTTTGGTCTGCCCGGCAACTGGACAGGTCTTGTAATCAGCCTGTTGTTCGGGCTGAGTGTCTGGGCCGATAAATCCGTACCCGTCTATCAGCGGATCATTTTTTACATTATCAACTCCATGACTATCTTTGCGGTAGCCATCGGCATCAATACCGCCGGCATGGTGGTTAACAAAGGCACCGAAAGGAAAGTAGACCCGCATGTCATAGAGGAAAAATATTCGCCGGCGGAGCAACAGAAATTTTTTAAGGATTGGTTTCGATAAACAGGCGATGTCCAAACATACAATACTCACTGGTTGATACAGGGAGGAAGACACGATGAGTAATGTTACAAAAAGAAATCGGCAAATCGCGATCTTCGCTGCGACATTAATTCTGACACTGCTGTTCTGCGGGTGCGTTCCCCAGAGTCAGGGGCCGACGCCCGGGGGGTGGGGCGGCGAATCTGGGTACCCGGTGATCGAAAAATTTGAGGCATATCCGCCAAAGGTTACCGAAGGGGGAACAAGTACGTTGCAGTGGCGTACACGCAATGCGATTTCAGTGACGATTTCGGGAATCGGCGAGGTCCCGGCCAGCGGATCACGAAAGGTTACGATCGGGAAAGAAGGAACCTATGTGCTGACCGCCGCCGGCCACGACGGCCGTACCGTAAGTCAGGAAAAAAGTATCGGAATGTATACGATCGGCGGCAAAATTTCCAAACCGCCGATAATCGAAAAGTTCGAAGCCCATCCCCCTGGTGCGATGGCAGGCGATACAATTACGTTGCGGTGGCGTACCCGTAATGCTGTTTCTGCCAGAATTTCGGGCATCGGAAATGTTCCTCTCAACGGTGAACGCGTGGTGGCGCCCGGTAGTCTATACGTGCTGACAGTCACCGGTTATAACGGACAAAGTATCAACGCGGAACGGCACACCACCGTCTATCAACCACAGGTCATCGGTGAAAGACCTGATCCACCGCGGCAGTTGAGAGATGACAAACCGGTCATAATCCCTGGTGAAATCGTAAAACCGAACAGACCGGTGGTAAGGATGATTCCCATAGGGGCACTGCCGGCACCGGTGTTACAGTCGCCGCGCAGCGGCAAGCGTTTCAGCCACTATCCGCGCCGAACGACACTCAGATGGTCGACCGTACAGGGGGCAGCCTCATATACCGTCGAAATCGACTGCTATGGCTGCTGCCGGGCAAACAGATGGTGCACGGATATAGGGCGCACCTACAAAAAAATAAGATCAATCCGGTCTACGGCTTACACCTTCAATTTTGTCGGTGCTCAGCCAGGCCGATGGCGGATTTGGGCCGTGGATCGAAACGGAAAACCCGGGGGAAAAAGCGCATGGTGGACCTTCCGCTATACACGCTGAAAAAGGAATTGAATCCGGTATGCACAACTATCTTTTCAATCGTTACGAACTGGGTCGTTTGAAGAAAGCATCGAGGTCGGGCAATCAACGATTCAGGGTTGCCCATACCGTGTTGTGGATTGCCTTGATTGTTTCGATGACCTTTGTCGTTTCGTGTGCAGCCCCAAAGAGACTGTCTCTAACAGCTGCTCAGGAAACAGACCGGGCATCAGCACATGCCCGGATGGTGGTGCAGTTAACCCACGCAAATCATGTATCGGCTATGGATGTATCGGCCGACGGGCATTTTCTCGTCAGTGCCGGTTGGGATAATACCGTTCGTCTGTGGAATGCCCGTACAGGACAGGAAATCCGCCGCTTTGCAGGCCATATCGAAGTGGTCCGTTCGGTTGCGCTGTCGCCTGACGGCGCCCTGCTGTTAACCGGCAGTGCGGATCAAACGGCACGGTTGTGGGATACGTTCAGCGGTAGAGAATTGATGCAACTGAAGGGACATACCCAACCGGTGACGACGGTGGCCTTTTCACCGGATGCTTCCTGGTTTGCGACTGGCAGTGAAGATATGACGGTGCGTCTGTGGAATGCTGAAGATGGCCGTGAAATTCGGCTAATAAAAGATTTTAACGCCGAGGTCACGTCTCTTGCAATTTCGCCGGACGGGCGGCGCATACTTACCGGCGGCGGCATAACGGCTCAGTTGTGGAACCCGAAAACCGGTCGAGAAATACGCCGTTTTATAGGTCATCAGGGGGGTATCAGTGCGGTGGCCATTTCACCCGACGGACGGTTTGCTCTGACAGGTAGTCTTGATAAAACAGCACGTCTGTGGAACATCACAAACGGACGCGAAATCCAGCAATACACCGGACATGAAAAAGCGCTAACCTCGGCGGCGTTCTGCCATGACGGACATGTGGTTGTCACCGGCAGTCAGGATGCGACGGCTCGTCTCTGGAATGCGCTGCAGGGCACGCAATACGGAAACGCCATTGTGCACTCAAATGCGGTAACCGTTGTGGATACCTTTGCTGAAGAAACAGTTTTTTTTACGGCTGCGGGTGAAATTCCACAGGCCTGGTCGCTGGATCTTTCATCAGGAACGGTCCAGAACCTTCTGAGTTTTGAAGGCAATTCCGATTGGGTCAGCTCGGTCGATTTTTCTCCTGACGGGAAGCGCTTACTGATCGGCACCTGGGATGATACGGCACAACTATGGGATGCAGGCAGCGGTGTACAGCTGCACCGTCTGCAGGGTCACACCGGTGATGTTCGTGGCGTGACCTTCTCCCCGGATGGACAATGGATTGCAACCGCAGCGCGGGATGGCACCGCCCGCATCTGGCAAACAAACAACGGGCTTGAATTTTATCGCTTGACGGGGCATAACGGCGGCATCCGGCCGGTTGTGTTTTCAGGCGACGGGCGATGGATTTTAACCGGAGGAGACGATGGAACGGCCAGGGTGTGGGACAGGCAGACCGGTTTTTCACAGGTCAGTCTCCTTGGACCTCATGAAGGCCGTGTCTCTTCTGTCGCGTTTTCGCCAGATGGACGCCGGGTTGTGACGGCCAGCAAACAGATGGTGCGTCTCTGGGACGTCGCCACGCAACGTATCATCAGACATTTTAAGGGCCACACGCGGCTGGTCAACACGGTGACATTCTCTCCTGACGGTCGCCGGATCCTCAGCGCCGGCTGGGATCAAGTCATCCAATTGTGGGATTCCCGGAGTGGAACAAAAATTCTGAACTTTGAAGGTCACACCAACGGCATACACAGCGCGGTATTTTCGCGGGACGGCCGCTATGTGGCAACGGGAAGCGAGGATAGAACGATCCGCCTGTGGGATTCGGACAGCGGCAAGGAACTGCGACGTTTTATCGGTCATACCAGTGCTGTCATTCAGGTGGCATTCTCTCCAGACAACCGTTTTTTACTGTCGGCCAGCGCCGATCAGACAGCCAGACTCTGGGATACTGCCACGGGTGAAGAATTGTGCCAGTTAATCAGTTTTCGGGACGGTGGCTGGGCCGTGGTTGACAGGACAGGACGTTTTGATGCTTCCAACGGAGGCGATGTTGAAGGGCTGCACTGGGTCGTCGGTCTGGAAGCAATTGCCTTGAGCCAACTGAAGGAACGCTACTATGACCCCGGGCTGCTTGCAAAAAAGATGGGCTATAACCGCGAACCTCTGCGAACAGTCGCCTCTTTTGTCGCCCCTGGTTTATTTCCGAGTGTTATCACGAAACCGCTGGACCCCAAGGACCCACGGCTTCAAATTACGCTGGTTAACCGGGGCGGCGGTCTCGGTCGCGCCGTTATTCTGCTCAACGGCAAAGAAATGGTTACCGATGCCCGCGGCGGCACGGTTGATCCATCTGCCGAACGGGCCGATTTACCGTCGATTCCCCTGGCCGGCCATCCCTATCTGCTTGCCGGGCAGAAAAATGTTATTGAAATTCGTACCTACAACGCCGAGGGCTATCTTTCCAGCCGGGGTATTACGATGGTTTATCAGGAACCGGGAACGGCCGAAGAGGAAAAACCGGTATTGTGGGCAATCGTGGCCGGTGTTTCGGATTATGCCGGCAATGCCATTGACTTGCGGTATGCAGCAAAAGATGCCGAAGATATGGCTCATGCTCTCGAAATCGGTGCGACACGGCTGTTCGGGGTCGATAATGTTCGACTTACGCTGCTGATCACCTCAGACAAATCGGAACAGGCCACCCCCACACGGGAACGGCTTCAGGCAGCATTTGAAGCTGCTGCCAAAGCTCGTGCAAGCGACCTGCTGATTGTTTATCTGGCCGGTCACGGTGTCAATTACGGTGGTCAGGACGGAGATTTCTATTATCTGACCCCTGATGCCGGAAGCGGCAACCTCGATGATCCTGCCGTACGAGCTTCCGCCGCCATATCGAGCAGGGAACTGACCGAAATGATCAAAAAGGTGCCGGCGCTGAAACAGATTCTAATCCTTGACACCTGTGCTGCGGGCAGAGTCGTGGAACGATTGACCGAAAAGCGGGATATTGCTTCCAGTCAGGTGCGGTCGCTGGAACGCATGAAGGACCGTACGGGGCTTTATGTTTTGGCCGGTTCAGCGGCCGATGCCGTAAGCTATGAGGCCAGCCAATACGGCCAGGGGTTGCTAACCTGGAGCCTGTTGTTCGGCATGCGCGGTGCAGCTCTGCGTGAATCCCAGTTTGTCGATGTCGAACGTCTGCTTCATCACGCGGCAGATCATGTGCCGCAAATCGCGAAAGACATTGGTGGAATTCAACGTCCGGTAGTCGCAATGCCAAGGGGAGGCGCAAGCTTCGATTTCGGACAGCTCCTCAAAGAGGATCGGCAAAAAATCCGGCTTGCCACCGTCAGACCGTTGATATTGCAATCAAGCTTTCAGGATGAACAGCGGTTTCTCGATCACTTGAAATTGAGTCGTCGGGTCAATGATGCCCTTCGCGAAGTGTCGGTGCGCGGTCAAGACACCGGGTTTGTTTATGTGGATGCGGCCGACTTTCCGGATGCCTATTCTCTGGCCGGGCGTTATTGGGTATACGGCAATCTTGTGAAAGTCAGGGCTCTGCTGTTCAAAGAAGATATACAGAAAGGATTGATCGAGGTTGCCGGTGATATTACCCGACTCAACCGACTCGCTGCAGATATCATTACCGAAATTGAACGAACGCTTGAGGCGCTGCCGGGATGAAGTCCTGCCGCCTCCTGATGCTGTGATTCCGACAGATGCTTACCGGCTCGACCGACTTTATGCAATAGGATTAACGATGCCTTGAACCGCTGCGAAGAAAGCAGCTCGAATACTTTTTAGGACCAACTCATAATAGGAGGTACAACGATGCGTTATATGCGTATGGCAGGATTCATTATCATCGTGTTAGCGAGTGGATTTGCGGCAGGATGTGGGGATGTTGAAGCACCCTCTTATCCATCAGTAGATACACCTACTGCAGGCATTTTTCTTGAACCTGAAGAACGGGCGGCCCTGCCTCCAGGAGTCAGCCTCCGGGGCGTATACGACAAAGGGTTGCAGCTGACCAAAGAATCGGAAGGATTTCGAAGTCATCTTTACAACGATGCGGCCCGGTACTGCACCATCGCATATGGTCATCTCGTCAAATTAGCTCCCTGTGACGGCAGTGAACCCGAAGAGTTCCTTCAGGGCGTCAGTGAACCCAAAGGCGCCCAAATGCTTCGAAAAGACATGGAGCTGGCCGAGCGGGCAGTGCTGACAGCGGTAAAACTGCCATTGACGGATGGTCAATATGCTGCCCTGTGTGATTTTGTTTACAATGTCGGAAGGGGGAATTTTCGACGCTCGACACTTCTTAAGGTCATTAATAAAGACGAATTTGACCGGGTGCCCTTCCAGTTACGCCGCTGGGTAAAAGCCGGCGGCAGGGAGCTGGAAGGCCTGAAGACGCGACGCGAGAGAGAAATTGAACTTTTTTTTGAAGATATCGGCATCCCCCGGGCAGCACCTGCTCCGGACGAAATCCTGACGCCGGTTGACATTCGGCAGGGTGAATCGTGAAATTACCAAGAGGACTTATCCATTGCCAGTGAATTTTTTTCCTTTCACAAGCTTCTGGTATAGGACCTGATGACAAATTGACACTGCCTCCCTGCTTAATTTGGTACAAAAGAAGGGTCAGGGCCTCGAATTATAATCTTTTTTGATTGAAAAGTAATAATTCGAGGCCTGAATTCACACCTGTGACCCCACCCTGTTTAAAGTGGTACTCGTCTTTTGACATATAGTATGATATCAATGTCATTAACTTAAGAGTTGTTTATGTATAAATTATTGAATTTATGTATAAATATTGTATATTACAAGACGATTATAAGAAAGTATAAAGAGGCATTTTACAATGAATCCGATACCATCTTCAGATAGAATGGAAAAAGTTCATTCTGATATACGCGGTCCTGTTTTTGAAAAAGCCATGGAAATGGTTTCCGCCGGCATTGATGTGTTAAGACTTAATACAGGAAATCCAGATACATTTGGGTTTACTATGCCTGATAGTGTGCGCACAGCCTTAATTGGTAATTTAGATAAGGCCGTGGGATATTGTGACTTAAAAGGTATGCCGGATGCCAGAAAAGCAATATGTGATTATCACGTTGGTAAAGGGATTTTGGACCTTGCCATGGATGATATATTCATTGGAAATGGTGTCAGTGAAGTGGTTAATATGGCGATGACCGCGTTTTTAAATCCCGGTGATGAGATTCTTATTCCATCTCCAAGTTATTCACTTTGGACGAATATGGCGCATATTGTCGGAGCGACGCCAGTGCTCTATCGCTGTGATGAGGTTTCTGAATGGTCTCCTGATGTGGTTGATATTCGTAAAAAAATCACACCTAAAACACGTGCCATACTTATTATTAACCCCAATAATCCGACGGGTGCCGTATATTCAAAAGAAGTACTGGAGCAGATCATTCAAATTGCAAGAGAACACAATTTGCTTATTTGTTCGGACGAAATTTATGACCGATTGGTGATGGATGAGTTAGAACATTTTTCTACGGCGGCACTTGCGCCTGATATGCCGGTTTTCACCTTCAATGGGTTATCTAAGTCACACATTGTATGTGGGTTTCGTTGTGGCTGGCTTGCAATCAGCGGGCCGCGTCAGCAAATTGGTGGTTTAGTCGCGTCTGTTACGAAACTAGCTGCCATGCGTTTGTGTGGCAATGCATTAACACAACTTGTGATTCCGTCGGCATTGGCGGATGAGGAAAGCACAAAAGCGTTGATTTCTCCTGGCGGAAGAATTTATGAACAAAGAGAGGCGACAACTAAAGCTTTAGATCAAATTGAGGGAATTACATACGTTAAAAATTCGGCAGCGTTCTATCTTTTCCCAAAAATTGATACCAAAAAATTTAATATTACAAGTGACAAAAAATTTGTACTGGATTTACTGGAGAGTAAGCATATTTTGCTTGTTGCGGGAAGTGGATTTGACTGGCCGGAACCGGATCATTTTAGGATCGTCATGTTACCGGAATCAAAGGTTCTGTCATGTGCAATGCAGGAATTAGGTGATTTTTTAAGTACGTATCGCCAAGAATAAAGGCCACAATGCGGCTGGCTTCGGTTGGCGTTGCCATACCAAATGAGATGGTGCCTAAAACGGCGAATAACACGATCACCGGTGGTATACAGGTTTTCAGGGCTGATCCCAACAGTTGCCAGGTCAGGTCCGGCTGGTCCGGGACCAGAGACGCTTTTGGGGGTGAAAGCCAGGCCAAGGAAAGGATATAGACCATATAAAGGGTTGCCAGTAAAGGGCTTGGGAACAGCGCGCCCATGAACAGATCCCCCATTGGCAGCCCGAGTCTGTCCGCCATCATGACCAGCATAATGGAAGGCGGGATGAGAATGCCTATTGTGCCTGCACCGCAGATGGTGCCGCAAGCCAGGGATTTGGAATATCCCTGGTTGAGCATGACAGGCATGGACAAAAGCCCTAAAAGGACTACCGAGGCTCCGATGATTTTTGTGCTGGCGGCCAGGATAATGCCGATAAACGTTACTGTCATGGCAAGCCCCCTTCGAACCTGCCGAAAAAGACCTGGATATTTTGCATCCTATTTCGGCAATGCCGGACCGGGCCAGCATCAGGCCCATGAAGATGAACGTGGGCAGGATCACCATGATCCAGTTATTCATGATGGCAAATATCCGGTTGACCTCTATACCGATGGACATGAAATTCAGACCAGTCATGGTGTCAAAGTAAAGATCCGAAACATAGTGATGAGCTCAAAAGAAGAGGCGAGGTTGGGATAGTTTTGGAATATATATTGATTGAAGCCGGTTTTAAGTATCAACCAAAAAATGATGGACAGAAAAAGTAATGAGAAACGGGAATTTTAATTGGCGTTGATCAAAAGGACACTTGTGGCCGCCGTTTGCCTATGATGGACTTGTAACGGCGGCCATTTTTGGGGGACAAAAGATGTCACATAAAGTGAAACTTGGGCCAGATAATATGAGACTTAGCAGCTAAAGCCCGTTGCGACTGAAAGTCGCTGATTTAAGGTGTCGCTGTGCGATGTTTTTGACAAAAAATGACACACATATAAACAAATTTAGGTAATTTTTTTATAGAAAAACCCTTGTTTTTCTATGACAGCCATGGGGTGACTTGGTTTTTCACCCTGGTTTAGCCCACAACAATGCAGGGCTAAAATGGCAACTGCAGGCGCTTTGCCCTTTTCTATATTGTTTTTAGTTCATATAAAAATATCATTTTTTCAAAATTCTAAAATTTAGGCATGTTTTTTGATTAAACTTTATTACAGCTAACAGTGCTTCCAAAATAACGATTTTTGTAAAGGCTCAGTTTTGTGACATACATAATAAATATTATGATAAGTTTATATTCAAAAAACAAGACCTCCACGAAGCTCAATAAAAATTAGAGAACGATTGTATAATTTTAATGAATATTCACTTAAAGCCCATCAAGTCAATTGGTATGTTAGGTATTATGACGTAGGTAGCAAGACGATAGTTGACCGGTTGGATGACGTGGACTAAAATTGGATCATCGAGTTATATCTTTTCAGATGATTTTTTTAATCCCATCCTTTTGTCATTAATAGGCCCAGTTAGAACATAACTGCGTTTTCACCCAATATAAATTTTAATTGTAAACGATGAACCGGGCGTTCAAAATTATTTGAAAACTTTAGCGGTCCTCTTAATCGAAAGATAAGATTGCTTCCGATATTTTTTATGGCCGGGTCAATATTAAAGGAGAAAAAATATGAAAAAAATAATGGCAACGGTTATCTCTACGTTTGTTTTTTTTGCGGTTTCTGCTTTTGCCCAAACCCCTGAAAAAATGATTGTTTATTGTGGAATTACAATGCTCAAACCAATGGTTGAAATCTCGAAAATTTTTGAAAAAACCCATGATTGCCGTGTGGCTTTTGTTAAAGGAGGGTCAGGAAAACTTTTAAACCTTCTTTTAAAAAATAAAAATGGAGACCTTTTTCTGCCTGGGTCGGATTCATATATAACGAAAATAGATACCGAACATAAAGGACTGGTAACTGCCAGTGCCCATGTAGGTTTTAATAAAGCCGCCCTGTTTGTTAAAAAAGGCAATCCCAAGAACTTGACTTCGGATTTGAATAACCTCCTCAGCAAAGATTATACCGTCATCATCGGTTCTCCTGAAAAAGGCAGTATCGGTAAGGAAACAAAAAAAATCCTCACGAAAAAAGGAATCTATGAAGATGTTAAAAACAGAGCGGTTGTGACCCTACACTCCCAAAGCCTTGTCAATGCCCTCAAGACAGATAAGGCTGATGTAACCATCAACTGGTTTGCCGTATCAACCTGGCCGGAAAATAGTAATGAAGTGGAAGCACTCCCCATTGATGATCAATATGCTAAAAAGAAGAAGCTGGTTCTTGCGGTATTAAAAGACTCCAAAAATCCTGACCTGGCAACGGCTTTTTTAAATTTTGCTTCATCGGAAAAAGGGAAAGCCGTCTTTCAGAAGTATGGTCTGGGAATATAATAAGGACACCACTTAATACAAAATCTCATGGCCCGCTGCCCGGGAGGGAAAATGAAAATTCAAAATAAATTGTTTTTGGGTATAACAACAACTCTGATCATTTCGTTTGGTGTTTTTGCTTTTATTCTCAGTACCCAAATCATGAACAACAACCGAAAGATGATAGATTCCTTTTTGGCTGTGGTGGAAAAAAGCAACACCCAATCGATTAGTCGTCTGTCATCCGGATTCGAACAAAATAAAACTACCCTGGCCACAACGGATATATTCATCCAAAAGATGTTTACCGAAAGGTATCTGGCTTCCTATGATGCCTTGATCAAGGCCGGTCTTAATCAAATTTTCCCCATGATTTTAGACTATAATTTTGACAGTGCCAATGAAATCATACAGGAAGTTGTTGATTCAAATTCTGAAATCCTCTGGGCTCGGTATATTACAAGTGAAAACCCTGCTGCCGGCGATATACATGAGTTTGGAAAAAAAAGGGGTGGAGAAAATACAATACTTATTTCAGGTCAGCGTCAAGATGATTTTGCTTTTGTCAAAATTGAGATGCAGTTTTCACAAAATGAAATGCTGAATCTTATCGGGGAAATCAAATCAGCCTTTTCATCTATTAACAAAGGCAACCTGGCGCTGATTCAATCATTGACCAAAGCCGAGCATGCATCTCTGGAAGAATTCAAAACAACGGCAAAAAAACAATCAAAAGGATATAAAAGAAATTTAAACTTCCAGATGTTGATGCTGATGCTTGCCACTCTTATTGTTGTAACAATCATTTTATTTTTTTTAACAAAATCAATCACCACCGGGCTTCAGCAAATTGCATCCCGGATGAATGAGGGGGCCAATCTGGTGTCGGTGGCGTCCGATCAGGTGTCTGCGTCAAGCCATTCCATGGCTGAAGGGGCTTTCCAGCAGGCAGCGTCCATTGAAGAAACCTCATCATCCATGGAAGAGATATCTTCTATGACAAAGAAAAACGCTGAAAATGCAAATCACGCAGACCACCTGATGAAAGATGCCAATCAGGTTGTTATTACTGCCAATGAGTCAATGGGACAATTGACTAAATCAATGGAAGAGATTTCAAAGGCCAGCGAAGAAGTTTCTAAAATTATAAAAACCATTGATGAAATTGCTTTTCAAACCAATCTTCTTGCTTTGAACGCAGCCGTTGAAGCAGCAAGAGCAGGAGAAGCAGGTGCAGGATTTGCAGTTGTTGCAGACGAGGTGAGAAATCTTGCCATGAGGGTTGCGGATGCTGCAAAAAATACTGCAGAATTGATCGAAGGAACGGTGAAAAAAGTCAATGATGGCTCTGAGCTTGTTTCAACCACCAACGAAGCGTTCAATAAAGTGGCAGATAGTTCAGCAAAAGTCGGAGATCTGGTTGCAGAAATTTCAGTGGCTTCCAAAGAGCAGTCCAATGGTATTGATCAGGTAAATACTGCTATTTCAGAGATGGATAATGTTGTCCAGCAGAATGCTGCCAATGCTGAGGCATCCGCATCTGCATCTGAAAAAATGAATTCCCAGGCCGAAGAACTCAGGGATCATGCAAGCCGTCTGGTTTTGCTTGTGACCGGTAAAAAAGACCAAAGTAGGGTGTGAATCATCCCCATAAGGTATTTTGGCACAACGCCCAAAAAGGAACATTTTGTGACACAGGGGGGCTTTGATCGACGCTACTTTGGCGTTTTTCATGACCATACACCGCTTTAGCGCCTAAAGAACGTCAAGCCGATGTTTCATTTTGATGGAGGGTGTTACGAATTCACCAAAGCCCAGGATGTTATCGACAGACAAGAAGCTATTCAGGAAATGGTCAAAGGCGCGATCAGTGAAAAATTTGGCGCATAATCTCCAAAATGTTCCTTTTTGGGCGTTGTGCCAAAAAAACCTTATAGGATTTTATCTTAACATCATGTACAAGGTTCCCACGTTCCATAAGAGAGCCCAGACTAAGCTCATGCCACCTGTGTACGCCGGATGCCGCCTAATCGGTAATTAGCTTTCCTTTAGACTTATCCCAGAGTACGCTAAAAACCCTGGTTCTGACATCATCATCAAACTTTCGACGCTTACAATGGTTCACTCATCGCTTATTTTCTTAGTCCACACCTGCCACTTCCATAGTGACTTTTCCCTCAACGCTCACGACCGAGACTTTTGATCTAAGCCGCTTGAGGTGGTTTGATATCACTTCCTAAAAAGCGAAATCGAAGAGCCTTCCTTCATCTCCCTTATAGTTACGAACGAACATTCGTTTGTTCTCGTGGTACAATTCGCGTAGGTTTTCGTACCGTTGGGCTTCAAACCCCGCATAGTAGAAAGCTGCCGTATACCCGGCATTGGTTTTTCCTGAGATGACCGTATCAAGCACTTCCAGGGACGGTAGCAGCTCTCCGGGAGCGTAGAGTTTGATTTTCAGCGTGCCGTTTGATGCATTGTTAATGGTATCGGCAATGGTGCCCACAATATCATGCCCCAGAATGGGCACACTGAACGGCACCGAGCAGGGCACTTTCAGTGAAGCTTTTTGGCAAAAACCTGGGTGGTTAATCCTAGGGCCAGGCAACATATTAATGATATAACCGCAAAAAAACGAATGGTGTTGTTCAAAGCTTTTTTTCCTCCATTTTGTTTTTCTTCATTAAATAATATCCGCGAAGTTATAGTCCGACATGACAGCTCATGCAATATTTTTCAAATTTTTATTTTAGAATATTGTGCCAACAGACTCTTAATGGCGCTGCCCGGGGTTGGGATGTTTATGGACATACTGGTGAATATGGACATCTTTTTTCAACTGCCCGTTTTCCATCATAAACATGGCATTGGCAATCTGTGACATAAAATCACTTTCATGGGAAATCAGAATATAGGAAAGATCAAGACGGTTCAGCACCTCAACCAGAATGGCTTTGGTTTTTTCATCAAGGCCTGTGCTGGGCTCGTCTAAAAGCAGTAATTCCGGCTCCATGGAAAGCACCGTAGCCAAGGCCACAAGGCGCTTTTCACCGCCGGACAGTTTATGGGTAACCCTGTTTTTGAAATGGACGATACCTAAACGTTCCAGGGTGTTTTGGGCGATATCCCGGGCTTCGGATTTGGATTTGCCTAAGTTAAGCGGTCCAAAAGCCACATCTTCCAGGACCGTGGGGCTGAACAGCTGGTCATCGGCATCCTGGAACAGCAGGCCCACTTTCTTGTAAATTTCTCTGAAATCTTTTTCTGTTTTGACAGGTTTTCCGAAAAATTCAATGGTGCCCGAAGACGGGGAGAGCAACCCCATGATAATATGAAGCAAGGTGGTTTTCCCGCTGCCGTTGGGGCCTACTAAACCGATGCGGTCCCCTTTGTTGATTTCAAGGCTCAGATTGTTTAACACCCTGTCCTGGCCCGGGTAGCTGAAACTGATATTTTCAAGGCGCAGGATGGGAGTCGAGGTTGTCATTATAGGGTGATCTCCATAAAAATCAGACAGGCTGTGACTGTCAGGGCCGCCAAAGTCCATATTTTGTCGGCAGGGGACAGGGCAAATTCATGCAGACAGATAAATCTGCCTGAAAACCCCCTGCATTTCATGGCACTATAAACCCTTTGTGCCCTGGCCGATGCCCGGACAAACAGCATGCCGCAAAGGTAAGCATAGGTCCGATAGGTGTGCATATTGGTCCCGGGGCGAAAACTGCGCAGTTTTGCCGCCCGGACCAGGCGCCGGTACTCCTGTTCAATGACAAAAATATAGCGGTAAGTTAACAGCAGCAGATGCACCAGTTTTTCAGGAAATTTGAAAAAATTCAAGGCATAGCCCAGGGTGCTGAAATCCATGGTGGTGATCAGGGCGATGAACACTAACAGGATGGCATTGGATTTAATGCTGATTACCGTACACAGGTCAATGCCCTGTCTGGTGGCGCCAAGTTTTCCGATCTGCCGGACCACATCTCCGTCGTAGGTAAAGGGTAAAATGGCCCACAAAACCAGCAGAAATCCCCAGACAAAAATTAGACGCCTGAACACTTGGATAAGGTTCAAGCGGGCCCATAACACCAGAATCACGGAAATTCCCAGTCCTGCCCAGAGCATGGGCATTTTTTGCCCAAGGGCAATGACAAAGCACAGCAGGATGGCTGCGACCACCCTGCACCTGGGATCGGTTTTGTGAATAAATGAATGGCCGGAAGCAAATATTTCTTCAATCATGGGAAGTTGCTTATCATGTATTTTTCTTGCGGGATGAAAAATACATGGCCACGCCCATCAGGCCGAATATGTATCCGATGCCCCCAAGAATTTCATTGATGGTCGGGCCTTTTTGCTTCAGATCTGCCACCATCCTGGTCAACGGCGTAATTTTTTTATTTAATGCCTTTGTTACGGCCTTTTCCACAATGGCTTCAAGCTGTTCCGGATCAATGGACGCTGACGGGTGTGCCGCTTGTTCGGGGGTTGTGTTTTTCGCGGGTTCAGTTGGCGGTGTTCCTACTTCCTGGGCGCTTTTAATCGTGGCGGTATCATCTATATCTTCAAGGGGAATGGTCCATTCGGCCTTGTGTCCCATGCCGGCAATGAGTTCAATACGCATGGTTGTTTTTGCCGGGATGGGAAATGAAAATTCGCCTTGTTTATTGGTCCGGGTACGCAACAGTTCTTTTCCGTTCAAGTCCCATACAACAATCTCTGAGTTCTGCGCTTTTTTGCCGCCGCTGAATTTACCTTCTCCCAGAACTGTGTCCCCTTCCACCCATGCAAACACTGTGACTCTATGCGCCAGGGCATTGCCGCTTGAAAGAATGAAAAAGAGTAGCAGACAGGAAAGTTTTATAAAATATGTTCGATTCATCAATTACCAGCCAGCATCTTAAACCTGCTTTTCAACCATTTTTGTCCTGCTGTCCGATGTGTCCTGCTGCTGTGCCGCAGACCAATTGGGCAAAAGTTCGGGCTGCACCTTTTTAAGGAAACCGACACAGAATATCGCCACAAGACCTTCTATAAACATAACCGGAAGATGGGCTATGACAACGGCCCAGGCCACTCCTAAAAAACTTTCCTGGGTAAACATCAGGGCTGCGCAAACAAGCAGGCTGCTGAAAAAAACGCTTAAAAATCCGCAGGCAAAGGACGCAGCATAGGATATCGCGTCCGGTTTGTGGACAAATCCTGCAAACAGGTAATGACAGACCACTGCAGGTGTGGCCATGATAACCGTGTTGACCCCCAGGGTAGTGATACCGCCGAACTGGAACAGCATTCCCTGGAGCAGAAGCGCTATCAAAATGGAGGGAAAGGCGACCCATCCAAGCATCAAGCCCAGAATTCCGTTGAGAATCAGATGGACACTGGACGGCCCGATGGGCACATGAATCAGGGACGCCACAAAGAAAGCGGCCGACAAAATTGCGGTCTGGGGGATTTTATCTTCTTTGAGTTTTTTTAAGCCCACGGCAGTGCCGGCCATGGCCATGGCCATCCCTGCCCCTAAAACCGGTGCGGAAAGAACACCTTCAGAAATATGCATACACCACCTGTCTCTTTGATCCTGCCAAGGTGTTTGGGTGAGAATTTGCCCATATGCAAGGCACAAAAAAATTTTAACCGGAGCAACCTAATTGTTGCGAGGCCCGATCTTATAATTTGGCAAATTTTTTTGCAATGCCGCAGATGGGTGAATTATCGCCCAAACACTATTTTGTTTTCCAGTCTTCGAATTTTACCCAGATCACCGCACCCAACTCAACACCTTTATCCTGACCATCCGCTTTAAGGGTAAAATCAGCTTCATTGAGTGCAGCAAAACCCCACCATCCTGCCTTGGGTGCCGCATAGGTGAATACGCCGTTGCCATCAGCCTTGATTGTCTGGGTAACCATGTAGTCCGTGGGGGCATCGGATTTTCCGGCTTCGTTGTAATATTCCACTTCAACTTCTGCGTAAGGCACAGCTTTGCCGTCTAATTTAACAGTACCCTGGAACACATTACCGGTATACTGTGCAAACGGTTTGGACAAAGGAACGATTTCTGTTTTCAGCCCGATCTCTTGGTCCCATCCTTCGTCATCCCCGAAAGCGGTTACTACGGTTTTGGTGTAATGAATGATAAAGCAGTCTTCGGCAGGTTCCCAATAGGGTACGGGCTCCATGTAGAACACGTAAACACCGGGTTTTTTGATTTTGTAATCTGTTTCCCAGGCTGTGTGATCCATAACCTTTGCCTGTTTCAGCGAGCCTAAAAGATTATGGGCTTCGCCATTGGCGCGCACGGCAAATACCTTTGGTTTGACAAGTTCCATACCGTGTCCTTCAAAAGGATGGGAAAAAGAGGCCGTGATATGAACGGTGCGGTCTTCATCCTGCATGACCATGGAATCCGAGGGGATAACCATCCCGTAGTGTGCCTGAACACTAACAGCAATAAACATAAGAACAAGAAAAGTTAATCCTGATGCAAGCATTGATTTTTTTATCATTTTTTTCTCCTGTGAATCCTTGACGTATTGAGAAAATACGCATAATAGCGCTACCAACCGCATTGCAACCTTCCTGGCTGTGCTATTTAAAAGTACCATTATACAACAATGGATCACAGACTTCATGCCTGCGTTCTGGCCTTTCTTCTATCTTAAAAAACCAATTGAATCAATGAGAAATGTTGTAACAGTAAAGCTAATAATTGCCTGGTTTATCGGTAATATTTACCGTACTGCATGATAAAAGTTTTAAAAGAAACAGGCAGAAGGTATATTAATACCTGCTGCCTGTGACGGTTTTACAGTATTTGTTTTTTAATATGAAAGACCTGTGTAATCTACACAGATCTTTCAACTTTCGTTGTGGGCTGAATCACGGTGAAAAACAAATTCAGCCATAGCTGTTATTTGATCTTGGAGCTTAATTCCGGGAACTGATGATAAAAGAATTCAGTTACCTGGCCATCGGTTTTGCTCTCCTCATTTTCCCGGAGTTCTATACGCCGGATTTTTCCGGAGATGGTTTTGGGCAGTACTTCCACAAACTCAATGATCCTGGGAATCTTGAATTTAGCCAGCACATCGATGGTGTGCTTGAAGAGGTCCAGAGCCAGCTCCCTCGATGGTTTCTGTCCGGGAACCAGGATAACAAACGCTTTAACCAGCTGGTGACGGTTGGGATCAGGCACGCCGACCACGGCAGTCTCCATGACGGCTGGGTGTTCAATGAGCGCACTTTCCACCTCAAAGGGGCCAACCCGGTAATCACTGGATTTGATGACATCGTCAGCACGGCCCACAAACCACCAGTAGCCGTCCTTGTCAAAAGTGGCTTTGTCACCGGTAAAATACAGTCCATGCTTAAATGCTTCAGATGTTTTTGCCTCATTGTCGATATATTCCTGGAACAGTCCAATGGCGCGCCAGTTGGAAAGACGAACTACGATATGGCCGGTGGTGTCAGGTTCTGTGACTTCTTTGCCTTCATCATCGGATAGAATGACATCGTACATGAATGAGGGATATCCAAAGGACCCCAAGCGCATTTTGCCTTCCATCCAGGGTGGATTGCCGATCATGGCTGTGGATTCGGTCTGGCCGTAAAAGTCACGGATTTCAGTACCTGTGGCGTCCCGCCATTGGTCAATGACTTCCGGATTCAAGGGTTCGCCTGCACTCAACGAGTACTTCAGGGCCGAAAAATCATACGCTGCCAGGTCAAGGCCCACAAAGGCGCGCCAGGCCGTGGGTGGTGCGCAGAATGAACTGACTTTATATTTAGCGACAAAACTTAGGTATTTTTTAATATCCAGCGTGGTGAAATTAAAGCCTGTGGCTGTGCCGCCAACGTTAAAGGGGCTGAAAAAACTGCTCCATGCCCATTTAGCCCATCCGGGCGCACTTAAGTTATGATGAACGTCTCCGGGTTCAAGTCCGATGATCACGGCTGTTGACAGATGCCCCAAAGGATAGGAAACGGCGGAATGGCCTACCCGTTTGGGAAGCCCTGTGGTGCCGGAAGTAAAAAAGCAGAACAAAACGTCCTCACTGTTAATGGTCGCAGGTGATGCTTGAGCTGATTCCTCTGCAATCTCAGGATAGGATGTCCATCCCTCTTTTGTACCAAGAATAATTTTGGCCTTGGGGGTGCACTCGGCCTTGGCCAGGGCGTCATCTACCAGGTCGGCCAGGCTCTCATGGGCAATAATAACATCCGGTGGGTACGCTTCAAAGCGGAACTGGATTTCGCGTTCGGTCATGGTGGTGGCCGTGGGAACAGCGACAAGACCGCCTTTGATGGCGGCAAAGGAGGCAAACCAGGTTTGGGGGACAATGGGTGTCAGCATATAAAGGTTGTCGCCTTTTTCAACACCTTTTTTACGCAGATAATTTAACATCTTGTTGCCGTTCTCTGCCAACTGGGTATATGTATACTGCTCTTCCTCATCCGTATTCAGGTCTGCCCAGATAAGCGCCAACTGATCCGGGCGCTCTTTGACGTGTATATCCTCGAAAATTTCCTGGGCCCAGTTAAAGGTTTGGGGCAGTTCGGCTGAATTCAGTTTTTCAAAAAATGTTTTTGCTTGAATTTCACGTTGAGCCATATCCTGAATTCCATTGAGTGCCATCACCTCTTTATAAAAGCTTTTCAACGCCATTGGTTCCCTCCCGGTTAAGTTTATTCCACATCCTGTTTTAAGACCGCTCCTGCCTTGCTCTTAAATGCAAAACCCGCAAGAAGGGCCGTTAATTTAGAAAACTGTCATTTATACCAGGCCGGCAGTTTTCTACCAATCGGTTAAATGCTTAATTTTTATGTCGGTTCTTTTTGTAGAGTCTTGTAGGTGTATTTATTCGCTACATGTGGATTTTAAAGCTATATGTAGATGGGCGTTGACTAAATTAAGCCTTTTGATTGGCTCATCTTACTCATAACCGTTTGATAAGAGATCAAGTCTGCCGGAACTCAAATCGAAGCATGCAATATTCGGTTGAAAATCAAAAGGAAATAAGCTCGATAAAAGAGTCAAAGGCCATGGGGCGGTAAAAGTAAAATCCTTGAAATTCACGGCACCCCTGCTGGATTAAAAAAGAACATTCAGTTTCGGTTTCCACGCCTTCGGCGATGACATTGAGTTGAAAATGTTGCGCCATGGCAAGGATGGTCTCTACTATGGCGGCGTCGTCCGGGCTGATATCCACATCCCTGACAAAACTTCTGTCAATCTTGATGCGGTCAATGGGCAATTGTTTTAAATAGGGCATGGAAGAATAACCAGTGCCGAAATCATCTATTGAAAACTGGAACCCTATCCGGCGCAGCCGGTTAATTTTTTCAATTGTGATTTGTGCATTGTCGATGAGAGTGCTTTCGGTTATTTCCAGTTCAATGCACCCGGGATCGGTTCCTGTCTCTTCCATGATTTGAATCACCCGCTCCGCAAAATCAGCCTGGTGAAAATACCTGGCACTTAAATTTACTGCAATATGAAAGGCGTGGGGAAGTAATTTTTTTTTTCCAGGTGGTTAATATAATTACAGGTGCATTTGAGAACCCAGTCGCTTATGGGCACAATGAATCCGGATTTCTCTGCCATGGGAATGAAGACAGAGGGTGGTACCATGCCTTTTTCCGGGTGAATCCACCGGATTAGTGCTTCGGCCCCTTTGATTTTGCCCTTTTCATCCACCTGGGGCTGCAGGAAAAGAGAGAACTGCTCTTCGCGCAGGGCTGTACGCATTTCCGAGTCCAGCATCAGCTTTTGGGCCACATCTTCTTTTTTGCTGATATCAAAAAAATGGATGGTATGGCGGCCCAGTTCCTTGGCCTGGTACATTGCCTGGGAACTTTTGCCTAACAGGACGTCCGCGGCCTCGTTGTCCCCGCTAAACAGGACAATACCGATACTCGCGGATAAACTAAATGTTCTTTCATTGATGACACAGGGCTCGGCAATGTGTTTTTGTATGCGCCGGGCCAGATCCATGGCAAAAAATTTGACCTCATCTTCGCTTTTTCCGGTGTTTGAAGCCAGAATACAGAATTCATCGCTTCCTGGCCGGGCCACAATCATTTCTTTGTATTCCGCCCCTTCCAGCCGTCCGGCCATTTCCCTGATAAGGGCATCTCCCATTAAATATCCCAGAGACTCGTTGATATCCTTAAAATTATCTAAATCGGCGAATAAAAGAATGCTGTACCCTCCTGCGGCCCCGGTGCGTCTGATAGCATCATCCAGTTGCATGAGCAGGCTTCGCCGGTTGGGCAGTCCCGTGAGATCATCATGGTATGCCAAATGTTCAATGCGCTTTTCCGCGGTCTCACGGCGGACCACCTCTTCGAGGATTTTTTCGTGCTGTAAAGCGGCTTTGCATGCCGATCCCAGCCGTTTTACAATGGGAATCAGAGCGTGAAGCAAATGGGCGGGCAGTGTGGAGCCGGCCCGTTCAAACACAATCCCTCCCAGGCCCTGAATGGGGTATAGGTATAAATACAAATTTCCTTGCCGGATAGCTTTGATGTGATTTTCATCCGGGTCATTTTCCAGCAGCCGGCCCATGATTTTTTCCATTTGGGCACAGGCGGCCGGAGGACCGCCTGCCTGTGGCATTGCAATCCATAACGGGCCGGTACCGGCCGGTTGCGTTTCCTGAGGGGCGGTCACCTCGCTGCCGTCTGTCAGGCACAGGTTGATTCTTCTCAGGTCCAGCCTTCTAAGGCAGACTTTCATAAATTTTCTGACCATGGGGCGCAGCGCCGGACTCAGGCCGATGTTCATGGCCAGTTCATGCTGGATGGATATTAAATTCAAGGTTTCCATGTGTCCTTTATGGCTCAGCATCCCATGCCCCCGATTACAGTGGTTTTGTTTAAAAAACGGATTACGCCCTGGGGGGAACTGGCAATTTCGCCCAGGGTCAACACGCCTGCAATTTTCATCTGCACCGGCAGTTCATTTTTGATTTCCTTGAGTTCCCTGCCATATTCTTCCCCGAGAAACAGCCGCCGGGAAATACAGTCCACCACAAAGGTATAATAAGGTTCCCGGCTTTCTTTCATGGGGGCCAGCCTTTTCATCAGCTCTTTTGCCGCCTTTGCCGCGGATCGAATCAGTTTATCCGGGTGTGAGTTCAAGATGTATATCAATGCATTCTGGGGGACACTGCCGGCGCATTCAATGGCATTGCCGCGTCGTTGAAGGGGATCTCTGACAAGGAATTCATTATCCAGTTGGGCCATGCCCAGAGGATAGGATTTCGCCATATTAAAAAAGTTGGTGAAATCAACAGGCCCCGGGCAGCATTCCCTGACAGCCGCTTCATAAAAGGGGAAGGCAGGCTCATAATTGATGCTTTGAATTAATTTGTCTTTGGAGCGGGTGACCAGAAACGGGCCGGCTACACTTTCCCATCCGTGGCGGACACCAAATGCCAAAGGTACCGGTAATACGGCAATGAGGCAGGCATTTTTATAGCACCCCTCTGCCGTAACAATGGTCGGGCGGTGGGAAATATCCAGATATCCTGTTCCTCCACCCATGACCCGGGCGTCGGGCCCCAGGCCGTCATGGATACAGGAAACAATATTATCTACGCCGGGGCTGTGGCCGTCAATCATTACTACGGCCCCGGCGGCAGGGGTATCCTTTAACCAATCTGCCAGTTCATTGGTGATTTCAATATCCGGCCGGACAAGGTCTTGTATGATCCTGGCGGACAATGGCATGGTAAATCCGCAGACCAGGGCACCCTTATCATAGTGGTGGACATCATAAATAATTCCGGGGAAAACACCGGCATAGGCCGGAACCGGAAGGGACGCAAACAGCGGCACAAGGGCCTGGATATCGAATTCATGCCTGCTGCCCAAAAAGACAAGCAGACCCTTTGCCCCGTTTTTTACCGCCTCGTCAACAGCGGCTTCCACTCCCTTCAGCGATCCTGTAGTATCCATGTGGACACTGGAAAATATCTTCATAATGAACTCTTTAATTGGGATCATTCCGATTATCAGGAAAAATAGCGCTCCCTGAATATGAATTTCATCTTACAAAGGCATTGGAAATTTTACAAGTCTGGAGGTGCCGAAGTTATGATCAAACCCCCAAAAAGGCTATGAGCAAGTATTGCTGTTCCCGTATTTTTAAATCATCGCAGCCGCTGTGGAAGAACAGACAGCGGCCACCCGTGAAATATCGGGCAGTGTGTCCCAGGCCTCTGCGGGCATTGGAGAAGTTAATGAAAACATGGCCCAGAGTTCACAGACGGCAGGAGATATCGCAAAGGAAATATCCGAGGTTACAAAAGCAGCTGAATAAATTTCAGAAAAAAGCACCTGGGTTGATACCAGTGCTGCTGAATTATTATCCCTGGCAGAAGCCTTAAACACAGTTGTGGGAAAATTGAAATATTAGACTGCTTCTTGCTGTCCCTTTTCCCCTGCTGATCTTTAGATACCGTTCATCCCAGTCTTGAAGATAATCACGACTTAAAATTTATATCTAACCTGCCCGTAAAAACTTCTCGGCACTTCCGTCGGCTCAATAAAGGCTTCCTGGATAAATTCCATATGGCCGCCGGCCAAAAGGTTCTGGCCCACGGCGATCAGCTCCAGATTCGGTGTCACCTGCCATGCCAGGCGGATATCAAGGGTCAGATATGCATCAATATTATAGGGAACAAAACCGCTCGACGCGCTTTGCCTTGAATCAACCTCACCGGTATAGCGAAGCCAGATATCCACCCCAAGGTCATGGGGAAGATCCAGCCCCGCCCTCAGGGAAAACTGATGTTCAGGCACGATACTGTAGGCGATATTGGTATCCAGATAGCTGTAGGAGATATCTGTCTTGAACCATTGTAACGGCTGCCAACCGGCGGATAATTCCAGTCCCTGCACACTTCCGCTGCCCTGGTTCTCTCGGACAAGCGATATTGTCCCGGTATCAACGTCGAGAAGTGTGACATACTCTTCCAGATCATCATAGTCATTGTAAAAAATGGATACATCTAATGAGAATTCACTGTCCGGCAGAAAGCGATATCCCGCTTCAAAGGCGGTCAGCGTCTCAGATTCAAAATCCTCATTTCCATCAATGGAGATCTTTCTGGGAACGGGTATAAGAGGGGTGGGCGGGATCACTCCAACGGTAAGGTGGGCGTCATACTCCCCCCGTGACGGGGTTCGTACCGCACGGGATACGGCAGTCCAGACCCGATGTATAGGATGGGGAGACCACAGGATCCGCCCATTAGGCTGAAATTCATAGCCGGTATAATCATTATGCTCAAACTTGGCTCCCAAAATCAGCCACAATTTATTCTTTACAAGGGAAATATCATCCTGGACAAAGGCACTAAAAAGGTTGTCTCCTTGACTGTCCGGGTCAATTTCCATTACATATCTTTCAGTCATATCGTCATGGGTATACCTATACCGTGCCCCCCATATCAGATCATGGCTGTCCAGGGGTGAAAAGCGGTGCTGTATATCCAGATCAAGGGTGTTACGTATCTCATAAATATAAAAATCATCCCGGGTTGTCCGGTCATAATAGGCCTGAATCGTCACATCGGAAGACAACGACAATGTACGCTGCCATCGGGCAAGCAGATTCCCTCCTGAAACATCTGCGTCCTCCTCCAGTGAATAGGGAGGAGCCTCAATAGGCAGGTTCTCGACGTTCTGGTTGATGTTCCCTTTGTATAAATCCCCCTGAACGGTAAAATCTACCGGCCCAGGAAATACTGCATCCATCCGGAATCCGGTACGAAAATTGTCCCAATTATCACCGGCATCGCCCCCTGCTTTGTATTCAAATTCATCCCTGTTGAAATATTTTGCATATATCCGCCCATATACACCTCTACCCAAAGCGGCACCGTACCGTGCACTGCCAAAGGCCTTTTCTATATTTCCACCTCCGGCAGTGACCATGCCCCCTATAGTATCAGCTGCACTTTTTGTGATGATATTAATAACGCCGTTTACCGCGTTAGCCCCCCATAATGAGGCCCCGGGACCCCGGATCACCTCAATGCGCTCCACGTCTTCCAGCACCAGATCCTGCACCTCCCAGTAAACCCCTGAAAAGCCGGGCGTATACACGGCTCGACCGTCAATCATCACCAAAAGTTTTTTGGTAAACCGGTTATTGAACCCCCGGCTGGTCACCGCCCATTTATTTGAATCAATGCGGCCCACATGGATGCCCGGCACCATGCGGAGTGCTTCCGGAATACTTGTGGCGCCGGACCGCATCAAATCCCTTTCCGTAATGACAAAAATCGCTGCTGCACTGTCGGAAATGTTTTGGGGTTTTTTACTGACACTTGTTACCTTGACACTCATCAGGTCCTCAAGGGTCATATCCAGTTCATCGCCTTTCACAGTAGGGCATTGCGATATAAACACGAAATTGACAAAAATCACCAGGAGGATAGCCATCAGCTTAGATGTGAATATTTTTTTCATAATTTTTTTTGAACATATAGTTATTTTAACTAACATCTTAAAGCTATCTACCTGCAAAGACGAGGTATTTTACAATTCTTTCCGGACAAGGCCTTTGGGGCTTTGATCATCATTTGATCCACCGTGTAGGTTGGGTTGAACGAAGTGAAACCCAACATTCTGTTTTTGTTGGGTTTCGTTCTTCAATCCAACCTGCACTCCAAGCATTGGCAAAACGACCGGCAAATCCCCTGGCGCTCACCGCCCATTTATTGGAATCTATTCTTGCCACGGTAATTCCGGGTACCATGCGCAGAGCATCCGGAATATTGGTCACCCCCGATCGCTTTATATCCTCGTTGGTGATGACATGGATGGCCGTGGCACTATTTAAAATATTCTGGCTTTTTTTGCCACCGAGGTGACTTTAACATCCATCAACTCTTGCATGGTTAGTTCAAAAATATCCTTCTGTGCGGCCAAGGCATGACATGGGCAGAGCGTCAAAAAACATAAAAAAACAAAACTATATTTAAATGAAATAATTCAGATAAAATAATCTTAAATTTTGACATGCTATCATCTTGATTGTGTTCACACTTATTCCATAGCCCTTAAAAAGCCAAATCCACAGAGAAAAATATCAGGGTAGAAATCGTTTTTTCGTTTTTAACATGCCGGAAAATTCTTCCCGGGTAACCGCTGGACTGAACAGGAACCCCTGGCCGTAGTCGCATCCCATGCGATGCAGTACCTCAAATTGCTCCCGGGTTTCAATGCCTTCGGCCACCACCTTCATGCCCATGCTGTGGGCCATGGATATCATGGCTTTAACAATGGATTCGTCTTTCTTCCCCGTTAAAATGTCTTTGATGAAAAATCTATCGATTTTTACCACATCAACGGGAAAGGTTTTCAAATAGCTCAAGGATGAATAACCCGTTCCGAAATCATCTACGGAAATGGTCAGTCCGATCTCCTTGAGCCTATTAAGTATGTCCAGGGTTTGGGAGTCGTGAGCGGCCATCACACTTTCGGTGAGTTCCAGCTCCAAGCATGAAGACGGCAAGTTATGAGTTTTGAGCATTTTAATTATTTTGTCCGGGATCTCCTGCTCAACAAAATGTTTGCTTGAAATATTCACTGCCACCCGGACCGCTTCAATCCCCTGGTCATACCATTCCAGTTGCCGGTGGCCGGCTTCCCGGATCACCCAGTCGGTAAAGGGGACGACCAGTCCCATCTCTTCTATGGCCGGAATAAATTCGGCCGGAGAAACATTGCCCATCCGGGGATTATGCCACCGGCTCAAGGCTTCGGCACCAATAATTCTGCCATCCAGCAAAGAGACCTGGGGCTGGTAAAAAAGGACAAATTCATTTCCGATCACCGCTTTTCTTAAATCGTTTTCAAACTCCAGCCGTTCCTTTGCCTGAATATTCAACTCCTGTTCAAAAAATTGAAACCGGTTTCCTCCGATTTCCTTGGCATGATACATGGCTAAGTCAGCATTGGCGATCAAGGACTCGGCATCGTTGCCGTCCAAGGGAAACAGACTGATGCCGATACTGGAAGAGATGAAAACTTCGTGGCCGTCAATATCAAAAACCCGGCACAATTTTTCATTTATCCGCTTAGCCACCCAACCGGCATTGTCAGGCGCTTTGAGGTTCGGGAGAAGTACGGTAAACTCATCCCCACCCTGGCGTGAAACCATCACCTGCTTTGCATCCTCTTTTAACCATGCCAGGCCGTCAGTGTTCCGGATACAGTTTTTAATCCGTTTCGCCACCTGTCGGAGCAGGGTGTCACCAGCCTTGTGCCCGAGGCTGTCATTCACCAGCTTGAACCGATCAAGATCCAGGAACAGCACAGCAAGCAATTCTTCTTTCCCGCAGTTTTCCACTTCACGTATCAGGTTTTCCCGGAACATGGCCCGGTTGGCAAGGCCTGTGAGATGGTCATAATAGGCCAATTCCTGGATCTGTTTCTGCTGCAGGATCACGTCATTAAAAGCTGCACTGGCCCTGAGCATGTATTTAATACGATATTTGAGAACCGCCCAGTTAATGGGTTTGCTGACGAAATCCGTGGCCCCGGCGATAAAAGCCCGGTCAATGGATTCCACATCCTCCAAGCCCGTCATCATCAAAACAGGAACATGCTTTCCACTGGGGAGAGAACGAATGGTTTTGCATGCCGTAAACCCATCCATTTCAGGCATGTTCACATCCATGAGAATCGCATGGGGATTCAATTTTTCAAAAATGTCAACAGCCTTCCGGCCGTTTTCCGCAACCTCCACCCGGAACCCGTATCCCTCAAGGGCAGCTTCCATGAGCATGCGAATGGCTTCGTCGTCGTCAACCGCCAAAATCAATGGGTTTTCAGGAGTTGCAAGATCCCGGTTTTCATTGTCCCCGTGTTGATTCATATTCATGTTTCCACCATATATTCCTTTAATTGGTTCATTGCCTGGTCAAGGGCCGGTCCGATTTCCGTTATGATTTGGGATAAACGGTCCAAAGAATCCGTTTTACGGCTATTTTCCTCCAATTTTTTATATAAGGAGGATAGATAAACAGCGCCAAGATTTGCGCTGCTGGATTTCATGTAATGGGCATGGTCCCTGATAGATTCCATATCCCCAGCCGCCATGGCAAGGGATATTTTTTGTGTCCGTTCAGGGGCATCCCTTAAAAATATTTTAATGACCTTGGTGAGAATATCATCCGCACCGGGGGGCTGCATTCCACGGATTACATCCAGGGCCGCCACACAAATTTCCCCTTCGTTGGGTTCAGCTTGGGTATGGTCATCCTCAGCCGGGGACTGATCCATAACACTACCCTTCCATTCAGGCAGCCAGCGGCTCAAAACCGCCGCCATTTGAGGTTTGTCAAATGGTTTTGCCAAATGATCATCCATACCGGCTTCAATACATTTAACCCGATCTCCGGCCAGGGCGTGGGCTGTCAGTGCGATAATCGGCAATTCGCCACCGCTCCTGGAGCTGCTCCCCATGGCCCTGATTTTGCGGGTGGCATCATATCCATCCATGACCGGCATCTGGCAGTCCATGAAAATTATATCGTAAGATTTATCTTTCACCGCAGCCACCGCCATTTCACCGTTTTCGGCCAGATCCACCCTGCAGCCAAGATTTTTCAAAATTCCGGAAGATACCTCCTGATTAATCGTATTATCCTCCACCACCAACACTAAAGGTGATTTTTCCGGGGAAATCTCTGTTTCAGAGCGCTGGTCGCATACATCCGGGTCTGCCGTTATTGAGGTGGTTTCACTTAACAATTGAACTGTAGGCATAGTATCTTCCATTACTTTCTCAAACTCAAGCTGAAACATGAATTCACTGCCGGCCCCAGGTCGGCTATTACATGAAATTCGGCCTCCCATCAATTCCACCAGCTGTTTGGAAATGGCAAGTCCCAGTCCGGTACCTCCGAACTCCCGGGTGGTGGACTCGTCTGCCTGGGTAAAGGGTTTGAACAACCGGTTACGGACATTTTTTTCCATCCCGATTCCAGTATCTTCTACCGAAAAACGAACCTTCGTGAAGTAATCTCTTTCTTCAATAGTCTCCAGTTGAACCCGTATTGTTCCTTCCTCGGTGAATTTAAGGGCATTGGAGAGCAGATTTAAAATAACCTGTCGTATCCTTAGAGGATCTGCATTCACAAACGGATAAGTCAGTTGCGCCATGTCTACAATCAGCTTTAATTGTTTGTTTTCAGCCTGGCCTGCGATGATATCCACGGTGCGCCTTACCAGGTTTTCAAGGTTGCAGGGCGTCGATTCAAGTGCCAGTTTTCCGGCTTCTATTTTTGTAAAATCAAGAATGTCGTTGATGATAAGCAGCAAGGAGTCTCCGGACATCTTTATGGTATTTATAAGTTTTTTTTGATCCCGGGTCAAAGGGGTATCCATAAGCAGTTCCGCCATGCCCAGCACCCCGTTCATGGGGGTCCGGATTTCATGGCTCATATTTGCCAGAAACATGGACTTGCTTCGATTGGCGGCCTGGGCCTGTTCAGCCAGGGTCACGGCTTTTTCCATGGCTCCCTGGAATTTTAGGGTTCTGTCCCGGACCTGATCTTCAAGATGAGCATCCCGTTCCTCGATTTTTTCCAACATCTGGTTGAATCCGGCTGCCAATACCCCCAATTCATCCCCGGTATCACGCGCCACCCGGAGGCTGTAATTCTTTTCTTCTGAAATTTGCCTGACCGCCTGGGTCAACCTGATTACAGGTACGGTAAATATGCCTTGCAGACGCCTGGCCATTACGCTCGCAAAAAACATACCTGCAAGGGCGGCCAAGGCGAGATATCCCGCCCACTCAAGCAGGAAACGATACAATTCCTCCATGCCCGCCTGGAGGAATAAAAATGCAATTTTTTCCCCATCCAGGATGACGGGTTGGAGGATATTCAGGTGATGCTTTTCAATCCAACTCATCTTTTCATTGGTTTTAAAATAATTTTTTGGAAATGAGGGGATGTTCAAAGGACGGGAATCATCAGGTTCAAGGCTATAGGACAATTCCATAATCACAGTACCGTCGATGCGATAAAAGATAGACCTGTAAAGTGAAGATCGTTGCCCCAGTGATTCAAGGTTTTTACCCAATATCTGGCGGTCTTCGAACATCAGGGCAGCGGCGCTGTTATCACCCACGATCCGGGCCAGACTGCTAAGTTCTTCCATTGCGTTGCGCTTGTAAAGGAACCACTGGGTGGCAAATACAATCAGAAAGGTCAGAAAAAGCACTGCGGAACAAGTGCCTAAAATAACAATGTTGAGTTTGCTTTTAATTGACATTTTTTTCAGCCAGATATTCATACACACTCCCTCTATTCCTTTATTTCCAGGGCCAGGGACAAAAGCCGGGAGTCAATATCAACGCCGGCGAAACCTGCAGCTTTCAAATTAATGATGAACCGCAGCCGTTTACGTATCGTGAGCAATTGTATGGCACCGCCTTCGTCCGCAAAGGATAGGGCATCCCCCACCGTAATCACCCTTGACGATTTCAGTGTTTTGAGAACAGACTTCCATTTCTGGCTCGATTGTAGATAAAGCAGGTGGCAGCCATCCATGCTCTCCCCGATTCGATACTGCCTTACTTTAATGGGGCGGGAGCCAATGGTCCTTGAATTCAACAATTCTGCAATTTCCATGGGTGCGTTCTCCCCCAGAAGCCCGATGACAAATGCGGATTCTCTACTTTCAAACGCAGATTCCGGCCAACGGATGAATTTGCTGAAATTATAGAGGTAGGCTGCTCGAAGTTTATATTCTGATACGCTCAGGCGTCCGGTCCAGTCCTGTGCGACTACCACGCCGGACATAAAAGTAAAAGATAGAACCAAGAAAACGATTACGGGTATGGACACCGCTGCCCTGCTCATCGTTTTAAAATCTCCATGTAATTTTGGCATACAGGGTCCGTTGAATTTCAATCGGGGTCAGGTAACTGTCGGATCCGTACTCCATGAAGTCACCATCCAACAGATTTTGTCCTGCCACCGTTAAATCAATATTGTCGTTGATCCGCCATCGAATATTTGCATCCAGTGAAACGGTGTCGTCGATCACATGCAGGTAGTTATCGGTATTGATGGTCTCCACAAATTTAATTTTCCCTGTATATCTTGCCCAGAGATTCAGCCGAAGATTCTTTGTCAAATCAATGCCCAGTCTCAGGCCTGCCTGGTGTGAGGGAGAGGTTTCTTCTATTATTTTTTTTGAGTATTCATCGCCGGTAATATCCATTTGAAGATAGCTGTAGGTGAATTCGGTTTCCATCCATTCCACCGGCAGCCAGGTTACGGCGACTTCCATCCCATAGGTGTTTCCTTTCATATTATTGGCAAAATCCAGGCCCAATGGGTTCTCCCCCTCGACTAGTCCTCCAAGATCAGTATAGCGGTTGTAAAACAAAGAAATGTCTGTTGAGAAATTTTTACCGGCAGCATACCGGTAACCGGTTTCCAATGCAATGAGCTTTTCAGCATCATATTCCGGGTTACCGTTCAGGGAAATGCCCTGAAGAATTTTCCCGGAAAATTCCATCCGTGACGGTGTCCGGACGGCCCGTGCCACAGATGCCCAGAAGCTGTGTCTTTTCACGGGCCGCCATAGTATCCTTGCATTGGGCTGAATTTCTAAACCGGTATAATCGTTATGTTCGATCTTTGATCCTATAGTGAGCCAGAGTAGGTCATCAATTATGGTAATCTCATCTTGGGCAAACCCGCTGAATAGATGAGTGGTTTGGGTTTCCGGTATCATCTGAACCTGAAAGGTGTTGGAAAAATCATCCCGGACCATCCGGTATCCCATGCCCCAGACCACGTCATGGCTACGGGCTGGCTGAAATCTATTTTGAAAATCCATATCAAAGGTATGATGGGTCTGATCCAGAGAAAACTCATCTCTGGTGTTGAAATCATAATAAGCCTGGACTGTCCAGATATCATGTTTAGAATTTTTTAATGTCCACCGGCCCAGAATATTTCCCCCGTGGGATTTTACACTGTCCACAAAAGAGTAATTATCAGGAGATAAGGGAGGAGTAACGTCCTGTTCACTATCCACCTGGAAGATATCTCCCTGGAGGGTCCATGTATGACGAATGCCTTTGTCGCCATCAATTCTGAAGCCGGCCTGACCGTTTTTCCATCCGTCGTTCCCGTCGCTGCCGTCGGTGGCTTTTACAAAGGAATTCCGGTCATTTCCCATGGCATAGAACCGGGCATAGGTATCCGTATTCAATTTGGTCCCCACCCTTGCACTCGCCATGAGTTTTTCGTGAGTCCCTGTTCCCAGGCTGACTAATCCCCCCTGGGTATCCGATGCCGGCAGGGTTATGATATTTATAATGCCGTTTACGGCATTGGCACCCCACAGGGTTGCCCCGGGCCCCCGGATAACTTCTATCCGTTCCACATCTTCCAGCAACACATGCTGAAGATCCCAGTATACCCCTGAATAACTTGGGGTATACACGCTGCGGCCGTCAATTTGTACCAGCAGTTTATTGGCAAACGAGCCGTTGAATCCCCTTGAAGAAATGGCCCACCGGTTGGCGTTGATCCGGGCCACCTGCAGTCCCGGGACCAGCCGGAGGGCTTCGGCAATGCTTGTTGCGCCGGAGTCGAGTATTTTTTCCCGGTGGATGACATAGACAGCGGCAGGAACATCTGAGAGGATCTGGGACTTGCGACCAGCAGAGGTAATCTGGACATCCATTAAATTAGCCAGATCCATCTCCAGTATATCTTCGTCACCTGTATTTGCGAAAACAGACGTGACTATGGAATAAAATAAAAAACAGACAACAAAATTTACAGGAATCCAAAAACTCCAGCGCATTCAACCTCTCAAAAAAAAATTATTTTTTGCTTAATTTTTTTTAAAAAATAAGGAGGGGTGTTCAATCCTTTGTAGCCCAAGTTACACCTAACCTATCTTTTAGATATTACGTTGTAAGTTAGTGTGGTTAGATAATTTTTTTGTACAAAACTGGTTTTATGGCACTATTTTTCTTTTGTGTATTTTACGCTTGATTGTTTTCCCTGGATAAAAAGCAATTCCCAAAACGGTATATATTTATAATTATGATCGTAGCATAATCATTTTTTGTTATCAGCACAATCCATTTTTTGTTTGTTTCAGCTTAGCCCATCTTTTCGATAGTACCTTATAAGTAGCTGTAATTAATTATAGATATTTTCTTTAACTGGTTTTATGACCTAAAGTTTCCTGTAAACTAATTGATCATCTTGCTATGCAACCATGCGTAGCAAGGTTTTAACGAAAGATTTTTGTGGGTTTTGCCCCGGCACAGGGCAAACCCTATAAAAATCAGAACTCAATGCTGCCTCCGCTATAGTCTTGCGCACATCAGAAAATGCAAATCCGGCTCGTCCCCGAATTTTATGTCTTCTGTCTGGTGCATTTTCCAACCTGTCGGCATAGATCCATGTCAGCGTTGTGGCCATCATGCAGAAGTTAAGATGATTCAGTACGGATTCCGAATTCCGAACTTGTGATTTTGAGCTACCAATTTCCTGCTTGATCTCCTTAAATCCGGATTCTATTTTCCAGCGTGCGCCATAATATTCTATAATTTGCTCAACAGAAAGCGTTAAATTTGTGGTCATGAGAGCAACGTATCGTGTTTTCCGATAAACAAAAACAACTCGTACCGGACATTTCATCGTTTTCAACATAACGATTTGTGAATACGCCTGTACTTCCCTTGTTTTGCCGTACAAGAAAACCATATAAGCCCGGCACTTTTTTTTCCAGCATGCTGCACAATCAGCCACAGAACCCAGACGGCTGCCATATTTTCGTGGGCGACCAACCTTGCGTTTTCCTGTAGAAACAGGGGCAAGATCATATAGCGTAATATTTGTTCGCATACGAGAGAGTAGATGGAAAAAGCCGCCTTCACCACGACCCAGCCTGGACCAGAGGCCGTCATTGCCAAACCAACTATCTGCAATAACTAACACTGGTTGCTGAAAATAATTTCGAATATCCTTTATCATCGTGGCAGCCTGTGTCATCTTGCTTTCAAAGGAAAGAACCTTCCCTTTTCGTTTGGCAGTAGCAGATTTTGCCTCAATATTCTTTTTCATCATATAAAAACGAAAATCAAGGGGCAGGCAGGCCCATCGAGATTTTATTTTTTTCAATAATCCTACTGCCAGAATACACTGTGACCATGGATATGAACTCTGGTTTGACTTTGCTGCATGATCGTGAAAATGTGCGCAACCAAAAATTTTCCTACCACTTTTTGGGTTTATGGAATCATCCAGTGCTACCATTATTCGTCCGTCTGTACCTGGTGACGGAATCATTCCCCACATAGCTTGCCATAATTTTTTCCATGGCAGTGTTGGACTCGCCATAAATGCATAAAACCTCTGGCTATGCAGTTTTAGACCAAACAAAGTTTGAAGGGCACGTAACAGGTTAGAGGTGATTGATGATGTAAACGGTACCACTACAGCGAGCAACGTGTATGCAAACCAGACTTTTCTTTTCTGTCCCTGAGCTGTATTAGAAAATTCAGCTTGCAAAGGCTCTGTCAAATCACGTAATATAAACATGGTGGGTCGTTCCTTTTTTGTATAGTTTCAAGTATTTAGGCAATTGAAATATACTACAGGAGCGCCTACTTTTTCAAGGGTTATTGGGTCTTTATTTCAAATAAAAACAGTATGTTATCATAAAAAATCACTTAGGTTTGGCATGAAAAATGAAAATCAATTTCCATGCCAATTGCATTTTAAGTTGCCCTAAGGTCGGTTTTAATTTTTAGGAAACTTCAGTTATGACATTACTTTTGTTTTTTTATCGCTGGGTTTTACGGTATGTGGCAAGTTTAAAGCGTCCAGGCAAAACCGGCCCGAACCGGGTAATGATCGGATGGGAAAAGGCCGTTAAAGGAATCCTGTATCACCTGTTTAAATACGGGAGACAAACCGTTCCTGTATAGTATCCAGTCGATGTGACGCCCTGTTTTTTTCCCGGTAAAATCGTGGGCGGTGGTAATAGACTCACCTTCCATGACCAGACCATATCCCCGGGATTTAAAACACCGATGGGCAGGCGAACCCGGGGTGGTGTTAAAGTCACCAGTGATGATCTGTGGTATTCCCTTGGGAAAACGTTTAATAAATTCCATGATTAGACCGGCACTTTCTTGCTGGACCTTGGATGCAAAATCAAAGTGAGTGTTGACCATGAGCAGATGCCGGTTTTTCTTTTTAAACCATCCAATAACACATTGACGGGGCCATATGGAACCGGGAAGTCGGGAAGGGATGTCCGGGGTGTGGCTTAAAAAAAAGTGGCGATGACCCAGGCATTCCCAGGACGAATCGAACAGGATCAGGTTATTCTGCCACCGTTCAATCCTTTTGTTGTACCAGCCAATGTGATTGTGGTGCATCAGTGACCGGGTCAGAAATTCGGCCTGAAAATGATTGACCTCCTGGAAGCCGATAAAATCTGAAGGGTAGTCTTCCAGGATTTTTGCTACCAGAGTCTTCCGGTATTCCCAGGCATGGGGACCGTCTTTGGCCAGGCCGAACCGAAGATTAAATGTCATGACGGAGACCGGGGTATCGGTCTTGTTTTTGTCCTTTTTGGGGACGGATATGGAGGATATCTTTGACATAAGGCCATAGAATGCGATATTCCCTTCCGCCTGTCAACACCCGGTTGTATTCAAAACAACGCATATAAATTTTTTTTCAACGCCGAGGTTGGGCAAATGAACAAAAACTTGATCATCGAGTGTAAATGATGTATAGATGCCCGGATCAAAATGGACGGTATTATGTATAAAGACAGGGTATTTGCAGAAAAACGGACCACGATTACACCTTTCAGGTTCAATGAAAAAGTAGCCCGGGTATTTGAAGATATGCTGGTCAGATCAGTGCCGCTGTACGGTGAAGTACTTAAACAGCAGGCAAGGATTGCCCGGCAGTACTATAAACCCGGAACACAGATTTTTGACTTGGGCTGTTCCCATGGCAATTTGGGCGTTTTACTTCTTGACTGCTTCGACGGTGTTAGATTTAAAATGATTGCTGTTGACAGTGCCGAGCCCATGATCCAGCGGTTTAAAAGACGGCTTGCCGTCCATGACAGCCACGGCTGTATTGATCTTGCCTGTGCCTGTATTGAGAATATTGTAATTTCAAATGCATCTGTGGTGGTAATCAATTTGACCTTGCAGTTCCTGGATGCTGAAAAGCGGGATTGTCTGATTCAATCCGCCTTTAACGGGCTTTGCAAAGGCGGTATATTGTTGCTCACGGAAAAAACCATTCATCCTGATCCACAAATGAATGCCCTGGAGCAGGAATATTATTACCAATTTAAACGGGAAAACGGATATACGGAACTTGAAATCAGTCAGAAGCGGGATGCCCTGGAACGGGTACTGGTTCCCGAGACCGTGGCAGACCATGAAAACCGTATACAAAAGGCCGGGTTCTCCTCATTCAATGTCTGGCTGAAGTGGTTTAATTTTACATCCATGATGGCTGTTAAATAGAATAACATCAGGCTACCGACACCGCTGTCAATTATTTCGCCTGTATACGTTTAGTTAAGCGTCCACCCGATCCTATCTTATAAACATTGGTGTTTCCACTGTGTTTATCGTAAAAAAGAATAAAACGTGGGCCAGAATAATTTCCTGTATGATAACCGATCACGATATCCCACGACTTACGCCAACCCTATAGTGTTCTACAGGCCTTCAATCTCCCCTTTTTCTGTGTCAAGCTTGAGGTCAATATATTAATATTGCATGGTCAAGCATTTTTCGTTATCATTATAGAATGTTTAATAAAGAACAGCTTAATGCCATTGACACGATAATCAAGTCGCACCTGATTGATTCAGGTGTTGAGAATGTGATTTATATTGATATGGCCGGCAATTCAATCACCCAGCATGATAATGGGAATTCAAATCTGGATTACATGGCATTCGCGGCACTTGCGGCTGGAAACTTTGCCGCAGTCGACGCTATGGCTAAACTTATCGGGGAGTCTGAGTTTTCACTATTGTTTCATAAAGGGGAAAAATCAAGTATACATTTCAGCAAAGTAACGGAAAATACAATTTTGATTACCATGTTTCCCAAATCAATTTCCTTGGGGATCGTCCGGTTAAAAGTGTCCAAAGTCGTTACAGAGATCAATGAGATTTGCAGTACCTGACCCGTTGATAATTCGATTTCATTTTTTACATCTATAAAAAAAGGGGCCATGGCTTGGCACTTGTAAATGTAAAAACAAAAGAAGTTAAAGTTAAAATAGTCTATTACGGCCCTGGACGGGGCGGTAAAACAACCAATCTCGAGTATATTAACAAGACCTACAGAGATCAAATTAAATCCGAGATGGTCAGCTTGAAAACCCAGGACGACAGGACCCTTTTCTTTGATTTCCTCCCTTTTGACATTGGACGGATTAAGGGGTTTAAAGTTATTATCCAGCTTTATACAGTCCCGGGCCAGGTAAAATACAATGCGACCCGCCGTCTCGTTCTCAAAGGGGTGGATGGTATTGTTTTTGTCGCGGATATTCAAAAATTCCAGCGTAAACGGAATATTGAATCTCTGAACCAGCTTTACGAAAATTTGAAAACTCATAACCTGGACCTGTTTGATCTGCCCCTGGTGATGCAATATAACAAAGTCGATCTGCGCAACAAAGGGGAGGATGTGATACCTACAAAAATCTTACAACAAGATTTAAATTCGGTACTCCGTGTCCCGGCATTTGAAGCGAGTGCTCTTGGTGGTGGCAATGTGATGAAAACGCTCAAAAAAATTATTTCCATGACACTTGCATCCATTCAGGATCAGCTTTTCTAAGGAGGCGCATTGGACCAAGACAGCAATTCAAGGATTACCTCGACCATTCAGGAGCTTTCAGGGTTGATTGCCTCTTTTGAGAACGGCATAACCGATCAAGATGTACAATTGTTCGTACAGACTGCTTCCGGCCTCAAAATACAGCTTCAGGATCAAAAACGATTGTCGCCTTTAGGGCAAATGATTCTTTCACTTGGAAAGTACCTGGCATCCAACCAGGCCGCAGCCCATCAGGGAACTTTGCCGTTGTTGCAAGAGCAGCTTGATGCCTTGAAGACTTTAATAACGGGCAGGGATCTGGATCCGGCAGGGCAAGACCGGCTGGTAAAGGAAATGATCGGTAAATTCAAGGCGTTTAGGGAAGATGTTGTTCCTCCGGCCCCGGTTCCCGGAGATCTGGATGAACTGAAAGCCGTTGTTTTGTCCATTGATTGGGAAATCACAAAAGGGACCATCAGTCAATTCAAAGCGGCTGTGGATCATTTGTTTCAGAAATGGAGAGGCCATTGGGTAAATATAAACCTCCTTAAGATCATGCAACACATTGTAAATTATATCGAATCTAAAAAGGAGGCTGCCCATACGGATTCCATTGATGTCTTGAAGTCCGTTTATATCATTCTTGAAAAAGTGGTTCATCAGCCTGGATTGAGTGTGCCTGAGAAAAAGCAACGTCTTGATCAAGCGATTGAGTTGTTTAACAACTTTAAAAAACGGGCTATAGTGCCCCCTGGGAAAACTGTTGAGTCCAAACAGGAAGGTTCTTCTCAGTTCCAGCAGGACATGCCTCCCGCCCTTTCCCACTTAAGTCATGAAACAAAACAAATTCCAGCGGACAGTTCGGAAGTAACATTGCTTGACCCTGAAGAAGCCATGGTGCAGCCGGTTGCCCGGAATAAGGCAGACGAGGAAAATATACAGCCAGCCCTGCAAGGGAAAATAAGCGATTCACCGGGATCCGGCAACGTGATGGATAATCTTTTAAATCCCAAAGAAACAGAAGCGGATAAAATGCTGGATCGCATCCATCTCATGGACGTTAACAGCACAAATCCGGTTCACAATCCTGATGCAATGGCCGGGGCAGATCGCGAACTCAAACCCGGTATGAGCGAAATTACCCGTTATGATAAGCAATCTAAACCGATTCCGGAAATCGAAGACACGCTGAATGAATTCTTTGGTATTGATATGGAGTCGGATACGGGCGAAGATATTAGTTTGGAAGAACCTTCAGAAGCAGAGGCTCTGCAAGACAATACAGATACTGATACAGAAGGTGTCGTTCCATTTGATTACGAAGATGAAGTTGATGAGACCTCAAATTTCTCATCCCAGGTCCCGGTTAGTGAGTCAGATGATCCGGATTTGACCGTACTAAAGAATTTAGAAGAGGCCTTTTGCGAGCTCCCGGCGGATGTTGACCAGACAGACCGGACGAAAATATTACAGGATCTGGAGAGACTTGGAACCAAATGGGAAGATGAACCGGTAAAATCAAGTCTGGTTAAAATAGTTGGGTTACTGTTTGACAGGCTGAGTATTCCTCAGGTTGAGCAGACGTCGGTTCAGGAAGGATCTTTCAGGTCGGACGATCAGGCCTCCCAAGCAGGGCCTGAACCAAAGCAGGAACCGGATATAACCCACAGCCCATCCCCGGACCCTGCTCCACAAAAAGGCGTATTGTCAAAACTGAAACGTTTTTTCAGATTCGGACTCTGACCTGACATGTGTATCGTATGATTGCTTTTTGCGAAGACTGCGGAAAAAAAAATCATTTGCCTGATCCGGCAGACGGAACAAAAAGGATCATTTTTCAGTGCAGCAGGTGCGGATATCCCAATAATTATGCTGCCAAGGCCCCCCCACATCCTGACAATACGCTTGCATACGATCATGGACATGAGGTATTCGATCCGTTGCTTGGCGCAATATCAGCCCTGTCCGAAATTGACGGGGCCTTTGTTTTTAGCAATGTTGACGGATTGATTGCATTCAACATGCCCAGGCTGTTTTCTGAAGAACAGATAAAAGCCTTGGCAGCACTTTTAGAACAGACGTATGAAGGCCCCAAACAGATATACCGCGGTATTAAGGATATGGTGCTGGTCACACAAGACAAAGCAGTCCTGGTAAAATCTATGGGCCGGTCTAAATTTCTTGTGGTGGTTGCGGCCCAGTTTCCGTTACCTGCCAAAATTATGGAAAAACTAAACAATATTATCGCCTCTTTTGGAAAGAAGAGATCAAAGATGACGCCATAATGAATAAAAAGATAAAGGGGTTGGAAAAAATAGCCCGTATAAAAGGGGTTCGAGAGTTCCTGCTGGTAGATGAAAACCGTGTTATCAAAGCCCATGGGACAAAAAATCCTGAAAAAAAGGCTGAATCTATAATAAACTGCAGTCAAAAAGCCGGAAGTATATCAAGGTCCGGTTATCAATATCTTTTGTTTTCCAGGGAGAACCAAAACCATTTGCTGGTATTTCCTGTTGGAACATTTGCTCTGGGAATTATACAGGAAAAGGGAGTGAACAGTCTTATGCTGGCAAACCAGGTTAAAGAGGCATTAAAAGATATCGATTTTATCTGAATTAAAGGAGTCACCCATGAACACTGAAACCATTATTCTGGTTTTTACTTTGGCCATTTACCTTATCATAATTTTTGTATTCAACAAGGCACGGATGAAATATTCCGGCGGCAAGATCGGTAAGGTGATAAACCTGATACTGGTGACGGTATCTTTGTTGTTTGTTTCTGATTATTTGGTGTTTTTGGAAAGTTACCTGAATTCGGAAAGTCTGAATATTCTGAGATCCATATTCAGAACAGCCGGGCTCGGATTTCTGGCATATGGGGGGGCAAAGATAGCCGATTCATAAATCAGGAAAAAAAAGAAAAAATACCGCCTTTGCCTTTCGTTTTGAATTCTGCTTTGATATCCATAATAATGCTGCTGAAATCATTTACGATTTTATCTTTCTCAACGGAACTGGTCTGGTATTTTTCGACATAACTCAACATTTTTTCAAGATCATCGACGACTTTGAGCAAGGATTTTGTGCCGAGTATATTGCCCATATTTTTTAATATACGGTAACAGTATTCATTGAATCCGGTTATTAAAATTTTTCTTCTATCTTCAGCAGGGGACACGTGAACCATGGCATTTGAAATCTGCGTCAAGTTGGGTCTTTTGTCATTGTAAGGGGAATAGGTTTTAAGAATTTGCTGGAATTGTTCGGGAAGGTCTTTTTTGGCATCTTCAAAGACGGCACTGGTATGGTCTCCCAGTTCGTTTGTCAAGGTTTTAAGGATAACTGAAATAAGATCGCCGTATACTGTGATAATAGCAGAATAATCGTCTTCATCTCCTTCGCCGTTCAGTGAGACTTCCTCTTTTTCCACAATCATTCCGGATGAAATCACGGAAAACAAAATTTTGTATACGGCAAAATCATCATACCCGCTCTGGTTAATTATCTGGCGAACTGTCCGCGTGCCATCCACAAGAGAAAGCACACACCATTCATTTGCATTGAGTTTTATTTCATTTTTGTTCGGGACAGTTCCCGACATTTTGTAAACCATCTTGTCCGAAGGGATACATTTTTTCAGTACGGATAATTCATCAATTCGTCTGGACGCCTCAAGTATCAATTTCATGGGATTGAGCTGGGTAACAATCATCCCCTTGAGGTTTAATTTTTCATCCTTGTAGTCAAACTTTCCTTTTTCGCAGAAAAAAAGATTGTAAAGGATTGTTTCTACTTGGCGGATATTGTATTTTTTCAATGTTTCCAGTGATATATATCCCTTGTTAACCAATATTTTGCCCAGATGTGCTTTACTTTCCTTGGCAAGGTCGAGGCATTTTTTCAACTGTTGTTCGGAAATTACGCCATTGGTTCTCAATAAAAAACCCAGTCGCGCCTCTTTAAGTGATGCTGTGGCATAAACGATGGTGCCGTTATTGAAAAAAACCCGGCTTGTATCGTCATTGCCGGTAACGGTCAACATCCCAGTTCTTTCGTCATTGCACAATAACTGAAAGATACTTGCCAGTGCCAGGCCTTCAAAGTCTCCCTGAAAATTCACTTTACACCTGCTAAAAAAATAACTGCATTTATGTTTCCGTGGATTATTTTATTGACATGAGTTTGCACATCTTCAATATGCCATAATGTGCCGAAATTTGAAATGAATTTTCCGTATTTGATTATCGGCATGGGTTCCGGAAAATCGGCAATATCAGAGACTATTCAGACAGGATTGTCAGAAAAAACAGAGTGGTTATATCGGGAAATTCGGTTTGTTCAAGCTGGTTCCGGCGTTGGAATCTGATGAGCGACCGGGTCAGTTTGGTGTCTACAATGCCGTCAATTTCATCATGGTATAAATCAATTTTTTGTAACATAGTCTGAAGTTGTCTGATTTCGCGACCTTTAATTCCGTTTTCATATTTTGATATCATCAGGGTGGGCTTCCAGAATAAAAAGAAGCGGATGTGTACAGGGTTCAATAGAATTTTTTCATAAATGTGATATTTCTTTTCGACAATCGCAGGTAATGAAGTGAAATGAATCAGCATCATTCCTGTTTCGTTGTAGATTCTATCGCTAATGTCGTCAAAGTTTTCTGAGAAGATTGCCTTCAAAAAAAGCGGTTCATATATTTCAAGGTTATATGCCGTTAAAAATTCGATCAGCTTATCATCTCTATATTGAATCGGTTTTTCATCTATTTTATGCAAGGTGGGGAGCGGTTCCGGGGCCTGTATATTTTCTTTCTTCGCGACGGGTGGTATTGGTTCCGGCTTAAGACTTTGCGTTTTTTCTCCTTTGCCGCTCCAAAAGACTAAGGCTGTGGCAATCAAGCCGAACAATACGGCAGCGATGATTATTTTGGTAATGACTGAGTTGAAAGTTAACGATTTGAAAACATTTCTCCACCTTTTTGGTACGATAAATGTGTCTTCAACATATTTTTTAGTAATGGTTCTTGTGCGATCTTTAAATGCGTTATGAAGCGCCCGATCCATAATTGCCCTGATCTGGTCAACCCTGCCCGTGGACAAACGAAATACTTCCTGATGGGTTTTTTCTTCGATAATGATTTGGTGGTTTGCGCCGGCAGCATTTAATACAAATTGGATATATACAATGGTCTGCTCAGCAGTTAATGGTTGATTGGCATTTAGATTGAAGCTATGGAAAAATATAAGATCTTCCCGGCCGGACGAGAACGGATCGGTGTTTAATCGAAAATGATTTAAAAATTCAGCATTATCAAAATTAGATTTTGGTTCATCCATAAACTTAACTAACTTTTTTATATGAAAGAACTAAACTAACCAGTTAGTTTCTTTCATGATTTGTTGTGGCCTAACCTCGGTGAAAGACCAGGTCGGCCATGGCCGTTATTCAGATCATTTATAAAGAAAATTTTTTATAACAAAAAGCATTTTTCTATTTTTTACGGAATGATATAGAATACACAATATTTTGTTATGCATTTTTAGACTACCGCCTCTGGGGTTCAATAAATTGAACTTATGGTGCCGGAACCAATTTTACGGAATTTAACGATAAGATGGATAGAATTTTATTCGTCGACGAAGATCTCGCTTTAATGGAGGTCACACAACGACGCCTGAATAAATTATTTGATATTGATATTGCCCGAGGCGGCCAGGAAGGCCTTAACGCAGTGGCAGGTAAAGGACCCTACGCCGTCATCATCACCGGTCTGCACATGAGTGGCATGAACGGATTCCAATTTGTAGAAAAGGCGAAAAAGATAGACCCGGACAGCGCAATTGTCATGCTTACCGGGCGCGACAGATTAGATGTTTCACTCAAGGCACTGAACGGGGGGAAAATTTTTAAATTTTTGATAAAAACCTGCAAGCCCCATGTGCTTGAAAACGTGTTGCAGGAAGGCGTCGAACAATACCGGAAAAATCGCCACTGGGCCAAAACATCCGATGCTGCAACTTCCCACAGACATAAAATACTCATTGTTGATGATGATCCGGAAGTATTAAGTGTGTTTGCCACAGCAGTGAATGCCACGGGACATTACGACGTGCTCACCGCTGAAAATGGCAAAATTGCGCTGGAACTTGTAAAATTCATAAAAATACATGCAATCGCAGCAGACTTGAACATACCGGATATGGACGGCATCCAGCTGCTAAGAGCCATTCACAGAAGAGAACCCAATATGAGCCTGTTTTTGATGACCTGGAATCCGGCATTTGAATTCCAGGATTCAATACCGGATATCACGCTGGATGCTGTTTTTGAAAAACCATTGGACATGCCGTCGGTTTTAGCGACGATCCTGACCAGCTTGCGATCCGATCCAAAAGGGAAAATCGAAGGATTCAGCACAACAGCATTTCTTCAAATGATCGAAATGGAAGAAAAAACATGCACCATTCAGGTAAAATCGGCCGAAAACGTCGGATTTTTGTTCTTCCGGAAAGGTCGTCTGATTGCGGCTGAAACCGGGGACAGGAGAGGTGAGGATGCGGCCTATGACATCCTGAACTGGAAAGATTCGGCCATTCAAATCACTCAGGCAGACCTCGAAAAACGCATTGAAATCAATCGTTCTCTTATGCATATTTTGGTTGAAGCGGCCCGCAGGCAGGATGAAGCGGAGACGGGTGAATGACCAAGCCCGGTATTTTTTATTTTTTGGTAGAAAGGCCATAAAAATGGAAGTCAAAACGGCTCTCCTTAAAATTGAGGAAGTCTTGATAGACGAAGGGTTCGTATCCTCCCAGGAGATGGCCGAAGCCAGGGACAGCCGGAAGACCCATATTGAGCAGTCTAAAAAACAAGTGGGCTTTATCCTGTTGGAGCAAAATAAAATGACCCAGGAGCAATTGATGAGGCTTCTGTCCCTTCCGGAAATGCTGATGCAAATCGGAAAAACGGCCGTGGAAAGGGGGTTGATCGCCCAGGAGCAACTGGAGGAATGCCAACAGCAGGTCGAGCAGCGCAATCAACCGTTGAGCCGATTTTTATTCACAAAAGGTTTGCTTTCAGATACAGATCGAAAAAAACTGCTTTCTGAACAGTTGGATACCCTTTTTCTTATCAAACAGGCCGTCAAGCACCGGTTGATCCAGGAGGAAGATCTGGAATCTGCGGTTAAGCTCAAGCATTACAAAAAATCAACATGTGAAATTTTGTATGAACAGAACCGGGTTACCCTGTCCGAATTGAATCACGCTTTCCGAAGGTTCAGTCCGGATCTCAAATTAGGACAGATCCTTTTGCAGCAGGGATTGATCCAGGAGGCCGATCTTGAAAGGGCCCTTAGGTTTCAGTCCCCCGGCCATAAAACCCTTGGTAAAATACTGCTGGAAAACAAAAGTGTGACATTGGACCAGCTTTATTTTGCCCTTTCCATTCAATACAATACCCCGTTCCAAAAACTTGACGGATATATTTACTATGAAAAACAAAAAAGCGAACTGCGTCATATCATCGGTCAGCGTTATGCCTGCGAACATCAGATTCTCCCCCTTTTCCGGAACGGAGACAACCTGACCCTCGGGGTGTCTAATCCAGCCAAGGTCTGGAGTATGCAAGACCTTCGGTCCAGCCATCCAAAGATCCAGATGACTTGCGTGCTGATCACCGATGAAAAATTCGAACAACTTTACGCCCTGTTATACGGAGAGGTGCTGCCAAGACCCGTTAACCGATTTCTGTCCGGGCAGAGAAACTCCGAGGGCGCCTCAGTGGTCATTGATCAGTTGAAAGATCAGCATACCAAGGTCAAATCGTTGTATCAGGCCTACAAAACGCAGATGCAACCGGCAGGCGTGGAAAAAGAGATCCCCCAGGAAGAAATCTGGTTCATGGAATTTATTGAAGAAAATTTTCATACAATTTGTAAAACTTACGGTTGCTCCAGCGTCCAATTCAGATGCATCGACAAAGAAGGAAAGCCGGAACTATTTGCGTCGCCGGTACTATAAAAAAGGAATATATGCATGAAACGGGTAATCACCGTTACCAGCGGAAAAGGTGGTGTTGGCAAGACCAATATCTGCGTGAACCTGGCCGTTCAGTTTGCCAGGCAGGGATTACGGCCCTGCATTTTTGATGCAGATCTCGGGTTGGCCAACATCAATATCCTAATGGGAATCCACCCGGAGCATACCCTTGAGGCGGTGGTGAATGGGGAAAAACGCATCTCGGATATCATGATTCATGATACCTGCGGTGTGGACATCATTCCCGGCGGCAGCGGCGTGGAAAAGCTGGCAGCCATGACACCCCGGGACGTCTCCCAACTGATCGAGTCTTTTTCCTGCCTGGAGGGGTATGATGTCCTGTTTTTCGATACGTCGGCCGGCATTTCCAGGGATGTACTTTCCTTTTGCATGGCCTCCCAGGAGGTACTCCTGGTGGTGACATCCGAACCCACGTCGCTGACCGACGGTTACTCGATGTTGAAAGTGCTTTCCTTGAACGGATACCGAGAACCGGTAAAAGTGGTCATGAACAAGGCGAAAAACGAACGTTTTGGCAAGGCTGTATTCGACAAATTTAATGAAACGGTGAAAAAATATCTACCCATTGAAATTTCCTATGCAGGCTGCCTTCCTGCTGATGAAGCTGTGTCCGCAGCAGTGATCCGGCAGCGTCCTTTCACTTTGTTGTACCCTTCGACCCGTGCAGCCGTCGGTATTGAACAACTGGCCGAATTTCTGTTCGACAATCCAGGTGCCGGTAAAAGTGTCACTACATTTGAGAATTTTTGGGAAAAGTACATGGAAGTTGCAGGAACCCCTCTTAAACTCCCTCAAAGAAAAAAAAGAAACTCGGCCAAAGCGCCGGTGAAAGTTCAAAGCGCTACCCGGCCACCGTCAGCACAGCCGCCGGTTTCTGAAGGGGACAATGCGCTCTCCGGTCAGATACTGGCGTCTTTAAATCAATTGACCTCGGTTGTCACTGATATGTCTACCGAATTTAAAGAATTTCGGCGTGCTCTGGCAGGGCCGGACAATGACAGTGTCACGCCTACTGATTCTGAAAGTGACCAGGGAGCACCACAACTGCCGCCTAGCATTCCCCTGGATTTTGAAGCTTATAAGAAAAAGAAACTGAATGGGGCCTGAATCATCCGGCGTCATAAAAAGCCCGTGAAGATACCAGCGGATCTCCCTCTCAAGCACATCCGGCAACTGGATGACCCCATTGGTGATCCCATCACCGTGCCCAATTGTAATAAGGCGTTTGCTTAAAGTAAAACTTCAAGTTTTGTGGACATGCCGTCAAGTGTGACGGCGTCTGTCTGGCCCGTTTTCTTTAGGTATAATGCAAAATCCAATGTTTGAGCCAATACCTTGTTCTATAAAAACCAAGTCTTTTATCTTGAGATTTTCGATGATTTCATCGACAAGCAGTGATAAATTGACGTTGGCCTTTTCCCCGGTTTTCTTATTTATATGGGCAATAAGCTCATTTTTCGTAGCTCCATTGTGCTTTTTCAAGTACACCAATACCATATTTTCAATATGTCTGTTTTCTGTTGCTTTATATATAAAAAATAAGCCCCCCACAGAACCGCACTGTAATGCAAAGGAAAGCAGATAGTATCCATAAAGCAACAGAAAAATATTCAGAATTATCATTCCAGCTATAATAAAAAAGAAAAAGAATCTTTTCACAATACATTCCTCCTTTGAATAATGTGAAGAGGGATGTTGGAAACTACTATTCTGAAGCGTCTTGACATAATGCCAATTTACACTGGCGTGAAAGAAGATACAATTTAAAATTGTGGTCTGTTCACAAATTGCCACAATATTTTTATATAACTCACTCCCTCCATGTTTAATCTGGGGGGGCAAAATCGTAAAATTTCCGACGAGGCTACGTAAATCCTTGTTAGTTGGGGACCTGAGAGGCAAAATTTATTTCAGAACCCAAGAATGCTTCTTCTATAACCAATTAAATATTAATGGTGTTTTGATTTATACTCGATCATCAAATTTTTAGGAAATTTGTTTGAATTCAAGGAGGAAACAATTTTTAATAGTTTGAATATACGGCATATTTTGAGGATTAAAAAATTTTTTCAATGCCTAAGTCGGAAATAGCCCCGAAACCCGTATATTTTTAGACGTGATGTTGCTTTATTTCAATGAATTGGTGTGGCTATACCCCGCCGAGCGCCGCCACCGAGTCGAGTTCGAGTACCCACCGAGTATCAGCATCTCAAAAATGGGGGAACATAATAAAATAGCAGCTGGAAAATAGCAATCGCAGGAGGTTTCTGTCAGCTTCTTTTACTAGTTGAAAAAGAAGCTGATACCTCTGATATCCAACCATTCTCGGCATCAGTTTCAAAGCAGGTAACAAAAACAAGTAACCATACATATTTCAGTTTTATTGAACCCGCACAAAGTGTGAAAAACGTCTGGCATATTTTATGCTCTAAAGAATATTAGAAGCACCAAATAAGAAGTTCAAATCTATATGAGGTGAGAATATGCCCTGATTAGGGGCTACCGACATAACGCGGGACAGTTTGATCTGGTGATGAGAGTTTTGCAGTACCTGAGCCTGATCAACCGGGGTTCCGGAGAAGCCTTTTTTTAAAGGGTGTCCCGGTTTAAAACGATATCCGGATTAGACAAATCAGGACCGATTGGCCAGGAATCAATGACCGGAAGATGGTTGGGAATGTGCAATGATATAAGCGCACAAACAACCGATTTCAAACTGGCTTTCGCAGGAAATTGGTGTGCAGAGGTGGCTTCGGTTCAGGTCGGGGCAGAGGCGTTTATTTTTATAGGGTTTAACCAGAACAGCCTGGTGACCGTACCGCAAAGTGACGCGCAGCAATCGCTTCAAACCCAGATCGACGAGATGAAACAAACATTGAAAGCTATCCAGCAGCAAATTGAAAAGCTGCAGGAGGGCAAGTAACCCTAACCAGTGTTCATTCGAAAAAGATCACTTCCGGATGGACATTAACAACAAAAAGTGAGGTGAATTATGTCATTGGTAAAATGGGATCCACTGAGGGAAATGGATGAGTTTTTCGATCGTTACACAAAAGCCGTCGGACGGCCGGGAGCCTCAAATCAGGAGATTATCGCAACAGGAGATTGGACTCCGCGGGTCGATATTGCCGAAACCGACAACGTCTTCGTCATCAAAGCCGAAATACCGGATGTCAAAAAAGAGGATGTCAGAGTTCTGGTGGACAATGGTATCTTGACAATCCGGGGGGAACGGCACCAGGAAAAAGAAGAAAAAGGAAAACGTTTCCATCGGGTAGAACGACATTACGGAAGTTTCAACCGCAGCTTTACACTGCCTGATAACGTTGATGAAAGTAAAATCAAGGCCGCCTTTAAAGACGGTATGCTTACGCTTCAAATTGAAAAGACCAAAGAGACCAAGCATAAAGCCATCGAAGTAGCGATTGAATAACCGCTTTCACTTGTTGGAATAATTTCTTGGGACACTCCGGGAGGCCTGAAAATGGCTTCCCAGGGTGCATCTACGGCTGAATATATTGCGTTCTTTCATCGTTGGGTGCTCTCGCTACTACTTTGATTATGAATCAGTAACATATTTATAAGTTAGGCCCATAATCAAAATAAAACCCCCCATATGGTTTGCTTTTTCATCCGTCTTCTTCGTTGTTACAATGAGCACATATTTCAATATGCTCCCATTGTCACGCCTTGAATGAAACGGTTTGTTCAGGTTTTTCCAGCCGCTTGCACAAAGCCTGTAAATGATGTATAGATGCCCGGATTAAAAGGGACGGTATTATGTATAAAGACAGGGTGGTTGCAGAAAAAATGACCACGATTACACCTTGCCCCGTCTGGCTGAAGTGGTTTAATTTTACATCCATGATCGCGGTTAAATAGAATGGAACAGTTTTTAGCAAGTTACGGACATCTGGGATGGGATAAATGGTATGATGCCTTGGAAACGCTGGTCAAAGATAAAAGGGCGTATCTTGATTCTGCCGGGGGAAATTTTGAAAAGTATAAATACGTGGTTGAAAAACTGCCTGAAATTTGTCCCCACACCGTTGATCTGTCATCCAGGGCTGTCAGCATCGGGCAGGCAGACCAGCTTTTACCGGATGAAAGGGACAGGCTTTACAACGACCTTGTCAAGCTGAGCCCCTGGCGCAAGGGCCCCTTTGATTTTTTTGGTGTTCACGTTGATTCCGAGTGGCAGTCCTGGATGAAATGGGAGCGTCTGGAGCCCCATCTGCCCAACCTTAAAAATAGAAAAATTCTGGATATCGGTTCAAGCAATGGCTATTACATGTTTAAAATGGCGGCGTCAGACCCCATGTTTGCCTTAGGCCTTGAACCCCAAAGTGCTTTTTATTATCAATATTGTGCAGCACAAAAATATTTGAATCTGAAAAAAGTATTCTGTCTGCCGGCCGCCTACAATGAACTGCCGGCCATGAACCGTTTTTTTGATCTGGTGCTGTGCATGGGAATTTTGTACCACCGCAAATCCCCGGTGAAGATGCTGAGACAGATCCATGACAGCCTTGTGCCGGGCGGGCAGGTGGTTGTGGAAAACCTGGTGATCAAAGGGGAAAATAATTATTGTTTGTTTCCCTCTGACCGGTACGCAAAAATGCGCAACGTGTTTTTTATCCCTGATTTGTCTGCCATGGAAGCCTGGCTCACCCGGGCCGGATTTTCAGATATCAGATGCGTGGACATCACAGACACCACCCTTAAAGAGCAGCGCAAAACCCAATGGATTCAAACGGAATCCCTTGAAGATTTTTTGGACCCCGAAGATCCGTCAAAAACCGTTGAGGGGTATCCGGCACCGGTCAGGGCCATTTACATAGCTCGTGTTTGAACGACAAGTCACCCATCTGCGGCGTTGCAAAAAAATTTGCAATCCTTACATACTCGAGTATGCTCCGGTTGCAAATTTTTCTGCGCCTTGCATCTGGGAAACTTGTCGTCCAAACACTGGGATGCTGTTCAAATAATTAGGTCCAGGCAATAGCTAAACGATTTCGACGGGATCGAACTGTCTGGCAACGGCAAAAACCCGGGCATCCTTTTCGTAAAAAGCCATGGCGTCAAGATACCCGGCATCAAGGGCATTTTCATGGGAAAGCCTGAGCGTGAACCGTTTGATGGGAAAGATATTCCAGTCATGGGTCACACAGATGGCGACCTGTCCCGGGGAAAGTTCTTTTAGCCTTGATACCATGAAATCCGTAATCCGGCTTGCCGTAAACTCAGGATCAAGCATAATTGATTCGTCAATGATTTTGTCAAACCAGTTCAGGACGAACTGGCCGGCGCCTGTTGTTGTCATCATTTTTTTGGCTGTTATAATATTCTTCACATAAAAAGGCGTTAAAACCTTATTAAGGGTTGTGTGGGGCAAATATTTGCCGGTGACCGAAGTGAATCCTTTATCAATGAGGTAGGCTGTTTCAACACACCTGCTAAAATGACTTGAAAACAGAACCGGTATTAAGTCCAAAGGAAATGATTTGCCAAGGTCAAAGGCATAGTCCTTGCCGGAATCATTGAGCCCCATAAAAGGTTCAAGCCGCGGATTGTCTGAGTAGTGTCTGTCTGAATGGCGTATGATTAAAGAGATCCGGTCAACACCTTGCCCAATCAAGTTTCTGATCAACTCAAGGGTATGCTGGGACCGAATTTTGTATTTATTGTCCATGTAATCTTCCTGGTTCGCTAAAACCGGTCGTTAAAAACCAGTTGCGTTATATTTTTAAAATTTATAGTCCTGGCCTTTAGGCCGTAAAACCCACTCCTTTAGGTGTGGAATATAAGTTTTTACTTTAGCATTTTTTCCTAGACAAAACGGGAAAAATATACTATTAATAAAATTATGAAAATACGTCGCGCATATAAGTACCGTATCTACCCGAATAAGCAGCAGCAGCAACAGTTGGCTGTACAGTTCGGGCATGCGCGTTTTATTTTCAACTACGGGCTTGACGCTCGTAAGCAAGCGTTTAAAGAAACCGGCAAAGACCTGTCCTATACAGCCACAACACTTTTGCTGCCTAAGCTTAAACAGGATCTGCCTTGGCTCAAAGAAACAGACTCTCAGGTGCTGCAGCAGAAGCTCAAAGATTTGGACACTGCCTATATAAACTTCTTTCAAGGCCGTGCAGGCTATCCCACGTTTAAGAACAAAAACAGTCATCAAGCGATTAGGTACCCCCAACGTTTCAAGCTCACAGACTCCCAGATTTACCTTCCCAAAGTTGGGTGGGTAACACTGGTATTGCACCGTCCCACTGAAGGTGTACTGAAAAATGCCACCGTCTCGAAAACCAAGAGCGGTAAGTATTTTGTTTCGGTACAATGCGAGCTTGAAATATCTGAATTCTCTAATAACCTGCCGGCTGTGGGTGTAGACTTGGGATTGCATCACTTCGCTACGCTGTCTACCGGTGAAAAGGTGGCGCATCCCGCGTACTTGCGAGCGGCTGAGAAAAAACTCAGGCGCCTCCAGAAGGCACTTAGCCGAACCAAGAAGGGAAGCGCCAATAGAGCTAAGGCACGGCGCCGTGTTGCAGTACTTCACGAAAAAATAGCGAATCAACGCTCTGATTTTCTGCATAAATTCAGCAATCGGCTGGTACGTAGCCATGGGACAGTCAGTCTCGAAAACCTGAATGTTGCCGGTATGGTGAAGTGTCATAGTTTAGCCAAATCAATCAGTGACAGCGGTTGGAATACGTTTAAATTGCAATGTGAATACAAAGCATGTCAATACGGTTCCGGCGTACAGTCAGTTGATAGATTTTTCCCTTCCAGTAAAACCTGCAATGTTTGCGGGTACGTTAATAATGATTTAAAGTTGCAGCACAGGTTCTGGACCTGCCCTGAGTGCTCAGCAGAGCACGATAGGGATATCAATGCTGCAATAAACATACGTAATTTCAATACCGTGGGAGCCACGGAACTTCAAGCCTGTGGAGAGGATGTAAGACCTACCACCTTTTTGGGTGGTCGGCTAACCTCTGTGAAGCAGGAAGCCCAATGCCTTTAGCCTTGGGTAGCTCACTCTATGATATATGACCTTTCAACTAAAGGAAGTCAATATGGCAAAACCCATCAGCATTATCGGTGTACCCATGGATTTCGGGCAAATGCTCCGTGGCGTGGATATGGGTCCTGCAGCGTTAAGGTACACCGGATTAATATCAAGACTTCGCCGGCTTGGACATGACGTTAAAGACGAAGGGGATATCCCTGTCCCTGTGCGCGATGATGATCCTGCCATGAAAGGGATGACAGACCGTTATGTCAAAGAAATCACCCAGATCAGCCATGATATTTATAAACTCGGATGCCGGGTCATGGACCAGGGCCGTATGCCGATTTTTCTGGGCGGTGATCACTCCATTGCCATTGGTACCGTAGCCTCGGTGGCGGTTAAAGGGCCTGTGGGGCTTATCTGGGTGGATGCCCATGCCGATTTTAATACCCCCCAGACATCACCGTCGGGAAATATTCATGGAATGCCCTTGGCCGTTCTAACGGGAGCCGGCTATCCATGCCTTGTGGATGCCGGGTATCCCGGCACAAAGATCTCCTCGGATAACGTGGTCATGATCGGGCAGCGGGATCTGGACCCCGGAGAAAAGGAACGCATCAAATCCAGCGGTATTACCATTTTCACCATGCGCGATATTGACGAACAGGGTATCAGTGCCATTGCCGCCAAAATCATGGTTCAATTTGCCCACTTGAAACGATTTCACTTAAGTTTGGATATGGATGCCCTGGACCCGGTTGAAGCCCCGGGCGTCGGCACCCCTGTCCCCGGCGGCATCTCCTACCGGGAGGCCCACCTGCTCATGGAGCTGCTTGCGGATTCAAGAAAACTTGGCTCCATGGACTTAGTGGAGATCAATCCCATTCTTGATGTGGCCAATAAAACAAGCAAACTTGCGGTGGAACTGATCCTGTCTGCCTTTGGAAAAAGTATTCTTTAGTCACTGTTTAATGGTGGGCCCTGATGAAAATATTAGGTGAATATATTACCGGATTAAAATCCTTTAAGGGGTTTGCAGGCGATATTGTAAGCCATAAGATATTTGATGCCAAATCCCCGGCCTGGGCATCACCGAACACGTTTCCCCGTTTTAAAAATGACTTGACCCACCTTCTTGCAGAGCTTGGTATTAAAAATCTGTATATCCACCAAGCCCGGGCTATTTCACTCATACTTGACGGATGTCATACGGTGATTGCCACGCCCACGGCATCGGGCAAAAGCCTGGTGTATAATCTGCCGGTGATGGATACGCTTATCTCTGACCCCAAAGCCCATGCCCTGTACCTTTTTCCCCTCAAAGCCCTTGCCCGGGACCAGCTTGATATCGTGAATAAGATGCTGGCCAAGCCTGATGCTGTTTTTTCACAGCCATTAACTGCGGGTGTCTATGATGGAGATATCACAGCGTATCAAAAGACCAAAATCCGCAATGATCCGCCCAACATCCTGTTATCCAATCCTGAGATGCTGCACCTGGCCATGCTGGCCCACCATCATTTATGGGCCTCTTTTTTTGAAAACCTTAAATACATCGTCGTGGATGAGGTGCACACCTACCGAGGGGTCATGGGCTCAAACATGGCCTGGGTGTTTCGACGGTTATTGCGGATATGCCGGTTTTACGGATCCGACCCCTGTTTTATTTTCTGCTCAGCCACCATTGCCAACCCCGGACAACTTGCCTCGGAATTGACCGGGCTGCCGGTGACGGTGGTGGATGAACAAGGCGCTCCCTGTGGGAAAAAAGATATTTTAATGATGAAGGGACTGGAGGGCGCGGCTCAGACCGCCATCACACTCATCCATGCCGCAGTTCACAGAAATCTTGCCACCATTGTTTACACCCAGTCCAGAAAAATTACGGAACTTATTGCCCTATGGGCGGGACAGCGGGCCAAAACCATGGCGGATAAGATATGTGCATACAGGGCCGGGTTTCTTCCCGAGGAACGGCGGGAGATTGAACAGAAACTTGCCAAAGGTGAACTGCTTTGCGTGGTGTCAACGTCTGCGCTTGAGCTTGGTATTGATATCGGCAATCTGGACCTTTGCATCCTTGTGGGGTATCCGGGAACCATGATGTCCACCTGGCAGCGGGCAGGCAGGGTAGGGCGCGACGGCAATGATTCTGCCATGGTCCTCATTGCCCATGAAGACGCCCTGGACCAGTATTTTATCAACCATCCGGACATCTTTTTTGCCATGCCCCCGGAAACCGCCCGGATCAATCCTGAAAATCCCCAAATTCTTGACCGCCATCTGGATTGTGCAGCCGCTGAACTCAGCCTTGATGCCGCTGATCCGATGTTAAATCCGCCGGTTGTGCAGGAACGGGTACAGGCACTGGGGCGTACAGGCCGACTGCTATTAAGCCGGGACGGAAATACCTGGTTTTCTCCCCGAAAACGTCCCCACAGGGATGTCAGTTTAAGGGGGAGCGGGCACACCATCCCCATATTCAAAGAAGATACCCGGCAAAGTTTAGGTGAAATTGATTGGCACAGGTCCTATTTTGAAACCCATGAAGGTGCGGTTTACCTGCACCGAGGACAAACCTTTGTGGTAACTCTTTTTGATCACCTTAAAGGCGTGGTCCGTGCGAAAAAGGAAAAGGTCAGCTACTACACCCGGGCAAGATCCTCGAAAAACACTGAAATTATACATGTGGAAAAAACCTGTCAGGTTAAAGGCACCCGGGTGGGGTTTGGCAAACTGAAAATCCGTGAACAGGTTACAGGCTATGAAATGAAATCTGTGTCGGGTCAAAAATCCCTTGGCATCGTACCTTTGGATCTGCCTGAATTGACCTATGAAACCCAGGGACTATGGATTGAGATTCCGGACTGGATCCGGCAGCGCATTGAAACGGAGCATCTGCACTTCATGGGCGGGATTCATGCTTTAGAGCATGCAGCCATCGGCATGATGCCGCTTCTGGTGATGACCGACAGAAATGATCTGGGCGGTATATCCATTCCCTTTCATCCCCAGGTTGAAAAGGCCGTTGTCTTTGTCTACGACGGTGTGCCGGGCGGTTTAGGGCTTACTTTACAGGCCTTTGACAACGCAGTGACCCTTATGCAAAGAACATATGAGGCGATCCGGGACTGCCCATGCGAAACCGGGTGTCCGGCTTGTGTCCATTCGCCCAAATGCGGGTCAGGAAACCGTCCCATAGACAAGGAAGCGGCAAAGCAGATTCTTCAAATGCTCCTTGAACAAAAGTCGGGGCAGGGGGGATCTGCGTTGGCACCATCGGCCACGCATCCGCCTGTTTTTCAGGATGTTGCCGGCTTAAAAAAAGCGACATATGAAAAAAGACCTGGGTTGATATCTCCCAAAAGATACGCAGTGCTTGACATTGAAACCCGGCGATCTGCCAAGCAGGTGGGTGGATGGCACAAAGCCGAACGTATGGGGGTGTCCTGTGCTGTGCTCTACGATTCCCTTGAAAAGGATTTTCTGGTTTATTACCAGGATGATATGGAAAAACTTGTGGAACGGCTGGGACAGATGGACCTTGTTATCGGGTTTAACATTACTCGGTTTGATTACAAAGTGTTGTCCGGTCTGAACCGGTTCAATTTTCACAGCCTTCCCACCCTGGATATTCTGACAAAAGTTCATGAACGTTTGGGCTACAGGCTTTCACTGGATCATTTGGCTGGTCAGACACTGGGCCTTAAAAAAAGTGCAGACGGCCTTCTCGCCTTGAAATGGTGGCAGGAAGGTCGTCTGGATCTGATTGTGGACTATTGCACCCAGGATGTGCGTGTCACCCATGAACTATATACGTATGGCCGGGATAATGGATTTTTGCTTTTTAAAAACAAGGCTGGTCACCATGTCCGCATCCCTGTGGACTGGAAATAGTATTAAATTTTATTCTTGTTTATTATAATACCTTTTTTACGATGTCTAATGAAGCTATTTAGAATATAAAACTGCTTTAAAGATGTTATATTTCAATAATATTGACAGCGTTTAAGGTCAGTATTAATATTACAGTTTAAAAAGGGTATTATAGTCAAAAAATTAATATAAAATATTTTAAAGGTGTGTTTTGTCTTTTTTTGCCATGACCGATAAGGCGATAATAAAAGAGATCGGTCGCCGATTAAAATCAATCCGTTTAAGAAAGAATCTGACGCAGAACGAAGTTGCCGTCACCACCGGACTTTCTCTTAATGCCGTTCAGACTGCGGAGAAAGGTGTAAGCAAAATGATGACATATGTAAAGATATTAAGGGCATTGAACGCACTTGATGCTTTGGAAAATTTTTTACCCGAAGTAAATATCAGTCCGCTGGAGTTAGCCAAAATGGAAGGTAAAAAGCGTAAGAGGGCCTCCGGTAAAAGGTTAAAGAAGTTTTAATGAACCCTTTAAAAACAGCATATGTAAAAATTTGGAATGAAATTGTGGGTGCTGTTACCTGGGATGACAGCCAGGGATGTGCAATATTTGAGTATGAACCTGAATTTTTTAGTAAAGAGTGGGACCTTTCTCCTGTTCACATGGGGCTTTTATCTGCCCGGCAAGGGGAACAACGATTTTTTTTCCCGAATATTGATTTTCACACATTCCATGGGTTGCCGGGGCTTTTAGCCAGTGCATTACCGGATGACTTCGGCAATAGCATTATCGATTCCTGGCTGGTCAGAAATGGCCGGGACCCAAGGTCATTTAATCCTGTTGAACGGCTCTGCTATGTCGGTACCCGGGGAATGGGGGCCTTAGAGTTCTTCCCCCAGGTCCGCCCGGGACAATTAAACAAATCAGTTCCGATAGAAATTGAAAAGATTATGCAACTGGCCCAGGACGCATTATCAAAAAGATCTGAACTTGATGCACAAATGCAGGGTTCTGACAAAGAAAAATCTGAAGCCATGCTGGACATTTTACGGGTGGGCACAACAGCAGGCGGAGCGGTTCCCAAGGCAATCATTGCCGTGAATGAAAAAGGGCATGTTATTTCCGGACAATCTAGGGTCCCAAAAGGTTATGAACACTGGATCCTGAAATTTGACGGAATTTACATGCAACATCCCGATAATTTCGGAAAATCAAGAGAAGATTGCAGGGTGGAATATGCCTATTCTCTGATGGCCCAAAATGCGGGAATCAATATGACACCATGCCGTCTTTTAAAAGAAAACGGCCGGGCCCATTTCATGACCAAGCGATTTGATCGCCTGGGCGGGGATAAAATTCATGTGCTGTCTTTGGCATGCATGGGCCATTTGGGGTGGAATCCGGTTGGCCGGGTCAACTATGAAGACGCGTTCCAGGTAATGCGTATTTTAAGGCTGCCATATGCTGAACAGGAACAACAATACCGCCGTATGGTGTTTAACGCCGTAACAAAAAACATAGACGACCATACAAAAAATATTAGTTATATGATGGACAAAACCGGAGTGTGGAAACTTTGTCCGGCATACGACTTAACTTTTACCTATGATCCGGATGAACTGTTTGGAGACCGTCATAAAATGAAGATTAACGGCAAACAGGAGGGGTTTATAATGGATGATTTTTTGCAGGTTGCAGACAATATGGGAATTAATAAACCCAATGAAATTATCGAACAGGTTTTAGATTCTGTATCCCAGTGGCCTGATTTTGCAAAACAGGCCGATGTCAGACCTGACGTAATTAAAGTTATCCAAAGCACCATAAAACCGATTTCTTGAAGCTCTTATTTGTAAATTCTCAATAAGCCCATTTCAATGATCCAAAGGAGTTGCACAAATAAAGAGACAGAGCAGATAGACTTTTTAAGTGAAAATGCCAAAATCGTTCTTGAAAGGCGATACCTCAAAAAAGATGCGGCCGGGGAAGTATGCGAAACACCAGAACATATGTTCAGGCGGGTGGCTGCCCATATTGCAGAGGCTGAGAAGAATTACGATCCCAAGACAGATATTAAAGTTGAATTTTTACTTTAAGCTGTTTCACCTAAAAACGAATGAATGATTTGTTATTTGATGTTCCCATGATATAATGTGCATCATTCGTGAGTCACGAGTACTCTCTTAATTAAGGAAGATTTTAGATGCAACAACTTACACCAGCAGGACAAAATATTGTCAACGATTTAGCACAGCGATATAATTTGAGCCAGGAAGCGGTTATTTGCATGCTTTCTGCCGTTAATAAAGGCGGAGGAAGCATGGCTCAATTTAATTGCCCGGAACTGGGCGGTTCTGGACAGTGGATGCAGGGCGGCATGACTATGGTCGGCGATATGTTCAACTACGGTCTAAAAAATACCGTAAACAACCTCTGCGCTGAGTTGTCAAATGCACTGGCTAATACGCAAATGTTTCCAGTGGTGCCCCCAGGCTCAAAAAACAGCAACCAGTGGTGGCCGGTCGAATTGGGAAGTCCATCTAGCAGTGGCGCTCAAAACGATATTCGTTATGCTGTATTCCCTAATAGGCTTGCGATACAACTGAATGGACAAGTTACAGTGTATGACACACTCGATAACAATATTAGCGGTGTAAGCCAGCAGCAGGGTGGTAATACTTCACTCACCTTTAGCAGTCAATACGGGACTATCGCTGTTAATACTTTGCCGATTATATCCGGGCCGGGTATTCCTGCGCAAAAGCAAACAAATTTTGCCCAACCTGCCCCTGTGTCGAATCAAGTCTCTCAACCTGATAATGGCAGTGCGGGAAATGTAAAAAATAATGCAGTGAATAATGATGAAGTAGAAAATACTGACACGCCTGCACCAATTTCTAATAGCGTAAACAACTCCTCCATAGATCAGTCTTCAACGAATAGTATTATCGCGTTAATTGAAAAAATTGCCAAACTACACGAAGCTGGTGTATTGACTGATGAAGAATTCAATACAAAAAAGGCCGAACTGCTTAGTCGTCTTTAATCAGAGAAAATTCAGGAGAGTATAATAAAGGGAACATCGAATAATCGCCCATCTTCTTTGTTGCAGTCAAAAATTTATCCTCGGGATATCAAAGTTACACCTGCGGTAAATTTCCTTCTGTGCCTTGAAAATGAACGAAATACAAGGTTGTTCAAGGTTCCCTTATTTTTATTTAGCATTCGCATACCCAAACCCCCACATCAAGCTTTGACTTAGCTGAACCAGCGTAAGAGCCTGATATAGGAGGGACAGATTCCGCCAATCGCGATACCGCTACGGGGATATGATTCGTTCCGACAATATCTCCTGTTGTCGGATCAAATCCTTTCCACCCTCCGCCGGGGAGATAAACCTCAGCCCATGCATGGGTAGATCCGATTTGACTCGACATAAGCGGTGCATGCAAATATCCGCTGACAAAACGCGAAGCGAGCCCCAGGCACTTTACTGCCTCCATAAAGAGTAATGCAAAATCACGACAAGACCCAGAACCGAACGACAGTGTTTCCTCGGCAGATTGAACTCCGGGTTCTTCTCTCACCTTGTAAACCATTGTTGCGCAGATGGCTTCAGTAAGCCGTTGTAATAACGTATAGGTCTGAACCTGTTCATAAGACTTCCATACTTTAAATATCCAGTTATTTAAAATCTCTCTGGTCTTTTGATCTGGTAATACCCTGTAAGGTGATAATAAAAACTGGTCTTCCTCATTATAAAAAAAAGGATAGTTAATAGCATAATCGGCCACTATAAAATCCAATGGAAATTCATTATATTGCCGAATGATGACTTCACTGTCAACTGTGAGCTGTTGCGTTGGACTCGTAAAATTAGCAATAGCAACTGAATTTCCTTCAACATCCCGATGCCAATATATTTTTGCATCGGGAGTAATCTTAAGTATAAAAGATTCGATACGGAGGTCATGATCTTCCCGGGGACGCAAAAGTAAATGATGCGGTCCAAGCGTTACAGCATCCGTATAATTGTAATAGGTACGATGAATGATTTTATAACGTTTCATAATTGCCCTTCGATGTGATTTTTTTTATTGTTTAAGGGGCTGTTTAAAGACTACTACATTGTGGTAGTTTGGCATTTTCATCTTTTGATTTTCATTGCTGTATAGTGAATTTGTACTATTTCTTATCAAATTTAAACTCACAGCATAATAGTCTGTGGTATTTTTTAAACAAGCTTTTAAGGAACGGGTCTTAAATAACTTGCCCATTTTGTTATATCCGGGAGTGGGGGCGTCCCGCGCGCATGTCCGCAAATATTGTAACGATGCGGGCGAAATGCCCGCGCTCCCAGGTTGAGTTCTTTCGAACTTATTCCTAAAGGCCTTGAAATCACTAAAGGGCGCCCGGTACACTTATGGCTGCTGCGGCCGGGTATCACTTAATGCCCGTCCAGACTGCCAAGCGTCCCGTACATGGCTGGACGCCGGTCCCGGAACAGGCCCCAGCCGGCCCGCATATTTTCAATTTCCCTGAAATCAAAGGAGACGATTTTGATATCTTGGGTTTCACGGTCACACTGGGCAAGTATCTCTCCGGTGTTACCTGTGATAAAGGACGTCCCGTAGAAGGTTATTTCAATATCCTGGTCCTTTTCCGTACCAATGCGGTTGGATGCACACACGGGAATCACATTGGCGGCTGAATGGCCCTGCATGGTCCGTTGCCAGTGGGGCTGGGAATCATACCCGGGCATTTTGGGTTCCGACCCGATGGCCGTGGGGAACACCAGGATATCCGCTCCCATCAGCGCCATGCTGCGAGCGCTTTCCGGAAACCACTGGTCCCAGCAGATGCCCACACCCACTTTGCCGAACCGGGTGTCCCACACTTTGAAACCGGTGTCACCCGGACTGAAATAATATTTTTCTTCATAACCCGGCCCCTGGGGAATATGGGTTTTTCGGTATATCCCCATGACTGTGCCATCGGCATCAATCATGGCCAAACTGTTGAAATATGCCTGGTTGGCCCGTTCAAAAAAGCTGATGGGCAGCACCACTTCAAGTTCTTTGGCCAAAACGCTGAATCGTTTGATCAGGTCACTTTCGGCAGCTTTCTGGGCCAGGGAAAAATAGACGAAATCCTGTACCTTGCAGAAATACGGACCTGAAAACAGTTCCTGTAGCAGGATGATATTTGCGTCTTTGGCAGCGGCATCCCGTACAATGCTTTCCGCCTTTTTTATATTGGTTTCATAGGCATCGCTGCAGGCCATCTGGGTGACCGCGACGTTTACTTTTTCCATGTTTACTGTTCACTCCGGTTAGAATGGTGGAAGAGCTGCCCCTGCCGGCTGCTGCTGGGTAATACAATGTATTCCGCCGCCGCCGGCAAAAAGAGGCAGGCTTGGGATCTGGACAATGGTACGGTCCGGGAAAATTGCCTGCATCATCTGTCTTGCCTGGTCATCTGCCGGATCGTTAAATGCGGACATGATAATGGCACCATTGGGCATGTAAAAATTAATATATGAGATATCCATGCGTTTGCCGTTCCATCTTTGGGGGGCAGGCTGGGGAATTTCCATGATTTCTATAGCATTTCCGGCGGTATCAACTGCGCCTGCAAGCCTTTTTTTGGCATCCTGGGTTACGGCAAAATTGGGGTCATGGGGATCCGTACAGTTATCTAGCAGAATCAGTCCGGGCCGTGCAAATGTTGCCAGGATATCCACATGGCCTGTAGTCTCATCTCCCTCAAGACCGTTGGCTATCCACAGAATTTTATCAATCCCCAGATAGGTCTTAAAAAGGGTTTGAAAATCTGCTTTGGTAAATCCCGCGTTGCGTTTGGGATCCAGCAGACACTGCTCTGTGGTGATCAGCGTGCCTTTACCGTCCACATGGATGGAACCGCCTTCCAGGATAAAAGGCGCAGTATAGCGCCGCATGGACAATCGGCGCAGGACGTCAATGGCCATGCCCTCGTCGCAGGGACCTGTGATGGGGTAGTGGCCCCATCCGGTAAAGACCCAGTCGATTCCGGCCAGGTTACCTTTCCCATCCCGCACAAAGGTGGGCGCACTATCCCTGGCCCAGGAGTCAAAGCAGGTGGCATTGACCAGGGTGACGGCATCGCCCAGAAGATTCCGGGCTTCGCCACGTTGTTCCGGGTTGACCAGCATATAAACCGGTTCAAAATCGGCAATGGCCCGGGCCACCTTTGCATAGGTTTGTTTGGCTTCGGGCAGCACACCCTTGAAGCACGCCTCGGAGCACGGCCACACCATCCAGCAGGCATCATGGGCCTCCCATTCAGCCGGCATGGTCAGTCCGTCACTCTGCGGGGTGCGCACAGGGATTGAGAAAAAACCGTTTGCAGGGGGGCCTGCCAAAGGATGGTCCCCCTGAATCTGTATCAATTGTGTCATGTATTTTCTTGTATCCTGAGGTTTGTTAAACCGTGGTGTTAACCATTACATGCTTGGTAACCAGATAATCACCAACAGCCTCGGCAGATAGATCTTTGCCAAAACCCGACTGCTTGAATCCGCCATGGGGCGCTTCGGAAACCAGGGGCAGATGGTCGTTCACCCATACGCACCCAAATTCCAACGCCTTTGCTACGCGCATGGAGCGTGCCACGTCATGGGTAAATACTGAAGATGCCAGGCCAAATACTGTATCATTGGCCATGGCTATGGCTTCTGATTCTTCTTTGAAAGTCTGGATGGTGACAACGGGTCCGAACACCTCTTTTTGCACGATTTCAGACGTCTGTGCAACATTAGTAATTACGGTGGGGGTATAAAAATAACCGGGGCCGTCAAGAATTTTGCCGCCGCACAGGATTTCGGCACCTTCGGCCTTGGCACGCTGTACAAAGCCGTCTACTGATGCCATATGGGATTTGGAGATCATGGAGCCCATTTCCGTGGTGCTGTCAAAGGGATTGCCCACCTTTACGGCGTTCATGGCGGCCACAAGTGCATCTGTTACCTGGGCTACACAGGATTCATGGCAGATTACGCGGGTGGCTGCCGTGCAGTCCTGGCCGGAGTTGCAGAAGGCTCCCAGGGAAACCTTTTCTGCCACAAGTTCGGGCCTGGCGTCTTCAAATACCACCACCGGCGCTTTGCCTCCCAGTTCCAGGTGGACCCGTTTGATGGACTCGGCAGAGCTTTGCATAATGGCGGCACCTGTGCTGGTGGCACCGGTCACCGAAATCATGCGGATATCCTTGTGATTGACAATGGCCGGGCCCACATTTCCGGTGAGCACGTTGACAACCCCGTCCGGAATCCCTGCCTTTTGGCACAACTCTCCCAGCATCAGCGAGGTGCGCGGGGTCAGGGATGCCGGTTTCAACACTGTGGTGCATCCGGCGGCCAGGGCCGGACCAATTTTCCAGATTGCCATGAGCAGCGGATAGTTCCAGGGTGCGATCTGGCCTACTACGCCCACGGGTTCCCGGCGGTAGATGGTGGTGTACCCTTTGGTGTATTCTCCTGCATGATGGCCGCTGTTGTCCCGGGCACTGCCGGCAAAAAAGCGCATGTTATCAATGCAGAAGGGCAGATCTCCGCCAAGGCTTAAAAATTCATAGGGTTTGCCGGAATCTTCGCTTTCAATTTTGGCAAGTTCTTTAATGTTTTCTTCCATCAGATCCGCCAGTTTCCACATGCATATGCTGCGATCCCTGGGCGGCATGCTGCTCCATTCCGGGAAAGCCGCCTTGGCCGCGGCAACGGCTTTGTCCACGTCGGCAGCACCTGCCCTGGCAACTTGAGCAATGGTTTCTCCTGTTGCCGGATTTTCTACATCCAGAACACCCTCGGTGCCGTCACACCATTTGCCATTTATCCATAGTTTCATATTGTTCTCCTTGTTTATCGGGGTTTTAAATTGTTAGCCTTTAATTTCCTCAAACACTTCTTTCATGATGTCCAGCGCTTTATCCAGAGTGGCCGTGGGAATGTTTAATGCAGGTTCAAACCGGATGCATTTGGCATTGGTCAGCGTTCCTGATGTGATGACGCCCCGGGCAAAAAGCCCTGCCGCAAGCTTATATCCGATTTCATCGGAAACAAATTCCATGCCGATGAGCAGTCCCCTGCCGGTGACTTTTTTAAGAATGCCCGGATAATTGGCTTTAAGTTCATTGAGACGACTTTTGACATATTCACCTTTTTGGGCGGCCTGACCGGGCAGGTCTTCTGCCTGGAGCACGGTGATGGCGGCGAGCGCAGCGGCACAGGCAATGGGGTTGCCACCGGTGGTGGTGGTGTGCATAAAGGGGTTGGGCTCCATCACCTCCCAGATTTCAGGGGTGGCAAAGAAACCGGACATGGGCACCACACCGCCGCCAAGGGCTTTGCCAAAGCACATGATATCAGGCGTCACACCCCAGTGGTCCACACCGAAAATTTTGCCTGTGCGGCCAAATCCGGTCTGTACCTCATCGGCAATTAAAAGCACACCATACTGGTCACACAACTCCCGCAGACGGGGCCAGAAATCATCGGGCGGAACAACGGCACCGGCCTCACCCTGGATGGGTTCGGCCACGATGCCGGCAATGTCGTTACCCACGGCAGCATTGGTTTTAAGTATTCGTTCCACCTCGTCAGCATCGCCAAAAGGTGCATGCTGCACACCTTCAAGCAAAGGCAGTAGTGGCTGGCGATAGACGTCTTTACCCATCAGGGACAGGGAACCAAGTGTTTTTCCATGAAATCCTTTGAGCATGGCTATAAACCCTTTTTTTCCGGTGTAGAATTTGGCAAGCTTCATGGCGCCTTCCACAGCTTCGGTACCGGAATTGGCAAAAAAACCATACTGGATATCCCCGGGGGTGATCATGCCGATAACCTGGGCCAGTTTTGCACGTAGCGGATCAAGCATTTCCTGGCTGTATTGGGGGCTTCTGTCAAGCTGGGCTTTGACGGCAGCAACAATTTTGGGGTGCCGGATGCCGTAGGAGTACAGGCCGAATCCGCCAAGCAGATCAATGTATTCGCGCCCAAGAATATCCTTTAGAATTGACCCCTGGCCGGTCCACTCCGTAACGGCAAAGCTATTTTCTTCTGTGACCGATTTGCGGTATTCGAGAAATCCTTTGTTGACGTGATTTCGAAAATTCTCCACGGTCTCTTTGGCCACCATCTCCCGCTCTTCCCGGGTGATATCGGCATCACTTTTTTCAATCAGGTCAACATACTTATTGGCTTCTTTAAACGCTTGTGAAATATTTCTGCTCATTTTATTTTTGTTCCTTTTCTCTCCACGCAAGTAAAAAGAGTTTATTATAAAGTTATTTAATTTTCGTTTCTCTAAACGATAGTTGTATATTTACTGAATGGTCGGTGAATAATTTGAATACTTGCATGATATCCGTATTCCTTTTATTTACCGGCCTTTTTTTATTTAATTACAGCGTGTCTGTATTGTGGAGTTTGCCTTTGGCAAAAACCTGCTCAATGTTGATTTTGCAGATATCTTCCGGTGCAACCTGGTACGGGTTGCGGTCAAGGACGATGAATTCGGCTTTCATTCCCGGTTTAATACATCCCCTTTCATGTTCTTCAAAAACGCTGTAGGCTGCGGCTGTTGTAAACATCCGGATCGCTTCGGTCAGGGTTACCCGTTCTAAAGCAAAGGGGTGGCAAACTGCGGCCTGTATCCCTGCAAGGGGATTGTAGGGGGTTACCGGTGAATCCGACCCGCCGCAGATGACAACCCCTGCATCCAGGATAGTGCGGTATGGGTGCAGCCGTTTATGCCTGCTTGGCCCCAGCATCTGTGCAAAGAAATTTTGATCCTGCATGAGATACGGAAAAAATGCCGGTTGCATGGCAGCGATGATACCCGCTTTGGCCATGCGTTCAATCTGGGTGTAGGTGGGCACCTCCAGATGCTCAATGCGGTGGCGGTGGTCGGTTCTTGGATACCGGGCCAGTGCCTTTTCCATGGCGTGCAGCACCTGTTCAATGGCGGCTTCCGCCTCGCAGTGTACGGCAATCTGCAGCCCTTTGGCATGGGCTTCAAGGATGAATTCATCCATCTGTGCCTGGGTAAAGGTCAGTGTGCCGTAATTGTCCGGCTGGTTGCTGTAAGGCTCAAAAAGTGCCGCTGTATAGCAGTCAATGGCACCATCGGCAAAAATACATCCGCCAATGCGCGGTAGTCCTAAATCCAGACTGGACTGGACATCCCGGTTCTGGTTCCAGTGCACGGTGTGAAGCGGCAGATCCTGGTGGTGCCGGTGGAAAAAGGTGGAAAATTCAGGATCTCCGTCCTTTCCCTCAAGGCAGTGCAGGCAAGTGATTCCGTTTTTTAATGCCATACGGGCTGCCATATCATAGCCTTTAAGCACAGATGCTTTGGGTATCATCCGGTCAATCTGGGGCATCACGATGGTCAGTGATGCCGGATCCCGGACCACGCCGGTTATCCGGCCATTTTTTGTATCCACGCCTTCCATTTTCCCTGTCACACCAAGGGCTTTAACGGCCATGGCGTTCAAGGTCAAAAAGTGAAGGGAAGCGTGGATAAGAGCCACCGGCGCGTCCGGGCATACCATGTCCAGTTCCGCTGCCGTGGGCATCCGTTTTTCCTGCAGCAACTGGTCGTTTAACCGGTAGGCCAGAACCCATTCATTTTTATCCACTTTTTTCTGTTGTGCACGGATGTTGTCAAACACATCGTCAAAATTCGTGCATCCCGTCAGATCCGCACTGTTAAGGACCTGACCGGTCCATTCAAGGTGCTGGTGGGTATCAATAAACCCGGGTAGAATCGTTTTTCCGTTCAGATCCGTAACCCGTAGCAGTCCTTCAACGTAAGCGGCCCCAAGTTCATCGCCGCTGCCCACAGCCTCAATGGTGTCACCGTCCACCACCATGGCGCTGAAATTCGGCTTTTCTTCATCCAGGCTGATACCCTGCATATTGGTAAAAAGTGTTTTCATAACATCGTCAAAAATAATTTATATCCGTTTTTTGTGTTGGGGGTTCGGATGAGGAGGTGCCCATATGCAACTTTCCGCAGCAACGCCGCAGATGGGTGCCTCCTCGTCCAAACACTATCTGGTTTTGATCATTGTCCACAGTTCGTCATAATACCGGTTGTTTTTTCCAAGATCAGTGATGAATTCAAGCGTCTTCATGGTCTCTTCACTTGGATAGATAGCCGGATTGCTCAAGTCGTCAGGTGTGATAAATTCCTTGGCAGCCTTGTTCGGCGTAGCATACTGGGTCCAGTTGGACAGCGTGGCACCGTTTTTGGCATCCAGCACCCAGTTTATGAATGTGTGGGCATAGTCCACATGGGGGGCTCCGGCAGGAATGGCCATGTTGTCAGCCCAAATCACGCCGCCTTCCTTGGGATTGGCAAAGGCAAATTTATCTGGAGCGTCAGCCACGGCGCGCAGGGCGTCACCATTGTAAACCAAAGCGGCAATGGCCGTGCCTGCAACCACCTTGGAACGACCACCTGTTCCCACATTAAATCCGGCAAAAAACTTGCTGGACTTGGTTTCGATCATCATGTCTGCAAGGGCTTTAAGTTCATTTTTATTTAGGGTGTTAACGCTTTTGCCCATGTATTTCAGGGCAATCCCCAGCATTTCACGGATGGAGTCAATCATGACCACGGGACCCTTGCGGCTGGCCGGATCAAAGAATAAAGCGGTGGATGCCACGTAATCCGCACCCAACACCTCTTTATTGTAGAGCATGCCTACGGTTCCCCACTGATAGGGCGCAGTATATACATTGCCGGGATCATAGGCTGCATTTTTAAAAGAAGATTCCAGGTTCGCCAGGTTGGGTAGTTTGGCGTGGTTGAGTTTTTGGAGCAGATTCAGCTTGACCATGATTTTGATGATGTAGTCGGACGGGACAACCACGTCGTACTGGTTTACGCCGCCGGCCTGCAATTTAGCCACAAGCTCTTCCGTGGACTCGTAGAATTCCACCCGGCTTTTAATACCAGTATCTTTGGTAAAGGTGTCCATATAATCCTCGGGCATATATTCACTCCAGATCAGAACACGAAGTTCGTCCGCAGCAAAAGAGGCGGCCGGAAACTGCAGGAACACGGCAAACACCAGCAATGCGATTAAGGTTATTTTTTTCATTTTTTTTCTCCTTTGGTTGTGCTGTTCAATTATTTTTTGCTGGAAATTCGTTCTGACAGAATTACCAGCGTGATGGTTACAAAAATCCCAACGGTTGACAGGGCATGGATTTTGGGCGTGATGCCCCGGTGTACTTCACCATATATATAAAGGGGCAGGGTGACCGAGGTGGGCCCGGCCGTAAAAAAGCTGATAATAAAATCGTCAAGGGACAGGGTTAATGCCAGCATGGCCCCGGATACGATGCCCGGCATCATCAGGGGCAGCAGCACATGGCGGAAGGTATACCAGTTGGAGGCATACAGATCCCTTGAGGCCTCTTCAATTTCATTGTTAAAGGCGGAAAGCCGGCTTCTGACAACCAGGGCTACAAACGCCACCTGAAAGGTGACGTGCCCGATGATCATGGTCACAAGTCCCGGCTCAAATATGGAAGAGAAGGAACGCAGGCAGGTAAATGCAACGACAAGGGCGCCGGCAAAAACGATCTCCGGGGTGATCACCGGAAGGTACAAATTGATGTCAAAAAAGGTCATCACTTTCTTTGACCAGGGATAACGGGAAAGACCCATGGCAAGGGCGGTGCCGAGGAGTGTGGCAATGATGGTGGAGACCACTGCCAAAATAGCGGTATTGATGCAGGCCTCAATGACCAGGTCATCATGGAGCAGTTTTGCATACCAATCAAGGCTGAACCCGCCCCAGTGGATGCCGAAACGCGATTTGTTAAAAGAATATACAATTACGGCCAGTAATGGCATGTAAAGAAACGCGTAGGTTGCCACCGCAAAGATTTTGTAACGCAAACCCAGTTTGAACATTATATCACCTCCATTTTTTCGCCTTTGCGGTTCAAAACGACCAGAGCAATAAGGGTTAAGGACATAAGCGCAAGACTGACAGCCGCCCCAAATGGCCAGTCACGGCTTTTGCCGAACTGCTGCTGGATCAGGTTGCCCACCAGCATGTATTTAGCACCGCCTAAAAGATCCGGGATCAGGAACATGCCCATGGCCGGCACAAAGGTCAGAATGGCCCCGACGGAAAGTCCGGGCAGGGTCTGGGGTAAAATGGCCTGGCGGAACACCCGCCACTTTCCGCAGTACAGATCATTGGCCGCCTCAACCAGGCTCCAGTCCAGTTTTTCCACGCTGGAATACAGGGGCAGGGCCACAAAAGGCAGAAACGCGCTGATCATACCGATATAGACCGCAAAGGAGCTGGGATACAAAGGGCTTCCCGGCGGTACAAGGTGCAGCAGGGCTGCAAGCTTTGCAATGGGAAGACTCGGTGCCAGAACAATCTGCCAGGCATAGGTCCGGATTACCAGGTTGGTCCAGAAGGGGATGATCAGGGCCGTAAGCCACAGGTACCGGGTCGCCTTGTCCCGGGTTGAGATAAAAAAGGCTAAAGGGTAAGATAAAATGATGCAGACCAATGTGGTGATAAATCCGGCAATGATTGAGCGCAGCAAGATTTTTAAGTAATCCGGACTCCAGCCGAACAGGCTGTATCCTGCCAGCCGTTTGTAATTTTCCAGGGTGAAGACCCATTCGATCTCTCCGTAAGCGCCCCGGGTGGTAAAGCTGATCACAATCAATGACAACGCGGGTATGGATAAAAAGAGCATGATCCACAGCATGCCCGGAGAAATGCGCAACAGGCCCCGGGTTCTGATATTTCTGGGTGTTGACAGTTCTCCATAAAGTATTTCTGGTTTGTCTATAATTTTCACCGGCCTTAAAACTCCCGTATTTCTAAGTCGTTAATTTGATTTTTTAGTCGTCTATGGTTACCAGCGCTTCTTGCAGCAGTTCCACCCAGATCTCATCTCCGATTTCGATTTTGCGGTGGGGGGCTGTTCTCATGCGCAGATTGCCGGTCTCAAGGGTGATATTCTGATAGGTGCCCCGGTAGTATTTTTCACGAACACGGGACCGGATGCCGTTTTGGGCAGGTTTTTCCGTACGCAGCCTGATGCCTTCGGGGCGGATGACCAGGGAGCCTTTTTTCCATTCAGGCATGGTGGCCGGTATAAAGTCACCAAAATCTGACCGAAGGACATTGCCCTGGCGTTCAACGTCAAAAATATTAGCCGTACCGATGAATTCGGCAACAAACCGGCAGTTGGGATGATTGTAAATTTCTAAAGGTGTGCCGCACTGCAGGATATGTCCGTCTTTCATGACGGCGATACGGTCGGAAACCGTTAACGCCTCTTCCTGGTCATGGGTGACCAGAATGAAGTTTTTCTTAAGCTGTAGCTGGAGCCGGCGAAGCTGTTCTTGAAGCTGGACCCTTAACTTGGCGTCCAGGGCGGACATGGGCTCATCCAGCAGCAAAATTTCCGGCTCACAGATCAGGGCCCTTGCCATGGAGACCCGCTGGCGCTGTCCGCCGGAGAGCTGCTCCGGATAACGGTCTGCAAATTTTTCGAGTTCCAGCATAGCAAGCATCTTTGCCACCCTTGGGGCAATTTGTGTTTCCGGCACTTTTTGTGAGCGCAGGCCAAAGGCAATATTGTCGTAGTTCTTCAGGTGCGGGAAGAGCGCATAACTTTGAAAGACAGTATTCACCGGGCGTTTATTGGCCGGAATATCAAGAATAGGGTTCCCGTTTAAAAAAAGATTGCCGTCGGATGCGGTTTCAAGACCTGCAATAATCCTTAAAAGGGTGGTTTTGCCGCAGCCGGACGGACCAAGAAGGGTAAAAAGTTCTCCCTGGTTGATGCGCAGATCTACATTGTTAAGGGCCTTCACCTCGCCATAATTTTTGTGTAAAGCAAACGCTTCCAGACAATATTCCATGTTGTCACCTGAGTTTTTATATTTTACTGAATAGTCAGTGAATAAATTTAAATGACTTTTCCCTGACCCCTGTTTACTTGATAATCCAGTTTTTGTTAATTTTCCCAACTTCGACATTGGAAAAAATCTCCTAAAAACTGGATCATCGACTGTTGCTATTGTGGTTCGCATTAAAATGTACCGTTTTTCAACATCGCTATAGTTGCTGTTTTGGCCGTATCTGCAAAATCTTCAAAGGGCTTGCCCTCATTTAGAAAATGGGCATGAAACTCCAAGCCTTCCATCAGGGTGAGGACATAGTCGGCAGCTTTGCGTTTGTCCGTGACCTTGATAACGCCATCTTTGTTAAACACGATAAACGCATCATGCAGATAATCACGGAACCAGTGGAACATATCGGTGAGCGCCTTTCGGATGCTCTCATCTCTGAAGCTTTTGTAATAAAAACCAAAATGAACCCCCGGATCTACTGTCCGGTTCCATTTAAAGCTGAAGATCAAATCCATCAGTGCATCAAACCGCCGGGTGCTGTCCTTTATCACATCGAAATTCAGCATGTATTCTGCTTTGTACTTGGTGATCAGAACCTTCATGAGTTCACGCTGCAGGTTGTCCTTGTTCTTAAAGTAGTGAAGGATCAGGGTGGGATGGATATTCAGGTGCTGGGCAATCTTTCCGATGGAACTGCCTTCAAACCCTTTTTCAATTAAAACTTGATAATACCCTTCAAGAATTTCAGGTTTCCGCGTTTCTGCATTTCGGTTTTTTCTAGTTGCCATGACAGTCAGCCTTAGAGGTTTTTATTTTTATCTAACTTTATTATGGTTTTTTTAAAAGTTACAATTTATGTAGTCTATACTTGTACAAAATTGTATTGTCAATAAAATTTACTGAGTATTTAGTTAATAATTTTTAGGGAAATTGAGGGAGACAGATTATGGTCAAATTAGTTTCTATAAAGTTCCAATAAGTTGGTATATTACTTTCATGTTTTGTCGTGGGTTGAACCTGGGTGTTGATAGAGCAGGGCATCCTATGGCTGTTATCCGGAATAACGCGAGGGTTTCCCTTGATAATTGGCCGTTGCAATGGTAATGGTACCTAACTTAACGAAAGAGGATAAAAAATGAGAACAAAGCATCTGATTCTTACCTTTCTTACCTGTTTTTTCTTTTTTTCTATAACAACCTGCATTTACGCAAAGGATATTTATGTATCCGGGGTAACCAAGATCACCATGCGCACGGGTCCGGGGATCAGCCATAAAATTGTGGCTATGGTCACGTCAGGGGTCAAACTGCAGATTCTGGAATACCGTAAGGACTGGTCCATGGTGAGAAATTCCGCCGGGAAAACCGGTTGGGTGCTGACCCGTTTTCTTACGGAAGAAGTGCCTAAGGCCCTTATGGTTGAACGGTATAAAAAGGAAAACGAACGTCTTGCATCAAAGCTTGCTGCCGCAGAAGAAACGGCAAGCACCTTGAACGTCCAGAATAAGGAGTTAACGGAAATTGCCAAAAAATATAAGCAACTTAAAGATGCTTCCGCAAGTTACCTGAAACTGGAGATTGAACATAAAGCACTTTTGGAACAGTCCCGGGAACAGGAAGAACGTATTCAAAACCTTGTACAAAGAAATAGAAGTGAGGTTAAACTTGGTCTGCTTTCCGGAGCCGGTGTTTTCATTGTGGGACTGATTTTTGGAATGAGTACCCGAAAGAAAAAAAGGGGCTCTCTTTTATCCTGATTCTCTTTATTATTTTTTAACAAACCATTAATATATTAAAGTATTGAGAAATGATTGAAACCGATTTTTTGGTTATTGGAAGTGGTGTTGCCGGTTTAAGCTATGCCTTGAAGGTCGCACAGTTTGGACGGGTGACGATTATCACCAAGAAAAAAATTTATAAGACCAATACGGCACTTGCACAGGGTGGTGTTGCCGCCGTATTCAGCAAGACAGACTCTTTTGAAAATCATGTGGCGGATACCCTGGCGGCAGGGGATGGACTTTGTGCCGAAGATGTGGTGCGCATGGTTGTGGAAAACGGCCCGGAAAGAATTCGGGAGCTGGTGGATTTAGGGGCTCAATTCAACCTGGACGGCGCCGGAAAGTATGACTTTTCCCTGGGCCGGGAGGGCGGACATTCCCAGAACAGGATCATCCATTCCCGGGATCTCACGGGTAAGGAAATTGAAGATGTCCTGGTATCAAATGTTGAACAGCATGAAAATATAACCATTTTGGAAAACCGTGTTGCCGTTAACCTGATTACTTATTCCACAAGTGTCCGCAGCGGTCTTGTCAGAACCCAGCATGAAAACATCTGTTGCGGTGCATATGTCTTGGATAATGACAGCGGAAAGGTGGAAACCGTTTCCGCTAAAGTGACCTTACTTGCCACAGGTGGCGGTTCAAAGGTTTATCTGTATACCTCGAACCCTGACACTGCAACAGGGGACGGCATTGCCATGGCATACCGGGCAGGGGCCACCGTGGCAAACATGGAGTTTGTCCAGTTCCATCCCACCTGTCTTTTCCACCCCGAAGCCAAAAATTTTCTGATCTCCGAGGCTGTTAGAGGGGAGGGCGCTTATCTCATTGATGAAAAGGGTGACCGGTTTATGGGAAAATACTCACCGGACCTGGAGCTTGCCTGCAGGGACGTTGTGGCCCGTGCCATTGACAATGAATTGAAAAAAACCGGTGCAGATTCCGTGTTTCTGGATATCACCCATAAAGATCCTGAATTTGTCCGGGAGCGGTTTCCCAATATTTATGCCAAATGCCTGACTTTTGGTATTGATATCACTAAACAACCCATCCCGATTGTGCCGGCAGCCCATTATATGTGCGGCGGCGTAGCCACAGATCTTAACGCGCGCACTGACATCCAGTGTCTTTATGCCGTTGGAGAAACCGCATGCACCGGCCTGCACGGGGCCAATCGTCTGGCTTCCAATTCGCTTCTCGAAGCCCTGGTCTATGCCGATAATGCTGCCAAGGCCTCATTAAAAGAGTTTGAACAATCGGCTGAAAAAGCCACTATTGATCTGGATCCCTGGGATGAGACCAACACTCTGGACGGGGATGAGGCCATCATAGTGGCCCATAACTGGGATGAAATCCGGCGTATGATGTGGAATTATGTGGGCATTGTCCGTTCTGATAAGCGACTTCACCGTGCCCAGCGCCGTATTGAAATGATCCAGCATGAGATTGAAGAATACTACTGGGATTTTAAAATTACGGCAGATCTCATTGAATTGCGCAACCTTGCCACGGTGGCGGAACTGATCATTAAGTCCGCATTAATGCGCAAGGAGAGCCGCGGGCTGCACTACAATTTGTGGTATCCGGAAAAAGATGATGCCAATTACCTATCGTCGACCCTGGTCCGGAAAACTTTTTAAATAGTGTTTGAACGGCTCGTTAGAGGAGCGCAAGCTCACAAAGTCATCCACCTGCGGCGTTGCAGAAAAATTTACAATCTTCACATACTTTAGTATGCTCCGGTTGTAAATTTTTTTGCGCTTTGCATCTGGACAACTTTTCGCCCAAACACGGGTTTCCGGTCAGGCACTAAATAGGCTCTAAGTCGGATAGCGCCTTTGCCAGGGCTTTTTGTGACCGGGGTTCCCCATGGACCAGCTTTATTTTACCGGGTGGTTCCGGCATAGACTTTACCCAGTTGACCAGTCCTGCCTGGTCTGCATGGGCCGAGTATCCGGATAGCACATGGACACGGGCCTTTACCTTGATTTTTCCCTCAAGGATACGGCGGCCCAAGGTGCCTTTTGCCTGGTAGCCCACGAAAAAGATGTCGTTTTCAGGCACCAGCAATCCCTGCTCCAGATGGTCCAGGATTCGGCCGCCCGTGCACATGCCGGCACCGGCAATGATCACGGCCGGCCCCTTTATATCCAAAAGAGCCTGGTGGTCTTGGTATCTTTCCACCGCGTACAGGTTTTTAAAGTCAATGGGATGGTCGCCCCGGGCTTTAAGATTTTTTGCCTCCTGATCCCAGAAATCTTCCAGACTGGCATATATTTTTGTTATCTCAAGCCCGAGGGGCGAATCGACAAACACCGGCACCGTTGTCCCGATGCGATCCAGCTCATATATCAGTTCCTGGGTTCTGCCCAGGGCAAAGGCCGGGATATAAACAATGCCGTTGTCCGCAAGGGCCTTTTCCAACAGGCCCGATAAGGTCTTTACCCGTTCTTTTCGGCCGGTATGAAGCCGGTCGCCGTAGGTGGATTCCAGAATAAGCAGGTCGCAGGCGCCCGGCAGATCCGGGTCGGGTAGAATAGGTGTATCTGTGCAGCCGAGATCGCCGGAAAAAATTACCCTGTAATCCCTGGATGACGGGCAGGGAAACCAGAACTGAATAAAGCAGGACCCCAGGATATGCACGGCATTGCCCAGCTTGAACCGGATGCCCCGGCTCAGGGAGAAGACCTCATTCAATTCAAAGCCCCAGGACAGATCGTCGATGCGTTTTTCCAGATCCAGAATCTCCCGGTCCGACTTCCCTGAAAAAGAGAGAGCGTCATGGAGCATAGGGATCATCAGGGCTTTGGTCGCATGGGTGCAGATGATCTCTCCCTTGAACCCGGCCACGACCAGGTCCGGCACCCGTCCGATATGGTCGATGTGCGCGTGGGTAAGAAATAGAAAGTCTATTTTTTCAGGAAGAACCGGGAATTGGTCAAAATCCGGTTCCGGATCATGACCGTATGCAGTACCACAGTCCACCAGGATGTAAATGCTTGCATCCGTTTGTGACTGGAACCTTACCAGGTGGCAAGACCCGGTTACACACTTCTCAGCACCGAGATGAATGATGTCTATTGGAATCATAAAGGATTCCTTTAAAAATACTTTATTTTATTTCAACCATTCTTTTATAAATTCCAGGACTGGATCCGGGAATCACTGTAGCCAAGGTCTTTTTTTTGTAAAATTCAATTTGATTTTCATCAACCCAGCCAACAATTGCATATCCATATTCATTATCCCACATGTCACGCAAACAAGAAAAAAGAAGTTGAGTGCCAATGCCCTTTTCTCTTTCGTCTGGTTTAATACCAATTGGTCCAAAAAATCCTTTTGCCGTTGTGTCGTAACAAGCGAATCCGATAATGTTTTGTTTCTTTACGCCAATAAAACAAGAAATTGGAACCTTTGAAAAACTTCTTTCGCATTCGTTTGCCCAGCCTTCATTAAATTCTTTTCTCACAAATTGAATCACTTTGCTTTTATCAATGGATAGAGGGCGGACAATTTTAGATTCACAATCAAAATGTTCTTTTTGATACTTTTCAAACTGCAACTCATACAGTTTTATTAATAAATCCGGCATCGTTGCCCCTATCATTCTTTATATACGCTCAGTTTTGCCCTTTTGTCTCAGGATATCGTGATACATAAGGATCCGTTTTACATAATTAACCGGCTCTTGTCCCCGGGCATATCCATGCCGGGTATGCTTATAGTATCTCTGCTTGCTTAAAAGCGGCAGCGTTTTTTTCAGGGATGTCCATTTGTTGATATCCATACCCTGTTGCCGGGCAATTTCCTGTGCATCTCTGACATGGCCGTATCCCACGTTATAAGCAGCAAGAGCAAAGAATTTTTGCTGTCGTGGGTCTGGAATATCATTAAACCGCTTGAGCATCAGGTTCAAAAATTTGACCCCGGCTTTCACGCTCTGTTTTGGATCCAGGCGGTTTTTGATACCCATTTGTTTGGCCGTGGATAGTGTCACCTGCATCAGCCCCCGGACACCGGTCGTGCTTTTGGCACTGGGATTGAAATGGGACTCCTGATATACGATTGCTGCAATCAGCCGCCAGTCAAAGCCGTATTTTTTAGCTTCTGTCTTTATGATTTTTTTATATTTGGGGAGCCTTGTTTTAATCCGTTCATGAAATTTTTTTAAATCAAAATAGTCAAAAATCTCCACGTTGCCATAATATTTTTCATATATTTTACCAAGGAGCCCGGTTTCTTCGGCCATCTCCAGAAATTGATTGATCTGGTCCCGCAACACTGTATTTGTTTTTTTTACAGCCCATCCCAGGTACTCTTCTTCCTGTATGGGCAGCCCAATTTTAATTTCCGGATAGTATCTGCGGTTTAATAGCGCAATGTTTGAATCTACAATGGTGAATTTGATTTCTTTTTCAGAAACCATTTTGATGATTTCCTCGGTGGCCACATCGTCAAGCAGCTTAATCTCCAGGTCAATTCCAGAGGCTTTGATTTCTTCAAGGCGTTCTTGATAGGAGGTGCCTTTTCTTACATGAATGGTTTTACCGGATAGCTGTTTAATGTTTTTTATGCCGTATTTTAGTTTGTGATGAATAAATTTTTGCTGTACAGGCATGTAAGAATCTGAAAATAAGGCGATTTGTTTCCTTGACTCTGTTATCGTGATACCGGCGGCGATGAAATCGCCCTGTCCTGAATTGAGCACTTCAAACATTGTGTCCCACTCCGGTACCATAACTTCAAGCGCCACTCCCAGGTGATCTGCAAAGGCCTTTGCAAGGTCATACTCGAACCCCATGGGTGACTCCCGGTAAATGTGATAAGATGTGGCATTATTGGTCGTGATCATCCGGATGGTGCCGCGCGTTTGAATTTGTTTCAGGGTGGATTTGGACTTGATTACCATTTGACCGAATAACAGGTATATGCCGATTCCTACAGCAACCACTACCATGAGACTGGCCCAATATAGCTTGTGTTTATGATTGAAAATAATCGCCTCCCTTTAATGTTACCGTGTTGTTCAAGAAAATTGTCGCCTTAAGCGCATTTTTGTAAAATATTTGGATATAAATTTCCACTGTTGTTTTTAGATTTACACCAAAAAAACTTTGCGGATGTTTGCCTTTATCTTTTGTATGGTATAAATTGGGTCTGGTTACAATGAGACCAAAACAATAAAAACAGAGTAAAATGCGGTAGACACTTAATGGCGCACATTAATAAGTTGAGCATCCAAGACAATCGTCAAAAGCAACATCCATGTAAGCTTGAAATCTTTTCGGACTATATTTGACCCTGGTGTTACTTCAGTACCGGGAGTATTGATAAATTAAGGAAGACGTACGATATCGAAGTCGCGTGGCGAGCCTATCCGCTACAGCCGGATGTGCCTGAACAAGGATTGCCCATGGCCCGGCTGTTAGAGGAAAAAGGCCTGCTGGCAACCCCGGAACAGGTGACCGCCAGTCTTAAATCCACCGCTCAAAGCCTTGGCCTGGCCTTTGGGGAAGGAAAAATGGTTTATAATTCCCGTCTGGCCCAGGAGATCGGCCTCTGGGCCCAGGAATGTGGCCGGGCCCATCAATTTCATGATGCGGCTTTCAAGGCCTATTTTGTGGATGACCGGAACCTGGCGGATAAAGCGGTTATTCTGGATTTAGTGGCATTCGCCGGTCTGGATGTGGCACAGGCAAAAGAAGTTATTGCGTCAAGGTCCTATGCCGATGCTGTGGACCGGGACTGGGCAAAGGCCCGGGAACTTGAACTTGTGGCTGCTCCCACTTTTTTTATGGAAGACCAAAGGCTTGTGGGTGCGAAACCCTATCCGGTTCTTGACAAAATGGTGGCAGAGGTGGTCGCCAAGTTTCAAAGTTGCCCGCAATTTTGAAAATTACATTTTTGAATTTATAGGGGCGTAATTTAAAACAAAAATATCTTTTTATTCGAGAGTAACAGCCAGCCTAATCAAGAACGATAGTTTTATACAGAAACTCAATTTTTCCATAACTACTTGATAAAAAAGTTTTATTGCTATTTGTCCACTGATTTTGAAAAAAAATCGTAGTTCAAAATAGTTCAAGGTATACTTTTTGCTTTTGTTCTTTTGGTGTGAATGAAAAATTTATGACTTTTTGCTGATTATCGACTTAATTTGTTGTGATACCGGTAAGATGGAAGGCCGTTAATCCATAGGAATAAAAGGCGGTGACGTCAATTGTCACTTCCAATAGTCTTAAGCCTCGAAACGTAAGGAGTGAATAGGAACTTTATATGAAATTTTCCGATTATATCCCCCAGACATTTTACGATGAATTGTTTCATGAAGACGGTCGGGCACGGGCGGGAGCCGAACTCCTGATCAACAAGATCGAATCCCTCCCTGAAAATGATCTTCAGCGGAAACAAACGTCTGCTGAAACAGCTCTTCTCCAGATGGGAAACACCTTTAATGTATATGGCAGTGAAGAGGGTGCCGAAAAAATACTGCCCTTTGATATTATCCCCAGGATTATTGAAAAATCAGAATGGCTGACCATTGAAAAAGGTCTTCAACAAAGAATCCATGCCCTTAACCTTTTTATTGATGATATATATCACGACAAAAAAATTATAAAGGACAAGGTGGTACCAAAAGAGCTGATCATGTCCTGTTCCGCTTTTAGAAAACAGCTGGAAGGGTTTACCCCGCCCAAAAATATCTGGTGCCACATCACGGGAACCGACCTGATTCGGGATGTGGACGGCAAATTTTATGTTCTCGAAGACAATTTAAGATGCCCTTCGGGGGTTTCCTATGTGCTTGAAAACCGTCAGGTTCTGAAACGGACCTTTCCCCAGGTTTTTGCAGATTCCAGGGTCAGGACTGTGGACGATTATCCCAACAAACTTCTTGCCACCCTTGAAAACTTAATTCCCGACTCAGTTAAAAATCCAAGAATCGGTGTGCTGACCCCGGGAAGATACAACTCCGCTTATTTTGAGCACTCATTTCTTGCACAGCAAATGGGGGTGGAACTGGTGGAGGGCCAGGATCTTATGGTTTGCGACGGAATGCTTTATATGCGGACCACGAAAGGACTGGAACAGATTGATGTAGTTTACCGCAGGCTGGACGACGACTTTATGGACCCCAAAGTGTTCAGGCCGGACTCCATGCTCGGGGTGCCGGGTATTATGGATGTTTACGCCAGGGGGAATGTGGCCATGGCCAATGCACCGGGCACCGGCGTTGCCGATGACAAGGCGGTTTATGCTTATGTGCCTAAAATTATTTCATATTATCTGGGAGAAGATCCCATCCTGCCCAATGTACCCACTTATGTCTGCTGGAACGATAAGGACAGGGCCTATGTACTGGACAATCTGGAAAAGCTGGTGGTCAAGGCCGCCAATGAGTCCGGGGGATACGGTATGATGATCGGCCCCCATGCCGATAAGAAAGAACAAAAGGAATTTGCAGAAAAAATCAAGGCGAACCCCAGAACCTATATTGCCCAGCCCACCATTTCCCTTTCCCAGGTGCCGACCATTGTGGGGGATCACTTTGAAGGCCGCCATGTCGATCTTCGACCCTATATCCTCTATGGGGAGGATATATTTGTTCTCCCCGGCGGGCTGACCCGGGTCGCACTGACCAAGGGGTCCCTTGTGGTGAACTCCTCCCAGGGCGGTGGTACCAAAGACACCTGGGTTGTTGACAATGATGCGCCGGACAATATCGTTTCCGAGCCTAACCCCCATGCATAGGAGGACGCCATGCTCAGCCGCGTTGCAAATTCAATCTATTGGATGACCCGCTATATAGAAAGGGCCGAGAACATCGCCCGGTTTATCAACGTCAATCTTAACCTGTCCCTGGATTTTTCCGCCGGCAACGACAACCAGTGGCAGCCCATTATCATGGCCTCAGGGGATCATGCCCTGTTTGAAAAAAAACACGGGTTTGATTACTCTCAGGACAAAGTCATCCATTTTTTAGCCCAGGACCAGGATTATACCAACTCCATTCTTTCCTGCGTAGCAGCGGCCCGGGAGAACGCAAGGTCGGTTCGGGAAATCATCTCTTCTGAAATGTGGGAACAGGTGAACCGGTTTTACCTGGATCTCAAAGATGCGGCCCGGACCAACCTGGCCGGGGAAAATCCCCATAAATTTTTCAAAATCATCATGATGCGGGGCCATATGTTCACCGGCCTGCTTCATACCACCATGTCTCACAGCGAGGCCTTCCGATTTGCAATGGCAGGGCTGCTGCTGGAGCGGGCGGACAAGACGTCCAGAATTCTGGATGTTAAATTCTTCATGCTTCTTCCCCAGCCCCACGAAGTCAACTCTCCCTACGATGCCGTTCAATGGGCAGCAGTGCTAAAGTCTGCGTCCGCACTTGAAAGCTATCGGAAACGGTTTCACAGGATTGTTCCCAAACAGGTCTGTGACTTTCTCATCTTTGATGCAGAGTTTCCAAGGTCCATCCGTCATTGCCTGGCCAATGCGGAAAAAGCCCTGCACAAAATTTCAGGGTCCCCCGATGGCACTGTATCAAATAAAGCGGAAAAAAGCCTGGGTCGGCTGCGTGCGGACATTGACTACTCAGATATAGAAGATGTCATCAATATCGGCATGCACGAATACCTCGACGCCCTGCAAATTAAAATCAATAATGTAGGAAATGACATCCATGACACCTTTTTTGAGGTGTCATCCCCATCCCAGACATGCAGCATCCAGATACAATAGTGTCTGACTGAAAATAAGACCGGCACTTACCCCAACAGGAGTTAAATATCCATGGCAATCCAAGTGGCATTGTACCATAAGACCGACTACATATATGACCGTAAAATTAAACTGGGCCCCCAGGTAATCCGCTTAAGACCCGCTCCCCACTGCCGGACACCCATTTTGGGTTATAATCAGACTGTCGACTCTGCAGATCATTTCATAAACTGGCAGCAGGACCCGTTCAGCAATTACCTTTCCCGGCTCAATTTCCAGGAGCCAACCGATCATTTTTCCATTACTGTGGATCTTATCGCCGAGATGGTCATTATCAATCCCTTTGATTTTTTTCTGGAAGAACATGCCCAGAAGTTCCCCTTTAAATATTCTCCGGAAGTCAAAAAGGACCTTCTCCCTTTTTTAAAAAAAGACCGGCCCGAAAAAAGATTTAAAGCGTATCTCAACGCCATTGACATGAAAAAGTGCAGCACCATTGATTTCCTGGTTAAAATTAACCAGGAACTGGAGCAGACCGTCCGCTACAACATCCGCATGGAACCCAATGTCCAGACTTGTGAGGAAACCTTAACCAAGGGCAGCGGTTCCTGCAGGGACTCTGCCTGGCTGCTGGTAAATATTTTGCGTCACCTGGGCCTGGCTGCCAGGTTTGTATCAGGATATCTGATCCAGCTGGCCCCGGACATCAAGCCCCTTGAGGGCCCTGCCGGGCCGGAAGCGGACTTCACGGATCTGCACGCCTGGACCGAGGTTTACCTGCCCGGGGCCGGATGGGTCGGCCTGGATCCCACCTCAGGTCTTTTGGCAGGCGAAGGCCATATTCCCCTGGCCTGCACCCCGTACCCCAAGAGCGCAGCCCCTGTTACGGGGTTGCTGGAAGAATGTGAAGTCACTTTTTCCCACACCATGAAGGTAACACGCATTCATGAAGACCCCAGATCTACCAAACCTTATCCCCAAGAGGTCTGGAACGAGATAAAAACACTGGGAGAACGTGTGGATGAACAGATACAGGGAGAAAATATCAAACTGACCATGGGCGGAGAGCCCACATTTGTATCAACCAGCGATATGGAAGGGGATGAGTGGAATACTGCTGCTGTGGGCCCCACCAAAAAGCCATTGTCCATGGCGCTTTTAAAACGGCTGCAAAAAAAATGGGCACCGGGCAGTATGCTCCACCTGGGCCAGGGCAAGTGGTATCCTGGAGAGTCACTTCCCAGATGGGCCCTGGGATGCTATTGGCGCAAAGACGGAACCCCTTTATGGAAAAACAGGGAACTTCTGGCAGAAGAAGACAAAGATTATGGATTCGGCCCGGAGCAGGCGTTAAAGTTGATGACCGTCCTCACCCAAATCCTCGGTGTTAATCCTGAATATATTATCCCGGCCTATGAAGATATCTTCCATTGGCTGTACCAGGAGCAGCGGCTTCCCATAAATGTCACTCCCCAGGATTCCCGGCTAAAAGATCCGGAAGAAAGAGCCCGCATGGCAAGGGTGTTTGAACAGGGTGTCGGTACGGTAACCGGTTATGTGCTGCCCCTGCAGAAAGGCTCCTGGAAAAGTGGGCCCTGGAAGCTGCGCAGCGAAAATCTATTCCTGGTACCCGGCGATTCTCCCATGGGGCTTCGTCTGCCCCTGGACACCCTGCCTTGGATTGCGGAAAAAGAGTATCCCCAGGTCATTGAAGAGGACCCCATGGGCATCCACGGTCCGTTTCCGGATCCGTTAACCAATGCAGCAGACAAGGAAGAGATCCGACAGACCCTCAAAGAACGGGACAGCCAGTCCTTTGTTCACGGGAAACCGGAAATCCAGGACAGAGAGGATGTGGTATCACAGCCACCGCCCTTTCAAGAGGCACCGCCTGATTCCCAGGACCCTGACGCCCCTGTGATCCGTACAGCGCTCTGCATTCAGCCCAGAGACGGCAGACTTTATATATTCATGCCTCCCATGGCCAAGGCAGCCGACTACTTTGAACTCATTGACGCGGTGGAGCAGGCCGCATCCCAAACCGATTTTCCCGTAATCATCGAAGGATACACCCCACCCTTTGACCACCGGATTAACTGCCTGAATATCACCCCGGATCCCGGGGTTATTGAGGTGAACATTCACCCGGCAGAATCCTGGGAGCAGATGGTAAAAATTACCGAGGACCTTTATGAGGAGGCCAGACAGTCCGGGCTTGGAACGGAAAAATTCATGCTGGACGGCAGGCACAGTGGTACCGGCGGCGGCAACCATATTGTCATGGGCGGCCCCAGTCCCGGGGAGAGCCCATGGCTGAAACGTCCGGACCTGCTCAGAAGCTTTTTAACCTTCTGGAATAACCACCCGTCCCTCTCATTTCTGTTTTCAGGCCTGTTCATGGGTCCCACCAGTCAGTCCCCCAGGATTGACGAGGCCCGGCACGACACATTGGACGAACTGGACATTGCCTTTGATGAACTCAAGGCCCAGATGGCTCACTACGACGCCATCGGATTTGAACCGGATGTTGAATTACCCTGTCCGCCCTGGCTGGTGGACCGGCTGTTCAGGCATTTGCTCACGGATCTGACCGGCAATACCCACAGGGCCGAATTCTGTATTGATAAACTCTACTCTCCGGATACTGCCTCGGGGCGGCTGGGCCTTTTGGAGTTCCGGTCCTTTGAAATGCCGCCCCATGCACAGATGAGCCTTGCCCAGCAGTTACTGCTCAGGATTTTTATGATCCGGTTCTGGAAAAAACCCTACGAGGAAAAGCTGATCCGCTGGGGCACAGCCCTCCATGACCGGTTCATGCTGCCCTATTATGTATGGCAGGATTTTTGTGACGTACTGGATGTACTTACCCAGGACGGATACCCCATGAAGCCTGCCTATTTTCATCCCCAGTTTGAGTTCCGCTTCCCCTTTGTGGGTCAAGTCACCCGTGATGGGATAAACATCGAGCTGAGAACCGCCATTGAACCCTGGCATGTCTTGGGAGAAGAGCCCGGTGGCGGCGGCACTGCCCGCTATGTGGATTCTTCCCTGGAGAAAATCCAGGTTAAGGTCAGCCAAATGACCGATTCAAGGTATAAAATTCTGTGCAATGGCCGTCCACTGCCCCTGCAACCCACCGGAGTCAACGGCGAGTTTGTAGCCGGGGTCCGTTACCGGGCCTGGCAGCCGCCCTCATGCCTCCATCCCACAATCGGTGTCCATGCCCCGCTGATTTTTGATTTGCTGGATACCTGGAGCATGCGGTCAAAGGGTGGATGCACGTATCACGTCTCTCATCCGGGCGGGCGCGGTTATGATATTTTTCCTGTCAACTCCCATGAGGCCGAAGGCAGACGGATATCACGCTTCTCCAGCATCGGACATACGCCCGGCAAACTGGATCAAATACCCAAAGAACGTATCAACGGCAGATTTCCTCATACCCTGGATTTGAGGACAAAACCAAAATTTTTTTAACAAACCAACCCAATGAAAGATTTTCATCTTGCATCGCAAATCTTAATTGATTATTACTAATATTTTTTGCCGGGTCCCTTAAGCGCAACGATCCTTTATTTCCGGCACAGGTAAAATATGCTTTACCTGTGCCGGAAACAATGAGAAAAGAGGACAAAAGCGGCTAAACTTATATAATAGAGAGATGCATGTGATGGAACAGACACTCACGGAAAGTCAATGCGGACAGACAGGGGCCCCCTGCGAACCGGTTCTTTCCCGGGACATCCTTTCCACCAATACCGCCGTAAATTTTGTCAACGGGATGTTGCCCCTCCACTGGGAACGGCTTTCCGAATATCTGAACAGTCTTGGAAACCAAGAACTTACCCGACGCTGGAAAAAGGCAAGGCAGATCATCCATGAACACGGGGCAGCCTTTAACATCCTTACCCAAAAGGAGGAGACCGAACGACCCTGGGCGCTTGATCCAATTCCTTTGCCCATTTCCAAAGGCACCTGGCAAACTCTGGAAAACGGCATTCGGCAACGGGCAAGACTTCTGTCCCTTATTTATCGGGATATATATGGAAATCAAGATCTGATCCATAACCGGCAGTTGCCTGCTGAGCTTATATTTGCCAACCCAGGATTTATCCGGCAATGCTGTGGTATTGCAAAGGATCTATCCTCTGAACTGCATCTGTTTTCAAGTGACCTCATCCGCTCTGCCAACGGGGAATGGCAGGTTGTTTCCCATGGTACTCAGACACCGGCCGGGATTGGGTACGCCCTTGAAAATCGAATTGTCCTGTCACGAATTCTGCCGCGGATGTTCCATTCAGAAAAAGTGCAGCGGCTGGCCCCCTTTTTCAAACATCTGACCAATTCCCTGATGGAAGTATCGGTCCAGAAACAGGTTGAGCCAACTATTGTCATGCTGTCAGAAGGCCCGTCCTCTCCCTTTTACTTTGAGCACGTATTTCTGGCGCGCTACCTGGGGTACACCCTGGTGGAGGGCAGTGATCTGACCGTGCGTAACAATACTGTTTTTCTCAAAACTCTGGGCGGCCTGCACCGTGTGGACGTAATTTTACGACAGGTAAAAGACAACCGCTGTGACCCCTTGATCATGAAGTCCCAGGCTCTCACCGGTGTTCCCGGCCTGATGCAGGCGATACGCTCAGGAAAGGTGGCTGTCTGCAATCCCCTGGGAACAGGCGTTTTTGAATCTCCCGGCCTGATGCCGTTTTTACCGGGGCTATGCAACGTATTGTTGGGCGAGGATCTTATTCTTGAAAACACGAATGTGCTGTGGTGCGGCAATTCTGACAGCCTGAATCAGGTAATTGATGCCCTTGAAACCCATAGCCGAAGTATGACCATTGTTTCCGCGTTCGGTGCTGACCATATCCGGGCTGTTGACACAGCAACCCTTGACAGGATTCAAAGTCAGGATTTGATTAAAACCATCAAGGCAACTCCATATGCCTGGGCTGCCAGGCTGCCGGTTAACTCCTTTACCCTGCCGTCCTGGTCTGAATCCGGTGTACTGAACCGCTACGCAACCATACGGATGTTTTCTACCGCCAAAATTGAACCGGGAGCCTTGCCCACTGACCAGGAAAAAATAATCCCCGAAATAGAAACCGCAGTCATGGCCGGGGCATTGACACGGGTCTCTGATAATCCGGTCTCATTTTCATCCCCGGGTGGACAAAAACAGGGTAGCAAGGACACCTGGTGTCTTTCAGACAAGGCCGCCGGATTTAAAAGCATGCTTCACAAGTTTTCCACCCCCTACGAGATCCACCGGGGTAGTGATTTACCCAGCCGTGTTGCGGACAACATGCTCTGGCTGGGACGGTATATGGAAAGAACCGAAGGGGCGCTCAGGCTGCTGCGCAGTTTATTGAGCAGGATCAACAGTGATACCCGTCCGGCGGAAATCCAGGAATTACCCTTTTTAATGTGCACCATGGCCAGGATGAAGATTATGTCCCAGGCACTTTGTGAACCCGGGGCCGAATTCACCATGAAGGTCATCGAACAGGAGATTCAGCAATCGGTTTTCAATGCCGATCTTCCAGGCAGTGTTTTCAACAGTCTTAAAAATGTCAAACAGGTGGCTTCGCGGGTGAGGGACAGGCTGTCCAACGACTCCTGGCTTATCCTGGGACGAATCGAAAAAGAGATGTCCCAGCTTCATCCCGGGGACAAGCTCAGTGAAATCCATGGGGTGATCAATGAAATCATTCTGAGCATATCTGCCTTTGCCGGTCTGGCTTTTGAAAGCATGACCCGGGGCATGGGATGGCGGTTTATGGACATGGGCAGGCGTATGGAGCGCGCAGCACAGATGACGATCATGCTTAAAAGCCTTGTACGGGAACCGAAGATCCCAGGCGGTTATGACCTTAAGGCGTTGCTTGAGGTGGCGGACAGCACCATCACCTACCATACACGGTACCGGACCACCCTGCACCTGGAACCGGTGGTGGATCTTTTGCTCATTGACGAACTCAACCCAAAGGCGGTGGGGTTCCAGATGGCATCTATCCTGGCCCATGTAGAAGCGTTACCTAAAAAAGAACCACGGCCTGTTTGGTCCCTGGAAGAAAAAATTGCCCTTAAGCTCACCACTCTGCTGAGGCTGGCAGACACCCAGGCGCTTATGGAAAAGGGTCCTGATGGGGGTCTTCCAAACTTGGTTCATATTCTGGAACAAATTAAGTCCGGCGTTGAGCAACTGGCAGATACCGTCACCCAGCACTATTTGAGCCGGATTGAAACGGAAAAGCAACTTAAACTGGAGTTAAGCAGGACTCCGGGCAGCAGCCTTATGGGCCGGGAGACACATTCCAGTGAAGTATAAAATTTCTCACAGAACTTTGTATAAATACGAGACCACGGCATCACTCTCGCACAACGAATTGTTTCTGGTTCCCAGAAACACATCATATCAAACCTGCGAGTCGAACCTGGTGCAACTCACGCCGGAGGCATCCACCCGATCCGTGCGCCAGGATTATTTTGGCAATATTGTAATCAATACCACTTTGGAGACCGCCCACACCGAACTTGAAATACTTGCCACAAGCCAGGTCAATCTGTTGCCCAATACCGCTCCCGTAGCGTCGGTTACCCCTCCCTGGGAACAGGTGAAAGATAACATGGCCCACTTTGACAGTCATGAAATTCTCGCGGCCTATGAATTTGTATTCCCGTCACCCATGATTCAGACAGACCCCTTATATGCAGAATGGGCTTTAGACGTATTCCGCCCCAACGTCCCGATCTTGGAAGGGGCGCTTGGGCTGATAAACAGGGTTTTTACCGAATTTGCATATGACCCCAGGGCCACTACCTCTGCAACCCCTTTAGCAGAGGCCTTTGAAATCAAACGCGGGGTTTGCCAGGATTTTGCCCATATCTGTATTGCCTGTTTAAGGTCCTTGGGACTTGCTGCCCGCTATGTCAGCGGCTATCTCCACACCCAGCCTCCCCCGGGTAAACCCAAGTTGGTAGGGGTAGACGCCTCCCATGCCTGGTTGGCCATTTATATTCCCGGTACAGGATGGATCGACCTGGATCCCACCAACAATATCATCCCCAAGGACCAGCACTTGACCCTTGCATGGGGACGCGATTACGGAGATGTCACCCCGGTCCGGGGAACCGTTCTGGGCGGTGGAAAGCACCGCCTTGAGGTGGCTGTGGATGTCGTCCAGTCTCAGAGTTAAGCCATTCAGAATCAACTCCGGGTCGTCATATTTTAGAGAGGTGGGGACCGGACATGCGCCGTACATTGACCTGCATATTTAACAATTCCACGGGATCTCCGAACTGGGTATATATGGCAACATCGGCCGCGTCCCGGCCAAAGGCAATGGCCACACGTCCCCCGTTAAGATTCTCTTGAGTGGGATCAAAGGTGTACCACCGGTTGTCCACATAAACCTCAAACCATGCGTGCAGATCCATAGGTTCAAGGGTTTCAAGATATCCCACGACCATACGGGCCGGTATCGACAGGGCACGACAGCAGGCAATTCCCAGATGGGCCATATCCCGGCAGACCCCACTACCAATATCATTCAGTTCGGCTGCGCTGATAATCTGCTGACCTGCCCCGGGCGTATATTGAATGGTGTTACGGATGTATTCAACAATTGCCGCACACTGGTCGTAGCCAGGGAGATATCCCTCCACCAGGGATGCGGCCATTTCAGTGAACCGGTCTGATTCGCAATACCGACTTGGGTAAAGGAAAGGCAGGGTTTCATCGGGCAGATGCTGCACCTCCACAAATGATCCCCCCGGTGCTGTATCAGAGGCATCGGCAGTTTCGATATCAACGGCGGTGTCTATTGAAAATGATCCGGCCGGTGCTACCAACCGCTGGCACAAATTGCCGAAGAAATCGGTGAATTCTACCGCTGCTACACTGGGTGACAACACATATTGTTCCCTGGCGATCCATTGTTGCCGGCCGCTTCTGGGTCGCAGCATAAGCAAAAAAGGAGTCGGAACCGAAATATTAAATTCAAGAAGACAAGATGCATTCAACCACATAGCTATTTCCTGCTCAATTTATTTTTCAGGACCCTATCTTCATCACACCACGCAACTCGATTTCGTCCCTTTTCCTTGTCAGCATAAAGCGCTTTATCTGATCGCGCAACTAAATTATTGAATATTTCTCCCCTCCCTAACGAAAGAAAAGATCGGATTCTCTAATGCTGTGTTCCACAAAATCCTGAATACATGATGAGAATTATTTTATATAAATATTATGAAATATTTTTCCTTAAAGTATGTTTTTTTGTTTTCTTTCCAAACGACTAAATAAACGAATAACCTCATGAATTAAGTATGTTGTGGTTATGGCACCGTTAATGCATTAAAATCATGTGTTGTTGATAAAACTTAAGAGGATGCCCTCAATAAAAGGAAGGTGTTGACAAAATGGATGCAAAAAAGATTCGAATGGAACCCGGTGAAAAATATAAAATATTTTTCGAAAAAGACAATCCGAACAATGAGTCTATTCAGATTCGGTCAATCATTGATGAGGATCAGGTAGTTTACAGGAAATTGAGCAAAGAGAAACAAAGCTTATCATATCACATTGGAAGTTTGTATTATTTTGAGTTACTGCAGGCAGGGGGAGTGATTAAAAAAGCGTAATGAGACAAGGGGAGCAATCCACCATAATCAGCCGATCTCCTAATTATCATACAGGCTTTGACAGGTAATCCCTTTTATATGAAAGAACTAAACTAACCAGTTAGTTTCTTTCATGATTTGTTGTGGCCTAACCTCGGTGAAAGATCAGGTCGGCCATGGCCGTTCTTAAAATCTCGTGAGTCGCAAGTTTTTTTAAATGCGTGACATTGAAAAATGGAGAGATCATTTTAGACGTTTTTAACGTTTTGAACGACCAAATTCAAACAAAAAAGGCCCCAAAATGCTCAAGTATATTTACCAGACTGATCAACCAGACTCTGCGATTTTTCCGCAATGCTTTTTCAAGAAATATTCCCTGGCTCATGTTTTGTATGGTGATTTTTGGATTTATCGGAGCCTCAGAAATGGTTGGTTTTAAATCGTTTTGCAGACAATATCGGATATCTGCGTCAAAAGTTACTTTTTTAAAAAAAGTGTCTGACAAATTAACCGATTGGGAATTCAAAATGGTTTATGGTCTTCAAATTTTCATGTTACAAACATCAATGTTCAGCACCCCCACCCCCATGGAAAAAGCATACAACCCCCATAGCTGACAATTCGGCAGGAATAACCTTCCAGTTCATACATTTAATCGGTTTGTTGAATTTAAGAGATAAACAGAATGGATCTGTATTGGTATGCAACAATCGATTAAACGCTCCTCTATATTTGAGTTGCCAAAAGCAACCATTTTAATGAATGCCGGCATTGCTTCCGAAGAAACATCTAATGGCTGAAGGATTGACCATGATTGCGAAATATAGACCTGGCAGTCCCTCACACAATGTGGCTAAAAAACAAATTTCGGTAATTTGGGTAAAAGGGTAGTACAAATAACAAAAGGCCCTCAGCGAAAACGCTGAGAGCCTTTATTTACTTGGTAGCGGGGGAAGGATTTGAACCAACGACCTTCGGGTTATGAGCCCGACGAGCTACCAGACTGCTCCACCCCGCAACAACGAAACGCAATATAGATCAAATAAGATTTCAAGTCAAGCTAAATTTTTATATAATTCAAACATTAATTTTAACGCATTGTTTTAGCTCATTAATTGATGCGGTTGCAGTACCTACTTTGGCCACTACAATACCTGCCGCAAGATTGGCCAACTCGGCAGCCGCTTTAAACGTGGCGCCTGATGCCAGTCCCAGGCCTAAAAGAGAGATAACCGTATCTCCGGCGCCGGACACGTCAAAGACCTGCCTTGCTTTAGATGCAATGGTCACAACCGGCTTTCCGGTTTCATAGAGAACCATACCGGCCTTTCCGCAGGTAATCAGAAGTTTTTCAAGACCGGCCACGGTCATGAGCTTTGCCGCAGCCTCTTCCATCTCTTCAGGCGTTTGAATATGTATACCGGCGGCAATTGCAGCTTCTTTTTTATTGGGGGTCAAAACGGTTACCCCCATGTATTTGGAAAAATCCATGGACTTGGGATCTGCCAGGGTCATTACCCCTGATTTTTTTGCCAGTTCAACAATACGGGCTACAAGCTCACGGGTTACAAGGCCCTTATCATAATCTGAAATTATAACAAGATCCATTTTGTCGATGTAACCGGCAAGAATCCGGGTTAATGCCTCAAGCGTATGGGCACTGATACTGTGCTTGATTTCCCTGTCGATGCGGAGCATCTGTTGACTGGAGGCGATGATTCTTGTTTTCCGTGTTGTGGGACGGTCCGGTTCACTGATCACCCCTGCGACATCAACGCTTAAGGCTTCAAGCTTTTTTAAAACACTGCAACCTGCCTGCCCCGTACCCACGCTCCCCATGGCAAAGACTTTCGCCCCCATGGCTGAAAGGTTGTTTATAACATTACCGGCCCCGCCCAGCGTATGGCTTTCCTTTTCCACAACCACCACAGGCACAGGGGCCTCCGGTGAGATCCTGTCAACCTTTCCCCACAGATACTCATCGAGCATTAAGTCCCCGATGACAAGTACACGCAGATCTTTAAATTTATCAATGTTTATCATTCATTCAGTGTGCCAGAAGATTAGAAAGCATAACCTTAAGCTCATCATAGGAGCGTGTAATGGGAATATCAGGAAAATCCTTGGTAATGGATTCAGGGGGCTTAAAGAAAAAGCCTTGGTCTGCTTCCAGAATCATTCCGGTATCATTGTAGGAATCGCCAAATGCAATGACATGATAGTTCAGGCCTTGGAGGGCTTTGACTGCCCTGGCTTTCTGATTATCGATTCTTAGATTGTATCCGGTGATCCGGTCTGTTGCGTCCACAGTCAAGCTATGACAAAGGAGCGCAGGAAAACCCAGTTTTTCCATGAGCGGCCCTGCAAACTCTTCAAAGGTATCGGACAGAATAATGATTTGGGTCTGTTTTCGGATCCAGTCCAGCATCTGCTTTGCGCCGTCAAGGGGGTCAAGGGTTGCAATGACATTCTGGATATCTTTAAGCGTCAGATTGTGCTCATCAAGTATGGACAGGCGTTTGGTCATGAGTACATCATAATCACTGATATCCCGGGTGGTCAGTTTAAGTTCCTCAATCCCGGTTTTTTTCGCCACATTGATCCAGATTTCAGGCAAAAAGACCCCTTCCAGATCTGCAACAAGTATTTTCATTCCTTTAACCCTTTTTGTATTGTTTAGTCTATTGATGCTGTAATTTTTATCCCGGATACCGGGACATAAATACAACGAAACGGCTTTTTATTACTCCGTGTCATCTTCTTCAATTCGGATAACGACGGGTTGTCCCACCACGCAGTCGGTTTGAATAATTTTGGCAAGGGCCTCCTGAACTCTGCGTTCCCTTGCCAGGTGGGTCAGCATGACAATGGGCACCTGACCATCGGCGTTGCGCCCTTTCTGATGGACAGATTTGATGCTGATATCATTTTCACCTAAAATGCCTGAAATGGTGGATAGAACTCCCGGAGAGTCCTGGGCCTCAAAGCGCAGATAATACCGGGTGGATAACTGGGCCATGGGCAGTATAGGTATTTTTTTAATATTTTCTTCGGGATACCCCAAAGTGGGAACCCTGCGCGGGGTGCCGGCGATGATGTTTCTGGCAATATCGACTATATCCGAAAGAACAGCAGAGGCTGTGGGCATCATGCCTGCTCCGTGACCGTAAAGCATGGTTCGTCCTGTGGCGTCTGCATCAATGGCAATGGCATTCATGGATCGATCCACATGGGACAAAGGATTGGAACAGGGAATCATGGTCGGATGTACCCGGGCTTCAACATGATTCTCATGTTTTTTCCCGATGGCAAGCAGTTTAATATTATAGCCAAAGTCTCCGGCAAACCCAATATCATCCGGACCGATGTTCCGGATGCCTTCCACATGGATATCATCAAGGTTGATTTCCATACCATGGGCCAGGGCACTTAAGATGGCAAGTTTATGGGCCGTATCATATCCATCCACATCCAGGGAAGGTTCAGCTTCGGCAAACCCCAGCTCCTGAGCCTTTTTCAAGGCATCCTCAAACTGGGAACCGTCCTGGGTCATCTTGCTTAGGATATAATTACAGGTCCCGTTGAGGATGCCACACATGGCCTGGATGTCGTTGGCGACCAAAGATTCCCTCAGGCTTTTTATCACAGGCATGCATCCCCCACAGGAAGCTTCAAACCCCAAATCAACCTGATTCTTTCCGGCAATGCGGACCAGTTCATTACCAAAACCTGCCAAAAGTGCCTTGTTTGCAGTTACCACATGCTTTTTGTTTTCCAGAATCTTAAGAATAAAATCCCTTGCTACGGTTTGCCCGCCGATAAGCTCCACAATGATGTCAATGTCAGGGTCATTAATGACTGATGTGGCATCGGTTATTAGTTGAGTACCTGTCAGATCAACACCCCGATCCGTTGTAATATCAAGGTCAGCAATGGTTTTAAGATTCAGACAGGCGCCGATCCGGGATTCAAGCAGCTCTTTTTTTTCCTTGAGCAATTTGGCCACGCCGGCTCCTACTACACCAAATCCAATAATGCCGATATGAATTGTTTTCATGAAGATATTTTCTCCAAAATAGTCCCGTGTTTAAAAATCACCCACTTAATACTTCATCCAGGCATCCCTTGTCAAAAAGCTTTTGACTTTTTACAGGCTTTGAGCTTATGATTGTCGCCTTTATAAGGGATTAAATAGATCTTTTAAGATGCCATAGGTGAAATTAAGATGAATGACTCTTTGACATATGCGGATTCCGGCGTTGATATTGATAAAGCCACCCGGCTTGTAGACCGGATAAAAAATATTGCCAAATCTACTCCACGCAGCGGTGTAATGGGTGAAATTGGTGGTTTTGGGGGACTTTTTTCCTTAAACCTGGCCAATATTTCCAACCCGGTACTGGTTAGCTCCACGGACGGCGTGGGTACCAAGTTGAAAATCGCATTCCATATGAACAAACACGACACCATTGGCATAGATCTTGTGGCCATGTGCGTCAACGACATCATTGTCCAGGGCGCAAAGCCATTGTTTTTTTTGGATTATCTTGCCATGGGGAAGCTGGACAACGGTGTGGCTGAAAAAATTATTGAAGGTATTGCCCAAGGCTGCACCCAGGCCGGATGTGCGCTGATCGGCGGTGAAACTGCTGAAATGCCCGGCATGTACCAGGAAGGCGAATATGATCTGTCAGGTTTTTCCGTCGGCCTTGTTGACAATGACAAAATTATTGACGGCTCTTACATTCGCCCGGGTCACAAACTTATTGGGATAGCTTCCTCGGGTGTTCACTCCAATGGCTTTTCTCTCGTGCGCAAGGTTTTTTTTGACAAATGCGGGTATGATGTCAACACACGGATAGCGGACCTGGACACTACCCTTGGAGAAGAACTGCTCAAGCCCACTATTATATATGTATCCACCATTCTAAATCTGCTGCGCGACCTGCCTGTTCACGGCTTGGTTCATATCACAGGCGGCGGTATAGATGAAAACATCACCCGGGTCATCCCCAAGGCATGCAAGGCTATTATCCACAAAGAAGCATGGCGGATTCCACCCATATTCAACATCATCCAGCGGGAAGGCAATGTGCCGGAACATGACATGCACAGAACCTTTAACAACGGCATCGGCATGGTGGTGGTGGTCCCTGAAAATTCCGCCCAGGACGTAATGGATAGACTGGGTGCCATGGAAGAAAAAGCTTATCTTATAGGTGAAATCCTGGAAAGGGAAAACAACGAGAACCAGACTCAGTATGTCTGATTACCCCGCCGGAAAGTAACCCTATGCTCATTCTCGGGATTGAATCCTCCTGCGACGAAACTGCGGCTGCAGTCGTAGAAGACGGTGTTCGCATTCGTTCTTCTGTTGTGGCCTCCCAGGTATCCACCCATGCCATATACGGCGGTGTGGTGCCTGAACTTGCATCACGAATGCACCTTGAGGCCATTGACCCCGTGGTGGACCAGGCCCTGGCACAAGCCGGTGTCAGCTTAGATGACATTGATGGCATTGCCGCTACCCAAGGCCCCGGACTGATAGGTGCACTTCTGGTGGGATTTTCCTATGCAAAGGCCCTGGCTTGGGCACGAAATCTGCCCCTGGCCGGGGTTAATCATCTTGAAGCCCATATCTGTTCTTTACAGCTTTTGGAAAATCCACCCGGCTTCCCATTCATCTGTCTTGTGGTGTCAGGTGGGCACACCAATATTTATCATGTGAAAGGACCCGGCGCATTCACCCTCATGGGCCAGACACGGGATGATGCGGCAGGCGAAGCCTTTGACAAGGTGGCCAAAATGATGGGGTTAAGCTATCCGGGTGGACCTGCTATTGAAGCCCTGGCAAAAAAAGGGGACCCTGAAAAAATCAAATTTCCCAGAAGCATGCTTGGGAAAAACAATTTTGATTTCAGTTTCAGTGGGCTTAAATCCGCAGTGGCCCGGCACCTGCATGAAAACCCTGATATGGGACCAGATATAAACGAAGGCCAGCCTGCCCATGTGGCAGCCGGATTCCAGATGGCTGTCATTGATGTACTGTCCACCAAACTGATTGCCGCAGCCAGAGATAAAAACTGTGTCGACATCGGTATTGCGGGGGGGGTCTCGGCTAACCGTACCTTTGTTGATATCCTTTCTGAAAGGGCTGAACGGCATAAAATCAACGTATTTTCACCTCCCTTGTCCCTGTGCGGAGATAATGCGGCCATGATTGCAACCAGGGGTTGGGAAATGATCCGGGACAACCAGGTATGCGGCCTTGGGGATGATGTTTATTCCCGGGTAAAATTTACGGTGGACGAAGTCAGCTAAAGTTCTTCGTCGTGCTCTTAATCCTGCCCCAGGCTGTGAATCCAAGCAAGAGCAAGATTTTAAAAAATAGCATCAACCAAGAAACCTTTCCTTTGCCGCTAAAATCCTTTTCACGCAGGTCTGGCCTGATTCATACAGTTCCCTGTCCTTTTCAAGATATCGCATCACGGCGTCCCTGGCTTCAGCAGTATTGGGACCGGCGTGGCAGACAAGCGCCATGTCGATTTGTGCAGTCATGATTCTGTGGATACAGGTATCCATATCATGACTGATGGCCTTCATGTCAAGATCGTCGGTCATGACAAGGCCCTGATATCCCATATCCGTTCTTAATAGATCGTATGCAATAGCCTTTGACAAGCTGGCCTGCCAGTCTGGATCCAGCTTGGGGTACAAGATATGGGACAGCATAATCCCTGAAACCTGCGCTTTTTTTGCAGCTTCAAAAGGGACCAGGTCTGTCTGTTTTAAATCGGACAGTTCCGCATCCAGTTCAGGCAGAAAAAAATGGGAATCCTTTACTGTTCTGCCGATACCGGGAAAATGTTTGGCCACAGCCATGACCCCGCCTTTTTGAAGCCCCTGGATTACCGTAGTGCCCAGTTGGGACACACGGTTTGCATCACCTGTAAACGCCCGGTCTTTCATGATGGAATCCACATCCGGCGGGACCACATCCATAACCGGGGCCATATTCATGTTAATGCCCATGTCAGACAGCTCTGATGCTGTGATCCGGGCAAATTCCCGGGCGTCTTCAAGGGATTTCATATGGGGATTGCCGGGAAATTCAGTAAAAGGCTTGCGCAGCCTTGCTACCTGCCCGCCTTCCTGGTCTACGGCAATAAACAGATCCGGCAAACCTTGATCCAGGGCATATTTTCGGGCATCCATGCACAAACGGCGTAACTGGTTTGCAGATTCAATATTGGGCCGGAACAGGATTATCCCCCCGGTTCTGTATTCCTTTATCAGATGTTTTAATTCAGCATTAAGGGTTTGACCGTCAAATCCGAGCATCAGGCGCTGGCCGGCCAGATCCGGTAGTGATTGAAAATTAAATTGAGTCATAACAAATCATCATATCTGCACACTTTGCAAATGCTGTTCAAGAGTTAATATTTCCGGCATATACTGGTAAATAGGTTTCCATTTTGATGTGCCGTTCAATTCAATACCGTTGTATATAATTGAAATAGGTCTGTCAGCAGAAACCACAACCACAATCACTTTTGATGTTGTGGCGGAAAATCTCAATGCAGAGTTGTATCTGGCACCCCGGGCCATGTTTTCCCAGGTAACGGACTGCCCGTCCAAAAGACAGCCGAATCCGCGGATTTTGGCATCCGGAGTTATTTGGACTGCACCGTCAATGCGCATGAATGCCGCGGCCAGGTCATAATTATCAGAATCCAGAAGAGATAAAGGGGGGTCCAGCACATGGCCGGACAGCACCAGTGGTTCATCGTTCATATCAATCACCACGGTACTGCCGTAATGTGAATGTCCTGCCTTGTGTATCAATCCGGAAATAACACTGAACAAGGTACCAGCAGCTTCGATTTCAAGCTGTGAATCCAAAAGCAATTCTTCCAGCTCCACCAGCTTATTTTCCCTGGTGGTGGAATAAAAATTGCCGTCACAAAATGAGGCGACCTTATGGGTGCCCATACTCAAAAAACCGTGATCTCCCTTGAAATCAGCGATGATGGCATACTCTGGCACAGGGGCTAATGTGATGCCCACAACATAATTGCCGTCGGAAACCAGTTTGCGATTTGACCGCTCCACACTGATAAGAAGTTTTCTGATATGTTTAATGTTTGAAATTACCGGCCTTTCATTGCGCTGAAACATGGTCAAAAAATCAATGGTGTCTATATTGACCGGATCCGTAAAAAAAAGAACGCCCCTTGCCCAGGCGCCCTCTTCCTTGGTTTTTGAAATGGAAAGAATATGGTTTAGAATTGTTGGGATTTGAATTTTGGTATCATATCCCAGGTGGCTGTTGCGTTCATCCACCATATAATCGGCTATGGCCTGAAGCGCATAATTTTTAACCACATAATCCGAACAGTTGATGGGCGGATTACACGAGGTATAATCATGGACAAGCAAGGTAGCAGCCTGTTCCAGCCATTTTTCGGTTGGTTTGATAGAACACATGTCAGGATGGTGCTCGGTGAACCAGACCTGGTAAAAAAATTCACTGCTTGCACCTGCAAACGCAATAAGTCCTGATAAATCTAGATTTTCCAGGGGGATCAGATGGCCTTTGGGTTGATCTTCAATCTGCTTTCCAATATGCTGCCGCCAGCGTTCTTTGTGAACAAGAAAGACGTCATTAAGTACGGTTTCATGCCCTAACAAAAGGTTCTGGGGGTCAAACACCTGAACTGGATCATCCGGTCCCTGTGCAAACAGCAGGGCAACACGGCTAGGGTTGGAATATCGACGCAACCCGTCAGACACCCCGTTAAGGATATTGGCAATACATAATTTTTTGAAAGAATTCTGATTCATATACCAACCGTTTTAATTCAACAAACTGTAGTAATTAATGTTAGGAAGTAATGACTGATCCCATGTTCCACGCGGTTTGGCAAGTTTTTTTTGCATGCCGGGTGTTGTAAAAACAAGTAAGGACTGATAATTAACTAAAAACTGTTAAGGAGGCAATGAATAATGATGAAACTATTTCCACGGATTTGTGCGGTTGTTCTAATTATTATCGGGGCCACAGCGATATGCCATGCCCAGACCGCTTATGTCTCTGATATGCTCATTCTCACATTCAGGAAGGGTCCCGGCCCCGGATACCCTGTAATATCGGCTTTAAAAAGCGATACCCCTTTAACCATAATTAAAGAAAGTAACGGTTACCTTAAGGTGGAACTCGCATCCGGGGAGCAGGGATGGGTGGATGAAAAGTATGTTGTAACAGATCCACCCAAATCAATAATCATAGACCAGTTGAAAAAAGAAAATGCCGCCCTTGAAGACAAAATCAGGGTCTTAAAGGAACAGACAGACCAGGCTGCCATGGAGCAGCTTAAAAAAGAAAACCAGACTCTGACCCAAAATATTGAAACCTTAAAATCACAATATGCCGCGCTTAAAACCGCCTCCGCCAATGTAAGCGATACATTAGAGGAAAACAAACGCCTTAAAACCCGGAACGCCTCTTTGTCCGCCGAGCTTGCCCAGCAAAAGGGAAATAACGGATTCATGTTTAAAACCGGTATGATAAAATGGTTTCTGGCCGGTGTCGGTGTGCTTCTTCTTGGCTGGGTTATTGGCCTGAGTGTATCTTCCAGGAAGGGTGGTTCCGGCTCATTGCTGGACTGAATTTTTCAATAGGCTTCCATTGGTTAGTCTCATGTCAACTTAAGAACCTGTTTAAAATTCGGACTATTTGTGGGGGGCATATTTAATTCTGACCACAGTCTTAGGAATGAATCCGAAATAACTTAACCTGGGAGCGCGGGCGTTCCGCCCGCATCTTTACATGCAGGCGGGACGCCCGCGCTCCCGGATATAGCAAAGTGGGCAAGTTATTTAAGACCCGTTCCTTAATTTAAAATTTATGATAAATTTGTTCCTGTTCATCCAGGATGTCATCCAGGATGTCTTCGGTGGTATAGGGATTCATAATAACACTTCGAAGCACCACCACCATGAAGTCATCCTCCGGCACAAGTTTAAGCCGGGTTCTGGAGACAAAACTTTTGCCTGCCTCCCGCTGGACGCGTTGAATTCGGATATTGATCTCGTCAAGTTCCTGGTTTAGGCGTTTACGCTCCTGTCCCCGGGCGGTTTCCATCTTCTGACGGAAGGACATGGGTACCAGCCGATAGGTCAGAATATTGAGTACAGGTGGGGTCACAAGTTCAAACTCCGGCCGCGCTTCTATTCTTTCGGCAAATGCCCTGGCCGTTTCAATACCGTGATCAATCATCAGGGCATACCCTTTGGCGCCCATGATTTTTAAGGATGCATCCAGGATCAGGCAGGCAGCCTCCCTGGAACCTTCAAGGGTTTTGATTCCTAAATCCACAGAGCCTTTTCGGTTGACGTACCGGGCATGGTAGGCAATGGCATCAAGGGCAAGGGGGTTTTTAAAATAAACCATGCCCGTTCCCATGGGCATGTAAAACTGCTTGTGGCCGTCAATGGTGACGGAATCTGCCCGTTCAATGCCTGACAACAGATGGGCATAGGTATCGGATAACAGTATCGGGCCGCCCCATGCCGCATCCACATGAAAATGAATCTGCTCCTGTTCACAAATATCAGCCAGCTGTTGCAATGGATCAATGGTTCCTGTTTCCGTGGCCCCGGCAATGCCTATGATTGCGGCGATTTTTGTCCGTCCCTCCTGCTTCAGGTCCCGGACAGTCTGTTTAAGTTTGTCTATATCAATGGTGTGATCCGGTTTAACATCCATGGCAATAATGTTTTTATTGCCCAGGCCTAGAATCCCGCTTGCTTTTCTTAAAGAGTAGTGCCCCCGCCGGGATACAAGAATCACCACCCTGTCCGTTTGATGGACGCTCATGGCCTTGAACAGGCCGTCTTCTTCAATGCTTGAAAAATCATCTTTGGGCGGGAACAGCCGATTTCTGGCCACCCACATGGCTGTCATGTTGGCCGTGGTGCCGCCGGATGTAAATGCGCCCAAAGCCGTACGGGTATTCTGGACATGGGCCCGGTAGAACTCCCGGCTTTGTTTGAAAATCAGGCGGTGAATTTTGGCCAGCACCTGCCTTTCAATAACAGCGAGCACCTTGGAGGTTTCCATTTTAATAAGATTCTGGTTCAAGGCTGCGGTAATCGCTTTAAGATGCACCATGAAAAAGGGCAGGGCAGAGGTCATATGACCAACGAAGTAGGGCGATGCCACATTAACCGCTCTAGGGGCAATGTCTTCGATGATATCTTCAATAACCTGGCCTAGATTTTTCTGGGGATGGTCGCTGATCTCGACGTCCATGTAATTTTTAGCCAGCTCATTGATGCTGATTTCTTCGGTAACGCCCACATGCCGGTTAAGAAAATCGTGCAGCCCGAACAGGATCTGCTCCATGTATTTAACCAGGGTCTTTTTGCTGTTTTCATCTTCGGGACGGATGAATACCCGGTCCAGGGACTTACGGTTTGCGATCAACTGTCTGGTTGTTTTTCGTAAATTTTTCTGGCCTTGATTCCAGTTGCTCTTTACAGGTAATGAAAAAAATGAAAAAGAAGATGACATTTTGTGAAGGTCTTTCCTTCAATTTAAAAATTGTTTTGTCCGGCCTGTGCTGTCCGGTATGGACCTGCCCCACCTTTTGCGTTTTTCGGTTCTCATTTTGTTAATTTAACTTGAAAACCATCTTAAAGTATGGCAGGCATACCTTAAAATAAGGAGAAAATCAAATGGAACTTAATGTTAAAGATGTTTTAACTCGGGTAACCCGGTACAATCTGATTCGTAATGGCAGAATGATCTATATTGATGTTCATAAAAAAATCCATGGTAATCTGGCAAGTGATTACATTGCCGTGCCTAACCTTGTGAATATTATTGCAGAATCCAAGCACCAGGGTGCAGGCGCCACCGAGGACGACGCCCTTTCTGATTGTCTCAAAAAAATCAAGGAGTTGAACATAGAAGACCTGTTTCCTAAAGTTGTTTCAAAAAAAAATACCCCGGAACCTGACGAAAAATCTTAGAGCCTGTTCGCCTTTTATTTGATTATATATCAGTCCGGCATTGAGTCATAACAGGGATTGTGTTATTTTTAAATCATCATCTCACCAATTAAAAGGAGAGCCTATGAACATTTCAATCACTTTCAAGAACGTTCCTTCATCTGACGCTGTAAAATCCCATATCGAAAAGAAATTAAATAAACTGGATAAAATGCTGGATGCCCCGGCCGAGGCTCAGGTTGTCCTGTCAGAGGAAAAATTACACAGCATTGCTGAAATCAAGCTGATTTGCGATAAGTTAAAAATTCATGCCAGGGACGAGGCTGAAGAGAACAACATGTATTCAGCTATTGACGGTGTGGCCGAAAAAATTAGAATCCAGATAACCAAATTCAAAGATAAGCAAAGACGGCACCTGGCTGGTGACAAACAAAGTATCAAAGATGAAGTATTTGAACCTGCAGATAGCGAATAAACGATTGTCTGAAACTCGATCATCGAGTGAAATATGATTTAACCCCATCCCGGTCCCGAAAAGGACCGGGATTTCTGTTCAGCTTGAATAATGGCCTGCACCCCCCTGTAAAGATCCTCTAAAATGGTATTGGCGCTGATACCTAACCTGCGGGCATTGGAGATGTCAAACACTGCTTTTTCAACAGCGGTTTTTTCCCCGCCCGTACCCCGGATCTGCAGGTGGTGGTCCCTGGTTATGGTTTTTAAACAAAAGGGGTTTTCTTTCAGTTTTTCAAGGTGGATATGCACACCTGCCCGCATGGCTGTTCCAATATTGGTGGGGCAGGCTGTAAGGAAGCCTTTTTTCCGGTCAAAGGCAAAATTAAATCTATCGTCCAAAGCTTTGATCATCTCTATCAACCGGTTAAAAACATAGGCAATATCCCCGCCCGGGGACTGGGCTATAATGCGCAGATGGTCTTCCTCATTGACCCAAACCCGGACCACGTTGTCCCGGCTTGTGAATATGCCGCGTCCTAAAGGATAATCCCGGTTTATACCTGCAGCATCCATGAAACGGTCGCCTTTAGGAAAGGCCAGCCCTTTTTCAAGCAGGGCATTGAACTGTTTTTCATTTAAATCCGTAAAAGTGGTATAGGTGCCCGATAGTTTTTCGGGCAGGATTTTGAAGGCGTGTTTTACCGTCTCTTCCAGGGCCAGTCGCTGATCCGGGGTCATGTTGCTTGAAAAAGGGAATTTGCACAGGTTTCTTGCCACCCGTATCCGGGATGAGCGTATGAATATCTGCTCCGGGTCCAGGTCCGGCAGAATCGCTTCCTGCAGACCGGGCTTATGAGACCAGTCTGGGTCAAGGTGGTGGTAGTCCTCAATGATGGGTAGCAGTACCGGTGCAAAACAGTCATAGCTTTCCATATCCCCGGCATAGATGCCAATGTTGGAATCGGGATTTTCAATGCCAGACCTGATGGCCTGGTCAAGACTGTATCCTGACGGGGTGCGGATTTCTTTAAGGTCGTTATAAAGTTTAAGTGTCAGGTGTTGTTTTATTTTGGAACGGGAGGCGACGTGAAAAGGCAGTCCCGGTTCAGCTTTCATAACGCGAGGACTGGGAAGATACAGCCCGGGCCAGGCGGGTCTGGATCTGATCTAAAAGAATGCAGTCCTTATGGCATTTGGGCAGGTGTTCCCTGAATTCACAATTGACGCATGGGCTTTGGGTTAGATAGCCTACTTCAAAATCAAATAAATCTCTTTTAACTGCCTGCTTGTCCATATCTTTCATATATTCTACGGGTTGAAATGACAGCTTTTATATCATTATAGTTAGGTCCGGGTCAATATCCGGGCAGCAATTCTAAATCTAATAAAAATTTATTTTCCTGCTTGCTTTTTTCTTGCTCTTAATCATGCTCTTGCTCGTAGTTTTATTTAGAGCAAGAGCACGAGCAAGATTAAGAGCAAGATGGCATATTGAATCAAATTTAGTATTGCTGAATCTGGGTTACAAAAGCGAATAATAGATGACGCCTTATGCGTAAACCAGCTTTTTGGATAAGACCGAAATATGCTCGGGGCCGATGCCACAGCATCCACCAATCAGCGTCGCGCCTTCCTGAACCCATTTTTGGGCCCAGTTCAGATATGATGACGGGGTTAAATCCGTACGCATTTCGTTGAGTTTTTCGTTTGCCTTTGCATTTTCAGGTTGCGGCGGGAAAGCATTGGCATAGGCGCCAATCTCAATATTCCCAACGCCTAAGCGTGCCAATTGACTATGGGTTACCTTGATGGCCTGACTGATGACCTCGGGTTGGCAGCAGTTAAATAAAATAGCATTCACCTTGGCATTGACCATCGCTTTGACCGCATCAGCCACAGATTCGCCGGACCGTAATACTGGTTCACAATTTAAATGTAAATCGTCCAGGGTGAAAGAAATCCAGAACGGCTTGCTTGAGATATCCAGTTGATCCGTCAAGGACTTGATCCTGAGCGGTTCATCAATCAGGCTTTGGGTTTCACATAGCCATAAATCGATATACGGAGAAAGTCCCTCTATTAAAGGGGTTGCAATTTCAACCACCCGCTCCGGCCGGTACAAGTCGGCACGGTAGGAGCCAAACAATGGAGGGATGGAACCTGCAACACGTATGCGGGTCCGGGTTTCGGTTCGGGTTTCATTGACGGCTGCCCGAGCCGTCTTTCCGGCGATAGCTGCCAGTGCCCTGCTCTGTTTTTTAAACTTTTCTTCACTAATATGAAAAGGGACCAGGGCATAACTGTTGGTTGTTATAACAGATGCGCCGCTTTCAATGAATGCTTTATGGACGGCCTTGACAACCCAAGGGGCCTCCATCATGGCCAATGCTGACCATTCCGGCTGTCTGAACGGTGCGCCCTGCCGTTCCAGTTCCCTGCCAATGCCACCGTCCAGAATCGTCACTTTCCCCTTTGCCATTGCGGGTTCCTTATGTTTCATTTGAGGTTCAATTAATTGGAGAGCAGATTTTATTTCAATTCCTATGAATTAAAGAGTAGCCATACCCATGCAAAAAGATCAATAAAATATTCCGGCTAAGAAGATTTCCGGGGAATTGAATTCCTTTTTATCTTGAACACAGTTTAATAATAATCTGTCCTCTGAAATTTTACATTTTGAGGCCTTGATTATTGTTTGGTCCAAACTGTCAGAACAAATTCCAGGTGGATGGCAGTTGAAAGATTAATCCCACAATCTGCGTACCATATCTCGGCTCAGGCCCAAATAGGTAACCTGCATCTGTGGATCATTGCAGAAAATTTCCAAGGTGATGGTGTTGTCGTATGAGATTGATTTTAACGAATCTACCGCCTGTTGCCAGTCTACAGTGCCTACGCCTAACGGCAGATGGTCGTCGTTTCTTGACCGGTTGTCGGAAAAGTGGACATGCATAAGGTGCTCCCCGAGCTCTTTGCAGAAGATCTCATGGCCATCCTTGCCGAAGTTGGTGTGTCCAAAGTCCAGATGCAACTTTAGGCCGGGTACTCGGGTGATTAATTCTTTAAAAACCGACACCCGGTCAAAGGGCGCTTTATAGTTTTCAAACACCAGGGTAAGCTCATAGGATGCGGCCATTTCAACAATGGGCTGCAACGCCTCTATCTGGAATGAAATCAATTGATCTCTCATGGCAGGCGGGCAAAAATAGCAGGGATGGATGTTCATCACCCTTGCACCTAAACGGGAAAATATCCGTGCGCACCGCTCAAGTTCCTTTAAACATGCATCCCTGATCCCAGGCACCGGGTATGCATAGGGAAGGCAGGGGTCGGTATGCCCGGTGATACCAAGTTCGTGGGTATCCAGAACGGCTTTAAGTCGTTCCGTATCCACATCTACGGCATTGGGGCCTTCGAGGGTTAGATCCAGGAACTCAAAACCGCCTTTACCGCATTGCTCGGCTTCTTCGTACACCGATTTTAACGGGTTGTTCATTACACCTATCTTCATGGCGACATCTTTGCATTGAGATGGTTATTGTCTGACGGCTTTACGCCTTACCACAAGCATTCATGAAGGTTAACGGATTTTGCGTCTCTGTGCAAGCAGATTGGTTTAGGGTGACCTTGCCTGTTGTATGGGGAAATTGCGACATAGTGCATGCCCTCCTTTAAAAATGTTGAAATCCATCCTGATGAATCAGGTCATAGACAGTTTACAAAATTTTCAAGATCAAAAGCTTAGATTTTTTAAGAAAGAATCAGGGGAATGTCTGTACTGTGGCCCTGTGTACTTAATTTGTTATTGCTGAGGGGTTCTGAACTTCAAATAGTCCGGTTAAATACCATTATTATGGACCTTGAAATTACTAATTTTGGAGAGTAAAGAAATTAATGTATTAAATTGACTTAAAATTCCAGGGTTCGAATGCCTTTAATTTCATTCACGACACGGTGAACGTCCCCAAGGCATCATCGACCTTTCGGATTCTTATTCGCACAATCACACCCGTTGAGTTTTTTCTCCTTGGTTATCTTCTCAAGGATTAAAGATTTTCCATGCTGTTTAAAATCAGCTTTAATGTCATCGACTGTATAATTAAAACAGTAACAAATAAGTTCACTCATCCTTTTCTCCAAAGGGACGTCAATAATGCCTCAATGTTTCAGCCGCAGCCAGAAGTCCCGCACGAAGAATCACGGCTTCGGGTATTGCTTCGTACATCCTACCGTCAACATGGATTGTCCTACATTCGCTATCGCCACAGGGACCACAGCAAGGACTGTGCCCCGTACTGGCGTCGAGCCAAGTCTCAATGGCTCTGCCATTTATTGAAATCTGGTTGGATTGAATAGGGTTTGTAATGAAATCCTCATGGTTGATAATACGATTTTCCAAGAGGACCTCAATTCCTACCTCAGCCAGACAACGTTTCAGTTTACGAACTGCAGCCTCAGTTGCGTCGCCTGTGCAAGCACAGCGTTCACATGTCTGGTCATTCTTGTCGACCAAACGTTGCCACTCAACTATCATTGTCTTCACTTTTTCTTCCACTCAATTATTTTTATAAAAAGTTTCTCAAGAATCGCTTAATGTATAAGCGATTTTTTTTTCTTCTGATCCTTGACCCCAATATGTGATATGCGGTCAATTCTAAGTTCATGGATCGAAAATCAAGATAATTGGAGATTAAACTGATTTTGACTAAGATTGCAAGTTCCCTTTCCTGAATATAGCAGATTCCGGTGGTAAGTTTATAAATGATACCAACTATATATCATGATATTTTCTAAGCAAAAATCGCTTAATTCCGAGGAAAAGCCGACCCCACAATGTGTCTATCATTGGTCGCTGTTAATAAGTTTGAATAGGGCAGTACTGGAAAAAGTATTGTGGGGTAATCTGCCGAGTAACTTGAGCTAATTTTATAACGTGTATGACGAGTTCTTTACCCTTCCCATATCCTGTGAAACATGCAAATGGTTTTCCGCAGACTGAGCTTCAAAAATCTATATTTTTTTGATAAAAAATATTTGTTTGAATTTTATTTTGTACCTCATCATATATTGAAAAAAGCAAACCATGGGCAAAAAAATTTAAAATACGTTTATATCCCTGAAGTTTTAGAAGAGCTCAAAAATACCATGATGATGCAATCCGAACTGAAAAAGTAAGAAGAGATCAGAGAGCTAATATCAGATTTTGAAAAATTTGAGATCGTAAAAGATTCAATAAAAGCACATCCATCGGATTTTTCAGAACGGTCTGGGCTATGGATAGTATCTGGTAACAGAAAAAACTTTATCTTGACGTGTCACGTTGGCAATATGAAAAACGATATGACATCCTGGAGTGGGTGGATTTATTTGCAGGCCTGAATGATGTCTGGATCAGTCCTAAAACTCATGAACCAGTGGACCCTTGTCCTTGGCTGCGGAAACTTCCCGGTAAAGATAAATATACCTGCAGGATTCATGAAACTAAACCCAGACATTACCGAGATTTTCCAAAATCAAAAAGACACGCATTAGATAGTGGCTGTAGAGGATTTTATACTTGACCTTGAACATAACTTTTTTGTCATTTGACACTACATTTGCGCGCACTATATTAGAAAGAAAATTTTGTTCATTCAGGGCCGGGCCTTTTCTGCGGCTGCTTGAAATAAAGGTCAAAACTCGGCCGGAACATAAGGATTGATAAGTTATGGAAGAAATCACAAAGCAGATTGAAACAGCCCATCTTTTGGTGAACCGTATCCGCAGTGAGGTGGGCAAAACCCTGGTGGGTCAGGAAAAATTGGTTGACGGCCTGCTGACAGGTCTTCTCACCGGCGGGCACGTACTCATTGAAGGGGTGCCGGGCCTTGCAAAAACATCGGCGGTCAAGGCGTTGGCCGCCGCTATCCAGGCAGATTTCAAACGCATTCAGTTCACCCCGGATCTTTTGCCTGCGGATCTGACTGGTACAGAGATCTACCGGCCCAAAACCACGGATTTTGTCACCCGTAAAGGCCCGTTGTTCAATAATATTATTTTGGCCGACGAAATCAACCGGGCCCCCTCCAAGGTGCAGTCTGCACTTTTGGAAGCTATGGAGGAAAAGCAGGTGACCATCGGCGACACCACCTATGCTTTGCCTTCCCCCTTTTTGGTGCTGGCCACCCAGAATCCCATTGAGCAAGAGGGCACCTATCCGTTGCCCGAGGCCCAGGTGGACCGCTTCATGCTCAAAGTGCTGGTGGAATATCCCAGCCGGGCCCAGGAGCTTGAGATTCTTAAAAAGACAAGCTTTAGCGAAGTAGAAGAGACCACGCCCGTTGTGTCATGTGAGGATCTTGCCGGATTAAAACGCCTGGTGGATCAAGTCTATGTGGATGAAAAACTCAAAGAGTATATTGTCAGCCTGATTTTTGCTACACGGAATCCGGAATCCTGCAAAATGCAGACAGGTCATTATATTGAGTTCGGGGCATCGCCCAGGGCAACCATTTTTCTTGCCAAGGCCGCAAGGGTTATAGCCTTTCTTGCAGGCCGGGCCTATGTGACGCCCCAGGACATAAAACTTGCCGGACCGGATGTGCTGCGTCACAGAATTCTGCTCTCCTTTGAGGCCGAGGCTGAAGAGATCTCAACTGAGCAGGTGGTGGCGGACTTGTTTGATTCCGTGGAAGTACCATAAAAATTAAGTTACAGGTGATCATAAAATGATTCCTGCCCATATCATAAAAAAGATTAAGCAGATTCATATAAAGTCCCGTAAAACTGTCAACACCCTGATGGCAGGCCAGTACCGGTCTGTATTCAAAGGCTCGGGTATTGAATTTGAAGAGGTGCGCGAATACGCCCCGGGCGATGATGTCAAGGCCATTGACTGGAATGTTTCGGCGCGTACGGGAAAGGTGTTTGTCAAACTTTTCAGGGAAGAGCGCGAATCCATTGTCATGTTGCTTATTGACATGAGCGCGTCTTTAAATTTCGGGACACATTCGGGCAGCAAACTTGAAAAAGTAGCTGAACTGGCATCAGTTCTGGCATTCAACGCCATTAAAAATAATGACAAGGTGGGTGTAATTTTTTTCACGGACCAGGTGGAAAAGTATATCCCGCCCAAAAAGGGCTCGGCCCATATCTGGCGGGTAATCAAGGAAATTTTTACCTTTGAACCCAAGGGTGTGGGCACGGATATCGCCTGTGTCCTGGATTTCATGGCAAAAATCAGCAAAAAACGCAGCTTTGCCTTTGTGATTTCCGATTATCTCTCCCCAGAGTACGAAAAAAGCCTGCGTCTTTTAAACCGGCGGCATGAGGTGGTGGGCCTGCGTGTGTTTGATGACGGCTCTTTTCACCTGCCCCTTGCCGGTATTGTGCGGGTAAAGGATTTTGAAACCGGAGAAGAAACGCTCATGGATGCGGGCAGCAAAAAAATGCGGCAATGGTATACGGATCAACGGCAGAAAATCCATACCCTGACGGAATCGGTGTTCAGCAAAGCCCGGGTGGATCTTGTGGATGTCACCACTGCTGACAGTGTGTCCGACGTGTTGACCCGGTATTTCATGCTCCGGGAGAGTAGACGCTGATGCTTGAAGATATTCATGACATACGGCCGCCGGTGATGACCGGCATGGACCCGGGATTAGTCCGGGGGCTTCTTTGGGGAGCAGGGGCAATTGTGCTTTGTGCGCTGATTGCCCTGATCATCCGGTACTGGCTTAAAAAAAGAAAAAACAAGACCTATGAGGCCCAGGCCCTGCCTCTAATCTCCCCGTATGAGACAGCGGCCCGTGACCTGGAACAGTGCATGACTGATTTCGGCCACGACGCCAAGATTTTTTATTTTGAACTGGGCCGTATTGTGAAAACCTATGTTTCAGGCACGTTTCAAATCAATTGTTCCGAGATGACCTCCCAGGAGATGGCCAGGGCTGTAAAAAGTCTTAAATACTTGGACACCGGGCTTAAAACGGAATTGATTCAGTTCCAGGACCAGTGTGATCCCATCCGCTATATGCCCTTAGGGGCCCAGGGGGCTTTGGATGCCGGGCGTATGGAACAGGATCTGGCCCTTGCCGGCAGCCTTGTGGCCCGGATTGAACAGATTGTTGCAGATGCGACAGCCAAAGAAGATACGGGGGATGCTTGATGTTTCGATTTGCTTCCCCCTGGTTTCTACTGTTGCTTATTCTGCCCTGGATTTGGCTGCTGGTTCACACGGCTAAAAATACCAGACGGTTTTCATTTAAATGGATGCCTAAGTCTTCGGATCACAGTATCCGGGTGTCAAGTCTGACCGGTACGTCCCGGGTGCCTTTCAGTTTAGCTGTTTTGGCGGCCCGTCTCATGCCCCTGGTAAAGGTGCTGGGCTTAAGCCTGATGATTATTGCCCTTGCCCGGCCTCAGGCCGGAGAGCGCAAGATCAATGTGGAGACCAAAGGGGTGAATATTGTTCTGGCTCTTGACTTGTCCGGGTCCATGAAAGCCCTTGATTTTAAACGCGACGGAGAGATTGTCACCCGTCTTGACGCGGTTAAGGGTGTGGTTTCCGATTTTATCATGGAAAGGGAAGGGGATCGCATCGGCCTTGTGGTGTTCGGTACCCATGCCTTTACCCAGGTTCCGTTGACCCGGGATTACAACACCATTGCATTCATGCTCGATCATTTGAAGATCGGGGCTGCCGGACCCAGTACCGCCATTGGCGATGCCCTGGGCATTTCTTTAAAGCGCCTGGAAGATATACCGGCCAAGTCAAATATCATTATTTTGCTCACCGACGGTAAGAGCAATGCCGGTGAACTGTCCTGGCAGGAGGCCGCTAAGATCGCCGCCCAAAGAAAGATTAAAATTCACACCATTGGTGTGGGCTCCAGGGGCAAGGTTCCTTTCCTAGTGGACGGGCTTTTTGGCAAGCAGTATGTGTATCGCCAGGTGGATATGGACTGGGATGCCCTTGATTCAATTGCCGAACAGACCGGGGGCACCTTTTTTAAGGCCAAGGACATTGACAGCCTTGCTTCCATTTATAAAATGATTGATTCAATGGAAAAGACAAAGGTCAAGGTGGACAAATGGGTGGATTATAAGGAGCTTTATACCCTGTTTCTGATTCCGGGACTGCTGCTTTACCTTGCATGCCTGGGCCTTGGCAGCACACGGCTTCTGGAGCTGCCTTAAAGGACGCATCTATGAAATTTGACTATCCATATATTCTGTTTTTTCTGTGGGGACTTCTGCCCCTGGCAGGATTGCTGGTGTACGGAATTTTCCGGCACAAAAAGATCCTTGCCCGGTATGCCAAAGCTTCCATGTTTGATCATATCCTGCCCGGGTTTTCCTATGGCCCCAAATGCGTAAAAGCGGTTTTGGTTGTACTTGCCACAGGATTTGCCGTGGTGGCCCTGGCAGGCCCTCTGGCCGGTTACCGCTGGGAGAAAACCACCCAGAAAGGGGTGGATATCATGATTGCTTTAGACTGCTCCCGCAGCATGCTGGCCGAGGATGTCTCCCCAACACGGCTGACCCGGGCCAAGCGTGAAATCATTGATCTGACCCGGTTAATGCGCTCGGATCGGGCAGGGCTGGTGGCCTTTTCCGGGGCTGCCGTGCTGCAATGCCCGTTAACCCTTGATTATAACGCATTCGGGATTTTCCTTGATGCCCTGGACCCGGATTATCTGCCTGTGGGGGGCACGGATTTGACCGCAGCCCTGGAGACCTGTTACAACGGATTAGATCCTGCATCCACTGCGGGGAAAGCCATTATTCTCATCACGGACGGAGAAGATACGGCCGGTGATGAAGCCGCTTTGACCAATGTGGTGGAAAAATTTGCCAAGGAAAAAATACGTATTTTCGCCATCGGGGTAGGGGACCCGGCCGGTGCCCCGATTCCGGCCAAGGGCGGAGGATTCAAAAAAGATAGTACAGGCAATATCATTTTGTCAAAAGTGGACGAAACCATGCTTAAAAAAATTACTGCCATGACCCAGGGCCGGTATGTACGTTCCGTGGCCGGGGACATGGACCTTGAACAAATTTATTCCGGGGATATTCTGGGCACCATGGAGCGAAAGGAACTGACCCAGGGCCGCAAAAAGGTCTGGGAAAAACGGTTTCAGTGGGCCTTGCTTCCCTGTGTACTGTTGTTGCTTGCTGAAATTTTTTTGCCCCAGGGTCCTGGCCGGAAACACATTGTTAAAGGCGGGCGTTCTTTGATTTGTCTGGCCATTGCCATGGGGCTTATGGCTCCGGGACTTGCCAGGGCAGAATTTTGGACTTCCCCGGTTAAGCAGGGTATGCAGGCCTGGGACAGCAAGCAGTTCCAGCAGGCAAAAAAGCATTTTATTGACGCCCAGCTTAAAAATCCGGATGACCCGCGTCTTTATTATAATATTGGGGCTGCTGCCTATGCAGCCGGTGAATATGACCTGGCTGAATCCAACTTTGCCCAGGCTGCGAATGCAAAGGATAGGGAACTTAAACACAATGCCCTGTATAACCTTGCCAATACCCGTTACCGTAAAAATCAACTGGATAAGGCCATTGAGGATTATCAGAATTTGCTCAAGGCGTTTCCCGATGATACCCAGGCCAAAGAAAACCTTGAGTTTGTAAAGAAAAAGCTTGAGGAAAAAAAACAGCAGCAGCAAGATCAGCAAAATAAAGATCGGAAAGATCAGGAAAACCAGAATAAAGACAAACCAAACAAGGATCAGGGGGATCAAAAGCAGAAGGATCAGAATCAGAGTCAGCAAAACAGCCGGGATCAAAAAAATCAGTCCCAAGAACAGAACCAGGGGCAGGGCTCTAAACAGGATCAGAAAAATCAGGGCGATAAAAATCAGCAAAATAAATCTGAAAAAAATAGCCAGCCCCAAACGGACCAGGCCAAAACGGATCAGCATCAGAAGATGTCAGCAAAGGATTCCCAAAACCAGGCCGCCCAGGCGGGAAAAGCTGAGAAAGGGCAAAAGGGACAGGGTGACATGCAGCAGGCACAGTCAAAAATGCTTGAAAATCGTCTCAACCGCTTGGAAGATAAACCCGGCATGGCCCTGATTCCCCAAACCGGAGTACGAAACAATGATAAGGATTGGTAGTTTCACGATTATGACCCGAACGTATTTTTATATGGCAGGCTGGGCAATTGCAGTGCTGCTCTTTTGTCTGCCCGGCACGGCCCTTGCCTTTAACGCCACCGCCCAGGTGGACCAGACCCGCATTACACCCCAGGACATTGTGTCGTTACAGGTGATTGTAGACGGTGGTGAGGCCGACGTGGACACATCTTCCATAACCGAATTTCAGGTCAATTCCGCCGGTACCCAGTCCAGCAGAAGCTATATTAATGGTACATGGAGCCATAAGGTCATATACCGGTATATGCTGATTCCTTTAAAAACCGGCGTGCTGACGATCCCGCCCATCAATTGTGTCCAGGACGGCGAATCCGTATTAACCCGGGAAATTAAAATCCTGGTGAAAGAACCTTCAGCGCAGACCGGTGATGACAAGGGCGATATTTTTGCTGAAGCGTCCCTGAGCAGCAACGGCATCGTGCCGGGACAGCAGGCCGTGTATACCCTGAAACTGTACGCGGCAAAACGGATAAAGGGCGCCTCCGTTGATGCCCCCCAGTTTAAAGGTTTGACGGCCAAACAGTTGACGGACTGGTCCAAGTACACCCGGACGATCAACGGCCGCGCTTTCATGGTAAATGAGACAAAATATCTGATCCAGGCGGACGTACCCGGGCAGTTTACCATTTCACCAGCTGTTTTTGTGGCCCAGGTGCCCATGCAGCGCACAAGACAACGTGATCCGTTTAATTCTTTATTCAATGACTCCTTTTTTGATACTACACCGGCAAAGCCCGTGCGCGTGGTGTCCAATTCTGTGGATCTGACGGTCTCTCCCTTGCCTGAATATAAAGGCGATCAGCCCTTTTCAGGCCTTGTGGGCAAATTTTCCATATCAAGTGCACTGGACAAAAATACGGTGAAAACAGGCGAATCCGCCACATTAACCGTTGTCATTAAGGGAACGGGAAATATTATGGATGCGGCATTGCCGGCCCTGAACCTGGATACGGCCAAATTCAAGGTGTATGAAGACACACCGGCCCAGGATGTACAGGTCACTGAACATGGATTTGAGGGACATAAAGTATTCAAGCAGGCCCTGGTCGCCTCAGTACCTGGAAAGGCCGTTATTCCGGGGCTTTTTCTGGTTTTTTTTGATACGGATTCAAAGACGTATAAAACCATTACCACGACACCTTTAACCCTTGACGTACAACCGGGTGGTCCTGTGACTGTTGTGGATGGAAGTCCTGCCGTAAATACGGGTGCAGGAACGCGGTCGACACCCAAGATCAAAAAATCCGAAGTTAAGCTGCAGAACAGGGATATTCTGGATATTAAAGAAGATATTGCAAGTATTCATTCACGCCCCTGCCTGTCCATGTTCTGGTTTGCTTTTCTGGTGTGTCTGCCGGCTTTAGGGTTTGGGGCGGCAAGTACGGCCATGCGGCTTGGCGCCAGGGAAAAATCCCTGAAAGAGCAATACCGTGAAAAAGCATGGGAGTTTCTGAAAAAAGCGCGTAAAACCTCAACTGACGACCCAGGTTTTCTGCCGGGTCTCTCTTCAGCGCTTACCTATGCCGTTCTGGCCCGGGGTGGCAAGGGCGGTGAAAGCCTTACCCGGGATGAGGCCCGGCAGATTCTATCCCATAGCGGCCGGGATCAGGAAACCGTAAACAAGGTCACCCAGCTGATGGATACCATGGATGCGGCCCGTTTCGGGGGAAAGCCCATGGATGAGAACACGGCACGAAGCTGCCTGGATCAGGTTTCGTCCCTGATCCGCACGCTCATGGTTGTCGCCTGTGTGGGACTATCCCTTTTTATGTCCCGGGGTACGGGCATGGCTGCCCAGGATACCGATGATACCAACGTCCCAAAACAAGTTCACACCGAAAAAGACAAGGCGGGTGTGTTTGTGGATGCGGTGCGTGCCTATAAGGCCGGGGATTACGCTGCTGCTGCGGTACAGTTTGAATCCATTGCCAAAACCCGCGTGAATAATCCGGATCTTTTTTACAATACCGGTAATGCATATTTAAAAAGCAAGGATATAGGCCGGGCCATCCTCTGGTATGAGCGGGCAAGAAAACTTGCACCGTCAGATCCGGATTTAAAATTTAATCTGGCCTATGCCCAAAGCCTTTTAAAAGATAAAAAAGAACCTAAGTTTTCATTTGCCGGTATTCTTTATTTCTGGCAGGGTCAGGTTTCATTGAAATGGCTTCAGTATGCCTCAATCACACTCTCTTTTTGTTTTTTTATCTGGGCAACGGTTCAAAAGGCCAGGAATAGACGTATTTTTTCGGGCATCGGCATTTTTATTTTTCTGCTTTTTGCCGGTACAACCCTGGCGGCCGGTCTTGAATACAACCGGATTAACTCGGATGTAAACGCCGTTATTCTTGCTGAACAGGCTGGTGTACGTTCCGGAACCATGGATAACGCCACCCTCTTGTTTGACCTGCATGCCGGTACACAGGTCCGGGTACTGGAAAAAAAAGAGAATTACATGAAAATTCGCTTTGCCAAAGATAAGGTGGGGTGGGTGGCATGCACCAAAGCTGAAATAATATAGAGTTGAATCAGTTTGGAAATTAATATATAACAGCTAACCTAATTTTAACAAATCAATAGTCCGCCCGGACAAGCTTTTACCGGGGCGGGCAGGAATAAAACCGTCTATGGATACCATGAATGCAAAAATCGGCGTTGTCGGGGCAGGTGCCTGGGGAACAGCATTGGCTAAACTGCTTGCGGATAAAGGGTTCACCCTGGATCATTGGGCGTTTGAAACCGAGGTAAAAGAGGAAATTACCCTTTACCGGGAAAACAAAAGTTTTCTGCCCGGATTTAAACTGCCCCCGGGGCTTGTACCCACCAATGACATTGAAAAGGCAGTGTCCGGAAAAGATCTTGTGCTAATGGTGGTGCCTTCTCATTGTATGCGCGCTGTGGCCACACAGATGAAACCTTTTGTTTCCCCGGGCACTATTCTGGTCAGTGCCTCCAAGGGTATTGAAAATAAAACCCACATGACCATGACCGACATCCTGTCCGAAATTATTGATTTTCTGCCCGACCATAATTTCGGCGTGTTGTCAGGCCCAAGTTTTGCCAAGGAAGTGGCTGCCGGAGTACCAACGGTGGTGGCTGCGGCCGCACTGAAAAACGAAGTTGCCCAATTTATTCAGAACGTGTTTTCTGCGCCCAATTTCCGGGTCTACGTTAACCATGATATTGTAGGTACCCAGATCGGCGGGGCCATGAAAAATGTAATCGCCATTGCCGCAGGCGTCTGTGACGGGATGGATATGGGACTTAATCCCAGAGCTGCCCTGATCACCCGGGGCTTGGCGGAGATGAACCGTTTGGGTATTCGTCTGGGTGCAGATCCCTTAACCCTTTCCGGGTTGGCTGGCGTTGGTGATCTATTGTTGACATGCACAGGATTTCTCAGTAGAAATTACACTGTCGGCAAACAGATCGGACAGGGCAAATGCCTGGATGATATTATTTCGGAGATGCGCATGGTGGCCGAAGGTGTTAAAACCACCCGGTCCGTTTATAACATGTCAAAAAAGCACAATGTCGATCTGCCTATCTGTGCTGAAGTCTATTCTGTCTTGTTTGAGAACAGTCCTGTGGAAAAAACTGTAGATCGGTTGATGCGCCGTTCTTTGAAACATGAACTGGCAGGCATTATTTAATTTTCATAGCTGACCGGCTGTCCCGGTCAGCATAATTTACAAGCGTTGCGGATAAGCTTACATTACGAAAGTTATTCTTAGCTAAAAAAAACACTTGACATACTTTTTTTTCGCCTCTATTGTTAGTTGAGACTAATAACAAATGAGTTAAATTATAAACTTAGGAGGCTGTATGAGTACTGCACTGATTATTTACGGATCAACCACCGGAAATACGGAGTCTGTTGCCGATACTATTTCAACAGATTTGTCCAACGCTGAGTACACAATCAAAAAAATAAATGTTTCTGATGTTGATGTAGATATTCTTAATGAGCCGTTTGATTTGTATCTGCTTGGCAGTTCCACCTGGGGAGAAGATGAGATCGAATTCCAGGAGGATTTTGTATCTTTTTACGAGAATATGACTGGGAGCTTAAATTTATCAGGTAAGAAATTTGCCGTATTTGGGTGCGGAGATTCAGACTATGAACATTTCTGCGGCGCTGTGGATGCCCTTGAAGAACGTTTAACGGAATTGGGTGCCACTCTTGTGTGTGAGTCCCTTAAAATTGATGGAGAGCTTGAAGAATCTGATATAAATGAATGGACACAGGATGTGATCAATGCCGCATAAACAAAAAAAATGTCTAAGATCAATGCTTAAGGATATCGGCTTTTTGAACCGTACAGCCATGGCAGCTGGAAATGCCGGAAAATTTGATACGGCCTTTAAACATTTAAATCAGGCCCTGGATATAACCCGTAAACTGGATAAAAAGTGCCTGGTGGCAAAGCTTTTAAATAATCTGGGCAATTTATACACCATGTCCGAGGAATGGGATAACGCGTTGCTGGCCTATGAGCAGTCCATGTCTATTGTGACCGAGCACTACGGCACCGACAATATTCTTTATAAAACCCTACAAAAAAATCTGGTGTATCTTTTAACACTGGACATCGCAGCCGCCTGACAGCGCCATATATCTCTTTTCTCCAGCTGCCGGGATTTTTACCGGCAGCTTGTTTGTTTACCGACTTCCGCTTCCAGGTAACTGATAAAAACATCTCTGGCGTTATTTTTTTTCTGCTCATCTGCAAAAATTGCGATGGAAAACATTGGCAGTTCAGGTAATTCCAACCTGGAAGGCGCTTTGTTTAAGCCTTCTTTTAATGCGCCCATGGGTAGAACGGACAACCCCAGTCCTGCCTGTACCGCAGTCTGAACGCTTGAAATGGATGTCACTGTGAAAACAATTTTCCATTTTCGGTTTTTTTGTTCAAGCGCTTCGGTGGCAAGTTTTCTAAAATGACAGGGTGAAGGCAATGCGATAAGAGGCAACGTTTCATGCATATCAAATTCAGCACCTTGCCCTGTTGTCCAGACTAATGGTTCCTGGATAAGCACCCGGCAGCTTCCCTGGTATAGATCCTTTCCGGCGACCACCAGATCCAGATCTCCTTTTTCAAAGGCAGGGATGAGTCCTGTCCCCAAATCCATTTGTACTTCAAGAGAAATATTCGGATATCGTTTTCTGAATTGGCTGAGGATACCCGGCAATAGTTCGGGCAAGACATAATCTATCAGTCCAACACGAAGGAGACCGGAGGCTTTGGGTGCCGTTAACTGGCTGACAGCTTCGTCATGGGCCGACAGAATCCGCTGTGCATGGGTCAGCAAGATTTCACCCTCATGGGTCAGGGACAGCTTTTTACTTGTCCTGTTGAAAACCTTTGCATCCAGGCGTTCTTCCAGCCGGCGAATTTTTGTGCTGACACCTGCCTGGGTCAGGCCGATATTATTTCCGGCCTTGGTAAAGCTGCCGGTTTCGGCAACCGCCTTAAAACAACGCAGCATGTTTATGTCCAGATCAATGGGTATCATGTTAGCCATAATAGCTTGTTATGGATTGCATAACAATTATTAATTTGTATTATTTTTAATCGGTTATATTATTTCATATAACAATTGATTAATATCAGGGAGAAGGACGCATGCAAAAAAATATTCTAATCACAGGCTCAACCGATGGTATTGGATTGGAGGCCGCAAAAATGCTGGCCGTCCAGGGACACAACCTTATCATTCACGGACGCAACCCGGACAAACTTGCAGCTGTGGAAAAAACACTATCTGCGATGTCCACGGGCGGGCATTTGACAAGCTACCAATGTGATCTTTCGGAACTTAAAGATGTGGAAAAGCTTGGAGCGAAAATTACTGAAAACCATACCAGCTTTGATGTATTGATAAATAATGCCGGTGTTTTCAAGGTTCAGAATCCTGCCACCAGAGACGGGCTTGATGTGAGATTTGCCGTTAATACCATCGCGCCCTATATGTTGACGAAAAAGCTGCTGCCCCTGTTCAATCTCTCGGGTCGAATTGTTAACCTTTCCTCGGCCGCCCAGGCACCGGTGGATACCACGATTCTGGCAGGTCCGCCAAGGCTGTCTGACGGTGAAGCATATGCCCAGAGTAAACTGGCCCTGACGATGTGGTCATGCCATATGGGTCGAACTCTTAAGAGCAAAGGCCCTGCGATCATTGCGGTGAATCCTGCCTCTTTTTTGGGCAGCAAAATGGTGAAAGAAGCATACGGGGTTGCCGGCAAAGATCTTAGCATCGGAGCTGAAATTCTCTGTCGGGCTGCCCTGTCCGATGAATTTGCATCGGCCTCTGGGCGTTATTTTGACAATGATTCAGGAAAATTTTCTCCTCCTCACCCTGATGCGCTTGATGACCGGAAATGTGAAACGGTTATCCGGACCATTGAGGCGGTGTTGAACAAATTATAACTTGATGATCGAGTATAAGAGATTGCAAAACAGACCAAGGAAGAGGATAATAAAATGAACTACCAAGGGAAAATATACCGCCCCTGGATTGAAGCCAACAGCTTGTTGATACAAACCACCCTGGGCTGCACCCACAATAAATGCACATTCTGCGATATGTTCAGGGAAAAGAGATTCGGGATCAGGACGCTTGAAGATATTTTCAAGGATATTGATGAGGCAAGGCAGCTTTTTCCCTATGTGGGATCAATCTTTCTTATTGACGGGAATGTTCTGGCCCTGAAAACCGGATTTCTTCTGAAAGTGATTGAAAAGATCAAGTCCACTTTTGAAGAATGCTCAAAAATTTCCCTTTACGCCGGGTTAAATGATTTTCGGCGCAAATCCGTTTCGGAGCTTACGGAATTAAAACAGGCTGGATTAACCATGGCCTATACCGGGCTGGAATCAGGTCATCCTGAAATTCTTAAATGGGTCAAAAAAGGGCTGACGCCGGAACAGGCCCTGATGGGGATGGAACATGCGAAAGCTGCCGGAATCGAAGTGCTGCTTTCCTTTATCTTCGGGCTGGGGGGAAAAGAGCGATCCCGTGAGCATATTGCTGCAACCACCCGGTTGCTTAACCTGATGGAGCCCGAAGAAATGGCCCCTATGGCCCTGGCTGTACAGCCGGGAACTGAACTGGCTAAAGAGATTGAAGCCGGGAAATTCATTCAGGCCACTCCGCTGCAGATCCTTGAGGAGGAAAAATATCTTCTTGAGAACCTTATGGACTTTAATACTTTTTACTGGGGGGACCATGGCAACAATATCGTCTCTTCCAAGGGGCGGTTGCCGGAACGCCGGGAAGCCTTTCTGGAAAAAATTGATCATGCCATTGCCACCCATCCGGTAACCAGACAAGAGGTACTTAAAACATCTGCATGGTAGTCCATGTATATTGATTACATATTTCTAAGGAGATAATGACCAATGAAAGCTATGATTATTCGAAAATTTGGGGACTCCAGCGTATTTGAATCTGCTGAAATCGCCAAGCCGGAAGTGAAACCGGACCACGTGCTGGTAAAAATTGAGGCCACCAGTGTTAATACCGTTGATACCATGATTCGCCAGATGGGCGAGGAACTGCCGATTTCACCACAGCTTCCGGCTGTCTTGGGTATGGACTTTGCCGGCATTGTTGAAGCTGTTGGCCAGGGGGTAACTGAATATGCTGCCGGTGATGAGGTATATGGCTGCGCCGGGGGATTGGGCGATTTACCCGGTACACTGGCCGAATATATGGTTGCCGATGCCAATTTGATTGCCCGTAAACCTGAAAAGCTGACCATGAGGGAAGCTGCCGCCCTGCCTTTGGTTGGCATTACAGCCTATGAAGGGCTGACACGGGCAGGCATTGCCCAGGGCCGGAAGGTCCTGGTCCATGGCGGTTCCGGCGGGGTCGGCCATGTTGCATTGCAACTGGCACGCCATTTCAAATCGCAGGTTTTTGCAACCGGCGGAGGGGATAGACAACTGGCATTAATTGAGAAGCTTGGGGCCACTGCCATCAATTACAAGACAGAACCGGTTGCCGGATATGTTGATAAATATACGGACGGGGCTGGTTTTGATATTGTCTTTGATTCTGTCGGCGGGTTGAATATGGCAAAGTCCTTTGAGGCTGCGGCGCTTAACGGCCAGGTGGCATCCACAGTGGCAATGGTTGAGCTGGATTTGTCGTTGGCGCATTTCAAGGGGCTCTCTTTGCACGTTATTTTTATGTTAATTCCCATGATCCATAACCATAAACGTGCAGAACATGGGGCCATTCTCCGTAAACTGGCACAGATTGTTGATGCCGGCGGTTTATATCCGGTGCTTGACGAACAAAAATTTACTCTTGATGAAGTCGGAAAAGCCCATGACCGTCTTACCGGCGGTCAGGGAATGGGTAAAGTCGTTGTAGAAATATAACCCATCCAGCACAAATGGCTCAGAAACATTCGTACTGAAATGGCAGGTGCAATTATGATCGCTAACGGAATCAAATTTGTTGATGTTGAAGCTTGATTTAGAGCTGCCCTGCCATATCTTTAACTAAGTGGATTTTACTTAAAACAAAAGCGGTTCACCATAAAAAGCGGGGGACGAACAATGAAAACATGCATGCTCACAGACTTTTTGGAAAGTTTGAAACCTTGGCTTTCAAAAGAGTATATTCAAATGGCCTACCTGAACGAAAATGATCACCTTGTAATATTGTTCAAAGATAACGTTCAAAATGTTTATCATATTAATGATTGCTCAAAAATGCAGCTTAAAAACATATTGGCTGATTTGAAAAGCAAAGGGATTGTTGTCCAGGATAAATCCGGCGAATTTATGGAAAATGGATCCGGTTCATCCGCTTGAGTGTTCTGTTGGTGCCGGGGACATCATCGTTAAGAATATTATCTGGTGTTACAGGAGGCAGAGCATAGCATGCCCGAATTACCGGAAGTTCAGACCGTGGTTGACACCCTTGGTCATGCTGGAATTATCGGCAGACATATTATCGCTGTAAAGGTGAATTGGTCCAAAACCATATCGGATCAAACACCGGAATCATTTACCCGTTGCATAAAAGGGCTGGAAATCACTTCTATCCGGCGGCGGGGCAAATATATAATTTTCAATTTTGACGCTCCTTTTAGTTTGTTGATTCACTTGCGCATGACCGGGCGAATGCTGGTGACAAGCAAGACTAAATCCATATCAAAACATGTACAGGTTGTATTGCACCTTAGCGACAACCGCTGTCTGCATTTTCATGACACCCGCAAATTCGGCCGCATGTATCTCACGAAGAATCCTGCCGAAATTCTTGACAGATTGGGGCCTGAGCCCCTGTCCCCCAAATTCACTGCCAGGCAATTTCAAAAGGCGTTGCTGTCTCGTAAACGCTACCTGAAGCCGCTTTTATTGGATCAAACCTTTATTGCCGGTTTGGGCAATATTTATGTGGATGAGGCCCTGTGGGCATCTAAAATTCATCCCTTGCGCATCTCATCAACCCTGGCCGACCATGAAATCAAAATGCTCCACCGGGCGATTCGAAAGGTGCTGCGAAAAGGTATCCAAAACAATGGAACATCTTTGGGCGGCAGTAAAACCAACTTTATTTCAGCAGACCACAAACAGGGGCGCAATCAGCTTCAATTAAATGTGTTCCGGCGCACAAACCGGTCCTGCCCAAGATGCCGGAATAAAATTAAACGCATTATTGTCGGTCAGCGAAGCAGTCATATCTGTGAGGTCTGTCAATCCCCACCCCATTCATCGACAGATTTGGTCAACGATCCATCGGCAAATACAAAGAAAATTAACAAGCAAATGGAGTTAGCTCATGTCCCGCTTGCACCTGAATTATGATCCCTACCGGATTTTTCGATCCAGCCGCACGCCGCCGGGCTTGTATGCCCGTCAAAAAAGGCTGCATGAGGAAACAAAAAGCAGCTGGCAGGCCGATTTCATCGCAACCGTCAAGGCACTGTACCAGAACAGGTCCGGCAGCGTGCTTTGGCAAAATTCGATAAGCGTTTACCCTAATCCACATAAATAGAATCTATAGTCGCGAATAATTTTACTCTTGCCTCTTTAAAATCTTCAAAAAGAGGGAGGGCTTTTTCTTTTTCACCATTGGCACATAAGGTCACGACCTCTTTTGCTATGTTATGGATTTTTTCATGCCAGATTCCCATCTCCTGGTAAACATCAAGTGATGAGTAGGTCTTTCCTTCACCGAAATACCATTTCCCAAGCTCACATTCAGTGTGGAGCGTTACATCTTCAGGCTTCATGTCCTTTACCCCACGGATGACAGCTTCCAAATTTTTACTCCATGCAAGGTGAGCCAGTTTTACTTCGCCGATGTGGAACTTTTTGTCCCCGATATGAAACTGATGTGACAGGGCCTCCAGGGCCTCTGACAATTCATTCATTCCTTCGGCGTTGATCTCTGCCTCAATTGCATACAAAGAGACCTCGGCAACGGATTTAAGTTCCTTATCCACAGCCATGGTAATAGTTTTGATCATGGTGGTGGACTCAGCCACATTATGGTTAATATCCTGGATACTCGAAGCCGTTTGAGCGGCGCTTGATGCGATTTCCCGGGTTGCCGCAGACTGTTCTTCCACTGCTGAGGCAATGGAATTTACCACGTCACTTGACTCTCCGATAACCGATACCACTTCGTTTATCCCTGTCACCGTAACATTTGTTGCTTTTTGAACTCCCTCAATCTTCTTGCGAATTTCCAATGTAGCTTCTGCCGTTTGTTGGGCCAGCCCTTTTATTTCAGAAGCCACCACCGCGAATCCCTTGCCGGCCTCCCCCGCCCTTGCCGCTTCAATAGTTGCATTGAGGGCAAGTAGATTGGTTTGGGCGGAAATATCTGTAATCGTTGCTGTGACTTGGTCTATCTCTATGGCGGCACGCCCAAGTTCGTCAATTTCCTTGGAGATGGCAGTGGCAAGCCTTACGGTTTCGTCGGTGGTTTCTCTTGCTTTTGCCGTATTTTTTGCAATTTCATCAACAGAACTGCTCATTTGTTCTGCGCCCGACGCTACCGTGTCAACGCTGCTGGAAGCCTGCTCCATTGTTGCGGCAACAGAGTTCATATTTTCGTTCGTCTTTAAACAGGATGCTGAAATCATACCAAAGCTGTCTAACATTTTATTCATCCGTTCATCGATTTGCTTGTTTGATACGATCCCCAACCTGGAAAATTCCCGGATGGTTTCGCTGTTGCCGGATATCTGCAAAATTATTTTCTGAAGTTTTTCCATAAACACATTAAACCACCTTGCCAACCTACCGAATTCATCATTTGACATGACGTCAAGACGTTTAGTCAAATCTCCTTCGCCTGATGCTATCTCCTTGATCTTAATCACGATTTTGACTAAAGTAGATGCAATGGGGTTTGCGATGACCAGGGTCGTGAGAACGGAAAGGATAACAACCGTCAAGATAGCAAACCAGAGCATCTTTGAGGTTGTCTGGGTTTCTTCCTTCAGGGCTTTAAATGATTGCACCAGATCATCCACATGCTCGGTCACCAGTTTTTCATTCATTGAAGACAATTTGGCTGCAAACGGGTCGAATTTTTCCATCATGGGATTGCCTGCCTCAGGTCCTCCGTCAATATATGCCTGAGCCATTTCTTTGCCCATTTCATAATAATCATCCAGGCTTTTTTTCATGGTCACAAGAAAAGAGACTATTTTTGTTTCTCCATATTTTTCATGCTCGGTAATGGCAAAATCAAGGCGTTTCACGGCATCCTCATAATAGGTCCGGGCCTCAGCAAAGCCGTCATCGTATCCCGGAACGGCACGGGTAGCGGAAATGTCCATAAACCAAAACTGTATCTGTTCGACATCTCTTTTGATTTCACTGAAGTTGAGCATATGAGGCAGTATCTCTATTTCTGCAGTGGTCAATTCGTCAATGGTTTTGTTGTTGAAAGTGTTCACCACTAGCCCGGCGATGATAAATAAAACGCAGGATAATCCAAATCCGATGAAAAGTTTTGTCCGTAAAGATAAATCGTTCAGTTTATTCAGCATGGAATCTCCTTTTTTCGTTTGCGTTTAACACTACAGCGACACTTTGGTGTTTAAATTTTGAGCGATTGAAATTTGTTTTCTTCTATGACTTTGACGCGCTTTATTATTGCGTTTTAATTTAAAACCCGTTCCTAAAAGACAAACCGGATTTAAGGTTCATTAACAACGCTTCCTCTGTAGAATGCCAGCCTTTTTGCCTGGGGTAAAAACAGTTTAATGATCTCTTTTTTTTCAGCATCCGATAATGCGCTTTGAACCCGGCCTGCATCAGCCAGTTCTTTTACTTCGTCAGGGGTACTGCACCCCACAATGGCGGTTGTGATATCATACGAAAGAGCAAACCGGGTCAGTAATTCTGCTGTAATACCGGAATTTTTTGCAATATAGTGTTTGCCGCCTAAAACTTTCATCCCGATAACGGCAATACCTTTTCTTTTCGCAGATTCAAGCGTTTGGGTTAAAAAACCGCCAATGATTTCCTCCACCGGGTTCACGGGCATCAGGACCGCATCTACAGGCCAGTTCTCTACAGCCTGTGTTAATATTTCAGGATCATGATGCCCTGTAACGCCAATATGCTTTACAAGTCCCAGCTCCTTAGCTTTTATAAAAGCTTCCAATGCACCGCCTTTTCGGGAAATCAAGTCAAGATCCCTCTCGTCTCTGACATCATGAATCTGCCACAGGTCAAGATATGACGTATTCAGCCGGATCAAAGTCTCTGCAAGATCTTCCATTGCCCCTTTTCGGGTTCGCTCTGCAGACTTGCTGGTATGGAAGATGGCTTCTCGATGGTCTGGGTTCTTTTTCCAGTAATTTCCGTAATAAAGTTCACTGTCCATATATACCCGTGCGGTATCAAAATAGGCAATACCCTGTTCATAAGCTTCCTTAATAACGGTATGTGCCAGTTTTTTTTGTCCGGTTGTCCGAAGGATGCCCTCCCCACCCAGACCTACCCGGGTGATTTGTTTTTTAGAATTCTGAAAAGAATTTGATTCGGCAAGTTTTATCATAATTTTTCCTAATATTTATGTGTATAATCGTGGTGGTGGACGAAATCAGCGCCGCGTTTCACGGCGATGGAACCGCCGTGAACATTCATCATCCTTGCATATCTTCATATGGGCTTCGCCTATGACGGAGGCAAGTCCATGCAATGTTGCGGGAACTGCAATCAGGTGGGTGTGATTGCAGCCGATTCATCTATTTTTAAACAGGCTCTTACATTGAACTGCTTGCACCATGCAGCCATCATAATTAATATAGGATTGATAATTTTCATCTAAAAAAAATGTCTGCTGCCTGGGGTTACCCCTCTGCGTAATATGGATGGATAACCCGGGGCCATTACTTTTGCTATTTTTACCATACCGGCACTTATTGCAAGTCATCAACCTCCGGCAAAGCCGGAGGTTGATGACTTAAAAAAGATGTTTAAATTTTAAATTGTCCCATTGCCTTTTTAAGCTCATCTGCAAGCTGATTCAACTCGTCCGTACTGGTTTCAACTTGGGAACTGTTGGTCGACATTTCATTTGCGGTCTGGTTCACATCGTCTATATTTTTTGCGATTTCGCTTGCCACAGTCGAACTTTGGTTCACGTTCTCGGTCACTTCCTGTATTCCTAGGGCCGCCTGTGTGACATTCTCGGCTATTTCTTTGGTGGTGACAGACTGTTCTTCAACCGATGCTGCAACCGTGTCGATCATGTTATTCACACTATTGATGGCAAAAGCTATTTCCTCAATTTCAGAAACAGTTTCCCGGGTGAAATTTTGAATCGTTTCAATTTTTTCTTTAATTTCCAATGTCGCTTCTGCTGTTTGTCTTGCTAAATTTTTAATTTCACTGGCGACAACGGCAAATCCCTTACCGGCTTCCCCTGCACGGGCCGCTTCAATGGTGGCGTTTAATGCCAGCAGATTGGTCTGTTCTGAAATTTCGGTAATGGTTTCTACAACGTTTCCGATACTTTGGGCAGAATTACTCAGGCCATCAATATTTTGGGATGCTTTTTTTGTCCGAGCGACAGACTGATTACTGATGGTCCGGGTTTTTTCAGTGCTCTGGGCAATCTCTCCGATCGTTGCAGTCATCTCTTCGGTGGCAGATGAAACCATGGTGATATTTGTTGAAGATTGCTCCGCTGCTGCGGCAACAGATACCATATTGGAACTCATCTGCTTTGCTGTTGCAGCCACTGATTTGGATTTGGCAAACAGCGTTTCTGTGCCCAGTGACATTTTTTTGGAAATAGCAAAGAGTCCATTGGATGAATTATTCAGTTTATCTGAATTTGTTACGATTCCGATAATAATGGCCTGGAGCTTTTGAATAAACACATTAAACCATCTGCCAAGTTCACCTATCTCATCTTTGCTTTCAATATGAATCCGGGCCGTGAGGTCGCCGTCCCCTTCGGCAATATCTTTGATCATATCTGTAACCGTTTTTATCGGCCGGATAATTTTTGTGGCAATAAGAAATGAAATCCCCCAAAAAAGCCCCAGGGAAATTACTCCGATGCCCACGATCCATTTTTGAATACTTCTTTTGGCTTCAAGTCCCTGATATAAAATGGTCTGCTGGGATTTTAGAATTTGTTTTTCCGGGATTCCCACCAGGAAAATACCGATTTTTTTGTTGTCAAAAGATGTAATTGGCGAGCAGGTTGTCAGGTAATTCTCGTTGACCAGTGTTTGAGTGATATGGATGGGTTTATTGGCAGCATAGATCTGTTCAACAACAGTTGGATCTATTTGTAATGGTTTATTGTCAGCATTTTTCTGACTGTTTATTTTAAAACCAGCCGAGGCGATGGGAATGGTCTCCAGATAAAATGCAGACCCACCCCCTGTGGCCTCATTTAATTGTACCAGGGGTTTATTGTAATGGTTAAGCACTTTTCCAATGATGACCGATCCCATGAGATCGCCGAAGTCATCTTCAATAACCCCTGCCGACGCCATGATGATTCCCCCTTTGCCGTTTATATCCATGGCATCTAATCCAAAGGCCGCTAAAAATTGGGAATCCTGCATTAAAACGGCATCAACGTTTGTTATCGTATCCGGTGTTACCTCAGCCTTTAAAACGGCCTGAATTTTTACCCCAACAGGGGACGCCTTGTAATATTTATCGGTAAAGTCATGGTTTGCTTCTTTGGGAAACGATGCCTGGGTTTTGCCATCCAGGTCGTACACAATGGCAAAATCAATACCAGACCGCTCACATGTGTTTTTTAACAAATTAGCAAGGGGGCCAAGCTGCTGAGATGCTATATTAACAGGGACAACAGGGTCTTTGCAGATATCGGTTCTCTTGCGTCCGATATCCTCTTGGATATTGACAAAAAAGGATTTGAGAATATTATGATGGCCAGCCACAACATTTTTTATCTGGGATGTCATTTCAGTCTGAAGCATTTGTGATTGATATGACAAATTAGACGACAATTTCCATGACACTCCGATGACTATGGTGAGAATGATGACAAAAACAGCTACACAAAAACTAACAATAATCTTGGCCTTAATACTCTTCATTGACATCCTCTACAATTTTGTATCCATCTCATCTATCATACTGATTATGTGCCCTTTGTTTCACATCTCAGGGAATAACGATAGAAAAAAAAGACTACAACCGCTTTGGTTAAATTGAAACAACCCAAAGCGATTGTTAATCTCTTTCCATCAGAAAAGTCTGATAATCAGATATTACGGTTTCCGGTTGGCCTAAAATGGTATTGCGCCCGCTTCTTTAATGGCAGCATGTGCAGCATCAGATGTGGCAAAATCCAGAAATTTTGCGATATTTCCAGTCTTGTTTTTTTCCTTGAAAATTAGTGCGAGTGTGCCCACGTAGGCATAATCTGCACTTGTGGCACTTGTGCCGTTGATGCTCAGAATATCCACATTGTAATTTCTTGCATTGGCATAAGTACCAAATGCAATGGTATCTGCTTTTGCCTGGGTTAATTCACAGGTTTTTGGATCAGAAAATGTTGTTTTAGATTTGGATGTCAGGGTGATATCTGCAAAGCCAGGAAACACTTTCAACAACACGCCAATAGAACTGTCTCCGTCTTCACGCCGGATAACCCTGATTTTTGAATCCTTGCCACCAACGTCTTTCCAGTTTACGATCTTGCCGCTGTAAATATCACAAACTTGCTGGGTTGTGAGATCTGTAATCCCCACACTCTTGTTTACGAAAAAAACAATCGGATTTTTTGCATAAGGCAGATAGGTGAGACCAAAGGGTTTTTCTTTGTCTTTAATTTCCCTGGCCACACGACCGATTACATTCTCATCTTTACCAACCGCTTTGATTCCGCCGCCGGAACCGATACTCTTGGGTACGCTTATAGAAATACCGGGATTTCTTTGACTAAAAGCTGACCCAACCGATTTCAACACAGCTGATCCACTTCCTGTGCCAACAATTGAGATCTCTTCTGCCAAAACATGACCTGAAAAGAACAGCCCTATCGTCAATACTGCAATACATAGTGCGAATTTTTTCATTTTACATTTCCTTTTTAATATTTATCGCTTTATTTTTTTGTGTTTTATGACCCATATGTTCAAAAAAACGCCTTTCCTTTATACGATGTTAAAAGTTGTAAAATACCATATTTACAAATTCATCACCAAGTGAATGAGTTAATAACCCAAACCTAACACATATAATTCATATTTTATAATAGTCTGATATTATGAGAATTATTATAGCTATCTATATTTTTTTGGTACAGTTTTATTTTGAATGATTTTAAAAATTTATCACTTGTGGCCGAAAAATTATTTGGAAATCATAGTATTTAGCCCCCTTATCTTTACGAGATTTGACGAAAAGCTTAACCATTTAGTAACAATACCACGTCTTAGTTATTTATATCAAGACTCATGTCGCGCTTTGGAGTTTTACTTGATCATCACCTCAATGAGTGCGTGGAGCAGGGGTTTTCCTCGTTTACCAGCATTATGAACGAATTTAAAACAATCCGAGGTAAAAAAGGTAATTTCTCCTGTGAGATACCCCTATCTGGACGAATCCAACTTTAGAGTAATGACCAGAAGTCTTCCATTGTATTCACGTGGACTTCACAAAAGCCGTCTCCATCGTAGTCGTTGGCATATTCACCGGACTCATGATTCAGGGTGCGTCCCTTCTTTTACATATTATTAATATTAAGCAATGGTGTTACTCAATGATCCAGTTTTTTATAAGAATTTGATATCATTGTCTTTATTTATGGTGGCGGTTTTTGTTGCATGATTTTTAAAATTCAATAATATCAATTGTTTATATGAAAGTACTGAACTAACCAGTTGGTTTCTTTCATGATTTGTTGTGGCCTAACCTCGGTGGAAGACCAGGTCGGCCATGGCCGTTATTGAGTTATCGTAGAAAAATTGGATCATTGAGTGTTAGGTTCAGCATAGCCATATCAAAGTAGCGGCGAACCGCACAGAACGCATATATTTTTTTGCCCATTTTTCAAACCGAGAGAGGATTCGACGGAATTGTTTGAATTTACCGATAAAGCATTCAATATGGGAATGTCTTTAGTTTCCATTAGTTACAGGAGTACCACGCAGACGCACGGTATGAAGGCTGGCTTTTTTCTTTCATGTTTGTTAAACGGTTTTAATATTGTTAACCCGAAAATATGCGGCTTGACCATAGTATTTTAATTGTTTGAATAGGGCTTTTTCCCGGTATTGTCCTCGATGCTTGTCGGGAGGCAACGATGCCGATGGGTCAACGGAAAACAATGCCCTCAACCCACTCAAAACAATCTAATGGATAGAAGACAGATTGGTCAATCAAGAGAATTTCGTGAAAAAGCAGATCGAAAAGGGGACTGATTTATTGCTGTCCATGTGCCGATTCATATGTAATCGGCGGATAACCCGGAATCGCGGTAGAAACTGTGTGACCTGGTGGTTGTGCCTGTTTTTGATGGTTGCTGTGGTGCACAGTTGTGTCCGCATTCCTGAAAAGAATTGGATCATACGTCATCGCAATTCCCATGTCACAAAATTGCAGGCAACCGATTGTTCTGTCGCAGCAGCCACGCTTTTCAGCATGGAAGGGCCGGGTCACTCCCCACAAACATCCGATTCGATGCCTTTTATATATGGCTTGAACGCCAATGGATTCGGTTTTACGACCTGGAACATTAAAAAAGGCGGGACCGAGGGGTGGGATGAAGATTTTAAAAAAATGTGTCGCAACACGGACATTTTCATTCTTCAAGAGGCTTATTTAACCGACAGTTTTATTAAAGCGCTCCAACGCCAAAAGTACCAGTGGGATTTGTCGATAGCTTTCGCATATCGAAAGATTGAAGCCGGGGTCCTGACGGCCTCGAAAATAACGCCGAATCTAACCTGTACACTCAAGATAAAAGAGCCGATAATCCGTGTTCCCAAAAGTATTCTTATTACCCGATACCCCATCGCCGGCCTGCACTGGCAACTCATGGTTGCCAATATTCATTCTATCAATTTTATCATAGGCTATACAGCCTTCCAAAAGCAGTGTGACTATCTGGAAAGCGTACTGGCAAATCACCGGGGCCCCATGATCGTATCGGGTGATTTCAATACCTGGAACAGCGGCCGCATGACGCGGGTGGACGCCATGGCCCAACGCATGAACCTCGTTGCCGTACGTTTCAAGGAGAATGTCAAGTCGACGTTTTTAGGACATCACGTTGACCATATTTATTACCGGGGGCTGGAAACGATTCATAAAAAAGTTTACAAAGTGACAACATCAGACCACAATCCACTTGCGGTGGTGTTCAAAGTGACCGAGCAATCGAAAGGGCAGGGTTCATAAAATGATGCGTATTTTCAGAAGACCTCTTATTCTGACGTGCGTTATTGCGATCCTGCACCCCTTTGCACTTCACGCCGATATGGGGTCGGAGATAAATCATCTGCTTGCATTCATCGACGCATCCGGCTGCACCTTTATCCGCAACGGTAAATCCCATGACAGCATGGAAGCCGGCGATCATATTCGCAGAAAGTACGGGCACATCAAAAATCGGGTAAAGACCGCGGAGGACTTCATCCAATATGCGGCAACCAAGAGCAGTATGAGCGGTCAGTCTTACCAGGTCATATGCAACGGGAAGAAGATGGCCACTGCCGATTGGTTGATTCGGGAGCTCAGCCGTTTTAGAAACAGGAAGGAGATAGCTCAATGAGACACCTGAGTGAGATGATTGCAATGTCGCGTTCGAATATTATAAAGCTGACGATGGCGCTGTTCCTGGCGTTCTGTACATCCGGTTGCGCGACGGTATCCTTTGATCAACCCAAACCCTACAGCCGGGCAATCACCGATTTTGAAGGCACGCTCCTGGGCAAATACGCATCCTTCAAGGTCGAAAAGCATGGGGGATTGCCCGGGTTCTACCCTCTGGAAAAAGGCTTAGATGCGCTGGGCATGCGGTTACGCTTGGCGGAAACTGCTGAAAAGAGCCTCGATCTGCAATATTTTTTAATGAAAAACGACACCGCCGGTGTGGTGATGGCCAATGCCCTGCTTAAGGCGGCCGACCGGGGCGTGCGGGTCCGTTTCCTTTTGGACGATATTTTTACCAGCGTGCCGGATCACAGCTTTCTGTTGATCAATCAGCACCCCAATATCGAAATACGCATTTTCAATCCCATTGCCAGGAGTGGTGTATACACCTTAAATTTTGTGTGGCATTTTAAACAAGCCAACCGGCGCATGCACAACAAATCGTTTACTGCCGACAACGCAATCAGCATCGTGGGCGGCCGCAATATTGCCGATGAGTATTTTCAGCTCAAGACCGATTCCGTATTCATTGATTTTGATATTCTGGCCGTGGGCCCTGTGGTCTCTGAGATTTCCCATTCATTTGACGAGTACTGGAACCATTCACGTGCCGTCCCCATTGATCAGTTTATCGACGCCAAAAATAGCGACGACCTGGAGACGGTCAGGCAGAAAATCGCCGAAGAATTCGACAGTATTTACGATAGTGTTTATGAAAAGGCGTACAACAGCCAGTTGATAAAAAATTTCATCGATGGGAGTCAGCCGTTATATTCAGCTTCGGCCAGGGTGCTTGCCGACAGCCCTGACAAGCTGATAAACCAAGTCAATGAAACCCACATGCGTCTAATCACAGATCTGGCAAAGATCACGCGTCAAGCAGAGAAAGAAGCCGTATTTATTTCCCCGTATTACATTCCCAAAGAGAATGGTGTGCGGTTTGTCCGAGACCTTGTTGATAAAGGCGTGCGCGTGGTTGTCCTGACCAACTCTTTGGCTTCAACCAATCACGTGCCGGTGCACGCCGCTTATGCGCGCTACCGAAAAGATGTTATCGATGCCGGCGCCGAACTTTACGAGATCCGTGCAAATGCCGCTCAATCATTGTTGTACGACGAGGACGGTCCGGAACACCTGACGCTACACACGAAAGCAGTGTTGATCGACAGCAAAAAAATATTTGTGGGTTCGTTAAACCTTGACCCGCGTTCCATACAATTGAATGCTGAAATGGGGATTTTCATCGAATCCGAAGCCATGGTTTCCGAAATGATGGCAAACATTGATGAAATTTTAGGCACCATAGCCTACCGGGTTCTGAAGAACGACAAAGGGAGTCTGGAATGGCACTGCCGGATTGATGGTCAAAAGGTGATAGAGATTAAAGAACCTTTGACCAGCGGATGGCAACGCTTCAAGGCCTGGTTCATGAAGATTGCACCAGAAAGCCAGCTATAGCGCAGTTGGCAAAATTATGTTCCGGCTATCGTATTCGTATTGTGTTCACTGAATTTGTATATCCCCGGATTTTAATCTAAATTTTAGTGTTTACATATTTTCTTACACGTCAGGCTGTTACGGAATAGATAATTTTTTTAAGTTCAAGGCGGAAAATCAATTTGACCGCAGGTATACATGCAGTATTCTGAGGATCAAATTTATTTTTCCAACGAAGAAATTGGAAAAATTAGCATTTTGTAACAGCCTGACGTGATCTGACAGGCGAAGGTCAAGTATACTCTGTATTACTAAAACTGCCAGCCCAAACCAAGCGCAACAATCATTTTCGTTGAATCGTAAAATTTGATATTTGAATTCTGTTTTTCATAGGATGTAAATGCAGAGGCCATGAAATTATCCCAGCCAAAAGGTGCTGCATAAGTAAGACCTATAGTCATACCGTACGTCACATCGTCCCGGGTTTTATTAAATATGGGATTGGTTTCGTCATATTCGGCCCAATTTATGGCTATATTCCCAAAGAACAGCCATTGGTCCCGGGGCAATACAAAAGAAACTTTGCCTTGGAATTGATTAAAACTATTGGCATCACCATCCGCATCCCCTCTAGTGTAGGTAACTCCGGGCCGTATCATAACACCGCGGTCAAGGGAAATCGCATACTGGGCTTCCAACCGGTGAAAGTTTGCATCCCTTTGTAACAGCTTAAGATCCGAGGACGTAAGGGTTGAACCGGGCTGCTGGAAAAGGTAAAATCCGGATTGTTCAGTCTCAATGTCTTGTTGGCCAAATCCATATTTTACGCTGACAGGACTTCCCCCGATGGATTCTGCCGAAACTTTGAACGCCTGGGATTTACGATCTGTTTCCCGCCTGTCACTGCCCAGCAAAAAAGGATCTTTCCAGACTTCATTGTCCAGAATGGGCAGCCTGGGAATCCATGAGGCAGACAAAATGGTGCCGCCGGACAATTTTTGTTGGATGCCGGCTTCCAAATAAAATGTCCCTTCCACAACGTTCTCCTCCGGGGTTCCCGCAAAAAAATGAGTGGTTTTGTTTTCAAGGGTATATCCCATTTCCCATAAAACGAGAGGAAAAAAATCTGTTTCAGAGTCGGCGTCCTGATCCAGGGAGTCTATTTGCTTGGTGTCATCACTGACATCAGAGATGGATTTTGAATACGTCACCCCGATCATCGGCTGGATATAACCGCTGAATCCCGGCTCGAATTTGTCTATTGCTTCCCGGGCCAGACCCGTTAACGGCAAACCTGTTATAAGCACAATACTGATCAAAGCCGCCCAACTTTTTACTTGAAACCTTGGTCTTAAATTAAATTTCATCTTTTTCCTCTTCCTGGTTTACCTATATTAGATTTTGGGTCGGAAATTCGAGTAAGGCTCTTATTATTTCAATATTTTCCGTATCAACTTAAGCTTTTTTTTATAAGGGGGATATATGAACGGCAAGTCTAACCATGTAGAAGCCTTTAAAACACTTTTCTTGTGTGAAAAGCACTCAAATCCATTAAAACCATGATAATTTCCCATGCCACTTTCCCCAACCCCTCCAAATGGCAAATGATGATTGACTATGTGTTGAATGCAGTGATTAATGCAGCCGCCTCCAAATTGAATTTTTGAAACAAGCTCATTTTGCACAGTTTTACTCTCGCTGAAAATATAGCAGGCAAGTGGATATTGTGGAAGCTTAGCAATCGTATTATAGATTTCATCAAATTTACGATATTCAATTACAGGTAATATTGGCCCAAATATTTCTTCTTTCATAACTTTGTCATCCAGGGTTACATTCTCCATAATTGTCGGTGCAATGTATCTATCGGGTTTGCTGCATTTGCCACCAACGATTACTTTTTCCTGGTCAAGCAGGTTTACAAGCCTGTCAAAATGCCGCTCATTAACGATTCGTCCAAAGTCCGGTGACAATGACGCATCTTCTCCATACAATTCTATAAGGCGTTGTTTTATCGTATCAAGAAATTTTTGTTTGATACTCTCGTGAACGAGAACATAATCCGGGGCAATACAGGTTTGTCCCGCATTAATGAATTTTCCGAAAAGTATACGATTAATTGCAACCTTCAAATTTGCATCGGAATGAACAATGCAAGGGCTTTTTCCGCCTAATTCAAGCGTTACAGGCGTTAAATGTTTGGATGCGGCCTTCATTACGATTGAGCCTACCTGGGAACTTCCAGTAAAAAAAATATGATCAAACTTTTGCTTTAACAATTGTGTGGTTTCAGGGATCTCTCCGGGTATGTAAGCAATATATTCCTTCTTAAACGTTTCATTGATAAGTCTTTCAATAACCTCGCTAACATCGGGGACTAATTCCGATGTTTTTATTACTGCGGTGTTCCCTGCAGCAATGGCACTGATCAATGGGGCAAAAGTCAACCCAACCGGATAGTTGAAAGGAGAGATGATCAAATTTACCCCGAGTGGCGTGTAGTGAATTTGGCTTGATGCAGGTTGAACCAATAATGGGGTTTTCACCTTTTTAGGTTTCATCCATTTTTTTAAATCCTTAATCGTATTGGTCAGATCATGCAAAATAAAGCCAACTTCAGTCGAATATGACTCAAATACCGATTTCCCCAAATTTTTTTTGAGTGCAGCAGTAAATTGATTTTCAAATTTTTTAATTTTCTTTTTTAGCTTTTGCAGTTCATTGATTCTAAATTCATAAGAATGGGTAGCACATGTGTTAAAGAATTCGTATTGTGTGCTGACAATTTTTGCTATTTCCCGTTCAGTTATCATAGCATTTTATTCTCCTGAAAAATATTTATCGACGGCCTGTCGAGTTGAGCGGCGTCCTAATCTGATATACCCTTTCGGATGGTGATGTCGTAATAACTTTCACCGACGAAACGGAAAGAAGGAGATATTTGAGGAGCCGGTTATCTAAGTTTTTATCGTTTTTTTAACCGGATATCATTCATATCAGAATAGTATATTCTGGATATATAGCACGATGGAAACCATCCCACAATTATTTTGCACAATTTTTGGGTCGCCCCATTTTTTATGTCCTTACAACCTGTTTGGTAATTAGGGGAGGGCATCTGCGTGATCAAACCCGGTCCGGGGAAAGGGCGTGGAGAAGGAAATCGGAAAGTTCCCCAAAGGCCTTGTTTGCACGGGTCCGGGGCCGGGACATGTCCACGGTAAGTACATCCTGGATCCGGCCGGGGCGGGAGGACATAATCACGATCTCATCGGCCAGGAAGACGGCTTCGTCCACGTTGTGGGTAACCAGCATAACGGTTTTATGGGTCATTTCCCAGAGGGTGAGCAATTCTTGCTGAAGCAGGATACGGGTATGGGCGTCCAGGGCCCCGAAGGGTTCATCCATGAACAGGACATCCGGTTCATGGGCCAGAGCCCGGGCAATGGCCACCCGCTTATTGGGTTCTCCTAAGAGCCTGTTTAAAAATTAGGGGATCGAAGCGAAATCTCATTTTCATGTGATTGCAGCCGATTCATCTATTTTTAAACAGGCTCTAAAGTCTATTGTGATAATTCCATCAATGCTTCAATACGGGTCTTTAGCTGTTCCAGATCAAACTCCGAGTAATCCGTTTCAACGTGTAAAAAGGGCAGGGCCAGTTCTTCTTCCACAAGGGTCTGGATGGCAAGGGATTCGCCATTCTAAGTGTGGCAACCAAGCCAGGTCAGATCCACTACGGCATCGGCTTTAAACTATACCGCCATCTGCCGGAGGTCTGACATGCGGTTGGGATTGGGGTCATGCAGGAGCAGGGGATTTGCAAATAGCGGCGGGCCAGGGCCAGACTTTAAACATAGCAAGATAGGGGGATTGCCCGATGAAGTCAAAAAGGCAATTTAAATACGCATTTTTTATGGCTATTGAGATTTTCTATGTTCTATCACCGGAGAATATAGTGAGCTGCACACCGGTCAGCATCGCGCTTAAAATGGTGTTGACAACCCTCTTTTTTTTTCCTATTGATATTTATCGTTCCAAACTATTGATCAAGAAATAAAAAATTCGTGTGACCTTAATCCCTATATCAAGGAGAATTATTATGGTCCGTCTAAATTTTTTTTTATACATTGCCTTCCTGTTAACAATTTTCACGATTGGATCTAAAACGGCCATGGCAGATCAAGGATGTATTGACTGCCATTACGATGAAAAAAAACTCATTTCAAATCTCTCCAAGGAGAAACCGAAAAAGTCCGCAATGACTTCGGGGGCGGGCTGAGGTGGTTCTGTGGCGCCGTTGGCGCCCCAGGAAAAGGTAAACGTATCACAGGACTTTCTTGATTCAGAACATGGGCAGGTGGGATGCACCACCTGCCATAATGGAGATGGCGATGCACAGGACAAGGCAAGTGCACACAAAGGGATGATAGCCCAGCCCTCCCTCAACAATTTGGACGATGCCTGTGCAGATTGTCATGAAGATATTGTCCGATCCATCTCAGAGTCTCTTCATTTTAACCTTTCCACATTTAAAACCATTGTGGACAGCCGGTCCGATGGTTCTTCCGGGGAAATTACGGATATGGCCAGGGAACGTCACTGCGGGTATTGCCACACCAGTTGTGGGGGCTGCCATGTCAGCCGGCCTAAATCAGTGGGCGGCGGTTTTGTGGATGGTCATAACTTTAATAAAAGGCCCAGAATACTGGACCAGTGCACGGCCTGTCACGGCAGCCGTGTGGGTAATGAATACCTGGGCAAGCGGGGCCAGGGGGATGTGCATGCCCTGAAGGGCAATATGCACTGTGTGGACTGCCACAAAGCTGACGAACTCCATGCTGCAGCGCCCAAAGACCTGCCCGGCCGTTACCACCTGGCCGAACAAGTCAAATGCAAGGATTGCCATAAAGATTTGGAACATGGTTCAATCCGGGATCACACGATTCATGCCGGAAAAGTTCAATGCCAGGTTTGTCATTCCCAGACCTATACAAATTGTTATTCCTGTCATACGGCCACTGACAAAGACGGGCTGCCCTATTATACCAATCAGCAAGATCTGGAAAACATCAAAATAGGCCTGAACACCGACAATTCAGCACCAGGCACCGATTACCGGTACATGCTGGTCCGGCATATACCGGTGGACCAGAAACTTTTCGCCCATTATGATAAAAATACACTCAAAAAGTTTGATAAAGTCCCCAACTGGAAACGGACTTCCCCCCATAATATCCTCAGAAAAACATGGCAGAATGCCAATTGCAACCACTGCCACGGTAACCGGGATCTGTTCCTTTCGGAAAATGATCTCCTCGACTATGAAAAGGTAGCCAATAAGCAGGTGGTGGTGCCGGACAACCTAATCCCGGCAAAGGTAAACAAAACCCGTGCAGTTGAAATTGATATCACAAAAGTCAAAACAGAGTGGGTAAAGGATGCAGCATGGTTAAAGGCCAATCTGGACCAACCCGGCATAAGAATCATTGATGTCAGGACAAAAGAGGCCTACGATGCCGGCCACATTCCCGGTGCCATATTCCTGGACCCGGTGACCGAACTGCGCTGGCCCTGGGATACTGATACGCCCCAGCAACTGCTGAAGCCTGAAGTCATCTCAGATATACTCGGAAAAAAGGGGATATCGGATACAGATCATATTATCGTTTATGACAATGACGCCTGGCGGGCCGGCTTTACCCTGTCAGTCATGGATTATGCCGGGGTCAAAAACTTTTCATTTCTTAAGGGCGGAATTCAGGGCTGGCGGTTGGCAGGGTTTCCCCTGTCCAAGGATGCTGTCACCCCGGCGTCTGCGACGTTTAAATTTAAACCGAAAAATAAATTCATAGTTGATAATGACTGGGTCAGCCAGAATCTGGACACCCTGGGTGTGGTCATCGTTGACATCCGTACCCTGGATCAGTCCAAAAAACTGGCCAAACACCCCAAGGCCCTTAGAGCAGGAAGGATTCCGGGCTCGTTGAAATTTCCGGTGTACGGACTCTACATGGATCATGCGGAACTGAAACCACCGGAGCAACTTCTCTTTGCCCTGAAAAACCGCGGCATCACACCAGACAAGACGATTGTACTAACCTGCAACACAGGCGCTTGGGCCGGGGCCGGCTTTTTCATGCTCCGCTATCTTGGATTTGAAGATGTCCGCATGCATGACGCATCCTGGGTGGGCTGGGAAAAATTCGTCCGGTACCCTGAATGCCGTTATCCATAAACGGTACCGAGGCAGATTGATTCAGGATGAAAATCGACAGGCTGTCGAATAACTATTACCTGAACGGAAAGCCGGAGTTTAGACGAAAAGTTGCCTAAGTGTAAGGCGCAAGTAAAGTTGACCCTAAGTTGGGTCCCATGTGAAAAATTGGCTACCGATTTAAGCCGGGACACCCTTTAAAACAAGGTTTCTCCGGAACCCCCGGTTCCTGATATTTAGGTACGGCAAAAATTCTCATCACCGGATCAAACTGTTCCGCATTATGTCGGTAGCCTATACTATGATTCGATCATCAAGTTTTTTCAACATGCCTCCGCAACCCGCTGAATATTTGCAATCATTTTTTGTTATTTTATACTTTAACCTCCATTTAAACTTTCGGTTATTTTAATTTTATTTCAGGATTCCCAACGGTGCTGAACAAAAGGAACCTTGGCATTGGTTTGCTAAACCATGAGCAGGCATGATCATCGTGAACGTATCTTTCTCTTTTCCCTTGTCATCTCAGGAGCAATAATCTGTTTTGTCATATCTGAAAGGGGTTATGGCGCAGCTCGAAATTTCATGGTCCCGCTGTCGTATGGCAATTCCAGAAAGAGATAGCCTTTATCAATAAAAAAAGAAACCACCTGTTGAAGATCGCGCATGAAAGGTCCGTCCATGCTGTCTTCCGGACAGGCCATGCGGGTTGACATCAGAGGACCAAATGAGATTTTTCCCTCGGAAATTTCATAACTGCCCCCGCCTTTGTTACAGTCAAATCGGGCCTGGGCATTGCCGTTATTGCCAAACAGAATGGTGTAGCGGCCCGGCTCCGCCACCTCGATCTTTTGGACAGGTGTGGTGGTCGATTCCCACAGCCAGGTTTTGTTCAAAACCATCTTGGGGTCCGTGCTGCGTTCTCCGGCGGGATAGATACGCTTTCCGGATTTAAGTTCTTTATCTATCCCTTTCAGATCATTGATAAAGGTGTATGGTTCCAAATTCTCCCAGTTCCATGTTTTTCCAATGATGAACATTTTCACAGGCAGGTTCGGGGCCGCAAGTTTCAGTGAAGCCTGCACAGTGGAGATCACTTGGGCGCCCATCACGTCAGGGGTTTGGGAAACAATTGAAATGACCCACAGTTCGTTTCCCACCTTATGAACTTCACTGATGGCAATTGTCCATGTTGTGTCGGGAACGGTCAGTTTAACTGAAATATCTTTGTCGGCTGCATTTACTGATGCTGCGCAGAGAAGCAGTCCCAGCATCAATATTATTCTTTTTGTTATTGGCATTTTATCTCCATTGTTAAAAAAACTGCAGAGTGGAAAAATCACGTCTATTTTCCGAAATACCCGCAGGATTCCGGAGAAGGTATCCGTGCCTATTATTTCTGGCTCATTTTGCGTTTTTATCAGATAATCCTACCCTTCAATAAGGTATGATCATTAGATCCACTATGGTTATTTTGTTGTTCTGAACCGGTTGTTTTAACGAGTGGGATGATTGTTCCCCTGACGTTCACAAAGTAAAACGTTGTTGAACATTACCGCTGATCATCTCTGGTAACGATTACTCCGATTATGGGATCCATATCAATTATTAGCTGGCTACGCAAGGATAACATTCTTTAAATTCTGCTCTACATTTTCGTATGAACGGTATTCCCACCGGCCTTCTTCATCGCGTATAAATTGTTCAACACGAATTTTTTTTGAGAAACAAGAATATATTCTTTAAGTGTAGGGATCGCCCGGTAATAAGCAAATTTATCCCCTCGATCAAAACTTTCGGTTGAATCTGAAAGAATTTCCATGATGACAACCGGGTTTGTCAACGTGTCAAATTTATTATCTTCGAACGTTGCATCCCCACAAAAAATAACAATATCAGGGTAAGCATAACTATTCTCAATTTTTACCCGCATGTCATTGGAAAATAGATCACAAGCGAATTGACCGCCTTTAAATTTATTTCTCAATTCTCCTGTTAGATTAACATTAATACGGTTATGATTTCTTCCGGCGTCAACCATAGCGAAAGCCTCACCGTTAAAAAATTCATGTTTACTACCAAAAGAACTTTTTTCAAACACAAGATATTCAGCCGCTGTCATTCTCTTTTTTTCTTGGGGCTGTACGGTCATTTTTTTTTCCTATGTTCGATTTCAAAGCATCTATGCTTGTATCCTTAAACCTGATGGACTCATTGCCGGAATTTAAAAAGTTGCCAGAAGCCGGAACTTGTCAAAGATCAAAAGCAGACCAATGATAATGAGCAGCCCGCCTGCGCATTTATTGATGAAGCCCATGGCCCGGGTGACCTTTTTCATGAAACCGAGCATGGAGTTAATAAAGATGGATATCACAATAAAAGGCAGGGCCATACCCGCAGAGTAGGTCGCCAGAAGCAGCACGCCTTTAAGGATGGTGTCCTGACTGCCTGCCACAATGAGTATGCTGCCCAGCATGGGACCGATGCACGGACTCCATCCAGCGCCAAACGCCATGCCGATCAAAAATGTGCCAAACAGATGAAAGGGTGTTTTCTTGAAATGAAATTTATGTTCAAACTGAAAACTTTTGATTTTGATAATACCGAGCAGATGCAGTCCGAAGACCAGGATGATGCCGCCGCCTACATAGCGAACAACCCAGGAATACCGGGAGGCAAGCCCGCCAAGAAAAGAAGCGGATGCCCCGAATAGTATGAAAATAAAGGAAAATCCGGCCACATAGGCCAGGGTAGACAGGATCAGTTTTTTGTGCACGTCTTTATCGTGAGTTGTCAGTTTATCTAAAGAAATCCCTGTGATAAAGCTGAAATAGGCCGGGATCAACGGCAGCACACAAGGGGACAGAAACGACAGAAGGCCTGCCGCAAACGCTGCAGGAAATGTAATAGTCTGTGTCAGCATGGCATTATTTCCTTTGTTATTAATTTTTAGGGTTAAGCTAAGCTTTTTGGGCGAGGTTTTCAAGCCTGATCCGCCGTTCGCAGGTCAGGAGATTTATTAATAAAGGTAAAATAAATAATACTGTTATCGATCGGTTGTTTCTGATAAAACTTTTCCTCATATATAATTGATATTTAAAAGTGTGAAGGTGCTTAATAAATAATTTATGTCCGATTATCATTATCAATACAGCTTGTGCAGTGTGCCTGCCTGGGTCATTGGCTCCCGGGAATTCAATGCCGATCCTACATCGTTAAGTGTCCATGGTGTACGGGCTACCCATGCCCATTTTTTCAAAAAGTTGGAGAACCTTTCCAGCTGGGAAGAAAGGGCAAGAATATTTCAAGATTACATGGAAGTTGCGTTTCATCTTCATCAATGGCGAGAAAAAGATAATGTTGGTAAACTGCTCAGTATAAAACACAGTTACTTAAGATTTCTTCGTGGTTGGCTTTTTGATGCCGATTCCGTTGAAGGGGCTGTCTTGAAGGGATGGGTGGAAAGCCGGATGGGGTTACCCCCAATCTATCATGGTGGCCAGATCAACGGGAAAGAGAGCAAAGCGTATTTATCATACCTTAAGGATCGTATGAAAGGTTCAGGACGGACCAACGCTATTTTTTCCCAGTTGGATCTTCTTTATGAATTTGTTCAGTACGAGATGAAACGCCGCGATCCCGACACCACTCACATTACCCTTTTCAGAGGTGTTCATGGATTTTACGATCATGAATTACTTGAATGGGATGCCAAGACGGGTAAAGGGGTGGTCCGGCTCAATAATCTAAATTCTTTTACCTATGATTTTGAGCGGGCCTGGGAATTTGGAACATTCGTTATTGAAGCCAAGGTGCCTGTTTCAAAAGTTTTTTTTGATGGCGCTTTTCTCCATGCCGGGATACTCAAGGGGGAGGAAGAAGTGTTGGTCATTGGCGGCTTGTACGATATTTCCAGACGAATAATATAATAAGGAAGCCCATCATGCAATCGGTTCAGATACCTGACAGAAAACAAATTGTGGAAAAGGCAAAAGGGGCCTTTGTCGGTCTTGCCGTTGGCGATGCTTTAGGGGCGACTACCGAGTTCATGACACCCGAGGAAATCAAATTACAATATGGTGTACATAAACAGATCATTGGGAAAGGATGGTTGTATCTTAAAGCCGGTCAAGTGACGGATGACACGGAAATGTCCATTTGTATCGGGCGGGCCATTCGAAATTCCCAGGGATGGAATCTTACCGCCGTTGCCGATGAATTTGCCAATTGGGTGAAAGGACGCCCGATTGATGTCGGCTCAACATGTGCCAGGGGAATCAGAAACTACATTCTCCACCAAACCCTTGAAGCGGCACCGAGTCGTTGGAGTGCCGGAAACGGGGCCTTGATGCGCATGCTTCCCGTTGCGCTTTACACCTTGGGCAATGAAGATTTCCTTGCGCAATATGTGGTGGAACAGGCCCATCTGACCCACAATAATCCTTTGTCCGATGCGGCATGTATTTTTTTTGGCCGCCTGCTCCATGAGGCCATGATGGGTGCTACATTGAATCAACTTCTGATCCATACCGACCTTTTTGTGGATGAACATCCGGATTTTCGTTATCGTCCGTATCCGGGTAAAAGCTCTGCCTATGTTGTGGACACGGTGCAGACCGTTTTTCACTTTCTATATTCAACTGTCACCTTTGAAGAGTGCCTTATCGGTACGGTAAACCAGGGGGGGGATGCAGATACGACCGGTGCATTGGTGGGGATGCTTGCCGGTGCTGTCTATGGGATCGAGGGAATACCCAAGCGCTGGTTAAAACGATTGGATTCTCGTGTTTATTCAGAGGTCGATGAACTTTCAGAATATTTGGTGGAACACTCTCCGGCATTTTTACCGTTGAATGATTAATAAACTTTAACCAAATGTTAAAAAGGAAATTATGAAATATCAGCATATATTTAACGACGGGTCTGTGTGCGATCTGCCGGTGGGAAAGGTGGTTTGTGTCGGTCGCAATTATGTAGACCATATCAAGGAACTGGACAATCCCATGCCCACGGATCCTATTTTGTTTATCAAACCGGCAACATCGCTGCAGCCGATCAGTCAGCCCATTGTAATCCCTGATTTTACAGAGGACTGTCACAATGAAACGGAATTGGCCGTGTTGATCGGCAAGGATATCAGCAGGGTAAGCCGGGAAGAGGTTGAGGCTGCGGTTGCCGGTTATGGAATTGCATTGGATCTGACATTGCGGGATATCCAGAAATCCCTGAAGGAGAAAGGCCTGCCCTGGGAGAAGGCAAAAGCATTCGACGGTTCCTGTCCGATCTCTCCATTTATTAGGCCTGATGACCTTCCAAACCCCCAGGATACGCGGTTGAAACTGGAAGTGAATGGCCAGGTGCGGCAGGATGAGAGTACTAAATTGATGATTAACAAAATATTTGACTTGATTGTTTACATGTCCGGTTTTTTTACACTGTTGCCCGGCGATGTCGTGCTTACCGGAACCCCGGCCGGTGTAGCCGCGTTGAAATCAGGTGACCAGCTGGCATTGGAACTTGACGACCGGTTTGGCTTCTCTACATCTGTTGTATGATACCAGCATGGTTATTTCTATAGCGAATCGTGTAAGGGTAATTTTGAAAAACTTGCGTCGTCAAGTCTATAATCTTGTTTAAATAAGGATAAACAAGCCATAACCGCTTTTTTATCAAACCACCTCCCAGCCTTTGATTGTATAAGCAATAATGCTTCTTTCAAAGAGCTTGCTGGTCGATAGGTCTGTGGGAGGTTAAATTTGATCATCAGGTGTTAACGCTATCTTTTGGAAAAAACGGGTGTCTGGGAAAAAATATACGACCGTCTGCGTATGAAAACGCGTGAGAAAGAAGGCCGGGACCCGAATTCCAGTGCCGTTATTATTGACAGTCAATTTGTTAAATCCACTGAGCAAGGCGCTCCACGCGGTTATGATGCCGGTAAAAACTTTCAATAACAGAAGCATTGTTGGGGGGCGTTCAAATTTCACACTGCAGACTATGTCAAAAATAAAATAATACCTTGACATTCTTTCAATTAGGGAAATAATGAAGTAAAAAAATAGCGTGTGTTTTGTTCTATGCAACAGTTATAATTATTAAGGTGCATCCATACTGAAAAATAGTGATCAATGCAAATTCTGAACCCTTCCCGGTGGTATCTCCATCCGGTGTTTATTTTTGCCTGTTCCATTTTTGCCCTTGCCACATTTCTGGTCCTTACGGTCAGTCTTTACATGGAGATCCGTTCTGCCCTTGAAGTGGTGATGCTAAAGTTCAACATTGCACCCCAGGTCATTTTTCCCTCCAAAACAGGTATGACAATACTTGTCCTGAGCCTCTTGATATTCGTGGTTCTGGCCGGCATTTTTTTAGCTTTTATCTATTACCAGAAAACGGTGAACCTGTTCCGCCTACAGCACAATTTTATCTATAATTTTACCCACGAACTGAAAACGCCTGTCACGTCTATTCGCCTTTATCTTGAGACCTTTATTCGTCACCCCATGGACCCTGGGGACGTAAAAAAATACAGTACTGCAATGCTCAAGGATGTTGACCGGCTCACGGAAAATATAGACCGGATTCTTAATCTGGCACGCATAGAGAGCCAAAATTTTGGATCAAAGGTGACCCGGGAAAGCCTTGTGGTACTTTTAAAGGATTTTTGCCGGAAAAATGCTTCCTTGTTCAGGGATCTTGAGGTAAAGATTGAAAATCCGTCCGGGGGCAGATTTGAGTATCCGATAAATTCTTTTTTATTGGATATCCTGCTGACCAATATTTTTTCAAATGCCATCCGTTACAATGAAAGCAGCACACCCAGTTTGACCATTTTGTTTAAAAGTTACTTGCAGAAAGTTACCATAGATTTTATTGATAATGGTATAGGTGTAGATAAAGAGGATGCAAAGAAAATTTTTCGAAAATTTTACCAGGGGGACAGGAATAGTCATCAGGCAAATACAGGATCCGGCCTTGGGTTGTATCTTGTTTCAAGTATTGCTGCCATTCATGGTTGGCGTGCCTCGGTTTCCAGTGAAGGTAAGGGAAAAGGCGCTAAATTTACCATTACCATCCCCCGGGCAAGTATTGCTAGCGTCAGAGATAAAGAGTTATGGAAACGGCTGAAAAAAAACGTATTCTGATCATAGAGGATGAATCTCATATTGCTGAAGGGATCAAACTGAACCTCACCCTCCAGGGATATGCGGCTAAAGTGGCTGCCGACGGCATTGAAGGCCTTGAAAAATGGCGTGCCTGGCACCCGGATCTTATTGTTCTGGATATCATGCTGCCCATGGTTGACGGGTTTTCTATTCTACAGACTATCCGCCGGGAGGATGAAAAAATACCTGTATTGATTTTATCGGCCCGGGGAGACACCCGGGATAAAGTTCGGGGATTGAAATACGGGGTGGATGATTATCTGTCTAAGCCCTTTGATCTGGAAGAATTCCTTTTGCGTGTGGAGCGGCTTGTAAAACGTAAAGAATGGTACGCACAGCCTGGAAAAAAGGAAAAAAAATCAGATTGTCCTTTATTTGACGGAACCTCTTATTCTTTTGGGACAAACCACATTGATTTTGTAACATCCACGGCCCAGTGTGCAGCCGGTGAAGTGGTTTTGACCGAGCAGGAAATCACCTTGCTGCGGATTTTTATCGCCCACCAGGGAAAGCCCCTGTCCCGGAAAACGCTTCTTAAGGCCGGGTGGGGATATGCCAGGGACACCTCCACCCGGACCGTGGACAACTTTATTGTCAGATTCAGAAAATATTTTGAACCCAAACCCAAGTCCCCGGTCTATTTTAAAAGCCGCAGGTCTGTGGGCTATATTTTTGAACCAGAGGGATAACCGCGCTTTATAGTTTTCCGCAAATGAATTGATACCCATTCGTGCTCTTAATCTTAATCCTGCTCTTGCTTTAACTATTTAGTATAAAAACAAATTCTACCTATGGATTTGAGAACGATTAAGATTAAGAGCACGAGCAAGAAAAATTATATCAATCATTTACAACAGACTCTAATCCTGTCCTGCCAGAAGAAACATGGGCATAAACCGCGGATCCAGATCCTGGGTCCGGACATGTCCGTATTCCGACTCAAGTTCCCGCAAAAGTCTGTACAAAATGCCCTGGAGGGCTGTGGGTAGATCAACCTCATGCACGCCGGATGCCTGGGCTGCCCATAATCCCAAATCCTTTGCCTGGGTGTCGCCGATGGTTTCATCCGGCCCGAAAAGCTGGGTAAAGAAATCTTTGAATTCAGAAATTTCAATGGGTGCAAGGCTCAATGGCTTTGAGCTATTCAGGCCCATACGGTCCCGGACCCACAAGGTCAGGATCATGCTTTTGTATGTGAGCACCCCAAAGGTAAAGGTGGCAATGTCTACATCCAGGCGGTTAAGGAAATCATCCAGGCAGATAATTTCATCCAGTTGCCGCCGGGTGGCCCTGATATCGGAAAGGCTGCCAAAGTTACGGTACAAGACCTTGTCGGCATAGTCGGCAAAAAACATGGGCCGCTGAACCATCAGCCCCCCAATAATGCCCAGGTACGTTTCCCCTAGAAAACTTAAGGGCAGTTTTTTTGCCCCGATAAAGCTTTTCTCATACCATTTGCGCATCATGGTCTGCAGCTTTGCACCTTCCCGGGCCCCGGTTCTAAAAATATCTTCAAGAAAATATTTATAGATCAGATTCCCGGCAGCCTCCACGCCGGCTTTGGACCCTTCCAGAAGCACCTCAAGGCCCAGGCTTAAGGTTGACATGGTTTTTTCAAGGGGTTTTTCAATGGATTCCCGGTTCCGGATTTTGATTCGATCTGCACTGATGATTTTATTGATCAGCGCGGCAAGCTCGCTGTCAAGGCCAGGTATTCCCCCTTGCCCATTGATTTGTTCCAAGGCTTTTGCAAACAGGTTGTCACCTATTAAAAACTGGGTGAAGAACATGGGCGGCATGGGAATATCCGGATTCATTGTATGGGGGTCACGGGTAATTTCGGGCCTGGGTGTTAAATTTTTTCCCGCGATCGGTTGGTAAATACCAACGGCCTCATGGGTCGGTAAAAAACCTTTTTCCGCAAGCCTGATGTTTTTTAGCCGGAACTGTTCCTCCTCTACTTCGGCAGGCAGAAGGCTTAAGGTCTCAAGGAGCAGGCCATGGAGAACTGACAAATCCATGGCGGCAAGGGTTTTTAACATTTGTTCGATTAATTCCGGCGCGTCATCGGGCAGACCATCTTCCCGGGGGGCGTCCTGGGGTAAAAGCTCCCCTTCAGGATTTTCATCTGCAACAGATGGACTATCGGGAAACCTGAAATAAAATTTATCATCCAAGGTGATATAGTCGTCAAAATCCTCGGGCGGTAGTTCATCATGTTCCCGAATAAAAATACGCATTTTTTGTGAGAAATAATATTCCACAAAACTGGGTTTTTCCTTGATGGTCCAGCGTAGAAGCCGGTGGGGATCAGCTTTAAACAGAAGGGAAAACACCTGGGTCATCATATGGGTATTCAGCCGGTCGTCATCCCAGACTTCCACGTCAAGGATATACTCCCACTGGCTGGAAGCAGCCAGGGCCAGAACCGGAATGAAATCATGTATCCCGATTTTATGCATCAGATAATAAAGATCCTGATCCGGAAAAGATTGGATCAGCGTGGCAGGGGAGGGGGCCTCCAGGATCATATCAAGGGCTTTGGAGCCCTCGCTGACAAGGATGTCCCGGCGCATTTTCTGTAACTTTAGTTCTTTTTTGGCTTTATTGGCCAGTTGGTGATCTTTGTTCATAAGTTAATTCGCTTCCAAATTAAAACCATGAAGTGCATGAAAGACATGAAAATTTATTTTTCCGGTATATTCTTCATGCTCATCATGCCCTTCATGGTAAGATAAAAGACTTAAAGTTTAAGTTTATGATAACGTTGTTTTTTGTTTGCATATGCTGATGTACTGCCCTAAAGCCGGATCTTGGGCAAACGGGGTGAAATATTTTAAGGCGTTTTGAAAATCACCAATGTTCATCAGGCACACCCCCATGCACACGCACAAATCCTTGTTTTTTGGAAAATGAGACAGCCCTTTGTCGAGAAAAGCCATGGCCTTGGGAAATTTTTTTTGTTTCTGGTAAATCATGGCAAGTCCCTGGAAAGCTCTGGGGCATGGATAAAACTGCAACGCCTTTTCAAACAGATTCACTGCCATTTGCTCAGCGTTTTTAACCCGGGCATCCCGGGCATATTCTCCATGGGAAAAAGTCATGGCAAGCCTTGATAAAAAATCAGCATGCAAAGGCGCCGATGTTTTATCCGGATGAAGGGTAATACGGTTGACAAAATCTTCAAGGTGGTCAAAGAAAGCCTGCCTGAGACGGTCCCCCCATCCCTTAACCCGGGGAAAGTCCATATTGGGATCTAGTTGCCACCAGGGTAAATCTTCAATATTTTTTTGCCAGACATCATCATGGGTCCATCCTTTCTGTAATGCCCGGTTATACAAGGCTGTACCGGGAAAGGTAACCAGCATGTAAAACACTGTACTCAGCGGACCCAAACGGATCATAAGATCAATGCTGTCCTGAATGGTGGCATCCGTCTCTCCCGGCGAGCCATAGATAAAATAGGCTCGGGGCAGGATTCCGGCGGCACGCACCTTTTCAAAGGCGGCCACGCAGGTTTCATTGTCAATGGGTTTGCCAAGGATCTTTTTGATGGGATCAGCCCCGGATTCAATGCCGAAGCTGATCTGGATGCATCCGGCCCGGCGCATGGGTCCCAGTATGCTCTCGTCAATATAATCCACCCGGGAAATGGCATTCCAGGTGATACCAAGATCTGTCTGGATAATTTTTTCGCATAATTCCCTGACTGCATCACAATCCATGGTAAAGGTGTCGTCACTGATAAAAAAATGGGTTACACCTTTTTGGGCAAGCGCCTTTATCTCTTCAAACAGCCATTGGGGCGAGTGGCGGCGGACAAAGGACGTGCCCCAAAACTTCGGGGAACCGCAAAAGGTGCATTTCCCGGGGCATCCCCTGGACATGGCCAGGTGCTGGTAAGTGAAATACCGGGACGGGTGAGGCAGGGTGTCCAAATCCTTTATTAATTCACTTTGGCCTGTGTCATGAAGGTTTGGTCCGTTGCGGAATACAATGCCAGGAATTTGTCTAAGGTCCTGTAACAGATCAGCTCGGATTGCCTGGCCCTGGTGGAAGGTGCCAAAACGATTTTTTACTCGTTTTGCCGCATTAACCAATTTTGACGTACTGATCTCTCCTTCGCCCTTGACAATCACATCCAGGGCCGGGCAGGCGCCAAACAGGAAGTCCGCCATAAAGGTGGCCCCGGGTCCTCCAAAGACAATAAGCGCGTCCGGCAGGATCTGCCGGGCCTTGTTTGCACATGCCATGGCATTAATCCGTGTGGGGCTGGTTACGGAGATCCCTATGATATCAGGCTTTTCCTGCATGATGGATTGGGTGAATAATGCAAGTGCCTTCTTTTCCGATCCCTTTGCCGACGGGTTGGCCGGGCCTGCCGGTGCAAGATTTAAAATACCTGATACATAACCCTGGTCCAGAAGTCCGGATGCCAGATAGTAAAGCCCGATGGGCACCTGAAGTGCATCCGGGTCCGTAACCCTTGGGTCCAGGCAGGATGGATTAACGAATAGAACCTTCACTGTTACAAAGCTTTGAGAATCAGATCTTCAAGCTTGCGCTTGGGAACGTGGTGAATCTTATTTTCATCCCGGAAGTACCGGATATCCTCGTCATCACCGACATCATCAATGCAAGCTTCTTCCACGGGCTTGCCAAGTGCGATGACTAGCTTGACCTCCAGGTGATCACCGATGCCAAGCAGTTCTTTTAATTTTTTAATGTTAATGGCGGCAAACATACATCCAGCCAGTCCCTTTGCCCGGGCCCCAAGCAGCATGGTTTGGGCGGCAATGCCGTGGTCACACCAGAAATTGGTTGCAATGGTGGTATCCCCCAGGATCACAATATATCCTGTGGGCTGCTCTTCGGGTTCCGGGCCTTTCCACTCTTTGAGATAAGCAGCCCAGGTCAGGCAGGAAAAAATTTGATCATTTTGTTCCCGGCTGCTGGAAATAATATATTTCAGTGGTTGGTTGTTGGCCCCGGAGGCGGTATACCGGGCAAGTTCCACAAGCTCGGTCAAGGTCTGGGTATCCAGGGCAAACGTATTGTCAAAGCGTCTGCAGGATCGGTTGGATTTTACCAGCTCTTTGAATTTTTTAAATTTATCCATTGTCTTTCCCTTCGGGTGAAAGACAGCTGCCCGTTTGAGTGTTAATCCGGGACATTTGGATATCTATCCAGTCCAGGATTTTGTCCATCTCCTGGGTGATCTCCTGCAACGCTTTTCCTCTATGACTGACCTTTGCTTTCTCCTCCATGGATAACTGGGCAAAGGTTTTATTCAATTCCGGGAAAAAGAACAGCGGATCATAACCAAACCCATTGTCGCCTGCAGGTTCCCGGGTGAGTACCCCTTCGCAGCGGCCTTCATAAGTTAACGCGGCACCCGTGGGCACCGCAATGGAGATCACACATTCAAACGCTGCTTTGCGGTTCTCTTCATTTTTCATGTCCTCAAGAAGTTTATCCACATTGTCCTGGTCCGTGGCATTTTCTCCGGCGTAACGGGCCGAATACACACCGGGTGCGCCGTCCAGCGCCTCCACGCAAAGCCCTGAGTCGTCAGCCAGGGCCGGATACCCCAAAACTCTGGCTGTAAATGACGCCTTTTTATAGGCATTGTCGTCAAAGGTCTCCCCATCTTCGATCACTTCGGGAATAGGACCGAAATCAGACAGGTTTTTTATGTCAACCGGATAGCCTTGCAGCCTTTCCTTTAATTCTCTTGTTTTGCCTTTATTGGTCGAGGCCAGTACTAAAATCTGTTTCACCTGAAAGCTCCTTGTGCAGTATTAGGCTGTTTTTTTAAATTTAAGGTTTAATATAAATGCAGGTCAAAGGTTTGTAAAGGTGAGCATCATTGACAAGCCTATGCAAAAACGCTATTTTACCACGTTTTAGTCATAGGGTTTACCGTGCCTTAAAGTTTTAAATCAAAACCAAGCGGCCTTTTTTTTTTATGAATCCGGAGCCAAAATATAAACGAAAGCAATTATTTTTATGGATAACAAAACAAGCAAACTACTTGATCTTCGCAAAGAAAAGATAAACGAGCTAAAAATCGAAGGCATTAGCCTGTATCCCAATGATTTCAAACCCGATCACAGGGTTCATGAAGTAAAAAACATCATAGAAAAAGATGCGGATTCCCTGGGTGAAAACGGGCGCAAGTTTTGCCTGGCTGGTCGTATGATGGCCGTTAATAAGATGGGGAAATCTTCATTTATAAGATTCCAGGATGACGGTGAGCAGATGCAGGTATATATCCAGAAAAACAAAGTGGGAGATGATGTATATGCTTTGTTTAAAAAACTGGATATTGGCGATTTTATCGGTATTGAAGGTCCTTTATTCCAGACAAGAACCGGTGAATGGACCCTGCTTGCCGAAAGTTTCAGGCTTTTATCAAAATCCGTAAGGCCGCTGCCTGAAAAATTTCACGGCATCAAGGATCCTGAGAAAAGATACCGCCAACGGTACCTTGATCTTATCATGAATGAAAATACCCGGCATATTTTTAAAAAACGAAGTGCCATTGTGGCTGCCATGAGACGTTTCTTTGATGAAAACGGATTTATGGAGGTGGAAACACCCATGATGCAGACGTTGCCCGGCGGCGCCGAAGCCACACCGTTTAAAACCTGGCACAATGCCCTGGGCATGGAACTGTACCTGCGTATCGCGCCGGAATTGTATCTGAAACGACTGGTGGTTGGCGGATTTGAAAAGGTGTTTGAAATCAACCGGAATTTTAGGAACGAAGGGGTTTCCACCCGGCATAATCCGGAGTTCACCATGGTCGAGTTCTACCAGGCCTATGCCACCTATGAAGATATGATGGACCTGACCGAAGAGATGTTCTCCACCATTGTCACCCAGATTGCCGGGGACAGCAGCGTTGAATACCAGGGCTTGACCATTGATTTTTCAAAGGGATGGAAACGTGTTTCCATGATAGATTCGCTGTCAGAGATCGGGGGTATTGATCCGGCCATCCTCAATGACACCCAGGCGCTGCTTGCATACGCTGAAAAGGAAAATGTTCAAATTGCCAAAAAGGACCGGCACGGCAAGGTGCTGACCAAGCTTTTTGATGCGTTTGTGGAACCGAAACTCATTCAGCCCACATTTATTACCGGATATCCGGTGGAAGTCTCACCCCTGTCCAGAAAAAGCGAATCAGATTCTGAACTTACGGATCGGTTTGAATTATTCATTGCCGGAAGGGAGATCGCCAACGGGTTTTCCGAAATCAACGACCCTGAAGATCAGTATAATCGTTTTGCCATGCAGGTGCGTCAGCGTGATGAAGGCAATGATGAAGCCCATATTATGGATGCGGAGTATGTCCAGGCCCTGGAATACGGCATGCCGCCCACGGCAGGACAGGGGATCGGCATTGACCGCTTTGTCATGCTGCTGACCGATGCCGCCTCCATACGAGAGGTGATTCTTTTTCCACATATGAAAAAAGCATAAAAGGTGTCTGTGGGGGTAGAACTTTTTATAGCCGGAAAATATCTGCGGGCTAAACGCAAGGAGGGATTTATTTCTCTGATCACCCTGTTGTCCGTGGCCGGTGTTATTTTAGGCGTCATGGCACTGGTGGTGGTTATTGCCGTTATGAGCGGATCGGAAACAGAGTTTAGAAACAGAATTCTTGGACTGGAACCCCATATTCTGGCCATGAATTATACCGGCCACTTTGCTCCTGATCCGGATATGGAAGACAAGATCAGGCAGACCCCCGGGGTCACAGCCGTATCTCCCATTTTATTCGGACAGGCCATGATACGCACGGCAAATTCTTTTTCCGGCATCATTCTCCGGGGAATTGAACCGGAAAAAGGGGCTGCACTGATTAAAGGATACACGACCGAAGATCTTGGGAACGCATTAAACAAAACCACAGTTACAAAAGGTCTTCCCGGTATTATTCTTGGTCAGTCCCTGGCCCATGCCGTGGGGGTGATGGAAGGCGACCGTGTGATCCTTATGTCAGCATCGGGCATTATCTCCCCCATGGGTCAAATTCCATCCATGAAGCAGTTTGTAGTTACCGGCACTTTTAAATCCGGCATGTCGGAATACGATTCCAGCCTGGCCTACGCCCGGCTGGATCAGGTGCAGGCATTGGTGTCGGCCAAAGGTAAAGTGTCGGCCTTCGGCATATGGACCGATCAGATATTCAAGGTAAAAAGTTTGAGCCAAAACGGGCTTGGGTTCATTGAATATCCGTATTATTTGCGCAACTGGATGGATATCAACCAAAGCCTTTTTTCAGCACTTAAACTTGAAAAAACCGCCATGTTTGTCATTTTAACACTGATTATTCTTGTGGCGGCATTTAATATTGCATCGGCACTGATCATGATGGTTATGGAAAAAACCCGTGATATTGCCGTATTAAAAGCAATGGGCGCCACAAATGCCATGATCCGCCATATTTTTATAATCAAAGGGATGATTATCGGCATCATCGGCACGGGTATCGGGACATCGTTCGGGGTGGTGATCTGTTACATCCTTAAACGATACGAATTTATCAAGCTTCCCGAGGCATACCCTTTTGCCACCCTTCCGGTTCAACTTGAATATTCAGATGTTATTTTAACGGCAGTATCCGCCCTTTTAATCTGCTTTTTGTCCACCCTGTATCCGTCATATAAAGCGTCACGAATGAATCCGGTGGAGGCCATAAGATATGGATGATACGCCGTTGATTCAATTGAACGGGGTTTCACGGTCTTTTGTATCTAAAACAGCTGCACTGGACATTCTGCACAAGGCGGATTTATCCATACAACAGGGCGAAACCATTGCTATCATGGGAGCCTCAGGTATTGGAAAGTCTACCCTGCTGAATATCATCGGCACCCTTGATAAGCCGGATGAGGGAAATCTGCTGTTCAGAGGGGAACAGATTCTGGGGTATAATGATGAAAAACTTGCTGCCTTTAGAAACAAGAATGTTGGTTTTGTTTTTCAATTTCACTATTTGCTCCAGGGATTTACAGCCGTTGAAAATGTAATGTTGCCTGGGCTGATCAGTGGTCAATCTAAAAAAACTATTGAAAAACATGCAGTAAATATGCTTGAAAGGGTAGAACTTGGTTCCCGAATCGAATACAGGGTGGAAGATCTGTCCGGCGGCGAACAACAGCGGGTGGCCATCGCAAGAGCACTTGTTCTGGCTCCGGCACTGTTGCTGGCTGATGAGCCCACCGGCAATTTGGATCAAAAGAACAGCCACGCGGTTCACCAACTCTTGAAAGAGCTTAACCAGGAAATGGGAATGACCATTGTCGTGGTCACTCACAATTCAGATCTGGCCGGTTTAATGGACAGGAAACTGACGTTGAAAGACGGGAAAATCGTACCGGCATAAAAAGTAATAATAAAGTAAAATTAATTACTTAGGACCAACTATGAAAAGTATTAAGTTCAGTGTATTGCTTGCAACGTTTTTCTGCCTTTTGGGAACAGGCCTTTTGTCTGCCGAGGAGCGGATCGCAGTGGCATTATTTCCCTTTCATGTCCAGGCAGAACAGTCTGATGAGAAAATTGCGCCGGCGTTTTCAAAAATGTTGAAGGAAAAACTTGAAAAAGACGGTGCAAGGGTCGTAATTAACGATAGCTTTGTTGATACAACCGATTGGGGATACGAGCAATTCCGCCAAGAGGGTATCCGTTTGGGTGTTGACTGGATTATTACCGGGGACATCTTTATTGTCGGGCAGGCTGTGAGCATTGATTCTCAGATGCACAATGTTTATGAAAAACAGGCACCTTTAACCTTTTTTTCACAATCTCCCAGCTTTTCAGAGTTGTATGCAGGGGCAACTTCCCTGGAAAAAGATATTATAGGCGAACTGTTTCAGCAAAAAATCATTTCAGCCGTTACCATTAAAGGCAATGTGCGTGTTGATGCAGATGCCATTCAGAGGGTCATATCATCCCAAAAAGGCGATCTTCTGGATCGTACCACTTTAGGCAATGATTTGAACAGCGTTTATAAAATGGGCTATTTTGATGATGTGGTCATCAAAAAACAAAATATGGATAAAGGGGTTGAGGTTGTTTTTGAAGTCCAGGAAAAACCCAGTGTCCGTAATATCCGTTTTGAAAACAATCATATTTATGAAGAAGAAGAATTGTTTGAGGTTGTCGGGACATCTACCGGGTCCATTCTCAATGTATATAAGCTGAATAATGATGTGGATAAACTTAAACGCCTGTATTATGAAAAAAATTATCATAACTGCCGAATTTCTTATGACATCAAACCGTTGAAAAATCACCAGGCCGATATTATTTTCAATATTGAAGAAGGTGAAAAAGTAAAAATTACTGCTGTTGAGTTTGAAGGCAATAAATATTTTGACGATGATGATCTAAAAGATGAGATGCAGACCCAGGAAGAGGGCTTCTGGTCATTTATAACATCCTCGGGAGAACTGGACGAAACTGAACTTGATAATGATGTGCTTCGCTTGGAAGCTTTTTATAAGAACAACGGATTTATCAATGTTAAAGTATCCGACCCTGTAGTGAATATGGGAACAGAAGAGATTAGCATACAGTTTAAAATTGATGAGGGTGATCAATATAAAAATGGCGAGATTAATATTGAAGGTGATATTCTTACCACCGAAGAAGCGCTTTTAGCGCTCCTGGTTTCCCAGAAATCTGAATTGTATAACAGGGAACTTGTCCGCAAGGATATGATTACCCTTAACGATTTTTATGCCAACCAGGGTTATGCCAATGTCAGGGTCGTCCCAAAGGCGGATAAGAATGAGGCCGAAGCAATTGTAAATATAAGCTTTGTCATTGATAAGGGGCCGCTTGTTTACTTTAACCGGATCATTATTACCGGCAACAATAAAACCAGGGACAAGGTTATCCGCAGAGAACTTGCCATTGAAGAGCAGGGCCTTTACAGCATGAAAAAAATCCAGCGCTCCAACAGGAACCTTGTATTCAAAGACTATTTCCAGAATATCAACATCAAACCGGTTAAAACCAAAGAAGAAAACGAATTGGACGTTCATATAAACGTCGAAGAAAAACCCACTGGGAATTTTTCTTTTGGCGGCGGTTTTTCCAGTGATGACGGCGCCTTTGGGCAATTTTCGGTTGAAGAGCGTAACCTGTTCGGCAAAGGACAGACAGGCAAATTAACCTTTCGGATGTCTGGAGAAACTGCGTTGTATAATATCGGATTCACCGAACCCTGGCTGTTTGACAGGCCAATTTCAGCCGGGTTTGACCTCTATAAATTTGAAAAAGAATACGATTATTATGATAAAAATGCCATAGGGCTCACCCTGCGTGGTGCCTCCCGCCGATTCTGGGATTACACAAGCATTGGTCTGATTTACAATATTGAGAAGTTTGATATCGACGATGTGGAATCCGATTATACATCGGTGAGTGAAGGTTCTTACCTTACCTCAAGTATTATGCCCTATATCAGTTATGATTCACGAAATCATAATTTTTTACCCACAAAGGGCATGTACCACAAACTGTCCATTGAGTATGCAGGTGAATTTTTAGGGGGTGAAATTGATTTTACCAAATACCTGGTTGAATCAGCTGTATTTTTTCCTATGTTTTGGAAATTTTCAGGGGGTATATATGCCAAGGGCGGGTACCTTGACGACAGAACCGATGGGGATCCGGATATAGACTGGGAACGCTTCTACCTTGGCGGCATCAATTCCATCAGAGGGTTTGACGATACAGACATCAACGGCACCAGAGATGGCTCCGACATTGAGGTTGGCGGTGAGACATATTTTCAGTTCAATATCGAAATGATGTTTCCCATTGTAGAGGAACAGGCAGTTTACGGCGTCTTTTTCTACGACAGAGGCGATGTATATAACGACGGTGAAACTATTGATTTTGGCGATCAGTATTCCAGCTCAGGCTTTGAACTTCGATGGAATTCCCCCATGGGTCCCATCAGACTGGCCTATGGTATTGTTATAGACGGTAAAGATGTTAAGAGTACCGGTGATGGTCAGTTTGACTTTTCAATTGGTGCATTTTTCTAAAAAATTAAAATTTTATCTTTGGAGGCATAAATGAAAAAAAGTATCATAGTTTCGGCAGTTTTGATCGTTGCCGCAATGTTCACTTGCAACGCTTTTGCAGCAGATGCGGCTAAAATAGGTGTGGTTAGTTTTGAAAAAATAGTAAAAGAATCCAGTGCTGGCAAAGTCATGCAAAAGGACTTGAAGGCTAAACTTGATGAACTTCAGGCTAAACTTCAGGCTGAGGAAAAAAGAGTTAAAGATATGTCAGCGGCATTAGAGCGTGAAGCCCTTGTTCTCAGTGCTGAAAAAAAACTTGAGCGTCAAAGAGAACTTCGGGACAAAGCGGATGACTTAAAAAAAATGAACGCTGACTATACCCAGGAAATGAAGATTCTGCAAAACAAGCGGATGAATCAAATACAAAAAGATGTTTTTGACATCGCCAATAAATTGGGGAAGGCAAAAGGGTATAATTTGATTATTGAAAAGAAAGTTGCTGGTGTTATCTATGTTGCAGATAAGATGGATATCACTGATGAGGTAATCAAAGAATATAATTCAATATACGCTAAGAAATAGTAATTTATGCTTACAGCAGACCAAATAGCTGCTATGGTAAATGCCCGGATACATGGGGATCCGGGCACAACCATTTCCGGGGTATCCTCTTTTGACGATGCAGGACCCAAGGATCTGACTTTTGCGGTGGATCATTCGTTTTTTTCACGGCTGGATAAAACAAAGGCCGGAATTATTCTTGTTCCCAATGAAGCTCCTGCGGTTTCAGGCATAACACTTCTTCATAGCGACAATCCGAAGCTTGCGTTCTTTAAGGTTGTAGAGCACTTAATGCCCGCAGAGCCGTTAAAGGAGTTCATTCACCCTTCGGCTGTCATTGCAGACGACTGCATTATTGGTGACGGCACACGCATTGAGGCTCATGTCAGTATAGGGCAGGGTTGCACCATTGGCAGTCATGTCCACATCATGGCCAATACGGTGATCGGAAAACAATGCCGGATCAATGATTCCTGCCGGATCAGTCCTAATGTCACCCTGGCAGATAAAACACGAATTGGCAGGCAGTCCATTGTTCATCCCAATTGTGTCATCGGCTCTGACGGGTTTGGGTTTGTGCAGGACGGACACGCCCATGCCAAGCTGGTGCATACAGGGTTCGTCCATATCGGTGATTGCTGTGAAATCGGAGCCTGCAATACCATCGATAGGGGAACTTTAGGCATAACCCGCATCGGCAACGGCGTTAAAACGGATAATCAGGTCCATATCGCCCACAATGTCAAAATTGGAGACAATACACTGGTGGTGGCCCAGGTGGGTATTGCCGGGAGCACTACCATCGGCAAAGATGTGATTATTGCAGGAAAAGCAGGTATTTCCGGACACTTGAATATAGGAGACAAGGTTATTGTCGGCCCCTATGCCGGCGTCACCGATAGTGTTCCCCCGGGCAATATCGTTTCAGGTATTCCCCACATGCCTCATAAAATCTGGCTGAAAGTATCCCGTATTATACCCCGGCTACCCAGTTTACGAACACGACTGCTTTCTCTTGAAAAACGGATAAAAAAGCTGGAAAGCAGCCGGACGGAGCAACCATGACTCAACCGATTAAACCAATACATCCAACGGCAATCATTGATTCATCTGCCAGGATAGATGAGAATGTCACCATTGGCCCTTATACCATTGTCAAAGGAGATGTTACCATTGGATCCGGCACAACTATAGGGCCTTACTGCACTATTGAGGACCATGTTACCATCGGACCGGACTGTAATATTTTTCAGTACGCCTCCATTGGTGGCGCGCCCCAGGATCTCAAATTTCACGGAGAAACCACCCATCTTATTATTGGCAGGGGCTCCATTATCCGTGAATTTGTCACCATTAACAGGGGGACGGGTTTCGGCGGAGGCCTCACCGAGGTGGGTGAAGAAAATTATCTGATGGCCTACACTCATGTTGCCCATGACTGTAAAACCGGCAAAGGTGTCATTCTTGCCAATAACTCAACCCTTGCAGGACATATTGAAATCGGAAACTATGCCACTGTAGGTGGTCTGGTGGCCATTCATCAATTTGTCAAAATCGGAGACTATGCTTACATCGGCGGTAAATCCGCTGTGGTAAAAGACATTCCGCCCTTTGTCATTGCCGCAGGTGACAGGGCCACCCTGCATGGACTGAATAATGTGGGCCTCAAGCGCCATAATTTTGAAACTTCCGTTATCCGCCAGTTGAAAAAAGCGTACCGGATATTTTTTCGGATTGGACTGACAGTGACCCAGGCAGTGGAAAGAACCAAAGCAGAAGTTGAACAACTCCCTGAAGTCGTGTTCTTTAGTGAATTTATAAAAACTTCCAATCGTGGAGTGACACGTTAATTTCCATGAACGACCTCGAAGGCAATAGTTGTTCTTCCAACATCGGCCTGATTGCAGGAGGCGGCCAATTTCCGTTGCTTTTTACCCAAAAGGCACGTGCAAACGGTTATAAAGTTATCGGGGCAGGATTCCACAGCGAAACCGACCCCCAACTTGCTCAACTGACCCACCGGTTTGAATGGCTTTATCTTGGCCAGCTCAGCAAACTGATTCGCTATTTTAAATCCCATGGTGTTACCAGGGCACTGCTTATGGGCTCCATCAGCAAGGCTAATATTTTCAAAGATATAAGACCGGATTTCAAAGCCCTTGCTTTTATTGCTAAAACTGCGGGCACACATGATGACAATATCCTTTCATCCTTTGCGGATTTTTTGGAAAAGCAGGGTATTACCCTGGTACCTTCCACCTTTCTTTTGCCGGAGCTTATCAGCCCCAAAGGATGCTGGACAAAACGAAAACCGGACAGATCAGAAAAAAAAGATATCCAGCAGGGATGGAAACTTGCCAAAGCTGTTGGCCTTCTTGATATAGGCCAGTGCCTTGTTATTTCAAATGGTACGGTACTTGCGGTAGAAGCCATTGACGGCACGGACGCCACCATAGAACGGGGAGGGCGACTGAGCCGGGGCAATGGGGCCACAGTTGTAAAACTATCCAAACCACACCAGGATTTACGCTTTGATTTACCTTCATCCGGGTGTACCACCATCGAAACCATGCACCGCTCAGGTGTAAATGTGCTTGTACTTGAAGCTGAAAAGTCAATTTCATTTGACCGTGAAAAAATGATTGCCCTTGCAGATAATTACAATATCTGCATAACCGCTATGACCGAGGATGAGATCCATGAATAAAGCTCATGGGTTAACCTGGTCTATCGACACCCAGATACAACCCAATACAGAAACGATCCGGCATATCATGATCCTTGCCGGAGAACCTTCAGGCGATTTCCACGGAGCAGCCCTGGTGCGGTCATTAAAACAACTTTGCCCAGGTACCCGAATCACAGGTATCGGTGGTAAAGCCATGGCAGGGCAGGGGGCGGACATTTTCTTCCCCATTGACAAGCTGTCTGCCATGGGGCTTTTTCAAGTGATCAAGCAGTTAGGCACTATTAAACAAGCTTTTTCCCTTGTTAAGCGACGATTAAAAACAGATCCCCCTGATGCTGTTGTACTCATTGACTATCCGGGTTTTAATTTGAAAACCGCTAGCTTTATTAAACAGCATTATGATATTCCTGTCTGTTATTATATTGCACCAAAGGTCTGGGCCTGGAATTCAAGACGCCTGGATTCCATTGCAAAATTCACGGACCATGTCGCACTGATCTTTCCTTTTGAAATCCCTATTTATAAAGCCCAAAAAATTTCTGCCACCTATGTGGGAAATCCCTTGGTGGATGAATATCCCCAAAGCCTGCCGATTTTACATAAAAAAAATAAAAAAGGCCTGTCCGATGATCTAATTATCGGCCTGCTTCCGGGTTCGAGATCAGCAGAAATTGATAAACTGCTCCCTGTCATGCTGGATTCCGCCGGCAGTATTGCAAAAAAATATCCCCATCTAAAGTTTCTTATTTCCTCCGGCATTATACAGCATGAAAAACGTATTAAAGATATTGTTTCTCAACATCCAAACAGCGATTTATGCCGGATTGTAACAGGACGGCCAAAACAGATTTTTGACCAGGCAGACCTTGTGATCGCCACATCGGGAACAGTTACGCTGGAAGCGGCTTTAAATCTTGTACCTACTGTCATAATTTATAAAATGTCCTCTGTTGCCTACCAGCTTGCAAAACTGCTTGTGAAAACCAAATACATCGGACTGGCCAATCTGATTGTCGGCCGCCAGGTGATGCCGGAGCTGATCCAGGACAATGCCAATGCCGGAACCATCAGTGAAACCGTCTTGTTAATGCTACCTGAACTTGAGAATCATAGAAAGCAACTTCATCAGGTCCGCAGACGATTAGGTCTGCCGGGCGCTCCGAAACGCACGGCAACCATTATATTTAACCTGATTCACAAAAATGAGGCAAAACACAAAAATTATTTACCGATGCCAAAAGTACCTGTTTGACAAATTCAGGTAAAAACGATTAGATTATTCATCTTCTAAGATTTTAAATTATTGGGAAATATTATCGTTTATGAGTTTCCAACTGACCCTGTTATGTGTCTGCCTTTTTCTGTCAGGTTTTTTTTCCATGTCTGAAACAGCGCTTTTTTCCATATCCAAAGTCAAAGCCTTTCATATTTCTAAAGATGGTTCAAATTCGGGTCGGCTTATTATGGAGATGAAGGAAGACTCCCACACCCTTTTGACCACCATTCTCATAGGCAATAACCTGGTAAACATCGGTGCATCATCCCTTGCCACATCTCTTGCCATTGTTCATTTTCAGACTAATGCCGTGGGGATTGCCACTGGCGTCATGACACTTCTGATTCTTGTTTTTGGGGAAATTTTTCCAAAATCCTTTGCCACTCACAACAATGTCTTAGTTTCAAGGGCAGTCATATATCCCATATATTGGTTGTCAAAAATTTTATGGCCTTTGATTTTTGTTCTTAATTTCATCCCTAAATTACACGGTATCATAGACAATCCCCAGGAAACCGTGACCGAAGATGAGTTGATGACTATGGTGGAAGTGGTGGAAGGGGAAGGTGAAATCAAGGAGGAAGAGATGGAATACATCACCAATATCTTTGAATTTGATGATACCTATTGTTCTGAAATTATGACACCTCGGGCAGACATGTTTGTGGTGGATGCGGGTGGAGGTCTGGATATTCCAAAGGTCCTAAGCACAGGGTTTTCACGCATTCCGGTTATTGAAGATACCATAGATAATATTGTAGGGATTCTGCATATCAAGGATCTATTTTCCAGATACCTGGAAAATAACGGTTCCGAGGCCAACCCGGACAGCCTCGACGTCAAAGCGATTATGAAAAAACCGTATTTCATTCCGGAATCAAAGAAATTGGATTCATTGCTTAAAGCTTTTAAAGCAAAAAAGAGCCATATGGCTGTTGTGGTTGATGAATATGGTGGTGTGTCCGGTATTGTAACCCTTGAGGATGTGGTTGAAGAAATTTTTGGAGAAATTGCCGACGAGTCCGATCAAAATACACCGGACATTGTCCAGATTAAAGGAAATAAATGGCTGGTGTTAGGTAAAACAGATATATATCATCTCAACAAAGAATTGAATTTGGGCATTCCCGAATCTGTAAACTATGATACGGTCTCGGGATTTTTCCTGGAACTTGTGGAGCGTATCCCCAAGCCCGGGGAATCCGTCCGCATGAATAACTGGGACTTTTCAGTAAAGGACATGGATGGCAACCGGATTCAGTCGTTTATTATTAAACCGGTAGAAGAACCTTGATTTGGATTGCTTAAAATATTGTTGACTGTCTGAATTGAATCTATTGACAGAAATAAACCAGGCGTATAAAGTTCAAAAAACATATAAGGGAAACAATAGTTCAATGATTTTCAGCTTCAACAAAAATTTTTATTTTAGCACTCGATTTTATAATAAGGACAGCCTGCCTGTGGACTACTGATTTACCCATAAATTTAACTAAAATCACCAAAACCGCAGCAGGCAAAGCCTGAGGCGGTTTTTTTTGTTTAAAGCTGATCATAAAAAAGGAAATTAACATGACAGATCGTGAAACTAAGCAAAAAGAAAAACAAATCGGGGAGGGGACTTCCTCACTCTCTCCGCTTCGTGGGGAAATTGACCGCATTGATGAGCGCATTCTTGAACTGATCAACCAACGCCTTGAGATCGGTAAAAAAGTAGGGGAGATTAAAAAACAAAAAGGCAGTCAGATCCTGGACCGGGCCCGGGAACGCATGGTGATTGACCGGCTTTCCCAGTTGAATCCCGGCCCTGCGGATGAAAGCCTGATCCAGTATATTTTCAATGTGATCATTACAGCCACACGGGAAATCCAAAAACCTAAAACCATTGGTTATTTGGGGCCTGTTGCCAGTCATTCTCATATTGCAGCCCTTCATTATTTTAATCACTGCGGGGAATTTGTTGAACAGCCCAGTTTTTTCGATATTTTCAACAATATTAAACGAAAAGAACTTCATTTCGGCATTGTCCCTGTTGAAAATTCCATTGAAGGGGCTGTTAACTATACCCTTGATCTGTTTGCCGAATTTGATATTCATATTACAGCAGAGCATTATGAGTCCGTTTCCCATGATCTGTTATCCATCACCGGGGAACTCAAAGACGTTAAAACCGTTTATTCCCACCCCCAGGCCATTGCCCAGAGCAAAAACTGGTTGAAGAAACACCTGCCCCATGCCATAGTCATGGAGACCACCTCCACATCAAATGCGGCACTGATGGCCTCAAAGGATGAACAGATTGCCGCCATTGCATCGGGCAAAGCGGCTCATTTTTATAACTTGCTGCCGGTGGCATCAAGAATACAGGACCGTGCCGGGAACATTACGCGGTTTCTTGTGATTGGGGGAGATCGTCCGGAAAGAACAGGAAATGATAAAACTTCAATTATGTTTGCCACGAATCACACGCCGGGCGCCCTTTTCAGAGCGATTTCGCCTGTGAACCGAGCCGGCCTGAACATGGTTAAACTTGAATCCAGGCCCACGCGCCACTATAACTGGAGCTATCATTTTTTCATGGATATTGAAGGGCACATTCAGGACGAAATTGTATTTCAAACCATTGAACAGATTCGAAGCCAGGCCCTGTATTTAAAGGTGTTGGGGTCATACCCGATTATGTCAAAACAGGAGATATCACATGATTGACGCTGCCACCCGGTTATATTGTGTATTTGGAAATCCTGTCAGGCACTCCAAGGGCCCTGTAATTCATAATGCAGCGTTTAAAAATAAGGGCATCAATGCCGTTTACCTTGCCTTTGAGGTGCAGGATGCAGCCAAAGCGGCACAGGCTGTGCGCACGCTGGATATCCAAGGCGCTTCCGTGACCATTCCTTTCAAGGAATCCATCATGGAACATATTGATTGGATCGACCCCACAGCCCGGGCCATTGGTGCCGTAAACACCATAGTCAATGAAGACGGCGTATTAAAAGGCTATAATACCGATTGTCAGGCGGCTGTTGCACCCCTTGTTCCCTTTGGTATTTCAGAAAAAACCGTTTGTATTGTGGGTGCAGGCGGCGCAGCCCGGGCTGTGGCCCACGGTATTGCAGTCCAAAATGGGAATATCATCATTACCAATCGAACGGAAAAAAAAGGGCAGGCTCTTGCTGAAACGGTTAACGCACGGTTTATACCTGTCAATGAGATGGCAAATATACAGGCAGATGTGGTAATCAACACCACAAGTATCGGCATGATACCTAAAGCGGACAAAATAAGCTTTCCGCCGGAAGCATTAACATCTGAAATGGTGGTGATGGATGTGGTGTACACCCCGTTGAGGACCCGGCTGCTTGAAGCGGCGGAACAAAAGGGCTGTAAAACCATTGACGGCCTGTCCATGTTCATTGCCCAGGCAGCAGCTCAGTTTGAATTATGGACAGGTACGACGCCTGATACGGACCTGATGCGAAATATTATTATTAATGATTAAAAGGAGAGGTTCATGAAGCAGGTAATTTCCAGAAATATCCAGGACCAGGTGGTGAAAATCCCGGGCTCCAAGAGCATTTCACACAGGATGCTGATCTGTGCAGCCCTGGCCGACGGCATATCTGAAATTTATAACGTACTGGACAGTCAGGATATTTCACTTACCCGCAAAACCCTGGAGTGCATGGGTGCTCAAATTGAAAATAGACAAGACGGGGGCCTGTCGGTCACAGGTTTCGGCGGACGGCCAAAACCCTGGCCGGATCCCATCCACCTTGGCAATTCAGGCACGTCCATGCGTCTTTTAGCAGGCATTGCCGCCCTTGGCAGTACCCCATATATCCTGACCGGGGATGAGCGCATGCGTCAACGCCCCATGGTAGAGCTTTTAGATGCCCTTGGCCGTATCCGGATCAGTGCCGACTCCCAAAATAATGAAGGTACGCCTCCGGTGGTGATTCAGGGTGGTGACAGGACAGGGGGGCGAACGCTTCTTGATTGCTCCCGGTCAAGCCAGTACCTGTCTGCCCTACTCATGGCCGGGGCTTTTTTTGAACAGGGGCTTGTGATTGATCTGACAGGGCCTGCCGTGTCCCAACCTTATATTGATTTAACTTTGGATGTGATGAAACAGTTCGGGGTCAATGCCTTCCAGATATCCGACACCTGTTATGAGGTCCCGGGTGGCCAGACTTACTCCGCCGGAACCAGATCCGTGGAGCCCGATCTTTCCAATGCCGGCTATTTTTGGGCAGCAGGTGCTGTAACAGGTGCGGATATCGGCGTGGATAATATCGGCACAGCCTCCTTGCAGGGAGATTTGAAACAGGCGTACATCTTTGAGAAGATGGGCTGTTTGGTAAATCATGACGGCAGGGTGCTGCGGGTAAAAGGTCAGCCCTTGCACGGCGTAGATGTGGATATGTCCGATACACCGGATGCCGTGCCTGCTGTGGCTGTAACGGCTGCGTTTGCGAAAGGCACCACCCGGATTACCAATATCGGTCATCTTCGGGTCAAGGAGTGCGACCGTATTGATGTGGTTTGTTCCCAGCTCACCAAAATGGGAATTCAAGCGGTACAGGGACCGGATTTTATGGAAATTACCGGCGGCACACCCCATGGCGCAGTCATAGAAACCTTTAACGACCATCGAATTGCTATGGCCTTTGCCGTTGCAGGCCTAAGGGTAGAGGGCATTCAAGTTGAAAATCCCGTGTGCGTGGAAAAATCATTCCCCACATTCTGGCAGCTTTTTGACGCCCTGTAAAAAGGAGAGACCATGGGTCCCATTTTTCTTATCGGATACCGGTGTACCGGCAAAACCAGTACCGGAAAGTATCTTGCTGATCTTTTAAACAAAAGGTTTCTGGATACGGATCTGGTCTTGGAATCAACTTACGACACCACCATTGCACAGATGGTGGTCCGGCACGGCTGGTCCTATTTCAGGGCAAAAGAAACAGAAACGCTTATGAATCTGGATTTAAAAAACGCGCCTGTTATAGCCACGGGTGGGGGGATCATCCTTGCAGAAGAAAACAGACAGTTTTTAAAAGAGAAGGGGGTTGTTGTATATCTTTATGCAACGGCATCTGTTTTAATAGACAGAATTCGCAAAGATGAAAATAATACCGAGCGAAGACCGGACCTTACCCGTGACAGCCTTGCCCTTGAAACAAAAAAAATGCTTGAGATTAGAAATCCATTGTACCAGGCACTTGCCGCTATATCCATTAACACAGAAGAATACAACCCAAAAGCGGCGGCGCTACAAATCAAGGCTGAACTTGACCCTAATTTTTAAACTGGCTCTAAAGAAACCAATACAATTGTTGTTTTGAATAGAAACCTGTGTTTGGACGAAAAGTTGCCCAGATACAAGGCGCAGGAAAAATGGCAACCGGAGCATACTAATGTATGTGAGGATTGCAAATTTTTCTGCAACGCCGCAGGTGGGTGACTTTTCGTTCAAAAACTATTTAAAAAAGGAGAATTTTTAATGGATATCATAACACATCAATTAATAGACAATGAACTGTGCGGAAAACCGGTCATGGTGGAAAACGGCAAAAGTCGTGTGGAATATACGACCACGCCCAGGATGTCGGCAGATGATTCGGGACTTGTGCATGGCGGATTTATTTTCGGGCTTGCCGACTATGCGGCCATGCTTGCGGTAAATCATCCCAATGTCGTGCTCGGCGGGGCAGATGTTAAATTCCTGAAACCTGTCAAAGCAGGAGAATCCGTCTATGCCCAAGCCGCCGTAACATCAGTCTCAGGTAAAAAGCAGATGGTCAGCGTTGTGGTTAAACGTGAAGATGAGGAAGTTTTCAAAGGGGATTTTTCCTGTTTTGTCCTGAAAAAACATGTTCTTGAATAAAATGGTTTAAAAAATCCCAAGCGCAATCTGTTTATTAAAACATGCGCCTGGGGTTTTATAAATTTAGCTTCTTTTTCACTCTTCGTTTAAAAAATAACCCAGAATATCCCCCTGGGTGTATATAATTTTCAATATGGACAGATAAAATGAAGACCGGGCATTGGACATTCGCCGCTGGGCGTCTACAAGCAACGTATTGGCATCCATGATATCAATACTGTCAGCCATGCCGTATTTAAACTGCATCTGAACGGCATTATAATTTTCTTCTGCGGATTTCACTTCGTCAGCAAGATTGATCAGGGTGGATTTTGAGGTATTAAATTCCAGAAAAGACTGCTTTGATTCAAGGATTACCGCCTTTTGTTCATCGGCCAGGGCCTGCTTTGCCTGGCGCTGCCTTGCCTGGGCCTGTCGTACCTGAGCCCTTCGTAACCCGCCGTCATACAGGGTAAACACGATTTGGGCCTGGATATATGCCTCTTCGGTATCATATTCGCCTTGGATGCCAGTTCCAGCATCATAGGAGATGTCTTTTTCACGGTAGCCGCCTTCAAGCTCAATACGGGGCCAGTATTCACCCTTTTCATAGGCAATGGTCCGTTGGGCAATCTCAACATCCTTTGTGGCTTCCTTGATTTCATAACGGTTTTCAAGTGCACGGGATTTTATTTCTTTAAGTGTGATTGAAAAATTTTCAACATTTTTGATATCCCCAGGTGCAATGGAAAATTGGTCTTCAATGCCGGTGAGCCTGACAATACCGGCTTTGGCTGTCTGAACATTATTGATTGCCACAATCTTATTGGTTTTAGCCTTTGACAATTCCGCCTGGGCCCTGTACATGGCCGGTTTTGTCACACTACCCACAGTAAGTTTTTGATTCACCGAATCCCTGTATGTGTTCAAACGCTCAACTTCGGCATCGGCCACCTCCACCAGGCGTTTCAAATTCAACGTCTGGATAAAGGCCTGGGCTACCTGGAAAATATAATTGCTTCTAATGGTCTGTTCTGAAAATTTTGCCTTTTCAATGTTTTTTTTACTGACATCATAGGCGATTAGTTCCTTGCCGTTCAGGGTAAATGACTGGGTGAGTTTGCCGCCTAAGGTATTTACATCCGGTGTGTAGTCATCGTCGTTTTTATAGTTCAGGTAACTGCCGTATAGTGTTGCTGCAGGAATAAGCACGGACTGGGCCCGCTTTTTATCCTGTTCTACAATATATGTCTGTTCCCTGGCAATATGGATGGTTTCTGCATTTTCATTGGCAATTCGGCATAATTGTTTCAGGGTGTATGACGGTTCGCAGATGCCTTGTGCTGAAAATCCGAAAATCAGTAAAAATAACACCTGAACACAGACATAAATCTTGTTCATCTCGGCAAAATTTACGGTTTTCGGTCGGGCGCTATTTAGGAATTTCAATGTTCCAAATATCCCGGGCATACTCCCTGACAGCTCTGTCGCTTGAGAATTTCCCCATATTTGCCGTATTTAAAATGGAACATCTGGTCCATTGCTCCTGATCCTGATACAGGACACTGACCTTTTCCTGGGCCTGGATGAAAGCGCGGAAATCAGCAAGAACAAAATATTTATCTCCAAGGGCCATCAGAGAATCCCAGATGGGTAGGAAAAGATTGGGCTTTCCCGGAATAAAATGATTAATCCTGATCATGTCCAGTGTGGTTCTCAGTTCTTCATCGCTGTTGTAATAATGCCAGGGATCGTATCCTTGGACTCTCTTTTTTTCCACCTCTTTAGCGGTCAGGCCGAAAATAAAAATATTGTCTTCCCCCACCTCTTCCATCATTTCGATATTGGCCCCGTCAAGGGTGCCGATGGTAAGCGCTCCGTTTAAGGCAAATTTCATATTTCCGGTACCTGACGCTTCAAGTCCTGCCGTTGAAATCTGCTCGGACAGATCTGTTGCAGGGATGATCTTTTCCGCCTGGGAAACACAATAGTTCGGCAAAAAAATAACCTCAAGCTTATGGTTCACGTCCGCATCATTATTCACAAGGTCTGCAACGGAATTAATCAGCTTGATGATCAGTTTTGCCTGGACATAGGAAGGTGCCGCCTTACCGCCAAAAATAACCGTCCTCGGCACTATCTCTTTGGCCGGATTTTTTTTAATCCGGTTATACAGGGTGATGACATGAAAAATATTTAAAAGCTGGCGTTTGTATTCGTGAATCCGCTTTACATGAACATCAAACAGCGTATCAGGGTTTACGTCCGTGTTAACTTTCCGCTTGATATATTTTACCAAACGCGCTTTGTTCCCCAATTTCACCTGCCGCCATTTTTCACGAAATTCAGGGCTGTCTGCATGGGGAATAAGTTTTTTGAGTTGGTCAAGATCGGTAATCCAGTCTGGCCCAATGGTGTCGGTGATAAGGGATGATAAAGCCGGATTTGCCTGGAGTACCCACCGTCGAGGTGTCACTCCGTTGGTGACATTGATAATTTTCCCGGGAAAAATAATGTCAAAATCTTTAAATAATTTCTCTTTGATAATTCTGGAATGAAGGGCGGCCACACCGTTGACCGTGTGGCTTCCCACAATGGCCAGATGGGACATGCGCACCCTTTGTTCCGGGCCATCTTCAATAATGGAGACCCGGCGTAATAACTCGGGTTTGTCTGGATACTGTTTTTCCACCATGCTTAAAAACCGTCTGTTTATTTCGTAGATGATCTCCATGTGACGGGGCAGCAACTTTGAAACAAGGCGGACCGGCCAGGCTTCCAGAGCTTCGGGTAGCACGGTATGGTTGGTGTAAGCAAATGTTTTTACTGAAATTTCCCAGGCAAGATTCCATTCAAGGTCTTCCTCATCCAGCAACAGACGCATGAGTTCGGGAATGGCAATGGCTGGATGGGTGTCATTGAGCTGGACAGCAACCCGCTCAGGCAGCAAATTAAAATCAGAGTTGTGCTTTTTAAATCTGCGCACAATGTCCTGGAAGGTGGCAGCCACAAAGAAATACTGCTGTTTGAGACGAAGTTCTTTACCCACATCTTTCTCGTCACTGGGATAGAGTACCTTGGAGATATTTTCCGTGAGCACCTTGCTTTCCATGGCACCAATATAGTCGCCCTGATTAAACTCCTTCAAAGAAAAATCCTGGCTGGACATGGCTGCCCACAGCCGCATGTTGTTCACATTCTGGGTACCGTACCCCGGGATAAGAATATCACAGGCCATAGCATTAATGTCCAACGTATCCACCCAACGGTAACAACGCTTGCCCGCACTGTTTTTATAGGGTTCGGACCTGCCGTAAAGTTGAACATTGTATAAAAATCCCCGGCGTTTGAATTCCCAAGGATTGCCCCAGCGCACCCAGTTATCGCATTGTTCAACCTGATACCCGTCGACAATGGTTTGATAAAATATGCCGTAATCATACATGATACCATAGCCATATCCCGGGATATTTAAAGAAGCCATGGAGTCCATGTAGCATGACGCAAGCCTACCCAATCCCCCGTTGCCAAGTCCTGCGTCCCACTCCTGCGCTTCAATGTCCTCCAGGGTAAAACCGGTTTCTTCCAGGGTTTTTTCGCACGCTTCGTTTAATTGCATATTGGTGACATAATTCATTAAAAATCGGCCGGGCAAAAACTCAAGGGAAAGATAATAGACCCGTTTCGCACTTCTGTCGTAGAAAGAGCGCTGGGAATTGAGCCACCTTGTAACCAACCGGTCACGGACACTGTAGGCTAGTCCCTTGTAATAGGTATCTTTTCTGGGGGGATAAAAATCGTTCCCCATGGTTGTCATGATGTGATGTTCAATATCTTCTTTAAGATCTGTGGCGGATTGGTCAATGTTTTCCGGAGCCTTGCCCGGATAACGTCTTTGGTTTTCCATGATACGCTTCCCCACTTATAATACGGTTTTCTCCCATCGGAAACAAAAGACTAATAAAATTTTGCCGTTGGCACGTCTTTTTATCGGGTATGACTTTATAAGAACCTGAACTGTCTTAGTCATTAACATAAATTCCAGATGGATATCAATGGATATTTAGCAATAGCAGTTCCGGGGGAGGGTCGCCTTATAAAAATTAATCTTCCTGGGTCTTTTGGCAGCCGCCGCTATTTTCGCCGCTTCCCGGATCCAGTCCTATGTGCTCACGTACGCTGCATATATCGTTGCCTTCCACCACCCAGGAACCATCCTGGGCCACTACCAGGGGCACAAAAAAGATGTCAGCCTTTTTGAGCAGATCAAAAGTGTTTTTTATACGTTGGTTCGCCTTTTCACAGCCTGTTGCTGCGTCACTTTTTTTCAGGGTTTTATATGCACCATAGCCTAAATGTTTGCAGATGACATGGGCCGTCATGGTTTTGCTTTTTTCTCCAAGAATCGGATATATGATTAATTTCAGGGTAAAGCCCGTTTCGGCAGCCACTTCTTCCAGGCCATCAAGAAGGGTCTTGCAGTGACTGCAGGCCGGGTCTGAAATAACATAGAGAAACTTATCAGACGACCCGCCCGGCGCAAAGCTCAAAGAAACCAGATCCGCCAGGTTTGCGGCATGGGTTTTAAAAAAAGCTTTACGCATCTCAACAGCCTTCACCTCTTTTTCCTTGGCTTTTTTTCGTTCAGCATCAGCAAGGTCAGACAGACTGGACATAGTTATCCGGGTGATGGATACACCGTTTTTATACATCTGACCGGCCACGATGAAATCCTTGCCCGCGTAGACCGGCGCAAGACTGCCTTCAATCGAGAGTACGGCTTCACAAAGATCGCCGTGTTCTTTTTTAAATACCAGTTTTGCATCTTTGGGCACAGGTACCTGGGTTTGTAACCACGATAGGGTAACATGGTCGCATACCGATTCTGCACGACCCGAAGAAACACTGCCTGAAAAGAAAAAAAGTCCCAGCGTGAAAGCAGCAAGGTACCTGAAAAGCGTTTTGGATGTCATAATTTTATTCATACTCCTTTTTTTTTAATGACCCGATACCGATGAGAGACGCGGAGTGGGGGAACAAAATACCTCCATATTGTCAATGTACAAAAAAGAACGCCTGATCCTTACCGCCTTGCTTCTTGCCTTTTCCACACTTTCGGCCGGTATTTTATTCTTTTTATACCAGAGATCCGGATCTGTTAAAAATTCAATCAGATGGGTTTCTGCCTGGGCTGCATTTTTACAGGATTTCACAAGATGGGGGGTAAACGCGGGGCCGTATTTTTTATCTGCAATTTTTTGGGTCTGCTTTCTGGCGTTTTCCCATAAATTATCTCGGTCCAAAAGGATAATGGGTGCCAGAGGATTTTCGTGGATTTTCATGGATGTGATGGTGATGCTCAACTCCTCGGCACTTCCGTACCCACCGGTGTTGATGACAGGCAGGTTGCTCAATTTCTGCAGATGATCCTGGCGGGATAGGCGCTGACCTTCATTATATTTAATCAATCCGTCACAGGTTGTTAAAGAAGCCTGGTTTTCCCCTTCCAATTCAATGGCGATGCCTATGCTCATGATATTATGCCGACGGGCCAGATCATTGGCTTCCTTCATCAGGCCGGGGCCGCCACCGTGGACAATGCCCATTTCATCACCTAAACGCAGGGCCAGACGATTGATCAGGTCAATGGTCAGGCGGTTGTCCACAGCCTTTGTATGTGATCCGTAAAAGGCAAACCAGAATCTGACCAGGTCAAAACGCTCCCAGTCGTCAGGCTCCATAAAGCACCCATGGTAAAATGAATACAACTTGCCGATCTCTGGATCGTACCGCATGAACTCACATTTATCGTGCCCGGCATGGGTCAAAGCGATCATATGCCATATATCGTCGTCGTCGAAACTCGGATTTTCCGCATTTATAAGAAACGTGCATAACCCGGTTCTTCGCAGCGCATCCACCACTTCCCGTTCAGGAAACTGCCGACCGATGAATACCCGGGAATTGACTCCGCCCAGAACGGACAGCTTGCCAAGGGTCTCCTTGAACCTGTCGCCGATCGTAGGTGGTATAGCGGGTTCATGGCGGCGTTGGGTACTTTTTGCCAGACAGTTTTTAATGATCTCCAGCTGGGCCTCTCCTTTTATATCCTGGGCCCGGGGCACCTGAATGAAATTACCCTTATTCAGGATTAGGCCTATGGAATTTTCATCCAGAATTTTAAACAAATTGGATACCTCGGCATGGGTGAGCAGATCGCACAGCCGGTACCCTTCCTGTACCCTGGCCTTTTCCAGGGGGACGGTCAATGGGTTGTGACTTCTGAAAAACCGGATACGGATACGGATATCACCCAAGGGAACTGGGGTTTTTCCGAAATGATACAGTTCCACCTGCCGGTTTCTGAAGGTGCGGAAAGGATCCAGTACCCTGGCAGGCAGATGTAAAATATTATTTTTTTCCGGACTGACCACGGCATCAATGATCCCGTAAATGTCACCCAAAGAAATTTTGATAGCCCCCACAAAAAGTTCACCCGGATCGAGAAAGGTATGATTTGGATCCATGGGCACCCTGGATCGGATGGCATTCAGGGCGCTTCGACCCTTTTTAATTACCGCGCTAATACTGGATCGGATCATCGCTGCCGGTTCAAAACAATATTGAAAAGACGAGAGCGCCACCTCAATATAATCGCAGGTTTTTCCGGTTAGCGCATCGGTTTCCTGACAAATATCAAAACCTTCATAATAGCCCTTGCCCACCCGGTTACCCACAAAAAGCCGTTTATGAAGGTAATGGCGGACATCCTGGATGCGTAGTTCGGGGTCCATGACCACGAGACGGCCAATCTCATCCCCGGTCTCAAAAAAATCCAGGACATTGGTTAAAAGGGGGTTTAGATTTTGGATTATACCGGAAAGCAGAATTTTTGATCCGTCAATTTCCGGCGTCGGCGGGGATTCTCCGGGCATATGGGTGTCCGTAAGCAGGCCTATTTGGGCATTACCGCTTCTGCCGGAAAAAAACCAGGGTTTGCCTTCCTTTAAGGATGATACAATATAATCCGACACTTTGGGGAACAAAAACCGAACATCCATCTGCGCTTCTCCGGACGTACGAAGGGCAATGGTATCAATATAACCGTCCGGACTGACTATTTGGGGTATGTCCATCAGCAACCTTATTCTCAAGTGAACCTGTGTAAAAAACCTGAATCATCAAGGGGCAAGCATAAAACTGGTGGCACATATACGTCAAGATAAAATACATTTTAAAAAACTGGATTGAATCAGCATATCGATAGTGCAAAATTGAGGTTAAAAAACATAAAAATATGGTTTCGGCCAACGAAATTTCAATATGTTACGGCATGCTTGAGTAGAATTAAATCCGTTCTTTAAATCTGCATTTTTTTTTAAAATTAAGATATAATGAATCGAATTAATTTTAAACCGAAAAATCAAGGAAACTCCATGCGCTCAATGTTTCGAACCTGGTTTAAACGCCATTTTTCAAATCCTCAGATCGTTATCCTGGTGTTTTTGCTTCTGTCCGGATTTTTAACGATTTTCCTGCTAGGAGCGATGTTGATCCCCGTTTTTGTCAGCATTATCATCGCCTATCTTCTCGAAGGTATTATCCAACGGCTTGAACATTTCAAAATCAAGAGGAAAGCCTCGGTTATTGTCGTGACCCTCCTGTTCATGACCTGTCTCACCCTTTCTCTGGTTGGCCTTTTTCCGCTTCTGGTAAAACAGGTGGCCCTGTTTGTTCAGGAGCTTCCCTCCATGCTGACCCAGGGGGAGAAGTTGCTGACAACTCAATTTGAACAGCATCCTGATCTCATGGGGCGGCTTCAGATAGATTCCTTTACCAACGCCATTGCTAATGAGTTGACCAGTCAGGGTCAGCAGCTTCTTTCTTTCTCCCTGGCAGGTGTTCGAAATTTAATAACATTGATCGTTTATCTGGTGCTGGTTCCGCTGTTAGTATTTTTTTTCCTCAAGGACAAGTCAACGATTCTGGAATGGCTGGCCGGTTTTCTGCCTGAAGATCACAGCCTGGCAACCATGGTTTGGAATGATGTCAATCTGCAGATTTCCAATTACGTCCGGGGCAAAATCTGGGAGATTCTAATAGTCTGGGGGATAAGTTACAGCATCTTTGCCTTGTTTGAACTCAAGTTTGCTCTGCTGATTTCTTTTTTTGTCGGACTTTCTGTACTCATCCCCTATATCGGTGCCACGATTCTGGTGCTTCCTGTTGCCCTGGTCGCCTTTTTTCAATGGGGCCTGGTCCCCAAAAGCGCCTATGTTGTGGGGGTCTACGGTATCATTCAGGCCCTGGACGGCAACCTTCTGGCTCCACTTCTTCTATCCGAAGTGGTGGGCCTCCACCCCGTGGCGATCATTGTATCTTTATTGATCTTTGGCGGTTTCTGGGGTTTCTGGGGGCTTTTTTTGGCCATTCCCCTGGCGACACTTGTCCATGCCGTGATTAAGGCGTGGAGGAGCGTCGGGGCCTCACGGGACGAGGTTTCGACTTAATCTAATTGAACCTGAGGACCTGTTCATTTTGTAAGGTTTATTCAGTTGTATAAAAGATTGCTCGTCTAAAAAATATCCGGTTTGACTATAGCTATAATATACTTTGTGGCGGAGGTCGACAAATGCGTCTTTGCATTTCCTGTGGATCGTCATTTTCAGAAACAAAAAATACTTCCGGGTAGAGGCATCGTTGCCCGACGCCTCTACCCAGAAGGGATATCTTTATATGTCTTTTCTGGATAGTAAACATCATGATTTATCCCGGCTTCTTTCTGCCAATCCCGCTTCCTCATATCAAATTCTATAATTGTATTCTCTCCTTCCTTTACTCCGGTGTATATAATAGAGGATGACAATTGTTCGGCACCGGGTCAAATAAAATTTGCTCTACTATTTTGATTAAAATTTCATCTCATGTAAAAGTTGGGACACACCCATTAAATCAATCGTATATTTAGATCGCTCCATGGTGAGTCCTCCTGTAATAATGTAGGGTTATTTATAGGTAGATTCTATCATGGAACATCCTCTCAAATGAACTTTAACTCATTTTTAGGTGCAAATATTGACTAATTTAGCAAATTTATACCTGCTCAATCATCTTTTGTGACACGATGTGGTATTTTTTTAAACAGGCTCTTAGGAAAAATAAGTAATTCTTTTGAGAAAATATTTTCTTAATCATAAGGTAACATTTTCCTACTCATGGAAGGTGTCGCGTTCGGTTCACTTTATATAAAATTAGGAAAAAAGTTTATTTATAGAGGTTTAGAAATTACAAACTGAATAGGCACACTTCTTGTATTGTTGACTTGAAGTGTTGAAATGAACGTATCTGATTCATTAAAACCCTGTTCGTTTGTTCAAATTGGGTTCTTAATTTGGGGACCTTAGTTTTAAGAAATTTAAAATTTTTGATATCCTTCTAAGGATTCGTTTTTCAAGACTTTGTATTTATACAGGAGGGCTTTGAAACTGGATTGCAAGAGGTTAAACAAAATAAAAAATGGTCCTCAGAATTTTTTGTCAATAAATTTAATTGCTCTATTCAAAATCTTTTTTGCACTGGGTGATATTTTAAAATTTACGATTAAGTATATCATCCTGGTCCCCATGTTACTGCTGATATCTGTTCCGGGAATTACAGAGGCAGGTAGGCCAAGCGACGCATCATCAATAATTGACGCTACCCAAAAAATCAGAGACAAGCTATCACCGGAACTGGCTCAAACATTAGAAGATATTAGTGAGAGCGAACCTGTTAGGGTTCTAATTCGATTGAAGGAAAACAAATTGGAGGATTCGGAGGAATCAGTGCTTTCCGTTTCCAAACATCGGCGAAGACAAGTTTTCAGGAAACTCAGAAAGCAGGCACAAACGAGCCAAGACGAAATTATCGGGTTGCTTGAACGCAAAAGATCGGTTTGCGCTAAAAAAAGTTTTCGCCGCAAATCAAGAAAAAACAACCCAATGTCAACAAAGCTTGACAACGTAAAAAAATATTGGGTTTCCAAAACATTGGCTTTAAACTTGTACCCTGAAGAAATTGAAGCGCTTGCTGAACGATCCGACATATTAGGGATTTCGAAAAATACTGTGTTCAGCGTTCCCCCTGTCGGCATCATGGGCGAAAATGAGGGATCATCCTTTAATTTATGGAATTTTTCCGCCATCGGCCTGGATCAGATATCGGGCCTTGACCTTAAAGGCCAGGGTGTTCGTGTCGGTGTTATTGATACCGGTATCAATCCATCCCATCCGGATCTTGCCGGTAAACTGGGTGCTTGGGCGGAATTCGATTGTTATGGGCAAAAAGTCGACAGTGAGCCGCATGAAACTCATTGTTTGGGGCATGGCACCCATGTCGCCAGCGTACTGGCCGGAAGCAGCACCGGTATTGCACCTGGGGCAACTCTCATCACTGCCCTGGCACTGCCGAAAGGGTATGGAAGCACTGAACAATTGCTGGCCGCCATGGAGTGGGTTCTGGACCCGGATCAGAACCCGGATACGGATGACGGCGCTCAGGTGGTGAACATGTCCTTCGGCGTTTACGGCACATCCGAAGTCATTCGAAGTGCGACCAATAATATGATAGCCATGGGTGTTCTGCCCGTAGGAGCGATCGGTAATTACGGCTCGGATTCAACCATCTCACCTGGGAATGCACCGGGCGTCATCGGCGCGGGAGCGCTGGATGAGAATGATGATGCCGCCTATTTTAGCGGAGGCGGAGAGGTGTGCTGGGAAGACACCTGCGTCCTGAAACCCAATGTCAGTGCCCCCGGGGTCAGCATTCCGGGAATTGGGCTCGACGGAGACTATCAGACCCTTTCAGGGACTTCTTTTGCCGCGCCCCATATTGCTGGGGCAGCAGCCCTGATGCTTGAGTATCACCCAGGCTTGACCCCTGCCCAGATTAATGCCTTTTTGTCAAATACGGCTCGTGACTTGGGCACAACCGGGTCAGACTACCGTTACGGTCAAGGTGGCCTGGATCTTGAACGTGCATTTGATTTCCTACAAGGCTATAAGCCTCGTTTTACTACCAATGATTTAGTGCTGGCAACAGTTGAAGAATCTGCCCAGGGCCTGGAAACCTATCGGTTTTACAGCCATTTTAATGACGGAGAAGGCAAACTCGTGGAAACAACCATTACCCCGGAGTTTTCCTGGCAAAGCGGCAACACCCAGATCGTGGGGCTTGGTGACGTAACGGGTGACGGATATACCGATCTGGTCGTTGAACAGACCCGGGCGTTGTTCTTCGGATATGTTGAGTTTTCCTATCTTGTTTTCCCATCCCTTGGCGCCGGCGGTTTTTCATCCCAGGGAAACATCTGGTATACGGTTAGGCTTAAGCCGGATACCGAGCCGCTGGAAACCATCGGCCTTTCAGATGTGAACGGGGACGGAACCTCGGATCTTATCCTGGTTGAAACAAAAAAGCTCAGTAGTTTTTATTACCAAGACAATATCCACGTGCTTTTATCCGATGGGAAGAGCGAGTTTGAGCTTCAGTCTGAGCCGTGGAGCAGTTTTAATTACTACAACTATTATATAACAAGTTATGGCTTGGCTGATATGAATGGGGACGGGTTTGGGGACTTGGTCGTTTTTCAGAGATATCAATCTTATGATACGATGATCTATTGTTATCCGGCTTACTCAGACGGGGGTAGCTTCCAGGAATTGTACGTTCCTACAGTTATCTATACTTCTTATGATAATGGCCCCTTGACCTATTTTACTTCTGCAGATGTAAACGGCGATGGATTCGACGACTTAATTTTTTCGACCGAAGCACTTTCAAACGGCACCACAGCTACGCTGGTGTATGTCTGCTTCGGGTCTGCTACCGGCGGCACCTCTGGGGCTTCGGAAATCTGGGCAAAATTGCCTGCTGGAAATGAGGTGGCGGCAGCAAGCGATCTTGATGGCGACGGTGCCTCGGACTTGGTGGTAAAGACCGGAACTACGAATCCGGTACTGGAAATCCGGCTGTCTGACCGGGTCAAAGGATTCATCAAAACCACAGATACTTGGATTGACTCCCTGGATCAATCTGAAAATGCAAAAATTGGCTTTATTGGCGCGGGAAACATCGGGCTTGGAGACTGGCAGTGATCTTTCCCCATGAAGTAAAATATAATTGTATTGTAAATGTTTTTTTAGATCAAAAAAAACACAAACTTAGGAGGAAAAATGAAGAAAAATTTACAAGTGATTTGTTTGTCTTTAATGTTAATCTTATTAGCAGGCATTGGTATTGTTCAAGCAGCTGGGGTTCAGATAAATTGGGATTATGATTCAAGTTATGATGATTCTACTTACCTAGTGTCCCATAATGGATACCTGTGGTATTTGGGTGGTTCGTACCCTAACACTAATCTCAACAGCACCAGTTCATCATCAGAATTAGGCGTATCGGCTGACTTAACGGGCACCTTAACTAGCAATTCAGAAACAACCACCGTTTACGGTACAGCCGGCGGTAGCCACCTTGTAGATGGTGTTAGCAATACTGTTTTTGCCGAAGTAACCCAGACCGGTAATAACATCTATTTTGAAGGTGTAACCCAAACAATATCTTCTGGCGTAGAACGTTCTTTCAGCGTTGAAGCCAACTCGGAGGTTACCGTCACCGCCGAGCTTGCAGACTTTGAGGACTTAATCAACTGGACTTTAGTTGCGTCGGGTGTCAACAATACCAGTTACAATATAAGTGCAACGGTAAATGTCATGCCTGATGGTGAAGCTGCCGCCCAGTCGTTAGATGTCCTTCGTTCAATCAGTCTTGACGATTTTGTAGACGGTGTGGGTACCATCGTCTTTAATCCAGTTGCCGGTGTGGACTTTTATCGACTGAGTACAAACTTGATCCTCGAAACCGAGTTGGCCAATGTTGATAGCGCTGGTCCAACAATAGGGACAGCGCTTGATGTAGGTAGCATCGGAGAGCTAACATTGAATACTATGGTGAGTGCAAATGCAGTGCCGGTTCCGGGATCAATAATCCTTCTGTTATCCGGTTTCGCTGGTCTGGCGGCGCTGTTACGTCGCAGTAAATATTAATTTTTAGATCCACTTTTGGAAGAATAAGGAAATAATAATAAAAACGAAAGGAGGTGGTTACTTAAGTATAGCGTTTGATAGTCTGATTTTTCCTATAATACAAGCGCCCTTCCGAGCGTATCGACAAGGAAAAATCAAAAGTTCTAATGTATTTTTAAATTTAAGGAGAAAGTGTGATGATGAAAAAGGCTTTACTTGTTATGGTTACTATGGCGTTTCTTTCTACCTCTGCATTTGCAGGCTACCGGCCTGAGTTTGACCTTGTAGGGGATGACGGGGATAGCATGTTTAATTGCTTGCCGGAACTTGAGGTCCTTACTTACAATGCAATTAATGCGGACAGCGATTTCACTTCAATAATGGACATCTATAAGGATATAGATCCATTAGGAGAAGTAAGAATAAAAGAAGTTGCTAAAGAAAAATTCACCCCCCCGGCTGAGTTGTCTCCAGATCTTTGTTTCCCTGGTTATTATTCAGCTTTAACCACACCGGGAAAAGCTGCTACATATGTATACAGGATTGTACTGCAGATGGATCCCGTGAGCGATCTGGATATTGAAATCCAGGATTGTGTCTCCAAAAACAATTCCGAACAAATTTTCGGAGACGACCCTGGTGAAGGCGCCTTTCAGACCGGTCGTGCCGTCAACTTCCTGTACGACAACTTTTTCTTTCCTGGTCGCAACCCGAGGGTTTCTGTTAAGGCCATTCCAGGCGAATTCGCATCTAGTCAATTCAGCCAGCCGTTTTATTTTATGCACAAAACTCAGGGCAATTTTTGTGAGTTTCCCTTTGTAGGCCTTCTTTACACTTCCAAGGGTATATGGAAAGAAAGTCTTTTGGGCAGAATGCCGCAATGGCAAGGTCAAGGTGCGTGTGGAACGGTTGAATATCCTCTCTCTGCAGGTGATATTATTGAGGTTACAATTGATGTACCGAATATCAATGTTACCGATGTTCGCTATGGAGAAAAAAGTGTAGGCATTAAGTATGTCGGCGAACACGGTACTGGGTATACAGCTTCTGAGGCAAACGGTACTATTGTATATCCATAATAATGCTTTAAAGATAAGAGGACGTTAGTAAGGAAATAGAGAAATAAACTATTCTTTTTGTCCTGTATCTTCGGCAATTTCGTGGCAACCCGTCAACTTGGTAGAGTATGACGGGTTGCCTGTCTGAAAAAAAAATTTTGTTACGGAGATAATTAATGAAAAACCGCATATTCAGCAGCCTTGCCATTCTCTGTATTTGTTTGCTTGGCGGAGGGGCCTATTTGTTGATGTCCGGTGAGCAAAACCCGGAAATATCAGGGACGGTTGCGCCAGTATCGGATAAAATTGAAGAAAAGATCACTAATGATCCTGCACAAGACACTGTTGCCGCCAAGGTTGATCAAAAAACATTACCGCAACCCGAATCTGAAAACCAAACAATCAAACCTGAGAGTCAGATCCAATCCGATTTTTTAGCTGTTGCCCGTCTTGCATTAAATGACTCTGATATTCCCGTCCGTATCCGGACGATTCGGCGTTTGCGTAATGAAGTTTCAGAAGATGGATTGGCTCTTGTTCAACAGTTTTTAGATGATCCCGATGATAAGGTGGTCGCATCCGCCCTTAACACCCTTGCGATTATCGGGCAGAATGAACTTTTTAGGGATCAGGTCTACACGATCCTTAAAAACTGTGCTGTTGATAAGAATTTTTCTGATAGGGCCACTGCGCTGGTGATTGCGGCCCAGTTCGGCAAAAATGACGATCTTTTGCCGGTGATATACGATTATATATCGGTGAATGACAGCTCCTCACAAATAGAAACTGCGAACATCTCCCTTGCTGCTACGGCGTTGTCTGCCCTCGGTACACCGGCATGCGTCGATCCGTTACGTGAGATCCTTGCCTTAACTAACGATTCGCAAGTGACTGAGAAAGTTTTTTATTCCCTAAGTAGAATCGGCAGCCCTGAAGCGACAACCATACTACAGCAGCAACTGACCCAAGGAGATATCCAGAACCGGGTGAACAGCGCCATGGCACTTGCTGTCGTGAACAAACCTGAATACAACGATATTTTACTTGAAGCCGTTGTTTCCCAAGATGTAAATGAGCAGGTCCTAAAAGCCATCGCCAGAAGCGCTGCAGGTCCTGAAATTTTCAAACAAGCGTTCTATGACAATGAAATTGACAGGCAAACACTGAAACAGGACCTTGGCATTCTAAAGGACAGCCTGCTTATCTCCACAAATGAGACTCGAAAGGGAATTATGGAAACGGTGGCACCCTTGCTGGACAGTGAAGACGCCGAACTTGAAGTGGATGCAATAAAGATCATGGGTATGGGTTTTGGAGATGAGGACACGGTGGATGTCCTGGAGCCGAAACTTAAATCCACAGACACAGAAGTCCGTAAAGCGGCTGTTTACGCCTATGGGTGCTATATAAAGAAGGACAACTACAAACCCCTGCTTGATTTGATATGGGACGATGATGAGGCGGTTCGCAGGCAAGCCTTCGGGTTTGCAATGGAATATATCGATCAAACCGATTACGCCATACTTGAAAAGGCAAAAAATCACGAAGATGAATTAATCCGTGAGCAGATTTCTGCCATCCTGAATTAAAAAATTTTGAGAGTGCCGGAATATGATAAAAAATATGTTAATAAGACCGTGGGGCTGCAGCGTTTTTTTTCTTCTATGTGGCATTTTTACTTTCTTCGTGTTGCCATTGGATATAACCACCAATGCTGAAATTGTAATGATGAAATATGCACATGCACATGCACAGGATGCGGTCATTGCAGTTGTCAACAATGAGAAAATCTATGCGTCGGAACTGAAGAAATTAATCATCCAGTATAAAGAAAAAAGCCGGAAAACGGATGTTACTCCGGAAGAGGTGAAAGGGCTTGCAGAAAGTCTTGTGATCCGGGCAGTTATTTTACAGCAGCCCGATGTAAAAGCCCTGAAAACCAATGCCGAAATCAGACGCAAAGTGAAAAAATTCGAAGACGAATTAATTATTACCACTTTTGTTAACGAGTATGTAAATACCCGGAGCGTTGTCACTGAAAAAGATCTTCGAAACTATTACAATGCCCATATAAATCAAATAAAGGAAGACAAAATTCCGACTGTCAGTGTGATATTGCTCCGGACCCGGGAAGAAGCCGAGCAGATTTACGCAAAAATCAATCAGGGAGAGGAATTCAGCAAACTTGCTGCTGAATTCTCACTGGACCTGGCCAGCGCTGAAAAAGGAGGGAGTCTGGGCCAAGTTCGGAAAACGACAGTTCCGTCTGAAATTTGGGACGTTGTCGTGAAGTTGGAAACCGGCCAGATTAGTGAAATTATTAAAGCCCGGTACGGATACACCATTGTAAAAGTGGATAATATTTCTTCAGAAAAAGTATATCCGTATGATACGATAAAAGAACAAATTCGAAAGTCTGTTGTTGCTAAACAAAACGCACAGATTAAAAATACCATGGTGGCCGATTTGAAAAAAGCCGCTGCCATCGAAATTTATGACGAGCGCGTATTGGAAACATTTAATCCAATGACAAAATAATTCTGACTACGGGTCTTATTAAAGACCCGACAGATTACCGCAATGATAAAAAAAATAAGGGTATGGTTCTTTTGCAGAAAAATATAATATAAAGGTCGGAAAGTCTTGATGCAGCACCCATAAGCCCAACTACCCTCCCTAAGTCGCTGCCTGGCATTCTTAACCAACGTGTGGTGTATACCAGGATGGTTATTAGCTCGGCTTCGTTACTCCTGCAGGTTTTGTCCATTCGCCCTCGTCCAGTGGTCTCTCCTAATCGCTTCCAATTGGCAGCCCGGTAATATCCGCCCTGGGCCCTTTTTTAAAGCACCTTACCATTTCCTGATACAAGTATTAGTCTAAAAACAGGTTAAGCCTACAATTGTGATGCTGTTAAAAGGCCCAACCTCTTTCCTTTGAATTTGAGCACGAATTTTTTGCGCCATCAGGGTATACTTGGTAGAGGGCAGTGATCTGATCGTGCATAACAATACCGTTTTCCTCAAAACCGTGGTGGGACAGGACCGTGTGACCGTGTTTTTAAGACAGGTCAAAGATAATCACTGCGCCTCGCTGATGATATGGTCCCCTGACTGATGCGGGCGATACGGGTGTGTCTTTTCCTCTTACCCAACCTTTAATGGGTGACCCTTCCTATGTCAAATTTTTTAAGATTACCCGTTGGCCTGCACTTTTTATGAGTATGTTGCTGCAGCGTTAAGAAAAATAGGTAGTACTTTTAAGAAAATATTTTCCGAAACCCCAAGAAAACATTTTTCAAAATCATGGATAATGTATCGGTAGGAATAATGTTGATATTGATAAAACGATTGTTTTCAGGTAGTTAATTTTTTTTAGGCTGATTTGGTACATTAGTTGCTGTAGCTATAATTGATTCAGGTTGGAGTATGTCGTGCCATATTAATTTTGATGGCCAAAAATTTTGTTTTATATTTTTTCAACCTTTATTTTGGCAACGTGCTGAATTGCTTGAAATATTATAATCACCTGTTTTTTAAAATTTTTTTTCTATAGATGGAAAGGTTTTGAAACTGAATTATGATCAGATTAAATAACATAAAAAAAGGTGCCTGGGATTTTTTGCCAACAAATTTTAAGGAGAAAGTGTAATGATAAAAGAGGCTTTACTTATTATGATTACTATGGCGTTTCTTTCTGCCTCTGCCATTGCGGGTACCCGACCTGAGTTTGATATTGTAGGTGATGATCAGGATAGCATTTTTAATTGCTTGTCGGAAAATCTGGTTCTTTCTAACAATCCAATTAATGCGGACAGCGATTTCACTTCCGTAATGGACATCTATATGGAACTTGATCCATTAGGGCAAGTAATATCAATAGAAGTAGCTAAAGAAAGTTTCAAAGCCCCGGCTCAGCTGACTTCAGATCTTTGTTTCCCTGGTTACTATTCAGCTCTAACCACACCGGGAAAAGCTGCTACATATGTATACAGGATTGTACTGCAGATGGATCCCAAGAGCGATTTGGATATTGAAATTCAGGATTGTGTTTACAGACCCAGTTCCGAAACCATTTTCGGATCAACTGCTAAAACAGGCGCCTTTCAGACCGGTCGTGCCGTTAACTTCCTGTACGATAATTTCTTTTATCCGGGTCGCACTCCGTCGGTTACTGTTAAGGCCATTCCCGGCCAATTCGCCTCTAGTCAATTCACCAAGCCGTTTTATTTTATGCACAAAACCCAGGGCAATTTTATTCCGTTGCCCTTTGTAGGCCTTCTTTACACTTCCAAAGGTATCTGGAAAGAAAATCTTTTGGCTAGAATGCCGATATGGCAAGGACAAGGTGCGTGTGGAACGGTTGAATATCCTCTCTCTGCAGGTGATATTATTGAGGTTACAATTGATATACCGCATAACGGCGTCACCGATGTGCGCTATGGAGAAAAAAGTGTAGGCATCAAGTATGTCGGCGAACAAGATACCGTGTATACAGCTGCTTGGGCAACTGGTAGTACCGTGTATCCATGATAATGCTTTATATATGAACAGATTACTGCAATGATAAAAAAAGGCTATCCTGTTTTAGGGATGGCCAGCATGATAGGACCGAAATCAAAATCTTACTCAACAAAAAAATAACACTCAAACACGATTTTGTTTTTGGGCTCATTGCGGATTAGTGTTATTTTATGACAAAAAGCTTCACACAATTTTTCAAGAGCTCAATAAATTCAGCATATTCAATTTTATAAAACTTTATATTTCAATGAGTTACACTCTAATCCTCAATGAGCCGTTTTTTTCTCTGCAAAGCCGATAAAGCGATAAGCCCTAAACCAAATAACCGGAATGCTCCAGGCACAGGAACAGGCGTTTCTATCGGCATCGCTGAAACTTGTCCGGTTCTAACTGCTAAGCCACAACCAAACATACTTTTGACAAACCAGGACTGACTGCCTAAATACATGTTAAAGCCCCAGATTGCGCCCGAATAGTTCGCATACTGCGTTGACCAGTACAAGGATGTAGTTAAATTTTCAAAAACTCCGGTGTTGGTCAATCCATAGGCTGTCTGAAACCAGGTCCCATCCGTACCATAAAGCCCAATATTGCCAAGCTCTTCATAAAAAAGGTGCCCCAGCTCGGAATTGGTTATGTTATACCCCCCTGTGCTGGTGCCGTTCCAGTGGAAATAATATTCATCGTCCACTGTCTCTGGGAGCCGCCAGGAATTTATTCCCCAGTCAACGGTATAGACAGGGTCAATATTATACGTCAGGGCATTATCCAGGCCCTTCACCCACGACTCAATGTTATCGGAATGAATATATTGAGTATAATCAAGCCACACAACCGAATTACCATTGTTGTCATCATCCCAGATCAGGTTATAATCCGATCCAGCGTAAGTTGCCGTACCGATAGTAGTCAATGCTGCTTGAGAAAATCCAGTCATGAAAAGAAGTATAAACGATAATGCAAGTCCTGTTAAAATTTTATGTTCCATTCTCACACCTTGATTGTTAAAAAATAAAAAACGGGATCACCTTAACAGCAATCCGGCAACTATTTAGATCCGTACTTTTTTGCTTCAGCTTTTAATTACTTTTTATTTTCAAATTGATTACAAAAAAAAATTTAACAGCATTTTTTGTGCCAAACATAAAGTTCTCCAAAGCCGCTATTCCTCATGTTAACGACGACCCTGAGTGTTTTTTAAGGTTAAAAATAACTTAAAAAAAGGAACTTTTTGTTATTTTTATATAAAATTTTTTTTTGTTATTAAATAACAAATTGAAGGGCCAGTTTTTGAGTCCTAAAAAGGATTGAAAAACAGGTGTCCGTTCATAACCGGCAGAGGTGGTGGCCGTGTTCACCGACGATAACAACAAGACGTAATTGAAAAAGTTGAAAAAGGCTTTGAACAATCATTTGGATGCGGTTCAAGATATCCTTCTAAAGACCGATTGCTATAGGATATGGAATTTTATTATGACCCTGGCATAACTGCCCGGCAACCGGATAAAAGTGGTTTTTTAAAAGGATTTTTTTGATCTGCTCTACTTGAAATACCGGGGGCAGCATTCTTCTCGTCACTCCCATGGAGATGGTAGATGCCGAGCATATTCAGCTGTATAATAATATTGCCGCAGGAAACTTTGACGGTGTCCGGTCCGTGCTGGCCGGACACATTGCCAATGTTAAGAATCACGCCGTTTAAAGCATTGAGCGGATCAATTACGAAAAGAATGCAAAAATATAGATAATCCTATTCTGACAACTCAAGCCACTCAAACCAGATGGAATAGTTTTCCTTGTACCAGGCCAGAATTTGTTTGAGCATTTCCTGTTCCACAGCGGAAATGGTGGTCGGTGAAATTTTGTCAAAGCGTACCACTACCTTGTCTCCAAAATGTTCCAGGGCTTCGGTGCACAGAGTCTGAAGTTCGTTGCGGATTCTGCCGGAGTCTGAAATTTTGACGGCCCGGGTTCTGAAATCCTCTCCCTTGAAAAACCGGTTGAGTAACGGTGAAAAAACCAGCTTACTCTGCTGTAAAGGCTCTAACAGGCGAAGGGCAAAGGTAATGGCCTTGTCCCCGAATTCTGAAGTTACCCGGACAGTTACTTCCCAGGTGTCTTCACTAATCTGTTTTACGCCTTGGGCACCACTGTATGGATCCGGCAGCATATATCCTGACACGGCTAAAGTCTGCCATTTTTTTGCCGCAATCAGGTCGCCTGCATTGATGGTCCGCGGTTTTAAGGGAATGCCGGCGTTTTTGGCATCCATGATACTGTTGCGGTAGATTTCAATCATTTCCGGGGGGACATCGGTTTCAAACAGATCCTGCTCAAGTCTTGTGGCAAAATTGTTGTCCTGGGGATCCAGCTTCATGGCAGCCGCATCCTTGTCATGGGGTAATTTGAATTTGGAGGAGAGTACAGCCAACGATACATCCAATCCCAGAATACCGGACAGACTGGCCGCCTGCATGGCTTCGGCCGAAGCTGCATATCCATCCACCACCATCAGGTGGATCTCGCCCTTGTCATCGGTCCAGGGCTTGACTGAAAAGGTCGGTGCATAAGTGCCTGAATCGGTGAAAGGCGCAATCCCTGTGGGCAGAATCCAGTTTTCGTCAATAAGATGAGCCCCGGTATCCCGCCACTGGTCCCAGAGTTTTTCGATTCTCTCCCGCCGGGCATCCCCGGTAAGGGTCCAGACATGGACATTCTCCGCCTTGATTCCGTCAAAGGTTTCCTGAATGGCATCCATGACCATATGGCGCGGGGTGAAATAATTGATCAGAATGGATTTAAAGGCTGCATTTTCCACCACCTGTTCCGGGAGTACAAGACACCCCATATATCCTTCATATTGGTCACTGACGATTAACGGCTGGTCAAAAAGATGGAATACACTCATGGGGCCTGTGGGTTCTCCCTTGGCAAACCTTGAGGTGTTTTCCAGGGTGTCGATGGCGGCACCCCACACGGTGATGTCCCGTTTCTGGATATCCCGGTAAAATTTTTCCCAGGGATATTCGGGATCATTGATCAGCCGCAGCACCCGGTCTTCAAGAAATTTGGCCACCTGGGGCCGGGCATAGATCCTGCCGAATCCCAGCAAGGGGTTGGCGCCCATTTCAGGGGTTTCCCCGGCTTTGGGCATCAGCCCTTCCCCTAAACAGACCATGATGGCATGGTTTTCGGGCAGGGTGCGGGACAGGTACCACAAACTTTCGCTCATGGCGTAGGCGGAAATGGCATCGGCATCTTTTTTTACCAGGTTCAATTCTGTTTTGGGCAACCCCTTTCCTTCTCCGTAACGGCCAAACAGCCGGGTGCCCAAGGCCGTGACAGCGGCGGAGATTGCCAGCATTTTTTCGGTACGCCCGTCAGTGAAGGAGACCGCATCCATGTCGCGGCGTTTGACTTTTTTTTGAGATGCGTTGCTGTACCAGTGAATGCGCACATCTTCGAGCCATAAATGGAACCGGCCTAATATGGGACGTGTGTCAAAGGCCCACTGGGAAATCAGATTCTGTTTTTGTACTTCTGTTGGTGAAATGTTTTTTGCTGATTGGGTAGAATTGTCAGTTGCCATTGTCATGGAATACACTCTTATTTGAATTGTATAATTTGGAGCTGGTTTATCATTTCAAAATAAAATATGTCAAGTATTGTTACATAGTCCGGTGTCGGACAATGCCGGAAGGCGCATGATACGCCTCCGGCTTGTCATATCTATTGACTTTTACTGTTATGGGTGTTGCCTGCCATGGCTTCCATGGCGCGGTCAGGATCAGCTTCCACTTCTTGTAAAATGTTGTTCACTTTAGCCTCCTCAAGCCAGGAAACCTTGCCATTGCTGACATCATAGATGGCACCCACCACTTTGGCTTTGCCGGCCTTGACAAGGTCGCGCGTGGCAGGACTTGTCATGAACAGATCCCGAATGCTGGTCCAGACGTTTTCTTCAATGGCAAAGGGAATTATTTTATCACCTTTTAGATGGGGATACTTTTCCATGGCGTGTCTGACAGCAGGTTCAATGTTATCAACCAGGGGTGGAATATTTCTTTCCATGGCATGGCCGTGTCCGTTGACAGCCCGGGTGACGGCGGTCACTGCGCCGCATTGCGTATGGCCCAGCAAGACCATAACCGGTGTGTGCACATGCGCCAGACCGTATTCTATGGAGCCGACTTCATCTGTATCACATACATTTCCGGCCACACGGATAACAAAAATATCCATAACCCCGGCGTCAAAAATCGCTTCTACAGGAACCCGGGAATCGGAACAGGTAATGATCGTGGCATAGGCATGGTTCCCCTGATCCTCCTTGCCGGCCTGAATGAGCCGCTCTTTGTTCAAATGCGGATGTTCGGATTTTCCACTGACAAAACGTTCATTTCCATCTTTTAATATCTGAATAGCTTGGTCCGGGGTGGGTTTTTGTTTTTTTGATTGTCCTGAGTAATCGGTAACTGTTGATTTTCCTGAGCAGCCGGTAAATGCAAGCATACATGTCAGCAGCAGGCCTAAGATCAACCGAAGTGATGTTTTTTTCATTTTCCTTCTCCTTAAAATTATTTTACGTTTTACAGATCCCAACTGATCTGCTTATGTGCTGTTGTAACAGTCATGGGCGGACCTGGTCCATCGACACCCAGAGCACCCCATAACGAAAATTGAAAAATCTGTATAGGTTGGACAGGCTTTCTTAATAGAAAGAAGCCAATATCCATACTCAGCGGAGCCAAAAAAGAATGAGACCTTTGTAAATAAAAGATCGAGAATTGCTATATCAAAAACTTCAAATACCATATTTATCAAGATTGTTCACCTTTTTTGTTTCAGATCAAACGTTCATCAAAATAAGTTGTTTTGGTCTGCCGTGTCCTGTATGGTGAGCCGGTATGAACCAGAGAACAGATACATTGCCTGATTCCGGCCACATCAACGAGGTTTTAAAGGGTGTTGTGGACCGGGTCACATTCCATAATCCGGACAATGGCTGGTCTATTCTCAAGGTACTGCCCTTTGATCGTCCGGGTAGCAGGGAAACCGTTGTGGTCCATCAGACCAAGGTGTTTGCCGGTGCCACCATGGAATTTGAGGGGGCATGGACGGTACACGCGAAATTCGGGCGGCAGTTCAAGGCCGTGCATGCCAGGGAAAAAAAGCCGGCTACGGCATCGGCCCTGGAAAAATATCTCGGCTCCGGGCTGATCAAAGGGGTAGGGCCCAAAACCGCAAAAAAAATCGTGGGATATTTCAAAGACCAGACCCTGGATGTGTTTGAATCCGATATTGAGCGCCTTGTGGAGGTGCCTGGGATTGCCCACAAAAAACTTGAAATGATTTCAACGGCCTGGGCCGAGCACCGGGCTATCCGGGATGTGATGATGTTTTTGCAGTCCCACGGAATTTCTACCTTGTTTTCCGTTCGCATATTTAAAGAATACAGCCATAATGCCATTGCCTGGATTACCCAGGATCCGTATCGTCTTGCCGCTGATTTTTTCGGCATTGGTTTTTTTACTGCGGATAAGGTGGCTTTAAGCATTGGCCTTGAAACGGACAGTCCCCCAAGAATCATTGCCGGTATCCGCCACGTACTGTCCGCAGCCCGGGAGTTCGGGCATTGTTATCTTACGTTTCCCCAGATCAAAAATCAGGTAAAAGATCTGCTCAACCTTGATCTGTCACAGCAGCTTGAAACCCTTCTGGCAGACATGGAAGCCCAACGGCTTTTGATGCGCAGGGATCTGCCTGACGATAAGGGGCAGCCTGTGGCCTGTTACTATGCCCGGTCTCTCTACTTTGACGAGGCTTATGTGGCAAGGCGTCTTTTAGATCCAGGGCCTGACCGGACCTTTGACCAGGCCCGGATTGACCGGTGGATGGCGTTGTTCTGCCAACGATTTCAAATGCAGCTTTCCGTTGAGCAGGCCGACGCGGTCAAGGGGGTGGTGCAGCAGCAATTTTCCGTTCTCACAGGCGGACCTGGATGCGGTAAAACTACAGCCACACGGGTAATGGTCCGTTTGCTTGAGGCCATGGGGCAAAAGGTGATGCTGGCCGCGCCCACGGGCCGGGCTGCCCAGCGTATGAGCGAGGTGATCGGTAAACCGGCCAAAACCATTCATCGGCTTTTGGGTTGGAAAGCCGGGGGATTTAAAAGAAATGAAAGTTCCCCTCTAAAGACGGATTTCCTGGTGGTGGACGAATGTTCCATGCTGGATATCAATCTGACCGCCTCCTTGCTCAAAGCAGTACCAAGGCACTGCCAGGTGGTATTTATCGGCGATTATGACCAGTTGCCTTCAGTGGGAGCGGGCAATGTACTCAAAGATATCATCGCGTCACAGGCAGTGCCCTGTTTCCGGCTTACCCAGGTGTTTCGCCAGGCCCGGTCCTCTTTGATCATAAAATTTGCCCACCAGATAAATCAGGGTAGGATGCCATGGATAAAAAGTCCGTTTAAATATCCTTCCGTCTGGCAGGACGGAACCGACTGTCTGTTTATCGATTCCGATGAGGCCACCAAAGAGCAGATCGCCTTTGTCAGCCGGGTTAAACGTTTGTCTATACCGGTTGATTCGGGAGCTTCAAACAGCAATGCCGTTCAAAAGACGTCTACCCCCCGTGATGCCCGGGATGATGATCATGGTGATTTGTATGAATTCAGGGTTGACGAGTCGTGTTCACCCTGGGAGACTGAGATTGAGATTCCTAAAAAATTTGCCCATGTGGATTTGGCCCGTCTGGCAGGCACTGGAAATCGCATTGAAGAACTAATGACGGTGCTGGAAAAAGTTCACCCCTGGTCCTCTTTGCATTATGGCCTGTCTGCTTTGGATGCGGTAAAAAAATTATATCTGGAGTGGATACCCAAATACCTGGGAAAAGACACGGAAATCCAAATTCTTTCCCCCATGACCCGGGGCAGTCTTGGCACGCTTTTTTTGAACCGTGAAATTCAGGATAGCTATAATCCCATGGGGCCAAACAAGTCTCAGCTCACCGTGGGGCAGCGGGTCTTCAGAACCGGAGACCGGGTGATTCACAGAAAAAATAACTATGATCTGGGGGTATTTAACGGGGACATCGGCATCATTGACCGGATCAACACCATAGATATTACCTGCGCGGTTCGTTTTTTACCGGATAACCGGGTGGTGCACTACCAGCAGACAGACATCATGGAACTTGACCTGGCTTATGCCATCACCATTCATAAATCCCAGGGAAGCGAATTTGAGGTGGTGATCATTCCGGTATTGACCCAGCATTTTAAAATGCTTTTCCGGAACCTGATTTACACAGGAATCACCCGTGCCAGAAAACTGGCCGTGTTTGTCGGGACCCGAAGAGCTTTAGGTATGGCCGTGGGGAACCAGGACATCAGCCGCCGCCAGACCGCACTGCAGGCTTTGCTTACAAAAGAGGTAAACGTATAGCCGCTGCAGGGCAAAAAATGGTTCAGTGAAAATCGTGTGCTTAAGGCCCATAATCAAAATAAACCCTCCCATATGGTTTGCCTTTTCATCCGTCTTCTTCGTTGTGACAATGAGCACATATTTCAATATGCTCCCATTGCCACGCCTTGAATACGAATGAAAATTCTAAACCATATTTTGAAGGTTTTATTTCGATCATGGGCCTAAGAGCCTGTTTGGTAATTGATGAATCGGCTGCAATCGCATAAGAATGAGAACTGATTTTTCCAAACAGGCTTTTACTTCTGCCGCGCATTCATACGATCCAGCATCAGTTCACCAATGAGTGTCGCATTTGGAGCAATAGTTACCCCAGCTTCCGTGAGCACTTTAATTTTGGCCTCTGCACTGGTGCCTTTCCCTTCAATAATGGCGCCGGCATGTCCCATTCTTTTGCCGGGAGGCGCCGAAACCCCCGCTATAAACCCAACTACCGGAACCTTGATTTCATCAGCGATAAATTCAGCCGCCTCCACTTCATCGAGACCACCGATTTCACCGATAAGTATTATCCCTTCAGTGTCGGGATCATCACGGAATAGCTCTAACACATCCACAAAAGTTATGCCATGTATCGGGTCACCCCCAATGCCAATAGCTGTACTTTGGCCTAGCCCGTTCAAGGTGGTTTGATTGACCGCTTCGTAGGCCAACGTTCCGCTACGGGACACCACCCCTATTTTACCCGGCTTAAAAATATTGCCCGGCGCAATTCCGATTTTGGCTTGATTTGGCGTTACAATGCCCGGACAGTTGGGTCCGATTAAAATGCTGTCACTCAAATCCATACAGCGCTTCACTTTGATCATATCGTGCACAGGGATTCCTTCGGTGATCGCCACAATCAAAGGAATTTCGGCATCAATGGCTTCAATAATGGAGGCGGCTGCAAAAGGCGGCGGTACAAAAATCATGGTGGCATTCGCACCGGTCTTTTCCTTGCATTCCTGCACGGTGTCAAAAATCTTAAAACCTTCCACTACTTGCCCGCCTTTGCCGGGAGTCACCCCTCCAACCAGTTGAGTTCCATAATCACGACATTTGATGGAATGGAACAGACCTGCTTTCCCTGTGATGCCTTGGGTCATCAATACGGTATCTTTATTCACTAATATAGACATGATCAATCCTCCGCTGCCGCCGTCGCCAAGCGGGCACCTTCAGCTAGACTATCGGCACTGGTTATCGCCAAACCGGATTTCTTTATGATTTGCAATCCTTCTTCTTTATTCGTCCCCTCCAGGCGAACCACCAAAGGTACTTCAATCCCTGTACTCTTCACAGCATTTACGATTCCCTGGGCAATGATATCGCATTTCATAATACCGCCAAAAATATTGATGAGAATACTTTTAACATTAGGGTCTGAAGTGATTATTTTAAGGGCTTGTGTTACCGCTTCTTCAGAAGCACTACCCCCTACATCCAAAAAATTAGCAGGTGAATGGCCATTGGCCAAGATAGTATCCATGGTGGCCATAGCCAAGCCGGCGCCATTCACCATACAACCCACGTTACCATCCAGTTTGATATATTTCAGCCCGTATTTCGCAGCGGTCTGCTCGGTTTCATTTAATTCATTATTGAAAAAGGCCCACCATTTTTTTTGCCTGAACCGAGCGTTGCTATCAATATTGATTTTGCAGTCCAAAGGCACTAGCCGTCCACCTTCTTTACACAAGGCCAGAGGGTTGATTTCCAAGAGCGTGCAATCGTTGTTAACAAAGATATGGTACAGTTTTTCAACCAGATCTACCAAGTTTTTAAAAGATTTTTTATCCAACTGGAAGATTCGATTGATCTGCCGCGCCAAGGCTTCAAAATCAGAATCATCACACAGAGCAAGTGTTAATATTTTGTCGGGGTGTTTTTTCGCCACCTCTTCGAATTCCATTCCCCCTTCTGAAGAGACAAACATGATCGGGCATGAGTTGGCACGATCAATGAGAAAGGCTAAATAAAACTCCTGCGCAATTTCTACCGGTTGTTCAATCAAAACCTTGGAAATCAATTCACCACCAGGCCCCGTTTGTTTCGTCACCAAGGCGGTCTGCAGCATGCTATCTGTAAATTCAAGTGCTTGGGCAACGCTTTCAAAAAATTTTACCCCTCCCGCTTTTCCACGACCGCCGGCGTACACTTGCGCCTTCACCAAACCGCGGCTAATATTCATTTGTTCCAGCAAGGTTTCCACTTCATCTGCTGTTTCAGCCACCATACCAAAAGGCGTCTCGATTCCCGAAAGCCGCAGTATTTCTTTCGCTTGATATTCATGCAATTTCATGCAAACATCCTTCGTTTTGTGGACTCCGTCTATTTTCTGATACTCGATGATCGAGTGATAATATCCCAAAAATTAAATAAACACCAGATCAGGCGAACCCGATTCAGCAATTCTAAATTTAATAACGTATTATCTTTTCTGCTTGTTTTTTTCTTGCTCGTGCTCTTAATCATACTCTTGCTCGAAGTATTATTTCGAGCAAGAGCATGAGCAAGATTAAGAGCACGATGGCGTATCGACTCAAATTTAGAATTGCTGAACCCGATTCCGGCGGTACTCTTTATATTTTCTCTTGCAAGTTTTGGTTGGGTAAGGATATTCTCAATCAAAATAGAAAGCCTGTCGAACAATACCTATGGTTAAAATCCATTAAACAAGCAGAGGTAGCAGCAGAATGCTGTATGTTTTACAACAGATAACTCATTACAGTTTACATTTGGCTTTTCCAGGACTGATTGCCTGGATATTTTTTAAAAAAGATTGGAAAAAGGCATGGTTAATAATGCTTTCAACGATGCTTGTAGATTTAGACCATTTAGTAGCTGACCCTATATTCGATCCGACAAGATGCGGCATAGGGTTTCATCCTTTACATTCTTACTATGCAATTTCTGTTTATTTTCTGCTCTTTTTCTTTTCCAGGGCAAAAACGATCAAAATATTGTCGGTTGGGTTGCTTTTCCACATGTTTACGGATTATCAAGATTGTTTTTGGATGAGGTTTACAATTTAAATGCTTTCCTGAAATCTCAAAGTTGTACCAAAGTATCCTTGCCAAAGCTTTCCCTGGTGAATTTGTCCCACAAGATATAACAGATGCACCGGCATCTTCTCTATTTGACCGGGTCAAAACAGAACGTGAAGCCATGAAACCAAAGAAAAAAACAACAAGAAAGCAAAAAACAGAGGCTGTCTCATGACAAAAAAAGCGCAATTCAAAATAGACGGGTTGCTCAAACTGGAAAAAGTTGGTGACTACCTCAATTTGGTGGGCAAAAAAGTCAAACTGGTATTCAAGGAAAAAGATTCTGCACTGAATACCAAATCATTTTTCAAAGCGGATGTTGCCGGCTTGTCGGAAACAGGGACGCATTTGGTATTGAAAAATGTAAAGGTAAGGAAATACGTTTTCTTTTCAACCCAGATCAAAAAACGTATTGTACCAATAAACAATATTTCGATAATCCAAATTCTGGGTGAATAAGGAACGTTGGATGAGTCGGGCCGTGTACTTTTTCGGGTATGGACGGTTTGGGCATCCTTCAGCCCGGTTTTAAAAAAATATGTGCCAGGTTTATGAAGATGAGGTGGGGTATGCTCCGGTGCTGACGCCAAGCTGATTTTCAGGGCAAAGGTTCGACAAGCTGTTACGGAATAGATAATTTTTTCAAGCTCAAGGCGGAAAATCAATTTGACCGCAGGCATATATGCAGCTAAAGTTTCCTGTAAACTAATTGATCATCTTGCTATGCAACCATGCGTAGCAAGGTTTTAACGAAAGATTTTTGTGGGTTTTGCCCCGGCACAGGGCAAACCCTATAAAAATCAGAACTCAATGCTGCCTCCGCTATAGTCTTGCGCACATCAGAAAATGCAAATCCGGCTCGTCCCCGAATTTTATGTCTTCTGTCTGGTGCATTTTCCAACCTGTCGGCATAGATCCATGTCAGCGTTGTGGCCATCATGCAGAAGTTAAGATGATTCAGTACGGATTCCGAATTCCGAACTTGTGATTTTGAGCTACCAATTTCCTGCTTGATCTCCTTAAATCCGGATTCTATTTTCCAGCGTGCGCCATAATATTCTATAATTTGCTCAACAGAAAGCGTTAAATCTGTGGTCATGAGAGCAACGTATCGTGTTTTCCGATAAACAAAAACAACTCGTACCGGACATTTCATCGTTTTCAACATAACGATTTGTGAATACGCCTGTACTTCCCTTGTTTTGCCGTACAAGAAAACCATATAAGCCCGGCACTTTTTTTTCCAGCATGCTGCACAATCAGCCACAGAACCCAGACGGCTGCCATATTTTCGTGGGCGACCAACCTTGCGTTTTCCTGTAGAAACAGGGGCAAGATCATATAGCGTAATATTTGTTCGCATACGAGAGAGTAGATGGAAAAAGCCGCCTTCACCACGACCCAGCCTGGACCAGAGGCCGTCATTGCCAAACCAACTATCTGCAATAACTAACACTGGTTGCTGAAAATAATTTCGAATATCCTTTATCATCGTGGCAGCCTGTGTCATCTTGCTTTCAAAGGAAAGAACCTTCCCTTTTCGTTTGGCAGTAGCAGATTTTGCCTCAATATTCTTTTTCATCATATAAAAACGAAAATCAAGGGGCAGGCAGGCCCATCGAGATTTTATTTTTTTCAATAATCCTACTGCCAGAATACACTGTGACCATGGATATGAACTCTGGTTTGACTTTGCTGCATGATCGTGAAAATGTGCGCAACCAAAAATTTTCCTACCACTTTTTGGGTTTATGGAATCATCCAGTGCTACCATTATTCGTCCGTCTGTACCTGGTGACGGAATCATTCCCCACATAGCTTGCCATAATTTTTTCCATGGCAGTGTTGGACTCGCCATAAATGCATAAAACCTCTGGCTATGCAGTTTTAGACCAAACAAAGTTTGAAGGGCACGTAACAGGTTAGAGGTGATTGATGATGTAAACGGTACCACTACAGCGAGCAACGTGTATGCAAACCAGACTTTTCTTTTCTGTCCCTGAGCTGTATTAGAAAATTCAGCTTGCAAAGGCTCTGTCAAATCACGTAATATAAACATGGTGGGTCGTTCCTTTTTTGTATAGTTTCAAGTATTTAGGCAATTGAAATATACTACAGGAGCGCCTACTTTTTCAAGGGTTATTGGGTCTTTATTTCAAATAAAAACAGTATGTTATCATAAAAAATCACTTAGGTTTGGCATGAAAAATGAAAATCAATTTCCATGCCAATTGCATTTTAAGTTGCCCTAAGGTCGGTTTTAATTTTTAGGAAACTTCAGATATGCAGTATTCTGAGGATCAAATTTATTTTTCAACGAAGAAATTGGGAAAATTAGCATTCTGTAACAGCCTGTCGAGTTGGTGAACGAACGTTTGAGTAGTCTTGGAATATTTCAGGTGGGCAAATAGTCCTTAATCGTGATAGAACATCCCATCACTGAGGAGCCCTCTTACCCCACCCGGCACACACAATTCGTTGAAAAGGTACCGGGCTAACTGCGCGGCCTTTTCAGAAGTAACTGCTTCAGGAAATTTTAACTTTTTATCGGAGCTTTTATGGGTCAAAAGCTTGGCCCCTCAGGTCTCCGTTTACGTCACATAAAGGAGGTTCAATGAAATCTATTTTATTATTTTCTTTTTCTATTTTATTTCTGCTCTCTGGCTGCACCGCTGTAACAGTGAACCCTGTAGACAGGACTTTGGATATAAACCATGTCTGTATTAAAGATTGCTCAGAGGAGTGTTTTGATAAACGCATGTTGTATCTTATCCAGGATGGCTTTCAGCGTCATGGTATTACCACAGAAGTATACAATGGCGAATTGCCACCTGAATGTAAATACAACGTGACCTATTCTTGCGAAAGAGCCAGGGACAAGGCAAACTACTTACGTTATGCTGAAATTCGAATTTACCGCGGCAACTCCCAAATTGGGAGTGTAGAGTATCAGTTAAAGGGAAAAGGAGGCTTTGCATTAAATAAATGGGCAGATACAAAGTTGGAAATTGACCCTCTTATTGACGAGCTGCTTAGTGGTTTTCATACAGGTGATTAAACGCCAAGAAGACATATTACATTTAATAGGTTGGATACTCTTTGTTTTATGCGCCATTTTTTTTATTGCATCAAGTCTAAAGAATCAAGATACCCTGACACTGATTGGTAGTGTTCTCTTTTTACTTTCTTGTATTGTTTTCATTGTTCCTTTGGTTAGAAAAATAAAATCATATAATCGGGATAGCCCCCCATCACCGGGGGGCCCACCCGATTAACATGGCTGTGAAAAATCATGTTAATTTCCAATATTAGATAAATCAAGGCAATGCATCGGACGATACTCAGCGTCGATGATTCCAGACGTTAACGACAAAGAGGAAAAAATTAGCACAAGGGAGGAGACAGTCATGCCAATAAAATTTACCATCTTATGTGAAAATTCAGTCGGAGTACCCTTTGGTGCTGTCGGCGAACACGGTTTTGCCTGCTTTATTGAATCTGATTCCGGCAATTATCTGTTCGATACCGGTCAAGGCCTGGGCATACTACAGAATGCGGCGGTGCTGAACAAAGATCTGGCCTCAATTAAGGCAATTATGATAAGCCACGGCCACTATGACCATACCGGAGGTCTGCCGCAGGTACTACAACGTTGCGGCCGGGTGCCAGTATATGCTCATAAGGACATTTTTGTACAGCGTTTCTGGGGTAAGCAGCGACGTTTTATAGGGATTCCGTTCAGGCGCTCTTATCTCGAATCCCTGGGAGCTGACTTCAAACTTTCAAGGGAGATGGTCGAACTCGCTCCAGGAATTTTTCTTACCGGAGAAATCCCGCGCCATACGTCCTTCGAGCTCGGTGACACCGAGATGGTTGCAGTCTACGATGACGGCAGTGAAAAACAGCCCGACCCGCTGAACGATGACTTTTCCCTGGTCGTTAAGACAACCAGGGGACTGGTGGTGGTACTTGGATGCGCTCATGCCGGAATGGTGAATATCATGGATTATGTAAAGGATAACTTTCCCGGTGAAAAGATTTTTTCAGTGTTTGGCGGCACCCATATGGGTTTTTCTGATACAAAACAGTTCAACGAGACCATGAAGGTTATCGATCGTTATGAAATCCAAAAATTAGGCGTCTCGCACTGCACCGGCCTGGAGAAATCGGCCCAGATTTATGCCCGGATGCCAGAACGGTTTTTCTTTGCCTGCGTCGGTGCGACACTGGAGGCATAGAAAAGACTTTATTTCCTGCAATTTGAAAGCAAAAAAGGCACCCTCGGATGACCAAGGATGCCTCTGAAAACCTTGCGGCTGTTGCCTTTTGAATGGTGCGCCCGACAGGATTCGAACCTGTGGCCTACGGATTAGAAGTCCGTTGCTCTATCCAGCTGAGCTACGGGCGCAACAGGAGAGACTTTTAACAAATTGAGGTGATTTTGGCAAGATAAAAATTGGCTAAAAATACGTTTTTTTGCAACTCTGGGTATATTCCGGATAAAAATGAAGGTCCGCAGCATCATTTCAATCATGTTGTTTTCCTATGATGCTAAAATATTATTATGTTGCAAGACGTTTAAAGGCTTGATTCTATGTCGAAATGCTGTTAGATTTCCACCCTTAATTTTACTATTTTCAAGGCCTTTTGCATAAATCGGGTAGGTTATTAAAGAGATATCCATGACAAATCCCACAAACAAAACATTAGATAAGACATTATTACCGGAAATAAAAAAACGCAGAACATTCGGCATTATCAGCCATCCGGATGCCGGTAAAACAACATTGACGGAAAAACTGCTGTTGTTCGGCGGTGCCATCCAGCAGGCCGGTGCCGTAAAATCTAAAAAAGCCGCACGGGCCGCCACTTCGGATTTTTTATCGATTGAGCAGGAAAGAGGTATTTCCGTATCGTCTTCCGTGATGAAGTTCAATTATAAGGACTATGAAATCAATCTTCTGGACACCCCGGGACATAAGGATTTCAGTGAGGATACCTACCGGGTACTCACTGCAGTTGACTGCGCCGTGATGATCATTGACTCTGCCAAGGGGGTGGAACCCCAGACCCAGAAGCTGATGGAGGTGTGCCGGATGCGCAACACGCCTATCATCACTTTTATTAACAAGCTGGACCGTGAGGGCCTTGAGCCCCTTGATATTTTCCAGGACATTGAGGATAAGCTGCAGATTGAGTGTGTGCCTTTAACCTGGCCCATCGGCATGGGAAAGCGGTTTAAAGGCGTGTATAACCTGGAAGAACAGCAGTTGGGGATTTTTACATCGGGATACACTCCTAAAAATGACGACGGGGTATTGATCAAGGATCTTGATGATCCTGTGCTGGATGAAATGATCGGCCAGAGTCCGGCGGATCAACTGCGCGAGGATGTGGAGCTGATTTCCGTGGCTTCAGAGCCCTTTGATCTCGACCTTTATCTCAACGGCACCCAGACCCCGGTATTTTTCGGTTCGGCCATTAATAACTTCGGGGTCCGGGAGATGCTGGATGCATTTGTCCGGATTGCACCATGCCCCGGAGTCCGGCCCACATCTTCCCGGGATGTGGATCCTTGTGAAGCGGCTTTTTCAGGGTTTACTTTTAAAATCCAGGCCAACATGGACCCCGAGCACAGGGACAGAATAGCTTTTTTCAGGATTTGTTCGGGAAAATTCACCAAGGGCATGAAGGTGCGGCACCACCGCATTGGAAAAGATATCAAGATTGCCAATGCCACCATTTTCATGGCCCAGGAGCGGTCCAATGTGGAAGAGGCATATCCGGGTGACATCATCGGCATCCACAACCACGGTACCATAAAGATCGGGGATACCTTTACCACAAAAGAACCCTTGAAATTTTTGGGTATTCCCAATTTTGCCCCAGAACATTTCAGGCGGGTGCTTCTTAACGATCCTTTGAAAGCCAAGGCCCTGACAAAGGGACTGACCCAGCTGGCGGAAGAGGGTACCATCCAGGTATTCCGCCCCTTGCAGGGTAACATGCATATCATTGGTGCCGTGGGCGTACTCCAGTTTGATGTGACTATGGCGCGGCTTAAGGCTGAGTACAATGTCAGTGCAGGATATGAGACCATTGACCTGTCCGTGGCCCGGTGGGTGGAATGCGAAAACGAATCATATCTTAAGGACTTTATCCGGAAAAACGAATCCAGCTTGACCCGGGACGCAGAAGGGCGTTTAACCTTTTTGACCACCAGTGAATATCAGCTTGGGTTTACCCGGGAGGATTGGCCGGACATTGAGTTCCATAAAACAAGGGAACACAACGAGTAGGTCAAGAGATTAAAATTTTGACTTTATGATAAACATGACCATCTTTGGGTTGTAATGCGAGATCCTTTTAGAAAAATACCGTTTAATTATACCTCGGCAGGGGACGACCAGATCATTGCACATTTGTTTGGCAATGAGATTTTAAGTACCATTCATGTCCTGGAAACACTCAAGGGCACAGGCCGCTCCTCCCGCCTTCTTCATCGTTTCATGGGGGACCTTTTTGTCATCCGCCGGAATGCTTTTCTGTTCCAGGAACTGGTGGAACACCCCATGCTGAGACGACGCCTGTTTACCGAATTTGAAGATGACCTTTTGAATATTGCCGCGCATGCCGAACACAACGAGGTTCGCATTGTGCTTGATGCCTGCAGATCGTCACTTCGGCAGCTTAAAGATCAGATCAGTGCCGTGGCAAAGGAGCAAGCCAGGGTAACACGGCGGCTCGCCCCTGTGATCGGCAAGGCCAACATATGCTTTGATCCCTTTAACATTACATCCCATGCCACGGACGCTACGGATTGGCGAAGATACGCCCCCGCAGCCGTGCTGCGACCTGACCGGGAAGACCAGATCCCCAAACTAGTCAAAAAATTAAAAAATTTGGGATTTCATATCATCCCCCGGGGCGGGGGGACCGGGCTGACCGGCGGGGCTACGCCCCTGGCACCGGACTGCGTTATGATCAATACGGAGAAATTGAACACAATTTTTCCCATTGAACATCGCAAAACAAAGGACGGCAGGGATTATACCGTGATGCCCATGGACGCCGGCGTCATCACCCAGGACGCCAAGGATACGGCGGCTGCCCAGGGTTATATTTTTGCCACAGATCCCACCTCTGCCTGGGCCTGTACCATTGGCGGCAATCTGGCGGAAAACGCCGGCGGCAAGACAGCCGTGCTCTATGGCACAGCCATTGACAATGTATTGTCTTTCAGGATCACCATGCCCGACGGCCACCTGCTTACAGTGACGCGCCAGGACCATCCCCTGCGTAAAATCTGGTACGAGGATACGCTTAGCTTTGTGGTCAAAAATGAAAACGGGCAAGTCCTTAAAACCATTGAGCTGACCGGGGCGGATGTCCGTAAAAAGGGCCTGGGCAAGGATGTTACAAATAAAGTCTTAGGCGGTCTGCCCGGGCTGCAGAAAGAAGGGTGTGATGGCATTATTACCTGGGCCGAATTTATCCTTTACCCTGAATTTGCACACAAGGCCACCTGCTGTATTGAATTTTTCGGCAATGACATGACCGAGGCAGGTAAGGTAATTACGGAAATTTGTAACCGGTTTGACAACAGTGATCCTGCGCTCATGGCTCTGGAACATTTTGACGAAGAATACATCAAGGCCATTAAATACAAAACCAAGCGGTCTGTGGGAGACAGGCTTAAAGCCGTATTGCTCATTGATATGGTTTCCAATGATGAAGCCATCCTTAACCAGGGTATGCGTGGTATAGAAACGATCCTGGAGTCCTATGACAAGACCGGACTATCCATCGCCCGAGACCGGACTGAAGCCGCCCGTTACTGGGAAGACCGAAAACGGCTGGGTGCCATTGCCGCCCATACCAATGCCTTCAAGCTCAACGAAGATATTGTTCTGCCCATTGACAGTCTGGCCGATTTTGTCAGGTTTGTTGACAAAACCAATGTTGAAGAGAAAAAATACACCCAGGTCCGGATTATCCAAAATATTTTGACATATCTGGAGACGGCCATTCCCCTTTCCGATCCCCAGTGGCTGGGAAAAAAGGTGGGCCGGATCAAGGATATTGCTTACGGCATCCGTAAAAAGCTGGACATTGCGTCCCGGGATGCCCTGGAAGCCTTTATTCACACCAAAAATTTTCACAGCCAGATCCAGGATCATCTGCATGGATACAGCCTTGTTCTCTCCAATGTGGAACGCATTTATAATGACACCCTGAGCCGCCTCATTGTTATTGCCACCCACATGCATGCGGGGGACGGTAACGTACATGTGAATATCCCGGTGTTTTCCAATGATAAGGAAATGCTTGCACGGGCCCATATGACCGCAGACAAGGTCATGGCAAAAGCTGTGGCCCTTGATGGTGTGGTCTCCGGCGAGCACGGTATCGGCGTCACTAAATTCAAATACCTGGATCAAGACCAGGTGAACCAATTTGATGCCTACCGCAAACAGGTGGACCCGAACGGATTGATGAACCCGGGTAAGCTTTCCGAGCCCGATATCCTGAACAAGGTATTCACCCCGTCGTTCAATCTTCTGAAACTTGAGGCTCAAATTCTCAAGCACGGATCTTTGTCTGAACTTGCCGCAAACATTTCCCATTGTGTTCGTTGTGGCAAATGCAAGCCCCAGTGTCCTGTGTTTTATCCGGCACGGAACATGTTTTTCCATCCCAGGAATAAAAACCTGGCCTTGGGCGCTTTGATCGAGGCGTTGCTTTACATTACCCAGCGGACCCAGTCCACAAAATTCAAGGTACTTAAAAACATTGAACAAATTGCTGATCACTGCACTATCTGCCACAAGTGCCTTGACAAGTGTCCGGTAAATATTGATTCCGGTGTTATTTCCATTAAGGAACGTGAAATTCTTAAAAAAAGGAATTTCAAGCATACACCGGTATCCACAAAATTAACCCTTGGTTATCTGGGTACCCGGAACCAGGCACTGAACCCATTCATTCGTACAGGGCTGTTGACAGCCGGCAGTTCTGTTCAGCGTGCGGCGGTGAAATTTGCAAAACCCATCTCTTTAATACCGGCGTTAAAGGAGACAAGACCGCTGCAGTTGCTACACGCGCCGGTTACTCAACCAGGACTGACAACGCTTCGGGCCTATCTGCCCCCTGCGGATAGAAACCAGGCCATTTTAATAAATCCTCCTGGAAAAATTGTTTCCACGGTGTTTTATTTTCCAGGATGCGGCAGTGAGCGCATGTTTTCCAATATCTCAATGGCAACCATTTTTCTGCTGCTTTCCCAGGGACACCAGGTGGTATTGCCGCCGCCATACATGTGCTGCGGGTACCCTTTGAAGGTTAATGCGCGGACCAAGGATGCCCAAAAGGTCTCTCTTGAGAATACCATTATCATGACCCAGATTCGGGATATGTTCCATGACCTTAATTTTTCCGGCTGCATTGTCTCCTGCGGCACCTGCATGGAATCTTTGTCCGATCAGGGCATAACAGACCTGTTTGATGCAAATCTTTTTGATATCTCGGGATATTTGTTTGAAAATGGACTGACAACAGCCGAATCCCAAGCATACCTTTACCATGTCCCCTGCCATGACAGTTTGAAAGGCACGGCAACGGCAGGGCTGGCCAAAGCAGGCATTGACGCCCGGGCCGTGCCTTACTGCTGTTCCGAAGCCGGAACTATGGCTCTGTCCCGGCCGGATATCAGTTACAACATGTTTTTAAGGAAGCAGGATGCCGTTGAACAGGCGTGCCAGGGCCTTGATACCGCAAAGCCAAAGATATTGACCAATTGCCCTTCCTGTGTCCAGGGTTTAGGCCGCCAGAGCCAGGTAACTGCCGTGCATATGGCTGTGGAACTGGCACGGCTTACAGGCGGCGCCGATTGGATGAAACAATTCCGGGCATTGATCAAAAACATGGAAATCGTTACCTTTTGACATGAACCTTATACTACTGGAAGACCGGGATTTCATAAGCCCTGACCGGGTGCGGCTCCAGGATGAGCGGTGCCGACATATTATCCGGGTGCTTGGGGCAAAGCCGGGTGATACCCTTGTCTGCGGAAGAAAAAATGCAAAGATGGGCACAGGTCTAATCGTGTCAATAGACAGGCAGTCCATTGAAATGGAACTCCACCTTGACCAGAATCCGCCGGCTCCCTTGCCCCTGATCCTGGTGCTGGCTTTACCCCGTCCTAAGATGCTTAAACGAATACTTCAAAATCTTGCAAGTCTGGGCGTAAAAGAAATTTTTTTAATCAATTCCCGGCGGGTGGAGAAAAGTTTCTGGGGTTCAAGTGTATTATTTGGATCCGATATCCAGCGTCATCTTGACTTAGGCCTTTGCCAGGCCAGGGACACCCTTGCACCCCGGGTACACCTGAAACGTTTTTTTTCTCCTTTTGTTAAAGAGGAACTTCCGGAACTGAGCAGAAATAAAAAAAAAATTCTTGCCCATCCCAAAGCGCAATCACTCTGTCCATCTGGTCTGAATTCCGAGACAGTACTTGTGATCGGCCCGGAAGGCGGGTTTATTGATCTTGAAGTCCAGACCCTTGTGGACAACGGTTTTGAACCCATGACCATGGGGGCCCGGATTCTGCGGGTTGAAACTGCCGTAACTGCTTTGGTTTCCAGGCTTTTTATTTAAATTTTTGAACAGTTGTCATATTGGAGATAAAAAATGGATAAAAAAATAGAAAAAATCAAACAAGAGGCGTATGAAAGCCTGCCCCCTAATATCAAAGAAAGTCTGACACCCGAAGAAAAGGAAATATTTTTGACCGCCGAACAATGGCCAGACAGCCTTTTTATCAAACTGGACGAATTTATCATTAAAGAATAGGGATTCGCCGATTCATTGACATCAGTCGATCAAGAATTTATATTGAATTAATTCGATTTTCAAATGATCGGAAAAAGCATGAAACCTAATGATCGGCAGAATGCAACAGGTCCGCCCCTGGAAAAATATGCCAGGTACGCCCATGTACTCCAGAAAACAAAATGGGCCAGGGAGTTCTCCTGGGAGCATATCAAAAAAATATGTTTCTATATTGATCCAGTGATTGCTAAACCGGGAGCCATTGTGTTCAAGGAAGGGGACACGGACAAAAGCCTGGGAATTATTGTCAAGGGCGCCATTGACATTATTAAGGAAAACACCCGGGTCACCACCCTGACCAGTTCCCAGACTTTTGGCGAAATGGCCTTGATTGACGGTGAACCACGATCTGCCTCCGGTATTGCCGTAAAAGAAACTGTAATTTTTTTCATGACACAAGACAATCTGATTCGCCTGACCCAGGACGATTCACAATTAGGGGTCCAACTGCTTTGGAAAATCTCCAAGCTTATCAGTCAGCGTTTACGCCAGACCACAGGGATGCTCGTGGATTATATGGAAGAAGATTAGGCTTGTCCCAATTTTTATTCTTTTAAGCTTGAACAAAAGCTTGAACAAAAAATAGTATTTTTCGACGAACACTATTTTTATCGCATTAATAAAGAAAAGAAAAAGAGGGAAATATGATCGAAGATGACGAATTTAAAGAGATTTCATTTGAGGAATTTGAGCAGTACCGCGCGGCAAACAAAGAAACTGAGTTTATAGTGGTTGATGTCCGGCAGGAAGGTGAATATACAGACGGGCATGTTCCTGGAGCTAAACTAATTCCATTAAACACCCTGGACGATCATCTATCAGAATTTGATTTGAACAAAGATTTATTTTTTTACTGTCGTAGTGGTGCCCGATCGGAAGTGGCCGGCATTATGGCAGCAGAAAGCGGCAGGGACCCACAGAAAACCTACAATATCACCGGCGGATTTCTTTCTTATCAGGGCCATGCCCTAGAAGGATTTCCCCGGCTGCAGGTTTTTGACTATCAAGGAAGCGATGACAAACTGCTTTACCAGGCAATGGAACTGGAAAAAGCTGCAGAACGGTTCTATGAAACCATTCTCTCCATTGCACCGGATGAAAAATTCACAGCCCCCCTTGAACAGCTGGCAAAGGCGGAAATCGCCCATGCCCGCACTATTTATTCATACTGGAAGAAAATCGTTGAGAACCCGCTACCCTTTGAGAACCTTTATGGATCTCTCAAAGGGAATATTCTTGAAGGTGGACAGCCCCTTTCAGAGGTGACAGCTGCGTTGTACGCAAACAAAGAAATTGCATGGATAGATCTTATCGAGATGGCCTTGAGCATTGAAATCCAGGCCTATGATCTTTACCGCAACATGGCAGACCGCCAGGGGCAGGGTAGGACACAAGACGCTTTTTTTTCCATTGCCCAAATGGAGAAATCACATATGAAGCTATTGGCTAAAATGCTCGGAGATGATTCGATTTGATTTACAGGGCCTTTAGTGTTAATTTATGAATTCTTCATATTAAAGAATTAAAAGGCTTCTTATTGAAAGACGACCCAAACAGATTTGACACCATTATTTGCAAACTCAAAGATAACGGTTATAAGATAACGCCCCAGCGGATTGCCATCGTAAAAATCCTGGCAAAAAGCGTGGATCATCCCAGTACTGAAACCATATACGAGCAACTTAAAGAAAATTTTCCAACCATGAGTCTCGCAACTGTGTACAGAAATATCTGCGTTATCAAATCTCTTGGTGAGGTTCTTGAACTTGGTTTTCCCGACGGGTCCAACCGGTATGACGGAAAAAAACCCCATCCTCATCCCCATATTATTTGCATCAAGTGTGGCAAAATTGTTGACCCTGATCTGGACAGCCTGGATGATATGAAAAATGAGGTTGCCAAGGAAACCCGCTTTAAAATTTTGAATCATCGACTGGATTTTTTCGGTATTTGCAGTGATTGTCAGGCCAAAGAAAAATAAATTTAATTCTCCCGCTGTTTTGCTGTAACTCGTACAAAGATTGGTGTCTGACAGTAATATTTTTTTCTATCTTGAGTCATTTATAGAAGCCTGTCTGAAATTGTTATTGAATTTTTTCAATTTTTAATTCATTATACTAAACGATAACGATTATCATTTAGTAAGCATTTTTATGAATAGTTCCCAAAGATAACAGCGCTGTTTTTTTAACAGTCGTGTTCCTAAGTAACATACATTATTTAAAGGAGATCTGTTATGAATGAAAAAGGAAAATGCCCGGTTACCGGTAAAAGCGCAGGAGACTTGACAGCCAAGGGAAAGTCCAATCGTGACTGGTGGCCTAATCAATTAAATTTGAAAATACTTCACCAGCATGACCGGAAAAGCAATCCCATGGGGGATTTGTTTGACTATAAGGCCGCATTTAAAAGTCTTGATCTTTCAGCCGTAAAAAAGGACCTGATTGATCTAATGCGCGATTCCCAGGAGTGGTGGCCGGCAGATTACGGCCATTATGGCCCGTTGTTCATCCGGATGGCCTGGCACAGCGCCGGTACCTATCGTACCATGGATGGCCGGGGCGGGGGAGGCACCGGCAACCAGCGGCTTGCCCCGTTGAACTCCTGGCCGGATAACGTAAACCTTGATAAGGCCCGAAGACTTTTGTGGCCCGTTAAAAAGAAATACGGCAACAAAATTTCCTGGGCCGATCTTATGGTGCTCGCCGGGAACTGCGCCATTGAATCCATGGGGCTTAAACCCTTTGGCTTCGGCGGTGGCAGAGAAGACGTGTGGGAACCCGAAGAGGATATCTACTGGGGGGCAGAAGAAGAGTGGCTGGCAACCAGCGATCAGCCTAAAAGCCGATATTCCGGGGATCGTGATCTTGAAAATCCTTTAGCTGCGGTACAGATGGGTTTAATTTATGTAAATCCGGAAGGGCCGGATGGCAATCCGGATCCGGTGGCATCCGGTATTGATGTACGGGAAACCTTTGCCCGGATGGCCATGAACGACGAAGAAACAGTCGCTCTGGTGGCCGGGGGCCACACGTTCGGTAAATGCCATGGCGCCGGCGATGCGGCTCTGGTCGGACCTGAACCCGAGGCGGCCCCGCTTGAAGAAATGGGGCTGGGTTGGAAATGCAGCCACGGCAGCGGCAAGGGCGGCGACACCATCGGCAGCGGTATCGAAGGTGCCTGGAAACCCAATCCCACCCAATGGGACATGGGATATTTCAAGGTGCTGTTTAAATATGAGTGGGAACTGGTCAAAAGCCCAGCCGGTGCCAACCAGTGGCTGGCAAAGGATGTTGAGGATGAAGATATGGTTGTGGATGCCCACGATCCATCCAAAAAGCATCGCCCCATGATGACCACCGCTGACCTGTCCCTGCGCTTTGATTCGATTTACGAACCCATTTCCCGGCATTTTATGGCGAACCCGGAGGCGTTTGCCGATGCCTTTGCCCGGGCATGGTTTAAGCTGACCCATCGTGATATGGGGCCCAAGACCCGGTATCTTGGCCCTGATGTTCCCCAGGAAGATCTGATCTGGCAGGATCCGGTACCCCAGGCAGACCATGAACTTGTTGACGCCAATGATATTACCCAACTCAAACAAAATATCTTGGGCACGGGACTGACTGTTTCCCAGCTGGTCTCTACAGCATGGGCGTCTGCATCAACATTTCGCGGCTCGGACAAACGTGGCGGAGCTAACGGAGCACGCATCCGTTTAGCCCCCCAGAATGCCTGGGCAGTGAATGCGCCGGATCAACTCACTGATATTCTTAACACCCTTGAAGGGGTTCAGCAGGCGTTTAACAATAGCCGGACCGACGGAAAAAAGGTGTCCCTGGCGGATTTGATTGTGCTGGCCGGATGTGCCGGTGTTGAAAAGGCAGCGGCTGATGCCGGATTTGACGTGACAGTGCCATTTTCCCCGGGGCGCACGGATGCATCAGCAGAGCAGACCGATATTGATTCCTTTGACGTACTTGAACCCATAGCCGACGGGTTCCGCAACTATCTTAAAAAAAGATATGCGGTTCCGGCCGAGGAGCTGCTGTTGGATAAAGCCCAATTGCTGACATTGACCGCTCCGGAGATGACTGTACTTGTCGGCGGATTACGCACCCTTGATGCCAATTTCAAACAAGTGCAGCACGGCGTTTTGACCCAGCGTCCGGGCATTTTGACCAATGATTTTTTTGTCAATCTATTGGATATGGCAACGGTCTGGAAACCCAGTGCAGATGACGATACGGTGTTTGAAGGCCGTGACCGGACAAGCGGTGAATTGAAATGGACCGGCACCCGTGTGGATCTTGTATTTGGTTCAAACTCCCAGCTTCGGGCGCTTTGCGAAGTTTACGCCGGCGAGGATGCCAAGGAAAAATTTATAACTGATTTTATTGCGGCTTGGGATAAGGTCATGAATCTTGACCGGTTTGATCTTGCTTGAAGCCAGCAGGCAAATTTAGAACGTGAAGGCTTCTCCCTTGCCTTTACCTTCTAAGCTTAATATTAAACCGGTAAAAAGGCGGCGTTTCAAAATGCATTGAAGCGCCGCCTTAATTACTTGCTCTTTGCTTTCTTTCTTTCTCTGTACCAATTCTATATATAGAAACAAAAAGGTTGACAAAAATAATATAATCATCGTAGGACTCTGGGCCAATCAGGTTTTGTTGAGCATTTGTGCTAAACTTTTAAAAGGGAGAAAAAGATGAAAAAGGTTATTGTAGTTCTGGCAGCACTTGCTTTAATGGCGAGTTCTGCCTATGCAGCAGAGTGGAATTTTTATGGAAGTGCCCGTTTAGCTACCTTCTGGGTTAATGAAGACATCATTTCAGGCGATAGCGGCGATACACAATATACCGAATACCTTCAGGTTAACTCCCGTATCGGTGCAAAGGTTAAAGTATCTGATGAACTGGCCGGACGTTTTGAATATGGCGCTTCCGGTGGCAACGCCAATATCCGTTTGCTTTATGGTGAATGGGATTTTGGTAACGGTAAATTACTAGTGGGCCAGGATTATACGCCTCTATGCTGGCTATGGTCCAACCAGGTCTATGGTCATGATGGTGATCTGCTGCCACATGGTGCTGTCTATTCCCATCGCGAGGCTCAGATCCGCCTGACGTTTGGTAGCGTTAAAATTGCTTTTATTAACCCGGACGACACCGTAAACAACAATGGAAAATCCGGCGGAGTAACCTATGGCGGAACGACTGACGTCACAATTCCTGCCATTGAAGTCGGTTACACCCTTGACCTTGATGTGGTTTCCCTGGACTTCGGTGCCGGCTACAGTACTTTTGAAGCTACTGTTGGCGGAAACGAGGAAGACATTGATTCCTATGTTCTGGCGTTAGGTGCTCAGTTTGACAAAGCTGGTTTTTTTATGAAAGGTGATGTTTACTATGGTCAGAATGCCGGTAACTTAATCTGGATTTCTGTTGACGGCGACTATAAGATAGATGACGGTTTTGCTGAATACGATACCATTAATGGAAAATTTCTTGATAACGAATGCATTGGTTTCATGCTGGTTGCCGGTTATAAAATTAATGACACCTTTACCGTTGAAGCCGGTTACGGTTATAATCAAACCGACCTTGATGACAATGATGAAGATGAATCCGCCACATACTATATTAATACCACCATCCATCTGGCGCCCGGTGTGTTCGTTGTTCCTGAAATTGGTTTCTTGGACGGTAGTGAAGACGGTGACACTGAGACTATTTACTACGGCATGAAATGGCAGATCAACTTCTAATAATTTGAAGAATAAACCGAATACGACGAAACCTGATGATTTCCAGGATTTCTGTCCATAAATTTATTTTGCAAATTTGAGAAAAGTGTTACCTGCCAAAGTTTGCGAACCATTTGGGCAGTTGCAAGAAAGAAGTGGGAAGCCGGATTTTTTAAGAAAAGAGAAGAAGCGTCATCTTCAAGTTATCAAGGTTGTGACAGCACTTGACTGCTGCAAAATCTTGTTAACTAAAGAAGATGGCGCTTTTTTGCCTTGACAGCCGCAGGTGCAGATTTATATGCTTTTATGGTAGGGGTACTTCAACCGACTGATATCTAATCAAGGAGCGTTTATATGAAGATTAATAATTTTCTTGAACTTAAAGATGCCTTTGAACTTGAAAAATATGTCAGAAACATGGATTTTGATAAAAAGAACTGCTGCTCATTTTATGGATCACCCAAAAAACATCCATATGGAAAAGAGCGCGTTATTCTGGTGGCAGATCCATTTGGGGAACACACCTTTTACTATGATTTTAAACTAAAAGACATCCTGTCAATAGAGGAGCAGCCCCGCATTACAAGTCCGGCAGGGGATTCGGTTTCCATGGTCCGGCTCTGGGTAAAAAAAGGCAGCATCGGGCTGCAGTGTACGCCGTTTGCTGTGGGACGAACAATTGAAATGATTAAAGGTCTTTAAAATATACAAAAACACTGCCATTGACAATTTATAGAAACAAAGGCAGGATGTAAGAAAACCTTTTGAAAAAGGATTTTCTTATCATGAATCCATCCATCCCCAATACCATGAAAGCCCTGGTAAAGGCCCATCCAAAAGAAGGGCTGTGGCTCCAAGAGATACCGGTTCCCGGTATAAGCCACAACGAAGTGCTGATTAAGATTTTAAAGACGGCCATTTGCGGTACGGATGTGCATATTTACAATTGGGATAAATGGTCTCAAAAAAATGTTCCCCTGCCCATGCATATTGGGCACGAATTTGTGGGTAGAGTTGTTGCTGTCGGCTCCCATGTAAAAGATTGCAGCCCCGGGGATCTGGTTTCCGGGGAAGGTCATATCATCTGCGGCCACTGCAGAAACTGTCTTGCCGGGCGTCGTCATTTGTGCCGGGATACAAAAGGCGTGGGTGTCAACCGGCCCGGTGCCTTTGCCCAGTACCTATCCATCCCGGTCACCAATGTGTGGTTTTGTGATGAAAAAATCCCCTTGGATATTCTTGCCTGTTTTGATCCTCTGGGAAATGCTGTCCATACCGCTTTAACTTTTGACGTACTTGGCGAAGATGTACTGATCACAGGCGCAGGTCCCATAGGATGCATGGCAGCCGCCATTGCAAAACATGCAGGCGCCAGAAATATTGTGGTCACCGATATTAATGCTTTTCGTTTGGGTCTTGCCGAAAAGGCAGGGGCAACCCGGATCATGAACCCGAAAAGAGAAAGTCTTGCCGAGATTCAAAAAGAACTTGGTATGAAAGAGGGGTTTGACGTGGCCATGGAGATGTCCGGCAGTCCCGCAGCTATTGACGATATACTGGATAACATGTTTCATGGCGGTAAAATCGCGCTGCTAGGCATTCAGCCTGAACAAATCCCCATGGAGTGGAACAAAGTTATCTTTAACATGTACACCATCAAGGGAATATATGGACGACAGATGTTTGAAACCTGGTATAAAATGACTGCCATGGTTCAAAGCGGCCTTGATATTTCCCCTTTGATTACCCACAGATTTCATTACACTGAATTTCAAAAAGGATTTGATGTTATGCGGTCGGGACAGTCAGGAAAAGTAATACTGGATTGGGACTAAACGACAAATCATAAAAAATAGGTCCTTGATATGACAACAGACAAATTGGACAAAAGCCTTCAAACCGAGCTTGACGCTCTGGCCGCCGAAGGCAGGGCAAAAGCCCCTGAAAGAATTATCACGGAATTTATCCCCCCAAGAAACGATTCAGGCCCAAGATATCGACTTGAAGGCTCCAGCAAAGAATATATCCGGCTCAATTCAAACGCCTATCTGTCTTTATCCGTCCATCCGGCGCTTGTTCAGGCGGCAGACAAGGCAACCCGGCAATTTGGTGTAGGCCCTGGTGCGGTAAGATTTATAGACGGAACGTTTTGTTACCATACTGAATTGGAAAAACGAATAGCCGAATTTTTGGGCAAGCCCTGTGCAAAAATTTTTAATTCTGCATATACGGCCAATTGTGGTCTGGCCTTGTCCATCTCCAATGCCAAAACATACTGGATTGGGGATCAGCTCAATCACAATTCCATTATCAGGGCCATGCGTATTTCAAATGTCCCTTCCGACAACAAGGGGATTTTCAAACACAATGACATGGCAGATCTGAAACGCTGTCTTGATGAGGTGGGGCCGGACATGGAACGTGTCGTGGTCATTTTTGACGGTATTTTTTCCATGCGTGGCGACTTTGCCCCCATTGACCAAATTCTTAACGTCTGCAAATCCTATGAAGACAAGTTCAAGGACGGGGTCATAACTGTAGTGGACGACTCGCACGGCATCGGGGCATATGGCGCAACAGGCCGGGGAACCAGCGAATATGCAGGCGTACGGCCCGACGTCATTGTCGGCACTTTCGGCAAAGCCTTCGGGGTCAACGGCGGGTTTATCGCAGCAAGTGATACCATGATTGAAGCGATTCGCCAAAAGGCGGATACATATATCTATACAAACCCCTTAAGCGTTGCAGACTGTGCTGCTGCCGTGGCCGCCATTGATATCTGTGACAGTGACCAGGGTCTGGACCTTCTGGATTACTTAGGCACAATAACCACAGCCTTTCGTGACGGTCTTAAGAAAATGGGCCTTGAATCAATTGAAGGGCCCCATCCCATAGTGCCTCTCATGGTCAGGGATACCGGCAGAACCCATGATCTTGTAAATTTTCTTTACGAAAATGGTGTGCTGGTAGTGGGTTTAACCTTTCCGGTTGTTCCCAAGGGATCTGAAACCATACGGTTTCAGATCAACGCCTGCCACACCCATGCCGATATTGATTATGTCCTGGGACTAATCAGGTCTTTTTATGAACGATCTTAAATCTATCGCAACGGAAACCCGTGTTTGGGCGAAAAGTTACCCAAGTGCGAGGCGGCAGATGGGTAACTTTTCATTCAAAGGCTAATTTATCAGGGTGCTTGGGGGCTGGGGCCGATCTGAATCGGGTGCGTTGGCAAGGCAGCCAATGGCGTCTTTGCTGGTTTCCTTTATTTTGAACATCAGCTGATCCGCCAGGTTCAGCAGGGCTCTTGTTTCTGTTGCATCATCAGGGTAGGCCGCGATGCCAACGCTTGCGCTCAGGTTTACGTTACACCCTTCGCTGCTCAGGTACGTTGTCTGTTTCATCCGGTCACGAATGCTCTCGGCTGTTTTGATTGCCTGGTCCTTATTAAACCCCGGCAGTACGATGACAAATTCATCCCCACCATATGCCACCCCATAGCATGGTTGTGAAATTGATTCCATGATGGTGTCGGCAATTTCTCGAAGTGCCCGGCTGCCGTTTAGATGCCCGTAGGTGTCCACAACATATTTGAAATTATCAATATCCATAAAGAGCAGAGCAAAGGATTTGTTTTCAGCTTTACTGCGTTCGAGCAACTGATACAACTCATCGTACAGATAACGCGTGTTGTAAAGGCCTGTCAAATCGTCATGAATAACTAAGTGTTCCAGTCTCTCATTAATTCTTTTCATTTCCCTTCGAGAATGGCTCAGTTCAAGTTGTGTCTTTACGCGCACAAGCAATTCGGTGGTATTAAATGGTTTGGTGATGTAATCCACTACACCGGCCTGGAACCCTTCCACAACACTATTTTCATCGGTCCTGGCCGTCAGAAAGATGATAGGAATATCCTGGATTTCGGTCTGACTTTTGAGTTGTCGGCAGACTTCAAAACCATCCATTTCCGGCATCATGATATCTAAAAGAATCAGATCAGGTGGATCCTTGGCAATTTTCGCCAATGCGGGTTTCCCGCCCATGGCACTGCATACGTTAAACTGGTGTCCCAGAACCGTAACGAGAATATCGATATTTTCCTGGGTGTCATCTACGACCATTACCGTAAAATTTTGATCGTTATTCACAGGAAGTTACCTTTCGTGTTAGATTAAGAGCTTGTTAAAAATAAATTGGAGAATATTAATAACAGCCATGGGCTGACATGATCTACCAATACATAGATTCAACCCATGACTAAACATGAAAGTAATTTAACAACTTATTAGGACTTTCATATAGAATGAAATAAAATCTCCTGTTTTGTCAAGTAATAGATAAAATAGTCGCAATTCTTAGCGAATTGTTCAGCAGGCGACAGAGTTCTATATCAAGTGCCGCAAAATGTCCGTGTTACCCGTTCTTCATTGGTGGGTGGTTGGGCATAATCGGTAAAATCAGGCTGTTCAGTAAAAGGGTTTTCATAAAGCGTCGTCAGCAGGTGTACCTGACTGAAATCACCTCTGGCTTCCGCATCCTCAATCGCCTTGTGAATTCGATGATTTCTTGGAATAAAAAGAGGATTGATCCGGTTCATTTGTGCCTGAATGAGCTCAGGACTATTTTCTTCAGCCAACCGCCGCTGCCATGATTCAAGCCAGGCTGCAACCGCATCCGGCGCTTTGAAAAGTTTTTGGAATTGCGGGGTCATATCTGAACCCTGCCTGATATGATCTGCCAGATAGCGAAACGTCAGGGTAAAATCGGCTTTTTGGTTCTGCATGAGGGCAACCAGTTCCCCAAGAAGAGAAGAATCCTGATCACCAGGATTTTCTATCCCGATTTTTTTAAGCAGGCCAACGCTCTGGGCGTGAAAAAATTCATCTTCAAACATGGACAGGGTGGCATCAATCACATCCGCTGCCTCTTCGTCTGTTTTTCCTAAAAGCGTTTGTAAACACATGCCAAGAGAGTGCAGGTTCCATTTCATGATGGCGCCCTGATTGGCATAACGGTATCTTCCCATGGTATCAATGGAACTGAAGACCATGTTGGGGTCATAATAATCCATAAAGGCACAGGGGCCATAATCAATGGTCTCTCCTGAAATTGAGGTGTTATCCGTATTCATGACACCGTGAATAAATCCAAGCTGCATCCATTTGGCCACAAGCCGGGCCTGTTTTTTGGCCACCGATGAAAAAAATTGCCTGTACCGGTCTTTTTTTGCCGGAAGTTCAGGATAATGACGGTCAATGACGTAGTCGGCAAGCTTGCGTATTGCCGTTTCATCGCCCCGGGCGGCAAAATATTCGAAACTGCCCACCCGGACAAACCCCGATGCGACCCGGGTCATAATCCCCCCAGGATGGGCCCCATCCGGGCGCAAGATTCGTTCTCCTGTGGAGACGATTGCCAGGGCCCTGGTGGTGGGCACGCCTAACGCATGCATGGCCTCACTGACAATGTACTCACGGATCACAGGCCCAAGAGGGGACTTGCCGTCTCCACCCCGTGAAAAACGGGTCCTGCCGGAACCTTTGAGTTGAACATCCAAACGTTTTCCGTCCGGGGTGACTTTTTCTCCGAGAAGAATGGCCCGGCCATCGCCAAGTTGGGGAACGAAGTTGCCAAATTGATGCCCAGCATAGGCCGTGGCAATGGGTGTTGAATCTGCAAAAACAAGGTTTCCTGCCAGACAATCTACCAGTTCTTGGGTCTCTTTAGTGAAATTAAGACCCAGTTCCCGGCTCAATTTCCAGTTGTATTTTTGCAACACAGGGTTGACTACGGTCTCAGGCGTAATCTCTTCAAAAAATTTTTTCGGAAGAGCTGCAAAACTATTTTCGAATCCGGCTTTAAGAGTTGACACAGCGGTTGTCTTTTCCATATATTCCTCCTGTGTTGCCTTTCATGAAGACTGTTTTTCATGCAATATTTCACATATAATATGATATGCATGAATACGAAGAAGTCATCTTTGGTGTCCGCTTCTTTTACACTCCGGCAATTTTCCCTTCTGGCCTGCGTATTCAAAGAAAAAAAGTATGTTGCACCCGCCGTGGATTTCTCCAATGATATCCAGATATCATGAATTTAACCTTTTATCCCGGCATTTTATTTGCTAATAAAAGTTGGAAAATTGGGAAATTGAAAAGACTTATCATACCAGTCTTGTTTTCAGCCCATATTTGAATAAACTAAAGTTTCCTGTAAACTAATTGATCATCTTGCTATGCAACCATGCGTAGCAAGGTTTTAACGAAAGATTTTTGTGGGTTTTGCCCCGGCACAGGGCAAACCCTATAAAAATCAGAACTCAATGCTGCCTCCGCTATAGTCTTGCGCACATCAGAAAATGCAAATCCGGCTCGTCCCCGAATTTTATGTCTTCTGTCTGGTGCATTTTCCAACCTGTCGGCATAGATCCATGTCAGCGTTGTGGCCATCATGCAGAAGTTAAGATGATTCAGTACGGATTCCGAATTCCGAACTTGTGATTTTGAGCTACCAATTTCCTGCTTGATCTCCTTAAATCCGGATTCTATTTTCCAGCGTGCGCCATAATATTCTATAATTTGCTCAACAGAAAGCGTTAAATCTGTGGTCATGAGAGCAACGTATCGTGTTTTCCGATAAACAAAAACAACTCGTACCGGACATTTCATCGTTTTCAACATAACGATTTGTGAATACGCCTGTACTTCCCTTGTTTTGCCGTACAAGAAAACCATATAAGCCCGGCACTTTTTTTTCCAGCATGCTGCACAATCAGCCACAGAACCCAGACGGCTGCCATATTTTCGTGGGCGACCAACCTTGCGTTTTCCTGTAGAAACAGGGGCAAGATCATATAGCGTAATATTTGTTCGCATACGAGAGAGTAGATGGAAAAAGCCGCCTTCACCACGACCCAGCCTGGACCAGAGGCCGTCATTGCCAAACCAACTATCTGCAATAACTAACACTGGTTGCTGAAAATAATTTCGAATATCCTTTATCATCGTGGCAGCCTGTGTCATCTTGCTTTCAAAGGAAAGAACCTTCCCTTTTCGTTTGGCAGTAGCAGATTTTGCCTCAATATTCTTTTTCATCATATAAAAACGAAAATCAAGGGGCAGGCAGGCCCATCGAGATTTTATTTTTTTCAATAATCCTACTGCCAGAATACACTGTGACCATGGATATGAACTCTGGTTTGACTTTGCTGCATGATCGTGAAAATGTGCGCAACCAAAAATTTTCCTACCACTTTTTGGGTTTATGGAATCATCCAGTGCTACCATTATTCGTCCGTCTGTACCTGGTGACGGAATCATTCCCCACATAGCTTGCCATAATTTTTTCCATGGCAGTGTTGGACTCGCCATAAATGCATAAAACCTCTGGCTATGCAGTTTTAGACCAAACAAAGTTTGAAGGGCACGTAACAGGTTAGAGGTGATTGATGATGTAAACGGTACCACTACAGCGAGCAACGTGTATGCAAACCAGACTTTTCTTTTCTGTCCCTGAGCTGTATTAGAAAATTCAGCTTGCAAAGGCTCTGTCAAATCACGTAATATAAACATGGTGGGTCGTTCCTTTTTTGTATAGTTTCAAGTATTTAGGCAATTGAAATATACTACAGGAGCGCCTACTTTTTCAAGGGTTATTGGGTCTTTATTTCAAATAAAAACAGTATGTTATCATAAAAAATCACTTAGGTTTGGCATGAAAAATGAAAATCAATTTCCATGCCAATTGCATTTTAAGTTGCCCTAAGGTCGGTTTTAATTTTTAGGAAACTTCAGTGAATAAAAATTATGGTATTAAAGGTGTCTTCCATGGCTAATAGTCTTTACATCACAACGACTGAAACCCGAAACGGAAAAATCCTCATCGTTCTTGGCATTATGCAGCTTTTGCTTAAAGATATCCGGCTCGTTGGATTTTTCAGGCCCATTATTAACCCGAGCTCAAGAGACGTCAGGGATCACGACATTGATTTGGTGCTTTCCAACTTTAACATTGGGCTTCAGTATGAGGAAACCTATGCTTATACGTTGGAAGAGGCCAAGCAGATGGTTAATTCCGGTCGCCAGGCAGAAATGATGAAAACCATTTTAGACAAGTATAAGGCCCTTGAGAAAAAAAGTCGTTTTGTCCTGTGCGAGGGCACTGATTTCGCAGCCGGTTCCGAGGCTTTTGAATTTGATATCAATGCCATGATTATAGCAGATATCGGGTGTCCGGCCCTGGTAGTCTCATATGGACATAAAAAAGATGCGCAACAGGTGATAACCTCATGTCAACTCGCCGTGGAAAGCTTATACCATAAAGGGGTGGATGTGCTGGCTGTGATGGTTAACCGGGTGGAACCCGAATCGTTGCATAGCCTGAAAATCGCTTTATATAAGGCAATTGACCGCCTTGAAGTCCTGATTTATACCATTCCTGAAACTCAGGCTTTAAGCCGTCCTTCGTTTCGGGATCTGATTCCGGCCGTGGATGCCCAGGTTTTGTACGGCAGGCAGGGGCTTGAAAATCAAATCTCAGGATGTATGATTGCGGCCATGCTGGTTCCGGATTTTCTGGACCACATTAAAAAAGACTACCTGGTCGTTACGTCCGGGGACCGGGCCGGCATTGTTATTACCTGCATTGCTTCCCGGCTTTCCATGGCCTATCCTGATATCGCCGGCATTCTGGTCACCGGCGGCATCTCCATTCCCGATTCCATCATTCGGCTTATCCATGATTGGAAGGAATTGCCTGTGCCCATTCTGCAGACCCGGATGGATACCCATACGGCGATCAAGGCCATTGACCAAATTTACAGCAGGATTTCCCCGGACGATCCCCAACGCATTGCCCTGGCCCTGAATGTTTTTGAGGAAAACGTGGATGCCGGTTCTTTAAGACAGCGGCTGGCGGCCAGAAAGTCGGTGCGCATCACCCCCCAGATGTTTGAATACAGCCTTATTGAGAAGGCTAAAAAGGCTCAGCAGCATATTGTGCTGCCCGAAGGCAACAGCGACAGGATTCTTAAAGCCGCTGATATTCTTCTGCGGCGCTCATTTTGTGATATCACCATTTTAGGCCGGCCCGAAGAGATTGAACGCAGGGTCAAGGAGTTGGGGCTGAATCTGTCCCAGGCCAGGATTATCCAACCTGATGCCAGCCCTTGGCTGGACGATTATGGCCAAACTTATTTTGACTTGCGCAAACACAAAGGTGTGACCCTGGACATAGCCAGGGATACCATGACCGACCCTTCTTATTTCGGCACCATGATGGTGCATAAAGGACATGCCGACGGTATGGTATCAGGCTCTGTGAACACTACGGGCCACACCATTCTTCCGGCATTCGAGATTATTAAAACGCTGCCCGGTTTTTCCATTGTGTCGTCTGTATTCCTCATGTGCCTGAAGGACAGGGTTCTGGTGTTTGGTGACTGCGCTGTCAACCCCAACCCCACAGCTTCCCAGTTGGCCGAGATTGCGGTGGCTTCAGCCGGGACCGCTTCCATTTTCGGTATTGAACCCCGGGTGGCCATGCTCTCCTATTCCACCGGATCTTCAGGAACAGGCGCAGATGTGGACAAGGTGATACAGGCCACGGCCATGGCCCGGGAAAAGGCCCCGGATCTTCCCATCGAAGGCCCTATTCAGTATGATGCTGCCATTGACCCGGCCGTAGCCATGACCAAGCTGCCCGACTCCCAGGTGGCCGGACGCGCCACCGTATTTATTTTTCCGGATTTGAACACTGGGAACAATACTTACAAGGCTGTCCAGCGGGCCTCGGAAAACGCTGTGGCCATCGGCCCCGTGCTCCAGGGATTAAAGCGGCCTATTAATGATCTAAGCCGGGGATGTACCGTGCCGGATATTGTGAATACCGTGGCGATAACAGCCATCCAGGCTCAGGCCGGAAAGGCAGATGTTTAAGGCCACCTATAAAAAAAATATTATGAATATTGCCGGACTGCGGCGCATGTGATATTTCCCTGGGATTCAAACTAACTGATTTCCATGGAGGAAATGTAAATATGGAAGAATGTCCCTGCGGAAGCAACCTTGCCTATGCCGAATGCTGCGAACCCATCATTACCGGAACACAACCTGCCCGGACTGCACAAGAACTTATGCGGGCCCGTTATACCGCCTATACAATGGCTGATACGGAGTTTATTTTTAACACCACCCATCCGGATCACCGGGAAGGGTACGACCATGACGGCACAAAAGCATGGGCGCAAAATTCCGAATGGCTGGATCTTGAAATCGTTGCTACAGAAGCCGGCTGTTCCGAAGACCAGGATGGTACGGTTGAATTCATAGCCACTTTTCGGACAAACGGTGTTGTTCAAAAACACCATGAAGTTGGCCGGTTTTCAAAGCAGGAAGATGCCTGGTTGTTCACCACCGGTGATATGGTGAAACCTAAACCTGCTGTCTCGACCAAAGTGGGCCGGAATGAACCTTGCCCCTGCGGCAGCGGACGTAAGTACAAGAAATGCTGCGGTAAATAGTGCCCGACCGAAAACCGTAAATTTTGCCGATTACTTCGTTGGGCATAAATTTTAATCTTCGAAATACGTTATGTATTCCTCCGGTTAAAATTTCCGTCCGCCTTGTATTCGGCAAGATTTCCAAGTTTTCGTTCAGACACTAAATAAAAGAAAATGATTTGTCGCAAAAACTGCCATATTTTAAATAGGATATAAAAGGTGTTCCTGCGGTCATTTGATTATCCAGAGCTTAAAATGTGATTATTTTGTATCCTTTTTCGATGAATGCGCCCATGGAAGGATGATTGGCCATATCTCCAACTAGGGGGATTCCTTCCTTTTCAATAGGACCAAGGGCGTCAAGTTTGGTTGCACAGGCCTTGCATGCACCGTAAATAAGATCGGCGCCCTTGGCTTTTTGGTAAAGTGCGTTTAAGAAGTGTCCTGATTCAGACATGGGCCCTACAAGTTTGACGGATTCGCCTTCCAAAACAATGAGTCCTTCCTGGCCTCGCTGTTTTAGATCAAGTGCGTTAAGAAGTACGTGGACAAAACATAAAGGGTCTCCCCTAAATGCGAATAATACGGTTTTTCCCATGATGATACTCCTGATTTTGGGTTTTAGTATAATTTCCATCCAGAAGGCCTTTTTGCCCAATTTCTTTGTTGGATGAAACTTCTTATTTCTAAACGGGCAATAGTTTAAAATTTATTGACGCGTCAAGTATGTTGTGCACCGCAAAGGACGACGTCAAGCGTCGACTTAAAAAAAAATCAGGGCCGATTTTTATTTTTGACCAGATATATCCTGTCTACTTGTCCGGATGGATCTTGGTGATTTTTGAGCCCTGCAGTCCAAGACCAGCCATCAATCCCTTCTGGTCAAAAAAGAACACGTAAATATCATCTTGGGTCGTTGTGGTCGTCAATGAACGGGATAGACCTTCATCTACAACAACAACACTTGGCCCGACACCGACTTCCCAACCAGCACTGTTCTTAAGGTACTTCAGTGTTTCATCCGTCATAAAAAACATGGCATATCCAAAAGACTGTACACCGGCCTGAAGCCCGTACGAAGCGGCAACCGTGTTGTAATACCCTGCGGTTTTACCCCCGATGCGAAGAGCGCCTTTACCATATTGCCCACCAACAATAATTCCAGCTTTGACCACATTTGGAAAAACAAGCATCCCCTTTGCCACCTTGGATAATTTTGCAGCAGCAGGCGAGCCTGCAAATAATTTTTCAATGAACACATCCACATCCCGGTCAATTTCAGCGCCGGTACCTGCCCCTGCCGTCCAGACCCCGCAAAAAAAGGTTGTCATTGTTATCAAGGTTATTATTAAAATGATTTGTTTAATTGATTTCATTTTTTTGTCTCCTTTAGCATGTGAATAATAAAAAAACCTACTACTTGTAGAAAATTGGGTACTAATTTAGAATCCTTCTTCATTTGCGTGGTTCTTAAAGTATTCTTTCAGCTCAATGACGCTTTCGTGCTTCTTCATGTCTTCAGGCAAAAGAACGGGCTCCTTTATGATATCAGGGATGGGCGACTTATAAGTAAAGTCTTTGGTTCGTTCCTTGAATTCTGCTTTGACTTCTGCCAGGAACTTGGCATCGGTAAGAAGGTCCCATCCAGTTGCGGTCAGTATTTTGGCCGCGTTGATAGCGCCCTTATAACCAATGCTCATTCCATGACAGGAGGTCGCCATCCATGTATGCACACCTATATTTTCTGGCATTGTCGGCATGAATGTGCCCATCGTCGGGGTAATCCAACTGGCCTCGCCTACATCAGTGGAGCCGCCCATTGTGGGAACCTTTTCCGGCAAGGGAACGATGTTCTTGGTCATACCTGTTGCCTCGACGCCTGCAGATTTTTGAATCTCTTTGGCGAAGGCAATTTCTTCATTGGTGTAACTCGGTATGCCGACAGCATCAAGATGCTGCTGCATGCGTGTTGCCATAGTTGTATTAGGCAAAAGATCATGCATGCCAAAATATTCGACAGCCAGCGTCTGGGTCTGGGTTGCCAGCGCAGCGCCCTTTGCAATCTGTTTGAGCCAGATCATCGATTTTTCGACGTGAGCCCGATCAATGTCACGGTAGAACATTTTCACGGTGGCAAAATCGGGCACGACATTAGGTGCGACACCGCCTTTGGGGATGATGTATTGCAGCCGAGCGGTGGGCTCCACATGCTCGCGCATCATGTTGACGCCGTGCGTAAAAAGTTCGACCGCATCCAAAGCACTGCGTCCCTTCCATGGCTCCAGACCGGCATGAGCTGTTTTACCGTTAAATTCAACATAAAGCATCCCGACTGCAGCCGTGCGAGCATACCAGAGCCCGGCGACGTTCATGGGATGCCAGTGAAGCATGGCATCGACATCGTTGAAGAGACCTTCACGAGCCATGTATACTTTAGCACCTTCAGATTCTTCGGCAGCAGCGCCGAATACACGAATCACCCCGGACGTGTTATTTTCCTCAATCAAGTTGCGAATGGCCAATGCTGCCCCAAGTCCGCCTGCGCCGATCAAATTGTGCCCACAACCATGGCCACTGGTGACGCCATCCTTACGCGATGTTTTGTTGGCTACAGGTTCACTACCTAGACCGGGCAGCGCATCATATTCGGTCATGATGCCGATGACGGGCTTGCCTGAGCCATACTCGGCCACAAAGGCTGTGGGCACACCAGCCGTCCCTTTGCTTTTGATATTAAAACCATTGTCTTCAAGGACCTTCATCAAGTGGGCAGAAGACTTGAACTCCACAAGCGGCAGTTCTGAATGTTTCCAAAGTGTTAAAGCGGTATCTTTGATGATTGGCGCCACCTGGTCCACTGCAGAGTAAATTTTTTCAGGCGTTGGCTTCTGTCCAGACGCAGCATTGACGCCTGAAGTTACAGACACAAGAATCAGCATAAAGGCCATTACAAATTTTTTCTGTGTTTTCATCTCATCTCTCCTTTATTTGTTGACGAATTCAAATTTACATTCTCGTCATCCGACTGATCCATAAGTTCAATCTCACCCGGGCGCCAGGTTTATTCAAATCAGGGTTTGAGCAGTCCATACATTCGGAGGATTAATAACCAGTTTTTCCCGGGAAGCGTTTTCAGCAAGTTGTTTTCGCAGCCTTTAGGAGCCTTTGGAACGAAGTAGATGTCCGTGGGTCCATCCTTTTTTCATCTTTATGCCCTTGGCCTGGCTCCCGATGAACCGGGGATAAGAATAAACGGGAGTCTTATGAATAGCTCCTATCTTAAGTTATGTGAGAGAGATGAGGCCGGATTAATTACTCGACCTCACGCTACTCAATTTAATGCAGCCCTGTAACGGGAAAATCTTGCCTTAGAAAGATAAATGTCGAATTTTTAGCCTATATTTACGCACGAATATGAGTAGGCCTTAAAGTTATAAAAGGGTCTCCTTCGTCCGTTCCACAATTACTCTTTTTTCTTTTCCCAGAAATTACGGCTTTCCTGGAGAATGTCACTGATATCGTCATCAATATCCTGGCCAGCCTCTTTGGTTTCCTTGTCCCCATCTTCAAAGTCAATATCCGTAAGGTCATCAACGCTTAAATCTTCTGTATCATCCTCTTTGGACAAATCATACATTATTTCATCACCGTCATCATCTTCAAGGATATCTGAGTCGTCCTGATCAACTGCAGATTCATCTTCAAGGTCTTCAATTTCCAGTCCGGGCTCAGTATCCTGGAAATCATCAGGCAGGTCCTCTGATTCCAGAACCTCCATCTGGGCTTCCCCAAGGTCCTTATCCAGTGCATCATCATAATCTGGAAGTTCAATGGACAAATTGTCATCCAGGTCCGATGCCGGCGCCTGATCTTCATCCAGGGAGTCTTGTTTTGGTGACGTACTTTCACTATTTTCAAGCAGGTTGCCGTTCCGGTCAAAAAGCAGGCTGCCATTTAGATTGATTTCATAATCAAGTCTGAACGCCACGTCATTATCATGTACAACAATCCGGCCGCCTTTGGGGGACAGCGCGCTTGCGGTCAGGCGTTCCTTGAACAGATCCTTGACTGCATCAAGGTCCAGATCATTTTGGACAGATGCAATGAGGTCTTTTTCTCCGTTCAGTATGACTTGTGGATCTGTAATTTTCATGCATAACTCCTTGCTTTATCGATTGAATGCGACGTTGGCAAAACTGGGTTCAATAAATTTTTCAAGGTCAATAATTTTACCGATTTCCATGATATCATGCATGTATCTTTGAATTTTATCAAGATCTGCCGCTTTCGGATAAAGTCCGTCCCAACGGATGGCCATGGGCTGGGAAAATACATTTTGAAGCACCTGGGGATTCAGGCCCATTTTACCTTCGGGATCCAAAAATTTTACACCAATATCCGCAGCCCGAGTCTTGTCGTTTTCAATATACTCCCCGGTATCCACCAGCAAGGATACAAACTCTTGAACAGCTTCAGGATGTTTTTGGATAAAGTCCTTTTGCATGGCCACAATGCAGCAGGGATGATCCTCCCATCGTGTGGCTGAATAAAATTCCAGGTTGCCGATTCCTCCCTTGATGGCTTTGGTGGCAACTGGTTCAGCAACCATGAATCCACCCACATCCTCGTTTTCTTTCATGATGCCGGGCATCTTAATTGGGGGAACCACCTCAAAGCGCACATTAATCGCTTTTTTCCCCGGAACACCGGGTTTCAGTCCCAGTTCTTTTAAAAATTTATGTGCAAGCATGTGGTGGACTGACATTTTGTGAGGAATATCCACAACCTTATATTTGTAAAAGCTTTGCAAAGAGTCAAACCTGTGATCATAATGTCGGGAGCGCACAAATGTGGAACCATTTTTGTGGGCATACAGGACCAATTGAATGGGGGAGTCATAGGCAAACAAATCCATGGCAATGGGTGCTAGAACAAAGGCACAGTCGATTTCCCCGCTTTCAAGGCCTTCCTGTATGGGGTTCCATCCACCCATCATACTGGTGGACAGGTCAAAATATTGGGGTTCCAGATCCCCTTGGTTAATCCGGTGTTTCAAGGTACCCAAGGCAAGGTGGTCGGTGATCTGGATGTGGGCAACGTTGAGTTCAACGCGGCCTCCGATAATGCTTCTCCTTTTTGTTACCCGCTGTTTTTTTATTTCTCCGGAGAAGGCCGCTTCAATCGCCTTTGTTATTTCCTCCTCATTAAAAGGCTTCGGGCAATGGGCATTACCGCCGGCTTCCTGAATGACTTTCTGCTGGCCTATGTCAGCCTGGGCCGTGGCCATGATAAAAGGCAGGTCCTTAAATTCCTCAGAGGCCCTTAATTGTTTGAGAAACTCAAGGCCATCCAGCGTGGGCATGTTCCAGTCGGATATGACAAGATCAGGTTTTTCAGCTTCTACTTTTTTAACACCGTCGGCACCGTTCACCGCCATGACAAGATTTGAAAATCCGGCTTTTCCCAGGATTTGTTTAAACATCATCCGCATAGTGCCTGAATCATCTGCCACAACAATTTTAATATTTGGGTCTACCGCCATAAAATGCTCCTTATGTCCTGTAAAGGTATTGTATAAAAAATTTCAACATAATATCTCTTAAACATCGCCGGCCCATGACCAGCTGAATCTGTGCTGCAATTTCTGGAAAACTCTGTCGAGTATAAATCCCAGTATGCCGATGGCAATGATTACGGCCATAAGTTTGTCGTACTCCATGGTATCCCTGGCATCGTTAATCAGATAGCCTAAACCAGATGATACCCCTAAAAATTCTGCCGGGACCAAAACAATCCATGCAATCCCCAGTGCCAGTCTAATGCTGGTTATCATATTGGGTATTGAATATGGAAGAACAATCGTCTGAATGAGTTGAACGTTATTGGCACCCTGGTTCAAAGCCATTTTTAACCATTGGGGATTAATGTTCATAACACCAATGGCTGTGTTCAGTATTATAGGACAAATTGTCGCCATTACAATCAAAAAATGAACAGCAGACTCAAAGGTTGTAAATAAAAGCAATGCAATGGGCATCCAGGACAGGGGACTGATCATTCTTACGAATTGAATCGGCGAATACGTCAGTTTGCGAAGACGTGTAAAAAAACCGATTAGTATGCCCAATGGAAGCCCGATGGATGCTGATATGGCGATGCCTACAACGATTCTACGCAGACTTGCAAAAACTGACATCCAGAATTTGGGATTCTGAAAGGCGTTTGCCAAAGCCGCAAGGGTTGGGCCGGGTAGAAATCCATTAAAATGGTATAATTCTGGGCGGGTAAATACGAATTGCGTAACAGCAACCCAGGCAAAGGTAAACAGGATAAGCCCGGCTATTTCATATTTCCAACCCGACCATACCCGAGTAAAAAATGATGAGAATTCAAATTGTACGGCGCTGTTCCGGGAATTTTTTTCAGTTGATTTCAACGGTTTCTTCCCTGGTAAATACATTTTCTATATCGCAGCGGCAGAATCCCTTCATGCCGCCCATGTCGTCCAGAGCCTTTCTGACAAAACGGTCATCGACAAGCTGTGAAACCGCTGTGTTTGTGTCGAGGTTCGTCAGAAAATCGGTGTTGCCCTCAACCTTGGTTTTTTTCATTTGTTCCAGAATAAAACGGGTGGCTGATGGGAAGGGAAAAGGCTGGAAACCGATTCTTTCTACATTCCACTGGGGGTGTATCAGTTCTTTTTCGGGGATGGCACCAAAAACCCTGTTAAGAACTGATTCATTTACCGGCAAAAATCCTTCGCCGTCCCTGCTAAGCAGGTGGGCGGTTTCCTTAGGATTTTGCAGGCACCACGCCTGGGCTTTTACAATAGCATTAACCGCCTTTTGAATTACTATTGGGCTTTTTTGGATCAGGTGATCATTGGCGACAATGACACAACAGGGATGATTTTTCCAAATATCTCCTGAATATCGCATGATTTTTGCCGAAAATTTTTCCTGGGCCAAGGCGTTGAAAGGGTCTGCCACGATAAATGCGTCTATCTTCTTTCCCAAAAGCGCCTGGGGCATATCCGGGGGCGACAGGATAAACAGGTTCACCTCGTGGGGGGCAAGTTTTGAACCCGGCGGACGGATTACAGGTTCAAGCCCCTGGACCTGAAGACCTAACTGCATGACCAGATTGTGCATGGAATACCATGAGGGCACGGCCACCTGTTTTCCCGAAAGATCCGCAAACCGGTTGATGCCGGAGTCTGCTCTGACTGTGACCGCGCTGCCGTTGGTATGATCCCAGGCCAACACCTTGATAGGTATATTCTGCTTGAATCGCATCCACACAGGGATGGGGAAAAGCATGTGGGCCAAGTCAAATTTGCCCGTTAAAAAGGATTCGGAAAGTACATTCCATGAACGTACCATAATCGGCCGTTCCACATTAAGTCCTTCATGGGAAAAATAACCCAGACTATATGCAACAAGCAAGGGGGTGGCATCTGTAATGGGCAGATAACCTATTTTTAACGGTCTTTTTTTTGCCGCTGCCAGACACGGAAAGACCATGGGGGTACAGGCGGCTACACCTGCCGTCTGTATTGCTGTTTTTAAAAAATTTCGCCGTGAAATATGGTTAAATCCCATCTGTAAGGCTCCGTTTAACTAAGTATGCGATTTTAAACCGATCGAGAATATCGGTTCTTAACGTTTTTATCACAGGGTCATGCCGGTTTCTGGGGTAGGGGACATCAATATCGAAAATATCGGAGATACCTGCAGGAGATCCTGCCAGAACCACAATTTTATTTCCAAGGCGGATGGCTTCATCAATATCATGGGTGACAAAGACCGCAGTAAAGCTTTCCGACATCCATAAGTTTACCAATTCCTCCTGGATATGGGCCTGGGTAAATGTGTCTAAAGAGGCAAAGGGCTCGTCAAGCAGCAGGGCCTGGGGGTGTCCCACCAAGGCCCTGGCCAGGCAAACCCGCTGGGCCATGCCCAGGGAGAGTTGGCCCGGTTTTTTTTTCGCCGCACCTGTCAGGCCCATGATTTCCAGAAACTGGCTTACCCGGTATTCCAGGTCCTGGGTGTCTTTTCTGATTTTACAGCCATAGGCCACGTTTTCCTTAACGCTGAGCCAGGGAATCAGCGCCGGCTGCTGGAACAGCATGGAACGTGAAGGGTGGATGCCGGTAATGGGGATGCCGTTCACCCGGATTTGACCGCAACTCGGAGTTTCAAGTCCTGCCAGCAAGTTCAGCAAGGTGGTCTTTCCACAACCCGATTCACCCAGAATAATCACAAAGTCTCCTGGATTTATGGAAAAGGAAATATCCTTGAGAATTTGATGTTTCCCCCCCCCGGGTCCTTCGTAGGATTTACAGATTTTTTCAATATCTATTTTCAAGTACTATAATTCCGATAGAGCCGTATGAATAAATTCCGGTCTGATGAAGCCATTAAGGTTTGTTCCGGCCGGCATGACCGCCATGGTTGTACGCATATAATCAAGCACGATGCTTAAAATATCCATATCCGGAGCCAGAAGTGTTGGGCAATAGGTTATCCCGGATGTTTTAAGTGCCCTTTGTGTCTGGTCGACAGAAAGGCCTAAAAAAGAGGCTGAGATGCTTTCAATGTCTTTTTCAACAGCATCCGGGGATGACATATACCGATCAAGCTGCCGGGCACTGTCAAGCAAACAGCTAACCATCAGAGCCAAATTTTTCCCTTTGGTTCTAAGCAGGTCCTGATGTACCACGAATGCGCTGCCCGGGTGATTTTCCCACAGATCCCGGGAAATGAGCATATTTCTGAAACCTTTTTTCTCAACTTCAGCGTCACCAAAGGGGGCAGGGCAAATAAAAGCTGCAATATCGCAGTCAAGATCCGAACTTGCCATTTCCGGCATCAGGGCACATGGTACCGATTCAATTCCAACGCTTTCTCCCGACCTTCCTAAACCGGCGATTTTCAATTTTCCTGCGCTTAGCAGTCTGTGCACAAGCATATGCTGAATACTAAATCTGTGCGGGATCAAAACACTTTTTCCCTTAAAATCCGTCAATTTTTGAATCTGCTCAGGTACAATGATTCTGCTGCCTGCCCTGTGGGTGAACATGAGCATGGATATGGCCGAACCTTTGTCAAACAAATACATAGCCTGGGCAATATCCATGAATGCGGCATTGATATCACCGGATGAGAACCCCTTCTCTAACTGTTCCCAGGAACGCATGCTGAAAGTTATAACATCCGTATCGGTACCTGATCCTTTACGCTGGATGTAACGGGGCAAAGCAATCCCCAATATCAGATGGTCAATACTGAAAAAATGTCCGATTCGGATAGTCAGAGCAGCCTCAAGTATTTTATATTTATTAATTTATAACTCGATCATCCAGTTTTTAGGAAATTTGTTCAACTTCAAGGCGGCAACAATTTTTAACCGGAGGAATATACAATATATTTTGAGGATTAAAAATTCTTTCCAACGCCGAAGTTGGGCAAATTAACAAAAATCTTGATCATCGAGTATAAGAACTCTAACACAGCCTGGAATGCGTTGGCAAGTTTGTAAACGCAATTTAGGGCCATGAAAATTTTAAAATTCATAAATGTACCTTTTTCATTCGATCCCAACGGTAAATATTGTCAAACAGCTCTTAAAAGAAGTAAATAAAAATATGAATTATCATTTAAAATAGATAGCAGTTGCATCAAAAAGAAGATTCCAAAACGCTACATGAGCCAAAGATATTTTATCCGTGTTTGATGTGCCGGAAAAATGCTATACTTGTCAGTACTTGTTTCATACCTCATGAAGTCGGCGCAATTGACTGGAGAGAATGACCGGATAATCACATCCAAAATTATTAAAACCGGCAACAAGACAAGCGAAACCAAAGCTCTAAATAACGGCTTGGGCCGCCTTGAACGTTCGTCAGCGTGCCCACAATAAAGTATGAAAGAATTCAGGTCGTTGATGGTTCTTTCATATAACGGCCATGGCCGACCTGGTCTTTCACCGAGGTTAGGCCACAACAAATCATGAAAGAAACTAACTGGTTAGTTTAGTTCTTTCATATAAAAAAAAATAAATAGCAAATTTAGATATGCTTCCACTCGATCATCAAGTTTTAAGGGATTTGTTGAAATTCAAGGCGGAAACAATTTTTAACCGGACGAATATACAATATATTTTGAGGATTAAAAATTTTTTCCAACGCCGAAGTTGGGCAAATTAACAAAAACTTGATCATCGAGTTCCAACAAAGGAGATTGTAGTGGGTACATCTAAAATTGATCGCATACATGAAAACACCTCAAGTGATGGAAAACAAGGCGCTGATTTTGGCATTAAATCACTGACACAAGAGCAGTCAACGGAATCCAATGCGTTAAAAATTCCTGAAATATCGCTTCCTAAAGGTGGCGGAGCGCTAAAGGGAATCGATGAGAAGTTCCAAGTTAATACGGCTAACGGCACGGCTGGTTTTTCTATTCCCCTGCCTGTAAGCCCGGGTAGGAATAATTTCACCCCATCACTAACCTTGTCCTACAGCTCAGGAGGTGGAAACAGTCCCTTTGGTTTGGGGTGGTCTGTCGATTTACCTCAGATACAGCGCAAAACAGATAAAAAATTGCCTCAGTATATAGAAGGAAAGGATGAGGATACCTTCTTGTTATCTGGTGTCGAAGACTTGGTTCCCTTTTTGAGGAGTGGGGAGCAAGACAGTTTGGCTCCCATCGAGTTTGAATTTAATGGGTATTTTGTCAAAAGGTATCGTCCTCGCGTTGAAGGCACTTTCTCTCGCATTGAAAGAATAGTTCACAAAAATCATGGTACATACTGGAAAATAACCACAAGAGAAAATGTGGTAACGATTTTTGGTAGATCACCGACTACGCGTATTGCCAACCCTGACAATCTAAGCCAAATATACCAGTGGCTGCCAGAATTTAGCTACGATGATAAAGGCAACTGGATTAAATACCACTATAAACAAGACAGCAACCTCGACAATGCTGGCGCAGTCGCTATCGACAATACAATACCGAATCATCTCCACGAAAGAAATAGAAAAACAGGTGCCGCGCCCTTTACCAATACTTACCTTAAACGCGTAACTTACGGTAATAGATTGGCATGGTACGCAGACCCTGATTCACCCTACGACCCTATTGCTCCACCCAATGCTGAATACTTTTTCGAGTTGGTTTTTGACTACGGCGAGCACGATGAATTAAGCCCCACGCCTCTCGATAATGGTGATTGGGATTATCGGCAAGACGCGTTTTCGTCGTATCGTTCGAGCTTTGAGATTAGAACTAACCGTTTATGTAAACGCGTGCTGATGTTTCACCATTTCCCCGATGAAAGGCAATTTCAGGGAACACCTGATGAAGAACACTTTGGCAATAATTACTTAGTGAGAACACTGGACTTAATTCACAAACCTTCATCAATCAATGACTCGCATCAGTCAGAAACAACTTATTTGCAATCCATTATACAAAGCGGCTATATAAGAAGACCAGATGCTCAATACACAAAAAAATCCTTACCACCTATAGAGTTTCGCTATGAAAAACTCAATTGGAACAAAAGCATAAAAAAAATCAATGAAGAAAGTATTGCCAATGCCCCTATCGGGCTCACAAATAATTACCAATGGGTTGATCTATATGGAGAAGGCATTTCAGGTATATTAACGGAGCAAGCCGAGGGTTGGTATTACAAGAATAATTTAGGTGGTAACGACGAAAGTGCTGAAGTTACCTTTACCGTTGCTAAAAAAGCCCTACAAAAGCCCAGCTTTTCAGGTCTATCCAGCGGAGCATTGTCTTTACAAGACCTGGAGGCAAACGGTCAAAAGCAAGTTGTCGTCAATAGCCCAGGTGTGCAGGGTTATTACACACTCAATAACAACGAAAATACCTTAGAATCGTTTCAATCATTTAAAGCAGTCGCCAATATTAATCTGCAAGATCCCAACACCCGGTTGCTTGACTTAAACGGCGATGGACAACCCGAGCTCGTAATAACTGAGGATCGCGCATTTACATGGTATGAAGCAGCCGGAAAAACAGGGCATTTATCCGCAGTGCGTACATTTAAAGCATTGGATGAAGAAAATGGGCCGGCCATCATCTTTTCTGACCAACAGCAGAGCATTTTTCTTGCTGATATGTCGGGCGATGGACTGACAGATATTGTTCGCATTCGTAATGGTGACGTCTGTTATTGGGCGAATTTAGGCTACGGCCATTTTAGTGCAAAAATCAGTATGACCAATGCGCCCACATTTGATCACCCCGAAACATTTAATCCGCACTACCTCCACCTTGCCGACGTTAGTGGCACCGGTGCCACCGATATTATTTATTCAGGCAAAAACACGTTTAAAGCGTTTATTAATCTTAGCGGTAACGCCTGGAGCAATGCACATGAAATAGAGCCATTCTTTCCTATTGATCAAAACGCTCGCTTATCAGTTGTCGACCTGCTCGGCACCGGCACCTCATGCATAGTCTGGTCAAGCGATTTGCCCAGCCACAGTCGAGCACCCATGCAATATATCGATTTAATGAGCAGTAAAAAGCCCCACGTAATGACTCATTACACCAATAACTTGGGTAAGGAAACCAAACTCGAATACAAAAGCTCTACCCATTTTTATTTGCAAGATAAGCTTGCCGGTACACCATGGATAACCAAACTACCTTTTCCCGTACAAGTAGTGAGTAGAGTTGTTGTTGAAGAAAAAATAACCGATGTCCGTTTTGCCAGTTCATACACATATCACCATGGTTATTATGATCACTCTGAACGTGAGTTTAGAGGTTTTGGCAGAGTCGAGCAAACGGATACCGAGTTCTACCAGGAATGGCACGCCGATAACAGTGGCAACCGATTAGAAAAGGACGAACAGCTTTACCAGAAACCGGTTCTGACAAAAACCTGGTTTCATACCGGCGCCTTCTTGGATAGAGAACGTATTCTTGAACAGTTTCAAACGGAATACTGGCCCCAGGCGTACAATCGCAGCTTTCCGGAATCTCCCATTAACATCACCGAGCCATCAATTTCAGATGCAAGATTAACCGATGAAGTTGCAGCATTACTTGGGGACGAGTACCGTGAAGCCCTGCGTGCCTGCAAAGGCATGATGCTTCGGCAAGAGGTTTTCGCCCTAGATGCGCCCCGAGAAAACCCATCAGAAGAAGAACGGCAATTGCAAATGAAGCCCTTTTCTGTGGCTACCCACAATTGCAATATCCAGTTACTTCAACCAAGGGAGAACAACGACTACGGCGTGTTTCTAATCACTGAAAGCGAAGCCATCACCATAAATTACGAGCGAAACGAAGCAGATGGTCGCGTCGCGCACACCCTCAACACCCGCATAGACGAACTGGGCAATGTGTTGGAATCGGTCAGTGTGGTCTACGGAAGAAACCCGCAACAAGCAGCAGAAGCCAACGCATCGCTGCAATCTCGTGTCACCGATTTTTCTGTCTTTACAGAACAGCAAAAACTACAAGCTGCTTTTGCCACCAATATAGAAAATTTGCACAACGCACAACAACAAAACCATATCATTGTAAGCAGAAATAGTTTTGCCCAGTTCAGACATAATGACCAGTTATCTCACGACCTTGATGAACCAACCGTCTATCGAACGCGTTTGCCTAATGAGTCTCAAACCTATGAAATAACAGGCATACCTGCACAAAATGAACTATTTCAAATAGAAGAATTGCAAAATATTTTAGAGGATACTGCAACCAGCGAAATCCCTTACCACGCAAGCCCCGATGGCAGCCCACAGCGGCGATTAATAGAGCATGTACAAACGCGCTATAGGGAGGATGATTTTGTCACCCCAATGCCCTTTGGCGAAGCTGCAAGTTTGGCTCTTCCCTATGAAAACCACCAACTGGCCTACACTCCCGGGCTAATTGACAGCATCTACCAGCGCGATGGCGAATTACTCACTGCCAATGGTCTCACAGTCTCGCAGCTCATTGACACCCTTGGTAATTATACAAGCATCAGCAATCAGTACTGGATTCGCTCAGGGCTCACTCACGTTATTAATCAAGATGAAACCCCAGCAGCTGCAAGGTCTCGTTTCTTTTCGCCCCTAAGTTATGAAAGCCCCACCGGGCTGATCAGTCAAATTCGATATGATGCCGAGACCTTCACCGACGATAACCAACGCAATAACGATGGCTATTACCTTTTTGTCAGCGAAATAGAAGACGCTGTCGGTAATACCACCCGCATAGACCGTTTTAACTACCGTTTGCTTGCGCCAACCCGACTAATCGATATCAATGCGAATCCGGTCTCTGTTATCCAAGACGAGTTGGGTTTAGTCAAAGCCACAGCCATAGAGGGTAATGGCTTTTTTAATGAACAAGGCGAATATATTATTGAAGCGGCAGATACGTTATCTGGTTTAACTGAGTGGACGGATGACAACGAGCAAGCATTAATTGATCAATACCTCAGTAGCGAAGATACACAAACACTAAGAAATACGGCACAGAATTTATTGCAGGGTGCATCTATCCGCTTTGTGTATGACTTGCATCGCTTTCAACACTCAATGCAACAAAGAGATGCACAAGCACCGGAAGAATTTGAGAGTATGCCCTGCCACCGCATTCCTTACAGCCCCGCAGTTGCAGCATCAATTATTCGCGAACAGCACTTTGCTGAGAATCTACAAAGCCCATTGCAACTCAGCTTTGAATACTCCGATGGTGCTGGTAATACATTCATGAGCAAGACACAAGCAGAACCGGGCGTTGCCTTGCAATTGCAAATTGAATCGGATTGCAGCTTTACCGTTAACGAAATTAACACTGGCGAGCAACTACGTTGGGTCGGCAATGGCCGCACCATTCTCAACAATAAAGGCAACCCGGTAAAACAATACGAGCCCTACTTTTCCGTTACCCCATTTTTTGAAAATGCAAAAGAGTTAGTTGAGCGCGGTGTCACTCCGGTTATGCATTACGATTCACTGGGGCGCTTAATTCGAACAGACTTGCCCGACGGTACCTTTTCAAGGGTAAAATTTAACGCCTGGGAACAACAGCAATTTGACCCCATCGATACCCTCCTTGATAGCGAATGGTATCGACGAAGGACCGACAACACTCACCCCAATTTTATCAACGACCCCAAAAAACAAAGCGCCGCACAAAAAGCAACAGTTCATGCCAATACACCCTCAGCTATTTATCTCGATTCCCTTGGAAGGCCAGTACTGAGTTTGGAAAACAACGGTGGCGAGGTGGGCAGTGAGCATTTGTACACCACCTTTATCCAACTTGATATTGAAGGAAATGCTCAGGCAGTTATTGATGCACGCGGTAATACGGTAGTCAACTATCACTACGATATGCTCGGCCATCGCGTTGCTGAAGCAAGCATGGACGATGGTCGCCGCTGGGGCATGGTGGATGTGGAATCCAAACCCCTGCACAACTGGGACGAACGCAATCAAATTTGGATGCACCTCTACGACGAATTTAATCGTCCACTGAGTATGCATGTGCAGGGTGGAGATAGTGATCAGCCCCTGGATCATATCTATGAACGTTATTTCTATGGCGAGCAACAGGCCAATGCCCAACAACGCAACCTGCGCGGTCAAGTCTTTGCCGTTTATGATTCCGGTGGTAAAGTAGAAAACACAGCCTTTGATTTTAAAGGCAACCCTTTACAAAGCCGGCGCCGCATTGCCGAAGAATACCGGCAAACCTTGGATTGGTCACTTTCATTAAATAACGATAATAATAACGGTGATACAGAGGCCATGGCCGAACTGGATGCTCGCTTGGATGCAAGTTTTCCCACCTACCAAACCCAAGGCACTTACGATGCGCTTAACCGAACCGTGCAAAGTATCGAAGCCGATGGCAGTATTCATCGTCCGGAATATAACGAAGCGGGCCTACTGGAACGTCTACATGTTTCGCTACCGAACCCGAATGGTGGCTTACTGCCCGAGAGAACATTTGTTAGCAATATAGATTACGATGAAAAAGGCCGGCGCACCCAAATTGATTACGCTGATGCCCAAAATGATCTGCTAAGCACCACCCGGTATCACTATGACCCACTAACTTTTAGACTCACGCAACTTCAAACTACCCGCAACAGCCAATCAATCCAAAATTTAATTTACACATACGACCCAGTAGGCAATATTTCAGAAATAGAAGACCGCGCCATTCCCACACGCTTTTTTAATAATTTTATTATCGAGCCCAGAAACGACTATACCTACGATGCATTAAACCGTTTGATTATAGCGCAGGGCAGAGAACACGCCGGGCAGAATATAAACCATGGCCCCTGTGATAACTGGCGCGATGAGATTTATAGCGTTCGCTATCAAGCGGGCGACGATATGGCCTGGCAACTTTATCAACAGCAGTATCAATACGACCCAGTGGGTAATATTCTGCAAATGCAACACAGCGTGCCCAGTAATACTTCGCGCGGTTGGACACGCAACTATAACTACGCAGAAAACAATAACCGTTTGTTAGCTACGCAAATAGGCGAACAAGCGCCTTACAACTTCAGTTATCATCAGCATCACGGTTTTATCACCAGTCTTTCACACCTCAGCCAAATGCGCTGGAATTTTAAAGATGAACTCCAACAAACCGCTACTCAACAAATATGTACCGGCCAAGCACCCGAGAGCACATGGTATACCTATGACGGTGGTGGGCAACGCATAAGAAAAGTGACCGATCGCGTAAGAGGACAAGCCAAAAGGCAAGAGCGGATTTATCTTGGCAATGTAGAAATTTATCGTAGTTATGACAACGCCGGTAATTTACAGATAGAACGCCAAAGCCTGCATATCAATGATGATACCGGTCGCATTGCATTAATCGAAACGCGCATTCAAGGCAGCGATGAATTCGAAACTCAATTAACCCGTTATCAATTTAGCAATCATTTAGGTTCCGCGAATCTGGAGATGGATGATAGCGGTAATGTGATTAGTTACGAGGAATATCATCCGTACGGTACGACTTCTTATCAAGCGAATAGCGCAAGCGTTCGAGCAACAGCTAAACGTTACCGTTACACGGGAATGGAGCGGGATGAAGATAGTGGCTTAAATTATCATTCCGCGAGATATTATTTACCTTGGTTAGGGCGCTGGTTAAGTATAGATCCGATTGGAATTGATGGAGGGGTAAATGTTTTTAACTATGCTAATTCGAAACCAATATCACTACGCGACCCTTCCGGAAAAGATCCAGAAACGGAAACAGATTGGAGCAAGGTTGGTTATAAGCATATTCCAGACGTCGGGGAACAGCCGCCAAATATAACTTATGTAGAATTTGAAGACCAAGGCGTCAAAGGCTTGGCCCCGGGAGTGCCCATAAATGCCGTAGTAATTGAAAGTGAAGCAGATTACGTATCTCCAGAAGAAAATTTTTATCTTCAAAGAGAGCAGTATATGGCAAAAAATGAGAAAGCTAAGAGAATTTTGGAGGAACAGGCTGCTACTAAGATGGCAGTTAATACTTACCATAAAGTACTGGATATTGTTGGTTTCGTACCTGGCCCTGTTGGTGTAGCTGCAGATGGGTTTAATGCGGTTTTTTATGCAATGGAAGGTGATATAAGGAATGCTGCTATTTCAGGTGTTAGCGCAATCGCTGGAGCGGTACCAGTGAAGCCGGTAGAAAAAGGGATGGTAGTAATGCAAGCTGGGTCAAAGAAAGCAACACAGGCACAGGCAAAAAAGGGTAGATTGACGGTAAAATCTAATAAAGCTGAGTCAAATCAAAACGTGGCACAATCTGAAGAAGAATTAAAAATTAAACATAAAACCAAAGATATAGAGTTTGAAACAAGACCTGCTACCGAAGCTGAGAAAGAATTTTTAAAAGTTGGTCAAGAAACGTTAATTAAAACTAAATCGCCAGCCCAGGCTGGGACAGCGGCACATAAGGCAGCTGGTGCAAACGCTGTAGGGTCAGACCTTGTAAAACCTGGTAGAACAGTGGAGATAAAAACACACCAGACAAAGACTGTTTCTGATCAACAACTAAACTCTGCAACCAAACAAAGCATCAGAGATACTCAAAAAATTGCAAGAGAAAATGAAGGATTACTACCAATAAGGATTGTCAAACATTACTTTATTAACCCAATGATTCATGGAACTGGCGTTGTTCTCAAGAGGTATTTTTAATATGCGCCGAAATACAGTCAACGGATAAATATACAACGGAGCTACTGATGAATATCATTTTTCCAATAGACACCAATATGCACGGCCAAGCCGTGCAAGATTTACAGGACACGCTTCGTCAACTCGACTTTGACCACCAAGGCCAGCCTGGTATTTATGACTCTGAAACCTTTAGTGCTGTTGAACAATTCCAACGGCAATTTGATCTTCGTCCTACGGGCTTGGTTGATCGCGCTACCGCAGTCGCTATTAATCAACGCCTGTCTGCTCTCCCTGTATCTCAATACCTTGTGCGGGGAAAAGTCTTAAACCCAGACGGCAGCCCCATTGTTTCAGCCATGGTGCTCGCATTTGAAAAACAATTGCGAAGAGAGTCAGGTTTAGGGCGAGATTTTACCAATCGGACCGATGGCAGTTTTGAAATCTCTTACAATGTACCGGCCACGTTTCCTTTCTCGATTATTGTTCGTGTTTTTTCTGATCGTAGCCAGAGCGAAGAGTTGGTTGTTTCAGATGTTATCTGTGATGCAAAGCCTATTGAGGAGCTAACACTGGTTGTAGGTGATGAACCACTGGTTGGCCCCACAGAATTTCAACAGTGGATAGAAACGCTCACACCCATATTAGCCGCAGATAACTTACTCGCAGCGGACTTAAATGAAAAAGATATAGAATTTCTACTCTGCCGTCACGATTGGGATAAAACGCAGTTTAATCTCTTTGTGTTGGCCGCGCGCTACAACCGCGAGCATGATTTCCCTGCCGAATGGTTGTATGGTCTGTTTCGGCAGGAACTTACCACCAGCCTCCGTCGCTTAGTGGGACAACCCGTAGAGCAATTAAAAGAGGCGCTGCAAAATTCTATTTCAGAGAATATTATAAGGACATTAAGTGAAGAACAGATAGATGCAGTCATTGATCGCTTACAAAATTTATTGATTCGTTTTGCCACCGAAGAGCCCGAACCCGATAAACCCACCTTCGCGACATTATTTGACGTTGCCAATGTCGACCGCAGCACAGGGCGTACAATTCTTGAACGTTATGTAAAACGAAGGGGCACGGTTGCCGAATTTTGGCAGGAACTTGAAGCCGATAGCAGCATTGACAATGACGATATCACTGAACTTAAGTTTACCGTACAGCTAAGCTCCGTTGCGCTTAACCATGTACCCCTGGTGAATCGATTGGCACAAGAAAGACGAGCCAATAATTCTGAACATTCGCTTAAGTTTCTCAGCCGTTTTAATCAGGTTGGCTGGAAATCCCTACTAAGCGAAACCAATGACGCAGGCAATAGTATTGGCGCACCAGAATTTTTTGGCCAGGAGAAAGATGAACGCACGGATCGCTACGCCACTTTCCTTTCCAGAATGGTGGAAAGCCTCCACCCTACCGCCGTGTTAAGTGCACGCTTGTTAGAAACCGATCCGTCAGACTCTAATAATGGCTATAACTTCCAACCCGCTTTGGACTTTATAGCAGCCAATGATGAATTCGATTTTAAACAGACCACGCTCAAAAAGTACTTGGCAGAAAGAACCGACATTGACGTCTCCGAGGAAACCAGGGAAACCTTAAACGCCATGCAGCGTATATTTGAGGTTTCTCCAGATTATGAAAAGTACCAAGCCATGTCGCTGGTGATGGCCGATGGCTTGTTATCAGCCAATGCCATACGCCGCATGGGACCAACGCAGTTTATGCGACGTTATGCAGAACCCCTTGGGCGAGAGCGTGCATCGGATATGTACACGCGAGCTGCACGCAAGGCGGATACAACCTTACTGTTAGCCAGCCAGAGTGCGTCCTTTAACCCGATTTTCCCAGGAATAATGTTCGAGAACTTTGGCAGAGGCCTACCCGATCTTGAAGATCTGTTTGGCTCCTTGGATTTGTGTGCCTGCAAACATTGCAATTCGGTGTACAGCCCGGCTGCTTATCTGGTGGACATTCTCCATTATTTAGATCAGCGCCCCGCAACCGGTAACAGAACTGCCTTAGATGTGTTATTCGAACGCCGCCCTGATTTGGGCGAGATTGAACTTAATTGCGATAACACCAATACCATGCTGCCCTACGTCGATTTGGTGCTCGAGATTATGGAAACGCTGGTGGCAAATGACGGAACCTTAGCGGTCACCAACGAACCGCTTGATATTGACTTGGCTTTTCCACATCAGACCACCGAAAGTACCGAGGTCTTAGCCGCTAACCCTGAGCATCTGAATGTAGCGGCATACAACAGAGTCCGCAACGGGGTTTATCCGTTTACTTTGCCATTCGATCTATGGCACGAAGAGGCAGAAACCTATTGTGATCATTTAGGTGTTCATTTAGGTAATCTTTTTGCTCAATACCTGGAGTCGACAGACGAACATGGCGCGTACCTAATTGCAGCCGCAAAGCTCGGCTTGTCGTCACTCGAAGGCCGAATTATTACCGCGACCAGCCAACACGAACTTTTTGAGTTATGGGGATTTAACAGTAATGCCGCTTTTAATGGATTTGTAGGCGGCACCAGCGTTGAGGGCTTTCTCCGTCAGTCCGGCCTTACTTATGATGAGTTAATTGACCTGCTGAAAGTCCCCTATGTAGATCAACAAAATGATCTTAGTCTTGAGTTTTCCGGTACCCAATGTCAGTTAGACGAAGCGAGTATACGAAATTTGGATGTACCCGCAATGGGTCGTATGCACCGTTTTATCCGTTTATGGAAATCGCAAGACCTTTCCATTCCGGAGTTGGGAGCGGTATTACACAATCTGCGGCAAAGAGATAACCTGGATCGGCTTAACGAGCAAAGAATAAGCCGTTTACAACAGTTTTTTCAACTACAAACAACAACCAAAGCAAAATCATCAATCCTCATAAACTGGCTGGCAGACTCACTACGAACTGAAGATTGGCTTAATCTGCCCTCGCTGTACCACCAGGTTTTTCTTAACGCCACCGTACATAAACCTAGCCTGGATGTATTCCAGTTAAACCCTTCGGGAACGCAGCTCAGTAGTACATCCAGTAATTTAGTTGACCATCTGCCAATATTGTATAGCGCTCTTCATATCAGCGAGGAGTATCTGTTATTGTTAACTGAATCATATTTGCCTGATCCCGGCCTATATATTCAAAACCTTCATAGGCTTTATCAGGTAAGTTCATTTTGTAAGCATCTTAAAATTACGGTAACCGAGTTTTTAACCTTAATTCAATTGGCCAATAATGATCCTTTTGTTGGGGAGGCAGTTGGCCCAAGAATCGAAGTGCTCTCTGCATTTGCTGAGACAGTACAAAAGATACGTCAATTACCCTTTTCTATTCCCGAGTTAGATGGCTTGCTGCGTCATCAGCCCGGTGTGGGTTTTGTGCTTGATGAATCAGTCATCGCCGATGTCTTATTAGTCCTAAGAGTGAGCTTGTATCAACTCGCTGTGGACCATCAGTTACCTGATAACGATGTTGAAGAAACGGCCTATTTGGAGTTTACGACGCTTCGCTTAAATTCTGCATTTACCCCGGAAATTGCCAACAACCTGATGGGAATGATCCTGGGTGAGTCCACCTTGGATCAAAACGCTCAAAATGATTTTTTAACTGAGCATTTAGGGGAGTTAATAGATCCAGATCTCATCATTAATGATTGGTTTGAAAATGCGGACGTGACACCACTTGATCGCAGCCGAACCTTGATGACTGCATTGCACTTACCGCTGTTAGAGCAGGCTCAACAACGCTTTTTACTTGAGTATTTTGCCGAACAATTCAGTTTGGATGCAGTTGTTATAGAAACATTGCTTGCCCAATTAACCGTACCGGCAAGTGTCAATTTGCTTGCAAGTGTATTTCAAGGAGCACCTTTTGTGCCGGAGGTTTCTGAAGAACCCATAGATTTTGAAGCGACTACCAATTCAATTGCGTTACCAGCGAGCTTCGATGCGTATCGATTACTATCGAAATTGAGCTTCTTGATTAATAGCCTGCAACTACCACCTACACATATCGAGTACTTACTCGTTGAGGGAGTAACAGCGGGGTGGCCTAACTGGAATCAATTACCAGTAAATTTTGTCACCGAGCCTGTTGTCTCACTAAGTGACTTTCTTGCCTTTACTCAGTTAATCCAAGACTCGGCAGATAGATTCGACAATACTGAAAGCCTGTTTGAATTATTAGTTTTACTGAATAATTCAGAGATAGACAGAATGGCGTTTCTTGAACGCGTTGCTGAGGCCACCGGCTGGAATATAGCAGATATCGATTACTTAACGGGTAACTCAGCCTGGAATCTACTCTACCCCAATGACTTCCGTAATGGATTCTTTCTACAGCGTTTAGCGCCACCCTGTGAGCAAGCAAAACAAGTAGTGATTTCCAGTCAGGTTCTTTCCCAATTAGTTAACAATCCGATTAATGCGGCAACAGCCAGTGCCTTTAAGCAGGCAGCCCGCGCCAAATATGAGGATGAAAATGCCTGGTTAACCGTGGCCGGCCCGCTTCGAGATCAAATAAGGGAGAAACAACGGGCAGCATTGTTAACCTATCTGATGGAAGAATTAAATCTGGAAAGCTCTACCGAGCTGTATAACGAGATTCTCGTCGACCCGGAAATGAACCCCTGCATGAAAACGTCGAGAATTGTTTTAGCTCACAGCTCGGTGCAATTATTCGTGCAACGCTGTTTACTAAATCTTGAATCAGCAGTCAGCCTATCACCCGAGGATGCCAAAGAATGGGAATGGATGAAGCTCTACCGTGTTTGGGAGGCAAACCGTAAGGTCTTTTTATACCCTGAAAACTGGATTGAACCTGAACTTAGGGATGACAAAACATCACTCTATGAAAATTTAGAAAGTGGATTGTTACAAGGTGAACTCAACGACGCGACGATTGAACGAGAATACCTTAAGTATCTGAATGGCCTAAATGATATAGCCAGATTGGAAATACACGCGGCCTACCGCGAGTGGGAGGTTGATAAAGATATTCTTCATGTATTCGGCCGCACCTATAACACCCCACACATTTATTACTATCGACGTTGGGTTAATCAGGATTATTGGACGCCCTGGGAAAGGGTTGAGTTGGATATAGAGGGCGATCACCTATTACCGGTGGTTTGGAATCGCAGGCTCTATTTATTTTGGCCCATGTTTTTAAAAAAAGCAGAGGAAGCATTACCAGAGACGGATGATGCCGAATTACCCAAAAAATATTATGAAATTCGAATGCAGTGGTCGGAGTATAGGGACGGAAATTGGTTGCCGAAGAAAATTTCTGAGCAATATTTAAAGACCAACATACAAAAGCATGAACAGTTTAAAGAAAAGAAGGATTACACTTTTTACCAACAGTTTGATAATAAAAATAACCTTTATTTAGTGTCAACCGAAGCCGTTAACCCCGAAGCCTTCTACTTTAAGTGGAATAGCTGTAACGGATCTTTAGAGTTGGCCGATAGCGGCATACTGATCAAGTTAAAACGATCATTTGATGGAACAGATTTCTTTTACAACAATCTTTTTCAAAAAAATGATAGAAATCTGTTTAAGGCTCGCACAAGGATTTCTGAAACGATAAAGCTTGGAGAGACCCATGGTATTGGTTATGAGTATATCGATGCTTCGACCGTTGAAAGTGAAATAGTGCTCAGAAAAACGCCAGGGCGCTTCAAACTTACGCTGACAAACGATCTGGCGCACTTTAATTCAAGACATCCGTTTTTCTTTTTTGATGATAGTAATAGTTTTCTAATAAACCCCAGAGGTGCCTATGTTGGGGGCTTTTCAGACCCTGATTTAGGCTTGGCATTCGATATTCAAACAACGCATGTGCCATTAGAACTTCCTGATGCAACTACCTTGATGGTAAGTGAGCTTGCAGGTAATCGTTTTACAGCTCCCTCAGATCCGAATCCACCATTGGAAACTGAAGAGCGACCTGTTGCCGCTCCAATGGCCTTGATACAGTCTGTTAATATTATGCTTTCTCCTGCCATTTGGCAGGCTACCCACTTTAAATTTCACTTGCACCAACACCCATTTGTTTGCCTATTGATTGAAGAACTCAATCGTTATGGTATTGATGGCATACTTAAGCCTGATTCTGAGAAAGAGCAAGATCCCGAGCGTAACATAATCGTTAAATCTTTAAAGAGACAGAGGCGGACTAAAAGTATTTTACCCTTTAGATACGACCCAACAGATGTCGTTAACAAACCGTACCCAAAAATCAACTTTGATTTTGATTATAGTGGAGCCTATTCAACTTACAATTGGGAGCTATTCTTTCATGCTCCACTCATGTTGGCAAAACGCTTAAGCAGCAACCAACAGTTTGCTGACGCCCACCGTTGGTTCCATTATATTTTTGACCCGACTTATCGCCCCACCCCGGATGAGCTATTCGATTGGCCGGAACGGGTGTGGCAAATCAAACCCTTCTTCGAAGCCGGCGTAGGCAAACATATTCAACGAACAATGCTGTTACTGAAGTCCAGCGGATTGTCTGATGAAGAAAAAGCTGAACGAGCGATGCTAAATAAACAAATTGAAGCATGGCGCAAAGAGCCTTTTAATCCTCACTTAATTGCACGGATGCGGCCCGAGGCCTATATGAAAGCGACGGTGATGGCCTACATAGATAACCTGTTTGCCTGGGGCGACTACCTGTTTGCTCAAGATTCCATTGAATCCATCAACGAAGCCACTCAGTTATACCTTGTCGCTCAAGAAATTTTGGGAGATCGGCCAAAAGAAATTTCGGCGCTTGAAGAAGCCGTTTCCACCATAAACGGCCAAGAAATTAGAACCTTTAATGACCTTAGAGGGCGGCTTGACAGCTTCTCAAATGCCCTGAATGATTTGGAAATTGAAATCGAACCCGATAACACACCCGGCCATAGCGGCGGTATGAGTGGGATGGTCGGCGGATCGATATCCTTTGCCAACCCCAATGGCAGCGATGGTAATGGTTTCGACCCTGACCTGCCCATAGCCACGACGGCTCCGCCACAGGAACCAGGCATTAGTCCTGTGGGCCCAGAGTCAATCACTGCGGACCCAATCCCGCCAATGATGGTGTTGGGCCCATCCCTGTTTTTTTGTGTGCCTAAAAACGATCAACTTCTTGAATATTGGAACACAGTGGAAGATCGGTTGTTTAAAATTCGCCATTGCATGAATATTGAAGGTATTACCCGGCAGCTATCGCTATTTCAACCGGCTATTGATCCTGGTGCGTTAGTAAAAGCGGCGGCAGCAGGTTTAAGCATTGGTGATGTGCTTGCAGACTTACAAGCTCCGCTGCCCCATTATCGCTTTAATACTATGTTGCAAAAGGCTAACGAGATATTAAGTGACGTTAAGTCATTTGGTGGTGCACTGTTAAGTGCACTTGAGAAAAAAGATGCGGAAGAACTTTCTATTCTGAGAACGACCCATGAGGTATCTCTAAATACCAGTCTAAGACAAATAAAAGAAAAAGCGATTGATGAAGCTAAGGAAAATATAAAATCACTAAAAAGTTCCAAAGAGCTTCCAAATTTTAGAAAGAGCCATTATGAAACTTTAATAGACAGAGGCTTAATTGCCAAAGAGGATAACCAGCTTGAAAAATTAGAAAAAGCGAACGTTACAGATAGAACAAGTCAAAGTTTACACATGGTGAAAAGTGTTCTTGCTGCTATACCTAATTTTGATATTGGAATTTCGGGGGTTACAGGAACTCCAGTTACAAAAGCTTGGTTTGGTGGTGTAAATCTCTCTTTTGCGGCCGATACAGGGATACACGTTTCAAATTTAATTGGCTCTGAAAGAAGGTACGATGCAAATAAAGCCTCTATAACTGCTGGCCATGAAAGAAGAGAAGAAGATTGGATATTGCAAAAAGACCTTGCTGTAAAGGAACTTAGTCAAATCGAAAAACAAATTGAATCGGCAGGAATTCGCGAAGACATCGCCAAAAAGGACCTCGAATCTCACGACCTACAAATTAAAAATTCCCAAGAAGTCGAAGCCTATTTAAAATCTAAATACACCGGTCCCGAGCTATACCAATGGATGCTGAGTCAAATTAACAATTTGTATTATCAAAGCTATCAAATGGCTTACAAGCTTGCTAAGCAAGCGGAGCGAACTTATCAGCACGAACTCGGTATTAAAGCGGAGGATTCCAATTTTATTCAGTTTGGCCATTGGGATAGCATGAAAAAAGGCCTAATGGCCGGTGAAAAACTACAAATGGATTTACGGAAACTGGAACTGGCATATTTAGAAGACAATAAACGTGAGCTTGAGCTAACCAAGCATATTTCTATTCGTCAGCTGAATCCGTTGGCTTTGTTACAACTGAAAACCACCGGACAATGTGTTATACAAATTCCAGAGTGGTTATTTGATATGGACTGTCCAGGACACTATATGCGCAGAATTAGGTCTGTTGCCTTATCAATTCCGAGTGTCGTAGGCCCTAACACCAGTATTAACTGTACACTCTCATTGCAGAAAAGCAGTGTCCGGACTTCGGCCTTGTTAAGTGGTGGCGAATATGGTCGCCAAGAAGAGGATAACCGTTTTAAAGACTACTTCGGCGCTATCCAGTCGGTGGTGACCAGTAGCGGGCAAAATGACAGCGGCCTGTTTGAGACAAACATGAGACATGAACGCTACCTTCCCTTTGAATACAGTGGAGCGATCAGTACATGGCAGTTAAAACTGCCGGTAGAAATTCCTCAATTTGATTATGAGACAATCACGGATGTAATTATTCATCTGCGCTACACCGCAAGACAAGGAGGAGGGCTATTAGGCAATGGAGCTGCGGCTTTTATTCAAGAAGCTGTTTTTGGACCCACCGGTGATACCAATTTGGCACAGCTTTACAGCCTTAAGCATGATTTCGCCCATGCCTGGCACCAGTTTAAAACATCAGATAATCCAGAAAATTTAACGGTCGAGATTAACAGAGAACACTTCCCTTACTTTACTCAAGGAAGAACGATTGACATAACAAATGCAACTATTTGGCCCACAGGTGCCACGGCACCAGACAATAATTTAGATGTGAATGAGACAATGGTAGATACAATATTTATTTCCATACCTGCAAACTCGGTAGGTGAGCACGATAACGTATTCTTCGTTCTAAACTATAAACTTATTTAATCCTCGATTTTTTTCGCTGTTTGCAAACTCAGGTGATAAGGTTTGCCAAAACAACCTCGGAGCCATATCATAATAGCCTTGGGGTGGAACAAAACTACAGCGAAGCCCTGAAATGGTACCGATTATCCGCTGAAAATGGATATGCTCAGGCAGAGGCAAACCTTGGAGTCATGTATAGTTACGGTATAATGGACCCCAAAATCTAAACTTGGCTTTAGCACTCTATATGTCTCTTAGCAACTAGTTCAGATTTTAGGGTCCATTATATAACTTGATGATCGAGTATAAGGATAAAGGAGGCAATATCATGATTCTTGGAATTTCCGGCAGCCCCCGTAAAGACAGGATAACGGCGCATGCCGTTCAGCATGTATTGAAACATTGTGAAGGGGAAACCCGTTATATTTCTTTGTTTCGTAAACATATTAACGGCTGTATTGCCTGCCTGGGCTGTACAAAGGACAACAGATGTGTGGTTAAAGATGATTTTCAGGAAATAGCTGATGCCATGGTAGAAGCGGATGCCATTGTACTCGGTGTACCAAACTATTACGATGTGCCCAACGGGCTTTCCCACTGCCTGCTGGAACGCTGCTTCTGTTTCCGTCATCAGGGGGCTTTTTTATTAAAGGACAAACCCTTTGTAGTTTTTTCCACCGGGTATTCTGTTGATGAAGAGAACAGCCAGGTCCTAAACATAGTGGATCATTTTATTTTGATGAATAAAGCAAAAAGGGTATCCCGGTTTCTGGTGAGGGGCTTTTCCCAGTGTTACACTTGTAAATTCGGTTTGACCTGTAAAGACGGCAATATCGTAAAAGACAACGGGTTTGTGGATAAAATCACCCCGGATCTGCTGCCACCGGAATTTGACAACCAGCCCGATGCTCTGGCCAAATGTGAGAATGCAGCCCACCTGCTGAATGATATACTCAGCAAAACCAAATCCTGAACTGAATTTGAACAAATTCTCCTTGTTCGGGCTGGGTACCGTGTTGGGCGGGCGGACGGCTCCGAAATTACGCCTTAAAATGAAAAACAGTTTTCTGGTGTCAGCCGCTGTCCTGGGGTATGTATCACTTTTTGTCCTGTCCAGTCATGATCATATATTGGCTTTGTCTTTGGGGTTTTTGGGGTTTGGCATCTCCTTTGTCTTTTTGCAGTCGACCCTGGTTGCAACGGTCCAGGAAAAACTTTCCGGTATGGCAGGAACCGCTATGTCCGTGGCAAGTTTTAACTTTTTCCTGGGTGGCGCACTTGGTACCTGGATAAACGGCATGGTGATGAAACAATACGGTATTAAACAGATATTTTACCATACCTCATATATGATGTTGACGGTGAGTATCCTTGCCGCTTTATTGATCTCCCGGTTTGAAACGAGAAAGAGGCAGCAGGCCTGCGACGTATTGAGGAACTGATGGAAAAAACTGCCGGTAAAAGTTGGAAGCAGTATAGTTTTGCTCTCTTTTAAACTTTAGGGATAAAAAGGAGGGGGATCATGAATAGACGGGAAATCGTTGAAGTTCTAAAGAAGATTGAACCATTCAATACCCTTGGAAACGATGTGCTTGAAAATTTGTCAGCCATTGTGTCCGTTAATAAGTTTAAACCTCGTACCTATATTTTCAAAAAGGGAGAACCCAGCCTCGAGGCCCTGTTTATTTTGGTTTCCGGTCTGCTGGAACTTACCGTCACCAGTGATAGGGGCTTTGAATCGGTTGTGGGTCTAAGAAAGCCCGGGGATTTTTTCAGTGAGGCTGTCGTTCTATCAGGGCAGCCTTACCCGGTTTCGGCCAGGGTAAGAGAAGATCTTATCTGCATAAAGATCCATCGCAGGGACCTTGAAATCCTGATTTACAACCATCCTTCTTTTTTTAAGCTATTTTAATGAATTCCTTGCCGAACGGATGCGAATGCTCTACGACCGCATTCAGGCGGAGCAGGGCATTCATACGGCTGACTGCACGGAAATGCCGCTGTTTCGCAAAAAGGTCAGTGAAATTATGACCACCCCGGTGGTTACATGCCGGGCGGATGATCAAGTGGCCCTGGTTGCAAAATCCATGAGCAAAAACGGCATCAGCGCAAGCGTTATTCTGGACTTTGATGATAAACCCATTGGTATTGTAACATTGAAATCCATTGTTTATAATTTGATCACGGAATGCACCTACCCCATTGATAACTGCACAGCAGAGCAGATCATGGATACGGATGTGGAGGTGGTTGCCCCCGATGCCTTTACCGGCCATGCCCTTGTTATACTGACGAGGCAGAAGTCAAAGTACCTGCTGGTGATGGAACGAGATAACCTGGTGGGGATTTTGACGGCTATTGATTTCGTAAAATCTAGTAATATCGGAAATTTAGCCATATTGCAGGACATTAGCGGCTCTCACGGCATTGACGAGCTGGTAGTGGTTGCGGATGAAATTGACAATGTGATCAACGTCCTTCTCGATGAAGGTGCCAAAGTGCCGGATATACTGGAAGTAATGTCCGAGATTCATGAACGTCTTATCAGAGCGGTTATTTCCAATGCCGAACGGCAGATGGCAGAAAAAGGATTTGGTCCCCCGCCTGTCGATTATTGCTGGATCAACATGGGCAGTGATGCTCGCCATGAGCAGACCTTGCGGACGGATCAGGATAACGCCGTTATTTACGCAGATCCCGACCCCAGTGAAAAAGAGCGTGTGGATGCGTATTTTAACGTATTGGCGGAGATGATTGTAAAGGGGCTGGCGCAATGTGGGTTTGCCTTGTGTCCCGGGGATGTCATGGCCACAAATCCCAAGTGGCGCCGGTCACTCAGTGACTGGAAAGACTATGTGGACCAGTGGTCGAAAACCGTTGATCCCCAAAAAATTATTGATATGACTATTCTGCTGGATTTCAGGCCGATCTGGGGTAACCAGGCCCTGGCGCAGGCATTGTGGAATAAAATTTTTCAGGTATTTGAGGACCCGGAAAAGATGAACCATATGCTCACGGATCTGGATATGCAGTTTGCCATCTCCATCAATTTTCTTGGCAATCTGCGTACGGAGAAAAAAGGTCCCCATAAAAACCAGCTCAACCTGAAAAAAGGTGGCCTGGTTCATATTATCAACGGAGCCAGGATTTTTGCCATCAATAATCGTATCACGGAAACGTCAACCCTTGGGCGGCTTCGGCAACTGACGGAGATGGGCGTTATATCGGAACAAAAATACGATGTTTTGAAAACCGCATTTGAAACACTTGTGATGTTCAAACTTAGAACCAATTTAAAGAAAATGAGCCGGAACCGGGAGCGGGACCATTATATAGACCCCTCAACATTGAGTGGAAGTGAAACCATTTTATTGAAAGACGCCATGTCTTCGGCGTCACAAATGCAGAAACTGATCAACAGCAGGTTCAGTCAGGCTGCTTTAAAAATTTTTGCGTGAAGCAGCATGTATAAAATGAATTTTTACGATAAAATATTAGGCTCTGTCTGACAATTCAAACAGTCGGTCATTGGACATGGGGAAATCCCAAAAATTGTCCAGCGCTTCTCTGAACAAGCCTTCTTTGTTGCCAAAGGCATGGTAGATGGAGCCCGGCTTGAGATAAGTGACTTTTACAACCTGCTGCATGGAAGATTCGCTGAATCCGTTCAGCCAGAACAATTGGATGGATTTATTAATCACACCATCTCTTCTTCTAAGTAACTAAAATTTTTCTCTTGTAATTATAGTTACTTGTAGGATCGGATTCAGCCCGGCTGAATGGGACGCTTTTGCCATAGGTTAATCTATTTTTTTAATGTTTTCATTCAGGCACTATGGATTTTAACATCTCAATTTAAACTTACAAGATCTTTTTGATTGATTGTTCAAAAAGATCTTGACACAAGATTTTTTGTGTTTTATTTTGAATATACATTCAAAATTAGTGTGTTTGAAACTCGTCAACACTGATAAATTTTTAAATTGCATTGATATAAATTGACCATGAGGAGAAACCCATGACTCTTAACGAACAATTGGCTGAACTCAAAGCCCAGAACGTTGCTAAACACCCCAAGGAAATCGTCAATTTGCTGCAGGAAGATATGAAGAAAATGAATGAATCCGGTATTGTTGACAATGCCCCGAAAACGGGTGAAAGAATGAAGAACTTTACCCTGTCCGGACCCCTTGGTAAACCCAGAAGCCTTGCCGAACTGAGGAAAAAAGGGCCGGTTGTGGTGACCTTTTACAGGGGAGGATGGTGCCCTTATTGCAGCCTTGAACTCCGTGCATACCAGGCGATCCTGAAAGACATTAAAGACGCCGGGGCTACCCTGGTTGCCATCACTCCCGAACTGCCCGATGCTTCCCTTTCCACAACTGAAAAACACAAACTGGAATTTGAGGTATTGACCGACGTAAATTCCGAATATGCCAGGGAGATCGGCCTGGTTTTTACCCTGCCTGAACACCTCCGCCCGGTTTATGCAGATCTTGGTATTGAACTTGAAAAACACAACGGGGCAGGGCAATTCGATCTGCCCCTGGCCGGTACCTTCGTGGTGGACACCGACGGCACGATTGCCTGTGCAGATGTTGATGCGGATTACACCAAGCGGGCTGAACCCTCTGACGTGGTTGCCGTACTTAACTCTTTAAAAACCAAAAAAGAGAGAACTTGAAATGACAGCAAACAATAAACTGACGATTTTGTGGACCAATGACAATGTGATTACCGCTGAAAAAATGGTTTTCATGTACGGGATCAACGCAAAAGCCCGGGACTGGTGGGATGAGGTTACCATCATCATCTGGGGTGCCTCGGTGAAGCTGGCTGCTGAAAATAAAATGATTCAGGATCTCATCGAAGAAGCCAAGCTGGAAGGGGTGCATGTCACTGCATGCAAAAGGTGTGCAGATCAACTGGGCGTTACCGAAATCCTTGAGGGAATTGACATTGAAGTCATTTACCAGGGCCCGCCCCTGACACTAATCCTTAAAGATGACGAAAAACTGCTTACAATATAATCGGAGGCCAACATGGTCAGCTTACCGGTAATGATACCTGAGAACTGCCCATGGCCGCAATGAAAGAATTTAATCTTGATCATGGGAAGGTGAATGTATTCGGAGGTGCTGTTTCCTTTGGGCATCCCATCGGATGCTCCGGTGCAAGAATTATGAGCACCTTGATGAATGCCCGGAAAAGAAAAATTGACAATTCACTTTTTTGTCACAATTTTGAATAAATGTTCAAAATTGTGACATGCGAAACAACATACACATAAAATAACAGGAGAATATAATGTCCCTTAAAGAAGAATTATTCACATTAAAAGCAGAAAAGCTGGCCCAAATTCCTATAGATATCCAAAAAACCATGTTTGCGGATCTTGAAAAATTGAGGGCCTCAGGCTTCATTGAAGCGGCACCAAAGACAGGTGAAAAATTAAAAGACTTTATTCTGCCAAATCACCTTGGCGGAAAACGGAGTCTTTCTGAACTGCTGAAGAAGGGCCCGGTTGTTGTTACTTTTTACCGTGGCGGCTGGTGCCCCTACTGTAACCTGGAACTTCGGGCATACCAGGCTGTTCTGGAGGATATTAAAGCGGCCGGTGCCACCTTGGTTGCCGTTACCCCGGAACTGCCCGATGAATCCTTGAGCACCTCTGAAAGACATGGGCTGGAATTTGAAGTCCTCACGGACGCCAAGTCAGAATACGCCAGAGAAATCGGTATTGTTTTTACCCTGGCGGAAGAACTTCGCTCCATCTATGACGGTTTTGGGATCGAAATTGAAAAGCACAATGGAAAAGGGCAATTCGACCTTCCTCTGGCTGCAACCTTTGTTGTTGATACTGATGGAACCATTGCCTGCGCCTTTGTTGACGCCGATTATACCCTGCGGGCAGAGCCGGCAGAGGTTGTAACCGTACTTAACACTCTCGTGAAATAATAGGTGATCATGAAAATTTTAGGCGTATCAGGCTCTCCGATTAAAAACAGCAATACGGATAGAGCACTTAAGCTGGCCCTTGAGTCAACAGGGCTGGAAACGGAATTTATAAAACTTTCGGACTACAGTGTAGAACCGTGCAGGGCCTGCCTGGGGTGCAGAAGAACAGGCAGGTGCGTGATCAAAGATGACGGTATTGAATTGGCCCAAAAGGCACGAGAGGCAGATGCGTTGATTATTGCCGGGTACACGCCTTATTCAACCCTGGATGCAAGAACCAAGGCATTTATTGAACGATTGTACCCCAACCGTCACGGTGTAGCATATATGAAAGGAAAACCCGGCGGAGCCATCATCACTTACTGCATCCCGGCTGATACCCCTCATTTGCCTCCGGCCAATGTTTACGGGGTGGATGCCATCAAATTTTACATGATGGAAGAAGAGATGGATTTCGTAGGGGATGTTCGGATCCAGGGCAATGCTCCCTGCGTAAGGTGCAAAGATGCGGATAATTGCAAAACGTCAGGTATCAAGATGATTTTTGGACCGGAGGCGACTTGGGCTGAGACCGAAATCGAAACCTTTGAAAATCAGCCGGATGCAGTTGAAGCGGCCATCAGGTTGGGCAAAGATATTGCCGCTAAACTCAAATCCAAAAGAGGTTGATATGACAGATAAAATCAAGCTGGACATTATTTCGGATGTGGTCTGCCCCTGGTGCATTATCGGATATAAGCGGCTGGAAAGTGTAATTTCACAAATGGGGATACAAGACAGGGTTGAAATTGAATGGCACCCCTTTGAACTGAATCCCCATATGCTCCCCGAAGGCGAAGAAATTGTGGGGCACATGTCCGATAAATACGGCATGACCCGGTCGGTTGCCAAACAAAACCTTAGAAATATGGCCCAACTGGGGGGTGAAGCAGGATTTAAATTCGATTTTTTCGATGGGATGAAAATGGTGAATACCCATGATGTTCATATCTTGCTTGATTATGCAAAAGACTTTAACAAACAGACCCGGTTAAAACTAAGGTTGTTTGAAGCATTTTTCAGTGAACGCAAGGACATTTCCCGTCGGCAGGTTCTGGCTGGTGAATTGGAGGCTGTGGGCCTGGATGTTGAGGCGGGGCTGGCGTTTCTGGAGAATGAAGCTGCACGGAAGCGTATTCAAGGCCAGGAAAGTTACTGGCTCGGCATGGGGGTATCATCGGTACCCACAATATTTCTTAACCATTCAGGTGTGCTCAAGGGTGCCCAGGGGATTGATACCTACAAAATGGTCCTGACCGGCTTGATGGAGAAAAAAGTAAAAATACTGATGTAATTTTAACTATTGCTACAGAATGTCATTTTCAGGACCGGTATAGTGTTCTAAAAAGCCTTGTGTAAGTTAAGTGAACAGGATATCCAGGTGTAAGTGTCAAATACTGCATGATCCGCAGATGTGAATGATAAGCAACGCGGGGTCGAGTGGCACATAGAAACTGCTGACGCACGCTTTAAGTTAGAGTCTGTTTACCCGACGATACATTTTAAGGAGAAGGAATGTCCAACATAATACTGCTGATTGTCTGTCTTTTTGCCGGTATTATGCTTCGTAAAATTTCCCAGTGCCCGGCGAATACACCAGAGGCCCTTAACGGGTTTATTATTTATATCTCTCTGCCAGCTCTTGCATTATATCACATTCATACTTTGGTCATAACCCGTGAATTGATTTACACAGGGCTTATGGCCTGGATATTGTTCGGTTTGGGTGCGGTGTTTTTCTATTTTACAGGCAAAAAATTAAAATTCTCCCGGCCCACAATTGGAGCCCTTGTCTTAGCCGGGGGACTTGGGAATACGTCCTTTGTAGGCCTTCCGATGATCCAGGCATACTATGGCAGCGAATGGCTGGGGGTGGGTATTGTGGCAGATTTGGCCGGTTCTTTTTTTGTGTTGTCTACCTTGGGTCTTTTTGCTGCGAGCCTGAGTTCTTCCGGTACAGTGGACATTCGTAATATCTTTAACAAAATACTAACTTTTCCACCATTCCTGGCCTTGGTTACTGCATTGCTCCTAAAACAGATTCAATTTCCAGAGTGGTTAAATTTCACTCTGGTTCAGTTAGGTGGAACCCTTACACCACTGGCCCTGGTTTCCGTAGGTTTTCAATTACAGTTGGACTTATTGAAAGGTCAGACTGCCCCCCTGGCTCTTGGGCTCTTCTATAAGTTGATTATTGGGCCGGCTTTAGTGACCTTGATTTATGTGGGGATTTTAAAAGGTAGCGGTACGGTTATGCAGGTAACCATTTTTGAAGCTGCTATGGCGCCCATGATTTCAGCCGGAGTCGTGGCTTATAATTACAAATTGAATCCTCCCTTGATTAGTCTGATGCTTGGGATCGGGATACCCCTTTCTTTCCTGACGCTACCGGTTTGGTATTGGCTGTTGAAAGGAATTTAGCAAAAAGTCCTAAACTGTTTGATTCAAAAGCGCCGGCTCTTTACGTTCGTCGGGCGGAGATGAAAAAAGAGATAGTTGTACAGACCATAAGAATCATACAGTAGTGTACGTGAGAGGCTACGGCAATGGGGGAGATTTCGAATATCGATGCGGCAAGAAGAAGCTGCGCACCCCAGGGTATTAGTCCCTGACAGATACAGGAAAATATATCCAGAGCACCTGCAGATCTTTTCGGCGCCACACCGCTCTTTTTGGCAATACTTTTTGCCACACTTCCGGTTACAAGGATGGTCACCGTGTTATTGGCCGTACAGAGGTTCGTCAGAAAAGCCAGTACGCCTATACCGATTTCGGCTGACACAACTGCGTTCTTACCGGAGCTGATACGATTGATGCTGCCGGTGACAAGCTTTTCCAAAGCAAGAAGACCGCCCTGAGTTCTCAACAGTTCCGCCAGTCCTCCGATGAAGATGGAAAGGATGAAGATTTCCTGCATCCCGGTAAAACCGTTATAAATTTCTTTCGCCATAACAAGAAGAGTAAAGTCGGCAGTTTTAATAAAACCGGCAATACCGGCCATAATAATTCCGGACATCAGTACCGCAAAAACATTGATCCCTGAAACAGCCATAAACAAGATGGCAAAGTAAGGGACAGCCAAAAGGAAAGAGACGGATTTTACTTCCGCAACAGTCGAGCCGTCTGACATAAAGAGAAGAAGAACAATGGTGATCAAGGCCGCCGGAAGGGCAATCGCGATATTGACGCGGAACTTGTCTCTCATATCACAGCCCTGCGTACGGGTTGCGGCAATGGTGGTGTCGGAGATAATGGAAAGGTTGTCTCCGAACATGGCACCCCCGATTACAACACCGGCTGTCAGTGGAACGGAAAGTCCCGCTTCCCCCGCTATAGCTAAGGCAATCGGCGCAAGCGCGGCAATGGTTCCCATGGAGGTGCCCATGGCTGTGGAGATCAGGGCTCCCACTACAAAAAGACCGGGCAGAAGAAAGGAAGAGGGGATGACATTTGTTGTCAGGATAACAACCGCTTCAACTCCGCCGGTTGCTTTGGCAACAGCGCTGAATCCGCCGGCCAGAAGATAGATCATACACATGGCCATGATGTTGCTGTGCCCGGCGCCTTCCAGGAAGCGTCCAATCGTTCTGTTCAGGCTTTTTCTTCCCGCCATAAGAACGGCCAGAATAATAGCGGGCAGAGCCGCTACAGGCGCCGCAATCTGGTAGAACGCAAAATCTGTTCCTATGCTCTGAAAATACAGTCCGCTTCCAACAAATATCGTCAGAAAGAGTCCCAACGGCAGAAGCGCCAACAAACGCGGATGGATTACATCATTGTTATTCACTTTAAATTCCTCAATAATCGAGTATTAAAATATTAGTCTGCCTGATCCCATGGTAGCCAGGGCAGCCCCTGTTTTAATCCTTCCCGCATCCGGTCAGCAGATCCCTGTCGGTAGCCGTATACCCTCATTCCGAAAATATGCATCATCAGGCTTGTTGCCCGTTCCCGGCTGACCTGGGAACCGAACTCTTTTTCAAGATAAGTTTCGTAAAATGCTTCAATGGTACTTAATTTTTTAGATGCCAGTTCATAAAGTTCGTTACCTTCGGCAGCCAGTTCAAGCTGGGTTTTAATCAGAAAGCAACTGCAATAATTTTTCCGGTTAGATTCCTGGATATATTTTTCAAGAATGGAACAAATCCCTTTTCCTACGCTTGGTGCGTTATCCAGCACCTTGCGGAGCTGTTCAAGTCCTTTTTGTGCATAATTGTCCAGCGCTTCCTTGAACAGGCCTTCTTTGTTGCCGAAGGCATGGTAGATGGAGCCCGGCTTAAGGCCGGTGGCTTTTACAACCTGCTGCATGGAAGATCCGCTGAATCCGTTCTGCCAGAACAATTGGATGGATTTATCAATCACATCATCTCTATCAAATAGTGCTTTTGCCATAGATTAACCTAATTTTTTAATAGTCTACTAATTCCTTAAATTGTATGTATTGCCCGGCCGAAAACCGTAAATCTTTCCGAGTACGAGGCAGGCGGAAAAATTTCCAGGTTTTCGTTCCGACATTATAAATTTTAATACCACAATTTAAATTTACAAGGTTTTTTTGAGTGTTTGCTCAAAAAGTTATTGACTCTAATTTTTTTGTGCTTTAATTTGAACATAAGTTCAAATTAACAGATTTTAGCATTGAGATTGAAACGCACAATGGGACGCCTCAGAATCATTATTTTTGAAAACAAATAGGGAAAAATCATGAAAAATCCAATCGATAATTACTGGAAGCTTAAACTTGAAAATGTAAAAAAAGCTCTTGAATCAAACAATTTTGAAGTATTTATTGCTGATAATTCAAAGGAAGCTTCAAAAATAGTTTTGGAAAAAATGTTACTCGATGAAAACATTAAAAGCATCTCATGGGGCGGTTCTATGACCTTTGTGGGGACAGGGCTTTATGATGCACTGAAAGATCGAAATGAATTTAAGATTCTCGATACCTTTGACAAATCCTTATCCAATGATGAAAAAACACAGCTGAGACGAGAGGCTCTTTTAACGGATCTTTTTGTCACCGGGACAAATGCCTTAACCGAAGACGGTTGTTTGGTAAACCTTGATATGATCGGAAACAGGGTTGGAGCACTGACATTCGGCCCTAAATATGTTCTAGTCCTTACCGGAAGAAATAAAATTGTTCCGGATATCGACACGGCTATGGAAAGGATTAAAAATTATGTTGCCCCCACTAATGCAATGCGTCTTGATATGAAAACACCCTGCGTTAAGACAGGGGAATGTTCTGAATGTAAAGCAAGTGCAAGAATCTGCAACTCCTGGACAATCACGCAAAAATCTTTTCCCCCAAAAAGGGTTAAGATTGTATTGATAAATGAAGATCTGGGATTATAAGATAAAGACTCTTTTGTGCTTTTGTAATCAAATGAATAGAATGCTTACAAATATTCTCGAAAGGTTTTAAAATGGACGAGAACAAAGACATGATCACCGTCTATTATGATGGTGCATGCCCAGCATGTGTTAAAGACAGGGATCGCTATGAAAAACTTGCTGGTAGTGCAGGAAAAAATGTGTTTTGGTTTGATATTACGGGGCAAAAGGAGCGAATGCATGAAGTCGGCATTGACCCTCAAAAAGCCTTAATGGAGCTTCACGTTAAAAATACGGATCAACAGATCCTTTCAGAGATCGATGCATACATCCTGCTTATAAATAAAGTGCCGATATTGAGACCTCTGGCATGGCTGATAGGTCTTCCGTTGATTCGCCCGATGCTCTCAAAAGTATATCACCGGAAGGTTAATTCCAGATTAAAGCGCAGTGGAAGACTATAATTGCTGCTCCGCCTGATTTTATTTGGTTTTCTAAACTAAAAACTGTCCTAACCTTTGTTAATGAATAATAAACTTTGGATTTCTACAGCACCTTCAGCACTTCCTTTAAGAACATAAAGGTCCTCTCAGTTGAGCTGATGGACAGTTTCTCGTTTGGTGTATGAACATCCCACATATTCGGTCCCATGGAGATCATGTCAATCTTGCCAATGCGCTCAGAGAGTATTCCGGTTTCCAATCCTGCATGGATAGCCATAATTTCCGGTTCCTTGCCATACATCTTTTCGTATACTTGTTTCATAGTCTCCCTGACTTTGGAATCTGGGTTGTAAGGCCACGATGGATATTCTGACTGAAGTTCTATCTTCGCTCCAGTAAATTCCCCAAGAGCATAGAATCTATCAACAATCTCATCCTTGAGTGTTTTGACTGAACTTCTGGCTGCGCTCTCAATGATCACAAAGTCCTTATTTGTGTAAAGCACACCGACATTGTTTGAACTTTCTACCAATCCTTGGATATTGCTTGACATTGTCTGAACACCACACGGCAAAAGCAACATGGCATTGATGAGATTCTTCATGGATGTCTGATTCATCATCATTTCCGGTTTTTCGCATTCTGTAAAAGTAATCTTCAGTCCTGGGTCAGTGACTCTGAATTCATCTTTGAAGACCTGCTCAATCTGCTGAATTGTTTCAGTAATATCTTCATTGACAGAAACGACTGATTTTGCTCGCTTTGCGATCGCATTCATCTTTTCTCCACCATCAAGTGAAGAGATGCCGGCAATGCGTTTTATTCTGTTAAGCAATCTTCCCATCAATTTAATGCTGTTAGCTCTGCCTTCGTGGATTTCTATGCCAGAGTGACCGCCCGTCAGTCCTGAAATTTCAATTTCATAGGATCTGTTGTATAGATTCTCCACATTTAAATACGGCTGCTTAAAGAATATCCTTACACCTCCTGCGCAGCTGACAGTAAAAATTCCTTCTTCTTCCGAGTCGACATTGATGAGCGTCTTGCCCTCGAAATACTTCCCATCGACATTGATGGCCCCGCCCATTCCTGTCTCTTCTTCTGTTGTAAAAAGAGCCTCTATTCTTGGATGGACAGCGTCAGCATCTTCTAAAAGCGCAAGTGTCATAGCTACTGCAATGCCATTATCTGCACCGAGGGTTGTTCCATCTGCAGTGATGAAATCGCCATCCACAACCAGTTCGATTGGATCTTTGTCAAAGTCAATAACCTTGTCCTTTTCTTTAGCACAGACCATGTCCATATGGCCCTGCAGAATCACTGGATCAGCGTCTTCTTTTCCTGCGCTTGCCGGTTTCTTAATAATCACATTATTGTTTGCATCCTGGATTGTCTCAAATCCAAGTTCTTTTCCAACGCTCTTGATATAGTCACTGACCGCCTGTTCATTCGCACTTTCTCTTGGAATACGAGAAATCGCCTCAAAGTAGTACATGACACGCTCTGGCTGCAGTCCCTTCAATTTATCCATATTCTTTTCCTCCTATTCGTCTGATCGTATTATTTGAATTCTTCAATTATAAAATCTTCAAACAGTTACGCCCACTCGCAACATAAGGATTAATAATATGATCCTGCTACAAAAAAATGACAATCTTATTCTTCCTGCCGGATAAAAGTTTTGGTCCGGACAAGTAGCCAGAGGCTTCCGAATACCCCGCCCACGACAATCTGCATAAGGCCCAGGCCTGGAATCAGGTGTTTCGGGACCAGGGAAATAAGAAAAATGCCCAGGCTCCCCATGAACATGGCTGTAAAATTTATCAAAGAAGCGGCAGAACCCGTATCCCTGTCCTGTTGTGACAACAACAGACTTGCCGTAGGCGGGCGCATCATATTTATGGCAATGGTGGCGAAGAGCATGGTCAGGGCGAACAGGGCAGGGGAAAGACTGCCGGCCGCGTCAATTATAATGCCGCAGATGATCAGAACCCCAAACCCGCCTGTAATGATGATACCCGGCCGAACCCGTTGTGACAACCGGATATACAGCAGGGGCCCTGCCAGCGCGCCAAGGGCGTTAAAGGCAAAATAAAAACTGTAAAGGTTTTCAGTCATACCAAAGCCCTCGATATATATAAAGGATGAGGCCCCGATAAAGGCCATCAACGGCAGGGGGACCAGGGAAAAAATTCCCAGGGGAATTGAAAATCCGGGATTCTTCAATACGATCCCAAGCCGGCCGAGGGACTGTAAAAGGGAACCTGTATACCGGTGTTCAAGGGTCTCGTCCAGTCGCAGTGAAAGACAGAGTGCGACAGCCCCCACACCGACCAACGTCCAGAAAATAGCCTGCCAGGACATGAAGGTCATGAGCCATGCCCCCAGCACCGGCGCCACAACAGGGGCGACCACCACCATGGCCATGACCACGGCCAGGACCGACTCCCGTTTGCGGCCGGTATACATATCTTTGACCATGGCAGTGGCAACCGCTTCTGCAGCCCCGCCGCCAAAGGCCTGAACCACCCTGGCCAGGATCAGGTGGGTCACGTTCAGGGAGAGGGCACATCCGACACTGCCGAGCACGTACAGGCCAAGGCCTGTCAAAAGGACAGGTTTTCTGCCGTATTTCTCGCTGACAGGACCCCAGACCAGGATACCGGCAGCAAAAAAAATCAAAAACAGGCTCAGGCTCAGGTTGATAAGTCCCTGATTGGTCTGCATCACCGCCATCACACGGGGAAGGGCAGGCAGATAAAGGTCTATGGACAACGGTGGAAACGCACTGAGCAGGGCCAGCATGGCAAGAATGCCGCGGTCGCCGAAAAATGACTGTTTACCCCAATGTTTGGGTTTATTGCAGGGCCGGGATGAATCCGGCCCCATTTTTTGTACCTGATTTTTCATACCTTAAGAGGGCCAACTGCCAAAGGGCTGTTTTTCAAATTTCATTGAACCATCACTGCCCTTGTAAATGTTAATCCAGGCATTCCAGTTTTGGGTATCCGTCTGGGGATAATCCAGACGATAATGGCTGCAACGGCTCTCTTTACGCATGATGGAGGCCTTCAGCTTCATTTCAGCGCTGATAATCATGTTAGCGGTTTCAAACGCCAGCCGCAATTCATGCAGGTTTGCCGCTTTCAGCATTGGCATGTGATGGTCTCTTAATTCTTCAACATAAGCCAATGCCGCTTTGAGGAGCCTTTCTTTTTTTATGTAAATGATAAAATTGGGAATCATAATGCTCTGCAGGGTTTGGGTCACCCATGCGGGGCTGTATCCGGCTTCTTTTTTTAACGGTGCAAGAATCTCTTCCTTTACTTCATTCATTTTGGATGTTGAAATTGTCGGCATTGTGACGCTCTGGCAATATTCAGCGGCTGCCTTTCCTGCAACGCCTCCCTGTACCGCAGAACCGGCCAATGAGGAGCCTATCTGGGTATAGATTGCCCCGGCCATATAGGAACCCAATGCATCACCGGCAGCGTATAACCCGGGAATGTTTGATTCACATTTTTCATTGATAGGAACCAGACCTTCGGATTTGTGGATGGCCATTCCGGCTGAAGAACCGCCCGCAAGTGTGCCTGCCATTCCTGGAGGGGCTCCGTCTTCTTTGGGCCGTCCGTCAGCGTTGGGGTGTCCTTCTCCCCCGGGACGCTCTTCTCCAGGGCCTTTGCCTCCGGGAGGACCATTTCGTTTAAATTCATCTGGAACATAGGGCCCGCCTTCCGGCTCTTTTCCTCCGGATGCGCCGGGAGGGCCCATTTTAACAGGATTTCCGTTCATGTATGCCTTGTAATTCAAGTCCACACCCAAATCATGGCGTATTTCAACGCCTGTGATGCCGGGTTTTCGTTCAAACATGCCATGCCATCCGTCAAAACAGGATGCGGCGTTTTTGGCCTGGCCGGGATGCCCGTCGTTCCATTCCTTGCCCGTCACCTTGGCGCCTATGTTATAGGCCATGACAGTGCCGTCGTGGGTGAGATCGCAAATGGGAAATCCGTTGGGTTTGAATCCGCCGGCCCCGGTGCACAGAATGACACTTTTTGCTTTGAAAAAATGGACATTCTCTTCATCCAGACTGAAACCGGCTGCACCAGAAATCCGTCCTTTTTCTTTGATCAAATGAGTGATAACGATTCTTTCTTTGACAGGAATTTTTCTTTTTTTGATGGGATTGGTAAAGCTCTTGTTATAAAGGGGGGAGTCAAAAAAGCCCCATTCCTTAAGTTCGTTAACACGGGCAAGGGAATGTTCTGCCATCTGCCGGGTATACACCGGATTATTGGTGCCCAATGCAGACTGGGATACTTTATTAACAAATTCATCCAGGCTTAATTTTTCAGTGTCAGGATCGTAAGCGAATATTCCTTTTGCAAAAGGCGTCTGCCCCGAAGATCCCAGACGGCCTTTGGATACAATCATCACTTTGGCGCCTGCATCGTGTGCCTTGACAGCAGCAAATAATCCTGCCATTCCGCCGCCGATCACCAGCACATCCGTTTCGGCTTCAGTCTTTTTTATTTTATCGATATCGATTTCCGGGACATTGGCGCTGCCCGCTCCCTGACCAGGAAATACCCCAATGGCAGCCATTGTCGCAAGGCCCGCAGCACCGCCTGCAAGGGTTATGAATTTGCGGCGGGATATTTCTTTTGAATGTTTTGAAGATGTCATTTATACCTCCATGGCTTTCTGTGATTTTTTAAATGTATAGGTTTTCAGAAGAAGTAAAATTCCGCCGGCAGTCAGCATGCTGATGAAAATGGACATGGTAAGGGTGGTATGCCGGCCAAGGTCAATGGTGTGCCATGCGGCAATTGAAATAAACAGCATTGCCAGAATACCGTGAAAAATTCGCCAGGTCTTATAGTTCATGGGCAGCTTGTTTCGTAAAAAAGAAGTCATCCCCAGGATCAGCATCAAACACCATGCAATGATGCCCAGCACAACCCCCAGGTTGAAGGTGGTGATGATGGTAACAAATGCGTCAACAGGGGAAACACCCGCTTCAAAGAACCGTGGAATCACAAGATAAAGCGGATGAAAAAATAAAATGGTGATAAATGTATATCCGATGACTTTATGATATTTTATCACCCGGCTCATCTTAAGATCTGTCCTGAGGGGTCTGCTGGTACGTGTCCAAAAAAATTGCCCGATCATCTGGCAAAAAGCCAGAACTGTTATAATGGAAAGGGAGTCTTTCAGTAAGGAACGCTCCGGGAAGTTGCCTGCTGCCCAGATCAACAGGGGCATGCCGATTAAAGCCAGTATGGATAGTCTGAAAAATTTAGATTTTATATACGCGCTCATTTTTACCCCCATGAAACGATAACCGGTATGGATTTTTCCGGTGAAATGGTGATTGCATCAACAGGACAATACATCCTGCACAGGTGGCATATCTGGCAATCCGCCGGATATGCAATGAATGCTTTTTTTGTTTTCGGGTCTTTGCGAATGACATCGGTAGGGCATGTTTCTATACATGTTCCACAACCAATACATCCTTGGATCTTTTCTATGCTCATTAGTTTTCTCCAATATCGTTAGCACGCAAACCATTACTCAGCTAATATACGAGCTGTACTGATCTAAATCTACCATTGGTCATTCATTTTCATGATACTCGATGATCAAGTTTTTAGGGAATTTGTTCAACTTCAAGGCGGAAACAATTTTTAACCGGAGGAATATACGACATATTTTGAGGATTAAAAATTTTTTCCAACGCCGAAGTTGGGCAAATTAACAAAAACTTGATCATCGAGTGATACTATATGCGTGGATCAGAACCTCCAAGGGTGTTACGGACTCGTTCAAGGGGATTACGCAATATATCAATTTCTTTTCGGCTAAGTTCCGAACGGATCTCATCTTCAATCTGCGCCATCACGGTCAGGGCAAATTTTGCCGCATCTCGTCCTTTTGAGGTCAGCGTGACGATTATGATTCTGTCGTCATTTACATCCCGCCGACGGTCAATTAACTGAGATGCTTCCATTCTTTTTACCATGTTTGTAACCGTTGCAGGCTTGATATCCAAACCCTCGCCAATCGCCCGCTGTGTCAATTCGTCATGATTCATCAGGGAAATTAAAACCCGTGCCTGTCCGAAATGAATCCCGCTCTTACCTAGAGAACTTCTCAACCTGTCATTTAGCAATTTTCCTATGTGCATGAAAAGATGCATCAAAGGTCTGTCTGAGTTTATATATTTCATAACCACCTCCGTTATTATTTTAGCAAACTAAGAGTTAGCAAGCTAACTGTCAAGCGCTTTTTTTTATTTTCCAATAAAAATTTTTAGGACATGAGGTCATCATCATCATTTAAGTGTTTTTTCAGGACCGACAGAAGGGACTCTATACTTTGAAACAGGAGAAAAACTAACCCCGCCTAAAGGATGGGCTTTTTTACCTGCAGGGGATGCCGCTATTACAAGGCGGGTAAAATTAAAGAGCCTCGTATGGGTAGTCCAGGTAAAATACCGAAAACGGATGATTTCAAAAGGTATATGGGCTCCCGCTGACAATATCCTGGCCGCAAACCAGGAAGTGCCTGTTAAGAGAGCAACACCAGCATATGCTAATATGCCGCTGGTCAATGGCGGGGTCTATCAGAAAAACTCAGGCTACCTGAAAATCATACCTGTCACTCGATGATCAAGTATTCGCGCTTCCAAATTATAGTTCCGGTCACAGGGTTATCGCATGTAAAAAATTGTGGAGGCAGGCTGAGCCTTGCCTCAAATATAGAAAGGCAAATGGATACAGCCTAAAGAGCGTAACTATTTGATAATAAAGGCAATATTTTCGCTAGATTTTTTCTATTACATAGTGTATTATTTGGTAACAATAATAAGGAGTTGCCAATGCATGACAAATCAATAGTATTGAAATTTTGATAATGGTCATTTCCAGCCAATGCCGACTTGTCACAATGGTTCTCAAGAAGCGATTGATATCCGAAAGAATTGCGAACGTCTTATAAAAGTATTGTGCTGATGGGGGACGCATTTTAAATCTTTCATTATGAATTAATCAAAAATTTTTTCGCCGTATACTTTGCAATTTCAGAATAAACATTCTAAATTGCAAGGTATGATTTTTCAATGGATCACAAATGAAATAAAGAAATAATAAGGATAAGACGGTATAAAATTATGACAAATCAAAATGGATGGACAAAATCAAGCTGGAAAAATTATACTGCCCTTCAGCAACCCAACTGGCCGGATCAACAAGCGTTGGAAAAAGTCACTAAAGATTTGGCATTACTGCCTCCGCTGGTGTTTGCAGGGGAAATTAGAACATTAAAAGACCTGCTGGCCAAGGCTTCAAAAGGGGAGGCGTTTCTGATCCAGGGTGGGGACTGTTCAGAAGATTTTTCCCAAGTTACGGCACCCACCATCAGAGAAACCATGAAAATTTTGTTGCAAATGGCCGTTGTTATGGCCTATGCCGGTGGAAAACCAGCCATAAAAGTGGGCCGGATTGCCGGTCAGTTTGCCAAGCCCCGTTCGTCAGATACGGAAATTGTAGATGGCGGCGAACTGCCATCATATCGTGGAGATATGGTCAACAAAAGCGAACCTTCTATCAAAGCGCGAACTCCAAATCCTAAATACATACTTAAAGGGTATTATCTGGCCGCCTCCACCTTGAATCTTTTGCGTGCATTTACCCGGGGCGGATACGCAGCGCTGCACAGAGTTCAGGCCTGGAACCAGGAGTTTGTGGCGCAATCCCCCATGGGCCGGTCTTATGACCGTTTGGCCAAGCAGATTGACCAAGCCATCAAGTTTATGAATACAATCGGGATTCCCACGGATATTCCCCAGATCAATCAAACCCAGATTTTTACCTCCCACGAAGCGCTTTTACTGCCTTACGAAGAGGCGCTGACCCGGATTGATACCACCACCGGGGACTGGTATGATTGTTCTGCTCATATGCTTTGGATTGGAGAGAGAACCCGGCAGGTCGACGGCGCTCATGTAGAATTTTTAAGAGGGGTGCTCAATCCAATTGGAGTGAAAGTCAGTTCAGATTATAATATTGATAATATCAAGCAGCTTATTGAAACCCTTAACCCTGAAAACGAACCCGGAAGATTGACCCTGATCACCCGGATGGGCTGTGACAGTATTGATGCAAAGCTTGCGCCTTTGCTTCGGGAAATCAAAAAAGAGGGATATCATATTGTGTGGAACTGCGATCCCATGCATGCCAATACCTATACATCGGAATCCGGACACAAGACCCGGGATTTTAATGATATTTTAAAGGAGATTACCCGGTTTTTTGAAATCCACTGGGCAGAAGGAACGATTCCGGGAGGCGTTCATCTTGAAATGACCGGTAAAAACGTAACCGAATGTGTCGGCGGTGCCAGAAATATTGTCAGTGAAGAGCTTCACAATCGCTATGATACCACCTGCGATCCGCGACTCAATGCCGAGCAAAGCCTGGAGGTGGCGTTCCAGATCGCTGATATGATCAAACATTAAAGGGTAATATGATCACGAAAACAAAATTTAAAGCCGGTGCTGTACAGTTTGATGTGAAAGACGGGGATGTCCGGGGCAATCTTTCTGTTGCCCTTGGGCATCTGGGACACCTGGCGGATCAGGGGGCATGCCTTGGGGTCTGCCCTGAGTTTTTCTTAACCGGGTTTGACAATGAAAATATGAACCGGCTTATGCCGGCTGTAAAAGAGGGGATTCAACGTTTGGCTGAATTTTCCCGGAAGCGGTCCATGGCCGTTGCCGGAAGTATGCCTGAGCAAAAGGACGGTCAGATATTCAATACCCTTTATTTAATTGATCAAGACGGCGAGATCCGGATTCGGTACCGCAAACTGCATCTGTTTCCTTTGACCGGTGAGGATCTGCACTATGCCCGGGGATATGAAATGGTGACGGCAGACACCAGTCTGGGCCGCATCGGCACAATGATCTGCTATGATCTGCGATTCCCCGAACTTGCCCGCCACCTTTTCCTCGACGGGGCCCGGCTTTTTGTGGTCAGCGCCCAATGGCCCCTTACCCGGGTGGCGCACTGGCAAGCGTTGATCCGGGCAAGGGCCATTGAAAACCAGGCCTGGTTTGTCTGCTGCAACCGTACGGGTACGGATATTAACGGACTTGTTTTTCCTGGCAGTTCCATGATCGTTGATCCTAACGGGTCTGTTCTTGTGCAGGGGGATGATAAACCCGGTATCGTCATGGCTGACATTGACATGGACCTGGTTGATCTGGTGCGCCAAACCATCCCTGTTGGACAGGACCGCAGGGGGGATATTTACGGTTAACATGGTTAATAAAATTGTTACCCTGGATGAGATGTGTCGTCTGTCCCGCGAATACGCAACCCTTGGCCGAACCATTGTGTTTACTAACGGCTGCTTTGATATTCTTCATGCAGGCCATGTGGCTTACCTTGAAAAAGCAAAATCGTTCGGGGATGTACTGGTGATAGGTCTGAACTCCGATGCGTCCGTTCGGCAGATTAAAGGCGAGCTTCGGCCGGTAATCTGTCAGGAGCAACGGGCACGCGTTGTGGCGGCTCTGAGCTGTGTGGATCATGTGGTGCTGTTCGATGCGCCTGATCCGGAAAATTTGATTCGGAACATTGTGCCCCATGTTCTGGTCAAGGGGGCGGACTGGCCCGAGGATAAAATCATTGGGGGCAAATTTGTCAAAGAATGTGGGGGGCACGTGGCGCGTGTGGCTTTTGAGGAAGATATTTCCACATCAAAAATAATTAAACGCATTGGACAAAGATTTTATGACGGTGCCTAACCCTTTAACATTTAATCATCTGAATGTTTTTCCTGGGTTGGTTCATGGCGTTTTTTCCAGGGCCGAAGGATACAGCAAAGACTCTTTTTTAGGATTGAATGTCGGATTAAACACCGGAGATGACCCTGATATTGTAAATCGGAACAGGGCTTTGATGCTGTCATCTACGGGCTTGACCCGGGTTCTGTTTTTAAATCAAGTACACGGCACTGACATTGCCGTAATTAAATCAGAAAAAGATGCGGCAGGGGCTGTCTGGAAAGGGCAGGGGACAACACCTTCTAAAATATTTAAAGCAGATGCAGCTGTTACAAATCTTAAAGGCTTAGGGCTTGTGATCCAGGTGGCAGACTGCCAGGCCGTTGTCCTGTACGACCCGCAAAAAGAGGTGATTGCCAATGTCCATTCCGGCTGGCGGGGCAGTGTGGCAGATATTGTAGGCCACTGCATTGATACCATGGTCACACAGTTCGGGTGCACCCCTGCAAGCATCCGGGCGGGCATTTCTCCTTCCCTTGGTCCCTGCTGTGCTCAATTTATTAATTATAAGCGGGAAATTCCCAAAGCATTGTGGCAATATAAAGAGAAGGATCGTCCCTATTTTGATTTCTGGCAGATTTCCCGGGATCAACTCGGGGCCCACGGTGTATTGGATGAACATATTGAAACTATGGGGCTTTGCACCCGGTGTCGTACGGATCTGTTTTACTCTTTCAGGGCAAACAAGACCACCGGACGCTTTGCCGCAGTGATTGCACTTAAAATTTAAGGATGTCGAATAATGGATAAACCGGAACAATTTTTTTTAACCCGCACGGTAAAAGCAGCCGGTTGAGCTGCCAAACTGGATCCAGGGGCTCTGGATAAAATTGTGTCAAAACTTGAAGTGCCGTCCCATCCGGATTTGATCATCGGACTTGAACACCCGGATGATGCGGGTGTATTCCGCCTGTCCGAAGAGACTGCCATTGTTCAGACCCTTGATTTTTTAACGCCTGTGGCCGATGATCCCTATGACTTTGGTCAGATTGCTGCGGCCAATTCATTGTCCGATGTCTATGCCATGGGTGGTACACCCATTACAGTCATGAATATTGTCTGTTTTCCGTCATGTGACCTTGACGCAGGGATTCTTCCCCGGATTCTTAAAGGCGGGCTCGATAAAATTAAAGAGTCGGGTGCAGTCCTTGTGGGAGGGCATTCCGTAGATGACCCCGAAATCAAGTACGGGCTGTCGGTAACCGGCATCGTGCATCCGGATCAAGTTTGGGCCAACAGCCGTGCAAAGGAGGGTGATGCCGTCATTTTGACCAAACCCATTGGCACAGGCATTATCTCCACGGCGATCAAAGGCGGACTTGCATCCGAGGACCAGGTTAAGCAAGCAGTAAAAACCATGTCTACCTTGAACAAATATGCGGCCCTGATCGCTAAAGAGTTTCATGTTCATGCCTGTACTGATGTTACAGGCTTTGGGCTTGGCGGACATTTGATTGAAGTGGCCAAAGGTGCTGGGTTACGGATTGAAATTTATACGGAAAATATCGAGGTGCTGGACGGGGTCATGGAGTATACCGCCATGGGTCTGCTTCCGGCCGGTGCCCATAAAAACAAAAGTTTTTTTGCACCGCATATCTGTGTGGACAAAGGAACAGATCGGGTGCGAAGTGATTTAATGTTCGACCCCCAGACATCCGGCGGGCTTTTGCTTTTTATGGCACAGGATCAGGCTGTACAATGTGTAGATATTATGAAACAAAACGGCATTCCGGCAAAATTAATCGGGCGGGTTAAAGGGCCGTACACCAACGGATTCCTTGATATTATGTAAAATGGTTTTTCACGTTGACTTCATCCGAATCATATGATATTTGCTCTCAAGATAATTTGAAGATTTGGGTTGCCGGGTGTCCGGCAAACAAGCAGCCGGTGAAAGGTTTATAAAATGGCAGAAGAAGATAAGGGAAGTACCTTTCGTGAGCTGGGATATTTTGCAAGTCTTGGCATATCCGTGGCTCTGGCCATAGTCATTGGGATGGCGCTGGGATACTGGCTGGATAATGTTTTTAATACAAAACCCGTTCTTTTGATGGTGGGACTTGGGTTCGGCATAGCAGCCGGGTTCAGTAACATTATCAGGGCCGGGAAAAAAGCGAAAAAATTTTAATGGAAGAACTTGAGAAGATAGTAAACTTTATCACGCAAACCAATTGGATACTGTTTCTGGTGTCAAGTCTCGTAGCATTAATTTTGGCCCCCCAGAAAGTGTATCTTGGCGTTTTTCTGGGCGGTTTGATTGTCACAATCAACTTCCATGTTCTTAAAAATACAGTAACTAAAAACATCAACCAGAAGCGTGTGATTGAAAAGGGGAAATCCCTGATCGGTGCGCTTCTGGTTAAATATTATCTGCGTTTTGCATTAACGGCAGTGATTATTTTTCTGCTGATCGCAAACCGCAGCGTACATCCGGCAGGGCTTCTGGCAGGCCTTTCCGTAGTAGTGGCAAGCACGTTCATAGCAGCGGCAATTGAATTAACTAAGATTATATTCAGGGAGGCGGTTTAAGGTGGAACACCCATATCTATTTCTTACTTCGTTATTTGGTTTGTTTGGTCTGGAAGATTGGGCAGGTGCCCATCCGCATGTCACTTATATGTGGCTTGCAATGATAGTTCTTGTTCTTTTCGGCTGGATTGGGGGCAAAAGTGTCACCCTTGTTCCTAAGACGGTTCAGAATGTTTTTGAGGTAATCCTTTCCGGACTTGAAGAGTTTATGGTTGGTATTACCGGTGAAGAGGGTAGAGATTCCGCTCCGCTGCTGCTGACGGTTTTTCTGTTTGTTTTTTTAGGCAACCTGTTCGGCCTGGTTCCCGGATTCTATCCGCCTACTGCCTCCATCAACACGACTGTTGCCTTGGCTATCATTGTTGTGACCTGGAGCCATGTGATCGGCATCAAGAAACACGGTGCAAAATATATTAAACATTTCCTGGGGCCTGTACCGGCACTTATGCCTCTTTTCTTTGTTATTGAAGTTATTGGTCACCTGGCGAGAGTACTGTCCCTGACTTTGCGTCTCTTCGGCAATATGATGGGACATGAGCTGGTGGTAGGCATCCTTTTGATGCTGGCCGGTCCTTTCCTGGTACCCCTTCCCATCATGGCAATGGGTATCCTTGTTTCTTTGATTCAGGCCATTGTATTCTTCCTGCTGCCTACCATGTACATCGCAGGCGCCATTGAAGAAGCACATTAAATTTAATGAAACAGATGAAACAATAGTTAAGCTTTTTTTACGGGATTTTGGAAGAAGCCCGTTCGTTTATAATACTTTATTAAAGGAGTAAAACTCATGGAATTTCTCGTTGGTAGTGTTTGGGCAGCAGCTTTTGCCATTGGTGTCGCTGCATTTGGTTGCGGCATTGCTCAGGGTCTTGGTTTGAATGGTGCGATGGCTGGTATTTCAAGAAACCCTGAAGCAGCTGGTAAAATTCAGGTAAACATGCTGATCGGTCTTGCTCTGATCGAATCTCTGTGTATCTATGCTTTGGTTGTTTCGATGATCATTCTGTTCGTTCATCCTGCAATCGCTCCTGCTGTTGCTGCACTTGGCGGACATTAATACGCAGCTGTTTAACGATACATTCGTTTAAAAAAGGGGCGTCTCCTTATGGAGACGCCCCTTTTATTTTTCTTGCATGAACACCTTGATCCTGATATTATTTGCTGCAACATATTAAATTTCTTCAATAACAGTTATATGAAAGTCACAGCATACTATTAAACTATTTTCATGTTTTGTTATAATTTGATAGTATAGGATTTCCATTTTGGGAAACATTAAAGCCCGCCCGAAGGGCGCTCAATTCAGCCTGGGTGTTTAGTAGGCCAGGTAAGCTTTGGCTGTTCAACTACATCAATTCGCGGGAGGGGAACTAATGACTGAGGATTTCATAGATTTCCAGCCGATATCCGGAGAAAATACCGAGGAAGGCCAGGTTCGCCATTTGTTCCGGGTGTCGGTCTCCTTAGTAGATGATATCTGGGTAAACTTTGGCGGAAACAAATATTTAGTAACCAATTTATCCCCAACCGGCGTTGCTATTATTGTCAGTTCTTGTCGTGAGTTTGATTCCGGCCAGATAATTGCTGATGCCTGGTTAAGGATTGGAGATGTACATATTACAGGGGTATGCGCTAAGGCGATCCACTGCTCCGTACATGATTCAGGCAGTTTTCAGTTTGGATTTCAATGGGTGGATATGAGCACTGAAAACAAAAAAACGTTGGAGCAGGTCCTTAGGCAGCTCAAAGAAAAGGCGTTGAAAGTTAAAGACCTGTTTGAAGAACACCCATAAAAAAATGGTGACATTGGAATGATTATGAAAAAAAATGTCATGGACTGCCTCTTAGGCACTGATGACAAAGCGTTTGACGCTTCAGCAAAGGAGTTGGACTGCCTTATCTACAGAAGCAACACCGATGAAGCTGAACATAGGTTGTCGAAACCAATTTCAGAGCCTTCATGGACTTCGTCCAGGGAAAATGTTTCAGTGGAAATATGGGAAGGAAAGGCCAAAATCAGAATAAAGGTTGGCGGTGATGACACATCCCATGTCTCCATGCGCAAACTGGCAAGTATTGCTGTTGATGCTATTATGGCCGAGTTACAAAAGGAGAAGGCCCAGTGATTATTACCTGTCCCAGATGTGCCAAAAATCATAAAGTAAATCCTGACTCGTTGAAACCTTTTGCAGATGCCGGCAGAAAAACGATTATGGCTAGCTGCAAATCGTGCAAATTTAAATTTCCAGTAGCCCTTTCCTCTCTTCTGACATTGGAAGAAAAACCAGTCGATAGGAAACGTCAATTAGGATCTGTGGCCAGAAAAATCTGCATCACCCTAAGCAAGGGTGGCGTCGGTAAAACCACCACCAGCGTGAATCTTGGTGCAGGCCTTGCCCTGGCTGGATATAAGGTCCTTTTAGTGGATACCGATACCCAGGGACAGTCCTCGTATATTCTTGGAAAAAAGCCCGGTGCCGGTCTGACCGAACTTTTAACCCAGGAATTGTCTATTTCTGACTGCTTGACCAAGGCACGAAATAATCTATGGCTGCTTTCAGGCGGAAAATCCCTGGCAGGCGTCAAGCGCATTATTGACAAAAAAAATTTTGGTGCTGAGTTTACTTTATCCGAAGCCCTAACTCCTTTGGATAATCAGTTTGATTTTATTTTGATTGATACATCTCCGGGATGGGACCAGTTGATTGTTAATGTCCTTTTTTATTCAACCGAGGTGCTGGTGCCTGTTGCCCTGGAAGTCATGCCTTTGCATGGGATGTCCGAGTTCATGAAAAGCCTTGGAGCCATTCAAAAGTACAGAAATGAAGTTAAACTAAAATACATTGTACCTACATTCCTTGACTTACGGATCAAGGGGCCAAAGGTGCTGTACGATCAACTTAAAAAATTGTATCCCCAACAATTATGTAAACCCATTCGATATAACGAAAGTCTGGCTGAAGCACCCTCTTTTGGGAAAACCATTTTTGAGTTTGCACCAGGCTCAACTGCCTCAGAAGACTATCGAAGTCTGGTTCGTAAGGTGTCAGGAAACGCATTCGCTCTTCTTAAATAATGTTTGTCTATGAAATAAATAAAATTTTTTATGAATCAGATTAGCCACATCCGTTACGATTGAGTCGATATTCGCTGCAATCATTTAGTGGTAACCAGGAAATTTATATGGGATTAAAAACCCGCATCATTACTTTTGTTGTTGTGGCTTTCAGTGTCATTACTCTATTTTTGTGTTTTTACATTACCCACCAGGTAAAAATTTTTGAATTAAAACGCTTGCGGGCACAAATTGACAAATCTGTCTATCTTATGCGGATTATCAATACCCTTCCCCTTTATAATGTGGATATGGAAGCCTTAAAAATGAACATGGAGACCTTTTTTGATGATGAAAATATGAAAAGCCTTGCCATCCATGATTCAAAAATAAATATTAATATCAATTATGAAAGACCGTTTCCTTTTAGCGGAACGGATATAAAAAGAAGTTTTGTCATTGACCATAATGGATTGAAACTTGGGAGACTGACGGTTGTTTATTCCACCGGCCTGATTGAAAAAAAACTTGCTGATTTTAGGACAAAGCTGCTTTGGTTTATTTTTTCCGTAATCTTTGTCATGGCTGTGATGCTTACTTTTTTGATTAATATTATCACTAGGCCGGTTGCAAGGCTTGTCCGTACTACTTCGGAGATAGCCGCAGGGAACCTTGATACGGAAATTGAACAAGCAGGTGTTGGGGAAGTAGAAACCCTTTCACACAATTTTGTACTCATGCGTGATGCCGTTAAAGAAAAAACAGAGGACTTATCGCGTACCAATACAAAATTAGACCGTGAAATACGGCAGAAAAATATACAGGAAAAAAGAATTTTGTACCAGCGTATGGTGATCTCCTTTGTGAATACATTTTTTAAACGATCCATAACCGCACAATCCACACAGGAAATTGCAGAAATTTTTATTTCCACTGCCCAGGGCGTGATACAAAGCCCCTATTGTTTTGTGGGGCAAGTCTGTGACAGGGAAAATAATTTGAAAATTCTGGCGCTCTCCGATCAGGCCAAAAAACAATTTTTCGGATTTGATAAAGCGTATATAAAACATGGATTTAATCAGTATACACCCGGCAGGATAGTCAAAGCAATTACTGATAAAACTCCTGTGATATCCAATAACGTAAGTTTGAACCCTGAATTTTCGTTTTTACCCAGGGAACTTCTGCCTATCAACTCCATTATGGCGCTTCCCATGATGCACGGCAGGGATGTGCTGGGTCTGGTTACTTTTGCAGGTAAGGAAGGCGGTTATACGCGTGAGGACCAGGAGGCTGCAACGATGATGATTATGGCCCTGGTTGAAGCGTTAAGCCTTCGAATTCAGAAGGATGAAAAAAAACGACTGGAAGAAAGGATGATTCAGTCCGAAAAAATGGTGTCGGTTGGCGGGCTTGCTGCAGGCATAGCCCATGAAATTAATGAATCTTTGACCGAAATACGCAAGGCGGTCCAAATGATACGCAACAGTGTCGAAAAACCGGCCCAGGAAAATCTTGCACCCAAGGATAAAAACGGTCTGAATTTTAATGTATTGGGTCAATATTTACGTGATGAAGGTGTTTTTAAAAATTTGGACCGGATTATGGCGGCCGGCAAAAAAGCGTCAGGAATTGTTTCAAACTTGCTCTCTTTTTCCGGAGAAACCAACGTGGATTTTGCTGTAGAAGATATTTCCCTTCTCCTGGATCAGTCGTTTGAACTCACATCCAATGAATATAGTCCGAAACAAGATTTTAATTTCAGTGCCATTCAAGTTATGAAAGACTATGAACCTGATTTGCCAAAAGTTAAATGCCGGGGCGGCGAATTAAAACAGGTGTTTTACAATATTCTGTCAAACGGGGCATATGCCATGGCCAACAACACAGATAATCCGTATCCGACTTTTTTTATGCGAACTTATGTTCAAAAAGGACAGGTATGCGTTGAAATAAGAGACAATGGTCCGGGTATACCCGAAAATATTCGCAAACTTATATTTGAACCGTTTTTTTCTACCAAGCCTCATAAAGAAAGCGCTGGACTTGGGTTGTCAGTCTGCAATTTTATCGTAAAAGAAAACTATAACGGCACAATTGAAGTGGAATCAACCCCTGGTGAGGGATCCTGCTTTAAAGTTATGCTACCTATTTAACGACTTTAGGACCATGGCTCTTTTTTACACACTTAGACCACCCCGTTGGCTTCGAGCACCTCGAGCACTTCTGGAAAATCAATACCAAGACGCTTGACCGTTTCAAGGGTTGGTATACCGTTGGCGGTCCAGCCCCTGGGTTTGTATACCGCATCTTTAAGCAATTCGTATTGTTCTTCGCGCTTTTTGCGCAGAGTAGCTACTTTTTCCGAAAAAACCCTTTTTAAGCCATGGAAGTAAGCGACGGCACAGCCTTTCCAGCAGCCGTCAAATCCCTTGTCAAAGATATGCTCACGGGTATGGTCTGTATATCCCTGACATACTTGAGCCGGTTGGTAGGGTTTTCGTTTGATTTCCTTGAGATTGATTTGAGTTATTTTTATGCTTCTTACTTTTACTACGATAAAAGTTGAGGCATTATTGAATAATGATTATATATTATGTAGGTAATATGTAAATGGATCAACAAAATGGTTGAAACAAGACGATTGAAATTAAATTTAAAAAAATATCCGGTCAAGCGCCCCATGATGAAAACATTTTCAACGACAATGAGGCCCCATGAAAATCATCACCACACATAAAGGTTCTGATTTTGATGCACTGGCTTGCCTTGTGGCAGCCACCATCATATATCCCGATGCAAAGCCCGTTCTTCCGGGCACAATTAATGCCAATCTTAAAAATTTTTTAGCCATCCACAAAGATCTTTTTGATTTGTGGTCCCCTAAAGAAGTGGATCTGGATACTGTAGATACTCTTATTTGCGTAGACACCCACTCATGGTCTCGTCTGGATCAGAGATTAAGCGTTTTATCCAAAAAATCAGACCTTGATGTCATTGTCTGGGACCACCATGAAGACGGAGATATTGACGCCAGAGAGTCACATCTTTCCAATACAGGGGCTGCTATTACTTTATTTGTTCAACAGATCGAAAAAGAACGTAAACTGATCACCCCGATCCAAGCCACCTTGTTTTTAATCGGTCTTTATGAAGATACAGGCCATTTGTCCTATCCGTCCACTCGTCCCGAAGACGCTCATGCTGCAGGATTTCTGCTGGACCGCAAGGCGGATCTCAATATTCTGGGCACTTTTTTGCAACCGGCTTACGGTAAGAAACAAAAAGAGATTCTTTTTAAAATGATACAGCAGGCCGAACGAAATGAAGTTAACGGCTTTTCACTAAGCGTATCCCAGGCAGAAATCCCCGGCCGAGTGGAGAATCTGGCCATGGTGATGCAGATGTACCGGGAACTGATGAATGTAGACGTAGCCATTGGCATATTCAAGGACGTGGAAAAAGACAAATGCATGGTGATTGGCAGAAGCGGGGTGGATGAAATCAACATTGGCGTACTTATGCGCTCTCTTGGCGGTGGCGGTCATCCCGGAGCAGGTTCGGCTTTGGTAAAGGGTGCGAAACCGGATGCATTGTTAGAAACCGTTATGGAATTGCTCAAAGGCAACCAGTATTCATCGGTAATGCTCTCCGATATCATGTCGTACCCTGTGGTAACGGTAAACGCAAGCACCCCTGTGGGGGATGTGGCTATGATGCTACGGGAAATGGGATGTTCGGGCATGCCTGTTGTGGATGATGACGAGAATCTTGTGGGTGTTGTTTCAAGACGTGATTTCAGAAAAGTCAAAAAATCAAAGCAGATGCAGTCTCCGATTAAAGCTATTATGAGCCGAAAACTTATCACCATTGAATATGATAAAAGTGCCTTTGAAGCGGTCCGCCTTATGATCAGGCATGATATCGGAAGAATTCCCATTATGAAAGAGGAAAAAATCATCGGCATCATCACCCGGTCCGATGCTATGATGTATTTTTACGATTTATTGCCCGATTAAAACCAATGCCCCATACAGGATTTAAAGGATATTTATGAACCGATCCTCCTATGTTGATTTACACACTCATACAGAATATACGCATAATAACGGATTGAGTACAGTCGGTGCACTTGTAGAAAAGGCTGTGTCATATAAAATGGATACATTGGCGATTACGGACAGTGGAAATGTTTCCGGAGTACCGGAGTTTTATGAGGCATGTATTCGTTCGGGTATAAAACCAATCATCGGATTGGGTTTCTATTTTGCTGATGACTCCCGTTTTTCTAAAAGTACCCACAAGTATCATCTCGTTCTTCTGGCAGAAAACCGTATTGGGTTTATGCATCTGTTAGCACTGGCAGAACGTTCGTTCACCGAAGGGTTTTATAAGCGTCCCAGGATTGATTTTGAACTGCTTGAGATGTTTCATGATGGGCTTATTTGCCTTACGGGAGGTCTTGGGGGAGTCGTTGACAAATATTTACATGCACAGAGAAAAAGTGATGCACTCTCTTTTGTCCAAAAATGTTTATCTTTTTTTGGTGATGATCATTTTTTTTTGGAGTTACAGGATAATGGACTGAAAAAAAATCAGGAAATGATTACAGAGTTGATAAAACTTTCCAAGGAAACAGGCGCACAATGTGTGGTCAGTGGAGGAAGTTTTTATGTAGATAGAAAAGACGCCCTTGGGTGCAATGAACTTCGCAAAGCACATGGTAATAATCCATTAATTGGCGATGGGTATTATTTTAAATCTCCAGAAGAAATTTCTTCTCTATTTTCAATGGTTCCCCATGCTGTGCAGGCAAGTAGAGCAATTGCTGACAGATGCACAGTTTTGTTAGATGAGGATAAGTGCGGTAAAATATCACGAGATGATAATGACTTGTCAATTATCAGGCAGCTGCAAGGGTGTATTACACAGCAGTAAATTTTATGTAATTTCTTGTTAAAATATTGGACACTTCTCTGAAACTGATCTACTTTGATCAAAAAAAATGTTGCAACTCGATCATTGAGTACAAGGATATTTCAATGACCCGCCCGGTGGTTGAAATTGAACACAAGAACCTTTTTTACGACTGGTCCAGAAAACGTGGCAGGTTAGACTCAAAAAAAATAAAGTGCCGCGCCTGGCCGATGACTTTTATTTTATGGACAACTTAAAAAAAAATATCAAACGTGCTTCCGAAGCTATAAAAAATACAGACGCACTTTATACCTGGATCTAAAGTATAGGATAAATGGATGCTGTTTATCATAAGCTTTTTTTCAAATTAAAGATGCAACCCGGCCTGGTGAACAGCTATATCAAAAGAGGCGGATTTACTCTCATTGAATTAATGATGGTCATTGCCATTATCGGAACACTGGCCGCCATTGCCACGCCAACATATCTTAATTTTATAGACAAGGTCCGTGTGACTACTACCATTTCAGATATTAAAGCCATTGAAAAAGATCTACTGGTTTATTACGTTGAATTTAATGAATTTCCCCCTAACCTTGCGGCAGTCGGCATGGATAATTTGACGGACCCCTGGGGTAACCCATATCAATACCTTCCCGTGGAAGGGACCCCCAAAGGTAAATTGCGAAAGGATCATTTCATGGTGCCTGTAAATTCAGATTTTGACCTGTACAGCATGGGGCCGGATGGAAAGAGTGTCTCCCCGTTTACAGCCAAACATAGCCGGGATGATATTGTAAGAGCCAATGACGGCGGATTTGTTGGGTCTGTTTCAAATTATTAATGGAGAACAGATAGATGCGAATAGGACGATCCCTGTTTCAAAGCAAAGTGGGCAGAAGAATTTTTCTTTTATTTGTAATGTGTGCGCTCATTCCCATTCTGCTTCTATCTATAATTTCTTATGCCCAAGTGTCACTTCAACTTGAAAAACAGAACGCCAGACGTCTCCAGGATGCGGCTAAAGCCCATGGCATGGCCATTTATGAGCGGCTGATGTACCTGGAAAGAAATATGCAGCTAAGTCTGTTAAAATCTGCCCACTCAGAGGGCTTTACCAAAAAATTTCTTCTACATTTCAATGCCATGGGGCTGCTTGACAGTGAAGGACGAACTAAACTCTTTTTCGGCCGGTTTCCAGCTTTTTCTGATGCGTTTCTTAAAAAAGCCACCAGTGTATCCCAGGATAAAACCACCTTGATTTTTGAAAAAAACGATAAGGAAAAAGCGGCTCCAGCCAAAGCTTATATGATAATGAAAGCCGACAAAACAAGTACCCTGGTCGGAGAAATCAATACGCCGCATTTGTGGGGAATCGGATATGAAAATATCCTGCCACCCATGACGGATTTATGCATAACGGATCAGTACCGTAAGGTTCTGGTTTCATCGTTTGCCCTGACGGATGACCTGCGCCACGACCTGGCCAGAGATGCCAAAAACTCCCAAGTCCGGATGTTAGAGTACAATGATAAAGGAGAAAATTATTTTGTCAGTTACTGGTCCTTGTTTTTAAAATCAAATTTTGATGCACCGGTATTGAACGTGCTTTTAAGAAACCGGCAAAAAGAAGCACTCAGCGCATTAGCCCAATTTAAAACTATTTTTCCCTTGGTCATTCTGCTTACGGTATGGATCGTTCTCCTGTTGAGTATTGTTCATATACGCAAAAGCCTGGATCCCCTTGAAGAAATTAAGAAAGGAACCCAGCGAGTGGCCCGGCAGGACTTTGAAACCCCTGTTGAGGTAACAAGCAATGACGAGTTTGAAGAAGTCGCCAAATCATTTAATACCATGGCAGAACAACTCAAGCGGCAATTTGAAGATCTGAATACACGGTCTAAAATTGATCGGGAAATTTTATCTTCACTGAATACCCGGCAGATCATCAACAAAGCATTAAAACGAATGTTGCTTTTTTTTGAATGTCATTCTGTCGCCCTCTGCCTGGCCGCTGAAAAAAAACCGGAAACCTTTCATGGATTTATCCTTAAAGATTTAAAGAGCCGAAAACCAGATGAAATATTTTTCGATTTTTCCAAGACTGACCTGGAAAGATTGGCAAAAACAGAGGACCATTACATTGTTTCCGATAAGGGTTTAGGCAGGCGAATAGCCGCCAAAGCAGGTGTTTCCATTGACGATTACCTGTTGGTACTCCCCATGATGATTGACGAAAAGCTCAAAGGGTTTATTACACTCGGGTATAAACAAAAAAAATCATTTTTGAACAACGAACTCGAACATGCCCGTCAAATTACCAATCAGATCACCGTGGCTTTGTCTAATGCTTTTTTGGTGGAAGAACTGGAACGGCTGAATATTGGGACCCTGGAAGCTTTAGCAAGAACCGTGGATGCAAAATCTGCCTGGACGGCTGGTCATTCGGAACGGGTCACAGACCTTACCATGAAGATTGCCCATGCCATGAATATGGAACAGCAGGAAATGGAGACTCTGCGCCGGGCTGCCTACCTGCACGATATTGGTAAAATAGGTATCCCCTTGTCCATTTTGGATAAGCCCGGCCGCCTTACCGACGATGAGTACGAGACCATCAAGGATCATCCATCCATAGGTGCAAAAATTTTGGAACCAATCCACGCATATGCTGAAACAGTTCCTATTGTTGAACAGCACCATGAAAAATTTGACGGTACCGGATATCCCCGGATGCTTGCCGGTGAAGATATCTGTATAGGCGCCAGAATTCTGGCCGTTGCCGACGTATATGACGCAGTCGTCTCTGACCGGCCGTATCGAAACGGCTGGCTCAAGGAAAAATCCATAAAAATGATTACAGATAATTCCGGCACCCATTTTGATCCCAAACTGGTGGATGTTTTTCTGGCAGTCATTTAAAATTTGGAGCGAATCATGATCCCAAAACTTCATATCAGCATTCTCGTTAGTCTGATCCTTGCAAGTTTATTATTTATTGTTGCGTGTAAAAATGAAACAAACGTATTATTTCCATATCGTCTTAAAGGTACCTGGATTACCCATGACGACCAATACAAAGATCGGTTCATTGAGATTGATGAAAATTTTATTGTTATGGGTACAGGGGAAGAGGAGTCTTTCATTCTATTTATCGAAGATTTTAAACAGCTTTCGAGTAATTCGTCCCAAAAATGGCTTTTTGAATGCAAAGATATAAACGGAACGGCATTTGATATGACGTTTTTATTCAATGATGGACCGGAAGAAAATAGTTTGATGTTGAAAAACATGACACACATTACCTGGATTAAAGCCGATGAAGATTAATTCATGTATTCGGTTGATGTCCTTTATCTATAGAATTTTTGGGTGTAAAGGAAAAAGGGAAAGGGATGCCTCAAAAAGTCTGCATGGAAAATGTTGCCATTGTGCTTCATGATACCCGGATTCCGGAAAATATTGGCGCCGCTGCCCGGGCTGCGGCAAATATGGGCGTGGGACAGGTGATTTTGTCCACACCCAGGAACTTTGACATGGAACGTATTCTAAAAGTGGCAACCCATTCAGCCTCCGGACTGGTTGAGACCATGAAAGTCTACAACACGCTTCCCGATGCCCTTGGGGCGTTTAACTGGATTGTCGGAACCACTGCAAGGCTTGGCGGTACGCGGCGAGTGAATGCTTCTCCGGCTGATCTTGCAGTAAAACTGATCCCCATTTCTTCAGAAAACCGGGTGGCAGTTCTTTTCGGCCCCGAGGACAGAGGGTTGACCAATGAAGACCTGCAGCTATGCCACGACCTTGTGAATATCCCCACAGCCGGATTTTCTTCCCTGAACCTGGCCCAGGCAGTTATGGTCATGTGTTATGAATTGTTCAAGGCTCGCACCCAGGCACCGGAATTTCATATTCCCCAGCTGGCTTGTCGGTATGAACTGGAGAACATGTATGAAGAGCTCAAAGATACCTTTACCCGAATCCATTATATCAATCATGAAAATCCGAAACACCGGCTGGACAAGACCCGCAGTTTTTTAAGCCGCTACCAACTCAGATCTCGGGAAGTGAGTATAATCCGGGGACTATGCCGTCAGGTGGTGCGGTATGGCGACAAGTGCTACCAGGAAGGCCTATCTGCAGACGTTTCCAGTGACCCGAATACCCAGGAGACCGGATAAAAAAGCTAATTTACCGCATGGCACCCGAAAGACTGTGCGCCTGATGGGTTTCCCGGACTGTGAAAAAGCATACCTGTTTTATAGTTTAACCAGTTCCAGGGCGCCCCACAGCCCAATCTGTTTACCTGAAATGATGACAATACCCTGCACCCCTGCCATGCATTTTCCTGCGGCAATGGCTGTTTCAATGTCTTTAGGCGTCTGGACCTGATTGCAAAGGGCTGTGGCTGCAGCGTCGGCCAGGGCACAGCAATCTGCCAGCACAGATACGGCATCAGCCTTGCCAAAACTTTTGGAATGCCCCACGGTGCCAGAGGAGGTGCACATGGCAAATGAAGCGGGGCGTCGGGCCACTTTAATACCGGTTTTCATGCTCAAGGGTGATGACCCGGCATAAATGGTAAATATGGTTTGGGTATCTGATTTTATGAAAATATCGCCGCCATTTTCCACCAGGACATTTGAAGACCATTGAAGCAAGTTTCTTCCCACACTCTGGGCCACAGCGCCTGCCACGGCGGCCATGGGGCCGACACCTGCAGCTTTTGATGCCATGGTCATTTCAGAAATAATTTTAGGCGCGATTCCTGGATCGGATAACGGTGTAAGGCTGTCGGCAAACCTTGGAAAGCGGGTGATGTAATTTTCAATGTACTGGCGGTAGGTCAGAATGGCGCGCGTAGCCTGTTCGGTGAGATCCGAATCTGCCTGGATATTGAGATTGGTCTCTTTTACGGTTACATTAAAAGAGACCAGTCCCTGTTTTTGGTGGCAAACACGATAAATTTTACGGTTTTCAAACATTGGCATTTCCGGTGTTCTGCCGTTACACCCAGTCAATGGGGGCAGGGCGCATATGGTCCGGGGCCTGGCGGATAAAATAGGAGTCGGTCATTCCGGCAATAAAATCCCGGGTAATCTCGGCATGGCTGTGGTTTAAACGGTAGGTGTCATCCATGCCGTTGAGAAACTGGGAATAAATAACCGAAGACCCATCTGCTTTGGCCAGGTCGTTCATATATCTGTCAAACAAACATTTGAAAATATCTTCAATGCCTGTCAGATGTCGTTTTATTAAGGGATTTTTGTAAATAAATTGGTAATTGAACTGCTTTAATTCTTTTAGGGCATCAGCCACCCCAGGGGAAAATCCGATGAAATCCTGGTCAATGCTTGTGTTGATCAAGTCCGTGACCAAGTTAAAGACAATGGTGCCCTGGGTGGCCCCTAAACGTTCTCGGCAGGTTCCGGGGAGTTGATCCCGGGCTACAATATTCAAGCGGACAGCGTCCTCAAAATCCCTTCCGATATATGATACGGTATCGGCGATGCGAACCACACACCCTTCCATGGTCATGGGAAACACATCCCCAATGGTGCCGGCCCGGATCTGCCTGACGATTGTATCAAGGTCTGCAAATTCCCTTGGCGATGCCGGGGTGAGTACCCTTGCATGGGCCTCGCCGTCGTGACAGACAATGGCGTCCAGGGTTTGAAGGGTCAGGTTCCAGCCTTTGCCCTTTTTTTCAATGACATCTAAAAACTGCATGCTTTGAAGGTTGTGGTGGAAGTATCCTGCCCCTGCGGACTGAGTAAGGCGGGAGAGAAAATGCTCGCCGTCATGGCCAAAGGGCGTATGTCCGATATCATGGCCCATGGCTACCGCTTCAATGAGGTCGGTGTTTAGTCCAAGATACCGGCCAATGGTTCTTGCCACCCGGGAAAGCATCTGTACATGCAGCACCCGGTGGGTGAGATGGTCATTATTGATCAGGGAAAAAACTTGGGTTTTATCACTGTAACGGGTGTAGGCCAGGGAATTGAGAATTCGATCTGCATCTGTAGAAAAAGAAAGGCGGTATTCGGTGTCAGATTTTTTTTCCGAATACCGCCGGACAGCGTTTTTGGAAAAACAGGCCCGGGGGCCAAGAATTTGGGTTTCCCTTTGTTCAAGGCGGGCTTTCAGTGCCCGGGGTGTTTTTTCCAGATTCAATTAATTAGCCTTTAAATTGCTTGAGGATATTTTCCACTATCTTTTCAAATGCCAGTTTAAAGGGGCCATCCGCCTCATACATCATCACGGGTACACCGTCATCTCCGGATTCCACGACGCGAGAGTCAAAGGGGATGGAACCCAGGAAATTTAAGCCCTGTGCTTTGGCTGTTTTTTCTCCGCCGCCGCTTTTAAAAAGATCAATATGCTTATTGCAATGCGGACAGGTATATCCGGCCATATTTTCCACTACACCAAGGATTTCCATTTTTACGGTTTTACAAAAAGAAATAGATTTGCGGACGTCTGCAAGGGCGACTTCCTGGGGTGTGGTCACAATGATGCCCTTGGCATCCGGAATAGTTTGTACAACGGTGAGCGGTTCATCGCCAGTACCCGGAGGGGCGTCGATGACCAGATAATCCAGGTCTCCCCATGTAACGGAACCTACAAACTGCTTGATAATGCCGGTTTTGGCAGGGCCTCTCCATATAACGGCCTGATCCTTGTCCTGCATCAACGCCTGGACACTGACCACCGTGAGGTTTTCGTTGATTTGTCTGGGCAACAGCTGCTTGGTGTCGGTTGAAATATCTAAAAGTTCCGTTATGTTAAACATCTGGGCAATGGAAGGCCCATGGACATCCACATCCATAAGTCCTGTTTTATATCCTTTTTGTGCAAGGGCTGTTGCAAGGTTTGCCGATACAGAACTTTTGCCCACACCGCCTTTGCCGGATAAAACAAATATTTTGTTTTTGATTTTGGCCAAATGGTCCTTGATCATTGCGTCCATTTCCGCCTGCTGTTTTGCAGCATCATTTTGGGGCTGCTGGGATTTTTTAGCTTGTTCAACATTTTTATGAATCATGATTTATATTTATCTCCTTATGAGGTTTGGTAATAATAACACCGTCTAAATTATGTTCATTATCATGATCCTGTCAACCTGAATACGGATTCTTTTATATGAATATTTGGCATAATATTTTTCAAAGATATTTTCATGAAGCCTTGCTCTCCATCTTTTATGGTTATAACCCCGGGCAGAATGAAGTTATCGCGTTTAAAAAATTGAGAATAGCATATTCCGAAAACGACATTCATATTTTTATCGAGCACCCGATATCTGGTGGTTATTCCGCTTTCGTTTGTTAACCATTCCTGAATTTTTGAAGAAAATGACTGTGAGGCAAAAACAGTATTCGGCTTTTCAGGAAGAATCCAGGCCCGGTCAAAGGGACGTTTTGGCACCTTTCCAAGAAGAAGGCTGACCAATTCAGATAGACGCAACGGAATATTGATGTAAGGATCAAGATCCGGATCTGTAGATACGGCTGAATGGGGCTTATGAGCGCCGGTATGGGAAACAAAGGTGACCCACTGGCCGGTAGAGGCAATGGTTTCAACAGGATGGCCCGACATGAGCAGGGTCATGCGCAGCCGGTTGGGCGACTGGGCGACCCAGGCAATTTTATACTTTTCCTTTCGAAAGCCCCGGGTCAACACCAGTTCACCTGTACCCTTGGATGTGAAAATTTGTGCATTGAATGCCTGGGTACGGTTTATGATATTTTCGGCATGGGTGTTTGTCTGTTTCCCGAATTGATGTCCAAGCAGGGCGCAACCCGGTCCTGTCAGTATGACAGTGAAAAGGAGTATGGTAATAATACCAAAATATGAACGCCAAAGGCAGGGGAGGGGGGCATGCCGTAAATATCTATATGCCCTTGTCATTGGCTGGTATTTTCCATTTTTTTGAGCTTTTCCTCAATTTCCCGGCTCTCTTTTTTCTGATCCTGCCTGGCATTTTCAAGGGCTTTTTTATACATGGCAACCGCCTTTTCCCGCTCTCCTGTTTTAAGGTAGGCTTCTGCCAGATGGGCGGCAATAACGGTTTCATAATTCGATAGCTCAACGGCTTTTTCAAGATAGAAAACAGCTTTGTCATACGCCTGTTTTTTATAATACACCCATCCCAGGCTGTCCGTGATATAACCGTCCTCGGGTCGGATCTCAAGGGCACGCTGCACCAGTTCCAAGGCCTGGTCCAGATGAATGCCCATTTCCGCATAGGTATATCCCAGATAATTGAGGGCCGATGCATCTTTAGGATCCAGTCTGATAATAGTTTTCATGGTTTCAATGCTTTGCTGGCGCTGTCCTGCCGTATCCAGAACAGCGCCAAGCTTAAACAGTAAAGCCGTATTTTGGGGGGTTTCTTTTAATGCACGCCGCAGCATGGTAACGGCAATATCGTAACGGTTGCTTTCCTGGTAAAATGAGGCCAGGTAAGAAGTGATATCAATGTCAGCCGGGCTTTGCCTGTGGTGCTGTTCCAGGAATCGAATTGCCTCTGTTGTGCGATTCATGTCCCTGTAGAGAAAAGCAATGCTTAGAATTGTTTTTTTATACCGGGGGTGATCAGGCGAGACTTTAAGATAATACTCAATGGCCTGGCCCGGTTTTTCTAAGCCTTCATAAGCCATCCCCAGAAAAAAATTGATGTTGGCATCCCCGGGTAGTGTTTTCCTGATCTGGGACAATATCGTAACAGCATCCTGGTATCTATGCTCCGGTATCAGGGTCTGGGCAATATTGACCACCAGGTCGGGATTTTCCCTGATCTCCTGGCTAAATGCGGCAAATATGTCGTCAGCGTTTTGATATTCCTTGGTGTTAAAATAAAACAGGCTAAGCTCTATTAAGGCCCTTTCATTTCCGGGGTCTAAATCAAGAATCTCTTTAAGAACCGATATAATTTCTGTCTTGTTCTTTTCTTCACCCATGGCTTTATACACGTCTACCAGCCGAAACCGGGGTTCTAAAAGATCGGGTTCAAGTTCAAGGGTTTTAATGTAAGATTCACTGGCCGCTGCAGGCTGATCAGCTATCCGCAGGGTCTCTCCCAGGTAAAAATAGGCAACATAATAATCGGGATATATGCTTACCATACGGGAAAACAGATTCATGGCTTCCAGAGTCATGCCTTCGTCCATATACACTTTGCCCAGCCGTAAAAAAGTTTCTTTATCTTCGGGGGCCAGCTGCAGTATTCGTTCCAGCAGGATGGTCATGTCCTTTTCATCCCCTTTTTTCAGCCGGGCAAGCAGGAGCAGGTTTTCCACATCATCGGGATATTTTTCCGCCAGGTCTTGGGCAAGTGCCAGGGCCTGACCTGATTTTTTTTGTTTTTGAAGCCAGGTGATGTATTCGCGTTGGAGAAAAGAGGAGTCCGGATCCTTGGCAATGGCCATGTTCAGAGCTTTTTGTGTTTGATCGGCTTCATTTTTGCTATCGTGGCGCCGTGCCATAAGGTAGTAATATGAAGCTTGAAACTCATTGCCTTGGCTCAAAGCAAGGTTCTGGTCGACAATATTTTTGCTGCCGGCTTGTCCCTGGCCGGGACTCCCCGATCCTTTGATACAGCCTGAAACAGAAAAAAAGATTAAGACTGAAGCCAGGGACAGGGTACACACTGTAAGGTGTTTCATGAACGTAATGCCTTTTTAAACTCTTGGGATACGACCATTACTGATCATGGTCATACATGTCAAAATCCGGCATATCCTTTTTAAAATATGCTTTCATTTTTTTTATGATGTTATTTTCGATCTGCCGGACCCGTTCCCTTGAAATGCTGTAGACTTCACCTATTTGCTGCAGGGTTTCGGGGGAATCGGAAAAAATTCTGCGCTCAAAAATATCCAGTTCGCGCGCGTTCAGTTTCTTTTTAAACTTAGCCACCTTGGTGTACAGAATCTCTTCGATTTCTTTTTTTGCCAAACGGTCTTCGGAGGAATCCGAATCAACGTTAATAAATTCAATGCGCTCGGTATTGGAATCATCTTTAAGCGGTTCATCCAGGGAGAGATCCCAGTTGGCCAGGCGCTGGTCCATATCCACCACCTCCTGTTCAGACACGCCCAGACGTTCGGATAACAGCTTGGGTTTGGGATCAAACCCCTGTTCAACGAGCAATTGTTTTTCTTTTTTTAATCTGAAAAAAAGTTTGCGCTGTCCCTGGGTGGTGCCGATTTTGACCATTCGCCAGTTGTCCATTATGAATTTGAGGATATATGCTTTGATCCAAAACGATGCATAATAGGAAAATTTAACATTTTTATATGGGTCAAATTTTTTTACGGCCCGGACAAGGCCAATATTGCCCTCCTGAATGAGGTCAAGAAGATTCTGCATCCAGATGCGTTGAAATTCCAAAGCAATCTTTACCACCAGGCGCAGGTTGGAAGTGGTCATTATGTATGCGGCTTCCTGGTCGTTATCCTCCTGAATCCGCCGACCCAGCTCTATTTCCTGTTCCCGGGTTAAAAGTTTATATCGATTGATTTCATTAAGGTAACTTTGAATGGGATCGGATTTTACCAGGGCCTTTGAAGTGCCGGCCCTGGTTTTGCCTGCGGGTACCAAAAAGTCCTTCTTGGTCAGTTTCTTGGTAACTGCGGGATTTTTTTGGTCAACAATATTTTCCATTTAGGAACCTTTAAATTTGATTAAATTAAACCTTATTATTATCATACTTTGCTTGAAAGCGATATAGTTGCATATTACTAATTGGTTATCTTAAATTTACACAACTCTTGAAAGAATAGCTTTAAAGGTTATATTTATCGGCTTGATAGTAAAATTAATCATTGTGTGATAAATCTATCAGCAAAATTTTTAAATTAATATTGTAAGGACAGGAGGAAAGCTTGAGCATTATACCCGGAACAGAATATGAAGGCCTGCCATTGATCAGACAAGGAAAGGTCAGGGACATTTTTGATACGGGCGATGCCCTGCTCATGGTAACAACCGACCGGCTTTCCGCGTTTGACGTGGTGCTGCCTGACGCCATTCCGGATAAGGGCAAGGTGTTGAACCAGATTTCGGTGTTCTGGTTCAAACAGATGGAAAGCATCGTTAAAAACCATATCATCAGCACGGATGTTAATGAATATCCCGTGCAATTTCATCAATATAAAGACAAGCTTGAAGGCCGCAGCATGCTGGTGAAAAAAGCCAAGCCCATGGCTGTAGAGTGTATTGTCAGAGGCTATATTTCAGGCTCAGGCTGGAAATCCTATCAATCCGAAGGCCATGTGTGCAATATCAGACTGCCCCAGGGTCTCAAGGAGTCCGACAAGCTTGAAACCCCTTTATTTACCCCATCCACCAAGGCTGAAATCGGTGATCATGACATCAACATTGGCTTTGAAGAGGCCACAAATATTCTGGGGAAAGAGACCGCAGAAAAGCTGCGTGACCTAAGCCTTGAAATTTATAACCGGGGAGCCGCCTTGGCCCTGGAAAAAGGTATTATTATTGCGGACACAAAGTTTGAGTTCGGTCTGCTTGATGGTGAAATTATCCTTATTGATGAAATTCTGACCCCGGATTCATCCAGATTCTGGCCCTTGAACGATTATACACCCGGCAGAGGGCAGAAAAGTTTTGACAAACAGACTGTCAGGGACTGGTTGACCAATTCAGGCTGGGACAAAACCCCACCAGGTCCCAAGCTGCCCCAGGAAATCATTGACAATACCAGTAAAACCTACAAGGAAATTTTTACCCGGCTGACTGGAAAAACCATCTGATCCATGACTGCTATGACATTTATTGATATCCCAGTGTCTGAGATCGACCTTTCAGATAATGGGTTTCGCATTACAAGTCCCTGTCATGATATTGAACATCTATCGGCATCCATTTGCCAATATGGCATCATGGTTGCGCCCCTGGTGTTGTACGGACAGGATAAGTACATTGTGGTGTCCGGGTTCCGGCGGATTGAAGCTGCCCGGCATGCAGGGCTATCCCGGATAACCTGCCGTGTCATGCCTGCAGGAGAGCCCGGTGGTGCAGCCATGGCCGCTGTAACCGAAAATGCATTTTCAAGGGAACTGACATCTTCAGAACTCATTCGGGCTACAGCGCTTTTATTGGGTTTCATGGATGCCGAAAGTATCGCAAAAAATGCCACATCCATCTTCAACAGGCCGCTGAATACCGGGTATATTAAAACGCTGACGCGTATCCATGCCATGCCTGATTCTGTTTTCGATCTTTTAGATAAGAGCAAGATATCTATCAAAGCGTGTAAAATTCTTGTGTCCATGGATGCAGAAACCCGAACTGAATTTTTACATCTATTTTCCCTGATCAAAGTATCCTCGGGCATCCAAATGGAAATCATTGCATGGGCAAAGGAGATATGCGCCCTTGAAAAAATAAGTCTGTCGAGGCTCATCCAGCAAAGCCCCCTGGGAACCAACGAGGGCGACGGCCCCGGACTGGTGGGCAGCGGTTTGGGCCACAGGGATATTAGTGCCCTTGGAAAACAATTTAAGGCGTTTCTTGTCCAAAGACGTTTTCCTGCGCTTACAGCAGCTAAAAATCAGGCCCGGAAACACATCAAGGCGCTTGAACTGGATTCAGGGCTCCAACTGGCGGCTCCTGAAAATTTTGAGGGACTGATCTATACCATGCAAATGGAATTTAAGAATGTGAATGAGTTTAAAACACACCTCAAGCGCTTGGCTGAACTTGCGGACGACCACGACTTTAAATCTCTTGTGGACAGAAAAATATGATTCGTCCAATCCGGGTATTCATAGACAAGGATCTGGATCTGACGCAGGAAATCGAGTTCCTGATTTCAAAAGTCAAACCGACACCGGAAAAGGTTGCTGACTCAAGGCCGGTATATGACCTGATCAACCAGGCTGATGACCCTGTTGGATTTGCCAAAAAAGTGCTTTACATCACCACCAATAAGGGCGCCCTGATCCGCCAATGCCCTGGCACCAGCTATTATACCTGCTGTGATTACACCATCTTACACTGCGGCACCTTTTGTACCATGGACTGCGCCTACTGCATCCTGCAGGCGTATTTTCATCCCCCCGTGCTCCAATATTTTGCAGGCTTTGACCGATACACTGCCGCGCTGGAACCAATTTTTCAAGGGGACAATATTTTACGCATAGGCACCGGCGAATATACTGACTCCCTGATCTGGGAACCTGTCAGCCTGATGCCAAGATTTCTGGTTGAAAAATTTGCAGCCCAGGACCGGGCTGTTCTTGAACTAAAGACAAAAACCGTTAACATAGACGGGCTTCTTGACTTGGACCATAATCGGAAAACCATTCTGTCCTGGTCCGTGAATACCCCTGAAATAATTGCATCACAAGAGCGGGACACAGCAAGTCTTGCCGCACGTCTTAAGGCCGCAGCCAAAGCCGTGTCAAATGGCTTTCGGGTGGCTTTTCATTTTGACCCCATTTTCCTGTATCCTGGATGCGAAAGTGCCTATGAAAAGGTGGTTGAATCTATCTTCGCCCATGTAAGCCCAAAAGATGTTGTATGGATTTCCATTGGTACATTCAGGTTCATGCCCCATCTAAAATCCATTATTGAAGCACGTTTCCCGGATTCAACCATTCCTTATGGTGAATTTATCACCGGGCTTGACAATAAAATGCGTTATTTCAAGCCATTGCGCATCGCCATGTACCAACGCCTTGCAGCCGTGTTCCGGCAGCTTGCTCCCGACGTTGCCGTATATTTCTGTATGGAAGATGAAGAGGTGTGGATGAAAACCTTTGGTTTTTTCCCAGGAAAGCCCAAAGCACTTGCCCATATGCTGGACCGGGCTGCCGCAGACCGTTGCGGACTTGACAACCGCCTGCTTTAGTCTTCGCATTTTTAAAAACTGATATTCTTTAGATTTTCATTATGGACATCCTGTCTGCTACTTTTCGGCTGTTTTACAAGCGTTAGAATCTTAAGGACCGCAATGACGCAATGACCTTGCGCGGATTTTCAAGCCCAAGGATCATTGCACCAACGATGATCGAAATGGGTTGAATATGACCATATGACCATATGCGATCTAATTTTAAGACAATTCTCTTCTCCGACTATGATTCATTGATGTAATTATTTTCTTTATTTCATCTGCGGTCCTATACGAAAAATTAAAATTTATTATGTCTGGCTCGAAATGTGAATGTGTGAATGTAAGGTAATAATGAATAGACTTCCGGAAAAGCAAAGACGAAAAGAGGTTTTGCAAAGACTTCTCTATCAATGGTCAAGACTATCCGGTTTGGAAATGGACGCGCAATATATGGCGCTTCTTTAATTATGACGTAGCCGTCGTTGGATAATGTCGAAAAATAGGGGCGGATCACAGGAGATATTGCATGGACAACAAAAATAGTCCGTCGAACATCGGGGTAGTGGTCTCGGTACATGGTAGTGTTATAGATATACGGTTCGATGACCATTTGCCGCCCATCTACTCGTTACTGCACGCCCGGGAGGGGAAAATTGCCATCGAGGTTTTAGCCCAACTCGACGCCCATCGCGTGCGTGGCATCGCGCTGACCCCCACCCAGGGCCTCGCCCGCGGTATGGCGGTGGAGGACACGGGCGGGCCGTTAAAGGCACCGGTCGGCAAGGGCATTCTATCGCGCATGTTCGATGTGTTCGGCAATGCCATCGACCGGGAAGGGGACGTTTCGAATGTGTCGTGGCGTACCGTCCACCGGGCTCCGCCGTCACTGGCAAGACGTTCCACCAAGTCTGAAATCTTCGAGACGGGGATCAAGGTCATTGATATACTCATGCCGCTGGAGCGCGGCGGCAAGGCAGGACTTTTCGGCGGCGCCGGTGTGGGCAAGACGGTCTTGCTCACCGAAATGATCCATAACATGATCGGCCAGCAGGAAGGCGTCAGCATTTTCTGCGGCATCGGGGAACGGTGTCGGGAAGGCGAGGAGCTTTACCGTGAAATGAATGCAGCCGGCGTGCTGCCGAACATGGTGATGATCTTCGGTCAGATGAACGAGCCGCCGGGCAGCCGGTTCCGCGTGGGCCACGCCGCGCTGACAATGGCCGAGTATTTCCGGGACGACGAGCACCGTGATGTCCTGCTCCTGATCGACAATGTTTTTCGGTTCATCCAGGCCGGATCTGAAGTGTCAGGCCTGATGGGGCAGATGCCGTCGCGTCTGGGCTATCAGCCCACGATGGGCACTGAGTTGTCCGGGTTGGAGGAGCGTATTGCCAACACCGATACCGGGGCCATCACCTCGATTCAGGCGGTGTATGTGCCGGCGGACGACTTCACAGATCCGGCAGCGGTACACACCTTCTCGCATCTTTCCGCGTCGATCGTGCTCTCGCGCAAGCGGGCCAGTGAAGGCCTTTATCCGGCCATAGACCCGTTGCAGTCCAGCTCCAAAATGGCTACGCCGGGCATTGTCGGTGATCGGCATTACCGCCTCGCGCAAAAGATCCGGCAGACCCTCGCCCAATACGCGGAACTCAAGGATGTCATTGCCATGCTCGGCCTGGAGCAGCTTTCGCCCGAAGACCGCAACGTGGTTGCCCGCGCCCGTCGGCTGGAGCGATTTCTCACCCAGCCCTTTTTCACGACCGAACAGTTCACCGGTCTTGAAGGAAAGCTCGTCAGCCTCGAGGACGGGCTAGCCGGGTGTGAGCGAATCCTGGATGATGAATTCAAAGACTACCCGGAAAAAGCGCTCTACATGATCGGGGCCGTGGACGAAGCGAAGAAAAAAGTGAACCCCGGCTCCGAACCAAAATCTAAACCGGAGGTCGAACATGCAGCCGACAGTCATGAATCTTAAGGTTCTCCTGCCGTTCAAAATTTTTGCCGAGAAAACCTTTGTGATGCGAATCGTTGCGGAGACCCGCGAGGGGTCGTTTGGGCTATTGCCACACCGACGCGACTGCGTTGCAGCGCTTGTGCCCGGGATCCTGATTTATGAAACAAAAGCCCAGGGTGAGGTATACGTGGCCGTGGATGAAGGGGTGCTGGTCAAGACTGGATTGGACGTACTCATTTCCGTGCGTAACGCCATTGACGGGACAGACCTCAGCCAATTGCGCGATGCAGTGGAGCAAGAGTTTTTGAACCTGAACGAACGGGAGCAGAGCGTACGTTCGGTGATGGCAAAAATGGAGAGCGGTTTCATCCGCCGCTTAGCGGAGTTTCATCATGAGTGAAAAATCAAAAAATACAAACCAGAAAGACCGGATCTTGCTCGGTCAAGAGATCGGCGTCAAGGCAGCGCGCAAACTCCGTGCGCAACGTCACGTCACCCGAACCGTCTGGTTTGGCCTGGGCATGATGGGACTGATCGGCTGGTCAGTGGTGGTTCCGACGCTGCTCGGCGCCGCGCTGGGTATCTGGCTGGACGAACACTATCCGGGGGGGCACGCCTGGACGCTGGCTTTACTGGTTGTGGGTCTTGCGATCGGGTGTTTGAATGCGTGGCATTGGGTGGACAAGGAAGACAAGGCAATACGAGAGGAACAGGAGGATAATGATGAATGACGTTTTAAGTATGGCATCGGCTATGGCAACGGGCATTTTGCTCGGTATGATATTCTTTGGCGGCCTTTGGTGGACCGTTCGCAAGGCTTTTTCGTCTAAACAGCCGGCGCTTTGGTTCCTATGTAGTCTGCTGCTGCGAATAAGTATTACCCTGGTTGGATTTTATTTTGTTTCCGGCGGTCATTGGGAGCGTCTGCTGGTCTGTCTCCTTGGATTTTTCCTCGCACGCCTTATCATGACGCGGCTCACCAGGCCGTCGGTTGGACATCACAACGCTTCAGCCAAGGAGGCCGGTCATGCATCTTAGTCCGGATGCAATCATCTTCTGGCAACACGGGTTTTTCAAACTCAACGCCACCATCGTCTTCACTTGGGGACTGATGCTTTTGCTGGTCGTGGGTTCAAAAGTTATTACGCGCAGACTCTCTACGGATCTGAAACGTTCCCGCTGGCAGAATCTTCTGGAAATCGTTGTCACCGGCATTGAGAAACAAATTGAAGAGGTTGGCTTAAATCAGCCGCAGAAATATATAGGTTTTCTGGGCACGCTTTTTCTGTTTGTTGCCGCAGCCGCCCTGGGCACTGTCATTCCCGGCTACGAACCGCCGACCGGCTCGCTTTCGACCACGGCGGCCCTGGCGCTGTGTGTGTTTGTAGCTGTACCGTTTTTCGGCATCGAGGAGCAAGGGATGGGCAACTACCTCAAGTCCTATGTGAAACCAACGTTCATCATGCTGCCGTTTAATATCATCAGCGAGCTTTCACGCACGCTGGCCCTGGCCGTTCGTCTGTTCGGCAACATGATGAGCGGCGCCATGATTATTGGTATCCTGCTCACGATTATGCCCTTCATCTTTCCGATTATCATGACAGCGCTCGGCCTGCTCACCGGCATGGTGCAGGCCTACATCTTCAGTATCCTGGCCGCGGTCTACATTGCGGCCGCCACGCGTGCCCGTAAACCTAAACTTGAACCCGAGGCAAAAGAGTAAAACTTGAACATCAACAACAAAAGGAGAACCTATGGATAACATGACAATTATCGCGGTGGCATCAATCGTCATCGCCGGCATTACCACCGGATTCGGCACGATGGGGCCTGCACTGGCAGAAGGTAAAGCAGTCGCGACGGCGCTGAGTTCCCTGGCCCAGCAGCCCGATGCATCCGCAACGATCACCCGGACCTTGTTTGTGGGATTAGCAATGATTGAGTCCACAGCCATTTACTGCTTCGTGGTCTCGATGATTCTGATTTTCGCCAACCCGTTCTGGAACCATGTCATCGCCCAAACCATAGGAAAGTGACGCTATGTTAATCGATTGGTTTACGGTCGGAGCACAGACGCTTAACTTTCTCATCCTGGTGTGGTTGATGAAGCGCTTTCTTTACAAACCGATTCGCCACGCCATTGATGAGAGAGAGAAGCGGATCGCTGCAGAGCTATCAAGCGCCGACAAAATAAAGGTCAAAGCCCAACAGGAGAGAGACGAGTTCAAACACAAAAATGAAGCGCTCGATCAGCAAAGGGCCGCGCTCTTGAGCAAAGCAACGGACGAGGCCAAAATTGAAGGTCAGCGGCTTCTCGACCAAGCGCACAAGGCGGCTGACGCATTGGGCGTCAAGCGGACGGAAACCTTAAGAAAAGACGCGGACACCTTAAGTCAGGACATCAGGCAGCGCACCCAGCAGGAAGTATTTGCCATTGCGCGAAAGGCGCTGACGGATCTTGCCACGGTGAGTTTGGAAGAACGCATGGGCGAGGTGTTCACCCGCCGTTTGCGTGAAATGGACGGCCCGGCCAAAGCAGGCCTTGCCCAAGCCCTTAAGACTGCGGCCGGCCCCGCACTCGTGCGCAGTGCGTTTGACCTGCCTGAGGAGCAACGCGCGGCTATACAAAATGCGCTCAACGAAACCTTTTCAGCGCAAATCCATGTCCGGTTCGAGACCGCGCCGGACCTGATCAGTGGCATTGAACTCAGCACGAATGGACAAAAAGTGGCGTGGAGCATCGCTGATTATATAACGTCGTTGGAAATGGGTATCGACGAACTTTTGAAAGAAAAAAACATAAAGGAGTCTTAAAATGAAAGAAAATGAAAAGGATTTTTTTCGTATAATATTATCGGTGATCATTCCACCGATAGGTGTCTTTTTACAGGTAGGTTTGGGCCTGCAGTTCTGGATAAATATTATATTAACATTATTTGGCTATATTCCGGGTTTAATTCATGCAATCTGGATTATTACAAAAGAATAAAACCATGGAACCTCAAAGTCTAAAGACCATTTTGGACAGCACGTTTGCCGAAATAAGCCAGGTGCGGCAAGCATTCACGCCGCAACTGGCCCCACATGAGGTGGGCACAATCACCAGTGTCGCCACCGGCATTGCCAAGGTGTCGGGTCTTCCCGGCGTGGGGTTTGATGAATTGGTTAAATTTCCGGGGGATGTACTCGGCATTGCGTTCAACCTGGACCCAGATCAGATTGGCGTCGTTCTGCTGGGTGAATACTGGCATCTGCACGCGGGAGATGAAGTCCAGCGCACGGGCCGGGTCATGGACGTGGCTGTGGGCGATGGATTGCTGGGGCGCGTTGTCGACCCGCTCGGTCGGCCACTTGATGGTAACGGGCCGGTGGCCTCAAGCAAGCGCCTGCCCGTCGAACGCCCTGCCGCGCCCATCATGGACCGCGCACCCGTCACGGTGCCGCTCCAAACCGGCATCAAAGTTATCGATGCGCTCATTCCCGTTGGGCGTGGCCAGCGCGAATTGATTCTCGGAGACCGCCAGACGGGCAAGACCGCCATTGCCATCGATACCATCCTGAATCAGCGCGGCAAGGATGTCCTGTGCGTATATTGCGCCATTGGTCAGCGCGCGTCAGCCGTTGCTAAAGCCGTGGCAACCTTGAGGGAAAAGGGGGCCATGGATTACACCGTCCTCGTGGTGACCGAGGGCAACGACCCGCCAGGTCTGGCTTACATTGCGCCCTACGTTGCGACCAGCATCGCAGAGGCCTTCATGGAAGCGGGCCGGGATGTGCTGATCGTTTATGATGACCTCACCCATCACGCCCGGGCCTACCGGGAACTGTCTCTCTTGCTGCGCCGTCCGCCCGGTCGAGAAGCGTTTCCTGGTGACATCTTTTATATCCACTCGCGCTTGCTCGAACGTGCGACGCATTTGTGCCAGGAACGCGGGGGAGGATCACTCACCGCCCTGCCCATCATCGAGACCGAAGCACAGAACATTTCCGCCTATATTCCGACCAACCTGATTTCCATCACGGACGGACAGATCTACCTCTCGCCGTCGCTGTTTGAATTAGGCGTGTTGCCGGCGGTCGATGTCGGCAAATCCGTTTCGCGTGTCGGCGGCAAGGCGCAGCGCACGGCCTACCGAGCTGTGGCCGGCGACCTCAAGCTCGGCTACGCCCAGTTTGAGGAACTCGAAACCTTTTCCCGATTCGGCGCCCGACTTGATGAAGACACCCGAAAGATCATCGAACACGGACGACGGATTCGCGCCTGCCTCAAACAACCGGAGTTTTCCCCGGTGACCGTGCCCGCGCAAATTGCCGTGTTGCTGGCATTGACTGCTGAACTTTTTGACCAGGTGCCGCTTGACCGAATGCCGGACGCCGAGGAGGCCCTGCGCGCAGCAGCGGCGGATATACCGCCAAAGGTGTGCGAGCGACTGGACACTGCCAAAAAATTGAGCGACGAGGATAATGAAACAATTATCCAAATCGCCCGCCAATCGCTTGCTCGCTTCCAGTCCAAGGCTAAATCCGAGTCCGAGCCTGAAGACCAAACGGAGAGCAAACCGAAACCTGAATCCGAGGAGGAGTCATGAGCGAGACTACGGCGAGTCTGCGGCGCAAGATCAGCGGAGCCAAAGATCTCCAATCCGTTGTCCGAACGATGAAGGCCGTGGCCGCCTCGAGCATCGGACAATACGAGAATTCGGTGCGTGCGCTGGCCGATTACTATCGCACGGTGGAGCTGGGGTTAGGCGTATGCCTGCGGGACAGCAGACCGGCGCCTTTAATTGTGGGCCGGAAAAGACAGACTGTTGCCAGTTCGATTGGCGCGGTCGTGTTCGGTTCAGACCAGGGACTGGTGGGCCAGTTTAACGATTTGGTGGCCGATTTTGCGATCAAGGCTCTGGCACCTAAACCCGTGATCTGGGCCGTTGGTGAACGCGTTCATGCGCGCCTGGAGGACGCAGGACTTCCTCCTTTAGGGCTTTTCACCGTGCCGAATTCCGTCAAGGGCATCACTCCGCTCGTCGGGCAGATTCTCATGGAGAGCGAGGATAGACGCAACCAGGGTGAAATTTCCGAACTTTACCTGTTCTACAACCGCCCCACGTCCGGGCCGGTTTATGCGCCCGTCAGTCAGCGACTGCTGCCGCTGGATGCAACCTGGCGACGCAACCTGGCCGACAGCCCCTGGCCGACAAAAAACTTGCCCGAGGTCATAAATAGCGGCACCGAGGCCTTACGAGCGCTTATACACGAATATCTTTTTGTTTCGCTTTTCCGGGCGTGCGCCGAATCCCTTGCGAGCGAAAACGCGAGCCGCCTGGCGGCAATGCAACGCGCCGACAAAAACATTGATGAATTGCTGGAGGAACTTAACCGAACATTCCATCGTTTGCGCCAAAGTGGCATTGACGAAGAACTGTTTGACGTCATCTCCGGTTTCGAAGCACTGACCGCGGTGGAAAAATAATAAAGAACGAGCGGTAAGGACCGCAGATTAAATAAGTTGGGCAGAAATAACGCCGAATTTTGGTTCATCTACAAGGCGCATTAAAGGTTGAATAGCAGGCCTATTGGGCCTTTGATGCAACGAAGTAGATGGGCCAAAAGGCAAGCTATTTCGTTCAAGTTATTTAATCTGCGGTCCTAAGATCAATTAATAAGGTTGATGCAGGTGACAACAAATTAGCTGTCACTATCATCTGCCGGAAGAAAGGAGGTGAGATTAATATGCCAAATAAAGACGGAACTGGACCCAAAGGCCAGGGACCGAAAGACGGACATGGGAAAGGAAAAGGTCAGGGTCAGGGTAAAGGAACTGGTCAAGGCGCAATGACTGGAGGCAAGGAGGGAATAAAAAAAACAAATAAAAAGTAAGCCGGATTTGCGAACAAGAATTAAGCGTTTGCAAAAAACCGCATTAACCTAGACCAAAAAGGCCGGCGTTAACATTTCTATTGAGCTTCATGTCTTGTGACACGGCCTTTTTGGTTGGTTATGCCGGGTATTTTAAAAACGTAAAACACTATAAAATTTCTTTTTTATAAGAAAGTCTGGCTAAGCTACTCAGATCTTTCAACCTTTGTTGTGGGCTGTGCCTGGGTATTGATAAACCAGGTCGGCCCATGGCCGTTATAAAAAAACAGAAGGAGCAAACCATGACAAACCTAAAAGCCGATCAGATTTTTGAAAGACAAGAATATCACCAGTCTCTGATGGAGAAAATGAGCATTGAATCCTCTTCTGTAGACACCTGCAGGCCTGAAGGTGAGAAGACGCTTTATATCGAAAAGCTGGAGCAGCAGATCAAATCCCTCAAATCCATTATGGATGACATGACAGAAAAAAGTAAAAATCTGGAAAAAGGGTTCAGGGCAAAGTTTGAAGAGGATCGCAAGGTGTTAGAGGAACGCTACCGTACGTTAAATAAGAGGATGAATAATATCCGCCAGGCAAGCGGAGAGGCCTGGAAAGAATTGGGTAAGGGAACTTCAAGTGCTTTGAAGGATTTTACAGAGGGCATAAAAAATGCTGTTTCAAAATTTAAATGACGGCCATGGCCGACCTGGTCTATCGACACCTAGGCTAAGCCCACAACGAAAGTTGAAAGATCTTTGGAGGTTAGGCCCAAGTTCAAAATAAAACCTCCCATATGGTTTACCTTTTCATCCGTCTTCTTCGTTGTGTCAATGGGCACATATATTTAATATGCTCCAATTGCCACGCCTTGAATACGAACGAAAATTCTAAACCATATTTTGGAATGTTTTATTCCGATCATGGGCCTTACACAGACGTTTTTATAAAAAATAGTTTGGATGAGGTGTTGGAATATCGCTTGCAATCCCGGGTGTAAAGGAGAGAGGAGTAATGGGTAAACAAGCAAATGAGCTTAGCTACGCTGTCCGGTTTCGCGTGATCTTCAAGTATTTTGGTCAACTGAGCCTCGTGCTCGCCGCGCTGTCGCTTGTGCCGTTGGTGATGTCGGTGATTTTTGGTGACACACACCTCAGCCTTCGGTATGGCATTGTGATCGGCGGGCTCTCAGCCTCTGGGTTCGGCTTGGCGCGACTGCGCGCCCCTTCAAGGTTGCAGGTCAATGAAGGCATGGTGTTGGTTGCACTGATGTTTATTTTTACTTCGCTCGTGATGTCTTATCCGATGATGGGCTTGGGGATGGATTTCATAGATGCCTTTTTTGAGGCAGTCTCCGGCGTCACGACCACGGGTCTGAGCACGAAGACGACGCTTGTGGGCGCACCGCAGACGTTTCTTTTTGCCCGCGCCTGGATGCAGTGGTACGGTGGGCTGGGCGTTATCGTATTTTCACTGGCGCTTGTTATGCAACCGGGTCTGGTGGCCAAAGGTCTGGCTGCAACAGCAGCCGAAACCGATGATTTGGTCGGTGGCACACGGGCATACGCACGGCGAGCCCTGAAAGTCTATGGCGGTTTGACCGTCCTGGGTATCATCGGCTCCCTGGCGGTGGGAATCGGGTTTTTGGATGCGGTGCTGTATACATTTGCGGCGATCTCTACCGGGGGTTTTGCCCCGAATGACGGCAGCCTATCGACGCTCGGCAGGCCCTCACAGTTGTGGATTACGCTGCTCTGCCTCGCCGGTGCGATCCCGCTGGCGTTTTATTACCGATTGTTTAAGGAGAAGCGGCGCGTTGCAGTTGACTTTCTGCAACTCCAGGCCGTCATAATCGCTTCCCTGGTCGTTTCGCTGGCAGTGGGTGCCACCATGTGGCTGAGCGCCGGCATGGCTTGGCCGCAAGTGCTCCACCACGCACCCTTGCTCGCCATTTCCGCGCAGACAACTGCGGGGTTTTCCTCGATGCCGTGTGCACAACTTGATGCGGGCTCAAAGCTGATCCTGATTTTCTCGATGCTTGTGGGCGGAGGCGCAGGGTCGACCGCGGGCGGATTCAAACTGCTGCGGCTGTTGGTCGTGGTGAGTGTGTTTCGGTTGATCCTTCTTCGGACCGGCCTGTCGAAACACGCTGTCATCGAGCCCCGGTTGGCCGGCCGCCGACTGATGGATGACGAGATTCACGCGGCCCTTCTTCTCATCGTGATGTTCGTCGCCGTCGTCGTGCTCTCCTGGCTTCCCTTTGTTGCAATGGGATACAGCCCGCTCGACTCCTTGTTTGAAGTGGTTTCGGCCACGGGAACGGCGGGGCTTTCTGTGGGGCTGACGAGTACAACGTTGCCTGCACTGCTTAAGGGGATTTTGTGTGTTGACATGTTGATGGGAAGACTTGAAATCATCGCGTGGCTTGTGATGTTTTACCCTGGGACCTGGTTTGGCAGGAGAATGGAGGGAACATGAGAACTGTGTTTATTGGAGCCGGTGAAGTCAGCATTGAAACTGCTAAAGCACTCACCACTAAAGGCCAAGAAGTCATAATCATCGAGACCGACAAGGCCAGAATAGACGAATTGTCTGAAGAGATGGACTGCAGCTTTCTGCAAGGTGATGGCAGCCGGCCTGACATCCTGCGTGAAGTGAATCCCGAACAGACCGACTTCCTGTTCTGTTTGACCGATAGCGACCAGGCCAACGTCATTGCCAGCCTCGTGGGTCGATCCCTCGGATTCAAGCGAGTCGTGACGAGCATTCATGATGAGCAATTCGAGGTCATCTGCCACGAGTTGGGGTTGAAGGACACAATCATCCCATCCCGCACGATCAGCCGTTATCTGGCGGACATGATCGGCGGCAGGGAAAACGTCGAGTTGTCCACGGTTCTCAAAAACGAGGCCCGGTTTTTCACGTTTACCGCCAAGGAAAAAGATGCTGTCGTGGTCAAAGAGTTAAAGCTGCCCGCCGAAGCCCGCGTCGTTTGCTATTATCGGGAAGACAAGTTCGCCCATGCCGATGAGGAGACCACGCTGCACACAGACGACGAGATTGTGATTCTGACACACAGCAAAAACTTGGGTGAATTGGAAAAGCGCTGGCAGCCAAAACAACGGGATGAGACGCTGTCGGATTCGGCCTTCAGCAAGAAAAACAAGTAGAAGTGATCGGTCAGCATGGAAGGCCAAATCATTTTATAAAAGTTGCGGTCCTAAAGCACATCTGGAATAAAAAGGTCATATATAACCCTCGGTCATATATGACCTTTTTCTGCGGTTTACTTAATCTGTAAAATCAAGTCTTATAAATCGCATTCGTTATATATCAATGAGATGATTATAAAATACCAGGCATTGGATACCTGGCACACAATTTGCTTTATAAATTAAAAACAAAACAAGAGAACAATAATTAGGAGGTAAGTTATGACTGAACAGAATCACCCCCCGGGGGAATCTAAACCGGCGTTGAATGACGTGCTGAAAGAGATTTTACAGCAGTTTAATAGATTCAAAGGCGGTCCGATCCTTATCCTTGTCCTCGGCGTGATGGTGGTGGTCCTATGGACTTCATGGTTCACCGTTCAACCGGAGGAAACAGGGATTGTACAGCGCTTTGGCAAGGTCATGCGCACGGCCGGTCCTGGATTGCATTTCAAATTGCCTTATGGTATCGAAAAGGTCCGTCTGATGCCCACGGCTCGGGTGCTAAAAGAAGAATTCGGGTTTCAGACGGTCTCGGTTTCCACCGTTCCCGGTCAAAAAACCCGCTATGATACGAGCGGTAACTACAAGGACGAATCGCTGATGCTCACCGGGGATTTGAACGTCATAGATGTTCAGTGGATCGTCCAGTACCGTATCGAAGACCCGATCCGCTACCTGTTTCAGGTCCGTGACACTTCAAAAACAATCCGTGACACCAGCGAGGCGGTCATGCGCCGCGCGGTCGGCAACCGTCTGGGCAGTGATGTGCTGACCACCGGACGGGTGGCGGTGGCCAGTGAAGCCAAAATCGAAATCCAGAAAATTCTGACGGCCTATAATTCCGGTGTGCGACTGGTTACCGTTGAACTTCAGGATGTGACTCCTCCGGATACGGTAAAACCGGCCTTTAATGAAGTCAACGAATCGCGTCAGGATAAAGAACAAACGATCAATAAAGCCCAGGAACAGGCCAACCGGGAAATTCCCAAAGCCCGGGGGGTGGCGACCCAAAGCATCAGTGAGGCCGAAGGTTATGCTCTGGAACGCGTAAACCGGGCCAAAGGTGAGGCCCATCGTTTCGAGGCCATTTTAGGACAATACGAACAGGCGCCGCAGGTTACGCGTCGACGGCTGTATCTGGAGGCCATGACCGATTTCCTGTCAGACATGAAAGGCGTTTATATCGTGGATAAGGACCAGAAGGCCATGGTGCCCTGGCTCCCATTGGAATCCAGTGGGCAACCATCCGCACAAGGGAGGAAACCATGAAATTTACCTTGAAAGCAGTAACCATCGCAATAGCGATGGCGACCGTTATCCTACTCTATGGCGGTCTATATACATTGGAGGAGGGTCTACAGGCCATTGTCGTGCAGTTTGGCCGGCCTGTTGGGGAACCGATAACCGAGGCGGGGCTGCACATGAAACTGCCCTTTGTGCAGGAGGTCCGGCGATTCGAAAAGCGTCTGCTGATCTGGGACGGAGACCCGAACCAGGTTCCCACCAAGGGGCGCGAGTTCATCTGGGTGGATACCACAGCTCGATGGCGGATTGCCGACGCGAAAAAATTCCTGGAGAATGTAGCCAGCGAAGAGGGGGCCCAGTCGCGTTTGAATGATATTCTTGATTCAGTTGTACGCGACCAGGTGTCAAGCAGCGAACTCGTTGAACTCGTGCGCAGCGCATCGTGGGAAGTGCCCGAGGGCGAGGCCCTGAAGGAGATACCAAAGGAGCGCGAAGCCGAACTTAAAAGGGAAATTGCCCGGGGCAGGGAGGAGATCACCCGAACAATACTGACGGAAGCACAGAAGATCATCCCGCAATACGGTATTGAACTTGTGGATATGCGCATCAAGCGCCTCGACTACGTTGAAAGCGTCCGTGAAAAGGTCTATGAGCGCATGATTTCCGAGCGCAAGCGCATTGCCGCGCAGTTCCGTTCCGAAGGCGAGGGCCGCAGCGCCGAGATCCTCGGCACAATGGAAAAAGAGCTGCGCCGGATTCGTTCAACGGCCTACCGCCAGGTGCAGGAGGTCCAAGGCAAAGCCGACGCTGAAGCGACGCAAATCTACGGTCAAGCGTACAATAAAAATCCGGAATTCTACGCCTTTTTGCAAACCCTTGAAAGCTACAAAAAGAAAACGAATAAAAATTCTGTATTGATCCTCACCACGGACAGCGATTTCTATCAATATATCAAACAGGCGAGCCCAGGGGAAAAAAGCCGGGGGTTTCCATCTAAATAGACGCCAACGATGGAGACAAAGAACTGATGATCCATTAAAATAAAGATGGATAAAAAAGGTGTCTGCAGAAAGAAAAAAACATATGAATCCAACAGGTTATGAAATTTTAAAAGAAAATTATGACAATACCTTCGCCACTAAGCAGCCTTTTTCTCACCATGAATCCGTCCTAGCACGGGAATCTTCTCAAATAGCTGTACAATATTAATCGGTTTTGTGTTTTCAGGAAGTATTTTAAATACTTCCTGCGCATAACGAAGCCCGTGATAATGGGCTTTCAGGTCAAGAATACTTTCTTCGCCGGATGTCACCAGCATTGCCTGGGAAACATTGACCATCCATAGGGATAAGTTGGCAGCATTGAGGACTGATTGTTCTTTTATGACCATGAAATCCTCAAGTCCCCAGTGTTGTTTTGCATCACGAAAGTTAAATTCAATCTGGAATCTCAAACGATAATAGTCAATGATATTTTTCCAATCAAGTTCAAGATCGGTGCTAAACAGGATAACGCGGGCTATCTTATCCGTTTTTACGTTTTTTTTCTCGATGATGACTACGTTCAGAGCGTCGGCAAATTTTTTGTGTATCACATTCATTTGGTAGATGCGGGTGCAGATGTGTTTTTTGGTCTCTTCTGATTTTAAATGGGCTGCGGGAAAGTTTTTGTAATTAACTCTATCACCATAAACTGGTCGCCTCCCCTTGCCGGAATAGACTCCATTCCACTTGAAATACAAGGCAGAGTTGTTGCGTAATTTGGAAATTAGGTGCAACCCAACTTGTCGTGTCATGTGAACAGCCGCATTGTTTCCGAATGCACCGTCATACACAAAGTAAATAGGTTGAAGTGTATCCCCAATCAGCTTTAAAAGTTTTTGCAGCATGGCCTGTACCTGCGTCATTTCCGCATTGAGTACAACATTGCGATTGTTCTTGTTTTTTGAACCTTTGGGCCTTCCCCGGCCCCGCTTTTGTTTTTTGCTTTTCGTTACTACCCGCTTTTTCTGCTTTGGCTTTGGAAGCATCTGTTCTATTAACATTGGCCATGAAATTCGTTTTTCGACATCCAGCAATGAAAGGGTTTGGAAGGCAATTCCAGGAACTGCACGAGAGTAGATGGAAGAGAAAAACCTGCCAAGACCAAAAGTTTTCTTACCTGACTTGGTTACAGTTGTGGCATCACCAGCAATAAGAATAATTTTTGATTTTTTCAAAAATGTTTTCCCTATCGCCCAGTTGAGTGAATCCCAAGGGATATCTTTTGAAAAAAACCGCTGTATAGTACGATAGCTTCCTCCTTTATCAGTCCAACGACTGATGCTCAGCATGGTAATCCGACCTGTCATCGTCAGCAAGGCTTGACTGATAATCAGAAAATGACGGTAAGTGTTTGCGTCAAGTAAGGGGTGCATGCAAGTTAAAAGCGTGGTAATTTCATTCATGAGCAGTTCTTTCTTACTCGAGAGTCGTAAGTTTTTTCAAAAAAAACGTGACATTTAAAATAGAGGGAGCATTTTAGACCTTTTAAGGTGTTTTGAACGACCAAATTCAAACAAAAAAGGACCCAAAATGCTCAAGTATATTTACCAGACTCTGCGGTTTTTCCGCAATGCTTTTTCAAGAAACATTACCTGGCTCATCTTTTGTATGGTAGTTCTTGGGTTTATCGGAGCTTCAGAAATGATTGGTGTTACATCGTTTTGCCGATTTTGGGGCCTGAACACGACTGGCTACCATGCGTTTATCCATTTCTTTCGGGCATCAACATGGTCTCTTGATAAGGTTACTGAATACTGGAATAGGTTTGTCCTTTCCCAAAATGAAACGGTGAAATCAAATGGTCGTGTGGTTTTGCAAGGAGACCATACCTATGTCCCTAAGGATGGGCGTCAAATGCCTTGTGTGGCTACCTTGCATCAACATTCAGAAACCCAAAGCAAGCCATCCTATTTCCGCGGTCATTGCTGGGGGGCCATAGGAATACTGATTGGATCTATGGCCTCTCCTTTTTGTACCCCCTTATCTCTTAAAATCCATCAGGGGCTTATCCACGTAGACGATGGTGATAGCTCTGAGGAAAGCAGAGAGACTCTGGGAACCAGGATTGTTCAGATGGCGCTAAATTTTGCGATGAAGCATGACGTCCGAAGCATCCTTACTCTGGATGCTTTTTTCCCCCTGTGGAGATGTCTTCAAACTGGCCGGTTCGGTGCTCTCTGTTCAGCATCAATCGCCATTGATTACGCTGATTATAAGAGCTAAAAAGAACTATGTGGCCTATTTCGAAGCGCAGACACCTCAAAAAAAAGGCCCAGGTCGACCACCAGAGTATGGTGAAAAAGTACGGTTATTGGAGCTATTTGATCATCAACACCTATTTTCAAAAATCGAATGCACAATTTATGGAAAAGTTGAATAAATTTCAATCACTTCCCTGGATTTACTCTGGAAGCCGACAGCTGCTCTGATCCGTTTTGTATTGGCAATTACCAGTCGTGGGCCTATTATATTGATGTGCAGTGACCTGCATCAAGATCCTGTTATGGCCCTTGAACTCTATTGCGCCAGGGTCCGTATCGAAACCATGTTTGATATGCTCAAGAATGTCATGGGTGTCTTTCGGTATCGATTTTGGACAAAGGGGTTGCCGCGCCATTCCAGAAAGCCCAGGAAGAATAAATATTTGAATCCTCCGATGGGTATTGATCAAAAAAGAAAAGTCAGACGCTGCTTTGATGCATATGAACGATTTGTCATGATCGGTTCAATTGCCCTTGGTTTGTTGCAACTGATTTCATTAAAATATCAAAATTCTGTATGGCGAGAATTTCAAGGCTTCTTGAGAACAAAATCCAGAAGCCTCCCCTCTGAACGAACGGTCAAATATGTAATCGCCAACTTATTGATCGTTGATTTATTCAGTTCCGCTCCAGGAGCGATAATACGGGAAATTCAAAAATACCGTTTCAAGAAAAAAATGTTCAAACCAGGTGTTTTGCCGGAGACGCGGGTGCCAGATCCAAAAACGGCTTTACCAAAGCTTGAATGAACCGCGTGGTAAGTGGTTAAATGGTCTCAAGTTGGAACATTAATGGAAGGGGTGCGTCTATATATGGCCTCCCAAAGTTACGACTCACGAATTTCTTATAATATGCTTTGTAATAATCGAATATCATAAGGAAAAAATGTTCATTTTTCATCCCCAACTAAATTTTAGTTTGGCGAAGGTATTGTATGATGGTGTTATTTTTGACCTTGACGGCGTGATCACCCAGACCGCAAAAGTGCATGCCAAGGCATGGAAAATCCTTTTTGACGGGTATTTAAAAAAACGGGCAGCCCGGGAAAATGAAAATTTCATCCCTTTTGACATGGACAAAGATTACCGTACCTTTGTGGACGGAAAACCCCGGTACGATGGGATAGAATCTTTTCTCACTTCCCGCGAAATTGACCTGTCCTGGGGAGATCCTTCAGATGGTCCGGGCAAAGAAACCATATATGGTCTTGGCAATCAGAAAAACGAAATTTTCAATGACTTTCTGCAACAACAGGGGGGCCAAAGTATACGAAGATACTTTGAGCCTGGTGTATGAGTTAAAAAAACAAGGCTGGAAGCTGGCTGTAATTTCAGCCAGTAAAGATCTGAATTATTTTGATACTTCGTTTTAATCTCTGATGGTCTTTCTGACTTGAATTTGAACCGTGTAAAGCTGATGTAACGCTTAGCAAATTTATCCTGATACAAAGGTATGCAATTATGAAAAAATGGCCTGGACAACCCTATCCGTTAGGTGCTGTATTTGATGGCTTCGGAACCAACTTTTCCTTGTTTTCCGAGATTGCCGAGCGCGTAGAACTCTGCCTCTTTGACGGGCAAGGCGTTGAGACGCGTATTAACCTGTCTGAAGTTACGGGCTATTGCTGGCACGCATACCTGCCCTTTGTGGAGCCGGGTCAGCGATATGGGTTCCGTGTTCATGGCCCCTGGGACCCTTCCCAGGGACTTTGCTGCAATCCTGCCAAGCTGCTGCTGGACCCTTATGCCAAAGCCATAGATGGACAGGTGCAATGGGATGAGGCTGTATTCCCGTATCTCTTTAATGACGGTCCCGGCATCCGCAGCGAAATTGACAGCGCTCCTTTCATGCCCAAATGCGTGGTTCACCAGCCCCATTTTGACTGGAACGGAGATCTTAGCCTGCGGACCCCCTGGCATGAAACCGTGATTTATGAAACCCATGTAAAAGGGTTCACCGCCCGCCATCCAGAAGTTCCCCCTGAAATCTTGGGCACCTATGCAGGTCTTGCACATCCTGCGATTATTGAATACCTCAAGTCCCTCGGTGTCACAGCCGTTGAACTGATGCCGGTTCATTTTTTTATCGATGACAAGCACTTGGTTGATCAGGGATTTAAAAACTATTGGGGCTACAATTCCATCGGGTATTTTGCACCCCACATCAAATATGCGGCAGACAACCGTCCCGGCGGTGTTGTGGCAGAATTCAAACAGATGGTGAAAACGCTTCACCAGGCCGGTCTGGAAGTTATTCTGGATGTGGTTTACAACCACACGGCAGAGGGAAGTCACCTGGGACCCATGCTCAGTTTCAAGGGAATTGACAACTCCTATTATTATCGTCTTACCGATGATCTGCAGTACTACATGGATTACACCGGTACCGGTAATACTCTGAATATGCGCAATCCCCATGTTTTACAGCTTGTCATGGATTCTTTGCGGTACTGGGTTTTGGAAATGCACGTGGACGGGTTCCGATTTGATCTGGCATCTGCCCTGGCCAGGGAGCTGCATGATGTGAACCGACTGTCCGCTTTTTTTGACATTATCCAGCAGGATCCTGTTATCAGCCAGGTCAAGCTTATTGCCGAACCCTGGGATGTGGGTGAGGGCGGCTACCAGGTCGGCAACTTTCCGCCGGTGTGGACCGAATGGAACGGCAAATACCGGGACTGCATCCGTGATTTCTGGCGGGGGCAGGATCGGACCATGGGCGAGTTTGCCGCCCGGTTTACCGGCAGTTCCGATCTATACGAAAACACCTCGCGCCTGCCCTATGCCAGCATCAATTTTATCACGGCCCATGATGGATTCACCCTGCATGATCTGGTTTCCTATAATGAAAAGCATAACATGGCCAACGGCGAGGAAAACCTTGATGGAGAAAATTCCAACCGTTCCTGGAACTGCGGTGAAGAGGGTGAAACCGACCAGCCTAAGATACTTGAGCTGCGAAATCTACAAAAACGAAATTTTCTTGCAACCTTGCTTCTTTCCCAGGGCGTGCCCATGCTTTCGGGCGGAGATGAAATCGGACGCTCCCAGCAGGGGAACAACAATGCCTACTGCCAGGACAATGAACTTTCCTGGTACAACTGGGAAAATAAAAATGACGCACTGTTGGATTTTTGTAAAAAACTTATCCAGTATCGAAGAGACCACCCTGTTTTCCGGCGCCGGGGGTGGTTCCATGGCCGGTCGATTCATGGCAGCGAGGTTGACGACATCCGGTGGTTCACCATGGCAGGGGAGCAGATGGATGAAGAGGACTGGGGGCTGGGGTTCACAAAATCCCTGGGCGTTTTTTTGAATGGCGCCACCATTCCCAATCCCAACCCCCGCGGTGAACCGGTAATTGATGACAATTTTTACCTGATTTTTAATGCCCTTCATAAACCGTTGCAATTTGTTCTTCCCGGCCCTGATTATGGGGTGTACTGGGTAAAAGATCTGGATACCCAGACCGGGTGGTTGGAAGAACAAAAATTACTGAAAGCCGGGGACACAATCAGAGTTGCGGCCCGTTCCCTGGTGGTGCTGCGCCATGAAACCTGAACCTTTTGCAACCTATCGGCTACAGATGCATCCCAGGTTCGATTTTGATCAGGCCACAAATATTGTACCCTATCTATATGATCTCGGAATCAGCCATCTGTATACGTCTCCATACCTCCAGGCGGCCGCCGGCAGTACCCACGGATATGATATTGTGGATCCCACACAGGTAAATGAGGAACTGGGGGGTACCCGGGCCCATGCCTTTTTGTGTGAGACCTTGGGTGCAGCCGGGCTTGGTCACATGATTGATGTGGTGCCGAATCATATGGCCGTTGCAGGGCGCCGAAACGCCTGGTGGTGGCATATGCTGGAGAACGGACCGTCCAGTCGTTTTGCCGCCTTTTTTGATGTGGATTGGAACAACGGTTCAAATCGTTGGCCCGGCAAGATCCTCTTGCCGGTTCTGGAAGATCACTACGGCCGTATCCTTGGAGACGGACAACTTCGGTTGTCATATGCAGATGAGCGGGTTACCCTTCATTATCACGACCATGTATTTCCTGTGACCCAAGCCAGCGTCGCCCAATTATTGTCCAAAGCGGGTGAATCCTGTGGATCGGATGATACAGTCATCGCTGCAGAGATTGAACGTCTGAATCGTGATCCGGATGCCCTGGATCTGCTGATCAATCAGCAGCATTACCGGCTTGCTTTCTGGCGGATGGCGAACACAGATCTTGGATACCGCAGATTTTTCGACATCAGGGATCTGGCAGGCATAAGGGTTGAGGATATGACGGTGTTCACCGCTGTCCATGAGCTGCCCCTGGCATGGGTGCACAAGGGATGGGTCCAGGGGCTGCGCATTGACCATCCGGACGGTCTGTGGGACCCGGCTCAGTATTTTTACAGATTGCAGAAAACCTTCCCCAATGCCTGGGTTGTTGTAGAAAAAATTCTTGAGCCCGGCGAAACGCTTCCATCAAACTGGTCTGTTGCCGGCACTACGGGATATGATTTTATGAACCTTGCCGGGGGGCTGTTGATCAATTCTGAAAACGCGGATGCGCTGACACAATGTTATGCAGAGTTTACAGGTATCCAGACAAATTTTTACACCCTGGTCCATGACTGCAAACGCCTGGTGCTCTCCCTGCTTTTGGGAAGTGAAATCAAACGGCTCACCACCCTGTTTGAACGTATCTGTGAAAGGCACCGGTGCCATAGGGATTATTCACAACAGCAATTGCGGGAGGCACTGTTTGAGACAGCGGTTCATTTTCCAGTGTACCGGTCTTATGTGTCTGCTGCCATGAATATGGTTTCCCAAAAGGACGAACACTATGTCGACAAAGCCATTGAAGGTGCCATAAGAGCGCGGACAGACCTGGACCCTGAACTTTTTTCATTTCTAAGAGATTTGCTGCTTCTGCAGACCCAAGGGGATTTGGAAGCAGAACTGGCCATGCGGTTCCAGCAACTTACCGGTCCGGCCATGGCCAAGGGTGTGGAAGATACAGCCTTTTACCGCTATCACCGCCTGATCTGCCTCAATGAGGTGGGAGGAGATCCCGGCCGATTCGGTGTGGATCTGCGGCTGTTTCATGGGTCTTGCGCCCGGGCACAGACAGAACATTCCCTGGGATTGCTGGCCTCCACCACCCATGATACCAAGCGCAGTGAGGATGTCCGGGCCCGGCTGGCACTGCTTTCCGAGATTCCGGAGCAATGGGCGGATGCGGTCTGCAGATGGGCTGGTCATAACAAGCGTCACCGCACAGGAAAGTTTCCTGATCGTAATACCGAGTATCTTTTATACCAGACCCTGGTCGGGGCCTGGCCCATTGATCTGAAAAGAATAAGTGCCTATATGCAGAAGGCGGTCAAAGAAGCCAAGGCACACACCTCCTGGACAACGCAAAACCAGCCATATGAGGTCGGCCTGGCTGATTTTATTGCAGCAGTAATGGCAGACAAAACCTTCTGCAACGATCTTGAAAGTTTTGTCGCAGATCTTATTTTGCCCGGAAGAATCAACAGCCTTGCCCAGACCCTCATCAAACTGACAGCCCCGGGGGTTCCCGACATCTACCAGGGAACTGAACTGTGGAATTTGAGCCTTGTGGACCCAGATAACCGCAGACCTGTGGATTTTGCCCTGCGCCGCCGCCTGCTCAAAGAATTGCCTCAAATTTTTTCTGAAGAAATTCTGGCCGGAATGGACATGGGGCTTCCCAAACTTTGGGTCATCCGGCAGGTCCTGCATCTGCGCCGCCGCCACCCCGAACTTTTTGGTCCCCAAGCCGCATACCACCCCTTGTACGCAACCGGTAAAAAAGCGGAGCATCTGGTGGCGTTTATCCGGGGAAAATCTGTTATTTCTCTAGCCCCGAGGCTTGTTGTGGGCCTGAATAATGACTGGGAGGACACCATCCTGGAATTGCCCCGGGGAAAATGGCATAACATTCTGACAGAAGATGCTACAGCAGGCGGTCCTGTAAGGCTTAAGGAACTGTTGCACCGTTTTCCTGTCGGGTTACTTATACAAAGGAAATAACGGTCATGGTTGATATGCGTGTCTGGGTTCCTGTGGCCTGGGAAGTAAAATTACACAGCAACAACCAGGTGCTCGCCATGAAAAAAAATGCGGGGGGGGGGGGGCTGGTGGCATGTGGATGTCCCCTTTATGCACTACGGTGTTGATTATGCGTATTTGGTGGATGGCAAAGGACCTTTTCCTGATCCGCGCTCCTTCTGGCAGCCCAACGGGGTACACGGCCCTTCCAGATGGGTGGACCATTCTCTTATTAAATGAAACCTAAAATTCTTGGAGGCTAATATGTCCACTCAAGACCACAGCATATCCAGGCATAAAACGCTGATACCCAGCGACATCAGCCTGTTGAGCGACGATGATGTCTTTTTGTTCAATGAAGGCAGCCATTTTTGTCTGTACGACAAGCTGGGTGCCCATCCCATGAAAGTTGATGGGCAGGACGGATTCTATTTCGCGGTGTGGGCACCCAATGCCCAGGCGATTTCTGTCATGGGATCCTTCAACCACTGGGACAAGGAGTTGCATCCCTTGGCCCCCAGGCAAAGTTCGGGTATCTGGGACGGATTTATTCCCGGCATCCGGTCCGGAACCACTTATAAATACCATATTCGTTCCAACCAGGAAAACTATCAGGTAGATAAGACCGACCCCTTCGCTTTTTACACCGAATTGTCCCCCCAGACCGCCTCGGTGACCTGGGATCTGGCCCATGAATGGAAAGATGCCGCCTGGATGGAAAGCCGCGGTTCTATTGACGTAAAATCTGCACCCATGTCCATCTATGAAATGCACCTGGGCTCCTGGATGCGGATACCTGAGGAGGAAAACCGGTTTCCAACTTACCGGGAACTGGCGCAAAAACTGCCGGATTACCTGGTGAAGATGGGGTTTACCCATGTGGAGTTTCTGCCGGTCATGGAACATCCCTTTTACGGTAGCTGGGGATACCAGTGTCTGGGCTATTTCGCCCCCAGCAGCCGTTTTGGCACGCCCCAGGATTTCATGTATCTGGTGGAACAGCTGCACCAGAAGAACATCGGTGTAATTCTGGACTGGGTGCCCTCTCATTTTCCCAGTGATGAACACGGGCTGGGATATTTTGACGGCACCCATCTGTTTGAACACGAAGATCCGCGCAAGGGGTTTCATCCTGACTGGAAAAGTCTGATTTTCAACTATGGCCGCAATGAGGTTATTTGCTATCTCATCAGCAGTGCCCAGTTCTGGCTGGAAAACTATCACATTGACGGCTTCAGGGTGGATGCGGTTGCCTCAATGCTTTATCTGGACTATTCCCGCAAGCCGGGTGAGTGGGTCCCCAACAAATTCGGGAGCAGGGAAAACCTTGAAGCCGTTGACTTTCTGAAGCTGTTCAATGAGGTGCTTCATGCCAATTTTCCCGGGACAATCACCATAGCTGAAGAATCTACTGACTGGCCCATGGTTTCCAGGCCGGTGCATCTGGGCGGGCTGGGATTTGATATGAAGTGGGACATGGGATGGATGCACGACACCCTGGCGTACATGTCCATGGATCCCATCCACCGCAGCTTTCATCATGACACACTGACGTTTCGGATGATATATGCCTTTAAAGAAAATTATGTGCTCCCTTTGTCCCACGATGAGGTTGTCCACGGCAAGGGGGCTTTGCTGGAAAAAATGCCGGGTGACGACTGGCAAAAATTTGCCAATCTGCGTCTGCTTTTTGGATATATGTATGCCCAGCCGGCCAAAAAACTTATTTTCATGGGGGGCGAGATCGGCCAGGTCCGGGAATGGAACCATGACAGCAGCCTGGACTGGCATTTGCTGGAAAATCCTCTCAACAAGGGGCTTCAGCGCTGGATCGAAGATCTGAACCAGTTTTACCGGCGCACCCCGTCAATGCACTCAGGTGATTTTTCCCCCGAGGGGTTCCAATGGATCGACTGCCATGATGTGCAGCAATCCACCCTCAGCTTTTTACGGTCCGGTGGATCATCAGCAGATGAAATTATTGCTGTATGTAATTTCACGCCAATACCCCGACCCAATTATCGGCTGGGGGTTTCCGCAGATGGGTTCTGGAAAGAATGCCTCAACAGTGATGCCAAAGAATACGGGGGCAGCAACCAGGGCAGCCTGGGACAGATTGAGGCCTCCCCGGTGCCATCCCACGGGCGTTCCTTTTCCCTGAACCTGGTGCTGCCGCCCCTGGGCATCGTTTTCCTGCAGAAAATGCAATTGGAACAGGATGCCCTTTAACATATTTTCATCCCGCAGGAAATAACCGGTAAGGACCGCAGATTAAATAAAGGAATAACCAATGAAAGCATTGATTTTGACCAATGAGTATCCCCCCATATTTACGGTGGGGCAGGCGTTCATGTTTCACACCTTTTCTGGAAAATGACAGCCCTGTCCCCGGACACAGATAATTTCGATGTCCTGTGTTTCGGTAACCAGAAAGATGCCGGGACAAATCTGCGGGTGTCTGGTGTGCCCGGGGTAAATTTTCAGGCATTAGAACTGGAGCGGCCTAAACTGGGGGACACTCTGTTGCGCAATGCCGTCATGACCGGCATTGCGGATGCGGCTGACGTGATCCATTGCCATACCTGGTACACCTATATGGCCGGGTGTCTGCTCAAGGATATTTTCCAGGCGCCCCTGGTTGTCACCACCCATTCTCTGGAGCCCCACCGACCCTGGAAAAGAGACCAGCTCGATGACAGCTACCATGCCACCTGCTGGCTGGAAAAAACCGTCATGGAAAATGCAGACGGTATTATTGCCGTGTCCGAGATAATGAAACAGAACGTGATGGACCTGTACCATAGTCACCCTGAAAAAATTCAAGTCATCCCGTGCAGGATCTGCCGGTCCTTTACAGCCATGCTGCTGTGTTTGTGTGCCCCTCGGTGTATGAGCCCTTTGGTATTATCAACCTTGAGGCCGGGGCGTGCAGTACGCCGGTTGTGGCTGCGGCTGTCGGGGGGATTACCGAGGTGGTGGTCCACGAAGAAACCGGGCTGCTGGTTCCCTTTGACGCAAAAGAAGATGCTGAGCCCGTAAAACCGGAAGTATATGCTGCGGATCTGGCCGCTGCCATCAACGCCTTGATTCGGGCGCCGGAAAGAGGCGAACAGATGGGTGCGGCAGCCCGCAAAAGAATTGAAAAACACTTTTCATGGACCCGTATTGCCCACCAGACCATGGAATTTTATCAGCACCTGATCAAAAACAGACGTCAGCCTGATCAAGCCCGGCACCGGCCGTAGTCAGCCATGGCCTTTTTGAGCCACCCGGCATGCTGTTTTGTCAAGCTGCCCTTTGCCAGCCGCCACTGCCAGTTATTCTTTGCGCCGGCCGGATAGTTCAGGCGGGCATCCGCCCCCAGACCGAGAATGTCCTGGAGCGGGATGATCACTGTATTAGCCACCGACATCGTTGCCAGGCAGATCATGTGGTGGTGAATATTTTCTGCAGAAAGATGCTTTCCCCGATTATCAACCTGGGCCTTTAATCAGGGCACTATGCTTTCCGAACAACCATGATAGGGCAATCGCAAGACACGCATTAGCAATTGATGAGCAACGAGAAGGTTTTGAACCAACTATCTGGAATCCAAATTCTGGCGTTGATCTGAAACAAATATGGTTTGCTGGAGTACATTCTGATGTTGGAGGTTCATACCCACCTGACAAAAAGACAGGAATAAGAACATCAGATACTCCACTTGCGTGGATGATAGATGAAGCGATAAATGCGGGTTTGGAAATAGAGTCCCACATAAAAGATTTCCTGACAGATGGTACAAAAGGGAACCTACATAAATTCCGCGATTATGTGTACCGATTCAAATCTCCCCTGCATCGACCATTGACTATTGAGAATAAGCCTACAAAAATTCATCCAAGTGTCAAAAAACTGGTCGAACAATTTGGATGGGACAACCTTGATGTGGGTGTATGATTTTTGTGGTGCTCTAACCACTTTAAGGACATTGTTTTCCGAATTTTTGCAACTGATCCAGATAATCAGGGTGGCTTAACAATGCCAAAGTTTCTGCCGGTTCCAACCATGATTCCAATTGCTGCAAGCTGTCAACGTGATGCATTTTCCATTCGGCAATTATGCTGGGTACATGTAAGTTCAGTTCCTCACCTTTCGTATCAGGTAGCTGAGATATGTGCCATTTAAATAATTGTGGGTTGTTAACAAGCCTGCTTAGGGTGTGTATTTTTTGTGGTTGTGGCATTTCAGCCAGTTTTCGCTTTAATTCAACCAAAATTTGAACAGGGTCTTTTTCTTCAGGTGCACGCAGCAAACCAATCTTTTTGATCAAATTTGTACGTTTCGTCCCCCCGCTCAGCCATGACAGGGGAATAGATAAGATCAACCCAGCCGAAATCGGTAACAACCAGTAAAAGAGTTCTCTGCTGAGCAACAGTGAGATGGCAGCAAGAGCTATCCCAAAGACTGTGTGACCTGCATGGATATGCATAACTGACTTCCAGCTTAATGCACCATCATCTCTTGATTGCGGCATCCAGCCACTATCTTTACCTCTCAATATAGAAAAAACTACGCCAAACTGAGATACCATCAGAATCGGGGCATATAAGCCTGACATCACCATTTCCAACAAGGTACTGAAGGTTAACAGAATCGGCCCACCAAATCGTAAACACCTGGGAATATTAACCATGGCAGCAAACCAGCCAAAAGCTTTCGGCGCAAGCACAATTGCCATTGAGACGACAAATAAACTTAAGGCCCGTTCTGAATCAAATACCGGCCAGGTGGGAAACAGGGATGGATTGGCAAAATACTCCGGCCGTATAAAAGTCGCCTGAATGGCAATCGCAAGCCCCACAATAATCAACGATAACCAGGAAACTGCGCTCAGGTATGACATTAACCCGGAAAAAAGATGCAGGCGGGTCGGCAGCACAAAGCCTCGTGCAAATATAAAACGTGAATGTTGCAAATTGCCCTGACACCATCTGCGATCGCGAATAAGAACATCAATGAGCGAGGGTGGCGCTTCTTCAAATGAAGCCTGAATATCAGTATCAAAACGCACGCCCCAACCGGCACGACAAAGCAGGGCGGCTTCAATAAAGTCATGACTTAAAACATGGCCGCCAAAAGGCGGTTTGCCGGATAGAATCGGAAGGTGACAGGATTCTGCAAACGCTTGTGTGCGGATAATTGCATTGTGACCCCAGAAATTTGATGACATACCAACCCAGGCAGATAAACCATCCCCATAAATAGGACCAAAACATTGATTGGCAAACTGCTGCAACCGGCTGTAAAGAGTATTGGCAAGAACAATAGTCGGCAGGGTTTGAATCAGACCCACGCAAGGTGCTGCCGCAAGACGACGGGTTAATGTCACCATGGCCTCTGCACTCATTATACTGTCGGCATCAAGCACAATCATGGCTTCATAACCACCGCCCCAACGTTGAACCCAGTCGCCGATATTGCCTGCTTTACGTTCACTGTTTTGGTGACGACGACGGTAATAAACAGGACAGCCCTGCTCGTTTTTATTTATTACATCCATAAAGGTATGTTCCTCAGCAACCCATGCATCGGCTCGGTTGGTGTCACTGAGAATAAAGAAAGCATATTTGCCGGGAGCTTTAGTCATTAGATCAGAATGCATAGCCTCTATAGTGGCCCTGATACGAATGGGATCTTCATTATAAATCGGCAGCAGGATAGCAGTTTTAAAGGGCGGATCTATTTCTCGCTGTTTTATTAAACGCGGCTTAAGGTGGATCAGAAAGCCCAATAATGCCTGTGAAAAAGCAAACACAATCCAGATAAAGTTGATGCTGAACAGAACCAAAAAGACCCACTGTAAACCTGTGGCTGTATTGGTGGTAAGCACTCCATACATTTCTGTTATACCATAAATAGACAGGCTGACCGTGACAGCAATCACAAACAGTCGTGAAAAGAGCGTGGAGACAATCTGGGAAAACGTGCGTTGACTAGGTTTCCTTCTGGAACCTTTTTCAGAAACCCCATGACGAGGCATGGAAAGTGGAGATTCCTCAGGCAAGGCAAGTTTGGTATGATATATATTGGTAATTTGAGCGGGAAAAGAAGTATGTTTTGGGCTCATAAAGGCCAGTCCTGGGAGGTAAACCGGTAAAGCCAGGTCATGCCGATCGGTTTATCATTCTGCCTAAGCTGTACACGTAATTCAGCGACATCGGCATCTTTAGGATCAAATGTGACAAATACTCTTGCACCGTCAATATTGGGATTGGGTTCAATTCGTGACGCCAAAACAGCTCCCCTGCTGATACTTGCATCTATTTTAATACTGTTTGAATCATCTGATTTAAGGGAACTGTAATCGATAACTATTTCGTTTTTATCAGTAGATAACTTTCGACCACCGGAAGTGCGAACAACGCTCACTTTTCCCTCTGTTTTAGGAATGCTATCAGGCCAGGTAAGTCGGTATGAATAAGCAAATGGCTGACTTTTTTTCAAGCCTTCTGCTGGCTTCCAATAGGCAACAATATTGTCATTGCTTTCAGAATCTGATGGAATCTCAAAAAGTTCGATTTGACCTTTTCCCCAATCTCCTGATGGTTCAATCCAGGCTGATGGTCGAAGATGATATTTCGCTTCAAGATCCTGATAATAATCAAACTGCCGATGCCGCTGAATAAGACCAAATCCTTTCGGGTTTTCACTCATAAAGGCGCTTTCCTGCAAATTGCGTGGATTATTGAGTGGCCGCCAAATTTTCTCACCATTGCCGTTTTCCATCAACAGGGCTTCAGAGTCATGCACGGCAGGACGGTAATCTGCGGTATCAGATCGATCTATTCCGCCATGCATAAACATTGACGTTAAAGGTGCCAGACCAACATGCAAAACATCATACCTTGGGAAAAGGATGACATCGACATCCATTCGGGTGGGTGCGCCAGGGTAAATACCAAAACGATAAGCACCCGCGACACTTTTGCTGTCGAGCAAAGCATGTACGACAATAGCTTTTTGATATTTCGATGGACGTTCAATCCAGAAGTTTTTGAACAGAGGATATTCTTCGCCTTTGGGATTGGCCACATTGATTGCAAGCCCACGCGCGGACAAACCATAAATCTGCCCTTTGGATATCCCGCGAAAATAACTTGCTCCCTGAAAAACAATAAACTCATCATTATAGTCATTGCGGTTAATTGGGTAATGTAAACGCAAGCCCGCATATTTACCGACTTCTGTCAGCAGTTTACCAATTGATTCATCCGGTACTTTGAATGATGATTCAGACAGTTCAACGGGAAATGATTGACCATTCTCAACAACTTCAATATCAATCAACTCTTTGTAGAGGAATCCAGGAGCAAATAGTTGTATGGAAAAGGGCGTTGGGGTTCCGCCCCAAATAGCCGCATTTTTCTGGAAATTAATTTTGCGGTAAGTTGAATAGTCTATTTTTGCCAGAGTTTCAGGGATTTTTTGTGGTTCAATAAACGGCGCCTGGGAGAGTTTTTTCGCAATCTCTACTACAGCGCTACGGGAAAACGGCTTTCCATCGGTATTTGATATTGTAGCACCTGCATAAACAACATTTATCCAGATCACAGAGAAGAGCAGCCAAGTCCAACTTTTTAAATAGAATCGATAATCAACCATTTGTTTAAATGGTGAATAGCAAAGCATGATAAAATTTCCTTTGTTCTTTAGGTTGATTTTAAATGGTGGAAAACGAAAATGCGTCCCCCCGTTATTCACCCTATAATCCAAGTATATTCAATTCTTGTGCCAGGTTGACACCCATCCTTATTTTTCGATCCATCGAGTTGAATTTTAAGACTAATTTATGAAAACAGCATGGACACATATCCCATGAGAAATCATGCAAAAAAGGTAACCCTCGACCAATGGTAGTATCTGACCTTTTTTCATGTACTTTATAGTCTCATGTTGCTGTGTTTGTGTATCCTTTGGTGTATAAGCTTTTTGGTATTATCAACCTTGAGGCCGAGGCGTGCAGTACACCGGGTGTGGCTGCGGCTGTCGGGGGGAGGGGGATTTCCGAACCTGATCAAGAACAGACATCAGCTTGATGAAGCCCGGCACCGGCCGTAGTCAGCGGTGGTCTTTTTGAGCCACCCGGCATGCTGTTTTGTCAAGCTGCCCTTTGCCAGCTGCCAGTTGTTCTTTGCGCCGGCTGGCTGGTTCAGGCGGGCATCTGCCCCCAGCCCGAGAATGTCCTTGAGCGGGATGATCACCGTATCCGCCACAGACATCATTGCCAGGCGGATCATGTTGCCATATATGCGGCAGTTAGGTTAATTTTCAATCATCTTGATTATCGTTTTAAGCCCGCCTGTGCTCATCTGGTTGGATAACATTCAAATTTTCAGGATATGAAGTTAGGGGGTTGATCATAAGATGGGCCACTCATGAGAAAACCCGATTCAGGGTACTATTAACCGCTTGTAATTCCGTCGGTATTTTCAGGTTCTGAAAAGATGAGCACAAACTATCCGAAGTTATGATCAGGTCCAGCATTTTTGTTAGGACAATAAACGAAAAATGAAATCCTGGGCATTCGTCAGTCACAAGCCCTGAAGATAATTATCAGCAGGCGCTCATGCTGATCCGGTTACGGCCGAAGCCGCATATGACCGGATGAACTGAATTTAATTATCATAAAACAATATCAGGACATGCAGCCGTCATCCTTTTTGACGACCTCGGAATAGCAGTCGGCTCTTTCTTTATCTGTTTTGGCACTCTTGTCGCCGTCGGCCATTTTATCAACCACCGTTTTCTGGTCTTCTGCATCGCAGTAGTCTTTATTTTCCTTTTTATTTTCCTTGTTATCGGCCATTGGGATACCCTCCTGTTTTATGGATTATTATATCTTATAATATAAAAACAGATGGAGTGGATGTTAACTTTCAGAAACCGGATTCAGGAATTGCTGGTTATAACGGATTTGGAGGTCAGTACATAACTTAAAGGAGTTTACAAAAAATGGTCCTATTTCGAAATGTTACGCCATTGAAAACTTTTTTTAAAATCTGAAAGAAACTTTATCCGGTGAGATTGCGACTGAATTCCATAAAATGGAAAAACATAGCCGGGCATTCTCAAGCTGTGGCACTATAGAAAAAAAGGACGGACAACGAAATTCAATACAAAGCCAACCTGACCGACGCTTCTTATTTTCGCTATTTTTCAAAAAACCTTACTTGTACTAAATAGTGGACAAGTATAAGATTGATTATTATACTTATAAAAAATAGAAGGAACACGTTTGGAGAATATTATGAGAATTGTTAATTTCAGCGAAGCAAGAAATAATCTAAAGACAGTATTGAATCAAGTGGTAGACGATGCTGATTATACAATTATTACACGTCGTGATTCAGAAGATGCTGTTGTCATGTCGCTGGAAACGTTCAATAGTTTCATGGAAACTTTTTATCTTCTCAGATCACCTGCCAATGCTGCACATTTAACAAAATCTATTCAACAATTTAAAAGTGGGAAAGTTCAGGAAAGAGATCTAATCTAAAGTTTCCTGTAAACTAATTGATCATCTTGCTATGCAACCATGCGTAGCAAGGTTTTAACGAAAGATTTTTGTGGGTTTTGCCCCGGCACAGGGCAAACCCTATAAAAATCAGAACTCAATGCTGCCTCCGCTATAGTCTTGCGCACATCAGAAAATGCAAATCCGGCTCGTCCCCGAATTTTATGTCTTCTGTCTGGTGCATTTTCCAACCTGTCGGCATAGATCCATGTCAGCGTTGTGGCCATCATGCAGAAGTTAAGATGATTCAGTACGGATTCCGAATTCCGAACTTGTGATTTTGAGCTACCAATTTCCTGCTTGATCTCCTTAAATCCGGATTCTATTTTCCAGCGTGCGCCATAATATTCTATAATTTGCTCAACAGAAAGCGTTAAATCTGTGGTCATGAGAGCAACGTATCGTGTTTTCCGATAAACAAAAACAACTCGTACCGGACATTTCATCGTTTTCAACATAACGATTTGTGAATACGCCTGTACTTCCCTTGTTTTGCCGTACAAGAAAACCATATAAGCCCGGCACTTTTTTTTCCAGCATGCTGCACAATCAGCCACAGAACCCAGACGGCTGCCATATTTTCGTGGGCGACCAACCTTGCGTTTTCCTGTAGAAACAGGGGCAAGATCATATAGCGTAATATTTGTTCGCATACGAGAGAGTAGATGGAAAAAGCCGCCTTCACCACGACCCAGCCTGGACCAGAGGCCGTCATTGCCAAACCAACTATCTGCAATAACTAACACTGGTTGCTGAAAATAATTTCGAATATCCTTTATCATCGTGGCAGCCTGTGTCATCTTGCTTTCAAAGGAAAGAACCTTCCCTTTTCGTTTGGCAGTAGCAGATTTTGCCTCAATATTCTTTTTCATCATATAAAAACGAAAATCAAGGGGCAGGCAGGCCCATCGAGATTTTATTTTTTTCAATAATCCTACTGCCAGAATACACTGTGACCATGGATATGAACTCTGGTTTGACTTTGCTGCATGATCGTGAAAATGTGCGCAACCAAAAATTTTCCTACCACTTTTTGGGTTTATGGAATCATCCAGTGCTACCATTATTCGTCCGTCTGTACCTGGTGACGGAATCATTCCCCACATAGCTTGCCATAATTTTTTCCATGGCAGTGTTGGACTCGCCATAAATGCATAAAACCTCTGGCTATGCAGTTTTAGACCAAACAAAGTTTGAAGGGCACGTAACAGGTTAGAGGTGATTGATGATGTAAACGGTACCACTACAGCGAGCAACGTGTATGCAAACCAGACTTTTCTTTTCTGTCCCTGAGCTGTATTAGAAAATTCAGCTTGCAAAGGCTCTGTCAAATCACGTAATATAAACATGGTGGGTCGTTCCTTTTTTGTATAGTTTCAAGTATTTAGGCAATTGAAATATACTACAGGAGCGCCTACTTTTTCAAGGGTTATTGGGTCTTTATTTCAAATAAAAACAGTATGTTATCATAAAAAATCACTTAGGTTTGGCATGAAAAATGAAAATCAATTTCCATGCCAATTGCATTTTAAGTTGCCCTAAGGTCGGTTTTAATTTTTAGGAAACTTCAGACTCTAATTTCGCTTGTTCAAAATAAAATTTCAATAATTAGAAAACAAGAGATAATCAGATATAATCAATGAAAATATTTAAAAAATTGGACTATTAGCATCATAATCACCTCTAACCTGGCATAAATGACTATAATCACTCAAAATAAAACTAGATTTTTCTTTGTCAATATACTATATAATTCCAATGAGTTATTGGAATCAATATTATGGCGGATAACGTCAATAATAATGTCGAGACAAAACCGATTGGTTTTGCCCCGATTTTGCAGCATTATTTTCACAAATGTTGCATCGCTGATATTATTGACCAGAACGTCCCTCTTGATGCAAGACGTAACATGCTCACTCATGGGCAGGCAAGTATAGCAATGATCACCGCCATTCTTTTTCAGGTTATGTCTCTTTACAAGGTTTGCAAATTTGCCAGGGAATCAAATGTCCTGGATGTTATTTTCCCTGACATAAGTCCGGATGAATATTTTGACGATAGGCTGGGTGATACCTTAGACGCTATTCACAAATTCGGCATTGGTAATCTGGAACTGCTGATTACCCGACATATAATTGAAGCCTTTGAGATTCAGACAGAAATCTGTCATAACGATACGACCTGTGCGCAAGTTTACGGCGAGAATAATAAAAACAGATCCGAACAGAGCATCAAGATCTCATACGGATACAGCAAACAATACCGCAAAGACCTGAAACAATTGGTATGGTCCATGACAGCCAGTTCTGACAGTAGCTTTCCCTTATTCCAACAAACATATAGTGGCAACACCGCCGATGTGGAAACCTATGTGGAACAGTGGCACCATTTGATTGACCTGCTGGGAAAGAAAGATTTTTTATTTGCCGGCGATTCCAAGGTGGCTACACACGGGAATATGGCGCACATAGATGATCACGGAGGATATTTTTTAAGTCCTCTGCCCATGTACGCCTCCTATCAAGAAGCTCTTTTCAAAGCACTGGATAAGCACAATCACGAGACCCTGATTCCTTACAAAGATCAAATGAATCGGGGAGTTGAGGTGCCTCTGACTTTTGAACACGAGAACAAAAGTTATACCTTCAGAATGATCATCCTTTTCGATCAGGGCTTGTTTTACCGCCGTAAAAAATCTCTTCTGGAACGAATCACTAAAACCCAAGTCGCATTTGATGAACTCGCCCAAAAAATAAATGCATATAAATTAAAGACGAAGGACAGCATTGAGCAGGCTTGTCAGGCCATACTAAAAAAACATAAGACACAGGCGTTTTTTGATTTTGTTGTCCACAACGATCCAGTGGTCACGTATAAAAATGCACGGCCCGGTCGACCAGCCAAAAATGCAGAAAAAATTGCGGTCTATCAAGATCACTTCTATATAGAACTCAATTATAATGAGTCCGTCTGTACCAAGGCGCAATATCAAATCGGCTATTATCCACTCGTAACCAACAAGCCGGCTTCTGATTTTTCAATAGAAGATGCGATGCTGGCTCATAAAAATCAGTACAAGGTGGAGCATCTTTATAAACGGTCAAAGTCAGGTTACAATCTCGAACCGATTTATCTGCAAACGCCTGATAGAATAGAAGCTTATCTTTTCCTTTTCAAAATAGCGCTTCAAATTTTGGTCCTTATGGAAAGAACGGCCAGAATAAAAATTGCCGAACGGGATAAAGGTTTGGATAATTTCATGCCCAATAAAAGGGATGTGCGTAACCCTAAAACAGAAAACATGTTGGCAATGTTTGAATTTGTCGTATGTGGCGTAATACTGCTTCATGATGGAAGCCGGCAATATTTTGTCTCCAAGCTGACCGAGACACAAAAAGATATTTTATCGATTCTGGATGTGCCGGAAAAATGCTACACTCACCAATATTTGTTTGATACTTCATAACCTGGTCAAAATTGGCCAAAGTGAAAAATCGGATAATTGCATCCAAAACTACTGAAACCCAAATTCAAACAAGCGAAACTTAAGTTCAGATCTAATGAATGAATAGAAAATTAGCCTGGACCGAAGAAGCATGGAAGGATTATACCTATTGGCAAACACAAGACAAAAAGATACTGAAAAGAATAAAAAAACTGATTAATAGCACAATGAAGCAGCCATTTGAGGGGATAGGGAAACCTGAACCATTGAGAGAAACTTTATCTGGTTTTTGGTCCCGAAGAATTGATGATACAAATCGATTGGTTTACGCTGCCGATGATGATTATATCACAATCATTTTATGCATATATCATTATTAAACCATGGAATCGATCAAAACGTTGATCGTGCCCAGACAAATCCGAATCGTTGGGATTCCACACCGCGTTGATAAAACGCTTTTGGTTAGCCTTGGTAAGATATGAATAAAGACATTCTTCAAAGAATAATGGATACCCATATTGCGGGCTTATTTCCAGGTGCAACCGTTACCTCTGGCCCCGGAAATGACAAACAACGCAAATATGCTGTCTTTTCTAAAGGACAGACGCAAATCCGTATCAAAGAGACAGATGGGGAATCCTTCTTTATATCCAGGGTTCAACCCTTTACCAATCAAGAGCTTAAAATTATACACGACATAATTCAGATATCAGATGAATACTCTGACTTAGATACTGACACGCAGATTTATCTTAATGCCGGATCGCTAAGCCGAATGGCAGCAAGATCCCTAGTCGACGCTGATTCTGACTCGTCTTTCGAAACATTTCTTTCTTTAGTCATTGACACACTCGAAAAATGGTCTGCACAGACGTATGAAGGTACTCGTATATCCACGTCATTCGGAATTGATTCGAGCAACACGCTATCGGGAAACGAATTTGACGACTTTGTTAAAGAAGATTTTTCTAAAGTTTTGTCTAACGGATATGACACCATTATTGAGTTTTCACAGCATGGAGCCCTTATCGGTTACATTGGATTAAATGAATTCTCCGATCCAAAACGGTCACCGTATCGTTATGCGTCGTTTGCCACTTACACTTCCGGCAACAAGAAATATGCTTTTATTTTGAACCTCAATGGTGAAATCATTATTTTCCGTGAAGGCGAACTGTTTTTTGCCAAGCGCCGCGGCGAATGGCGCCTCTTTACTCATGATTCCGTTCTTACTCAACTATCATTTGGAAGCAGGAAAGTAGATCCAATAATACAGGAGGCAATTTATGTGTCGGCTTTGGATGTTTCTTTTGATAGATGTGGTGGATGCCTCGGCGTGGTCCAGAAAAGTGATTTCATGAAGTTAGTGAAGGATAACATCATAAGGACTGATGATTGGCTATTATCTGGTAGCAGCACAAAAACAAAGTCATTAAAAAAGTTTATCTCGAATAACAAATTCCACGCTCTCGACAGGCGCGTTAGACAGGAAATTATCGGTATTGACGGAGCTACTGTTATCGACCATGAAGGTAATGTCTTGGCAGCTGGAGCGATATTGAACATTTCCCAAGACAATACTCTTTCTGCTGGGGGCGGGGCTAGATTGGCTGCTGCAAAAGTACTAAGCAACTACGGGTATTCACTCAAGATATCAGCAGATGGGGAGATTCGTGCATTTGGAAAGTCAAATAAAGAATTCCGATTTGGCTAACGAATATTGAAAAACACTTTTCATGGACCCGTATTGCCCACCAGACCATACAATTTTATCAGCACCTGATCAAAAACAGACGTCAGCCTGATCAAGCCCGACACCGGCCGTAGGCCGCCGTGGTCTTTTTGAGCCACCCGGCATGATGTTTTGTCAAACTGCCCTTTGCCAGCCGCCACTGCCAGTTGTTCTTTGCGCTGGCCGGCTGGTTCAGGCGGGCATTCGCTCCCAGACCGAGAATGTCCTGGAGCGGGACGATCACTGTATCCGCCACAGACATCATTGCCAGGCGAATCATGTGCTGGTGAATATTTTTTGCAGACAGACGCATTCCCAGATAACGCTGCAAATTGACCCTGGTCTGATTGTCGATCTCCTGTTCAAACCAGCCGCGGATGGTGTTGTTATCATGGGTACCGGTATAAACGATACAGTCTGGGACATGGTGATGGGGCAGAAAGGAACTGTCTGGAAAATCATCGCCAAAGGCGAACTGCAACACCCGCATGCCGGGTAATTGAAATTTGCGCATGCATTCCCGAACATCAGGTGTGATCGTGCCCAGATCTTCGGCGATGACCGGCAGCCGTCCAAATCGCATGGTCAATCTGGTGAAAAAATCATCCCCTGGCACCTGTACCCACTGCCCGTCAACAGCGGTCTGTGCCGAAGCCGCAACCTCCCAGTATGCAACCAGACCCCTGAAATGATCGATGCGCACCACATCAAACATCTCAAAATTGTGTGCAAATCGCTTTAGCCACCAGTTGTAGCCATTCTGCTTCAGAAATTGCCAATCGTACACCGGGTGGCCCCACAGCTGTCCTGTGGCGCTGAAGGAATCCGGGGGCACACCTGACACCATTGTCGGTGATCTATTTTCATTCAGTTTATACTGTTGTGGACAGCTCCAGACATCTGCGCTGTCAAAGGGAAGATAGATGGGAAGATCTCCGTAAAGGCGTATGTTGCGAGCATTGCAGTAGTCTTTGAGTGCCTGCCACTGAAGGAAAAACACAAACTGCACAAATTTATGTTGCCGGATCTGTTTTGCCAGTTTGCCTTGCATCTTAGCCAGGGCATCCGGATGCCGATCCCGTAAAGGCTGGGGCCATTGATCCCAGCTCTGCATGTGAAAATGCTCTTTGATGGCCATATAGGCTGCAAAATCATCCAGCCAGGCCTTTTGCCGGGTACAGAAATGCGCAAACCCACCAAGGGATTTCCCCTGCTGTTCCAGACGTTCAAAAGCCAGCGAAAGAAGAGTGCGCTTATGTTCGGCAACTGCCGGATAATCAACACGGTCATCTGAAAATGGCTGCTGTAAAATGGTTTCATCTTTGGACAGCAGACCGGTCCGGATGAGAAAATACGGGCTTATCAGCAAAGGGTTGCCTGCAAAGGCTGACGGGCAGCTGTAGGGAGAACCACCGCTTTGTATGTCAACCGGATTCAGCGGCAACATTTGCCAAATCTGCTGGCCGGCGGCAGACAAAAAATTGGCAAACCCATAGGCCGAGGGTCCCAGATCGCCGATGCCATACCCGCCGGGAAGACAGCTTATGTGCATCAGAATGCCGCTTGTGCGGATGGTCATGGCAGCACCGTCATGGTTTCAGGTGTATTCTCCTGCATTTGCGCACGCATTTTCGGTAAACTTTGGGGATAATTGCGTTGCACAAAGGCAATCATCTTTTCCCTGACTTCACAGCGCAGATCCCAACCTGAGGCTTGCAACACGCGCTGCAGTTCCTCGCGTATGGCCTCCACCGGGACGGTATAGTCCAGATACAGAAAAACCGTGCCCAGCAGTTCCGATGAAACCCGGGTCCAGTTTTCTTTAAGCTGATCAAGAACAGTGGGGGAGGGCGTTTGTTTTTCCACCACTGCGGACTTTTCCCCTGCCGCCCAAACCCCAACGGCGGGTAAGAACAGAACAAAAACCGCGGGTAAGAGAATCAACCGACTGAATCTATTTGCTTTTTTCTTCAGTGCGCCGATACTCAATACCGTCATTTTACTCTTCTTTTCTGAAATTTATAGGGGAGGGGATGCCGGCGGTCGAACTGCTTTCAACACCTAAAAAAATTAAATTAATGTGTTTTTGCCTTTTGTCAAGACGCGGGATTTTTTTACAAGCCTGAAAAACATGCCCCCGTCTCAGTACTGGACGGTTCGTTATCTGGTGGCTGACACGGGAAACTGGCTTACGGGTCGGCAAGCATAGGTCAACCCTCCTCATAAGGTCATATTAGACCTAAGCTTGGATATGACCATTTTTATCTGATGGACGGAGTGGGTCTGAAACTGTTGTTAAGATCAATTGTTATAATAAAATCAACAGAATGGAGACTTAATGCAGACTTATAGAACTCCGGCACAAATATTGAATTATAAAGAGTGAATAGCCACGGGAAGCAGTCAAGGGACGCAGTTGTTACCATTCAAATAGTGTAACGGGTATTTTCGTTGGAGACTGACGAAATACTGTAACGCTAATGCTAACCCAGAGACCTGGCTTTCAGCCAGGCTAAAAAGCGGGATAGGCGGGGTGTTTATTCAATTTTAGAGCGGGGTATGGCGGCGGGATAATGTCCCCAAAAGGCGTTACATTATTTTGTCAGAGGGGCGTTACACTATTTGAATGTGAACACGCGCAGTTTCGTTTTCCGCTATATTTTAAATATCAACCAAAAAACAGGAGAAAAGTAACATGAAAAAACCATTGTATTGTTTAGCAGTTGTGGCCGCTGTGGCCTCCATGTTGTTCATCACCGTCCCGTTGTTTGCATCCGATATGGATGACAGCATCGAATCCTCAGCCAAAAAGACCTATGTATTCAAGACCTACCTCAAGGACGATAATATCAAAATAAAATCAAAAGATGGCCTCGTCACCTTGACCGGGACGGTCCGGGAAGCATCCCATAAATCATTGGCCGGGGAAACCGTTGCAGGCCTTCCCGGAGTTAAAGGCGTGGAAAATAAACTGGAAGAAAAAGATGACCAACATGCTGAAAAATCAGACGCATGGCTCATTACCAAAGTAAAAACCACACTTTTATTTCATAGGAACGTCAGCACTACGGCAACTAAGGTTTTTGCAAAAGATGGCACCATCACTTTGCGCGGTGAAGCAGAGAATAACGCTCAGAAAGATTTGACGACCGAATATGTCTTGGATGTGGAAGGCGTTAAACATGTAAATAATGAAATGACCGTTTTACAGGCCGGTGAGGCAACATCAGGTGCCCAAAATGTGGCGGACAATACTGGTGAAGTAATTGAATTTATTGACGATACGTCTATTACTGCCCTGGTAAAAACCTCATTGCTTTATCATCGCTCAACCAGTGCTATCAACACTGAAGTTGAGACAAAAAATGGTGTGGTCACGCTGAAAGGTATAGCCAAGACGCCCGCTGAAAAGGATTTGGCTGGCAAATATGCAAGTGATGTTAACGGCGTAAATAAGGTTAACAACAACATAATCGTCGAGTAAGGGACTCGGCCAAAAATAAATCCTACAGTAAAGAAGAAATTATGAAAATAAACTATGGCTGTTTATATGAAAGAACTGAACTAACCAGTTGGTTTCTTTCATGATTTGTTGTGGCCTAACCTCGGTGGAAGACCAGGTCGGCCATGGCCGTTATTTACAAATTAAATCCATATTATTTTTAAAAGGAGTCGTTCATGACCACTGATATGAGCATTGATAGAACAATGGACATGACCATTAAAATTGGCGGGGCAGCCGGCCAGGGAATACAGACGATCGGAAATCTTTTGGCCCTGGCATGCCGGGATGCAGGGTTTTACATTATGGCGATCAACGATTTTGAGTCCCGGGTCCGGGGCGGTCACAGTTTTTTTCAGCTGCGAATCAGTGATAAGCCGGTTTATGCACCTCACCACCGGGTGGATCTTTTAATCGCCCTTAATAAAGAGACCTGGGATCTGCATAAGGATCAATTACGGGACGATGGGATGGCTATCCTGGAGGTACCGCTTGATTCTCCATCCAAACAGGCGGTTAGCGTTGAATTCTCTTCCCTTGCCAAAGAAACCGGCAGCATTCTCTATTCCAATACGGTCGCAGCTGCTGCCGGTCTGTCAATACTGGGGGCATCTTTTGATAAAATTGACGCCCTGCTGTCCAGGCAATTTACCGGAAAAAAGGAGGATATTATTGAAAAAAATATCAACGCAGCCCGGCTGGGATATGATGCGGTCAAGAAGATTCGTTTTTCCCGGCAACCGTTTTTAAGGACATCCGATCCCAAAGGCCAAATGATGGTAGGCACACGGGCGGTTGCCCTGGGTGCCGTTGCATCAGACTGCCGGATAGCGGCATTTTATCCTATGTCCCCTGCAACCGGTATCATGCAGCATCTTGCCAGCTGGACAAACCGCCTTCCCCTTGTGGTGGAACAGGCAGAAGATGAAATTGCGGCCGTTAACATGGTTATCGGCGCCTCCTTTGCCGGTGCGCGGGCCATGACTGCCACCTCGGGCGGCGGATTTTGTCTCATGACAGAAGGCCTTGGTCTTTCAGCCATTACGGAAACTCCTATTGTCATTGTCGATGCCCAGCGGCCTGGCCCTGCCACAGGCATGCCGACCCGCACCAGTCAAGGAGATCTTTTATTTGCCATCCATGCCTCCCAGGATGATTTTCCACGGTTTGTCTTTGCACCGGGTAACCCCAAAGAAGCCTTTGAAATCACCCAAAAGGCATTTGCCCTGTCTGAAAAATACCAGGTTCCGGCAATTATTCTTATGGATCAATATCTGGCAGACTCCATGTTCTTACTGGAACACTCATTTACTTTTCCCAACAAGGTTGAACGATTTATTGTTGGGGATAAAGATCTTAAAAACCCGAAAAATTACAACCGGTACGCGTTGACATCCTCCGGGATTTCACCCAGGGCACTGCCTTGCACAGGAGATGCCCGGGTCGTGGTATCCAGTGATGAGCACAGTGAAGACGGCCATATAACCGAGGATATTGATAACAGAAACGCCATGGTCAACAAGCGCAAATCAAAGCTGACGGATATGATCAGGGAAATGTCTGCACCGCAAGAATTGTTCCCCGAAGCAAAAACACTGCTGCTGGGGTGGGGATCAACATCGGGCAGCATTAAAGAATCAGTGGAAGGTCTCCGCAACGAGGGAATGGATATTGGTTGCCTTTTATTCACAGACCTGTGGCCCTTCCCCGCCGCAATTGTCGAATCCTATTTAAAAGGCCCGGTCAAAACCATTATTACGGTGGAGCAAAATTCAAATGCACAGTTCGGGCACCTGCTAAAAGAGCAGACTGGAATTTCATACACCCATGCCATACTGAAATACGACGGCAGACCTTTTTATCCGATTGAAATTATGGATGCGGTTAAAGAAAGGGAGAAAAATTGATATGGTTATCCTAAAAGATTTTAATTCAGACTATCAAAATCAGTGGTGTCCGGGATGTGGAAATTTTGGGATTTTGGAGGCCATGAAAGATGCCCTGACCAAACAGGGTATCCCGCCGGAAAAAATTTTGCTCATTTCCGGCATCGGTCAGGCAGCCAAAACCCCCCATTTTTTAAACTGTAATATGTTTCACAGTCTTCATGGGAGGGCACTGCCCCTGGCTTTGGGAGCAAAACTGGCCAACCATGATCTGAAAATAATAGTGAATTCAGGGGATGGCGATTGCTATGGCGAAGGCGGCAACCATTTCATGCACGCCATCAGGCGGAACACCGATCTGACGCTGCTGGTGCACAACAATCAGGTCTACGGCCTGACAAAGGGTCAGGCATCCCCGACCTCAGGGTTTGGCATGACAACCGCTCTTCAACCCGATGGGGTCATATCAGAACCGTTCAACGGACCTGCCGTGGCTTTAAGTCTGGGTGCAGGATTTGTTGCCCGGGGATTTTCCGGCAACAAGGACCATTTAAGCGACCTCATACAAAAAGCCATGTCCCATAAGGGCTTGAGCCTCATTGATATCATGCAGCCCTGTGTGTCGTTCAACAAAACCAACACCTTTGAATGGTATAAGGAAAGGACGTATGAAGCGGATAATCCTGAACCTGACAATTTTACACAGGCCATGAAGATGGCCATGGAATGGGGAGATGCCATCCCCATCGGAATCTTTTATCAAACAAAAAAGCCGGATTTTACATCCCGGATAAAAGGACTTGAAAACGGTCCCCTTATCTTTCGGGACTATGATCCGGAAAAAGCCAATGCAATCTTACAGGATTCATGAACGATTAATAGGAAACTAAATCCAGATACTTGAGTTGTTGGCAAAAAGAAGCGAAGGACGGTCACTGCTGCTCGCATACGGATACTGCCGGAAGCATCAAAGCCGGCTCCAAACCGAGGCTCAAGCCCTGGCCAAAACCTGAAATGCAAACGATAGAAACAGATCGTATATGATCATGTGGTCATATACGACCTGTTTCTGTGATGGTTTTCTTCTCCGGCCATGATCCATTGATGTAATTATTCTCTGATGATTTAACAGCCTAAGACAAAAAATCAAAATTTGTTATGTTTGGTCCGAAACTTGAAGAGGTTATGTATAGCCGAAACTTGAGTTTAAATGAGGAGGTTATTCTAAAAAGGAGAGATATATGAAAACAAATTTGGGGTTGTGGATAGATCATCGCAAGGCTGTGATTGTTACAGTTTCGGGCAAGGGTGAGGAAACAAGCGTTATCGAATCAAAAGCAGAAAAACAGGCCGGACGGTTTGACGGGGTACGTTCGACTGACCCGTATGAATCTCAAAAGGTTCAAGCGGATGGCAGACAGGATATAAAATTTATCGATCAACTCAACATTTACTACGATGAGGTCATTTCGATTCTTCGTGACGCCGATTCCATTTTTCTTTTTGGCCCTGGAGAGGCAAAAAATGAGCTGAAGAAACGTTTAGATGATGCCCATCTTGATAACCTCATCCAAGCTGTGGAAACAGTTGATCAGATGACAGATCGCCAGATTGCAGCCAAAGTCCGGGAGTATTACAACTAAAAAATGGATGTCTTCAAGAAACGACCGGACTGGAATGTTATTCGGGACGGTTGTCCGTAATCAGGAGGTAAGTTATGATTGAACAAAATCACCCCCCGGAGGGATCCAAACCGACGTTGAGTGACGTGCTGAAGGAAATTTTACAGCAGTTTAATAGATTCAAAGGCGGTCCTGTCTTAATTCTTGTTGTTGGTGTGATTGTGGTTGTTTTATGGACTGCATGGTTTACCGTCCAACCAGAGGAAACGGGGATTGTACAGCGCTTTGGCAAGGTCATGCGCACGGCCGGTCCGGGACTGCATTTCAAATTGCCTTATGGTATCGAAAAGGTTCGTCTGTTGCCCACGGCTCGGGTGCTCAAAGAAGAATTCGGGTTTCAGACGGTCTTGGTTTCCACCGTTCCCGGTCAAAAAACCCGCTATGATACGAGCGGTAACTACAAGGACGAATCGCTGATGCTCACCGGGGATTTGAACGTCATAGATGTTCAGTGGATCGTCCAGTACCGTATCGAAGACCCGATCCGCTACCTGTTTCAGGTCCGTGACACTTCAAAAACAATCCGTGACACCAGCGAGGCGGTCATGCGCCGCGCGGTCGGCAACCGTCTGGGCAGTGATGTGCTGACCACCGGACGGGTGGCGGTGGCCAGTGAAGCCAAAATCGAAATCCAGAAAATTCTGACGGCCTATAATTCCGGTGTGCGACTGGTTACCGTTGAACTTCAGGATGTGACTCCTCCGGATACGGTAAAACCGGCCTTTAATGAAGTCAACGAATCGCGTCAGGATAAAGAACAAACGATCAATAAAGCCCAGGAACAGGCCAACCGGGAAATTCCCAAAGCCCGGGGGGGGTGGCGACCCAAAGCATCAGTGAGGCCGAAGGTTATGCTCTGGAACGCGTAAACCGGGCCAAAGGTGAGGCCCATCGTTTCGAGGCCATTTTAGGACAATACGAACAGGCGCCGCAGGTTACGCGTCGACGGCTGTATCTGGAGGCCATGACCGATTTCCTGTCAGACATGAAAGGCGTTTATATCGTGGATAAGGACCAGAAGGCCATGGTGCCCTGGCTCCCATTGGAATCCAGTGGGCAACCATCCGCACAAGGGAGGAAACCATGAAATTTACCTTGAAAGCAGTAACCATCGCAATAGCGATGGCGACCGTTATCCTACTCTATGGCGGTCTATATACATTGGAGGAGGGTCTACAGGCCATTGTCGTGCAGTTTGGCCGGCCTGTTGGGGAACCGATAACCGAGGCGGGGCTGCACATGAAACTGCCCTTTGTGCAGGAGGTCCGGCGATTCGAAAAGCGTCTGCTGATCTGGGACGGAGACCCGAACCAGGTTCCCACCAAGGGGCGCGAGTTCATCTGGGTGGATACCACAGCTCGATGGCGGATTGCCGACGCGAAAAAATTCCTGGAGAATGTAGCCAGCGAAGAGGGGGCCCAGTCGCGTTTGAATGATATTCTTGATTCAGTTGTACGCGACCAGGTGTCAAGCAGCGAACTCGTTGAACTCGTGCGCAGCGCATCGTGGGAAGTGCCCGAGGGCGAGGCCCTGAAGGAGATACCAAAGGAGCGCGAAGCCGAACTTAAAAGGGAAATTGCCCGGGGCAGGGAGGAGATCACCCGAACAATACTGACGGAAGCACAGAAGATCATCCCGCAATACGGTATTGAACTTGTGGATATGCGCATCAAGCGCCTCGACTACGTTGAAAGCGTCCGTGAAAAGGTCTATGAGCGCATGATTTCCGAGCGCAAGCGCATTGCCGCGCAGTTCCGTTCCGAAGGCGAGGGCCGCAGCGCCGAGATCCTCGGCACAATGGAAAAAGAGCTGCGCCGGATTCGTTCAACGGCCTACCGCCAGGTGCAGGAGGTCCAAGGCAAAGCCGACGCTGAAGCGACGCAAATCTACGGTCAAGCGTACAATAAAAATCCGGAATTCTACGCCTTTTTGCAAACCCTTGAAAGCTACAAAAAGAAAACGAATAAAAATTCTGTATTGATCCTCACCACGGACAGCGACTTCTATCAATATATCAAACAGGCGAGCCCAAGTGGCATTCACCCTGCCCGAGACCTTGAGTCTGGGGGCTTTTAACAATCAATGACAAGGAGTTATTATGAATAAAGAAGAAATTTGTGAAAAAATCAGGAAGATTTATCCAGGTATCGGTAAGTGCGGTATTGATCTAAATGTGAATTACGATGATGAGATCAATCAATGGTGCGTCAGCCTCATAAGGGACGGCAAGAAGCTGAAAACCTATCTGGAGACCGGAGATGCTGAGTTGTGTATCGACGATAAACAATGCATGAGTCTGGGCATAGAGATCGCACAACTAAAAGACAGTATTGACCGGATGCCGGCAGATTGAGATGAATTTGCTTTTTATAACAGCCATGGGCTGACTTGGTCTATCAATACCGAGGCTCAACCCACAACAAAGCATGAAAGTAATTCAGTAACTTATTGGAACTTTTATATAAAAAACACAGATGCAGATGTAAAGGAAAAACAATACATCAAAAGGAGAAGCAACATGGCAAAAAGAATAGAAGTTTATAAATGCGACGTTTGCGGAAATATTGTTGAAATGCTGCATGGCGGTGACGGTGAACTGGTCTGCTGCGGCCAGCCGATGAAATTACAAACTGAAAATACAGTGGATGCCGCCAAGGAAAAACATGTGCCGGTCATTGAGAAGGTTTCCGGGGGAGTCAAGGTCAAAGTTGGAAGTGTCGCACATCCCATGGAAGAGAAACACTCAATTGAATGGATCGAGATCATTGCCGACGGTAAGATATATCGACAGTTTTTAAATCCAGGAGATAAGCCGGAAGCTACTTTTCAGATTAAGGCTGAAAAGATTCAGGCAAGAGAGTACTGCAATCTTCATGGCCTTTGGAGCGCATAATAGGCTCACTGCAGGTGCGAGACAGATACGAATCAACGAAATCACGGTGGGGGGAGGGCGCCCTACGGGGCGCCCTCCATTTCCGGAGGGGACACGGCATGCAGATGCCGATTACAAATCCCAGCAAGGGAAAAAGGAGGCAACAGATTATGCTAGAACTACAGAATCTTTCGTTTGAAGTGCCTGGAATAGAGAATGGGTCGGACATCATTGCGGGCCGATCAATTATAAACGATATCAGTTTTACATTTGAATCAGGCAAGATTTATGCGGTTACCGGTCCCAATGGTTCTGGAAAGTCTACTTTGGCCAAGCTGATCATGGGGATTCATGCACCCAGCCGGGGTATGATCCGGTTCATGGATGAAGATATCACCGACATGGCCATTGATGAGCGCTCCAGGGCCGGTATCGCCTATGGCTTTCAGCATTCAGCCCGATTCAAGGGCATCACCTTCCGGGATCTGCTGGCCATTGCATCGGGACAGGACGATGAAGATACACTGGTCAGAATTCTCTCCCGGGTGGGAATATGTTCCATGGATTTTCTTGACAAGCCCGTGGATGCAAAACTCTCGGGCGGAGAGATCAAAAAGATTGAGATGGCCACCATTATTGCAAGAAGTCCAAAACTGGCAATCTATGATGAGCCGGATACGGGTATTGATCTGTGGACTATCCAGCCCATGGTGGATCTCATTCGCAGGGAGAACCGGGAAAACAACACCACCACCATTGTGGTCAGCCATAACAAGGCCTTTCTTGAGGCAGCCGATACTCTTCTGCTGATTAAAGGCGGAAAAATCGCATATACCGGCGATATTGACGGTGCCAAAGTGATGCTGGATGATCAGGGTATCTGTACATTAAATGATTTATGCCGGGAGGAAAACAATGCTGAATGCTATCGATAAACAAATTTTAAAGGAAGTGGCTGGATTTGAAAAGATTCCGAAAGGGGCTTATAACATACGCAAGAACGGGAAACTGCTCGGCAGGAAAGTTTCTGCGAACATCGACATCCGCACCCATGAAAAAAAAAGCGGGATTATCGTGAAGATAGCACCAGGTACAAAAAACGAGTCACTTCACATTCCGGTAATCCTTTCCCAGGCTGGACTCCATGATATCGTATACAACACGTTTATAATTGGAGAAGACGCTGATGTTACCATTATTGCCGGCTGCGGCATCCATTGTGGCAGCAGTGAGCCGGAAGGTCATTCCGGTATCCACGAATTTGTGATCAAAAAAAATGCCCGGATGGTGTATGTGGAAAAACATACCGCAATAGGCAGCGGGACCGGGAAACGCACCCTCAATCCAACAACAAAGGTCGTTCTGGAGGAAAATGCAAAAGCTGAGATGGAGTTGACCCAGCTTCAAGGAGTCGATCACGCCACACGAAAGAGCGAGGCTGTTGTGGGGCCGGCTGCATCATTGAAGATCACCGAGCGGGTAATGACCGATAACAACCAGATAGCGATTTCAAAAAATGATGTGGTGCTTTCTGGCGTTGACAGCAGAGCCAATATTGTCTCCCGCTCTGTGATCAAAGGAAGTTCTTCCCAGAATTTTGAGATCACCTTAACGGCAGAGGCCCGCTGTTACGGCCATATTGAATGTGATGCCATCATTATGGATAATGGAATAAGCCAGACCATTCCGGCCCTGAAAGCCCTGCATCCCGATGCCGAAATGACCCATGAGGCGTCCATCGGTAAAATTGCAAGCGACCAGCTAATGAAACTAATGAGCCTGGGTCTGGATTATGACCAGGCTGTCAACAGAATTATACAGGGGTTTTTAAGGTAAAAAAGCGGCTGTGCTTTAAAACATGAAGATAATTCAGTTGGTTATTGTAACTTTCATAAAATAAAACAAGGGACAAAGCCATGAAAAACGAACAAACACTTTTGACAAAGTATAACATGAACGATCTCACCCTTGAAAACCGTGTCGTCATGGCCCCCATGACTCGTAGCAGAGCTGAAAAGCCGGATAATATTGCAACTGATCTTATGGCTGAGTACTATGCCCAGAGAGCGTCGGCAGGTCTCATTATTTCCGAAGGTTCCCAGATATCAAAACGGGCAGTTGGCTATATCAACACTCCTGGGATTTATTCAGATGAACAAGTGGACGGATGGAAAAAAGTGACGACTGCTGTCCATGAAAAAGGAGGAAGAATATTTCTCCAGCTGTGGCATGTGGGGCGTATGTCCCATCCTGATTTTCACAATGGTGAACTGCCACTATCGGCTTCTGCGTTAAACCCGAATGACAAGAGTTATACGCCGGAAGGTTTCAAGAATACTGTTGCCCCAAAGGAGATGACAATTGAGGAAATAAAAGAAACGATTGCTGATTACGGAAAAGCGGCTAAAAATGCCATGGCTGCAAATTTTGATGGTATTGAGATACATGCGTCCAACGGCTATCTGCTTCATCAGTTTTTTAGTAGAACTTCAAATATAAGGACTGATGAATATGGCGGTTCAAAAGAAAACAGAGCTAAAATTTTATTTGAAGTGATAGAAGAAGTGAAAAAACATATACCTGAAAATCGTATTGGGGTTAGACTAAACCCGTCGCTTCATGGCATATTTGGAATGACTTTAGATGAAGAGACTATCCCGACATTTGATTATATAGTGAATAAACTAAATAAATATGAACTTGCTTACCTGCACCTTTCAGAGCCATTTACAGATGTGACAAACGTGCCCGGGGCAGAACCTCATATAGCGAAACATTACCGCCCCATGTACAAAGGTACGCTTATGATAAATACAGCGTTTGATAGAGAAAAAGGGAACCAGGTTCTAAATGATAAACTGGCTGATCTGGTCGCCTACGGGAAGCCTTATATTTCTAATCCGGATCTGGTTGAGAGATTTGCAGCCAAAGCAGAAATAGCAGAATGGGATGAAAGTACATTTTATACCACTGGAGCGAAAGGCTATACAGATTATCCAGCGTTTAAATCCTAATTATTTTACAGATGAGAATATGCTCAAGGACGCAATGACCGCAGTTGTAAAACAGGGGAAGGCAAAATGATGCGGCATATTGCCTTTTGTGTTAAGCACCCCAAAATAAGGAATAAAAATGACCAATAACATTCACAAAAAAATCAAGGCCGTTTTGGAAAGTTCTGTTTCTAATTCAGGTTTTGACTTAAAAAATGAATCTTCAGGGCAAAGGGAGCCTGATGGAGAAAAAACGGATACGTCATCTTTCTGGAAGGATAAATATCTTCATCTGCTCGCCGACCTTGAAAATACAAAAAAACGCCTGGCACGGAGCTCTGCTCTGGAGATTGAGTATCAAAATATAGAATTATTCAAAGAGATGCTGCAGGTTGCTGACGGACTGAATCTGATCCTGGAACATGTATCCTGTGAAGACGACAGCCGGAATATTTTCCAGGGAATCAAAGGAGTTAAGAATATATTTGATAAGCTCTTTATCAAATATGATGTGGAAACAATTGATGCCCTGGGAGCGGTGTTCGACCCGAACTTACACGAAGCCCTCGGGATGGTCCGGAATCCTGAAGCAATTCACCATACCGTGGTGAGGGTTGAAAAAAAAGGCTATTTATATCACGGCAAATTGTTACGCCCGGCCCAGGTAATGGTTGCCTCAGGTTAAATTAGAGTTCTGGCTATATCCGGGACGCCCGCGCTCCCAGGTTAAGTTCTTTATTGTATTAGATTTCATATGAAAGAACCACCAACGACCTGAATTCTTTCATGGTTTATTGTGGGCACGCTAACGAACGTTCAAGGCGGCCCATGGCCGTTATTAAAAAGAAACTATCCACCAGTTACCTTGCGCATGCTGTTAATCAAATTATTCACCGAAACCGTTGCGATACCCGAATTAATATCCGACATGGCATAGGGAATGACCAGTTCATTACTATGGATGATTGAACCGCAGGAGTAGACAACGTTTGGAACATATCCTTCCCGCTCTTTTTCTGTGGGCGTCAGAAGCGGTTGTTCGAGCCGTGCAATGACCTTGCACGGATTTTCAAGATCAAGGAGGATTGCACCAATACAGTACTGCCGCATGGGACCGACACCATGGGTAAGAACGATCCAGCCTTTCTCGGTCTCTATGGGAGAGCCGCAGTTGCCGATTTGAACAAATTCCCAGGAATACTCTGGTCGCTGGATAATATGAGAGTTCTTCCAGAAGTGTAGATTTTTTGAAAACATAATATGGTTGTTTTCGCCATCCTGTCGGGACAGCATGGCAAATTGTCCGTTAATTTTCCGGGGGAACAGCGCAAACCCTTTATTTTGTGCCGCCTTTCCGTTCAGTATTGTAATTTTAAAACTAATAAAATCCTTGGTTTCAATCAGTTGGGGGAGAATAACAACCCCATTATACGCGGTATAGGTTGCATAATAGGTTGATTCGCCATTCTCATCAAAAAAATGAACAAACCTGGCATCTTCTATCCCGCGGCTTTCAGTTTTAGAAACCGGAAAGATAGCCCGCTCGGATATGCGGTGATCTGAATGGAAATCCACCTCATAATTTGAATCAGAAAGCCAGTTGATGAGCTCAAATGTTTTATTTTGCTTGTTATGGGTAAAATGAGGATGTTTATGAAGCCTTTCGATCTCACTGACCAATTGTTCTTTGCTGAATTCTTCGGGAAACGCATTGAGAACAGAGGTGCAGATATCATTATCCGCTTTCATTTCCTTGAGCTTGTGCTGAAAAAGCCTGCGCTTGTAAAATGTAGAACAGCACGGTATTCTACCTAAAATCCAGCCCAAAATCCCAATTTACAATGCCACACCGGACAAAATCAAGGTATGGGAAATTGATAAAAACCTAATGTCAAAACTTGAGCCGATTGATCCCCAGCAGTAGTCAACCGCCCATGCCTTTTATCCTCCTCCCCCCTCTGGGGGGGATAAGAGGGGGGGGCAGTCTCAAGGTGTGTGGCCTTAAAAAGTTGCTGGTCATTTAAAATGGGATTTGTTGCAAAATTTCAACGGGTGGTTTTTATTTAAAATACGATGAGTTACAGTACGATTTGTCGCACTCGATTTTACCTATAAAATCGCACTTCGAAATTTTTTCATATGAGATACAAAAATCAACCAAATAACTCATTTTGGGCAAAATAGAGTGGGATTTTCAATGGATTTTAAAGCGACAATCTACAGTCAGACAAGCCTTCAACCAAATCTCTTGTAAACGTTGCTATGCCACATTGTCTGGGCAGATAATTACCGATTACGGCAATGGATTTGATCCCCTCAACGGGGTGTTCTTTTGGTATCATTTTCGCCTCCTGTTCCGGTGGTGGGCAGCGGGGTGACATTATTCTCCCTTTTGCTGCCCAAACACTGTTTCTGTTTTTCTTGTGAAACCGTTTCTCAATAGTCAGAAGAATCTTTTGCTATATGTTCTATAATTTCTTTATCGATTACACGATAGTCTGTTATTTTCGATAGAAAATCAGCCACTTCCATGGCACCAGCACCTATCCCGCGGGATAAACAAATACAATTCTTTTGTGAAAAATGGCTGGCTGCTTTTCTTTTTGCCTGGGCTCGTTCCCATTGTCTGACTTGCGTACCGATTTTTGCCGTAATATCCGGGAGGGTAAATTGTTTCGTTAGATGTATTTTTCACGTCTTTTTTCTCCTTTAGAGATGGCTTCTTTAAACTTATAACTCACGTTACGTGCCAGGACGGAACACACCGGCATCGTATCTGTAAGCTGTTGATTAATAGACTTGATTAATAAGAAATCAGATCAGCAAATAATATGGGAATTCTTTAACGACCGGATAAAAAAGATCATATGTATCCAAGCGGCCATATTTGACCCTATTCAAGTGGCGGGTTGCTGCGGCCAGGTCAACTCATCCTAATTTTTATCGGCTTTCAGGTAGTGTTCTTTTTCATAAATCGTCTGTCTGAGGTTTTCTGTGGCCTTCTATAGGTTTCTTATCTGACTTGGCTTGTGTTCCGGCAAACAGGCTGCGCAATTTTTCCTGGATGGCTTTTACCGGGTTGGGTTTGTTCGACATAGGGAGATCCTTTACAGCAATCATGCACAACGCAATTTCTGCCGTTGGCCTTGGCCTTGTATAAGTGTTTATCTGCTCTCGCGATCCAGGAAAAAAAACTGTTATCGGAACTGTTTTTAACCAGCCCCTGGGTAACTCCGATACTGATGGTCACAAAAATGCCGTCCAGTCTGGATTTTTCCACCTCTTTCCGGATTTTTTCAGCCATTAGCGGCACAGTAGAGGTGTGGATGTCGGGAAACAGGATGACAAATTCTTCCCCGCCATACCGGCACAGCACATCTGATTTCCGGACACTTCCCTTCAAAGATTTCGCAAGGCCCTTGAGTACAGTGTCACCCCTTGGATGGCCATATCTGTCGTTAATCTTTTTAAAATAGTCAATATCAATCATGAAGACGGCTATATGTTCTCTTCTCCGCTCGGCCAGGGAAAACAATTCCTGCGCAACAATTAAAAACCCCCGCCGGTTAAACAGACCAGTCAACCCGTCAGTCATAGCGATGTCAACCAAGGCCTGATTTCTCCTCCAAAGGCTTTGCAGCGTTTCTCCCAAAAGTTCCAACTCGGGTGTTATATGTCCATATCGGATGAACATATCAATAAATTTCCTGATATGGCGGTCATGTGTGTCTGAGGGATCAATCTCTCCACCCAGCTGCTTTAAGGCCTTAAAAAGCACCTCAAAAGTCGGATGCAGCATGTAATATTCCAGCCGATAGGCCAGGATAAGTGCGTTTTCCATTGATTTTTTTTCTTCCCAGCGGCTTGAGAGAACCTCAATTTTATCCAATATGGCAGACAATTCTTTTTGGATGTCCGATGGCGTATCAAAAACGGAAGGAAAAATGACGTCTTTAGCCTTCAGCTCAACCTTGCTCCAGAAAGCGGCATGGATTTTTTCTTCTTCAGCCATCTGGACCCAGAACGCCTTGAGCGCCTTTATATCTTCTGCCTGGGAAAGCTTGGTATATATCTGTATTGCCTTTTGATTAATGGCAATACACAGACGAATGATCCCCCAGATACTGTCATTTTTCATGCTCTTGTCTTTTCCTTACACTTTTCCGGTAATGATATACTATCAGCCCTTTTTTCGCCTGAGCGCCTGGACAGCATCCATTCCCCAGGTCTGGGAAACTGTATGGATTCGAATCCGGGGCGGTTCAGATAACAGTGTTTTTGTTCCCAGAAGCACACCGAACTGAAGAGATTGGATGTGATTGTCCATCTCTTTTGGGGTTTTCCATTCTTCTATCAATGCAAACCGATTTTTATCGTCAATGTCGCAAAAGACACAACAGCTTCTGCAGCCGGGTTCCTTTCTCACCGGTTCCATCAAGGAGAGAAGGGTTTGCAGCAGTTCCAGATGTTTTCCCGGATGTACGTTGAGAATCATTCTGACAATCATCATTCGGACCACCTTTTATTAAAATCATACTGGACTATCTAAATAAACAGACGGTTAAGTGTCACTGGGGCCTCTCCCCAGAATTGTTCCCGGCGTGCTGTTTTGATTTTTTTGTTTGCGTTTCTCTTCTGGTGTCAATTTGGCTTTTTTCTGTTCTTCACGCCTGCCTTTGTCTCGTTTTCCTTTGTCACCCATAATTTTTCCTCCTGGTTTAAAATCAGTTTGCTTTTTCCATTGCCCATCTTTCCGCCTTTTCCGGCCATAGGGAGTGTTCGAACATTATAAAGCAATACAACGCAATCATTGTGCCATGGTTCTGATAGGGAAAATTGTTCTTTGATGATGCTGAATTTTAAGGATAAACACCGGAAGAGGGGGGGGATTAAAAGCTGTTGGATGGCTTCAGATACGGTTTTATTTGTTCAATTGGTCATATTGTAGATTGTCGCGTTTTTATCCTTGGAAAATGTCAAAGTATTTTACCGACCCACCAAAAAGGTAGGCCCAATGATTTTTGTCACTGGGCCTAAAGCAGACAGTAGTCTACCGCACTGAGCTATCCCTTAGCATCGGAGTCCCCTCTCGTATGCCTCCGTTTCACTCAGTAATCAATATATCGTCACATGTATAAATTAACTCGGTGCTTATGGTTCTTTCCTGTCTGAAATATGCCTCCGATAGAAGTATGGTCCCCATGTTCATGATTTGTCGACGATTCCCACGGCAGTGGGAAGCCATAATACTTAAGGCATCCGCATCAAACAGGTTCTCATCTGCCTTGGCTTTTGATAGCCTGAATCGCATAAACTCAAGACTTTCTTCATCGCTCAAGGGATCCAGCTTAAAATTACCGGTCAAACGGGTTTTGATTGGTGCCATAACCTGCAGTTGCAGTTTCTTTTCAAGGGTTTCATCGCCGACGAGAATAAAACTTGCCGCAACAGTCTGTCTATGTGGATTAAACATCAGGGAGCAGATATCCATCAAAGATTCTTTTTCCATTAAATGGGCATCGTCAATAACAAATACCGGGAACAGACCACGGTTTTCGGGCGTCACCTGTGTGATCTGTTTTTGCAACTTTAATAATAACGGTACTGTCCGGGAGTTGGTATCCACACCAATCACGTCGGCAATCGCTTTTAAGAAACCGTTTCGCAAAAGCCCCCCATAGTGGACTAACGCGGGTCTGTAACAATTGGGATCAAGTTGTGATAACACATAACGGACCAAGGTTGATTTTCCGGTCCCCGACGGCCCGGAAAGCGTAAAGCTTTTGCCACTGGAAATTAATGATCGAGCCATTCTCAAAAAATGGGCATCTTGTTTACCAAGATAAAGCTCTTTTAAACGATAGGTATCGGCAAACGGATGCGCTTCACAATCAAAGAATTCCCTGGGTGATTCACCATTTTTCATCATTTCGTCCTCCCGCCGGGAGCATCAAATCTTCTGGCATTTTCACTAAGATCAACGATACGTGCTTTTTTCATTTCTTCTCCATAATAGACGTCTTCTATATCCCAAGGCATATAATAAATGATGACCCTGGAACCCGGCAGGGATCCGGGAATTTCATACTGATTTTTTCTGAACCGAATGGTTGAGTCTTTATATACCCTGCACCGTCGTTCCATCCTAAACAAAGACTCAATGTCGGCTGTCGGAGGAAGGGTCCGGCAACAACTGCGTGTCTGAAGCCGTTTTTGTTTAGGAGAGCACCCCAAAGAGGAATGTATGCTCTGATGATAATTGCTCAGCCAAACTTTAAAGGCCTGGTTGATCTGCTGGACGGTTTTGTATTTATCGCAGAGAAACTGGTCCCTTACGGTTCTGAATAAACGCTCAACCTTGCCTCTGCCCTGAGGCCTGTATGGCGGCGTATGCACCAAATCAATACCGTTTCTGGCACATATAATTTTGAGATGACGGCTGGAATAGGCCGCACCATTATCGACGTAAAAGCGCTGGGGGATACCAAATCGTTTTACGCTGCCCATAAGATCAAAGACTAAAGGATTGACCGATTCGGTCAAATAAAATCCGCCATGAACGATATACCGGCAACAGTCATCCAGGATTACATGCAGGTATGTCTTTTTCTTTTTTTTGCCATGGTACAATTTGGGGCCATGGAGAAAGTCTGCCATCCATAGTTGTCCGAAATGGTCAAACGCATAAGGTCTGGCACCCAGTTCAGGGTTCAGGTGAGGATCTCTTTGCAGATTATGGGTCTTGGCGAATCTATAAAGGGCTGACCGGCTGGGTTTTCTGCCATTCCATACGCCGGCCCTGGCAAGTTCTTTAATAAGTCTGGCGGTGGTCCAGCGTGGGTGCTCCAAGCGAAGAGCTATCATTTTATCAGACAGGGATTCTGGGATTTTATGCAGCCCTTTGTCGGATCTTTGCTTGTCCTCAAGGCCCGGCAATCCCAGTTTCTGGTAACGATACAGCCATTTCCTCAAAGCCCCCTGTGTCAGGATAGATGTCGCCTCAATTGAAAATTAAATTCGGGGCATTGAGGTAATGAAAATGGGATATTCTATCCAAATCAAAGAAGCAGTGTTACAAAAGGTATTACTGGGCAACAAACCCCACCATGAGATCTCACAAGAATTCGGAGTTGGCCGATCAACAATCGGAAAATGGCTAAGACAATATAAAGAAAGCGGCAACACTACATTGAAATCAAAAGCAAAGCGCCCCAAAGACTGGTCTTCTGAGCAAAGAATTTCAGCACTTATAGAAACAGGAACTATGACTTCAGAAAAATGCGTTGCCTGGTGCCGTAAAAATGGAATTTTTTGCCATCACCTGGAGCAATGGAGAAAAGATGCCATTTCCGGTATGTCAAACACTGCAGATAAAAAGCAGGGTGAGAAGGAAAAACAATATAAAAAAGAAATATCCTTTTTAAAGCGCGACCTTTCCCGAAAAGAAAAAGCACTTGCAGAAACAGCGGCCTTGCTGGTTCTTAAAAAAAAAGCCCAGGCGATCTGGGGGGAGGCAGAGGAAGATTGATAACCTCTGAGGATAAACGGTCCGTGTTAATCTTGATATCTGAGGCCTGCCAAGCCGGCGCCAGTAAAAGTAAGGCTGCACAATTATTGGGATTAACAGTGCGAACGATTCAGCGCTGGAAAAAGCAGGGGACAACAGATAAACGTAAGGGTTCTCGTGCCGTTCCTGCCAATAAGTTGTCGGTTGAAGAGCAAGATAACATTGTCAATGTATTGAAATCTCCGGAATATGCAGATTTTAGCCCAAATCAAATCGTTCCAAAGCTTGCTGACCAGGGTATATATATGGGATCTGAGTCTACAATGTATCGAATTCTGAGAACGCTGAAGATGAACGAGCACCGTCAGGCAAGCAATCCAGTGCATAGACATAGCCCGGAAACATTCACGGCATGTGGCCCTGATCAGATATGGTCCTGGGATATTACATATTTGCGTTCATCGGTGAAAGGTCAATTCTATTACCTTTATATGGTGATGGATCTATACAGCCGGAAAGCTGTTGCCTGCCAGGTTTATGAATCGGAGTCCGGAGAATTTGCCTCAGATTTGATAACAGATGCCTGCATTCGTGAAAAGATTTCAAAAAAACAGATTATTTTGCATTCTGATAACGGATCACCAATGAAATCAGCAACTATGTTGGCCAAACTGCAGGACTTAGGGGTCATGCCCTCCTTTAGCCGGCCCAGTGTCAGCAATGATAACCCTTTTTCAGAATCATTGTTTAGAACAATGAAATACAGGCCAAATTATCCAGAAAAACCATTTGAAAATGTAATTGAAGCAAGAGTTTGGGCAGATGAGTTTGTAACTTGGTATAATACCGTGCATCTCCATAGCAGTATCAATTTTGTTACCCCTGATGACAGACACCGTGGAAAAGATGTTCAAATTCTCGAGAATCGGCATAAAGTGTACCTGGATGCCCGGTTAAAGAATCCTGAAAGGTGGTCCAAGGGTACAAGAGACTGGGAGCCAATTACAACAGTAAGTTTGAAAAAATTCAAACGGTTAAAGCCTGAAATCTCTGCTGAGAAAAAGACTGTTTGACCGTTCGAATTTAGCACGGCGCTAGCACAATTCCCTCATGGCTGAGAATGGGCCCCCAATTGCTCGTCGGAGGTCATGAGGGGAATGTGCGGGGAAATTAAAACAAAGTACAGCAAAAGGCGACAACTTGCTTGACACGCACCGAAAGTCTCGCCGCTCAAAAGAACGTGGGTGCCGTTTGGGTGAACATACCTGCGTGAAGATGCCATATCCAACATTTTGTTTAATGTGAGGTCATTGGCATCCCTGTGTAGAAGGGGGCTGATAAGACCGTAACGCCACAAGGCTATTTCCAGATTTTTGTCGTTTTCTTGTTCCATTTAACCTCCGTTAATTTGGGTTTATTCCAACGAAGATTTTTCTATCAAACTCCTTTAATTATAGGGATATACCTTTTGTGTTGATGGCAACGGCAGGATATATTTTGGGGTAAAAAGCCCAGGAAAAATCCCGTATAAAATTGGTCCATTCATTCTTGGGTAACATGCAGGGTGCAGATTGTTTTCGTTCAGAATCAATCCATTCCTTGATCTGTTGGGCTTTGGCTATCCATCTTTGAATGCGGGGCCAACTGTAGCCTGTATACTTGGCTATATCAGCAATACTGTGCCCGTCTTTTTTCATTTGCAAAACATGCATAAACATGCACAATGACGCTCTGGCTATCCGTAAAAACGCATGGGGCAGGATTGAAAAGGTCCTTTGCGGACATTGGTCATTATCGCAACGGTAGCGTTGGATTTGTATCAACTCATCATTGAACAGATATCGGTTATAAAATCCATATTTTACATAGCAATATCGGTTGCCGCAATAAGGGCAACTTATAATAGAGGCGTACTTTTTACTTGTTATTTCAGACAAAGCAGTCAATATAGAAATCCATGGGGGGTGCATGTATTATTCTCCTGTTTTTTGGTCGAAATTGGATATAACACATGTCCCCCCCTCTTATCCCCCCCAAAGGGGGGAGGAGGATAAAAGGCATGGGCGGTTGACTACAGTCCTATGCAACTCACCCTGAATTTTCTTGAGTTCTCATCCCTGAATTTGATAGCGAAGGTAATAGATCATGGGATTTAAGGCTGGATTTGAGGTAATCTAACGGGCTTCTCTACAGTCATATCGTGCCTTTTTACAGTCCCTGTCCTGGGTCTCCGGCATGACCGCAGGAGGATCGAGCACAACGAAAAACAAACCTCATGGGGAATCAAAAGGACGTCGCTCAGGGGAGGCAACGCTGAGTTTACGCATGCGGGCACGCAATGTGCTGCGATTGAGGCCAAGAATCTGGGCCGCACTGTTCTTGCCGCTGACTTTCCAGTGGGTCTGTTCAAGCACGCGGATGATATAATCGCGTTCAACCGCCTCCAGGGTTTTTAAATCTTTGCTCAAATGCCTGTAGGATTTATCAAGATCATCAGCCAGATGGAGTTTGGGGCTTGATGAATTAATCACTGCCCGTTCAAGAACATTTTCCAACTCTCTAACGTTTCCCGGCCAGTGATAGTTTAAAAGGGCATTCATTACATTTTTGGGAATCACTTTGATTTGCTTACCCAATCTCCGCGAGATTTTATTAATATAAAAATCAGTAAGGAGGGGGATATCCTCTTTTCTTTCACGCAGCGGCGGCATGGTAATCGGAAAGACATTGAGCCGATACCACAGATCTCTTCGGAAACGCCCCTTTTCAACTTCTTCCTCAAGATTTCGGTTTGTCGCGGCAATAATCCGTACATCCACCTTAGTGGTGCGCGAATTACCCAACCGTTCAAATTCACCATCTTGAATTACCCTGAGCAGCTTTGACTGCAATTCCAGGGGCAGTTCTCCGATTTCATCCAGAAACAGGGTGGCGTTGTCAGCAATTTCAAATCGTCCCTTGTGGCTGCGATCTGCACCGGTAAATGCCCCTTTTTCATGGCCGAAAAGCTCGCTCTCTATAAGATTTGAGGGCAATGCAGCACAATTGACTTTGATCAGTCCCCGGTTTTTCCGGCTGCTGAAACTATGAATTGCACGGGCCACAAGTTCCTTACCTGTGCCTGTCTCACCCAGAACCATAACGGTTGTATCACTTTCTGCAATTTGCTCAACCTTGAAGAGCACATATTTAAGCCCGTCACTCTGACCAATAATGCTCTCGTGATTATGTTCCAGCTTAATCTCATCTTTAAGATACGCGCGTTCATCTTCAAGTTGCTTTTTCAGCACTTTTATTTCCTCAAGGGCTTCTTCGGCAAGTTGTTTTTCATGTTCGGTCTTTTGTTTTTCCAGAACAAGTTGGATGCTTCTTTTTTCCACTATATCCTCAAGATCCCGCTTATAATGTTCTGATTTAGTCACATCCTCAATAGCCAGTAGAATCAGCTCCACTTTTTTAAAATCGTTATAAATTCTTCTGGCATTCAGATGCATAATTTTAGGCCCAATGACATCAAAGGAATGTTCCACTTCAAAATCATTGAACATGGTCTTTTCAGGCAGGATCTTTTCAAGTAATTCTCTGAGTCTGGGGATATTCCACTGCCCGTTGCCAAGATCATAAATTAAAACTCCTTCCGTCTCTTCTTGCTTCGCACAAAATGTCATATAAAAAGCATGATTTGCTTTGATAATTTTCAAATCAGCATCAAGAAGCATAAGCGGTTCACGGGCTGAACTGATAAGACTATTGAAAATGTCTAAAATTTTTTTTTGCATTTATGAATCCTATGAGGTAGACATGCCACTCATTTTTTCCGGCAGATAAGACACCTCCGGTGTTATGAATAGAATTCCGGACTTTTCAAAATAATGAGGCATCGGGGCACTCCTATAATTCAAATATTTGAATATTTGAAAATCAGAAAATCAATTGGAAGTATGGATTTTCAAATAGAATAATTATAGTGGAGGCTTACTTGCCAGACAATAGGATAAAAAACTAAAAAAAATATCATATATAGACTATTTAAAATAGGGGATTAATCGAGGGACAACAGGAATGACCGAAGATTTATTTTCTTGTTTTTCAGGTTTATTTTTGCCCGGATATTATCCCGGTGGCGAGCGACAGTGTGAAAAGAGCAGTTCAGCATTTGTGATATTTCTTTGTTGGATTTTCCCGATTTAATAAGCTGGGCCACATGAATTTCCGTAGGGGTTAAATTTATCAGCTTATCTGATAATTTTTTTGAAAACGGGGAAAGGATATTTTTTAAACGCAATTCCAGAATCTTGATTATTTCTCGCTGATCTTCTTGTGTCCGTGTGCTTTTCAGATTTTGAATAATGGGGGTAAGCAGTATTTTATAGTTGGCGAATATATTTTGTTCAATTTCGTCTTTATCCAGTTCTCTTCTTTTCAGCAGCACTGTCAATGCGGCATTCATCTCTTCGAGTTCAGCAGCCTTGTCTTGTAATTTTAGCTCAATTCGCTTGCGAGTAGTAATATCGATCTGGGTTTTTATAATTTTGACGACTTGTCCGTTTGTGTCCAATACCGGGAAGGCAAATATTTCGAAGCTGAGCAGATTTCCCTGATCATCGTAATGTAACTGTTCTCCAAAAAAGGGTTTTCCAGTTCGCTTGACTTCATGTATTGGGCATGGATAGTCATCACCGTCACAAGGCGTACTCCGCTGGCGGAAAACTGCATGACATTTGAGCCCTGTCACTTTTTTTCCGCCGTAAGCATCATTGGCTCGTTCAACGGTATAGTCGATTGCGTTTATAACGGCAAACGGGGTTGTTATCGAATTAATGGCTGTTCTCAGGAACATCTCGCTATCCTTCAATGCCTCTGTCAACCGGACTCGCTCTATGACATGTCCCAACCTTTCCACCATGACATTGAGCAAATAAGACTCTTCTGTCGAAAACGGCCCTTCATTAAATGCCGGCCGATTCTCTGTATAGCACACCGTTATCTGCCCCGCCTTCTTTCCCTGAATGACAATATTACTCGTCTGCATCCATTGCGTTCTCCTAAAGCCCTCAGTCTGAAAGATCTGCCCTTCCAGCTCAATGCAAGCTTCCGTGATCCCGGGGAATTGCCACGCCTGGGGAATCAGCAGAACTGTTGATTTCAATATCTGGTTTAAACTGATATCCGGTTTCTCCAACAGGTCGGAAAGACGGAATAAAAGATTCAATTTCTTGATCCGTTCTTTTAATGCATACTCTAAACGCTTGGACTCGCTGATGTCAGTAAGGGTAACCTGGCAGACGGGACGTTGCCCGGCGTTCTCCGCAATCATAAAATCCAGCCGCGCCCAGAACAGCGATTTGTCATTTCTTAGCATTTGCAGTTCAACTGTCTGGGGCTCACCGGTTTCAAAAAGTATTTTCCAGTGGCGGTGGTATGTATAATAATCTTCCTTTAATATAAACTGAGAGACCGGACTGTTGATCAGGTCACTTTGGATCTGGTCGAGCAGGGTGGCGGCAATGAGATTGACATCCAGGATGAATCCCTTTTCATTAACAACAAAATAGCCAACCGGTGCGAGATTATAAAGGTCGAAATAACGCTTGCGGGAGATCTCCAGTTCCTTTTGGGCCGCACATAGTTCATCATTTTGCATTTCCAGCTCAATCTTGTGCACCTCCAGCTCGTGAATCACTTCACCGATTTCTTCGCGTGACAAGGTTGTCAAATGGTCTAACGGTCTTATTTCTTGTTTGATTTTTTTTTCAGCCCTGCATCTCAGTTCAGAGGCACTATCGGGTTGGTTATCCTTGATATTCAAAATGTACCTACTTTATTTTTATATGAAACACTCTCCCGTAAAGAGGGAATAATATTCCGTTGGTTTATGGTTTTTATTCCACAACACTTCATTAACATTACAAATTAAAGGTATCAAATCGATAAATCTATCTCATTTTGGGTAACAATTTAATTAAGCACAGAAGGCAACTTTTTAAATCATCAGCGGCGGTCGGTTTATCCTATAAAAGTTTTATATGCGTGGTACCTCCTGATGGAAGTCCAACAGTTCGTTGTACAAAAAACCGACCAGTCATGTTATATTCGCGCTCTAAGGCTTCATTTCAACATCCGACTTTTTATTGCTGAATCAAAAATCTATTGTCTTCTATACTCCTCTAATCAACATCCGTACAAAACATTTTGATAAAGTCGATTAACCTTCACACGGTACAAGTTTCATCCCTAACTCATCAGCCTTTTTTGCCAAATTTTTCAACATCCTTTGCTTGTTGGGCTTGCTTAAGTATTCTTCTCCGAGGTCTTTATATCTGTCTCCATTTTTGATGATGTTGTAAATGGCTTTTGCAATTCTATGTGCTATGGCAACAATCGCTTTTTTGGCACCTCGTCTGGATTTGAGTTTATAATACTTGGCTTTGTAATATGAGCCCTTCGTCTTGATCGCGGCCCAAGCGACTTGGACTAAAATCGTTTTGAATGGATGATTTCGAACCGCGTTCCGGCCACTTTTCCTTTTACCTGCGCTTTCATTATTTCCAGGGCACAATCCGGCCCATGCAACAAAAGCGACCATGTTTTTAAAATCATCCAATGTGCCCCCGACTTCTCCAAGAATGGATTGTGCTGACTTCTTATCGATCCCGGGAACTTCATCTAATCTTTCCAGTAAATTTTCATGATCACGGGTAAGTATTTCCAATCTGGCATTAATCTGTTCAATTTGTCTTTGAAACATCTCGATGGCCTCCATCATGCCAATTAGTTGGAATCGATGATGATCTTTAAAATATCCATGGAGGCTTAGATACAATTCAGGGATTTTCTTTTTAAGACTGCCTTTTGTGCATTCCTGAACTTTTTCCAAAGTCACTTCATCGTTTTTGCATAACAAATCAATGAGATTCAAACCGGTAAGCCCGAACAAATCAGAAACGACCGAATCAATTTTAATATTTGCCATGATAAATAATTTATGAACCCGTCGCTTATAATCAGCGAGAGATTCTGTATATATCTTTCTCAATCGGCTTAATTCGCGCCATTCACGGACATGTTCGGGGGGAATAAAACTACCCCTTACCAACCCATGACGAAGCAGTCCGGCAAGCCATTTACTGTCACAGATGTCTGTTTTTCTGCCGGGAACATTTTTAATATGCCGGGCATTCACCAAAACAACCTCCATCGTATCTTCTATGGTGTTATAAACCGGATGCCAATATACCCCGGTACTTTCCATTGCCACTACAGGGCAACTATTTTCAATCAACCATGTTTTCATTTTTTTCAAATCTTGAGTAAATGATGAAAATTCCCGGATCTCATGTTGTTCTTTCCCATTATCATCAACAGTGATTAAACAGGCCGAAATTTTGTCTTTATGGATATCCAAACCACAACAAATTGGGTGAACGATTTGGATTAATGTGCTATTCTTTGCTCTCTTGGTCATGACTATCCCTTTCATTTTAGTTTGGCGATTAAAAATTTGGATAGTTATGACCATTTTTCAAATTTTGCAAGTGTTTCATGCTTCGTTGTGTCCGCTAGGACATGGGGGTTTATATGAAAGTCAAAATAACGCATTAAATTACCTTCATGTTTCGTTTTGGATTGAGTCTGGATGTTGATAGACCAGGTCAGCCCATGGCTGTTATTGGGGATTACTCGGATAGGAACTGAAGTAGAATACGGTATGGGAAGCTTTTATCTTTTTTAAGAATGGACCCTTTAATCGTATAACTTTTCTTCCCGGAGGCGGTTTCAAAATCCATCATATCCGAGATGAAATCTTCATTTGTTTCCATCGCTGTTTTCAATTGTGTTTTCAAATCTTTTTTTTGTGAAGGCTCTTTTTTGAGGGGGGGGATAAAATCCATTCCTTTAAGGTATTTCCGGTCTATGTCCATAAGCGTCGAATAGCACGTGTTGGCGATAACAATGCAGCTGTTTTTATCCAACACCACCATTGGGTCTCGGCTTATATCGAATATGACCCGCGTGAGCTCCCAAGCGTTTTCCGCTTCTTTTAACGAGGCTTCAAGCTGGATATTGACCTTTTTTTGATCTTCAATGCTTATAAATGTCATCACAGCGCCGTCGATCCGGTTATCCGTGGTGCGGTAGGGTATGATGCTCATGTTAAACCATTTGCCTTCATTCGTCTGCACTTCGGTTTCAACGGGTGTCAAATACTGCAGGACGTTTTCCAGATCTCTAATCATGTTGTCGTATTTCAGGTTACTGACAACATGCTGGATAGGCCTGCCGAGGTCTGTCTGAATAAGATTGATAATCCTTGTGGCCTCAGGTGTAAACCGCCGGACCCGCATGTTATTGTCCACAAAAATATTGGCGATTTCCGTACTGTTCAGCAGGTTGCGCATGTCATCATGGGCTGCCGACAACTCCTCCACTTTGCCTTGAAGCTCGGCATTAACCGTTTGCAGTTCTTCGTTCAGCGACTGAAGCTCCTCCTTGGAGGACTCCAGCTCTTCGTTGGTGGACTGGAGCTCTTCGTTGGCCGACTGAATTTCCTCATTGGTTGATTTGAGCTCTTCATTTGACGATTCCAACTCCTCGATGGTCGTCTGATGACTTTCCCTGGTGGTCTGCAGTTCCTGTTCCAACGCGGCAATGTGAGTTGATGCAGGCGAGAAATCTTCTTTACCGGCGTGGTCCCCGGTTTCGTCCATGGATTCGGAGTCGATATCCTCAAAAACCACAAGTAACCGTCCGGCAAGCTCATCGGGTTTCTTCAAAGGGCAGACGTGCAGATCAATCAGTTGATAATCACCGTTGGTTTTTACAGACAGTCTTTTCTTGGTCACTTTAGCCGCTGATGATACGGCAGCCCTAAGGGCTGCTGACAGTTCTATGCGCAGCCCCTTACGGGCCATATCCAAAATATTGTTGGTGACAGGGCCGCTCGGTGTTTCAAGGTATTTGCCGGTCCGGCCCTGTACATTTATGATGTCGCCATTGCTGTCCGTAAGAACAGCAGTTGGGGCAAACTGTTCCAACACCACCTTTTGTGTCAGATAGTTGGTGTCGAACGGTTTATTTTTAGAATTCCCGGCAGATAAATCCCGGGGACGCTCCACAGCCAATGGCCCCGTGGGAAAGTTGACGATCTGTCGTATGGCTTTAGGCACTTCCCGACGCCTGAAAATTCGCCATTTTTTATTGATGGTCTGGAACAGATCCGTTGCGCCCCCTATTGTTTCGGAAGACCCCAGCATAAGGACGCCGTCCGGGACCAGTGTATAGTGAAACAGGGGCAGCAGCTTTTTTTGTGCATCCGTATTCAGGTAAATCAGCAGATTCCTGCAACACAGCAGGTTCAATCGGGAAAAAGGCGGGTCCTTGATAATATTTTGAACGGAAAAAACCACACAATCCCGGATTCCCTTTCGTATACGGTAAAAATCTCCCCCTTGAATGAAGAAACGATTCACACGCTCCTCGCCCAGATCCGCTTTAACACTACACGGGTAAACACCTTCACGGGCTTTTTTAATGGCCCGGCTGTCAATATCCGTACCAAATATTTGCAGGTTTATCCGGTTTGAAGTTTTATCAAGGATCTCTTTTAATGCAATGACCAAAGAATAAACTTCCTCACCGGTTGAACATCCCGGAATCCAGGCTCTGAAGGTAGCATCAGTCCCCAGGGTCTCTAAAAGGTCCGGCAGGACATCTGCTTTCAAGACTTCAAAGGATTCCGGATCACGGGAAAAATTGGTCACACCAATCAACAACTCTCGAAACAGGGCGTCTATTTCGTCGGGATTTTCCCTTAAATAGCGCACATAAACTTCGTGACTGCGGATATGGTTCAGACTCATCCGGCGGCTGATGCGCCTGAGAATTGTATTGGACTTATAGGATGAAAAATCATGGCCGACCCGTGATCGAAGAATGGCATAAATTTTATGTATCCAGCCCTCCTCCTTAACGGGAAACTGAGCCGGGATATCCTGGAACCCCTGGACAGCCTGTGAAAAATATTGGATGAGTTTTTCAGGCATCTCCGCCGGAGCCATGATCATATCGACAATTCCGGTATTGATTGCGCTGCGGGGCATACCGTCGTATCCGGCCGATTCCTCGGATTGAACAAATACAAGCCCGTCATGAACTTTGATCTCTTTAACACCCAGCGTACCGTCTGTGCCCATACCTGACAGCACAATCGCAGCTGCATTTTCTCCCTGATCCTGGGCAAGCGACCGGAAAAAATAATCAATAGGCAGCCGGTCCTTCTTTGTTGTCATATCCAAGAGCTGAATATTTCCGTTATAAACTGAAAGATCCTTATTAGGGGGAATGATATATGCTCTGTCCGGCTCAAGGGGCTCTCCGTCTTTTGCGGCTGACACCGGAATCAATGCTATTTTTTGAAGCAGCTCCGGCATAAGGCTCGGCTGGTTCGGCGTCATATGTACCAGAACAATAAAGGACATGCCGCTTGTCGGCGGAACCTTTTTAAAAAATGCCTTTAATGCTTCCAATCCCCCGGCTGATGCACCTAACCCCACAACAGGAAATGATTCGGGTGCTGATTTTCTTTCAATACTGCCGGTTACTTTTTTCCGCCGGGTTGCATGACTTTTTGACTTCGCTTGTGGCAATCTGGTTTTTGTTTCTTTTTTTTCGGACATTTAAACCCGCTTATTAAGACAAAAAGTGATAGTCATGACCAAGAGATCAAAAGTAGCACATTAATCCAGATTATTCACCCAATTTATTGTGGTTTGAATGTCCCAGATCCAGTCGTACCCCATCGCTTTGGCCTGTTTTTCAGTAAGGCCTGTTCTGGAAACATTGATATTAAAAACCCGACAGATGGCCGTACCGCAAACCCATTTGACTTTATAACGTTATAGGGTGACGCATGAATCATTTAAGGCCCAAATTCAAAATAAAACCTTTCATATGGTTTGCCTTTTCATCCGTCTTCTTCGTTGTGTCAATGTGTACATATATTTAATATGCTCCCATTGCCACGCCTTGAATACGAACGAAAATTCTAAACCATATTTTGGAATGTTTTATTCCGATCATGGGCCTAAATTCACAAAAACAATAAGCCGCTCGGATCATATGTCCGAACGGCTTATTAAGCATATCATCAGGCAGAACCCAATGGATTGAATATAAGTGTTATCCTTCTTTTTCAGCATTGACCTTTTCAATAATTTTTTTGGACAGATCCGGCGGTACTTCATCATACTGCTCAAATTCCATGGTAAAGGATCCTCGGCCACCGGTCATGGAGCCTAGGTCCGGTGCATACCGAAGCATTTCGGACATGGGTACAAGTGCGTTGATAATCTGTTTGTCACCTTCGGAATCCATACCAAGTACCCGGCCGCGTCTGGAGTTCAGATCACCCATGATATCACCTGTGGCATCATCAGGCGCCTTGACTGATACCTTCATAATGGGTTCAAGCAGAACCGCTTTGGCCTCGGCTGCTGCTTTTTTAAATGCCAGGGAGCCGGCCGTTTTAAATGCCATTTCCGAAGAATCAACTGCATGGTAGGAACCAAAATCCAGTGTAGTGCGGAAATCCACACAAGGGAATCCTGCCAGAATACCTTTTTGCATGGCATCCCGGATACCTGCCTCCACCGCAGGAATATAATTTCTGGGAATCACACCGCCCACAATTTTATCCACGAACTCATAACCGGATCCCTTGGGAAGGGGCTCAAGCTCGATCCAGCAGTCACCGTACTGACCATGGCCACCGGACTGTTTTTTATGCTTGCCCTGGACCCGGACTTTTTTCTTGAAGGTTTCACGATAGGCAACCGTGGGTGTGGCAATGTCCATGCCCACATTAAATTTGCGCTGGATTTTTTCTGCAGTAATTTCAATATGAACCAGGCCGCGGCCGGAAAGAATGGTCTGGCGGGTTTCTTCCTCACGACGCAGGGTAAGACCGGTATCCTCTTCAAGGATCTTACGCACGGCTTCATGGATTTTATCTTCGTCACTTTTGGACTTGGGTGAAATGGCAAAGGAGATGCACGGGGGCAAAGGTGCCGGGGCAGGAATCTGGATGGCTTTCCCACCGGTCAGGGTATCTCCTGTCAGGGTACTTTTTAATTTTGCCACGGCCACAATGGCGCCGGGCAGCGCACCATCAATCTGTTTTTGTTCTTTGCCGGCAATTTCAAGAAGTTGTGAAAACCGCTCCTTGGTGTCTTTGGTAACATTTAGGATATTGCCTTCTTTGCCAAGTGTTCCGGAAATCACCCGGAAAAGGGAAAGCCTTCCCGCATAGGGGTCAACAATGGTGGCAAATACAAAACCTGTGAATTCAGCATCGGGATCCGGCGCCACTTCCACATCGTTTCCATCGGCATCTTTGGCAGTCCATGCGCCGCGGTCAAGGGGGGAGGGCATATAATCATTAATGAAATCAAATATCACATCAACGCCGATCATCTTTGTGGCGGATGTGCAGATGGCCGGATAGAACTGGGCATCAAGAACGCCTTTTCTGAAAGCGCCTTTAATCTCCTCTTCGGTCAGCTCTTCGCCTTCCAGATATTTTTCAAGCAGATCATCATCAAGTTCTGCGATATTTTCAACGAATTCTTCCTTGTCAGCGGCAATTTCATCTGCCATATCCGCCGGGATATCAATTTGTGTGGCCTTGCCGTCGGCGTCATACTCAAAGGCTGCGCCGGAAATGATATTTACAAGACCCTTAAATCCGTCCTCTTCTCCGATGGGATAGCATACGGGAATAACTTTCTTTTTCAGGGATGTATCACATGCCGCAACCGCAGTATTGAAATCAGACCGTTCACGGTCGAGCTTGTTGATAATAACAAAGCCGGGCAGATTATATTCCAGGGCTGAAGCTGCTGCTTCTTCGGTCATGGCAGAGGGTCCGCCAACACCGTCAATGACAAAAGCCATACTGTCGGCTACAGGAAAACATGTTTTGGCAGCAGAAAAGAAATTTTGGTCCCCGGGGGTGTCCATTAATGTAACGACATGCTTTTGATGCGTATACTTAATAAATGATGTGTTAATACTTTGCTGCTTTTTGATTTCTTCGGGCTGGAAGTCCATTACTGTATTTCCTTCTTCAACCTTGCCAAGGCGATTTGTCACCCCGGCTTTGAACAGCATAGCCTCAGCAAGAGTTGTCTTGCCCGCACCTCCATGGCCCGCAAAAGCCACATTCCTCATGGATTTGATTTCTTCGCTCATTACGGCTCCTTATAGAATATTAATAAAACAACAACACTTTAAATAATCAAAATGAAATAAAAATAACAGATTTATTTTATTTTTTTTGATAAACTAATGAAATTACATATTCTTCATTACCCTTGGCGCCTAAAACCGGCGAGGTAACTGTCCCGTTCACCTTATACCCCCTGTCTTGGAAGAAAAGAATAATATCCTGCTTTACCTGGTTTCTGACTTCCGGATCCTTTACGATGCCGCCTTTGCCTACATTTTCTTTTCCCGCCTCAAATTGCGGTTTGATAAGGGCCAGGATATCCGTGCCGGTGCGCATAAATTTTTCCGCTGACGGGATAACGGTTTTCAAAGAGATAAAAGAGGTGTCAGCCACCACAACATCCATGGGTTGGCCGATGGCGTCATAGGAGAGGTTGCGGATATTGGTACGCTCTATGACCACCACCCGGTCATCCTGTCTAAGGGACCAGTCAAGCTGCCCATAGCCCACATCCACAGCATACACTTTCTTGGCACCAAATTTGAGCAGGCAGTCGGTGAACCCACCAGTGGAGGCACCAATATCAAGACAAACCGCATCCTGAACAGATACAGGAAAACTTTGGAGTGCTTTTTCAAGTTTAAGTCCGCCCCTGCTAACATAGGGATGATCCGGGGCTTTAACGTCAATCAGCGCATCCTGGTTCACCTGGGTGCCGGGCTTATCTATCTTGATGCCGTTTACCAGAACCTTTCCGGCCATGATCATGGCCTTGGCCCGTTCCCTTGAGCGTATCAACCCCTGGTCAACCAAGGCCTGGTCCAGGCGTTTTCTGGCCATTTTATTCTTCACGGCACAATTTCAATCCTGCTGCCACAAGCGCTTGAACATCAATGCCGTAATCCTTTCGAAGCTCATTCTGGCTGCCGTGTTCAACAAATACATCATCAATGCCAACCCGTTTCACACAGCATCCTGAGAGTCCGTTATCACAAATCAGTTCAAGGATGGCTGATCCGAAACCGCCTGCCAGCACGTGTTCTTCAATGGTCACCACCTTTTTGATTTTCCCGGCAAGATCAAGGATCAGGTCCGCATCCAAAGGTTTTACAAACCGGGCATTGACCACGGTACTTTCAATGCCTTTGGCGGATAATTGTTCTGCAGCATCCATGGCATCATTCACACAGCGGCCAATGCCAATGATTAAAAGATCGTCGCCTGTGCAAAGCACCTTTCCTTTTCCAATATCAACGGCTTTGGCATTGTAATCAACTTTTACGCCCTGGCCTGCACCCCTGGGATAACGCAGGGCAATGGGGCCTTGATGGGCCACGGCAGCTTGCATCATACGCACCAGTTCATTTTCATCCATGGGCGCCATAACGGTCATGTTGGGTATGGATCGAAGATAGGAAAAATCAAATAGCCCGTGGTGGGTGGGCCCATCTTCCCCCACAATGCCGCCACGGTCAATGGCAAAAATCACAGGATGGTTGTCAATGCAGACATCATGAAGAATCTGGTCATAACCGCGCTGCAAAAAGGTGGAGTATATGGCCACCACGGGCTTTGCGCCTTTGGCGGCAAGGCCTGCAGCGAAGGTAACGGCATGTTGTTCAGCAATGCCCACGTCAACAAACCTGTCGGCAAACTGTTCAGCAAAACAGCTTAGGCCTGTGCCTTCGGGCATGGCTGCCGTCACTGCCACGATACACTTGTTTTGTTTTGCAAGCGCAATCATACAGTTACCAAACACCGACGTGTAAGAGGGTGGGGCACTTGACTTTGACGCTGTGCATTTCCCGGTATCCACGGCAAAGGCGCCCACACCGTGAAAATAGACCGGATTTTTTTCAGCCGGCTTATACCCTTTGCCTTTTTTCGTAGTCACATGCAGCAGCACCGGGGAATCAGGATCTTTAATATTAGATAAAATATCAATGAGATGATCCAGATTATGGCCGTCAATGGGGCCGAAATAATCAAAATTAAAGGCTTCGAACAGCATACCCGGAGTTACAAAGGCCTTAAATGACTCCTCCCACCTTTTAGCCCATCCATACATGTCGTCACCGATTTTGGGCACGGATTTTAAAAATTGGCCAAACTGGTTACGCATGTTCTGCAAGGCTTTATGCGAAAACGTCCGGGACAAATAAGAAGACAATGCGCCCACATTGGCGGAGATGGACATGTCGTTATCATTTAATATAACGATGTATTTCTGCTGGAGATCGCCTGAATGGTTCAACCCTTCGTAAGCAAGCCCTGCGGTCATGGAACCATCACCGATGATTGAAACTACATTGGAATTGTCCTGCTTAAGAGCCTTGGCATAACACATGCCCAGACCGGCAGAAATTGACGTGGAAGCGTGTCCCACAGTTAACGCGTCATAGGGACTTTCCTTGGTTTTAACAAACCCTGAAATGCCCTTGTATTTTCGAAGGGAGTCAAAGTTGCGGTGGCGTCCGGTTAAAAGCTTGTGCGCATAGGACTGATGGCCCACGTCCCAAATCAGGGTATCCTTTGGCATATCAAATACGTAATGCAGGGCAATGGTCAATTCTACAACACCTAAGCTTGATGCCAGATGCCCGCCGTTTTTTGATACCACATCAATAATTCTGCCCCGGATCTCCCGGGCGACAGCGTCAAGTTCATCCCTTGGAATCTGTTTTAGATCATCAGGGCCGTTTATTTGGTCAAGATATTTCAATACCTACCTCTTCAGTGCCATCCGGAAATAAGATCTTTTGTCCAATTTCTTCGTTGGATGAAAAGGCTATTTCTGGATGGGTACTTGTTATAGTCCTGTCATCGGTTTCTGTTAATAATGTAACCGGCAATGGCGCGCAAAGGTTCGCTGTTTTTCTTGAAGTCCTTTTCCCCGTAATTGTCTAAAGCCGATAGGGCATCGGCCACAAGCTGCTTTGAAAAGACTTTGGATTCTTCAAGGCCGAGGATGGCAGGAAATGTCAGTTTATCGTGCAGGGCATCGGAACCAACTGCCTTGCCCATAATTTTGGGATCACCTTCCACATTTAGAATGTCGTCCATAACCTGGAAGGCAAGTCCGATATTTTCAGCATATGTGCCCAAAGCGTTTAAGGCATCTTTATCAGCACCGGCACTGATGGCCCCTGACGCAACACTGACCTCAATCATGGCCCCGGTTTTATGCCGGTGAATTTTCTTTAAATGAGCCAGGGCACCAGGACTGTCCAAAGGTAAATTTTCGGGATTCTTTTCAGCCTGCATATCAAGCATCTGGCCTTCCACCATGCCGTTAACTCCGGCTGCCGCAGATATTTTTTCCACCAGAACCAGCCGGGTTTCAGCATCAGGGAAGACCTTAAAACAGGACCCCGGCGCTGCAAGGATATGAAATGCATGGGTTAAAAGCCCGTCTCCGGCTAAAATTGCCGTAGGTTCGGAAAATTGTTTGTGGCAGGTCGGAACGCCTCTGCGCAGGTCATCATCATCCATGGCCGGCAGATCATCATGGATTAAGGAATAGGTATGGATCATTTCAATGGCACAGGAAGCGGGCAGGGCGATGAGCGGATCTGTACCTAACGCACTGGCCGTTGCCAGCGCCAGGGCAGGGCGGACCCGTTTGCCGCCGGCCATCAAAGAGTGCGTCATGGCCTGAACAAGCTCGCGTTGTTGGTCCAGTTCATGAAAAACATTTACCAAGGCCGCATCAACCAGTTTTCGGTTCCGGGATAAATATCCGGATAGATCAAAAGTACTCATTGTTCTTCCTTAAAATCTGATACATCGGGCTTACCGTCAGCATTCATTGTCAATTGGGTGATTTTCTGCTCGGTTTTATCTAAAATTTCAAGGCAGAAACGGGTATTGGCAATCCCATCTTCGTATTTTTTGACTGCTTTTTCCAATGTCAAATCACCAGATTCCATTTCTTTGACAATGTTTTCAAGCTGTTTTAGTGCTGATTCAAAGGTTTTCTTTGCCATATATTTTTTCCACCCGGGCATCCAGGCGTCCTTTAGATAAAATAATTTCAATTCCATCGTCTACATTGAGCGTGTCAGCATCCATCACAATACAATTGTTAGACAGACTGCGAGTGATGCTGTAACCGCGGCTCAACACCGCTGACGGATTCAGGGTCTCAAGTTGGGCTTTTTGTTTATTTACCTGGTCTTTACATTGTTTCAGGTAAGCATAAAAAAAATAATCCAAACTTGCCTGAAGATCCTTCACATCCTTTTTATATGCCTGGATACGAGATAAGGGCAGGGTGCTTGAAATCGCTCGTTGAAGCCATTGCGTTCTCTCGCGCTGGTAGTTGATTCGATTTCTGACCAAAGACAAAATTCTGGATTGCAGATCCTCAATGCGGAATCTGAAATCATCCACAACCCTGGCCGGACTTTTAAGCCGCCTGCGTAAATCATTTATATATTCTCGCAGTTGAAGGATACGACGCTCAATTTTATTGTTTAACTCATTTTGCAATCCAAAGATTTGATGAACAATAGCCGCTTGGTCAGGCAAGGCCATCTGGGCAGCAGCAGATGGGGTAGGGGCCCGAATATCAGCCACAAGGTCGGCAATAGTGAAATCAATTTCATGACCAACGCCCGAAATGACGGGTATTTCAGATTCGTAAACGGCTTTGGCCACAGTTTGGGTGTTAAATGCCCATAAATCTTCTAAAGACCCGCCGCCCCGGGCAATTATTATAAGGTCACAGGTTTTGACCGTATTGGCAAATTCAATGGCATGGGCAATTTCAAATTCTGCGGTATCTCCCTGTACCTTGACAGGGATGATTTCAAGAGGAACACTTGGGCAACGTTGCTTGGCTACTTGGATAATATCGCGAACCGCAGCACCAGTGCCTGAGGTGATCACGTGGATGCCTGACGGCAAAAAAGGTATTTCTTTTTTGTGCTCAGCATCAAACCAGCCCATGGCAGCCAGTTTGGCCTTAAGCTGTTCAAAATCTCGCTGAAGCGCACCTGTACCTTCGGGTTCCATATGCTCAAAAATAAGCTGGTAAGACCCACGGGGCTCGTAAAGGGACAGGCGGGCCATGCCTTTGACTTTCATTCCGTTTTCAGGGGTGAATCTTAAATGGCGTTTCTGTCCTTTAAAAATTACACAGGAAATTACGGCAGTTTCATCTTTTAATGAAAAATAGGAATGACCCGAAGCGGGCGTTGAAAAATTTGAAACCTCACCGGTGATCCATAAAAAAGGATAGTGCTCTTCAAGCAGATTTTTTATCTGTTTTGTCAGTGTGCCTACGGTGTACACCTTATGATCAGTCTGTGGTATCATTCCTGTCCTTATTCCAGGCTTATGCGCAAAGTTCGTACTTATAAAATAAATCATTTGTAAAAGTCAATAAGTGCAAAATCATCAAAAACAACCTCCTTCTTCAAACTAAATCACTACAAGGTCTGATAATATATATTATGTAAACTTTTATTAAATCAAATTTATATCCAACTGTTTTGTATAATCAAAATGTAATATTGAAATCTGCCCTACCCGTGTTATATTATTATAAAAACATATAATATCATATCATTTAACCTGACTAAACCTGAAATACAAAGGAGTTGTAATGAACACAAATGTTTCCTATCAACAAACCGGGGTAATGACCCGGGTCAATGCGTTTATCAGAAGCACATACAATTGGATGGCCATGGGTCTTGCCGCCACCGGCCTGACCTCATATTTTGTATCTGAAAGCCCTGCCGTGATGCAGACCGTATACGGCAACCCCATCATGCCCTGGGTATTGTTCATCGGTCTTATTGTCATGTGCGGATTTCTCAGTGCACGGATTCAAAAAATGCAGGCAAGCACAGCCACAGGTCTTTATATGGGTCTTACCGTCCTTTACGGGATCTGCCTGGCCCCGATCTTTATGATTTATACCCAGGCATCCATTGCCTCCACCTTTTTTATCTGCGCTGCGACTTTTGGTGCTGCAAGTGTTTACGGTATGGTAACAAAAAAAGATCTCACCGGTATGGGGCAATTTCTAATGATGGGCCTGTTCGGTGTAATTATTGCGATGATTGTAAATATATTCCTCCAAAGCTCAGCCATGCAGACCATTATTTCCATGATTGCGGTTCTGCTGTTCACAGGCCTTACCGCTTATGATACCCAGAAACTGAAATCCATGGCAATTACCCTTCCCGCAAATGCATCGGGCGCCATGGTCCGCAAAGGCGCAATCCTTGGTGCTTTAAGTCTTTATCTTGATTTTATGGGGCTGTTTGTTCATCTGCTTAGTTTGCTTGGCATTGCAAGAGATTAATTTAGTGTTTGAACGAAAATTCACCTATTAAAACAAAAAACCCCGGAACAAATATTCCATGTTCCGGGGTTTTTATTTTTATTGAGTGGCGGTGTTCCTCCCCCTGCCCTGCAATATTAGTTGAAAAATCTGTTATTGTTTCTGTTTCACCCATATTCACACCTGAAATTTCCCTTTTGAAACAATATCACATCATTCCCCATAAAAGAAATGGATGCCCGGTGCCTTTGGGAGATATAGGTGAAGGTGGCCCGGCTGTAGAAGCAAATATGTGTCAAATCCCGAATATAATGCCAGTGTGAAAACTTGTCTTTATCAAGAACAAGCTTTGTCATAATGCCAAGCCAGCCGCCGCAATGCAGCAAGTCGAATAACCGGTCAAATACCCGGCCCGGATGGTGAAGGTGTTCGACCACCTCTGTTGCCGTAATAAAATCATATGTATTGGAAAACACATCCGGATTGTTCGCATAAAACGGATCATAGAGATCCACGGCGTGCCCATGGGCTGCGAACAGTTCATGCATAGCAGGTCCCGGGCCGCAACCGAAATCCAGGCCCTTTTGCCCGGGGCGGAGCCGTTCCAGCATGGGCCGGCTCAAACGGGAGAGAAACCTGCGATATCCCGGATCTGCCGGATCATTGGTATGAAGATCATACTCGGTCTTTTCAGCCTCCCTGGTCAGGAAAAACTCACGGGAGACAAAGACAAGGCGGCAATCCGGGCATGACAAATACACCCTGTTTTTATCTTCAAAATACAACCCTGGATTATCCCCTCCGCACAAGGGGCAGCAATTATTTAAATAATGACTCATGCCCAATTTAGATACCAGAATCGGAAAAAATGGGAAAGAAAAGAGATTATTTCCTCGTGCGCTTCAAGAAATTTTGTTCTAAATAAAAAGGCCGGCAACCAGCCTTCAGAACCGGTGCCGGTGGAGAAAAGATAGAGTAAAGTGGTGTAAAGCGAGGTAAAACAGTGATGGGTCTCACCTGAAGAAGAGATCCCACCTATGAGCATGGAAAAAACTTAAAGCACTGCAAGAAAGGTTGTTTTTCAAGCACCATTTTAAGGAGCCAATCCTATCCTACCGGAGACTGACTTGTTCTCCGGGTGAATTTTCTGTCAACCCAGCCAAGCCGGCCCGACGGCAGTTCAACATAAATCCAGCCATCTGATTCCTGATATATCTTCAGGTTTTCCCCTTTGTAAGCAAGGTTAGTCACTTTAAACGTCATGCCCGGACCTGATCTTACGTTGAGCCTGTGTGCCTCTACGACAACCTCACCTTTACAGGTGACTGTTCTGGGTTCATTATTTTTCTCTGCCGCGGTTAATGTTGGTGGTGCGACCACCATATATCCATCAGGGACCCGGGCATAATAAATTCCCTTAAAATAGTAATACTTTACACCCTGGACCACCCTGATACCGTATCCGGCCGGAAGCGATGAAACAACAGCGCCTTCAGGTGCTTCTACAAGTACATACCCGGCAGGACCTTTGCGATAAAACATGCCATCTCTGATAAACAAGTGCTGGGTGCCGACAATAATAAGGTCAAACAGCGGGTTGGGGCCATGGAAAAACCCTGGGTGCGGCATTGGAGGACCGGCAAAGCTGACTGTTTCAGCCGCCAAAATGCCAAAAGCCGCAAGAGAACCGATAATGATTTTATTTTTTTTAAAATCAGCCATGTTAATACCTTCCTTTATGTTCGATCAGATCAGCTTAATTGTTTCTCTGGGGGCCTTCGCCCTGCCCTCCCCCCTGGGGTGCATTATCCGGAATGAGTAGAAGTCTGTCGCCATTTCTGTCCTGTCTGCATGTTCCGGTAATTGTTTCTCCGTTGGAAGCTTCAAAGAATGCCGTATCTCCTTCGGACTTTCCTTCACAGGCAGTAAATGCTTCCTGGGGCGGCCCGCCTTGGGCTCTGCCGTTATTACTCCGGGCATATGCCAGGCCTGTATTCAGGTTAAATGCGATCAAAACCCCTGCCAGGGCCAGAGTAATGGTTGCTGATTTGCAGATATGAATTGTCATTTTTTTGTTCTCCTTTATGGTTTATGTAAGCCCGGGATCAACACAAAAATTCTGCCCCGGATATGGATCAGATAATAGCTATATATTGAGAGGACAGGTTGAGAGGATTATGAGATAAAATAGAGCATTTATTCTTTTAGTGTATACATTTGCCTAATGATGCGACCTGTGCAGGTGGTCTCAGGCTATTATCTTCAAATACCGGGAAGCCCCGAAAACTTCCATTATCACCTCTCATTTGGCTATTAAGGAAGGAAAAAAGGCCCTGAGGTAGTGGATAAGTGGGTGAGTGGGTACAACGACGCCGGGGCAGCAAAGGTCAGCCCTTTCGGTTTTTGGAGTTTCTCCGGGGCATGGGCAAGGCGGTCAAATGCACCAATATCGACCCAGACGCCGTTTTGATACGAAATCAGGTTATTTTTGACTATTGGTATACTCGTAGATGTTCTCTTCTAAACATTTCTGAAGGAAATCACATGCATTCTGAACGGCTTCATCGGTAATGGTCTGGACGTCTGCTGATAATTCCCGTATTTTTTCTTCATCCATCTCGGTAATTTTATTGATGGCAAATTCATCCACTTCTCCATCTTCAGCAAGAAGACCGCATCCGCCAATAACTCCTAAAAATTCCTCTTTGAAAAAAATCGGAACAACCAGTTTGAGCAATCCGGCATCACACTCCTCTATCACTGCCTCTTTTGTCTTGCGGGCCTGGTTGGACATATTCATATGGGCAACAGCACAGATAAAACTCTGTCCTTTTTCCGTGGATTTTATCACCGGGCACAGGGAGTTCGCCCAATTTGGGTTATTAGTGATCCTAATCCCCTCTGGGTTAAAAACAGAACTTTGAAGATTAAATTTATTCGCCAGTTCCAATTCAAGTTCAGTCCATTTTTCAACGGGCATAAGATCGGTCAATTGCATATTATACTTACTCCTTGTTTTTTTATAGAGCGCCAATTTTAATTAGTGGTTCGATTATATAAAACCCAAAAAAGTATCAGCAAAATATAGACCAAGGCTATCCTATACCCTAAAAATTCAAGTAACATTAAGTCATAAAGGGTAAAAAATAAAAAGCTTGAAGGTATTTCAGCCTACATCCGGCACTTTAAATTCAAAATATTATTCAGTGATAGATTAATAATAATTCGCAAAGTCGCACCTTTATTGTCGCATTTATGCCCACCTTTTAATATCGAGTACAAGATAAGCGGTGAGTCAATATCGATCAGAGATGGATTCGTTGTCCGGACAGTTGACTTTTCATTTAAAATTGGTAGTTTTTTGATTTTTGAATGAGAGGCAGGCAAAAGGCAAATTGCAGACCTGTGACGAAATAAAAAAGGAATAACCTGAGAGATCAATCATGAAACCTATTACCATAATTAAGACAGGAAGCACATTTCCAGATATTAAAACCAATCACGGTGATTTCGAAACCTGGATAACAAAGGGGTTCGGTCCTGCCATTCCAGCCATTGAGGTCGTTGACGTAACATTGCATCATCCGTTGCCGCAGCCGGACAGCTTGGCCGGAGCCGTTATTACCGGTTCCCATGACAATGTCACTGATAATCCGCACTATTGTGCAGAATTGGAAATTTGGATCCGCCGAATGGTCACATCCCAGACCCCTTTGCTCGGGATCTGTTTCGGCCATCAAATTATAGCAAAAACCCTGGGCGGCGTGGTGGATTTTCACCCAGTCAGCCTGGAAGTCGGAACCAAAGAGATCCAATTGCTTGAGGCTGGACAAAAAGATCTGCTGTTCCGGGACATGCCGGACCGGTTTAAGGTTCATGTCTTCCATTCCCAAAGCATACGGGAGTTGCCCGAAAAGGCTGTTGTTCTGGCAAAAAACAGCTTTGAATCCTACCAGGCTGTAAAATTTGCTCCCCGGGCGTGGGGGGTGCAGTTTCACCCCGAAGCTGATGACGCCATTGCAAAATGCTATCTTTGTCATTTAGCCGATGATATCAAAAAAAGCGGTCAGAGTTTGAATCAACTTATCGACAAACTGGAAAAAACCCCGTATGCCGCCGCTGTTCTTGAGCGATTCGGCCGCATATTCTCAGGCATGGAATAATGCGCTTCAACAATAAAGGCCATAGAAACAATAAAATCTACCATAGGGCTTGTCTTTTTACCCGTTTTCTTCGTTGCACCAATGGGCACATATTTCGAATATGCTCCCATTGATGCGCCTTGAATACGGGCAAAAATCCCGCGCCCTATTGGTAGATTTTAAAATTTCCACTGGAACGTGGTTTTATCGACCTGAATAAAGATTTGGTTCATAAACAAAATTTGAGGTGGCATTATCAATATCGGGTTTGCCGGATGTGCTGATGTTATCCTCTATCACGGAGGTATTTTTTTCATCGAAAAGTGCGCCCCTGTAGTCAAGGGCGATTCCGCCGCCGCCGGATACGGCAGTATTATGGGTTACAACTGTGTCTTTAAGGGATACCGTGCCGTTAAATACGGCAAAAGCCCCGCCTCGCAGCCCAGTGGTATTGTCAGTTAAAAAGCAGGCATTAAAATGGGGGGTGGCGTATATCTGGCCGGTGGTGCTGTTGTCCACATAGACACTGCCTCCATTTCCTAAACTCCGGTTGCCGGACAACGTACACCGGGTGAAACAGGGCTGCGCGCCGGAATCAATATAAACGGCGCCCCCCTTGCCCTGGGACGTATTACCAGTTAATTTTACATCCGTCAGCTTAGCACCGGGCCCTGGATTACCCGGTCTGGTTCTGAAAAGGATGCCACCACCCAGACGCGCCGTGTTTTCGGTAATCGTACAGTTTTCCAGCACAGGACTTGCAGATCCGGTGCCGGCAATGGCACCGCCTTCCTCAGCCTGATTTTTTTCAAAGATACAATTTGCGATTCGTGGGCTGGCTTTTCCATCACACAAAAGTCCTCCTCCCCGTCTGTGATAAAATTCTCCGTCGGCCCTGCCCGCCTGAACGATAAATCCGTCCAAAAGACTGTCCGAAGCGCCAAAGACAACATGATACGAATTATCCGAATCGTCCCCCACCCTGCCGATATCACCGGAGAGGACTGTTTTGTTGGTTTCCCAGTCTCGCTCGTTAAGGGTTGTTTCATTGCCGTTGAAACCGCCGTAGATATCCACGCCTTTTTTCATTACAAAGGTAGCAAATCGTTCCGGACCATCAGTGGGGGTATAGACCCCTTTTGCAACCCAGATTCGGGAACCGGCAGCTGCCTGTTCAAGGGCAAGGTTCAAATCACAAAAAGCCGTAGCCCAGGAGGTGCCGTCCCCGCCTGCCGACGCATCATCGTTCACATAAATAGTCCCGGGGTTGCCGCTCGCACTGGACGTATCATAATCATAACTTAAGTACATCCGGTTTTCATCTCCATCAAAAATATCGGTCCAGCAATCCACATCAATTTTTCGGGCCGGGTGAAATCCGGCCTCTGCCGATTTTGATGCAAAGCTCTTTTCAACCAGGAACTGAGACGCATTCATTGTGCCATCAACGGTTTCTACAATCGATTGTTCATCAAAGGTCACAGTTGAATCATGCTGACTGCTGATGGACGAAGGAGACGTTATGCTGACATTGGAAATTATAAGAGATTTATAGAGATGAGCTTCATTACCAATAAAGGGTGAACCGTCGGTCTGTTTATTCAGGCAGGAACCTAAATAAATGGCGGCACCGGTATCATAGGCCATGTTGCAGGCAAATGTAGCATATATAAGTCTGATATTGGACGATCCGTCTGCCGCCAATGCAGCACCCCGCTCCGCCTCGTTATGGCTGAAAAGAATATTCATAAAATGAACGGGGCTGCCCTTGTCTGCATACACAGCGCCACCCCTTGATCCCGATGTATTATCGGTAAAAGCGCAAGTAATAAACGTGGTACGGGTAAAAAAAGCATTATATACTGCCCCACCATGGGTAATGGCATGGTTGTCTTCAAAAATGCAGCTTTCAAAAACAGGGGTCTTACTGCCGATTTCGTTTGTCATATCATTGTGATCCCTGTATTGGGTTGCCAGATTGCACACCGCACCCCCCTTGACGGCATAATTGCCCTGGAAGCTGCAGTTGCGGACATATGCCCCGGCATAAAGATTGAGTAGCCCCCCGCCGGAGTATACATTTGCACTGGTGACGGTGTCCGGATTTTTCATGTGGGTCTTTTTTTCCTGTACCCCGGCCAGGATATCGCTGGAAACAGTTTCCTTCTCATCCGGAACGGCATACCCGTCCCGGATGATAAACCCGTCTATCAGGGTATCATCAGCTCCTGTGACTACATGGTATGAATTATCAGACAAAAGTTGCGGATCACCGATTTCCCCGGATAATACAGTCACATTTTTGGTCCAGTTCCGTTGGGATCGCAGAAATTCGTTTCCGATAAATCCGCCGTATATGCTGATACCGGAAACCAGACAAAAACTGTCCTCTCTTTTTGAAATATCCGACGGATAGTAGGTTCCCCGGGCCACCCAAATCTCTTTTTTATCTATTAAGTTGCTTTGTAATGCGGTTGAAAGAGATGAGAATGCCTGTGCCCAAGATGATCCGTCAGGGCTATCAGCACGGCTGTCCTGGTTAACATAGACAACAGCAGGATTGATTTTGTTTATGGACTGCTTTTTTTTGAGCGTGCCGGGAAAAGGACCAATGGCCCACAGGCTCTGCGTATAAACTACGGAAAGCAAACAAAAGGTTATTATTTTTTTGACCAAATTCATTTGTTATTCTCCTTGTATAAAGATATAATTACACCATTACCCAAGTGGTCTCCAAAGGCCTGTGCGCGGATTGAAGGCCGTTTTACAAAGTTGGGGCAAATCCTGAAAAAGGCTGCATAGTCAGCAATCAGGATAAAAATCAGGAATACAAACATAATGGTGTTTCTGTTTAAAAATTCACGTACCATAATGACTCCTTTAACGGTTCAGGTTTATAGCCTTACTGAATATATCAGGCAATTGTGTGAGATGACGGGTTAGTTTATGTGAACAAATAGAGGAATTGACCGGAACACGCAGGTTTATGAGGATAATCCACAAGTGTCGCACCCTAACGCATTATTTATAATTCATAACCAACTGAAATAAAAAAGACATATTTTCAAAAAAACAGCTTGAACAAAATATGAAAAATTATGGGACTTGAAGTGAAAAAGTTTAAAGATATCAAAATCAGTACAAGGCTCATCGCAACCTTTTTAGTGGTCGGTATTTTACCGCTGGCAATCTTAGGTCTATTGTCTGTCAACTTATCAAAAAAGGCCCTATCAACTCATGCGTTCAATCAACTTGAAGCCGTACGACAAATTAAAAAAACCAATATTGAAGACTATTTTCAAACGATTGAAAATCAAATGCTTACATTTTCAGAGAATCAGATGATTGTGGAGGCTATGATCGGCTTTTCTGAAGAATTTGTGCAATTCAGGGATACGACCCAAAGTGACGCCCAGGATGACGCTGCTGCGAAAACGCAAGTCATGAATTACTATAGGAATGCTTTTTACAAGGAATATAAATCTCAAAATCCGAATGCTGCTCTTAATGTGGAAGACATTGTAAATCAGCTCGATAAAAATACACTCGCGCTTCAGTATCATTATATCGCAGCCAACGGACACCCTTTAGGGTCTAAACACCTGCTTGATAAAGCATTAGATTTTTCGGCGTATTCAAAAAGGCATGCCAAAATTCATCCGATTGTTAGAAGCTATCTTGAAAAATTTGGCTACTACGATATTTTTCTCGTTGATTACCAAACAGGGCATATTGTTTATTCTGTTTTTAAAGAACTTGATTTTGCAACTTCCCTCAAAGATGGCCCCTATTCAAACACCAATTTCGCTCAGGTTTTTAAGAAGGCGGCCCGCGCACCACAAAAGGATTTTGTGGCTTTGGTGGATTATGAGAAATATACGCCTTCCTACGCGGCGCCGGCAAGTTTTATTGCCTCTCCAATCTTTGATGGTGATAAAAAAGTCGGTGTGGCAATTTTTCAAATGCCTCTCGACCGGATCAACAGGTTAATGACCCAAAGGGAAGGGTTGGGCGAGACTGGAGAAACATATCTCATCGGTCAGGATAAGCTCATGAGATCTGATTCATATTTAGACCCGGAAAATCATTCGGTAAAAGCATCATGGGCTAATCCGGAAAAAGGCGCAGTCAATACCGAAGCAGCAGATGATGTTTTATCCGGAAAAACCGGTAAAAAAATTATTATTGACTACAATGGAAATCCTGTTTTGTCTGCGTACACGCCTGTCAATGCCGGAGGCATCACTTGGGGATTACTTGCAGAAATTGATAGAGTTGAAGCATTTGCTGCCGTAAAAACCATAAAAATCAACATAGCCATCATCGCCCTGGTCTCTACGTTTTTAATATTTATCATTGCCTTATCTATCAGTCGATTGATTACAAATCCAATCAAAAAAGGCGTGGCCATGGCTCAGAAGATGGCCGATGGAGATTTAACCCAGCAGCTGGATATTGATCAAAAAGATGAGATTGGTATTTTGGTCAAGTCATTAAACGAGATGTCTTGTAAATTAAGGCAGATGTTCAATGATATTGCCATAGAGACTCAAACGTTGACCGCGTCTTCAACAGAGCTGTCAACTATTTCCGAACAAATATCCACAAACGCAGAACAAACAGCTGAGAAATCAAACAGTGTGGCTGCAGCAGCAGAAGAGATGAGTACAAACATGAATAGTGTTGCTGCCGCAACAGAGCAAACCACGGTGAATACCCAGATGATCGTGTCGGCAGCAGGAGAAATGACCGCAACAATTCAAGACGTTTCTAACAACATCGCCAAAGGCAATGAAACCACTGCATTTGCCGTAGAACAAGCAAATACGGTGTCACAAAAAGTAGATGACCTGGGCAAAGCCGCATCTGATATTAATGCGGTAACGGATACGATATCAGAAATTTCTGAACAGACCAATCTGCTGGCATTAAATGCAACAATTGAAGCTGCCAGGGCTGGTGAAGCCGGGAAAGGTTTTGCTGTAGTTGCCAGCGAAATTAAGGCACTTGCCCAACAAACAGCTAAAGCTACCGATGAAATTAGTTCTAAAATTGCTGGTGTTCATATAACTACCCAGGAATCTGTCAAAGCCATCGAGTCCATTGTTGCGGTTATAAATGAAATTAATGTCATTGTCACTACCGTGGCGGCAGCCATTGAAGAACAATCTGTTGCTACTCAAGAAATTTCAGGCAATGTAAGTCAGGCAGCTCAAGGGTTAAACGAAGTGAATGAAAATGTGAACCAGACATCAAAAGTAGCAGCAGAGGTTACTCAAGATATTGCCCAGGTAAGTCAGGCAACTGTTCAAATGAGCACAGGCAGTCATCAAGTCAAGACAAAATCAGACGAATTATCAGGTTTGGCAGAAAAACTAAATGAGATGATAGGCCGTTTTCGAATCTAAATCCGTTATTCCTGCCCCAAGCCTCTTATTGAGGCCGGTTCGGCCTGAGCAGGAGTTGTTGGCCGGGACTGAAACAGCGCTGCCTGACAAGGCCAAGCACCATGCTCACAGTCAGGGCAGTGGAAGCCACCAGCATGAACATGACCACGATCTGGTACCGGATGGCAAGCATTGGGTCTTCGCCGGAAAGAATCTGGCCGGTCATCATCCCCGGAAGAAAAACAATACCTACGCCTGCCAGAGAATTAATTGAAGGGATCATTCCGGCCTTAAGCGCATCCCTGAAGATATCCTGTGAGGCTTCAACGGGGGTTGCGCCAAGACAAAGCCGCATCTCCACCAAATCACGTTTTGTTTTTAGATCTAAAAGCAGCCGATCCAGTGACAGGCCCAGGGCTGTCATGGAGTTGCCTGCCACCATACCGGCCAAGGGAATAAAATATTGGGGATGCCAGAACGGCCTGACTCCGACAATTAATCCACTAACAGTGCTTGCAACGACTGCGTACACCAAAAGCATAGTGACAAAGGAAGGAAAAACAAAAGGAATGCTTTTTTCCGAAACATTTCCCCTGACAATGCAAACTGCAAATACCACCATGACACAGAAAAGCATAAGAACGACCCATGGAGATGCGATACCGAATATAAAACTGAGCACATAGCCCATGATTGTCAGTTGAAGAACGCATCTCACGGCTCCCATGAGAATGGATTTGCCAAGACCGATACGGCCCCACAGGGAAATTGCCCCTGCAGCAACAATAAAAAGTGATGCAAGTGCAAGCTCAGCCGTGCTGATATCAAGTGCTCCCGTTGTCAACGGCATACAAAAACCCTTCCCTGATCAATGGTAATTTCCATCACCGGAACGTTCTTTGGCAAAAATCTGTCATGGGTAATCATGACAATGGTAGTTCCCTGACGGTTGAGATCTTCCAATAGCTCATGGACACAGCGCTTGCTTTCACTGTCCAGTGAAGATGTCGGCTCGTCAAGAAGCAACACGCTTGGACCGCTCAAAAGAATTCGCAGCAGGCTCAGTCGCTGGCGTTGTCCGCCGGAAAGGGCCGCACCGGAATGATCAAGCCCGATATTTTTCATTTGTACCTTTTTAAGCAGCTGTTGCAGCGCCTAGTCGGACGGCTTTGACTTTCCTCGGTTGACGCGAAAAAAAAAGGGCTGGATCAAAATGTCTCTGACTGATTGATCGGGTATTACCGGTATCTGCTGAAGATAGGCCACCTGCTGCCGCAGCTCAGAAGGATTCCAATCGGTAAGGCTTTGTCCCAGGTAACTGATTTCTCCGGTTTCTACCTCCTCCAGGCGGTTCATCAACCGCAGAAGGGTTGATTTTCCGGCTCCGGAGGGCCCGCGGATCAGAGCAAATGCACTCTGGGGCAGGGTAAAAGTCTGGCGCTCCAGTATGACCCGTTCTCCATGCCAGGCAAATGAGACATCATGAAACTCAAAACACGGAATTTGATGATTCATTACATGTTTTTCCTTTCCGGGTTGTACAATTGTGTTGCAGATTATCACATCTGGTGCAGGCCCTGTATCATTTTTGAATTATTTTTCTTCTGGTACATTACAATATGTGAATAAATAGAGGTTTCAAGAGAACACCTTGAAACAGAAGAAGTTTCAACATAATAATAAACGCGTTGGCAACAGATATCCTAAAACCGGGAAACAGATGAAACTGAAATACAAACTTTTTATTGCACTGGTGTCCAGTTCCTGCCTTCTCCTGCTGCTTGTGGTCGGGGTAATGCAGCTGACCATCCGTAAAAATTTTATTGGATTCTTAAATGATGTGGAGTTTCGAAACCAAGCCGGAATGATAGATCTGCTAAAGAACAGCTACACCCGGCATTCCGGTTGGGACGTATTCAAAGGAGATCCGAGGGCATGGCACGACCTTCTTGGCCTGGCTCGGTCGGTGCAGGGCGTCGATGAGATGATTCCCCCCGGTCCCCGGAGGCAACCCCCCAGTGGTCCAAGACTGGGACCGGGGCCAAGACCGGGACCGCGCGGTCCTCAAACCTCCGAACCAGCGGTTCTCCCTCATGACCCAACTTCCCTGCACCGCCGGCTTTGCCTGTTCGATGAGCAGAAAAACTATGTGGCCGGAGAGTGCCGCAAGGACAGTGAATTTGATTATTACCCCATTATGCTGTCAAACAGAACCATCGGATATCTGGGCCTGGAGAACATGTCCGATATGAGAGAACCGTTGGAGCTTGCCTTTTTAAAAAGACAGACTCGGATTGTGTATATTATCGGCGTGGGTATTCTTGTAATTTCCCTACTGGTATCCTATGTCATTTCCAGGCAGGTGCTGGGTCCGGTGAACGCCCTTGCCAGGGGAACCCGGCAGATGCGGCAGTTTGATTTTGAGACAAGGGTAAACGTGCGCTCAAATGATGAGTTAGGGGCTCTTGCCCTGGATTTCAACCGGATGGCCGTCACCCTGCAGCAGTATGAAACCATGAGAAAAAACTGGATTTCAGACATTTCACATGAACTGCGGACACCTGTTGCCGTAATCCGAAGCAAGCTTGAAGCTATCCAGGACGGTATCCGGGAGATGACGCCTGAGTTTCTTGATTCGCTTCATAAGGATATTCTTGGCCTTGGCAGATTAATCAATGACCTGCACCAGATATCCCTGATGGACTCCAGAAATTTGTCCGTCAACCTGAAGCCTGTTTCCATTGAAGCGTTGCTGGATAAAAGTATTGAGGCGTTTGCCATTCGTTTTGAACAAAAGGGCATCGACATTCAAAAGGCGTGGAAGCCAGGGACGCTGCCTTTGGTTTCAGGGGATGCGGCCCTGCTGAAACGGGTATTTGCTAATCTTTTTGAAAATACACTAAAATACACCGATACCCCAGGGGTGTTGAGACTGAACTGCCGGGTCAGCGGGTCGCAACTGGTAATTGAAATGGAAGACTCAGCGCCGGCTGTGCCGGCAGCATGCCTTGAGTCCATATTCGAGCGGCTTTACCGTCTGGAACAGTCCAGAAACAGGACGTTAGGTGGAAGCGGACTGGGCTTAAGCATGAGTCGGGAAATCATCTCCTTGCACCAGGGAACGATTACGGCGCTCTCGTCATCTTTGGGAGGGCTAAAAATCGTCATTGAATTGCCTGTGATCACAGAAACCAACAACATCATTGAAGGATAAAAACTGCCCATGGCTGGTGAACACATATTAATCGTGGAAGACGAACCTGATATTGCAGAAATATTGAGGGACTACCTTATCAAAGAAGGATATACCGTAACCCTTATGGATCGTGGGGAGAAGGTGGTGAACTTTGTAAAAAACGAAAATATTTCTATTATTTTACTAGATATCATGCTACCCGGTATGGACGGAAAGACCATCTGCAGGGAGATCAGAAAATTTTCCGAAGTGCCTGTTCTCATGATTACGGCAAAAGTAGAGGAGGTGGACCGGATTATCGGTTTTGAGCTGGGTGCCGATGATTATGTCTGCAAGCCGTTCAGTCCCAGGGAAGTCGTGGTCAGGGTCAAGGCCATATTGCGCAGGACGTTGAAACACACCAATGATGATGAAATTCTGTCCCGGGGCCTTGTGTCGTTGAACCGCTCATCCCGGGTGGTCACAGTCAACGGTTGTGAACTCAACCTTACACCCAGTGAATTTGATATATTTTCAATCCTGATGGAGAGTCCTAACCGGGTGTTTACCCGCACCCAACTCATCGAAACAGTGCAAGGGTACAACTACGACGGGTATGAACGGACCATTGATTTTCATATCAAAAATTTAAGAAAAAAAATTGCGGTGCACCTTCCGGGCCGCAAGATTATTCAGTCCTCCTATGGACTGGGGTATAAGCTGGTAATCTAAGGTCAACAGGCTGTCGGCTATAAACTCTTTTTTATGGCCGCGCAGATCTTCTCACAGCATTGGCGGGTCAGGTCTTCTTCAGGGCCTTCAACCATCACCCTGAGCAACGGTTGTGTGCCCGAATACCGCACAAGCACCCTGCCCTGGCTGCCAAGCTGTGATTCAACCGCTTGAATTGCATCTGCAACCATGGGTACCTTCATAAAATCGGGCCTGGATGCATCCACTTCAACATTGATCAGGACCTGGGGATAAACAGTCATAACCTTAGCGAGTTCAGATAAAGGTTTTTGGGTTGCCAGCATCACCTCTATGAGCTTTAATGCTGATAATGCACCGTCTCCTGTGGTCTGTTCGTCCAGAAAAATCATGTGCCCTGAATCTTCCCCGCCTAAAAGCGCACCGGTTTCTTTCATGCGCTCCAGCACCTTTCTGTCCCCTACCCCGGTTATTTCATGCCGAATCCCTAATTGTGCCATGGCATTGCCAAATCCCACATTGCTCATCACCGTACTTACAACGATACTATTGCCAAGCTTTCCAGTCTGTTTGGCGAATTCGGACAAAATTGCCAATACGGTATCTCCTGTAATCTGCTGTCCGGTTTCATCCACGGCAATCAAACGGTCGGCATCACCATCAAAAGCAAGACCGGCATCGGCGTTAACTTTTTTGACATGCTCGCTTAAATCTTTTGTATGCTGGGAACCGCAAGCCTCATTAATATTTGTTCCGTTTGGCTGGTTATGGATAAACCTTACATCAAAAATGTCAGGCGTGAATATTTCCGGGGCACAAAAACTTGCAGCGCCATTAGCCGTATCAATCACCAGTTTGAGTTTTTTTGGTTTTATGGGAAAATCAAATTTTTTAACCAGAAACCGGGCGTATTCGGCCTGGGCATCATTGACAGATTCAATGGTTCCAATTTTTGAAGGCAGATCAATGGGCGGACCAAGGATAGTGTTCTCAAGGTCATTCTCCTGGTCATCGGACAGTTTAATACCGCCTTTTTGAAATATTTTGATGCCATTATCATAATAGGGGTTATGTGAGGCCGAAATCATGATGCCGGCCCCACAGGATTCAATGGTGCTGCTCAGGTACGCTACCCCGGGGGTCGGAATAACACCGGCGATCATCACGTCAACACCGACGGAAGCAATCCCTGCAGCAAGCGCAGATTCAAGCATCTGGCCTGAAACCCGGGTATCCCGACCGATGATTACACATCCGTTAGAAGACGTTCGCGTTAAAAGACCTACTGCCTGGCCTGTTTTCATGGCCAGATCGCATGTCATGGGATAGGTGTTTGCCTTGCCCCGTATACCGTCTGTTCCAAATAATTTTCCCATTCGAATGGTTATCCTGCTTTTTTATTAGATTTTACTTCCAACCCAAACGCATTAACAATTCGGTCTTCAATACCCTTGAGCCATGCTGACCCTATGATCGAAATTGATTCGTCAAGGCCCTGAATAGTACCCATGTAATTTTTTTTGTTATGAATACTTTGAATATCAATGTATTCAATAAATTGTTCCCCTTCCGGCCCAGGGGTTTTAAGATCATTCTCAGCCTGATCAAATATCAGAGACGCCTGGGACAGTTTTTCCAGAACCGTGTTATGTGCGGTAACAGCTTGACTGCCCTGCGCTTTTCCCCTTTGCAGCAAAATCCTCTTTGACACTTCAAGCTTGTCTCCAAACGCATTCAGCCGTTTTATCCGCTCCTGAATACAGATATCAATATTTTTCTGCAAGCCTGAAACAAGGGCCTGGGACATCCAATCCCAGGTAAAAAGCGTACGAATGAAACAATACCAGGCTTTTAACGCATACAGCCCTGAAATATAACAAACATTTTCAGTTAAAATCCTGTCGGGACGGGTGTAGGTACCCGGACGCCATTGAATTGAAGCATTTCTCATTGTCCCGCCCATGATCAAGTGGTTGCATCGCAGTTCGCTATTCCTAATAATGGACCCTGCGGCACTGATACATCCAAAGGCGATTCTCACCGGTCCCACAAGCCCACCTTGGCCCCCAAGGAACACTGGCCGCTGGTTAAGCATCACGCCCTGGTGAACATTGCCCATCATGGAGGCCGTTGCCTTGTCCTGGTTTGGGGTATAATTAAAATGAATAAAGGATGATCCCACCTCGGAATGATCCTTGCGACTGGTGCCGCCGGCCATAAGGCAATCGCAGAAGTTGATCAGACTGCCAAGGGTGACAAAGGGAAAAAGAATGGTCTGCTTGAGCCCTACGGTGTGGGCGGCATTGGCCTGTTCTTCTAAAATACAGCCCTTTCGCACATGCCCGCCGGAACCAAAAACATTGTCCCCCATGAACACGGTATCCTGAAAATATCCGCCGTGCAGCTTTGTTCCCGGCCCAATAAGACAGTTTTCAACGGTCACCGGCGTTTCGTAACCAAGAACGCTGCCCGGCATAATCAGGGTTTGTGCGCCGGTTAACTTGGTGCCGGAAAAAAGCGTTACCCCGTCCGGAGATATACGCTCAAGGTCAACGTCATCACCGATAAACACGGTGGATGGATTTGGGATATTCACCCCTTTTTTCTGCAAGATCTCAATATTATTTAAATTCATGGTTCAATTATTTAGAGGGATTAGTGGATTATTGTCAAGTTTTTAAAATTATACGCCTAAAGGTTTATTCTCCGCTGTTTTTATTCTATAATCAGCAAATAGGCAGGCAAGCAAATCCATCACATCTCGTGGACACTTCAATCGTAAGGAGAAATAAATATGAACCCGGCTGGTTTGCTTTATCCGGACGACTCTTCCAATAAAAAACTTCATACAAAATTAACAAAAGCGGCCCAAAATTTTGACTCGCCGGATCACCATCTGCGTCAGATTTTAGACCGACCCGGACGGTTTTCCGATTTCAGTCTTGGCATGGACGGTTTTTTTATGGATTTTTCTCGTCAGCGGCTTGATGAAAATGCGTTATCTTTGCTGCATGAATCTCAAACCTTGTCCAATGCACTTAAAAAATTTAGTGAAATGACCCAGGGGAAAATCGTAAACCCCACTGAAAACCGTGCAGCGCTGCATACTGCGGCCCGGGGCACAGGCCCCTCCCCTCTTTTATTCAAGGAGATGGACGTTAAAGCGCAGATGCAACAAGTCAATGAAAAAATAGAAGAATTCTGCGCATCAGTCCATGACGGCAAAATCTGCTCGGCATGCGGAAAACCCTTTACCCAGGCGGTGGTCATTGGTATCGGCGGATCATATCTTGGGTGTGAATTTGTTTACCAGGCCCTGACCGGGGCTGACAGAAAAATGGATCTTTTATTTTTGCCCAACGTGGATATTGACAATTTTGCCCGGGTCATTGAATCCATCGACAAAGAGACCACCCTTTGGATCGTGATTTCCAAATCCTATACCACCACCGAAACCATGGCCAATCTCAACCAGGTCAGCACATGGCTCAAAGCCCAGGGCGTCTCTCCGTTAGATCACATGGTCACCATCACGGCCAAGGGTAGTCCGGGGGACGATCCCGATACACCAGTGCTTGCTTCTTTTCATATGTTTGATTTTATCGGCGGCAGGTATTCGGTGTCCTCGGCAGTAGGTGGACTGCCTTTAAGCCTTGCGTTTGGATATGATGTTTTCAAACGCTTTTTGGACGGCTGCCGTCTTATGGATACCCATGTACTGCAAAGTCCGGCAGAAAAAAACATCGCCTTAACCGCAGCCCTGATCTCCATTTGGAACACCCTGTATATGGGATATCCGGCCCAGGCCATTATTCCGTATGCGTCAAGGTTGGCCCGGCTCAGCCCACATGTCCAGCAGCTTTATATGGAAAGCCTCGGCAAATCGGTCTCTCGGGAAGGCCAGCGTTTAACCCAGGCGGCCGGCACCATTATCTTCGGGGAACCCGGCACCAATGCCCAGCACTCATTTTTCCAGCTGGCCCACCAGGGAAACGCCTTTCCCATTGATTTCATCGGCGTAAAAACGCCGGGATACACCGGTATTCAGGCCATGTCCAAAGGGGTGACCAACCACCAGGAACTTTGGGCCAATCTTTTGGCCCAGGCCGGTGCACTTGCCCTTGGCCGCAGTTCCGATGACCCGGCCAGGAATTTTGACGGCAACCGGCCCTCAACAATCATCACCATTGATAACCTGGAACCGGAAAGTGTGGGTATGCTGCTCTCTTTCTATGAGGCCAGAACTGTCCTGGAAGGATTCATTCTCGGTGTAAACCCCTTTGACCAGTTTGGTGTGGAGTTAGGCAAAGTCATGGCCGGGGATATCCGCGAAGAAATTGCCGCAAGAAACGATGACCCTTCATATACGTTTGCCTGTGCATCGGAAACGGATAATTTTTACCTGGATTTTTTGTTCCGGAAATGAATTGAGGACTTTGTCGTGCTCTTAATCTTGCTCCTGCTCTTGCTCCAGATTATGAATTCGAGCAGGATTAAGATTAAGAGCACGAGCAAGAAGAATAGAAATCAGGGGAATTTATAAAGAGACGCCCCCCAGGTCAGGCCGGCACCAAGACCTGCAAAAAGCACAACATCCCCGGATTTGCCGATACGGCCGGTTTCAATGGCTTCATGAAGTGCCAAAGGAATGCTGGCAGCCGTGGTGTTGCCGTATTTTTCGATATTATGGAAAATTTTATCTTCAGGCAGCTTGAGGAACTGGCCAAAGGCCTGGTTAATACGTTTATTGGCCTGGTGGGGCACCACAAGATCAATATCAGACAACTCCATGCCTGCTTTTTTCAGAACTTCCAAGGTCACCTTTGGAAGCATACGTACAGCTTTTTTAAATATGGCAGGACCGTCCATGACCGGAAAATATCGGGGGTCATCAGTGGAAAGACCATCAGGGATGCGCTTTATAAGATTGGAAGCTGGCAGTTCGGTTTTTAAAGCCTCTGCAAAATGCCCATCTGCATGTAATGCCGAGGCAATCAAGCCCACGTTTTCATCCGTATCAACGGCTTCGATACACAGGGCGGCGGCTCCATCACCGAAAATCACCGTGACATCCCTGCCCCGGGTGGTTTTATCAAGTCCTGTGGAATGCACTTCAGCACCCACCAGAAGAATCTTTGAGGCAAGCCCGGATTTGATATAAGAATCTGCTGTGGCAAATCCGTACAAAAATCCGGTGCATTGCTGGCGAATGTCCAGGGCCGGTGTGGAATTAAGTTCAAGATTTCGGGCTAAAAGACACCCGCCCCCCGGGAACATGATATCCGGGCTTAAGGTGGCAAAAATAATAAAATCCAGATCGTTGGGATGCCAACCTGCGTTGTCCAGTGCCATGCGGGCTGCCTGGGTGGCCAAATCCGATGCACCGCAGACATCTTCCTCGGTGACCCAGTGTCGCTGATGAATGCCGGTGCGCTGGCGAATCCATTCATCAGAAGTGTCCATAAATTCGGCCAGGTCCTGATTGGTGACAATATGGGGTGGCACAAAGAAGCCTGAGCCCTTGATAATTGATTTTTTCATTAAATTTCCTTAATTACTAATATAGATCCAACAATTGCAAAGCAGCAGAAAAATTCTGTCGTAAACCTGAACCTAAGTGCAGACACAAATTTATAATATGAATTTTATTTTTAGGCAAGACAGTTGGGGGCCTGTTTAAAATTGTTCATTTTTTGTTTTCTATTTTATTTAACGGATTGGATAATTTTTTTCACACTCATGCTTTTTTTCCTTGCATATACTAAGAATATTAAGATATGGACATAGTTAATTATTCATTTTTATTTTGACAAAGAGGCTGATATGGCAAATGCGGCTCGACTTCTGATCGTAGACGATAACGAAGATATTCTGTCTACTTTTTATGAATTTTTTAACTCACTTGGGTATGAGGTTAAGACTGCGGTGGACGGATTTGCCGCTTTAAAAATTCTGCGGGATAAACCCGATTATTTTCATTGCCTGATCACAGACCTTGTAATGCCTAACATCAGTGGTGTTGGGCTGATTTCCATTGTAAAAAAGGAATATCCTGACATTAAAACCGTTGCTATGACCGGGTATGGGGATCACCCCGGAGCCCTTGCGTCCGAAGCCCGGGCGGATATTGTTATTTTTAAACCTGTTGACCTGTTTAAAATTGAACGCAAAGTTGCCGAACTCATAGGCAGTACAAAAGAATAGGAAAAAGAGGGCGTTATAAGATATGACTTTAAAAACACCGCTGATAGGCGTCTCCACCCCTATGCTGAAGATCAAGGAACTGATCAGCCATGTGGCCCAAACCTGTCTTAACATCCTGATTACAGGAGAAACCGGTGTCGGCAAGGGAGTGGTCGCCCAGAGCCTACATGCCGAATCGAATCGGTCTAAAAATAATTTTGTACAAATAAACTGTGCCGCCCTGCCTGAGACCCTTCTGGAGTCAGAACTTTATGGTTATGAAAAAGGCGCTTTCACCGGGGCGCACAAAAAACGCTCCGGTAAATTTTTAACTGCAGACAAGGGTGTCCTTTTTCTTGATGAAATCGGAGATATGCCCCTTAGTCTTCAATCCAAAATGCTCCACGTCCTCCAAAGCGGAGAGTTCTCCCCTTTGGGATCGGACCAGGATTATAAAACGGATGTTTGGGTAATTGCGGCAACCAACCAATGCCTTGAAGAAAACATAAAAAACAAAACGTTTAGGGAAGATCTTTTTTACCGGCTTAATATTATTAAAATAGATATTCCGCCCCTTCGCGAACGTCCCGAGGATATCCCGGCCCTGATTGAATATTACTATAAAAAATATTCGTCAGAATACCCGAAAGCCCAAGCAGAAAGGCCTGACAGTCAGATCATGGCCCGCCTTTGCAGTTATCACTGGCCCGGCAATGTGCGCCAGTTGCAAAACTGCATAAAAAAACTGATGGTGCTCAATTCCTGGGATAAAATTTTTGAAGAGTTACCTAACGATGCAGACACCTCTGAAACATCTTCTTCAGATATATCTCAGGCGCAATTAGCCGGTTCTGCCATACATTCGCCTGGTTATCCATTTAATAGTGAATCCGGAAACCGGCGCATGAAAATCATTTCAGAATTTGTAGATCTGTCCACAAGTTCGGAAAAATTATTTGAAGATATTTCTTTAAAAAAAATAAAGAAGCTGGCCTCCGACAAAGTTGAAAAGGAAGTGATTATTTTTGTGCTTGAAAAAGTGGGGTGGAACCGATCCAAAGCCGCAAAAATTTTAAAAGTGTCCTATAAAACCCTGTTGTATAAAATGAGCGAATTCAATGTGAATCCGCCAATCAATTAGCTAAAAAAAAAGACAACTTATTTGCAAAAGGGCATGAATGCGGCAATTAGGGCGTTTACCGCCTTAAACAACAATTGTCTTGGACAGGCAATATTTATCCGCTCAAACCCGGCCCCGCTCTGTCCGAACCAGTTGCCGTGATCAAGGGCAAGTCCGGCCTTTTCCTCAATAATCTGAATAATTCTTTCCGATGACAGCCCCAAAGGAGTAAAATCAATCCACGGCAAATAGGTGGCTTCAAGATCAAATACCCGCACACCCGGCAGTTCTTTTTCGATTCTTTTTTTCAAATATAGAAAATTATCATAAATATAGCTGATCACGTCAACCAGCCAGGGTTCCCCGCCTTCATAGGCAGCCCGGGCTGCAATGGCACCAAACAAATTAGAGGGTCCTGTTGCATCAAAGCCAAGGCAGTTAAAAAAATTACCCATTTCATGGCGATATACTTCGTTGGGAATGATCAGGCAGGAATAGCCAAGTCCGGCCAGATTAAAGGTTTTTGAGGCGGCATTGCCGGCAATGGAACCCTGACAGAATTCAAAAGAAATCGACTGGTAACTGGTATGTTCAAATCCGGGCATGATCAGATCACAATGTATTTCATCGGCAAAGACCAGGACATTATTTTTTAGACAGATAGCCCCAAACCGTTCAAGCTCATCCCTGTGCCATACCCGACCCACCGGATTGTGCGGCGAACACAGGATGGCAAGTTTGACCCTTGGGTCCCGGGTTTTTTCTTCCAGGTCTTTAAAATCCATGTCATACCGGTAATTATTCAGTATCAAGGGATTTTCAACCACATGCCTGCCATTGGTATGAATGGCCTGGGCAAAGGGATAGTACACCGGCGGCTGAATCAATACCCCGTCACCAGGCTTGGTAAAGCACTGGATAAGGTAGTGAACCCCGGGCACGATACCCGGCGTATTGACAATTGAATCCTCCTGGATCTGCCAACCATGCCGCCGGTTAAACCAGTCGATCAGCGCGTCATTATGCCGGCTGTCATTCAGGCTGTACCCGAAAACTCTGTGAGACAAGCGTTGTTCCATGGCATTGAAAATCACATCAGGACAGGCAAAATCCATATCCGCCACCCATAACGGCAGCAGATTGCCCCGCCCTTTTCCAAATTTTTGTTCCAAAACACACGGTTCCCATTTTGCGGAGCCTGTGTTGCTTCTGTCTATCATTTGATCAAAATGCCATTGGTCTCTCATCTCTTTGTCCTTACCCATGCAGCGGGGTTCCCAATATTTTCAAGGCCGTTTCTCCCATAATTTCAGCCAGGGTGGGATGGGCATGAATGGTGTGTGCCAGATCCGCTGCAGTTAACCCCTTGGTGATAGCCAAGGTAGCTTCGGCAATCAGATCTGTTGCATGGGGGCCTGTCATATGAACCCCTATCACTTTGCCTGATGCCTTTTCCACGATCATTTTTGCCTCTCCTGCAATCTGGTCAATGGCATGGGCTTTTCCCAGTGCCCTGAAATTTACAACTGCCGTTTCAATGTCTTTGCCCTGTTCCCGGGCCTGTTTTTCCGTTAATCCAACCGAGCCTATTTCAGGCATGGTAAAAATGACCCCGGGCACGGTATCATAAGACATGGCGGTTTTGGGCGCCTCTGTTTGCCCGCAGGCATTAACTGCCGCCACAAGGCCTTCGTGGTACGCCACATGGGCCATCATCACATGGGCAGGGCCGAGAATATCACCAATGGCATAAACATTTTCAACATGGGTCTGCATATATTCATTCACGGCAATCCATCCGTTCTTGTCTGTGTTAAGGCCGATATTTTCAAGGCCCAACTCTTTTGCCAAGGAACTTCTGCCGATACACACAGCCATGACATCGGATTCAATCGATTTCGCTTTCAGTTTTCCGGCCGGCGTGGTGAATGGACTGACATCCAGAAAAATATCAAGGCCATCACGTTTGTTTTCAGTCCGTGTCACAATTGTGTCAGTAAGCACCTTAATCTTTCGTTTCTTCATTTCACGCAACAGCAGCTTTGAGCAGGACGCATCCACGCCCGGTAAGGGGAGCACCCTGTCCATGGCCTCAATAATGGTCACCTGACAGCCAAGGGCACTGAATATAAAAGCGAATTCACACCCGATCACCCCACCGCCCACAATGGTTAAAGACTTTGGTATATAATCCAGTGACAGGATATCATTGGAAGACAGAATCTTTTTATGATCAAAGGGAAAAGCCGGAACATTCATGGGTACCGTACCGGCTGCAACGATTAGCTTGTCGTACGCCACTGATATGGATTCTTCCCGGTCAGAAACGATCTCAACGTTTCCCGGAGAAACTATTTTCGCCCGGCCCATGACAACGTTTACCCCTGCCTTTTCAAGAAGTCCTGCAAGCCCTTTTCTCTGACCGTCAAGGACTTTTTCCTTTCGTTGCATCAGAACACGGATATCAGGGCTGATTGTACCTGATATATTAATTCCCATACTGCCGGCCTTAAGGCAACTTAGCAGCAGGTCAGCTGAGTTTTTCATTATTTTAGACGGGATACAGCCCCAATTAAGACAGGTTCCCCCTAAATTTTCTTTTTCAATCAAGGTCACCCGGGCCCCAAGGCCGGCTGCTCTCAGCGCGGCAACGTAACCACCGGGACCTGCGCCGATGATGGTGATATTTTCAACCATATATATCCTTGTAAATACTGATTATAAATAATTGCTAATTACATTATAATTTGAATAAAATATATATGCTTTCACAAATTTTTTCCAAATATATTTTTAAATTCATCAAAAAATCAATCTTTACGTTTGACTCTAAACCATAGGTAAGATATTTTTACTTAATTAAAAGGTTTCTGAATTAATTATTTTATAAATATTTTCACATAAAATTGATGTAAAAAAGAAAAATGAAAATTGATGACACCAATATCAATATTATCAGAGAACTCAAAGAAGGTAAAAAACCTTTTAAAAAAATAGCCGATAAGCTTGGCGTTACTGAAAATACTGTAAGGGCAAGGGTCCTCAAACTTCAGGAAGAAGGCGTGCTTGAGTTCTGCGGACTTGTGGACCCGGCCAAGCTGCCGGGCCATAGAAGTGTAATTGTGGGTATTAAGCTGTCTGAGACAAATCTGGTTGAAAAAGGAAAGGAGATCAGCCGCCTGAAAGGTGTCGTTTCCGTGTCCGTGGTCACAGGGCGTTATGATCTTATGGTGATGGTTTTGTTCAAAGAAGGGTTTGATCTGCTTGAATTTTACACCAATGAAATTTCAAAAATTCACGGCATAAGTTCCGTTGAAACTTTTGTTGTTTACAAATCATACAATCTGAAAGTGCCGTACATTTTTTAAACTTGATCATAGAAAAGGGATTTTGTCATGACCAATAATCTAAAAAGAACACCATTAAATGCATGGCACAGAAATGCCGGAGCCAACATGGCAGATTTCGGCGGATTTGACATGCCGCTATGGTATGATACAGGGGTTAAAAATGAGCACCTTGCCGTGCTTAAATCTGCGGGTATGTTTGACACATCCCATATGGACTGTATCCAGGTACAAGGGAAAGACGCCCCTGCCCTGCTTGATTTTTGTTTCACAAGACAAATCGGCGAGCTGTCATCCGGCCGCTGTGTTTACGGCGCGTTTTTAGATGTCAAGGGTCACTGCATTGATGATGCCATTGTTTATAAATTTTCTGATATCCGCTTCATGGTCTGTGTCAATGCAGGTATGGGTGGGACCGTTGCCGGCCATCTTGTCTTGCACAGTGACGGAAAATCTTTAGAAATTAAAGATTTGTCAGATCAGCTTGCCAAACTGGATGTCCAGGGCAAAAATGCCTTAAAAATTGTGTCAGGCCTGATTAATGACAAAGAAAACGTTTTCGACAAAATGCCCTACTTCTCTTTCAAAGGCGATCTGGACCCTGACGCCCCCAATGGGGTAAGCCTTGTGGATGGTACCCCTATCATTTTGTCAAGAACCGGATATACCGGTGAATTTGGTTTTGAAATCTTCATTGCGCCCGATAAAGTTGAAAAATTGTGGTGTAATCTTTTGGATGCAGGTTCTCCTTATGGCTTGATACCCTGCGGTCTTGGTGCCAGGGACTCCTTAAGGGCCGGGGCATGTCTGCCTTTGTCCCACCAGGACATTGGACATTTCCCCTTCATTAACCACCCTTGGGAGTTTGCCCTGCCCTTTAAAGCTGGTACTCGGCAATTTACCAAGGCATTTTTAGGGGACCAGAGCCTGATGAATCTGGAACAGCCATCTTTTACCTATGCCTTTGTCGGTGACTCTTTAAGAAAGGTGACAGCCGGTGATGCCGGCCGGGTTCTCACCGAACAGGGCGAAGATATCGGCATGGTACTGACCTGCGCAACAGACATGGGGATTTTTTGGCATGAAGACCAAATCGTCAGTATTAACACGCCAAACCTGCCCCCGGATGTTAAAATAAAGGGGCTTGCCTGCGGATTTGTCATGGTCAACCAGCCCCTTGATATGGGTACCCGGTTAACTCTTGTTGAAGGCAAGCGCAAAATTGGGGTTCAGCTTGTTTCTGACATTCGACCGGATAGGACAGCAAGGCTTGCAATCAAAAATTTTAAATAGATTTACAGTGAAAATAATTAAAGAGGAGGCAATATGAAATCCATTGAAGAACTTAATTTCCCATCAGACGTTAAATACACCGATGACCATGAATGGGCAAAGGTCGAAGGCGATTTGGTAAGCGTGGGCATTTCTGACTATGCCCAGGATCAGCTTGGCGAAATTGTTTTTGTGGAAATGCCTGAAATTGGTGACAGCTTTGGCCAGGGGGACGAATTTGGCAGTTTGGAGTCCGTTAAAGCGGTATCTGAAATTTTTCTTCCTATTTCAGGTGAAATCGTTGAGGTGAATTCAGAACTTGAAGATGCGCCGGAGCTTGTCAACACCGACTGCTATGACAAAGGCTGGCTTGTCAAAATCAAACCCCAAGATCTGTCAGAAATGGACAGCCTTAAAGACCAAGCTGCATACCTTGAAATGCTGAAAGGATAAATGCCATGCGTTATCTGCCGCATACCAGACAGGACATCGACCAGATGCTGGCTGTCACCGGCCACGCCGATCTGAATCAGCTATTTGAAACCATACCCGATTCTGCAAAAACAAAGACCGGATTGAACCTGCCGGACGCGTTAAGCGAATGGGATTTAAATGCCCAAATGGAAGAAATGGCCTCACAAAATTTGGCATGCGGATCATATACATGCCTGATGGGCGCCGGTTCCTACGACCATCATATTCCTGCCATTGTGCCCTACCTTATTTCCAGGTCCGAATTTATGACGGCCTACACCCCTTACCAGCCCGAGGTAAGTCAGGGAACCTTGCAGGGGATCTATGAATTTCAAACCATGATTACAGCGCTTTTAGGTATGGATATTGCCACGGCATCCCATTACGATGGCGGTACCGCCCTGGCAGAATGCGCGCTGATTGCCCTTCGCAAATCAAAAAAAGCCAATAAAATCGCCGTATCAAGTCTGATTCATCCCGCCCATCGCCAGATCATGAAGACCTATCTTGGTCCATCCGGATATGAAATAGTTGAAATACCGGCAGATAAAAACGGCCTGACGGATGTGGCTGCCTTTAAAGCCATGGACGGCATTGCAGGCGTGGCGGTTCAGTCCCCTAATTTTTTTGGAAACATTGAAGATCTCGGCAGTTTCAGAGCCTGTGCCGATGAAAAAAAATGCCTCTTTATTAGCTCATTTACCGAAGCGTTGGCCTATGGTCTGCTGAAAAGTCCGGGATGCTTTGGGGCTGATCTTGTGGCAGGCGAAGGCCAGAGCCTTGGCATGTCCAAAAGCTTTGGTGGTCCAGGACTTGGCCTTTTAGCCGGAACAAAGCAAATGATGAGAAATCTTCCCGGAAGGTTTGTGGGAAAAACCAAAGATTCAAAGGGCAGCAGAGGGTACGTGTTGACCCTGGCCACCAGAGAGCAGCATATCCGCAGGGAAAAAGCCTCTTCCAACATCTGTTCCAATAACGGACTCAACGCCATGACCGCCGCCGTATATATGGCAGCGGCGGGAAAAAACGGAATCAGGGAAATTGCCCGGCTCAATCACGACAAGGCCGTTTACCTTAAAAACATGCTTGTGGGTGCCGGGTTTGAATCTGTTTTTAACAGCGCTTTTTTCAATGAATTTGTCGTTAAAGCCCCTGCCGGATTTTCGGACAAGCGAAGGGAATTGGCAAAAAAACATAATTTGTTTGCAGGGGTCCCCCTTGAATCCTATTACCCGGACATGGCAGACCATTATCTTTTCTGTGCCACGGAAACCGTGTCCAGACAGGCCATGGACCTTTTGGCAAAGGAGGTGCAATCATGACACAGCCAGGCACAACAGGCCTTATATTTAACGAACCTGAACTATGGGATAAAAGCCGGGAAGGCCGATGCGGTATCTCCATGCCGAGAAGTGATGTGCCGAGAGCAGATCTTGATCCGGCACTCACCGGTGATGCACCGGAACTTCCGCAACTTTCCGAACTTGATGTGGTCCGCCATTTTGTACGGTTGTCCCAATGGAATTTTAGTATAGACTCCGGCATGTATCCCTTGGGGTCCTGCACCATGAAATACAATCCCAAAACCAATGAGGTCCAGGCAGCCCGCAAAGGCTTTGCCGCAGCCCATCCCCTGGTCGGGGATGAATTTTCCCAGGGAGCTTTAAAGCTGATGTATGAGTTAGAGCAGCTTCTCGGGGAAATCACGGGATTTCCCGCCGTCACATTGCAGCCGGCGGCCGGGGCCCATGGGGAGTTTACCGGCATGCTCATGATCCATGCCTGGCACGCCAAACAGGGAAGGCAGCGTTCGAAGATCCTTGTCCCGGACACGGCCCATGGCACTAATCCCGCGTCCGCAAGCCTTTGCGGATATAAGTCCGTGAATATCAAATCAGGGCCTAAAGGAGTCCTGGAGCCCGCCACGGTTGCCGAGGCCATGGACGAAGATACCGCCGGCATCATGATCACTAATCCCAACACCCTTGGTCTGTTTGAAGACAACATAAAGGAGGTCTGTGATATCGTCCATGCCAAGGGCGGCCTTGTCTATGGCGATGGTGCCAACATGAATGCCGTCATGGGGATTATCAAACCCGGCGAACTTGGCATTGATGTGCTCCATTTAAATCTTCACAAAACCTTTTCCACCCCCCATGGTGGCGGCGGGCCCGGTTCCGGACCGGTGGCCGTGGTTAAAGATCTGATTCCCTTCCTTCCTGTGCCAAGAGTTCAAAAGGAAAACGATACCTATTCCTTTATTACAAATTGTCCCGATACCATCGGTCGGATGCACACCTTTTATGGCCATTTCGGCGTCATGGTCCGAGCTTTGGCCTATATTCTGTCCATGGGAGGCGACGGCCTGAAGCGTGCTTCCCAGCTTGCCGTACTTAATGCCAACTACATTAAGGAAAGCCTTAAAACCACCCTGGACCTGCCCTATGACAGGCCCTGCATGCACGAATGTGTGTTTACCGACAAAAACGTTCAGGAACACCATATCAGCACCATGGATATGGCCAAACGTCTTTTGGATTACGGATTTCATCCCCCCACAGTATATTTCCCCCTGGTGGTGGATGCCGCCTTTATGGTGGAGCCCACTGAAACCGAATCCAAAGATGAAATTGACCAGTTCATTGAGGCGGTAAAAGCCATTGTTAAAGAGGCCGCTTCAAACCCGGAAAAATTGAAATCAGCGCCCTATCTTCCTAAGGTGACCCGGCTGGACGAGGTGACTGCAGCACGCAAACCCTGTCTTAAAGGTTAGGGCCATGGTAACAATAAAATCCACCATACAGCAATTCTGAATTTGGGTTTTATTGGTTTCATACACAAATCGGAATCGGGATCGAAAAAAATGATATTCGATTCCGATTCCGATAGCGATTCCGATTCCGAAAGGATTATGAATGTCTTACGGATCGTCCGAGGCTCTAATTCAGATCGCTATGATCCGGATAATGGCTCGTAGACTGGCTTTCGATGGATAAAAGGGGAAATATTTTTCAGACACGCTCTCATAGGGTTCGGCCCTCTTTTCTCAACTCCTTTACAATACCTGTCACAAGGTCCTCCTTTGAAATTGTCTGCCTGTTTTCCTGCAAAACTCTGATGGCGCAGTATCTTACGACATTGATGATGGCGCCTCCAGAGAGTTCATATTTTGCGGCAACCTCCTCTAATACGGATGGATGGGACGGGTCAAAACGATCCTTCAGGGTATTTTGCCACAACCGATAACGCATCTCCTGGTCGGGCATGGGAAAATAGACCACCGACTGAAACCTTCTTGCAAAGGCATCATCGATATTTGCCTTGAGATTGGTGGCAAGGATCACCACCCCCGGATAATCCTCCACCCTCTGGAGAAGGTAAGATATCTCCTGGTTGGCGTGGCGGTCGTTGGAGTTCGAGGTTTGGGTCCTTTTGCCGAACAGGGCATCTGCCTCGTCAAAAAAAAGAATCCACTCCTTTTTCTCGGCCTGGTCAAAAACATTGGCAAGGTTTTTCTCTGTTTCGCCGATATATTTTGAAACCACCATGGAAAGATCGATCCTGTAGACATCCAATGCTGACCGCTTGCCGATAAGCGTTGCCGTCAAAGTCTTGCCCGTTCCGGAAGGCCCGTAAAACAGGCTTCTGTACCCAGGTTTGATAACCGTATCAAACCCCCAGGTTTCCATGATGGTTTTTCCGTACCGGATCCAGCCGTTAATGTTCTCGATCTCCTCAACGACGTCGACCGCCAGAACAAGATCATCCCAGGTCAGCTTGGTGGAAATGAGCTTGGCAGGAAAGCTGATGTTGTAGTCGGGCTTGTGGGCGATACCCGTGGTGAATATGTTGAGAAAATCCGTTGATATGACTAGCTGTCCGCTGAACAGGGGCTCGTTGCTTCCCTGGTTTTCCAGCTTTAAAATCGACTCTTTTGCAAAAAAATGATCATCCTCAAACATGCGGATGACCTCAAAGCGTTTGCTTAAATCGCTTCCTGCCAGGAGGAATGCGACGGTCTCGCCGGTTGGCAGGAACCCGCCGTGGGTGTTTCCTTTCCAGCCGCCGAACTCGCTAAACGGCCGATCAAAGTTCTGGTTGTTGATAAAAAAGGTGTCCAGCAACTGGGGGCGGATATGGGGGATCAAGGCCAGCACAAGTACCAGGCGCTCCTGATCGGACATCCGGTACTTGTCAATAATTTCGGCATACGGGGAGTCTTTGCGCTCAAACACAGGGGCCGGGATCTCTTCTATTGATTCATGGTCCCGCTCCTGTTCGAAATAGAGGCGGATGCGAAGGTCCAGCACCCGGTTGAACCACTCGATCTCATGTTCCAGGGCAAGGGCATTGTTCTTGATGCGATCCATTGGCTTAGGATGATGTCATCCGGACCGGATCGGACCGGGGATCAAAGCGTCCCTGCAAGAGGTCCTCGTCTTCCTCCACAACCCGTTGGGCCGCAAATTTGCCCTGCATCAATTCCTCTTCTTCTTCAGGCTGCCTTTGTACGCTTGCCTGGGAGTTCATCACTTCGGCAAACCGTTGCTGAACAAGGGATTTAGTCCGATTGTCCTGTATGCGCAACCCGTTGCGATTCTTTTGCTGTGATGCGACCCCGCTTTTTGCCATGGGTCGTCGTTCGCCATCTGCCCGTCTCATTGTTGTCTTCATAGTATTTCCTCAATTTTTATTGTATTTGTCCTTGTACAGTTTTTCCAGGATGAGCGGATCTATTTCAGGATCCGGTATGATTAATGCTTGCACTGTTTCCACCAGGCTTATCAAGCTGGCATGACGATGTTCCAAATTATTCATTGTGCCCTCCATGATAATGGATATTGCTCTTGAATCGGGTACTCAAAAACGATAGGTGATTTTCGTAGTAAGGGGATAAAGAGCATTACGCCACCAAATTACCCGTAAATACGCGCCCGCTTGCCAGGTCCTCACCCCCAATGGAGAGGATTATCATGGAAATTTTTCCTGTTTCAGCTTTTTCAAATAACCCAAAATCATTATCAAAAAAGCGACCAGGAAAATACCGACGGCAATTTCCGTTGTTTTGTCCTTCCAAAAAGGATCACAGACAGTTGAGATGTAGATGAGTAACACCGTCAGCAAAAAGCCCCCTCCGAAAATCAAGTAATACCTCCTGGCAAAAGTTCGCAGCTCGCAGATAAAGAGGGAAATGAGAAAATAGATGACAAAGAAAGCGACGAGAGTATCCCAGATGATGCGAATCAACCATCTGTTGGGACAGGCCCAGTTGCAGAGCCAAGGTGCATAGTCTGTCAGCAGCCCCTGAACAAAATCCGGATCTTTCTTCTGAAATTCCCTCTTGACCACCTCAAAGAGTTTATCGGTAGAGCCTCCTCCGTTATCCATTGCCAACGGCCAGAAACCCACGCCACCGAAATTATCATTAAAATAGATGATATCGTCCTTAAACTGCTTGGAGTGCTCATCATTTGCATTGTCTGGTTGTAGTATGACCGGCACCATCTTCCGAAGTATATTTCGGCGTTGCTCTCCCTTGAATCTATTCTCAATCTTTTTTCTCAGTTCTTTTTTATGCTCCGAAGTGGGTTTCTGCAGGAAAATGAGAACGTTATTGATGTACGGAACCATTTCTCCGCTCTCGTCCTCAACATTCTCAATATTTTTAGAGAGAAGCCGGCCGAGATTATCATAGGAAAAGAGATCATCGCCCAGCGCCTCAAGTGGCAGGAAGATGTTCAGGAAATATTTGGAATCGGTTTTCTTGAGTTCTATGCCCAATTTTTTGATAAAGAAAAACAGGATATTAATAGATTCCGGATCCTTCGGATAGTTCTCCAGCAAGAGGGTTACCCCATCTCCCATTGAAGGGGTTTGGGCGAAGCCCAGACTAATGTAAGGCCTCAGCCTGGAAAGGGGATCGGATAATTGCTCTTTGACCAGATTGACCACGTTTTTTACTGCGGTATCAAGTCCATTTGTCTTTTCTGTTTTGGTTAAACCGGACCACTCCTGCCAATTATTTTTGAATATGACCAGATCCACTTTGGTTTTATATTTATGGGCTTCACGTATAAAGGATGACGTATCCCTCTGCCAGTCGAGTTTATGTTCGATGGCCCCGGACTTATTGAAGGTAAGACCAAAATAGCCGATCCGGGAAAGCAAGCTGAAATCCAGACGCTGCTCCTTGCCGGTGGCTATCCAGAATGGATAAAAGCCATAGACGATAGCAGAGAGGTCGCCACAGCCACAGAACGCGCCCTTCCACTGAATAGGGATTTCATCTCCCCGTCTGTCGAGGGCCTCTTTGGTCAATTTGCCGAGGTCCTTTTGGGTCAATTTGTCGAGGGCCTCTTTGGTCAATATGTAGGTCTGCCCTTCTTCAGCGGCATCAACTATCATTTGCACGTATTTTCCATATTGCCCGATTTTTTCTTCGATTTTTTTCCTGACCGCTTCCTGAAATTTACTTTTATCGGCAAAGTCGACCTTCTGCAACTGCTGCAGCGCTAACAGGAGGGGATCTGGAAGAAAGGCACCCTTTAATTCTTTAAACGATTCACCGGTCAAGGTATACGTGGTCTGTTCAACGGCATTCCGTGAGACCAGGGCGGGGTATTTTCCGGCAAGCACCTCCATCTTGTCGCGAACCGCCTTTTCAAAGGTCTTCTTATCGCCATATTCTCTCCCTTCGAGATCCTTTATTCCTTCAAGAACTCTGTCGGGAATATATCCGGATCGTAATGCGTCAAAAGAGTTTTTACTTAACCGATAACTGACCCGCACTTGGGCTTGTTGGCCAATGGCTGATAGATATTGGCCGGCCATATTCTCAATGAGACTGCCCACATCCTTTGCAAAATTAGATTTTGTCAAATAAGATTCTCCTTTGAGACTTTCAAGCTGATCAAGGAGATCGTCAGGGATATTCAATTTCTTCAGATGCGTCAGAGAAGAGTCGGTAATGCCGTGCATGATCAGCAGGGTACCGGCATTGTCGATCACAGTAGATAGATAGTTTTCTTTGACTTTGTCAATGCGGCCCCGGGCTGCGGTGGTCAGCTGCTCGAGTTTCCCATATCGAATATTTTTCATGTTTTCCAAGCTGGATATGATGTCCGGGGCAATCCCGGCCATTCGCAGCTTTTTGAAGGAGTCATCCGTCAGCCTGTAGCTCGTCTCTTTTTCTGCATCATCTAAAATATTAGGGAGATAGACCTCGGCCCCGCCATTGATATTTATCCTGACCTGGTTTTCCAGCTGATCCCTGTCGCTGTATTCGGCGTCTTCCATTGCTGAAAGTTTGTTCATAACCGTATCCGGCAGGTAATTTCCCTCAAGACTCTGAAAGGACTCTTCGTTTAATTGATATCTGACGTGTCTATTTGTTTGGTCTATAACCATTTTCTTGTAAAGGGTGGCTGTGTCACTCAGTATCTTCTGGAGCTCACTCTTGAAATTCGAGGTACTAAGATAATATTGTCCTTTTAGCTCCCGAAGCTGATCAAGGAGGCTGTCTGGAAGACCCGCATCTTTCAGTTCCTGCAGAGTTTTCTCGTTCAGTCGGTGAATAATGAGCAGCAATCTGGCGTGCTTGACAAGCAGGGGCAGGTAGTTCTCGGTGTTGCCTGTTGTTTTTTCCGCCACCGCTTTTTCAAGCGCGCCCCTGTCGGCAAACTCGACATCCTTAACCTCCTGCAGACCGTCAAGCACCTGAGCCGGAATATCTTCTTGCTGCAGTTGTTGAAAAGATTCTTCGGTCAAAATGTAGTGTGCCGGTTCTGCGGCATATTTAAGGATAAGTGATTCGTACTGCTCGATGAGTTTGTCGATTTTTGACTGAATCAGGGTTTCCAGCGTCTCTCTCTCCTTAAATTCGACGTCCTCCAGTTTCTGGAATTCGATGAAGATTGACTCGGGAATGCCCTCTGACTCAAGCTTTTTCAGTGATGTGTCGGTTAATGAATAGGAGTCTGTCTCTTCGGCGTAGAGGAAAGGTAACATCTGGTAGTGTTGGATCAGGTTATTTATTCTGACCCTCACAGCCTCCTCCAGCTTATCTCTTGAAGGATAGGGCAAATCCTTGACTTGTTCGATCTGCTCGAGGATGTTTTGGGGTATCTCATCAATTTTTAAAGAATTTAAAGACGTATCAGTAAGGGAGTAGGTTTTGGCCTGGGCGGAATCTTGCAGAAGCAGTGACAGATAGGTATCGACCTGATCTGTTTCCTCCTTGATAAGGGGCTCAATCGTCTCGATAAACGTTTTTTTGTCTGGAAAGCTCTCATCGAGGAGTTTTTTCAGGTTTTCCACAAGAGCCTTTTCCTGGGGCAATGCCTTGAAATCATCATTTCGCAAGAGGTAGGACAACAGTTCATCTTTATTTTCTTGTTTATCTGAAACTTTTTTCTTGTTAGCAGAGGCATAATAGGCCACGATCTCTGCCAGGGCATCCGGAGAATTGGGCTCTAACTGGACATGAAATTCAGCACAGAATCGTTTGATGGCCCCCTCCGTCTGCGGGCCGATTATGCCATCGACCTCTCCCGCCCCAAAGCCGAGGGAATTAAGATCGCCCTGTAGTGCGCGGCCCTGTTCGAGGCTGAAATGACGAAAATCATCTATGTTCAGCAATTGGCCACAATAGCCCGGAGCCTCCTGGCCGAGTGCAAGTTCCGGCCCGCCCCCCATCACTATGGTAAGAAACAGAAAAGCGACAAGCAGGGATTGGGTGATTCGCATTTTGCAAAATGGTGACATGGTCATAAAATCCTCTATATTGTTTTACACTCTGCTGCATCGCGCCCAAAGTCCTGCCGGTATATTGGCATAGGTGAAAGGGGGCAGTCTGGGGTCGGGCCACACTAACGCCTTAAAATTTAAAGAGGTCTAACCCATTTATATGTATTATCCACGGCTATATCGCTGTTTTGAGCGTCAAAATCGGCAATATAAGTGAGCATCTCTTCCCGAAGCTGAAATCCATCATCCAAAGGTTCAGTTTTTCTTCCCAAGGCTTTTGAAGCAAGTCTCTTTTTTACCTCAGTAATGAATTCATCTCCTCCCACAGCAATGCTCTGGCTCCAACAGGATTCACGATGAATTTTATCTCTTTTTAACGCATCATTCACTAAATTCCCATGCAACTTCTTAAATGTGACATAAGAGTCACAGCCTGACAGGCTTGCAAGTTTATCGTAGTTGATAAGAATGGACTTACGGCGTGGAAACTGGATTTCATTGTATCCGCCAAATGCCCATTCTCTAGGGTGAGATATCACTCCCGCACGTACCATATTAAGGTCTATATATACAATACATCGCAACAGGTGACGCCCATTTTCAATGGCGGTTGCATGATACCGGTCTTCCCAAAAGGCACCCTTACGTCTTTTTCTTTGATTATATTCTTGAGCCACTCGGCCTGCTGTCAACTGGATGGCTTTGGGAATGGTCATTCTATCATTATCATCAACAACCAGAAGGTGAATATGATTTGAAGTCACAACATAATTCAAAATAGTCAACCCATACCGGCGTTTTGCTTCAAAAAGCCATTGAGTCCATCTATGGCGGTCTTTTGCAAATTTCAATAAGAACTCTCGTTTGTGGCATCGATGAGTGATATGCCAAATTTGTCCTGGAATATAATGTCGTTTAGCTCTGGCCAAATTATTTTCTTCCTAATCGGTTTTTTGCCCTCAAAAAACGAATTATAGCCATGATATGAGGGCTATACCATGTAACATTTTATTTTGTTTCAATAGGTTGATACGGCTCGACCCCATTTTTCCCATTTTTCGCCCCATTTTTCCGGATGAATTACCACCCTCCGGGCGGGCTGTTAGCTGATAGCTATCAGGACGACGCCCCCCTTGAAAAAAATAAGAAGTTACCGCATTATAACGGTATGTCTTATTATACAGAAGCGATCATAGACCAGGCATACGATTGGTTGTGCCGTCGCCGTAAGGACTATCATTTCAATAATGATGTCTGGCATCTGCGCTTTCATTGGAAAAGCGAGAGACAAAAACTGATCCAGGAGTTGAAGGATGGAACCTTCCGCTTTGACTGTGTTGAAAAAATCTACACGCCGAATCGTACCACGTTTTTATGGCCGTCGCGGGATGCCTTGGTTCTGAAGGCCGTGGCCATCTACCTGGAAAAAGAGCTGAGACCCATTCTGAGTGATCAAATTTTCCATCTTGCCGGTACCAAAGAGAACAAGAAGGGTAGTAAAGCCGCCGTGCGGGAGGTTTTTGATGCTCTGCCCGAATACAATTTTGTGTTCCGGACGGACGTTAAAAGTTATTATGCATCGATCGATCATGATCTTCTGTTACAACAGATCAAAAAATATGTGAAAGATCCTTTCCTGTGTCGCTTGATCAATGATTTTTTGCGACATACGGTGTGTGATGGGGGGTATTACCATAGCGTGCAAAAAGGGATTTCGTTGGGTTGTCCGTTATCCCCGCTGCTCGGAGCGCTGTTTTTGAAGCCCTTGGACGACGCCATGGAAAAGACCGGGCTGTTTTATATCCGCTTCATGGATGATTGGGTGGTCCTATCGCCTACGCGCTGGAAATTGAGACGGGCCATCGCTACGGTAAACCAGACGCTCTGTGATTTGAAACTACGGAAACATCCGGATAAAACCTCCATTGGCCGGACCGATGCCGGTTTTGATTTTCTGGGGTACCACTTTCAGACCGTAGCAGCGAATGGGACGGCGGACGTCGCAACGAGGCGGATCGTACTAAATATTCAGGAAACACAGGTCGTATGCGGCCATGCCGAGGTGGTCCCAATAGCCCAAGCCCACCACACCGCCGGGCCGGCACAGGAGGCGCTACAGGGAAACAAAGCGGCGTGCGGCGTTCGCACCGACATGCCGGCTGCAGCCGATAGAATTGTCAAACTGCAGCCGGCCCGGAAGACGGTTAATAATTTCTTCGAAAAACTTTCCCGGCTTTATGAGCAAGGTGCGGATGTTGACCGCATTGGGGACTATGTGGGGCGATGGTGGAAATGGTTGTTATCGGGTCTGAATAATAAATTAACCAGTGTGTTGGGGAGAACGGGACGGACCGACGTCACCACGGAGCAAGTGGAAAAAGGCGGGCTGTCCCCTAATTCTATTCTTCATAATATGTTTTTTTGCCCTCGGAAAACGTATTATAGCCATGATATGAGGGTTGTATCATCTTATATTATGTTTTATTTCAATAGGTTAATGCGACCCGACCCCATATAACCATTTACGTTTTTTACATTAGGTCAAACTAATTTTTCAAAATTCAAAGGCCTGCTAGGCCATCGAGTATTCTAAATCTTGTTATTATGGGTATGGCGCGCCTGGTATTAAATCGCGCGTCCTCTGACCCCGCCCTAACTCATGCCTCTCGAAACGTCTATTACGTAACGCCTGCCTCATACGGCGATTGAAGTATTCTGCATGATCTTCGGCTTCCTGGAACCTCATCACATGTCCGATCTGTCCCCTTGTCTTATCTGATGCCAATGCAAGCTTGCACAGAACCCTTGCCTGCACGTCTCCTAACGCCCGCATGTCTCCTAATGCACCACTAGATTTATGGATTACATTTCCGTGTTGTGTATTCTTCTCTCGCAACCGCCCCCCTCCGAGACCAATTTTCCCTGTGCTAAGTAGTTTAAGTGCTCCATCTGCACCTGTCTCATATCTGTATGTTCGACGTTTTGATATATGAGGCCCAGAACGGTGATCCAATCGGATTCGATACCCACGATTATAACTACCACGTGTATTTAATGCATATACGCTTCCAATATTTCCTCCAGCTCGGCTAGCATATCGTGTCTTCCTGGTGCTGAAATGTCTATTGTTAGCAACGAATTGTTTAATCGCCCCTGATTGGCTGGTACCATTCGCTGTATGTACATATGCATCGGCATTCCTTAAAGTCTTCTTAATATTTAATGGCCGAATCGTATTCTTCGAACCGTTAAATAAATTGGGTCGATTATCAACAAATGCTAAACGTTGTTTTCCAACACTCATCTTCTGAGTAACGGGATTAGTGATTGACCTATCTCTATTCGCTTTCGATTTCTCTAACTGTACATACATTTCTCAATCCTTTTAATTTTTCTTTAGTCGTTGGTATAGGATTATGTATATTGTTTATTAAAAGGGTTATGATGCATTTAAGTATTATTAGCCTGCATCTTATGGACGCTATTTTAACCCATTCTGAGGAACGGTTTCTTTAGCCTATTAAATAAGATTGTTCTGGGGTCGGGTCACGCTATCATCTTAAAATTTAAAGAGATATAACCCATTTGCATTTATTATCTCACGCTATATCGCCGTTTCGAGCATCAAAATCGGCAACATGAGTGAGTGTCTCTTCCCGAAGCGGAATTTCGTCATCTAAAGGTTCAGTAATTTTTCTAGTGCTTTTGAAGCAAGTCTCTTTTTTACCGCAGTAATGAATGGTTTTAGGAATAGTCTTATATTCGTTATCATCGACAACCAGAAAGTGAAGATGTGATTTGATGTCACAACATAGTTCAAAATAGTCCACCCATACCGCCGCTTTGCTCCCAAAAAGCCATTGAGTCCTTCTTTGGCGGTCTTTTGCACATTTCAATAAGAACTCTCGTTTGTGGCATCAAATAGTGATATGCCAAATCTGTTATGGAATATAATGTTTATTAACTTTGGCCCTAGTTTTTTCTTTTTAATCGGTGATTTTGCCCTAAAAAAACGAATTATAGCTATGATATGGGGGTAAAATCTTGTTATATTATGTCTTATTCCAATAGGTTAGTTCGGCCCGACCCCATATGAACCAACCCCAGGTGGCACCAATGAATACATTGTGTTTAAAGTATTGGCGATACCTTGGTCAGAACTTAAATCCGGTTTAAATTCCCTCCCTTGTTCAGATCCAGCAAGTGGTTTAATAAATTTTCCAAGTTCCTTTCTGAATTCTTCAGGAAAAAGAGGTTTAGATGTTTGTCCATCTACTTTAAAATCAAACACTTTGTAATTGAATGCTACTGGTGGATTTTCATGAGGTTGGAAAGGTAAATTTCTTCTAATGGCATCTAGAGAACAAAAAAGACAATTCTGAGAAGCTATCCCCCTTTGGGCATGTACTTGTATCTCTTATGTTTAAATCTCTTTCATGGGTATCTGATTGCTGTGTTTCTTGAAAAAGGGCATTTAGCTCAGCTTCGCAGTGCTTGCTCAAATCTCTGGTCTCACCAATTTCTCTTTTTCTTTTATCCACTTTTTGGCTAATATCCTGATCAGGATCTGTCTCAGTTCCTTGTGAAGTATAATATTTTAGTGGGCCACTATTCGCTTTTAGTGCATAAAGTCCAATTTGAAGATGAATAATTGCAGCATAAGGTTCTCGTTTATGACATAGTTTTCTGTATTCTCCAATAATACTTTCTTCGCCACGATCTAACCTATTTACACCTTGAGGTTTACCAATCTTTTCATACTTGTTAAATACGTATTCTTGAAGTTATTCTGTTAAATGTTGTAAAGCCTTACCAACTTCAATACCCCAAGCGTATCGGGGATCTTCCTTCATTTTTTGTTCATGTGCAGCTGATTCATCTTGTTTTTTCACATGAGCTTCTTCTCTTGCATTTGTTACTTCTGCTTTTCTGTCTTTTTCTGCCTGTCTGAGCGATTCGATCTTAGTAGGGTCATTACTCAGGGCGTTTTCAGGCACATATTTGTTGTTCCTTTTGCCTTGTTGTATCATAGCTTGACCTTTTCCCCTACTTGGCCCTAGGTACTTTACTAGCGTATCATTATATATACATGGGGCTCCAACCTTCAACCCTCTAACTAATTGTGTAACACTTGTTGGAATGAAATTATTTTCTATTCCTACTATTAATTTATTAGCTATCCCTGTATTGTTTTCTTTTTTTGGGATAGGCTGAGAAGATGAATAATTAGTAAGTGTCTGCATTTTTTTTTGCACAATACTTTCAGGGCGATTATTAACAAACTGAAAGGTAGATGCATTACCACTCTTGTTTTGAGCAACGGTATTCGCAACCGCTCTACTTTGATTCTCTTTAGGCTTCTCTACTTGTTCGTACATATCTCAAACCTTATTAAATTTCTTTTATTCGATTCTATAGTTTCCCTCGTTGCCTATAACAATTGGGCTATAATGCATTTAAGCATTATGAGTCTGCATTTTATGGGTTGCTCTGGGGTCGGGCCATACTAAACCCTTAAAACTTAAAGAGATCCAGCCCATTTATATGTATTATCGCCGTCTATATCGCTGTTTTGAGCGTCAAAATCGGCAATATAAGTGAGTGTCTCTTCCCGAAGCTGAAATCCATCATCTAAAGGTTCAATCTTTCTTCCCAAGGCTTTTGAAGTAAGTTGCTTTAATGGTAAACGGCGTTCTTTAGGTTACTTTTGCCTTTCCCTGTTTGAGCAAAATTCTGGCATTTGCCGGATTTGTCGGCATCAGCCATTTACCTGATTGTGATTTGACATACACTTTCATAAAAAAACCTTTCGGTTATACACACCCTCCGAAGAGGGGTAAGGTTCGCCTCTCCAATGCTCAGCAGACTTCACAATATGGTTGACCGCTCCTACCTCACAGAGCTTTTACAGTGCCACGACAGCGCTTTGGACTGGCGAATACATCCAAAGGTGTCTACATCCTGCCGAACGTAGTCCCTACAAATGGGACTCAGGCTAGTCAACCTGGGTTCTTACAAACCCCTTCTGAATTTTTGATTCAGGAGGGGTGGTTGACGTTTTAACTTCCCGCCGAGCTCAGCCCGCCGCTTTTTTGCCGAGGATGTCAGCCTCTTGTTCAAGCCGTGGATTGTCGTTCACAGGCATCCCCGAAATTTCGGTGGTTGGCTGGACCCTGCCCTGACTCTGCTGCACTACATGGGCGAGTTCATGGCCCAGAAGCTCTCTTCCGGACGATGTCCCCGGTTTAAATTGGCCCGGACCGAAATGGATGTCACTGCCCTGGGTAAAAGCAAGGGCACCGACCTCCGGGGCTTTTGAAGAGTTCGGATGAACGGTCACGTGGGAAAAATCCGTATTGAACGAGGACTCCATCCCAGTCTTGACCTCATCCGGCATATTGGTTTTATTTACCTGCTTTTGAAGGGGAGCAAAACGCTGTTCAAGCCGCTGGCGCTGGGCTGCCATATAAGGGCTGTTTTCAATGGTTGCTATCTGTTTATGCTGCCTGGCATGGTCTGGCCCCTGGGCGGTTCCAGGGATGGCAGAATTTTTCTTGGCCCGTTGTGGTCCCATTGCCCTGCTCTCCAGGGAGTCGCGGGTCGCTATGGTTTTCATGCGTTTGTTCCTCCTTGTTTAACGCCATTTGACATACACCACATCCTCCATCCAGGGGTGCTTTATGGTTGAAAATCCCCAGGGGATTGCATCAAGCAGCATGTCAAAGGGTTTAGGTTCAACGAAAAGGTTCCAGGAGTTGTCACGGCCACGCTTAAGCACGCCCCTGCGGCACAGAAAGGACTCCCGAAAACCTTGGACAGAGGTGTTGCCAATGGCCGGCCAGTTTTGAATCATTCCTGCGATAAGCCCCTCGACGGTCTCCTGTTCCCTGGCGCTGATGGTTATCTCCTTCTCCAAAAAGTTCATCGGTCTTGTTAGATTACACAGTATTCTGTTCAGCAAAAGCAGGTGAAAGGGAGCATTCGTATTGGCGTCCGTCATGAAGTGTAAGAGCCGGACTCCCCGCTCGGCAGACCGTTTGTCTTTAAAGCCAACGCCCTCCATGAGACCGAGGGAGGCGAAGAGCCGTGGAAAATAGGGAGAGGCAATGACCATTCCCGCATTGTCGATATGAATCGTTTCTTCAACCTCGACGGGCACCGTGTCTAAAGGGTCGCCATTTTTTTCAATAAAGTTGCTGAACGCCCGGGCATGGTTCTTCCAGTTGCCAGAGGCTGGCCTATCTTCCACAGATTGGGTTTTGCTGACGGCAGGATCGACCTGTTTTTTTGCCACCATACGGGATATGGCCTTGATCACGGTAAGGTGGGCCGTTCGTGTGGAAGACTGGATATTTAAGACAAGCCGGCGGCTCAGTTCAGGATAAAATTTCCCAGGATCATGGTATGGCAGCTGTGCCACGATGCGTTCAAGGAACCGGGTGATAAACGCCTGTTCATCAACAACCGGGGGCGTCTCCCTGACCGTCATGAACAGGGTCTGCCACACCCTTTTTTCACCATCCCCGATCGTTCCGGTGCCTGGGGGGACGGAATTGACCAGGATATCCGCATATTGTTTCAACACCGGGAAATCCGACGGCCGGACAAGAGAAAGTATCCTGACCAGAATCGGTTCGGCAAAGGAATCGGTTAGATACGCGATAAAGCCCTGCCTTGACATATGCGTTTCAATAAAGCCTTGGCAGGCCTGGGGCCTCTCTGTGAGCAGGGCCATGATTTTCTCTGAAAGATTTGGCGACGTGGGGTGGGAACCGGGCTGGACATGATGCGCTGCCGGGGCAGAAGTCAAGCCATGAGCAGGCGCCGGAGCCTCCATGCTCTGCCCGAGGATCGCCTGAAAATCTATGGTCTGATTTGCCACAAGCTTTTTAAGAACAACAAGGTAGTACGCTCGTTTGTTGCCCGCCTTTGTCGCAAACCTTGATACGGCATCAATCAGGCCGGAGCGCTCCTGGCCCTTTGACGGTGAGACCCCGGTTAAAAAGGCCATGACCAGGCGTTCTGCCATGTCGGACGAGAGCGCGCGGAACACCTTTGTGCAGAGGTCCGGGTTTGTCTGAAGGGTTCTGAAGAGTCGAAGCAGGTAGATGGGATATTCGGTTTCAAGCGCTTTGAGAATGTCGATCGCGTCTCTTTTGGCCGGAGTGCCTTTAAAAAGACGCGCCGTCAGCTCCCCATAAAGGTCGGCGCCCGCAAAGAGAGTGGCTGCGCCCGGTGCCGGGGCAGAAGCCGGGGGGGCATCACGCCCGGCAGACACAGCGTCTAAAGAGCTGCCGTTTCTTTCGACAAAGTTCCTGAACGCCAAATCAGGATTCCACAAGTTACCAGGGTTTGGCCTATCTTCCACAGATTGAGTTTTGCTGACGACAGTATCGACCTGTTTTTTTGCCACCATACGGGATATGGCCTTGATCACGGCAAGGTGGGCCGTTCGTGTGGCGGACTGGATATTTAAAACAAGCCGACGGCTCAGTTCAGGATAGAAATTCCCAGGATCATGGTATGGCAGCTGTTCCACAATACGTTCAAGGAACCGGGTGATAAACGTCTGTTCATCAACAACCGGGGGCGCCTTCCTGACCGTCATTAACAGGGCCTGCCACACCCTTTTTTCACCATCCCTGGTCGTTCCGGTGTTTAGGGGGACAGCATTGACCAGGATATCCGCATATTGTTTCAACACCGGGAAATCCGACGGCCGGACAAGAGAAAGGATCCTGACCAGCACCGGTTCGGCAAAGGAATCGGTTAGATACGCGATAAAACCCGGCCTTGACATATGCGTTTCAATAAAGCCTTGGCAGGCCTGGGGCCTCTCTGTGAGCAGGGCCATGATTTTCTCTGAAAGAGTGTTTGATGTACGGTGCGAACCGGGCTGGGCATGATGCGCTGCCGGGGCAGGCGCCAATCCAGAAGCAGGCGCCGTAGCACTATCAGGCGTAGTGACCGTAGCAGGCGTCGGAGCCTCCATACTCTCGCCGAGGATCGCCTGGAAATCCATGGTCTGATTTTGCACAAGCTTTTTAAGAACAACAAGGTAGTACGCTCGTTTGTTGCCCGCCTTTGTTGCAAACCTGGATACGGCGTCGATCAGGCCGGAGCGCTCCTGGCCCTTTGACGGTGAGACCCCGGTTAAAAAGGCCATGACCAGGCGTTCTGCCATGTCGGACGAGAGCGCGCTGAACATCCTTGGGCAGAGGTCCGGGCTTGTCTGAAGGGTTCTGAACAGTCGAAGCAGGTAGATGGGATGTTCGGTTTCAAGCGCTTTGAGAATGTCGATCGCGTCTCTTTTGGCCGGAGTCCCTTTAAAGAGCTGCGCCGTCAGCTCCCCATAAAGGTCGGCTCCCGCAAAGAGAGTGGCTGCGCCCGTTGCCGGGGCATCAAGCCCGGCAGACACAGCGTCTAAAGAGCTGCCGTTTTTTTCGATAAAATTTCTGAACGCCAAGTCAGGATGCCACAAGTTACCAGGGTCTGGCGTATCCGGCTTAGATTGGGCTCCGTTGACGGCAGGATCGGCCTGTTTCTTTGCCACCATACGGGATATGGCCTTGATCACGGCAAGGTGGTCCGTTCGTGTGGCGGACTGGATATTTAAGACAAGCCGGCGGCTCAGTTCAGGATAGAAATTCCCAGGATCATGGTATGGCAGCTGTTCCACGATGCGTTCAAGGAACCGGGTGATAAACGCCTGTTCATCAACAACCGGGGGCGTCTCCCTCACCGTCATGAATAGGGCCTGCCACACCCTTTTTTCAACGTCCCCGGTCGTTCCGGTGTTTAGGGGGACAGCATTGACCAGGATATCCGCATATTGTTTCAACACCGGGAAATCCGACGGCCGGACAAGAGAAAGAATCCTGACCAGCACCGGTTCGGCAAAGGAATCGGTTAGATACGCGATAAAACCCGGCCTTGACATATGCGTTTCAATAAAGCCTTGGCAGGCCTGGGGCCTCTCTTTGAGCAGGGCCATGATTTTCTCTGAAAGAGTGTTTGATGTACGGTGGGAACCGGGCTGGACATGATGCCCTGCCGGGTCAGAAGCCAAGCCGGGAGCAGGCGCCGCAGCGCTGCCAGGCGTAGTGATCGTAGCAGGCGTCGGAGCCTCCATGCTCTCCCCGAGGATCGCCTGGAAATCCATGGTCTGATTTTGCACAAGCTTTTTAAGAACAACAAGGTAGTACGCTCGTTTATTGCCCGCCTTTGTTGCAAACCTGGATACGGCGTCGATCAGGCCGGAGCGCTCCTGGCCCTGTGACGGTGAGACCCCGGTTAAAAAGGCCATGACCAGGCGTTCTGCCATGTCGGACGAGAGCGCGCTGAACACCTTTGTGCAGAGGTCCGGGCTTGTCTGAAGGGTTCTGAACAGTCGAAGCAGGTAGATGGGATGCTCGGTTTCAAGCGCTTTGAGAATGCCGATCGCGTCTCTTTTGGCCGGAGTGCCTTTAAAGAGCTGCGTCGTCAGCTCCCCATAAAGGTCGGCTCCCGCAAAGAGAGTGGCTGCGCCCGGTGCCGGGACAGAAGCCGGGGGGGCATCAAGCCCGGCAGACACCGTGTCTAAAGAGCTGCCGTTTTTTTCGATAAAATTCCTGAACGCCAAGTCAGGATGCCACAAGTTACCAGGGTCTGGCATATTTGGCTTAGATTGGGCTCCGTTGACGGCAGGATCGACCTGTTTTTTTGCCGCCATACGGGATATGGCCTTGATCACGGCAAGGTGGGCCGTTCGTGTGGCGGACTGGATATTTAAGACAAGCCGGCGGCTCAGTTCAGGATAGAAATTCCCAGGATCATGGTATGGCAGCTGTTCCACGATACGTTCAAGTAACCGGGTGATAAACGTCTGTTCATCAACAACCGGGGGCGCCTTCCTGACCGTCATGAACAAGGCCTGCCACACTCTTTTTTCAACATTCCCGGTCGTTCCGGTGCCTGGGGGGACAGCATTGACCAGGATATCCGCATATTGTTTCAACACCGGGAAATCGGACGGCCGGACAAGAGAAAGGATCCTGACCAGAACCGGTTCGGCCAAGGACTCGGTTAGATACGCGATAAAACCCGGCCTTGACATATGCGTTTCAATAAAGCCTTGGCAGGCCTGGGGCCTCTCTGTGAGCAGGGCCATGATTTTCTCTGAAAGAGTGTTTGATGTACGGTGGGAACCGGGCTGGACATGATGCGCTGCCGGGTCAGGCGCCAAGCCGGGAGCAGGCGCCGTAGCGCTGCCAGGCGTAGTAACCGTAGCAGGCGTCGGAGCCTCCATACTCTCCCCGAGGATCGCCTGGAAATCCATGGTCTGATTTTGCACAAGCTTTTTAAGAACATCAAGGTAGTACGCTCGTTTGTTGCCCGCCTTTGTTGCAAACCTTGATACGGCGTCGATCAGGCCGGAGCGCTCCTGGCCCTGTGACGGTGAGACCCCGGTTAAAAAGGCCATGACCAGGCGTTCTGCCATGTCGGACGAGAGCGCGCTGAACACCTTTGTGCAGAGGTCCGGGCTTGTCTGAAGGGTTCTGAACAGTCGAAGCAGGTAGATGGGATGCTCGGTTTCAAGCGCTTTGAGAATGCCGATCGCGTCTCTTTTGGCCGGAGTCCCTTTAAAGAGCAGCGCCGTCAGCTCCCCATAAAGGTCGGCGCCCGCAAAGAGAGTGGCTGCGCCCGTTGCCGGGGCATCAAGCCCGGCAGACACAGCGTCTAAAGAGCTGCCGTTTTTTTCGATAAAATTCCTGAACGCCAAGTCAGGATGCCACAAGTTACCAGGGTCTGGCATATTTGGCTTAGATTGGGCTCCGTTGACGGCAGGATCGGCTTGTTTCTTTGCCACCATACGGGATATGGCCTTGATCACGGCAAGGTGGACCGTTCGTGTGGCGGACTGGATATTTAAAACAAGCCGGCGGCTCAGTTCAGGATAGAAATTTCCAGGATCATGGTATGGCAGCTGTTCCACGATGCGTTCAAGGAACCGGGTGATAAACGCCTGTTCATCAACAACCGGGGGCGTCTCCCTCACCGTCGTGAACAGGGCCTGCCACACCCTTTTTTCAACATCCTCGGTCGTTCCGGTGCATAGGGGGACGGCATTGACCAGGATATCCGCATATTGTTTCAACACCGGGAAATCCGACGGCCGGACAAGAGAAAGGATCCTGACCAGAACCGGTTCGGCAAAGGAATCGGTTAGATACGCGATAAAGCCCGGCCTTGACATATGCGTTTCAATAAAGCCTTGGCAGGCCTGGGGCCTCTCTGTGAGCAGGGCCATGATTTTCTCTGAAAAAGTGTTTGATGTACGGTGGGAACCGGGCTGGACATGATGCGCTGCCGGGGCAGGCGCCAAGCCGGGAGCAGGAACCGTAGCACTATCAGGCGTAGTGACACTACCAGGCGTCGGAGCCTCCATACTCTCCCCGAGGATCGCCTGGAAATCCATGGTCTGATTTTGCACAAGTTTTTGAAGAACAACAAGGTAGTACGCTCGTTTGTTGCCCGCCTTTGTTGCAAACCTTGATACGGCGTCGATCAGGCCGGAGCGCTCCTGGCCCTGTGACGGTGAGACCCCGGTTAAAAAGGCCATGACCAGGCGTTCTGCCATGTCGGACGAGAGCGAGCTGAACACCTTTGTGCAGAGGTCCGGGCTTGTCTGAAGGGTTCTGAACAGTCGAAGCAGGTAGATGGGATGCTCGGTTTCAAGCGCTTTGAGAATGTCGATCGTGTCTCTTTTGGCCGGAGTTCCTTTAAAAAGGCGCGCCGTCAACTCCCCATAGAGATCGGCTCCCGCAAAGAGACTGGCTGCGCCCTTTGCCGGGGGAAATCCCAGGGGGCTGACGACAGGACCGGCTTCCCCCTTTGCCGTGGCAGGCGGTGGGGGGGAGCCAACGCCTGCCCCATCATGGGAGGATGGGAAGCGGCTGGTTTGGAAAAGGATCGCTTCATCCACGGCAGCGGCCAGTTTCTGCCTTAGCCGGGACTCCACGGTCTGGTGAAACTCCCTGATGTTGATCGTTCCAAGGTCCACAACCAGTGTGTCTATTTTCACAGGTCCAATGCCCCGGGCCTTTTCATCAAACACCTTGTCAACGATCGGTAACAGCCGGTCAGTGACAAACACAGGCAGGTCTACCTTGGGTGGAACTGGGGCATCAAAATCGAAATCAACGGTCATGTGATTGATTTTATGGGAAGAAGTCATAGAAAAGAGGCATAAACATCGGAATCCCTGTGCTTGTTGAGGAATTTGATCAGCTTAAGGGAGAGGGAGTCAAGCTCTGTGGGGTCGGTGCCCGGGCTGCATTTGTTTTCCAGCCAGTCGTGGTAGAGGATCTCAAACGCATGCATCTGCTGAAAATCGAGCCAGAAAAAGTCCGTAGAGATATGGGCAGGGGCGTTGAGGCGGACCGTCTCTTTGGAGAGCCGCCGAAACTCGGGGTTGCGGAACCGGGCCGTGTATGACGGGAACACCACGCTGATCCTTAAGGAGAAAAAATCGTCGTCAATGCCGAGAAAGGATTGTTTGTTGGCCAGGGGACGCAATAGAAGATGCTCGACTAAATGAACGCCTTCGGCCATGATGTTCAAATGTTTCAAGAAGCGGCAGAGGTGGGAGAGGGACCGGAGGGCCTGGGTTTTCTTGCGGTAGGCGGCAAGGTAACACCATCGGGACTTGGGAAAGGGCTTGAAGATCACCTGCCAGGTGTCATCGGTGAAGCTGCCGAGCCTGTAGTTTGAAGCATCCAGCCCATTTTTCAGCAGAGATTCATTGATGCATTTGTTTTTAAAAAGAACGATGGTGCGAAAGAGTTCCTGGATCTCAGCTTCGGTGAGCGGCTCTTTGGTGGATTCAAGGGATGGTTTTTTAAAACGGGTCTTCATGCGCTTTTTGATATCGGCCGATTCCACAAACTGAATCTCGGCACTGCCCTTGTTCAGCGTCATGAAATCATCGTCCGAAGTCACCTCCAGTCCGTTCCGGATGAATTCAAAAACAAGGGATCGTGACTCGTGGTATTGAAATCCCAGCAAAATGCTTGTCTTGAGCTTCAGGCCTGAAACATTATCCATGTTCCATGAGGCTTTTCGATAATTGAACCCTGCCCCCCGCTGCCTGCTGAGTCTGGGAAGATGCTTTAAAAAGTTTATCTTGTTCAGGATCAGTTGATGCTCAAGCTCGGCCTTTGAATAGTAGTCGTTGAAATTGCGGAGGGAGTTCTGGGTAAAGGTTTCACAGTAAAGGCCAAGCAGGTAATCCAGGAGCCGGTTTCTCCGGTCGAAAAAGTTATCATGGCGTTTCGTGATCGCCTCAAGAGCAGCGCTGGTCTCTTCCAGTCTGTATTCATAGAGTTTTGCAACTTCCGGGACATGGGTGTTGTCGATGGGCTGGCAAAACCAGGTGGTTTTTAACTCCTGGTCCAGGGAGAACAGGACGGGAAGGTTCTGGATATTCTCAAGGAAGTTGGCCATGATCTGCTCAAACAGGAGCAGGTAGGCCTTCAGCTGCCGGGCCTTTGCCTTTTCATGGGCCGGATGGGACTCGGGAACCCCAAACCTGTTGATCCCATAGACATTGGGGAACTGCTCCTGGATGGAGGTGTAATTACGAAAGTCGCGATGAATTCCCGACAGCGGTCTGTCATGTCTCCGGCTCTCCTCTTTTGACCGGCCCAGCTCAAGATGGCGGGAATCAAGCCGTTTATACCGGTCCTTTAATTCGTCAAGGGAGATCTCATAGGTTTTGCCGTTCCTGGTGAGACGCACGGGGATCGGCTCCCCTTTTCCGGGCAACCCAAGCCAGAACGCCGAGTCCGGCTCAAGGTTTTTAAGGATATTACGGTGCTTTTCAGGATTGCCTTCCTCCTGAAGGTAGAGATCTTTTACGCTTTCAACACCGTCAATGGCCCTGACTTGGGTGAGGACATCAATGATATTGACCAGGTCGGTCCGGGAGGGGAGATCATTTGGGTTGATGAATCCGCCTGTTGTCAGGGGCCCGGTATAGATCCCGTCCGGGGAGAGATCGTCATAATCGCTGTAAACCATGGATGGCGCCACCTGGTTTGAGCACCTGTGATAGATGTCGGCCAGGATGTGTGCGGGGCTCCTGTTCCCGGTGATTTCAATGTCGGCATAAAGCTTGAGAATCCGGTTTTCAAGGATAACCACATCCTGAATATCTTCGCAGAGGTTCCGGTTGTCACAGAAAAAGTCTTTGACCTGTTCAATGAATTCCTCCTTGTCCTTTAGGGACTTTTCACTGTCCCTGTTCAGCCGCAGCCGGATCCTGTAGATACCGGAAAGGTCATGGGACCTGTCCGGTTCCACCCGGACATCCCCGACTTGTTGCCTGAACCTGTCAAAAAGGATTTTTTCAAAATCCCCGGGGGTAAGGGGATGGCTGGGGAAGATATCCCGGGGCAAAAATAAGGCCTGGTTATCGTAATTGATCGTCCCATGCCCATCGGTCAGATAATCGGCAACATCAAACCGGGTCTTGTGGACAAGCTCGGTCAATGCGTAGCAGAGCTGCTCCAGGATGGTGATGCCGGGATCGTGGCTGTTGTAATCGGTCCAGAGATCCCCGCAGAGCTGCTGGATACGCTCAATGCCCTCTTTCTTCAAGAGATCGAAAAGCCGGTCCTGGGGCCTGTTTTTTTCTATGAATTCCCGATCCGTCATGCCTCTTCCCTGGACGTTTGGGTGGGACAGGATCGTTTCAGCATCTCGATGACCGTGTAAACCCGTTCATAGGGAAGTTTGCCAAGGGAGTGAACCATCAGCTCAAATTCAGGCTCCGTGAACCTGTATTCGTAATAGTCTATTCCGTTTCTCTTTTCAGGCTTTGCCCCATTGGTGGTGGCATTCAGCTTGCCGATCAGCTCATACACATATTTAAACGGCTGTTCCGACAACGCCTGGAAGATTGTCCTGGCATCCCGGGTAGACAGGCTGACCGGGGTATCCCCCTGCTGTTGTTTTTCCTGTTCCATCCTAGGTCCTGCATCCTTCCATAAAAGGATCAAACCACAATTCCGTAATCTGATAGTTGATTTTGATATCCTCACCATAACTGCACTGGGTCCGTATTTTCAGGCGGTAATCGTGCTGCTCTCCCTCCCACCAGAGCTTGAGCCGGTTGCACCTTGAGCCGTAATGGGCCTGGTGGACAACCACCTTGGACTTTGCGTTGTAGATGTTCAGGGCAAGGGCATGGAGCAGGGCATATTTTCCCGATTTTTTCGCCCCCCCTACTCCGGCCATGATCTCAAACGCGGTACACCCGTCAAGGTTCTCGATAATGGTGTGGGGTTTGCCGTCGGCCAATACTTTCCCCTCACTGTGTTTCCCCGGATAGTTGCCCATTCGCCCGGTGGATGCCAGGGTGCCTCTGACATCCAGTTCGGTTTCCGGTTTTTTGGTGTTGACCCCCACCCGACCCTGGGGATCCAGTGAGAGGATGGTATGGTCACTGTGGTTGAACAGCAACCGGTTGTCGGACCCGTCAAACTCCATGGACCAGATGGCACTTTTCATTTCGATGTTTTTGTAGAAACCGATCAGCTTATCGGAATTTCCAATGGAAGCAATCTTGAGCCCGTCCTCCGAATTCTTTGCCACCCCGTCGTCAATGGTGTTGAGCATTGAATCGATCAACGAGACAAACTGCTGCTCCGAGGGAAGGCTCCCTTTCTTAAAATATGCTTTCAGGGTCTTTCTGTTTTTTTTGTCCATGCAGTCATCCGGTAATGATAAAGGTATTGCCCACTTCCAGCTCGTCAACGCCTGTCCTGGCAGGAATAATGGGACTTATTTCCTGGATTATTTCGATAAAATGCCGATTTATCGACACGGCAATGCTCCATGGATACCTGGGTGAGATTCCCTGGTCACAGCCCGGGGGTTCCGATTTTCCATCTGACACCGTGTCAAAAAGTTCAAACTGCTCCTCGCCTATTTCTGCAATTCGGAGCATTGAAAAATTCGTAACAAATGCAACATTCTCCTGTTGCCGGATAAATGCCAGCATGTCAGAATTACCCACAAACCAGCCAAAGCCGCCCCTGTAGCCAATATCGTTCCAGGGGGAGAGATAGTCCGTCAGGGCCTGGTTCAGCATCCTGATATCGTGTCCTTCGTTGCCGCTCTGCTTGAATCGAACCGTGCATCGCACCTGGATCCGCTCATAAAAGGGGTTGATAACGTGAATTACGGCAAAGGCCGGCGCCAGTTGCCGGACATAACGGTGTATCCGGCCCAGAAGCAGGCTGTTTGCCATGGGTTGGACGGCTGAAGCACTGGTTTTACCTTCCCCTTTTACGGGAGATACCACGGCAATGGTCACATGGCCGGGCTGCTCCGTTTTTTTGTACTGCCGGCAGTTTTCACAGCTCCAGTGAGTGGCGGTGGTGGCGGACTGGCATTGCTCCCAGCAGTTCCAGGCCTGGGGGTTGGTGTTGGGAAAGCATTTGACCCGGGTGAGTTCCGGGAACTGTTCAAGGATCAAGCGTTCATAATCCCAGGGGGTGACGGCCCTGTTCTTGTGCTTGAGTCTCTCAGAGACCCTTGTTTTCAATGCATGGTCATCTTCCTGTGCCCGGGAGCCATGGGATGGCACGGGCTGGGTGATTTCTACGATTCCCGGGATCGACGGCACCGCCTCCAGGATGGAGCCGGGGGCAAGCACGATTTCACCGGCATCCCCCTCCTTGAGGGTTACGGCCACACCATTGGTGGTAACCGAACACAGGGAGCAAAAAGATTTCAGCCCTGTATCTGCGGTGACCCGGAGCCATAGAAGATTGTCTTCAACAATGGTGTTGCCCAGGTTGATCTCCTTTGGAATATCCAGCGCAACAATGCCCGGGGAGAGGAAATTGTCCGTTGTATCGAAAACCACCTCATGCTTTTCAAACTCCCGCCACTGGTTTGAGGAGAGATAGAACACCCGGATCACCGGCAAACCGGCTGTGGGCAAGGGCCTTGAATCTTCGAGCAGATGAAAGAACAAGGAGAGCCGCAGGGGCGGTTTTAACGAATTGATCCCGATAAAAAGGTTGCCGCGCCCGTCTTTAAGGTAACCGGGCACAACCGGACATCGCCGCTGGTGGGTCATGGGAAAGAGGAGTTCGGTGCCAAAGGGATGGATGCTGTAAATTCTTCCCTGTTCAAGGCCCCCTTCCGAGGTCAGCAGTTCCGGATTGATAGTTGAAACAGCCCGGTAATCCATGGAGATGAAGTTGACCGTGGGGGTATAGGGCGAATTTGGCAGGGCCCTGTTCTTCTTGAACTTACCGGGCCTGGCATTGTGGGTCAGCACCTCGGTCAAAAGCCGGGGATACGCCTTATGACCGAAGCAGAATTCAGGCTCAACCAGGGTAAACTTGAAAAACCCGGACCTTGCCCCCACATCCCAGGAGAAATCCTCCTCGTCAACCAAGGGGGCCACCGCCCTTTCAGCATCCGGGTCGCGGGCGGTAAGGGTGACGGTGGTCCCCACCTTCCCATCCCGTCCGCTTGGCTCAAAAAGATCCATTTGCCCCGGGCTGGTAACCTGCCATTGCCCGTCCCTGAGCACCGAGGCGTCCACCTTGAACGAACTGGTGGAGATGCCCTGGCCGTAGGCATCGTAGTAACGGCCGAATCCCTCCTTGTTTGCCGGCAACTCCCCCCACTCAAGATTGAGATCCATCCGGGTGGTGCTCTTGGTAGCCGCTTCATGGCTGCCCACAATCAGATAGCCACCCTGGACCGGCATGGGGCCAAAGCACTGAAACGCCCCATTGGGATCCAGCTGCCCCAGGTTGTTGTACAGAACAAGCTTTTTCACCCCGCTCACCCGGACATTGATCCCGACCTTTCGGATAAAATAATTGTCCAGCATGGAATAGGGATAGAGATAGGCTTCCGGATTGACCAGGAATCTCATCATGGGCACCCCTGGATCATACCCGGGGCCGTGGACCGCAGGATTGTACGGCCCAATGGGGGCTGTGTCCAGAGAAAGGGTAAAAGAGATCACAAGCCTGTCCGGGTCCAGGGCAGGGTCCACTAGACGGATGGACGGAGCATAGGAAGGGATGTTCAGCCAGCCGTCGGCGGTTGTGAGACTGATGGCGAAAATCCTGGGAAACACCTTAAAGAACATATCTTCCCGGCTGGTTTCCACCCTTGAGGCAGCATCGGTCAAAACATGGGAAAAAATGCTGTCTTTTCCTGTCTCCCTGGTCCGGTGGCCCAGGGTCAGGGAGACGTCAATGCACCGTTCTCCCTCCCTGAGCAGCAGAACCGGATCTGCAACGGCAAACCCGAATCCGGCGATTTCAGGGAGCGTTTGTGCGCCCCTGGCGGGCGTGGCTCCGAACAGGGGCCAGCCGCTCAACTGTTCATGACTGTTCTCCAAAACCGGGATGGAAGCGGCCCAGGCTCCGGTGATCATGCCCATATCAAATTCCGGAGACACATGGCTGTCCTGTTCAAAAAACAGGGTCTTTAGCGATACCACCTTGGCCCCTGTCACCCACAGGTCATGGTCTGAGGTGTAGATCCGCTCTTTCGCGGCCGCAAACCGGGTCCCCTTTTTCACCAGAATCGGCCGGTTGTCGCTGTGGGTCCCAAGATAGAGAAAAGCCTTGTCAGGAAGGGCTTTCATGGGGGTGCATTTCAAAAGATCCCTGTAATAGAAATCAAGATGATTCCGGGTAAATTCGTTCAGGCTTTCCTGGGCTTTTTCAAACAGGGAAAGAAACGCCATGAACAGGCCCACGGATGGGGAATGGGTCTGGCTCTTGAGGGAGGTGTCAAGCAGGGATTCGGCCTGGGTCTTCAGCAGGGAGATGGTGTTGTAAACCCGGTAAAAACAGGATCGTAAAAAGCCAATCACCCCCTTACGGGTCTTGAGCCTATACATGTCGGCATTTGCAAACCGGCTGCTGCCATGGGCTGAAACCTGCCAGACAGGATGAAACCCGTCAAAATCAAGCTGTTGGGCGTCCTTTGCATGAAATCCCGTGGTAAGGAGTCCCAGGGTGTGCAGATCTGACAGTAACCGTTGTTCTATCAGGTGGCGGATCCTGCGGCAGAGCTTTCTTCCGGCAGCATCCCCGCTGTTGAAGAGTTGACAAAACCAGCCGTCGATTTTTTCTGCCAGCAGATGGTTGAGCTTCACCATGGGCCAAAGCTCTCCAATGTCGAAAAAGCCCTGGAACTCGTCCAGGCAGCCTTCCAGGTCAAAGGTGGTGATCCCTGCGAACACCACGGCCTCATCACAGGCAAGGAGCGGTGCCCAGGTTTTATCCTTTCTGTCTTCAAGGTTGTAAAAGCTCAACAGCCCGGCATGGTCAACGCCAAAGGCGAGGAGCCGTTCAAACCCGGTTTCATCCACATTGAAATACCCCGGTTCCAAGGCGGCGGGCAGACGCTGGTTCCTGTGGGTTCCATCCCGGATGATGATTTTTTTATCAGAATCGGACATTGGTTCCTTCGTTCAGATAAAAAGGATAAACGATATTGCCCCGGCTGTTTGTGGTCCGGATGGTGTATTCAAGATGAATCTGGAGAACAAACCCGGCACGGGAATCTTCAGTGCTCACAGTGACCCTGTCCAGGGTGATCCTGTGCTCAAAAAAAAGGACGGCCCGTTCGATCATATCCGAGATCTGGGTCACGGCGGTTTCATCTATGGTTTCAAATACCATTTTGTTGAGGCCGCAGCCATAGGTGGGCCGCATCACCCGCTCCCCCGGGGAGGTGGATAACAGGATCCAAAGGCTCTCTTTGATATCCTCCTCCTGGGAGACCATTTTCACCGCCCGGTCGGTTCCGCTGAATTCAGGGGGGAATGCCCATCCCCTTCCCAAAAATGAGGTGTCAGCCATGGTCAGCCTCCGATCATCACCGTTGGACACCCCACAACAATGCTGCCGCCATGGGCCGTGGTATCTCCCATGCGGGCGGCGGGCTTCTTTCCGATCATCACCGTGGCCGACCCTTTAACAATGGCATCGGGGGGGCCGACACAGGTGCAGGAGTCGCCCACCACGGCGGCCGGCAGCTTTCCGATCAGCACCGTGGCAACACCGGGCCCGACAATGGGGCCACCCACATGGGGAATGGGCGAGGGAAATGCAGGCGTCTGCATGGGACAGGTGTGCATGTCTGAGATTCGTGCGGCAAGGCTCATAAAAGTCTCCTTTGGTCTGATTGCCTGTTCTTTTTAAGCTAATTGATCATCACCATGGCCCCCTTGACCGTAGTCTGACCCGAGGCCGACAGCTCGGCCGTGGCATTGGCCTTGGCCGTCAGTCCCACCTTGGCAGTGGCGTTGAGGTTCAACCCTTCAAGGGTGAGGTCGGCCTTGGAGGTGATGCTGGTTTTCTGTACGCTGTCCAGCTCAATTTTCCCCTTGGCCGTGAGCTTGATGGTTTTCGCCGAATCCAGGGAGATGCCGTCCTTGTTCAGGATCACGCTGTTGCTGTTCTGATCCTCAAGGGTGATGGAACTGTCATCATCACTGAGCACCACCTTGTTGCCCCCGGGGGTCTCGATGGTTGTCACCTTTTTGTCATCATCAAATTCAAGTTTGAGCTTGCTTTTGGTCACAATGGCCTTGATGGAATTTTCCGCCTCAAGTTCATGGGGGGGGGGATGCTTGCTGGAGTAAAGACTGCCGAGAATCACGGGATGGCAGGGATCGTTGTTGAAATATCCCAGCACTACCTCATCCCCCACCTCGGGCATGAAAAAAGCGCCCCCCCCGTCGTCGGAACCGTAAAAATTTGCGATCCTGGCCCAGACCCCTTCTTTTTCAGCCTTCATAACAGGGATGGTCACCTGGACCCGGTGCGCTTTTCCAGGATCGTCATTGAGCTGCTTGACGATCCCCAGGTGAAGGCCCTCAATCCCGGGCAAAAACCCTGCGGCGGACGGCGCCATAATATCGGGTTTTTCGACAAACCACTCCGGATCAAGACCGAATTCGGCATCGGTGATCCAGTTGCAGGGGGTGAACAAGTGGGTGACACTGCTTAAAAACACCGTGCCGTTGAAGCGGTTCCCGACCCCTTCAACCTCCAGCATCTCACCGGGTTTTGCCTTTGCGCTGCCCTGGAATTTGACCCGTCCCCGGATCCGTGCAAGGCCTGTCTTGAGCATGTGGGCATCTGCCCAGGCTTTGAGGCCTGTCTTGTCAATGGGGGCAGGGGTTTGAAGCGCGTAGGATTCCAGCCCCACCACCTGGGCAAGGTCGTCTGTGGAGAGATCCCCCTGTTCATTGAGCGCCACAGGGGTTGCCGTTTGCTCCACGGCCTCCTGGGAGGCTGGCTCCCAGGCGATTCCCTTGACCTCGGCAAATTGTGTCCGTGCATCCATCTGGCCCTCAAACTCGATAATATCGGTCCCATAGCTGACCTTCAGGCCTGGGCCGGCGTCTGTTTCCGGCGGCTTCACCGAAACCTTGGCATCGTCAACAAAGACCAGAAATCCGTTGACCTCGGCCCGGGAGAGCATGAAATCCCAGTCCGTGCAGTAGTACTGGACAAGCTCGCCATGGGTGGTGTCAGAGGTTTTGATATCGGATGAGAGCCCGCCATAATTGCTGATCAGCCCCTGGATGATATCGCTATCGGTCATATCCACGTAGTTGGCATTGTGGCGGCCCACCGTCATCTTCACCGACTTGTCCCGGCACTCCACAATCAGGTGTGCATTGTTATTTCCGGTTATTTTAATACCGTGTTTGATGACGATACCCTTGAAGACCGTCTCTGTTTTCTGGTCATACCCGGCATCCAGGGTGATCTCGCTGCCCGGCTTGAAATCGTCGGTGTTGCTCACCGGAAAGTCCTTTTGGGCCATGTCTCCATCCACCAGGACAAGAGTTGCCCTGGGCACCTGGTTGACCTTTTTAAAAACGGTCACAGAGACGACTTTGCAGGTGCCGTCCATCTCTGTGCCGTTGCACAGGATCTTCAGGTTTACGATGCCGCTTCCTTCAATATTGGGAGAGTCTGCCATTACACTACCTCAACGGTGGAAACCAAATCCGGGTTCCCGGTTCGATCTGCCTGAAGTTAACGATGTTGTTTGCCCGGGCCACCTCGGCGTAATAGGACGCGTCCTTGTAGATCCTGTAGCAGAGAAGGGGCAGGCTGTCCCCGGCCTTGAACTCCACGCCATGGGTCAGGTCCGGTGAGGACTTGTTGGCACGCAGGGCCTCCTCCTCCCGGCTGAGATAGCTTTCAAACCCCAGGGAGACCGAGGCCCTCAAAGGTTCCCCGCTGGGCTTATACATGGTGTACTCGATCTTCTTTGAACTCATACGTCCATAAAAGATCAGGCTCCCCCAGAGAACCTGGACAATATTGGGTTCATGCTTTTCACCGTCATATTTGGAAACAATATCATCGAGCTTCTTGATCAGCTCCTTTACCGATAAAGCCCCCCCCCCCGAAGGATATGGAACAGCACCCGTGCCGTCCAGAACGATCTTAAACGAGAGGGTTTCAGGTTTTATCGAACAGAATTTCTGGTCCGAACCGATCTGACCCAGGGCTTCTATCTTATTGTAGGCGATATCCTGCTCCAGGGAACACTCGGAAGGATTGAGCATCACCTCAAACTGGTCCTTTTCGACACTTATTTTGCCGTCGTCCACCTTGCACGAAGAGATGACAAGCCGCTTTTTTTCCCCGTCGAAAACCACCATCTACCGCTCCTTTCTCTGATCCAGCATCTCACGTATCATATCCCTGCATTGGGAAAGGATCTCTTTTTTCATGGTTTCAAGATCCTCCCGGCCATCCCTGGAAGGTGCACCCTCTTTAGCGGGTTCACCCTTGACAGCCCCCTTGATCTTCAAGTCATTGATCTCGATTGCCATAATGTCAGATAAGCCTCTTAAAATAGTTATAGGTAAGTTCGATGGTCTCCAGGGCCACCTCGTTTTTGGTGGAATTAAAGGCCCCCACCTGCCACTTGACCGGAAACGCATTGGCAAACATCCAGGCCCTGCTGGGCATGTCATTTCCGTCCTGGAGAAACACACAAAGGGATTGGGGTGCCACCGGCGTTATAAAGTCCGTTTCAAGCACGGACTTGCACCAGCACACCAGGGGAGAGGAGATCTTTGCAATACCCCGCTTCAGGATCAGGTTGTCGTATTTCACAGCCTTGGGAAGCCGATGGGCAAAGAGTTCACCTCCTTCTGGCACCTCCTCTGTCTCAATGGTGGCATTGATTCCGGACACCTCCTGGAACGAGGTGTCCACAAGCCCCAGGGTCGCTTCAAACATCACCTTGAAATAAAAGGCTGCAGGAGGATACTCATCGTTTTTGAAAAGATCGATCATCCGGGTCAATCGTTGGCAATGGTGATCCCCTCATGGGCGATCTCAATGCTTTCAATGGCCACCTCATTACCTTCGGACTTGAGGTCTGTACCGGTTATCTTGGTGGGCCAGGCATTAACAAGGGTCCAGACCATAGTGGGGGCTTTCTCCTCATCCAAGAGGCTGATGGTCACCGGCACCCGTTTTATGGTATTCATCTTGATCTGGCTGTACCAGTCCCAGAATTTGTTGTCTGATTTAAATATCCCCTTTTTCATGGTGATATTGCCGAACTTCTTGATTCCGGGCATCTTCAAGACTGAAAACTCAGGGCTGTCACCGTGCCTGTATTGAATGGGCTCGGTCTCTGTGTCAAGGCCTGACACCTCCTGAAAGGACATCACCTCGGAATCCCATTTTACCTCAAAATAGAATTTAGGCAGGGGCCAAACCGTCGTGGATTGTGTTGCACCGTCATCGGCCATGGTCTATCTCCTTTTATATGAAAGAACTGAACTAACCAGTTGGTTTTTTTATGATTTGTTGTGGCCTAACCTCGGTGGAAGACCAGGTCGGCCATGTCCGTTATTGAAATTGATTATCACGATTTCTGCATCTGCTGCTGAAAGGTTATCTCAATGAACTCGGCGGGCCGTATCAGGGCCACAAGAACGGTCACCCGGAGAATCCCCTCCAGGATATCCTCGGGCGTCATGGTGTCACCAAGTCCCACATGGACGCTGAACGCATCATCCGGGCTTGCGCCTGCAAGGCCTCCCCGCTTCCAGATGCCGGTCAGAAAATTGGAGATCATGCTCTTGATGGTCACCCAGGTGTTGGCAACGTTGTTTTCAAACACATAGGCTTTGGTGGCAAGGCGGATGGACTCCTCAAGCATGATCATGGTGCGTCGGACGTTTACGTACCGCCAGTCCAGGCTGTTCCCGTCCAGGGTCCTGGCCCCCCACACAAGGGTGCCCTCACCGATAAATGTGCGTATGGCATTGATCGATTTGCCTTGGGGCGTTACATTGAGATCTTCCTGCTCATCATGGGTGATGTTAACCGCAGGGGAGACAACCGAATTGAGGCTCACATTTGCCGGCGCCTTCCATACCCCCCTGGTGTTATCTACCATGGTATAGATCCCGGCCATTGCCGCACTTGGTGGCAGACAATTGAGCCGGTCTTTGATCTCGTTCAGGATGGTGTTGAACAGGGGACTGATCTGGATCAGGCTCTTGTTCAACAGCGGTTTTTCATCTTCACCAAGATCCGTTTGCGAAATTTTCTTAAGCTCGACCGCTATCTGTTCCTTTTTGGGATCGTCGGAATTTCCCTCTTTGAACCCTAGTTCCTCTTCGAGCAGAGCCTGGAGGGTCTTGATGCCGTCTTCGGTGAAATTCTCAAACCCCAGATCCTTGTCCTGGATGATGGTGGTGTTCACCCAAGGGTAATAGGCGGTTGCAAAATTAAGGAAATTGATCCCCAGAGCATTCCTGAAATTGTCAATGCAGCTTCCTTCAGCCTCTCCCTCGGCCGCCACAAGATCCTTCCGGTCCCTGTACCCCTTATGGATGTCCAGGATGGTGATCCTGTTCTTCATTTTGTAGCCGCAGTGCTTCAAGGCGGCCTGCTGGACACTGACGCAATCGTCATGCTTGAGCAGCACGGCCTCGGGAAAGACGACCATGGTGGGTTCCTGCTCCTTGATCAACAGTTCGATCCCCTTTGTCAGCCCGTCGGCCTCGATATCGGCGTTATAATCTCCCACGGAAACGATATAACAGGGGCCACCACCGTTCTGGAAAAACAGCTGCATGCTGTAGTAAAGAAGATACTTCCCCTTGGCCTGGTTGAGCAGATAGCCTTTTCCCTTTAAATTGAAATCAGGATCCGGCAGGTCCGCCGCCGGTGCCCCGGAAGCAGGGTCAGGGGCCGCAGCCGGAGTCGCTTTTCCCTCCCCTTCATCGGGCTGTTCTTCTGTGCCTGCCGGTGCTGCCGGAGACGCTGCAGTCTCCTCCTTTGCGGCAGGAGAAGCCAGTGCAATAATATCAAACTCAGGATCCGGCCCTGCCCCGAAATATTGGTGAAATTCAGCCATGGAGCTGATGCGCCAGGGCTTGTTGACCAAATCCTTTTTGTCTTTCCGAGTTTCAGCTAGTTCAGTGTATCCGATAAAGGCGGGAACAGCCGTTGCTACCTCGACTACCGAATTTGGGAAGGCGTTTTTTTCGACAATATAAACACCCGGTGTTTTCATGACTCCCATACTCACCTCGCAATAATGGTTAATAATTTATGAAAATTTCCGACACATCCTCTGCTTTGTTGCCGTTGATCACCCTGCTGCAGATTTGATCCGGGGACGCAACGGGAAGCCTTTTAATAACGACTCTGCACATCTTGGCATCCGTTCTCTTTAACTGGAAATGGTATGGAGAACGCTCCATCAAAGGTATGGCGACCCCAGACGTAAAAATCTTTGCAACCCTGTTACCGGCAACTATCCCATCGTCTGACCGGCTAAAAAAAATGGCATTGTTCACATCAACGATGGAAAAATCCGCACCCGCTTCGGCTCCCATAAGATAGTATTTCCACACGGTCTTTCTGCCTTCAAATACCAAGCAATAGGTTGTAGGCTCAAACAGCGCATCTCCCCTTTCGCCTAAACGGATAGACAGAACAAACAGCGGCTTGATCAACCGCTCCCTCCGAGTAATAATTGTATTATCAGTAACTAAATGTTCAATGTCATCAATAAAGACAAGGTCATCTCCGGATACGATTTGACTGGAGCTGAGGCCATAGCAGCCATCCGGTTGTTCCACCCGGTTGCGTGAATCAAAAAAGAGCAGCTTCTCTCCTTTGCAGACCGGCATTTCCGTAAAATTTTGAAAAAGAGGATTGGTTGAACGAACCTTGAAACACAGTCTCAGCTCTTCATGGGAATCGTCGGCATAAAGCTCTAACGCCTCTTTTTTATCTTCATCATAAAAAAGAGAGATGCCGCCCTCCTCTGCCTTACATATCAGGCCTGCCCCGGTAATAATTTTTTCTGTTTTTTCACTTGGAACAAATCCCAGATTCCTGGCCGACCCGTTAGAATAATAGCCGTGTCTTACAACAATCCGAAGTATCGGTTTATACATAGCCATCACTCCTCGCTAAGGAATCGGTTTTAAATAACTTGCCCATTTCAGAAACCTATTCGGACTCATTCCTTCCTTAAAGGGTGCCCACTTGGGTTACAGGATCAGACAGGGCACTCACCTGTGTTTTCACATCACTTGAATCAAAGGTGAGCATCCTTACTCTGTAAAGAACCGAGGGAAGGTATTTCCCGCTCAAGATACTCCATAAACTGCTTAGATCCTTGATGTTAAGATTTTCAATCTCCATAATCAACTTGTCGATTCCAGGATCGAGATCCGGGGCGTTATGATGGTTAATAACCCGGTACTTCTGAAAAAAACCAATGGTGTGGGAGAGAAACTTCAGGGCTTCAGGATAATTCTGTCCCCCGAAATTTGCCGAAAACATGAGAAAGAGATTGAGATGCAATACAGGGTGATGGACAACACTTCTTGTTGAATCGAAACCCGCATGATTCCGGGAATGGCCTGGAGTGACATCCTTTTCAACATTAACCAGAAAAACAGCCATCTTATTGTTTACATTGGCCGCGACATTGCCATCCTGTTCTACGATATTGGAGATAACAACAATATCCTCATTAAGGTTGAGGGTTCTGCGCATATATTGATTCAAAGACCGAACGATATGGGCAACTGCTGAATGGATCATTAATCAGGGTTCCGTTTAAATAAAGGTATTAAAATCTGTGTCAATAGTGGGTGAAATTAAACATTTAGGGGAAATATGTCATAGCAAAATGGATAACCTGTTGAAATAAAATGGTTTAGAAGAAAATTTATGTTCCTTAAAATTCGGGTTGAAATAGTCTCAAAAACGGGAACCTTGATTCTCTCTTAAGGCTTTGAAAATTAAGGCCTGACGGCATAGCTCCGCTTTTCGGATTACATGTCCGTATCGAAATTTCGGTTTCTAATGATTAATTTTGTATACTCAGACTCACTCAGCAGATAACTGCCAGAAAACATGCCAGACCCAATACACCTCTGCTCACATGCTGTTGTGCTGATACCTCCCTGAGCTTTGGGGTGAACCAGATTTGTCTATTCTGGTCATCATAATACCAGGCCTGAGCTGATATAAACCGGTAAACAATCGGATTATGAAATACTGAAAATTCGTGTATATCTACTTTATATGTCTTTTCTGGCCAGTAAACATCATGGTTTATCCCGGCTTCTTTCTGCCAATCCCGCTTCCTCATATCAAATTCTATAATTGTATTCTCTCCTTCCGTATATGAACGGGTGAATACATCCAGATTTGCTTCCACAACGGCAGAATTGAACTGACTTTGAATTATTACAGGCATTCCCTTCATCCTCTTCCCATCATTCAGGTGTATATATAATGGAAGATGACAATTGTCCGGCGCCGGGTCAAATAAAATTTGCTCTACTATTTTGATTAAAATTTCATCTTATGTAAAAGGTGGGACACACCCAAAAACTTGAACATCAAGTTTAAGATTGATTGCCCCAGATCAATAGTTCAAACTATGGACTTTAGTCCAAGACTTTTAGTAATGTCTTTCCGAAGGAGAGCTCTCTAAGAAATTAAAAACGTCGCGTAGCGACACCTTAGATCAGCGACTTTCAGTCCATAGTGGTTGAATTTAATAATAAATCAATACAAATAATATTTTATGATGTTCTATAGATATTCTATGCGGTGACGAAAGTCAATGTACTTTCCCCAAATTCACCGCCTATTTTTTACACACCCATCCAAGGGCAATTTGGGAGATTTTTTTTTCACGGCGAGCTGTTAGACAGTCTGTGAAACCGTTCTGCGTGTGACGGTATGTTAATAATAGGTGGCTTCTCTTTTTCCAGCGTACCACGCCCTCTGGCACCCTTTAATCGGTTACGGCGACCATCCCGGCCTTTTTTTGATACAGCCTCGGGGTTGCCTTTGTGCCCTGCAACGATATATATCTCATCGCACTCGACCTCATCCTGAAGGGTTATCTAAGGCTTTTTTTTACCACGCCTTCCCGTAGCTGAGTAGCCATATTGTGAACATCTCCACGATTAACTAAGGTCCAACTTTTTGGAAATCTGGTTGTTGGACAAATTCAGCCGCATGAATTCGACCCCTATGGGCTGGAAGCCCATAGGGGGTTGAATAAATTTAGAATTGCTGAATTTCATCTGCGGTCCTTAACTTGCAGTTTAACCCCGCAGATCAGAATTAAAATAAGAACCGGGATACCCATCACGGCAGTCACGATGAAAAATACAGGGTATCCCAGTTGGTCCACGATGGCCCCGGAATATCCGGAAAAAACCTTTGGTACAAGGGTCATTAATGACGAAAATACGGCATATTGAATGGCGGTAAACCGGACATTGGTCAGACTGGATAAAAAGGCCACAAATGCAGCTCCGGCCAGGCCGCCGGCCAGATTGTCCGCGGAAATTACAAGGTAAAGCATGGGCAGGACCGGACCGGTCCAGGCCATGAGTACAAATAAAAGGTTTGTAAGCGCTGACAGTAATGCCCCGGCAAAAAGAATGCGCATCACCCCGAATTGAATAGATAAGGTACCCCCCAGAAAACCGCCGGCAATGGTCATGAACAATCCAAATGTTTTTACGATGCTTGCGATGTGAATTTTTGAGAATCCCATGTCTTGATAAAAGACATTGGAAATCACACCTAAAACAATGTCGGAAATTCGGTACAGGCCGATGAGTGCAAGAAGCAGCCAGGCCAAACTTAAGCCGTACCGGGAGAAAAAATCCGATACAGGTTCAACATAGGCGGACCGGATCATCTCCATGTTCGCTACCTTCAGGGCCACCATCATTCTTGCGGCCAGAAGCCCAGCGCAGATCCCCCCGGCGAGTCTCGCAGTTTCAATTATAAATCCGGCTGCAGAAGAATTTTTTACGACAAAAATCACCTGCTCTTTTAACGTTGGTACAATCCCGGATGAAAAATAGAACCATCCCACAAAAGCTGCCGCAGAACCTAAAAAAAGAACGAAAAACCGGGCATGATCCGTGGTCCGGGCGTGATTTGTTTTTTGGGGCGTAACGTCAGGTTCTTCGATCACAAAGACCGTAATCATGCCAATGGCCATCAGGCCGGCCATGATCTGGTAGGCCGTACGCCAGGCCGCATAATCATAAGTACCCAAGGCTGAGCCTTTAATCTGGGCCAGAAACAGGGCACCGGCACCTGCGGCCAGCATTCCGATCCGGTATCCGGCAATATACATAGACGCCATCAGGGCCTGGAGACTTTCGCCGGCCGATTCAATGCGGTAGGCATCAATGGCAATGTCCTGGGTGGCCGAAGAAAAACCTAAGCCCACAGCTGCCAGGGCCATTAAATATAAATAGTTTCCTGCCTTTGCCGGATCAATCATGGACATGGCAAAAATGGATGCGGTAATGCAGATCTGGGCCAAAAGTATCCAGGCCCTGCGCCGGCCAAGTCTCCGGCTTATCACCGGAATGGGCATCTGATCCACCAACGGCGCCCAGATAAATTTAAAGGAATATCCCAGGGCTGCCCAGGAAAAAAAAGTGACAGCCGAACGCTGGACCCCTGCCTCACGAAGCCAAAGGGACAGGGAAGAAAAAATCAGCAGAATGGGAAGTCCTGCGCTGAACCCAAAAAAGAGCATGGTTACCACCCGTGGGTGGGCAAAATTCTTGACGGATTCCCAGGTTTTTGGAAAAAACCGTTGCAGGTTTGACGCCCAAAAGCGTAAAAAAATTAATATTGTGCGTAACATACGATTTCACATAAGGATTATAAGAAGATTTCAAAACCCGCCGAAACGGCATAACAGGAGGTGGAAAGGTGATTATCATTGAAAAACTGACGGCATTGCTCAACCATGGTATCCACCTGGTCATCGGTTCTGTCCTGGTTGATATGAATCAGGCCCAGCTGCCCCACTGACGCCTTATCGCATAAATCCAGAACATCGGACAGGCTGGAGTGGCCCCACCCGGTTTTATCAGGATATTCATCATCCGTGTACTCGGTGTCATGAAGCAGTACATCCGCATCCTTTGCGAAATCAATGTATTCTTCAATGCTTCTGCCTTGGGGGTGGGTATATCCTAGTTCATTGTCCGTAAGAAACACAAACGTTTTCCCGTTTTCCGTAAACCTGTATCCCATGCTGTTTTGGGAATGGGAGGTGGGAATGGTTTCAATATGCAGGCTGCCGATGGAAAAATGATTGTTCAAGGATGAATCAAACCGGATGTCGGCCTTGTAATCCTCTAATCCCACTGGGAAAAAAGGCATGCACATAACCCGGTCAATAACCTTTCTTGTGGTCAGGCCGGCAAAGGTACGGTCCTGGATATGTATCGTTGTGTTCTTATAAAACAGGGGCTGAAAAAAGGGCAGCCCAATGATGTGATCCCAGTGGGCATGTGTCAAAAGCAGATAACATGTCTTAATTTTTTTTCGAACCAGATGCTTACCGAGTCTGCGGATACCGGTACCGGCATCAATGATTACAACTTCACCGGAATTCGCCTGAATCTCAAAACAGGTAGTATCGCCGCCGTACCTGTTATATTGCTGCCCTGATACACAGACTGACCCCCTGGATCCCCAACATTTTATTCGCATGCGCCTTTTGTATCCATCAGTTAGATTATTTTTCAGAACTAATATCTTAGACTCATATGAAACCTGATCATAAATCAATATTATTTTTAGCAAAAAAATAACCATATTTAAACCTTGTTGTATTAATAAATGCCGGGATAAGAAAATGCCTTTGAAAATTCAGGCAAACTATTTATAAAAAAATTTGGAAATATAAACTTTTTTATACTATATACCATGTTTTTCGTTAGTCGGCATGTTGTTGTACGTAATACATGTCTATATAAATAACACTAGTTTGAAAAAGGAATAATAATATGGCACAGCCAATCGCAGACAGACGCGACGTCGACTTTGTACTGCATGAACAAATTGGAACGGTTGATCATGAGTTATTTGAAGAATTCAATAAAAAAACCATTGACCTGATTGTATCGGAAGCAAGGACCCTTTCCATTAAAGAAATCCTTCCCACATTCAAGGATGGGGATGAGATCGGCTGCACCCTTGAAAACGGTAAAGTAACCACGCCTGAATCCTTTAAGCGGGCCTGGAAACTGTTCTGCGAAGGAGAATGGCTGGCTATGTGCGATGACCCGGACGTTGGCGGGCAGGGCATGCCCAAAACCGTGGGGTGTGCAGCCCTGGAATATATGGTGGGCGCCAACTCCGCCTTTATGCTGTATTACGGCATGACCCACGGCGCAGCCAAACTGGTGGAAGCCTTTGGTGATGAGACCCAGAAAAAACTGTACATGAAAAAAATGTTTGCAGGACAGTGGGGCGGCACCATGCTTCTGACAGAGCCCGAGGCCGGTTCCGACGTGGGGGCCTTGACCACCACAGCTACCCGAAATGATGACGGCACCTACACCATCCAGGGCACAAAGATTTTCATTTCTGCAGGCGAACACGATCTTTGCGATAACATCATCCATCCGGTCCTTGCACGTATTGAGGGCGCCCCTGCGGGTACCCGGGGAATCTCATTGTTCCTGGTACCCAAATACCTGGTGAATGAAGACGGATCCCTCGGTGAATTCAACAATGTGGTATGCACGGGCATTGAAGAAAAGATGGGTATTCACGGTAATGCTACCTGCACCCTGGCTTTGGGAGACAAAGGACCTTGTATCGGTACCCTTCTCGGCGAAGAAAACAAGGGTATGCCCGAAATGTTTCAAATGATGAACGAATCCCGGACCTTTGTGGGTCTCCAGGGGTTTGCCGTGGCGTCCGCCGCTTATATGAACGCCCTTGATTATGCCAGAACCCGGGTCCAGGGCCGACATCTTACAGCGGGCAAGGATGCCACCGCCAAAAACGTCACCATCATCAACCACCCTGATGTTAAACGCCAGCTGTTAAACATGAAGGTATACACCGAAGGTATGCGCTCCCTGCACTATTACTATGCCAAATGCGAAGACATTGTTCACACCACGGATGATGAGGCATTAAAGGCCGATACCGCCGCTTTAATTGAGGTACTCACTCCCATTGTCAAAGGCTATATCACGGACAAGGCGCTTGAGGTCTGCTCCCACGGTGTCCAGGTTTACGGCGGATATGGATACTGCAAGGAATTTCCAGCAGAGCAACTCATGCGCGATTCCAGAATCTTCATGATTTATGAAGGTACCAACGGCATCCAGGCAATGGATCTTCTTGGCCGCAAGCTCTCTATGAACAAAGGTCAAAGTTTTGCATATTTCCTGGATCAGATCAGAAAAACCGTAAATGAAGCCAAAGAAATTGAAGGCGTCACGCTTCTTGCCGAAAAGGTGGAACATGCTCTGTCCCGGCTTGAAGCCCTTGCCGGCGAGATCGGTGCAAGGTCAAGGTCTGAAAAAGCGCTTAATGCCTATGCCTTTGCCCATCCCTTCCTGGAGATCACAGGGGAAATTACCTTTGCCTGGATGCATCTGTGGCGTGCCTGCATTGCCGCACCTAAACTGGCAAAAAAAGCGGGCTCCCTTGATCCCGAAGCTGTGGCTGCCAAAGCGGGCAAAAATAAAGATGCCGCTTTTTATGCAGGACAGATGGCCTCGGCCAGATTTTTTATTAATACACTTTTACCCGGATCTTATGGTAAGATGGATGCGATTCTTGAAGGCGACACCTGTGTGGAAGATATACAGGATGTCTCCTTTGGCTCAAAATAATTTTTTTTCTGTACATAGTAGCGGGATCGTCTAAAAGGTCCATGAAGGTCCCGGAAATTTTTTCCGGGACCTGTTTATTTGTTTTAAAATAATAAAATGGAGGAAAAAAATGCTTGAAACCCTTAAAAACAGTCTGCTCACCGGGGTGGGTATGGCGTTGCGCTCCAAAAAAGAAATTGAGACCTTTGCCAAGGAATTTGCCGAACAGTCTGAAATGAACCAAAAAGAGGCAAAGGAATTTTTAGAAGAGTGTAAAAAGCGGTACGATGACGCAAAATCAGGCCTTGATAAAAAAATTGAAGGGGCTGTGGAATCGGTACTCAAACGACTGGATCTACCCACCCGTGGGGATCTTGACACTCTCAATGCCCGCATTGATGAGTTATCTAAAAAAATTGAAAAGGACGCCTGAAACTCGATCATCAAGTTTTTAGGGAATTTGTTCAAATTCAAGGCGGAAACAATTTTTAACCGGAGGAATATACAATATATTTTGAGGATTAAAAATTTTTTCCAACGCCGAAGTTGGGCAAATTAACAAAAACTTGATCATTGAGTGATATATAGGCCTTTTACCCTGACTATGCTCAGTTTTAAGACCGTTTCCAAGGTCACCAAACGGTACCGGCATTTGGTCCGTTACCAACAAATCATCGGCATCATTTTCAAATACGGATTTGAGAATAGTATTGAGGCCATGAATATTGATCATTATCTCAATAAAATTCCCTTTTCAAAACCCCATCAAAAACTGTCCAGGAATCAACGGATCAGGATGGTGTTGGAGGAGCTTGGACCCACCTTCATTAAAATGGGCCAGGTATTATCCTCTCGCCCCGACCTGATCCCCCTGGACCTGACCCGGGAGCTTGCCAAACTCCAGGACAAGGTGCCGTCCTTTTCATTTGAACAGGTAGAACAAATTATCCTTGCAGAATTTGGAAAACCCATCAGTGAGGTGTTCCATTCCTTTGAGGAATCTCCTTTTGCTTCGGCTTCCATCGGTCAGGTTCACCGGGCCGAACTGTCGCCGGGCGAACAAGTGGCGGTGAAAGTCCAGCGCCCCGGTATTCGTAAACTAGTTGAGATTGATCTGGAAATCATCCACTACCTGGCTCAAATCATGGAAAAAAATCTGGAAGATGTGGACATCTTCCGACCCGTAAAAATTGTTGAAGAATTTGCCCAGTCACTGGAAAAGGAACTGGATTACATGGTGGAGGCGACCAATATGGAACAGATGGCGGAACAGTTTGCCAAAGATCCGGCTATCCATATCCCTGAAGTGTACCGGTCCCATTCCACACAACGGGTGCTGTGTATGGAATTTATCCGGGGAATCAAGGCTGATGATGTTGCGGCCATTGCCAGGGCAGGCCTTGACAGAAAAAAAATCACCCGCATCGGTGCTGATTTTGTCATGCGTCAGATATTTGAGTTTGGCTTCTTTCATGCCGATCCCCATCCGGGCAATATTTTTATCCTTGAAGACCAGCGAATCTGCATGATTGATTTTGGTATGACCGGATTTGTGGATTTGGGCAGCCGGGAGTTATTCATTGATTTACTCCAGGGGCTTGCCTCAAAAAACACCCAGAATACAGCTCGTCTGCTGTGCCGTCTGACTGAGCCGGACGAATCGGTTAATATGGCGGCCCTGGAAAAGGATATTTCACAATTTTGTGCCATGTATTTATCCAAAAAACTTGAAGAAATCAATGCCAGCCGCATGATTCACCAGTTTCTTGAGCTTTGCGCCCGGCACGGGTTGAGAATCCCGCCGGACCTGTTTTTAATGATAAAGGCTTTTGTCAGTATTGAGGGGGTGGCACGCACATTAGACCCGCAGTTTGATATGCTTGGCCATGCCCGGCCCTATATCAAGGCGGCTGCGTTGCGCAAGTATTCAGTGCCGCGCCTTTCCAAGGAATTTACCAGCATCGCCAGGGATATTTTTGCCCTTTTGCAGACCCTGCCATCGGATACAAGCCAGATTATCACACAGATCAAACAGGGCAAAATCAAGGTTTCCATCAAATTAGAAGGCCTGGAACGCTTGATGATGATCCAGGATCAGACATCCAATCGAATCTCTTTTGCCATTATCATTGCCGGTTTGATACTGGGCTCGGCAATTGTACTCAACTCCCGGATACCCCCCATGATCCTCGGGGTCTCTATCATCGGCATTGCCGGATTCATTGCTGCTGCTGTCCTGGGTGTCTGGCTATTGATAGCCATTATTCGCAGGGGACGACTGTGATCGTCAGGTTTGATTCTGAACACAGGTAGTGCTGGATTAGAAAGATGTCGATTCGTCTATTTTTAAACAGAATCTAAAGACCCCGGTCTTTGTTTCCCAAAAAAGATAAGGAACGGATTTTAAATAACTTGCCCATTTTGATATATCCGGGAGCGCAGGCGTCCCGCCTGCAGTAAAAATGCAGGCGGGACGCCCGCGCTCCCAGGTCAAATTATTTCGGTCTCATTCCTAAATAAAGCTGTCCGGCAATGCATTAGAAAAAGAGAAACTTGATCTACATCAATGAAACCACCCGATATCTTCGATAAAAAAGATTAAGGATAGCAATTTAAAGAAAGAGCAATACATGAAAACAACACCATTACAAACCAGACGCTTTGTCCAAATATTCTTTTCAGGTATTATTGTTTTTATCGGTATCAGATTTTATTTGTTTGTGGCCTATCTTGAAAATGGGAGGATTCCCGGGTTTGAAAGGCCTGCCGGAGTTGAGGCTTTTTTACCCATCAGTGCCCTTGTGAGCCTGAAACACTGGCTTTATTCCGGTACCATTAATTCAATTCATCCATCAGCACTTGTGCTGTTCCTTATCATCTGTGCCACTGCGGTCTTTACAAAAAAAGGGTTCTGCAGTTGGGTCTGCCCAATTGGCTTCCTGTCAGAAGGTGTAGCCAAACTGAACAGGAAACTGTTCAAAAAACCGCTTAAACTGCCGCCCGTTGTTGACCTTTTATTTCGCTGTTTAAAGTATCTGGTTGCCGGTTTTTTTATCTATCAGATCTTATATAAGATGCCGGGTCGCAGTATAGAGCAGTTTATTCATAGTCCGTATAATCAATTTGCCGATATCAAGATGCTCAAATTTTTTACGGATATGTCCGCAACGGCTTTCATTATAATCGTTGTGCTGGCTTGCTTGACAATCATTATTCGAAATTTCTGGTGCCGGTATCTGTGCCCATATGGTGCTTTGCTTGGGATCATCGGATTTTTCAGCCTGGGAAAAATTCATCGTCACCCTTCCCATTGCGTCGATTGTGGTAAGTGTGAAACCGTCTGCCCCGGCAACATTGCCATTCGGCAGAAAACGTGGATCAATTCTCTTGAATGCTCGGCGTGTATGAGCTGTATTGAAGCCTGCCCGGAAAAAAAAGCGTTGCATTTTGAGTTTGTTCCCAGCCGCAAGCCCTTGGTGTCTATGGTTATGGCAATATTTTTCGTATTAATTTTTACAGCAGGTATTACCATTGCCAGATTGACCGGGCACTGGCAGAACGACATTCCACTTCAAGCATATTTGCAGTATACTACTCCTAAGACTCCGCCAACTAAAACGTTTGATCACATCAGTCCGGAAAAAATGGAGAGGATGATCCTGATAATGAACCAAGTCCGGGCACAGAAGATGCAAAATTTACAAAAATCAGAGAAGCCTGAAAAATAACGATTCCGGGGATATGCTGAACGCGGAGATGGCAGTCATTTCTCTTCCAAGTCACAAAAAATTTTGACCATGGGCCTAACGCTAAAAAAGGTACAAATTGATTTAAAGGAACAAACCGATGAAAATTCATTATCTGCAGCATGTTCCATTTGAGGATCTTGGGATGATGGCGCCGGTATTAATGGCGGAAGGCCATGAGTTAACAACCACACAATTCTTCAAATCCTACACGCCCCCGTCAGTTAACGATTTTGACTGCCTGATCGTTATGGGAGGTCCCATGGGGGTAAATGACGAGTCTTCCTATCCCTGGCTTTGTGAAGAAAAAAAAATAATTGAGCAGGCTATCGAGCACAAAAAAATTATCCTGGGAATCTGCCTGGGAGCCCAACTGATTGCACAAGTAATGGGGGCAGATGTCCATAAAAATAAACATAGGGAAATCGGCTGGTTTGACATAGAAACACAAAAGGCAATCAATAATACGATTCTGACAGACGTTTTCCCGCTGCGGGCACGTGTTTTCCATTGGCATGGAGATACTTTTGATATTCCTAAAGGAGCGGTACATATCGCAAAAAGCGAGGCCTGTCTGAACCAAGGCTTTGTTTTTGATGATCATATCGTTGGATTTCAATTTCATCTGGAATCAACACCACTAACTGTTAAAAATTTGATATTGAACTGCAAAGACGAAATTGACGGCTCAAAATACGCTCAGTCAGAAACAAAAATTTTATCAATGGAGAATAATTTTTTACAAATCAATAACATCATGCGTGGTGTTTTGGATTCATTGCTCCGCTAAACGGCAGAATAAATTTTTCAACTACAAAAAGGGGGGATGCCATGAAAGTTTTAAAACTCACAGAAACCAACGAGTTTAACTCGGGCGCTATGAAGAGATTCTTTTTAGTTCAAACTTCAGAATTTTTCAAAATCATCAATTTTAACCTTGATGCCGGAGTGACGTTTCCGGTGCATTCACACGATTTGGACGGGGAATTGTCTATCCAGGTTCTTGAGGGAAAGGGATGGTTTCTGGGAGAAAATGATACAAAAATTCCAGCCAATGAAGGGGATATTCTGATTTCGGAAATCAGGGAACCCCACGGGGTGATGGCGGACACAAAAATGCGAATCATCGTCACCATTGCTCCGCCGATCTGATGAAACACCTCGTCTTGACGATGCAATAGGATTCCGTAATATCATGTCAGACCCATTGTTCAGAGCCATAGAAGGCCAATACGAACAGTTTGTTCGCGATCTTGAGACCATTGTCAATATCGATTCCAGCAGTGACCTTATTTCCGGCATTGAGGCCGTCGCAGCCTTTTTTCAAAAACGGCTGGGCGCTATAGGATTTGAGATCCGCATCAAACATTTTGGCGATGCAGGAGTTCCCTGCCTTGAGGCTGTCAATAAACCCGGAGACGATTCGTTTGATGTCATGTTTCTCGGGCACATGGATACTGTTTTTCCTCCTGGAGAAGTGGCGGATCGCCCCTTTTCCATAAGCGACAACAAGGCCTTCGGCCCTGGAGTCTGTGACATGAAAGGCGGACTTCTGGTAGCGTTGCATGCACTGGAGGCACTTCACGTGGCAGGCCTGCTCAATTCCCTTAACGTCTGTGTGGGTTTTAACGGGGACGAAGAAATAGGTTCCCCGGCTTCCAGAACCTGGGTTCGCAGGCTGGCGCAAAAGAGCCGCCGCGTCTTTGTATTCGAACCCTGTCGTCCCGGCTATCGATTTGTCCTTTGTCGTAAAGGTGGCGGCTGGTTCCATGTGACAGCCGCGGGCACAGCAGCCCATGCAGGCGCTGATCCCCACAAGGGAGCTAATGCGGTGGTGGAACTTGCCCACCAGGTAATTGCCATCACCGGTCTCAATGATCCCCACACAGGAACCACAGCCCAGGTCACTGTCATCAATGGTGGGGACAAGATTAATATTATTCCTGCCCTGGCATCTGCCTCTGTAGATATCCGTATCGAAAAACTGGCTCAAAAAGAACGGGTGGAGACGTTTTTCAGAGATCTGCCTGGCAAGATTACCGTACCTGGGGTTACCGTGTCTGTGGAGGGCTCCATTGATCGCCCTCCCATGAAGCCGGATTCCAATACCATGGCGTTGTGGGAGATCATCAGAAAAACAGCAGAAAATATCGGCATTGAAACAGATTATATTGCCACAGGAGGCTATTCAGACGGGAACTTCACTTCTGCAGAAGGAACGCCCACCATTGACGGCATGGGGCTGGTAGGCAGCAATTATCACAGACACGACGAATATGTGGAGTTGGATGCTGTTGTGCCCATGGTCCGGATCATTGCGGGTGTCTGTAGAGCCATCATTAAACATCCCTTCATGTAAAATCAGTAAGTTATAAAAACAGGTATAATGTCTATTTTTATGGTCTTTGGCGAAATAATTTTGTAGCATGTTGTAGTTGTATTTGTCCACCTTGTTTGTGCTTCCCGGATTCGTTCATAAGTTGAATCTCTGACTTGCTCAAGGGAGGTGAACTGTCGCCTTGAACACCTGGAATTTTGGGTATGGCTATTCCGTTTTTGTTGTTATTTTTTTGATTTATCTCATCAAAAAACATACACTTAAATAGAGGTTTTCCCAACACATAAATTGTTGAAATTGAAACAGATTTAATCTATTTTGTGGCATTGATTTCAACACCCTTTATTATACACATTACATATGTATTAATTTTTTCTGTACAATCAAAAAGTATTGAAAACCTGAAGACAAACGCGTAGAATTGATGCTATTTCATTAATCTGGAAATAACATTAGCCCCCGCCGTCGTTCATTATCATCACAGCAGGGCCAAGGAAAAAAATATATTATGATGATCTTAAGCTCTTTGAAACTAAAAATAAAATTGATGGTTTTTGGTATTTTGCTTAGTGTTATACCTCTTATTTTAATTTTTCTGATTTCTTTTTTCCAGGATACTCAAACTGAAAAAATTGTGCAGCACGAAACCTCAAATTTGGCTATTGAAAATTTCGAGAATCTGGTTAAAGGAGTCTATTTGACCTGCAAGGCCAGTCAGGAACAGGTTCAACAAGCAGTCAACAAATCTTTAAATGTTGCTCAGGATATCATGAAGCAAAAGGGCACTGTAGAATTGTCCAATGAGACCATTGAATGGCAGGCTGTGAATCAATATACAAAAGAGAAACAAACACTTCCGCTTCCCAAGGTTACTGTCGGTGGGGAATGGATCGGAAAAACAGACGATATGTCAGAAAAATCGTCAATTGTTGATAAAGTCAAATCGTTGGTTGGGGGGACATGTACGATATTTCAACGCCTGGACGAAGCGGGAAGCATGTTGCGGGTTGCAACAAACGTCGTAAAAAAAGATGGGAAAAGAGCTGTAGGAACCTATATCCCCGCAATCAATCCTGACGGAAAACCAAATCCGGTCATCAAAGAGGTGCTCAATGGAAAAACATTCCGGGGCCGGGCTTTTGTCGTTGACAGATGGTACATCACCGCTTACCAACCGATATATGATAACAATAAGTATATTGTGGGCGTCCTCTATGTGGGTATTCCCCAGGAAAGCTTTACCAGCCTTAGAAAAGCGGTAATGGATACCAAAGTAGGTAAAACCGGATATGTTTATGTTATTGATTCAAAAGGGAATTATGTGATCTCACATCAAGGTAAAAAGGACGGAGAAAATATCTTTGCCTTTCAATCCAAAGATGGTTCCTTTCCAATCAAGAACCTGATTAAAACCGCACACAACTTGGCTGAAAACAGTGTCGGCTCAATGAGATACAAGTTCGATGCCAAAGACGGCAACGGCGAAATGGAAAAAGTGATAAGAATGATGTATTTCAAACCCTGGGACTGGATTATTGCCGCGGGATTACCGGTTCATGAATTTGATGCCACCAATAATAAAATAAAGAAGATTAGCGCCCAAAAAACAACATTTCAATTTTCAATCATTGTTTTTGTCATGATTCTCGTATCACTGATCTGGTATTTTCTTGCCAAAAGCATCACGGCACCACTGATTCAAGGTGTCTCGTTTGCAAAAACAATGGCAGAAGGAGATTTCACGAAATCTCTTGATGTCAGCCGGCGTGATGAAATTGGAAGCCTGTCAACATCTTTGAACACTATGTCAGCCAGCCTGCAAGAAATGATCCGGAATATTTTTCAAACAACTCAGACTTTGACATCTTCTGCCGAAGGGCTTTCATCTATTTCAAAACAGATTACCACAAATTCCAAACAATCCGCACAAAAAGCAAACAGTGTCTCTGAATCAGCAGAAGAAATGGCTGCAAATATGAATAGTGTTGCTGATAGAACTGGGGAGACCACTGGCAATATCCAGATGATTGTTTCTGCTGCAGAGGAGATGTCTTCCACCATAAATGAAATTGCAAATAACACAGCCAAGGGCAGTGAAACAACAAACGCAGCCGTTGAAGCGGCAAAAGAGGTTTCACGGAAAGTGGGTGAACTTGGAAAAAACGCATCTGAGATCAGTAAGGTAACGGAAACCATTGCCGATATTTCAGAGCAGACCAATCTCCTTGCCCTGAATGCTACAATTGAAGCTGCAAGAGCAGGTGACGCAGGCAAGGGTTTTGCCGTTGTTGCAGGAGAAATTAAAGCACTTGCCCAGCAGACAGCAGAAGCGACAAGTGAAATAGGTAACAAGATAACAGCTGTTCAAACAACAACAAATGAATCTGTTGCGGCAATTGATTCCATTGTAACCATCATCAATGAAATTAATGAAATTGTAATAACTGTCGCCACAGCAATTGAAGAACAATCTGCAACAACCCAGGAGATAGCAAATAATGTAGCCCAAGCTGCCCAAGGGATACAGGAAGTAAGTGAAAGCGTAAGCCAAACGTCTACCGCAGCAGGAGAAGTAACAAAAGAGATTGCCGAGGTAAGTCAGGCGGCCAATGAAATGAATGCCGGAAGCCATCAGGTAGAAAACAGTGCTGTGGAGCTATCAAAACTTGCAGAACAGCTAAACGAAATGGTTGGAAAATTTAAGATATAACAGCCACGGGCTGACCTGTTTTTTTACCGTGGGTCAACCCATGGCTATTATTCGGGTATTGTTTCGTTCGAGCGGCACTGCATGACAGTTTGTGACAAAAATATAGATAAAAATTCTTTATTTTACGATTTTCTTAATATATTCTGCAAAAGTTATAATATAAAAAAGCGGCTTTTTCTCCTAAAATTGCTCACTGTAAATATAGAAACGTGAACCTTTTCTTGTTGATATAATCTTTTTTATAGTCGATACGGAAACGTAATATGCCTATTTTTTTAATAGAAAATCCGCTTTTCAAAGGGAAAAAGTATCAGTTCTATAAATGCTTGAATGCGCTGAATAAGACTATTCTTATAAAGGTTTGAGGTGTGCTTAATAACTTAAAAAAAATAAGAACATGTAAAAAATCGCCAATTGGAAATCCCCGGATTATTGGTGAAACCCCAAAAGCTGTAAAGCGCATAAAACAAATGAGAAAAATGATAGCCAATATAAAATATAGAATCAAAGGAGGAATGGATGAATGATCAAGTTGACAGCATGAATAAAGTCGTCGCCGACATGACCATTAAAACAGGTAAATATCTAACGTTTTCATTAGAGTCAGAGGAGTACGGGATTGGTATTCTTAAAGTGAAAGAAATAATTGGTATGTTACCAATCACTTCGGTTCCCAGAACTCCGAAATTTGTCAAAGGCGTCATAAATTTGCGGGGAAAAGTAATCCCCGTAATTGATCTTCGGTCAAAGTTTGATATGAAATCAATTTCTTACAATGACAGAACCTGCATTATTGTGGTCGAAATCAATGATTCACAGTCCACTGTTCTAATCGGAATTGTGGTTGATACCGTCTCCGAAGTTTTACATATAAAAGAGGATGAAATTGAGGAAACCCCGGCTTTTGGTACGAAACTGGATACAAGATATATCCTTGGCATGGCCAAGCAGGATGGGGGCGTTAAAATCCTTTTGAATATAGATAAGGTCCTTTCGTCCGACGAAATGGCTGCTATTAAAAATGCTTCATAAATACCGGCTTTAAAAAACAAAGGAGTATAAGATGAAAAACGTGAGTCTGGGATTAAAAATCACATATGGATTTGCAGTATTGATCGTCATTTCCGTTGCCCTTGGTTTAATGGCTGTTATGAACATGCAAACGGTAGAAACAAAAAGTAAAATGTTGGCCGATGAGTATATACCGGAGATGGCCATTGCCATGGAATTGAGTGATGCGGCTAACCAGGTGGCGTTTGAAATGAGAGGGTATGGGTATACGGAAGATAAAAAGTTTTACCAACTGAGCCAGGCGGCAATGGATTCTGTTGACATGGCCTTACAAAAGGCTCGCGAGTTAGATGAAAATTCTCAAAATCTAAAAAAATTGAAAGCTCAGATTAACATCGCCTCCAAAGCGGTTGAAGCGTATAATGTTCTGATAAAACAGACCGTTGATACCAGCGCCAAAATAGCTGCCAATAGACTTAAACTGGAGGAATCAGCCCAAAGGTATATGTCAAATTCAGCTGATTTTTTAACAGGTCAAAACGCAAAATTTAAAGCAGATCTGAATGACCGCCAGCAGAAGATCAAACTTGCCACAGATCTTGTTCATATCGGTTCCAGCGTCAGGGTCATCAACTTTAAAGCCCAGGCAACCAACGATACAGAACTTATGAAAAAAGCAATTTCGCAATTGGACGACGTTGCTGGACCGCTAAATTACTTAAGGGCTATAGTCAATGATGCAGAAGATATTCAAAGGCTTAAATCAATTCAATCTGCGGCTCAAACTTATCAAAAAGCGATCGAGCAATTTATGAGTAACTCTAATCGCGGCAGCCTGGCAGACGAAAGGCTGCTGAGCAGGTACCGGGACCAGATGGATAAAAATGCCGGGATTTATGTGTCCAACTGCGATGCGTTTCTTGAAGGGCAGCACGAAAAGTTAACTAAAGATATGTTGGAAAGAAATGCGAAGATTTCCCTGGTGAACGATATTGTTACTCTTGGAAATCAGGCACGAATAGGGACCTTTAAATCCCAGGCATTAAGAAGCCCTGAAGTCATGAATGCCGCCTTGGACAATTTTCCACGAATAGATCGCAAGTTTGAAGAATTGGAAAAAATCACACGATTGCTTCAAGACTTAAAGCGAATAGAGGAGGTTAAGGCGGCTAGTCGAGACTACCAGGGGGCTATGAAGGATTTTTTTCAAAACTGGATTATGAGGCAGGACCTGGGGGTTAAACGCCAGGAGGCCAGTAACAAAGTTATCAATGCATGTAAAACTATGGTAAATGCCGGAATTGGCGCAACCGACGTTATTGCCAAGGATGCTGTAAAGGCGCTTTCAAGTGCATCTTTCTTCATGATTATCGGATTGATCGGCGCCCTTATCGTCGGTATTCTTTGCGCATTTTTTATTACACGCAGCATTACCAAACCGATTAACACGATCATTACCGGTCTTAACGAAGGTGCGGTGCAGGTGGCTTCGGCATCCGGGCAGGTTTCCTCTTCCAGCCAGTCCATGGCAGAAGGTGCATCACAACAGGCAGCATCCATTGAGGAAACATCTTCATCCATGGAAGAGATGTCCTCCATGACCAAGAAAAATGCCCAGAATTCAAATAATGCCGACGGATTGATGAAAGAGGCGAATACCGTTATGAATACTGCCGGCCGGTCCATGAATGAATTAACACAGTCCATGGAGGATATTTCCAAGGCTTCCGAGGAAACTTCTAAAATAATAAAAACCATTGATGAAATTGCTTTTCAGACAAACCTGCTCGCTTTGAATGCCGCCGTGGAAGCCGCCCGTGCCGGTGAAGCAGGTGCCGGTTTTGCCGTCGTTGCCGATGAGGTCAGAAATCTGGCAATGCGGGCGGCAGATGCTGCCAAAGATACAGCAGCGCTCATAGAAGATACGGTCAAAAAAGTAAACGATGGTTCCGGCATCGTATCTTCAACCAGTGAGGCGTTTTCCAAGGTGGCGGAAAGCTCTGCCAAAGTCGGATCTCTGATTTCAGAAATTTCTGTGGCATCGACCGAACAATCCCATGGTATTGAAGAGGTCAACAATGCCATCACTGAGATGGACCGGGTTGTCCAGCAAAATGCTGCCAATGCAGAAGAGTCAGCCTCTGCGGCAGAAGAGATGAGTGCCCAGGCCGAACAACTTAAAGAGTATGTTGATAACCTTGTGGTGCTTGTTACCGGTAAAAGGAATTCCAATCGCAACCTGCACAATTATCAATCTGTTAAACCGGTGTACAAAAGCATCCCAAGCAAAACAAATAATAAAGCAAAAACCAGGGACCATCAATTGGATTCAAGTCGTCCGGATCAAATCATCCCGTTTGATGACGACGGAACCTTTGAAGACTTTTAATACATAAAGTTGAGGCGCAGGGCGGTCGGGGAGATTATCTCCCTGGCCAGTGCCGACGGTATCCTTAAGAATTTCACGAGAACTTTTAAAATTTGGAAAAGCCAATGTCTTATGAAAATATAATCGAAATGACAGAAAGGCTGGCATCAGAATTAATTTTATCCGATCCGGCTGAGCCGGACTCAATAAAGACGCTGTTGCCCATTCTCAAGAGCATACATACGCAATGCAAAGCGCAGAAGCTATCGTCAGAGGCTGCGCAAATTATGAAGGCCAGAGACATAATTGATGCTATAATAAAAGACGGGCCCCAGGTTAAAAACAATTTGTTTCCAAAACTTGACATGATTGTTTCGGAGTTCAGCGCAAGAATCAAACATATGGGTCAAAAAGAGAACGACGCGCTATTTAACCAAAAGCCGTCCCAATCCGATGGGCAAACTTCAAATGGCAAATACAAAAAGCTGGAGGAAAAATTAAATGAGCTTTCAATGCTTATCGCGGGTTTCTGTCCAGACAAAAACCCTGATATAGAAGGAATAATTCGTAATGTAGAAGATCTTATCAATATTTCTGCAAATATTGACCCTTCTACTTTTTATGATATTTCAAAATTATGTAAACGATATATGGAAAATATGGCTCTTGGCGCTACTTGTGACACAAAACCGATTGAAGAAGGAATTGTGTTATTAAAATCCATATTAAGTCATTTAAAAAGAAAAGAACCTTTTGCCTTTGATTATTCCGATGTTCTTGATCTTTTAGAAGAAAACCTTGCCACAAACAAACAATTTGATGAATGTGTTTATGAGTATTCGGAAAACGAGTCTGAAGCGGAACTTGAACCTGAACCTGAACAGGATAATACGCCTGAAAAATTGTCTGACGATGATATTGAAATCCTGACTGACTTTATATCAGAGGCAGAAGATAATCTGAACAACATCGAAGTGTCTCTAATTGAGTTGGAACAGGATCCGGAGAATACTGATATCATAAACGATATTTTCAGACCATTTCACACAATAAAAGGCGTTTCCGGTTTTTTATCTTTAGGTAAAATAAACCGACTGTCCCATACCACTGAAAACCTTTTGGACAGTGCCAGAAGCGGAGATTTTATCATTACTCATTCCGCTACGGATGCGATTCTTGAATCCGTTGATTTATTAAAAAAACTTATTGGTAATGTAAAACAGGGGCTTGTTATCGGTTATCGGCAAGAAGATGACCACATAGATGTAGATCTTTTGAGGGATAAGCTCAAAAAACTTCAGATGTCTTTAACCAAAGGTGAAAAAGAGCCTTTAGGTGAAATTCTTGTTAGAAAAAAGGATCTCAAAAAACAAGATATTGATCATGCACTGGAAATCCAGAAAAAAAATCCGGAAAAGAAATTTGGTGAAATTCTGATCGAAACGAAAAAAATCGATCCTGTTCATATTGCATCTGCGTTGATGGAACAATCAGCGGGTAAAAAAAGAATGGATTCTCAAGTTAAAGTCAGCACTCAGAAACTGGACGATCTTGTAGATTATGCCGGTGAACTGGTGATTGCACAATCTATGCTGCGACAACAAACTATGGAAAATCCCACCTTGAGCCAGACCGTTTCACAATTGGGTCAGATTGTAAACAATATGCAGAATATTGCCATGTCCATGCGTATGATACCCATTAAAGCCACATTTATGAAAATGATTCGCCTGGTAAGAGATTTGTCCCGGAAATCCGGCAAAAAAATCAACTTATCAATGACCGGAGAAGAAACCGAAATTGATAGAAATGTGGTGGATGCCCTTTATGAGCCCATGGTTCATATGATCAGAAATGCCTGTGATCACGGGATTGAATCCGTACAGGAGCGCACGGAAAAGAACAAACCCCAACAGGGAAAAATTGATCTTCGTGCCTATCATAAAGGCGGGAATATTGTCATTGAAATTGAGGACGACGGTAGGGGGATGGATAGGGAGAGTATATTTGAAAAGGCTACGGCTACCGGGCTGATTACGGGAGAGGAGCAGATGACGGATGCCCAGGTTTTTGGGCTAATTCTTTCGCCTGGATTCTCAACAGCAAAACAAATTACCGATATATCCGGACGGGGCGTTGGCATGGATGTGGTCAAAGATGGGATTGAAAAGTTTCGTGGTCATTTGAATATTGAATCCGAAAAGGGTGTTGGCTCTCGATTTATTATCAGTCTTCCTCTGACACTTGCGATTATCGACGGTATGCTGGTCAGGGTTGATGACGAAAAATATATTATACCCACCACTGCTATTCAAAAAGCATTCAGACCGGGACCAGGTGAATATTTCACAGTAGAAGGAAAAGGTGAGATGGTTAAAGATCGTGGCCATCTGATTCCTCTAATCCGATTAAATGAGATTTATGAAACAAGCAATCATGTTAAATCCGTGGAACAAAGTCTGGTTGTCGTTGTTGAGTCAAAGGAAGAAAGACGTGCTTTTTTGATTGATGAGCTTTTAGGCAAAGAAGAGTATGTCATTAAAAATCTGGGCGGAAATATGGATGCTATCCGAGGTATTGCCGGCGGTGCGATTCTGGCTGACGGAAAAGTCGGACTGATTCTGGATGTTCACGGCATCTTTTCCATTGTCTCGGAAACATAGGGGACTGCAAGGCAGAAAAGGGATAAGGATATAAATAAATGAAACAAATTGTCGGCGTTGCAGATATGAAAGTAAGCAACAATCCCGCAGATGCTTTGATCACCTATTCTCTTGGATCATGCATAGGACTGGTTATTTATGATCCGGTCGCAAGAGTCGGAGGGATTCTTCACTATATGCTCCCGGAATCCGCCATAGACAAAGAAAAAGCAGTCAAAAAACCATTTATGTTCGCAGATACCGGTATTCCGCGCCTGTTTAAAACAGCTTACACAATGGGCGCAAAGAAGCCCAGGATTAAAATATTTGTCGCAGGCGGTGCCGAAATTCTTGATCAAAATGGTTTTTTTAATATCGGAAAACGTAATTACATGGCGTTAAAAAAAATGTTCTTTAAGAACAAAGTGATGATTGATAAGCAGGAAGTAGGCGGGAGCATCAACCGGACGGTCCGAATTGAAATTGCATCGGGCGATATTTTCCTAAAAACCTCAGGATATAAAGAAGTTAAAATATGACAGCACTGGATAAAATGATTCGTGAGATAAAGGAGTTAACGCCGATGCCGGCCGTCGCTAACCGCCTGCTCGAAATTATCGAAGAGCCGGATAGTTCAATGCACGATATTGCCCGGATAATTCAGTATGACCCCGTCATGACAGTGGATATTCTTAAAATCTGCAACTCAGCATATTCGGGGTTAAAGATGCCTGCTGAGTCAATTAAAGATGCCGTGAATATGCTTGGCACAGAACAGATATTTGAATTGGCACTGGTAAAATCAAGCGCAAAAGTTCTTTCTGGACGTCGAAGAGGCTATGGTCTTGAACAGGGGGATATGTGGTTGTACTCAGTTGCTTCTGCCGTAATTGCCAAACAGGTTGCCATGCACTTGGGACTTAAGAACAAAAGTACAATTTTTACCGCTGCCCTGATCAAAGACATCGGTAAAATCATATTGGAAAAATATGTGTTCAAGGACTTTAAAAAAATTAATACGCTTGTAAAAAAATTTGGCTACAGTTTCAGAGAAGCGGAAAAGAAAGTACTGGGGATAGATCATGCGGAGATAGGTGCCTTGATTGGCAAAATATGGAAATTCAGCCCGCGGATGATCAAGCTTATTCAACATCACCATCTCAGAGATGAATCCATGATGAACGATAAAGAGATCGCAGCGGTATATCTGGCAGACTGCATTTGTATGATGGTGGGGAACGGCGTCGGGGCAGATGGGCTGTCGTATCGATTCAAGGATGAGTTAATGAAAATTCACAGCATCTCTCACTCAGATATAACCGGTATCATGGCCGAATTTGGCCTCAAGATGCATGAAGTGAACGTTTTATTAAAAATGGCTTAATAACGGCTGCAGGCCGACCTGGTCGATACCCCCTGTACTCAACCCACATTAATACATGACATTAATTTAGCAACTTATTGGAATTTTCATATAAAAAATTAAAGGGGAACAAATGTCTTATTCAATATTGATTGTAGATGATTCAATGCCGATGAGGACCGTTTTAAAACGGTCTCTTGAAGCGGCGGGATACGGCGGTGCCAGGATACTTGAAGCCTCAAATGGTAAAGAAGCGTTAACGGTAATGGAAGGAGACTGGGTGGATTTGATTATGACCGACTACAACATGCCGGAAATGGATGGGCTCAATTTTTTAAAAAAAGTAAAGACCGAAGCACAGTTCAAGGAAATTCCAGTGGTTATCATTTCAACTGAAGGCAACGATTCAAAGATTAAAGAATTTATGGATACCGGTGCTGCCGGTTATATTACCAAGCCGTTTACCCCCGAGGCGCTCAGGGATTTAATTGCCAGTATAATTGGAGAGGTTGATTATGAAGAAAGTATTGATGAAAGCGATGACGACTTCGATTTCTGAAGTCATGGAAACCATGTTTTTTATGCCGGTTGAAATCGGTCCTGAGACGGTTTTGAATAATTCCGGCATCGACCTAGATAACGCATTGGCATGTCGGTTGAATTTCACAGGAGATGTCTCCGGAAGTGTATATGTTCTTTCACCGGAACCACTGGTTGCAGAACTCGCATCTAATTTTTTGGGCGAAAGCAAAGACGAATTAACCTGGGAACAACAGTTTGGGACATTGTCTGAAATGCTCAATATAGTGTGCGGGAATGCCTTAAAAAATGTAAAATGCCGGCTGCCTTATAAGCTCGGCATCCCCGAAAAGATTGCCAGTACTGATCTTAATGGCACTGCAAAATGCACACTGATTGAAACAATGGATTCGAAAGTGGCTATTTTATTATCTATCCGTGTAAAGTAATAAATAAAAAGGGCGTTTCAATGTCTAATGAAATTAAAGTCCTTGTGGTAGATGATTCTGCCGTTGTCAGGAAGATGTTTAAAGAACAGCTATCCCAGCACACAGGAATTACGGTAATTGATACGGCCCCTGATCCATATATCGCCCGAGAAAAAATTGTAAGATTAAAACCGGATGTTGTTACTCTGGATATAGAAATGCCACGTATGGATGGGATTACCTTCTTGAAAAAATTAATGAAGTATTATCCCCTTCCCGTCATCATAGTCAGTTCTTTGAGTACAAAAGGAAGTCACCTTGCCATGGAAGCGTTGGCCATTGGGGCATTGGAAGTGATGGCAAAACCCAATGACGCCTATTCTGTAGGAGATCTCAGTATACAGCTTGCCGAAAAAATCAGGGCGGTGCATGCGGCTAAATTTCCCCGACGTGGGCAACAACAAAATTCAACGAACCAGAAAAAAATATTATCCACCGTACCTTATAAAAATGCCAATAAAATTATTGCCATCGGCGCGTCAACCGGGGGAACAGAAGCCATTAAAAATGTCCTGACCCAAATGCCAAAAAATGCGCCAGGTATCGTTATTGTACAGCATATGCCGGCTCAGTTCACTTTGTCCTTTGCCGAACGGTTAAATGAATTGTGCCAAATGTGTGTTAAAGAAGCCGAAAATGGGGAACCTGTAACAAGAGGGAAAGTTCTTATTGCCCCGGGTAATTACCACATACTTTTAAAACGCAGGGGCGTCGGCTATTGCGTGGTGGTTAAAACAGGGCCTTTTGTTCATTATCAGCGACCGGCAGTGGATATTTTGTTTCGTTCTGTTGCAAGACTCGCTGGGGCCAACGCGGTGGGTATTCTTTTAACCGGTATGGGCAAAGATGGTGCACAAGGATTGCTTGAAATGAAAAAAGCGGGTGCGGTAACGATTGCTCAGGATGAAAAATCAAGCGTCGTTTACGGAATGCCAAAAGAAGCACGATTGATAGGGGCTGCGGATTATGTGGAAAATATTTACAGTATAGCAGCAAAAACCTGTTCATTTTTTTAACAACTATAGTGCATGCTGTTGGATGAATTAAAACTCGATGATTAAGTTTTTGTTAATTTGCCCAACTTCTGCGTTGAAAAAAAATTTTAATCCTCAAAATATATTGTATATTCCTCCGGTTAAAATTTTTTTTCGCCTTGGATTTGAACAAATTCCCTAAAAACTTGGTGATCGAGTAAAACAGTCGAAAACAAAAAAGGAGTTAAAATGAAAGAAACCATATTGGATTCTCCAACAGTGTTTTCTAAGGATGATATCCTACGTGTTATTAACAACTTACCGCTTGCGGTCGCGGTGATTGACGCGAACCTAAAACTGGTTTTGGCAAACAAGATGGCCGGCATATTTATAAATAAGAGTAAGAATCTCATAGTCGGGCCTGTCGTCGGGACGGCCTTTGGCTGCATTCATCACAAAGATGCCCCTGAGGGCTGCGGATTTGGAAAAGACTGCCGTAACTGCAAATTGCGGATAACAGTAAATGATACCCTTGAAAATACTAAAGGGTATTTTATGGTTGAAACATCCATGACCTTTAATTCTATCGGCCCCAGGCATTTGAGAATAACGACTCAACCCTTAAAATTGCAAAAAGGAAAGGCCGTTTTACTGTCAATTGAGGATATTACAAAAATAAAAGAATATGAGCATGCAAAAATAGAAAAGGAAAAACTGACAGCGGTAGTTCGAACCGCAGGCGCTATATGCCACGAAATTAATCAGCCTTTAATGGCGATTTTAGGTTTTTCGGAATTATTGATTGATGAGGTCTGCCAGGGGCAAATCCAGGAAGAAAATATCAAGGAAATTAAAGAACAGGCAGAACGGTTATCTGAAATTACAAATAAGCTGATGACTATTACCCAGTACAAAACAAAAAAGTATTTGAATTCCGAAATTTTGGACCTTGACGCAGCATCTTCAATTGTTGCCCTATACCCCAACCCCGAGGAGAAAAAAAATGATGGAAAATAAAAAAATATTAATCGTTGATGACGAGGCTCCCATTTTAAGGTTGCTTTCTCAGTTGTTTACCAAAGCCGGCTATGAAGTTTCCACCGCAGAAAATCCACTGGATGCATTGAAACTTATCGAAGAGGGTGACATTATGGTTATGTTTTTTGATTTAAATATGCCGGCGATGAACGGTATTGAATTATGTAAACGAGTAAAAAGTCTTAAACCCATGTCTATTATCTATGCCATTACCGGCTATGCGTCTTTATTCGAACTGTTAGAATGCCTTGATGTCGGCTTTGAAGATTATTTTAAAAAGCCGGTGAATGTATCGACTCTGTTGAGAACAGCTGAATCCGCATTCGAAAAAATGAACCGCTGGAAAAAAATTTAAAAGTTTTAACAAAAATGAATTCAATACTGTTTAAACCGAGTGAATTGACCGAATTAAAAACACTTGTATATAAGACGTGCGGCATTAATCTCCATGAGGGAAAGCTTGAATTGTTAAAATCCAAGGTTGCCAAACGAATGCGCCTGACTCAAATGAATGTCCAAGAATACTTATCACATCTAAGGTCAAATGATCGCGAGGTAATCGAATTTATCGATACGATAACAACCAATCATTCTTTTTTTTATAGAGAAAATAGAATTATTGAATATATTGTAAAACACTTTGATTGCCACCCTAAACGGGAAATAAAACACTTCAAGATATGGTGTGCGGCCTGTTCCACTGGAGATGAGCCTTACACTGCAGCTCTTCAGTTAAAGGCTTTAGGGTTAACTTTTTCTATCCTGGCCACAGATATATCTCACTCCGTGTTAGAGATCGCCCAAAAGGGAATATATAAAAAGGACAAGGTCAAGCAAGTCCCCCTGCCTATCCTGCATCGTTATTTTCAGAAAGGTACCGGAAAATATAAGGGATATTTAAAAATTAAAAAAGAAATACAACAGTATATCACCTTCAAGAAATTTAACTTGATTTCAGACCGCATCCCTCGCTCAGACTTTGATGCTGTTTTATGTAGAAACGTAATGATTTATTTTACTAATCAAACCAGTGAAGCGGTTGTAAATAAATTGTACCAATCCCTTTGCGCCGAAGGTTTTTTTGCCATTGGCAACGCTGAAAGTTTGATGAATATGAAGCATTCTTTTAAATCTGTGGCAGGAACTCCCAGTCTTTATGTAAAATAGCTTTATGAATAGCAGAAGCTTGTTTGAGGAAAATATGACAAACAACGATTCCATTCAAATGCAACTCCAAAAAATTGCTGCAACTATAGGCGCGAATATCCAACGATATCATGATCGACTATATGAACTAAAAAGATTATCGCAGATACTTTTCATGGAAACCCGAGCGGATGATGATGATATTAACGAATGGTTTCGGGAAGAGGGCTTTGGTATAGATGAAGACGGTTTCTGGTTGAGTCTGCCCAAGTTAACCGCATTTCGGGAAAACCGTGCCCCCAAGGATATCATATCCTATTCTTGGCACCCGGATCTGATCAGCAATAAGAATGCCTGTTTTCGCATGTACGCGTTGAGAAATATCGGCCCGTTACTTGGAGAAATATGGAGCGGTTTGCCTGAGACATCCTGGATTTACTATCAAGATATAACCAATACATCTTTACAATTTCCATATATTGATCAGATAACGGCCATCTCGCCGGATTTTGACTGGCGTACCTATCATACATTTCAGTCTGTCTGCCCCCAAAATAATCCGGAAGGAGGAATTCAGTGGACTCAGCCGACCATTGATTACGCCGGCGAGGGATTGATTCTGTCCGTTTCCATTCCAGTAAGAATCCAAAGCCGGTTTATTGGTTTATGGAGTATTGATCTGCCCCTGATAACCCTTTATCCGGAATTTGTATTTGACACGCTTCTTGAAGGGCAGGTCAATTTTATTGTGGACCAGGATGGGAACCTAGTGGCTCATCCTCATATTCAAACCCGGATTGACTCTGAGAAAGGAAGCATTTTTCAGACCCATTTTCATGAACTCGGTGCTGAGTTCAAACCATTGTCACCCAGGGAATTGCTGAAAAAAAAAGGGGGGCACTTTACGCTTAATCCAGGAGGGGCATCTGAGTTGGTGGGATATTACCATGCGATTCCGGGGGTCCGCTGGCTTTTGTTTTGTGTTTTTCCCCGTCAATCAATGGAACATGTCATTGACCAAAAAATTAAAACCGCTTTTGAACGGGTTAAATCCGGTGACTTTTCATACCGCCTCAATGGATTGTCTGGCGTTAAACACAGTAAAATTATTGCTGACTGGTTTAACGAAATGGCCCACGCATTGGAAAACCAGGCGAAAAAACAGAAAAAGACTCAAAAAGAAAAAGCCCTGCTTGAAGAAAGGGTTCGGCATTATGAAAAGATGGAGGCCATCGGTACCCTTGCCGGGGGGATTGCCCACGATTTTAACAATATTTTATTTCCCATTCAGGGCTATGCTGAAATGTTTTTAGACGATTTGCCCAAGGATGATCCTAAACATGAAATGGCTCAGGAAATTTTCAAGGCAGCATCCAGAGCCAAGGAACTTATTGAACAGATTCTGACCTTCAGTCGTCATGGGAAAAGGGAAAATCAGATTGTATCGGTCCAGCTGATCGTTAAAGAGGCTCTGAAGCTATTAAGATCGACTATTCCAAAAAATATTGTAATTAACCAAAATATCACTTCCCAGTGCAAGCCCGTATTTGCTGATCCCACGAACCTTCACCAAGTGATTATGAACCTTTCCACGAACGCGTTTCATGCTGTCCAGGAAAAAGGGGGAGCAATTGATGTTACTTTAGAAGAAGTTTCGGTCACGACAGACGGTCAGTATAGTATTGCCGGCTTACCCCCCGGCGACTACATCTGCCTAACTGTATCCGATACAGGGTGCGGTATGGACAAGAACACCTTGGAACAAATATTCAACCCCTATTTTACGACAAAAAAAGAGGGAAAAGGGACCGGATTAGGCCTTTCTATTTCATATGGCATTATAAAAAAGCTCAATGGGGACATCAAGGTGTATTCGGAGCCCAATAAAGGCACGACCTTTCATGTTTACATACCGGTAACCAGCATAACAAAAAATCGAAAATCAGAAGAAAATGGCAATATTGCAAAAGGGACAGAGCGAATATTGCTCATAGATGACGAGAACAGTGTCGTAGAGATGGAAGCGACAGTGCTGAAAAAATACGGCTATCACGTTTCTGCTTTTACCAGCAGTCTTGAGGCGTTGAACGCTTTTGAAAAAGAACCGGGTTCCTTTGATCTCGTGCTCACGGATATGACCATGCCGGACATGACAGGAGATATATTAGTTGAGCATATAAAACACATTAGAGATAATATTCCCGTCATTATATGTACGGGATTCAGTGAAAATATTTCTAATGGTAATTACGCGGATAAGGGTGCAGACGGATTTCTTATGAAACCCGTTTCCATAGATAAACTGATCGGTGCGATCAGAAAACAGTTGGATAAAATTTAGGATATAATACAGGAACACTCAATGGCTGAAAGCAGAGATACAAAAAATAGAATTGTCAGAATAAAATTAATAAATGGCACTCAGATCAACGGTCATGTCAACATTTCTGGATATGATCGCCTTAGCGATTTGGTTATGGACCAGTCCATCGATTTTCTGGTGATCACCAAGGCAACCTTGTACGACACGGAGAGGGAGAACCCTGTCAAGCATGAGACAATGTTTCTAGGAAAGCGGTATATTGTTTGGGCTTCTCCAGAGAGTGATGAAGATTGAAAATCTTTTTTTCAGGCACTCGTTCTCATGCATATTACCTGATTTGTGTCAGGCAACCAGTTTTGTCCGCCGCTTGACGCAAAAAAGCCCGAAACGTCTGTCATTTCGGGCTTTAAAATTGGTGGAGAACACGGAGTCCCAACATCACCCAAACCAAAACAGATCAGTAAATCCTGCTTATTCAACATGTTACCGGACTTTAAAGCCCTTCAATCTGACGGTATGGGTTTCAACATCGTAGAGGACGCCCATCATTTTCTGGGTCAGCCAGATGTTTTCATCCGCATAAACCGCCTCGACGCCTCCCTTGCCGGTGGCTGCAACGATCAGGTCATCGGTCTCATCGGAATGTACGGCAAGATTCAGCAAAGCATCTGCCAGAGCATCAGGCCCCAGATCAATCAGTTTTCGTTTTCGGTCATTGTCCTGTTTCACTATGAATTAAACCTTACCCCCCACACCCTTAAACTTCTCAACAAAAGCGGCTATTTTTTGAAACACACTCTGCTTTTTTGGAAGATATTGCGGGTTTAAAGGGCTCATCTTAGGCAGGATGGCATTGAGCTCTGTGCCATTGTCACTGGCAAACTCCCGCTTTAACGAGGTGCCGATATAACGCTTTGCAGCATCTTCATTCAAACCTTCAGAGCCTATTAATTCTTCCGCTTCTCGTTTTTGCTCCGCCTGGGCAAAGGTAAAAAAGGCATCAATCACACTGGCCTTATCGCCAATCTGATCAAAGTCGGTTTGGTTAATAAAATCAACCAGCAGACTCTCTTTTGCGCGGTTACCGAGGCTGGCGCGAATCACCCGGCGCACCTCGTCAACCAGCTCGGTTTTGCTTCTGGTCTTCTTGTGGTGCTCAAAAATCAGCTCCAGAATGTAGTCAAGGTTGATCTCTTGCGATTTAAGCAGATCCACTTCAAAAACCACGTCATCCCAATCGATTTTTGACTCGGCTTTTTCTGCATCTGCTTTTTCACGGCGCAGCCAGTCACGGATATCGTTGTATGTGGAACGATAATTCTGAATTTGTCGCTCAGCAGGTATCTCAATCTCCTGCATAGCCTGCAAATCTTCATCGGTTACATAATGCTGGGATTTAAACGCCTCAACAGCTTCATCGTCGGTCATGTCAACACTTTGTAAGGCTTTCAGACTGGCAAATTCATCGTAGTTTTGCAGCACATTCTCCACCCGCAAATATTCGCCAAACAGTTTAGCAAAGGCTTTTTTATCCGCTTCTTTTTCAATCTCATCCGGGTTGGGGAAGCGCCGCTGTAATTCTGTTACCACCTCCATATAGCCGCGTCGGGCTTCACCGGTTACTACATCAGTAAAGCCTTCCATGTATTCTTTATAGCTTTTCTCCAATACCACGTTTTTGGTGTTTTTATCGCCAAAGAGCGTAATGGCATCAATGGTCGCCTGCTCCAGATCACGGAAGGTGACAATATTTCCAAAGGTCTTGGTGGCGTCATAAATACGGTTGGTGCGCGAATAGGCCTGCATCAGGCCGTGGTACCGTAAGTTTTTATCGACAAACAAGGTATTCAGCGTCGGGGCATCAAAGCCGGTCAGAAACATTCCCACCACAATCAGCAGGTCGATTTCCTGGCTTTTCACGCGTTTGGCAAGGTCGCGGTAATAGTTTTGAAAGCCGTTACTGTCCACGCCGAAATTGGTTTTAAACAGCGCATTGTAGTCCGCAATGGCCGCGCTCAAAAACTCCTTGGCGCTGCTGCTCATGGCTGAAACATCAAAACTCTCGTCCGGAATGTCACCCACCGCATCCTGTTCTTCATTGGCCGCAAAAGAGAAGATGGTGGCCGCTTTCAGTGGTTTGTCACTCTCTTTTTGCAATTGCCTGAACGACTCGTAATAGAGCTTGGCCGCATCCACACTGCTCACGGCAAACATGGCATTAAAACCTTTGGCACCGGCTTGCAGGCGGTGCGTTTTCTGCCGGAAGTTATTCAGGATGTACTGCGTGACTTCCCTGATGCGGTCAGGGTGCAGCAGAGCCTGTTTGTTTTCCGCCGCACTCAGTTTCTGCTCATCCTGCTCGCTTTCAATCGCCTTAAACTGCGGGCGAACATCGTTATAGTCCACCTTGAACTTCAAGACCTTTTCATCTCGAATGGCGTCCGTGATGACATACGAATGCAGCTCGCGGCCAAACACACTGGCCGTGGTCTCTGCACCCAGCGCGTTTTGCGGAAAAATGGGTGTGCCGGTAAAACCGAACTGATAAAACTTCCTGAACTTTTTCTTCAGATTTTTCTGTGCCTCACCAAACTGGCTGCGGTGGCATTCATCAAAAATAAACACCACCTGCCTGTTGTAGATGGCAAGGTCACTTTCACCTTTCATCAGGTTATTCAGCTTCTGGATGGTGGTCACAATGATCTTGTTGTCATCTTTATCCAGATTGCGCTTTAAACCTGCCGTGCTGTCCGAGCCATTCACGCTGTCCGGCGAAAAGCGCTGATACTCCTTCATGGTCTGGTAATCCAGGTCTTTTCGGTCCACCACAAAGAATACCTTGTCAATAAAATCCAGTTCCGTGGCCAAACGCGCGGCTTTAAAGCTGGTCAGGGTCTTGCCGGAGCCGGTGGTGTGCCAGATAAAACCGCCACTTTCGGGTTTGCTCCAGTTTTTTGCTTCATGGGAGCTTTTCACCTTCCACAAAATACGTTCCGTTGCGGCAATCTGATACGGGCGCATCACCAGCAGGGTATCACTGACATCAAACACCGAATAATGCAGCAGCACATTCAAAAGGGTTTTTTTCTGGAAGAAGGTGGCCGTAAAATCTTTGAGATCTTTGATCAGACTGTTATCGGCCTTCGCCCAGTTCATGGTAAAATCAAAACTGTTTTTATTGCGCTGGGTTGTGTTGGCAAAATAACGGCTGTCCGTTCCGTTTGAAATCACAAACAGCTGCAGATATTTATACAGGGAATGTTCGCTGTTAAAGCTCTCCTTGCTGTAGCGGTGCACCTGATTAAAGGCTTCACGGATCGCCACGCCGCGCTTTTTCAGTTCAATCTGCACCAGCGGCAAACCATTGACCAGCACCGTCACATCGTAGCGGTTGGCGTGCGAACCCGTCTGTTCAAACTGCTTGATCACCTGAACTTTATTACGGGCAATCGTTTTTTTATCCACGAGATAAATGTTCTGGATATGCCCGTCATCAAAGACAAAGTCGTGGATATAGTCATCATGGATCTTGCGGGTTTTATCGATGATGGTATCGCTAGGCTTGTCCAGATAGGTTTCCACAAAGCGCATCCATTCACCCTCCGAAAACTGCACCTTATTTAAGCCCTGCAGCTGTTCGCACACATTGGCCAGCATTTTCTCGGGAGAGTTTAGACCGGGTAAATAGTCATACCCCTGATTTTGCATGTCACGGATAAATTCCTGCTCTAAATCATTTTCGGTTTGGTAGCCTATACCGTTTTCACAGACCTGCCACTCCTGGGTGTATTTATCTAAAACAATGAAGTTTTTTGATTCCGCAATTGGCTTAATGTATTCAATCATTTGGTACCTCCTCTTGCCAATAGCCATAGGTATTCATCAAATGCTGAAGCAAGAAGTTAACAGTTTGCTTCTCTTGTGGTGTTGGTTCAGCGACAGCCTCATTCGACAAGGTAGAGTGACTTGTGAACTGAATGATGCGGTTTAAATAGGCCTGCTTATCGCCTGGCAACAACTCCGACCATCTGGGATAGCCTAAAAAACTCGCTGTTTTCTCATATAAATTGCGCAACAAAGTGAAATGATATTTTTGGACAGAATTTTCAGCAATGGCCTGCTTGATGAGGTGCTTTAAGTAAAGGTGATAGGAAAAGCTATGGTTTGAATCCCCTCTTTTTTCATCAAGTTCAAAGGTCTCGTTTTCATTCCGCCTTAAGATGTAGCCGGACTTTGCACTCAGCTCATTGTAAAGGACATTGTAAAAAAGCGGGCTGTGTGTTGAAATGACAAACTTTAGCCCGCGGCCATTGGCAAAATCACTGGACTTAATCAATCGTGCCAGATCTACCGCCAGTTCGATCAAATGATTTTCATCCAGCGAACTGACGGGGTCATCAATAAAGATGTATTCCAATTGATCCAACTGATCTGTTTCACGCTCACTTGGTTCGGGGACATTCAAGACGTCAATGACCTGTTCAATGAGGCTGTAGAAAATACTCCAGATAAAATTACTCTCTTCGCCTTTTGAGATTTTTACATTGTCGATCTGCTCTTCATTGCCGCGCTCATAGGAGAAGGTGACCTCCGAAAAATCCTCCTTGAACTTCGGCGTCAGTTTTTCATTGGTGTAATGCTGAAAATGAGCGATCGCGTTTTGATCCTGCCCCTGTTCCTGAAGCACCCATTGGGTGTAGGCGTTCGGCTGGATTTTAAGCTTCCGCTCGGCATCCCTCTCTAAATCGTTATCCCAGTAAAACAGGTCTTCGGTAAAGGCGTTGTAATAGAGAACCTTTGCCCGAAGATCTTCCGCTTCTTCACCCTCTTCAAATTTCGGCGCAATGAGTTCCTTAAACTCCCGTGACAAGCGCGTTTTACCCTCGCCATTAAAGGCGTAGATCAACTGCACCTTTTTATTGGCATCCTTTAGTTGCCGGGCGATTTCCGGTAGTGTCTTACTCATCTTATGCCTCTACCTCCGGCTTGGGGAAACTAAGCAGCAAATCGCGGTAATATTCATACTGCTTTTGCCGCAATTGTATTTCACGGGGCAAACCTTCGCTGAGGGAGGTGGTGAGAGCGTCGAATTTATCCAGAATGGCGACGATGCGGGCTTGTTCTGCTATGGGTGGGATTGGAATTTCAAATGCTCTCAAGGCTTTTAAACCTAAGTTTTTAATTGTCGAGCCCGTTTTATTCGACTCAAAATATCTTTTAGCAAAATCTGTTTGCAGAAAATAGAATAGATATCTTAATTGGAGTGATGATGATTCAATTTTAAAAAAGGCAACAGATTTCCCAAGAACAATCTTTTCATTTTCATAAAATGAAACATTACCAATTGTGCCATTTATAGATAAAAAAACAGTGTTTTCAGCTTTAAAAACAATTCCATGCTTTTCAAACATCGAGTCATTCACTTTTTTTGTCTTTTCAGTAAAGACTATTTTTCCATCTTCTAAATTGTTTCCGTTTATAAAATAATAATCCCCATTATCGTCGTATGCTGGAGTGCCATGAAGACCATCTCCAATTACGCATAGTTCCCCCAACGTCTTCCATTCCACTTCACCTTCTTCAAAACTCAAAAACTGGTCGCGATAGTAGTTGTATTGTTTTTTGCGAGCTGTAAGCTCCGCTGTAAGCTCCGCTGTAAGCTCGGTGAATTTGTCCAGAATGCGGACGATTTCGGCCTGGATTTCCAGGGATTTTTTGGGGTTTTCCGGGCAGGGGATGGGGACTCGCTTGTTTGAGTAATTGCTAATCCACTGACGCTTATGATCTCCATCAATTAACTCGCTTGGTAACGTATTCAGCCAGTAATAGATATACTTCAGTGAATATTTAGTCTCATCACTTGAACTAATCATCTTCATTGCCGATGACTTGGCCTTGAAGTCAAAATCAACCCACTTATTAGCAGTTGTAAAATCATCAAAAATTATCAATGGGTTAACTGATGCTTTATTAACACCTTCAATTTCATCTGTATACCCTAGGATAAAAGTTTTCCCTGCTGTTAAAACTGGGGTATCAAATTTATCATCATATTTTTTCGATTTTACTAAATATTTTGTTGGCTGTTCGTATTGGGTCACATTACCAAGGAGAAGCCACTCCACCTCAACCCCATTCAGCAGCTTTTCCATAAAGCCATTTTTCTGTGTCTTCCGTGTCTTCCGTGGTTCCATTGCTACAGCTCCTCGGTTTTAAATTCGCCATAGCCTTCATATAAATAGCTAACGTCGATGCCTTTCATAAACAGGGCGCGGTCATCGATCCGGTCGGTCAGCGCACTTTTCAGCAGCACCTTGATTTCCACATCTTTTACCGGGCTGCGCTCCATGGCGGAGAGGTATTCCTCTTTATCAACCTGGTTCCAGTCGATGACCTTCCGGATCTCCTGTTTCAACATGAGATCCAGCCAGATGCGGATAACACGGCCGTTGCCTTCCCGAAAGGGATGGGCGATGTTCATCTCGACATATTTTTCGATAATTTCATCCACGTTGCTTTGCGGCATGGAATCGATGTGTTTCAGGGATGCTTCCAAATACATCACCGGTGCAAAACGAAAGTTGCCCTTGGCAATATTCACGTCGCGAATCTTGCCGGCAAAAGCATAAATCTCACCAAACAGATAGGCATGAATGAAGGCCAACCCTTCAAAGGTTCCGACGTTTACCTGATCAATGTCGCCCGTATCAAAAAGCCGGCGGGCTTTTTGTTTGCTTATTTTTTCTTCGACTTTAGCCGGTTCAACCTGATTGGTGATGCCCAGTTTATTTTCCAGCATCATTGGTTACCTCCTTCAATCTCCGCAACAATGGTATCAATGTCCGAGCGTAACTGGTCAATCTTGGCAACGGTGCTTTTCAGCTCGGCATTGAGCTTTGCAATATCAATCACCTCGCGGTTGTCTTTGGCTTCCACATAGCTGCTGACGGAAAGATTGTAGTCGTTGGCAGCTATCCGGTCGTTATCTACGGATTGGGCAAAGTGATCCACCTGCTCTTTGCTGTCGAAGACCTGCATGATCTGTTCGATGTGCTTGTCGGTGAGCACGTTGTTGTTGGTCTCTTTCTTGAACAGGCCGCCGGCATTGATGAACTGGGTGCTGGTGTCGGTCTTGTGTTTGGAGAGCACCAGAATGTTGACGGCAATGGTGGTGCCGAAAAAGAGGTTGGGTGCCAGGGCGATCACGGTCTCCACATAGTTGTTATCCACCAGATACTGGCGGATTTTCTTTTCGGCACCACCCCGGTAAAAAATACCGGGAAAGCAGACAATGGCCGCACGGCCTTTACTGGAAAGATAACTGAGCGCGTGCAGCACAAAGGCAAAGTCGGCCTTGGATTTGGGGGCGAGTACACCGGCGGGTGCAAAGCGGTCATCGTTAATCAGTGTCGGGTCGTCTGCGCCTATCCACTTCACTGAATAGGGCGGGTTGGAGACGATGGCATCAAAGGGTTTGTCATCGCCGAAATGCGGGTCGATCAAAGTATTGCCCAGCTGGATATTGAACTTGTCGTAGTTGATATTGTGCAAAAACATGTTCATCCTAGCCAGGTTGTAGGTGGTGTGGTTGATCTCCTGGCCGAAAAATCCCTCTTCAATGATATGGGCGTCAAAATGTTTCTTGGATTGCAGCAGCAGGGACCCGGAACCGCAGGCCGGGTCATAAATTTTATTGACGCTGGTCTGCCTGTGCATGGCGAGCTGGGCAATCAGCTTGGAAACGTGTTGCGGGGTGAAAAATTCACCCCCGGATTTACCGGCATTGGCGGCGTAGTTTGAGATAAGAAACTCGTAGGCATCGCCGAACAGATCAATATGGTTGCCTTGAAAATCACCAAAGTCCAGTCCGGCCACCCCCTTGAGTACAGCAGCCAGACGGGTGTTCTTATCGGTAACGGTGTTGCCGAGGCGGTTGCTGGTGGTGTCGAAATCGGCAAACAACCCTTTGATGTCACGCTCCGACGGGTAGCCATTGGCGGAGCTTTCAATGGCGGCAAATATGGCGGCCAGGTCGGTGTTCAAGCTCTCATTGGTGTTGGCACCTTTGGCAATATTGGCGAACAGCTGGCTTGGGTAGATGAAGTAGCCCTTGGTTTTAACGGCATCATTTTTGATGTCCGGGGTGATAATGTCATCTGAAAGCTCGGCATAGTTGATGCTGTCATCACCGGCTTCGATGTAGCTGGAAAAGTTTTCACTGATAAAGCGGTAAAACAGGGTGCCGAGTACATATTGCTTAAAATCCCAGCCATCCACTGCGCCTCGGACATCATTGGCGATCTGCCAGATCTGGCGCTGCAGTGCCGCGCGTTGTTGGTTACTTGTCATCTATAACCTCCTGATTCCATTATTCGGCTTTGTTTTTATCATGTTGCTCATTGCCTGCAGCAGCGCAGCCTGACCGCACCCATCGGTCTACTTCATCTTTCTTGAATTTCCAAAGACGGCCGATTTTATGGGCGGGCATACCTTTTTCGCTTATCCACTTATATACGGTATCTCGCTTGATCCCGAGATAGTCTCCAATTTCATCTACGGACAACCATCTGTCTTCCATTTTCGACTCCATCATTCTTTGAGGGCCGTGCCATTTTTAAATGTATGGCGACTCGTCAAATTGTTTAACCGGACGGCATCCCATAGGGACAAAATCCGGCTACATTAGGTTAAACAGGGTTAAAGGTAAATAGATGAAATGGAAAAATCAAGTTTTCTTTCCGGATTTAGCCGAATTTATTGCCGTCCATTACCATTGGAATTAAGTTTGAGAAAAAAAATGTACCACATGCCCGGCACGTTCTCCGTTTTTCCGGTAAGTGAGGTGCAGAGAAACCCAAACACAGGAAAATCTGATGGATATTAATGATTTGTTTGAAGGCATTGCCGAGGCATTTCGGCAGTATCAGGCTGAAATAGCTCAACAGACGCAGGCTTCAAGTAAGCCCAATCCCGCTGGACTTGAGCCCAAAGTTGAACAAGATTTCCCGAAAAGAGAGTGAATGCAGAACATTTGGCAGAACGCTCAAATATACGTAAGTCACTAATTTATAAAACAAAAAAAACCGACCCCGCGTGCCGGACTCGGCAACAGGATCGGTTTGTCTCAATATTTATGGTGGAGGCGGCGGGAGTTGAACCCGCGTCCGAAAACAATCAATCCAGGCTTCTACATGCTTATCCTAAACTTTATAATTGGCCGGGAAGTCTCCTTCAGGAGGGATACAACCCGGTATATCCTGAAAAATTTAACTTTTAAAACCCAGGAAATTTCAAAAGCGGTCTTGCAAAGTCGACGCCCTGACCTGAATCTGCAAGAAGGATGTCAGGAGGACGGAAGCCGCCTTAAGCAGCTACAGCGTAGTTATAATCGTCTGCGATTATATTTATACTTGCCAAGTTTACGAGTTGACAAACACTCGACATGCTACCATGGACGTCAAAATCTCCGTCGAAACCATTACGCCCCCAAATTGTAAAAGATCAAAGAACTGTAATTAATATAACAGCAAGAAGGTTTAAGTCAATGTTTTTTAATCAGGAATATTTTTTTCTTTCACGATCCATATCCCGTTTAACATCCCGCTGTTTGATGGTTTCCCTTTTGTCGTAAAGCTTTTTGCCTTTACCAAGGCCAAGGAGAACCTTTATTTTATCATTTTTAAAATAAATTTTTAACGGCACCAGGGAGTACCCCTGTTCTTTTATTTTTCCGACAAGTTTTTTAATTTCATGGCTGTGCAACAAAAGTTTCCGGGTGCGCAAGGATTCATGATTGGCATTGTATGCAAACGCATAGGGAGAGATGTGAAGACGGCGTAAAAAAACTTCTCCGCGCCTGATATCTGCGTAAGAATCCTTGAAACTGACCCTGCCCTCTCTGATGGCTTTAACTTCTGAACCCACCAGCACAATGCCGGCCTCATATTCATCATCAATGTGATAATTATGCCGGGCTTTTTTATTATTGGCAATCAGTTTGGTATATTTTGCGTTCATGGTTTATTCCTCGTTATCCTTATAAGGCAAAAGATCCTTGTATTCCGTTTGAATATAATCGACAATTTCCTGAACCGTTTGAAAGCCAAGGATGGTCTGGACATCTTTCCGCGCTTTTGAAACATCCATGGACCGGATCATTTTTTTTATGACAGGGATAGCACCGGCGTTCATTGACAGATTTCTCAATCCCAAACCAAGAAGCACTGGGATGTTAATGGCGTCTCCTGCCATTTCACCGCACATGAACAATTCAATATTTTTTTCGGTTGCCGCATCCACGATGAGACGGATCATTTTCAGTACCGCAGGGTTTAATGCCTGGTAAAGATGCGCCACCCTGCGATTGCGCCGGTCAATGGCCATGGAGTACTGAATCAAATCATTGGTGCCGATACTGAAAAAATCAACGTGTTCGGCAAGTTCCCGGGCCATCATCACGGCGGAAGGCACCTCAATCATAATTCCCAACGGAATATCTTTATTAAATATTTTGTCTTCGGACTCAAGTTCAATTACCGCCTTGTCAATACATGCTTTTACACCAATAATTTCTTCAACACAGGAAATCATAGGAATGAGAAGACTAATATTACCAAAAGCCGCAGCTCGTAAAATGGCTTTAATCTGGGCGATAAAAATACCTTCATTTTTCAGACAAAACCTGACGGCTCTCAAACCTAATGCAGGGTTGGCCTCTTCCACCGGATCTATATAGGGATTAAATTTGTCTCCGTTAATATCCAGGGTCCGGATGGTCACGGGCGCCGGCTGCATTAGCTCCACAAGCTCCACATATTTTTGCAGCATTTGGTCCTCGGTGGGTAACCGGTTTAAATCCAGACATAAAAATTCCGTTCTGAATAATCCGATACCAGTCGCTTTATTGTCCTTGGCAGACACGACCTCTTCCACAAGCTCTATATTGGCAAGAAGATTAATGGGTACCCCGTCGGCAGTGATCGCAGGCAGATGGCTATCCCGTTCAATGTCAGCCCTGAAGGCTTCAAACCGTGCCATTTTATCTTCATATCGAAACAGGGTATCTTCATCCGGATTAATGATAACGATTCCGGCGGAACCATCTACGATAAGGATAGCATCATTATTAATATTTGCCGTAGCATTGCCAAGTCCCAACACCGAGGGAATTTTAAGGGATTTTGCCACAATGCTTGTATGGGAGTCCTTACCACCTCTGTCTGTTATAAATCCTTTGATATGCTCAAGCTGGATCTGGCTGGTATCTGCCGGGGAAAGGTCATGGGCGACTATGATGACGCGTTTATTGATTTCGCTGATCCGAATTTCAGCTTCACCCACCAGATAATTCATTATTTTGTCTGAGACCTGAATAATATCATTACCCCTGGCCCGAAGATACGGATCATTAATTTGATCAAACATCCGGCTGATACGCCTTGATACCTGGCGAAGCGCCCACTCCGCATTGACCTGGTCATTGGTAATTGTATCGATGGTTTTGCCGTAAAGCATTTTATCCTTGAACAAAACCATATGGGTTTCAAGAATGTTCAGGTTCTCACTTAAATCATCCCCTAAAGAATCAATGGTATTGGCATGGTCTTTTTTGGCTTTATTCACGGCATCTTTAAACCGGTCTATTTCATTGGAGACCATATCCGGGCTTACAGGATAGCGTTTAATAAGATTAACGCCCTCCCGGTCAACAAGATAAGCCTTTCCAATACAGATACCGGGAGAACCGCTGATACCCCTGAGAATAATTTGATCCGTAACGGTCCTATTCATTTTCACCAAACCCAATATCAAAAAAATTCTTAATTTTATCTGCCAGAGCAGAATCTTCTTCTTTTTCTGTAAAAATGGACACCTTTGTCCCTGAAACCGCACACAGAGATAAAATTTCGATAATGCTTGCGGCATCCACAATGCTTTTTCCATCTGACAACCAGATGTTACCACCGGCGTCTTGCGCCATCCCGGCAATTACAGCAGCAGGGCGCGCATGCATTCCCAAGGCATTGACAACAGTTGTCTGCCGGGATACTGAATATTGAAAATCCAAGTTTATAGTCATTCCAAAAGATTTTTTCTTTTTTTGTTATCAAAAAATAATAAAGTGAAAGTGCCAACCGACCGACTTGATCAGATGTTCCAAATTGGATACTATATACCACATTTAATATATTTTAGCCAGTTGGGTTGACTGATCTGAACCTGCAGTTTGAACCGTTTTAGTAAGGAGTTGAACATGAGCAAGCCCAAGACCATCCAGTACCCCATTGATGATTTCAAGTCCGGTGAATCATGGCGCCTGTTTAAAATTATGGGCGAATTTGTTGACGGTATAGACGGACTTCATGATTTGGGACCTGCCGTATCTATTTTCGGTTCTGCCAGAACGGCCAAAGGCCATCCTGATTATGAAACTGCAAGAAAGACAGCAGCTTGTTTTGCAGCCGGCGGTTATGCGATCATTACGGGTGGAGGGCCCGGTATAATGGAAGCGGCAAATATGGGCGCATCAGAGCAAAAAGGGGAGTCCGTAGGGTTAAAAATAACCCTGCCCTTTGAAGAAAAGGGCAATGAATATATGACCCGATCTTTGGACTTTAATTACTTTTTTATCCGAAAGGTTATGTTTGTAAAATATGCCCAAGCCTATATCATCATGCCGGGAGGACTTGGCACAATGGATGAAATGTTTGAAACTCTGACGCTGGTTCAGACCCGGCGTATCCGAAAAATGCCTGTTATTTTAATGAACAAAGACTTTTGGGCCGGACTTTTGGAATGGATTAAACACGCACTTGCCGGAAGCGAATTAATTTCTCCCTTGGATATGGAGTTGTTTTCAATAGTTGACACCCCGGAACAGGCCCTTGAAATAGTAGAGAACTTTTACAAACGGGCTTAACCCCTTCTTGGGGTATGAAAGACAGTTTTTTCGGGTAGTTGCTTTAAACCAAGCCATATGCATATCTGTTTTTTGACCGGTTCAAGGTCCGCCACCGGCGTTTTAAGCCTTGCGATTCGAAAAAACATCTCTTCCCAGGAATTCAGGTAGACCAGTGTAAAATCTGAGATTTTTCCGCTGGGTTTTTCCGCATAAAAATTGACGGAAACAAACAGATTTATAATGACCGGTTTTTTTCTCAATGCATCAAAACTAACCGGTTTTGCAAATTCAGGGGTAAAAAAATCATGCATGCTTCTGTAAAGTTTTTCAATGCTGTCGTGGGAAACTTTCGTTGGATTCGGCGCCATGGCCAAAAAAGTATGGTCTGTATAAAGATGGTTATGAATCAGCCAGGCCCCGATCTCCTCCACAGAATTTGCCGTAAGTATAGATTCTTCATCCATCCGGGTCTGGATAGATGGTTTATGGATCAATTTCCACTGGCCGTATTTTTTTCCGGACACGGCCAGGTATTCTATATAAAGCCGTGAAAAATGACGGTCCCCGCTTGAAATTAAAAGCAATTTTTTAATCTTACCCGGCTTGTCCTGGAACTGGATATCCACCTTGCGTTCAAGAACCAAACGGTCCTGCTCGGAAATAGCCGGCCCGGAATCATCCCTGAAACGGCTTTTAAGATCCGTGTACCGTGTTATCATATACTGTTCAATGGTCAAGGAAAGGCGGTGAATGGCGGCATAAGGCCAGGATCTGAATCGGCCGACCTCAAACACTTTTTCCTGGGTCCAGCCCCATTCCCGCAGGCACCTTTCCAAAAGGATGCGTCGCAGGCCAAAAACACTGAAATCCAGCTCCGATTGTTTTGTAATCCCCAGCTTGAGAAAAAAACAGGTGAGCAAAAGCTTGATGGAACGTGTGTCCCCTGAATTCATATAAAATTGAATCAGGGTATTAAGCAAAATGACGTAGGAATCATTCTGTCCCGGCTTCAGATGAGTTCCTGAATTCATCCACTCATTTTTATACTCATTGCACAGCATGGGTTCCCGGCCATAGGTATTGATATATTTTTCCAGCAGGGCCATCTTAATGACCGATTTAAAAGGGCTTTTAAGCCATTTAAACATTTGCCAGATAGAAGCGCCGAAATATTCATTACGGGGTACGGCATGGATATCACCCAAGTCGATATAGCGTTTAGTACCGGGCAAATGATTAATGCAGTCGAAGATCAAATTATAATAATTGATGCTGATGCTGGTGGGAAGCGCCGTCCACAAGGGCAGTCTGCCTGCCACATGGATCATGGTCCGGTAAAACTCCTCTTTAAGCAGACGGGCTTGTGCTGAGCCTGAACTTTCCTGGGAGGAACCGCCAAAATCATTATCACGGGCCTTGAAAATATCCACAAGAAAAAAGGTGACCTGAATTTTAAACCGGTCCAGAGCCATGCTTTCCAACACATCAAGTTTTTGGCGCAAAAGATCGGTTGCCTGGTGACCCAACCGCTTCTCATCTATACAAATCCAGTAATCAATGTCAGACTCCGTAGTCTGGGCAACAGACCCAACACTTCCCATGGAATATATTGCAAGAATGCAGGGATTCGGATGCCGGCGGACGAGAACATCGGCACTTCCCAGGTAGTGCCGGGCAACCCGTTCAGTCTCCCTTGACGGCAGATAATCTTCCACGCCACAAGGCGTTGATGAAAGGATCTTACTGGTTTCCGGCATTGCAATGTTTTCATGGATCAGTAAAGGTAGAAGCTGAAAAAAGTCCGCCTGTTCCGGTTTAAAAATATCAAAAGCCGCCAGAAGACTTAATTTATTCTGTTTAATAAATTTTGCCTGCCCGAAATGAATAAACTCAGAAAAAATAAGTATATTTATTTCATTGGCCACCCTGGGATCAATCCTTGGCAGGTCATTGAAGCTGAGTTGGTATTCCCTGTCATTATAATTCAGATCCCGGACACGCATATTCATGGCTGCATGTGATGCAAACCGGCAGAACCGGGCCCTGGTATTGGTGAAATCCGCCATGTGAAGGCAAGCACTTACAAATGACAGGCCAGATAGTCGTGCGTGTGCAAAAACAGCACAGGTAAAATTTGTTTCTTTAAAAGAGGATTTTGAGATGACCGCTTTAATAAACAGGGCGTCGCTCATGTCTGCCCCGTTTAAATTACAATTATAAAAAGATGCGTTTTGAAAACTGCATTGATTAAATTTTGCATTTTTGGCAGACACATTGACAAAGACGGCATTATCAAAGCAAGTCAGATCAAATACAGCCTCATCCATATTTATATTGTAAAACAGGGTATTGCAACATACACCGCCTGACACATGAATGCCTGTCAGCAAAGTGTTGGTAATCTGTGCATGGGTTAGATTAAGGATGGATCGGGTCAAATCCATCCCGAACAAATCCAGGTCCCGGATAACCGCCTTCTGAAAATCCAGATCCCGGGGAATAATCCGTTGCCTTAAATCATCCAGTTTTTTTTGGACCGGATCCTTGAGTATGGACTTGAAAAAGGTAGCCATGGATTTCTTCTCGGGCATTTCCATCTGTATATTTTTGAAAGGAGCGGTAATACTTTTGCGTTCTTTGAGCAGCAGGGTCTGGGTTTTTACCATGAGCCTGTCTACTTCTTTCCTGATCCGGTCCGACCCGCAAATTTCTATGTTTTCCTTTAAAATCCTGACCACCCGTTCAGGCCGCTTCTTAATCATGCCGAAAATACATGCCAGGTTAACGTCATAATTTTTACCCTGGTATACGCCCTTGCTCAAAGCAATGTCCTGGAGCGTAAAAAATGAGAGTCTGGATAACTCTGAAATTTCCATATGGATGATGGGAATAATGGATGGATAAGTGTCCCGAACCATATCCATAACCTTGTGAAAGGGGTGTCTACCGGTGACAACAAGGGCTTTAAACGCGCTGAGGGCCTCGTTGGTTTTGGCATTTTGAAACCGCTGAAACACAGGTTCAAACAGTTCCGGGTACAGTCCAAGGGATGAATTTTCAATCAGACTGTATACAGCCATCCTGACCTTTTTTACGGTTTCTCGGGTCAACGCTTTGTCAAAAACCCGTAGCGGCACCTTTGATCGCATCATTGAAATGGCTTTAAGACCGGCAATCCGATCTTGAGGGTCCGGAGACAACAGCTCATTATCCTCTATAAGAAAAGGATCTCGCAATGAGGCGTCAATATTATTTAAATAGGGGTCAACATCCCGACCCCGGTCAAAAAGGTCCGCATAATACCAGGTCACAGCCTCGCGCTGCTTAACGCCGGCAAGCACATAGCGAAACAGGCTTGCAAAACGCAGACGGATGGCAGGGTCTGCCTGCAGATACTGATCGGCAAAAATCAAACTAAGCTGGTCATCCAGATCTTTGATACATTTTTTTATTACGTCCGGGGAAACCCGTTCCAGATAAATGGCTTTGAAAGCAAAAAAAGCGCCGATACTGCCAATATTCATAAGCGCCTGGATAAGAACACTTTTATCTGAAAATGACATTTGCGCAAAAATTTTGCGGTAAATAAAAGCGGCCGCGTGAAAGGCGTCGGTCTCTGCCTGTTTTAACGGTTTATTTTCCAGCGGTGTTTCTATGTTTTTCCGAACGACCAAAGCCATCTCGTTTAAACTTTTTCTTCCCGCTTCCCTTAAAGAATAATGGGTCGAAAAAACACTGTTTAAGATGGGCAGAAGACCAAAATTGACAGGTAATTGTGGTGCTTGAAGGACTATATTTATACGCTGTTGTTCATCAAGAGTTTTCCAGTGATCATCAAAGGTCTGACGATCAAATCCAGGATTAAAGTCATCCATGCTGCTGTGCCAATCCCCATATTTCAGACCCAGCAATTCTAAATTTAATAAACTATTATCTTTTCTGCTTGCTTTTTTTTTGCTCTTGCTCTTAATCATGCTCTTGCTTGAAGTATTATTTTGAGCAAGAGCATGATTAAGAGCAAGAGGCGTACCGACTTAAATTTAAAATTGCTGTTTTATGCCATGCCGGGCTATATTTTAATTAAAATTTGGTATATGATTTTAGTTTGATTTAAAATTTCGTTACAATTTTCAATATTGCTATAATATTGTATATCATACCAGAACTTTTTTATGAACTTATTTGATGGCAGAACACAGGACAAGACCGCAAGTCAAGGGTATGATGCCCAGTCCATAGAGGTGCTCAAAGGCCTTGACCCGGTAAAGCGCAGGCCCGGCATGTACACGGACACATCAAGCCCGGACCACCTGGCCTTTGAAGTTATTGACAACAGTGTGGATGAGGCCATTGCAGGCTTTGCCACACGCATTGACGTCACCCTGACCCAGGACAACAGGATCATTGTATCGGACAACGGCCGTGGAATGCCCGTGGACATCCACCCCCAGGAAGGTATTTCCGGTGTGGAACTGATCATGACCAAGCTGCATGCAGGTGCCAAATTTTCAAACAAGGATTATGCGTTTTCCGGCGGGCTTCATGGGGTAGGTGTTTCTGTGGTCAATGCCCTGTCCATCCATCTGTGCATTGATATTTGCCGGGATAAAAAACGGTATACAATTGAATTTCAAAACGGCACTAAAACCAAAAACCTGGAAGAGGTCGGCAAAGCTGCCAATAGTGGAACCACGCTGGCGTTTAAACCGGATTCGGCCTATTTTGATACCGATCAATTCAATGTGGTCGCCATCCGGGCAGCGCTTAAATCCAAGGCCGTTCTTTGTCAAGGGCTGACAACCACATTTACCGTTGAGCAAACCGGAGAAACCGACACCTGGCATTACGACCAGGGCCTGGATCAATATTTTCAAGAGATGATCCACAGCGCCAAGACTATTTTTCCGGAACCGTTCACAGGCTCTGCCGATAATGATGATTTAAAGGCCGTATGGGCGGTGAACTGGGGGATAGAAGATGCCCTTGACATTGAGGAGAGCTATGTCAACCTCATTCCCACAAAGCTTGGGGGTACCCATGTCAATGGATTCAGATCCGGCTTGCTGGAGTCTGTTAAAGAATTCTGCAAATTTCGAAACCTTCTACCTAAAGGTGTGTTTCTTACCCCTGAGGATATCTGGCAAAATGTGGGATATGTATTATCCGTAAAACTTGTGGAAGCCCAGTTTTCAGGCCAGACCAAAGAACGCCTCTCCTCACGGCACTGTGCAAGCCTGGTTAATCTCCAAGTCCGGGACGCTTTCAGTCTGTGGCTGAACCAGAACGTGGCGTTCGGCGAAGCCCTCGCCCAGGCAGCCATTGAAAATGCCAGACGACGTGAAAGAAAACGCAAAAAAGTGTCCTTGAAAACCCGCACCAGCGGGGCCTCTTTACCGGCGAAACTGTCAGACTGCACCAGCGATGACCAAAGACAGCGGGAACTTTTTTTTGTAGAGGGAGACTCAGCCGGCGGTTCGGCTAAGCAAGCCAGAGACAGACGTTTTCAGGCCATCATGCCCCTACGGGGAAAAATCTTGAATACCTGGGATTTAAATTCTTCGGCCATACTTGAATCCAAGGAGATCCGGGATATTTCACAGGTACTGGGCGTGATCCCGGGATCAGATGATATTTCCAGACTGCGCTACAACAAATTATGTATACTGGCCGATGCAGACTCCGATGGTCTGCATATTGCAACCCTATTGTGCGCACTTTTTCTAAGGCACTTTCCCGAAGTGGTCCGGCAGGGACATGTGTTTGTGGCCATGCCACCCCTTTACCGGATTGACATGGGAAAAGAGGTGTTTTACGCCCTTGATGATTCAGAAAAAAGCGCCATCATTAAACGGCTGAGCCGCAGGAAAAAGCCGGCAAAAATAAATATCCAGCGTTTCAAGGGATTGGGGGAGATGAACCCATCCCAGCTGCGGGAAACCACCATTGCCCCGGACTCCCGGCGTCTCGTTCAGTTGACGATCACAGAGGAACCAGGCACCGACGAACAAAAAAACGACCCGGCCCGGGAAAATGAAGAATTGACATCAGCCTCATCTGAAAACGAAAGGCTCCTTGATTCCCCGGCAGCAGATAATGCCCGGGCATCAGAATCAAAAAAGGATGATGTATTCCAGGTCATGGATATGCTCTTAAGTAAAAAAAGGGCCCGGGACCGGAAACATTGGATTGAAACCCATGGAGTAATCAAAGAGATTTAATACGCATGCCCCAGACCCCAAGTTCCCGTGTTGAAGAATTTGAACGCCTGCCCTTCAAGGAGTTTACCCAAAACGCATATCTGAACTATTCTATGTATGTCATTCTGGACCGCGCCCTGCCCCATATCGGTGACGGGCTCAAACCTGTCCAGCGCAGAATCATATATTCCATGAGCCAATTAGGCCTGTCTTCCACGGCCAAATTCAAAAAATCGGCCAGGACCGTGGGCGATTGTCTCGGTAAATTTCACCCTCACGGGGATACAGCCTGTTACGAGGCCATGGTCCTGATGGCCCAGCCGTTTTCTTTAAGATACCCCCTGGTGGACGGACAGGGCAACTGGGGTGATCCCAATGACCCCAAATCCTTTGCAGCCATGCGGTATACTGAATCAAGACTGTCCAGATATGCAAAAATCCTTTTGGACGAACTGGAACAGGGCACGGTGGGGTGGGTTCCCAATTTTGACGGGACCCTGGAAGAACCGTCCCTGATGCCGGCCCGTCTGCCCAATATTCTGCTAAACGGCACCACCGGCATTGCCGTGGGCATGGCCACCTCCATTCCGCCGCATAATTTAAGGGAAGTGGCAAAGGCCTTGATCTTTCTCATTGAAAATGAAAATGCTGACACAAAAGACCTATGTAGATTTATTAAAGGCCCTGACTTTCCCACACACGCTGAAATCATAACCCCTGCAGCAGAAATTGGTGACATCTATGAAAAAGGCAAGGGGCGTGTAAAAATGAGGGCCCGGTATATCATAGAGGACGGGGAACTGGTATTTATAGCCCTCCCCTATCATGCGTCCACTGAAAAAATATACGAGCAGATTGCAGCCCAGATCAGTGCAAAAAAACTGCCCATGGTGTCGGATCTGCGGGATGAATCCGACCACGAGGATCCCACACGGTTGGTGGTGATGCCACGGTCAAGCCGCGTGGATCTTAACGCCCTGGCAAACCATCTTTTTGCCACCACGGATCTTGAAAAATCCTTTTCAATCAACATGAACATGATCGGCCTTGACGGCCGACCCGGGGTAAAAAATCTAAAAAAAATCCTGAACGAATGGCTTGAGTTTAGAAAAGCAACTATTGAGAAAAAATTTCGGTTTCGCCTGGAAAAAATTGTAAGTCGGCTGCATATCCTGGAAGGCTTTAAAACCGTTTATCTGAACCTTGATCAGGTGATCGAAATTATACGCAGGGCAGATGATCCGGCCAAAGAACTCATGGATACCTTTAATCTGTCCGAAATCCAGGTTAAGGCAATTCTGGAAATCCGGTTGCGCCAGCTTGCCGGAATGGAAGAAATCAAAATCACAGAAGAAATGGCCGCGCTTTCCAAGGAAAAAGCCCACCTTGATAAGCTTCTGAATTCGCCTAAAGCATTTAAGGCATTCATGATCAAAGAAATTGAAGACGATGCCAAAAGCTTTGGAGACAAGCGCAGATCCCCCATCAAAACACGCAAGGATGCCGAAGCTTTTTCGGTTACGGATATTATCGAGGTGGAACCTGTCACCATTATCCTGTCCGCCAACGGTTGGATACGCACAGCAAAGGGCCATGATATAGATCCGGCCAATGTAAAATTTAGAACCGGGGATCATCTGCTGTGCCATCTGCGCATCCAATCCGACAAACCGATTGTGCTCATCGATACCTCGGGCCGGGCATATACCTTGTTTTCCCATGCCCTTCCCTCGGCCAGGGGGAACGGGGAGCCCGTCACAGGGCATCTCACCCTTGCCCCGGATACAACCATCTGCTACATGATTGCCGCCGAAGATGAAGACCTTTTTCTCAACTGTGCTGACAATGGGTATGGATATATCATCAAGTTCAGTGATTTTTTAACCAATTTTAAAAACGGAAAGGCAGTGATCACTTTATCCCAAAATGATCTGCCCATGGCACCACTTCCCATACCGGATGTCAATTCCGACAACATTGCCGCAATCACCACCAGCGGCAGGATGCTGATTTTTCCAGTTAGCCAGCTGCCGCGCCTGAAAAAAGGCAAAGGTAATAAAATAATTCATATTCCGGCTTCCGGCAAAAGCCAAAATCACCCCGAAAAGCTTAAGTTTCTAAAAATATTGCCTTTAAATTCAAAGCTTGTTATATATTCCGGCAAGCATTTCTTGCGGCTGACACCAGGCAACCAGCAGAACTACACAAGCACAAGGGGGCGACGGGGAAAACTGCTTCCCCGTGGATACAGAAAAGTTGATAACCTTGAAATTATCCCCACCCAGCCGGCAACAGATGATACGGATTAATGAAATCATTTTTAAATAAACATTTTATACTTCTAACCCTCATTATTGTAACCTTAGGGGGGGTACGATTTTGCGTGCTGATGCACCATCAGGAAACCGACAGTACCCTGAACACCGTTGAAAAAATATCCAAAAACGATAAGCTGCGCCTGATTACCAACCAGGCCGTTAACACCTATTATCTGTACAACAACAAACCCACGGGGTTTGAGTATGATCTGGCCCGGGAATTTGCCGACTTCATGAATGTGGAACTTGATATCATAACACCCGGCTGGAACAACATGTTCGCGTATCTCAAGCAGGGCAAAGGTGATTTTATTGCCGCAGGGCTTTCCATTACTGCTCCGCGCCTGGAATATGCGGATTTTTCCATTCCCTACATGACCATACAGCAGCGTATTATTCATCACAACCTCATCTTTAGTCCCAAAGACATCAAAGATATGGAATTTGAAATTTTTCATGTCAGGCGGGGGACCTCCTATCATCAGAGGTTGGCAGAGATAAAGGCTTCGGGTGTGGATCTGGAGTATATACTGCATAATAACATCCCAACCGAAGAACTCATCGGCATGGTGCATGACAGGGAAATCAAATTCACCATTGCCGATTCCAATATCGCCCTTCTAAACCGGCGTTTTTTCCCGGATATACGCATAGGCATTCCTGTTCAGGAACGTGAATCCCTGGCCTGGGCCGTTCGAAAAAACGACAGTGAGATGCTCAAGCAGGTCAATAAATTTTTTCTTTATGCCACCACTACCGGCATCCTGAAACGCATAACGGCCAGATATTATAACAATATCGACAATTTTGACGCCTATGAGCTGAAAAAATTCCATGAGCGCATAGAGACCCGGTTGCCCAAATACAAAAACATCATCAAGGAAGAATCTGCCAAGCATGGATTTGACTGGCGCCTGATAGCAGCCATTGTGTACCAGGAATCCCACTTTGATCCGGATGCAAAAAGTTTTACCAATGTTCGTGGGCTGATGCAGGTCACTAGAAAAACCGCAAAGGAAATGGGCATTAAAAACCGCCTGGATCCTCAACAAAACATCCGGGCAGGGATAAAATATTTAGCTTTAATGTATAAGCGCTTTGAGTATATCAAAGATAAATCCCAGAGATTGCTGTTTGCATTGGCAAGTTATAATATCGGATACGGGCACGTCAAAGACGCCATGAGTCTGGCAAAGGAGAACGGGTACGACCATATTACCTGGAAAGGACTGAAGGCGACACTTCCTCTGTTGGCCAAGGCAAAATATTATAACCAGACAAAATACGGATATGCCCGGGGCTGGGAACCGGTTCATTATGTGGAGCGTATCCAGACATATTTCGATATTCTAAAACATAAAAAAGCTGCCATGGCCGGATAATTAAAAGTTTTGGCCGGCTTTAAGACATATAAATCTGCAGTGCGTTAAAAATATTTCATTTAAGTGCATTGCAGAAACATACCAAATTTAAACGATTATAACGAAAATGAGACCATGAATGACAAGAAAAATTCTAATTAATGCAGTAGATCCTGAAGAAAACCGTATCGCCATGGTTTTTGACAACAAACTGGATCAATTCCACATTGAAACAACTGCAAAAGCGGCGATTAAAGGTAATATATATAAAGGTATTGTCACCCGGGTGGAACCCAGTCTGCAGGCCGTGTTCGTGGATTACGGCGCTGAAAAAAACGGATTTTTGCAAAAAAACGAAATACACCCCGATTATTTCCAGGAGATAGAAAAGAATAACAGATCCCTGTTTAACTTAATCAAGAAAGGCCAGGAGATGATTGTCCAGGTCACCAAAGACCCGATTAATCTCAAAGGGGCCATGCTCACTACCTATATATCCCTTCCCGGGCGTTTTGGCGTACTTATGCCGGGCAACAACACCAGGGGGGTTTCCCGCAAAATTGTTGAGGAAGATGAACGAAAGCGGCTGGTTGGAATTCTCAAGGGCATGACAATTGCCGAAGGATTCGGAATGATAGTCAGAACTGCAGGCAAAGGTGCCACCAAAACGCTGTTGACATCAGACCTGCGGTATTTGATGCGCGTATGGAAAAACATCGATAAACTTGCCATGGAAAACCAGGCCCCCTGTCTTCTTTATAAGGAACAAAGCCTGGCCGTGCGTTCTTTAAGGGACTATTTTACAACAGATATCAAAGAGATCCTCATTGATAATCCAGATACCTACAAAGAAGTTCTGGACTTCATCGGGATGATTGCGCCCAAACAGAAAAAAATTGTCCGGCTGTTCAAAAGTGAAAAGCCCATTTTTACAAAATACCAACTTGAGGAGCAGATATCGTCCATTTACAAAAGGGAGGTGGCTCTTAAATCCGGCGGTTTTCTGGTGATAGAACAGACTGAAGCCCTGGTTTCCATTGATGTCAACTCCGGGAAGTCCACAAAAAAAAACAGCATTGAGGAGACAGCCTATCACACCAACCTTGAAGCGGCTGAAGAAGTGGCACGGCAGTTGAGACTGCGCGATATGGGCGGGCTTATCGTGGTGGATTTTATTGACATGAAGGAACGCCGCCACAAGGCAGAGATTACCAAGACCATGAAAAAACATTTAAAATCGGATAAGGCCAGAACCAAGGTGGGAGGGATTACCGCCTTCGGACTTCTTGAAATGTCCAGGCAAAGGATCCGTCACTCCATCACTTACGGGGCCTATGAAACCTGCAGACACTGCAATGGCCGGGGCATGACGCCGTCTGTTGAAATTCAGGCACTTGCACTACTTAGAAAATTAGCGCTCAAAACCCTGAAAGCGGAACCTGATCAAAAAGTTATCTGCAGGGTACCCGAAGACGTCGCATTTTACATGCTTAACACCAAAAGAGAAGAACTTCTTGAGCTTGAAACAAAACGCCAGGTAGTCATAAATATTGAAATAGATCGCACAATGATTTCCGGCCAGAACAGCGTTAATTAGTGTTCAAATACGGGTTAGCGTTCCAACACGAAAAAAGGCTGACATTGACAATATCTATTTTTTTATTGTATCTGAAACAACCCTAGATGAGATTAGAAAGGAGAGGCTTTGCGTACTAACAGGCAAAAACGACACCCAATGATGCCTATCATCGCCCTTGCCATAGTTATTGCGGCAGTCCTTGTAATGATCTGGATTGTCATGGACAGGTTGCCCGGAGACAATAGGCGAACTGAAAAGCAACAGACTGAAATAACACAGGATAAGTCCGGGGGCAAAAAAACAGATTCTTTGGCGGGCGCTGTGGTGAAACAGATAAGCAAACCCCCAGTCATTGACTATAACGAGTTGGCAAAAGAAGGCATTATCAAGGATCTGATGGAGTCCCGTAAGAAGGATCTGGGTGTCAACAACAGTGTGGATATGGTTGTCAAATCCAATGAGTCCTTTACCGTGGGCGGAAATACAGTTTCCATGGAAAAGGTGCTTGAACAGGCTTTTGCCGGCAAGGGTAAGGTACTTGAAAAGGAACTCGACGAATCCGGTGCGCAAAAATCTGTGGGGTTAATCAGCTACGGGGTTTATGTGGTCCAGCCGGGGGATAATATTTGGAACATTCACTTCAGGATGCTTAAAGATTTTTATATCCGCAAAGGGATTCGATTAGGCGAAACCGCTGATGAACCTAAAAGTTCAGGCATGAGTTCTGGTGTCGGCAAAATTTTAAAATTCTCGGAAACCATGGTGATTATTTATAATCTAAAAGAAAAAAAGGTAACCGCGGATATAAATATCATAGATCCTTTAAGCAAGGTGGTTATCTACAACATGGATGAGATATTTGCCCTGCTTGAACAGATTGATTTTGAGCATGTGGACAAGCTCCGGTTTGATGGAAGTAATATCTGGATACCGGTACATTAAATTAGCTCATAGCTATGAGCTGTTATAGTATTAAATCAAATGGACACTAACGTTTTAAAAATTTACCCTATTGAAGGAGGAACATGTTGATTAGCAATGCATACGCCATGGGCGCAGGTGGTGGACAGACCGGACAAGGCGGTGGAATCGCTGGTTTTTTACCCATTATTATTCTGTTTGCCATTTTTTATTTCCTGCTCATCAGACCCCAGCAGAAAAAAGCAAAAGAGCATAAGCAAATGATCGAAAATCTAAAAAAGGGCAACCGGGTTGTAACGTCCGGTGGTATTTTTGGCACCATTGTTTCCTTAGACGACACCACCATCGGTCTTGAGATTGCCGAAAAAGTTAAAATAAAAGTTGCCAGGTCAAACATTGCCGGCCTGATTTCAGATAATGAATCCCAGACCAAATCCTAATAAAAAAATTAACCAAATCCTTCAGGAGTGATGAGATTGAAATTTTTTACCTTAAAGCGCGTATTGATTCTGGGGATCATTGTTGCTGCCGTTGTATGCCTGCTTCCCACGTTCACCAATACCTGGCCTCATAAAAAAATTAACCTTGGCCTTGACCTGCAGGGCGGCATGCACCTGGTCCTTGAGGTGCAAAGCGAAGAAGCGGTTAACGCTGAGATTGACCGTACCATCAGCCAGCTTAAACTGGATCTGAAAAATAAAAAAATACAGCATATGGGCATTAACAAGGCCTCAGAGCACAAATCTGACCATAAAATTATTGCCAGAATCTCAGGGGCGGACAACAAATCAAGTGTGGAAAAACTGCTGTCAGAGGAATATGCAAGTCTTGAGATTCCTTCGGTAAAAAATATCGACGGAGGTCTTTCCTTTACCCTGCGCCTGCCTGACAAGGAATCGGATTCCATCAAGAAAATGGCTACGGAACAGGCTCTGGAAACCATTCGAAATCGTATAGATGAATTCGGCGTCAGTGAACCGGATATCAGAATCCAGAGTGGCAACAGAATTCTTCTGCAGCTGCCAGGTATTAGTGATCCCGAACGTGCTAAAGGCCTGATTGGAAAAACCGCCCAGCTTACATTCCAGATAGTGGATGAACAGGGCGATGTTAATGCCGCTATGCTTGGCAAGCCCCCTGTTGGGGATGAAATTCTTTACCAGGTGAAAAAAAATGCCACCACAGGCAGTCAGACCAGAACGCCATTTCTGATCAAAAAGCATGTGGAGCTTGACGGCAGCCAGTTAACCAATGCCCGGGTGGAGTTTGACCAGTTTCAGCAACCCCAGGTGGGCATTGAATTCAGTCGTAAAGGCGCCAAAATTTTTGAACGGATCACCGGTGCCAATATTAACAAACGGCTGGCCATTGTACTGGATAAAAACGTATACTCCGCACCCAATATCAAAGACCGTATTTCCGGGGGCAAAGCCGTGATCACAGGACATTTTACCCTTGAAGAGGCCACTGATCTTGCCATTGCGCTACGAGCCGGTTCTTTGCCTGCGCCAGTTAAAATCATTGAGGAACGAACCGTTGGCCCCACCCTGGGTGCAGACTCCGTGCGAACTGGCCTGATGTCCATGCTGGTGGGCGGTGCCCTGGTCATTCTTTTCATGATTATTTATTACAAGGGAGCAGGTCTGATCGCCGACATTGCCCTGATTGTAAATATCCTCCTGATCGGTGGTGGACTGGCATTTTTTGGTGCCACACTGACCTTGCCGGGTATTGCCGGTATCATCCTGACCATTGGAATGGCAGTGGATGCCAATGTTATTATCTTTGAACGGATCCGGGAGGAGCTTCGGACCGGTCGGTCACCCAAGGCTGCTGTGGATGCCGGGTATGACCGTGCCACGCTGACCATCATGGATGCCAATGTCACCACATTGATCGCAGCCATTATTCTGTTCCAGTTCGGTACAGGTCCCATCAAGGGATTTGCCATAACCCTGGGGCTTGGCATCGTGGCCAGCCTGTTCACAGCCCTGATCCTGTCCAAGAGCATCTACGATATGATTCTTGCAAACAAACAATCCGACGCATTGAGCATATAAAGGAACTTATCATCATGCAGTTTATCAAGCCTGGTACCAATATCGATTTTATGGGAATGCGCATATTCGGCTTTGCGTTTTCCCTGATCCTGATTCTGGCAGGTATTGTCTCCCTGATTATTCATAATGGCCCCAATTACGGAATAGATTTTGCGGGCGGCTCCCTGGTACAGGTAAAATTCCCCCAGAGCGTTAATGTTTCCGACATCCGTAAAGGATTGGACGAGATTGGCCTTAAAGATGTATCTGTCCAGGGATTTGGTGATCCGGAGGCCAATGAGTACCTGATCCGCACCTCCAGTGATGCCGACGCCTTGGGCAACCAGCTGTCTGACACCGTTTCAAAAGGGTTGACGAATGCAACGACCCTTGAGCCTGATATCCGGCGTGTGGAAATGGTCGGCCCCCAGGTGGGAGAAGACTTAAAGAAAAATGCGTTGCTGGCCATTTTCTATTCTCTACTCTTTATCACGATTTACATATCCGGTCGTTTTGAACAGAAATGGACTATTGCCGGAATCACGGCCGGCGCATTGATGGCGGCGGTCTACTTTTTATCTGTCTTCAACCTGTCCATGCCTTTTTTAATTGCAGCCGCTTTAATTGTCTCTCTGGTGCTGTTCTGGTATCTTCAGCTTCAGTACGCAATCGGCGCTATTGTGGCCTTGATCCACGATGTAACCATTACTGTTGGGATATTTTCCCTGCTCAACCTTGATTTTTCTTTGCAAATTATTGCAGCCCTTTTAACCATCATCGGGTATTCACTGAACGACACCATTATCGTGTTTGACCGAATCCGGGAAAATATCAAAGGGAATTCAGACCATTCCATGATATCTGACCTGTTTAACCGGAGTATCAATGAAACCCTGTCACGGACCATATTGACATCGCTGACCACATTGGTTGTACTGCTGGCTCTTTTCCTGCTCGGTGGAGAAATCATTCACAACTTTGCCTTTGCCATGATCATTGGTGTGGTGGTGGGAACCTATTCATCCGTTTTCATTGCATCCCCAATTGTTTTTATGGCCCATAGAAAAAATTAAGGATAACAACGCCTATGCCCGCATCAACAGGTTGTTACGGAATAGATAATTTTTCCAAGTTCAAGGCGAAAAATCAATTTGACCGCAGGCATACATGCAGTATTCTGAGGATCAAATTTATTGTCCCTACGAAGAAATTGGCAAAACTATCATTTTGTAACAGCCTGTCGAGACAACATATTTTAAGTATTGCGCTGTTTTTTCTTATTCTTTTTTTGACCGCTTCCTGTGGGTCTCTAAAAACATATGAACAGACTGACGGTCAGGCACAGGACACTAATGCGACTGTGCCTGACGCCACATCCATTCCCATAGATACATCACTTGACCAGGATATCCGTACCAGACATCTTGAAGAAAAAATCACCCGGCTCGAGAGCCGGATTGCGCTGCTTGAAAAAAAATCCTGTTCACAGACCAAATCATCACCGTACCCGTACCCCAAACAGGTGCCCCCAGAGTCTCCTGCCAAAATAGATAGGCCGGCATCGCCTGCAAAAACCGAAAATTTAGATCCGGTCAAGCTTTACAAAAAAGGTCGGACCCTGCTGCTTGAACGTAATATTCCCATGGCCCAGGCACTATTTACAGATTTTGTCAAAAAATTTCCCGATCATAACCTGGCGGATAACGCCCTTTACTGGCTTGGGGAATGTAGTTACACCACAGGCGATTATGAAAAGGCTGCAAAAATTTTTAAAACACTTGTCCAAACCTACCCCAAAGGTCAAAAAGTTCCGGATGCCCTGCTTAAAACAGGATATTCATATATGTCCATAGACGATGTGAACCAGGCCAATCACTACTTCAAGAAAGTTATCACCCGCTATCCCTTTTCTCCGGCAGCAGACAAGGCGCAACAGAAACTTTCCCAAAACCAATAATGATTTAAATGATGCACTGTTCGGACATATATCTGCCATGGTTTCTTTTAGCAGAATTGCCAGGTGTAAGCCCCCGTGCAATCAAAAATCTGATCCAACATTTTGAAACACCCGATGCCGTTTTAAAGGCATCTAAAACACAACTTTTGTCAGTGCCGGATATTTCCTCCAGGGTCATAAAAACCCTTCTTGGACACAAAAAGTTTGAAGCTGGTGCTCAAAAACGACTTGCCCAGGTCCAGGATTCCGGATACAGGATTGTGGTGTTAACTGAACCTGAATACCCTGCCCTGCTTAAAGAAATTCCCGATCCCCCTGCCTTTTTATTTTATGACGGTACATTAGATATTAATGCGCCCTGTATATCCATTGTGGGGTCACGAAATGCGACCCGGTACGGCATAGATACCGCCCGTTACCTTGCAGGACGCCTTACGGCATTTGGTTTTACCGTTGTGTCGGGCATGGCGTTAGGGATCGATACCGCTGCCCACAAAGGCGCACTTGAAGATGATACCGGGCAGACACTGGCTGTTCTTGGATCAGGCCTTGACTACATCTACCCCAGACACAATCGGCCATTGTACTGCCGGATTAGAAAGCAGGGCGCCGTCATCTCCGAATTTTTTCCGGACACCGCCCCGTTGCCTGGCAATTTCCCCCGGCGCAACAGAATTATTGCAGGTCTGTCCTGCGGCACGGTTGTGGTGGAAGCCGCCCAGAAAAGCGGGTCTTTGATAACCGCCCGATTAGCCGGGGAATACAACCGTGAGGTATTTGCTGTCCCGGGTAGCATAAAATCCTCCAAAAGCCGGGGTACCCACCATCTAATCAAACAAGGCGCACGCCTGATAGAAAATGAAATGGACATCATTGATGAACTGCCCCAGTTTGTCCATGCCACGAATAAAGCGCCTTCGGTTGAACTGACAAAAAACAAACCAACCATGGACAAAATCCAGACCATGGTATATAAACACCTCGATCTTTACCCCGAGCATATTGATCGTATCACCGCTTCAAGCGGTCTGACGAGCGCCCAGGTTTCTGCAGCCCTACTTGACTTGGAATTGTCAGGGCTTATTGTTCGTCATCCAGGCAATAAATTTTCAACCTTGGAGGAATAACATTGGCAAAGCCGCTTATTATTGTCGAATCGCCAACTAAAATTAAAACCCTGAAAAAATATATTGGAAAGGATTATAATGTGGCGGCCAGTGCCGGCCACATCCGCGATCTTCCTGTGAAAAATCTGGGGATTGATGTGGACGACAATTTTAAAGCCAAGTATGTCAATATAAAAGATAAATCCAAGATCATCTCCAATCTGAAAAAAACCGCCGGTGACACGGATGAAATATTCCTTGCTCCTGACCCGGACCGTGAAGGGGAGGCCATTGCCTTTCATATCATGGATATTCTGAAAAAAAAGGACCGCAAATTCCACCGGGTTCTTATCCATGAATTAACAAAAAAAGGGATTGCCGATGCCCTTTCCCATCCAACACAACCGGATGTGGACAAGTATGACGCCCAGCAGGCCAGAAGAAAGCTGGACCGACTTGTGGGCTACCAGATATCACCGCTTTTATGGCAAAAAGTTCAAAGAGGACTCAGTGCCGGCCGGGTTCAGTCCGTGGCCGTTAAAATCATTTGTGACAGAGAGCGGGAGATCCGGGCATTTGAGCCGGAAGAATACTGGACCATTACTGCGGATCTGGAGGCGGGAAATCCGCCTGTTTTCAATGCGGCGTTGACAAAAATATCTGGAAAAAAAGCCAAGGTCACCAATGGGGATCAGGCCCATGCCATTGTGGCAGATCTTGAAAAGGCCAGTTTCATTGTTAGTGAAATCAAAAACAAAACCATTAAGCGCAATCCGTTGCCGCCTTTTATCACAAGTAAACTCCAGCAGGATGCCATTAACCGGCTGCGGTTCTCTGCCAAAAAAACCATGGTTGTGGCCCAGCAGCTATATGAAGGCATTGAGATCGGCAGCGGTGGTCCCGAGGGTCTGATCACTTACATGCGTACTGATTCCACCCGTATTGCTCCAGAAGCGGCTCAGGAAGCTTTAGGCCTTATCCGCCAATCCTTTGGAGATGAGTATGCCCTGGATGCCCCCAGATTCTTTAAAAACAAGAACAAGGCCCAGGATGCCCATGAAGCCATCCGCCCCACCTCGGTTCACAACACCCCGGAAAAAATCAAATCCTTTCTGTCGCCGGACCAGTTTAAACTCTATGATCTGATATGGAAACGGTTTGTGGCTTCCCAAATGGCCCAGGCACTGATCGACCAGAAATCCATCCTGATTGAGGCAACAGAAAAATACCTGTTTTCAGTTTCCGGATCTACGACCCGGTTTGACGGATTTATGCGGTTGTATGCAACCCAGGAAAAAAACAAAGAAAAAGGAATCCAATCCCTGCCTGCGGTGGAACCCAAAGAACAGTTAACAACCCGTAAAATAAATCATGACCAGCATTTTACCAAGCCCCCGCCCAGGTTTTCCGAGGCATCCCTTGTCAAGGAGCTTGAAAAAAACGGGATCGGCAGACCATCCACCTATGCGTCCATTATAGCCGTGATCCAGGATAAAGGCTATGTGGATCTGGTCAAACGATATTTTACCCCAAGCGAACTTGGCTTTATTGTCAATGATCTTTTAGTGAATGCATTTCCCAACCTTTTAGACATTTCATTCACGGCCCAGATGGAGACCAATCTCGATGATGTGGAACAGGGAAAACTCAACGAAGTTGACCTGTTAAAAGCGTTTTATTCCGATTTTAAAACCACCCTGGATAACGCCACCGACAATATGGTTTCCGTTAAGGGCGTAGGCATTGAAACCGATATCAAATGCCCGTTATGCGGCAAACCCGTTAATATCAAAATCGGCAAAAACGGGCATTTTCTGGCCTGTACCGGATATCCCGAGTGTAGCTTTACCAGTAATTACACCAGGGATGAAAAAGGCAATATTGAAATTGTTGAAAAAATCCAGGACAGCGAGCCGGTTAAGGACTGTCCTAAATGCGGCAAACCCATGGTGATGAAAGACGGCAGGTTTGGATTGTTTATCGCCTGTACCGGATATCCCGAATGCAAACACACCGAATCCGTGGCCCAGGAGAACTCAAGTAAAGACACAGGCGTGCCCTGCCCTGAAAAAGGATGCGACGGCACAATTGTGGAAAAACACTCAAAACGTGGCAAAATATTCTATGGATGTTCCAAATATCCGGATTGTACCTTTGCCACCTGGGACAAACCCGTTAACGAAAGCTGTCCGGATTGCGGCAGCCCTTATCTACTGGAAAAAGAGACAAAGCGGGATGGAAAAATTCACAAATGCCCGGATCGTTCATGCGGGTTTAAAAAAAGTGTTTTGCCTGTTCCGGAAAAAGAAGAGCCTGTTTAAAGGCCATAGAACTTTTAAAAGTGCCATGGCCCTAAGAATCAGACTGTTGTGCTTCAATTCCCAAGACTTTGTAGCCCGCATCTGTTATCACCTGGGTGACAAGCGCCTCGTCCAAGGGAGAATTTGAGTTCACAATCGCATATTTTTCTTCAAGATTAACCGTTGTTGAAGAAATTCCCTCAACAGCATTAAGTTTCTCTGTTACGTTTTTTAAACAATGCATACAGCTCATACCATCAATGTTGATTTTTGTTTTCATTTCCGTCTCCTTGTTTTCAGATTGTATATTTTGATCAGGGTACTGTCTTCCTTCATCAGGTTTAAAATATCTTAATCTCAACGCATTGGTTACAACTGATACAGAACTCATTGCCATGGCTGCGGCAGCAAACATTGGATTCAACACCGGTCCTCCAAATAAATAGAAAACGCCTGCTGCCAAAGGAATCCCCGCCGTATTGTAGGCAAATGCCCAAAACAGATTCTGTTTTATATTCCGTAAGGTCGCCCGGCTCAGTTCTATTGCTGTCACAACACCATTCAGGCTGTTCTGCATTAAAACAATCCCTGCGGATTCCATAGCCACATCAGTTCCGGATCCAATTGCAAATCCAATATCTGATTGAGCCAATGCAGGGGCGTCGTTTATACCATCCCCAACCATAGCCACAAACGAACCATCAGCTTGAAGTTGTTTGACTTGCTCCGCTTTCTCTCCAGGCATGACCTGGGATACGACTTGATCTATTTTCACCTGTTTTGCTATGGCGGCAGCCGTTAGTTTGTTGTCGCCAGTCAGCATTACAGTCTTAATTCCCATCTTATGAAGTTTTGCTATGGCATCCGCCGAATCGGATTTCACGACATCTGCCACCGCAATGATACCGGCCAATTTCTCGTCAAGTGCCAGATACATGACTGTTTTACCTTCTTTAGATAAAATGTCGACTTGTGGAATATCGTTTATAGAAATATTATTTTCAATCATGAATTCAATATTACCAAGCATCAGGTTTCTATCATTTACCTTTGCCCGAATACCCCTTCCTGCCACTGCGGTAAAATCGTTCAGCTGATAAAAGGGCGTATCCAGCTCTTCATATTCTTTTACAATGGCGGCACCTAAAGAATGCTCAGATCCTTTTTCTGCTGATGCTGAAAACCGTAAAACGTCTTTTTTTTGAAAACCGTTAAATGCGATAACATCGGTCACCTTTGGTTTACCCTCTGTGATGGTGCCGGTTTTATCAAACACAATGGTTTTAACCCGGCTGGCGATTTCCAAAGGTTGACCACCCTTAATCAAAATACCCAGGGAAGCCCCCCGTCCTGTACCGACCATAATTGCCGTCGGCGTGGCAAGTCCCAAAGCGCAGGGGCAGGCAATCACGAGTACCGCAATAAAAATTTTCAGCACAAAGGTTATTTCTGCACCACCGATAAACCAGGCACCACTGGAAATCAGGGCGATACCAATAACAATCGGAACAAAATAGCCGGCAATTATATCAGCCATTCTTGCAATAGGTGCCTTACTACCCTGGGCCTCTTCAACCAGCTGAATGATCTGGGCAAGTGCTGTTTCTTTGCCGACTCGATCTGCGCGGTAACGAATAGTTCCGGTCTGATTCATGCTGGCACCTGTAACGGTATCTCCAGCTGTCTTGTCAACCGGGATACTTTCCCCTGTCAACATGGATTCATCCACCGATGTGCGTCCCTCAAGGACAGTGCCGTCCACAGCAATTTTTTCTCCAGGCTTTGCCAAAAGCACATCACCTGGAACAACTTGCTCAATCGGGACAATGGATTCCTTACCCTCTTTCACAAGGATAGCTGTTTTAGGCTGTAATCCCATCAGTTTTTTTATTGCGCCTGATGTTTTGCCTTTGCTGACAGCCTCCATATATTTTCCAACCTTTATTAATGCGATGATCACCCCGGCAGTTTCATAATACAGGTTCATCACAAGATCGGTCCTGCCTGTCAGTATCAAGACGGTATTAAACGCACTGTAAACGATAGCGGAGGTTGTACCTATGGCGATCAGTGAGTCCATATTGGGATGTCCCCTGAAAAACGCAGGAAACCCTTTAACATAAAAATGAAGACCGCAGAAAATTATGGGAATTGTAAGCAATAGTTGACTCACAGCAAAGGTTTTCGGGCTGTGCATCGGACTGATGAAGTCCGGAAGGGGAATTCCAACCATCTCAAGCATGGCAATAAGAACCAATGGAATCGCAAATCCTATGGAAACAACAAGGCTGGAAAATTGCTGTTTAAGTTCTATGCTTTTCTTATTTTCAGACTCTTCTTCACCGGCGTCCACAAGTTTGTAACCTGCTGTTTCAACCACATGGAAAATATCAGAAAGATCCAGTTCATTATCTGAAAAAGTTATACGAACTTTCTCAGTTGCCAAATTAACTGTAGCTGATTTTATCCCCTTCACACCGGCAATTGCATCTTCTACTCTTTTTACACATGCTGCGCAGGTCATTCCTTTGACGCCAAACGTCTTGGAATTTTCCGTTCTTTCAGGATATACTTCGTACCCTGCTTTATTTATTGTTGCTTTTAGATCCTGTATTTTAAATTCCTCAGGTTGGTAGGAAACTTTTAGCTTTTCTGTCGCAAGATTTACCGAAGCGTCTTCTACGCCCGGCACCTCTTTTGCGGCATTTTCGACATGACTCACACATGCACCGCATGTCATGCCATTGATATCAAACGTTTGGGTCTTAATGGTCATAATGACCCCCTTTTTATATTCGCTCGCTTAACAGCTGCACTAATTTTCAACTCCCATACTATATACTAAATCGTGGTAGCTTATATATCAAGGTCAGCAATCTTTTATGCATTCTTTGTAGACTTTCATTAGCTTCTTAGGCGGCGTATATTTCAGTCAAACAATACTCAGGTGCCTAATAATTATCCACCTACCGGCTAAAAATTAATCAGTCAATTTTAATTAAAATTTAAAAAGCATAAATATTTCATTTGATATCAACAGGATACAACTTTGGCACAGTTGTTGATGTATACAATTACAAACGCGGTGATGCGTTGATATTGATTTTAGCAACCCAATTATAAAGGAGTTTATAGCCATGACTAATTATTCAATCAAAAAAATTGTTATTTTCGGAACCATTCTTCTTACCTGTTTTACAGCGTATGCGTTTGCCCATAGCGGGAGCTATCACAGGAGTAACGGCCACGGCTATGGTATGATGGACAGCCATCACAGGGGTGGTGACGGCATGATGGATGGCTATCATATGGGCGGCCATATGTGGAATGATCTGTCTGTAGAAGATAAGCAGAAGATGCATGATCAGATGAATAAATTTTTCTCAGCAACTCAGAAACTTAAAAGTGAATTTTACCAGAAGCGTGTTGAGCTGAATCAGGAATATTTAAAATCTGAGAAAGACCAGGCAAAAATAGACGCTTTAGAAAAAGAACTGTTTGATCTATCCTCAAAGATTGAAAAGAAACATTTTGACCATACAAGAGAAATGCAGAAGCGTTTTGCAAACAAAGCCCCTGATTTCAATCACGGCATGAGTACGGGTAGATACGAATACGGCGGCTGTTTTTAAACATTGATCACAATGCCGGGGTATACGATTGACTTTACCCCGGTATTGAGTTTAGTCTTTGGTTAAGTCGCTTGAGGAGAGCTTCAATATTAAAATGAAAGCAGGTGAAAATGATGAAAAATATAATTTCCATTGGTATATGGGTATTAGGTATATTATCAGTATTTACAGAAAGTTCCATTGCCGGATGGGGTAAGGCCCAGGCCTTCTATCCGGGCGGTCACATGATGGGGGGCGGATATATAGGTTGGTCGATGATTTTTTTCTGGGTAATCCTTCTGATAATATTAATTTTTGTTGTCCGGTGGATAATTAAGCTGGGCCAGTCAAACAATACCGATACCCATCAGACTGCGCTGGATGTATTGAAAAAACGTCTGGCAAACGGTGAAATTGATATCGAAGAATTTAAAGAAAAAAGCAAGTTTTTATGATCGTCCCTTGATTATTACAGCAACCGTTGCCAGGATAATAGCTACCTGTATTCCATTACATCGTATCAACCACCGTCTCACAATTAATCCATGACGCCGTATTCTTTGAGTTTTAGGTGAAGGGTTCTTCTGGCTATACCTAAACGCCTGGCAGTTTCGCTCTTATTATTGTCAGTTCTATCCAGCATTTTTAATATAGCAATTTTTTCGATCTCATGCAGAGGCTTATTTCCTAATTCGATCAGATCACTCCCTTTATCTGCCGTACTCAAGGCATCATTTTTTTTGTCTTCAATTTGGATCTCATCCCCTCCCAGATAATTTTGGGTTGAAAGTATAACACTTCTCTCAATTGTATTCATCAACTCCCGGACATTTCCCGGCCAGTTATAATTTGTCAGCTTGTCCATTCCATCCGGGGTGAAGCCCTTAATCGATTTGTTGTTTTTTTCAGAATAGATCTTTAAAAAATGCCGTGCAAGGAGAGGTATATCACCGGTCCTCTGCCTTAAAGGAGGAACTTTGAGACTAATGACATTCAAGCGGTAATACAGATCCTCTCTGAAATCACCGCCGGCTATCAGGTCAACAAGATTCTTATTGGTTGCCGCAATTATCCTTGCATCTATTTTGATCGATCTTTCTCCGCCAACAGGAGTGACTTCTCTTTCTTGCAGTGCCCTCAGCAGTTTGACCTGCATGGACATTGACGTCTCACTTATTTCATCTAAAAAAATGCTTCCATGGTCGGCCAGTTGAAATTTTCCTTCTTTTCTGCGGTTTGCACCTGTAAAAGCGCCTTTTTCATGGCCGAACAACTCTGACTCCAGTAATGTCTCCGTAATTGCCGCACAATTAATTTTTATAAAAGGTCCATTTTCATAATGACTGTTGTAATGAATCGCACCAGCGATCAACTCCTTCCCTGTGCCTGATTCCCCGTTGATTAGGACGGTGGCATCTGTCCCGGCAACCTGAGAAATAGTCTGAATCAGTTTCTGCATGGATTCATGCCTGCCGATGATACTACTGCAATTGAAATTCTTTCCGAGACTCTCCCTGAGCTGTAGGTTTTCTTTTTTGAGCCGGGTATGTTCAAGAGAACGTTGGATCGTAAGTTTCAACTTGTCAAAGTCAAACGGCTTGGTCAGATAATCGTATGCACCATTTTTCAAAGCATCTACCGCGGTTTGGACGGAAGAAAAAGCCGTCATCATAATTATGGGTATGGCAGGATTTATTTTTTTTATTTCAGCCAAGGCAACCAATCCGGAGACTTTTATCATTTTAATATCCATAAGAATCAGATCGTAGAGCTTTTCTTCAACCAGATTAATAGCAACCTGACCGTCCTCCGCTTCTTCAATGAGATATCCCCATTTGGCCAATAATGTTTTAAGCATATTCCGGTGAGTCTGATCATCATCAACAACGAGAATAGTACTTTTGTTTTTTTTCATATTCAGGATATCCTTTGGGGTAAAAAAACTTTAAATACTGTACCTTTTCCCTGTTTGCTCGAAACCTCTATTCTCCCGTTATGAGCCTTGACGATATTCTGCACGATAGACAGTCCAAGTCCTGTGCCGGAAAGCTTTGTCGTGAAATAGGGTTCAAAGATATCATGAAGTTCTTCCTGCTTTATTCCGCATCCTGTATCAGACACTTCAATAATAATGGTTTCACCAGAAACTTCATTATATATTTTAATATTCAATACACCTGAATTTTCCATGGCCTGAATTGCATTGAGGCACAGGTTCAGCACTACCTGTTTCAATCTATCCGCATCCGCATTGATCTGGGGCAGCCCAGATTCGATATCTGTGTTTATTTCGATATTTTCTGCATCCGGTTCATAGGCGATCAACTGCAGGCATTCGGAAACAAGTGCTCCAACATCGACCGGATTTCCTGAAACGGCTACCGGTTTGGAAAGTTCTACCAGCTCCCCTACCACTCGATTCAGCCTGTCTACCTCTTTGGTCATCGTGTCGGCTATCGTGAAGTTCTCAGAATCATGATCAAAAATTTCTTTGAAAAAAGTAGCGTATCCTTTCAGGGAACTCAAAGGATTTCTTATCTCATGAGCCACTCCGGCAGCAAGCCTGCCGATTGCAGCAAGCCGTTTATTTTGTTCAATCTCAGTTCTAAGACGATGAAGTTCCGTTTTATCCCGCAGGATCAGCAGGGTGCCCAGAGAAATTCCCTCTTTATCAAATAGCTGACTGACAATTGCCTCTAATGTACGCTCTGACTTGTCATCTCTTTTAATTATGATCTCTTTTTCAATCAGTCCCTTTTGGCCTGGAATTGTTTTAAACAGATGTCTAATTTCACCGGGAAGAACATTATCGATGCCTTGCAGGTTAAGCTCCTGAGATATTCCCAGAATAGATGAAGCTGCAGGATTAATTGAAATGACCCGGCGGTTCATATCTGTGGCGATTAACCCTATCGGCATATTTTCCACAAGATTATCAGAGAACACCTGTATTCTTGAAAGAGATGATCTGGCCTGACTGTACCGCTGAACGATAAATACCAGGACGAACCCGGTAAACCCTATCAACGCCAGAATGATCCCCATCATTATCGCATGCTGGGTATCGTTCCTGTCCGCACTTGTGATCAATTCCATGTCAAGGCCGACAAAAATTATCGTATCTTTATACAAATCAATCTCATTGAACCAATTACCATGCATTCTGTGATGCATGCCCATCATCAAATCCGAGTTTTGTGATCTGTTCGTGTTTATCGGTGAAAATTTTTTGTGAACCTCAAATACCTTATTATCGTTTTGATCTTCTATAATCCTCCATCCGGTTTTATTCTCCTTGATCACAGTCTGAAGATCCAAATCCCGGCCATACAGGTTTCCTTCTTTCTCTTTCTGATTGTGAACCAGTATCTCCCCATCCTTATTTATAATAAAAAGGTAAGAAATGTCGGGCAGTGCCGCAGTTTCCTTCAGCAAATTTTCCATAGCAGTACCGGACCACTTCATATTCATCATCCCTGTATAGGTTCCGGCCTCAAATGCCCTGATCAATGCAGTGCTCTTTTCAAGCAACAGGTTTATACTTTGCTCTTTTTGCTTGTTGATCCTGTCAATCGTCATGAAGGCAAAAATTGGGAAAAGAACAATAATAGTTCCAATAAGAATCAGGGGAGGGATATTCGTTGTAATTTTAGTTTTTTTCATTTATGGATTTTATTAAACAGGCTCTAAGGGACCCGGAAGAGTCATTCAAGGCCTGAACCCAGACACCCTTTTGAGCTGATTTTCCAGGTGTTCCCGGACATAGGGTGTCATGTCGGAAAAATATAACCCGATCCCGCCCGAATCTGTTCTGGCCACAGTGCCGTTAAGTTTAAAAGGCCGGGTCTGGCCGGGAAGGGAAAAGACGATTTTTGCCGGTACCCCAATATCCGGATTCATCCTGGATTTGATAAACACCCCGGAAGCACTCAGATCCTTAGCATGAGACTGTATAACTTTATCACCGATCAGAATATCCACTTCAATGGGTTTATTCACCCGGGAATAGGATCTGGGCTCCTTGATATTGAGAATACATTCCAAAATATCCTCTTGCTGGTCATCGGCCAGGGAACTGAGTTCCGACATTATCTCATCCAGGAGCGACTTGTCTTTTGAAAATTTATCCGTCACTTTTTAACTCCTTGTCTTTAATCGCTTGTTTCAGATCCTGTGCGGTAAAAATCGTATTATGTTTAAGCCCTAAAATCCGGGCCGCTGTTTTTACGGCGTCGGTAAAAGAGCCCCCTGACTGCCTCAGGTCTTTGAGGGCATGCGCCCCCCTTGATTTTGATAACTTTTCGCCATTATCCCCCAGAACAAGCCCGTGATGAATAAACCGGCATGCCGGAAATGAAGAAAATCCAAAACATTGGGCAAGATAAATCTGGGCAGCACTGGACAAGAGAAGGTCCCGCCCCCGGACTATAAAATTGATACCTCCTTCTTCATCTTCCAAAAGGCTTGCCAAATGATAACTGGGTTGATCATCCTTGCGCCAGAGGACAAAATCACCAAATGTGCCGGCCAGATCAATGCGCTGATCGTTGACCTGAATGCAGGCATCATTTTTCACCCTTAACCGGACAGCATGAAAACCGGGTTCAAATGCAAGGCCTGCACTCCGGCATGTGCCTGGATACAGTCCATTGGGCGATATTTTTTTTATGGATGCCCGGCTGCACCGGCAAACAAAGGTATTTTGCCCTGTTTTGTTTGTTTTATTTAGGGCCTGCAATCTGTCCCGGTAATACTCTTTTTTTTTTTGCAAGGAATAATTTTGATAGAAATCATCCGGCCCTGCCGGTCCTGTATCCCAGTCCAGTCCCAGCCAATCAAGACTGGTGAAAATATCTTCCAGCACATCCGGTCTGAAACGGATACCGTCCATATCATCAATGCGCAGATGAAGGCGTCCCTCACGGCTTCTGACAATGGCCCAGGTCACCAAAAAATTTACCGCATTGCCGAGGTGCAAAAAACCGCTGGGGGTTGGTGCAAGGCGTGAAACCGGATTGACCGGTACATTGGAAAGGCACACAGGTAAATTGTTTTCAAAGGTGATGGATGTTCCCTGCAATGGGTTTTACCTTGTCTTCTAAATTTTTACATATTTGTGAGCTACCCAAGCCTAAAGGCCTTGGGCTTCCTGCTTCACAGAGGTTAGCCCACCACCCAAAAAGGTAGTAGGTCTTACATCCTCTCCACAGGCTTGAAGTTCCGTGGCTCCCACGGTATTGAAATTACATATGTTTATTGCAGCATTGATATCCCTATCGTGCTCTGCTGAGCACTTAGGGCAGGTCCAGAACCTGTGCTGCAACTTTAAATCATTATTAACGTACCCGCAAACATTGCAGGTTTTACTGGAAGGGAAAAATCTATCAACTGACTGTACGCCGGCACCGTATTGACATGCTTTGTATTCACATTGCAATTTAAACGTATTCCAGCCGCTGTCACTGATTGATTTGGCTAAACTATGGCACTTCACCATACCGGCAACATTCAGGTTTTCGAGACTGACTGTCCCGTGGCTGCGCACTAGCCGGTTGCTGAGCTTATGGAGAAAATCAGAGCGTTGATTCGCTATTTTCTCGTGAAGTACTGCAACACGGCGCCGCGCCTTAGCTCTATTGGCGCTTCCCTTCTTGGTTCGACTAAGTGCCTTCTGAAGACGCCTGAGTTTTTTCTCAGCCGCTCTCAAGTAGGCGGGATGCGCCACCTTTTCACCGGTGGACAGCGTAGCGAAGTGATGCAATCCCAAGTCAACACCCACAGCCGGCAGATTATTAGAGAATTCACATATTTCAAGCTCACACTGTACCGAAACAAAATACTTACCGCTCTTGGTTTTCGAGACGGTGGCATTTTTCGGTACACCTTCAGTGGGACGGTGCAATACCGGTGCGACCCACCCGACTTTGGGAAGGTAAATCTGAGAGTCTGTGAGTTTGAAACGTTGTGGATACCTAATCGCTTGATGACTGTTTTTGTTCTTAAACGTGGGATAGCCTGCACGGCCTTGAAAGAAGTTTACATAGGCAGTGTCCAGATCTTTGAGCTTCTGCTGCAGCACCTGGGAGTCTGCTTCTTTGAGCCACGGCAGACTCTGTTTCAGCTTAGGCAGTAAAAGTGCTGTGGCTGTATAGGAAAGGCCTTTGCCGGTTTCTTTAAACGCTTGCTTACGAGCGTCAAGCCCGTAGTTGAAAATGAAACGCGCATGCCCGAACTGTACAGCCAACTGTTGTTGTTGTTGCTGCTGCTGCTGCTTATTCGGGTAGATACGGTACTTATATGCACGACGTATTTTCATAATTTTATTAATAGTACATTTTACCTATTTTGTCTAGGGAAAAATGCTAAAGCAAAAACTTATATCCCACACCTAAAGGAGTGGGTTTTACGGCCTAAAGGCCAGGACTATAAAATTCCAAGACCTATTTCATGGTAACCACCGGGCAAGGGGCATTGAGGACCACGGCCTGGGCGGTGGAACCTAGCAGTAGTTTTCCCACCTTGGTTCTGTTTTTCACACCGATAATGATTTCGTCTGCCTGGGTTTCTTTTGCAAAATTAACCAGATCATCTCCGGAATCAATGCCGCGAATCAGTAAATGGGTTTCACAGGGAATATTTTTCCTGTCAAAATGGGTTTTGGCCTTTTCCAGTGCGGCTTCCGCCTCAGTGATCAAGTCCTGATCCTTTTCCATACCCTCGGACATTATGGTAACGATCAATACTGTTGCATTAAAAAGTTGAGCCCGTTTCAATGCAAGTTCAAGAAGATTTTCCGCCTGGTTTGTGCCATGCTTGTAGCCCACGATAAGTTTCATCTACCATTCCTTAATTTGTACATTTTTAATGTGTCTAAATGGCCTATCCTAAAATAATTTTGACCCCGGCCGCAAGAATAAAAAGCATTTACGCCTCCTGTCATACCGGCCCATGACCATAGAGTCGGCTTTATAAAAGATTTTAAATAACAAAACAAGACAAACTGTCCCCTCCTCAGCTATCTCCAATTGACTTTAATGACGATTCGAGCCTTTGTAAAGCCGAATTAAAAGGTGTAGCCCATGGAAAAATAAAAGCACCCCTTGCTTTCATCGGCTCGGGGGTTCAATTTCCAACCGTACAGCAAACTAATGGGCCCCACCGGTGTCTGACGGCGCAGACCAATACCAGCACTGCTTCTGAATGATTCCGAGATTCCCGGTTCCTGGATTTGGGTTAAGGCGCCGGTGTCAAAAAACAGAGCGAACTCATAGTTTAAACTCAAATCGTATCGGGCTTCCACAGAGGCGAGCATCATGGACCTGCCCCCCACGGCATTGTCGTCATCATCATACTGCAGCATGTTTTCATCAAACCCCCTTACGGTTGACGCACCACCCAGATAATAGAGTTGATCATCGGAAATATTGGTATTGCCCCCGTAAGTGTCCATGTATCCATAGCGGCCACGCATGGCGATAACCAGGTCGCTGGTAACCGGAAAATAATACCGCAGCTCCAGACCGTACTTGTAAAAGTCATCAAGGCTGGAATCAGGGCCTTTGAATACATCAAAGGTTGTCGATGCAAACACCCCCTTTCGGGGGCGGACAAGGGAGTCTGTGGTACGCCAGGTTATACCTGTATTCATCTGGCCGATATGGCGAACCCCATAATCGTCCTCTTCATCATCATCAAGTTCACGATCCACCCTTAAATACCGGTCCCGGTATTCATACCCCCCGCCTAAGGAAAGGTTGATCTTCTTATCTTTAAAATTACGCAGAAACGTCTGGGACAGACCATAGGTTCTGATGCCGTAGTCTTTGTTGAACGCCTCATTTTCTTTTGTATAAACCTTGGTTGTGGAAGTGAAGCGGGTAGAAAAAAACCGTGGTTCAGTTAAGGAAAAATCCATGCCGTAACCCACCTGACTGAACTCAAGACCGGCTTCGGCATTCAGGTTCTTGCCCAAAAATTCCTTATCCCCGATACCGGCTTCCATATACAAATGCCGGGAGGTATCATATCCGACGGCCAATTCCACATAATAGGGTCTTTTTTCGGATATCTCCACAATCAGATCGGCCTCGGGCTGCCGGTTTTTAAGGCCTGCAATTCTGACTCTGACGGTATCCACGGCATTAAGGTCCTGAATGTTCCTGCGGGAGTCCACAATCTTAAGCATGGAAAACGGGTCTCCCGGGGCGATCTCCATCTCATCTTCAAGCTCTTTTTGTTTTATTCGCAGTCCCCCGACATAAAAAATCTTGCCCACCACCACCTTAGGCCCCTGGTCCACATGATAGGTAATCCGGATCCGGGTTTTGTCCCTGGAAAATTTGGAGTCCGCTTTTACCTGGACATGGGGATAGCCTTTTTCCGATACGGCTTGCTGCAGTGCTGAAATATCATCATCGAGAAGGGCACTGTCATACCAGTTCCCCTTTTTTATGGCCATGACATCACGGGCTTCGTCCAAAGAAATGACTGAAAGACCCTGGACATCTACCTGTTCGATCTTTGTTCTGGGCCCTTCCTTTATAATAATCTCAACGGCAACCTGTTTTTCGCTCTTATCCGGTGCATCACTGATCTTAACCTTTTTATTCACCTTAGTTTTTGTAAACCCTTTGGTAAAATACAATGCCTTAACCGCTTTAAGATCATCTTTCAGTTCAGTTTTGCTGAAAGCGCCCTTTTCCCGGGTTAGAATGTTTTTTTTAAGTTCCTTTAAAGGCAACGTATCTGCACCATTTATTTTAAGTTCAGACACTGTGTACTTTAACCCTTCGTCGATAACGATATTGACCTGCCGCACACCCGGACGTTGGGAGTCCTTTTTTTCGTCTTTAACTTTTGCATCTCGAAAACCTTTCGTCTCATACCGTTTCCTGATATTTCGCATGCTTTTTTTCAGAGCAAAATCGTTTTTGTTCCCTTTTTCTTCGAGCAAAAGTTCTTTTTTCAAAGACCATTTGTAAAAGGCATCATTGCCCTGAATATCAATTTTGTACAACTGACCTTCATCAATTGTAAAAATAACATCTACGGCATCACTGCCTTTAACCGGCAACGTTTTTGCTGTCACCTGAACATCTGCATATCCTTTTTCCCGGTAAAATTGCGTGACTTTCTTAATATCATCCTTCATTATTTTGTCTGTAAACCGGTTGCCATGCCACGGCAAAAGGGATTTGCGCCAGGCGCTGGTTACAAACTTAAGACGAGGCTGGCCGATATTATCATTGCCTTCAAATTTAACCTTGCGGATATTGTGAAAAGGGCCCTTGTCAATATCCACCTCAATATCGTAACTATTGCCCTGTTTCACAGCAGAGATATTAACCTTTGGCGCATAATACCCCCGGCGCTTGAAAAGTTTTTCCACCCGCTGGGCCTGGTCGGCAATTTTCTTTTCTTGATAAACGCCTCCAACCTTTATGGTCATTGCGTTCAGCACTTCCTGCTCAAATAAGGGGAATGCGTTTTTAATTTGAATATCCTGTATCCTGAAAAACGGGGTCAATTCAAAGGTGAGCACCACACCTTTTTCTGTTTTTTCAGGATCCGGTACATTAATGAATTCAAAAAGCTGGGACTCTGTTAATGCCTTGACAGCAATATCCATGGCTTTGATGGAATAATCATCCCCAACATTTATGGGGATAAAGCTTGAGGCAATGGACTGCCAGAATGCCTGTTTTTCAGAAGGACCCTTAACTATGATATTGATATCTGTCACCTTGCCGGCATCTGCCGCAGATACAGACGCAACAGCTCCCAGATAAACACAGGCCGCAAAAACAAAAAAATAAAATCGAATCATCATCTAAACTCCAGCCTGTATTTAAGTTCACCACCCAACTTGCCGCTGGTGTCCTGAAAACTGCTTAACAGCAGGTGTTCCAAAATTTTGTAATAGGTAGTAACCTTCTGCACGGTCTCTCCGTCATTAATGTCTATGCCGTAGGAGACACTCAGCTGGCGGGAAAGATCTGCGCCTAAACCGACATATACACTGGTTTCGTTACCTTCATGATTCATGATGAAGCTGACTTCGCTTAATCCCGTTGTCGCCTTAATTTTTTCACTTAAAGAATCTAACATCATCTTGGCAATGGCCGCTGCTGACATCGACTCCCCGTCACTACCCACGGAGCCCATTTCATCCGTAGTTTTGCCAAATGCAATCAGGGAAAGAATATCTGCATCCGTAGCATCAAGATCTGAAGAAAATTTAAGCACCAGGTCATCCGGTGTGCCGGTCACAGACAGGGTAATGGTATAGGAGGATATCGTGGTTTCACCAATCAGGGTGATCTCGGGTTCGATTTTATAAGGATTAATGAAATCAATGGACCCTTCAATGATTTCGAATTGAGCGCTTTGAAAAGTAATAGTGCCCTCATCCACGACGGCCCGGCCATCCAGGGACGGCGCATACGCGGTTCCCCTGAGACTGATATTAGGACTGATGCTCATAAGAGCCAGGTTGTTGTCCACGGCAATGGCTTCCCTGCGGGTGACATAAATATTGAGCCCAATGGTTTTTAAAAAATCCGGTCCGGGTTTCCGTACTTTGGGGCGGGATCTTTTGGTTGTCTGGGCGGCTATGCTGATCAAACTTAAATCCACATCCTTGTAATAGGTGCCTTCAAAGATGTCTATCTGGCCGGTGATCGCTGATTTATCCATGGTGCCGGCCCAGGTCATTTGACTGTTCAACGTCATTTCCAGGGTATCAGGCACATCCACTGGAACCTGGCCGGCGTCAAGGTTCAGTTTAAACTTATCCGGTATGCCGTTTTTCAGTTCAGCCGTTCCGGTCAGCGCTATTTTACCATCGCCAAGATCAGCTGTAACATCCTGGATGTCAATCGCTTCAGGTGTCAATACAATGCGGCCGTTAATATTCTGCAAAGGCTCTTCCAAGGCCTGGAGGTCCAGGGTCATGTTTGAGAATTCAACACTGCCACTGAAATCAGGAGAGACGGTTTTGCCCTTGGCACCCAACGAAATCAGAATATCCCCTTCTGCGAAATTTATCCCGTCTGCCAGGGGAACCAGTATAGACACAGGCAGGCTGCCGGAGACTTCTGCAGCCAGATCGCCTTTAATATCGCCGTTGGCCCACAGGGTAAGCTGTCCTTTGTCCATAATCCGGACAGGCACCGGATCAAACGTGAACCGGCCATTTTTAAGCTGGGCTGCAGCATCTTCAATGTGAATCAGCATCTGTTCCTGTTTGGCCAATGCCAGCCGGGAGATATTAACAGATGCCTGCAACGCTTCAGGGTTATCCAAAGGCCCGTGCACCTTTATGTCGATACCGGCATCAGCTATCATGTCCGGGGCATTTGGAAGGCGCAGATCCCGGACTTTAATGCGCCCTGAAATATCGGGGGCAAGCAGACTGCCCTTGGCAAAAACTTCCAGACCCAGCCTGCCCGAGGCAAAGGCGGCATCAGCAACCGGGTCAACACCCTTAAGGTCAGTTTCCGGGATCACGGCCCGGACATCAAGGGTCTTATCCGCCACATTGACCTGCCCTGTAATGTCCAAGTGCGCGTTATTCCTTAGGATGCGAGCCTGATTAAAGGTCAGAATGTTGTTGACAAACGTAAGCTGAGCCTGGATGTTGTCCAGGGCATATATTTCAAAACCCGGATTCTGTCCCGAAAGTGAAAGCTGAATATCCGGCTTTTCCAGAGAACCGGTCCCGATTATTTTACCGGAAAACGTCCCCCTGCCCCCCAGTTCGGGAGCCAGTTCGTCCAGTTCAAGCTGATTAAAATCAACCATCAAGTCCAGGGAATGCTCCTGGCCTTTTTTCCCACCCAGCGCCAGGGTTCCTTCGGCATTCAGCGACCCCTGGTTGCGTTTAAGGGTCAGCTCCTGAACCTGGAGCACCCCCTTGTCCATTCGTGCCTTGCAAAGCAATTCATCGGCCTGGAACCCTTTGGAAGCAAGATTGCCGACATTGATATCCAGGATCAAATCCGGTGCCGGCAAAGCACCCTTGACCACGGCATGGACAACGGCACTGCCCGACCCCTTCTGGCCCACGAGGCTCAAAGGAACTGATATGTCCGTTACATCCAGGTCCAGATTTCCGGTCATTGTCATGGTCCGGGGATCAAACCCCGGCAGATTCAGCCGAAAAGCGCCTGTACCGGTCATGCCGGGTCCGTCCAGGGTCAGGCTGGTGAGGGTCAGAATCTCTTTTTTCAGCTCAGCATCGGCCTTAAGCTGCACCTTTGCCGGTCCTGACATCCCGGGCAGGATCAGGTCATGGGCCGTAACATCCAGATCGGCATGGGCAGACATTTGTCCGGGGATCACCCCCCGGCCCTGGACCCGAACCTGGGCGGCAACTTTCCCTTCCGGGGTATTTTCTCCCAGTTCAAGGGCATCCAGGGCGAGGCTGTCCGGATTAAGAAAAAAGTTATAGGCCAGGGTGTCCAGGCCGGCCATGGAACTGGTAAACCCCTTTGGAAAGGTTTTTGACAGATCTACATCGCCACCGAAAGGAATGGTCCCGGCCGGCAGATCTATCCGGCAGTCTTTAAAGGTCAAATGCCGGTCCTTAAGCCCAGCGTAAACATTTATGCCTGATATGGCAGTTTTATTTATACGTCCCTGGCCAAATTCAAACCAGATATCGGCAAAGGGATTATCGATACCGCCTTTAATGCTCAGATTGACCCGGCCGTTCCCCTGGATCAAATCCTCCGGCAACCCCATGGCCTTTGTGGCCAAAGGCGTTTCCACATCAAGGGTGGCAATCAAATCAGGCGTCACTGTTTTCAAAAGGCCTGCAACAGACCCTTTAGCATTAAGTCCAATGCCTGGCATCTTGGCATGGATATCAATATCTGAAATTTTGTCCTTATCAATTTGAGCCTGGACATCAAAGGATTCAAGGGCAATATCCATGTCCCCAAATCCCAGATGACCGTCAGCCAGGGCCACTTTAACCGAAGCAGAAAGATCGGCCAGTTTAAACCCGTTCACCTCAACGGACAACTCGGCAAGATCCGTATTAAATTGCGGGGCTGTCACTTTTATCTGAGCTTGATTCATCTTGAATTTATGAATCCAAAAATCAATACCCGGGGCTTTATCAGGCTCGGAAGCCTTGGCATCCGATGGCGACCCGGTGTCAGAGACAAAGGCCGACAGAATGTCAATATCCCCCTGCTCCGATATGCTGATATCAAGAACAGGCTTGTCAATCAGGATTTGGGTCAGTTCAATTTTCTGCCGGGTCAACCCAGACCAGTCAACCTTGGCCGCCACCAAAGAGATGCCGGCCAGTTCTTTGCCGGAAACGCCCTTCAGGTAAATCCCGGAAATCTGAACCCTGCCCGTTCTAAGATCCAGACGAAGTTGTTCCCAGGACAGGGTCCCGGGAATCGCCTTGTTGACCTGCTTTTGAATAAAGTTCTGGGCAGGCTTGGTTTCAATAAAAAAAAGACCGGCACCAAGCAGCCCGGCCACAAGGAAAACGCCGAGTAAACCTGTAAAAAAAATGACCCGCAACCAGCGTCTTTGTAAAAATTTGCCAGGACTGCGGGTTGTCTTGGAAGGGGTTTGAAAATCTGTTGGAGCTGTCATATTGCCTATGTGGTTAGGGAATTATCTAAAATATTTTTCAATATTTAAGCCATGAACCCGGCCATGTCAAGTCAGTCGTTATAGTTTGTCTTTAGATTTTCTGACCCCAATTCGCCCAGTCTGAAAACAATTTTAGATATTTACCAAGTGGGGGACAGCTTTCTGATATTTTATATAAAAATTTCAATAACTTGTTAAATATACAGTTCAATTTTTGGCATCAGCGTTCTTTTGAATTTCATTCTTGTTCAATCATCGTTTAATAGGTATATTTTTTTGAAGCAATAAGTTGGCTGAAATTTGAAGAGATAATGATGTTGGGACATAAAAACTTAAAATGCTATATTATTGCGGGGCCTAATGGGACTGGAAAAACCACATTTGCAGAAAACTATCTCCCATTTGAGGCTGAATGCCTGAATTTTATAAACGCTGATATGATTGCAAAAGGGATTGCCCCTTTTAACCCGGAAAGCGTTGCAATAGAAGCGGGAAAAATATTTTTAAAGCGTATCGAAGCATTGACCTCAAACAAAAGATCATTTGCATTTTAAACAACGCTAAGTGGATTGAATTTCATTGATCGCATTAATAAATGGCGGGCAGTTGGTTATGAAGTCATATTGTATTTTTTATATCTGCCCAATGCCCAAGGAGGTCATAGTGTACCGGAGAATGTGATTATCAGGAGGTATAATAGAGGCTGGGATAACTTTCAAAAGCATTATAAACTGATTGTTGATGACTGGATTATTTTCGATAAGGCACAAGATCAAAATAAAATCTCCCATTCTCAATCAGGATAACATGGGATATTCGTGATCACAAGCTCTCAGGCCGTATCTATTATATCCACCTCTGGAAAACGGGCCTACCTTTATCGCTGCTTTGGCATCCATTGAAAGTCTTAACACTCCAGGCGTTGCATCTGCCAGTGCATTAATATTATGCACATATTCAAATATCATGTTAACTTCTGGAATTTTTTTTAGGTTCGCATTTGGCCACTTTTTTCAAACAAAACCCTAAGTTATTCATTTTTCGATTAACTGTTGCAACGGATGGCATTTCATCCTCAGAATAGCCATTTATATCAATTAACCTCCGGCGAACTTCTTTTGCTGTTATTGGTGAATACAGCCGAGTGGAATGGAAAGTAGGATCCGTTTGGCAGATCGGACCGACTATCCCTTTTATATTTTCCAGTAATGATGGGAGTTTTTCTTCGACAGGTTTTCGCCCTCTTCCTGAAAAATTATCAATGCACACGATACCGGATGTTAGTTCTTTCATGCCTTTTCGGATTATATCTCGAGTCCAACCGAGCTCTCTTTCAGCTCTCCTTTGACCTCCTTTACCCATCAGTAAAACGACATGAGCCATGAACTGCCTTCTATCAGTCCCTTTGAGTCTTGAGCGTGTATCGTTCAGCAACTGCTTCATTGCGGGTGTGATATTAACCAACTCTTCTTAAGAAAATTCTATCTGATGCATCATGAAAACTCCTTTTTTATGGTACTTTTCATGATGATCATACTCTTTGCCGGCTTTATTGTTTATTTGTGATCTGTTCTCTATCTCATTTGGGAGATTTATTTTTTATCTTGTGCCTTATGCTGAGACATGGCAGGGGGTGACGATGCCATCCCCCTGTTCTGATCGTTCTCTCTAATCTTCAAACTGAAGATTAAATCACTGTGCTCATGAAGGGCCATTGGGGAAAGGCGTTGAACAGGAGCCAATACTGGGGCCCATAAAAGTGGATGCACTCATATTTTTCTTTACATCCTTGCTTTTGCATTCAGGACAAGTGATCCCTTTTTCATCACCTGACAAAACAACTCTCTCAAATTCTTTACCACATTTTTTACACGTATATTCAAAAATAGGCATGGATAAAACTCCCTCATAGATAAAATAAAATAATCATCCAAAAGATCCTTCGACAGGCTGTTACAAAATCCTAATTTTCCCAATTTCTTCGTTGGAAAAATAAATTTGATCCTCAGAATACTGTATGTATGCCTGCGGTCAAATTAATTTTCCGCCTTGAACTTGAAAAAATTATCTATTCCGTAACAGCCTGTCGAAATTAAAATAAGTCCTTCGTGCTGTTGATCAATAATAACAAGAAAAAAAACGGAATCATATTGAAATCAGCAATTCTAAATTTAACAAAGCACTATCTTTCGTGCTTGTTTTTTTCTTGCTCTTAATCATGCTCTTGCTCCAAGTATTTTCGAGCAAGATTAAGAGCAAGATTGCGGACCGACTCAAATTTAAAATTGCTGTAGGGTGCCATAGGCCTAACCTTTTACAATTTTTAAAAATTGTTCCCTAAAAAGTTCTGCTCCACCCATTGCAGGATGTCTGACTTTTTCTGTTTTTATGCCTATTGTTCTAAGAGAGGCTTCGGCTTTATTGCCGAGAGCGATAATTTTCTTGAAATCAAATGCTTGTAAAAGTGCTTCCAGAACCGGCGCCCCTTCTATCATTTCATTATTGGTCGGCGTCCTGTTGGACAACAAGCCTTTTGAATTTTTGTATGGGTGCCAAGGAAAGGCATTCCAGAGAACAAAATTCCTTGTGTTTAATCCCTCACGAATCAACTTTCCCCAGACAATTGTTGCTGTTGGTTCGTTGAAACCATCCATATGTTTCTTCTTGTTGCTTGTCCTGTAAAGCTGTGAGTGGCATACATGATCAGGTACGATGCCCTGATCCGTCTTATGGCCAAGGATAATCCTTTCCGAGGTCATGGGAATGCCTGTAAAATGTCCACCTTGATACCCCAAAGCCTCTGCCAGAAGCAGGTATTCAGCATTGATACGTTCTTCCAGATAACATTTCAGGTTCAACATTCTTTTTCCGGGAGAGGTTTTATCCATGTCATTTTCTTTATCAACTTCAAACCATGGATTGAAAATCTGCTTGGCTTCAGGTTTATACAACAGCTTAAAAAAATGGTTGATCATTTCCAACTTTCTCAAAAATATTGTAAAGATGCGGGCGGGACGCCCGCACTCCCAGGTTAAGTTATTTCGAACTCATTCCTTAGTTTATTTTTCGACTCATATTTTGATCTGATTGCTATGCGATTTAGCTCAAAAGTCAATAAAATATAGCTTACATTTTCCAAGTGTACAAATATTTTTTTGCGCTCACCCAAAGGTTAGATAAAGAGCAATATTTTTTTGTTTAAAAACTAAATCGAATGGTCGTATACGCATTGGTATTGTCCTCTGTGATATTATCGGTCCATTTATATTTTACCTTGGGCTTTAAATCAGCATCCTGATCACTCAAAGACAAATAGGCGGCGCACAAGGACAATTCCAGGTTCTGGTTCATCAACCCCGGGCAATAAGGCCCAGTGCAGGATCCGGACCTGGTCTTTGACCACTTAGCCCTACAACTTCATAACTCTGTAAAGAACTACGGGTTTCAAAAGATCGGGTTTGCAGAATTTCAATATAATTATTGTATTCAATTTACTCTGCAAAAATCTGTCTAAAAAAAAGCAAGATAGGTGGGAAATGGACCCGGATGTCGAAATATTGGTGTTAATTACCCTTTGTTGCCGCGTAAAGAAAACAGAGGTAGGAGCCCTGCTGTTAAAAAAACTGATCGAAAAAATGTGGGAGAAATTGTGGGGAAATTGTGAGTATTGAGCTCAGCGAGCCTTGGGACCTAAAGAACATATTTTTCCTGTCGATACTTTATGTTAAGGTCAAAAATTGTACACCCTGATAATTGAACAAAACTTTATATGAAAGGAATGAATCATGCAAATTAATGATTTTTCAAGCACGCAAATCAATATTTCCAACACCCAGACCTCAAGCGCAGGTACCAAGCCTCCCGAAGGCCCACCCCCGCCTCCGAGCCACGAGCAGGCCGTATCAGAAATAGGCGCATCTCTTACCGAGGATCAGCAGGGAGAAGTTCTGTCCGGAATTGAAGCCATGCAAGAAGAAGGCGCTTCAGATGAGGAGATCAAAGCATACGTTGACAGCAGTTTAGAGGAATACGGCATTAACCTTGCCCAGGCCAGGGGTACGATAACCAATACCATTGCCTGATGTCGTAAAAATATTCTATTCTCGACACATGCGGCCGACCGGGACAAGCCCCCCTGCCCCGGTCGGCGGCTTAAGGTACAACTTACCTTTATCTTACGGACTTGAAGTTTTAACTTACAGTATTATAAACTATGGGACAGGCCACGATTTTCTAAAAATCGCATGGCGTAAAAATATTGGGGGGTTGCTGTGGGAGCGGAAAAAATCGCTTGCGTTTCTTTGTCAACCAATAGACGCTATCAAAAGTTTCAACCTGACGTTTTTTGTTCCGTTCGTTTCGTTCTCTACACTCTGAAAAAACGCAGCTTAAACAGGCGTTCCGCGGTACTGAATTCGTCTAACTTAATAAATTTGAAAAAAGGAGGAAGTTAATATGGAAAAGTATTTTTTGATTTTATTTTTTGTTTTTGCCGTAACTTTACAGGCATTTGCTGAGAATCCCATTAAGTATAATAAAGAGTTGGATGGGTTTAAGTACCCATTTGAAGTCAACACATTCAAGTTTAATTCTCAAAATCAAGATTTAAAAATGCGATACATGGATATTGGAGATAAAAATGCAAAAAAAGTAATTGTCTTATTGCATGGTAAAAATTTTTCAGGCTACTATTGGAAAAGAGTTGCAACAGATCTTGTAAAAAGAAAATACAGAGTGGTGATACCGGATCAAATTGGTTTTGGGAAATCCTCAAAACCCGATTCATACCAATATAGCTTTGGGCAGTTGGCGTTAAATACTAAATCCATGCTGGATAATTTAAATATTAAAAAATTTGATCTTGTCGGCCACTCAATGGGGGGAATGCTGGCTACTACCTTTGCTGTTAATTATCCTAAATTTATTAATAAACTTGTTCTGATAAACCCTATTGGTTTAGAAGACTACGGAAAGTATGTAGAATTCAAAGATGTCAATTTTTTCTATAAAAGAGAACTTGCTAAAACATTGGATAAAGCCAGGAACTATCAAAAAGAGAATTATTATGATGGGAAATGGTCAAGTGAATACGAGGCGCTTTTAATTCCTTTAAAAGGAATGCTTGCAGGAGAAGATTGGAAAATTGTTGCCTGGAATAATGCGTTAACTTATGGCCCTATTTTTTCAGAAAATATAGTAGGCAGATTCTCACAAATTACGAGTAAAACTTTTTTAATCATTGGTACCAGAGATAAAACCGGCCCCGGTAGAGGTTGGTTAAAAGAAGGTGTAAAGAGAAAATTAGGTGAATATAAAGAACTCGGAAAAAGAGCTAAAGATATGATTAAAGGTTCAGTACTTATTGAGTTGGATGGACTCGGTCATATGCCCCAGTATGAAAACTATGATGTTTTTATTGACGCTTTATATAAAGTAATTGGTGACTAATAAAAAAAATCTTCTTAATGGAATTTAATTTTAACCTGGGTGCCTTCGCCGGGCCGGGAGTATATATCAAGTTTCCATCCAAACCGTTTGCACAGCCTGGATACAATGCTCAATCCAAGGCCGAATCCATGGCTGTGTTCTCCTTTGATATGGGATTGGGTCACGGAATCCAGGCGCTCCGGGTCAATTCCCATGCCGGTATCCGTAATGGAGATGCCATGGGATTGGGATACAATGGTTACGGATCCTTTAGGTGTGAATTGGAATGCATTGCGGACCAGGTTGGCCACAACAATATACAGGATTTCCTCTTTTACGTTCAGTGTTGGATTTTCACGAATATCAATATTGACGTCAACATCTTTGTTCTCAATCAAATATCTTGTATTGGCAACCGCCTTTTCAATTGCCCTGTCGATCCGGCAGGTTTCACCCGGCCCGTTTTCTTCCCGGGCCAGCCACAAAAAGGTTTCAATGGTGATTTCCATATCCCTGACCGATTTTGATATCCGGCCCAGCGGTTTTTTCAACAGGGGATTGGCCTCTATTTCCGGCTGGGTTTCCATGATTTCCACCGCCCCTTTGACAATGGTCAACGGGGTTCGCAATTCGTGGCTGGCATCCCGGGTAAACTGCTTTTCCCGGGTAATAAATTCCCTGATCCGGATCATGGCTGATTCGATATTGGCGGTAAGCATCCCGATTTCTCCTTCCCTTGAGCCCTCGACCCATTTTTCCGGGATATTTTCAGGATTAATGTCCCTGATCTTTTCCATAAGCGGCTTCATGGGTTTGAACAGCATACGGACGGCAACTATGCCGATAATGGTTCCCGGAATTAAAAGCAGTACCAAAGAAAGCATGAGAATTTGACGGGGATTTAAAAAATCATTTTCCTCAAAAAACGCCCTGCCGTGAAAAATAAAATAATATATATCGCTGGTATCGGGCAATTTCACCACACCGACATGTACAGGTCTGTGTTTGGTTTTATCCATGAGCCCATAGACCCCGGGTTCAAGCCCCTTGAACAGGTCTGAAAAATCTTCCGGGATTTGGTCAAGGCCCCTAAATGCGGTTATAAATTTGGAATGGGGTAAGGCAGTGGTTTGGTCATTTTCATACTGGTATAAAAAATACTCTATTTCCGTTTCAAGAAGATTGTCCACAAGCCGCCCGACATTCCGGCCCATGAGAAGGAATGTAATAATCCCGTTAAAAACAACCAGTAATGTGCCAAAGATCAGAAAGGTTGCTACAAGCCTGAACCTGAGACTGTGATAAAATTTCATGTTTATTCCTTTAGTTGAAATCCCACCCCGTGGACCGTATGGATCAGGGTGTGGTCAAAGGGTTTATCCACCTTTTTCCTCAGGTTGTACAAATGGCTTCGAAGTACATCGCTTCCCGGCGGCATATCCCCCCACAGGGCATGTTCCATGTCCTGGCGGGACACCACATTGGGGCTGGCTTCCATGAGCAGCTTTAAAATTGAAATACAGGCGTTGTTCAAAGAAATTTTTTCTCCTGCCCGGCTCACTTCAAAGGATCCCAGGTCCATAGTCAAATCGGCTACGGACAAGACTTTTTGCTTCTTTGATTTTCGTTTAGCAAGGGCCCGGACCCGGGCTTCCAGTTCTTTTAAGGCAAAGGGCTTGACCAAGTAATCGTCGGCTCCAGATTCAAATCCCAAAAGCTTGTCATCCAGGGTATCCCTGGCGGTCAGCATGATCACCGGCACCTGTTTGTCCGCCTCATGCCGCAATTTTTTGCACACGGTGATCCCGTCCATACCCGGCAGCATCAGGTCCAGGACAATCACGTCATAGTCCTGTGTCAGGGCCAGGTGAAGACCACCGATACCGTCCATGGCAAAATCCAGGATAAACCCCTTGGCCGTTAAAAAATCGGAAATATTGTCTACAATGGCCGGATTATCTTCAATGATCAGCACTCTGATATTCTCTGTCATAATTTTTCCTTGGGGTTTATTGAATATTGCGCCCAGTATAGTAGTCCAGTTCTTCCAAGGCAAGCGCAAGGGAAACACGGGCATCCGCCAGTTCCCCTTCAGCCGCCACAAGATCGTTCTGGGCTTCGTTAAGCCGCACAAGGGAGGCCTGGCCCACTGAATATTCTTTTTTAACCAAATCCCGGGTAACCTCAATCAACTGGGTGTTTTCTGCCTGGAGTTCAAGGGTTTGCCTTGCTGAATCCACGTTTTCCCAGCCTGTCCGAATCTCTTTTGCAGCCGTAATTTTTGCATTTTCCAGATCTTTTGCAAGCTCCTGCTTTTCTGCGGCTGCACTGCGCACGGAAGCCCTTGTGCTGCCGCCTGAAAAAAGCTCAAAACTAAATTCAACACCGACAGAAGCCCCCATATGGTCATCATCGCCAAGGTACTCAAAGTCATCAACCGCATTGAAACCATAGGCCCCGGTTAAAGAAACCGTAGGGAAATACCCTGATTTCTCCCGCTTCACCCTCACATCGGCCTCCTGGACGGCCAACCAATCTTCCTGCAAATCAGGCCGGGAGTCCAGGACGGTTGATATTTCGGCTTCCAACTGAGTGTTCAACTGTCCGGATTGATCCAGGGCGTCAGCATCCCACGTCTGTGATACGTCCAGGGCCTGGATCTGCATGCCGTCGGGTAGACGCGCGTCTTCATACCCCATCAAGGCGGCCAGACCGTAGCAGGCCTCTTTAAACGCCTGGCGGGCCTGAATCACCTGGGTTTTGGCTGAATTCACCTTGGTTTTAAAATTGAGGACATCACTATATGATCCTGTGCCCATGCGCTCCTTGGCGATGGCCTCTTTCTCCTGTTCCTGGTTGAATGCCATGTCTGATTCGGCAATCCTGATATCCTCGGCAGCCAACTGGGCATTCAGATAACTCTGGGCAACGGACCAGACCAGGATGCGCCGAACCTCCTGCTCAGAGGCCATCGCCATTTTCTCATTGTATTGGGCGGACAGGGTATTATACTTGCGGTAAAACCCCTGAAACAGCACCTGGGTGGCGGAAATGGTATTGGTATAGGAATCCTGGCTTGTTCCCGAGGATGATGCCGTCTCGTCGGTATAGTCCCAGGAAGAATAGATCCCTACCGTGGGCAGATAATCGGAACGGGCCTGGGCAATGGCTTCCATGGCCTGGTCCACCCGTGCTTTGGCCGCCGACACTGTGGGGCTGTTTTCCAATGAAATCTGTTTGGCCCGGGCCAGCGTCAGTGAGGTGACTTGTGCCGTGATGGGATTCTGGTTCGCTTGGGCCTGGGCAGCACTACCCTGGGTCGGACCAGGCAAATATAAAAAAACTAAAATCAATATTGTATGAACTATGGCGTTTTTCATAAATTTTCTCCTGCAGGCAATGCAATCGTTGTACTGTCTTGGTGCTTGCTTCTGTTAAATGCCGGTTCCAGCTGCCGTCTGGATACATTGACGTCTGAAAATCCCCCGGCAAAGACAAACCGGATATCATTGACAATGGCAATAAGACAGGGCAGAAGCACCAGGGTCAGTATCGTGGCAAAGGCCACGCCAAATGCCAGGGAGATCCCCATGGGAATCAGTTGGCGGGCATGCTGGCTGGTTTCCAGGATCAGGGGCAAAAGCCCGCCTACCGTTGAAATGGACGTCAGCATCACGGCCCTGAACCTGCGGACACCGCCCTGAAAGATGGATTCAAAAAATGCCATACCCTGTTCAAGATTCATGTTGATCCGCTCAATTAAGACAATGGCGTCATTGACTACCACCCCAGACAGGGCCACCATGCCAAAAACCGACAGCAGCGACAACATATGTCCCATGACAAAATGGCCTAAAACAGCACCGACCAGGCCGAAGGGAATGGTCATCAGGATCAGAAAGGGCTGGATATAGGACCGGAACATGGTGGCGATGATCACAAACATACCCATAATGGAAATGGGAATCCAGATATACAGGCTGCCAAATGATTCTGCCAACCGCTCGGCATCTCCTTCAAGCACGATACCTATATCAGGGGAATCGGCCCGGATTTGTTTGAATACGCTTTGCTCAAGACTTGAAAGCACTTCTCCGGCCACAATTTTTGCCGTATCCACCTTGGCCGAGACCATGATCTGGCGGAATCCGTTTTTACGGATAATGGTGGAAAATCCCGGTTCAAAGGTAATATCGGCAACGGCGGACAGCGGCACCCAGGTGTTATCATCGGTTTTAATATAAAAGTCTCTTATGGAATCCCGGGTTCGGCGCTCTTGTTCACTGAGCCGGACGTAAACATCCACCTCATCGTTGTCCCGCTGGATTTCAAGGGCTTCGGCACCATAATAAGCGGCTTGGATCTGGGTGGCCAAATCCGACAGGCTGATGCCTAAATACTCGGCTTCGGGCTTAATATGAAATTTCAGCTCGTTTTTCCCGGGTGCATTATCCGAATAAACTTGGGAGACCCCGTCAATGGTATTGAGTTTGGACATGATAACATCGGCGGCAGCAGACATCTGGGCCAGGTCTTCTCCCTGGAGACAGATCTCCACAGGCGCCCCGGGAGGGCCTGAATTGGAAGCGGAAAAATCCAGGGACTGAACCCCGCTAATGGGGCCGCAGGCGTCTTCCCAGGCCGTGATAAAGGCATCGGAATGAACCCCGCTTTCCTCCGGGTCTATCATGGAGACCCGGACCCCGCCCTTGTGAGGGGATGAAGAATCCGAGTGGCCTGCTGTTTCACCTGCTTCCTGGCCCACTGTGGACAGGATGTTTTCGATCAAAGGTTCACCGGACAAGGTGGTAAACCGGCCGGCCGCCTTGGAAGCGGCAGCTTCGATCCGGGCTACGGCACGGCTGGTCACCTCAAAAGGCGTCCCTTCAGGAAATTCCACCGTAGCCACCACGATGGATGAGGCTTGCTTGGGAAATACGTTAAACTTGATAAATCCGCCCATGACGAGACCCGCAACGATCAAAAAAAACATGACACAAAGACTTGCAAACAGGTATCTGAAGCGTACACAGGTTTTAAGCACCGGCAGGTAAACCTTTTGCGCGGCCCATCCCATACTGGCCACGGACCGGTTATGAAACCCTTCAATTGCAAGAAAAATACGATTGTTCCTTATTATGGCAGGCGTATGGCCGGATGTCCCTGACAGATGAGCCGGCAGCATGATCATGCATTCCACAAGGGAAATTATAAGACATGCAATGACGGCCGTGGGCAGTGCCACGATGAATTTGCCCATCATGCCTTCGATGTGGTAAAGGGGCAAAAATGCCACAACCGTGGTAAAACTGGCCGCGATCACGGGCAGCCCGACTTCAGACACGCCTTTTACCACGGCATCCAAAGCAGAAGATCCGTTTTTCTTATGATAAAAAATGGATTCGCCCACCACAATGGCGTCGTCCGCCACAATGCCTAATACCATGATCAGGCCGAATAAGGTAATCTTGTTCAACGAGATCCCTGCAAAATGCACAATGGCAAGGCCGCCTAACAGGGAAATGGGAATACCCATACCGGCCCAAAAGGAAATTTTGGTATCCATAAAAAGCCAGAGCAATACAAAAACCAGCACAAGGCCCATAGCGGCATTGGAATAAAGGGAATCCAGATTGGACCGGATGCTCTCGGTATTATCGGACAGGATGATGATTTCGGATCCTTCAGGAAGCGCTTTGTTTTTCTCGGCCTGAAAGGCCTTGACCGTATCGGCAATTCGAATGCTATCCTCGTCGTCGCCTGCCAGAACATTGATCAGCACGGCAGGCTGGCCGTTGGCCCTGATGGATAGATTATCTTGGGTGAACCGGTCCTTTATCCGGGCAATATCTTTGAGAAAAACAGTCTGGCCGGCATCCCCTGAAATGATCTTGATATTCTCCAACTCCTGGCCCGTGTATTTTCGGCCCATGGTACGCAGCCGGATATCTTCGGCAGAGGTTCTTAAGGTGCCACCGAACTGGTTCAGGCTGCTTGCCGTGATAATATCGGCCACGTCACTGACGCTTAGATTGTATTTGCGCAGGGTGTCCTGGGAAAGTTCAATGGAAATCTCATAGGCCCGGGTGCCGGAAAGATTGACCTGGCTGACACCGGGTAAATTCTGGATCTCTTTTTTTACGGTGTCTGCCCATTCTTTTAACCGGGCCGTATCCATATCGCTGACAAGGCCTAAACTGATGACAGCCTTTTGGATAGACGGCCGGACAATGGAGGGGCTGTCCGCATCATCGGGAAAGGTGTCGATGCTGTCCACCTCGTTTCTGACCCGGTCCAGAAGGCGGTCTGCATCATATCCGTCGGTTACGGTAATAACGGTAACCGAAGAACCTTCAGAGGATGTGGACTCATATTCGTCAATGCCTTCCAATCCGTCAATGGCATCTTCGACCTTGCGGGAGATCCCTTCCTCAATTTCTTCGGGATCGGCACCGGAGTAGGTCACAGTCACGGTGATGGTGTCTAGATCCATCTCAGGCATGTCCTCCCGGATCATGACCGTTCCAGCCAGGATGCCTGCCATGAGGATGGTGACCATGGCAAGGTTTGCAAATACTGAATTCTTGGCAAATGCCTTAATTAATGCCATCATTTGGTGTTGCCTCCTGGGGCCATGGCAAGCCGGCCTGCCGATTCAGATGCAACAAAGGCCAGGCTGCTATTTTCTATGGGGTTGGTCAACGACGTGGTAATCAGGCTGTCCCCCGGCTCAAAAGCACCGGTCACATAAACGTAATCCCCGTCGGACATGACCGTTTCAACCGGAAGAATTTTCAGCCGCATGTCCCGGGCCACAAAAACGGTATCATCTGAATTCAAAGAAGACCTGGGTGCTTTGACCGCATGGTTCACTGCCCGACCCTCAAAATAGACCTTGCAGAACATGCCGTCCAGAAGGGGAACACTACCAGCATCTGTAGCCGGCTTCGGGGGTTGGTTTGCGTCCGAACTCCCGGTATCTTGCGTCTGTATACCAGATACCCGGACCGCCAGGTAGAGGGTCCTGGAATCGGCATCATATTGCACAGCCCTGTGGATCTTGGCGGTCGTGGCGGCAAAGGCCTTGCCGGTCACCGATTCAAGGCGGCAGCCGATGGTGTCAAGACCGGAGAACCAAGCAGCTTGACCGGTTCCTCTTCTAAGCCCCAGGGTCTCAAAGGCATCTTTGTCGCTCAAGGGCACTTGAATTTCAAGCGTACTGTCATCGGCCAGGGTTAAGGCCGTGGTGCTGGCCGTGATATACGTGCCGGTCTCAACAGATTCTGACTGGACCCTGCCGGAAAAAGGTGCCCGGATCACACACCGCTCCAGGTTCAATTCAGCGGTTTTAAGATCTGCCTTATCCTTGGCAAGATCACTTTTGGCTTCATTGATCTGAAGGGGATACAAAAGAATGGTTTTCACCAGAATTTTTTCCGTGTCCAGAAGTGTATTGTAGCTTTGCTCGGCAGCTTCCACATCCGACAAGGTGCCAACCCTGTCGGTTTCATACAAGGTTTTCAACCGTGTGTATTCTGCCTTTGCTAACGCTGTATTCTTTTTAGTGGATGCAAGGCGGCCCTTGTCCCGTTCCCAGGAGACCCGGTACTGGGCAATGGCATTTTCAGATAACGCCACCTGGGCCCGGGCCTTCATGACTTCAATTGCATAATCCGTATCATCGATTTTGATCAGCACCGCACCTTTTTCCACCATGCCGCCCTGATCCAGGGCCGGGTGCTTTTCAACGATATTGCCCGATACCTGGGGGCAGATCTCGGTCACGTTAACCGGGGCAGCTTGACCGTACCCAACCGCGGTCAGCCGGATTTGTGCCTCTTCAACCGGGACAACAGAAACAGTTAAGTTTTTAGATATTGGCGGTTTTTTTGCGGGCGGGCGTTTGGAAGATGCCAGGCCGACCATACCGAAAACACCAACTGCCACAACAATAGTACAGGCCAATGCCATAAGAATGGCTACTTTTATCCTTTTCGCGAACCACGTTTGCATTTTTTTATCTCCTTAGTGCGTTATTTTTGTAGGGAGTATAAAAAAGTGGACGTATAGTCCGCGTGAAATAAATGTCAAAAATATGTGAAATCTTTACAGGCTTTCGTGATTTCAGGCAAAAGCCTTTTTTCAACAAGCCGTTCGAACATGTAGGGCGATCGCATGAAATTGTTTACATAATGTTAATATTAACGAAATTGTTTTAAATTAAGGTGATTATATTCATAAGCAAGGGAAACCCTTAAGAAATATTTTTCTTAAAATATTACATTCTTTTCTCACTAAAAAGATACTCAAAAAATTTGTAAATATTGATGGCCATGGTATTTGATGTTTTTTTAAAAATGGCATAAATTTTGCTTATCAACAATGTGTACATAACTTTTGCATCATTTAAAAACACAATAATTTTAATCTTAAAGGAAAGGGCAAATGAAAAAAATCGTATGCTGGATAATATGTTTGTGTTCCATAATATGGCTGTCAGCTAATGCCGTTGCCTATACCGGCCCGGGAGGGCTTGCTGCTATCAAGCTATATGGGGGGGAATTCATTGGAGAGATAGATGCGACTGAGGGCTATGTGGACTATTTATGCATTGGTGAAGTCGAGGTGTGGAATACGAAGGAAAAATTTCACCTGCGTGTATTTCCCTTTCAGGGGGTTAATACTGAGGGACAGACGGAAGTTTGGAAAATAAAAACGGTAAAGGCCTATGTGGGAAGTAGCGCTGTGCCGATAGACGCATCAGGCGCGCCTCTGGTTGAACAATTCCCCTATCAGGTAGACTATGGGGCCCCCCAGGATACCTATCACCTGGTTCTGGACCTTTACGACGATCTGGGTTTCAGGTGGGGCATTCCCTATGAGGAAATGCGGCAGCAGAATGTCTGCGTCCAGACCGTATTGGTGAAGGTGGATCCTGAAACGGGCAACCAACTGGCAATAAAGGACGCCTGGACACTTGATCCGGCGTTTGAAATTGATGTGGCAGATGATGAATGGGAATATGATTTGATCGAAATCGGTTCCGGCCGGCTAAAACAAAGCCATCGAATCAAAAAAGACCAAGGCGTAACGAACCACGTCAGAATAATGCGGGGGGTGCTGGACCAGGCGCTCTTGTCCCATTGGGGCAGTACCGTGTATGAGCTGGCCCATCCAAGACGTGCCCATTTCATTGACTCTCCGGTGACCGGGCTGACGGTGGTGACCCCGACCTATGAGGGCAAAACAGATGAATCGGGTGCGTTTGATTATTTTCCGGAAGAGAGGGCAGATTTTTTTCTGGGAAACGAATACCTGGGCAATGCCCTGGCCGATCATAAAATGTCGCCGGTAGACCTGTTCGAAGGCCGGGATATGGATGACAACCAGGTGATCAATATGGCCAGGCTTCTCCAGAGCCTTGATGCGGACGGTGACCCGTCCAGCGGCATTTCGATCACCGACTCGGTGGTGACTGCATTTGAAACGGCCATGGACACTCTTGACCTTTACGGTATTGATTTCAACGATGACGACCAGGTCGCCGCGATCATCGACCAGACGATCGCAGGCAGCTCCGATAGCCCGGACCTTGCATTGAGGAACGTGGATAAAAAAGAAGCCAAGGCCCACCTGGACAAACATATCAACAGTACGATGTTCCGTAAAAATCTGGCCAGAACTCCGGACCTTGCCAGCGCCAAGGCCAAGCTCAATATCATGCCGGTGTGGTTTCCCGCCATGAGGGCCAATGGAGAACCGGCCGATTTTTTGGGCGATGAAGAAACGCTGACAGAAGGGATTCCTTATTATGACGATGAGGGAAACCTAATTCGGACGGCCACCGAGGCCAAGCCCCTGGTAGCTGTTTATACGGACGAAATAGAGGGGTATGGCGCGGCGGATGTCTTTGCCGCTGTCTCCCGGGATGACGGCAATACCTGGAAACGGAAGAATATCTCGCGGATGGCAGACCGGTCTTCTTTTACCCTCGGTACGGGTGAAACCTTCTACGGTCATTGCAAAAAACCAGTGTTCCAAGTTAAAGGCAACAAGATTATTATTGCCTGGACCAGCAAGTTTGCCAAAGGCGGCAAGCCCTGCTATGCCATCAAAAAATGCCCGGACACGGACGGGGACGGCGTGAATGATTCCTGCACGATCTGTACCGGGTCTGGTGACAACGAGACCTGCGAGACAGACTATCCCCATGATGATGCTTACTACACCGAGGATATCTGGGGGGTTTCCGGTCCCCAGAGGTCCGTAGATTATACGGACCAGGGATATCCTGAGGTGGGAGAAGTCCCTTATTCAGCCGTATGGGTGGCCAGAGGAATCATTGCAACAGAAACTGATGTCAGCAACGGCATTGGTCAGTATAAAGGGGATATTGTATGGTTCAAGCCTGAACGGCTGACCTCGGGTCGCAGGGACGCCAACCAGGTGTTCATGGGCGGTGCCGACGGTGCAGGTTTTGCCATTGCCTGGCAGGAAGACCCCAAGGGCCTGAGGCCCGGGGAAGCCAAGGGACCGGGCCCTGGCTGGGGCGGGGCCACCACCAATCACAAAACCGATATCTGGTACAGCTATATTACCTGGGCTGATTTTGCCAAAGTGGACGAAAATTTTGTCCCCGGCGGCGATCCGGAACACGATATTGATGATGTACCGACCCGGCCCAAAGCATTGGTGCCTATGTCCCTGCCGATAAGAATTTCCGATAACGATGCCGTGAACACCAAAAATGCGAGCTTGGTTGATAGTGAAGGTAATGTGATCACACCGGCCAGCGGCAGTGTTGAGGACATAGCATATTCATCGGAAAATCTGACACGGTGCGTTAAATTTGAAGGGGGCAAGGGAATTTTTTCTCCCATTGATACAGAAACCGATTTCTATAATTTGACCAATCCTGTGCCTGAAACCCATCAATCCACCATGAACTGCACCAATTGTCATGTACCTTATGGCGAGGAACCGGTAAATGACGCTCCTACCCAGGGCGCTCCCATTCCACTGGTGGTGAGTACAGAAGGGGATCCGTCGACCTATCTGGGCGGTTTTACTAATGCCGACTGTGTCAGCTGCCATTACAATAATGTCGTTCCCAGGGATCGTGTTATAGCAGCTGCAGATTGTGCAGACTGCCAGGCCAAGGGGGGAATCTGGAAAGACGGCACCCAAGACGGATCCACTGATGTGATAACGGCCTATTACCCCTATGAGGGTTATCCCTATGTGGCGGCCAGCGAAGACGATACCAATGACGGATCTCATCGGTATATCACCGAGTATCCGGGACTCTGGTCCTACAGCAACGAAATATCCCCTGACGGGATTGGCCTGTATGAAAAAATTAACCAGCAAGGGGTGACCATGGAGGTTGCCGTCACCACAGACGGCCGACTGTTGGACGGTAACACCGGGGCTGCCCGGCCCAACTTGTTCCTGCAGACCTATACCAAACCTGACGGGACCAAGAGCGCCTGGGCCATCATGGCCTACGAAGAATCCAAAGGGGTGGGGCTTGGCCCGGATGAAAATACGGGCACAGGAGAGAAGCCCGAAGACGGCAGCGGGTACGATCCTTATGAAACTTTTCCTGATGCAGGCAAGAATGCCATCTACCACAGCTTTGACTTTACTAAACCCGATGTGGTCAGTGCCGGAACCATTCTCAACCTGCCGGAAACAGATGAGAATGGAGAGCCATTGACAATCGTAGAGCCTGACTGCCTTGGATCTGTTGTGGATGAAAATGGCGATTACGTCTGCGTACCCAATCCCACAGCAGGAGAGACACTTTTAGACTGGAAGGGCGACACGATCCTGGCCTATGAAAATGCCCGCCGCCCCAGATTCATCCTCCAGTCAAAGTCCTCCGCCTTTGGCGGGGTAAAATCAGACGGGAGTTTCAAGGCTCCTGACAATTCAGGAACCGTACTGATCGTTTTATACAAACAAGGAGAAGAAGGAGCCGGCCGGCCGTCTGACATCATGGCCCGCAGGTTTGTGGTTAAGAATACCGACGGCAGCATCAAGACCGGCAATCCCTGGGCTCCCGGGAACCTGGTTCCCGGCGTCCAGAACCTGAGCACCGTGAACCCGACTCTAACCTGGATCAACCCGGACCGGGACGAAAACGCCAAAGGGGAAGGCGTCAAGGTCTGCAAGTGGGACCAGCCAGAAGAATGCCTGCACTACAAGTCCGGGGTTAACCCCTATGAAGACGCCCGGGCCCACCGGGGAGCCATCCGCGGGGACTTTGTTGTCCTGGGTTATTCCTATACCCCCAACTGGGCGGCCTCAAGAAATGCCCATGACAAGTATGACTTTTACATCCGGCGGTCCTTTGACGGCGGCGCTACCTGGACGACTGATCCCGATAGCGATACCCCGGTTATCCATACCGATTATTTTATCAATCCTGAAGGAATTTCGGGTTCAGAACTGGACGAAGAGGGTAACGATGTCACTGAGGCCACCAAACACTATACAGTAGAATCCGTATATGACGTCGCCGGGGACTATGAACCGGCCCGCAACGTATCGCTGATAAAAAACAACAAGGTCAGTGTTATTGAGCCACGTATCGTAGCGGTACCCGGCACCATCAAAAAAAACGAGGCATGGACCGGGATCAACGAAGACAAGCAGGATCCGAACTGTTTTTATGTGGCATACGGTACCTCCACCAACCTCAAAGATGTGGAAAAGGCCCCAGAGGATCTTTTTCTGAGTTTCTCACAGGACCGGGGAACCACTTTTTACGAGGATACGTGGGTGGTCAACCCGGACAGTTCAGGCGAGAATGCCGGGGAGACGGTCAAAGGCTGGATTCGGCTGGCTAAGGGCAACCCTGAACAGGGGGAGGTCCAGATTCGTATGACACCAAATGCCGAACGGTTTTATGGCTGCTGGCTGGAAGAAGGTGAAGAGGGCAGCGATATCTTTCTCCGCCGGCTGATGCCTGCTTCTTTCAAGAACAACAACACGGTTGAAAACCAGACCGACGACGATGGAGATACTTTCGCCGAATACCAGGGAGATCTTGATGATTCAGACCCCAATGTTTATCCGGGCTCTGAGTTGGTGAGCGGAGAATAAATTGAACAATCAGGCCACAAAGCAGACCAACCCTGATGACCTGAACGGGACGCCGACTGTATTTTATGGCCGTTGAAATGCTCACCAGCCTGTTCACAAAAAAAAATTGCAGGTGGTTGCGGCATGCTGAAATATTTGAGCATGCTGCATCCTCTTGCTGACATAAATATACTAAGTACCTGCACCATGATCTTTACAGGTTGATGTTTTTATATCTCTATAATCAGTTATATATATTAACAATAACAGGAAAAAAATTACTTTCCTTTTGCTTGATTTTACAATATGTTATGTCCAAGAAACAAGATACGAGTTTTTGATCAAGTAAGTCAATATATCCTACACAAAATGGTAATACAAAACAAAAAGGAGATGGTAATGCAAAACAAATTGTTTTTCTCGGTCATTGTACTTTTTTTTATAGGAGTTGCTGTACCAGAAGCTAATTCAGCTCTTAGCAATGTAATACTTCAGCCGGACGATGGAAAAGATGCCTATATCCAAGGTTCAGATCAAAGCGACTATCAAGCCCAATACAATAACTATGGGGATGAACCGACATTAGTGTCAAGTAAGTCTGCTAATCCTAATGGGGGGCTGATCGAATTTAATCTTTCTGATCAATCCTCTGATATTCAATCCGCATCCCTTTCTGTCTACCTCGTCAGCAATGCAAATGATACTACGACGATCGGTGTTTACCAAATTCTCGAATCCTGGGATGAAGGTACGGTAACATGGGCGAATCAACCAGAGGTGAATCCTGTGGCAGTTGATTTGAATATTCTTTCAGGAGATGATGGTAATAATTTTATAACCTTTGATATTACATCTCTTGTAAAAAGCTGGCTGAACAGCGACGAAATCAATTACGGGGTCTATATTGGATTTTTTGATGACAGCGGCACCCCCCAGATCCCGAATGCTCATATTTATTCAAGCGATTTTAATAATTCAAGCGATGCATATCTTTATGACCCGAAGCTGGATATAGTGATCAATTCGTCTCAAGTACCCGTGCCAGGCGCAGGGTTTCTTCTGGCCGGCGGACTTTTTTTCCTTATCGCCTACCAAAGAAAAACAGACCCGCGCTAAATAAAAGCCTGCCAAGGGAATTCCCCGGAATTCCCGCAATAAATTAAGAACCATGTTACACTGAAACCTGATGCATAATCAGCGACCCTGCAATGAACCACATGGTTGCGCAAACCAGGCTGTCAAGGATTCGCCAGGATATCTGTTTTTGAAACAAGGGGGCCAGCATCTGTCCGCCAAGGCTTAAGCTGATAAACCATATGACAGATGCACAAACCGCCCCGATCCAGAAATACAGGCGCATCTGCCCGTGAAATTGACTGCTTATACTGCCCAGAAGAATGACCGTATCCAGATAAAAATGCGGGTTGAGCAGGGTAACCGCCAACGTTGCAATTACCGCAGCGCCCAATGACCGTAAGGCGTTATCCCGGGTCTGCAGCCGCCCTCCTTTCACAGCGGAACGAAATGACCCGAAACCATAAAAAATAAGAAAACCTGCCCCGCCCCAGGTTACCCATTGCGAAAAAACGGGATTACCAGACACAAAAGAGCCGAAGCCTGCCACGCCTGCTGAAATAAAAACCGCGTCACAAATAATGCAGATCAATGCGACAACTAAATGATGATTTTTGCGAACGCCCTGGGAAAGGACAAAGGCGTTTTGTGCGCCAATGGCCACAATCAATCCGCCGCCGGTACCAAACCCCTGTAAAAATGGTGTTATCATTTTTTCTCCTTGAAATTTTCATGTTTCATATAAAGGCAAAAATATGACAACAGGATTATAAAGTAAAATTAATTGTTTTGATTGCTCATAAATTTTGCTAATAACACTTCATGTTTGATTATAAACTCATTGAAGCGTTGGCCATAATTTCCATGGAAGGCGGTTTTGACAAGGCAGCCAAGGTCTTGCACATTACCCAGTCTGCTGTTTCCCAGCGCCTGAAGCAGCTTGAACAGGCAACAGGCCAGGTGCTGATAGCACGCACCACTCCGCCCAAAGCAACCATTGCCGGTCAAAAATTGATCAAACATTATCTGCAGGTCAAAAGACTTGAGGATGATTTGTCAAGGCAGATAAATGATTCCGGCACCAGGGAATTTTCATCCCTGACTATAGGTGTCAATGCAGACAGCCTTGCTTTGTGGTTTTTAGAAGCAGTTCGTCCATTTTTAATCCGGGAAAAGGTGCTGCTTGATATTCGTGTCAACGACCAGGAGCAGACCCATAAACTGTTTAAAAACGGTGAGGTAATGGGCTGCATCAGCACCCTGGAGCAACCCATGCAAGGATCAAAAATTGAATACATCGGCCGCATGCACTACCACATGACTGCAACACCGCAGTTTGCTGCCCGCTGGTTTCCCAAAGGCCTGAATGCCGAAAATGTTCAGCACGCCCCGGCGGTTATTTTTGACAGGCAAGATTCACTGCACCACAAACTTTTGCTGAAAGCCTTAGACCTGAAATCTCCAAATTTTTTGGCCCACTATGTTCCTTCAGTGGAAAAATTTGCAGAGTTTATCACGCAAGGTATAGCCTACGGCGCCCTGCCGGACCAGCAAAGCAGACCACTTCTGAAAAGTGGAAAAATCATTGACCTGCTGCCCGACTTTAATGTACCTGTAGACCTTTACTGGCATTGCTGGAATCTGAAATCAGATTTGCTGGACAACCTGACAGAAACCTTAACCGGATTCGCAAAATTATTTTTCAAAATTGCTTAAAAAATCAAAATTTGCAGAAAATATAGGATTTGCAAACAATGTTTGAGTATTCTTTGAGTCATTGGGCAACATTTTTTACAGCTGCTATTCTGTTAAACATATCACCAGGCCCAGACATGGCTTTCATACTTGGTCAAACGGCAAAAAGAGGGGTGCGATCAGGCTTTTCAGCAATGTTTGGTCTTTGGACTGGTTCATTTATCCATGTCATTTTTGCGGCTCTGGGCTTATCTGCTATTTTGGCCTCTTCAGCTGTAGCATTTTCAACAATTAAATGGATTGGTGCTGCGTATCTCATTTGGATTGGAATACAGTCTCTAAAGTCTAAAGGAACCCGTATATCCGTCAATAGTCAAATTTCTTCAAAAGGTTTGATGCCAATATTTAGACAAGGGGTACTGGTATCAGTATTAAATCCCAAAGTAGCTGTTTTCTTCCTGGCGTTTCTTCCGCAATTTATTGAAGCCGGCGCAGGCCCCGTTAGTGTACAGTTTTTTCTTCATGGTTCGCTAATTATTTTCGTAGCAGCTTTCGTTGAGCCTCCTTTGATTCTTGTTGGTGGTAAATTAACAGGCTATCTCAGCAATAACACCCTGATTTCCCGTTGGATGGATCGTGGCCTTGGTGCATTATTTATAGGATTAGGCATTACATTAGCATCGAGTGACCGTTTCTGACATAAATTCCGGGGAGATTATGTGGTAAATTTGATTGTTTCTATGGCCCCTAACCTGGGAGCGCGGGCGTCCCGCCTGCATCGTTATAATACTTGCGGACATGCAGGCGAGACGCCCGCGCTCCCAGGACATAACAAAATGGCAAGTTATTTAAGACCCATTTCTTATTACGTTTTTTTCTTATAAAATTTGGCTCAGAAACAGTTTGGCACGCTCATTTTCAGTGTGATCGAAAAATTCATCCGGCGTTCCCTGTTCAACAATGGCACCGTGATCCATGAAAATGATTCTGTCTGCAACTTCCCTTGCAAACCCCATTTCATGGGTGACAACAACCATTGTCATCCCTTCTTTAGCGAGCTTGGTCATAACATCTAAAACTTCACCAATCATTTCAGGATCAAGGGCTGAGGTGGGCTCATCAAAGAGCATTATTTTCGGGGTCATGGCAAGGGCTCTTGCAATGGCAACCCTCTGCTGCTGACCACCGGAAAGTTTACCCGGATATTCATCTGCTTTTTCAAAAATACCAACCTTTTCAAGTAATTTTTTTGAAATACCGGTTGCGTCTTCAACGGTTCGTTTTCTCACAACAACCTGGGCAAGGTTCAGGTTTTCCATGACCGTTTTATGGGGGAAGACGTTAAAAGACTGGAAGACCATTCCGACTTCTTCACGAACCTTGTTGATATCGGTTGCTTCATCATAAATATCAACACCATCAATGATAATTTTACCGGAATCAATCGTTTCAAGCTGGTTGATTGATCTTAAAAGTGTACTTTTACCGGAGCCGCTCGGCCCTATGATAACAACTGTTTCACCATCATGAATATCCAGTGAAACGTTGTCGAGTGCTTTTAAGTCGCCGTAAAATTTACTGACATTTTCTATATGTACAAGGGTTTTGCTATTCATCGTCACTTATCTTATCCTCCATAATGCCCACAAGTTTTGACAGGATCAATGTGATTACAAGGTAGATAAGGGCTACCATTGTGTATGTTTCAAAATAATCGAATGATTCGGCCGCGTATTCTCTCCCCCGCCTTAAAAGATCGGAGACTGCAAGGATTGAAACAAGTGAAGAATCCTTTAAAAGGGCGATAAATTCATTTCCAACAGGAGGCAGTATGGTTTTTACTGCCTGTGGCAGGATAACGTGCTTCGTTGTCTGTGACGAAGTCATCCCCAACGATCTGGCCGCTTCTGTCTGGCCTTTTGGAATGGCATCGATACCGGCTCTGAAAATTTCTGCCATATAGGCTCCGTAACAGACCGACATGGCTATGATTGCGCAGATTTCAGCAGGAAGTTTAACAAATTTTCCCAATGCAAAGTAGATGTAAAAAAGCTGAACCAGAAGCGGGATTCCTCTGATAATTTCAACATAAAGGGAAGCAATTCCGTTGATGAAGATATTTTGGGAGATTCTTCCAAGCCCTGCAATCAGACCAAATAGCAGTGATAAAAGAATTGATGCAATGGTTACTTTGAAGGTTACATAAATCCCATCCGGTAGAAATTTTATGATGTCAAGATACGGTTCAGGTTTAAAATAGACGAGTGCAGCAATAATTGATATGGCACCGACAAAGGCCACCCGCCAGGCAGTTAGCAATCCGACATCATCCTTTTTTGGAATTGCCCCACCTTCAGAAATTTCTACTTTTTTTGGATTTTCAGCACTACCAGACATTGGCATTTTTTCTTTTTTTCCTTGTCTAAATGGATAACTATGGCGTTTAAATTTTTTACGACGCCATTAAAAAAGCCTGAGAGCCTGTTTAAAAATTAGGGAAGCGAAGCGAAATCTCATGAAGATGAGATTGCAGCCGATTCATCAATTTTTGAACAGGCTCTGACCAAAAGGATCAGGCTTTGTCTACAAATTAAATTACTCCAGCCACTTTTTTTCAAGCTGCTTGTCAATACCTTTAGCCTGTACAGCCTTGATACCTTTATTAATCAGCTCAAGAAGCTCTTTGTTTCCTTTTTTAACAACGATGCCGTAGTTTTCTTCCGTAAAAGATTTACCGGCAATTTTAAATTTACCTTTGTAGCTTTCTTTTTGAAGTGCATAATTAGCAGCGATTGGTGTATCACAAACAACGCCATCAATTCTTCCTGCTGCCATGTCTTCAAAAGTAAGACCGATTTCATCATAAGATTTCAGCTTAACGCCTTTTACTTTCTTAATTTCCATTGCGCCGGTTGTGCCAATCTGGGCACCTAATTTTTTACCCTTAAGATCTGCAATAACTTTTGCAGTCGACGCAACAGGAACAACAAGAACCTGACCTGCATTTACATACGGTAATGAAAAGTCCATTGCTTTTTTGCGTTTGTCAGTGATCGTTACTGAAGATATGATGGCATCGTATTTACCAGCCTCTACACCAGCAAAGATTCCATCCCATGCAGTGTTTTTGATGATAACCTTAAATCCTGCTTCTTCAGCAATAGCATTCATGTAATCAATATTGAATCCCACAAGATTTTTATTTTCATCAATCATTTCCATTGGCGGCCAGGTTGCGTCCGATGCAACGGTAATAACTCTTTGTGTTTCAACGGCAAAAACGTTTCCAGACATTGCCATAAACAATAAAGAACAAATAGCAGACAGCCTTGTGATTAAACTAAATAGTTTCATAATACTCTCCTGTATAAGTTACGTTCAAAAACAAATTAAACCTGATAATTACGCATTAGACTTTTTGAAGTCAAACGAAAAAAAAGCAACATTTTTTTGTTTGCTTTTGTTTTTGAACTATGGTTAATAATCCAGCTTGATTTTTGTTGGGGCTGAGACAATTTTAGCGAAAGATGATTTTATGATGTTTCAAAATAAAAAATTAAAAATCATAGGTGCATATATTCTTCTGATTTTAACAACATTTTTCTGGGGCGTTACATTTGTTGTTGTTAAAGATGCGGTGAATCAGGTAGACGTATTTGTTTTTCTTGCCCAAAGGTTTATTGCAGCCTCATTTATTCTTCTGCTTCTGTGGCCATTTGTAAAACGGCCGATAGACTGCAGAACCCTTTTAAAGGGTAGCGTTTTAGGGGTAATGCTTTTCAGCGGTTTTGCTTTGCAAACATTGGCGCTTTTATATACTTCGGCATCAAATACGGCTTTTTTAACCGGGCTGAATGTTATTTTTGTCCCTCTTTTATCTGCCGTTATTTTTAAAAAAGCCATCGCGGCGAAATCCCTTGCCGGTGCCGTACTTGCTTTTATCGGACTTTATCTTTTATGTGCAACAGGAACAAGCTGGTCTTTTAACAAGGGTGATCTTTTGGGCCTTGCCTGTTCGATCGGCATTACCGTTCATATCATATATACCGGGAAATATGCCCGGGAGTGTGATGTATACTGGCTGACAACGATTCAGCTGGGTGTGATCGGTCTGTTGAGTCTGCTTATCGCATATTTTACGGGGCATGATGCACTTGTCTGGTATCCTGAAATCCGTGATGCGCTTATTATCTGCGTGTTGTTTGCAACGATATTTGCATTTCTGGTTCAGACAGGTATGCAGCAGTTTATCAGTGCGTCCTCAACAGCTTTGATATTCTGCCTTGAACCTGTTTTTGCCGCGGTTTGTGCCTATTTTCTGATTGATGAAAATATTGGCGTAAACGGTTTGATCGGTGCGGGGCTTATCCTTCTTGGAATGGTTTTTTCTAAAATTAAGCTCAGAACTCGATGATCCGGTTTTCGTAAAGTTATTATAAATTCCGGGGACATGTTATATTTTTGAATTGAATTTTATAAAAAATGGTATCATATCCCCGCAATTTCCAAACGTGCTATTCCATTGGATTCCAGAGCGTTGCAGCCTGTGGCGTATATCCCTTTTCCCGGGCGCGGACCTCCAGTCCGATCATACCCATGGCCGCTACATCCATGTTCACCGGATCAATATGCTGGCGCAGGTCTATGGTCAGAAGATAGGTGTTGCATACCTTGCAGACGTTCACCCGTTCCCCCTCCTTGACAGGGCTGTTCTGGTCGAAAAAATATTCAAGAGTGTCATGGTCATTATTCTCGCATCGGGGGCAGGTGTGACGTCTAAAACGCCATTCATGGGCGCACACAGAACACTGCAGCCAGCGCTTGCCCCCTTCACCGATGAGCCCTGCAACAACCGGGAATGATCCACACATTGGGCAGTGCCCGTGCGGCCACTGATGGTCCTCTAGCAAAGGGGAAAAGGCCCGGGCCTGAGCCACCTTGAACGGCTGGGCAATCTGGGCCAGGGCAAACGTAAATATGTCAGGTCCGGTGCCTGCCCGGGCAGCAAGTGCGCCGATCTTTCGGGTGTTGTTCTCCACAAATGCCTGGACGCACTCGCCGGCATCAAGGCTGTTGTCCGCAATGTTGCTTTCAATTGCTTCAATGTCCGACCGGATGCCTGGAAATGCTTCTGCCATGGGCGGCAGAATCATGTGGGCTGCCTGTTTAAACTCCTGGTGAAAGTCCATAAGACCTGTGATGGCAAACAAATGCACCCCTTTAGAAAACCGGACCCAATCAAATTCGGGCAGATCCGGCATGTCTATCTCGTTTTCAGATAGACGTGCCGTCAATTCAGCTTTTGCCACCAGCACGGGACCAAATGCAGAGACAAGGGAGGATAGCGCAGGCTTGCGCATCGCCAGGGTGTCAAGGGCCGTTTGAATGCCTTTGGGCGTTTTTTCATGGCAGATACGTTCATTCTGATTCATAATGTTTGACCTCCTGTAACCCATCTTTTAAAAATATGTTGCTTTGTGTTATGATTTTAATGGGTTACGATTTATAAATAGTGCGTTATGTTACTACATTTGTGGATTATCCTCATAACCCAATGAAAATATAGACTTTTTAAGTACACCATTAACATAAAAAATTCCATCATTTTTAAATGATACGATATTACATTAAGAATGATCTATTGATATAGTAAAAGATAAAAATCTGATTTTATACTCTAATATTTTTTGTTCGAAAAGATGGATTAACAGGTAAAGACCGCCCACAAAAGTTGAAACTTGATCATCGAGTGAAAGGCCTTTACCTTAAATGGACAGGCCGGCATACCGGCCTGTAAAATTTAAATTTTTGCGCCGGCATTCACCAGGGGTTTAGCGATACTGGCAAAAAACTCTTTCCGGGTCAAAGTTGATGGCGAAGGATTAGCCTGGGCCATGACGTAGTCTGCATAAAAGTCCGGCTCATCCGTAATCAGATAGATTACGTTAACACTGTCTTCGTCCACAAGCTGGGCCTTGGGAAACTGTTTTTTTACCTCAACAAGCCTTGAATGGGCCAGGGCAACCATCTTCTCCCTTTTACCGAAATTCATGGTGCCGGTGGGACAAGTGGCCACGCACATGGGCAAAAGACCGTTGCTGACACGACCATAGCAGCTGTCGCATTTAACCACGGCGCCGGTGTCAGGGTTTCTGCGGGGGATATCATAGGGGCAGATATCCCGCATCTCGTCAAATTCATCTTCGGAGAGCTTTTGGGTCTTTTCCGTATAGATCACCATACCTGTAACATCATCCTGAAGCACTGCACCGTCCACATATGCATCGGCGATGGATTTACACGGGGCATCCATGCAGTGGCGGCACTGGTCCGGGAAGAAATTCCAAACCACCTGTTTCCGCTGGTTATCCACAAGATGTTCCCTGAACCGAACCACCTTATAGTTAAAAGGATTCAGGTCCGGCGGGTTTTGATGAGTTCCTCTTTGTTTTGTCTCAATTGCCGGCAGGTCGTGCCACTGTTTGCAGGCCACCTGGCACCCCCGGCATGCAGTACATCTTGATACATCTATGAAAAAAGCATTAGCCATTTGTTTACTCCTTAGTTTGAAAGCGCAGGAAAAAAACTTTTACCCGCGCTAAAATCCTATTCAAAAGGTGTCCTATACGATGAGTTCCTTTAGGCTGCCTGCCTTTTTAACGTTGACGAGGCTGGCCTTGTATTCCGGAATGGTGGTATTGGGATCCCCGGCGGACGGGGTCAGCCGGTTGGTTGAATCCCCCACACCCTTTGTGGTCCAGCCGAAACAAAATGGCATGCCCACTTCATGGACTATTTTTCCCTGGATTTTGAACGGCCGCAGGCGGATGGTCACCATGGCAATGGCCTCCACCCGGCCCCGGGCGCTTTCAACCACCACAGGGTCTCCGTTTTCAATCCCCTTTTCTTTGGCCAGTTCCGGGCTCATTTCCACATAGAGCTGGGGCTCGGCTTCGAGCAGAACCGGGGTGTTTCTGGTTTCCCCGCCGCCGCACCAGTGCTCGGCCACGCTGTAGGTGGTCAGGACAATGGGGAAGTCCGGATTGCCTGCCCCGCACAGCTTGTCCATCTCCCCGTCAAAGATTATCGCACAGGGATTATTCAGCTGATTTGAGAACGGATGCGTCTTCACAGGCGTTTCAATGGGTTCGTAGTGTTCCGGGAACGGTCCTTCGGCACGTCCCGGGCCAAAGAGCTGGCCATGGCCTTCCTTGTGCATGATAAAGGGATATTTCCCCTTTCCTGACGCCAGGGGCGGCCATCCGCCGTCGGGCACGTCGCCCACCCATTTGCTGCCGTCCCAGCGGATAACTGCTTTGTCCGGGGCCCAGGGCTGACCGTTTAAATCCACCGACGCCCGGTTGTAAAGGATCCTGCGATTCACGGGCCAGCACCATGAAAAATTGGGGTAAAGACCGATTTTTGCCTGTTCCGGGGTCTGGGACAAATCCCGGCGCTTGGACTTATTGACCTTATTGCCCAGTGTTTCTTCGGTGTATCCGCCGGCGTAAAGCCAATTCAAAGAGACGGTGGAACCGTCATCCTTGAGTGCCGTAAAGCTTGGCACCTGCTGGCCTTTTTTATATTGTTTGCCATTGATCGTGGTGTCTTTGGTGAACCATCCGTTGCACTTCTGGGCAATGCGTTCAGGCTCATAGGTTTCAGGAAAATCAAGGTTGAGCAGGGGGGCCGGATAGGCACCACCGAACTTTTTGTACAAATTTCTGACCGTATTGGTAATTTTGACGCACATATCGCCCAGGGCCAGGCACTCGCCCTGGGGCTTGGTGGCCTGGTAATGCCACAACTGCCAACGGCCGGAATTGGTGATGGAGCCGTCTTTCTCCGCCCGGTTGGCTGAGGGCAGAAGGAAGCACTCGGTTTTAACCTTGGCGGGATCAACCCCGGGTCTACGCCAGAAATCCGTGGATTCGGTGTGATGGACTTCAGCAAAGCAGGCCCAGTCCAGATTTTCCATGGCTTTTCTCACCTTGTTGGAGTTGGGAACGCTCTGGGCCGGATTAGTGCCCCAGATGAACCCGCCCTTGATATGGCCGTTGTACATCCGGTCAAAAAGATACAGATAAGAGTAGTCTTCTCCGGGATCGGCCTTGGGAAGCCAGTCATACCCGAATCCATTGGCCTTTGTCCCCTTGTCCCCATACCAGCCCTTGAGCAGAGAGGCTACATATGCGGGTTTGTGCTGCCACCAGTTGGCGCTTTGGGGGTCATGGCTTACCGGTGTGCATGCTTTGTTGTAGTCGGCCAGGGTCTTCCAGTTGGCCTTGGGCATGGGCAGGTAGCCGGGCAGAACATGCCAGAGAATGCAATGGTCGGTGGACCCCTGGACATTGGGCTCACCCCTTAAGGCTTCAATACCGCCGCCGGCAACGCCGATGTTGCCTAAAAGCAGCTGAATCAGTGCACTGGCGCGGATGTTCTGAACGCCCACGGTGTGCTGGGTCCAGCCCAGTGCGTAGCAGATGGCGCCGGCCTTGCCCTTCTGGCCCGTTTCGGCAAAGGTCTGCCATACCTTGAGCAGGTCTTCCTTTGAAACGCCTGTGATATCAGACACTTTATCGATAGTGTATCTGGAGTAATGATTTTTCATCAGCTGAAATACCGACTGCTTGTCGCTTAAGGTTTTATCCCTTAATGGAACGCCTTTTTCGTCGGTTTTAAAGGTCCAGGTGCTTTTGTCGTATTTTCTTTGACCCGGTTTATAGCCGGAAAACATGCCGTCCTTAAATTCAAATGCGTCGCTCACGATGAACGAGGCATTGGTGTATTCGGTGACATAGGGGGTAAAGTATTTTTTGTTCTCAATGATGTATTTGATGAAACCGCCCAGAAAAGCAAGGTCGGTGCCGGATCTTAAGGGGACATGGAAATCGGATCTGGCCGATGTCCGTGAAAATTTGGGATCCACGTGTATAATTTTAGCACCTTTGTCTTTGGCACGAAGAATCCATTTAAAACTGACGGGGTGATGCTCTGCAGCATTACTTCCCATGATGAAGACACAATCGGAGTTTTTAAGGTCAATCCAGTGATTGGTCATTGCGCCGCGCCCAAACGACTCTGCCAGAGCCGCTACAGTTGCGCTGTGTCAAATTCGAGCCTGATGATCAAAATGGACAAGTCCAAGCCCCCTTGCGGCCTGGTGCACTACGGAGCACTCCTCGTTATCCATTATGGAGCAACCTAAATGAAAGATGGATTCCACACGGTTAACGGTCTGGCCGTTGGCATTGACCTTTTTAAAATCCTGGTCCCGGGTTTCCTTAATTTTTCCTGCCAGACGATTCAGGGTCCATTCCCAGGATTTTTCCTCCCATTTATCGCTGTGAGGAGCCCGGTACATGGGTTTAAGAAGTCGATGGTGGCTGTTGATCATGGACAGCTGGGCCGCCCCCTTGGCACAGAGCGCCCCCTCACTGACGGGATAGTCAGGGTCGCCTTCGGTGCTGATGATCTCCCCATTTTTAACATGGGCAATGTAATGGCAGGTTACCGCACAAAAGGGGCAAATGGAAACCACCTCCTTTGCCCCATCAATCTTCATGCCGGCGGCATATGTCTTAACCGGCGAAAGGTTGATGCCCAACTGCCCGAGGGGTAACATGGCCGCTCCCATTCCCGCGAGCTTTAGAAAGCGACGACGTGTAAATTTCATCCTTCTGAATCTCCTTCTTAAATTATTGTTTTCGGTACTCCTATCGATATGCCAAAAATGCATATCGAAATAAAAAAAAGCGGAATTCTACCACAAGAATTGTCGATGGTCATCCTAAAATTAAGTCCCAACTAATCATTTTGTGGAAACTTAGGGGGAGATGATACCGTTTTACATAAAAAAATAATCATGTTCCCTAAATCTGTAGTGTTCCCCGAATAGTTTGTACCAATATTTCTATACCTAATGATTGATATAATTATCAATGATTTTATCACTTTTTTTACCCAATAATTGAGAAATTAATTATCAAATTCCACATCCTATCTCCATCACAAATAAAGACAACATATTGTATATAAAGAGAATTTTATAATGGCATTTATATTGCAGATTGGAAAGATATTAAAAATAAAAAATTTGAAATTTAAACCAGGAGGTTGAAGATGAAAACAGTTCTTTTTTTTATTGTTCTAACAATTTGTGTCCTTACATCCACGTTTGCATTTGCAGACATCATTTCTAGTACCCGGACAAGTTTTAATCCTGCTTCTATGATGTGTGTAGGATTTTGTCTTCTGGGTCTTGCAAAAATCGGCAGGAAAATTATCTAAGAGCCTATTCAGGAAAGGATTTTCAATAATTTGCCCATTTTGATATATACGGGAGCGCAGGCGTCCCGCCCGCATCTTTAAAGCAGGCGGGACGCCTGCGCTCCCAGGTTAAATTATTTCGGGCTCATTCCTTAAAAAATAGAGGACAAAATCTGCTTTGTCTCAAGCAACGCCCTTGAAATATTACTGCGTTTGTGTCCAAGCTGGATGCGAACGCTTGTTTTTTTAACAAACTTTGCATCCACTGCTCTTTTCAGTACAGTTTCAATGTCAGTTAAGGCACGGGTCATATGGTCGGGGGAAAACTCCAGGACCAGGACATCCGGGGTAAGATCCAGACGTTTGACTCCGGCCTTGATGGCAAAAATTCGAAGCATAATTTTCAGCAGCATGTTTTCAGCAGGTTTTGGCAGTTTGCCATATCGGTCCACCAGCTCTTTTTTCATGTCGGCGATATCTGATACCCGGGTCAGCCTTGACAGTCTTCGGTAAATTGTCAGGCGCTGCTCCACCGATTCGATATAATCGTCGGGAAACCCCGAAGACATGGATGCGTTGATTTCAGGCTCCAGGGGGTCAGTAACATGATCACCCTTCATATCTTTGACTGCGTGATCCAAAAGTTTAAGAAACATATCATAACCCACTGCTGCAATATGACCGGACTGGGATGCGCCCAGGGCGGTACCTGCCCCGCGAATCTGAAGGTCCTTCATGGCAATCTGGAATCCGGACCCAAGATCCCGGTGCTCCATGAGGGCCGCCAGTCGTTTTCTGGCATCTTTGGTAAGCCGGGACTCATCTGCAATAAACAAATACGCATAAGCCTGGTCGTCTCCCCGGCCGATACGGCCGCGCAGCTGATAGATTTGGGACAGGCCGAAACGCTCTGCCTTGTCTATAATCATGGTGTTAGCACTGGGTATATCAAGCCCCGATTCAATGATGGTGGTGCAGACCAGCACATTGATCTGTTGACCAATGAACTTTTCCATCACTTTTTCAAGTTCGGTTTCGGACAATCTGCCGTGTGCCACACCGACCTTTGCATCAGGCACAAGTTTTTGTATGTTTTCAGCGGTCTTGAATATGGTCTTTATATTGTTGTGAACAAAAAAGACCTGACCCTTTCTATCCAGTTCTTTGCTAACAGCTTCCCGGACTACGGCATCTTCATATTGGGTGATATATGAGATTATGGGCTGACGGTCTGCGGGCGGGGTGGTAATCACGGAAATATCGCGCATACCGGTCAAAGACATGTGCAGGGTTCTTGGAATGGGTGTGGCAGACAGTGCCAGAACATCCACCGCAGCCCGTTTCTGTTTTAATTTTTCCTTGTGTTTGACCCCGAACCGTTGCTCCTCGTCAATGATTAAGAGCCCCAGGGACTTAAACACCACATCCTTTTGCAGAAGTCTGTGGGTACCAATAACAATATCCACTGTACCGCCGGCGGTTCTTTTTAAAATATCGGTCTGTTCTTTTCTTGTGCGGAAACGGGACAGACATTCGATAGTGACCGGATAATCATTGAAACGGTCCCGGAACGTATTCAGGTGCTGCTCGGCCAGGATGGTGGTGGGCACCACCAACGCCACCTGCTTGCCGTCGTTCAACGCTTTGAACGCCGCCCGGATGGCCACTTCGGTTTTTCCATAGCCCACGTCCCCGCAAACCAGACGGTCCATGGGCGTATCTTTTTCCATATCCAGATGGACATCGTCTATGGCACGGAGCTGATCCTTTGTCTCTTCATAGGGAAAGCCGGCTTCAAAATCATTGTAGTAGTTATCCGGACGGCTGAATGAAAATCCTCTGGCCACTTTGCGCCGGGCATACAGATCAAGCAGATCTGCTGCCATTTTTTCAACTTCGGCCTTGGCCTTGGCCTTGGAATTTGTCCAGGACTTGGATCCTATTTTATCAAGCACAGGGGTGTAGCCGTCCACCCCGATATACTTGCCAATCATCTCCATCCTGTCCACGGGGACATAAAGCTTGTCATCATTCTGGTAAACCACCAGAATAAAATCCTGGGTGATCCCGGATACGGTAAGGCTGAAAAGGCCCTCATACCGCCCTACCCCATGTTCTAAATGAACGACAAAATCGCCGTTTTTAAGCTCTTCCGGGGCAATGAACTCCGCTTTTAAATCCCGTTTTGCCGAGACCCTGCGCCGAATGCGTTTTTTGCCGAAAATTTCATCTTCGGTCACAATGCTAAAATTTTCAAGATCCGGGACAAAGCCGCCGCTTAACGTGCCTACGGTAAAATACAAACCGGGATTCATGTCGGAAAGAGAGGCAAAATTGCGGCAAAATTGGGGCTGTATGCCGTAGGGCGCAAGAAGTGAGTTTAACCGCTTTGCCTGGGCATCCTGGCTGAGCACAAACAACACATATTGAACATCCTGCTGCTGTTGCTCAATCCATTCCACTAAAGGGGTTAACGGTGTGGAATCTTTTGTCTTGTTTCGCAAAGATTCCGACAGCGCCCGGTTATCTGAACAATTTAAGGAAAGAACATTTGCTTTACTTTTGTCTTGTTCCAGCATGAGCGCTTTAAAACAAAGGGTCTTAGATGCAAAAACTTTTTCTTCGACGGTCTGCCAGTCCCGGCAAATTGATTCCGCCGGCAGGCTTAATTGTTTTTCATCAGCCAACGCATTAAAATGATGCCTTAAACCGTCATGAAACTCCTCTGCCTTTGTGGGCAGCTCATCTGCTTCATCCAGAATAAAAAACGTATTTTCCGGCAGGTAATCGAACAATGTGGCCAAAGAATCATACACAATAGGCAACATGGACTCGATGCCGTCAAACCGACCTTTGTCCCGGATCTGATTGATGTAATCCCGGATTCTGTCCGCCGTAAGTCCGGCCTGGGCACCTGCTTTTCGCAGACGGGCCTGGACATGGGGCAAACTTTGTTTTGTGATCACGGCCTCCGTGGCCGGAACAATAATGGTTTCAGCAAGTTCCTTTGTGCCGCGCTGGGTATAAGGTGAAAAATGGCGTATGGATTCCACAAGATCCCCGAAAAATTCCAGGCGCACCGGCTGTTTTAGTCCCGGAGAAAATATGTCAACAATACCGCCCCTGACCGCATACTCACCAGGGTCCTCCACAAGGGTGGACCTGGTATATCCGCTTGCTTCAAGATTTTCCAGCAACCCGTCCCTGTCAAGCTCTTCATTGGCCATGACCAGTTCAAAACTGTTTGTCATGACGTCTTTGGGCATCAGAAAAGATAAAAGCGGCTCAACATAAGTCACCAGAAGAAACCTGTCCCGGATTGTTTCACTGATGCTGAACAAGGCCGCAAGTCTTGAGGCGGATGTCTCTTTATGAAAGGAAATATTTTTGGCACCCGGGTAATGGCTGCCGGGAAAAAAAATAATACGCTGCTGGTCGGCCGGCATAAAAAATTGAAGATCGGAAATAAATGCGGCCGCTTTTTTTGCATCAGGTAAAACCATGACTAAAGGCTGGTTCAAGCTGGAAAACAACTGGGCAGTCATCCATGCTTTGGGGGCATAGTTATCATCCATGGCAAGCATGGTATGCTTATTTTTTTTCAACGAATTTAAAACGGTATCAATCATTTAAAGCACCTGGGCATTTTTAGAACAAAGTTGTGAATTTATCATTCAGATACCAAGTGCGCAAGATCTAAACTTTTTTCATCAGCAATTCTAAATTTGAGTCGGTCCGCCATCTTGCTCTTAATCTTGCTCGTGCTCTTGCTCGAAAATACTTGGAGCAAGAGCATGATTAAGAGCAAGAGCAAGAGCAAGAAAAAAACAAGCACGAAAGATAGTACTTTATTAAATTTAGAATTGCTGTTTTTTCATTGTTACTTTCTGGGATGATATTCATGATGCATTTTAATTAGGTAATCGCGTGAAATATGGGTATAAATCTGGGTGGTTGAAATATCGGAATGGCCAAGCATGGTCTGGACCGACCGCAAGTCTGCCCCGCCTTCTATCAGGTGGGTGGCAAAGGAGTGCCGCAGGGTATGGGGGGAAACAGGCCGGGCAATGCCGGCAGCAAGCGCATATTTTTTTATAATTTTCCAGAATGCCTGGCGGGTCATGGGTTTACCTGCCCTTGCAATAAACAGAAAGTCACTTGATAGCTGCTTTAATTCCTTGGGACGCCCCTGATCCAGCCAGAGCCTTGCCGCGTCTTTGGCTTTTGAACCAATGGGTACAATTCTCTCTTTGGCGCCTTTGCCCATGACCCTGACAAGACCTGCGTCCAGATTCACGTCGACCACTTTTAAAAATACCAGTTCTGAGACCCGAAGTCCGGCCCCGTACATAATTTCCATCATGGCAAGATTTCTTTGCCCCTTGGGTGTTGTGACGTCACAGGCGTTCAAAAGCGCTTCCACCTCATTGACGGAGATAACACCCGGCAGATGCCGGCCGGTTTTGGGAATATCAATATCTTTTAAGGGATTGGTCGATATCAGTTTCTCTGTTGTCAGGTATTTATAAAATCCCCTGATGGAAATCAGGTGCCTGGCCCTGGATTTGGCTGACAGGCCCTGGCGGGTGAGATAAACCAGCCATCCAAGAACGGCTGTGGTGTCGGCATTGCCAAGATCTTCAATCCCGTTGTCAGACAGGTAATTGATATATGAGGCCAGGTCTGCCCCATAGGCTGTAATGCTGTTGGCCGAAAGCCCTTTTTCTATGGTCAGATAATCCATATAAGCATCTACAAATTCATGCATGGTCTTACCTTATTTTTTTGATATGAAAATCCCAATAAATTATAAATTCAGACACAAAAATTAGATACCGCATTTTTCCAAATTATTCACTTTTTAAAACAACAATTCTAATTTTATTCTCGCACAAAGCCTCAAAGGCACAAAGGCTCACAAAGTCGAATAAAAACATTTATGTTCTTGTGCGAGTTTTCCAATTAAAAAAATTCATATTTAGACTTGCTGTGGATCCCTTTCTTTCAGCAATTGTAAATCTATTAAAGTATAATCCTTTTTTTTAAACAGTAAGGGGCTACCCCTACATATTGTAGTGAGCCTAAAAGCATGAGTCTAAGTATTTATAGACATGTTGTATAGGACCAGCCCTTAATTTTTGAAGGTTTTCAGAATTGGAAATGATCCCCCATACACAATAGTTCTGCTATTGAATGCTGTTTTAAAATAGACCTGAGCGACTCATAATACCATAAAGGCTCAGTCAACTGAGTAAAAAATTAAAGAAAAAAAATTGCACGCCTTTCCAAATAATGTTAATGAATCCATCATTATTTTTTTAAATATTCTTGGAGATCTGATTATTTTTATTCTATAGATGATATCCCGTTAGATAAGGGATACAAAATAAATAACTTCCCGATTTTAAGACTTTGGCATGGACTTAATTTCATGTGTGTTGCGGCAAACACCTGCATAGCCCGTAGGAGAAATCGGGAAGTTATTTATTTTACGTTCCTAAGCGAATAGGAAAGATAAACAGAAACCATAGATCACCTTGTTGCTCAGGAGGAGTACCATTCCTCATGTCAAATATAAAAATGATTTCTAACTCGGATGGTGCTCATCTTGATGAATTGAAAAAGTTGTTCCAATCTCATTCAGACAAGGTGGTCATTGTTTCTCCATTTCTTGCAAAAAATATTCAGGATCTATTATCGGAATTTTCTTTTAAAAAAACTCAAGAGATTGAGCTAATAACATCATTGAAGCCTTCCGATCCAGAGCAACTTACAAAACCAGGGACATTGAAACAATTTTTCGATTATTTTAAAAACACATATCCCAACATTAACGTAAAAATACATATTGATAATCAACTTCATGGGAAAATTTATATAACCATCAAAGGCACAACATATTCAATGATACTGGGTTCCGCTAATTTTACCCGTAATGGTTTATCCAACAATCATGAGTGGAGCGTTAAAATAGCCGACGATGTTCTGATTGAAAATATAGTTGAAGACATCTTTAGCTCCATTGAATATCCGGACGTTACGTATCATCAGATTAGTAAAGCATGTCTATTTGCTGAACAATATGAAAAACAACATCCGGAATGGATTAAAAAACCGAATGTGCATAGTGATATACTGAAGGCCATTTATTCTGTGGAAAATGATAAGAATCCAAATCCTCAATATTTTCTTAAACCTATAGGTCATAGCGAATCCCCAGTTTTATTGAAGGAACAACGTAATTTTTCAGACCTTCATCAAAATTTACATTTTTCAAAAAAAAAGCCAAAAGGAGTAAAAAAGGGCGATATTGTTATCACAACAGCAGTCGGCCCTGGATCTCTTCTTTCATATTTCAAGGTTACTGGGGGACTGCATCAAGTTAAACAAAATGAAATCGACAAAGAACCATGGAAAGCGCGTTGGCCTTGGTATATGGAAGGCCGTAATCTGTCCACACAATTTGGGAAAGAATGGTGGATGCATAATATTAGACGTCAAGATGCGCTGAATGAATATTTGAATAAATTCCCTGACATACCAGTTACATATGCTGGAGGTTTTACATTGGGAACTATAAATAGAGGTAATGACAAGGTGAAAATCACAAAAGAATTTGGTGAATTTCTAATATCCAAAATAAATCGCTGTATAAATAAAGCATAGCATAATCACTTGCCGGTAAGGGCGTGCAAAACTTCTGCGTACCTCACAGCAATAAGTTAACCAGATGGGTGTTGAACGAATCTCAACCTTTCTCTCGGAATGGATGTAATTATGGATGATCTTAAAGTAACGCATGATAGCCTCAAGCTCACGCCAGGTATGAAGCAGGTCATTGTCTGGGGGGTAATTCTCGGTGCCGGGGCGATTGGTCTCTCATACCTACTCTTCATAGTTTATTGGACTTGGCAGTCACAGGGCTGGGTGAAGGACGTGATCCAGCAGCACTTCGCGGCGACGGTAGGACTTCCGCTTGCGGCCGTTGGTGCATTTCTTCTCGTTCAAGTGTTGCAAATTAGCGCTGGTCAAATTGAGTTTGAGGCTTTCGGGCTTAAGCTGAAGGGCGCTTCCGGACCCGTCGTGCTTTGGGTTGTCAGTTTTTTGGCAATCGCTGCTGGAATCAGGCTCTTATGGTGATGATCTTGTGAATGTTTCTTACGGATTGTTTCAACGTCATGGATACCGTTTGTAGCAGGTTAACTACCGGACAAGACGACGCGCTCTGCAAGTTAACCAAGCGTTAAAACATCACGTTCAGAAATTTTATTAACAATCTAAAACCCCACAATCGGTCTATGAGCTTTCCGATGTCAACTGATTTTCAAAGAGTTCAATAGTTCTGCTAATGCTGACCGGAATTGTTCCGTGATGACCCCGGGAAAATACCATCATTGTGGATCATAGTATTCCTTGTTTCTATCATAGCCCTAAGAAGAATTCATAAAGGATTGTAAGGAGTTGTTTTTTTCTTAGTTTTTTGGTTTTATATTTTTTAGAGTTAATCCAGAAATCACAAAGGAAATATCGTGCCCTCTAAAGAAATCTTCATAAGTCACGCCGCAGGCAACAAAAAAATTGCCGATCTGTTAGTTGATCTAATGGAAACAGGAATAGGTATTCCAGACTCAAAAATATTTTGTTCTTCACTGGAAGGGATCGGTATCCCAAGCGGGAAAAATTTTGTTCAATTCATCAAAGAACAGATAAGCAACCCAAAGGTTGTAATTTTGCTTCTAACCTCTGAATATTTTAAAAGCATCTTTTGCCAATGTGAATTAGGTGCATCTTGGGTCCTCTCTCACAATATTATTCCATTATTGGTCCCACCGTTAAACTATGAGGATATGAAAGCTGTTCTGACAGGAATACAGGCCCGAAAAATTTATGATAAAAGCGCTTTAAGTGAAATTCGAGATGAACTAATTGATTTGTTAGATATAAAAGGTAAATCATCAGTAAAATGGGAAGTGAAACGCAAAAAATTCTTACAGGAATTTGAGCAATATTTAAAATCATACACGCCTATAGCCCCTATATCTCAAGATAAATTCGATAAAATCCAGAAAGACTATGAAAAAGCCACTCAAGAAATGGAAGCAATGGAAGATGAAATTGAGAGAAAAAACAAGATCATCGAAAAGTTAAAACTGGCTAAAGATACCAAGGAAGCTAACAAAATATTAATAGAATCCTTAGATCTGCCAGAACAATTTGAACAGCTAATAAAAAATGTCGAAAAAGCATTTCGAAAGATACCACCTATTGTTTGTGAAGGTCTATTCTATCATTCCAGAGGTGAAATGTTAATGTGGCCAAGGAACGATAGAGACAAAAAGGATCAAATACAAGAAGCCGTAGTAGAAGAATATTTTGAAGCTTGGGGAGAAGACGGTCTAGAAATTAATGAAAACGATCCCAAAACAATGAATGCAATTGAAACTCTCAAAGAACTTGAAAAATTTATAAATGATATAACTTCATCTGATGAACCTATTGACGAACATGAAGCCTTTATTGAGTTCTATACAGTTAAGCACGAACATCAATTAAAATTCATATCCAAACAATTTTGGGATACTCATTTTTTATAACAAAAAGACGTGCCCGCTATTTCACAGTTTATAATCCTTCCCCCTAAGTACGCATCGGATAAGGCTGATGATGCTGGTGTTGACTATGTCTATTTATGAACTCCCAAACCTTTATTGGATCGGCGTTGACTACTTTTGTTATTAGGCACCTGACATATAAAATCTGCCAGATCAAACCAATCTGTATAGAGAGGACTACCTTTGCGCCAATTTCCGGTTTTCCGGTGGAAGAGTGCCGTAGCCTATCCCTGTTTATCCTCATGTCAGGAACTATAAGGAATTTTGAAATTTGAAACGGCTTCCGCCCTACAACCCTTCTGTTATTCAGTGCTGTTTTTTTTTGTAAAAAGGGGGGGGGGCTAAGATAACATATTTAAAACAGAGGAAAATAAGTGTACTTATCACAGAAAATGAACATTACCAATGCAACACAGGCAGAAGAAGCAACCAGATTATGGGAAAAATTTTCTCATACCGTACAAAAATCAAACCTTAAACAGGCCATTGAGAAAACGGAACTGAATCAGATGTATTATGAAAATAAGGGACGGGAAAAGAGTGTTCAGACATGTGAAACGATCATCAGGATATTAAAAACGAAACTTGAAAAAATTAATGAAAAAGAATGATTAAGAAAAGGGTGCAGGTCTGCGTTTGACCCTTAGTACAGATTCAATACCCAACATGCACCGGGGTTAAACGGGGATTCGGAAGTTATCAATAATAATCGTCCGGTGACAGGTTAAAAATTATTCTCAATGGACCGGACTACCTCCAGGACAAAGTCCGTTTTGAATTGGAAATTAACCTTACCCTTCCCAAATTTAAAATTGCTGCCGTATCACTGGAAAAGTTCGGAGATACACCGAAAGCCGATAATGTTGGCAGTGGTATCTGGAGGGAACAGGCCCCGGGAACTGATGGTGACGGAGTCCTTGGCATTCCAGGCCCCGCCTTTGGCCACATTGAATAACTGAGCTTTACGAGTGGCAAAAGGAGGGGACTGGGTGTCTGCTGTCCATTCCATGACATTGCCCAGCATATCAGTTATGCCAAAAATATTGGCAGCGTGGTCATAGTCGTCCACGGGATTGGTATCGGCAAGGCCTGAAGATTCAATATTCAATGCGTCTGGATCAAATTGATTGCTCCATGGATATTTTAAAGCCATGTCTGTGCGGGCAGCAGCTTCCCACTCGGCTTCTGTGGGCAGACGCCGACCAATCCAGGAGGCATAGGCAAAGGCATCATCAACACTGATTTGAACCACGGGATGGTTTCTTTTACCGTAAAGTGTGGAGCCAGGGCCTGACGGCTGGTACCAGCAGGCTCCTTTGACAATGGAAGACCCGGCCTGTTTGCTCCAGGTCACTTTTTCCCCTTGTTTTTTAAACCGGGAATGGTAAACCGTTCCAACCCCCTTTCTTTCAGCTGTGGTGACATATCCGGTCTGTTCAATAAAAATTTCAAATAAAGCATTTGTCACCGGATATTTGCCCATATACACCTTGGGCATGTCAAAAGGCTGTAATGCCAGGCTGGATTTCAAGGATTTTTCCGTGCCAATGGTGTAAGTGCCTGCCGGGATAATGATATAAGCATTAAATTTTTTTTCACGCTCTCCCAGAAAATCATCAAAGTGTTCGGCAAGCTCCCGGGCATTTCTAAACTCCTCAAGGGCTTTGAGTTCCTCTTCATCAAGTTCGTCAAGCTCTTCTAAATCCTCGTCTTCACCTAAATCTACTTCTTCTAACTCCTGATCCTCGTCAAGCTCTATGTCTTCTATTTCGTCAAGGGACTCATCATCATCCAGCTCAACATCTTCTATTTCCGTATCCTCATCAATTTCTTCCAGCTCTTCAAGATCTTCATCCTCGTCAAGTTCGATATCTTCGATCTGCTGGTCTTCATCTATCTCTTCAACTTCTTCAAGTTCGTCATCGTTGGTTTCTTCTATTTCAACATCATCATCAATCGCTTCAAGTTCTTCGCCCCCATCGACTTCGATATCTTCTATCTGCTGGTCTTCATCTATCTCTTCGACTTCTTCAAGTTCGTCATCGTTGGTCTCTTCTATTTCAACATCATCATCAATCTCTTCAAGCTGCCCGTCAAGGAGGCCTCTGTCCACCTCTTCACGTTCTTCGTCCCCATCGACTTCGATATCTTCGACCTGCTGGTCTTCATCTATCTCTTCGACTTCTTCAAGTTCGTCATCGTTGATCTCTTCTATTTCAACATCATCATCAATCTCTTCAAGCTGCCCGTCAAGGAGGCCTTTGTCCACCTCTTCACGTTCTTCGTCCCCATCGACTTCGATATCTTCGATCTGCTGGTCTTCATCTATCTCTTCGACTTCTTCAAGTTCGTCATCGTTGATCTCTTCTATTTCAACATCATCATCAATCTCTTCAAGCTGCCCGTCAAGGAGGTCTTTGTCCACCTCTTCACGTTCTTCGTCCCCATCGACTTCGATATCTTCGATCTGCTGGTCTTCATCTATCTCTTCGACTTCTTCAAGTTCGTCATCGTTGATCTCTTCTATTTCAACATCATCATCAATCTCTTCAAGCTGCCCGTCAAGGAGGCCTTTGTCCACCTCTTCACGTTCTTCGTCCCCATCGACTTCGATATCTTCGATCTGCTGGTCTTCATCTATCTCTTCGACTTCTTCAAGTTCGTCATCGTTGATCTCTTCTATTTCAACATCATCATCAATCTCTTCAAGCTGCCCGTCAAGGAGGCCTTTGTCCACCTCTTCACGTTCTTCGTCCCCATCGACTTCGATATCTTCGATCTGCTGGTCTTCATCTATCTCTTCGACTTCTTCAAGTTCGTCATCGTTGGTTTCTTCTATTTCAACATCATCATCAATCTCTTCAAGCTGCCCGTCAAGGAGGCCTTTGTCCACCTCTTCACGTTCTTCGTCCCCATCGACTTCGATATCTTCGATCTGCTGGTCTTCATCTATCTCTTCGACTTCTTCAAGTTCGTCATCGTTGGTCTCTTCTATTTCAACATCATCATCAATCTCTTCAAGCTGTTCATCGAGGAGGTCTTCGTCCACATTTTCAATTTCAACATCTTTATCAATTTCTTCAATCTCAACGTCACCTTCAAGGGCGCCGTCACCATCACGGCCTGTTCCTTCGCGGCCATCGAAAATTCCCGCGGCAAGCCGATCCAGCACCTTCTTAATTTCTTTTATGATATCTGTTGACTCATTCTCGATATCAGGAGACTTAATTTTATCCAAAAACTCAGCCACAGCGTTAAGCACATCAGCCGCTTTGGTAAGATCAAATTCATCGGTTTTTACGGCATCGCTGAAAGATTGTAAAAGGCTGCTTTTAGCATCCTCCGTCATATCAAAAACATTTGACTCGGTCAGCGTTATGTCCTCAGGATTAAGGCCGTTTGTGGACAATTTTTTCAAGTCGGCATTGATGGACGATTTAAGACTGGAAAAATTTCTTCTTTTGGATTTTATTTTTGCAGGATCATCCCCGACGTCCCAAATTTGACGGATAATACTCTCCCCATCAATGGACAAAATATGCTGAATACTATCTTCGGATACATAATAGGCAGATATGGCTCGAATAGCCTTATCCTTGACAGAGCCGGGGCGGTAGTTAAGATTTTCTAATGCCTCGGTAATGCCGGACAGGGTGATGGATACATTGGCCAAATTTTAAAATGCTCCTTAATACATATTTTAACGTGCTTTTAATGCAGATATTATGGTATAGGATAAGATATATTTCAACTATACAAAATCTTGATCTTAACGGCAAAAATAAAAAATTATTCTTATGCTGACTGCAGATGAAAAACCGGAAACTATAGCATTTGGCGTTGATAAATTTTTTATGAGCATGCTAAAGAAATAAAAAAAGATGAGAAATGTATTGACTATTTCAGGGCTGAAGGGCGGTACCGGCAAAAGCACCACAGCCCTTAATCTATCCGCTTCTGTGGCACTCTATGGAAAAAAAGTGCTGCTGGTTGACTGCGACCCCCAGGCAAGTGTATCCCAATGGCATAAGATGGATTCAAAGGGGAATGATCATGACCTTGCACAGGTGCTGGCCGGCAGAATAAGGATTCCTGATGCCGTATCTGGAACCGATATTGACGGACTGTATATCCTGCCGGCCGGTTTCGGTCTTTTTTCCATGTCCCTTAAGCTTACCAGGCGTATGGACAACGAAAAGCTTCTTCGTCTTGTTATTGATGAAATCAAGAATGATTACGACCTAATTGTTCTTGATGCGCCTTCATCCTGTGGCTATCTGAGCATCGCCGCTTTGACGGCCGCAAAATGGCTTGCGGCGGTGGTCATCCCGGATGAAGACTGGGTCAGTGATTTTCATTCACTGATTAGAATTGTCCGGTACATACGCCAATCCCACAGCATACCGTTAGGCATTGCAGGTATACTGTTCAACAGATGTAACAGTGAAAAACAGATGGAAAATCGTGCGGATCCCGCAGTGTTTGAACAGATTCGTCCCCTGATATATAAAACCATGATTCCGTACGATGAAATACTTGACAAGGAACAATCCTTCCTTAGTCCGCTGTCTTTGCACGATATTAAAGGACAGGCTTCCCAGGCTTATCTTGGAATGGCCCGGGAAATTATCTGTGCATTTAATTTAAAATGAGGAGACCCCATTGAAGTTAACCAATCCGGAATCCATCCAGGAAAGTGAAAAAGAATTTATTGACACCATAAATGCTGAACTTGACTGGGATGTCATCGAGCAGATGCTGCTTGATAAACATAATTTTGAAGTTCAGGATGACATTGAATACAAGGATGGAAACCTTATCGTTTACAATAACGAAATCGCTTACAAATTTGATTTTCAAATCAAGGTTCCCCTTTCGGTAATTTTTAACCGCGGTGGAGAATGTTTATCGATGTCAACCACCAGGGAAGAAGAGGTTCCTGAAAATACCGAAGATGTAAAAATTCAGAATTCCTCAACCACTCAAACGCCTATCGGTGAGCCGAATAAAAATAAAGTGGAGGAAATTGCTGTTGAGATTGCTGATTTGATCTCTGAAATTAATAATAACGCTTAAGGGGGGATAGATATGCCGGGGGGCAATAGCACCAAGCGAGAGTCTGTCAGGAAACAATTGGATGAAATTTTAATCAAGGAGATTACCGCTCTTCTTGATGTAGATTCCAATATGGCACTGATGTCTTTTAACCTTGCCACCATTGCCTGTATCATCATCAGCGTGGATCGGGAACGTGAAATCAAGGAGTATGCAGACTCTCCTCCGGAACGTTTCAACCGCAAAACCTTTACGTCTGAACTTGTGGATATCGGACTCGATCAGGACGATTACCTTGACAATGCCATATCAACCGTCCTGGGGTCCGGGTACATTACAGTCCTTTCTAATGGCGAGTTTAAAACAGAAATGCCTGCTTTTATGATGGTCGGTTTTTTAGATTCCATGTTTCCGGGCATGCAGGGCCTTAACCTGATTGCTTTTATCCTTCAAATAAATGACGAGGTTAATTCCGGCCGAAAAAGCCTTGACCTTGCAAAACAAAGTTTTGAAACAACGCTTAAAACCCGTGGCGTTTCGGTGACAAAAGACCGCGCACAGGAGCGGGCAACTGAAATAGTCCAAGGGGTTAACAAGACCGTCTCTGTGCAGTCCAAACAAATTTTAGCCCGGTTGAAGAAGGAAAAACTCAACAAGCTATCCCAGCTTATGAAATCCAGAAAACAGCGAACTGGCGGCTATCAGGAAAAAGTCAAAATTAAAAATCTTTTTGACAAAGAGCCAAGCCCTGAAAAACTTGAGGCTGAAAAACAAAAAGCCAGGGAAGATGAAAAAGCAGCCCTGAAAGCCGCAGAACTGGAAAAAAAGTTAGCAGAAAAAGAGAAAAAAATAAAAGAAGCTGAGATCGTTGCACAGAGGTTTGCAGAACAGCTTAAAATTATTGAAGCAAAAGAAAAAGCTGCAGAAGAGGCCCGTGCTCAAACGATCGCTGCCAAAAAAAAAGCTGAAGCCCTTGCTGCAAGGGAAAAGGAAATGGCTGAAAAAGAAGCCAGACTTATAGCACTTGAAAAAAAATTAAAACACAAAGAAGAAGCGTCAAAAGAGGAAACCGAAGCAAAAGAACTTGCAGAAAAACCAACAGAACAGACAAAAGACCAAGATGATATTGAATCCAGAATCGCAGACTTTGAGCGGACCCTGGCCATGCCCTGTCCTTTGTGCAGTAACGGCAGGGTTGAAGAAAAAACCACGGACAAAGGAAAGATTTTTTATTCCTGCGATCAGAAGGATTGCCGGTTTGTCTCTTGGGATAAACCCTATCATTTTGAATGTCCATTGTGTAAAAATCCTTATTTAATCGAATTCATCACATTGTCAGGCGCCCCGGGACTTAAATGCCCCAGGGTTTCATGCACCTATTCCCAGGACAACCTGCTGGCACCAGTTCAGCACATGGCCGCAACAGCAGCACCTCCCAAAAAAAAGAAAAAGCTGGTCAGGCGCGTTAAACGACGGCGATAAACATTTTCAGAGATATGAAATTTTCGATACCTTCCCATTGTTTTTTAGCTTGATTTATTATAAAAATTTTTAATTGTGTCGGTCTGATAATTTTAATTTTAAGACATCAGACCTTGATAAATATCACTTTAAATACAAAGCAACCCCTGTCAGGCAAAAAATGAAGCCAATATTTTACATAATTTTATTAGGTCTAATCATACTGGTAGCATTCCAGGTATATGCCTTGGTCAATCCGGTTATTGATAAACCAAAGGCACAACTATCCTCAAATAATCCAAAAACAGACTATACCCAACCACAATCAAAACCTAATCGCTTTGACCCTTTCAAACGAAATAAAGTTATCGAAAAAGTTACCTGGCGAAACCTTTTCAGGGTAGATGTAGGTGGTAAAAACAACAAGGCACCAGAACCCGTGAATCTGAACCTTGAAAAGACCAGCCTGAAACTGACTCTTTGGGGTACGGTAACAGGGCAGAAAAGAGAAGATGGCTGGGCCGTAATTCAGGATATTAAAACAAAACAACAAGATCTTTACCGGGTCGATGATAAAGTCCAGGGTGCCACCATTAAATCCATATTACGAAACAAGGTTATTTTAACCGTAAACGGTAAGGATCAAATTTTGGAAGTTGATGCAGAGCCGTCACCCCTTATTGGCAACAAACGCAGGCCTTCCGGTCGACCTTTCAGGCCCCCCCCTCCCCGGCAGGATTACAGGCCGGGCCAGAAGGAGGTCGAGGATATGTTAAATGCGGCATCAAAATCCAATCAATTGTTTAAAACCCGGCCCTATACTAAAGATGGTGAAGCGTCAGGTGTTATGATTTACAGCATCAAAAGAGACTCCGTGGCCCGGCTGTTAGGTCTTCGAAACGGAGACATTATCCAGGCCGTCAACGACGTTGAAATTAAAGATAGTCAAGATTTTGAAGATTTTGAAGACAGTATAGAGGGCCATTCAGATATGACCATTTCTATCCTTAGGCGTGGAAAACCTAAAGAACTGGTTTTCAGTGAACAGGATAGCGCGTATAGCATCAATGATGTTGAACAGTAATACACTATTATCAGATGAACTTTGTGGATCTCTGATTCTATTGGTTTTATACATTTTTATGTTAAGTTCCTCACCTAAAGTGCTTTGGGCTCAGGATCCAACGGAAATCAACAAACCTGAAACCAATCCCGTGATTAAATTTTATCAGACGCACATATCAGGCATTGACGGTAACCGTTGCTCCATGTATCCGAGCTGCTCCCAGTATTGTGCCCAGGCCATCCAAAAACACGGATTTGGTCTGGGCTGGATTATGGCCTGCGACCGTATGCTAAGATGCGGCAGGGATGAGGTTCGCCTGGCTCCCCATGTCAGGGTCAATGAGCGCGAATTAATATTTGACCCGGTCAGTGCCAATGATTTCTGGTGGTTTTCACCCAAAGCGTCTGCCATTGAAAACAACTTACCGAAGGAAGAATTGTATCATTCAAATCCCGGCCGGATATCGGATTTGAATTCGGATCAGCAACAATGAAGCCTTTGCTGATATATCTGACTGCCCTTGGATTATTTTTGGACTTAAGTTCACCAATTGCCCAGGCGCGTTCCAATGACTGCCCCGGCCTTTTTATTACGGCAGACATGCAGTTTGACTATGCCCAGGCACTTTTTGAACAAGAAGATTTTACTGCGGCCCAGGTAGAGTTCAAGCGGTTTATCCATTTTTTTCCCAAAGATCCCAGGCGTGAACGTGCCGATTATACCGCAGGTGTGGCCCTGTTTCGCTCGGGGCAGTACTATGAAGCGGCTAAACGGTTTGATACAATTATCCGGCAATCCAAAGATATAGACAGTCCATGGGCCCGCAAATCTTGTTTTATGCAGAGTCAAGCCTTTGAGACCATGGGCAACACAGGTTATGCCCAGGTTGTACTTCAAAATTATTTAAAACTGACCCGGGATGATGATACAAAAGATCGGATATATTTGGAACTTGCCCGCATGCATATCCAGAACACCGCGACCCCCGGAAAAGATGAACTTGACAACGCCCGTAAAAACCTGATGCTGATCAATCCTGAAAGACATCGGGAATACAACATAACAAAGCAACTGGAAGCCATTGACGAGGCAGAGAATGCGCCGACAAAAAGTCCTGTCCTTGCAGGAATTCTGGCCATTATCCCCGGAGGGGGCATGCTCTATTGTGAACGGTATAAAGACGCTTTTATCAGTTTCTGCTTCAATACAGGATTGATTTGGGCCGCATACACGGCCTTTGACCATGATAACCCCGCCCTTGGCGGTGTCATTACCTTTGTGGAGACCGGCTTTTATTCAGGCAATATTTATGGTTCCATAACAGCCGCCCACAAGTATAACAAAGCTGCCAAGATAAAAATTTTGAACAAAACCTTTGACTTTGAACCTGGGTTTGATCCGGTAAATAAATCTTTTTTTCTAAAATTAACGCACGGTTTTTGAACAGACTTTAAATAACAGTCATGGGCTGACCTGGTCTATCAACTTTTTTATGCGATTGCCCTGGTTCAGGGATTGACATCAACCCCTTACCGGCGTAGTATCCCCAACGTTCTCAGGGCGGGGTGAAATTCCCCACCGGCGGTAACCTGGAAATTTGAGGTCAAATTCCAGGAAAGCCCGCGAGCGCTTTGCAGCTTTTTGCGCAAAGGTCAGCAGATCTGGTGTAACTCCAGAGCCGACGGTTAAAGTCCGGATGGAAGAGAATAAGCAAAAAAACACAAGACCATTGCGCTTACAGTTTACCGACGGCTTTTGTCGGTAAGTACTGGTATGGTAATGGATGGTGTCATCTTGCCTTCTTTATTCCCACGCCCTGATTCATGTATTAACATTATAATTAATATCAAGGAGTTGAATCATGAATCAGAATCCTTTAAAACAGTTTGGAAATTCCCAGCAGCGGTTACAGGCCGGACTTGAAGCCCTTCGACGGGGCTCGGGCGTTTTGGTGGCCGACGATGAAAACCGGGAAAATGAAGTGGATCTTATTTTTGGGGCACACACCCTTAAAGTGGACCAGATGGCTATGCTCATCAGGGAGTGCAGCGGGATTGTCTGTCTGTGTCTGCCCCAGGCAAAGGTTTCACACTTAGACCTTTTTCCAATGGTAAAAAACAACACAAGCCAATACCAGACTGCATTCACAATATCCATTGAAGCGGCCCGAGGTGTCACCACGGGAGTTTCAGCCCGGGACCGCTTAACAACCATTCAGGCAGCTATTGCCGAAGATGCAGTCCCGGAAGATCTCAATTGCCCCGGCCATATTTTTCCGTTACAGGCAAAACCCGGGGGCGTCCTTGAGCGCGCCGGTCATACCGAGGCCACAATTGATTTAATGACCCTGGCGGGTTTGCCGCCATACGGGGTTTTGTGTGAACTTACAAATCCTGACGGAACCATGGCCAGACTACCTAAAGCGGCACAATTTGCCATAAACAACGATTTTAAAATGCTCACAGTTAAAGATATTATTAATTACAGGCTTAGGGAACAAAGTGCTAAAGCATCATAATTGGCTCACATGTTATTTATCCGTGTTCGCCAATTTATTAAGGCCCATAGGTCTAAAAAGTTTTGACTTTATTAATAAACCTATGCTAAACATTTAAATATATTGTGCTATTTTGCTTCTAAATAGTTAATGTTCAATAATTCGGCTAAAATTCGTTGATTTAATTTAGTATTCAGAAAAGTTATTTAAATATCTAACAGTATTACTGAGCTGCATCCGTTTGTTAAGGGGCTCGGAAAAAACAAATGTCACAAATTTTGTGCCGAAATTTTATTTGTATATTAAGCGCGACCCAGGGAACCTTTTGTAATATGTGTCCTGGGTCGCAACGAAAAATACGAATAAAAAGGTAAGCCAAAGGGAGAGTTATTTTTTGCCGACAGGTTGTTGCGGAATAGATAATTTTTTAAGTTCAAAACGGAAAATAAATTTGACCGCAGGCATACATGCAGTATTCTGAGGATTAAATTTATTTTTCCAACGAAGAAATTGGGAAAATTAGCATGTTGTAACAGCCTGTCGAGTCTTAAAAAGTTCTATTTTTCGTTACATATCAATTTCCATGGGTAATTTTTACGGAATCTTAACCATACGGAGGAAACATCATTGAATGATTTTTTAAAAAATATGAGAAATTCCGGTAAAAAGAAAACTTCGCCCGTTAGAAAAAACATGGACAGCAGCTACGTTACGCCCGGAGAACAGCGGATTCCAAAGGACAGGCGACCTTCCTCCTTTAACCGAGCAAGTGCCATTCCGGAAAAAGAAATAATAAGACAAGAAATCAGGGATATGATCCCGGTTATTGCCGAAAACACCGCGCAACTTGTCAAAGAAGTGGGCCGTATAGCAGCGGTAAGTGAAATGATCATGGAATCTCAGATTCGCCAGCAAAATGCCATGGCTGATTTTTTTGAATCCTTGAAAGAATTTATGGCACAAAGGCAAAGCCCGGCTGACATGCAAACGGCAACAAGTAGTTATGCCTCGGGCACCCATTACACCAAGGATGACATCATTTCCACCATTAAAAGGATGCGGGATCAGGGCGCCACATTTGCCACGATTGCTGAATATTTGAGCGACAAAGGTATTCCTACTTTTTCCGGCAGGGGGCACTGGCATGCCCAGACCATCCACAGGCTTTGCAAACAAATTTAATTTTTATTCCGTTCCTATTTAAATTGTTGGACCTTAAGATTAGTTTATTGTTCACAATCGTATAATTTTTATATATGTTATTCCCCGTCTTTACATTTTTTGTAAAACCATATCTGACTTTGAATAATGAATTTAAAAACCGTTTTCAAGCAGACAATAAACACTGGGGAGGTTGATGATGGCAAAAGCCACTTACTGGGCAGATTCCTATGTAGATAAACTTTGCACTGCCCAACAGGCCCTGAGACATATCCGGCCTGGTCAACGCGTATTTATAGGATCCTCCTGTGCTGAACCCCAGCATCTTGTCAAAGAGTTATCTGATATTTCCGCAAAGTTCACTGACCTTGAAATCGTACGTCTGCTCAGTATTGAAAATGGACCGCTGACGCTTATCGCGAATACGTCCCACTCCCAGCAATTCAAAATCAGATCCTTTTATTTAGGATCCTGCGGTCCCAGCATTATCAAGAAAAATCAAAGATTTATTACGCCTGCAAACGTGTCCCAGATTCCGTACCTGTTCAAGTCCGGGCTCATGCCGTTGAATGCTGCCCTGATCCAGGCCACGCCGCCCGATGACTTTGGATGGATGAGTCTTGGTATTTCCGTGGACATCAATCTTTCGGCCTGCGAAACCGCTGATATTGTCATATGTCAAATTAACCCCCAAATGCCCCGGGTTCTGGGCAGAAGTTTTATTCATGTCAATGATGTTGATTTTATTGTGGAACATGAGGACCCGCTTTTAACGATTCAGCCAGTCCCTGAACATGGGTCGGGCAATATCATTGCCAAACACATTTCTCGTCTCATTGAAGATGGTTCAACCATCCAGACAAGTCTTAGCCTAACCACTGAGGCAATTATGACTGCTTTGTCAGATAAAAACGATATTGGGATTCACTCACAATACCTGTCAGATGCAGCCATGCACCTTTTCTCCATTGGGGTAATTACGAATAAGAAAAAAGGATTTAATAACGGAAAGCTTGTGGCCGGCGCAGCCGTCGGTTCCTCCCTGCTCTATGAATTTCTTGACGATAACCCCTCCATTGAATTTTACCCCTCAGATTATATTAACAATCCGGGTATTATCGGCCGCCACAATAAAATGGTCACCCTGAACACGGCCATGGCTATTGATCTTACCGGCCAGGTAGCTGCCGATGCCCTGCCATTGAACAATTACACAGGAATTAATGGTCTGCTTGATTTCACCCGGGGGGCAGCCATGTCTAAAGGAGGAAAATCCATCCTCATGATGACATCCACTATGGATCATGGGGAAAAAAGCCGGATAGTGCCCCTTTTAGCAGAACACGCCGTGGTGGTGCCAAGGGGAGATGTCCAGTTTGTGGCAACAGAATACGGGCTGGTGAATCTTTTTGGTAAAACACTGCAGGAACGGGTCATGGCCCTGGTCTCCATTGCCCATCCGGATTTCAGGGATGAACTGTTTACCGCGGCCAAAGATATGGGTCTGATTGACAGTGACCGCAAATTTAAACAGGCCATTAAAGGAGTCTACCCGCTTAAATATGAAGAAACCATTGTTATAAAAGATATTTCCATTACATTCAGACCGGCAAAACCGGTGGATGAACGGTTTATCCAGGAACATTATTACACCCTGAATCGTGGCGATATCGTTTCCAGGTTCTTTCATGAGAAAAAAAGTTTTGCCTATGATCAAATCGAAACCACCTATGAAATTGATTATATCAATGACCTGACCATCGTGGCTACGATAGGCGAACTGGGATTTGAAAAAATTATCGCCGTGGGTGAATATTTCAGAAACAGCATCATTAATATGGCCGAAGTTGCCTATTCCGTATCACAAGAATACCAGGGCATGGGAATTGCTAACATCTTACAGAAAAAACTCATTGAAGCAGCCATTGACAACGGTATTAAAGGACTGATCGCCTATACGTCTCCTCATAACAAAGCTATGATCAACCTTTTTAACAAACATCCATATAAAGTCACGACTGAAAAAAATGAAGATATGCTTATTTTAAGCTGCGTGTTCAGTGAACCCAAGACAGGTGATGATGACGACGACGGAGGCAAAGCCCTGGGCGACGCCATTCTATCCATGGGTTAAAGTTAAATTAGTTCTTTTTCACAAGCAACGCCACGGATTCAATATGATAGGTGTGAGGAAACATATCCACAGGAGTTACTTCCAGCACGGCGTAACGCGATGCAAGCATTTCAAGGTCCCTGGCAAGGGTTGCAGGGTTACAGGAGACATAGACGATTTTGTCGGGAGAATGGGCTAACACGTGCCCCACCACATCCTTGTGCATACCCACCCTGGGTGGATCAATGATGATCACATCCGGCTTTTCAGGCACCTGTCTAAAAACATCCTTGATGTCTCCTTCCAGAAAGGTGCAGTTATCAATGCCGTTCAAATTTACATTTTCCCTTGCATCGACCACAGCAGAATGGACAATTTCAATTCCGTATATTTTTTTTGCCTGGCCGGAAAGCCAGATGGGAATAGTCCCGGTGCCTGAATACAAATCCAGAACTGTCTGGGATCCGTCAAGGTCCGCATATTCACTGACTTTGGTATACAGTTTTTCACAGGCCCTGGTATTTGTCTGGAAAAAAGAGTTCGCCGAAATTTTAAATTGATAACTCCCAAGTTTTTCGATCAGATGATCTTCTCCATGCATAAGGATCTCTTCCTTACCCGTAGAGACACCGGAACGGGAATCAGTAATATTATTGACAATGCAACGTATCTGACTGAATTTTTCAACAAGCTGTTTACTTAAGGATTCAATGACATCAGACCTTTTTTCACTGGTCACAAGGTTGACCATCCATTGATCCCGGGCAACGGAATGCCTTAGCATGACAAAACGCCAGAATCCTTCGTGTTTACGCAGGTGATATGCCCCAAGCCCGGATTCGGCCACAAAACCACGGATGGTCTCTAAAATTTCATTACCCAGGGCCGGCATGATATGACAGGTGTGAATATCAATCACCTTATCAAAGGTACCAGGCACATGCAGCCCGATGCCAAAGCCCTTTTTAACGGATTCATCAGCCAGTTCCTCCGGCATGAGCCAGCGCATGGCGGAACAGGAAAATTCCATTTTATTCCGGTATTCGTAGATATAATCCGAGGGTACAACATCAGTAACCCGGACATCTTTTAAGCGCCCGATGTGTGCCAGGGACTCGACAACATGGCGCTTCTTGTATTCAAGCTGACGCTCGTAAGGCAGTTGCTGCCATTTGCAGCCCCCGCAAAACCGATTGTACTCACATCTTGCCTCCTGGCGCAGGGGGGAAGGGGTAACAATATTGATCAACCGTCCTTCGGCCCAGGATTTCTTTTTTTTGAAAATCTTTACAAAAACCCGGTCTCCAGGAACACAACGGTCCACAAATACGGGAAAGCCATCGGGTTTGGCCAGACCTTTACCCCCAAAGGCAAGGTCAATGATGTCAAGTTCGTAGGTTTTTCTTTTTTTAACGGGCATTTTATATTATATCTTATGGTTATAAATGGTTAAATTGTTGAAAAAGTCGATAAACATACAAAAATATGAGCACAAAAACAAGATGAAAATAATAGAAACAAATTTTACGGTTGATGGATTAACCCTGGAAGGCACCCTTCATCTTCCTCAATGCCCCATGCCGCCCCTTGTTGTGGGCTCCCACGGTCTTGAAGGCAGCCGAAACTCTGCAAAACAAATGCTTTTGTCAAAGGTTCTGCCTGCAAATAATGTTGCGTTTTTCCGTTTTGATCACAGGGGATGCGGCGACAGTCAAGGCAGTTTTATTGAGGACACAAGTCTTGAAAAGCGCGCCAGGGATTTTTGTGCGGCAGTGGGCCATGTTCTTAAAATGGGGGTTACATCAAAGCAGATTGCCCTGTTTGGCTCCAGTATGGGTGGTGCCACCTGTATCAACGCCTGGCAGGACCTTGAGCGTACGGGGTTCAGGATTCAGGGTGCGGTGTTGTGCGCGTCCCCCGTGAACACCCGAACCATAAAAAGGATTCCCCTGGCAGGGAACGCTAAGCGCCCTGCCCTTTCTGTGGATTTTTTCAAAGAAAACCTTTTGTATGACCTTTCCGACCAGGCAAAGGCATTGCATCATGTCATGATTTTCCATGGCAGTGCCGATGAGGTGGTGCCGGTAAAAAATGCCGATACCCTCTATGCCACCATGCAGCCCCCCAAAAAGAGGATTCTTCATGACGGCGGCGATCACCAAATGACAAACCCGGCACACCAACAGGATTTTGAACAAAAAATGACCGCCTGGTATAAATTTATATTCAATAATTCAGGTTGCTAAAGCCGGTTGATGCCTTCTTGGCTGAGATATTTTTTCGCTTTTCGTTTGAGTTTAGGGCTGTCTTTGACCATTTGAAACAGGCCTGGATAACCGGCTCTGAACCATACAATTTTTTCAGGGCTATACCCCCAATCGTTTATCGCCACCTGGGTGGCATTATAGCTCATGTGGCATTGAGGCCCCTGACAGAAAAATACCACGGTAACGGTATCTTTTGATAATCCGGCATCAGCAATGGCTTTTTCCAGCGACGCTTCGGTAAGCGTGTTTTCGGCAACCCCTTTTTTATGGTATACCAACAGAACTGCCCCGCTTACGGTCCCGGTTTTAAAGAAACTCTCCGGTCTGGTGTCTACCCAGAGAATATTCTCATTTTTCTTCAATGCCTTGATGGCTTCGTCTTCATCCCAAACCGGCGATCCCCATGGTAATTTTGTATAGTCCGGTGAGAGATACTCTTCGGGAATTTCCCCCTTATTCACATCCTGAGCAGAGACCGTTTGTAACATGGGGGCAAAGAATAAAGAAATACAGATAATTGAAAATAAAATTTTTTTAACGTGTTGCAGTGACATGATTTCCTCCTGACCCGCTTTGGGCAAGTTTATAATACATAAAAATCGGTTATAATGAGCAAAAGTTTGTTGCTTCTATCCCATAGCCATATGATCAAGCTTGGCGCAAAGTAAACTTCTCGACGCTCTGCTGAAGATTTTCGGACATGCTTGACAATAGCTTTGCAGAATCATTCAATGAATTTGTTGATGCTTTTGTGGCCAAGGCCGCCTGATTAAGATCTTCAATGTTTCTTGAAAAGCCATCGGTGACCCCATGGGCATTGGAAATGGCCTCTGATATATTCGTGGCAACCGAAGCCTGTTCTTCTACAGCCGAGGCGATACCAAATGCAGAATTTTTTGCATGCGCAATCGCTTCGGTCATGTTACTTGTGCTGATTGAGGCTTCGTTGGTAAAACGATCGACATTGTCAACATCATTTCCGATGAGCTTGGCAGTATCCATGCTCTGATTAGCCAGTGTTTTAACCTCTGTAGCGACTACGGCAAATCCTTTTCCGGCATCCCCGGCCCGTGCTGCTTCAATCGTGGCATTCAGGGCAAGCAGGTTGGTTTGATCTGCAAAATCTCTTATGGTCTGGTTTGCGTTGCTGATACTGGCAACAACCGCAGTTAGTTGCTGCATAATTTTTGAAGTGGAAAGGGCCAATTCTTCGGCTTTGTTGGTGGTTTCACTACCTTCTGCGCTGGCTTGACTGATTTCGTTTATTGAAGAGGACATCTCCTGGGTCGAATTGGCCACAGATTCCAGATTGGCAGACAAGGATGAAAAAGACTCTGCAAGATCCACTATCTGGGATGCAATGATATCCGAGGAGCGTTTTACCTCTTTTGCATGGGAAAAAACCTTCGTGGATTCTTCCAGTAAACTGTTTGCGTTGGCGCTGATATTATCAATTACTTCCCCAAGATGGTTCGTTATCGCAGCCAAAGAAACACCGAGAATATCCTTTTCTGAATATTCTTTTATTTCTATAGAAAGATCTCCTTTAGCTATTTTTTCGGCCTGGGAAGCACGATGTCGAATATGGTCGGCCATGATGTTGAGTGAATCAACCATCTCTCCCATTTCCCCGCCTGTTTTTACGTTAAGTGTTTTTGATACATCCCCTTCCGCAAGCGAAGATAAAAAGCCCATAATCCGCTTAATGGGATTAACGATTCCTTTGGAAGTAAGGAAATTGGCAAGTGCCAGAGAAAGCAGAATGATAACGCAGGTAAACCCTGCGGCTGCCATTGTTCTTTTCTTTTCTGTATTAATCAGTTTTGAAGCATCGGTGGATATTAACAAGTTTCCAACAACGGTTCCATCTACACCGGCGATGGGAAGAATATTGGACAAAATATACTTATTATCTAAAGTCGTATCCATAAAGGTTTGATCTTTTGATACAGACTTCAGGCCGTTGACGACCCCGTTATTCAATTCTTTGTGTTCCGTCGCTGTTATGGATCGACTCTTGGGATCATAAAGGGAGACCATGCCGCCGGTTAACTCGGCAATCATTTTGGACCAGTATGATGATTTGGCTGCCAATTCAATAAACCCGACAATATTGTCGTCATCGTCTGTAACCGATGCAAGAACACAGAATTCCACGGGCAAAGGAGTCATGCCGTTTTCTGTACCGCGAAAATAAAAATGATAATCAAAGTCTTCGCCGGCCTTGTCATAAATTGGAATCAGATTTTCGGGAAGAGATTCAGATCTTAACGGAACATCTTTGACTTGGTCAAGCAACATATTTTTTGTTTTATCGTAAAAGGAAAAACGAACGATATTTTCTTCAATAAGCGACAGAAAAAGTCCCTCCACGACCAACCTTGCTCCCGAATCTTTGGGATTACCGGCAAAGTCTACAAGCTCATCCGTCACCAATAAGTTGGTGATAAGCTTTTCCAGCTGTTTTTTCTGGTCATTTATCACACTATCAAAGGCGATGGTGTTTGCTTTTTCCATTGAATGGTTCCGTTCAGCCTTTATATTTCCAGTACCTTGAAGGTAAAAGACCAAAAAAACCGGGCAAAGAAAGATGATAGGCATGATCGTCATGCCCATAATTTTAAATTTAAGCGAGACATTTTTGATTATCATATAATGTACCGTTATACCTTAAAATTTATGAATAATGTTTGTTTCCACTATGTATAAAATATAAAAGTGGATATTCTATCAACTTTAAAAAAGTATAGGGTTTAAAAAGAGATCTCAATTTTTGAGCATATAATACGAAGTCTATTTGTTTTAAATATTTGTCATATATATTGTGTTAAATCAAATTTATCAAGCGAAAAAATTATCCAGTGTTGACATTCAGCGGCAATTGAGGCATAAAAATGCAACCAAGACGGAGCACAGCCTGAAAGGACTGGAAAATGAAAGCAATGCCGCAAATGTCATTGAAAAAATTCAGGACCATCCCAGAAAAAAAATTGTGACCATCCGTCAAAAAAACGATTTGGCATCTTGAGCGTGCCAAAAAGTATATGCGCCCGTAGTGCAGTGGATAGCACGTCAGCCTCCGAAGCTGAAGATCGCTGGTTCGATTCCAGCCGGGCGTACCACCTAATCTTATCTATAACAACCAACCATGAAACCATTCCATAAAACTGGCTTACGCATCGGACTGATATCCTATCGGTCAAACCCCCATTGCGGGGGACAAGGCGTTTATATACGTCATTTAAGCCATGCGTTGTCCGATCTTGGTCACCAGGTGGAAGTCATTGCCGGTCCCCCGGACCCTTTAGTCGATGCCGGAATCAACCTGACCATGCTCGACACCCTTGATTTGTACAACCCACAAAATTTGTTCAGAACACCACGGATTAAGGAACTCAAAGATCCAGTCAATCTCATTGAATGGCTTGACGTCTCAACCATGGGATATCCCGAACCCATGACATTCGGCATGCGGGTAAAGCGCTACATGAAAGGCCGGACGAAAAGCTATGACATTATTCATGACAACCAAAGCCTTTCCTATGGTATGTTATCCCTTGCCCGGGACCTGCCCGTAACCGCCACCATCCACCATCCCATAACCGTGGACCGGCGATTGGCTGTCAAATCCACCAGGTCTTTTTATAAAAAACTTCAGACCCTTCGCTGGTACTCCTTTATTAGCATGCAGAAACGTGTTGCCCGAAAAATACCTTCCATTATCACAGTATCTGACAGCGCCAAAACAGATATTGTCAAAGAATTTAAAATCCCTGAGTCAAGACTCAAAACTGTTCCCATCGGCATTGACCTGGATAATTTTTTTCCCCTGGATCATGTAAAAAAGAAGCCCGGGCGCCTGATCGTTACCAATAGTGCGGATATGCCCTTAAAAGGCTTATACCACCTGCTTTATGCCCTTAAAGGGGTTTTAAAACACAGGAATGCTTCCTTGACCGTCATTGGCACGCCTAAAAAGAACGGCGGTATCGAAAAATTGGTTAAAACGCTTGATCTTGGCCGCTACATTAACTTTACCGGCCGCATCGACCATCAGCGGTTTGTCCGGGAATATGCAAAAGCTCAGATTGCTGTGGTGCCTTCCATGTACGAAGGGTTTGGGCTTCCGGTTGGAGAGGCCATGGCCTGCCGGGTGCCGGTAATTTCTACAACCGGCGGGGCTTTGCCCGAAGTGGCCGGGGATGCGGCAAAACTTGTACCCCCAGGGGATGCCAAGGCCCTTGAAAAGGCTATCATTGAATTGCTTGACGATAAAAAACAGCGTGAAGATCTGGCCTGCCGGGGGTATGAGCGGGTAACAACACAATTTACCTGGGAAAAATGCGCCATGGGCACAGCCCAAGTATACCAGGAGGTGATAAATGATTACCATGGACTTTAAACGTCTGGGCATTGCTCCCGGCAACCGGGTTTTGGATATCGGATGCGGGGAAGGACGCCACACCATCAGGGCTTGCCAGGAATCCGGTGCGGTCTGCATTGGTGGGGACTTCGGATATGACAACCTTATCGCCACCAAAGGTAAACTTGAATTCCACGAGGGCCTGGATGACCTGTCCTGCAGGAACTGGGCATTGTCCGCCATGGACATCACAGATCTTCCCTTTAGGGACAATAGCTTTGATGTGGTAATCTGCTCGGAGGTTCTGGAACATATCCCGGATGATGAAAAGGCGATTTCAGAGCTGATTCGCATTGTCAAACCGGGTCAAATACTGGCCGTAAGTGTTCCCCGGACCTGGCCCGAATGGATCTGCTGGCAGCTGTCGGATGAATATCACAACGCCAACATGGGTCATGTAAGAATCTACAATAAAAAAGAAATGATTGGAAAAATTCGTGACAACGGCCCAAAATACTTGGGTTGTCACTATGCTCACAGCATCCACAGCCCCTATTGGTGGCTAAAATGTCTTGTGGGACCGACCCGTACGGATTCACTTACCGTAAATCTCTACCACAAACTTCTGGTATGGGATTTGATGAAAAAACCGGCACTGACCACTTTTATTGACCGGTTGCTTAACCCGGTACTTGGAAAAAGTCTGGTTCTTTATTTCAGAAAACCGTGTTGAGAACCGCTTAAAACTATCAGGCCAGAGTATCCATCAGTATATCAATTCCGTCAACTTATTCTTACCCTTCTTCATATACTGAACAGTGCCGTTTATTTTGTTGATTTTTCAGCGAAGAGAGATGTATCATAAAAAATTAGGACAGATATCTGCCGAAATGGCGAATTTATTCAGGTGCTAATCCCATGAAATTGACTATTTATTTGGCTTATGATGGCTCTATCAATGCCGACTGGGTTGCTCGCTATGCCTTAAATATGGCGGTTAACGGCCAGAATCTCCAGATCATCTTGATCCATGTTCAGGATGATATCTATTCTCCCGATAAGATAGCTAAAAAAATCGAAGCCATTGAAGCCGAATCTGCGGTCCGGGGGATAAGGATGACCAGCCGTATTTTGCCCCTTAGAAAAAACGTCTTTCATTCCCTGCTCCAGGCTATTCCGGCCGGGGGGGAGAGTCTCTGTGTGTGCGGGGCCAGGATTTTTTCACGGAACAAGGGATTTCTGGCCGGCACTATTTCTGAAAAGCTTCTACGTCATAAACAGTTCAATGTTATGGCTATCCGTGTGGTCAAGCCCGGCATCCTTGGAAGTCCAAGTGATTTGCTTTTCCCCCTTTCCGGACATCCCAGGGGATTTCAGGCCGCTATGTCTTTTTTTATGCTTTTGGCACCGCAAGTGGAACGGCTGCATCTTTTACGAATCATGTTGGTTAGCTCCCTGTGGTTTCAATATATGCCGGTAACCATTGTCCAGAGCCTGAAGACAAAGGGGTATTCCTATGTGAACGGGGTACTGAAGGAGATTCGTCAGCAGTTGGGAGAGAACAAGATTTATTTGGACGCCAAGGTGGTTCTTTCTGATGACTGGGCCAAGGAGATTCTTATCCACGCCAGCAAGGCTCGTGCTCAAATGATTTTAATGGGGGCCTCTGACCGAAATTTGCCGTCTCGTTATTTCTACGGCAACAAAATTGAACAGATCCTCAGGCGCTCTCCTTGTGATGTGGGGATTTATCGTAAAATATGAGCAGTCAGGGCAAACAAATCCAAAATTTGACGCCGGATCGGGTCTATACTCTTCTGGAAACGAATCCCGAGGGCCTGCATGGCGACGAGGTGGCGGAGCGGTTGCTCAATGTGGGGAGAAATTCATTCGACATCCCTGACCGCTGGAAAATGCTACGCAATTTTGCTAAGCAATTCACCAATTTTTTTACGATACTCCTTATTGTTTCGGCAATTATCTGTTTCGTCGCCCATCGTCTTAATCCAGGGGAGAGTATGAATTTCCTGGGCTGGGCTCTATTGGTTGTGGCTCTGCTTAACGCGTTTTTCAGTTTTATCCAGGAATATCGGGCTGAACGGGCCATGGAGGCCTTGAAGAAATTTCTGCCACAGATGGTCGAGGTCCAACGTCAGGGTCAAGTCATCAAAGTTTCGGCTGAAGAGATTGTACCCGGTGATCTCCTCATTCTGGCCGAGGGTGACAAAATCACGGCAGATGCCAGGGTGGTTGAGGCTGAGGGGTTGCTGGTCGATAACGCACCGCTCACCGGCGAGGCCAATCCCTGTATTCTTGTTCATGGGGCGAGTTCAAGTCGCCTGGTTGAAAGTAACAACATTGCCTTTGCCGGCTGTACGGTGATCCGGGGCAGCGGTAAAGCCGTGGTCTTTGCTACCGGTCTTCGTACCGAGTTCGGTAAACTGGCTCATCTCTCGCAGGAGATTAAGCGGTCGTCTTCGCCTCTGGAGCATGAGACTGCCCATATGGTGCGGGTCCTTACTGTAATAGCCGTAAGCATGGGGTTTGCTTTTTTTATGTATGGGATGGTGACAGGTAAGCCGCTGTGGGTGAATCTGGTCTTCATGATGGGGATCATTGTGGCCAATGTTCCGGAAGGACTTTTGCCCACCTTTACCCTCTCTCTGGCCATGGGTAGTCTGCGTATGGCCAGAAAAAATGTCCTGGTTAAAAGTCTCAATGCCGTGGAAGCGCTTGGTGCGGTCCATGTTATCTGTTCGGACAAGACAGGAACTCTTACTGAGAACAGACTCACCATCACCGAACTGCTGAGTCCCATGCATGGCAGGCCTTTAGCTGACCAGGAGCAGCTGGATCTTCTGACCTTAGCCTTGGCTGCATCCGAGGTCAGGGGGATTGATCACCTGAGTGGTGATCCTTTGGATGTGGCGGTGGCCGAACGGTTAACTATCCTGGGCGCTGATATAGAGGCGCTCCGGGAACAGATTGAGCATTACTTCACCTTTGACGTGGAGAAAAGACGATCGGCTGGTATCATGACTATTGCCGGGAGAAGGTTTTTTGTAGTTAAAGGGGCCTTTGAGGCCTTGTCTCCGATGGTTGTTTCTGTTCGCAGCGCAAAGGGCCAGGAGGTCGTGAATGCAAGGGTTTTGGGGCAGGCGGAAGAGGTGCTGCGGGGAATGGCCGGTCAGGGCTTGCGGGTTATTGCTTTGGCCTGCCGGGAACTGGAGGAAGGGGCGCAGGACTTTTCGTCTCTTCAGGATGCTCTGGAAAAAGAGCTGGTTCTTGTTGGTTTTATTGGCATCGAGGATCCTCTTCGCAAAGAGGTTCCGGAGGCTGTTCATAAATGTCATACCGCCGGGATCGATGTCCTGCTTATTACCGGTGATCATCCGGACACAGCTCAGGCCATCGCCCGCAAGGCAGGGATACTTCCCCAGGAGGATGACCCGGCCATGTTGATGACCGGTGCCGACTTGGAGCATCTGACCGAAGCGGGGCTCATGGAACGTCTCGGTCAGGGAACCAGAGTCTTTGCCAGGACTACCCCGGAACAGAAGATGAAGATTGTCGCAGCCCTCAAGACTATGGAGAAAGTGGTGGCCATGACCGGGGATGGGGTCAACGATGCCCCGGCCCTCAAGGCCGCTGATGTGGGCATTGCCATGGGGAGGCAGGGAACGGATGTGGCCAGGGAGTCGGCTCAGATCATTCTTCTCGATGATAATTTTGCTTCTATTGTTGCGGGCATTGAAGAAGGGCGGACCGTGTTCGAGAATATCAAGAAGTTCACCAACTATGTCCTAGTGAGCAACGGACCGGAAATTCTTCCCTACCTTCTCTATATTCTTCTGCCGGTACCCTTGGCTCTGAATGTGATTCATATTCTCTCTATTGATCTCGGCACTGACATTATCCCTTCCATGGCCCTGGGCCAGGAGCCGCCGGATTCCGAGACCATGAACCAACCGCCCCGGCTTCGAGAGCAGGGCTTGCTTACCCTCTCTCTGATTATGCACAGTTATCTCTTTCTTGGCCTCTTGGAAGGTCTCTGGTCTCTGGGACTTTTTTTCTATGTCCTGACGAGTGGAGGATGGCGGTTCGGAGAGGAGCTAGCTACAACTGATCCCCTATACCACTCGGCCATGGGCATCGCCCTGTCCACCATTCTCCTGATGCAGATCGGCAATCTCTTGGGGCGTCGTTTTGCCAGGCGCTCCGGACTTGATGGGGGGATTTTTAAAAACAGGCTGATGCTTTTGGGTATTGTCATCCAGGTGGTCTTTTCCTGGGCCACCCTCTATTTTCCGCCTCTACAGAAAATCCTTAATACAGGGCCGGTTCCGGTGAACATCTATTTTCTATCCTGGTTCGGGATTATCCTCATCTTCGGCAGTGATTATCTCAGAAAACGGTATTTGGAAAACAGAGAGAAAGCATCTTTTGTCGAGCGTTAACCCTCCTGCTGTTGAGATTTGTATCTCAGAAAACAACTTTTAGAAGGGTTTAAAAATACCAGGCCAGGGTGCCTATCAAAATATCAATTCCGTCGTTAGGCACTTTTAACGCAGCGTTGGAATAGTGCATGTAACGAAAACTAATATCCATATTTTTAATCCTGATACCGCCCCCAACCCTGTCTTCAAACAAAAGATTTGAAGACAAATTCCTGTCATTGATAGTATAATCGTCCAAACAGGCAGCACCAACCCCCGCCTCTATATATGGATACCAGGTTGCATTCCCTGTATGAAAGACATACTGGAAGACCGGAGACAATGCGACTGCGTTAACATGCTCTCCGTCTTTTTGCCAGTGGTTATAGGATAGTTCAAAATAGCCGCACACATAACCGGTTTTGTTCTCAAGCCATTTTACATTCCACTGTTTTAAAAGTCCTGCACGATAAATATTAATCCTGTCTAAACTTTGGCCATATCCCAATGAAACACCCCATCCGCCAAGACCGGAAAAATCATGGGCAGAGGCATAGGTGCTTGTACCAATAAAAAAAAAAAGCAAAAATAAAGTTCTTTTCATATTTCTATATTTGCCCTTTCAGGCAAAACCTGTTTCAATACAAAAAATAGTCCCTTCGGGCAACCTTAAACATTAAATAAACGCAAAAGTGGTTACACTATTCTCACACAAAAATAAACAGTTTCCATAAAATTTTTTTAGCGAAAAAACATCTGGGCAATTATGTCTTACAAACAGTACAAAAGCCCTAAACACGGCAACTTTCATATAGAAAGCAAATCAGGTTTACCCTTGACATAAAATTGGGGGGAGTTTATATCCTTCTATCAATTGCGCAAATTAACCCGTTGACAATTTATAAATAAAGATTAATACACCGTGAAAAAGACTATAAAAAAAAACCGGGATCAACTGTTGGACAGTTGGTTTCATGCCACCATCAATACCTATCCTGCAGAATCTGCAAGGATTTTGGGTAAAAAATCCGATCGTTTTGACAATCCTATAGGGTCCGCTACCCGGGAAACCCTCGAAGATGTTTTAAACCTTATTACAGAAAATTTCAGCAGGGAAAGTCTTGAAAAAGCCCTGGACCCAGTCATTCGGATTCGTGCAGTTCAGGCATTCGACCCTGCAAATGCCGTAAGTTTTGTGTTTGCATTAAAAGAAATCGGTGAAAGCGTCATTGAAAAGGCTGATATAATAAATTTTTATCGCCTGGTAGATGAAATTGCCCTGGCCGCTTTTAACCGATACATGAAATGTAGAGAGGATGTTTTCCTTTTAAAGGCTACGGAGAGCAAACGACGCATCCATCGGGCCTTTGAAAGGGCAGGTTTAGTAGCGGAGCTGTCAGAGGGAGACCTCTTAGGCTCCAAACAATCTTAACATGTATGGCGCGACAATTGCGGGTCATACATAAAATAATGAGGTGGTTATAACATGAATCAAAGGTACTTGATCCCCCTTACTGCTGTCTTTCTGCTCTTCCTGTTGGCTTACGCAGGGGTTGAGGGACTTGGGCTTCAGGTGGTCTTTGGTGTACTGATTCCGTACTTGGCAATTGCCGCATTCCTGATTGGCTTTGTGATCAAAGTCAAAGGATGGGCAGCCTCTGCCGTGCCGTTTAGGATTCCTACGACCTGCGGCCAGCAGAAATCTTTGCCATGGATTAAACAGAACACCATTGACAACCCGAACACATCAGTCGGCGTTTTTGTAAGAATGCTCCTGGAAATTTTTGCTTTCAGGTCATTGTTCCGAAATACAAAGGCGGCGTTTAACCGGAATGTTTCCAACAAACTCACCTATTCCTGGGAAATTTTTCTGTGGGTAGGCGCGCTTGCGTTTCATTACGCATTCCTGGTAGTTCTTCTCAGGCACTTAAGATTTTTCACTGCGCCTGTTCCCGGATTCATTCAGATGCTGGAATATTTTGACGGCATTATACAGCTTGGTCTTCCCGGGCTATTCGTGTCCGGTCCTGTGCTCCTGTTGGCAACACTTTTTCTTTTAAGCCGCAGAGTTTTTGATGCAAAAGTCAGCTATATCTCCCAGGCCGCTGATTATTTCCCCTTGTTCCTGATCATCGGCATTGCCGCTACCGGCATTGCTATGCGCTATTTCACGAAAGTGGATATCATTGGCATCAAGGAAATGACGATGGGACTGGTCACCTTCCATCCCCACATTCCCGAAGAAGTCGGCGGGCTGTTTTACGGCCACCTTTTCCTTGTGAGCATCCTGTTCGCCTATTTCCCCATGAGCAAACTGATGCACATGGGCGGCGTTTTCTTAAGCCCCACCCGGAACATGGCCAACAACACCCGTGCCAAACGGCATATTAACCCTTGGAACTATGATGTGCCCATCCATACATATGAACAGTATGAGGACCACTTCAGAGACAAAATGATTGAAGCCGGCCTACCGGTGGATAAAAAGGAGTGATAGATGGCTGACGAACTTACACCGGATGAAGCATTAGACAAAATTGACTTTAGTCCCCGGTCTAGCTCCGAGCCTAGAAACTGGCTGGACACTACCAAATCCGTTCAGATCCGGCCAGGTATGTATTGCTATGCAGCCAAACCGGAAAGTGTTGAGACCTTGGGCCTTCCCAATGCCAGGGCATGGAACCCCCTGGAGGATGACTGGAAACTGCCGGAAAACTGGCAGGAAATCCTGCACGAGGGAATCAAAGAACGGCTGGAGCGTTTCCGTTCCTTTAAAATATTCATGGACATCTGCGTACGCTGCGGCGCCTGTGCGGACAAATGCCATTTCTTCCTGGGAACCGGCGATCCCAAAAATATGCCGGTACTGCGGGCCGAGTTGCTGCGCTCTATTTACCGCAATGACTTTACCTTTGCCGGTAAGCTCCTGAAAAACATTCCAGGTGGCAAGCGCCTGCTAGGTGCCAGGGAAATGAGTCTGGAAGCACTCAAGGAAATGTGGTACTACTTTTTTCAATGTACGGAATGCCGGCGCTGTTCAGTGTTCTGCCCCTACGGCATTGACACGGCTGAAATCACCATCATTGGCCGTGAACTGCTCAATCTTTTGGGCCTGAATATTGACTGGATTGCCACTCCGGTTTCCAACTGCTATCAGACCGGCAACCATTTAGGCATCCAGCCTCACGCCTTTAAAGACATGCTCGATTTCTTTGTCGAAGACATTGAGGATATCACAGGCGTCGACTGTACGCCCCAGTACCAGAAGAAAGGCGCGGATATCCTTTTTATCACCCCCTCCGGTGACGTATTTGCCGATCCCGGCACATATACCTGTCAGGGTTATATGATCCTGTTCAAATATCTCAAAGATAAATATGGACTGGATGTCACCTGGTCAACCTATGCCTCCGAAGGCGGCAACTTCGGGTTCTTTACTTCCCATGAGACCATGAAGCGGCTCAATGCAAAAATGTACGCCGAAGCAAAACGTCTGGGCGTCAAATGGATTCTGGGCGGGGAGTGCGGTCATATGTGGCGGGTTATTAACCAGTACATGGACACCATGAATGGTCCTGCCGATTTCCTTGAAGTGCCGGTGAACCCCATCACAGGCACCCGGTTTGAAAATGCCGCATCCACCAAAATGGTTCACATCTGTGAATTTACAGCCGACCTGATCAAGCACGGTAAGTTGGAACTTGACAAAAGCCGTAATGCCAACCGGATTCTGACTTTTCACGACTCCTGCAACCCTGCCCGTGGTATGGGACTTCTGGACGAACCCAGGTATTGCATCCAGGCATGTGCGGACCAGTTTTATGAAATGCCGCCCAACACCATCCGTGAACAGACCTTCTGCTGCGGTTCAGGTGCCGGGCTCAATGCCGGTGAAAATATTGAATTGAGAATGGCCGGTGCCCTTCCCCGGGCCAATGCCGTTAAATATGTTCATGAGAAATTCGGGGTCAACTCTTTAGCCACCATCTGTGCCATTGACAGGGCAGCACTCCCCACCATGTGTGAATACTGGGTGCCTGAAGTCGATGTCATCGGCGTTCACGAACTTGTGGGCAATGCGTTGATTCTGCCGGGTGAAAAGGAAAGAACCGAGGACCTGAGAATGGAACCCCTGCCCGGGGTAGAGGAGGAATAAGATGAGTAAAAATATGATTATGGCAGGACTTGTGGTATTTGTGCTCGCCGTTCTTTCTCCGTTTTGGTTTAATTTGATCACAAGCACACAGGCCGCGCCTAAACCGGAATTGCTGGGAAAAGCAGCAACAGTCAAGAAATGTGTTCTGGACAAATATGAAATGCGGGCAGAGCATATGTACTTGCTGGATGTGTGGCGGGATTCTGTTGTGCGCACCGGCGACCGCAAATACACCGGCACCAACGGCGAAACCTTTAATATGAGCCTGTCCACAGGTGAAAACTCCTGCCTGGGCTGCCATGAAGACAAAGCGAAATTCTGTGACAGCTGCCACGACTATGCCTCTGTGAGCCCCTATTGCTGGGAATGTCACACCAACCCCAAGGAGATTAAATGATGATAAAGAGCAGAAGAAGCTTTCTTAAAGTAGCGGGTATTGCTGCCATCGGAATGGGTGCTGCTCCGGTAATGAATCTTGCCGCATCAGAATCCCACGGCAGCGCCCAACCGAAAACGGAGAAAAATGAAGAGGCCCTGCATGCCAAACGCTGGGGTATGCTCATTGACACCTCCAAGCTGAACGAAGACGTTGTTGAAGCGATCAAAGAAGCCTGTCATAAGTCCCATAACGTACCGGATTTCACCATTGAGCCGGACGCAGAGAAATTTTCCGGCACCCGCCCGGTCAGGGATGGACAGGAAATTAAATGGATCTGGGACGAAAATTTCCACCATGCCTTTCCGGACAAAGAAGACGAATTTTTGGCTGAAAAATTCCACGATCTTCCCTTCCTTGTGACCTGCAACCATTGTAAAAACCCGCCCTGTGTACAGGCATGCCCTACCCAGGCAACGTTTAAACGGGAAGACGGTATCGTCCTTATGGACTACCACCGCTGCATCGGCTGTCGGTTTTGCATGGCAGCCTGTCCATACGGCTCAAGAAATTTCAACTTCAGAGATCCGCGTCCCTTCATTGAAGAGACAGACCCGGATTTCCCCACCCGTACCAAGGGTGTGGTTGAAAAATGCAACCTGTGCGCCGAACGTCTGGCCAAAGGTGAGCAGCCCCATTGTGTGGAAGCAAGCGAAGGCGCCATCATCGTCGGGGACCTGGAAGATCCTGAATCAGAAATCAGACATCTTCTGGCCGAACATTATACAATCAGACGTAAACAATCCCTGGGTACCGAACCCAGTGTTTACTACATCGTTTAAGAGAGGCGACTATGCTTGAGATAGCTATTAAAGGAAGTAAAAAATATTGGTTGTGGATTGCCCTTTTGCTCGCTGTCATGGGCGCAGGCGCCATTGCCTACGCTGATCAGTTCCTGAACGGTCTGGTGATCACGGGCATGAGCCGGGACGTCTCCTGGGGATTTTACATCGCCAATTTCACCTTTCTTGTGGGTGTTGCCGCAGGTGGTGTTATGGTGGTTATCCCCTATTACCTGCATGATTATGAACGGTTCCACAGAATTACGATTTTAGGTGAATTCCTGGCGGTTGCCTGCCTGGTCATGTGCCTGCTGTTCATTGTTGTGGACTTAGGCCAACCCATCCGTATGCTGAATGTACTCTTGTACCCCACCCCCCACTCCATGCTCTTCTGGGACATGATTGTTCTCAACGGGTATCTGTTTTTGAACATTGTTGTGGGTTGGAAAGTGCTTGAAGCTGAAAGAAACCAGATAGAACCGGTGTGGTGGACAAAACCGCTTGTGTATCTCTCCATCCCCTTTGCCATCGGCATTCATACAGTAACCGCATACCTGTACTGCGGTCTGCCCGGTCGCGGGTTCTGGCTGACGGCCATCCTGGCCCCCAGATTCCTGGCATCTGCATTCGCTGCAGGTCCTGCGTTTCTGATCATCCTTTGTTACATTATCAGAAAATTCACCAAATTTGATCCAGGCTGGGAAGCCATGCAGACCTTATCAAAAATTGTCTGCTACGCCATCATTGCCAACCTGTTCTTCTTTGCTTGTGAAGCTTTTGTGGTTTACTACTCCGGCATCCCCGGTCATCTGTCCCATATGCAGTACCTGCTGTTCGGTCTGCACGGGCATAACATGATGGTGCCCTGGATGTGGAGCGCCCTGATCCTTATGGGTTTAGGCGCCGTATTCCTGCTGATTCCCAAGCTGAGAAACAATCGCGCCCTGTTGCCTGTTACCTGCGCCATGATTTTTTTCGGTGCCTGGATCGACAAGGCGCTTGGTATGATCGCCGGTGGTTTTGTTCCTTCTCCGCTGCATCACGTGAATGAATATGCCCCCACACTCCAGGAAGGGATCATTGCCATGGGTGTATACGGCGCAGGTTTTTTTGTACTGACCATCCTGTACAAACTTGCCACCACAGTTAAAGAAGAGGTTCGCGGATAGTTTAGAAACGTTTATCTGCAATATTTAGCTGATATTTTTAAGGGGGGCTTTTTTCACAAAAGCCCCCTTTATATTTAGTGTTTTAACGACTCCTTAGAGGGGCGTATGCCCACAAAGTTACCCATCTGGGCAACTTTTCGTCCAACCACTGATATTTGTTAAGGAATAAATTTTGGGTTTTCCTGTTTTCCAAAACATAATTGTCACACCAAATGCTCTCGTTGAAGATTTAAAAAACAGAATTCTTGAAGCCCTTTTTTCAAAAAATACAAATCAACTTAAAATTCTAATTGATTATGCCACGGACACGGCAAAAAATCCGGAGATCGGCGAAACGGATGAAAAGTATTTGCGCCAGGCGCTGACCGCCCTTATCCGACACAAACATCTGCTTAATAAGAAAACTGGCCTAAAACAACAGACAAAGCATTTTAAAAATTTACTTGCAGACAAAGTCCGTCAGGCTGATCCCGGCCACATGGCATATGATGCGTGGGAAAAAGGCCTGGGCCTGGCCCCTTGGCAGCGTCCTTATATCTTCAGTGAGGCCATTACTTTTCAGATGACTTCAGGGTGTTCCAATTTCTGCCGCCGCTGCAATGAGTGGGCTTTGCCAAAAGTCCGAGGTCATTTCAGCTTTGATGCGGTGAATACATTTATTGATAAATTTCTGGCACATGGGAACAAGGACTTGGCTCTCTACGGCGGATCAGATCCTTTAGACTGGTGTGACTTTCCCCATGACATCACCCATGTGTTGAACCATCTTGGAAAGACCTGCCAATTCAGTCTGCTGACTAAAATACCAAGGGGGAAAGGCAACCTTGCCAAAGCCCTGATAAAGGCGAGCATCCCCATGTCCGTCAGCCTGACCGACCGAAACCGGGACAGAATACAATGTCTTGAAAAACAGATGGGACAAACTTTTACCAAACAACATGCCACTTCAGATCTTTTGATCCCGGCCGGCCTGGATGAAGACTTTTCCACGGTCAAGCCCTCCATTACAGACAGCTACGGTACTGAAATTTCCCTGGACGGATGTTTTGCCATCATCCCGGCATTTACCAGTGCATTGCACCCCTTTGGGCATAAAAAAATCAAGCTTACGAAAAAAGCCCCGTTTATCCCCAGAAAAAAAATCGGCCGCCCGGCCCTTTTAGTGGATTATTTCAAACCCCTTGAAGTCGCCACTGAAAAGGGTTTTTCCATTTTACCTGGGCTTTTAGATGTTCAGGTGGAAAATATCCTTTGTGATAACGGCCGGTATGAACTAACCCCGCCGGGTATGAGAAGCATCAGGGAATATTTTGATGTTTTTTCAGACAGAGCCCGGCTCAAAAGAAAAAGCCTGATCCCTTCGGTAGTCAAACGGATAAAAAACAGGTATCTCCACGCCACCCGACTCCATGACCTTTGTGCAAAAAAGCAGACAGCCATGAAAAACGAAATCCTTAATCATGTCTTGTTTACAAGAAAAAGTATCGTTGAACAGGCCAGGGCCTGCAGTATATCTTTTTTTATTGCCGCCATTCATGCCTATATTCAGGATCGCCCGACAAAATGCAAGATTATCCGTCATCTGACCCTGCAGGAGTATATGCAGCTTAGGGAAAGGTTCCGACACCTTGACCCAACCCCCTCCATTGCAGAAAGGCTTAAAAACCCGGACACCGACGCTTGGCTCCTGTTCAGGTATTATGCCCTAACGTTAGTTCATAATGGGCCCACAAAGCAGGTAGAGGCGTTTATCCAGGCCAACCCTGCAGCATTTCACCCGGAAAAAGATCGGTTTATTCCACTGCTTTAAGCCAATGCTCAAAATAACGTTACCCATCTCTTTTTCTATAAGAAACAAATGTATCCTATTCATAAACCGGGGAGCGGCAAATGACAGGTGGCAAAAAATCGATCTTTGTTTTGGGTAAGCATAAAATTTGAATGGATTGAAATCACAGAGTGATATTCAATTTGTGGTGTGAAATTATCAAAAATCAAATCAGCAAGGCAGGGCATATTGAATTTTTTAGAAATACGATCGGCTATGTAGTCGCAGAGGTTGATCCCAAGTTTTTTGGCGGTTTCAGCTACGGTTAAATATGCGTCCTTGGCCTCGGTGCCTGCTTTCAATTTTGTTTGCAAGCTAACGCCTTACCTACTTTTTTCTACTCTTGCTGCCAATTCTGAGGAATTATTGTGCAAGGGGGCGGGTGCTTTAAAGCCAGAAGAAGAACTTCTTTTTTGCTTTTATCTAATGAATGCCAATTTTACCATCTCCATAAAGTTGACTGCCAGCTTCTCATATCGAGTGGACAGACGACGGCACTCTTTTAACCAACCCAATAAACGTTCAACCACATTGCGGCTACGGTAGAGCTCCTTGTCAAAGTTCAAAGGGCGACCGGGTTTTGAAGCCCTTCAATTCTTTTGATCGGAACGTTCAGGGATAACGCCTTTAATATTGTGATTCCTCAACCACGCCCTGATACGTTGAGCACTATACGCTTTGTCTGCAGCAATTGCATCTGGTCTTTTACGGGGACGGCCCTTAGGACGGCCGATATTAACTTCATTGAGAGTTCCCTCAAACTAGGTTGAATCATGTACTTGACCGACAGTAATCCGGACAGATACAGATATGGGATTAGCCTTATCGTCGCAGACAAAATGAATTTTGCTCCCAAAGCCACCACGAAATTTTCCCAAGCTATGATCAGGAGGTCCATCGGGTTCTGTTTGCCCACCTACCACCAGCAGCAGCATGGCTGGCGCAGATATACGAACCACCTATACAAAATAACGACCAGTCAATGCTACCATGTAAATCGGCTTGGACCTGCAGACAGGAGAGTGTTTGCTCTCGTGTTTCGTCTTTACACCAGCGTACATACCTATCGTAAACTGTTTGCCATGGTCCGTACTTTTCCGGCAAATCACGCCCCGGAGCACCGATGCGAAGTATCCAAAAAATATCCTCAACTATGAGTCTATGATCTTTCCATGGATGCCTGGGACCCTTTTATTTCGGCATGAAGGGAAATAATAATGCCTACGCCTGATCCGATAGCTCTCTTTATTTCCATGCCATATGCTCCCTTATGATCAGTATTTTCCGTCTCTGTAGAAAATATAATCACAATTTTGGAATTATCAGACAGAGCATAGTCAGTTTAAATTTTTTGAGATTAGAGAGAGCTCTCCTTTTTTGGTTACTCTAATAACCGGATGAAGTGTACCCACATCTAATTTTGCATTAAATTGATAAGATATTTTTTCTAAATTCTGGTTTCGAATTAAATTGGTGAAAAAACCAATACTGCTAAATAGGTTAACAGATGCGTTGAGAAAGATATCCCCTTCACTATAAGCCTCAATCACTGGAAGTTCATTTGTCACACCAGTCACTAATTTATGGCCTTCCAAGGAAATTGTATATACCATACCTATTAAATTAAGCGCAGTCCTGTTAGGATTCACAATGTGTAACCCAATTTCAAATTGCGGAACGACACCTTGTGATGGCAGTGCCTCAAAACTTGAAATACTTACCACAGGAGTTTCAAATCCGGGTTGAAGTGGTGCGCAGCCTGAAAAAATAAAAACCATAGTGAGAAAAAGAGACGTGAAAAATGCTTTATTCATATTTATCCTATCAGGTCAATAAGGGTCCCAACTTTTTTTTCATTAGATTTAATGACTTTAGCATTGGCCACATCGTTTTGTACTTACAGACAATTTGCTTTGTGAATGTTTTCAAAACAAATATATTTGTACTGATAGTGGATACCACTCTTTGATTTTTCTCCTAAACGGTTTTATCTTAACACAAATCATCCTTTTGACAATGATATATTCGCTTTTTGGCTTTTGTTCTGTTCTTCATGATATTGTTGAACAGAAAAATCTGATTTTCAGAAACATTATTAAAGGAAAATCAGACCGTGGAGATGGGCGGGCACAACATAATTGTGCTTCTCTCTATCGTGGTTGAGGACGAATTATGCTTTAATATCCTCTATGAGCTCTAATTTCGCTTGTTCAAAATAAAATTTCAATAATTAGAAAACAAGAGATAATCAGATATAATCAATGAAAATATTTAAAAAATTGGACTATTAGCATCATAATCACCTCTAACCTGGCATAAATGACTATAATCACTCAAAATAAAACTAGATTTTTCTTTGTCAATATACTATATAATTCCAATGAGTTATTGGAATCAATATTATGGCGGATAACGTCAATAATAATGTCGAGACAAAACCGATTGGTTTTGCCCCGATTTTGCAGCATTATTTTCACAAATGTTGCATCGCTGATATTATTGACCAGAACGTCCCTCTTGATGCAAGACGTAACATGCTCACTCATGGGCAGGCAAGTATAGCAATGATCACCGCCATTCTTTTTCAGGTTATGTCTCTTTACAAGGTTTGCAAATTTGCCAGGGAATCAAATGTCCTGGATGTTATTTTCCCTGACATAAGTCCGGATGAATATTTTGACGATAGGCTGGGTGATACCTTAGACGCTATTCACAAATTCGGCATTGGTAATCTGGAACTGCTGATTACCCGACATATAATTGAAGCCTTTGAGATTCAGACAGAAATCTGTCATAACGATACGACCTGTGCGCAAGTTTACGGCGAGAATAATAAAAACAGATCCGAACAGAGCATCAAGATCTCATACGGATACAGCAAACAATACCGCAAAGACCTGAAACAATTGGTATGGTCCATGACAGCCAGTTCTGACAGTAGCTTTCCCTTATTCCAACAAACATATAGTGGCAACACCGCCGATGTGGAAACCTATGTGGAACAGTGGCACCATTTGATTGACCTGCTGGGAAAGAAAGATTTTTTATTTGCCGGCGATTCCAAGGTGGCTACACACGGGAATATGGCGCACATAGATGATCACGGAGGATATTTTTTAAGTCCTCTGCCCATGTACGCCTCCTATCAAGAAGCTCTTTTCAAAGCACTGGATAAGCACAATCACGAGACCCTGATTCCTTACAAAGATCAAATGAATCGGGGAGTTGAGGTGCCTCTGACTTTTGAACACGAGAACAAAAGTTATACCTTCAGAATGATCATCCTTTTCGATCAGGGCTTGTTTTACCGCCGTAAAAAATCTCTTCTGGAACGAATCACTAAAACCCAAGTCGCATTTGATGAACTCGCCCAAAAAATAAATGCATATAAATTAAAGACGAAGGACAGCATTGAGCAGGCTTGTCAGGCCATACTAAAAAAACATAAGACACAGGCGTTTTTTGATTTTGTTGTCCACAACGATCCAGTGGTCACGTATAAAAATGCACGGCCCGGTCGACCAGCCAAAAATGCAGAAAAAATCGCGGTCTATCAAGATCACTTCTATATAGAACTCAATTATAATGAGTCCGTCTGTACCAAGGCGCAATATCAAATCGGCTATTATCCACTCGTAACCAACAAGCCGGCTTCTGATTTTTCAATAGAAGATGCGATGCTGGCTCATAAAAATCAGTACAAGGTGGAGCATCTTTATAAACGGTCAAAGTCAGGTTACAATCTCGAACCGATTTATCTGCAAACGCCTGATAGAATAGAAGCTTATCTTTTCCTTTTCAAAATAGCGCTTCAAATTTTGGTCCTTATGGAAAGAACGGCCAGAATAAAAATTGCCGAACGGGATAAAGGTTTGGATAATTTCATGCCCAATAAAAGGGATGTGCGTAACCCTAAAACAGAAAACATGTTGGCAATGTTTGAATTTGTCGTATGTGGCGTAATACTGCTTCATGATGGAAGCCGGCAATATTTTGTCTCCAAGCTGACCGAGACACAAAAAGATATTTTATCGATTCTGGATGTGCCGGAAAAATGCTACACTCACCAATATTTGTTTGATACTTCATAACCTGGTCAAAATTGGCCAAAGTGAAAAATCGGATAATTGCATCCAAAACTACTGAAACCCAAATTCAAACAAGCGAAACTTAAGCTATGAGCTATTTGAGATTTGCCACCGACCTTATCCTTCCATGACGCCGTATTAAGTTCGCGTACGCTATGTACTGCTCACGTCCTATTGCTTCCTTTAAACTCTACCGTTACCAGCAACGCCCTTGCAATTCGGATTGTCTTCCCCCTGGTCGGGGTGACGCCTGCTTACCGCAGGCTGGGTTTGCCCGCCATGCCGGGCAAACAAAAAAGGCGCGGGTCGAATACGACCCGCGCCTGATTCTCCTTATCAGTGCAGCCTGACCGGTTTTAACCGCATTTTATTTCGTGTAGCCGCTTCCCACAATCAATCCGCTTGCGGTGGTCCGGACATAGGTTTTTTTACCGGCTCCGGCCCACTCATAATCCACCCATACTCCCTCGGGCGTGGATTGGACAAGGGCGTCGTATACCGGCTTTAATTCGTCGGTGTTCAGGCTTTTCCCCTGCTTTGTGGGATGGACCACCATCGTTCCGCCTTTCTCCATGATGAACACGTAAGGGTCATAATCTCCCGGCTTGTAATCGGTGGGCGCAATACCTCCATTAATACCGGCCACAATTCCGTCCACGTTTCCCTTGATTGTGCCTTCGTCCGCCGCCATGGCGCCAGTAGACATGCAGATTCCGATCAACATTGCCAAACAAATCGTCAAAGCTTTTTTCATAACTGTTCCTCCCAGTTAAAATTTTAGAGAAATGGATACTAAAGATACAACCACTAACAAAAAAACAGGCCACACAGCGATTAAAACATCGCAAATCTCATACCAAATAAAAAAAAACCACAAAAACCATTGGTATCAAAAGCTTTCAGCGGAATATAGATATAATTGTCTTTTATTTATAGAGAAAAAAGTTACTAAAAATACTGTATTAGTTACCAAAATTGCACGTTATAAATCACAATATTAGCCGGATAGTCAATCAGTCAGAGACAACAAGAAAATATTTTGACGAAAGACCCGGGTAAAAGATGGCGTACATTTAACCATTCAGCAAAAACAATTTGACTCAAATCGAGCACTCCTGATATACACACAACGTTTTGTATGTATATCAGGGGAGACATTAATATTCAGCACATTGAGAAACGCTTTATATTTTGATAAACAAAAAAATACGTTCCTATCCCTGTATATGCGTATTTAAGTCTTGATTTATCTTTCATCATGATAAGTGTTTCACTGTATGAAAAAATATTTTAAACCAATTTATACAATCAACCAGGAATTTTGCTATGTCAGTTCAAGAAAATGTGTGTCCCAAATGTAATTCACCTTATGCCTATCCCGATGGCATGTTATGGATATGCCCTGAATGTGCCCATGAGTGGACACCGGAGCAAACGTCTGATACCCCTTCGGAAGATGCACAACGATTCCTTGATGCCAATGGCAATCCTTTGCAGGATGGCGATACAGTAACCACCATCAAAGATCTTAAAGCCGGAAAGGACACGATGAAATTGGGCACCAAGGTCAAAAACATCAAACTCCTTGATGACCCTGTAAATGGCCACGATATTTCCTGTAAGATTCCAGGGTTTGGTGCCATGTACCTTAAATGTTCTGTTGTTAAAAAAGCATAGCAAAAAAACCGGGGAGACGTTCTTAATTTGGTTAAGGTATTAAATAGAATATGCTGACGAATTCATTTCAACATATCCCAGGTATTGGTGCTGTAACTGAAGAACAGTTATGGGCATCCGGACTATTGAACTGGCATCAAATTAGACCTGAAAATACGTTGAAAATTTCACCAAAACGTTTTGAGACCATTGCTGCATACACAAGAGACTCTTTTGAGCATCTTGAAAACAAAAACCCCGCTTATTTTGCAAATCTTTTACCGACAAAGGAACATTGGCGTTTATTCAATGAATTCCGGGAATCTACAGCATACATTGATATAGAGACAACGGGCATCAATCTGTATGGATTTGAGATTACAACGATTGCACTCTACGATGGAAAAAATATCCGATATTACATACAGGGACAGAACCTTGAAGCGTTCATAGAAGACATTCAAAATTACAATGTGATAGTTACCTACAACGGTAAGACGTTTGATGTGCCGTTTATCGAAGGTCAATTCGGAATTCAACTGAATCATGCCCACATAGACTTGAGGTATGTGCTAAAAAGTTTAGGATATTCCGGTGGATTGAAACTCTGTGAGAAGGCGTTGGGGCTGAACCGTGGTGATCTGGATGGGGTTGATGGTTATTTTGCTGTTTTCTTATGGCATGATTATCACCAGAACAAAAATGAAAAGGCTTTAGAAACCCTTTTGGCTTATAATATTGAGGACGTCGTTAACCTGGAAACCTTGATGGTCAAAGCATACAATATGAAAATCAAGGACACGCCTTTCAACCGTACCCATGAGTTACCCCTGCCAAAGATACCGGACATACCATTTAAGCCGGATCTTCAAACGATAGACAGAATTAAAACCACGATGATCGGTTCACTGGATATTTGCTATAAGGAACGCTCAAATAAGGGAATCCGGACGGCCACCTACTGTCCCTCACTCGTGATCGGTGAAAAATCAGTGGCCACAAGTGAGAAGTAGGTGGCCATTCAAGGCGCAATACCGGAACCATAAGTCTAACACGGGCAAACCACAACTCATGTGTTCGACATCATTTTTTTGTGACAGAAACTGAGAAGTGAGCACCTAAGGGGAATAAGATCTGAGATTTAGCGAACATAAGATGACAGCTCAGTAGTGCCGTCTTTATTGCGGTCATGATTTGTTGATATACGGGGAATGGAGTTTGGCGGACAGTAAATTTTGATAGAAGAAGAGGGAGTCTTTCAAGTTTATTCCAGTTGTACACCATATTTTGTTAATATGTCTTGAGGGGTGATCGTTTCTGGTGTGCCGGTTGGCCGGAGTACATTCCTGCCACATAGAATGAAAACTTCATACGCATCAAATATTGCATACCGATCCTTATCAAATATAATCAGCTTGTTTCCATTTTCTTCTTTAACTTTTTGTCTGAACTTCCTGATTCCGGTGTCTTGACCTTTTTTCTCCAATTTATCCTGTTGGTCTATCCAATCCCTGAAAGCCGTTGTCAGTGCCATGACAAAAATGGTGAGATACACATGAACGATAAAACCGGATTTCGTATTTATAGGTGGCCTTTCTATGAACCAGGCCTGCTTGGCCTCTCTAAATAAGGCGTTTTCAATTTCACTGCGGGCGTCGTATGCGTCATAAACCACCAAGGGCTTGTCAACAGGTCCATTTGTAAGAATAATCAGGGTTTTGGAACCGGGATTATTAGCCTTAAAAGGATCATCCTTAACCACAACAGCATTGATGGGATTGGCGACAAAGCCTTTGGAGTTTTGATGGCTGCCGCTGCCCTGTGGTCCGTAGAATTCTGCTGACGTTAACCCTTCCAGACCTTCAACATCCCAATGATCTGTAACCGTTGTCTTGTTTTTACCGGCACCCACAGTGCGTATTTCGTCTTTAATTTCCGAATGGCCTGTACCAATTAAAGACAGGGCATCGTCATAAACATTCAAACTGGATTTAGCAGGAATAAAAAAGGTGATGGTTTTACTGTTGAGCCACCATAAAAAAATGCCGTCCGTGAACCCACGGTCAATGGCAAGGGAAGTGATTTTGGCATGTTCCCCCAGATTGTCAATTGCCTGCTGAACCACTTCCTGAGCAAAAGTTATGTCATGAACCTCAATTGTAGCAAAACGCATGGCTAAAGGAAGGCGGCTGTTTGGATCCCAAACCACCCATATTTTAAATCCAAAAACAGTTTCCAGAACTTTTCGAATGCGCTTTTTACGAAGTTTGAGTTCGGGCGGTTTTTCTTTGGTTACTTTACCACAGCCGTTACATTTTTCTGTTGATTCAATCTCGGAAGCATCAAGCAGAGCATGAATTTTTTTTGGAAAAAACTTATGTGCCGCTAAAATCGATATTCCCCTGTTAAACATTTTTTCCAGGGTTGGTGCAACAATTGATGCCATTGTATTTTTTATGAAATCACAAGATACCGGTCCTCGGATTGGAATGGGCGCTTTTTCATCGCAAGAGGATTTTTTCTTACCCCTATTGCAAGTCCCTTCTTTTATCTCCCTGCCGTTAAAGCCGACAAGACGCATTAAGGCCTGACTTCGAAGAATAACAGAGTCTGTGTGCCAAAAAAAATGAAGGCCAGCCACAATACGCATCATATAAATAAAAATGATACGCATGAATGGGACCGGACTGTTTCTTTGTTTTGATTTTGGTTCAAGTTCCATGAGCAGGTTGGTAAATTCGAAATGATCAAGAAAGTAAAAAAACTCATCGAATAATCCAGCTTCCCCAAGGCCATATACTTCAGGGATATCTTTACCTTCGGCAAGATCTTTGGCGATGCCTGTTTGGTCCCTGTTTGCTGTATGCCAGGTCAAGCGGTCTACTATATTTTTTGATGCATTTTGGGCTAAACTCATAGGGTTATGGGTTAGCAGAAAAACACAGGGAAGGCAAATACGATAAGATTATAACTATTTGAAATAACAATAAATACTTGTCTCCATATCGTGATTTTGGTCCATTTTTAACATTGGGCGTGAGAGGGGGTATACACCACCTTTTGAATGTCGTTTAAATGGCCAGTGAAGGCTTCTTGCAGGGGATTTTGAAGGGTTCTCAAAAAAGCGGTCGGCCCCGCCAATTTTTTGTTTCCTTGAAAAAAACCACTTTTTTTAAAAAAAAATAAAGCAACCGCTATCGTGATCAGCTATCGTTTCATTAATCGAAGGAATGAGTCCGAAATAAACCTATGAGCGCGGGCATCTCGCCCGCATCTTTACAATACTTGCAGACCTGCGGGCGGGACGCCCGCGCGCTAGGATATAGCAAAGTGGGCAAGCTATTTAAGACCCGTTCCTAAAATGCGTGGATTATGGATAGATCAGACCGATTGGTAATGGCAACTCCGGCCTTGATTTTGAGAAAAACTGTCTTCCTTATAGCAAATATCCAGATCGGTTCATAAACTTATTGACAATACAGGTAAATAATTATAGCATGCAGAGTTTTTTTTAAGTACCCGATATATGATGTCAGATTTGTAAGGAGATAAACCCATGTATGCAGTAATCAGAACCGGGGGCAAACAATACAAGGTCCACGAAGATCAGGTTTTAAAAGTTGAAAAGCTTGAGGGTAGTGAAGGAACGGAAATTGAGTTTAATGATGTCCTTTTATACTCCGATGGTGAGACCGTAAATTTAGGCGCGCCCCAAGTGGAGAATGCAAGCGTCAAAGCTTTCATCGTGGAGCAGGGCCGGAGCAAAAAACAGCTTGTATTCAAATACAAACGGCGTAAAGGCTACCGGAAAATGAGAGGCCACAGACAGCACTACACTGAAATCAAGATTAATTCTATTTCAGCTTAATTGTTTGTCCTTAAGGTATAAATTTGTAACGTGTTAATGAAAGAGAGCGAAACATGTCACATAAAAAAGCAGCAGGCAGTTCAAAAAACGGCCGTGATTCAAACGCCCAGCGGCGGGGCGTAAAAAAATTTGGCGGAGAACAAGTCACCGCCGGTAATATCATTATCAGGCAGTGCGGCACCAAAATTCATCCCGGCAACAATGTCGGTATGGGCAAAGACTTTACCATTTTTGCCAAAATTGACGGTGTCGTGACCTTTGAAAGAAAAGGTCGTGACAGAAAAAAAGTCAGTGTTTATGACGCGTGAAATTTGTTGATGAGGCCATTGTTACGATCAGGTCCGGAAGCGGCGGTGCAGGGTGCGTCAGTTTCCGGCGTGAGCGTTTCATCGAAAAAGGCGGGCCTGACGGCGGAGACGGCGGGGATGGGGGGGATGTCATCCTCCGAGTGGATCCTTCAAAACGGACCCTGTATGAATATCGCCGCCAGAAACGCTTAACTGCAAAGAACGGAGCTCCCGGCCTCGGTCGGCAGAAGCATGGCAAAAATGGCAGCCACTGCTATCTGACACTTCCACCTGGTACCATTGTCTTTGATGCCCAAACGTCACAGATTCTTGCAGACCTCACCGATCCCGACAAAGAAATAGTTATAGCCCAGGGCGGCATGGGCGGACGGGGCAATAAACGGTTTGCCTCATCCACCAACAGGGTGCCCAGGTTTGCCCAGCCCGGAATCCCGGGCGTTGAGATGAAACTTCGTTTAGAACTCAAGCTCATGGCAGATGTGGGGCTTGTGGGTTTGCCCAATGCAGGCAAGTCCACTTTGATTTCGGCCATGTCTGCGGCCCGCCCTAAAATTGCAGATTATCCCTTTACCACACTGACCCCTACCATCGGCATGGTGGAAGCGCCCTTTGGCGAACCCTTTGCCGTGGCCGACATTCCCGGGCTGATTGAAGGTGCCCATGAAGGCGTGGGACTTGGGATAAAATTTCTTAAACATATTGAACGTACCGGTATTCTGGTGCATCTTATTGATTCCGGTGACATTGATCCGGAAAATCCGTTGGCACAGTTTCAGCTTATAAACAATGAACTGTCAATGCACAGTGATACCTTGGCAAACAAAACCCAGGTTGTGGTGCTCAACAAAATTGATCTTACGGGCACAAAAAACCGGGTTGAGGCCTTTAAAGACGCTTTGCCTGATCAGACTATTTTTACCATTTCCGCAGCCACGGGCAAAGGCGTTAAACTTTTGATCAAACACCTGGCTCAATTGCTTCGACAGGCTGTTACAAAATGCTAATTTTCCCAATTTTTTCGTTGAAAAATAAATTTGATTCTCAGAATACTCCATGTATGCTTGCGGTCAAATTGATTTTCCGCCTTGAACTTGAAAAAATTATCTATTCCGTAACAGCCTGTCGAACGGCAGCATCAGAAGATAAAAAATAGTGCCGGGCAACGTTTAACGGACACAGCCAAGATGAATGCAGGACTTTTCGGCGGCACATTCAATCCGATTCACAACGGTCATTTAGGTATTATTCAATATGTTAAGGCACACTACGCCTTTGACACAATCATCCTTTACCCGTCAGCCCTGCCCCCCCACAAACCAAACTTGAACCTGGCTTGTGCCCAAGACCGGCTTACTATGGTAAAAAGCGCAGTAAAAAATCTGGATGGATTTCAGGTATCCGACATTGAACTGCAGCGCGAAGGTCCGTCATTTACTATTGATACCATATCCGAGTTTAAAACCATCTTTGGCAGCCACACCCGTTTTCATTTACTTTTAGGCTCCGATGCTTTTTTTGATACGCCCTCTTGGAAACAAGCCCGTCATATTTTTGGGGCCCTGCCCGTAATCGTGATGCAGCGCGGTGAAAAAATCGGTATGGCACCTTTTGCATCCTTTATTGACGAACACGTTTCAAAAGGCTACAAACTTAAGAACGATAATATTTTTGTCCATGACCGGCTTTTTCCCATCCGCATCTGCAATGTTCCAAGGATTGATATTTCATCAACACAGATACGGAACCGAATCAAATCCGGCAAATCTATCTCAGGACTTGTACCTGAAGATGTTGAGACTTTTATCAGAACAAAGGATTTATATAAATGATCGCCCTCGAAGAGGAATATATCCCCTATCTTGCCCCCATATTTGATCGAAAACCCAAAAGCGTAACCGCACTGATGGTCAGTGAACTCACCTCCTACACAGACATGATCGTCATTGTGGAGGCCGGATCCAGCAGGCAGGTAGCCTCCCTTTCCGAACATATTATAAAATCTCTTAAGGATGCAAAAATAAAGGCTACAGGGACAGAAGGCATCAAGGAGGGCCAATGGGCACTTCTGGACTTCGGGCACCTGATCATCCATGTTTTTGAATCCGATGCCAAAGCGTTTTACGACCTTGAAGGTCTTTGGAGTGATGCCGAACCGGTCGATCTGAGTAAATTAAATACGCAGACAGCAAAAAATATGGAGGATGACGATGGGTTCTGAAAATCAGCCGGTTAATATTTTGATGATACTTGACGGATGGGGCATCAACGCCTCGAAAGAAGGCAATGCCGTGGCTGCAGCCAATACACCGTTTCTGGATATGCTTCTGGACGAGTTCCCCAGCACTACCCTTAAATGCTGTGGCGAGGCCGTAGGTCTTCCCGACGGCACCATGGGCAACTCCGAGGTGGGACACATGAACATTGGGGCCGGCAGGATCGTGGCCCAGGATTTTGTCCGGATCAACACGGCCATCATAGATAATAGTTTTTCGTCCACCCCGGCGCTTGTTTCAGTCATGGACAAGGTTAAACAGGATGACAAAAGCCTTCACCTTTTAGGATTGCTTTCCGATGGCGGGGTCCACTCCCACATCAGCCACCTGTTTGCTTTAATGGAAATGGCAAAGAATAAAGGCATTACAAAGGTTTATATCCACCCCATCATGGACGGCCGGGATACTTCTCCCACATCAGGTATTGATTTTTTAAAACAGCTTGACGAAAAAATTAAGGAAGTTGGTACCGGAAAGGTGGCGACCATGGCCGGGCGCTTCTGGGCCATGGACAGGGACACGCGCTGGGAACGAGTACAAAAAGCCTATGAACTTTATACCCAGGGCAAAGGCGTTGACGCTTCGAAGCAGACCCCTGGTCAGGCCATCCAGGACGCCTATGACAGGAAAGAAACCGATGAATTCATCAAACCAATATGTTTTTGTCCAAGCGATGAAGGGATTGTTGAAAAAGGAGATGGCGTCATTTTCTTCAACTTTCGGGCAGACCGGGCCAAGGAGATCACCCGGGCATTTACTGAAAAAAACTTTGACGGGTTTAAGCGTACTGTCAATCCAATACTTAGCGATTTTGTTTGCATGACCCAGTATGACGAACACTTTGGTCTGCCTGCAGCCTTTGGGCCCCAACATCTGGACAAAATTTTCGGGCAGATCCTAAGCGAAAATAAAATCCCTCAACTTCGCATTGCAGAAACTGAAAAATACGCCCATGTCACCTATTTTTTCAACGGCGGCGATGAGTCGGTTTTTGACGGAGAAGAACGCATACTTATCCCCTCTCCCAGGGATGTAGACACCTACGACCAGAAACCTGAAATGAGTGCGGACAAAGTGGCCGACAAAGCCTGCGAGCAAATCCGTTCAGGCAAATTCCAATTTGTGGTGCTTAACTTTGCCAACATGGACATGGTGGGTCATACCGGTATATTTGATGCGGCGGTAAAGGCATGCGAAACTGTGGACCGCTGTGCAGAAAAAGTGGTGAAAGCCATCTGGGAATCCGGCGGCACTGCGTTTATCACGGCAGACCACGGCAATTCTGAACAAATGCTGGCCCAGAACGGGTCCCCTTATACAGCCCATACCTTAAATCCGGTGAGGTTTATTGTTGCCGCCAAACCAGTTCCAGCCATCACGCTTATGGACGGCAAACTTGGAGATATTGCGCCGACCATACTCAATGTTCTTGGAATAGAGCAACCTTTGGAAATGACAGGCCAATGTCTGATCCAGGGTAAATAATAATTTTTCAATTAACAGTTTATAAATTATGATACTTGATCAAGTTACCGACTATATTACCGGCAAAGAAATAGACAATGTCGGCGCTGAAGCCAGCCGCCAGATTTTTGAAAAGTTTCTGGTGGAGAGCAAAGGATACGCCAAATCAGATATTCTTGTGGACGTCCCGTTAACCGTACAGTTCAAGGGCGAAGACTATCCATCCGTGATTGACCTGATTGTAAACGTGGAAGCCCACCCCTTTATGGCCATAACCTGTGTGGCAGGTTCCATTGGATCCTATGAAAGGGAAATTCTGGCAGGTGCCAGACTGGTCTATGACCATATCGTTCCTTTTGCCGTATCTACGGATGCCAGGGATGCCATTATCAAAGATGCCTGCACAGGAAAAACCATCGGACAGGGACTTGATGCCATCCCGGATTATTCCCAGGCCCAGGCGCAGCTAAAAAAAATTGAAACCACTTACCTGGATCCGGCTAAAAAAAGCGGTGAGATGATTATCTACAGATCTTTCAATCTGGAAAAGGTCAACAAATAACAACTTACCAGGATTGAATCCGAATTTAGAGTTCCTAAGGGATACATACATGTTGGGTGGGTAAAAACCGAATCTTCATTGAGGGTGAATCTTCATATCCTCAATGATTCTGGGGTCCAGGCAGGACCGGATAAATTGATTCATCGGAACCTGGTTATTGGTTTCGTAAAACTCCAACATCAGGGTATTGAATTCCAATTTACGTTTTGCCTGGATATTGATCCCGGGAAATCCGTTTTGAAGAAGAAAGCCATTTATTACAAAGCGGCCGGTGCGTTTATTCACATCGTGGTAAAACTGATTTCGGGCCATGATTTCGGGCCATGGTTAAAAAATAATGGATTGCCCGGTCATATACATCACTATATTCAACGGCGCTTGACAGCATTAAATTAAATTTTTCCGGTAACTGCTCTGCCATGGGCGGATTATATGGAGTGCCGGCAATAGTTACGATTCCATCCCTGAATTTCCCCCAGGTCAGTGCGTCTTCTTTTACCGCTATTTTGTGAATTTTATTGACTGTTGGAATATCGACTTTAAACTTATCATTTTCAACTATACTGAAAATGCATCTCCAGGCATTTGCCTGATTCAAGGCCACCTGCTGATCCGAAACCTTATGTCCGCCAACGGTTATCCCGTCAAGCAAGGTCTGAATTTCAGGAATGGTAAAATTCAGACCCTCCAGGTTTACAGCGTCACACAAACTCGGGCATCATTCTTTTTGTGTGCATCAATGCCCTTTTTTTATCGAGGGTCATTCCCCAATGACGCTCCTGCATATCGCTTCTTATTATGCCTTTGGCACATCCTTGCCGCAATGTTTACATACCGTGGCCCGTTTCTTAATGATTTCGGCACAGAAGGGACATTCCCGGGTAAAGTGGCGTTCATGAAGCTGTTCAATAGCATTTTGTACCCCTTCCTGTAATACCGGAGTGGGAAATTTATGGTTTATCAGGTACTCCACGGCCGTGGCATCACCTAACTCTCCAACCATTTCTGCTGCTTTCAGTCTTGCCTTGGGCGGAATTTTAGCGTCCAGGCAGATTTTTAAAATCTCATCCCAGTCTTTAGACATATAATAATCAGTTAGAACGGAAAAAGTTTGTTTCATCAACTCTTTTTTTTCGTGTTCCGCAGCAAGCGTCGCATCATCCATAACAGTGCCGGTGCCGCCCATAGGACTGAATACAGGCATGTATTCAAAATGATCAGCGCCAGGTTCGCAAAAACACCGGTAGGAGGCGAGCGTTTCCATGGATTCTTCCATATGCTGCCATCCCTTTTTATAAGAAGAACAGTCATCGTTAAAACAGACAAACAGATAAGGGGTCTGCCAGCCCAAACCGTCGGAAAAATTGATGGGCGGGATCTCCCACAGGGTCATGGGCTGATCGCAATGGGGACAGTGGGGCTTTTCCATTTTTAAATATTTTTCAAGCAGTTCTTCTTTGGTCTCAAATGCCATTGTTTTCTCCTTGTTATAGTGGCTCCGGATTAAGAACCGGCAACACCCAGCATAATAAGCACAGAGGGATGGTTGTCAAACCATCCCTCTATTATATGAACTATCGTTACTTATCTTTGAATTACTCTATGGTTGCCAACACATCATCCTTGGCCACGGAATCACCTGATTTGAAATTGATGGCGGTGATTGTTCCATCGGCTGTTGCCGGAAGGATATTTTCCATCTTCATGGCCTCAATCACCACAACGGCATCGCCTGCATTTACCGTATCCCCTACATTTTTCTCATACTTGACAATCATGCCGGGCATGGGTGCCAAGATGGGGGTGCCGGAACCTGCAGCCGCAGCAGGTTTGGGTTTGGTTGCAGGTGCGGCCGGTTTGGGTGGTGTGGCTTTCGGCGCCGGTGCTGCCGGAGCTGCACGAGGAACTGCAGGGGCAGATGGTGCCGCAGGTGCAGGCGTAGCTGCAGCAAGCGAAGCATATGAAATCACAGGAGAACCACCCACTTCATCGACACCAACCTCAAAACATTCACCGTCCACAAATACATTAAAAGTCCTGGCAAATTCGCTTTTTTCAGGAAGATCCGCAGCCGGTTCGATAAGCTTACCTGCTTTGGCCTTTTTAATCATATCATCCCGTTTTTTAACATCTTCCAGGGTAATGGGTTTGAGAGTGTCAGGCACCTGTTCCTTACCGTATTTTTGCATCAGGTATTTTTTCCCGGTTACGGGGAACAGGGCACAAAGAATAAGATCCTCTTCATCCACTGCCAGATCGCCGATCTCTTCCCTGGCTTTTTCAAGTTCCGGTGTCAGAACCTCAGCCGGACGGCAGGTAATCGGCTCTTCACCCCTTTCATAATCCTTGAGTGCTTTTTTCTGCAACTCGGCATCAATGGGGACAGCTGTTTTTCCGTACAGGCCATAACACAGATCCTTGACCTGATCCGTAATCATTTTGTAGCGCTCTTCCTTGGTATCAAAAAGCACATTGTTGACCGTCTGGGTACCCACAATCCGGCTGGTAGGCGTCACAAGCGGAATCTGTCCCAATTCTTTTCTAACCCTGGGCAGTTCTTTGTACACATCATTAATTTTGTCCAGAGCATCCATTTCCCGGAGCTGTTTTTCCAGATTGGCACGCATGAAATCCGGTGTCTGGTGCAGGAGTACATCAATATCAATTAAGGAGACCTTGCTGTCATCCAGCAGGTGTTTATACTTGGGTATTACATCTTTTTCCAGGGTCTCATTGATCCGGGTAAGGGCCTTGATATCAAATCCCGTATCCCTATTTGTGCCCAAGAGGCTCATCACAAAAGGTTCAAGTGCTGCATGGGATGTTCTGTATGCATAGGGCGTCATGCAGGTATCAATGATGTCAATTCCTGCCTCCACAGCCTTGAGATGAGTCATGGGGGACATGCCCGAAGTAAAATGGGAATGCAGGTGGATCGGAGGCGTGACTTCCGCCTTAAGCGCTTTTACAAGCTCAAAGGCGTCATAGGGAGCCATCAACCCCGCCACATCCTTGATGCAGATGGAGTCGGCACCCATATTTTCAAGGTCTTTGGCCTTTTTCACATAATAGTCCAGATTATACACCCCTTTGCCCAGGCGGGGCTCTGTCAGGGTATAACAAATGCAGCCCTGGAAATGCGCACCACACGATTTGATTACAGGTACCACGGTTTCAAAATTTCTGTAATCATTGAGCGCATCAAAAGTTCTGAAAATATCCAGCCCGTTTTCCACGGTCTTTTTAATAAAAAGTTCGGCCAGATCATCGGCATAGTTACGGTACCCCACAAGTTTCTGGCCACGCAGCAGCATGGAAATGGGGGTTTTTTTGAAATACCGTTTAAGGGTGCGAAGCCGTTGCCAGGGATCTTCGTTAAGATACCGGTGCATGGTGTGAAAGGAGGCACCGCCCCAGACCTCAACAGCCCAGAATCCGATTTCATCCATCTGTTCGGCCACAGGGATCATATCTTCGGTGCGCCCCCGGGTGGCAAACAATGACTGATGGCCGTCCCGTAAGGAGAGATCCTGAATTTTCAGGGGATTTTCTACCTTTGCCCGCACTCCAGAATAATCCATCTCAACCATTTTAACTTCATTGTGATCGGTCATAATATCCTACATAAATTATCTTTTATTTTATTATTTCAGCATTCTTTGCCGAATCATTGCGTTGGCATTCATAATCGCCTGCCGCCCGGAAAGGCCCCAAACATTCATCTGCCCAACCGGAGCAGAAACTAAAGCGTTGGCCGCAGCATCAGCAGCCTGATTTTGCATTGCGACAACGGCTGCCTCTTCTTCCGTTTTGACATACATATTAACAGCAGCCATGGCAGCAGCCAATTTTTTGTTTGTCATGAAAAAGATCTCCTTGGCTTTTTAAACGATTTTTATATGAAAGTCACAATAAGCTGTTACATTACTTTCATATTTTGTTAAGGATTGACCCTTAGATATCGTCATCGCCAGGTCAGCTCAGTTCATGGGTGTTACACTGGAATATTTCCGTGTTTTTTGGCCGGCCGGAATTCCCGTTTAGTCACTACGGCCTCAAGGGCATCTATGAGCCTTGGCCGGGTTTCACTCGGCACGATCACTGCGTCCACATATCCCCTTGCTGCGGCACAATAGGGATTGGAGAACTGGGTATTGTACTCGTCTATTTTCTGCTTACGCATGGCTGCCGGGTCTTCGGCATTTTTAATCTCCCGTGCATGGATCACGTTTGCCGCACCCTCAGCCCCCATGACTGCAACCTCGGCCATGGGCCAGGCAAAGGCCATGTCCGCCCCGAGATGCTTGGAGCACATGGCAATATATGATCCACCGTAATCCTTTCTTGTGATCAGCAAAAGCTTGGGCACCGTGGCCTCGGCGTAACACCATAACAGTTTTGCCCCGTGCCGGATGACCCCGCCCCACTCCTGGTTGGAACCAGGCAGATAACCGGGCACATCGGCAATGGTGAGCATGGGAATGTTAAAGGCATCACAGAACCGGATAAACCGGGTGGCCTTGTCGGATGCATCGATATCCAGGCAGCCGGCCATAACCATTGGCTGATTGGCAATAATGCCGATGGGACGACCATTGAGCCGGGCAAAACAGATCACAATATTTTTGGCAAAATACTGGTGGGGTTCGAAAAAGTAGCCGTCGTCCACGATGGCGGCAATGACCTGTTTGACATCATAGGCCTGGTTGGATTTATCCGGAATAATAGTGTCCAGGGCCGGAGCCATACGTTGCGGAAAATCGTCCGTGGGTTTGATCGGGGGATCTTCCATATTGTTGGACGGCAGGAAGGATAAAAGCTGCTTGATCTGTTCAATACAGTCCTCATCGGACTCACAGGCAAACTGAGCCACCCCGGACTTTTCGTTATGGGTCATGGCACCGCCAAGCGCCTCAAAGGTAATTTCCTCGCCGGTAACCGCCTTGATGACGTTGGGGCCGGTGATGAACATATACGAGGACTCCTTGACCATGAATATAAAATCGGTCATGGCCGGAGAATACACCGCCCCGCCTGCCGTGGGGCCCATGATAGCCGAAATCTGCGGGATCACACCCGAAGCCGCGGAATTACGAAAAAAAATTTCGCCGTAACCCGACAAAGCGTCAATGCCCTCCTGTATCCGGGCACCGCCGGAATCGTTCATGCCGATAACAGGGGCGCCGGCTTTAATCCCTAAGTCCATGACTTTACATATTTTTTTGGCCTGCATTTCTCCCAAGGATCCGGCCGAAGCCGTAAAATCCTGGGCATAGGCAAAGACCAGACGGCCATCCACCTTTCCGTGGCCGGTTATTACGCCGTCTGCGGGAATTTCCTTGGTTTCCATGCCAAAATTGGTACACCGGTGGGTCACGAACATGTCCAGTTCCCTGAAAGTACCGGCGTCAAACAGCAGGTTAAGGCGCTGTCTGGCGTTAAGAACGCCCTTTTCACGCCGTTTAGCCAAAGCTTTTTCACCGCCCATGGCCTTAATCTTTTTCTCTTTTAGCCTTAATTCCTGAATCTTGTCGGAAGTGACTCCCATAATTCACATTTCTTTTTAAAATTATATAGTTGTAGAATGGATTTATTTATTTAACAGTTTTTTTCAAACTATTCAAACTAAAGTAGTCTAATACACCGGGATTAAAACATCACTGTGCCAAGGTAAATCGCCATGCACAGAACCAGGTTTCAGGATGGGGATCTGGTGGACACCCAATACATTCGGTTTCAATTCTGTCATCAACGCCTTCGGCAAAACGGGCGTATTCAACAAGACCGCCGGATTTGCAGGGATAATCATCCAGCCCCTTGCGCATCCTTGCCCGCTGAACCCTGCATTCATTCATTTGAAAAACAAAACTGTCCGCCGTTTCTTCGACAATGCTTTGCTCATTGATAAATGCGTACATCCTGAAATTCAATGCTTTTTTGAGTCCCTCAAGCCCTGGATGTTTACCCAGGTCCAAAATATTTTTTATGCGGTGGGCTTCATAGGGTGAAAATCGAGCCCAACAGGAATCATTGCACCGTTTTGCATCGTTCATACCGTGCGCGAACTCCACAGCCTGAAACCAGACCCCATCATTGGCCAGCCAGGCTTTGCCTACCGCCGCCATCAATTTTTCGGTTGTGGCATCATCCAGTGACATCAACGCCTTGGGCATGCCCTGGTCCAGTTCAAAACCCAGGGTACGGGACAGGTGTTTCATGAGAATGGCAATTGAAGATTGTGTGGCCGTATCCAGCGCAGTAAGCGCCTTTTCCATGCCCATCTGGTGCTGAACCTCATTGAACCAGAGGCCGTAATGGACAACAATACGGGTAAACATGTCGATCAGCTGTTTTTTCTGCATATCAGGGGTAAGGTCCTGGGCTTGGAACGGAGTGGAATCTTGCATGAATCATCCTCCTTGTTATACGTTTGCACACAAATTACTCAAAGTATTTCCTGGTGTCAAGATGCTTTGTTGTCAAAACAGGGTAATCGCATGCAATGTTTTTTAATGTATATGCTTACTTTTTTTATCATGGAAAACACGAAGTTCAAGAAGATATCAGGGACTTAAACTCTGTGTCCATAATAACTTTCATGGTGAATGAAAAGATATTGCTATTAGGTGATTTACATTATTTTTACATAGTGTTTAAACGAAAATTCAGCCATCTGCTTCATAAACCCCAATTATTCAATAAGCCTGCGAAAAACATCCCGCTCTTTTTCTGAATAGTGGAAGAATCGGTCATGGACATTATCGGCAAAGGCTTCAAATTTCTCATACCCTGCCCTGTCCAGGGAACCTGAATAAAGATTGACCACCAGGTCATGGGCAATATAATCTTCACTGACCTCAATAAATCCTTCATCCCGGGTCCAGGTGGCCTTTGAATCCGCCCCCCGGGACATAACACCGGACACCGCATGGCAGCGATCCACGATCACGGATAAAAAGCGCTCTTTTTTCTCAGCCATGTAACGCTGAAGCCTGCGGTGGGGGACAAGGTCGTTATAAACATTATCTGAGCCGAAATAAATGCCGCGGAGCATCACGCCCCGGGCAAGGGCGGCATCAAACTCCCCGGTTAATGCCCTAAGTTCTTCATCCCAGATGGACACGGCAATGCGCTTTTGCGCCCCTTTGATCAGGACTGCCAGAAAGGACAAAATATTTTCCCGCCCCTGGATCACCAATAGCCGGTTATCCTGTTTAGGTTCCCGGTACAGATGACTTGCGTACTCAGTCAAATCTTGAAAAATCCCCTGGAACCGGGATCGAAGCTTTCTGATAAAAATTTCCGGATCCATGGGGGTATATGTTTTTGACTTTCCGTCGTCTTGTTCAAAGACCATCTGCTTGTCGATCAGGCTTTTAAGTACCTCATAAATCCGGGATCGGGGAATACCCGAGGCCTTGCTTAATACATATCCGTTCAAGGGATACTCCGTCAGAAGCGCCAGATATGCTTTGCATTCATAGACCGAAAATCCTAATGCTTTCATATGTTCCGTGATCTGTGCGGCCTTGTCCATAATATAAATCAAAAACTTAACACCAGCCAGGCCACGAACACGGACCCAAGCACGGGAACGATAATGCCCCCTTTGAAAAAGCCGTAAACCAGAGTAAACCCCATGCCGGCAACACCGGCCCAGGGCAAATCCGGTGTGGCAGTGAAGACTCCCGGGATAATCAGGGCACCGATGGCGGCCACAGGGATGCACTTTAAAAAGGCATCCAGACGGGCGGGTATCCGGGCATTCCGGAAAAAAAGGAACGGGACCAGGCGCGGACCGTAAGTAACAGCGGCCATGCCGAAAATTAAAGGAATCAGACTTCTATCCATGGGCATTATCTTCCTTTATAAAGCCAGGGTTAAAAATGGCTCCTGCAGACGCTACCACCAGGATGCAGACGATAATACTCCACCCTTTTGGCAGAACATCCACCGCAACCAGAAACCAATTGAAGAGCCCCGAAACAAGGGCCAGAGCAAGAGAACGCAAAGAACTTTTCAGTTCCGGCATAAGAATAGCTAAAAGAAGTGCATACAGGGCCACGCCCATGCTCTGGGTGAGGACGGCAGGCATAAATGTTCCCAGCACAAATCCCGCCAGGGTGCCGGACACCCAACCGGTATAAGCGGTGAGCTCCAGGAGCATAACAAATTGCCGGGTCAAGGTTTTCCGGGTGAAAGACATCACGGAAAAGGTTTCATCAGTCACACCGAAGGCCATGGGCAGATAATATTTTACAGCTTTTTCACAAATCCGGGTGGACAGATAGGCGCCCATTAGAAAGTGCCGGAAATTCACCAGCAGGGTGGTCAAAATAATGCCGACCGGCCCCATGCCCGTGGCCAGCAGGTTCAAGGCAATAAACTGGCTGGCACCAGCAAAGACCACAATGGAAAACAACATGGCTTCCCAACATGTGGTTCCTGTGGTTCTGGCCAAAATCCCAAAGGCCACGGCGGCTGGGAAATATCCAATAAATATGGGGATACCGGCTTTCAAGGCGTCCCGGGTGTCTGAGTGTTGCATCAGGTCATCTCCAGATCAAGTTTAGTGACTATTACAGTAACTACTATCTGTCCGTCAAGCTAAAATACGCGTCCATGTTCAATTTTTCATCTGCCTAAATGAGGCCAGGTTGCCTAAAGAACGTTGTCTGGAAATTTACCTGACGTGAGATATATGAAAAAAATAATGGTCAAATGATCATTATTTTCTTGACAGCGAAATATGGCAACCCTATATTATGATCAAATGATCAAAACTAAAGTGTAACAGGAACATATAACAAAATCACGGGAGCTGGCCTTGGAAAAGGTGGCCGGTTCCCATAACAGACAGGGTAGAAAACCCTGATAAAATAAACATGAAAGGAGAAAATATCATGCCGGGATTTAATCAGAGAGGACCACAAGGATTAGGACCCATGACCGGAAGAGGCCTGGGTGTTTGCGGAAACCGTAACACGGCCGGGGCCGGATATGGAGCAGGTTATGGCGGCCGGGGATTTGGCCGGGGATTTGGCGGTGGCGGTCGCGGTGGCGGTCGCGGTATGGGCCGCTGGTTTGGCCCCGTTGATGCGCCTGGGGTAGTTGATGAAACCACGCTCCAGGAGAGAGCCAGGATGCTTGAAGAGGAGCTTAATGCCGTTAAGGCCCAGCTAAAGACCATGCCTGAAGACAATTAATCATTGATACAAGCCCGGGCGAAAAGGTTAGCCCTCTTCTCACCCGGACCATCAATAAAAAAAATCAGCCGCCGGGTGGCAAATCCGACGGCTGATTTTTTAGGGATAATAAGGAGGTTATGCAGCCAGTTTTTTTAAATTCAAAAATTGGCTTTAAAAATAACCTACCATAAATTTTTAATTTGTCAATTCAAAAGTTTTATACACATAACTTTATCTTATTTTTGCTAAAACACGGGATGCCCATTTGGCATCACCCAGATGACTTGAAAGGCTGGTACCTAACTGAGACAATGCATCATTACCCAAGGCGTTGAGTTCTGCCTCTTCATACACAGCAGCGGCATTCTCGGCGTCTTGGGCGTCGACCAGCAAGGTTTCAGCCAAAAAGAGCTGGTCGCTGAATTCGGTCAGTTTTTGACGACCCAGGCTCAACAGTTCTGAAAGGATGGTCTTGTCTGAAGTCTGCTGTTTAACCAACGCCACCAGACCGGCATAATCCTGTTTGGTTCCGCAAAGGCCTTCGGCGGATTTATACAGTGCCAAAGCACCGTCTTTGTCGCCAAGCAGGTTCAGGGTAACACCGCCTACAAAGGTATAGTCGTAAACGGTCTTGGCTTTGCCGGCAACGCTACTTACAAGTTTTTGTGCCCATTCTTTGTCATTGAACTTTTCAATGGCCACAGCGGCAAGCTTCATGAGATCGCCGTTACCTTTAGCCTTACTCTCCAGTCCTGCATAAATCGTTTTGATCCAGGCACTGTCCCCAAGGGTGTCTTGGATGGCATTGGTCAGGGTGTTGTAATCGCCAAAGCTTTGGCATTTGCCCAGAAGTGCCGTATAGATTTCTTTGATCCATTCTGCATCATTGAGATCTGCATGGATGGCGGCAGCCAGCTTAATGGAATCGCTGAAATAAACGGTAAGATTTTCGGCCTTTTTATACAGTTTGGCTGCATAAAAATTATCACCGGTTTCTTTGAATACTTCACCGGCCAGACTGCGCATGGGTGCACAAGTGGTGATTTCATTTTCCCGCAGGGCAAAATCATCGTACCGTTTTCCAAACTCTTCACGCTTGGTTTTCTGAAAAGCAATGGAGTCTGTCCATGCTTTGTCGTCCTTGCCTACTTCAAGAATGGCATCAGCGGTTTTAAGGAAATCGGCATTATTTTTCACGGCAGCCTGGGCCTGTTTCAATACAGGCAGGGCAGCCGAGGTATCACCCAAGTCTTGGGCCATGGCCAGGGCCAGGGAAACCAGCTGGGCACAGTTGGGATTCGTGGCGGCCGCTTTCTGGTAAACGCTTGAGGCAAATGCTTTGTCACCGGTATTCTCAAAACTTGCCTTGGCCAGTTTCAGGTATTCATCAAATTTTGAATACTGGGCTTCGGCTTTTTTATAAACAGACAAGGTAAACTCATTGTCATCAAGCTGTTCTTTAACGATTTCGGCAAACTTAAGCAGCTCATCCCCTTTTTCCAGGGATCCAACGGCTTTTTCATAAATGGCCCGGGCAAAATCCTTATCACCCAAATCTTTTATGGCGCCTGCGGCAAGGGCGCTGAATCCGTCAGCCGTGGTGGCGGCGGCTATGCCTTTTTCATAAATTTCCTTGGCTTTGTCTTTATCTTCGGTGCTGTCCAGGATGGATTTGGCAAAAGAAACAAAGTCTTCCGGTTTGGTACACTTTTCAAAAGCCTTGTCCATTACCTGTTGGGCCATTTCCGGATCGGTTTTGGCAAGCTCATTGCTCAAAGTAAGGAAATCGTTGAGTTTGGTGCATTTGCCCATGGCGGCTTCATTCATCTCCTTGGCCATATCATCCAGGCCAAGCTTGCCTGCAGCAGCGCCAAGACCGATGAAATCGGCAGCGCTCATACACAGCATTTTGGCGTTGGAAAGAAAATTACCCACCACGTCATCATCACCGATAAACTCTTTGGCTGCCTCGGCATAAACCACGGCTTCATCATAGGTCTGGGCCCATTCAGCACCCTCTTCCATCAGCTCAACCGCCCAGTCTTTGTCATCCAGGCCTTCTACGATCTCCTTGGCCACACCAATGTACTCTTCCGGCGCATCACAGCTTTCCGCTTTTTCTTCCAGTTCTTCTTTGAGTCCCATAATCTCTCCTTATTTGGTTTTGTTTAATGATTTACGGGTATTATTCGTCAATTAATTATTTTCAACGGGAAACGCCCGTCAGCACGCAATCATTCCATGGGGTAACCAGCAATATATAAACTTCCACGACTCTAATAACATACTGATATAAAAACAGACAATGGGGATTTTGAATAAAGTTAAATTTTTTAAGAATCGAAGATGAAATTAATTGGACAAAATTGCGCCGACCAGTCTTTAAAATCGGGGGTCTTATATACAAGGCGCATCATAAGGTTTAATCTCATATATCAAGCCGTTGATGCAGCGCAGCAGATGCGCCAAAGGGCAAGTAATTTCGTTCAGTTTATAAAATTTGGAGGCCTGAAATGTTGCAAAAATAATACCCATCACCTATAAGCTTTTTATGAAGACTTCTTTTTGTTACATTCTGTACGCGGACAGACCTTTTCTTAAGCGATTCTTGCCCGTTTTCCTTATTATAGTCGGTATTGCTTTAGGCCTTTTTTTTGTTACATTCGGCACAGCCCAGGCCAACCCCTTTACCCGGAAAAACACAAATCCTGTGCCCCAGCATCAGGATGATTCTTTGCAACCTGCTCCGGAAGTTTCCAAATCTCCACCACCTGGATCAGGTGTCCCAAACTCAACTATTATGGAACGAATCATTTTTTTCCAGATGAAAATTAAGGAAAAAATGACAACCCTGATCAGGCAGGCAAAAACGACCGGGGAAACCGGCCCGCGTTTATGGGTTCTGGCCGCAGCCTTTGTATATGGAATGGTACATTCTGCCGGTCCCGGTCACGGCAAGGCCCTTGCTCTATCTTATATTGTCTCGATTAAGCCAACGCTTCCCCGGGCCCTTGCCTTTGGCAACACCCTGGCCATCAGCCATGGGATGTCCGGGGCAGCGCTGGTTTTTTGCGTCAAATTTCTCCTGCAGGCATCCATTTCAGGTACCCTTGCGTCGATCACCCGAACCACTCAGATTGCAAGTTATTCACTGATTATCATACTGGGCCTGTTTCTTTTTTTGCGTAAGTTGCCGGTATGGAAAAAATTTAAACCGGTTGAAGATACGTCCGTTGAAGGCGACCGGGCAACCGTGGATGCCAAATCTATTTTACCCGCTGTCTTCATTGGCATGATTCCCTGCCCCGGCGTTGTATTAGTCGTTCTGTTCTGTCTGTCGTTAGGGTTACCCGGATTAGGCATGATGATGGCCTGTGCCATCACCCTTGGCATGGCATCAACGCTCTCCTTGGTCGTATTGACGGCCATGGCCGGGAAAGCCGCTCTTCTTGCCCCCCTACCCCGGCGGTTCTCTTTTACAGAAAATGCAGGAGATATACTTGAAGCCCTGGCAGGTTTAATTCTTTGTGCCATATCTCTTATCTTAAGTTTCGCTTGTTTGAATTTGGGTTTCAGTAGTTTTGGATGCAATTATCCGATTTTTCACTTTGGCCAATTTTGACCAGGTTATGAAGTATCAAACAAATATTGGTGAGTGTAGCATTTTTCCGGCACATCCAGAATCGATAAAATATCTTTTTGTGTCTCGGTCAGCTTGGAGACAAAATATTGCCGGCTTCCATCATGAAGCAGTATTACGCCACATACGACAAATTCAAACATTGCCAACATGTTTTCTGTTTTAGGGTTACGCACATCCCTTTTATTGGGCATGAAATTATCCAAACCTTTATCCCGTTCGGCAATTTTTATTCTGGCCGTTCTTTCCATAAGGACCAAAATTTGAAGCGCTATTTTGAAAAGGAAAAGATAAGCTTCTATTCTATCAGGCGTTTGCAGATAAATCGGTTCGAGATTGTAACCTGACTTTGACCGTTTATAAAGATGCTCCACCTTGTACTGATTTTTATGAGCCAGCATCGCATCTTCTATTGAAAAATCAGAAGCCGGCTTGTTGGTTACGAGTGGATAATAGCCGATTTGATATTGCGCCTTGGTACAGACGGACTCATTATAATTGAGTTCTATATAGAAGTGATCTTGATAGACCGCGATTTTTTCTGCATTTTTGGCTGGTCGACCGGGCCGTGCATTTTTATACGTGACCACTGGATCGTTGTGGACAACAAAATCAAAAAACGCCTGTGTCTTATGTTTTTTTAGTATGGCCTGACAAGCCTGCTCAATGCTGTCCTTCGTCTTTAATTTATATGCATTTATTTTTTGGGCGAGTTCATCAAATGCGACTTGGGTTTTAGTGATTCGTTCCAGAAGAGATTTTTTACGGCGGTAAAACAAGCCCTGATCGAAAAGGATGATCATTCTGAAGGTATAACTTTTGTTCTCGTGTTCAAAAGTCAGAGGCACCTCAACTCCCCGATTCATTTGATCTTTGTAAGGAATCAGGGTCTCGTGATTGTGCTTATCCAGTGCTTTGAAAAGAGCTTCTTGATAGGAGGCGTACATGGGCAGAGGACTTAAAAAATATCCTCCGTGATCATCTATGTGCGCCATATTCCCGTGTGTAGCCACCTTGGAATCGCCGGCAAATAAAAAATCTTTCTTTCCCAGCAGGTCAATCAAATGGTGCCACTGTTCCACATAGGTTTCCACATCGGCGGTGTTGCCACTATATGTTTGTTGGAATAAGGGAAAGCTACTGTCAGAACTGGCTGTCATGGACCATACCAATTGTTTCAGGTCTTTGCGGTATTGTTTGCTGTATCCGTATGAGATCTTGATGCTCTGTTCGGATCTGTTTTTATTATTCTCGCCGTAAACTTGCGCACAGGTCGTATCGTTATGACAGATTTCTGTCTGAATCTCAAAGGCTTCAATTATATGTCGGGTAATCAGCAGTTCCAGATTACCAATGCCGAATTTGTGAATAGCGTCTAAGGTATCACCCAGCCTATCGTCAAAATATTCATCCGGACTTATGTCAGGGAAAATAACATCCAGGACATTTGATTCCCTGGCAAATTTGCAAACCTTGTAAAGAGACATAACCTGAAAAAGAATGGCGGTGATCATTGCTATACTTGCCTGCCCATGAGTGAGCATGTTACGTCTTGCATCAAGAGGGACGTTCTGGTCAATAATATCAGCGATGCAACATTTGTGAAAATAATGCTGCAAAATCGGGGCAAAACCAATCGGTTTTGTCTCGACATTATTATTGACGTTATCCGCCATAATATTGATTCCAATAACTCATTGGAATTATATAGTATATTGACAAAGAAAAATCTAGTTTTATTTTGAGTGATTATAGTCATTTATGCCAGGTTAGAGGTGATTATGATGCTAATAGTCCAATTTTTTAAATATTTTCATTGATTATATCTGATTATCTCTTGTTTTCTAATTATTGAAATTTTATTTTGAACAAGCGAAATTAGAGTCTTATGCTTCTTCTCACGGTTTTTAGTCATTAGGGGCACGGAAAAAGGAAAATTCCATACCCATCCCGAGAGGGCATCATTGGGCCAAATTAAAAATTGCTATTTGATGTGCCTTGATGGCGGCTTAAAATCCGGCGCATCTGCATTATCGAAACATGCAGGCCCATTTGTTTAGTTTTTCGGGGTATTCAAGGGGTCCGCAATCCCTGTATGCGGGCAGTACAAAAACGGCATTGTTTTTCAGGGCCTTGACACCTGCCAATTCAGGATGTTTTACAACTGCCTTATTCAACGCTTTTTGTACGGCCGCAGCATCCCCGGTGATCACGATGATATCAGGATTAACTGCGGCAAGCCCATCCAATTTTCTGATGGTAAAATGGCCTTTGGATTTTTTGATTTTTTTGACCAAGGCATTCCCCACATTCTTTGCTTTCAAGGGAGCAAGCAGATACTTATCGGCATATCCACCAGCCGCTTCCACCCGGAGAAACGTTTTGCCCGTATCTTTTTGAAAAGTGCCTGTAAGGATCACCACCCGTTTGCCAGGCGTTGCCTTTTGAACATTTTTTTGGGCGATTTGCATACTTTTGTAATATGATGCCATGGCAGCGTCGGCCTTTTCTCCTGGTACGCCAAGCAACTTAGCCGTCTGTTTCACGGCAGATTCAAGCCCCTTTGAAAAATCCACGGTATCGATGGTTAGATCCTGCCGGTCGCTTATCCCCTTACGAATGCATCCCGGAAACACTTTGGGTTTGTACAGGCAGTATTGCACAGATTTTTCAATAATCACCCGGTTGAGTTTCATTCTGTCCAGGGCATCGGGAACAGTGGAGGGGGCCTTTTTGCAAGCCTTGACCGGGCATCCAAGCAACTGGGTAACTTTGTTTATATATTCCCCGCCCTCCCAAAGGGAATACCGGCCAACAAAAGCCCTGGGCGCTATCCCAAGGGCGGCGGCAATATCCATGACCCGTTCCCCGGCGATGAGGACATCAACGGTTTTCAAAGGGGAATCAAATTTTTTTGCCCACGCAGCGGGTGCCGCAGCAAGAAGTCCCAAACAGATAACAGATGCAATGGTTTTCTTAATCATTTTCTTCCTCACTTATATTTTAAATATTAATATTAATAACAAACTGTTAATACAGTTTATTGGCGTTAGAATCAGAACTTAACCGCAAGTTTGGCAACAAACTGGTAATCTTCAGCCAGCTGCTCGCCGTTCAGGTCCTTGAACACCAGGATGGGAACACCGAAATCAAGGTGAATATTTGGTTTTCTGCTGAATTTAATATGAAACCCGGGAGTGATATACCCCCAATGCCCCCCGGAACTGTCCGCGGTATCGCCGTTGTCTTCGCTTTTATCCTTCCAGATGCCATTATATTCCAATTGGAGATCAAGCCAGTTATTGACGGCCACACTGGAGCCCAGGTTATACTGGATGCTGTTCCCATATTCGTAATCAAAGTCTCCTTCGGTGGGAAACGTCGCCATAATGGTGGCGTCCATTCTCCAGTTGCGAATCATACGGTTGGCTGCGATTTCGAACTTTGGGTCCCATGAACCTGTGCCAGACTGAAATCCGATGCCAAAACAACTGCCATTGGTTTTGGCGTCATCCAGTTCGTCGGTATCCCCGGTGGGCATTTTCATCCCAGCCCCTAAAGCCAGGTTAAAAGGGTTGCCTTTTTTCTGGGCCATCAGTCTAAACCGCCCCATGATAACCATGTCGCCAAAACCCTCATTGGAACTGCCCACCTGGGTAACGGTACCGGATTTCATCATGCCCCGGACCATATTTTTATGCCAGTAGGGAACCATCAACCTGACATCCATGTTGTCAAACAACCCGTATCTCATGGTCAGCTGGGTAACCCACCGCTCCTGCTCGCGGCATCCAGTGCCCGAGGGCGATCCCGCATAATCGGAACGACTGTCAGAGCCGTTGTAGATATCATCCTTTTTAAAATACTTTGTTTTTAAAATAATACCCAGCTTGCCTTTGGCATACACACCACCATTGGTCATATTGACCTGGCCTGCGGGTTTGGGGCCTTTGTACATGCACCCATCGCCTTGTTCGCCGGCAAAGCTTGGGAAATAAAAGCCAACCAGCACCATCACCGCTAGCAAAATCATCATTATCTTTTTCACAAAATTCTCCTTTAAGAAAATTGCTATCTAAGAGTTAATTCCCACTCAATCAAGTTGTATTATCCGATAAACAAAACTGGGTATACATCCAGCTGTAAGGCAAGTCAACACTTTATAATCTTGACTAACTTTAAATTTAGAATTAATTTTATTTTTATAATTGACGAAAAATAAAACCATATCTAATTTAAATTTAAACTAAAACGACCCCACGAAAATTTCTGCCTGCCGGGAGAAAATGAGCGCCATCCTCACTGGGTCCCGGAACGGTTTCACGTTTTCCAGGTACCTTATTTTAAAATCGGAGAAACCAGCGGGTTTATCCGCCTGCCCTATAGGGAATCGGGTAAATACCCTGAAGTGGAAACCGCTTTCAGGCAATTGCGGGACACGTACGAGGAAAAGGTCTGCGAAGCCTATGGACAGGCCCCATTTGAAACCTTGGGAAATCTTGATATCAGTGCCGAAACCCAGGAACACGTTGCCGCCAAAGTAACTGCGAACCGCCTTCTTGCGATTTTCAATTAAGGAACGGGGTCTTAAAAATACGAGACCTTTTGCAAATTAATCAGATTGGCGGCCAACCCTTAACGCAATCAGTTCCGTGCTAAGGAACGAGTCCGAAATAATTTAAGCTGGGAGCGCGGGCGTATCGAACGGGAACATTATTCATCACTCGACATATGAGGTTCAAATCATGGTAAGAACCTATGGCCTGGTACTCTCCGCAATAGATGACGGGATTTTTTAAATCTTTGAACCGGACATGATAGTTGCCGGAGAGGGTGAAACTGAACTGGATGAGGGCGGGTGCTTTACACTTATCTCAGATACTGTTTGGTAATTATACATTTTCTTCAAATGAAAATTATAAAATTAATTCTGCCACAGGGTGAAATCAATGGCCAGATTTTTTCTGTGGCTGCACCTGCCGGTCATTTTTTCCACATCCACCACCAGCATGGGTGAAGCTTTGCCCGGACGGCTGAATTTTTCAGCCGCCGCCGAGTAATCCGTCCCCATGACCTGCCCCAGAAGAGACCATCCCCGTGCCATGGCGCCGGGGTCGGTCTCCACCCGGCCGGTACCGAAACAGGAAACACCGATCCATGTTTTCAGATTCCGGTCGGTCAGGGTAAGCTTCAGCAAAACTTTGGGTGAGATACCGATATTCTTCATTGTGGTCCCCCTGGGGTTAATCATGAAACAGAGGCGGGGCAACCGGTCTGAGGCTTCCACGTCTATAAAATAAGTGGCTTCCACGCCATAGGGCCCCATATCCGTCCCAACAGTGCAAATGGTGGCCCACTTGCCCAGTGACAGGGCCTTCCTGATTTCCTCCTCTTTCATTGATCGCATATATGCCCCTTTAGTCTTTAAAACAAGTTTCATTATTTAAAATAAAATTAGATGACAGCAACTTTACCTTTACTTGCATAAAATCGCTCTATATTATACCCTAAAAATTTCATCAATCCAACTTTTGAAAAATTCAACCGTATTTCAACTTCATCACGGAAAAAAAGATGATGATTTCCACTGAAGGCGTTCCTGAAATGACCTCCGCTTCTGAATGCGATAAAAAAATATAAAGCAGTTTAGCCTTGACAAACTTTTAGCGGTTATCTACTAATGCTTAAAAGTTAGTCGCTCCAAACAAAAAAAATAAATCATTAAATCAGGAGTAAACAATGGAATCAAATTTTCATTTGGAGACCTCGAGAAAGGACCACGAATACCATATTAACCTCCACGGCGTCTTTGACGGCGCCTCGGCTTTTGAACTACTTGAAGCTATTCAAGAGGGAGAAAAACAGGGCCTGACCATGTTTATCGACACCACCCACCTCAGGGAAGCCCTTCCATTTGGCCAGGCGCTCCTGGAATTTCACCTACCCCAAAACAGCAATCGGCAAAAACTCAATTTCAAAGGGCTCCGGGCCGAAGCCATCCTCCCAAAAGGTTGCCGGCTTCTCGACCACCAGCACAAAAAAGGGCATAAATGCACCGGCGATTGCAAAAACTGCTCATGCCGCCGCCAGGCCAAGGCCAAGGCCAATATCACGCACGAAGCCTCTTAAACACCCTGCCTAACGTTGAGGTAAACCGTCAGAAAAACATTGGGTATCTGTATGGTGGGAGACGAGATCAAGGATACCCCGGAATTCTCATAGTCCCATTTAAACTTTGCCGTGGTTGACGCCGGGAAGGATCTGATTTTTAGACACCCCGGATCAAGCGTGATGTCCGCAGCATCGGCCCATTGCCGGAGGCATACAAATCCCGGGCTTAAAACTTTTGCGCAACACCCCGGACAGGCCCTAAAAAAACGGCTGCCGATTTTAAAACCTGCAGCCGTTATAATTCAGGCAGTTTTATATATAACTTTTTTTAACTTAGAATACGATTGCCCAAGCAGCGCCGAAGTAGAGAGTTTCATCCTCACCGGTTTCTCTCTCATCAATCATACCGACTTCAGGGGTAATCGTAACACCCGGAACCAGCGTAATAGGAGCCTGCAAATAATAGGACTGAGCAATATTACTTTCGCTTCCGGTCCAAGCATTGTCATCAATTTCATCATGGATATAACCATAACCGGCTTCAAAGGTGAGCATGTCATTAACGGCGAAAGTCACACCAATGGTTCCGCCAATGGATTCACAATCGTAAACCTCATTACCGTTATAAATGGCCAGTCCTTCGTATCCAGTGGCATTGTCAACACCCATGTTACCCATATTCTGGCCCCATACAAAGGTAGCAAAAACACCAAATGCACCAAAGTTCAACTGTGTACCAAGGCCAATCGCGTAGGCATCAATATCTTCATTATCATCAATTTCAAACGTGTTATAACCACCGGCAATCTGGACTTCGCCAATATCAAAATCTGCTTTATAACACAACGCGATCATGGGTATTACAGCTTGAGTCTCGTAAACATCTGCATCGCTGTTTAATACATCCACACCAACCCATGCATCTTGTTCGGGATTTATCAGAGCAATGGAAAAACCGCCGAAAGTCAATTTTAGCTGAGTAATCTCGCTTTGGTCAAAATCACCGAATCCACCAAGACCAAGATCTTCTTCTTCCCCAGCCACAAGTTGGTTGGAGTAAGCAACATTGATTGGGGAAAAAGCCTTACCAACAGTCAGGATGCCGGGACCAAAATTCCATTCACCATAGAGCAGAACGATTCAGGTTGAACTGTGTGACCCTGATACTGATGTTTTCAGGGCTGCTTTCTCCTTTGCCGGCGCATTGATCCATAATCTGATCACCCTCTGTGCAGTGACCAATGCAGCCCGGCCGCTGAAGCTCCGGGACCGTCCTGAAAACCTGCCGGAATTGCCGATGTGTGACTTTGTGGCCTGGGAAGCCTTTCTGCTCCTGCGTCTCTCTTTTGCATAAAATGCAGGGGATATACTTCATCTCGAAAGGTTTAACTCTACAAGAAATACCTTTTATGCCCACCCTCACAGTTTTAAAATAATGAATATATAATTATAAAACTAAAAAAAATTTAAAGCCCATTGACAAAAAGCCTAAATAATGAAAACAAGTCACCTGTCTATTAATTTAGACATGACTAACAAGAAAATGCATTGCTTGCTTTATATTAATCAGAACACAAAGACACATCAAATAAAAATATTAATCGAAAAAGACAATTTAATTGAAAGGATGATTATGACTCTGGATGAACTTAAACCTGGAGAAAACGGAACAATCAAAAAACTCTCCATCAAAAATAAGCTTGGCCAGAGGTTAATGGACATGGGTATTTATCCGGGTCTCACCCTGAACGTGGTCCGTAACGCCCCCTTTGAAGATCCCATGGAAGTTGAAATCGATGGTTATTTCATCAGTCTGCGCCATGATGAAGCCCGTTTTATTGAGGTGGAAAACAGATGAGTGACAGATTATTGATCGCCCTGGCCGGTCAACCCAACTGCGGGAAATCAACGGTATTCAATGCCCTGACCGGTGCTAAACAACATGTAGCCAACTATCCCGGGGTCACTGTGGACAAAATGTCCGGGTGGTACAAACATGGGAACACCCGGGTGGATGTGGTAGACCTTCCCGGCACCTATTCTTTGACCTTCTATTCTCCGGAAGAACGGGTATCAAAGGATTTACACCGCTTCATGCCCTGGCTCTTATGATGTTCATGGTGCTTTACCCGCCGTGTCTTGCCACTTCCATTGCAGTTAAACTGCAATCCGGATCTGTCAAGTGGATGCTGTTCGGCATGTTTTACCCCATGGTATTGGGCATCAGTGTGGCCACCTTTATATTTACCGGCGGCACCCTTCTGGGCTTAAACGGACTTCAGGCCATGGGAATATTTTACGGAATCGCCCTGTGCACAACCATTGCCACAGGCTTTATAAGAACAAAACCAGAATTTAAAGATGCCCGGCAAGCCATTGCCTGAACTGCCTTTCGGGGCCAATTTTCACATCGACAAGGAGAAAAAAATGAAACTGAAACTGAAATTGACTGTATTAATCTTTGCTGCCATGGTGTTTGGCTTCTTTGTAACCCCACTGTGCCAGGCCCACACGCCGCTGTGCTCCTGTTATGACAATGGAGACGAAAGCGTGACCTGCGAAGGCGGATTTTCCGACGGATCATCTGCCTCCGGTGTTGAAATGCGTGTTGAAAACGGTGCCGGAAAAGTCCTGGTCAAGGGTAAAATGGATGAAGACAGTGAGTTTACCTTTGACAAACCCGCAGGCGACTACAAAGTAGAATTTGATGCCGGGGAAGGTCACAAAATCACCGTGGACGGCAAGGAAATCACCGAATAGCTCGGTCACTGCATAATTTTTAAAAAGGAGAAAATCTTGAAGATGAAACATGTTGTCACCACCATCAGCACCCTGGCCATCCTGGCGCTTACCGTACCGGCATTTGCCCACTTTCAAATGATCTATACCCCTGAAAGCGCCTTGAACAAGGGGGGTAAAATTCCTTTGGCTATCGTGTTCACCCACCCCTTTGAAGCCGGCCATACCATGGACATGGGTACACCGGAACAATTTTTTGTTACCCGTTCACGGGGTGAAAACACACCCAAAAAGACAGACCTGCTGTCTGCCCTTAAACCCATTACATGGACCAGCCTGACCAATTCAGGCGCTGCTTATGAAACTGAATATTCCGCAAGAGGCGGAGACCACATCTTCTGCCTGGTACCGGCTCCTTACTATGAAGGCGAAGAAGATGCCTATATCCAGCAGTTCACAAAAATGATTGTCAATGTGGGTGGAGAGCCTGGTGCCTGGATGGAACCTGTGGGGCTTGACTGCGAAATCGTTCCCCTTTGCAAACCCTATGACCGCTGGACCGGCAATGTATTCCAGGGCAAAGTGCTGTTCAAGGGAAAACCTGTGGCCGGCGCAGAAATTGAAATTGAATTCATGAACCACAAACCATTACTGGACAAAAAAGCCTTTGCCAAGGAAGCTTCCGCCACTGCCCCCCAGGCGGCTTTTGTTCTGCAGACCATTTTTGCCGATGACAACGGCGTATTCACCTTTGGCATTCCCAAGGCTGGATGGTGGGGATTTGCAGCCTTAGGTATTGACCCCGAAGGGTCGTTTAAAGGCAAAGAGTGTTCAAAAGATGCTGTGATCTGGATTCAGGCCAAAGATATGAAATAGACAACTAAGCTTGCCGGTGCCGGTCCTTTTTCCTGTCTCTTAAACAAGATTTCATCTCTTCTCCCAATGAGATAATCAACACAAGGGCCGGCACTGTCCAGTTTTTAAATATTACACTGTAAAAAAACATGAAACGCCGTGTTCATGGTACCCCCCAGGACAAATTTTATGCACCCTGTTATACATGTTGACCATCTGTGCCACCGTTACGGCAGCCGTTATATATATAAAGACCTGAACTTTTCCATTTCCCCTGGAAAGATATACGGCCTTTTAGGCAAAAACGGTGTAGGCAAAACCACACTGATCAAAATATTGATGGGATTTTTGCGGCCGGTCTCCGGTACGTGCAAAGTGTTCAACAAACCTTCCCATACCCTGACACTTGCCGCCCGGGCCAGGATTGGGCTTTTATTTGAAGGCCATGTGGCCTATGAATTCATATCTATCCGTCAGATTGAAAAATTTTACGCCCCGTTTTATCCTGACTGGGATGCCGGTATCTACTACCGGATGGTCGACAAATTAAATCTTCGCCCCAATCATCTTATCCGCCAGATGTCCTGCGGCCAGCGCTCCCAGGTGGTATTAGGGCTTTTAATGGCCCAGCAGCCGGAACTGCTGCTGCTCGATGACTATTCCATCGGGCTTGATGCCGGATACCGAAGACTTTTTCTGGACGAAATGCGTGAATATTTAGACCATGGGAACCGCACGGTATTTTTAACCTCCCATGTGATCCAGGATATGGAAAATTTTGTAGATGAAGTGATCTTTCTTGAACGCGGTGGCCGGTTGATGATCACCTCCCGGAACAGTTCAAAAACAATTTTTCCTGCTCCAAGTTGAAGGTTTCCACCAATGACGGCGCCCCCGGCATCCCCCAGGGCATGACCCGGGAACAGATGCTCAGCGCCTGCCCCATGCTGAAGAAGATTGAAATTCATCCTAATCACTAGGATCTGTTTACCTTTTCATCCGGCCGAGAACTTGCCGACGCGCTCAACAATACGAACATACCGGGCAAGCTTCTTAAGCCGGTCGACCTGAGCCTTGAAGATGCATTTATCGGATATACGGGGAGATACTGATGATTCAGGCTATTTTCAGAAAAGAATTTTTTAAAATCAGAATGTTAACTCTTCTTACGCTGGTAGTCCACATCTGCATTCTTTTGTATATTTATGTTTCCACACGCAGGCTGTTTATCCTGGATCATCCGGAGGTGGTCTGGTACCGGGTGCTTCACCTGGGCCAAATTTATTATGGCCTATTAAAATATATCCCGCTTTTATCCGGTATTCTGATCGCCTGTTTTCAGTTTCTTCCGGAAATGTGGGGAGAACGGTTCCGTCTTTCCCTTCATCTGCCTGTGCCCCCGGCGTTTGTGGCTCTGTCCCATCTTTTGGTGGGGATGAGCGTTTATTGCGCCTTGGCCCTTGTCGACCTTTGCGGGCTTGGCCTGATTACGGGCCTGTTTTTTCCCTGGCAGGGTATAAAAATAAGCCTGTTAACCGCCCTGCCCTGGACCATGGCCGGGGCTGCAGCCTATCTTGGCATGGCTCTATCCCTGCTTGAACCCGATTTCCGGCTCAAGGCAGTAAACCTGATCATTGGGGCCGGTGTGACAGGGCTTTACCTGCAAAATGTTGATTCCGGGGCATACGGCCCAAGCCTGGTACTGCTCATTGTGCCCCTGGTATTGATGATGCCGGCAGTGCTTTTACCGGTATTCAGATTTCGCTACAGGAGTGTGGGATAATGAATCGCAATGCACTGGCTGTTTATTGTATTCTGGTCATACTGGTATCTGCTGTGTACCTGCCTATTCTTTATGACAAACTTTTTATTGACGACGTTGAAAAAACACACCTGTTTTTCAGCCCTGTGAGCCAAAACTTTATTTTAAAGGAAAAAATTGTGGGAAAGGTGCCCGAAGCGGCTAAAGGCTTTGCCTTTGACCACCACAGCAACCTTGCCTATATGAAAGCGGGCACCTACGTGCCCCGCAAAATATTTGAACGGCATCTGCCCTTTATTTATTATAAAAATATGGAAATTCTGGGGGTTTTGCCCATCACTCTGAGCGGGCAGGCATTTGATAAAAAAACGATCAAGGCCCAGCGCCGGGTTCTGGAGCTTAAAGCCAGAAATTTGGCTGAAAGATATCCTGAAGTACCCTTCTACCCCCTGCTGGAATCCAACCCTGGCCAAGCCAGGCTTGTTTTTCCCGAAAATCGGTTTCGCATGACAGACAGTCATATGGAGTTTATCAATGCCGATGCCAATGTTGTAGATACGGGGCTCACCGATATGTACACCCATGCCCTTAAAAAAAAGGGATTTGTATTTCCTGCACGGTCTGTGAACGGAAAATTTACCGTACTTAAACCTTTTGACGAAGGCGTGTTTCTTGTGGATCACAATTTTCATGTATTTCATATCAAGCGGATGGATGATAAACCTTTGATTGTTAAAACGCCTATTCCAACGGACTTGAAAATCCGGGCCATCAAGGTGTCGGAAAACAAACAGAAAAAATACTATGGCATGGCTCTTTCCGGGGGCGGACGCATCTTTCTTTTAGGGTATAACAACTACGGGATGACCCCTGTCCCTCTAAAAGATTATGACCCGGACCGCATGGATTTAAAGTTGATTTTCAATCCATTATACTGCACGGCAATTTATTCCGATGACACCACCATCCGGGCCGTGGCCATGGATAAAAATTTTGTACCCATTAACACCTTTGTCCACACCATGTCCCGGGTAACAATTACTGATGCAGGAAAGGCCAGGGATCTGCTCTTCCCTTTTACCATAGAACTTGGCACAACTTTAAGCTGCGGATACGTAACGGCCCGGGCCGTACCCGGCACCATCTGGTCTCTGGCCGGCTTGGGCATCTGTGTGCTGTTTTTTAGCAGCGGAACAAAAATAGTTACCGGGCAATGGCCCGGAAAGTTACGAATAATCACTGTGGCCTTTACAGGCCTTTACGGACTGATTGCCATGATTGTCGCTGCAGTCAGTGAATAGGAGAAAAATGATGATTGGAAATGTTATTGTCGCTTTTGCCGTATGCGGTGCGTTTTTTTATTTGTACCGGCAATGGAAAAAAATAAAGAATTCTGATTCCCCCTCATGTGCAGGATGCAATGCATGCCAGGGCAGTAAAAAAAGCAACCGGAACACCATTTTCAATTCCATGGAAAACGCAGAAACAAAAGAGAAATAAAAAATGCCCCTGAACTGGATAAAAACAAATGTATTCAGATGAAACTGACCGCCTCTGTGACATTACAAATTGATAATGAACGCAAAACACCCAAACCCCAATCCCACTAAACCAGACGCCTGACCATTCATGCCTAACCGCGCCGACACAAGCCAACCTTTGGTTCCGGGTGCCTTTTTTATCCCATTTGCCGCACCCGAAACCAATTAGAATTTGGTACACGCCTTTGCCAAAACATATTGACGGTATAACCCGGCTACATTATTCTGAGCACGCGCCAATCGGAAGCGGCCCCTGTCTTTATTTTTAACGCTTTCGACGCCAAAGGATTTACTTCATGCAAAAACGCTTTTTATTTCTGTCAGACATCTGTCTGATTTTTATTTTTATTACGCTTTTCACAGGCTGCAAAGCCGTTGGACCGGACTACAAACAGCCGGACCTTTTCCCTGAAGGGTCCTGGCATGCCCCCATGCAAAAGGGGTTGGCCCAAGCACCGGCAGCCCCTGAACAGCTGGCGCAATGGTGGACGGTACTCGATGACCCGGTGCTCACGGATCTGATTTCCCGTGCGGTTCAAAACAACCTGGATGTGAAACTGGCCCTGGCGCGCATTCGCCAGTACCGGTTGCTCAAGGGAATTGAAGAGGCCGATAGACTGCCCACCGTTAATGCCTCGGGCGGGGCGTCCTGGACCGGTACCAGCAATGAGGACGGCACCGGCACAGTATCGAAGACCTATAGCGCCGGCCTGGACGCAAGCTGGGAAATTGACCTCTTCGGCCGAATCCAACGCTCTATTGAAGCAGCGGACGCAACGCTTTCGGCCAAACAGGAGGCGCTGCGGGATACCCTGGTCAGTCTTGTGGGAGATCTTGCCGACAGTTACATAAATGTACGCACGGCCCAGATACGCTTGAATGTCGTCCGGCAGAGCATTAACTCCCAAACAGAATCCTTCCAGCTCACCCAGTGGCAGTACCAGGCAGGCCTGACCGATGAACTGGATGTCCACCAGGCTCGGTACAGCCTGGAAAATGCCAAAGCCCAGATTCCGGCCCTTGAATCTTCCCTGTCCGAGGCCATGAACCGGGTGGCTGTGCTGTCGGGTCTTGCCCCCGGCATCCTGCACGAAAAGCTGGCATCCCCCAACCCCTTGCCCACACTACCGGCAACCATTGCCGTGGGCCTTCCCGCAGATGCCCTGCGAAGACGGCCCGACATCAGGGAGGCTGAATACGAACTCATTGCCCAGACCGCCCAGGTAGGGGTGGCCACGGCAGAGCTTTATCCTGAACTGACCCTGTCCGGTTCCATTGGTATGGATGCCCTGAGCCCTGCCGAACTCATTGACAATATTTTAGATCCATCCCATTGGGCCCGATCCCTGGCCGCAAACCTGTACCACACCTTGTTTGACGCTGGCAGTATCCGTAAAAATATTGAGGTCCAAAACGCTTTGCAGGAGCAGGCCCTGATCCAGTACGAATCTGCCATTTTGTCGGCCCTGGAAGAGGTGGAAAATGCCTTGGTGGCCTATGCCAAGGAACAAACCCGGCTGGGACACTTGACCATTGCTGCCGAACAGGCCCTGGCCGCCGAGGATCTGGCAAAAAAGAAATACCAATCCGGCCTGATTGATTTCACCACAGTGCTGACATCCCAGCAGACCGTGTTATCCTATCAAAGTGATCTTGCCACAAGCCAGGGCTCCTGCGTATCCAACCTGATCACCCTTTACAAGGTCCTTGGCGGGGGCTGGACCCCGGTGGGATCTGACGCCCCAACGGGCGGACAAAACAAATCTGAAATACAGCCAACCCCTTAACATCTCGGGAGTTCCGATGGATTTAACTGATAATATCAAAGCCACATTGAACGATAGCTCACGAAAAAAAAGCAAAAAGCGCATTTTCATCATTATCTTAATTCTGATTCTTGCCGCAGCAGGGGCGTATTTTTTTCTGCTGCCCAAAGGCTCGCAAGGCGGCCCGGATGCCGGCATGTCTTTTAAAACAGCACCGGCCGCTGTCACCGATATTCACGTAACCGTGTCTGCTACAGGCACCCTGGAACCCACCAACGAGGTGGATGTGGGCAGTGAATTATCCGGCACCATCCAAGAGGTGTTTGTAGATTACAACGACCAGGTCACCGAAGGCCAGGTCCTGGCCCGGCTGGATATCGCTGATCTGCAGGCCCAGGTGCGCAAAAGCAAAGCGTCTCTGGCATCGGCCCGGGCATCGGTACAACAGGCCCAGGCCACGGTGGAAGAAACAGACCGAAAATTAAAAAACCTGAAAAAAGTCCGGGAATTAAGCAGCGGCAAGGTGCCGGCCCAGACCGACATGGATCAAGCCCTGGCCAATTACACCCGGGCCCTGGCTGACCGGGCCATGGCCGAAGCAAGTGTCGCCGAGGTCCAGGCTTCTTTGGACAGCACGTTAACCGAATTGTCCAAGGCCGATATTATCTCCCCTGTAAACGGGGTTGTCCTGACCCGGGACATTGAAAAGGGCTCCACCGTGGCTGCCTCATTTGAGGCCCCGGTGCTGTTTACCCTGGCAGAAGACTTGACCAAAATGAAGCTGAACGTGGATGTGGACGAAGCAGACATTGGTGTGGTCAAGGAAGGACATGACGCCCACTTCACCGTGGATGCCTACCCCCAGCGCAAATTTTCGGCAAAAATCCAGCAGGTCCGGTTTAATGCCACCACCACGGACGGGGTGGTCACGTATGAAACCATAATGACTTGTGACAACGCCGATTTAGCTTTGCGACCGGGTATGACCGCCACGGCAGACATCATTGTTAAAAAAGCGGACCAGGTCTTGTCTGTTCCCAGTGCTGCCCTCAGATTCTCAATGCCCAAACCCGGGGGGAACAATAGCAAACCATCGCTGTTAAGGATGTTCATGCCCGGTCCGCCCAGGCGCGGCGGCCGACAGGCCAAGCATGTCACCATCAAAGGCGGCAAAGACCAGGGCACCATATGGATTCTGGATAAAAATAAGCGGCCAAGACCTGTGCCTGTGAAAACGGGCTTAAGCGACGGTATGCACACCCAGATTATAGAAGGAGACATCGCCAAAGGCACCGAAGTGATTGTTTCCACGACCACAAAGGGAAAGTAACGCCATGGCTGACAAAAAACATGCGTTGATTTCCCTGACCCGGGTCACCAAGGCTTACGGCAGTAACGAAGCAAGAATCTTTGCGTTGCGCGGCATTGATCTGTCCATCGAATCCGGTGAATTTATTTCGGTGATGGGACCGTCGGGCTCGGGCAAATCCACCTGCATGAACATCCTTGGATGCCTGGACACCCCCACATCCGGCGTGTATAAATTTGGCGGGGTTGAGGTCAGCCATATGAGCCGCAAACAGCTGGCCACCCTGCGCCGGTTTTACCTAGGCTTTGTATTTCAGGGATTCAACCTGCTGAACCGGACCACGGCCGTGGAGAATGTGGAACTGCCCCTGATATACAGAGGCATACCGCCCAAAAAACGCAAGGCACTGGCGCGCAAGGCACTTAAACAGGTGGGGCTTGCAGGGCGCGAAGCCCACACCCCCGGCGAACTGTCCGGGGGACAGCAGCAGCGGGTGGCCATTGCCCGGGCCATTGCCACCACCCCTTCGGTATTATTTGCCGACGAGCCCACGGGCAACCTGGACATGGCCAAAAGCCATGAAATCATGAAACTTTTAAAACAATTGAACCGGGAACAGAAAATCACCGTGGTCATGGTCACCCATGAATCAGATATGGCCGCTTACTCGGACCGGATCATTCACTTTGTGGACGGCCAGGTGGCAGACGTTAAAAACGGACATACCCCGGCAACCAAAGGAGGCCAGGACAGATGATCTGGAATACTTTTATCCTGGCGTTGCGGGGCATCCAGCGCAATGTCATGCGTTCGGTGCTCACCATTTTAGGTATTATCATCGGCGTAGCCGCCGTGATCACCCTGGTGACCATCGGCAACGGCACCACGGCCCAGGTAACCCAGCAGATTGCCGCCATGGGCACCAATGTACTGCTCATTCGTCCAGGCCAGCGCCACGGACCCGGCGGGGCCCCCAGAGCCCCGAGTTTTTCAGTCAAAGATGTCCAGGCCATTGAACGGCAGGTTTATGATCTGGCAGGTGTGGCTCCGGCCGTATCCGCATCTGCCGTGGCCGTGGTGGGCAACCAGAACTGGAGCACCAGCATTACCGGCACCACCAACGATTTTTTTACAGTCCGCAACTGGACCATAAAAGCCGGCCGAACCTTTTCCGAAAATGAAATCAGAGCCGGACGCACCGTTTGTGTGGTGGGGGATACCATCAGGGAAAACCTGTTTGGTGACGGGGACCCTGTGGGACAAAAACTTCGACTGGGCAAAGTATCCTGTCAGATCGTAGGCCTTTTAGGGGCCAAGGGCAATTCCTCCATGGGGCACGACCAGGATGATTGTGTGATCATGCCCATCAAAGCAGTCCAGCGCCGTTTTTCCGGCAACAGGGATATCCCCTCTATCCAGGTGGCAGTAAAGAGTGGTGCCTCCACCACCACGGCGTCAGCCGCTATCCAGGCACTTTTGAGAAAACGCCGGCACCTATCCGACAATGAAGAGAACAATTTCAGGATCATGGACACCAAGGAACTTGCCTCCATGCTCACCTCCACCACTAAAACCATGACAGCCCTTCTCGGTGCAGTGGCTGCAGTGAGTCTTCTGGTCGGGGGCATCGGTATCATGAATATCATGCTGGTGTCCGTGACCGAGCGTACCCGGGAAATCGGCATCCGCCTGGCCATCGGTGCCTATGCGCATGAAGTGCTGTTCCAATTTTTAGTGGAATCCGTGGTACTTTCCTCCTTTGGCGGCATTTTCGGCATTATCCTGGCCCTGGCAGCCTCCTTTGGTGCCACAAAAATGCTGGCAATTCCCTTCGCCCCGGATGTTTCCATCATTATTATTGCATTTTTCTTCTCAGCAGCTGTGGGCGTGGTGTTCGGGTATTTCCCGGCCTTGAAGGCGGCCCGCATGGATCCCATTGATGCTTTGCGGCATGAATAACACCCCCTAAAAATGGATAAAAAACATATAAAAAATATCAGACAGATCATCACAAAGCAATTGAAAACAAATTATCCACACTGGAAAGAGTTGACCAAGGCAACCAAAAAAGTATAGACGTTTGATAAGCCAACGAAAATCAGGAAACTTCAGTTATCTATTTTTACCCCTTAAAAATCCAAACCCCGCCCCAAAAAGTCCGCCCGCCAGATGGCCAAAGTGGGAAATATGATCATCCTTCAAAACTTGCGTCAATTCAGATCCAATATAAATCACGGCCACCAAAATAAAAGCCAAAGGAATTTCCCCATCCCTGAAATTTGAAAAGGAACTGAGCAAAATCATCATAAACACCAAACCGGAGCCCCCCACAAGGGAGGTATGAAAAACCACCGCACTGATCAACGCAGTTGCCGCAGCGGTTATCACCATCATTTCAAAAAGCAACCATGAGCCGTATTTTTCTTCCAGAAGCGGTCCTAACAAAAGAATCATGATCAGGTTACCCTTGAAATGGGTCCATCCGGCATGGGCCAGGACATATGTAAAAAGTCGTGCATAAAATACAGGATCAGAAAACGCCGGCCGGGAAGGCGATGCCAGGCTCATTCCCAGAAAATTTGAGACAGGCAAGGCAAGACAGACCAGTGCCAGGATGGCATATGTCAACACCACAGGTGAATTGTATCTGATTTTCATAAAAAATCCTAAAAATGAAAAAAAACACTAACAAAACCGAAAAACGATCATATAATTAACCCTATACGTAATCATCATTTATATATAGCCCTATCAAATGGGTCAAGATACGGATAATTTGTTCCTGCAACATACCTATAATTAAGGAGAACTTGTCATGAATAGACGGGATTTTTTTAAAAAGACCATCACCAGCGGGATTGCTGCAGGCTCCTTTCTCGCCTTTCCCAAGGTCAACCGATTTTGGAACACACCTTCCATCGCGTCTTCACTCCCTTATGACCTGGTGGCGGTGAGGGGTGGCGAACCGGACACCATGTTTGATGCAGCCATAAATGCCTTGGGCGGAATAGGCACCTTTGTACCCCGGGGCAGCCGGGTTCTGGTCAAGCCGAATATCGGCTGGGATGTGCCGCCTGAGCGGGCCGGAAACACCCACCCCGCACTTGTGGGGGCTATTGTTGCCCAGTGCCTTGGCGCGGGGGCCTCTCAGGTAACCGTGTTCGATCATACCTGTGACAACTGGCGCAGGTGCTATAAAAACAGCGGTATTGGCGCGACCGTAAAAAAGGCTGGAGGAAAAATGATTTCCGGTGACAGCGAAGGATATTACAAAACGGTTACCGTCCCTTCAGGCCTGCGCCTGAAAGAAGCCAAAGTGCACCAAGCCCTGCTGGATGCCGATGTGTTCATCAATGTGCCGATCCTCAAGCACCACAGCTCCGCCATGGTCACCATCGGCATGAAAAACCTTATGGGCGTGGTCTGGGACCGCTGGTACTGGCACCGCAACGACCTTCACCAATGCATTGCCGACTTCGCATCCTTTCGCAAACCGGATCTTACGGTGGTAGATGCCTACAACGTGATGAAGCGCAATGGTCCCAGAGGCGTCAGTATCAATGACGTGGTCTCCATGAAGGCCCAGGTGGTCTCCAGGGATCCTGTAGCCGCGGATGCCGCTGCAACAAAACTTTTCGGCATGGAACCGGGTGATATCCGCCATATTAAGATTGCCTCACAGATGAATCTTGGGCAGATGGACCTTGAACACCTTGCTATCAACAGGATCAAAATATAAATGAACCCACTCGTTCTCAAGCCGTTGCGAGTATGCCTTGCAATCGCCTTTTTCATGGGTACAGCCCTGCTCTTTCTTGATATATGGGATACGGGTGTTCGGCTGCTTGCCGGCAAATTGCTCTTTTTACAGTTCATGCCGTCACTGCTTAAATTTATGAATCATGCAGCTGTCGGTGCTGCAGGGTTCATGGTAGTGCTTGGGATAACCCTTATATTTGGCCGAATCTATTGTTCCGCCATCTGCCCCCTGGGGATATTCCAGGATATGATCTCAAGGGTGTTTTCAAAAAAAAGTGCATCCCCAGGCAAACAGACAAAAAGCCCGGGATTCAAATACAACCCACCCCGCAATATTCTACGGTATAGCATACTTTTGGCAACCCTACTTCTTTTTGCGACCGGCACCACGCTTGTGGTCAATCTGCTGGATCCATTCAGCAGTTTCGGCAGGATAATGACCCATCTTTCCCACCCTGTTGTCATCTTTTTAAATAACGCCGGCGTTTCACTGGCAGAAACCTTAGGGAATCACGCGCTGTTCCGGGTCAGACTGCCGGCTGCCGCCCCCCTTTCTTTCGGCATTACCCTGGCAAGTGTCATGCTTATAGGCTGGATGAGTGCCCGGCACGGCCGTCTTTACTGCAACACCCTGTGTCCGGTGGGAACCCTGCTGGGCCTGGTCTCAAAATTTTCTATATTCCAGGTGGGCATCCATACCGGTTCCTGCCGGTCTTGCGGAGAGTGTCGGCGGGTCTGCAAAGCCGGATGCATTGACGTTAAAACAAAACAGGTGGATGTCAGCCGCTGTGTCGCCTGCTTTAACTGCCTTTCCGCCTGTCCGGACCAAGCCATGGTGTACCAGTCCCGTTTTATTAAAAATCTGCGGCTCCCCAGCCACAAAAACACCGCCCAGAACCGCCGGGGATTCATGCTCACCCTGGTGGCCGGCAGCCTTGGCATGGCCGCAGGCAGGGTCAATGCGACCCCCAATTCCCCGCCAACACAGGCCCGGCCCACCACCATTGCCGAAAACAAAACCTGCCCGCTCTCGCCGCCGGGCTCCATGGGCATTGGAAGATACACATCTATCTGCACCGCCTGTCATCTTTGCGTGGCAGCCTGCCCCTCGGGACTGCTGACCCCTTCGATCTCTGCTTTTGGCTTTTCCAACATGATGCAACCCCAGATGAATTTTAACAGAGGGCATTGTAATTTTGACTGCACCGTCTGTTCAAACATCTGCCCAAGCGGAGCCATCCTGCCCCTGACGATTGCACAGAAGCAACAAACCCAGGTGGGCGTAGCCAAATTCATCAAGGAGAACTGCGTGGTCTATACGGACAACACCAATTGCGGGGCCTGCTCCGAGCATTGCCCGACCAAGGCTGTGACCATGGTACCCTATATCAATGCCGCCGGGCGAAATCTTGTGATCCCCAAAATGAATGAAGCCATCTGCGTGGGATGCGGCGGGTGTGAACACGCCTGCCCTACCCGGCCCTATAAAGCCATCTATGTGGATGGAAACCTGGTGCACAAAACAGCTGAAAAACCACAGGAAAAAAAACTGGAACAAGATACCTCCCAGGACTTCCCCTTCTAAATAGTATTTGGACGAAAAGTCACCCACCTGCGGCGTTGCAGGAAGATTTGCATCTGGGCAACTTTTCGTCCAAACACGGGTTTCCGCTCAGACTATAAATAGCATAAATTGCGTCAGTGCCGATCCGAAGGGTCAGTATGCACACGGACCTGGCTGACTTTATCCATATGTAGCCGGATCATCTGCCGGACCGACTCGCCAATGTCATGGGCCATTTCCACAGTAATCTTTGGATCCACCACAATATCCAGATCCACAAGATAAGCAGCGCCGCTTCGACGTACCCGAACGCCATGCACGTTTTTCACCCCATTGACGGTGAGCGCAAGCGTCGTCACTTCTTGAATTTTGCTCTCACCCACAGATTCGTCCATGATCTGTGCCACCGCGTCCATAGCAATCTCATAACTCATCTTGAAGATGAACAAAGCCACCACAATACCGGCCACGGGATCAAGCACAGGATATTTTAACTTTGCACCAAGAATACCGATCAGAGCGGCAACAGAAGAAAAGGCGTCTGACCTGTTATCCTTGGCGTTGGCAATGGTTGACGGGCTGTTGGTCTTCACACCGGCCCGATAGGTGAACTGAAACATCAGTTCGTTGACGAAAACCGACAATATTGCCGCATATACGGCCGCATTTCCCGGAGCGTTGAGATGTCCATGCTGGATTGTTGCTATGGCGGTTCTGATAATCTCGACTCCTGCCGCGGCCAGCATACCCATTACCACAAGGGTCGAAATAACCTCTGCCCTGCCGTGCCCGTAAGGGTGTTCTTCGTCCGGGGGTTTCTGAGCGATTTTCAGGCTGATATAAACAAACAGGGATGCAAAAATGTCCGAGGCGGAATGCACGGCATCCGCAACCATGGCACTGGAGTTTGACACAATGCCAGCCCAACCCTTCAGGACCGCTAAAATAAAATTCCCTGCAAACCCAACAAGCGCCCAGTACCGGGCAGTCCGAAAATCTTTATCCTGTGATTTCAGTTCTTGGCTTTGCCCCATTTAATTTAATTATCTGCTCCTGAAACAATCCCGGTTCGGAACCTATAGCATGCCATAATTTCCAAATTTTAAAGCCCAACCTTTCCTTTAGCGGACAGAAACAAGCTCACCAATGATTGAACCGACAATCACTTTAGACCGGATACGAACCGGAAGGTGCCTTTCATCTGTAGTAATCCATAAACGCAACGTAGGCTTGTCGCTTTTTTTAAACACCCCGCCAAAATGAACAAGCTCAGGTTCAATCACATAGGTATCATAGGTGGTGTTAAAACATGTTATGGTTTCCTGCCCCACAACCTTTGCCCTACCCATAAAACATTTTTTCCCGTCAGTGATGGGAAATTTAATCTCATTTTTATCGCCTAAATCCATAGAACGTAATTTATAAAATGCCGCAAGCGGATCAAATGTGCCGGGTGGAATCGTTATGGGCTTTCTGCCGGCATTAAAATTTGAATACCTGGCTATCCTTTTTTCCCAGTTAAACTGCACCAGGATATCCCGTTGTTCGCTCCCTGTCCCTTTTTTGCCATAACGAATGGAACGGCCAAGGGCAATATCTGTGTAAGAGTCAAGCTTATCACGAACTTTATAGAAGACATCCACCAATGGAGAGGTCTCCACTTTCAATGAAAAATGCCGGCACGGTTGTTGGTCGACCTCTGTCACAGGAAGAACATCAAAGAAGGCAACGCCTGCCTCAATCTTCTCCCAGCGAATCTGATAGACAAGCTGTTCTCCCGGACAGAAGGGCCGTGTATTTTTTGACACTTTTTTATCTGCCGCTCTTACCGATGAACCGCAGAACAAAGACAAAAACAGCAGCATCAAAAAAAAGGACCGGACAATAACAAGATTGGACAACGCCCGCATCCGCTGTAATGTCATCTTATTCATTAACAAGGGCTTCCAATCACCTGGCGGGGCCTGACACCATCGGAAGGGGCGACAATTCCCTCTTTTTCCATAAGATCAATGATGCGAGCGGCCCGGTTGTAACCAATCCTTAAGGCCCGTTGCACTCCGGATATGGATGCCTGGCGTGTGGACATGACAAAGTCCAGGGCCTGTTGGTACTTTTCATCATACTCATCATCGTCAAACACCACAGTGTGCTGGGTTTCTTCTTTTTCCGTGGTAACATCCGAAATGTATTCGGGTTTTCCCTGGGCTTTGATAAACTCTGTGATGGCGCCTAATTCCCTCTCGGACAAATATGTGCCGTGAACCCGCTTGAGTCGAGCCGTGCCCGGGGGAACAAAAAGCATGTCGCCCCGGCCCAGAAGGGTTTCTGCACCATTCGCATCAATGATGGTCCTGGAATCGGTCTTAGAAGAAACCTGAAAGGAAATCCGGGTGGGAAAATTGGCTTTGATAATACCGGTGAGCACATCCACGGAAGGTCGCTGGGTGGCCAGAATCATGTGGATACCGGCAGCCCTGGCCATCTGGGCAATACGGGTCAAAGAAAATTCAATATCCTTGCTGGCGGTCATCATCAGATCCGCCAACTCGTCAATAATCACGACAATATAGGGAAAAGTTTCAAAGTCATCTTCCATATTCGACAGATCAGTGGTCCGGACTTTTTTGTTATACTGCTCTATATTTCGCACATGCAACTGGGCCAGCTTCTCATACCGCTGCTCCATTTCCCTGACGACCCATTGAAGGGCAATATTGGCCTTTTTCATGTCTGTGATCACAGGCGTAATCAGGTGCGGAATGTCGTTGAACAATGAAAGTTCAATGCGCTTGGGATCAATCATAATGAACTTGACCCGATCGGGGGTTGATTTATACAAAATGCTGCAGATCATGGCGTTAAGCGCAACGCTTTTGCCGGTTCCGGTGGCCCCGGCAATGAGCAGATGGGGCATTCTTTCAAGTCCCACCACCACGGGTTTGCCAATGATATCCTTGCCCAGGCAGATGGGCGCAGGGGAGTTGATTTCAGGAAAAGCGGGTGCCCCCACGATATCTCTGAAAGGAACAACACACATGGCGGGATTAGGAATCTCAATGCCAATGACATCTTTGCCCGGGATAGGGGCCACGATACGAATGCTCAGGGCACTTAAGGCCAGAGCCAGGTCATCGGCCAGATTAACAATTTTACTGATCTTTATCCCCGGAGCGGGCTTGTACTCAAAGGTGGTGATTACAGGACCCGGCAGCACCTCCATGATTTCGCCCTTGATGCCGAAGTACCCCAGTTTCTGCTCCAGCAGTTCAGCATCCCGTCTGATGGCCTCATGGTCCACCACGGTTTCCTGGCCGCCCTTTTCAAGAAAATCCAGGGAAGGTAGGCGAAACGTTCCATCACCATTGCCCTGAAAATTTGCCCTGGATAGGGACTTGTCTGTCTGATTAATTGAATCCGGCTGGACCGAATCTGTATTTTCCACCTTGCTTTCCGGTGTTTCCAATGGTTTTGTTTCCGGCTCTTCCAAGGGCTCTGACTTGATCTCTCTGGCCTTTTTCAGGGTATCAAGGACCTGTGTCACCAAAGGGCCGGGGGAGGCTGGTGCCTGCGATTTATTTTCACTGGGTTTCTCCTGGTCAGGTTCCAATGGGGGGATATCGCTTATTTCGGGAACGGACAAATCAGGATCGCAGGATTCAAACTCAAGGGTCACACCGGGACTATCATCATCTTGGTTGGCATCTTGGTTGGGCGGTGGCTTCTTTTCATTGGATTTTATGGGTGTTCGCTCTGAAGAAGCAGGAGCATCAACAGAATTGGCGTGACGTATTTTGGACGCCTCATGGGCTTTAAGCAATTCATCATATCTGTTTTGAAGTTTGACATACTTGTCTGCCAAATTCAGGTTGGCCATTAGCAGTTTGACATATGGATTGGGTTTACTCTGCCGGCAAAAGGCATTGTCCGCTTTTTCCATTTCACCGGTCATCACCTTTGCAATACGTTCGGCATCACCCTGCCCGGTCTCCCCACTGATCTGAAATTTATATTCTCCGCATTCGGTTCTCAAACACAAAAGATTTTTTTCTAAACTGTAATTCTTATTTTCCACGCTAAATAATACTTTCCTGGGTTTCGAGGATTAAAATTTGCGACCAACGAAGTAATCGGCAAAATTTACGGTTTTCGGTCGGGCACTACCTATCACAGTCGCACAGTTTATATCATAACCTAATCCGGGATTCCAGGCAGTTGAAATATTTTACGTTTTCGCTTTGGCACCGATACTTACTGTCAAAAGGTTTGAGTTTTCCCATATCAATCGTTCTTACGCTATGATATTTGCACTGATGGAGTACACATAATATGTATCCCTATTGATAAATTGATATTGATAAAATCAAAATTTAACGACTATTTATTATGAAAAACAATACATTTCAAATTCAACCCCTTAATGATGGTCACAAAAAGCTTAAACTATCGCCGTTTGGTCGTCTGTTCAGGCTTTTTGCCTCATGGTTCGGGTTTACGGGCCTTTATGCAGTGTTTTCGGTCTGTCCTTTCTGTGGGCAGCAAGGGTGTCCTGTGGGTATGGCATCGGCCGGTACGGTGGGGGCCTTTTTATAGCCTTATGCCTCCAAGACTGGAAGCGGTTTTTTGCATATATCAAAAATCGTTTCATGGCATTGCGTAAATCCTAAGGTCAAGGGGCTTGAAAAAAAAGCATTTCCAAATCCCTGCCATCAACCGGCAATTGGCAGGTAAACACCCGTCCCTTTAGGCAAATCGCTGAAATCAGGAATTCTGTTGCCCTGGACCGGGCCCCGGCCCGGAATATGGTAAATGGTTCCGGGATGTTTAAACTTTGCGCCGGCTATCGCATAGGCAGTTTTACGTTTTGTAATGACAACAGGACCTTTATACCCCACCACCAGACGGGTACCTGGCGGCAAGTCATCCCAATCCGAAATCGTATATCCGTTCAAAATCCGACCCGAGGGAAGAAAATAAATGGTGGAAGGCGCATGGTAAGCCCCGCCTGCATGGGACCAGGCCGTCATCCGCCCGGAAATGGTTTTTATGATGTTTTTCGCTTGCTCGCGGACTTGTTGCGTTTTCTGGTTTAGCAGTACCTTTGTGCCCTCCGGCAGACGGTCCCAACCCAAATTTGAGGCGACCTTGTTACCGGCCAGAGTTTTTCCGCCGGGCAGGATGTAGACCGTGTTGGGGGCATCATAATCTTCACCGGCAATGGCCCAGGCAGAATTCTGCTTTGAAATAACATCAGGTTCCTGGATTTGGGACGCTTTTTTCCCAATAGAAACAACAGCACCGGGCGCAGGATAAAAAACCTGGGCCAGCACGGGATCCGGTGTAAGGCAACCAGTCCTGGCATCAGGATCAAAAGGCCAGGTTGGCCCGAGTCCTGCCCGGGTTCTGTCAAAATTTTTCGCACATCGTTTACGCCCTCTATGATTGTTGGAAAACCATCGATTAGGTTTGCCGTATGCAATCTGACTGTGGGTCAAAACGTCTTTATCCTCAAGGCCATAAACCTTTTTAAGGATATGCAGCAGCATCCCCGCAGACTTATACTGGCCGGCAGTTAGGGGGGCATAATGATAGCCGACAAATTCAATGCCCACTGAGATATCGCTGACATTAGACACCCCGTTCCACATGGACAAACCGGCATGGTCAGCCCTGTATTTTTTATCCAGAATCCGATAAACCGTCCCGTTTCTGGCAATAACATAATTGGCATGCCCGCCCGGAGTGGTGCGACCGTTCTTAAACCGTTTTCCCTTGGAAACCACCCTTAACGTACTTTTCAGCCCCAGTTCGGAGGTATGAACGATAATCAGCCGGGTTCTGGGACGCACCTTTTTTTTAAATCGCGGATTGATCCGGGAACGATAATCTATAATGCGGTTCTGGAAACGGACAAGTTGCGAACGCGAATAGGTTTGTGCAGCCCGGACCGGGGCCGTTGTCATCAGCACGGCAAACACTACCAAGGCAATAAACTGCACCAGGGCAGAACCCTTTGAAAAAGAAAAATTGTCACAAGGTTCAATATTCATTGGCTTAAATAATATCAACCCAGGCCCGATATTGCAAAGGTCCTGCGCATAAGGTTTTTATATTTTAGAAAAATTAATTCTACATCTTTTTGCGCCTTGCATCTATAAAAATTTTCGTCCAAACACGAATTTTCGTTCAGGCCGTGATTCAATCAATTTACCTTTACTCGATAATCGAGTTTTATGAAAAAATTTTGCATCCTCTGATATTAAATCTTTATGCTTGGCTGCGATTGATATAATCGTATTTTCTATGGCAAAAAATCCATCTACAAGTTTGGAATCAAATAAGGTGTTTCTCCCCTCAAGAATAATGCTCATAGCTTTTTCATGGGAAAAGGCCGGTTTATAACATCTTTCATTAGTCAATGCATCATAAACATCACAAATAGCCATAATTCTACCGCAAAGAGGAATATCTTCGCCACAAAGACCGTCCGGGTACCCCTTGCCGTCCCATCTTTCATGGTGCGTGCCGGCAATTTGAGCCCCCATTTTTAAAAAATAATTATCATGGTCATTCCTTGCAGTTCCTTGAAGCGTATCTCTTCCAAGAGAAGAATGGGTTTTCATAATTTCAAATTCTTCATTGGTCAGCGTGCCGGGCTTTAACAATATTTTGTCCGGGATACCCACTTTGCCGATATCATGAAGCGGAGAAGCGCGATAAAGCGTCTCAATATAATCATCCGTCAAAATATCAAGAAAGAATCCGGACTCTTTTAAATGAACAGCCAATGCCTTTGCATAATTTTGGGTTCGCACAATATGCTGTCCGGTTTCCGGGTCGCGTGTTTCAACAAGGCTGACAATGGTTTCTATTGTAATTTGCTGAGCTTGAGCCAACATTTTAAACCAGCCAAAAGATGCTTTTTTGGCAGCAGTAAAACGCACAAAAGAAATAAAAACAAATGTAAAAACCGTTAAAATAAAAGGCAATACAGGAGATACAAACACGGATAATTTAATAAAACAAAGCAAACTGGATATCAGCAAAATACTACCCCAAACAACGGTTCCTGTTAAAAGAACCATGGGGGAGGATGAAAAAAAAATCAAAAGCATCATGAGAATGCCGGTAAAAACACAAACCCCGGAGATAAAAGCGTTGGACCAGATGGGTTTAATCACCTGACAGTTTTCATAAATACTGCTTAATATCGCAGCATGGATTTCCAACCCCGGGTAGCCTGGGTCAAAAACAGTATGATGGATATCATTTAAACCGGTTGCAGACGACCCAATAAAAAGAATTTTGCCCTGGATGTCGGCTGGGGAATAGTTTTGGTTTAGAATATCAGCAGCACTGATAACTTTATGGGCTCTGCCCGGACCGGTAAATCTTATGTGGATATATCCGTCCCGGGTTATTGGAATCTTGTATTTATCTGCTTTTATATAAAGACCGAAAAAATTTTTTAATACTTCCACTTCCTTAATTTGGTGGGCCTTTAAAAAAGTCGAAAGAGATAAATTCGTAAACGTCTGATCTTTATATGAGATCAAAAGGGGTGTAGACCTTAACAGACCATCTATATCAGATTTATTATTTAGGAATCCCGTGTAATTGAGTGCCTTTTCAAGTTGAAGGGTATTGGTCAGAACACCTTCAGGCTGCTTGGCGTTTAAAAGTCCTGATTTATCAACAACATCGAAAGCGACACGTAAAGGGGGCGGTTTTTTGTTGAAATGATCAAAATAAAAATACCTGGCACCCACGATGTCGGTCTGCCTGAAAATATACGCCAGGTATAAATCGTTATCCTGCATTTCAGGCGGAATCCCTGTAAATCGAAGATTAAGAGCAAAATCTTTTTGAAATTGACGTTGAATATTTTTTAATGAACTCCGGTCCGGTTCAGGAAACAGTATATCAAGCCCCATGGCGGCAGGTTGATTAGCGGACAACTCTTTTACAAGCTTAGCCAACAAATATCTCGGCCATGGCCACTGCCCGACTGCTGATAAACTGGTTTCATCAATATCGATAATGGTAACCTGGCTTGATACGTTTCCCGTTGCGGTAATTTGAAACAAAAAGTCATAAAAAAAATTATCTGCTTTTTTGAATAAGGCACTTTGGGTATATGATCCTAAACACAAAACCAGTGTTATGAACAAAACAACCGTGAATTGCCACCATTTTGATGTACTGTTCCGGAACAAATTTTCAAATTTTGCTTCCAAAAAAACTCCGCGTCTATGCGTTTAGGCCATACTAAAACCCTGTTTAAAAATTAGGGGATCGAAGCGAAAACTGCGGGTCTTACTTAACCATTATCTCAACTCTTCGGTTTTTTTCTTCTGAGACATTGTCGCCCGTAATCACTAAGGGATCCTTTTCACCATGGGAGGTAACCGACATATTTTTCAAATCAATATTTGCATCTTTTATAATTTTTTCCACTAGTTTGGCCCGGCCCAAGGCCAACTTATAATTATAATTCGCCTTACCCATGGAATCAGAATGGCCAATAATACTTACCTCAGAGGGTTCCCGCTCTTTAGCTATTTTGAGTACATCCTCAATTAACGCTGCAGACTCAGGTAACAAACGATCCGAGTCAAATTCAAAATAAAGAAGAATAGAGACAGGTTTTAACGGTTCTGCCTGAAAAAGCGCTTTGTAGTCATCCTCAACTTTGTTCTTTTCAATTATTTTTGTATCAATCCGTGATTTCGCATTGCCGACCGTTGCGGAGCTATACGGTTTTTCCAGCGTTATAGAGGACCTATTGTTTGATACGATCACAGCACTTGCATTATTATCCTGCTCCGGCAAAAGGATTACAGAAGTCTTCGCACTGCAAGAAATAAGAAAAAGAGTGCCCGCAAAAAAAAGAATATAACGAATCATTTCATTTTCCTTCCTTAATTTACTTGAATAATAAAATGCGTTCCCCTAGTGCCGACAATTGCATTTGGCGTCTTTAACGAGACTTTGTCCGGCGCAAGTTTTCCAATTCTGCCTGAATTATAGATCGCCTTTCCTTTTTTAAGATACAAATTAAAGGCATATGCATTTGCTTTAGGTTCAAATATATAGTCCTCAATGTTACATTCCGTATTCTGGCCTATGGCAATCGTTGTTCCGTCCGTAAAAATAATTCCAGCAGAACTGTCAGTTTTTGTAATTAACACATCTGATTTATGAATTGGATCCCCTTGAACAGTAGCGACAATTGTTTCTCCCCGTTTGATTGAAACATCACCGGAAATTTTTTTGATAAATGCAACCTTTCCATCTTGAGCAAATGCAGTTGCCCAACACCCAACCATAAAAAATATAACAATTTTTATAAGATGCTTCATTAATTCCCCACATAAATTTATGTTAAAAGTGATTAACATCATCCATTTCGACTTTCTTCATTTTGCGCATATGTTTGTTCTGCCATTGGAGTTCTTCTTCTGTCAGTTCAAGCACCCCATTTTTGTACATTTTTTGTTCTTTTGCTGACAAAAATTCGTCGCTGCTCAACAGGAACAGTACAATCTTCATAAGGCCGATCGCCTTTGCTGTCATGGTTTTGCTTTTATTTCTTCTCCTTTCAAATAATAAAAATTATCATTGGATAGGTCAAAATGGCAAAATGTATGCCACGTTTTAGATGTTTGCATGCATGAAAGATTCAAACGCTTTGTTTAAAAGGCCTGCTGATCATGAGCAGCTCGCTGTTTAAATCGTCTGCAAGAAAATAATAAAGTTGGATAACAGAATCCGGTTTAAACAGGATGTGTCTGCCGCCTGCATTTTCGGTTTTGAGATAGGAGATATTGGGTGGTTCTATAGTAAGAATTTTAATTTTGTTTTGGTCTGGATCGACTGGGTAAAAACAACTGGAAGAATGGGGTTCCCTAACCACTTACAAAAAAACTGGCCGAACAAATGCAGTTTCAGCGCGCAGGCGCTGAAACTGTGTTCTGTTTTGTTGACGATGTCCGGCGGCCAGGACACCTTTAATTTGCTATAATAATTTTTCTGCGCCTTTATAAACCTCTTCGACCTTTAGTGCGGCAGCGCCATGGCCCGGATGTTTTTTAGGATTCCACGTTTTCATATCATCAAACACAGGCCCCTGGGTATGATACTCAAGAGTGCCTTTGACCTGATAGGATGTGTTATCCGAAGTGATGAATAAAATACAGGCCTTGGATCCGACTTTGATATTTTCCATAGTTTTGGAAAAATAATTATTGGCCACAACCAGGGTCTGCTCATCATATTTGCTCACACAGGTCGCATAAATGGCATTGGGCACCCCGTCTTTGTTCACGGTAGATAATATAATAGGACCTTTGTGGCTGTCCCAGGCTTTGCTGGTTTCTTCAGGTAATACAGGCATATTTTATCTCCTTTAATTTAAATTACTTTTTGCCTAACCCGGCAAATTATTCAAATGAACTGAATAAACTAAATGTACAATAGCATATACCGTGCCTCCCACCCCCCAATCGCTTTTTTTTAGGGGGCCAGGAATCGAAAGCACCCTTAAAAGTCGGCATTGGAAATGCATATTAAATTTAGTAGGTAAATTTGGGATTGACAAGCAGGCATAATTCTATTAAGAAGAGGGCTCTAAGCCGGAGTGGTGGAATTGGTAGACGCAGAGGACTCAAAATCCTCCGGCCTTCGGGCCTTGCGAGTTCAAGTCTCGCCTCCGGTACCATGAAAATAAGGGCTTTCAGCGTTTCTGCGGAGAGCCTTTTTATTTGAAATACAGATCACTGTGCCCGAAATTGTACCCAACTGATTTTTCAAAGAATCCTCCTGTTTTCTGGCAGCAGCCATCAGATCCCCTTCACTGATGATATTATACCGCTCAAAAACAGCACGGGTCTTGTGACCGGAAATAGTCATTGCCACCTATTCAGGGATACCAGACCGCACCATATTACGAACTGCTGTCCTTCTGATATCATAAAAAAACGGCCAGAGACACCTGAAGAGTTTGTATTTTAAACTAATTCCATTAAGAACGTGTTCTTTTTAAACACGGCGTATATAATAGGAATTTCTGTGAAGTGTTTCATTGATGAAACACCTATATTAAAGCATACCGCACCCGGCGGTCTCATCGGCCAGCATACCGTCGAACGCGTGGCGGATTTTATACGAGGGTTGTGTCATCAGAAACTGAAAAATAACCAATTATACTTCAACAACTTTTAGCCACGCTCTTTAAATTTAAATCTACTCTTGAAGTGTCTCAGGCTTAACTCTCTTCCATAGGTGACTCCTACCCCAGGAATCCTATCTCTGTTATCGTATAGTATCTTTACAGCTTCCGCAGCAGCGAACAAATCCTGCTCCTCATAAGTCAAGCGAGGCACCGCCCCCCTGACAAAGCTTACTCTTGGCTTAGGAGGGTATTCTTTCCCATTTCTGCACCTACCGAAAGCATACAGACCCAATTCGCAGAATCTATGGCCGGCAATAAGCAGCAGGGCGGTAAGTGCTATTCCCTTGAAGTCATCATCCCTGGTTATAGTTCCTTCAAAAAAATCGTCCATCTTAAGGTAAACCGCATGCCCACCTATTGGATTTATAATGGGTACCTGATACTTTTTTAATTTTTTACCAAATCTTTCCACTTGACCGATTCTGTAATCAAGATAATCTTGCTCGACGATGGTTTTTAAGCCTTGAACAAGGGCTTTTAGATCTCTTCCTGCCATTCCGCCATAAGTTGGATGGCCTTCAGTTAAGATCTGATGATCGGTCAACTTATTCCCCAAGGCAGGATACTTTTCGAACATGCGCCCATCTTCTTTGATTAACAATGCCCCCCCAATATTTACCAGCCCATCTTTCTTAAAACTTATGTGGAAGCCATCGAGGTATCCAAAAATTTCCTGAACAATATTTTGGATGCTTTTATCTTGATACCCTTCTTCCCTTTGCTGGATAAACCAGGCATTTTCAGAAAATCTACAGGCGTCCGACAAGAGGGGTATCCCAAATTGATTGGCTATTTTACTCACTTTCCTTATATTTGCCATTGATACAGGCTGCCCTCCCCCCGTATTATTCGTGATCGTAAGATAAATTAAGGGGATTCGAGAACTTTCATTTTCCAACAAATTTATCAGCGTTTCCGTGTTCATATTTCCTCTGAAGGGAAAGGCTTCATCATCACGTAAATGTTCTTTACAAGGTAGATTCAAGGGAAGCATTCTATTGTTCTCAATATTAGCTCCGGTCGTATCGAAATGGGAATTGCTGGGAATTATAAAATACGGTTTCCCCAATTCCTCCAGGGTATCAATTTTATTTTCAATCATCCTTCTGAGCTTTGGTTCAAGATGATTGGAAAGTGAAGCAATCGTCCGCGGGGAATTGGGATTATTCTTGTGCAATATACCGGAAAGGACACTGAATAATGCATTCTCCGCAGCTCGTCCTTGATGGAAGATAAAAAGGTTTTCCATCTTGTCTGTTGGCTTCCAGGATTGCCCGAAAGTTTCTGCAATCTGCTCTTTTAGGCTAAAGTAACCCTCGTTTGACCCGTAAGCTTCATCACCTAAAAGTAATTGAGACCATTGGTCCATTGTCATGGTTGTAGTTCCGGAATCAGACAGTAAATCGCAACCAGGAATCTTATGAGCCGGGAACAAAAATACATTCAACCCGGTTTCCTCAACTATTATTCTTCTTTTCTCAAAGTCCTCGACTGAACAGGATCTAAAACGAACCGCTGCATTCCTGTATGGTCTCGGCCGATAATACCGTGGGAGTTCTGACCCTTTATTATTAAAAATGTCCTTAAATTTCGAGATAAAAAATTGAACCACCTTTTGTGGCATAATTAGGACCCCACTATGCTTAAAGTTGTCAAAGAATAATTTTTATCAGCTCCGAATATAGACTGGAGAATATCCTTACCCGGCCAACTTATGCAAGAAAAACATGGTGCTTGATGGATTAAAATCTGAGATCGTGTTTGAAAAATAGTGATCGTATTTCGGAAAGATAGCGTAACACAAAGAAATTACAGTATATCTATAGCTGGGCAAAGAGAGCCCTTTTTGATAGAAAATAGGGAAACACTAACCTTTTCAAAAGGAGGTTCTCATGAGTGGTACAGTCTATCCAAGTGACCTTATGCAAGCAGAATGGGAAATAATTGAGAACCTTCTTCCTACTTCTGCTATAAGAGGAAGACCTCTTGATTGGTATTTACGGGATATTGTTAACGCTATCTTTTATATTGTTCGTGGCGGCTGTGCCTGGCGAATGTTACCAAAAGATTATCCGCCATGGCAGACGGTTTATTATCATTTTAACAAATGGAAAAAACGGGTGTATGGGAAAAAATACACGACCGTCTGCGTATGAAAACGCGTGAGAAAGAAGGCCGGAACCCGAATCCCAGTGCCGCTATTATTGACAGTCAACCTGTTAAAACTACTGAGCAAGGCGGTCCACGCGGTTATGATGCCGGTAAAAAAACAAAAGGCCGAAAACGCCACATATTGGTTGACACAATCGGTTTGATTCTATCCGTGCTTGTACATGAAGCCAATATCCAGGATCGTGATGGCGCCAAAATGCTTTTATCAAAAGTTGTTGGTCGTTTTCCACGGCTTCAACTTATTTGGGCTGACGGCGGCTATGCCGGCAAACTCGTTGGATGGGTAAGGGAAAAATGTAATTACTTGCTTAAAATTGTTAAACGATCCCCAGACACCAAAGGTTTCAAGGTTCTTCCTCGCCGTTGGGTAGTAGAAAGAACTTTCGGATGGCTCGGAAAATACCGAAGACTCAGCAAAGATTATGAAAGACAGATAGATAATAGCGAAGCAATAGTGCTCATTGCGATGATTAGAACTATGCTAACTCGTCTTGCTATCAATTGACTATTTTTCAAACACGCTCTAAGAGATGACGCTTAAATTGGATAGAAAACTGTCTTGACATTGGGGTCCACTATAGATTGAACTAATTTCAAGAAATCATCCGACCACCATATATTGTAGCTGCCCCCAAAAGCCAAGAATCAATTATATTGGAGATGAACCTTATCCATATTTAGAGCAGGCGCACGATTAAAAGTACGATGACGGATCAATTCATTTACGACAGACAATAACATTTCATGCCCTTCGGGTGGGCTTTATTGTGCCCTAAAATGAAAATTCCTACACTATCTTTTTTCTGCTTTTTTGCCGCGCAAGCGCTTTAATTGATACTTACAGCATCATCGGAAATATCGGGAACAATCAACGCCTGGGTAACGGCTGAAAGGCTTGCGCTGTTTAAAATTTTCAGTTCTTTATTGTACCGTGCACATAAATGCTTGACCTTTAAACAGGCATTATGGCTGTTGCAGCTCACGGGACAGACAACAACATCACACCGTCTGACTTTAGCGGCAAGATCCTCATTGCTGTTTCTGATATAACCGTTATGGTAGTCAAATTCACCGCCGGCCTTTTCAACAATCTGCCGGTAGTAGGATTTCATCTTCGTAATTCCACCGATCATAAAAATCCGCTTGGCACACAGGCGGCGTCTTGGACAATCCTCGTCGGGGCAGGTACCTGTTATCGGGCATTTTTCAGGTTTATGGCACGTATATAAGTCATCCGTTCCGGCGGCAAAAACCGAAGAAATCTGTGCAAACTCCTCCTTGAGCATTGAGTTCTCATTTTGGGCACTAAACAACTGAATTTCGAGTTGTTTTTTCTCCCTTTCCGCACGAAGCGTCTCCTCTTGTTGACAACTCAATGCCTGTTCAAGACGTTCAACATCCTGGGTCAAATCAAGGCCTGACGCCGGCTGCAAAGCGGTTTGGGTTTCAAGTTCATCAATTTTTTTTTTGAGCCTGATGTTTTCCCTTGCAAGAGAATCCTTGTCTTTACCTGTCTGTTTCAACTGACTGACCAGCTCCCGAATTTTTTTACTTTTTTCACAACTTTTGTTCTTTTCCCGGTCCAGGACCTGATCAGCGGTTTCAAGTTTGCGCCGGATATCGAAAACTTCAGTCATATTCGCATGGGAAAGCATATGAACTTCACCATGGATATCCTGAAGCAACTGAACATCCGTATCCTTGTGGGAAATAATGGCATACATGACAGGGCCGATGATCCCCCGGGCCGAATAATCGTTCCATAACGCCCTGACTTTTTTTGAATCTTTCTTTTTATAAAGGGAGGCAATCTCTTTCATATATTTTCCGGATTGATGCCGGATATAGTTGTTTGTTTTGATGGAGACCGCATTTTCATCCCCCATACATCCCATAAGATACGAGTGATATTCATAGGGTTTAAGGTCGCGGACATCCCAACCGCATTTCTTGAGAATATCTTTATGCTTTTCAACAGACAGCATGGCCCCGATCACGGGACATTTAAAGTGACGATCAATTTCCCATATGTTAAAAAAACACTTCATCGTGTTCATTAATTACACTCCTTGAAATTTTAATTGTTCGAAAATTAAGTTAGACGAAACTAATAATCAATTAAATATATAACATTTTGCGGGGAGTCAATAACAAAATTAAATTAATTTACAGGAGAAGGTATTTTAGGGCTTGTTTAAAAATAGATAAACCGGCTGCAATCACATGAGAATGATAACTAATTTTTAAACAGGCGCTTAACGGCAGGAGACATAAAAACAAAAATCCCGGCAACCTTAGGTTGTCGGGATAATATTTTTTATGTTGGCTCCCCAGCACGGACTTGAACCGCGGACTTAGTGGTTAACAGCCACTCGCTCTGCCAACTGAGCTACTGGGGAGCAGCGTCTCTCAATCAAGACTCGTGGGTTATATATCAACTAAAATTCCTTGTCAAGCGAATTCAACAAAAAAATTTGACATACGCATTTCTTAAGATTATTCTTAACTTGAATAATAAAAATGAATAAAGGAAGAACATCAATGAATATTAATAATATTCAGGGAATGAACGCCTATACAGCCAATGTGCTAATGGCAGACACGGTTTCTGTCCAGAACAATAATAAGGAAGCGACAGGTGTTGAACCAAACGAGGAAAGTATCCAGCCCGTTCAGGAAGCCTTTCAAGTTGACATCACACAGGAAGCGTTAGCACTGCAGGCTAAAAACACAGAAGACCTGGCCAACGAAGACCAGGAACAGCAGCTAACTCAACAAAGCCAGCAGCCCCAGTCGTTCCAGGGCCTGCCGGGAAGTCAGCTTGATATTATCGCCTAACATTATTTTTGTATAGCATTTGACTTGACAGTCATGGACAATGTACTATCTGATTTTTTTTTATGAGCCTTAATAAGGCCAACACTAACCCTTTTCACAAGAGCACATTATGATTACTGAAGACGGCATTGTCACCCACGCCACACCCGAAACAGCCTGGATTAAAACTACCCGCTCGGCAGCCTGTGAAAGCTGCTCTTCAAAGGACTCCTGCGGGGTCAGCCATCACCCTTCTGAAGAAATGAACATTATCTTACCAAACACGCTTGGTGTAAAAAAAGGTGACCTCGTGATTGTGGGCATTAACTCAGCACCCATGCTTTTTTTAAGCTTCTTGCTGTATGTATTCCCTATTATATTGCTCATCGTTGGCGCACTTATTGGGGATACCCTTGCCCCTGTTCTGGAAATGAACAGATCCGCCCTGTCCATGGGGTTTGGTTTTTTGCTTTTTGTGATCGCCTTTCTTATCATTAGAAAAAAGCAAGCCGGTATGTCCAAAAAAGACAAATATAAACCTTTTCTGGTTAGAAAAAAAATCCCGCTCAAATCCTGAAAATTGCGTCATTGTAATAAATAAAATTCTCCCACTTTTTCCTTGTAAATCTAAAATCAATATACTATATACGCTTGCAGTTGTGGGTTCGTCGCTAAACTCTAACCCCTAAAATATTGAGAGAAGAATTATGACATCACAACGAGACCTGAAAATAGCTGTATGGATCATGATCGTTCTTTTAGTCACAGGGATTGTATGTTACGCGTCCTTTTCCCCACCTGTTCCGGATAATCCAGTCAGACTGATGTTTCAGAACAAAGCAGGCAAAGTTTTATTCACTCACCTCATGCACACAGACGACTATTCTTTAGATTGTCTGGACTGCCATCACAACATTGAAGATGACGAAACCTACAACTGCAGCGAGTGTCATGAGGAAGAAGGTGATGAAGACATGCCGTCCAGGGCTGACGCATTCCACGCCCAGTGCAAGGGATGCCATGAAGATTATGGTGCGGGTCCGGTAGAATGTAATGCATGTCACGCACAATAAATTTTTCAGGACGACTGATATACCTGAAGAAATTTAAAGCTTGGCTTAAGATTTTTACAAAACTTAAGGACTAATTATGATTAAACGATCTTTTTTCGCTCTATCCAAACCCAGGCTGACGTATGATCTGCTTGATACGTCCCTGCAATCTGCCGAGGAGCTTGCAGTACCTGGCAGTATTACCCTTCTTTTGCCTGAAAAAATCAACAGCGCAAAAAAAGGTTTGATCAGCCCGGGAGATGCTGTCCAAAAAGGGCAGAAATTAAAACTTTACGATGACAGCACCCCTTATGTTTTATCTCCTGTTGCAGGTACGATCAAGGGATATGATTCCTACTCCGATGACTTCGGCAACAAAGCGACCTATATAACGATCAAGCCGGATCAATCGGCCAAAGGCGATGATCAATGGGCCCAGACAAAACTCGAACAAACGCTTGAGTTTGCCGCCGATTATCTTGGACACATTCCCGGGGCATTGCCCTTTTCAACCCTGACAAACCCAAACTATGATATCAGGACCATTGTTGTGACAGGTGCAGACACAGACATTTTGTGTGATACCTGTCAATTTGTATGTACTGCATACGCTGGCTTGATGGTCGCCGGAGCCAAGATCCTTAAGGCGATGACCCGGGCCGACCGGATGTGCATTACAGTGCCTGAAAATCTTTCAGCCCAGGTGGACCTTGATGGTTTTAATGTACTCAGAACATCGGATACATACCCCTCCAATCTGCCCACCATGATAATGAAAAATCATTTGGGAAGAGAACTTTCACCAGGTACGACCCCTGAAGAAGAGGGCGTCTGTTTTATTAGCCCCGAGGCTCTGGTTTCCCTTGCCAGGGTTTACGAAACCGGACATCCGGTGTTTGATAAGATCATTACCCTGATTGATAAGGGCGGGAAAAGATACCGGGTCAAAGCCACAATTGGTACACCCATCAGTAAAATATTTTCCTGTTTTAATGTTCAAATCAATGAACGGGACCGGATCATCATCGGCGGGCCCATGCGCGGTTTTTCTACGTATACGGTTCATCACCCCGTGGTTCCGGATATGGATACAATTATGGTACAGGATAGTGATGTTGTTCCGGAACTTTTGGATAATGCCTGTGTCAATTGTGGTGAGTGCGTTCGCATCTGTCCGGCCAATGTACCCGTGAACCTGCTGGTACGGTATCTTGAAGCAAACCTTTATGAAGAGGCAGCAGACAGGTTCGATCTGGAATCCTGTATAGAGTGCGGGCTTTGCGGCTATGTATGCAGGGCCAAAATTCCTTTATATCAGTATATCCGCCTGGGCAAACGTGAACTGTTGACCCTTCGTGAAAATGCTTGAAGCTGGGAGAAAGCCAATGACAAACACTAAACTCATCGTTTCCCATGCCCCTTTCTGGCATAACGGAGACAGCCTGTTTCAACAGAATCTGAACTTTATTATCGCCCTTTTACCGGCCGCACTTTTCGGTATTTTACATTTTGGCGCACCTGCTCTTGGGGTGCTGACCCTTGCCACTTCCTCAGCTATGTTTTGGGAAGTGATCATGTCAGCCCTCTCCAAGAAGAAAATGGCTATAGCTGATATGGAATCTGCGGTCATCGGCCTACTGTTCGGCATGATGGTTCCGGCCACAATGCCTTGGTGGGTTGTAATTACCGGCACATTTATTGCTGTAGTTTTAGGCAAATTTGTATTTGGCGGTACCGGCGGTAATCCTTTCCATCCAACGCTGGTAGGTCTTGCCATTCTCACGATGTCCTGGCCCGCCTTCTTAGATTTTGATACGGCTTATGTATCATACCAATTTGATTTTACCGCTCTTGCACCTTTGGCAGCGTTGAAATCCCAGGGCATACCCGCTCTGGCCTCCTTTTCAAATTGTGATCTGCTCATGGGCAACGAAGTGGGCGGTATTGGTTCCACTTTCGGGCTTGGCATCATTATTGGTGGAATTTATCTAATTTTGAAAGGTTACGCACGCTGGGAAATTGTGGCGTCATTCATCGCAGGTGTTTTGATCACCGCAACACTTTTCTTTGTGCTCCATCCTGACACATATGCCCCGCCCTTATTCCATCTGCTTTCAGGATATACCCTAATCGGTGCCTTTTTTCTATCTGTAGAAAATTCATCCTCACCGGTTAATCGCATTCCCATGCTGATTTACGGATTTTTAGGTGGTTTTATGATCATTTTGGTCCGCAATATCGGTGTCTATCCGGACGGAACGATCCTGGCTATCCTGTTGATCAACCTTGTTAATCCGCTGATTGACATAATAAGACCCAAAGCTCTTGGAAAGGGGGTTTCCAATGCGTGAGATGCTAAGTATGATTTTGGTACTGACCGTTCTCACGGCAGTATCCGGCGGCCTTCTGGCAGCTGTTAAGGTGAAGACCGAGCCTCAGATTGAAGAACAGGTGCTAAAATTTCAAAAAGCCCCTGCCATTAAGGCAATCTTTGCCGATGCCACAAATGATCCCATCAAGGAACGTTTTAACGCCAAAGCCGAAGACCTTGAGCTGCAGATTTTCCCCAGCACTTTGGCTGATGGGGTAAAAGCCGTTGCATTTGAAGCAAAGGGAACCGGATTTGGCGGTCCCATCGGGCTGATGGTGGGTGTAAACATTGACACAGATGAGATCATTGCCGTGCGGGTGACCACCCATTCTGAAACACCGGGTATCGGTTCCAGGGCCAAAGAAGACCTTTCCTTTGTAGGCCAGTTTGCCGGCATGTCCATGGCATCGAATTTTGGCACCAAGAGCCAAGGCGGCGACATTGATGCCATGTCCGGAGCTACGGTGACATCCGCTGGCGTCAGCCAGGCCGCCGTGGCAGCCCAGGATCTATATAAGAAACTGAAACCTGAAATTGTTAAACATATGAATTAATAAGGTCGTTCAGGAGAGATAATTATGGCACAATCCCTGGTAAAAGAATTTACAAAAGGACTTTGGGCTGAGATTCCCTTGTTCCGGCTGGTCCTTGGACTATGCCCGGCCCTTGCCGTGACCAAAACTTGTGAGAACGGCATCGGCATGGGGGTGGCTACCACCTTTGTCCTTTTGTTTTCAAACATTTTGGTCTCCTTGCTTAGAAATATAATTCCCTCAAAGGTCAGAATTGCCTGCTACATCGTTATCATTGCAACCTTTGTAACTATCGTGGAATTTATGATGCAGGCATATACCTACGAACTGTTCCTAAAACTGGGTATTTTCATACCCTTGATCGTTGTAAACTGTATCGTACTGGGACGCGCTGAAGCCTTTGCCGGAAAAAACACCGTGCTACCCTCGGCTGCGGACGGTCTTGGCATGGGCATCGGGTTTACTTTGGCACTGTCCTCCCTTGGGGCGGTGCGAGAACTTATCGGAGCCGGCACCCTGACTGTATGGGGCGGCACCCCAATTTTTACAATCGGGCATGGATATATTCCTTTTCATTTCATGGTTGAAGCCCCCGGTGCATTTGTGGGCTTGGGCATGATGCTCTGCCTGATGAACCTCATCGGAAAAAAATAAGGTAAGGAGATATGTAACATGGGTGATTTATTTGTCCTTTCGATCAGTTGTATTTTCATTAACAATATCCTCCTTGCTCAATTTCTCGGCAACTGTCCTTTTCTGGGCACCTCCAAAAAAATGGAAACTGCCGTAGGCATGGGGATGGCTGTTATATTTGTTCTGGTCATGGCAGGCATGATAACCTGGATTGTGGATGTATATCTACTCAAGGCGCTGGATGTTGAATTTCTGCGGACAGTGTCCTTTATTCTGGTTATAGCGGCTCTGGTTCAATTCGTGGAAATGTTTTTAAAAAAGAGTATTCCTGGGCTGTATGCAGGCCTTGGTATCTTTCTTCCACTGATCACAACCAACTGTGCAGTTATGGGTGTGTGTCTGATCAATATCAAGGAAGAATACAGTTTTATTGAGGCCCTGGTATCCTCGTTTTCCTATGCCGCGGGTTTTGGTCTTGCTCTTATTCTGTTCGCCGGCGTCAGGGAGAGGGTTATTCTGGCTCGGGTGCCCAAACCATTACAGGATACATCCATCGGTCTTATGACCGCTGGTCTGATTGCATTGACTTTTACCGTTTTCAGGGGCATGGTTTAGTTTAACACAAAATATAATATAAGGTGATTGTATGATTCCAGCTATACTGCTAATGCTGGGCATTGGCGCAACATGCGGCATCGTGCTCAGTCTTTCTTCCAAAATCTTTTATGTGTATGAAGACCCCAGAATTGCACAGGTAGAAAACAATCTTGCTGGCGCCAACTGCGGCGGATGCGGATATGCGGGTTGTTCTGCGGCCGCTGAAGCTATTGTGGCTGGTAAAGAACCCCCAACCCTCTGCATTGTCAATTCCAAGGAAGGAGTTGAAGCTGTATCTCGTATCATGGGTGTTGATGCGGGTGCTGCTGAAGCTCCGTTATCCTATAATCTTTGTGAAGGCGGTAACCGGGCTGCTAACAAATTCCATTATATGGGTGTTTCATCATGCAAAGCCATGGCCGCTGTTTTTGGTGGACACAGGGTTTGTTCGGTAGGCTGCATCGGTCTTGGAGACTGTATCAAGGCATGCCAGTTCGATGCGCTTCATATGGGACCGAATGGTTATCCCGTGGTTGATGACAATAAATGCGTTGGTTGTGGTGCCTGCCAGAAAGCCTGCCCTAAAGATATTATTCAAGTCAAGACCCTGAGCGAAAAACTAATGGAATTCAACCAGGAGCAAGGTGCCTTGGCACCGTGTTCCCAGACCTGTCCTGCTGAAATCAACATTCCAAAATATATCAGTGAAATAAAAGCCGGTAAATATGACGAAGCGGTTCAGACCATACGCATGAGAAACCCCCTTCTTCTTGCCTGTGGAAGGGTATGTCCTCATCCTTGTGAAGATATGTGCAGAAGAGGTATTGAGGATGAACCTGTTTCCATTAACCAGCTCAAACGCTTTGTTGCTGACTATGAAATGAATTCTGGTTCCCGGCTTCCCATTACCTGCGCCCCTGATACCGGTAAAAAGGTGGCTGTAATCGGCGGCGGACCTGCCGGACTTTCCTGTGCATATTTCTTAAGGCGGATCGGTCATCAGGTCGATATCTTTGACGCTATGCCAAAACTTGGCGGTATTATTAGATACGGCATCCCAGAGTACAGACTTCCTAAAAAGGTTCTGGATTGGGAAATCCAGGGAATTCTCGATTTAGGTATAAATGCCTTTACCGGAGTTAAATTCGGAACAGACTTTGGATTAAGCTCTTTGGTAGCCTCAGGATACCATGCGATTTTCATGGGAATTGGTGCCTGGGAAGATTATGCCCTTGGCATTGAAGGGGAAACCCTTGACGGATGTTATAAGGGAATTGACTGGCTTTCAAGATTTTCAAGCGGTCAGGAAATGAAATTAGGGAAAACCGCAGCGATCGTCGGTGGTGGAAACAGTGCCATTGACTGTGTCAGAACACTGAAGCGGCTGGGTCTTGAAAAAGTTTACATTGTTTACAGAAGAACCCGGAATGAAATGCCTGCTAATGAAGTGGAAATTATTGCATCAGAAGAGGAAGGCATTGATTTTGTGTTCCTTGCAGCCCCTACACGGGTCATTGGAGATGATGACGGCAAGGTTAAAGGCCTTGAATACCTGAAAATGGAACTGGGTGAACCGGATGCATCCGGTAGAAGACGTCCTGTACCGATTGAAGGGTCTGAAACGGTACTAGACGTTGATATGGTCATCTCTGCCATTAGTCAGGCACCGGATCCCTCTTTTAAGGATAATGATCCTACTCCGAAAATAAAAGACCTGGAAATGACTCGCTGGAATACCATTGACAACAATCCTGAAACCCTGCAATCTTCAATCCCATATATTTTCACTGGGGGTGATTCGGCAACCGGGCCGTCCCTTGTTGTTACTGCCATTGGCGGCGGAAGGCGTGCAGCTCGCTCCATTGACCTGTTCCTGAAAGGAGAACCGGTTGAACCGGTTGAGAATTCCTTACAAGGAAAAAGAATTCCTGAATCTGTTTTCGAAAAAGTTGACGGCATAACTCCCAGCAAACGGGCTAAAATGCCGGAAATCCCGGTTAGTCAGAGACTGGATTCAATGATTGAGGTTGATCTGGTTCTGCCCGAAGAGCAGGCGCTTGCCGAGGCTAATCGCTGTCTCAACTGTTGCCGGATCTGCTACAATCCTGATACAGAACTTCCCATTGCCAAATAATCTGGTACAAAGGGAAAGTTAAACATACGGGTCTGACCGCATTTGCGGCAGACCCGTTTTAATTTCAACGTTTAAAAACAAACACGTAATTAAACGATTCCCAAAAAAAATTGAAATGCCGAAACAGGACCAATCGCCTGAAAAAAAGCTGGATAGGCCACATAAAAAGATAAAAAAAACCGTCTTGATTTCGGCCATATTCTGCCTGTGCTTTGCTGCGGTAGCCGGTGTTGCTATGCTTTGGATGGCTTTTTTTATTAAAGCCCCCTCCGCCACATGTTCTCTACCGATCACCTTCACTGTATCTTCCGGCCAGCATTTATCCATCATAGCCCAAAATCTTAAACATAAAAATCTAATTTCTAATATCATTGCGTTTAAGCTTTATGTTCGCATTAAAAAGGCTGCGACCCGGATAAAGGCCGGAGAATATGAAATGAACACCGGTATGAGCCCCGAAACCATTTTGAGTATTCTAACTTCCGGTAAAAGCAAACTATATCGATTTACCATTCCAGAAGGGGTGAATATGCAAGAAGTTGCAATCCTTGCCCAGGAAGCAGGTTTGTGCTCTTATAAGCAATTTTTATCTTTATGCAATGATCTTGAATTTATCAATCAATTGGAATTACCAGGGATGACATTAGAAGGCTATCTGTTTCCGGACACCTATTTTTTTTCCAGGGAGACAAACTGTAAAATCTTGATCAAAAAAATGATCTCCACCTTTAACAAAACATTTAATGATAAGTGGAAAGCCCGGGCAAAAAAGATAGGCTTAAGCGTCCATGAAGTTGTTATCCTTGCCTCAATAATTGAAAAGGAAACCGGCAATGGAAAAGAAAGACCTATCATTTCATCGGTCTTTCATAATCGTCTAAAACGCCATATGCGACTTGAAAGTGACCCCACAGTAATTTACGGGGTTTCTGACTATGACGGAAGAATTCGATATAAACATTTAAGACGTGTCACACCCTACAACACCTACAAGATAGACGGACTTCCGGCTGGTCCCATTGCCAACCCAGGCGCCCAGGCCCTTAAGGCAGCCTTGTATCCAGCCCAAACAAACTACCTTTTCTTTGTCTCAAAAAACGACACCACGCATAAATTTTCAACCAACCTGAAAGACCACAATAAAGCCGTAAAAAAATATCAACTTAATCAGTAAAACGTTTAAGATAAACCAGCACGGCACCGAATTTTGACCTCTTTCCACCCTCCCATTTATAGGATAAAACAATATTTTCATTTTTCATCTCCGTTAGCAGGTCTTCCACCACATGGGGAAGCACAGGGCCATCTTCGGAGTGAAGCCCTTTGCCCACAATAATACGCAGGGTAAAAAAACCCTGGGCATGGGCACTTGAAATGAAAGTCCGGGTTTTGATCTGGGCTCCGATGGCTGTAAACCCGTGGAGGTCAAGATCGGCTTCGGGTGGCGGATAGCGTTTGAGCCTTCTTTTCAATGGCATAGGCTTAGGTGTATGACGGGGGAGACGGTTCTGCTTTAGCGAAGCTTCAAGCAGGGTTGAAAAATCCACTTCCTGTTCGGCAGCCTTATCATCAGATAGGGTTTGGGAATCAATATTTTTATTCATCCAGGTTTCATAATCATCCAGAAAAGGAAGGCCATGTTTATTTAAGTTTCTCCTGGGTTTAACAGGCATTTTTGACTTTTCCTGTTTTTCTTTTAACCCCTCTTCGCCGTCCATTAAAAATGCATCTAAAAAATCTTGGTTCGATGCCAGCTCAGACAGATCATTTTTACGCTTAAATTTTTGTTTATTTTTCCTTTTATTTTTCTTTGCCATAATAGCTATCTTACTTGAAAAACAGGGTGTTTTCAAGAAGCTGTCTATGTTTGCCGGATTTGACTTTAATACACCTTCCTGTTATTGTCCATGCATGAATATTGGTAACATTGTTGAATATATAGACCAGCAAAAAATTATATCTGCGGTTATTTTAAGTGAAGCAAAAGGAAAACTTCGGCTGCTCAATGAGAACAGCCGTGAAGTCAGCTTTTCTGAAAAACGTCTGGCACACGTTTCCGATACCGTATTGGATACCAAACTTTCCAAAACAACCTTGGTCTCTCACCTCAAAAAGGTAACTGAAACCCGCAAAAAATTGTCAGAGTCTGTAGATATCAAAAGGTTATGGGAAATTCTCCATGATGACCCCCAGGAAATTGATATTTCCACCATGACCTTGTTCTGTTTTGATCCGCCTTTGAACCCAGATCATGAAGCTGCTGTTATACGGGCATTTTTTAATGACCGCCTCTATTTTAAATTCAACAAAATAATTTTTTTGCCTTTCACAGAGGCGCAGGTAGAAGCAAAGAAACGGCAAATCAGGGACGAAGAACGAAAGAATGCACTGATCACAAAAGGGGCCGCTTGGTTAGTTCGGCTTCGGGATCAGGATGATATCAGCGAAGATCCGGATCCTGTTCTAATCAAAATCTTAAAAGACTACTATATTTTCGGTAATGATGCTGAAAAAGCCTTTATAGCAAAAGCAATCGTCAAAAAAGCAGGTTTAAGTTCCCCTGACCGGTTGTTTGAACTTTTTGTAAAAGCCGGGGTATGGGATGTGGATGAAAACCTTGATATAGTATACCTGCAGATTCCCACATCATTTTCAGCTAAGGTGAGCCAGGCAGCAGATCAGCTATGCAAAACCGCCCCATTGATATTTAACGATCCCAAACGCAAGGATCTGACAAATCTGCCCTTAATTACCATTGACGGCCAGTCCACCCAGGATTATGACGACGCCATCAGCCTTGAAACAACGGAAAACGGTTATCGGCTTGGAATTCATATTATTGATGTAGGGGCCTGCATCCGCAACGGGGATCCCATTGATATGGCTGCCAGGGATCGCGCCTCGTCCATTTACATGCCCGACGACAAGTTACCCATGATTCCACCCAGCCTGTCCGAAGATTTGTGTAGCCTCAAGGAAGGTCAGTTAAGGCCAGGGATTTCAACCTTGGTACAGATGAACCGCTTTTTTGAAGTCCAAGATTATCAAATAGTTCCATCAGTGATCAAGGTACACCAGCAGATGAGCTATACCGAAGCCAATATTGTAAACGGTAAAAACGACCCCATCACCACACTTTACAAAATGGCTACCGTATTGCGGGATAAACGTCTCAAAGCCGGGGCCATTCAGATCACCTTGCCGGAAGTCAATGTATGGCTGGATGAAAACAAAAAAATTCATTATACAAAAGTGGACCGGGAGAATCCATCGCGGATGCTGGTTTCAGAAATGATGATTTTGGCCAACACCCTGATGGCAGAATTTTTAAAAAATAACGACATGCCTGGGGTGTTCAGATCACAGGCACAGCCCAAGCAGCGTATTTTCAAAGGTATCGAAACTCAATTAATGCCTAATTTTCTCCAGCGCAAACAATTGAGCCGGGCTGTTATTACCACCCATGCAGAGCCCCATGCAGGCCTTGGCGTACCTGCCTATGTTACGGCCACCTCTCCCATCAGGCGGTACCATGACCTGCTTACCCAGCGCCAAATCAAAGCAATACTGGGTATAGGCACCCCCTATTCACCCAAAGAGCTTGACGATATCCTTGCAACTATTTCCGTGGCCGTATCCAACACAGGACGCATCCAGGCAGCCCGTAAACGCTACTGGCTGATTAAATATTTGCAGGATTTAAGAGGGGAAAACTTTGAAGGACTGGTGCTTGATACATATAGGGACCATTACAACGTTCTTATCAAGGAATTCATGCTTGAATCCAGACTGCCGACATCCGGACTTAAACTCAAACCAGGAGACCAAATCCAGGTTACGATCCAGCATGCGGATGCACGGCGTGGCCAGTTGACCTTATTTGCCGTCTGAAGCTAAATATTAATATTCCTTAGTGTCTGACCTGGAACCTGTGTTTGGACGAAAAGTTGCCCAGCTGCAAGGCGCAAAAAAATTTGTAACCGGAGCATACTAATGTATGTGAGGATTGCAAATTTTTTTGCAACGCCGCAGATGGGTTACTTTTCGTTCAAACACTTAGTGTTTAAAACTGCGCTGCCCTGTGTATACCATACTGGCATCGTTTTCATTGCAGGCTTCAATGGATTGATAATCGTTCATAGAGCCGCCGGGCTGGATAACGGCTTTTACTCCTTGTCTTAAGCCCACATCAATGCCGTCCCTGAACGGGAAAAAAGCATCTGAAATCATGGACGACCCGATAAGCCCGCCCTTTTCTTTTGCAACATCCGCTTCAATCTCGGCTCTTTTATCTTCATCAATCATGTCTGCAAAAGATGTATTGTAACGTTCAAAGCAGTACCGGTCACACAATTTGCGATAGGCCTTGTCCACGGCGATTTCCGCAACCCCTACCCGGTCCTGTTCACCGGTGCCGATACCCACAGTGCAGTCATCCTTAACATATATTACGGAATTGGACGTAATACCGGACTCCACCAGCCAGCCAAAAAGCATATCCTGGTATTCTTGATCCGTGGGAACCCGGTCTACTTTATATGTTTTTCCCTTATATTCTGTGGAAGCAATGAAAAGATCTTCTTTTTTTAATGCCTTGGGCACAAAGGACCACTGGGCCACAATGCCGCCGTCCATAAGACTTTTGAAATCCACCACCCTCTCACCAATAAAAGATTGCAGTTTATCCATGGCGTTAATCCGGATCACCCGCAGATTTTTCCGTCGACCTAGAATATCAATGACTCCCTCCTCAAACTCCGGAGCCACCACCACTTCAGCATACTGATCGGCAATGCCTTCGGCGGTTGCCTTGTCCACTGCCTTGTTCAGGGCAATGCACCCACCAAACGCCGCGATACGGTCTGCCATATAAGCTTTGGCATAGGCCTGTTCCAGGCTGTCCGCCCGGGCAGCCCCGCAGGGGTTATTGTGCTTGACAATGACCGCACAGGGCGTATCCGTAAAATACCGTAAAATATTCAGGGAATTGTCTGCATCTGTGAGATTGGTTTTACCCGGGTGTTTGCCGGACTGCAGCAATTCAATATCGGACACAAGATGTTTGCCCGGTACGATGGTTTTTGCATCTCCCAGTGCCAAATTTCCATTAACCAGCCGGTATAGCGCGGCTTCCTGACCCGGATTTTCCCCGTAACGAAGGCCCTTTTGCACCCCGTCAATTATCCAGGAAACCTTTTCATAAAACAGGGTCTGCCGGCTATCGCCATTCACAAAGGAAATTTCCATGGCCGGGGTAAAATGGTCATCCATTATGGTTTTGTACATCTTTTTAAGATCGGTGCTCATATTTACTCCCCTGTTTTATAACACGATTGAACGTCTTTTTTTGAAAGCCCGGCCAGATAATCGGCAATGGCACGGTCGTACTGGGCGGTATGCTCAAAAGCCTTTGATGCAAGTGAATACCGGTCATTTAGCCCCAAAGCCCCGTCCTTTGTTTTAAGAAGCTCCAGAATGCCGTCATAGGATTTGGGATCCACCACCGAGGCCACCCGGATAAAATTTTTAGCAGCGGCCCGGATCATGGTCGGCCCGCCGATATCAATATTGCCCCGGGCGTTTTCCACGGTCACATTTTCCTTGGCAATGGTCTGGGCAAATGGATAGAGATTGACTACAACCATATCAATGGGTAGCGCATCGGTTCTTTTCAGGTCATCCTGGTGGGCAGGATTATAAGTTTCAGTCAAAAGGCCCAGATAAATTTTAAAATCAAGGGTTTTAACAAGCCCGCCCTGGGTTTCAGGCTGGCCGGTATAATCAGAGACCTGTTTCAGACTGTTTTTGGCATCAGGCCCAAGGATCTCTTTTATTTTGGAATAGGTTCCGCCGGTGGATAAAATGGTGATATCGGGATTGATCCCAAGCAGCCCCGGAATAAATCCTTCAAGTCCGCTTTTATCAGATACGCTAACCAGAAGAGTCTTGATTTTCACCAAATCGTCAATTTTTTCTACCACGTTTTTCGTCATGGTTGTTCCTTGTTTCATAATGGTTGGTACTATATATTTCAAATGCAGGCATGCATTTAACCCATTCTCACGGGTGAAGTCAAGTTGAGGAGCTGTCATTTTCTTGGATCATGCGCCTAAGTGACTTTAGAAGGCCTTGGGTCTGAGCAACATGCTCAGGCGGAATCATAAGCGCAGGAATCTTTAAATTTTGGATGCTTCCAAAAAATTTGCCCTTCTTCGGCAATTGATTATAATCTAATGCATTTTTTTCGGCATTTTCCAGCAAATCAAGAAAATTGCCATATACACCACCTGCATCCAGATGCTCTAAAAACTGCATGAAAACAGTTGTTATGGTTAATGCAAGAAAAGGCATATCCGCCTGCCCTGTTTTCCGGCAAGGGATTGTTGACATCATCACCCGGCACCCCAGGGGCCGGACAGGATAGATGGTGCAATTCCCACCTTCAAGCAAAGGACAGGTGCCCCAGGACGGATCATTTTCTTCCTCATCGGCATCCCGGCCCTCAATGCAGGCCAGAGCAAATCCGTTGGTGGTCTGAAGAGGCCGAAACCTTCGGCTTTTTCCGGCACGGCCCAGCCGCACACGGATATCGTCCAGTGCCCTGCCAGTCAGCCGGTCTTGTATATAAGCAATTTCAAGGCCTGTGGCAGTGACATTACAGGTACAGCAGTCTGAACACTGTTTTTCGCAGACAAATGCAAATTCAGCCATAACCTTGTCAAACAGGGCGTAGATTTCCTCAAGGGTATTAATAGCTTTATTGGATTTTTTAATGTATGTCATGGATTATTTTAATCATCCAAATTAAACGTAAATAAAATAGTTGTCCTCCCATATCATCGGAGTATAGTCACGTCAACGAAGATAATAGAAAACCGGACCGGGCAGACATTAATTTAGTATCTGTCCAAGCGTGTTAGATTAAGAAAATTTACAATAATTAGTGCTTGACTGAAAACCTGTGCATGGAGGGAAAATTGCTTAGATACAAGGCACAAAAAAAAGTGGCTGGCAAGAATTATGAAAATAAAATCGAATCTTCTGAATCTGAAATCCGTTTTTAAACAAAAGGCCCTATGCTATACGGTGCATAATACAGATGCCTTGGCCGAATCCCAAAGAAGTGCCGACCAGTTTGCAACGCTTGGCATAAAACTGGCCGGCTTGTTCTGCAACCACAGGATCCCGGAAGACATAGGTCAAAGAGCCGCCCTAATCCGCCCATCCTCTGGTAGGACTTGACACACTAACCCGGTTTACCGGTCAGTCCGTTCTTGATCTGGCCTGAGTACTGTAACTCGATCATCAAGTTTTTAGGGAATTTGTTCAAATTCAAGGCGTAAACAATTTTTAACCGAAGAAATATACAACATACTTTGAGGATTAAAAATTTTTTCCAACGCCGAAGTTGGGCAAATGAACAAAAACTTAATCATTGAGTGTAAAAATCAATTACTCGCCAACCTTTTCAATGTCCAGACCGATCATAACATGATCTTTAAATCCAATGGGTGTACCGTCGAGAATATATTTGATGCGAGTGGGTTTACGAACTGCGGGAATGGTCTTGTCCTGATAATGAAAAATCATGGGAACAAGGTCGCCGCTTTTAAGACTATCCAACGCCCTTGAATGCTTTGTGACCAGAGCAAAAAAGGGCTCTGATTCATTTTTTCTCAACTTGAACTGATAGAAGATTCCCGGGTTATTCAGTTGAAATTCAGCACTGAAAAACATATTGTCCTCCTGTTTCATCTTCACTGATCAACAGCCTCCTTTCAGAATTTTTTTGCACAACACATAAATGTTTTTTTTGGATCTTGAAAACGAATGCAACTTGCATGCCGGTTTCTTTTCATCAAAAGACATAAAAACCCTGTATATCCATAAGTTTATCTTTAAATCTTATTTAAAAATTAAATGGTTGGGGGTCATTTTCATATAATTGCAGCCAATTCATCAATTTTTAAACAGGTTCTTAGGATATAACCAAGCTAAGTCCCCACTACTATCAGTTATCCGGTTACCAAAAACACCTTGGCAGTTACGAAAACTGCACCCATGCTTCAAAAAGTGCCTGGAAAGAGACTATTCACAAAACATGAGGCAACACAAAACCAGCAACCCAGCAGAATATTTCGTAACTATGTCGCCTTACTTAGTATCTGAACGAAGACCTGAAATTTTGTCGACAGGTTGTTACAAAATGCTAATTTTCCCGATTTCTTCGTTGTAAAAACAATTTCATCCTCAGAATACTACATGTATGCCTGCGGTCAAATTGATTTTCCGCCTTGAACTTAGAAAAATTATCTATTCCGTAACAGCCTGTCGAGTACAAGGCAGACGGAAATTTTAACCGATGGCATCTATAGAATATTCCAATATTTTTAATTTCCGCCCAACTAAGAAATATTATCTTAGGAGTGTGTTCGTTTCATTTACGTTTTTCGATCAGGCACTATTTATAGGCTGTGGGATCAATGTGATACTTTTTAACCTTATAATGCATGGCTCGTTTGCTGATACCCAAAAGATCGGCCGCATCTTTTTGAACTCCCCTTGACTCTTTAAGGGCCCTTATAATGGTATCCTTTTCACTCTTTTCAATTGAAAAAGCCTGGGAATCCTGCAGGTCTGAAGTCAACACTGCATTTTCCCTGATGCTTTCAACCTGAAGATCCCATGGTTCAATAACCTGATTTTGGCACATAACAGCCCCGGCTTCAATAGCATTTTTCAATTCCCGGACATTGCCAGGCCAGGGATGCTCTTCGAGCACCTTAACTGCGGCATCGGAAATACGCAACCGGTCAATGCCGTGCGCCTTGCCATAGTTGCCGGCAAAAAGCTCGGCCAAAGGAAAAATATCTTCTTTTCGGTCCCGCAAAGGCGGAATGGTCAGGGTGATTCCCTTGAGCCGGTAGTAAAGGTCCTGGCGGAAGATTCCCTCTTCAATGGCCTGGGCAAGATCAGCGTTGGTCGCTGCAATCACCCGACAGTCCACAGTTTTTTCTTTTACTGCGCCTACCTGGCGAATTTTTTTATCTTCCAGAAATCTTAACAGACGGCATTGCATATCATGGGAGATATTGCCAATCTCATCCAGGAAAAGCGTACCTAAGTCCGCAGCCTCAATAAGCCCAATCTTGTCCTTTACTGCATGGGTAAAGGCCCCTTTCAAATGGCCGAACAATTCACTTTCAAGGATACCTGCCGGCGTTGACCCGCAGTCCACAACCATGTAGGGCTGTTTTTCTCTAGGGCTGTTTTTATGAATACATCCGGCAATACATTCCTTGCCCACACCACTTTCCCCGAGAATAAGCACGTTGACCTGGGAGCCAGCAACCTTTTTCACCATGGTATAAAGATGCTTCATGGCAGCGGACTTTCCCCAGTAAAATCCAGAGTCAACAAGCGGCATCGGTTCTGTGCCGACACTTGTACCGCGCAGGGCCATCATGGCATTAATTTTCTTAATCAATTCCAGACCGTCAAAAGGCTTGGAAATATAATCGGCTGCGCCCAGTTTTATAGCCTCCACAGCATCCGGTATGGTGCCGTAAGCAGTCAAAAAAATCACAGGCAGATCCGGCAGGTCCTTACGGATATCCGTGAACAATTCCACTCCGCTTTTTCCTGGCATTTTTATATCTGAAACCAGCAGATCTACGCCTTTCTGATCCCTGAGTATTTGTTCGGCCCCAGCCGCATCCTTTGCCTTCAACACTTTGAAGTTGGATGCAGACAGTCTTGCGTCCAAGACCTCCAGTATACTGGGGTCATCGTCAACAATGAGTATTTTGTGTGCTGCTATCACGGGTTCTCCCTTTGTTCCTGCCGTTCCTTATCAATTTTCTCAAGCACGGATATCTGGTACAAAAGATCGGTTATCCGTCCCTCCTGTTCCATGTTCTGCTTTTCCAAGGCTGTTATTTTCAACCCTAACGAATTAATTTCTTTTTGCATGTTTATACGCTCTTTTTTATAAACTTCCTGTTTGGCCGATAGCGCATTAAATTTTTTCAAAATATCCGACCGTTCGGATTCAAGTAAAGTCATGCCGTGGGCCAAGGCTTTCTCCAGCATTCCGGGATGCATCCTCGAGAACGGATTGCAAAGCGTGTCCAGATCGGCAGTATCCTGATCTCCGGAATTTGGAATCCGGCATTGCAGTTGTGACGGCAAAAGCAGAAGCTGCCCCACAGCCGTTCTAAACTCCGGGGCATTTTCCGCAAGGACCATGTCAAGACAAACATTTCCATAAAGACCGGCCGCCTGAAGCTGTGCATGACCTTCTCTTAAAGTAAGTTTTGAAAAAATATGACGGGAAAGAGTATAATTTTCATTTAAATATGCCTCCTGGCCCTGTTTTACCATGACATCCAGGCAAACGACAGTACAAACGGGTATTCTACTGCACCCGTTTAAGAAGACCCCAGTGCATCCGATAAAAACCAGAACCCTGAAAAAAAGAAAAAAACGTTTGAACGTCCTTCCCATGAACAAATTCAGGCAAAAATCAGATATCCATGAAAACCGCATATAAGAAACCCTTAAAATTCATCTATTAAACCACCGGCAGAGTAAAAGAAAAAGTGCACCCTTTCTCCGGCCTATTCTCCACAGAAATTTCTCCGCCATTGGCCTGGACGATCCGTCGAGCAATATTCAAACCAAGTCCTACCCCGTCCATGTGCTTACGCACTTCCCTGGCCCGGTAATATTTCTTAAAAATTAAACTTTTTTTATCTTCGGGAATACCAGGCCCTTCATCACTGATACTACATGTCAAAAAATGCTTTCCCGGCCCCCGGGTCAAACAGAGATCCACCCGGCTATTGTCCGGTGAAAATTTCACGGCATTATCCAAAATATTAATTATCACCTGCATAATTTCATTTTCATTGCCTTTGACCATTGGAGGTTTTTCAAGGCTCTTAAATTCCATACGGATACCCCGGCTCTGTGCCCCGGGCGTAATACTTAAAATGGCCGATTGCACAAGCTCATTGGGATCAAAAGGGGAAACCGCCCTTTTTTTAACCCCTGAAACCAGGATGGAAGCATCCAGCAGGTGGTTCAAAAGGCTGGTGATCCGGGCAATCTCATCGGCGGCAATGGTTAAAAATTTTTTCTGCTTATTATTTACCGGCCCAAGGACCTCTTCGGTCAGCATATTCACAGATTCACGGATGGAAGACAAGGGACTTCTTATTTCATGGCTTAAAGTAGCAATAAAATCCGAACGGATCTCGTCATCGGCTTTAAGCTGACGGTTCATATTATTGAATGCCGCAGCCAGCTCTCCAAATTCATCTTTGGAAGTAATATCCATCTCATAAGTGTAATTATCATAAGAAACCAATTTAAGCCCGGATTTCAATTTATTCAAGGGGACAATGACGGATCTAGAAATAAACCAAACACCCATAATACCCACTATTATTGAAATACCGAACCCGATCATGCAGTTTCTCATCACCTGACCGCTTAAATGATTGATCAGGATCAGCGCCTGTTCAATTCTATCTTCATTGTCCTTTCTGGCCACGGCAATGGCGGCCATCCACTGATCCATCACATCTACATCAATCCATGTATAATCATCGTCTATGGATTGTTCGATGGATACACCCGACTGGAGATGGCCACCAAAGGTCTGATCAATAACATGCCAGTATCCTGCAGGTGTTTCCCGCCTTCTATCCAGCTCCATGATCTCGACAAGCACCTTTTGGTAATTACGCCTGGCCGTTCCAACATAGTCAAAATAAACATTTTTTTTCAGCAGTTTCATTTTTTTGATATTGGCGTCCATATCAAGAAGGCTATTTTTAAGATCGTTGGACAATACCGCAATCCGGTTGCTGATGCCGACAATCCGGGCAGAGGTATCCGACATCTCCCGGACCTTAATAAACAGGCCATAGACTATGCCATAAAATATAAAAATGAAAAAAAAGAAAAAAAGAAAAAGTTTTTTTGAGATACCTGGTGTCATGGGCATATTGTTACCGTTTGCAAAGGTAAAAGCTTTTTAGCATGCCGAAACAGTCAGGTCAAATCCCGGCTGGGGCAAGCACGTTTAGAGACTGTAAGCAAAACCGATACCAAAAGCAATCTACATATTTACCTGTATTGAATTTCCATGACGGATACTTATATTTAGGATTTAAGTATCGAAACAAAGAGGAGAATTTATGGGTGCTGATGTATTTTTTATGGACATGACTGCCACATCAAGGGAAAATCTACCCGCCAAGTTAGAACGCCTGGTAACCACGGCAGGACTTCACGCTGTCCTGGACAAAAATGATCTAACCGCTGTAAAGGTGCATTTCGGTGAACAGGGAAATACGGCCTACATCCGGCCTGTTCTTGTCAGGAAAATTATCCGGGCCATCAAAAAAGCAGAGGCCACACCTTTTCTGACCGACGCCAATACCCTTTACGTGGGAACCCGATCAGATGCAGTATCCCATATCAAAACCGCTGTGGAAAACGGATTTTCCTACTCATCCATGGATGCAGCCCCTTTGATCATTGCCGACGGCCTGTTCGGAAAAAGCGAGACAGCTGTCCAGGTGAATCTCAAACACAACCGCGAAGTATTTATCGGTTCGGAAATTGTCAATGCCAACGCCATTGTGGCACTGGCCCATTTTAAAGGCCATGAACTGTCCGGGTTCGGCGGCACCCTTAAAAATCTTGGAATGGGATGTGCATCACGCCGGGGAAAATTGGACCAGCATTCCAATGTAAGCCCTAAAATAAAACGCAAAACCTGCACCGGCTGCGGCCTGTGTGCCGAACACTGCCCGGGACAGGCCATAACCATTGAGAACAAAAAGGCGTACATAAATAAGGCGGCCTGTATCGGATGTGCCGAATGTATTGTGCGCTGCCCCACCCAGTCCATCAAAATCAACTGGAACCAGGATGTTCCTGTATTTCTTGAAAAAATGATGGAATATACCGCCGGTGTGCTAAAAGACAAAGCCGGTAAATGCCTGTTTGTCAACTTTATCACCAATGTCTCTCCCAAATGCGACTGCCTGCCCTATGCAGAAGCCCCTATCTGCAATGATATCGGTGTGGTGGCATCCAGCGATCCCGTGGCCATTGACCAGGCCTGCGCAGACCTTGTCAATCAGGCCCAGGGCCTTGCCTCTTCGGTGCTGACCACCCACCTGGCCCCGGGAGAGGACAAGTTCAAGGGACTCTACCCATGCGTGGACTGGGAACACCAACTTGCCTACGCCCAGGATATCGGACTTGGTACAAGACAATACAACCTGATCAAACTGGAGACCCTGGCATATAAAAATCCAGGGGCACACGGTTAACCATGTATCTGGCAAAAGTACAAAAAAACAGACAGACCACCTATATCCTTCGGGAATCTGTCAGACAGGGGGAACAGATGGTGGCCCGTGACATTTTTGATATAGGTCCCTGCCCCGGGGCCTGGATTGATTATCCCGGCGGAAATGCCTGGTATTTAAACCCGGACCTGGAATCAAAGATTTCAAGTCTGGCCGATACCTTTGACAGCGAACAACTTGAAAACCTGTTCCTGCCTTTTCTGCGGGCCGACATCCGCAGGGCCACCCAGACGTTCCGGCAGCGTTCTTTCAAGCAGTATAGTCCCATGACGCGAGCGCAGAAAGAGACCATTGCAAGACAGGTCCACACCTTTGACAAACGCCGGGCCCATTTTCTTAAATTCGGCAACATGGACCAGGGGCCCATGGTTAATATGCCGGCCGTAATTTTCAGGCAGTTGCATAACAAATCCCGGGATGAAATCGAACAGTTTTTCATGAACCAGGAGCGGATCTTAAAAAAAAAAGATCTTAAATCGTACGTATATACGGTACTTAATCTCCATCGTTTTTTCAAAGGTTTCATGGCCAAGCAGATGCCCCATGCGCTGGACCAGGATAAAGTAGAGGTATTTTTTATCCAGGAGTTATGTATGCTGAATAACGAACTTTTCGAGCTGACCAGTCATCTACATGAATACCTGATCCGGTATGCAGTCATGTTTTTTGATCACACTTACGGAGATTCGGTGCTGTTAGATGATATGGCTAATGATTTCCAGTTCCGTCAAAGAAACCGCTGGTTTAAGCCACCTGGTGCCACCCAGCAGCTTGGGTTATCCCAGGCACTCAAAATATTTAATCTCACCGCCAACGCCCTTGAATCCATGGATAAGAAAGATCTAACCCGGGAATTCAGAAACCTTGCCAGAGAACATCATCCGGACAAGGGCGGCAGTCACGACAGGTTTGTGGAACTGAGCAACGCTTATCAAGCCCTGCTTGAAAAAGTTTCAACTATTTAGTATGTGCTGACTTTCTATTATACTGACCCCACTGGACCTATTTCATGATTGTTGTTTCGTGATATAGTGTGATCAAATTTAGAATGGTTAGAATTCTTACGCGCTGCCCCGAACAGATCCGAGGAAAAGGGCCTTTGCCCCGACAAAATGAAATCGTCATCAGGCTTAATGGGCGTTTCGCTTAATAAAGTATTAAAAAAGGATTGCTATGTATGATACCCTATACCCTCACCGGCAAGGCATAATTTTTTTTCTGTTTTTTGCAGGCCTTTTTCTATCCAGCCTGCAGCCTATTTTTGCCGAAGAGAGTACTCAAACTGATATAAAAATAGACTATGGCATCATTGCCGGTGCATGGAAGCGAATGGACGGCGACTATATGGTCAAAGTCAAAGATGTGAAAACAGACGGTCAGGCAGTTGTATCGTATTTTAATCCGAAGCCGATTCATGTTGCACAGGCCGCCATTTCAACCGAACAATCGCTGATCAAACTTTTTATTAAATTTCAAGATAAAAACTATGAGGGGTCAACTTATAAACTTTACTATTATGCCGAAAAGGATGCCCTGGTGGGCTTTTATTATCAAGCTGCCATGGACAGAACATTTGAAGTAATCTTTTTAAGAAAGGCTCTATAAAAAAGGCTTTTGGTCAAGGACAATGACAAAACAAGGCCCGCAATCGCGGGCCTTGTTTCATTAAATTCAAATTACTGACTTACCGTTATTGGCCGACGCCGCCGCCTGTCTTAAGCATTTCCATGACACTATCAAGGTTAAATGTTGCCGGATTCTGGCTGGCTGGAAATTCCTTAAAAGTAGCCAAATATTTGCCCACGAATGGCTGGGACGGTACAAAAAGGAATGAATGGCGCATCCAGAAGTCCTCGTATGTGTTGCTGTGTTCCGCTTCTTCGAACGGGTCCATACGCAGATCAAAAATTAATGGAGCGCGCAGGGGGTGCCACATGTGGCGCCACACTTCCTGGCCCTCGGCATCCTGCTTCATGAAAACCAGCTTCCAGCGGTTAAAACGCAGGCCTGTCAGCTGAGCATCATCGTTAAAATAGAGAAATTCCCTTCGCGGTCCGGTTTTTTCCTTACCCGTCAGGTATGGAAGAAAATTGTATCCATCAAGGTAATTCTTGTAGGTCTTACCTCCGGCTTTATACCCTTTTTTAAGTTTTTCCTTGATGTCCGTTTCACCCGCAGCTGCCATCAGTGTGGGGACCCAGTCCAAATGGGACATTATTTCATTGCTTACACTGTTTGCCGGAATCTCACCGGGCCAGCGCACAAGCATGGGAACACGGAACGCACCCTCCCAGTTGGTGACCTTTTCATTACGGAACCAGGATACACCGGCATCAGGCCAGGAAGCTGCATGCGGACCGTTATCACTGGTATAAACCACGATGGTATTCTCAGCTATTCCCATTTCGTCAAGTGTGTTGAGCAACTGTCCAACATGATCGTCATGCTGAAGCATGCCGTCGGCATAAAAATTCAAACCGGATTTGCCCTTCCACTCGTTTGGAACGTGTGTAAACATATGCATGCGGGAGGGATTAAACCATACAAAAAAAGGCTTATCCTTATCTTTTGCCCGTTTTATGAAGTCCACCGTGGCATCAAGGAATTCCTGATCCACGTTGGGCATACGTTCCGATGAGAGTGGGCCGGTATCTTCAACGACCTGTTTGCCCACAGGTCCAAACCGCACATCTTCGGTGGGATCATCTTTATCTGATGCCCAGGAATGAATAACGCCGCGCGGACCAAATCGTTTAAGGAATTCCGGATCCTTGGGATAATCAGGATGTTCCTCCTCCTCATGGGTATTGAGATGATAAAGATTGCCAAAAAATTCTTCAAAACCATGCACTGTCGGTAAAAACTTGTTGTGGTCTCCCAAGTGATTTTTACCGAACTGTCCCGTCATATATCCTTCTTCTTTAAGCAGGGTGGCGATGGTTACATCAGAATCATGAAGACCTACCGGCGAACCGACCAAACCGACACGGCTCATTCCGGTGCGAAGAGCTGTCTGGCCGGTAAGAAATGATGCGCGTCCAGCAGTACAGCTGTTTTCAGAGTAATAATCAGTGAACATCATACCTTCGTCGGCGATTCGATCAATGTTCGGGGTTTTGTATCCCATTAATCCATGGCTGTAAGCGCTGAGATTTGGGATTCCGATATCATCACCCATAATCACCAAAATATTTGGCTTTTCAGATGCCGCGGCAAAATTTCCCAGCACTAAAAAAGCGAGCCCGAAAACCAGTGAAAGAATTTTAAATCTAATTTCTTTCATAAATTAAGATCTCCTTTATCATTAATTTTATTGTTTGATATGATGTTGGACAAAGTCATAAAAAATCAGCGCATTTCATGTGGCAAAAACCACCTGAAACGAACGATTATCTGTTTGGCCGCACATCATTGATGAAGAACTAAAACCTTTGATACTTTGTTTAAAATAAGATCATTAACGTTTTCAAGACCATTCGGAGCCATTGTCGGAGGTGCAGAAACTATGTTCGTGCCTTAATTGTGCTAACTGGGTATCAAGTCGATTGCAGCTATACATGTCTCTCCCTGGGCTTATGATACCTACGTGCCGATCTTTTTTACCGGCAGCAAAGTGCCCGCTCAGATCATTGGAAGACGCTTTCTGTTCTTTAGCACCTGATTTACAATGGCGTTGAACAGAAGAACGGTCATCGTCACCGGCATAGTCCCATACATGCTGGTCAAGTATACCGTAGGTCCAATATCCCTGCTGCCTGAGTATGACACCTGACGGGCCCACTACCCATTTTTCAGTGCCAAGCAGGTCATCAGAAACCAACTATTGTGCGAGGCAGGCACCGAATACGGTGAAAGAAAATTCATCTGCCGCAATGGTACCCGTCATTTTGCCGGTAGACTGGGAGGTAACGATATTCCATGCCCGTCCGTTCTGGGAACCATGTAGGATCAGTATCCCCTCCATGGTTTCAACTTTTTCTATGGGTGATGTCTTCATTTTTTGATTGTTGACTTTGCCAACCAATAATTTATCTTTAAAATTTATTTTTATAAATTGCGGGAAGTCAAACTTGTCAGGAAGACCTTTTATACAGGGCGTGCCGGGAGAACATTCAACTACCTCTATAACCGAGCATATCAACGGCTTTAAACCGTCAAGGTCCTGGGCAACTGCAAAAAATGGGAAAACGATTATTGTTAAAATAGAAATAAAAATAATTCTTATCATGCCTGTCTCCTTGATTCGTATCAGGGCCATCGAAACAATAAAATTCACAATATGGTTTGTCTTCTTGCCCTATTTGTGGATTTTAAAATTTCCATAACCCTTATTTTACAGTGTAACCCTTGCCTTCAAGGCATGCTGAGTACGCACGATTGTATTGATTTCGTTGCTGGGCATAATTATTAGCTTCCTGCTGGGCCCACTGCTGCTCCGCCTGGTTTTGCTGTCTGACCTGGTCCCTGCGCCTCATTCCGCCCATTAGACCACCAGCAGCTGCACCGGCCCCGGCGCTCCTGCCTTTGCTGTTATTGGTAATGGCACCCACAGTAACCCCGACAAGCGCCCCTCTTGCCGCCCCCTTGACAACACCGCCTTGCTGGGCACCCTGGGCCGGTGGTGCGCTTGATGTTACAGGTGGTGCCATGGGATCAAAACCACTTTGCTGTTTTGCCCATTGATAACAGTCATATTTGTCCTTTTCCATTTGCTGGGTACTTTGTCCCTGGGCAGGAAAAACGATAAGCTCATTTGACATTACCGAACCTGCGAAGATGAGTGGGATACCTATGGCGACAAATAATTTTAAAATTATGTCCAAGGACGAATTCATGCATACCTCCATTTGGTAAACGTTTAGATGACGAAATAAATGCAACTGATTTCATCAGTTGCGTAGACATGAGACTAAATACATAATAAAATTTGTCATTAATTATCCTGCATACAATTCATCCAGACATACAAACATTTTTTTTCTTACGGATTCGAATTCCTCAACTTTGGTGTAGGCTTTGCTCGATTCATTCCGGCTGTAAAGATCAAGAACATCAAAAACGATTTGATGTATGGCCTGATGATAAAGGCCAAGGGGCTCAAAGGCCGGGTGTTTTCTGATCTCTTCAGATGCAGTTTCATACCATTGGCCAAATTTACATTGACGGTGGTCAGGCACCGTTTCCGGATTCACCTGTGCAAACCCGTTCAGAACGCCAGCTAACTGCAGTTTCCAGTCAAAATGGGCGGCCTTGACATCTCCGATATCAAATGGGGCGGGTTTAAAAGTAAACTGGTCCACCATTTTGTTCAGGGTATCGGAATTGTCGAGCATCTCCGTCGATAATTCCTTGATATTCAAACTGTTCCCTGTAACGACTTGGGCCTGGGACTTGATACTGGCGATGCTTCTTGTTATCTCGTCATTTACAGAGGAGGTCTGGGAAATATTTTCGCTGACTTCCTGGATACCGATAGATGCCTGGCTGATATTGGATGAAATTTCAGCGGTTGCAGCTTCCTGCTCTTTTATGGCGGTTGTTATTTCAGTGACGATGCCGTCGGTTTCGTTAATTGATGAAGTAATGGATTTTATAATTTCAATGGATTGACGGGCGGCGCTTTGAACATGATTTATCTGTTCCTCAATTTCCTTGGTGGCGGTACCGGTCTGCTGCGCCAAATCCTTAATTTCATTGGCCACCACGGCAAACCCTTTACCCGCATCCCCTGCCCTAGCCGCTTCAATGGTGGCGTTTAACGCCAGCAGATTGGTCTGTTCCGCAATGGATGTGATGGTTTCAGTGACCTGATTAATGGTATCAACTGAATGTTCCAATGCCGCCATGCTCTGGCCCGCATGGGTTGCCTTTTCCACAGAATGTTCTGTGATGTCACTGGCATTTTGTGCCCGGGCCGATATTTGGCCGATGGTTACGCTCATTTCTTCGGAAGCGGCAGCCACCGTGCTCACATTGGTGGCGGTCTGCTCCGAGGCGCTGGCAATTGTATTCATATTTGTATTCATTTCCTCTGCGGCAGCAGAGACATTGATGCTGTTATCCGTCATCTCTCCGGACGCAACGTAAGATTTTTCTGCAATATCATTTAAAAAAACGGTGAAGGTCTGAATTGTGGATGACGATCCTCGAACGTTTGATAATGAGAGTTCAATACGCTGCGCAAGCGTATTAACTGCTGAGGCAACCCGCCCGACCTCGTCTTTCGAACTCATTGCGGTTCGCGCAGTAACATCCCCATTTTCCAGTAATGTGGTTGTCTTTACCAGACGGTTAATTTTTTTAACTACGGTTTGGAAGAGCAGATAAAACCCAAGAAAAAGAATAACGACAATGGTATACCCTATCACTGAGCTTATTTTCAGCTGCCTCTGGGCTTTGAGCATCTTTTCCTCTGCAGCCTTTTCCATATCAATTACCCCCTGGTCAATAATTTTAAATGCACCAAAGGCAGGACTGTCATCAATTTTGACCACTGCATCAATTTCATTGGTGGTTTTATTCTGATGATGCAATTTCTCAGAAACGACCATGGCCTCAATGTATTTTAATGCCGTAGCCTGAATGATATCCAGGGCGTTTTTATCTTCAGGCCGGATAACATGGGCACTTAATTTTTCAATGGATGCCAGCAAGAGAACCTTATTCTTTTCAAATCGGTCAATGTACTTGTTCCCGCCCCTGATCACATGATTTTTAAAATTGTGGATAAACCCGCCATAACCGAATTGAGATTGAATCACCTGCAGCAAACGCTGATTTTTTGCAGCCGCCTGGGCATCTTTTAAAGAGGTTTCCATCAAAGCCGCTGAGTGGAACTGCATGCCTGCAATTAAAATTAAGGCACAAACAGCCAAGATCCCCATTAAAATCATTTTTTTGTAAATCATCATCTTTCTCCTCTCACTTTTCAGTTATGTTTTAGGCTCATGTCGTATTTTGGGGTTTTATTAAGGGGCTATAAGCTTAACTATCTGAAATATATAACAAAGGACTCCGGTCTCGCAAAATAAAGAAATATGAAAATTATCAATTATTTGAAATATCTATATTTTGTGTCAAAAGATAGGACCCCAAAACGCGACATGAGCCTAAGCTTAAACCGTTTTTAATTTAATTGATCAACTCTAAGGATCGTAAATCTTATGAAATCAATAAAATTACTTATGGCCATGTATTTTAAATTTGCCAAAGGGGGTGCCGGACTAAATTTCACGGATACCCTACCCTACATAATTAAATTTGTCCCTGTCAAGTGACTCTCCCCTTTTTATTCCTATAAACAAAATTGTTAAAATTTTTTCATTGACGGTAATTGATTTCAGCTGTAGAAAAAATATATATAATTTTAATGTGTTTATTCATTTTTTAATCACAATAAGAAATCAAAAATGACATTTGGCGAAATGAGTCATTCACCCGGAAAGATGGATTTATTAGTATAGAATAACCGGTTAAATACAGGGTACAGGGGTCAGACGGAACCTAACAAGCTTACTCCGGACTGATATGGAATTTTCACAAACACTTGTCAGCCAACCTTTTCGGGAGATACAACGCTGATTGTGTACGAACTTTAAAAAAAATCATCTTTTGTGGAGGTTGATCAATCGTCCCGGAATCTCATACTTTTGCACGCTTTATCCAACATATTCATCCTGTAAAAGTTCCTTTAAAGGCCCTTGAATTTAAAAATACCTGGGCTCTGGGTGGAATGTGTCTTGTCTTGGTGACACTCCTGACCGGGTCAGGGGCACTCATGCTCTTTTCCTACCAGCCTTCTCCGGAATCTGCCTATATCTCTGTAAAATATCTTGAAAATCAATTTATCTTTGGACGGCTGATTCGCAGCATGCATTATTTTTCTGCCAATTTTCTTGTAATAATGGTCTTAGCCCACATGTTAAGGGTATTTTTTACAGGAGGATATCAGGGTGAACGACGATCGAACTGGTTTGTCGGTCTCTTCATTTTCAGCCTGGTGCTGTTGTCCTGCTTTACCGGTTACCTTCTGCCCTGGGACCAAACGGCATTCTGGGCCGTGACCATCTGCATGAATATGTTTGATTATGTTCCTGTCGGCAGTCTTCTTAAAAGCCTTTTCATCTCCGATAACGGTGTCAACGAAAAAACATTACAATTTTTTTTCACCCTTCACACCACAATAATCCCAGCACTTCTGATCGGTTTCATGGTCATCCATTTCTGGAAAGTCAGAAAGGCAAAAGGCGTCATAACATCCGGATTGACCCGCAAGGGGAAAGGTGAAAAAATGATGATGGTTGCCGTGCAACCAAACCTATTGCTGCGGGAAGCGGTAGCTGCACTTGTGTTGACCGCCTTCATCATGACGATTTCCCTTGTCTTTGACGCACCCCTGGATGAGATGGCCAATTCCGGCCTGAGCCCGAATCCTGCAAAGGCACCCTGGTATTTTTCAGGATTTCAGGAGCTATTACTCCATTTTCATCCTTTTTTTTCCGTATTTTTAATTCCAATATTTATTTGCTGTATCCTCATCGGCATTCCGTTCATAGGGGATAACCAAGGCGGCGTCTGGTTTATTTCAGAACGGGCGAAAACAGCGGCGAAAACAGCAGCCTTAATATCTGCAATCCTCACTCCGGGGCTGATTTTATTTGACGAAACTGTTATTGATTTCCCAAAATGGTTCCCGGACATCCCCGGAATTTTATCCACAGGGCTTATTCCATTTGCTCTGATTATATGCCTGATCTTTTTCCATCATTGGGGGATGAAGCAGAAATTTAAACTCAATTCTGTTGAAGCATTTCAGACTACGGCAGTTTTTATGATCACTGCATTCGCAATCCTTACCCTGACCTGCGTCTGGCTTAGAGGGGCGGGAATGAAACTTTATTTTTGGGGCAGTTGATGGATACGAACAACAAGACGGCCATAAAAAAGGCCGGAAAAAGAAATTTTTTGAAAATTTTGTGGGCAAGCCTTGGACTGATTGCCCTTGGCGAGTTGATCATGGTAATTTTTTCTTTTTTCAGACCGGTAGCTCCAAAAAAGATTGCGGTTTCTGCGGCCAGGATGATTGATGCAGGTTCTGCAGATACCTATGAGCCGGGGTCTGTTTCGGCCTTCGTCACCGGGCAGTTTTATCTGGTCTGTCTTGAGGACAGCGGCTTTCTTGCGTTGTCCAACAGGTGCACCCACTTAGGTTGTGCCGTCCCCTGGGATAACGAGTCAAAAAAATTCATCTGTCCCTGTCATGCCTCTGAGTTCGATATTACGGGTAATGTGTTGAGTTCTCCCGCCCCCAGAGCGTTGGATCTTTTTGAGGTCAGCATCGTGAATAAACATATACAGGTAAATATCGGTAACAGGATAAAACGGAACCGCTTCAACCGCCACCAGGCAGTCTATCCTGAAACCATAACCATTCAAGGTTGAAACCGAAAAAATAATGACTGTCGATTTTTCAATTCATCAGGATTCGGAAAAAAAATGGATACGCACCGGCATTGCGGCAATTCTTGTGATTGTATTGATCGTTCCCCTGGCCCATATAAAATTTTGGCAAAGAACCAATCAACGGTCAGCCTGCTTGGATCAAGGCATGGAAAACGCTTCTGTTTTTGTGGGGAAAGAAAAATGCAGGGACTGCCACAGAAACGAATATAAAAAATGGCAGAATTCCGACCATGACCGGGCCATGGAAATCGCAGACAGTTCAACCGTGCTGGGCGATTTTAATAAATCTGAATTTATCCATAACGATATCGCCACACGATTTTTTAAAAAAGGAGACCAGTTTTTTGTCAATACCATCGGTCAAGACGGTGAGTACAAAGACTTCCAGGTCACCCACACCTTTGGTTTTTCTCCCCTGCAGCAGTATTTGATTCCCTTTGAAGGCGGACGACTGCAATGCTTCACCATCGCATGGGACAATGTTAAAAAAAAATGGTACGCCCTTCCCAATCATACGGATGATCCCGGGGACTGGCTACACTGGACCGGCCAGGGCCAAAACTGGAACGGCATGTGCGCCGAATGCCATTCGACAAATTTAAAAAAGGGATATGATATAGCCACTGACCGGTTTACCACGACCTGGTCTGAAATTGATGTAAGCTGTGAGGCCTGTCATGGACCGGGGTCCGGGCATGTGGCCTGGGCTCAAGCCCCTGAAATGGGCCGCAAAGCGGTCGATAATTTCAATCTGGTTGTTCAAACAAGGAATATGACCTCAGAAGATTTTGCCGGGGTGTGTGCCCGGTGCCATTCAAGGCGGGCTTCCATTGCAGACTTTTACCATGATGATGAAAATATCATGGATTATATGATTCCAAGCCTGCTGACGGAAAGGTTATATTATCCGGATGGCCAAATTCTTGATGAAGATTATGTATTCGGGTCTTTCACCCAGAGCAAAATGTTTTTAAATGGTGTCAAATGTAATGACTGTCATGATGTCCACAGCCAGAAACTGAAAAGACAGGGCAATGACCTGTGCCTTTACTGTCACAAAAAAAATACCTATGATACGGCCAACCATCATTTTCACAAAAAAATGGACAAAGGAAAAGAGAGCAAAGGTGATGACTGTATTCAATGCCATATGCCGGAAACGGTCTACATGGGAATTGACTGGCGGGCCGATCATTCCATCCGGATCCCCCGGCCGGATTTAAGTCAAGCCTACCACATACCCAATGCCTGTAATGCTGCCGGATGTCATTCGGAGAAGTCCCTTGAGTGGACCAATGAGCATATGTCTTCTTGGTATGGCAAAAGAAAACGGCCTCATTATGGGGAAATTATTGCCCGGGGCAGGCAGGGGGACCCAAAGGCTGTACTTGACTTGATATCGCTTTCAAAAGATACGCTTTTTCCGGGTATTGTCAGGGCCACTGCATTGTCCCTTTTATCTTTTTATCCATCACAGCTAAGCTATACAGCACTTGAGACCGCGTTATCGGATCCGGATGCCCTGATTCGGCACACGGCTATTTCAACTATTAATATTCTGCGCTTTGACAAGGATGCCACCCTTATTTTTCCATTGCTGTATGACCCGGTAAAGGCTGTCAGAATCCAGGCCGCCCTCGGTGTTGCATCCATAAAAAAGCTGAAGTTGACAAAAAACCAGCAACGCATGTTCAAGTCGGTCCAAAAAGAATATTTTGCCGCCATGGAATATTCAGCTGACTTTCCCGCAGGACGATATAATCTGGCCTTAATGTATCATGCACTGGGGCAGGACGATAAAGCCATTGAAAACTATGAACAGTCCATTCGAATTGATGATTTGTTTCTTCCGGCAAAAAATAATCTGGCAATGCTGTATAATGCACAAGGAAAAAATGAAAAAGCTGAACAGCTTTTTATTCAGATCCTTGAAGATCGGCCCCAACTATATGACATTGCTTACTCTCTGGGCCTGTTGCTCGTAGAAAAAAAAAATTATTATCAAGCAGAATTTTATCTTCAAAAGGCAGCCAGCGGCCTGCCGGGGCGGGCAAGAATCCACTATAACCTTGGACTGCTGCTTCAGTTCCGTAAAAAAGAAAACGCAGCAGAGAAAGCGCTTTTAAAAGCACTTTCTTTGGAACCGAATAATTTTGATTTTCTTTTTGCCCTGGCAGATCATTATATTAAAAGAAATCGCCTGGACAGTGCCCGGACGGTCGCCGGAAAAATGATTCAGCTTTTTCCCGACAACAAAATCGGATATGATATCTTAAAATATATAAACAGCAGGTAAAGGTCATGGAAACACAGCAATAAAGGAATGAGACCAAAATAACTTGACCTGGGAGCGCAGGCGTCCCGCCTGCGCTCCCGGATATATCAAAATGGGCAAGTTATTTAAAATCCGTTCTAAAGTCGGTACCGGCTTCGCTTTATCTCGTGAAAATTGGCCTGAGTTTGCATTTCGTATTCAGTGAATCCTTTGCATGGAATTGTCTATAATTTCTGGCTCATCGCGGGTTAGTGTGATTGGATTGATTGCCGAATTCAATGAGTTTTTAATATATTGAAATTACAATATTTTTATTTGCAATGACCTTCGAATTTTATAGGCTTTCACACTAATCCGCGATGAGCCTAATTTCTTTATGCGATTACCCTGCCCCGGTCTTCGGAATTGATTGACAATAAAGAAATTTAACGTTAAGTATTGTAACTTAATTTACACAAAATTTTTATAATCTAAAAAAAGAGGGTTCAGGTGTCACGCCTTTTCCTGAAAACAATAATCCTGCTGCTTGTACTTAGTCTGTTCTTATTTTTACCCACCATGTGTCCGGCCGCCCAGGGCCAGGATTTGACTGAATTCTCCATTGAAGAACTCATGGACATTAAAGTCACTTCCGTGAGTAAAAAAAGCCAACGGCTGTCTGACAGTGCAGCAGCAATTTTCGTAATCACCCGGGAAGACATCAGGCGTTCCGGGGTCACCAGTATTCCCGAGGCCCTGCGCATGGCTCCGGGCGTGAATGTAGCACGTATTGATGCCAACAAATGGGCAATAAACTGCAGGGGCTTTAACAGCCGATTCTCTCCAAGCCTTCAGGTCCTTGTTGACGGACGCAGTGTGTATACCCCCAGTTTTTCAGGCGTTTACTGGGAAGTAACAGATGTGCTGCTTGAGGATGTAGACCGCATTGAGGTGATCCGCGGTCCCGGTGCCACCATCTGGGGATCCAATGCGGTTAATGGAGTAATCAATATTATTACCAGACGAGCCAATGAGACCCAGGGCGGTTTTGTACAGGCTTCTGCAGGATCAGTGGAAAGAAACATCGTGGCCGCAAGATATGGCGGCACCATGGGTAAAGACAAGTTCTGGCGGATTTATGCCAAACACAAAGCTATCGACGAATTTGGACGGGTTTCCGGAGAAAATGCAGGGGATGATTGGCAGATCAATCAGGCCGGTTTTCGCATGGATGCCCAGTTGTCTTTGGCCGACAATTTCACCCTCCAGGGGGATCTCTACGACGGTCATATCCACCAGGATCTCAATCTTTACAGTGAGGCGCCGCCCGACTACATGGGTGAGTTTCCCGTAAAAACCGATGTATTCGGGGGCAATATCATGGGCCGGTGGACAAAAGTCCTTTCCGGAACATCGGAAATGTCTGTGCAGATGTATTACGATGTCATGCATCGTTCCGAGGATATCCTCAACGAAGACCGGCACAACGTTGATGTGGAATTCCAGCACCGCTTCGGATTGGGTTTTGGGAACGATATTATCTGGGGACTTAGACTACGCCATTCATCTGATGATTATTCAGGCTCAAAAGTTGCTGTTATGGATCCGGTCAGCACAAATGACCTTCTGTACTCGGCTTTTATCCAAGATGAAATATCTTTACTTGAGGATAAAATCAAACTGACCATCGGTTCAAAATTTGAGCACAACGATTATACCGGCTTTGAAATCCAGCCCTCGTCAAGGCTGATGTGGACACCCGGCGAACACCACAGATTATGGGCGGCCATTTCCCGGGCCACTCGAATTCCCTCCCGGGTAGAGACCAATGCCATAGTTAACCTCGCCGGAGAAAAAATTTCCGACGGCCGGTTGCTTACCAGATTCGTAAATAATGAGGATCAAACGGCAGAAACACTATGGGCCTGGGAAGCAGGCTACCGTTTTATCCCGGAGTCCCACCTTTCCATTGATCTGGCACTGTTCTTCAATGATTATAAAAATTTAAGGATCTATTCACCGCAGGGTTATCAAGATGACGACGAGGGCAAAATACTGAATGTTGCGCTAAGCAACATGTCCAATGCCCAGTCCTGGGGGGCAGAGATTGCCGTGGAACTGGCCACAGGCAAGAAAGTCAAATGGACCCTGGCCTATTCACTGACATGCCATGATTATGACAATGACCAGGATTTTGAAATCGACTATGGATTTACAAAACATCAGGTATCCTTGAAGGGCCACTTTGATTTGACAAAAAATATGACCTTAGACGCCTGGCTTAGATATGTAGGCAAAACAAACGCAAATTACGTATTTTCTGAAACACTCATCTATGAAATTGACGATTACGCAACTCTGGACCTGCGCCTGGGATGGAAAATCCGGCCGGATCTGGAATTTTTCCTGACCGGGCAGAATCTGCTTCAGGACAGCCATCTTGAGTTTGTCCAGGAAGCGTTCAGTTATCCTGTGGAAGTCCCCCGCAGCGCCTATGCCGGCCTGACTTATAAATTTTGAAATATGCTGTGTTCCCCATGGCAAAAAGAACAAGACGGATGCAACCTTTAACGTATAAAATAATAAAATTATTTATCCAGGTCTGCATCTGCCAGTTTCTGTTATGTATTATTGCGATAGGAACAGCCCAACCACAAAACATAGAAGAATATACAGTCAAAGCAGCCTTTGTTTATAATTTCACCAAACTCATTCAATGGCCCAAAAATGCATTTGACAGTAAAGGGGAGAGCTTTAAAATAGTTGTGTTTGGTAATGAATCCCTTAAAGAATCGTTCCAGACCATTGACGGAAAAATCACTACCGGACGCATGATATCCATCCAGTTTCCTGATCCCAAAGCCAATGATTATAAAAAAACGCTGGCAAAAAGTCAGATCGTTTTTATCAGCAGGCAGATACGTTTGGAGCAGGTCTTGAAAATTTTAAGCAGTATTGGGGACAGACCGGTTCTCACTATTGGTGAAGCCAAAAATTTCAGCCGGGCCGGAGGCATCATTCAGTTCTTCACAAGAGCTGATCAACTCCATTTTGAAATCAATGTTAAAAAAGCCGAAGCACACCAGCTCAAATTCAGTTCCAGGCTGCTTAAACTGGCTGTCATCGTAAATGAAAAAGAATGAAATCCAAAAAACAATCAAGTCATAGCGCCGTTTCCATCAGGACAAAACTGTTCCTGACGCTTGGATTTACGGCATTGCTGGCCCTTTTTATGATGGCCGCTGCCATGGTGACCTATGAAACCTATAATGCCAGAAACAATCTGGTTGATGAACTTGTATCCATGGCAAACCTGATTGCGCTAAATTCTTCGGTTGCCATGATGTTCAATGACCGGAATGCGGCAATAGAAGACCTAAGCGCCCTATCTGCAAAACAGGGCATTATCGGCGCGGTCCTTTATGACACCCATGGCACAATTTACGCTGATTTTTCAAGGGGTACTATTTCCATTGACACGCTCGCGCATGAAGTCAGACAGGTATGCAAACCAGGTATGTCCCCAATTAAAATGATTGCTGCCCAGAAAATTCTCAGCGGGTTTACAAACGGCCATGCCCATGTGATCCTGCCGGTTAATTTTAAAGATAGATTTTTAGGTGCCATCCATCTAATTGATGATATGCAGCAAGAAAAAAGAAGATTATCTGCCTATTATCTGATTGTTGCGGGCATTGTCGTCATTTCTTTAGCAGTGGTCCTGATTCTGTCTTCCAAAATGCAATCCATCTTCACCCGACCATTATTTGACGTTATTGATTCCATGGGGCAAGTAACCCGGAAAAAAGATTATCAGGTCAGGGTAAAAAAATGCAGCAACGATGAGTTTGGTGTTCTTGTGGAGCAATTTAACCAGATGATTGAAGAGATCCAGGCCAGGGACGAAGCGTTGAATTCATACAGCGCAACACTTGAATCAAGGGTCAAACAAAGAACCATGGACCTGACCCAGGCCAAGGAAAAACTTGAATCCACGGTCATTCATCTGGAAAAGGCCCAGAAAAAGGCAGAAGAAGCCAGCCTAATAAAATCACAGTTCCTTGCCAATATGAGCCATGAAATCAGAACGCCCATGAACGGCATTATCGGTATGACCGAAATCCTGCTTTCGTCCAAACTTTCCAATGAACAGGAAACATTTGCGATCAGTATCCAAAAATCCTCCCAGGCCCTGCTTGCAATCATCAATGATATTTTAGATCTTTCCAAAATTGAAGCGGGCAAAATTGAAGTTGAATCCATTGCCTTTGATATAGGCAGCCTGCTAACGGACATCAAAACACTTTTGATGTCTGTGGCCAGGGAAAAAAACTTACATTTAACTGTTGAAATCCCAAAAGGAGCACACCTCTTTTTCTTGGGAGACCCTACAAGAATCAGGCAGGTGCTGATCAATCTTGTGGGCAATGCCATAAAATTCACAGAAAAAGGCGGTGTAACCATCATGGTGTCCACATCCCTGCCTAAGGAGAGTGAATTTCAAAGCTTTGAAGGCCAGGGATCCCGGGTTGACCTGACCATCGCCATAAAAGATACCGGAATTGGTATCCCACCTGAAAAACAAAAACTTTTATTTACACCCTTTTCCCAGACTGACTCCTCTTTTACACGCAAATATGGAGGCACTGGACTTGGCCTTGCCATTTCATCAAACCTGGTGTCACTTATGGGAGGTACCATCAAGTGCACCAGCAAACCGGGACAGGGAAGCATATTCTCCTTTGTTCTTCCTTTAAAAACGGCAGAAAAAAGCATTAACGAGATCTCTTTAGTCGCCCGTGCCCGGACCCCAAAGACGGATAAGATCAATCTTCATGTGCTGGTGGCCGAAGACAATATCACCAATCAGGATGTTTTTTCAGCCATGCTCGAAACATTTGGATGCAGGGTGGATATTGCAGCCACGGGTGTTGATGCCGTAGATAAGTTTATTTCTTCAAAACCGGACATCATCCTCATGGACTGCCAGATGCCGAAAATGGACGGTTACCAGGCCAGCCGGGAAATCAGGAAACATGAAGAAACCCTTGGCATCCATACCCCAATCATCGCCATCACCGCCCATGCCATGGCGGATGAACAGGAGAATTGCCGGGATGCAGGCATGGACGATTTTTTGACAAAACCTTTCATGATGGCCGATCTTTTGAAAATACTGAAAAAATGGAGTCTTCATATAGATCCGTCTGGACCTGATTCTACAGATATTACCGACAACACTAACCTCTAATCAAAAATAAAGTATAATCTTACCTCTTGGCTTTTTTCCATGCTCTTGCTATTAATCTTGATTGAATTCCTAATTATTTAGAGCAAGATGGCGTACCGATTTTAAGAGAGTAAGCGACTCCAATTCAATTTTAGAATTGGTGGTTATCCATCTAATTACTTGACTCTTTTGGAAAATCGATTAGTATAATCCAAGTTCATTCAATCCAACTAAAGAAAAGGCTGAAATTTTGACCTGTACCAAATCCACACTCATCGAAAAAATTTCAAATACATTTGACCAAAACCCTTCTCAATCCAAAGAGGTACTTGAAACCCTGATTGAAATCATGAAATCCACCCTGGCTTCGGGTGAAGATATTATGGTTTCCGGATTCGGAAAATTTCAGGTAATCGAAAAGTCACCAAGAAAGGGGAGGAACCCGGCTACGGGGGATGCCATGATCCTTAAAAAAAGGCGGGTTGTCACGTTCAAATGCGCAGGAAAACTTAAAAATAAAATTAATGAAAAAGTCCAATAACAGCCATGGGCTATGACCTATTCCATCGCCCCCCGAACTCAACGCATAGCAACGCATGAAAGTAAATTAATAACTTATTGAAACTTTTTCATACAACTTAAGAGGCTGTTTAAAAATTAGGGGAGGGGATCGAAGCAAAATCTCATGAAAATGAGAACCAAATTTTTATAAATTCTCTGTTAATAACTATACTATTGAAAAAAAATTAGGCGAATTGAGACCATTTTCATGCGATTACAGCCGATTCATAAATCCTCAAACGGCTCATTTAGAGTTTCATTAATGGGTATCGATTTTAAAGCCTTCACGATGAGTGAGGGCTTTTTTGTTTCCATGGCCCTTAACGGGGTACTCCATAGATTACCATCATTCATAACTATCGGAATAAGTAGATATTTTATTTTCTGAATAATAATAAAACATGATATGGTTTGAAAATTCTATATTTATTCAAACGAGAACTGAACGCGAATTATGCTTGATAAAAAAAATGGAAGTATAGCAATTGTCTCGATTATCATAGCGCTTTCTGATTTAATTTTTATAATTTTAAATTATCATTCCTCATTGGATACATTAGAGAAGGATACCGAGGATTGGGCACAACAAGCAGAAAAACTGTTTAAAATTAATTTTGAAAACAAATCCACATCAATGCAGCAGCTTGCTACATTCATTGCCCATGATCCACGAGTCTCAGCTCTTTTTAAAATGGGAAAAGATGCAGTAGAGGCTGAGGGAGGGGGGGCTGGTAAAAAAAATTCTGCGATACAAAGGAATAAACTTCTTAATTTGGTCAATCCAAGCTGGCAAAAAATGACTCAAAAATATGATGTTCGACAACTGCACTTCCATTTGGGACCAGGTTCAACGTCTTTCTTAAGAGTTCACAGTCCGGGAAAGTTTGGTGATAATATGGACGAAGTCCGATTCACAATTGTGGATGTCAATCAAACTTTTAAGGCGACCAAAGGATTTGAAACAGGACGCGTTTACTCTGGAATTCGAGGAGCTGTTCCAATTTTTTATGGTCAAACTGGACGTGTTGAACAAGAGCATGTCGGAGCACTAGAAGCCGGCACCTCATTTTTTATTTTACTTAAATCACTTCATGATAATTTAGATGCTAATTTCGCCGTTTTATTGACAAAAGAACATGTCCAACAAAATATGTGGGCAAGCTTTGTTAAAAAGCATTTTCAGCCCGATTTACGCGTAAAAAATTATTTTATTGAAGCCACTACAGATAAACGTATAAAATCCATTGTTTTGGATAACCGGATATCAGAATTCCTCAAAGCATCAGGAAATATATTCATTAAAGGAAAATCTCCCATGCAAGTTTGTACTTTTCCGCTCAGAGATTATAGAGGATCTAAAAATGCAGCTCTTGCAGATAGCGGCGTTGTGGTGGTATGGAAAGATGCATCAAAACAGTGGGAAGCTTTTAAGACAAACTTGATGCACAATATTATTTTCGCCGTTTTGGCATTATTTGTTATCGAAATTATCCTTTATTTTACTTGGCAATTCTCACGTAAAAAACTCAGAGATATCATAAAAACAAAAACTAAAGAAATAAATCGACACTATTATCATTTAAAAAAAATGATAGAAACTTTTCCTATAGGGATATTGGTTATTGACAACGAATCAGATAAAATTTCTGAAGTTAATCCAAAAGCGATAGAGATGATTGGGGTTCCTGGAAAGGAGATTGTCGGCCATTCGATCAAAGATTATATTAAAAAAAATGAATCCGGGGATGCAGGGAAAGATGAGTATCTTCTAAATATCGCTGACGGTTCTGAATTTCATATATTAAAAGTTGAAGCACAAGCAGAAGTGCATGCAAAAAAGTTATCGATCATAAGTATCAGCGACATAAACCAAAAGAAAAAGCAAGAGTATGAAATCATACAAAAAGAAAAACTTCAAAGTATCCTTGAAATGGCAGGGGCCGTTTGTCATGAGTTAAATCAACCGCTTATGGTGATATCAGGCTATGGTGAACTCATTTCAGATGATGAATTCAATGATAAAAAATCTATCAAGGAATATGTTTCTGAAATTAAAATCCAAATTGACCGGTTAAGCGCAATAACTAAAAAATTAATGAATATTACTCAATATCAAACCAAAAAATATTTGGATGGACAAATTATAGATATAGATAAAGCATCAGATAAAAAATAAACAAAAGTAATGCCATAACGAACACTCCAAACCTCCAAGTTGAAATCTATTTTATATGAAAGGTTGAATATGACATATGACGTAATTATCGTGGGCGGCGGCCCCGCAGGTCTGTTTGCAGCCTATTATCTGATGGAACACGCCAATCTCAAGGTCTTGCTCATTGAACGGGGAAGGCAGCCGGAAAAACGCAAATGCCCCATCAACAAAATTCAGAAATGCGCCCAATGCAATCCGTGCAATATTTTATCCGGTATTGGCGGCGCCGGCCTGTACTCAGACGGAAAACTTAATTTTATTCCAAGGCTTGGCAAAACCGATCTTACCCAGTTCATGCTCATGGCCCAAGCCCAGGCCCTGATTGATGAAACCGAAAATATTTTTACTCGCTTTAAGATGGATGCCAAGGTATTTCCCACCAACATGGCTGAGGCCAGCCTTATCCGCAAGGAAGCCAAGCGGTTCGGCATCAATCTTCTGCTTATCCGGCAAAAACATCTGGGCAGTGATAAGCTGCCGGGCTACATCGCGGGCATAGCCGACTATATCCAGTCCAAAGGGCTTGAGATACAAACCTGTGAGAATGTAACGGATATTATTGAAAAAGATGGGGTTATCCAGGGGGTAGTATCTGACAAGAGAACCTATCATGCCCATAATGTAATATTGGCACCAGGCCGTATTGGGGCCAATTGGGTGTCATCCCTGGCCCTTAGACATGGGATTGAATTAAGCCAGCGGGGCATAGAAGTAGGTGTCCGGGTGGAGGTGCACAACGATATCATGGATGATTTGTGCAACGTAATCTATGATCCCACCTTTTTCATCCGCACCCACACCTATGATGACCTGACCCGGACATTCTGCACCAACCAGGGTGGTTTTGTGGCGTTGGAAAATTACCAGGATTTTGTCTGCGTCAACGGGCATGCCTATTCAAATAAAAAATCGAGCAATACCAATTTTGCCTTTCTGTCCAAGGTGGTACTTACGGAACCGATTACGGACAACCAGGCTTACGGGGAATCCATCGGGCGTCTGGCCAGCATCATCGGCGGAGGCAAACCCATTCTCCAGCGATTCGGGGATCTTAAACGGGGTAGACGATCCACCTGGAACCGGGTCAACAAAAGCTACATTGAACCCACCATGACCAATGTGGTGTGCGGTGACATTGCCATGGCGCTGCCCGAGCGGATACTGTCCAATCTGATCGAAGGGTTGGAGACCTTAAACCTGGTGGTGCCCGGAGTGTCCAATGATGAAACCCTGCTCTATGCCCCGGAAATCAAATTCTTTGCCACCCAGATTGAAACCACACCGCACTTGGAAACCAAAATCAAGGGCATGTACGTGGCAGGAGACGGACCGGGGGTAGCCGGCAACATCGTATCAGCAGCGGCCACCGGACTGATTCCGGCAAAAAAAATTATTGCATCACAATAGGGGTAGGATAATAAATCGCACAGGCATCATCGGATTCCCAAGCCATGACTCTGGAAACCACAACTTTCTCATCCAGGTTTTTATCTATGTATGCCTGAACCTTGCCTGCAATATAGACGGCAATACGTTCGGACGTGGGCTGTTTGTCTTCAAAAGCAGGCAGTTCGTTTAAAAACTGGTGGTCCAGTTCCCCGTCCACAACCGCCCGGACCGCCCGTTTGATATCCCCGAAATCGGCCAGCACCCCAGCGTCGTTCAATTGATCGCCCTTGACATATACTTCCACCTGCCAGTTGTGTCCATGCAGGTTCTCACATTTCCGACCCACCATGGCAAGCTGGTGCGCCCCGGCAAACCGGGTTTTAACCTTTAGTTCAAACATAGCCTCCCATCCGGCGATTTTATTTAATGTCTGAACGCAACGCCACCCATCTGCGCCTTGCATCTGGGCAATTTTGCGTCTAACACGGGTTTGTGTTCAGGCACGATTTATGTTTATTTTATATATAACAGATATCCATCACAGGTATCTATACCAGATATCCGTCACAGCCATCTATCACAGGTTTTTAAACAAATTTTTCAGCTTGTTTGATATTTTATTTGCATCAAGTTTGTCAAACTCTTCAAGCAGATCCTTTTGTTTCTGGCTTAGTTTGGTAGGCGTTTTGACGATCACCTTGATAATCTGATCTCCTCTCCGGCCGTTTCTCAAAGAGGCAATCCCCTCTCCTTTAAACTGGAAAGAGTCTCCATACTGGGTCCCGGCGGGGATTTTCAATTTTTTTTCTCCCACCAGCGTGGGGACGGTAATTTCAGCACCAAGAGCAGCCTGGATAAAAGAAATATCAATGGCGCAGATAATATCGGTTCTCTCCCGCTGAAAAAACTTGTGGGGTTTAACATTAATTACTACGTAAAGATCACCTGACGGACCGTTAGGTGTGCTGGAGGCCTCGCCTTCTCCAGTAAGACGCAGCTTTGACCCCACATCCACACCAGCAGGAATTTTAACCTGGACTTTACGGTTGATTTCCATAAGACCGCCGCCACGGCATTTAGGACAGGGATTGGGAATAATTGTCCCCCTGCCCTTGCAATAGGGACAGGTTGTTTTGACTTTGAAAAAGCCTTGGCTCTGGATATACTGCCCTGTACCCCGGCATTGGGAGCAGGTTTCTGCAGAGGAACCGGGCGCGGCACCGGAGCCGTTGCACTCGTCACAAGTTTCCCGCTTTGGTATGGAGATGGTCTTTTCGGTACCAAAGGCAGCCTCCATAAAATCTATGGTCATGTCATAGCGTAGATCTGATCCCCGCCTGGCCCGGTTGCCACCACGCCCACCGCCGAAACCAAAAAAATCTTCAAATATATCCCCAAAACTTGAAAATATATCCTCAAACCCGCTGGGACCGGAATGACCGGCGCCTTCAAGGCCCTGGTGACCAAACTGGTCATAAATATGGCGTTTGCTGTCGTCGGACAGAACTTCATAGGCTTCAGACGCTTCTTTAAATTTGTTTTCAGCCTCTTTATTATCCGGATTCTTGTCCGGATGATATTTGATGGCAAGTTTTCTGTAAGCCTTTTTCAGCGTTGTCTTATCTGCATCCCGTTTTACCCCAAGGATTTCATAATAATCTCTTTTTTCACTCATAATTAGTGCCCGATTGCGCTTTATTCTTTTATATTTGTGTTTAACCCGGTTGTATGATAGCTTCCAAACCTGCTTTGACTAAAATAAACAAATTAAAATAACTCAGATTCTAAAGTTGTCAACGATGAACCAAGAACTGGATTTTGTCAAAGAAATGTTTGACAAAATTGCACCCAAATATGATTTTTTAAACCGACTGCTCAGCATGCGCCAGGATGTGTACTGGCGAAAAGAGATGGTCAAGGCGGCAAAACTGGCATCCGGCGCCGCTGTATTAGATGCGGCCTGCGGGACTTGTGATGTAGGTCTTGAGGTCAGCCGCATTCTCAAGGGCCGGACATCTATTACCGGACTGGACTTCTCCTTTGGCATGCTGGTCCTTGGCAAAAGAAAACTGAACTGCCCCAGGGGCCGCGCCATTTGCCTTGTCAACGGTGATGCGCTGAACCTGCCCATAAAAAATAAGCAGTTTGACGCCGGTTTCATGGCCTTTGGCATCCGCAATATCATGGACCGCACCGGGGCCATGAAAGAATTTTACCGCACCCTGAAACCGGGCGGCAGAATCATCATCCTGGAGCTGACCACACCCCAAAAGGGATTAATGCGCAGGCTATATCTTTTATACTTTCAAAAAATATTGCCGTTAATCGGCTCTTTTTTTTCAAAACACGGTAATGCCTACGCATATCTACCTGAATCCGTATTAAAATTCCCCGATCCCGTTTCCTTTGCACGCCAGATGAAAACGGCAGGATTCAAGGAGATTCGGTTCAAAGAGATGACCCTGGGTATCGTGACTCTCTTTGTGGGCCTCAAACTGTAACCTGTTACTATTACAGTCCGTCTTGACAATAATACCGGCATACTTTATAAACGGTCTCCAAAAAATGACTTAGAATAAAAATTTAGAAATGAAAAATTTTCTTTTAAACACCATTGAAGGCCGGGTTCTTGTGACCGGTTTTTTGTTTACTGCGCTGTTTCTTGCTTTTGTTATCATTGGTATAGTCCAGGGCACACCGGGTGCGAAGGTTGCTTTTGTAGTGTTCATTACCCACTGTGTAGGCAGCCGGGCTGGAGGCATCGGCCTATGCATCCTTAACGATTTTGGTCCTTTTACCACGATTGCCTTAAATTTTTATTTAGAATGCCTGATTGTATGCTATACCTATGCAAGCTTTGCCCTAAGCACCAGTGGTATATTTAAAGCCGCCTGGATCAAAACATCTATGAGCACGCTCAAGGAAAAAGCTGAAGAGAAAAAAGAGAAAATAAAACGCTGGGGCTGGATCGGAATATTTGCCTTTGTGATGGCCCCCCTGCCTGTCACAGGACCTGTGGTCGGCACCATCATCGGTTATATGATGAGAATGCGTCTGTTCAACAATTTCAGCGCGGCGGGCCTTGGCACCCTGACAGCCATCGTGGCCTGGTATTATGGGTTTGATTTTCTTGAAGACCGATTTGAAATGCTTCAGTATGTTTTTGTCGCTATCTGTGTAGTCATCATTATCCCTTACTTGAAACCATTAAAAAGATTCATTGATTCCCTGCGCCAGTAAAGTGAATAAAGCCCCGACTACCTAAATTCTTATTCACTAACAAATGCATCATCTGCCATATTTTCCTTGCAAGTTTCACCAGATTAGGACTATTCTTCAACGATTTTAATTTTCTTTTTTGTGCCAACCTTTTCCATATATTGGTTGGATAATATTTATTTTTTTTCATGCTATACCGACCTTTGAAGCCACTGAAATTTTTAACTATAAATTTAATTAGTTAAAAAATAGGCCTTAGCTCAGCTTAATGGGACGCTGTATAATCAGTTATTTTTACAAAACAGTAACTAAAAGGAGAAGAATGATGAATGACAAGAAGAAAAACCTCACCACAAACGCCGGGGCTCCGGTACCCGACAACCAGAACGTCATGACCGCTGGACCTCGAGGTCCTCAATTGCTGCAGGATGTCTGGTACCTGGAAAAAATGGCCCATTTTGATAGAGAAGTAATCCCTGAACGACGGATGCACGCCAAGGGCTCCGGCGCTTATGGAACCTTTACTGTAACCCACGACATCACCCAGTACACCCGGGCCAAAATTTTTTCTGAGATCGGTAAAAAAACTGACTTATTTGCACGTTTTTCTACTGTGGCCGGAGAACGCGGCGCAGCAGACGCTGAACGTGATATTCGCGGTTTTGCACTTAAATTCTACACCGAGGAAGGCAACTGGGATATGGTGGGAAATAATACCCCAGTCTTTTTTTTACGAGACCCGCTCAAATTTTCCGACCTTAACCATGTCGTCCATCGTGACCCTCGCACCAACCTCCGCAGTGCTAAAAACAATTGGGATTTTTGGACTTCCCTGCCCGAGGCATTGCATCAAGTGACAGTGGTTATGAGTGACCGCGGCATTCCGGCAAGCTTCCGTAATATGCATGGATTCGGCAGTCATACATTCAGCTTTATTAACGCCCGAAACGAGCGTTACTGGTGCAAATTCCACTTCCGCACCCAACAGGGCATCAAAAACCTCACCGATATGGAAGCAGAAGCAGTGATCGGTAAATGCCGTGAAAGCAATCAGCGTGACCTGTACTACAGTATCGAGAATGGAGAGTTCCCACGCTGGACCATGTTTGTCCAGATTATGACCGAAGAAGAGGCAACCAAACTTCCTTACAATCCTTTTGATTTGACCAAGGTCTGGTACAAGAAGGATTTTCCGCTGATGGAAGTTGGTTTTTTTGAACTTAACAAAAACCCGGAAAACTATTTTGCCGAGGTCGAACAATCGGCCTTTAATCCAGCCAACGTGGTCCCGGGTATCAGCTTCTCACCCGACAAAATGCTTCAGGGCAGACTTTTCTCATATGGCGATACACAACGTTACCGCTTAGGTGTCAATCACCACCTCATCCCGGTAAACAAAGCCCGTTGTCCCTTCCACAGTTACCACCGCGACGGCCAAATGCGGGTGGACGGCAACTATGGTTCAACCCTCAGCTACGAGCCCAACAGTTATAATGAATGGCAGGAACAGCCAGACTTCTCCGAGCCGCCTCTGGCATTGAGCGGTGCAGCAGCCCACTGGGACGCCCGCGAGGATGACAGTGATTACTATACCCAACCAGGGAAGCTCTTCCGTTTGATGAGTAAGGAGCAACAGGAGGTCCTGTTTGGCAACACCGCCCGTGCAATGGACGATGCGCCGGAGATGATCAAAATCCGTCATATCGGAAACTGCCTGAAGGCCGACCCGGCCTACGGTGAAGGGGTGGCTAAGGCACTGGACATTTCGCTGAGCAAAGTTCCAAAATAAAACGCAATTGATTTCAATGCCCGGAAAATAATAGCTCCGGGCATTGTGATTTTTTTAAACATCCCTTTTTCAAATAAAAGGTGCTTTTTTACCTTGCCAATTACCCGTCAAGTTTGAATGACACTTTTAATTTTACCCGGTATCCCACAATCCGGTTGTCTTCCAGACGCATATCCATCTTTGTTACCTCGGCCACCCGCATATCCCTTAAGGTTTTATCGGCGGTTGCCACAGCAGTCTTAGCAGCATCTTCCCAGGATTTTTCAGAAAACCCAACGAGTTCGATTATTTTGTAAACACTGTCTTCCATAATAACCTCCTAAAAAATTAAAAGTTAGGATTTACTAATGATAAAAAAACACTTAAAAAGACTTTTATAAGCTGCCTGAAATGCTTTGAGTTTGAGATTTGAATGTAGCAACCCCATCTTGACTTTTGTAACAAGAGAAGGTTTTGCTTGAGCTTGCATCCAGTCTGAGCCGCAATCAACAACGAACGGATTTTTCCAGCAGGAACAATGAAATTTTACGGCATTTTAAGAAATGAGAAACAGGCGTCTGCGTTTTTGAGATAGAAAAGCAACTTAATATTGGTATTATACAAATCGTATATCAATTTGTATAGAATTTTTTAATCTAAACTAAAATTCAGGTTCGGAGTAGTCAGACACTATGTTTTTCCTTGTAACTTACAGATGGAGAAGGATATTCTTCGATAAAATCCATTTTCAAAATTTAAATATTGGGGATCTTAATGGCTAACCTGTTTGAAAACATTCCTGATAACTTGCCTGCTGAACACTTTGCTGATTTGATTAAAGAGGACAATATTCGGATCGAACGTATTGTTTCTTTGGGCCACACTTCACCTGAATCCGGGTGGTATAACCAGGAGGAGAATGAATGGGTGGTTGTATTAGAAGGTTCAGGAACAATTCTATTCGAAAACGGGATTGAACGAGTTTTAAATAAAGGGGACTATCTCAACATTCCGGCTCAGACAAAGCATAAAGTCACTCGAACCGACCCAAAGAACTTAACAATTTGGTTGGCTGTTTTTTATTTAACAGAAACTTCTGGTAAAGAAAGATGAAAATCAATCCAGCGATAACAAAGCCGATTGTTCTCCTATCCATAGCTCTGGCGATATTCATGCTTCCCGGCTTAAAACTTCCCTATCTTGATCAAAAAGCAGATACCTACTTCTCCGAAACAATAACGAAAGCCGGACTCGCCTATGGAGTCTGCCGGGTTGTTAACGCATCAGTCTCCGTCATAAAAGAATCTCAGATCCAAATAGAACCGGCTGGCCTTGGGGTATCAATAGCGGCAGGCCAAGCTCTTGATCCGTTAGATGACATGACAGAGCGAGCATCAGATATACTCGTTACAGCAATAGTATCACTTGGGATTCAAAAAATCGCCTATGAACTAAGCGTAGAGTTTTCCCCTGTCCTGATTGCCATTTTCTTGATTGCTTTCGTCATGGCCACCATTTTGAAGAGCAAAAGAGTGAAAGCGATAAGAGAGATTATTTTAAAGTCTATCGTTTTTATTGCCGTTGCTCGCCTATGCCTGCCGACCGCATCAATCATTAGCTCTTATTTAAATAGCAATTATTTCTCGCCAGAGATAACAAAGGTCAAAGATGAGATTGCCATGAGTTCTCCCGCTATGGAGCGCCTAAAGGATATGCGTATGCCGAAAGTTGATGGAGTGTTGGGAACAGTAAAAAAAGGCTTCAACTTTGTGGACGAAAAGACCTCAGATTTAGGTACGGCCCTAAAAAAGATGATTCAAAACATGGAGAATATGGTAACGAATCTCCTTCAGTTATCATATCTATATGTGGCCCTATTCATAATTCAGGTCATTTTGCTGCCAATTGGAACTTTTTGGCTTCTATCACGTATTATCAACGCACTTCTTGGGACAAACGTACCTTATATCATTAGCCATGAGGGTTTAAATAAGACAAGAAAGGTAAACCAAATCAAAGAAGCTTAACCATGGGTAGGCCTTACTGCGGTAAGGTTGGCAACGCAGATACGACAAATTTGAATAACGCAACAGGTCCCAAGCCCAAAACCTCAAAAACAGGATTACCAACATGATAGAAATGATAGATATTGGTATGGCTGATGCCATCGCTTATCGAATAGAAGACAAGATCACAGAAAAAGAAATGAAAACAGTTCTTGCTATTTTCAAAGAAAAAGTCAAGAAGAATGAAAAACTGATTGTTTATCAGGAAGTGGTAAATATCGGTGGGGCAGAGTTCGATGCAATGATAGAAAAATTTAAGTTCTTTCTTGCATTTGGACTTTCCCATTTTAGCAAGATTGCCGTTGTTGCACATAAAAAATGGATTCATAAACTTGTGGATCTGGCGGGTAAACTTTTTAAGGGCATAGAAATGAGAGGGTTTCCAAAAGAAGAAAAGGACCAAGCGATTGAGTTTTTGAAAAATGGTTAAAACATGCCTTTCCAGTTGAGTTTTTGCTCTAAACCGTTTCACTTAAAAACGAATAGACAGACTAATCAATTAAAAATTATGAAAAAAATAATAATCATAAAAGGTGATATAACTTTGGCATCAGTGGATGCAATCGTCAACGCTGCTAATCCAAAAATGCTTGGAGGCGGTGGCGTTGATGGCGCAATACATAAAGCTGCTGGTCCAAAACTGTTAGAGGAATGCAGAAAAGTTAAAGCCGTAAATGGCATTCGTTGCCCTGTTGGTGAAGCAAGAATTACACTTGGCGGGAATCTTAAAGCAAAATACGTTATTCATACTGTTGGTCCAAGATACTTGATTGATGAGAATCCTGGACAACTTCTCACTTCTGCTTTTAAAAGTAGCTTAGATCTTGCGATTTTCAACCAGTGCGACTCTATAGCATTTCCCGCCATATCATGCGGAGCTTACGGCTACCCTCCTACTGAAGCAGCGGATATCGCAATTGCAGTATGCAAAAGAGAGATTTATAATGCTCTAATGATATATTTTTACCTTTTCAACGAAAAATTAGTTGAAACTTGGCAAAATGCCCTTAAGAAAATAGACACATAACCAAGATTGGCACGGGATAGTAGCAAAGAGCGCAGCTCCCCGTGAAACTTCAATTATACCAAAATAAAAGATTTGCTATGGGAAAAAAACTAATACCTGATGAAATACGAGAAAAAGTCTTAGAAGAAGTAGATACGTTTAATCAACTTGAATTAAAGGGTATCAATGTTCGTTACATTGCAAGATTTCAAGGAAAATTTTTATATCTTGATAGGATGGCCTATAACAAAAAGGCGCCGGTAATTCGTATGGAATATTTTAGAGAAAGTGACGAATGGGAGTTTGCAATATTTAAATGGAGCAAAGAATTTTATGATTCCGAAGAGAGAATGTTTCCTGGGAGTGAGTTTGTTGATGGAACTATCTCAGGTGCAATGAAAGCTGGAATGGCGGCATACCCTGTATAACCAGGCCCTTGCACTGGACGTGTACTCAGTTTCGCTCCGTATCCGCTGGTGAATGGTGCGATTATCTTATAGGTGAAAACTAATGTTTGAAAAGCAAAGTTGGTTCATATTTGCGTTAATTGGAATGATAAGCTTCGCTTGTATGGCACTAAGCCTCAAGAAATTAACTTATGCTTTACCCACTTCTGTGATCCTCTTATATCTATTTGCATTTACTACCCCAGCTTATCTAATCTACAATGTTGTAACTGGAACTCCTTTAAAAATAAATTACACTGCCTTATTTTTTTTGCTGTTAGCATCTGTTTTCGCATTCATTGGAAATTTATGTGATGTTGAAGCACTTCGTTTGGCGCCGAATGCTGGCTATGCATCAGCAATCAAATCGGGACAAATTATTGTAATAACAATAATGGCATTTTTATTATTTAAAGATCAAAGAATTACCTTATCCGGCCTTATTGGAGTTTCATTAATTTTGGGGGGTGTCTTCTTGCTTTCACATCAAAGATAATCGGCTGGGATTCCCCATCACTGAGGAACCCTGCCACTTAGATAAATAGGCATGGACGATAAACGGAAACCACAAATTAACTTGTTGTTCGCGTAAAAAGGAAAAACAAAAATGGAAGAAGAAAATCCCATTCTGAAAGAAACGTTCATGGAAGTTGTCGAAAACCAGATCCGTGACAACGACCCACCTGAAACACGAGAGACGCTGGAACGTCTGAAGTCCGAGGGTATTTCAGAAAAAAACGCCAAGTTGTATATCGGACAAGCCGTGTGTATTGAGATATGGGACATCATGAGGAACAAAGGAGAGTTCGATATGTCTCGTTTTCTCCGCAACCTCAAGGCGCTCCCCTCAGAACCAAAAGAATAATTCAGCGAACAAGGCAATGCATCGGATGATAGTCAGCGCCGATGATTGCAGACGTTATACTCTCAGGAGAAAATCACAAATGAATGAATGAATACGAATATGCCGGTTTTTGGGTGAGAACTGGTGCCGCAATTATTGATAGCATTCTAATTTTATTCTGGATGAGAGGGAACTGGCTGAAGCAATGCTCGCTCCCTCATTCAAAGGTTCAGCAATACAATACTGAAGTAGGCAACTCCTTGTTTGAAAAGGTTCTCGGGGTTTAATGATAGACAAATGTGCCGCCCATCAGAACCCTGAAAATCTTCAAATAGAACCCAGATCCCAATTGTCTCCAAGAACGCCCAGAAGGTTATTCTGACGGCTTTGAACAACTTCCGGGGCACTCTCCAGTATTTAATACTTGTGTGGTCAAAATATAAGAAGAAACCCCTTTTTTACCTCCGAAATAAGCAATTTTCTTTTTATTAAAGTCATAATTCTGAGCTTTGGAATTTCTTTTTTGGGTCAATGGAACGAGGTTGGCAATTCTATATCGCCATATATCCCGATTGTCTCCATCAGGCCAAACTTTTGCCCATTCACTGTCCGGATTTACAGTTTGCGGTAAGACATGTTCAATGGTCAGTAGTGAAGGGTCATAAGTGGCTGCACCATCAGAAAGGAATGAATCAAGCCTGCGATGTCAATTTTTGAAACAGCTACTCAAAAGTCTCACACAGACGGCTCTTGATGAAAGAAAAAGGGATCAGCTAAATTAGCTAACCCCTTGTTTTTATTTGGTACCTGGGACGAGAATTGAACTCGTACACCCTTGCGGGCGAGGGATTTTAAGTCCCTTGCGTCTACCAGTTCCGCCACCCAGGCATTTAATGATGTAAAAAATATATTATTGTGCTTGGATTTGCAAGTCTAAATCCACAGTTCTTCCTTGACACGTCATCAATCTGTGTGTTTAAAAAAATTTAATGTCGTGTTAAAAAGGCGTAGGTAGCGAATAAAGGAGCTTTTTTATGCCAGAATTACCAATGGAAAAACAAAAATTATTTCAAAAATGCGTTGAGTTTCATGGCCATCTGTGCCCCGGGCTTGCATTCGGATTTCAGGCGGCCATGGCCGGTATGGATTTTCTTTCAGAGTCACGAGCACTGGACGAAGAAATTGTGGCCACTGTTGAAACAGATGCCTGCGGAACTGATGCGATCCAGGTTATTACAGGATGCACCTTTGGCAAGGGCAATTTCATTTTCAAAGATTATGGCAAAACCGCATTTACCTTTGTCAGCAGAAATTCAGGGAAAGGCGTTCGTATTGCTAAAAAATACGACCCAGAACCTCTCCTGGGGACAAGGCATCAAGAATTGATGCAACTGATAAGGGAAAATAAAGCCGGCAAGGCTGATCATGATGAATTCTGGGATCTTCACAGGGCAAAGGCCATGGAAATTCTTGAACAGGCCCCTGAACACCTTTTTACCATCACCCGGATAACGGTAGCCATGCCCCCCAAAGCAAAGATGGAGCCGTCGAATCAGTGTGACAGGTGTAAAGAACCCACCATGGCTTCTAAATTAACCCAGGCTGACGGTCGTTTTCTTTGCCAAGGCTGTATGGCAGACATTGAATTGCAATAGGCTTTAATCCCCTAACGACCAAACAAATTCTTAGGGATTGAATTTTAAAACAGATGTTTATTGACGGGTTTATATAACAGTCATGGGCTGACCCGGGCTATCAACGCTTAATTAAGGCCCAACGCACAACAAAACATGATCGTAATTCAACAGAAAGGCGGACTCTGTGATACGGCGGGCCATTAATTCCATTTTTTTTGACAAGCGGGATTACAAACTCATTGAGATTGTAAACTCGGTGTATGACGAACCCAAAACACTTGGCTACACAGGCAAGTTACTCTATCCTTTTTTTCATCCCCTGGGTATCAAAGAGCTTGCAGAATCCAGGGGCCTTCGTGCTGCATATTCTATTATCAATCTCATGGAGTCCATAAAAAGCGGTGATATCAAAAGCCGTCTTGACGCCCTGGCGGGCCTTAAGGACGATATTGTAGACACCGTTGGCGGCCCCATACCCAAAAATACGTCCAGGGTGCTGCTGCAAATTATGAAAGACCTGGTTCGGGCGAAGGGACAGCCTGAACATCAGCTTAAGCTGGCCCACGATTTCAGAATTGCCGCATTTGGCAAACCCAGGGTTGTCCGAAAATTGCTTGACCACTACCATCTGCTTGAAATGCCCGAAGAGTGGAATCAGATCACCTTTGATGACCATGTCCATGATGCGAACACCTCGGGCAGGAAAAGTGCCACACACCTGATCATGGATGCCTGGATCAAGGGTATTCGAAGACTGCGTGTGATCTACTATCACTATATTGAACCCAAATGCGCACTGGAGCTGATTGAAGCGGCCAGAATCATGGAAATTGATCTGCGAATCGGTATTGAATTCTGGCCCCTTCACCGGGACAGGTATATTTCTCTTATCTGGGTGTCCAGAGGGCTACCCAACCCTGAATCCTTTTTAAGTTTTCTTGCCAGACCATCAGTGATTGAGTTCATGGAACAGGGAAAAACACTTATAAAATTCCAGTTAGATTACCTCTATCTTTTGCTGGACAAATTCAATCAGTCAGGATGCATGAAATTGTGCCGGGATCTTGATATCAGCTTGACGCCAGTGGCGGCTGAAGAATTTCTAGATTTTGTCGGACCTGGTCAGCCAAGCTTTCAATACCTTGCCGAATTTATTCACTCAAAAGTCCTCAATGCCATTCAACTACAAATTTCCCACTTAAAAGAGGGGGAAGACGACCCGGAGGCCAAAACAAATATTGATCGTCTATCCAAAACGATGAATAATTTTTTGGTCAGCGACATTTTAGAGCATTACCTTGATGCCGCAAATTTTTTCAGTGGGCTTTACGATTATGTTAAAGAAAAAGGCGATTGTGCCCCTCCAAGACTTTGTGTACAATTTTGCACGCTTCTGGATCAAATTGGTGAGCTTCTTGATGATTTTCGAATTACCCTTAATCTTGACAGGCTTGGGCCTGAAGATGTGCTTGAACTTTTATATGAAAGCGGCGGAAGAATCTCTAGAATTGAAATTATCAATCTAAAAAAATACAATCCCCTGTACAATGAAATCATGCTTCGCGTCAATGAACTGCAAGCAGCTGTCAATCAGGGGAGTATATTAAAATTAAAGCGTACTATTTCAAAAATTATCGCAGATGTGCAAAAAAAAGGGGCAGATCAAAAGGAAATCCGCCTGAACAAACTGTCTGTGATCCTCAACGACATTGACGAATTCAAACATATGTTTGATGCCCGTCCCATCAAATTAAGAATTGGGTCTGACTCCACAGGGAAGCCGGAACATTACGGTATGGGGTTTGCTGTTATCGATACCCTGCCTTTCAGAGTTCGGCAAAAAATCAGAAAAGAAAAAAGCGGTGGGGTGCGCCTTCCTGTCAATGTTAGAACCAGCCTGTGCACCATAACATCACCGCCTGAATTTCTTTCCAGCGCTATTGCCTGGATACCGGGTATACGCGCGTTATTATCCATCAAAAAAAAGAAGTGGATACCTGAATTTTTCATGCTTCACCCGGTTTCCAAAGGGAATCTGATTACCCTTGGACGATCGGCTTTGGTGGGACAAAAAGATTCTTTTGTTACGGAATCCAGTGAAAAATCCAAGCCCAAAAGATCTTTTAAATACCTTAATACCCCGCTTAAAAATTTTTTCAAGGTCATTGTAGGGTTTATTCCGGCCCAGCTTTGCTTCATGTTGACCAAAGACTGGTGGATTCTATCTTATTTTGGTGCTTTGATCTGGTTTGGAATAACCGGCATACGAAATGTGATTCAGTCCGTGCTCGGCGGAGGCGGTATTAGAAGGGCATCACGTTTAAAATGGAATGATTATGTCAGTTGGGACAGACTTGCGGATTCCCTTTTATTCACGGGGTTTTCAGTTCCCCTCCTGGATTATCTGATTAAAACCCTTCTTTTGGACAAAACCTTGGGCATTACCATAAATAATGGCCCTGTGATGCTTTATAGCGTCATGGGCCTTGCCAACGGCATCTATCTTTCCACCCACAATTTTCTCAGGGGTTTGCCCAAAGGGGCTGTGACTGGTAATTTCTTCAGAAGCATTATTTCCATTCCTGTTGCTGTTGTGCTCAGTGCAGGCATCGGCGCAGTCCTAGGGTTTTTAAATGTTCCCAATGTTAACGGAATTCTTCAGAAATGGGCAGCCATCATTTCAAAAGGTGCTTCTGATGTTGTGGCCGGATTCATTGAAGCTGCGGCTGACCGGGCTGTTTACACACGCCTTCGAAAACAAAATATCCGTAAAAAAATTTTTGAACTTTTTGATATTTACTCCAAACTGATCATGCTGTTTCCTGAAACCGAAGAATTGAATATTTTAGAAAATTCAGCCATGCTTTTAAATAACAAAAACTCGGGAGTCCGGGATCTGGCAACACTGATCATCATCAACGCCCTGGACTTATTTTATTTCTGGATGTACCTGCCCCGGGCCCAATCCTCATTAATCCGTGAGGTTTCATACATGACGCCGGAAGAAAAGATAATATTTTTCCAGGCCCAGAACATGCTGCGTCATGAACATCATATCAGCAGATTGTTTGTGGACGGAATTCTGGGTAAAAATTTTTCCCGGCCTCTCTCCTTTTATCTGATATTATACCGATCTTATCTTAAAAGCATTGAAAAGGTAAAGGCATCCATCCTGCAAGAAAAATTCGACGAAAGGCCATATTTATAAACATCCTTTTTTTATCTTGATAATAACGCCTGAATTATCATATAATCTTTCTTTTATAATAATAGCTTATTTATTTTAAGGATAGATCAATGGCAAAAATGTTTTACACCGGGAACAGGGAATCCAAGCTTCTTTCCAAAATCGAGTCTTCCAAGGAGCGGGAAAGAATTAAAACCATCAGCGCTATCCGGGATAACATTGATTCATTCAGTAACAAAGTTTCCATGAAGCTCATTGAGACCGGGCTTGTTGAAACCGTAAGCAAATCCAGTGTGGAAAATCAGATTGTACGTTGCTTAGATAAACTATGCCGGGCTGAGGATTTTGATATTGACTATGTAATAGCTCCATTCAGATCCCTGATTTCAAACCCCAATATTGCCAGCCTTTACCTGACCGCATTTGTGGTTGAAACATTGATCAACCACAAAGATGTCATTGATATCTACGGCAGCGATGATGATATCTATTTTTGTATCCAAAAAGAATTAACTGCTCTGCTGGAGGGTGGTAGCGGGTACTGATTAGCCCTATCTACCGGGTTAGTTAAATTTAATACAGACCGCTTTTTCGGAAGTTGTACCCGAAAAAGCGGTCTGTTCTTTTTTCTACTTCTTAACCCATACACAGGTCTCGTTCTGATAATAGTGACCTTTTGTGCCGTTTGAAAACAAAGCGGCGGCTCTTCTTTTCTGAACAAGTTGGGTGGATACGTTCTGCTGTTTTGCAATCTGGGTGTAAATGGCTTTCCGATCCTCATTTTCGGCCGCCACCACATCCGGTTTTTCTTTTTTTGCCGTGACAAATCCCAAATAACCTGTATTTGTTTCACCAACAATGCCTTTGTTTTTTAAATCGACAATCTGAGGCAGCCGCTGTTTCATGCGTTCTTTGATACCATCGGCAAAGGCCGCAGAACAAAAAACAAAAGACAGGACAATGGTCATAACAAGCAGTGATTTAATGGGTTTCATCGTTCAGTTCCTCCTGTTTTAGACTTATCGATTTCAAGTTTTTCCTGGGCCGCATCAATATCACCGAAAAAATCGTCCAGGGCTCTGTCAACCTTGACGTTTACATCAATTGTAATATGGATAGGTTTAATTTCAACCGGTTTGACTTCAATCTCATGGCTGGTGCTGCAACCGGCCAATGTCAAAAAAGTAATACTGACAACCACAGCCCCACATCGTTTTAGCATGGCAACCTCACTCTTTAAGGATTCATAATGCGCTTTAGATTATTACCAAATTGAATAACTTGGTTAAATGGCAGGGTTAAATTAACATCCAGTTTGATTCCCTGGAAATTTGATCCAGGGCTTTGTGCATCAATGCGAACAAAAGAATTCAGGTTCCGGTTATATTCAAAGGGCAAAGCAGATACCGGCTTTCCATCAAGCTGCATGTTTACACCAAGTGTATCCCCATGGGTATTCAGTTTAAGCTTCACCCACTTGTACTCAAAATTTTTCAAGGCTTCTCCTGCAAGATCAAGCTGGGAGAATTCCCGCGTATTCTTTGGAATTCCGGCAAGCATTCTATCAAGGTCCCGGATAAAAATGCGGCCTCCATCCCCGGGTGTGGAAAAAAGAAAACCTTTATCAAAAACGATTTCGGTATTTTTCAGAACCACTGGGATACGTCCGCTTAAAGTGCCGCCCCCTTCTGCATCAAAGGCGCCAAGCTGATGAAAGAGGTCTTCCATCTCAAGCCGGTCACAGTATAAGGTTAAATGTATGGAATTATCATCCGAAGGCAGTCTAAACGCCTCTGTTGAAACAATACCATTGCACCAGTTAAATTTCAAATTTTCGATATTAATTGACTTTCCGTCTTCAAGGCTGAATCTTATTTTTCCATTGCTGCAGTTAAAACGGCCGGCATTAAATGCGTCGATATTTATATACTGACCTGGAAGGGTTTCAGGAACCATAAGGTCATTGAAATGCATATCGGCAGATATTCCGGAGGCCAAAAAACCGGATTCAACAGAGTTTAGTAGACCATTGGATACCTGGATATCGGCAGATGAATTTATTTTCTGATTTGTGTAGGAGAAATCGGCCCTGGCGGAAATGTCAAATTTAAGATTATCAATCCCGGATATGCCGGGAATAAAGGGAATCAGCGTATTTTGGGTGATGGAAAACTGATTTGTGGCAGCTTGCCCTTTTGCAAAAGGGCTCATGGCCGAATCAAGACCCGCCCGGGTGAAAAAATCAATGGCCAGGCCCGGGAGTCCGGCATGACTAACCTTTCCTGTAATATCCATGGCAAGATCTGATGTCTGGACGACTTTGGCAGAAAGAACAGGAGCTATTTTATCGTGCAGGATAAGTTTTTTTGTCCCTGCCCGGCCAAACGTTTTTATATCTTTAAAGGGATAGGTTACGGGCAGTTCAAAATAAAGCCCTTTGGCCTGAATCCCTTTATTTTTCATGGTTACATCAGTGTCATACAAAAAAGGTTTTATTTGAAAGCAAATGTCGGAGGATAATGGTTTTTCAATTTTACCTGTTATTCCAGCTTTTTTGACAAAGGCAGCGATCTCTTTGGAAACAATTTTTGCTTTATTGCATACAACATTAAAATCAATAGCGTTATCTAAGACAAAATCTGAATTGGAAAAGCTAAATGCAGCATCTGATGAAGCATCCAAGGATGCGGTGTTTATTTCTATGTCGTCTTTTTGAAAAATAATTTTATCAATCAAAGCCTCAAGCTTTATGTGCTTTAAAGATTCAGGGCGCCCGAAGTTGCCGTCAAATTCAGTTTTTACCTGTAACCCGGAAATATCCAGAAAATCCGAATGATTGGCTTCTTTATTTTTAAAGGACTTAAGGCCAGTCCCGGAAAAAACCAGCTTTCCGGCCTGGTGTTCAAGATCTCCTGAAACAAACAGCCGGAATTGGGGGTCAAGAAGTTGAATTGGATCTAAAAAATTCACTGAGGACAAAGACAATGCCATAAGTTTAGGTGTCATGTTCCAGGATTTGGTAATTTCATTTTGAAGCGTTAAAGAAAATTGATCAACCGTTCCTGATGCGATTTGGGATAAAATTTCAAATTTGAATGGACTCAAATCAATTCCAGGACTTCTGATCTGTACAGGTCCGCCTGCTTTAAATGCCATTGCTGTTTTATCAGAAGACAGAACACCCGAAATTTTAGGGAAATTGATGTTTAAGTGAGGATCAGGTTTAAGCCCCAGGTCATTAAGTTCAAAATAAAACGTTGAAAAATCTTTTGTTTCAATTGCGAAATTCACAGGCCCGTCAAACTTGCATAGGGCTCGGTTTTCACCTGGAACCATGGCCAAAAGCATTTCAGGAGAAAGACGTTCTGCTGAAATTTTCATTTGCACAGGACCTTGTAATAAATCAACCGTGGCTCCAACCGTTATTTTTTGATTCATGGGATGAATGGAGAGTTTCATATCCGCAAGCAGTTCTTTACGGTCCAGTTGGACATCAGCCGTCACTGGGATACAAAGCCGGTCTTTTCCGGTTTCAATAAAGATGGTGCTGTTTTTTAAAACAATGTGTTCCGGCAGATATGCAAAATATGATTCAAAGGCATTGATATTAAAATCAAAGACAGGGTCTGAATGATCCTCGTCCTTGTTCTCATCCTTATCCCGGGGAAATGACAATCCGCTAACCCGGATTCTTTTTTTTTCATCCAGATGAAAGGTAATATTAAGCCCGGATATAACCAATTTTTCAACGGTGATAATATTTTTTGTATCCATGTTGTAGGTAAACCGAATGGTGTCCAGGTGCAAATCTTCACCAAAGGAAACATCATTGACCTGCGTGTAATTGACCCCCAAACGGGATACCGTAAAATCAAAAGGCTGGTTCCCCGGCAAAGGGCCAAGGGCTGATTGAACAATATGCTTTGAAATATCCGGCAGAAAAATAATAATACACTGAATACACAACACAAATAACAAAAATGCCAGCAATAAAATTTTTAAAATAAGTTTAAATGGCATTTTTAATGTCTACACGCAGCAAAAGATCGCCTGGGGGCAAACCTGGTATGGATTTCCCCATCCCCTTAAGCCGGAGCATGGATCCGCGCCGTACACCTGCAGGTACCACCACCCGGTAAACGGATTTTTTAAAGCCCCAGGGAATGGTGACAAGTTTTTTAGTTCCTGTGAGTGCTTCAAGGGAGGTCAGTGCAATGGTACCGTAAAGATCAGATCCTCCCGGCGGGCCAGCTTCAGGCGTGATAACATGAAGCCTCGGGCTGCGTTTTTTTTGGATGTATCCGTCAATTCTTTCACTGAATCCTGTTTTGGGCAATTTCGAATTAACGACAATAAGGGCCATACCCGAAAGAAAACCACCAATATGGGCCCACCAGGCAATACCGGCACCGGCACCCTGCCCTGTGGCGTTAATAAATTGAATAAAAAACCAGAGCCCCAAAAAAACAAACGCAGGGATACTGACAAACAAAGGGAAAATAAACACAGGAATCAGGGTGAGGATTTTATTTCTTGGATGAAGCAGAAAATAGGCGCCCATAACCCCTGCAATGGCGCCGCTTGCACCAACAGTCGGCACAGCGGATGAATGGTTGAGCAAAAAATGAAAAAATGCGGCAAGCAATCCGCAGACCAAATAAAAGGCTATGAACCGAAACGGCCCTAACTCCTGCTCAATATTGTCACCGAAGATATACAGAAACCACATATTTCCAATAAAATGTAAGAAACCGCCGTGCAGAAACATATAGGTAAAAGGTGATGACAGTTTATTCAGCCAGGAAAAATAAGCCGACATCTGCGTCATGGTATATTTTGCAGGGACGAATCCGAATGTGTACGCAACTGTCTGATCATCAATTCCCGTCATCATCTGCCAGACAAAAACCAGACTTGTGATGAAGATAATGGTATAGGTTGCCACTGCACAGCACGTTGTTTCCTGTTCGTCTCTTAACGGGATCATGACGGCACCACCCTGAGTTGATATTTTTTGGACAATCGGGTTTTAAGTTTTTTTAAAAGTTCCATCACCGCATCTTCAGGCGTATAGTCTTTAAGATCTCTTCCTTTGGAAAGAGACTTAAACAAGCCCGAATTTTTTTCATCCAGTTTGAGGGAGAACTGCACATAGTCAAGAAGGGTAAAGTAAATGCCGGACAACTCATGCGCTTCGCTCCTGGCGATCAGGATCTTTCCCCTAAGCGTAAGGCTTTGTTCAAGGGCCTCAGTAGCCTGATTTATACTGTTGAATGATGTCGGAAAATCAAACCCTTGTTCAATCATCTGGTCCGCCTGCCATGACTCTTCTTCAGTCTCAAGGAAATCCAGATACAATACCGCTGACAGAATGGATTTAACATTGTAATAGATATCAGGATCATGACTTGCCCTTGGGCCTGCGACATTAAGTACACGAATGCCTTGCTCCAGAATAAAAGAGTAAAGGATAAATGCCGCCTCAAAAATGTCCTGTTCCAGCAGATTTATTCTGCAAACCCACTTGCCTGTTTTCCGTGCAAACGCATGGGTCAGGGATGAACCTCCTGTTAAAGGTCCCCTGGAAATGATAACCGTGCCGTCGGAATCAAGTATGTTTTGCCGGGTCCGGGCAGGATAATCCCTGGTATCCATCTCCTTCAACTTGTAAAAATCGGGCAATGGTCCGGATTCCGTTCTCCGGCCTTTGGTAATCCATCCGCCATGGGGAATATTAAATTTTATGGCAAAATCCAAAGCAGCACGGTCCGCCCCTGTCTGTCCGCCTGACACAACTTTATCTAAAAGTCCCATGGCATCCTTATGTTGCATGCTTTTCGTAAATTATTGATGTCGTATTATAGCAATAAAAGCAGTTAGAATAAATAGTGCCCGAACGGAAATAGAGTTGGAAGGCGTATCTTCTACAGAGAGGCTCCTAGAGCGGACTCAAATGCATTCGTTCCAAAATCTATGCTGAATTCGTCAAGAAGCGCGCGTAAACGGATAATATCATTTTTCGCTTTTTTAATCATAACAAGGTGCTGTTTCTTTTCCTCCTGTTTAAGACAGAAAAGCTCATCCATATCCTTGTTCAAAGTTTCATACATGGTAAAACGTTGAAGAATTTTGTCTTTAAAATCCCGTGTTACCGCATCGATTAAAGGAAAAAAATAATCCTGTTTCAAACTGCTGTGATAGGCTTTGATCTGCCGCTGCATTACGTTCTGCGTTTTTTTCTTAATTCTGACAGCAGCTCTGTCAAGCCCGGGCGTAAAGGAAAATCGCACATGCTTGTCCATCATGGCAGATACAAACAAAACCAAAGAATGAAGACTGAAATCGGTCACGGCATTGGCCTGCATCGCCCTGGTATATTCAGGTGAAAAAATCTGGTTCGGCAAATGCAGCCCTAAAATTTTTTTTATGTTTTCAAGATCATCCGCCCTGGAATATTCTTCCTCTTCTTTAATAAGCTCAAGGGAAAAGCGTTCGTCCTCCCGGTTCTCTGGGGCACCCATGGTGACATAATCAATGCGGTAGGAATCCAGAAGAGACTTAAAATATGACTCTATACGTTCCTCCTGAATACGCACCAGTTGTTTAAGTTCCGGGGTTACCTGTTCAAGGATAAAAAGGTCAAGTTTTCGCTTGAAGTCCTGGAACATCATATACAGAATCTGCTTAAAACCCGTTGCATCTACCCCTGTCCTGTAGGGTTGTGAATCAATTTTGGCCTGCCGGATAAATTCCGTCACAAGTTTAGTGATATTTTCACTGTCTTTGAGGAATGCATTTTTTAAGTTGTATTCAATCTCCCTGCGAAGCGCTGACACGGCCCCCATAACCGAGTTATCAACAATGACCTTTAAACGCCTGGCATTGCCTTCAAGATCGGCAAGGCGTTTTCTGGCTTTTTCTTGATCTAAAAGCCCGGCAGAAAAGACATCAAAGAGAAGTTTTATCTTTTCGTCAAGAATATGGGTTACAATTTTAAGTCGTTCGATGTGATTGGCGTAAAACAAATTAAACCGGGACGCTTCAAACAGCAGATTAAAGGCTTCAAGAAACCGGGTATACTCTTTGGTACAAAAAGCGGTCATTTCCTTGTCCTCCTGCCAAAGACCAAGGCGCTTCTTGTTTTTGGATGAAAGTCTTTTGCCAAGACCGTCAAACAGCGTATACAACGCTGAAAAAGAAAAGATCCTGACATCGGGGACCAAAAGTTTTAGTTCAGCAATTGTTTTATCCCGTGTCACTTTCAGGTTGTCTAAGTTCTCATGTTCACTTAAATCACAGTTGAATACGAAAAGAATATTTTCCATCAGCCCAAGGCGTTTTATCCGTTTTAAAAATACCATGTCAGACTGACGAAGCCCCGTACGTGACGAGATGCAGTAAACAATCAGGTTGGCAGCCTCAAGATAGGAAAATATTTTTTCAAGGACCTCAGGATCAGTGGAATCCGCGCCCTGGCAATCGGCAATTTCAACATTTGAATTAATGGTTTTTCCATACACTTCCAGACACACGTCTTTGACATAAAAAGCCTTGGCCGGGTCCGCCGTAAACTGTTTGTGACTATTAAAAGATTTGGCGTCAAAGCTGATGGTCTGTTCATCAGAGCCGATGACATCCAGACAATGTCTATATCCGTCAAGAGCATTGCGGATGACCAGTGCTTCAGGGCGAATTCCTTGGGATGTCATCGGAAATGCAGATACAATGGTATCAAAAATACGGCGCAATTGGTGCCGGTCCTGGGTTCGCCTGATGTCAAAGGAGGGGGACTCATCCTTGCCCGGAAACATTTCCAGACAACTTTCAATTTCACTGTTGATGTCATCCCATGATTTAAGATGAATAATTGCCCTGTTTTTTTTGCCTTTCCTGATACGGGTGGTAATAGATGTAACCACGCCTGCCCCGCGCTGAACCAATTCTCTGCTCGACATCGCGTTGATAAAAGTGCTTTTCCCTGATTTGATCACTCCGACTACAGCCACACGTAAAATCCCTTCACTGATGTAGGAAGGGATTTTGCTGCAAAGTTGTCTGCTCTCAACAAGGCTTTTGTCAGAACGGTTTGAAACGGTAGCCAAACTGTCGATCACCGATAGAGTATCAACAACTAATTTTTCTATGAATTCTTGGGGTTGTAAAGTCATTGGCCGGCAAATCAGATCAACATCATGGCTTTTTCATATTTCAGGTCCGGTTTGGTATCAAACAGAATTTCCCTGGACATATCACAGGTGAGCCAGGCTGAATCGGCAAGTTCATTGTCTAACTGCATGGGGCCCCAGCCGGCGCAGCCCAGAAGGATCATAAAAGTGTCGGGCCCCTGCCCAAGTGCAATGGCTTCCAGGATGTCCCGGGAATTGCTCAAAGCCAACCAGTCGGAAATTTTAAGGGTTTCGTTCCACTGAAACGGGCCGCAGTGAAGTACAAATACGCCTGAAGGTTGGACAGGGCCGCCAAGGAAAATATCTATTTTATCGATATCCTCATTGCAGGTAATGCCTAAATCTTCAAAAAGCTCCCGGCCGGTAAGTAAAGGGTGAATTTTATTGACAATAAAGCCAAGGGCACCGGATTCATTGTGCTCGCAAAGACAGGTGACGGTCTGTGCAAAATTGGGATCCGGAAGGCCGGGAATGGCCATGATGAATTTTCCTTTCATATTTTCCGTAATCTGGTCGTTCATCAATTCTTCTCCATGCTGCCGACCGGCGCATTATGTTCTTATTATCAATTTTAAATATTACAAACAGAGTGTAAGTTTTAAATATTTTTATTTGATTTGCAATAATTTATTTAGTGTCTATTTCTTTTTCACGTCCGTACACATCATCAAACCTTACAATATCATCTTCTCCCAGGTATGGACCGGACTGCACCTCTATCAGTTCCAAAGGAATCTTGCCCGGATTTTCAAGCCGGTGCATGGTACCAAGGGGAATATAAACAGACTGATCTTCATTTAAAAGAATCTCTTCACTGCCTTTGGTGACAATGGCCGTCCCGGATACAACGGTCCAGTGCTCAGCCCGGTGATAGTGTTTTTGTAAAGACAGCTTTGCCCCGGGTTTTACGGTTATGCGCTTTACCTGATATCTATCCGCCATATCGATGGTTTCATAATCGCCCCAGGGCCGGTAGACTTTGGCATGGGAAACCGATTCCACTCTGTTTTGCGCTTTTAACTGGGTAACTATTTTTTTTACATCGTGAACCTGATCCCGGGGGACCACCAGCACAGCGTCTTTGGTGTCCACAATCACAAATTTTTCAAGGCCTACGGCTGCCACAAGACGGTTGTCAGAATGGATATACGTATCCTTGACATTGTGTACCAGCACATCTCCGCTGGTGACATTATTTAATTCATCCTTGTCACCGGTCTGCCACAACGCGTCAAAGGAGCCAAGGTCATTCCATCCGGCATCAAGTGCAATGACAACGCCTTTTGCTGTTTTTTCCATAACTGCGTAGTCAATGGAATCCTCTTTAATAGATTCAAATGCCGCTTTATCAACCCTGAAAAAATCCAAGTCCATATTTCCATCTTTAATCGCTGTGCGGCATTTTTCAAGCATGTCCGGGGCAAATGCTCCAAGTTCGGAAATAACGGCAGAGGCCTGGAACATGAACATGCCTGAATTCCAGCAGAAATCGCCGGATTCAAGATATGAGACCGCTGTATCATAATCCGGTTTTTCCACAAACCGGTCAATCATGAAGGCCGGATCTGAATTGTCGAGTCTGGCTCCTTTTTTGATATACCCGTAGCCTGTTTCCGGCGATGAGGGTACTATGCCGAAGGTGACCAGTTTGCCCTGCCGGGCCAGTTGCGCACCCGATTGAATGATTTCATGAAAGGCTTCAATATTTTTAATTTCATGATCTGCGGGCAGTACCAGCATCACCGGGTCCTGCTGATTCTCAGACTTAATATTGTCATCAATGATCAAATCATCGAGGATCAGGGCTGCCAGGGCAATGGCCGGGGCAGTATTCCTGGCAGCCGGTTCAAGAATGATCTTAAAATTATTGATATCAATCCGGCGGATTTGCTCTGCGGTCATGAATCTATGATTTTCATTGCATATTACTACCGGGTCGCCAAGATCATTAAGGCCTGATAACCGCAAAAGGGTATTTTGCAGCATGGTATGCGCATTGTACAGATTAATGAGTTGTTTGGGGTACAAAGACCTGGACATGGGCCATAGCCTGGTTCCGGAACCACCGGCCAAAACAACAGGATAAATCATTGTTTCTCCATATAGAGCGCGTTTAAAAATTAGGGGATCGAAGCGAAATCTGATGTGATTGCAGCCGATTTATCTATTTTTAAACAGGCTCTCATTTTTGTGCAAGATAAAAGTTTAAGGCCAAAGTCCTCTCAACAGGATAGGATTCAATATGCTTAAGATTGAAGCCGGTTCGTTCCAGCCATCCTGATATCTGCTGCCGGGTAAAACCCAGCCAGACCCCGCCAATGATATCTTTGATCTGTTCCTGGTTGTGTTTTAAAAAATCCACCAGAAGAAACGAGCCCCCGGGGCTGAGAACCCGGTACACTTCCCGGATCGCTCGTTCAGGTTCGGACACATGGTACAATACCATACTCATCAGCGCCGCATCGGCCTCCTGTTCACGCATGGGAAGATGCTCCAGCTCACCTATGCGAAGCTCTAAATTCCGGTTTTCAGGTAGCCGAAGCCTTGCCTGTTCAAGCATCTCGGGAGAGACATCCACGCCAATAAGGGTCTTTTCACCCCTGCCAAGGAGACTGGCAAGCATCTCACCGGTTCCGCAGCCAAGATCGGCAATAACCGACGCATCCTGAAGATGGCGTTCAAACACAGAGTTTGGATTAAAATCCCCAAGAACCTTTCTTTTCAAACGATCCCACCGCGGGGCAGCGGTTCTGAAAAAACGCCTGGATTTGTTTTTTCTCAATATAATACATTGCTGTGTTCGAGCAAGATCTTCCAGCATTCCTGGGTCATTTTCAAGCTGTCTGCAGGCAAGAACAACAAGTTCCCGGTTGTGTCCGTTTTTGTTTGTGGCATAATACATGAAGCTGCCGTCTTTTCGTGATACCAGAAGCCCTGCTTCAAGCAGAATCTTTAAATGCCGGGACACCCCGGACTGCACCATGCTCACCACGGAGACAATTTCATTCACATTGAGTTCAAAATGCTCAAGGATAAACAAAAGCCGCAGTCGGGTGGGATCAGATAAGGCTTTAAACTGTTTAATTATTTCCATAAAAGTAATGGGTGACTCTTAGGATTGAATACTGATCTGGTCACCAAAATTCATAATTTTGCATTCAATGCCATTGGCACTGATTTTGGCACAGAAATCTTCAGGATTTGCCCTGATCACATCAAATGTGTTGTAGTGCATGGGAACGGCCTGAACCGGTTTTACAAAATCACAGGCCATGGCTGCATCTTCAACTCCCATGGTGAAGTTGCCGCCGATGGGCACCATCATGGTATGAATATTGTCAAGCTGCCCAATAAGCTTCATATCGGAAAATAAGCCGGTATCACCGGTATGATAGAGGCTTGTCCCATTTATGGTGATCACAAATCCCGTGGGTGTGCCGTGGCAGACATTATCCGGGGTTACTGAACTGTGAAGGGCCTGGGTCAGCTTAATCCTGCCGAATTCAAACTCAAAGGCGCCGCCGATGTGCATTCTATGGACGCTAAGGCCCTTACCTTCCAAATAAAGGCCAAGTTCGTTTTCGCAGATGCATAGAGCATTGCATCTTTGGGCAATGTCCAGGGTATTGCCAAGGTGATCCCAGTGGCCATGGCTGATCAAAATATAGTCTGCGTCAACATCTTCAGCCTTAACCGGTGAGGTGGGATTATCATCAAAAAATGGGTCAATAAGAATTTTCAAACCGTCATCACAGGTAATCTGAAAAGCGGAGTGGGAAAAATATCTAAGTTTCATGACAGAGGCCTTCTTGAAAGGATGAAATATCGTTTAACTTACGCTGACGACCGGACAGTCCGCCTCTAATATAACCGTTTGAGCCGTGGACCCAAACAATAGTTTACCTATATTTGAACGGCTTTTCACGCCAATGATAATTTCATCCACCTCTTTTTCATTTGCAAACGCAACAATATCCTCTCCTGCCTCCATGCCACGGATCAGAAGATGTTTTTCACAAGCTATTCCCTGTTCCTTAAAAAAAACTTGCGCCTGGTCCAAATTGTTTTCTGCTTCCAGTATTTTTTTCTGGTCCTTTTCCGTCCCCTCCAACATTGAGGTCACAACCAGTACCGTAGCATTAAACGCTTTTGCATGTTCAGCCCCAAGCTTGAGCAGATCTTGACCGATATTGACGCCTTTATATCCAATGAGAATTTTCATAAAAATCACCTTAGCTAACGAACAATAATAATTAAAAAAAATAATAACCTAAAATAATGGATCGAACCATGTTTAACAAGGGTAAAATCTTAATCTTTGCAGATAAAAGCACCAATTATCATCAGGATGGCACCCAAACCTATCAAAACCCATGAAAGATGAATTTCATAAAAAAATGAATACAATGCATTGTAAACCGTATCATTGGAAATACTATCCAAAATTTTATCGGTAATTCCTTCAAAAAGAGTTGAAATAGTCATGGTAGAAAGAAAAACGGCTGTGCCCATGAATTTGGAAATCAGAGCAAATAGTCCAAGTACAAGACCGGCAATAATTGAGAAAATTCCTATTTTTGAGGTCATGATTTTTCCTTGATTAATTTCGTTGTAATATTTTTGGGCCAGGTGTGTTTATTGCTGTCATCTTTATTCAATTCATTGTATATGCAGGCTGTGTTTCAGGTCAACAGACTGTTACAGAATGTCAAATTATTTCAGATCATCTCTATACTTAGCTACTTTTATAATAAAGGCCATGGAAATTCCAAACGATGACACAAACCTCCACCTTTAAAAAAATCGGATTTGCCTCGTTGATCATGATGGCATCAGTGTTTGCCAGCAGGATCATCGGTCTTGTACGTGAAACCGCCATTGCCTGGATGGGTGGTGCAAGTGCCGGTGTTGACGCTTATCAGGTGGCATTTGTAATTCCTGAAATTTTAAACCATGTGGTGGCGTCAGGTTTTTTATCCATTACTTTTATCCCCATCTTTACCCGTTATCTTGTTGAAAACAACGAACAGGAAGGATACCGGGTTTTTTCCGTTATTCTGAACTGCTTTGGTGCAGGTCTTTTTATTTTTATCGGCCTTTCCATGGTTTTTGCTCCGGAACTGATTTCAGTTCTTGCCCCCGGGCTAAGAAACGGCCCGGCCTTTGAGCTTGCTGTACGCATGACCCGAATCATTATTCCGGCCCAGTTTTTCTTTTTTGCCGGAGGACTGTTCAATGCCGTACAATATTCAAAGGAACGGTTTGTTTTCCCGGCGCTTGCACCATTGATCTATAATACCGGCATCATTGTAGGCGGGATATTTCTGTATCCGGTTCTGGGTATGGAAGGATTTGCATGGGGTGTGCTTGCCGGCGCCTTCTTCGGCAGTTTCCTGCTCCAATTGTTTGGGGCTAAAAAGTTAGGGCTGATATATGTGCCAAGTTTTAATTTCAAGCATCCTGATGTGATCAAATACGTTTTATTAACGTTACCCCTGATGCTTGGATTGACCATGACCTTTTCCACGGAAATCCTGATGAAATTCTTTGGCTCGTTTTTAAGCGAGGGAAGCATTTCAGCCATGAATTACGCCCTTCGCATCATGTTTATACTGGTGGGGCTTTTTGGCAATGCCATTGGTGTAGCCTCCTATCCGTTCATGGCAAAAATTGCTGCGGAAAAAGATTTTTCCGGCTTAAACACGATTATTAACCAAACGCTAAAATATATATTTATTGTGATGCCCTTTTCAGTAGTCTTTATGATTCTCAATAAAGAGGTTGTGGCCATTTTATTCCAGCGTGGGGCATTTGACGTCCATGATGCTGCCCTGACATCAGGTGTGCTGCCGTATTTCATGGCCGGGGCCTTTGCATTTTCCGCCCAGACCATTGTTTCCCGGGGTTTTTTTGCCGTTCAAAACACATTATTTCCTGCCATTTTCTCTTCTGTATGTGTGGCGTTAAGCCTGCCGCTGCTCTATTTTGCAATGACAGCCATGGGAATTAAAGGTGTGGCTTTGGGTCTGTCTTTGTCCGTGATCATTACTACTGGTGCTTTATTTGAAGCCTGGAACAGGAAAACAAAAAACGCGGGGCGCTCAGAGGTCTACGCTTTCTTTGGTGTAATGGTACTGGTCAGTATCGTGGTATGGCTGATTTTAAAAGCGGCATATGCCGGAATTCTTGGTTTAATCCCGATCTCTGGTTTTTTCGCCCATATATTCATATGTATTATTGTCGGCACGTTATTTCTGATCATTCTGGCAGGTCTCGGAAAAGCCCTTAAAATAAAGGAAATAAGCACGCTCTATACCAAGGTGCTGGCCAAAACTGGTTTGCTTAAAAAAAATTAAATTTTTTCCATGGTTGAATTTTACTTTGGCGTCACTGGATTTGAAATCCGTTACTCAAATTTAGGAGATTAAATTGTCAAGCGTTGTAATCATCAATCTGGATATTTGCTATAAGGAACGCTCAAATAAGGGAATCCGGACGGCCACCTACTGTCCCTCACTCGTGATCGGTGAAAAATCAGTGGCCACAAGTGAGAAGTAGGTGGCCATTCAAGGCGCAATACCGGAACCATAAGTCTAACACGGGCAAACCACAACTCATGTGTTCGACATCATTTTTTTGTGACAGAAACTGAGAAGTGAGCACCTAAGGGGAATAAGATCTGAGATTTAGCGAACATAAGATGACAGCTCAGTAGTGCCGTCTTTATTGCGGTCATGATTTGTTGATATACGGGGAATGGAGGTTGGCGGACAGTAAATTTTGATAGAAGAAGAGGGAGTCTTTCAAGTTTATTCCAGTTGTACACCATATTTTGTTAATATGTCTTGAGGGGTGATCGTTTCTGGTGTGCCGGTTGGCCGGAGTACATTCCTGCCACATAGAATGAAAACTTCATACGCATCAAATATTGCATACCGATCCTTATCAAATATAATCAGCTTGTTTCCATTTTCTTCTTTAACTTTTTGTCTGAACTTCCTGATTCCGGTGTCTTGACCTTTTTTCTCCAATTTATCCTGTTGGTCTATCCAATCCCTGAAAGCCGTTGTCAGTGCCATGACAAAAATGGTGAGATACACATGAACGATAAAACCGGATTTCGTATTTATAGGTGGCCTTTCTATGAACCAGGCCTGCTTGGCCTCTCTAAATAAGGCGTTTTCAATTTCACTGCGGGCGTCGTATGCGTCATAAACCACCAAGGGCTTGTCAACAGGTCCATTTGTAAGAATAATCAGGGTTTTGGAACCGGGATTATTAGCCTTAAAAGGATCATCCTTAACCACAACAGCATTGATGGGATTGGCGACAAAGCCTTTGGAGTTTTGATGGCTGCCGCTGCCCTGTGGTCCGTAGAATTCTGCTGACGTTAACCCTTCCAGACCTTCAACATCCCAATGATCTGTAACCGTTGTCTTGTTTTTACCGGCACCCACAGTGCGTATTTCGTCTTTAATTTCCGAATGGCCTGTACCAATTAAAGACAGGGCATCGTCATAAACATTCAAACTGGATTTAGCAGGAATAAAAAAGGTGATGGTTTTACTGTTGAGCCACCATAAAAAAATGCCGTCCGTGAACCCACGGTCAATGGCAAGGGAAGTGATTTTGGCATGTTCCCCCAGATTGTCAATTGCCTGCTGAACCACTTCCTGAGCAAAAGTTATGTCATGAACCTCAATTGTAGCAAAACGCATGGCTAAAGGAAGGCGGCTGTTTGGATCCCAAACCACCCATATTTTAAATCCAAAAACAGTTTCCAGAACTTTTCGAATGCGCTTTTTACGAAGTTTGAGTTCGGGCGGTTTTTCTTTGGTTACTTTGCCACAGCCGTTACATTTTTCTGTTGATTCAATCTCGGAAGCATCAAGCAAAGCATGAATTTTTTTTGGAAAAAACTTATGTGCCGCTAAAATCGATATTCCCCTGTTAAACATTTTTTCCAGGGTTGGTGCAACAATTGATGCCATTGTATTTTTTATGAAATCACAAGATACCGGTCCTCGGATTGGAATGGGCGCTTTTTCATCGCAAGAGGATTTTTTCTTACCCCTATTGCAAGTCCCTTCTTTTATCTCCCTGCCGTTAAAGCCGACAAGACGCATTAAGGCCTGACTTCGAAGAATAACAGAGTCTGTGTGCCAAAAAAAATGAAGGCCAGCCACAATACGCATCATATAAATAAAAATGATACGCATGAATGGGACCGGACTGTTTCTTTGTTTTGATTTTGGTTCAAGTTCCATGAGCAGGTTGGTAAATTCGAAATGATCAAGAAAATAAAAAAACTCATCGAATAATCCAGCTTCCCCAAGGCCATATACTTCAGGGATATCTTTACCTTCGGCAAGATCTTTGGCGATGCCTGTTTGGTCCCTGTTTGCTGTATACCAGGTCAAGCGGTCTACTATATTTTTTGATGCATTTTGGGCTAAACTCATAGGGTTATGGGTTAGCAGAAAAACACAGGGAAGGCAAATACGATAATATTATAACTATTTGAAATAACAATAAATACTTGTCTCCACATCGTGATTTTGGTCCATTTTTAACATTGGGAGTGAGAGGGGGTATACACCACCTTTTGAATGTCGTTTAAATGGCCAGTGAAGGCTTCTTGCAGGGGATTTTGAAGGGTTCTCAAAAAAGCGGTCGGCCCCGCCAATTTTTTGTTTCCTTGAAAAAAATCACTTTTTTTAAAAAAAAATAAAGCAACCGCTAGCGTGATCAGCTATCTTTTCATTAATCGAAGGAATGAGTCCGAAATAAACCTATGAGCGCGGGCATCTCGCCCGCATCTTTCCAATACTTGCAGACCTGCGGGCGGGACGCCCGCGCGATAGGATATAGCAAAGTGGGCAAGCTATTTAAGACCCGTTTCTAAAATGCGTGGATTATGGATAGATCAGACCGATTGGTAATGGCAACTCCGGCCTTGATTTTGAGAAAAACTGTCTTCCTTATAGCAAATATCCAGATCATCAATGACGATGAACAGGTGTGCCGGTTTCTGGTTACAGCTTTTCAAAAAATCATTCCAGATGTTTGCTACCATCTGACCCTGAAAGAGGGGCTTGCAAGGCTTGGATCCGATACGGTTGACGGTGTTTTTATCGATGTCAATCTCCCGGACGGGAAGAGGGCTTGAAGCCGTCAGCGTTTATATGAAAGAACTAAACTAACCAGTTCGTTTCTTTCATGATTTGTTGTGGCCTAACCTCGGTGAAAGACCAGGTCGGCCATGGCCGTTATTCAGACCATCCCGGATGCGCCGGAGATTGTTATCATGACGGCAGATGGCGATCCCGACGGTGCTAAACTGGCCATGAGGCTGAATGCCTGGGCATTATATTGAAAAATCGGGCAGCCACAAGGCTTTTACTCTATCCCTATCCAGGGCCCTGGACTACCGCAATCAGAAACAGCCCCGGACCCCTGGTATTGAGTCCCTGGATCGCAACCAAATCATCGGGCACTCTGAAACCGACTCGGCCTGCCTGGAAAAGGTCGCGACGGCAGCAGGGGTGGGCGTGCCTGTATTGATCACAGGCAGAACCGGAACGGGCAGGAGTTGTTTGCCAGGCCATTTATGAAAACAGCCAAAGACGGAACAAAAATTTTGTGGTGGTGGATTGCGCTGCCCTGCCGGGCCATCTGGTGGAAAGCATCCTGTTCGGCCATACCCGTGCCGCGTTTACCGGGGCAGATGCCGACAGAACAGAACTGCTCAATATGGTGTGCGGCAATGCCCTTCGAAAACTGGATTCCGGATATGGTTTTGATCTTGGAAGATCGGCGATTGTGGACGGAAAAACGGTTCCTTCCGAACTTCCGGCAGCCATAATCGACGTGGCTGATACCAGAATCGCAGCGGTTCTGGACATTCTCCATGCTTGCTCAAGGCCGGGCCGTCGTCTATTAAAAATCCAGCGCAAAATCTGTAGCATTAATTATTTCCGAGCCCCTAAATTTTGCCGCTTACTTCTAGTAGAGTTTGCCTACGGCATCCTCCACAGCCCTGACAATCCGGCCGCTGTGCAAAAGCTTTCGAACAGCGGCAATATCTGCTGACAAAAATCGGTCCTTTGTCATACAGGGAACCTTGCTGCGGACGGTTTCATAGGCAGCTATCGTGCCTTTTCCGGCTTTGAGATTAGTAAACATATCAATGGCCTGGGCACCACATAAAAGCTCAATGGCAATAACCTGCTCGGTATTTTCCACGATGTCCCGGCATTTGCGTGCGGCAATGGCGCCCATGGAGACATGATCCTCCATGTTGGCTGAGGTGGGAATGGAATCCACGGAGGCCGGGTGTGCAATGACCTTGTTTTCAGAAACCAGGGAGGCCGCGACATACTGGGCAATCATAAATCCTGAATTCAACCCTGTGTCCTTGACCAGAAAAGCGGGAAGACCCGAGAGTTGTGGATTAACCAGGCGTTCAACCCGGCGCTCGGAAATATTGGCAAGCTCTGCAATGGCAATACCTAAAAAGTCACAGGCCAGGGCCACGGGCTGTCCGTGGAAGTTGCCTCCGGAAAGGAATTCTTCGGATTCCGGAAAAATCAGCGGATTTTCCGTGGAGGCGTTCATCTCCACGCGGATCACCCGTTCCACATAACCGAAAGCATCCCAGGATGCGCCATGGACCTGGGGGGAACAACGCAGGGTATAGGCATCCTGGACCCTTGAGCAGTCCCTGTGGGAAGATATGATTTCAGAATTTTGGGTAATCTTCATCATATCGGAGGCAGCCTTCATCTGTCCTAAATGAGGCCGGGCATTGTGAATTCTGGGATCAAAGGCGGTTCGTGTGCCCATCAGGGTTTCAAGGCTCATGGAAGCGGCAATATCAGCATGTTTGCAAAGATTTAAAGCATCATGCAGGGCAAGACACCCCAAAGCAAGCATGAACTGGGTACCGTTGATCAGGGCAAGTCCTTCCCCTGCACCAAGTTCCAGAGGTTCAATATTTTTTGCAGCCAGAGCCCGGCCCCCGGGCATGCGCACCCCGTCCACAAAGGCTTCGCCTTCGCCGATCAGCACCAGGGCCAGGTGGGCCATGGGTACAAGGTCTCCGCTGGCCCCCACCGACCCTTTTTCAGGAACCACAGGAATGATCCCGGCATTGAGGACATGGGCAAGGGTTTGAATGGTTTCAAGGCGCAGCCCGGAATTACCCCGGCAGAAATCATTGATCCGCAATGCCATCATGGCCCTGACCACATCATCATCCATGCAGTTGCCCATACCTGCGGCGTGGGATAAGAGAATATTGCGCTGCAACGTTTTGGTATCATCAAATGAGATGGTCACATCGGACAATGCCCCGAATCCTGTGGTCACACCATAAATACGCGTGCCGTTTTTCACCCATTGTTCCACCAGGGTACGGGCCTTTTTAATCCGGGCTTCGGAGTTTACGGAAACAGCAACGGTTCTGCCGTTACGGGCAATCTCGACCAGTTGGTCAAGGGTGAAATTCCGCCCATTGAGTTGAACAGGATCATTCATAATTTTTTATTCCTTATCATGTATGATTTTATTTTCAATCTGCCCTTACAAGGCAAAGAGCTGATCTGTTTTGCCAATTAAAAGAGATCCTGAACATTCTCGATAATTGCTTGACTAGGCACAACTACTTGTATAGAGAAGCAGTATAAAATTGCAGCAGCAATGTCAACATCCGTAAGGGAACCCATCTATGACCAATACACAGGCATCCTGGGACATTCTGTTTGTTCATGCAGATATTGCCACCATGGCCCAAGGCCGTTACAACATTATCAAAGACGGGGCCATCGGGGTGGCCAAAGGAAAGATTCAGTGGATCGGTCCCTTTGATAGGCTTAAAATTGACAAGCTTCACTCCTCACCCAACCCCATTGCCGATGAAATCATTGACTGCAGCGGCAAATGGATCCTGCCCGGATTTGTGGACTGTCATACCCATTTAATATGGGCCGGCTCCAGGTCCAATGAATTTGAAATGCGCCTGTCCGGTGCAAGTTACGAAGATATTGCAAAACAGGGCGGGGGGATTGCTGCCACGGTTGCGGCTGTGCGTAGGGCTTCCGAAGACGAGCTTTTTAGCATCGCATCCCGGCGAATCAGCCATTTTTTAAGCCGGGGCACCACCTGTGTGGAGATCAAATCCGGATATGGACTGGATCTTGAAAATGAACTGAAGATGCTGGCTGTGGCTGAACGTCTTGACCAAAACTTTCCTTTGCATGTTTCCCCCACCTTTCTTGGGGCCCATGCCCTGCCCCCGGAATATAAAGGCCGGACTGACGATTATGTGGACCTGATCATCAACACCATGCTGCCCAGGGTCAAAAGCCAGGGCATTGCCAGTGCAGTGGATGCATTCTGCGAATCAATCGCCTTTTCCACAAACCAGACAAAACGACTGTTTACCGCAGCCACAGATATAGGTCTGCCGGTCAAACTTCATGCGGAACAGCTCTCCGATTCAGGTGGTGCGGCCCTTGCCGCACAGTTCAATGCCCTGTCTTGTGACCACCTGGAGTACCTTTCCCCTGACGGCGCAGAGGCCATGGCCCACGCAGGTGTGACAGCCGTGCTTTTGCCGGGCGCCTTTTACATGCTCAAAGAGACCCGGAAACCGCCGGTGGAAAATCTTATCCGCCTTGGGATACCCATGGCTCTGGCCACGGATCTGAATCCAGGCACAAGCCCGGTGCATAATATGGCCACAGTAATGAATATGGGCTGTGTGCTGTTCGGGCTGACCTGCGAACAGGCCCTTGCCGGTGCGACCATCAATGGGGCAAAGGCCCTGGGCCTTGACAGACGCAAAGGCAGTCTGGAAACAGGAAAAGATGCCGACTTCGTGGTGTGGGATATTGACGCACCGGCAGACCTGAGCTACCAGGTGGGCATCTGCCCTGTAAACAAGGTTGTGATTGCAGGCAAAATCGCATATAACGTCTAAAAACAAGACTTGCTTTTACTTACAGCCCCTTTAATTGGAGAAGCGATGCGCATATACGCAGTTGCAGACATTCACGGCAAATCCGAACATATGGAATCCATTTACAGGATTTTAGACCAGTACCAGCCCGAATTGATGGTTGTCCCCGGGGACATGACCCATTTTTTCAACTGGTCCACCGTTCTTTCCCAGCTTGACAGTCTGCCGGTTCCCGTTCTAGTAGTTCGGGGGAATACGGATTTAAAACGCATTGAACCCCGGATAAAAAAAGCAGCGAACATCACACTGTTAACGCAAAAGCCCCTTAAGGTCAAAGGCTTTTCTTTTGTGGGGATTTCAGGCACCCTGCCTTTGCCCTTTGCCAACAAAGTCGGCTTGAATGAAAAACAACGGCTTGCGGCCCTTCCCTGCCCTATGGAACCGGACACGGTGCTGGTGGTCCATACACCGCCAAAGGGGGCATGTGACCGTGTGGTTAAAAAAATCCATGCCGGCAGCCGGAATCTGGCCCGGTTCATCAAGGACGCAGCCCCGAGCCTTGTGCTTTGCGGCCATGTCCACGAAGATTTTGGGCTTAAAACCCTGCATCAAAGTACCGTGGTTAACTGCGCCATAGCAGGACCAGGATCAGGGGCCATCATTGACCTTGAAAAAAATGAATCCCCCAAAGTTAATCTCTTGTATCCGGATACGTCACAAAGTTAAACAAGGAAAAAAAGCCGGGTTGAAAATTTTTTTCCAACGTCGAAATTGGGCAAATTAACAAAAATTTGATCATTAAATATAAAATGCCGAACATTCACTGTTCAAGCCGTTGCAAACGAAAAGAAAAATTGATAAATAACTAATTTTGATCTATAGTCACCATCATTTTATTAGGGATATACTCAAAATTTATAATGGAGAAAACGAATGAAAATTTTTAAAATTATATTATTCATAATTTTCCTGGTGCTTCTTGCCGTTTTCGGCATTCAGAATCATATATACTTTGAGGCAATTACGCCACTCTACCTTGACTTTAAAGTAGGATCCCTGCACTACAAGGTCATGGAATTTCCGAACTGGGCCTATTGGGGGTTCTGCCTGGTCATAGGTCTTTTGATCACAGGGATTCGTGGACTTATTACGGCCTTTCGCCTGAAACGCCAGGTTAGAACAAGAGACGAACGGATTGAAAGCATGAAAGGAGAAATTAATTCTCTTCAGACACGCCTTGATATATTTATTCACGATCCTTACATTAAAAAACATTTGGAAGAAGAAGCCCGCAAAGATCAAGAGCAGCCAGCAACCGAGGAAAAAAAAAAGGCCTGAAGTAAACTCACTTTGAAAATCCATGGTCAAAAAGAAACAAACACCCATGATGGCCCAATATCTGGCCATCAAAGAAACCTGTCAGGACGCCATACTTTTTTACCGGATGGGGGATTTCTATGAAATGTTTCTTGAAGATGCCGTCAAGGCGGCCGGCATCCTTGAAATTGCACTGACCTCTCGGAATAAAAACGACCCGGACCCCGTTCCTATGTGCGGCGTGCCTTACAAAGCGGCCGATCTTTATATTTCCAAACTTATTGAAAAGGGCTGCAAGGTTGCCGTTTGTGAGCAGGTTGAGGACCCGTCCAAGGCCAAGGGTCTTGTCAAACGGGAAATTATCCGGGTCATCACCCCGGGAATGATCCTCAACGACTCTCTTTTAGACCGGGGAACAAACAACTTTTTGGTGGCGCTCTCCAAAACGTCCGAGCATTCCGGTCTTGCCTGCATAGACATCTCCACGGGCAGCTTTACCACCTGCCAGGTAAAACGCACCTCGGGTGTTATCCCATACGCCCTTTTAGATGAAGCCTTAAAGCTTTCCCCGAAAGAGGTGCTGCTACCGGACAGCTTCAAGTCTGATCCGGCCATGGCCGCCATCAGGAAAACCTTTTCCCACGTTGAAATCACGTATCTGGACAATTTTACGTTCCGAAGTGACAATGCCCGGCAGCTTCTGACGGAACAATTTTCCACCCGCAGCCTTGAAGGATTCGGCATTGAACGTATGCCGGCCTGTATATCTGCAGCAGGCGCGGCCATTTCATATGTCCGGGACACCCAGTTGTCGGACACCAGCCATATTTACAAAATAACACCGTATAACCTCAATGACTTCATGATCATTGACGACAGGTCCTGCAAAAACCTTGAACTGCTGACCAATATTCAGACCCAAAAGCCAAAAGGCTCTTTGATCCATATTCTGGACAAAACCGTCACGGCTATGGGCGGCAGGCTAATCAAGCAGTGGATCAGATATCCTCTGGTCGACAAAGACCTGATACAGCAACGCCTTCATGCCATAGAAGAGCTTATCGGCGCACCGAATACCCACCAGGCAATTGGCGATCTTCTTAAATCCGTATATGATCTTGAGCGGTTAGGCTCCCGTATATCCATGGGCCAGGGCAATGCCCGGGACATGCTTTCCCTTAAAAACTCCCTTTCTGTTCTACCCGTTTTGTTCAAGGAGATCGAAACATTTAAAAGCCCGATTCTCAACGGTGCCGGCATAGATGAAAAGCCGGCCCTGGTCAGGGGCCTGGAAGAGTTGGCCCAATTGATCGGCAAAGCCATCCGGGAAGATGCAGTGCACCTGCTCAATGAAGGCAATCTGATCAACGACGGATACAACCCGGAACTGGACGAGCTTTTATCCATCACCCGGGACGGGAAATCCTGGATTGCAAAAACGGAAAAAAAGGAAAAGGAAGCTACAGGGCTTTCCTCGCTTAAAATAAAATATAATAAGGTGTTCGGTTATTTCATTGAGGTATCAAAGGCCCAGTCAACCCAGGTCCCGGATCACTATATCCGTAAACAAACCCTTGTCAATGCCGAGCGGTTCATCACCCAGGACATGAAAGCGGTGGAAGATACCATATTCAATGCCCAGGAACGCCGAAATGCTTTGGAATATGAAATTTTCTGTACGGTCAGGGAAAAGGTGGCCCAACGAACAAAGGATATCCTGACCATGGCACAATTTATTGCCGCCGTTGATGTGGTTCAGGGACTTGCCGTGGCTGCCGTGGAAAATGCCTATGTGAAACCTGACATTAATGATGACCGGCGCATTGATATACAGGACGGCAGGCACCCGGTGGTGGAAAAGCTGATCCAGGGCGAACGGTATGTCCCCAATTCCATTGTACTGGACGATACCCAATGCCAACAGATCCTGATCACCGGTCCCAACATGGCCGGCAAATCCACGGTGCTGCGCCAGGTCGCTTTAACCGTTCTCATGGCCCAGATGGGTTCCTTTGTGCCGGCAGCCAGCGCCTCCATCTGCATCACCGACCGGATTTTCACCCGGGTGGGAGCCCTGGACAATCTTTCATCCGGGCAGAGCACCTTTATGGTTGAGATGGAGGAGACCGCTAATATTGTCAATAATGCCACGGAAAAAAGTCTGGTGATCCTTGATGAAATCGGCAGGGGCACATCCACCTACGACGGCATGAGCATTGCCTGGGCTGTGGCCGAGTATCTGCATGACCTGAATGGTAAAGGCGTAAAAACCCTTTTTGCCACCCATTACCATGAACTGCTCCAGCTTGAACAAATCAAACCCCGGATCAAAAATTATAATATTGAGGTCAAAGAGTTTAACGATAATATTGTGTTTCTCCGCAGCCTTGTCAAAGGGGGTACCAACCGCAGCTACGGCATCCAGGTGGCACGCTTGGCAGGGGTTCCCGATGATATCATTGACCTTGCCAAATCGGTTCTGGCATCTGCGGAACACCACCCCATGACACCGGCGCCTTCGACACAGCCCGCCAAAAAGAAAAAAGAGGCAAAAAAACGAAACACCAGTGGTCAGATGAACCTGTTCGGTCCCTCGGACGATGATCTGCGCCAGATGCTGCACAAAGTGGATATTGCCCAAATGACCCCCCTTGACGCCCTGAACTTTTTAAATGAGCTCAAGCTCAAGGTTGAGGCATGAACATGGTTTTTAACCGTTTATTTACCTTTTTTATGCCGGTTCTGGCCTGTCTTTGCCTGTTTGCCTGGGCCACCACGGCCACCGCCGTTGCGGCCGATACTGCCAAAGGGAGGTATTTGGCAGCAGATACCTGTCTTAAAAAATTGAAACGCTCTGCAGTGGATATAAATAAGGTATCTGCCTGGCTGACCTGTATTGAAAAATACAAATCTATTCACATGAGCTTTCCCGGTAATTCCTGGGCACCGGCCGGATTGTACAAAGCCGCAGAGCTTTATTTTCAGCTTGCCAAAAGATCTGGTAATGCCAATTGGAACCAGCAGGCCGATGATATTATCGCCCGCATCAATCGATTTTATCCCCAAAGCGCATACAGAGCCCGTGCCAAAACCCTGGCCGCAGCAAACGCCTCAAGGCCCCGCCCAAATAACAGTGACGTAAAAATAATAAAGTCCCAAAAAGCGTTGACCCGCAATGATGAGGCCATTGCAGAATACCACAAGCAGAAACTGGCCCAGGCCGAAGCTGCCGATACAGGGGGATATCAACAGCCCTCTGATATTATAGAAAAAAACACACAGGATCCGGCGTATTTGGGTCCTGCAACCACCAAACCGGATGATACTGAGCCGTCGCCGCCCAAGGGGGATACAACCATTACGGATTTAAGGTTCTGGTCCAGTTCGGAATACACCAGGGTCGTGGTAAATGCAGACAGCGAGCGAAAATACACCTACAAGCTTCTGAAAAAAGACCCAGCCCTGAATGTCCCTTTCCAAAGACTGTATGTGGACATTGACCAGGCAAAACTTGGCAACAATGTGCCGGACCACACCCCCATCAACGATGATCTGCTTAAACAGGCCCGGGCCGGTCAATTTTCTCCCCACACCGTCAGGGTAGTGGTTGATATAAAAAATTTTGATAATTATAAAATTTTTTCTTTAAAAGACCCTTTCCGTATCGTTATGGACTTGTGGGGTAAGAACGGCAAAGCCGTGTTTATGGACCAGGTTGCCGGTAAAAACACATCCGGAACAAGGCTTTCTGGTGAAAAGCCGGATCGCATCACCACGGACAATCTCAAATCCTCGGACATTGCCCGTCAGCTGGCTTTAGGTGTCAGAAAAATAGTCATTGACCCCGGCCACGGCGGCAAGGATCCCGGCGCGCCAGGATACATCAAAGGGGTATGGGAAAAGGATATTGTACTCAAACTGGCAACAACCCTTGCAGGAAAACTGCGTGAACGCTTGAACTGTGAGGTGTTGCTTACCCGGAACACAGACAGGAAACTGACCCTGGAGGAACGAACTGCCATTGCCAATACCCAGCGAGCCGACCTGTTTATCTCCATGCACTGCAATGCTGCAAAAAGCAAAAAACTGTCCGGTATTGAAACCTATATTTTGAACCTTGCCACGGATGAACAAGCCATTGCCGTGGCTGCCAGGGAAAATGCCACATCTGAAAAAAACATCTCGGATCTGGCCTATATCCTCAATGATCTGATGAAACATGCCAAGATAGAAGAATCCACACGTCTTGCCAATGACGTTCATAAAGCCATGGTTACAGGCATGAAAAAAAAATATAGCAAAATTCGTGATCTTGGGGTCAAACAGGCCCCGTTCTATGTACTGCTTGGAGCACGGATGCCTGCAATTCTCATTGAGACCTCCTTTATCTCCAACAAAACTGAATGCAAACGTCTGACGACCAGTTCCTACCGCAATGACATCTGCAACACCATTGCCGACGGGATAGAAAAATATATCAATGCCACAAATCCCAAGCACATATAACCCAGGCGGAAAGAACGCCCCCCGGCACCAGTGGACAAACTCCCCGGCAAATATCAAAAAAAAAGCTGCAAAACTAATAACTGCCATAGGCGAACCTGGCCCATCGCTACCCAGGCGCAACCCATGACAAAATATGAAAATCAAATAAAAGGTGAAATTTATGTCGTTTAAAAACATTATTCTTGAAATAGACAGTGCAATTGCAACAATCTCTTTTAATCGCCCCAAAGCCCTGAATGCGCTGAACAACGCACTGCTCGATGAACTGGATGTCGCTTTGGAGCAAGTTCTGGCCAATGATGAAATCCGGGTACTCATTTTAACGGGCACCGGAGACAAGGCCTTTGTCGCAGGTGCAGATATCTCAGAACTGACCCAAATGGATATGTTGGCAGCAAAATACTTCTCCCGCAAGGGGCAAAAAATATTTTCAAAAATTGAAGCCCTGCCCATCCCGGCCATTGCTGCAGTAAACGGTTTTGCTTTAGGCGGCGGTAGTGAAGTCGCACTGGCCTGTGATTTTATCTATGCTTCGGAAAAGGCAGTCTTTGGACTACCTGAAATGAACCTGGGCCTTATCCCCGGTTTTGGCGGGACCCAGCGCCTCTCCAGAGTTGTGGGAAAAAACAGGGCCAAAGAAATGATTTTCACCGGAAGCAATATTACTGCCGACAAAGCCCTGGAATATGGTATGGTCAATCAGGTATGCCCTCATGAGTCACTTATGGAAGAGGTCCAAAAAACAGCCCGGCGTATTGCAGCGAAAGGATGTGTCGCCTTAAGAGCAGCCAAAGAGGTCATCCAGGCCGGACTGGACTGTGACCTTGAAACCGGATGCCTGATTGAAAACGATGCGTTTGCCATAACCGTGGCAAGTCCGGATGGAAAAGAAGGTACATCAGCATTTTTAGAAAAAAGAAAGCCCGAGTTCAAAGGCACACTGATATAAAACCTGAGCAGAAACCCGTTTTTGAACGCAAAGTTGTATAGATGCAAGACGCATAAAAATTTACAACCGGAGCATACTATAGTATGTGAGGGTTGTAAATTTTTATGCAACGCCGCAGATGGATGACTTTGCGTCCAAACACCAGATAAGCAGGGAGATGAAACATGCCCATATTCGACATTGACTATGAGACCATGCCCAGGGAGGGCCTGGAGGCGATCCAGCTTCGCCGTCTTCAAACAACCATTGAACGGATTTATGCCACGGTTCCATTTTATAAGGAAACATATGACAAAGCCGGTATCAAGCCATCTGATATTAAAAGCCTGGATGATTTAAGGCGCCTGCCCTTTACCACCAAACAGGACCTTCGGGACAACTACCCTTACCATATGTTTGCGGTTCCCATGGATCAGGTGGTCCGCATCCACGCATCCTCGGGCACCACGGGCAAACCCACTGTGGTCGGCTACACCAAACGGGATATCAACACCTGGGCCGATCTGATGGCCAGAAGCTTTGCTGCCGCCGGAGCCACTGCGGGAGATATCATTCACAATGCCTGGGGGTATGGTCTTTTCACCGGCGGTCTTGGGGCTCACTATGGGGCGGAACGTTTAGGCGCATCTGTTATTCCGGTTTCCGGCGGTAATACCAAGCGCCAGATCACCATTATGCAGGACTTCAAGCCTACGATTCTTTGTGGAACTCCATCATATATTCTCCACCTGGCGGAAGTGGCCCTGGAAATGGGTGTGGATTTCAAGGATTTATCTTTTAAATCAGGTATTTTCGGTGCAGAGCCCTGGACGGAAAAAATGCGCCAGGAACTGGAAGCCAAGCTAAATCTCAAAGCCGTGGACATTTACGGTCTGTCTGAAGTCATGGGGCCGGGCGTATCTGTGGAATGTGTTGAGGAACAAAAAGGCCTCCATGTTGCCGAGGATCATTTCATTGTGGAGATCGTGGACCCGGATACCCTGGAACCCGTTCCCCCCGGAGATCCCGGTGAAATCGTGTTCACAACCATTACAAAGGAAGCCTTCCCGGTCATCCGTTACCGTACCAAGGACATCACCTCCTTGAATCCCGTGCCCTGCACCTGCGGCAGAACCCACATGCGGATGAACAAACCCTCGGGTCGTACGGACGATATGCTGATCATCAGGGGCGTTAATGTATTCCCCTCCCAGATTGAAAGCGTTCTCATGGAAAGCCGGGAAGTCGCCCCCCATTACCAGTTGGTAGTTGATAGGGTGGATAACCTGGATACCTTGACGGTCAAGGTGGAAATAGACGAAGCCTCCTTCAGCGATGATATCAAGGGGCTGCAGACCATGGAAGGTAAAATTTCACATAATATCAAGGAGCACTTAGGCGTATCTGCCAAAGTGGCCCTTGTGGAGCCTAAAACCATAGAAAGAAGCCAGGGCAAGGCTGTAAGGGTTATAGATAACCGTCAATTTTAAACAAGGAGACTATTATGGCTGAACAGATATCCATATTCATAGAAAATAAAGAAGGGCGTCTTGCTGAAGTCACGGCGATTTTAAGGGATGCCGGAGTGAATATACGGGCACTTTCCCTGGCAGACACCACGGATTTCGGTGTACTGCGACTCATTGTCAATGATAATGACAAAGCCACTACAGCTTTACGGAATCAGGGATTTACCGTGGGCAAAACCCGTGTTCTAGCCGTGGAAGTGAATGATGAACCCGGTGGCCTGAACCAGGTGCTGGATCCATTAAGTGAACAAGATGTCAATGTGGAATACATGTATGCATTTGCCAACCCCCAGTGCAAAAACGCCATCATGATTTTCCGATTTGATGACCTTGAAAAGGCAAAAGTTATTTTGGCGGAACAAGGTATTAAGGTTATAGACAAAGAAGAAATCTCAAATCTTTAAAGTGGCCGTTTATAAATAGCCTTTTCATCTAAGTATGTGCCGAGCACTTCTATGAACCTTTTTCGTTTGATTAAGATTCTTATTTCAGACGAACAAAATAACCAACTCTGCTTTTCGGCACCGGATCACAAGCGTGTTCCGGTGCCGCAGGGCAATCGCACGTAAAAGACAACCCATAAAAGATTGTCAGAAGCATACCCGACCAGGGTTAGCACAAGCCATCATAGAAATGAAAAATAAGGTTAATCTCCGATAATGAAAGAAATAAGAAATTTCATATCTCAATGCGGAAATGAAAATTTTTATCCTGTTTATAAAGGGTGTTGAAATCGACCACTTTTTACAATAAAATCAATAAGTTAACTCCAACATATTGATTTTACAATATATAATAGTCAAAATGAGACCTCGATTTCAACACCCTTTTATAGAGGACAGAGCGACAAATCGTGGGCTTTAACACCTACAATCGGCAGATTATTCAACACAATGAATAGCAACATCAAACACAACAGTTGGAGAGAATTTGAAAACGCGCTATTAGATAAATTCGAACGTTTTTCAGCACCATACTTAAAGAAACCTCCGACAAGACGAATTGAATGGCTCGTCGAGGCTCAACATTATGGTTTGGCTACGCCTTTACTCGATTGGAGCTCAAGTCCGCATTTAGAATTGCTGAGCTTATAAACTTAAACTTGACATTGGTATCAATAACAGTATCATAAAATAATGAAAAACATAGCTGAAAAACTGAAACAGTTTAAAAATAACCCGGGAAATGTCAATTTTTCAAATATATGCGAAGTATGTGACTTCTACTTTGGAGGTGCGCGACAGTCAGTCTCAAGTCATCGAATATACAAAACCCCTTGGAAAGGTGACCCTCGAGTTAACATCCAAAATTCCAAAGAAAAAGCAAAGGCCTATCAAGTTAATCAAGTGCTAAAGGCCATTGAGCGTTTGAAGGTGGAAAGTGACAATAAAAAGTGATCATTATACATACAGGGTAACTTGGTCAATAGACGACAATGAGCATGTTGGTTTGTGCGCGGAGTTCCCAAGTTTAAGCTGGCTGGCTGAAGAGCCTGAGTCTGCTTTAAAAGGTATCCAAAATTTAGTTGCCGATGTAGTAAAAGATATGGCGGAAAGCCAAGAGAAAATCCCAGAGCCTCTTGCCAGCAAAAACTATAGTGGGGAATTTATGGTTCGCGTTCCCCCTGATGTCCATCGCGCTCTTGCTATTAAAGCTGCAGAGGCTGGTGTAAGTTTGAATCGCCTTGTAAGCTCCAAGTTAAGCCACTAGCTCAAATTCAGAATTGCTGGTGTTTTTCCATCCCCGTTGTCAATGGAATGCCGGAATATCTGGTTGGGGTTTGTAACCTGTTACCGTTAAAAAGGCCAGAAAACAGGTATAAAAACACTTGCGAGAACAATTACCATTATATTTAACGGCAGACCCAGCTTGATAAAGTCTGAAAATCTATAACCTCCAGGACCATAGACCAACAGATTCGTCTGGTAACCAATGGGGCTGGCGTAACAGGCGCTGGCGCCAAAACAGATGCCGATAATAAATGGCCGAGTATCCACGCCAAGTGAGACTGCGGTAGAGATGGCGATGGGAAGCAAGAGTACAGCAGTTGCATTGTTGCTTAAAATATGGGTGAATATACTGGTTAGGAGTATGATGGCAAAAAGAATTATATGTGGACTTTTGCCTTCGAATAGACTTAAAAACGCGTCTGAATAGAGTTGAGTTGCGCCTGTTTTCTGCATGGCCAGCCCCAAAGCCAGTGTTCCGACAATCAAAAGAAGCACTTGAGACTCAAGTGACCGGTAGGCATCTTTTAAACTTAGGCAGTGGGTAAACGTCATTAAAAAAACGCCGGTAAGAGCGCATATCATGATGTCGACAAGCCCCAGTGTTGCAGCGAGTACGACAGCGGTAAAAATCCCGGTGGCAATGCCGGCCTTTTCCCTGTCAACGATAGCGTGGTGAATATCCTCAATGATCACAAAGTCCGAACTCTTTCTTATTTTATCCAATTTGTTTCTCGGACATTGTACGAGGAGAATATCCCCGATTTTCAACCTCCCGTTTTGTAATTCTTTATAAGAAAAATAACTCGTTCGGCTTCGTATCGCAATAATACATATATCTGCGTCGTTTTGAAGTTCATCCGACATTAAGGGTTCCCTCAGGAGTGATGAAAGCGGAGGGATAACGAGTTCAACAATGAGATCATCTTCAGGGTTCCCGTTGAATGTGAGATTTTCTTTTCCATGAATCAAAGACAATTCCTTGCCTTTCAAACAGGAAATGATGTCCTGTGCCGCCCCCTTGACAAGAAGAATATCATTCTGCTTTATGCTCAGTCTGGTTCTGGATGGATCAAAAACACCGCCGTTTCTGAAAATTTCAATCACGCTCAGCCCTAAATTCTCTTCGGCATATACACGGATATCTTTTTTTCCGATCAATGGACTTTTTTCAGTAACCATCAGTTCTGCAATGTATTTTTTTTCTTTTCCTTCATCCAGTTCACATAGAGGTGCAGTCCGGCCGGGCATGAGTTTTGGCGCAACCACGAATAAAAAAAGGATTCCGATTGCAGCGATGGGAACACCAAGGCTGCCGAGTTCAAACATGGACAACGGATCAAACCCTTTGATGGACGCAAGATCACTGACAATAATATTAGTCGACGTGCCGATCAGTGTAGACGTGCCGGCCAGAATTGATACATAGGACAATGGTATGAGCAGTTTTGATGGGGAAAAATCACATTCACAGCTCAACCCCATGACAATGGGGATAAAAAGAGTCACAACCGGTGTGTTATTTATGAATGCTGATAACACAGCAACACTTGTAAGGACAATGATAAAAGCAGATGTCCGGTTTCCTTTTGAAAATTTTAAAACCAGTTCTGTTAAAAAGCCAACTGCACCGGTCCGGATCAGCCCATAACTTAATAGAAACATGGCCCCTACGGTTATCACGGCGGGATTGGCAAACCCTGCCACGGTCTCTGCCGGGGAAAGTATTCCAGTCAGTGCAAGAAGCACCATGATACCTATAGCAGTCTTATCAACCGAAATTTTTTCTGAAATCAGAAGGAATAGTGTCAGGATTAAAATCAATGAGACCATAACAATTGGCATATTTATCATTGACATAAACGTTCTCCTTCTTCAGTTTTTGATGATCAAATTTTAAGCAACAAAGATGGATTTTGTAAGAGCCTGTTTACATAAAAACAATATTGTGGAACAGAATTTGGTTGTTGCCTTACCGATTGTGTGTAAGATAGTATCTTGCGTTTTGTCAATAAAAAAGGAGAAGAAATCTTTGCACGACACAAACGTCTCAACTCCTTGAAACAATTTCGTCTCAATTGAAATATAGACACATTCGACATAGATACTAATATCAAAAAAAATGATTTCCAAAATCCTGACCTCCACTTGAAAATTCGTTAACATTCCGGTATGCTGACAAAAAAGTTCAAAAGATCTTCGGCATCATTCAATCCAGCATGGATACTGGCATGTTACTTGCTCAAAGCCTTAACGAATTTAAAGAAATTCAGACAACTCGAAACTTTTATGGAGCAAGAAATGGAAAACAGGATTATAAATGCAATAATCATTGTAACAGCCACGGGCTGATCTATTTTTCACAGTGGCTCAGCCCACAACGAAAATTAGAACATCGATCACACAGACTTTCTTATAAATGAGCTTTTTAATTAATTTCTAATCTGGAGGAATTTATGGATCCGGTTTTTCTGTCCAGACTGCAGTTTGCAGCGGCAACCATGTTCCATTTTCTTTTTGTTCCCCTTACTTTAGGTCTATCCATTTTAATTGCATACATGGAGACCAGATATGCCTGGTCCGGTGACAAAAAATATTTGAGGATGACCAAATTCTGGGGAAAACTATTTCTGATTAACTTTGCATTAGGCGTTGTTACCGGAATCACTTTAGAATTTCAGTTTGGCACCAACTGGTCCCGGTACAGCGAGTATGTGGGTGATGTATTTGGTTCCCTTTTAGCCATAGAGGCATCGGCCGCTTTTTTTCTTGAATCCACGTTTATCGGAATCTGGATTTTCGGCTGGAAAAAACTTTCAGCCAAGGCCCATGCCGGTGTTATGTGGCTGGTGGCTATAGCAGGAAATTTCAGTGCGGTCTGGATTCTCATTGCCAACGGGTTCATGCAGCACCCTGTAGGCTATGATATCAGAAACGGACGTGCGGAGCTCACGGATTTCCTGGCTGTGATCACCAACAAACACGGGCTTTTGGAAATTATTCATGTGGTACCGGCATCCCTGCTTTTGGGCGCCTTTTTCGTCATGGGCATCTCCGCATATCATCTTCTTAAAAAACAGCATACTGAAATATTTTTAAAATCTTTCAGGATCGGCCTGGTAGTGGGCCTTGTTACTTCTTTATTCGTAGCGTTTTCCGGAGATATGCACGGTGTTAACGTAGCCAAAACCCAGCCGGCCAAACTGGCAGCCATGGAATCCCACTGGGAAACCCGTGCACAGGCTCCCATTGTCATGTTTGCCATCCCTGATGAAACCCAAGAGGAAAACAAAATCGAAATCGGCCCAATTCCAGGCTTATTAAGTTTTTTGGGTTTTCATGATTTCAATGCCGAAATCATTGGTCTAAAAGACATTCCCAAACAGGATCGCCCGCCCGTACTGCCGACATTTATCGGCTTCAGGACCATGGTGGGACTTGGCACTCTGTTTATTCTCCTTATGATTTACGGCTGGATCCGGCGCAATAAATTGATGGAAAGCCCCAATTATTTAAAAATCATGCTCTGGTCCATTCCTTTGCCGTATATTGCCATGGAAATGGGATGGGTGGTTTCTGAAGTAGGACGCCAGCCCTGGATCGTTTACAATCTGATGCGCACGTCAGATGCGGTTTCCCCCATTGCCGGTTCCCAGGTTATGGTATCACTTACGGCATTCATCCTGGTCTACGGTCTGCTTGGGGCTGTGGGGTTCTACTTGATCGCCAAATCCGTTAAAGAAGGCCCTGAGGCCGCTACTGCATAAGGAGAATAGAACAAATGGAACTTCAATCAATATGGTTTTTTCTATGGGGACTTCTTTGGGCGATTTTTTTCCTGACAGACGGGTTTGATTTCGGCATCGGCATCCTGTATCCGTTTGCCGGAAAAACAGACCGGGACAAACGAGTCATGCTCAATGCCAAAGGACCTTTATGGGACGGAAATGAAGTGTGGTTAGTCACGGCTGGCGGCGTTACTTTTGCAGCCTTCCCTAAAGTCTATGCCACCATGTTTTCGTCCCTTTATACCCCGTTGATGCTCATTTTATTTGCATTGATATTCAGGGGCGTAGCCATGCACTTCAGAGGTAAAATTGAAAGTCCCGGCTGGAAAAAAACATGGGATACCCTTATTTTTCTGGGCTCTTTTCTGCCGGCCCTCTTGTTCGGGGTGGCTTTTGCCAATATTTTCGCAGGTATTCCCTTTGACAACCAAGGACTGTACCACGGCAACACCCTAAAACTGCTTAACCCTTATGGCCTTTTAGGCGGCATATTGTTTGTCCTGCTGTTTATGCTTCATGGGGCAAACTGGATGACCATCAAGGCCACAGGGGAACTGCAGGATCGCTTTGCCCAAATTGCTGCCAAAACATGGATAGTGCTTGTGCCTGTAGCCGTGGCTTTTCTGATTGCCTCATTTTTTGCCACCCGCCTTTATGATAATTACATCAGCTCCCCAGCCCTGTTCTTAGTTATTGTCATTGCCGTGGCGGCACTGGTATGTGCACGGTATTTCAACGCAAAGCAGGCATGGTTCAAAGCCTGGTTTGCATCGGCCCTGACGATCATGGGATGCATTTTTTTCGGTATCTGTGGCCTGTTTCCAGCCTTATTTCCCTCAAGTATGGACCCGGCCTGGGACCTGACTGCATTTAATGCATCATCAAGCCCCCTGACCCTTAAAATCATGCTGGGCGTTGTTTCAATTTTTATTCCCATTGTTATTGCATACCAGTCCTGGTCCTATTATTTGTTCAAGGATCCTATTTCTGACGAAGACCTGGACATGGACGAAGCATATTAATTATAATCAACTTGCAGGTTTAATATTGGATTAAACCTGTATTTATAAAACCAACAAAAGTTAATAAGGAGAAAAATATGGACAAATATGTATGCGGCCCCTGTGGTTATGTGTATGACCCGGCAGAAGGCGATGCTGACGGCGGTATTGATCCCGGTACAGCCTTTGAAGATCTTCCCGAAGATTGGGTCTGTCCTGTATGCGGCGCATCCAAAGACGAATTTGAAAAAGAATAATGCCTTGCCCCGGACCTGCCAGGTCCGGGAATAGCGTAAAACATTCAACGCCGGTTGCACTTTTTTGCCAACCGGCGTTGTTGTTTTCCCTGATAAGGAAAAACAATGGATAAATATGAATGCGGCCCCAATGGCTACGTGTACGACGATGCACCGGGGTGTGATGGAAGCCCAGGCGGATCCCATCCCTGTGACTACGTTTATGATCCGGCACAAGGCGATCCCGACAACGGCATTGATCCCGGCACGGCCTTTAAAGACCTTCCCGAAGACTGGGTTTGTCCTGTATGCGGCGAACCCAAAAGCGAATTTAAAAAAGAAGAATAACCCTTCTGCCCCGGACCTGTGCAGATCCAGGAGTAGCGTAAAACATTCAACGCCGGTTGCACGTTAATGCCAACCGGCGTTGCTGTTTTTTTCTAAAGCCGATTCCGGCTATTCAATCTTTTTTCCTGCGGTCTGGGTAATCCGCTCAACCACCCACTGGGTCAGCGCCTTTCGGTTTACCTGCTTGATCTCTTTGCGGATCAGGGAAATATCCAATTCAGCCCTGGCCATGGTTTTATGTCCCCCGGCAGACCCGAATTTGGCAAATGCCTCCTGGGCTGTCTTTCCGGCGCCTTTGCGCAAGCCATCGTTGCGCAGGATCACAATCAGTTTTTTATCCACCACCCCTGACACCACGCTCCAGTTTACCCCGGCAATGGAAAGGAAAAAATCGGCAGCCACCACCAATTCATCGGGTTTGGACATGGTTCCGGCATGATAAAAGGCCCGGTTGTCGCGAATGTTTCTATCTCTTATGGCATTGCCCAGAAAATTTAAGTCAGATTCCGTCATGTTGGCCCGCTCCACCTTAGTGACAATATTCATGTTCGCATATTTGTACAGGAACTGAAAGGCCCGAATGTCCCTGGAAGATGCCTGGCGGGTAAAATTGGCCGTGTCTGTTTTTATCCCCAGCATCAAAGCGGAAGCCAGTTTAGCTGACGGCTTTATACTCATACTGCGGATATATTCTGTGAACACGGTTGAACAGGCCCCGTAATCCGGCCGGACATCCACAAACGCGCCATCACTACAAGATAATGGATGATGATCAATGATAGCGTCATATTCAATACCGGAAAAATTTTCATTATGATTGGGCTGGGAATCCACCACCACAAATTTGTCAAACAAGGACCTGTCCACCTCAGCCAGGGGAATCATTCCCGCTTCGGTATACTCAATCATGGCCAGATTGTCGGGTCGAGTTATCTTGTTAAAGTAGGTAATCACGACTTCACTGACCCGCCGCCACAAAATGCGTTTCACAGCCATGGCAGATGCAATGGCATCTGGATCTGCATTGATGATGACAAGCACCTTGGAGGTCCCTGAAAACTGTGACAGAAGCTGTTTTATTTTTTCCCGGTTACTAATCATAATTATTTATCCGTTTCCTGAAAAAAACAGTGTCAGGGCAATAAATGCATAGCTGACACTGCCCAGTACCGCAAACAATCCCTGGAAAATACCCAAGGGCGCCAGCATCAAAATCGTAAGTCAGTGTACCATGATTACGGTTGTCGAGTGAAGCTTAATGGAAAAATCGTCAAACCGACAGATCACGGCCAAGCCGTACAGGTCGAAAAATTTTGCCAATATGTAAAAGAAACTGACAGTTAATAAGAAGATAAACCATATAAAATTTAACGCAACCAACTAAAATAAATGGCCCGCGGTCTTAATAATAAAGACAGCGGGCCTTACATAGTTGCAAAAACCAGCAAATTATATCCTTATAATTGCCGGTTTCTACCCAAAAAAATGTCTGATTCTACGTAATTCTAAGATTTCCACAGACTATGAAGATTGCAGTAGGCCATAGCCTCAACCTTGTTCTCGTCACATTTGAAAACAGCTTCGGGTGCAGAATCAGGAGCCAGCATCATACGTTGAACATAGTTACCGTCACAGGAGACAAGTTCAATCCATTCAATCCAGTGTTCTTTTGTCATGGGATGGGGAACGCTGCCCACAGTCACTTTGTATCCACCTTCTATTTTTTCTACTACGGGAACATGCTTTTCTTTAGCGGCATCAACGGTATTTGCCACCAGGCGATCCATGGGTTTTCCGCAGCAGGTTGCCGGCGGTTGTGCACCATGAAGGACCTGAACAACATTACCGCATTTTTCACACCTATAGATTCCCATTTTTTCAGCCATCGATAACACTCCTTTTGTTTTAAAGTTTATTAAACCTGTCTGTGAGAGTCAGTTTTTGACCCTGGTATCAATATGGGTTGTAGACAGACTTTTTTACAGAGCGGTCTGCTGCTTTTGCCTTGAGCATCTGCTCAAGCATTTGCCCTGATAACTGTCTGCGGCCTTTGGTCGCCTCCCGGTATAAGGACGCTATTTGAAAATAAAATTCATTTTCAGACTTAATCGCACCATAGAAAGGAGTCCGTTTTTTTTCTGACCGGTTTTTATCTTTCTCATATGCAATCACTTTAGTCATCCTTTTGCCTCCTTAAGCTTAACTGGGATTGATCAAAAAAACCTAAACCCGATAATTAATCTAATGCAGAATTTTTGCAAAAACAATACCATCATTTATTTATTTGCGATTTAGTACACGCACATTGCCCGTAATTATACTTACTCCGGGAAAATCATTTAATAGCATCGCTTTAAAAGGAATTAGTGTTAAACACATATGTCTCGACAAAATGTATCATTGACGATACAGAATACAACTGGTTATGAAATAATTTTTCGCAATTTTTATTATTTGATAATTACCGAAAGAATTTTTAAAGATATAACAAAATACAAAAATAAAAAGCAAGAAAAAAAATTACTTTTTTATATTCAAGATATCCCGCAAATCTCCCATATTGCGAACAATGTTCCATCTCTGCAGATTCAATGCGATTTCCAACTTCCTATCAATCCGCTTTGATACCTGTAATCCCAAATCAATGACAGCCTTTATATGCCAATATTTATATCACATTAAAACACTTTTATTGGTGATACGGATAGGCACCCCCCAATATTGTACGTTGACATTAAACTCTGTGCGGGCATAATATGTGCTTGTTTAAGTCAATGGTCATAAAACGACATACTTAAGGAGAAAACTTAAATGGAAAATTGTGATTGTATCCCCACACTATACGGATTAAGCACCTGTAGCCATTGCAGGGCTACCAGAAAACTGTTAGATAAATACAATATCAAATATGAATATATACAGGTTGACGATCTTAAGGGAGATGAGCGCGAGGCAATGATCAAGGCGATCAAAATATTGAATCCAAGGTGCTCTTTTCCCACAATTGAAATCAATAAAGAGACCGTGATTGTTGGAAATAAAGAAAAAGATATTAAAAAAGCATTGGGAATAACCAAATGAACTTAGAACAGCTTTATGATACATTGAAAAAATCACAGGAAAAAAAAGGGGCTTATTTTAACAAGGATAAGGATCTGGTATTTGAATTGCTGGAAAGTCTACAGCTTAACAAAGAAAGATACGGCTACATGGCCTGTCCCTGTCGCCTGGCCAGCGGAGACAGGGATCAAGATAAGGATATTATCTGCCCCTGTGAGTACCGTGAGCCGGATATGGAGGAATTTGGGGCCTGTTATTGCGGGCTTTATGTATCGGAAAAGGTGAACAACCTTGAGATGGTACCTGAGTATGTCCCTGAAAGAAGGCCTGTAGAAAAAATTGTATAGTGTCTAAACAAAAAGCCACCCATCTACGGCGTTGGAAAGAAAATTTAACAAATTATAGAACCGGGCATCACATCCATTAGGTTTCTGTGGTTAAAATTTTTCTGCGCCTTGCATCTGAGCGACGTTTCATCAAAGCACTAAAAAAGGCCCTGCCCAGCACAATTATATGTGCTGAACAGGGCCTCTTAACTTAAAGGACGCGCTTAACGCGTCTACACTTCAACTACTAATCCAACCGGGCAGTGATCAGAACCAAAGATATTATTATCAATAAATGCGTCTTTTACAATACCGTTTTCGATAAGATCTCGGGTGACAAAAAAATAGTCAATGCGCCACCCTGCATTATTTTTTCTTGCATTAAAACGGTAGGACCACCACGAATATTTCACCGTCTCAGGGTAAAAATGGCGGAAAGTATCCACATATCCCATATCCACCATTTTATCCAGCACATCCCGTTCAATCCGCAAAAAGCCGGATCGTTTGGCGTTAGGCCCCGGATTTTTCAAATCAATTTCATTGTGGGCCGTGTTAAAGTCACCGGTGACGATGATTGATCGTCCCTCATCCCTTAATTTTTGGGCATAATCAAGGAACCAGTCATAAAACGCTAATTTATAGGAAAGTCTTTCATCGCTCATCTGGCCGTTGGGGAAGTAGATGTTGAACAAAACAAATGTTTCAAAATCCATTCTTATTATCCGGCCTTCACCGTCATACTCGGGCTTTCCAAACTGTGTGATCACAGTATCCGGAACAATCCGCGTGTAGGAGACCACTCCGGAATAACCCTTTTTGACGGTTGAATAATTCCAGAAACTTTCATAGTCTCCAAACTGGATCATGTGATCACTGCGCTGATCCTCCTGGAGCTTTGTCTCCTGGAGCATGAGAATGTCCGGGTCCATGCCGGTTACGGAATCAAAAAAATCCTTTTTTAAAACCGCACGAAGCCCGTTTACATTCCATGAAATCAGTTTTAATTGTTTTTTTTCACGCATCGTGTTTTTTAATGATGGATCGGGATTAAATCCTATCCGTCCATATCTGCCAAAAAATCATCATACATGGATTCCAGGCCAAGTTTATGCTTGGATTCTTCCTGCACAAGAAGTTGAAACAGCTTTTTTGCATCGGCATCATCGGTCTGTTCCCCTAAAAGGGTATACAGCTTGACTGCTTTTTCCTCTCTTTTCATGGCTATTTTCAAAACTTCGGGCATGGGCATACCTTTTTCATATTCGGTTTCGACCATGTAGTTGCTTATTTTGAGGTCAGGAATTTTCTCGAATTCATAGCTGTCAATCTTAGCCTTATTCCCGGAAATATCAGAAATCAGCGCAGCATGTTTTTCTTCCTCTTTGGAAAAACCAATGAAGGTCTGTTTCAGTTCTTTGGAAGGCGCCTCCTGGGCCAAAGATTCATAAAATTTTACAGCTTCCTTTTCTCTGTCAATGGCAAATTCCAGTATCTCATCCACGGATTTAAAATTCATTTGGTATTACCTCCTTTGCTGGTGTTATGCTGTGATTCAATATCAAGTAAACCATTTTCATGCCGAATGCTTACCCAAATCAGCAAGTTTTATACCATCCAATTTGGGAAGATTAAATAGTATTCTGCACTGTATCACACTTGTCAATGATATCATAGAGGGCCGGATAAGCCGTATACTGATTAGTGCCCGACCGAAAACCGTAAATTTTGCCGATTACTTCGTTGGGCCGCAAATTTTAATCCTCGGGATATTTTATATATGCCTGTGGTTAAAATTTGCGGTCCGCCTTGTACTCGACAAAATTCCCAGGTTTTCGGTCATACACTGATTAGGTCAAAACATGTTTCACACGATTCTGTCTCAGGCAAAGTTGTGTCACGAATACAGAAATATTAAAGTTTCCAAGGGCTTATTTCAATCGTTATCCGAACCGCCCGGTAATATAATCTTCGGTGAGCTGGTGTAGCGGATTTAAGAATATCTGCTCCGTGGGCCCGACTTCAATGAGATCTCCCTGGTGGAAATAGGCCGTACGCTGGGAAATCCGGGATGCCTGCTGCATGGAGTGGGTTACAATGACAATGGTGTACTTCTGTTTAATTTCATCAATGAGTTCCTCGATAATGGCCGTGGCAATGGGGTCCAGGGAGGAACAGGGTTCATCCATGAGAATCACCTCCGGGTTCACCGCAATGGCCCTTGCAATGCACAGACGCTGCTGCTGCCCGCCGGAAAGACTGGTGCCGGGCATTCCCAACCGGTCCTTAACTTCCCCCCAAAGGCCTGCCCTTTTCAAAGAGTCCACAACCAATTCGTCGGTTTCATTCCGGTTCTGAACAAGGCCGTGAATTCTTGCGCCATAGGCAATATTGTCATAAATTGATTTGGGAAAGGGATTGGGCTTTTGGAAAACCATGCCCACCTGGGCCCTTAACGGAACCACATCCACGTCGCTGTCATATATATTTTTTCCGTCCATGAAGATCTGCCCGGTCACAAGACATCCTTCAATGGGATCGTTCATCCGGTTCAGGCAGCGCAGAAAGGTGGATTTCCCGCACCCGGAAGGCCCGATCATAGCAATCACTTCATTACGGCCGATATCCAGGGAAATATTGCTAATAGCTTTTTTGGCGTCGTAATAAACAGCAACATTCTTACAACTTATCCTGGGGTTTTCAACCGTCATCGGCCCCACGGTTGCCCTTTCTGTCCGTTCAATCAATGGACTCCGCCCAGATCTTCTGGACGGATAACCGGTTGTTTGTTCCTGATTCATTTGTTTTTGTTTATTTATCCTTAATTAAGATCATCCAAAGTTAAGGGGGGTAATTCTTCAACAACTTTTTTATAATACTGTCGTTCCTCTACAGGCATGGGGATCAACCCTTTAGTCGTCAGGTAGCCCTCATCACCCCAGGCGGTTTCACTGGTGAACTCGGCCAGATATTCCCTCATACCGGGAATATTATCGACATGGGCCTTTTTAACATAAAAATACAAGGGCCGGGACACAGGATAGAACCCCTCGGAAATTGCTTGAAATGTCGGTTGCACACCGTCAATAAATGAGCCCTGGATCTTATCGGTGTTCTGGTCCAGAAAAGAAAAGCCTAAAATACCTAAGGCGCCAGGAGATTTCTTTAACTTATCGACGATCAGGTTGTCATTTTCTCCAGCCTCAATAAAGGCCCCATCTTCCCTTATGGTATGACAGATTTCCTTGTATCTTTTTTTATCCATTATTTTTAACTTCGCTATCCATGCAAACGCATTTGCCCCGCCTTCCATAACCAGTTCCACAAAAGCATCACGGGTGCCGGAAGTGGGTGGCGGCCCAAACACCTCAATTTTGACATCCGGAAGTAATGAATTTATTTGCTTCCAGGTTTTATAGGGATTTGGCTGCAAAGCGCCCATATCCCCTGCCACTGGTACCTGCTTTGCCAGACCGAGAAACAGATCTTTTCTATTCAGTCTGAACACCATGGCCTGCCTGGAATTTGCCACAACAATACCGTCATAACCGATTTTCACCTCAACCACTTCTCTTACACCATTTTTAAAGCCTTTTTCCAACTGACTTCTTGTAATCCGGGCAGAAGAATTGGTAATATCCGGATGCTCTACACCAATACCGGCACCAAAAAGTTTATGTCCGCCGCCCGATCCTGTGGATTCAATTTTCGGGGTTTTAAAGCGGGTTTTTTTTCCAAAATTTTCAGCAACAACAGTGGCAAAAGGATAAACCGTTGAAGATCCGACAATGGAGATATAGTCCCGTGTTGACGCGGCGCGGGCCTGGGCTATTCCAAACATCAATAGATAAACCAGGGCAATCGACAGGCTGTTACAGAATGCTAATTTCCCCAATTTCTGCGTTGGAGAAAAAAATTTGGTCCTCGGAATACTGCATGTATGCCTGTGGCCAAATTTATCTTCCGCCTTGAACTTGAAAAAATTATCTATTCCGTAACAACCTGTCGAAATGATAATCAATTTTTTCATGGTAAACTCCTGAAACATACTTTCTACGAAAAGATATTAAGTTTACTGTCTTTTTTCAAAAACTCTTCTTAAAAAAACAGCTGCGCCATTCATGACCATCAAAAAAAGCAGAAGCACCATGATGGCAGCGGACGTTTTTTCCAGAAACGCCCTTTCCGGACTGTCTGCCCACAGGTAAATCTGTACAGGCAGTACCGTGGAAGGATCTGTGAATCCTGCAGGGATATCTACAATAAAAGCGACCATACCGATCATCAAAAGCGGGGCGGTTTCCCCAAGGGCCTGAGCCATGCCGATAATGGAGCCGGTAAGCATGCCCGGCAGGGCCTGGGGCAGGACATGATGCGTCACCATCTGGACTTTGGATGCACCAATACTAAGAGCTGCCTCGCGAATGGAAGGAGATACCGCCTTAAGCGCAGATCGACTCGAAATAATGATGGTAGGCAAGGTCATCAGGGTTAAAACCAGTCCGCCCACAAGCGGGACAGATCTGGGAAGGCCGAAAAAATTTAAAAATACGGCCAACCCTAACAGCCCGAATACAATAGAGGGGACGGCTGCCAGATTATTGATATTCACCTCAATGATATCCGTCCACCTGTTTTTAGGGGCAAACTCTTCCAGATACACGGCAGCAGCCGCCCCAACGGGAAAAGACAGGATCAGGGTGACAATAAGGGTATAAAACGACCCGCAGACCGCCCCCCAGATCCCGGCAACTTCAGGCTCCCTGGAATCCCCTGCAGTGAGAAAGGTCATATTGAACACCTTTTTGATCTGTCCCAGGCTAACCAAATGATCCACCCATGCAAGCTGCCGGTCATCAATCCTTCGCTGGGATTCGGGCTTGTCCCGGTCAATGTACCCTTTCATCAGCATGTCCACATCATCATCGGCCGGTACCCATATTTGAAGAGTGGTTCCGATCTCATGCCGGTTTTTAGCCACAAAATTCTGAAGCCTGTAAGCTGCACTTATGCTGATAAGCTCGTATAATTTGCGTTTATCGTTGCGTTTTGTCACATCAGGATAAACAGACAGCAACGCGTCATGAATCAATTTGGAATAATTGGCACCAGCCAAATCATCTTTATCTATGACATTGGTATCCAGGAATACATCCAGCCGGACCATGGTTTGTTGAAATGCAGTATATCCGTTGGAAATAATGGAGATAAACAGCAACGACAAAAAGCCTAAGCTGAAAATAACGGCTGCAAAACCGAAAAAACGAAATCTGCGTTCTTTGCGGTAACGTTTGTCAATCCCCTTTTTTACTATATCTATGGTCCTACCTCTGCCTGGTGCAGACGCATCGTTTAAATTATTCATAACGCTCCCTGTATTTTCTGACCACCATCAAGGCGGCCACGTTTAAAATCAGGGTAATGACAAACAGCAAAAGTCCCAAGGCAAAAGCGGCCAAGGTTTTGGCACTGTCAAATTCCTGGTCCCCCACCAGCAGGGTGACAATCTGCACCGTAACCGTTGTAACAGCCTGGAAGGGATTCGCGGTCAGGTTTGCTGACAGACCGGCCGCCATCACAACAATCATGGTCTCACCAATGGCCCGGGACACGGCCAGCAGCACCCCGCCCACAATTCCGGGCAAGGCTGCGGGCAGTACAACATTTGTAATGGTTTCACTCCGGGTGGAACCAAGGCTCAAGGCGCCGTCCCGCAAGGACTGGGGCACCGCATTGATGACGTCATCGGATATAGAAGAAACAAAAGGAATGATCATAATTCCCATGACAATTCCAGCGGCCAAAGCACTTTCCGAAGATACGGAAAACCCCAGGATATCTCCGGCATCCCTGATGGCCGGGGCCACAACAAGGGCTGCAAAAAACCCGTAAACAACCGTGGGGATACCGGCCAGGATCTCCAAAAGCGGTTTGGCAATACTTCGAAAATTTTTATTGGCATATTCGGACAGGTAAATGGCAGCCATAAGCCCTATCGGCACGGCCACACACATGGCAATGCCGGCAATGAGCATCGTGCCGAGGATAACCGGAATCGCCCCGAATGCACCGGAAGAGCCGATCTGCTCTGCATGAATGGCCATCTGGGGGCTCCATTTGAGTCCGAACAAAAATTTATACACCGGCACAATCTTGAAAAACCGGATCGCCTCATAAAGCACGGAAATGACGATGCCTATGGTGGTCAAAACAGCCAGGGAAGCGCATGCAATGAGCAGGCTCTCAATAACTTTTTCTACATAATTTCTGGCTCTAAGCTTTGGTGTAATTTTTAAGTACACACCTGCAATGGCAATTATGGCCATGGCCGTTATAATAACGCTTAACGCCACCTGGGCCATTGTCTCAAGGCTTTTGTAGTGGTCAGCTGCACCCTGGATGGCAGGACTGATTTTACCGGCCATAATATTACCGGCCACAATATTTTGGATATCATTGACAACAAGATTAAGGCGGTCTTTGGGCAAAAATCGAATCTGGTCAGGAAGATCGGCAATTACCAAATCCATGATGATATTTGATTGAAAAAAATGCCAGAAAGAAAAAACGATCAAAGCCGGTACTGCACACCAAATGGAGGTCAGGGTCCCGTAATAGAACGGCCTTGAATGAAGAGCTCTTGGACCGCCATGGGCAGAGCAAACAGCAAAGGCCTTGCTGCGGCCTGCAAAAAAGCCTGCAATGGTCAGCACCCAAAGTGTTAAAAGCAAATGAAACGGTGTCATCCTTGTACCTTTAAAATTGGAATACGCTTGTTTTTAACCTTCAATAAAAACCTTGTTCAAATTTATTAGATTCAGTTTAATATTATATTAGTTAAAAGTTAGGATTGTGTTTTGTTCGCACGGTTCGTCATTCCCAATACTAATCTATAAAGATTAAAATTATATTAGACTTTGGTTGAAATTCAGGCCGGCAGAAAAGAAAAGGATTTGAATATAATATGCCGGCCTGTTGGATCACAGGCCGGCATGGATTTGAAAGTTGCAATTACTTTTTATAATTTAGTGCCTGAACGGAAACCTGTATTTGAACGAAAAGTTATCCAGATGCAAGGCGCAGATGGGTAACTTTGCGTTCAAACACTATTCAGAAATGTTTTTTGCTTCAATATCTTTGAGAAGCTCTGAAAACGATTTTTGGTCAAGGAATTCACCGAATTGAGCGCGGTAATTATTAACCATACTCACGCCTTCGATGTTGATATCAAACACCAGCCAGGGATCTTTACCCTGCCTGTACATCATGTACGCAATGGGAATTTCAGTACCATCAGAGGTAATAACCTGGGTCTGAACTTTTGCGTATTCCCGGTCCTTTTTCGTTTTGCGCTGTTCATTAAAGTAAACCACCTTCTCATTGGTATAGGTTTCAAGCTTGTTGATATAGGTATTTTCAATCAGAGCCTGAAACCGGACCGTAAAAGCCTGCTTTTCTTCCGGGGTTCGCCCTCTCCAGTGTTTCCCAAGACTGGACTGGGCCATACGCCCAAAATCAAAACCGTGCAGGACAATATCACGGATTTTTTGCCTGCGGACCTCTTTTTTCTCATCCCCTTTAAATTCCGGTGTGTTAAGCACATCAAGAATGGCGTCAATCTTGACCTTTAGGGCCTGTGTGGCTGATAAGTCGTCAAAAGCCAATGTCTGTTGAGTAAAAACAGAAATTGCAAAAAATATGAATGCAAATAAAATCAGCGTTCTGATTATTTTCATCCGTTTTAATCCTTCAAACATTACCTGTATTATTTAAAATGGCGTCAATCTCCTGGAAGGAAAAAGGTGCGGATAAATTTTTTGCGCCCTGACCTTTGGGGCTTGCTTTAGGTTTATGCCCGGAACCTGTAAACGAAACGACTTGACCGTCTTTGAACTCAATCTGGTAGTTGGGACGGATGCCTTTGCCCGTAGTGCCGAAAAGAACCTTTGATTCGGAATCGACTGCCATATTTTTCAGTACTTTTTCAAGAAAGGTTTTTGATAATTGAGCCACCCGATCAAGGTCCCATTCAATATTGTTTTTTACCCGAGATCCGGAGCCGGATGCTGTTCCTTTGGTTTTTAACTTGGAAATCCTGTCTTCCATGCCTTTGAGCTTCATGGCCAGATTCTTAACCGAACGTTCCTGAATATCTCCTGAAGCCTTAGGCCTCAACTCGTCCAGTTCACCAAAGGCCTGGTCAAAGCAGGCCCTTGACTCGTCCACCTCCTTTTGTTCTATAAGCTGGTCCATTTGTTCACACAAACGGTTGATGGACAGTCTTGATTCACGGAATTTAGTGGGTTCCATTTTACCTCCTTCATGGTTAACGCAAACTGTTTAACCGCTTGTTTTGTCTACCCCACCCGCTATTTTTTAGGTTATGGGGCACTTGAAACCAGTGGCAACATGCTGCAATTGATCCGTTATTGTTTCAATACTCTACACTGACTGCACATTTATTTCAAGAAACAGCCCAATTTTGATACACAGATGTTTCTTTACATTCCTTTTCTTTGCTCTTGTGATCAATTATCAAGTTTTTAGGGAATTTGTTCAAATTCAAGGCGGAAACAATTTTTAACCGGAGGAATATACGACGACATATTTTGAAGATTAAAAATTTTTTCCAACGCCGAAATTGGGCAAATTGACAAAAACTTGATCATTGAGTTATAGTCTGACCATGAAATACTACGCAGTGGCCAGGGGCCGAAAAACAGGTATATTCACATCTTGGGCCGATGCCGAGCGCCAGGTTAAAGGATTTGCAGGCGCCCGATTCAAAAGTTTTAAAACAAAACAGGAGGCCTTGGCCTTTCTGGAAAATCCATCCTACACAAAGTCTGCGTCTTCAACTAAAAATTCTGATTGTACTCCAAAGAAAAAAAAGTACGGGCACCAGCAACCGGCCAATTATGAGTACCCGGAAAATGCCGTGATAGTATATACGGACGGCGGGGCCATCGGCAACCCCGGTCCCGGGGGGTATGGTGTGGTATTTGAAACAGGGGAAACCTTTTCCGGCGGATTTAATCTGACCACCAACAACCGCATGGAACTTTTGGCTGTTATTGTAGCCCTTGAGGCTTTAGAAGAAGAGACCCGCCCCATCTGCCTGCATTCTGATTCCAGGTACGTTGTCAACGGCATTACCAAAAACTGGGCCAAGGCATGGAAACGCAGGGACTGGAAAAAATCCGACGGTACCCCGGCCATGAATCCTGATCTGTGGCAGCGTCTTTTAGATCTGCTGCCCGGTCTTGATATCCGGTTCATCTGGGTAAAAGGCCATGCTGGCAACCCCTTAAACGAAGCCTGCGATCACCTTGCCAATTCAACAGCTCGCATGCCCGGCCTGCCAGACGACACAGGTTATCTTAAAAGCCGCAAAGACATCGCCTAAGGGCCCGGAAAAATTAAAAAGATCTTTTTTTGTCAATGAAACAGCGAACGTATCCAGAAAAAAATGCCTGTTTTAGACGGGTTGGCTTCAGTCGACTTTGACTTAGACGATTCATAGCCCCTCTCTTGTTTTCGGGGGGCAATTCCGGTGATGCTTTCTGATTTTTCTTGCAGGGAAGTTTGGATCTCCTTGACTACGGCTTCCTGAATTTCCTTTTTGGATAATGGTAATCCAGATTGCCCGGCGATCCATGTGGATTCAAGAGACGTGACACAGCCATCGCCATTCTTTCCAATGCCGGCCATCGAGGCAACGGCATAGGCGAACTGAATCAATACCGCGATATTTCTATCCTTTTTCGGTGCCAAGTCCGGATTTTGGTAAAATTCAATACCAGTACAAATCCGGGTAGGGATATTCCAAATCCCCAACAATGTTGATGCGATATTGGTGTCTGTAGTTCCAAATTCATCCAGCTCTACAGCATGAATGGGTAATTTTAATCTGGCTGCTGTTTGAATGCATTTTGAAAATTCAAAGGGATATTGAATTGCAAGAATTAATTTTCCAATACCATGAAGCAATCCTGCAATATAAAGTTCACCCGGATTGACATCCATGCCCAGATTCGGGTGCCCCAGACGTCTTGCGGCATTAGCGCAAGACCAGGAAAAGGCCCAATACTCTTGGGCTTGAAATCCCTCTATTTTAGGAATCTTTGGAAACATACGCTGAAAAAAATACAGGTTGGCAGAATCAATCGTCTCTTTAAGTCCGATACGGGAAATGGCTGAGCGCAAACTGTAAATATCATCAACGCCCTTGAAATAAACGGAATTTGCCAATTGAAGAATCATAGATAAAAGCCCTGGATCCGAATCAATGATCTCTACAAAATCATCCACGTCTATATCATCAATTGGTTTTCTAATTAGGGACATCAGTTTCGGCCCATTGGCCGGCATGGGAGGTATTTTTAATTTTGAATTTAAAATATCCAATGCTATGGCATTGGCAATAGTTTTTTCTCCCTGTCTTTTTTCTTCAATCGTCATATTCTTTCCTGTCAATTAAAGTCTTATCAATTACTCCTGCTGAATCCAATACCGGGCCCACGGACATCTTTCCTTGTATGGATAGCGGATCAGTTCCGTGGCAAGAATACGAAAATCTTTGTGTCTGATGATAAAATAGGAAACGACCTTTTTCCCTTTTAAGTCCCTTAATCCCATGGCAACATACAAGGTACGGTGCTGCCCTTGAACATCGCATTTAACCGCCCCGGTAAGAATAATTAGATCCATTTCTCTGGTAACATTGAAAAGATTCACCATGATCACGGTAAAATCTTTTTCTTTGAAATGCTTTTCAGCCTCTGCCCGGGTGAGTTCGCATTGAATAAAATTTCTAAATCCGGCCTCAAGTTCATAAAAGTCCTGGTCTGCCGTGTGTCCGGTTATAGGAACCGTAAGAAAAATTATAAATATGGCATTGCATATTTTTGTAATCTTATCCATTTACAGGTTGTTCCGCAGTTTCTTTCTCAGGTTTGATCAAGGTTTTTATAGTCTGTTGAAGACGGTTCAACGCCACAGGTGTAACCGTAACTGTCCCGGCCCCTGAAAATTTTGACAGATATTGCCGCTTTATATTTTCGTTATTATAGCCGGTTTCTACAAGTATGGGTATTTTGTGATCAAGCTGAAGCAATTTATCAACAAAGGCCTCGGAGCCCATACCAGGCATATCGTAATTCACAATGATCATTTTAAATTTTTCAGGCTGATTTCTGAATATTCCTAAAGCTGCTTCAGGGTCTCCTGAAATCATGCCGATATATCCCATACGCTTGACTACAGTATCGATGAGTTCACTGCGTTTATTATTTTGATCCAGTACGAGAATATGCTCCTGTCCGGCTATAATCCAGGCCTGTGTATCCAACACATCCTTGGTGTCAAAAACATGACTGCCTTTCATTGACCAGATTGTAGGATTAAAGGGATGAACGTTTGTTACATCGGTTTCATAAACTTTTGAAGAAATAAACAAATCGTTTTCATTATCAGGAACCTTAAGAATGAAACCTTTATCCTGGGCGACATACCGGCGCAGCCACTTGCGGTATTCATGGTGTTCCCCGGTGAGCACCAGCATCTTTAAACCCGCATGGGAACGCACCTGAAAGGAATGGTAAATCACAGGAGTTCCGGCATAATCGTCCTGGTTCTCCATGTAGTTTTCCTCAACAAATTCAACCATAAAATCCCTGGCCTGGCAGGGCGCTGCCGTTACAATCAATACAAACATCAGGATAAGGGCCATGGAAATTTTAAAATAACGTATCATAACTGTCCTTCCTAAAATTCATGGAGTTCAAATAATGGAGTTCAGATAATAAGAGTATCGGCATGAACCCCAAAATCCTTGATTGCACCTGTACATGAATATTTTAATCTTGATTTTATAGCAATGTTTTGGAAAGAACAAACAGTAAACTATAAAGTATGGTTAAGAACAGCACAAGTTCCCGGTGATCTGTGCTGCGCCGCCCCCGGTACCGGGAAAGCAAAAGACCGACAGCATTGATCAGGGTCCCTGCACCCAGCACATCAACAAGGAATCGGACATAGTTCTGATCCCAGTAACGCCTTAATTGCAGATGGTAGAAACGGTCAAAAAAAGTTTCAAATTCGGGCTGGGCCCTGTGAAAAATCAGAATAGCAGCAATCAATCCTGCACAGGCAGCAATATTCATCCAGATAAAAACAACACCGAATAGGTCAGTGGATTTTCGCCTATCTGATTGCTTTATTTTTTCAGTAATCACAAATTCAAACCACTTTACGAGAAGCCGGGTCTTTACATGAAGTCCCTGATATGGGCTTGGGCCTTGAACCGGCGCATAATCATTTCAATAATCTCCTCGGCACTTGTCTCTATGGGCTTATTACTCACATTGATCATAGAAAAGCCCTTGGTAATATAATATTTCTGGGCGTGCTCAATCTCCCTTTCAATTTCTTCCCTTCCGGAATAGGCATAAATATCCTTTGCCCCCAGGCTTTCCTGGCGCATTCGCCTGTGTGCCTGCAGCTGCTCCGGGTTAATGTTCAGTGCAAACACCCGGCGCCGGTCCACAAGATCCAGGCTCTGGGGCATGGGAACACCCGGAACAAAAGGAATATTCGCCACTTTCCACCCCAAAACGCTCATGTACATTGACAAGGGGGTTTTACCGGCCCTGGACAGCCCTATCAACACAATTTCGGCCTCAACTAAACTCTCCGGATTCAAACCGTCATCATGAGCCAGGGCAAAATCAATGGCAGATACCTGTTCTAAGTTCACCAGGTGAATCTCCCTATAGAGCCCCGGGATTTCCAAAGGCGGACGATCAAGAAATGTTTCTATTTTTGAAATAATAGGCCCCATCAGATCAATGGTAACAATATGATTGTCCATGCCCTGGCGCGTGAGATACCTGCGAAGGTTTGAATCAACAATGGTATGAACAATAATACTTTCAATATCCTTGACCTTATCAATGAGATCATCGACTTGGCTTTCCGTACGTATTCTAGGAACTTTTACAACAGTAATATTGGAATCAGGAAACTGTACAAGGGTGGATTCCACGAGATGATAGGCGTTGACGCCCTCACCGCAGGAGACGATATATATCATCTGGAATTTACCCGATCCAAGCATGTCTTTCATAAAATAAGGCCTTTATCCTGTCAGGATTTTAAGTTATAACAACCATGGGCTGAGCTATTCTATCAACACTTATGTTCAACCCACAACAAAGCATGTAAATAATTTAACAACTTATCGAATCTCTCATATAAAATACCCATACATAAACCTGAAACAAGAGTCAATATGCAAAAAAAACACCCCGACGCGCAATTGAATCAAGCGCTTGCCCAACTCATTCTGCAGGCAAGCAGCAACGGCAGACTTGCATGTGCAAGTGCCCATCGCCTTGCAAAGGCACAAAATTGTTTGCCAAAGGAAATCGGGATACAGGCAGACCTGCTTAAACTGCGTATCGCACAATGCCAACTCGGCCTTTTTGGATACACCCAAGGCAAAAAAAAATTTAATCTTGATGCTGGCATTACACCGGAATTAAAGGACAGGATATTTGATGCTCAGTCTGACGGAAGAATTGACTGCAAAACCTGCTGGAAGATTGCAAAGGAATTTAAAATTTCCAGACTAAATATGGGGTCTGTGTGTGAACTGCTTGAAATCCGGGTCAAGCCCTGTCAGTTAGGTGTATTCTAATATTTAAAAACATTTCACTGGATGATCAAGTTTCAGGTTCTAAGGCCCTGCACTTTCTTAAAAGCCTTTTTTCTTCGCCGTTGCTTCTGCCTTTTCAACCGGGTTATTTTCAGGACTGCGGCATCGGGCATCCCGGATTTTAGCTGTTCAATTTTTTCCACCAGGTGTCGCAGGGCCATAAACCGGTTCAGATGCTGGGATCTGTATTTCCCAAACTTTACGCTTAGTTGGGTGGGCAGATGGGTCAAAAATACGGCAGTGGAAGATTTATTAACCTTTTGACCGCCACGGCCCGAAGATTTTATAAATTTCTCCAGGATATCTTTTTTGTAAATACCCAAATGATCCATTTTCTTTTCAAGGGCTCTTATTTTTTTTATATCAGGACCGGCCATCAAAATTCCAGCAGCTAATTTTTAACAGACGTCTTTGACTGAAAACTTTTTCCAATTTTATCAGACATCTCTTTTATGGAAAGGGGTTTGGATAACACAGCCTTGATACCTTTTTGCGCCATCATATCCAAAGTAATATCATCACTGAATCCCGTACAAAGAAAAATAGGGGTATCCGGGCGAATTTCTCTTATATTTTCCGCCAGACAATCCCCATTCATATGCGGCATATACAGATCCGTAATTACAAGGTCATAGGTAAAGGGCTCTTTTTTGAAACGCGCCATGGCTTCCAAAGGATCCGTCATCGTTGTGGTTTGACACCCTAAACGATCCAGCATGGACTTTGCTACTCTTAGAATGATATCTTCATCATCCACAAAAAGGACATGGATTTGATACCTAATATCGATTACATCATTTAAGGCAGGCATGTGAAAAAACTTTGAAGCAACGCTTTTTTCCGAAAAGTTTGGGAAATATAACCTGAACTCACTTCCCTTGCCCAATCGGCTGCGTACCTTTATGCCGCCATCCATATCTTTAACGATACCATAAACAACAGACAGTCCCATGCCGGTTCCATTCTCATTGCCTCTAGTTGTATAAAACGGTTCAAAAATATGGTTCATCACCTCCTTTGACATCCCCCCCCCTGTATCGGAAACATTCAAACAGATATAATTTCCCGGCTTGACCTTGGCGTTGGAATCGGATTGAGAAACATTCACAGGCATCAATGAAATTTTAATTACGCCTCCTTTATGGCCTATGGCATGCACGCCATTGCTAACCAAATTCATTATGATCTGGTGTACTTGGGTGGGATCCGCATTAACAGGAGAACAACTTGGATCTACATTCTTTACTATTGAAATATTGCGTGGAATACCGGACTTCATCAGCGTGAGCACAGTGCTTATGCAGTTTTGTATCTGTAACGGCTGTCTTTCAATTTTTTTGTGACGGGAAAAATTTAAGATCTGCTGGACAAGCTCTTTTGCTTGCAGGGCGCTTTCATAAATTTGTGTCACAATTTCTTTGGTTTCATTGTCAAAAGCAGCGTTTTTAAGAAGCAGAATTTCTGCATTTGCCAAAATAGGAAACAGCATATTGTTAAAATCATGGGCTATACCACCGGCCAGGGTGCCAAGGGCTTCAAGTTTTTGGACCTGAGCCATTTTTTCATTGAGCTCAATTTCATTGGAGCTATTCCGCTGTACACCAACATAGTTGGTAATAACACCCTTTTTATCCTTTACCGAAGATATGGTAATGTGCATTGTAAAAAGAGAATTGTCTTTCTTTTTAAATTCAGCATGACCCCTCCATACCCGCCCGGAACTGATGATGGACCGCAGGTTGATATTAAACTGGCTGTCATGTTTGCTGTCTCTAAACATGCAGATATCCTTGCCAATGCACTCTTCCCTGGAAAATCCCGTCAGCTTTTCAAAGGCAGGATTGATATATTCAATAATTCCTTTGGAATTTGTAATGTAAACCGTTTCAGGAAATTGCTCTACTGCGGCGAGCAGTAATTCTCTTTCTCTTTCAATTTTTTGATTGATTACAGTCGCTAAGTCAGCAGGTGTAGAGCCGAAATCTGTATCAATGGTCCGGGAATTTTTAACCGTACCGATCTCTTGTCTCAGGGTGGCATTTTCAAGCTCAAGCTCTTTTATCCGTTGTTCTAAACTGTTGTATGACGCCTTTTGAGACATGCTCCTCCTGAACAAAAAAACGATGGTTTTTAAGAATTTAATGAAATCCTAGATAATTTTTTATATATCCTTATCTAAAAATATAACTGTTTGACAAGAAATTTTTCATGTAATTGTGAATTTAAGCGTTGGATAAAAAGTTGATATATCAACCATGAAAGTCAATTTTTAACTTATTTGGACTTTCATATAAATCATAATGAATGGTATAATATAGGATTTGGTTTCGACCTAACAAAAAAAACGGAGGTTAAGGAGTTGTATTCAAAAATTGTAATTTTAGATTTTCCACCGCAATCGTCCCAAAGGCCTATTGTCTGCCAACTGGTTAAAAAATATGACCTGATGTTTAATATCTTAAAGGCACGAATATCTTCCAAAAAAGAAGGTCATATGGTGCTTGAAATATCTTCTGCCGGGAAAGCTGCATTTAATAAGGGAATCACTTATTTGAAGGAACAGGGGGTCCGTGTATCCACGCCCGAGCATAAAATTTACAAAGATGAAGAAAAATGCACCCATTGCGGCGCATGCACTGCGGTTTGCCCTACAGACGCCCTGTACATCAAACGCCCTGAAATGGAAGTGATATTTGATCTGAATAAATGCAGTCTGTGTGAGCGCTGCCTTCTGACCTGCCCCGTCCGGGCCATGGGTTTGTTCAGTGACGATTTAAAAGAAACTGCCTGATGTCTGATTCTCCGGTTGTGGCTGTTGCCCTGAGCGGCGGAATAGATTCCCTGGTAGCAGGGTTTCTCATTAAACAGCGTTTTAAAAAGGTTTTCGGCGTTCATTTCACCACCGGCTACGAAAAAAATGTGCCAGACGTATCTGCCCTGGCATCGGTTTTTGGGTTTCCCGTGCATACCATAGACCTGTCCCGGGAATTTGAGACCAGGGTGGTTGATTATTTTGTGTCAACCTACATGGCTGGAAGAACACCCAATCCATGTCTTGTCTGCAATGTACAGATAAAATTCAAGGCGTTGTTTGACCATGCACAAAAGCTTGGAGCGGATTTGATGGCAACCGGCCATTATGCAACTGTGGTCAACAGGTACACCCCCGGCAGAAAAAAAATTGAACAGGCATGGCTTGAAAGGGCGACGGACCTGAAAAAAGACCAGTCCTATTTTCTATCCATGCTTTCCCCTGAAATTTTAGACAGATTGGTGTTTCCCCTGGCCGATTTTACCAAAAGCCGGGTCCGGGAATTTGCCGGGCAACACAACCTTGTACCGCTTGTGCCGCATGAAAGCCAGGATATCTGCTTTTTGCCGGATAAACATCACGGGGAGTTCATTATCGCCAAAACCAACGTTTTCCCTAAACCCGGGCCGGTGGTTGACAGCCAGGGCAAAATTGTGGGATCCCATCAGGGCCTTCACAAGTTTACGGTTGGCCAGCGCAAGGGTATCAATATTCCAGGCCCTGCACCCTATTATGTAAAAAAAATTAATATGAACACCAATACACTTCATGTGTGCTTTAAATCAGACCTTGCCCAAAAACGAATGAAGGTTGAACAAATAGTCTGGAATTATCCGGAAAAGGAAAACATCAGAAATCTGACCGTTAAAATCCGGTACGGCCACAAGGCCGCCCCCGCCCGCCTTGACTGGGATAAAATACTTGGTATTGTAACATTTGACACACCTCAAAATGCTGTAACGCCTGGACAGGCAGCAGTATTCTATCACGGAAACCGCGTATTAGGAGCAGGTTTCATTCAGTAATTCAATGAAAAAAAAAACATTTTATATCGAAAGCCTTGGCTGTAAAGTTAATCAATATGAATCAGACGGCATTGCAGCCCAGCTTGAAGCCCATGGACTTTCAAGGGCAGGTAAGGGCAGCCCCGCTGATATTTGTATTGTCAACACCTGTGCAGTGACCTCCAGGGCCGGCATGCAATCCCGCCAGGAAACCAGAAAACTGATCCGTGAAAACCCCGATGCAACAATGATTGTCACCGGGTGTCATGCACAGACAGATCCGGAACAGTTCAAAAAAATTTCAGGGGTGAATCTTATTGTCTGTCACCAGGATAAAACGCTGATCCCCGCATATCTTACCCGGGCAACACCTGAAAAAGATTTATTTGAATTCAGAAAACCTGAATACGGCAAAAATGCATGCTTTGTGGGGTTTGACCGTCCTGTATCCGGTAAAATGACCCGAGCCTATCTAAAAATCCAGGATGGGTGCAATCAGTTCTGCACCTATTGCATTATCCCCTATGCCAGGGGGGCATCCGTATCCATGCCCTTTGACCAGGTCATGGCCCATGTTTCAGGCTTAAACAGGCAGGGGTTCAAAGAGGTTATTCTGACAGGCATTCACACAGGGTTGTATGGTATTGATTTAAAGCCTGAAACCTCTTTGACACAACTTGTAAAAACCCTGGATGAAAAACAGCCGGTGGAGCAAATAAGGATTTCCTCAATTGAGCCTCATGAAATAACGGATGATCTTATTAATATGGCGCGACCCGGGCATATTTTGTGCGATCATTTCCATATCCCTCTCCAGGCAGGAGATAATGGAGTATTGTCCCGTATGAAACGTCCTTACTCAGTTGAACAGTTTTCAAAAGTCATTCACAGCATCCATGCGACTTTGCCCCATGCCGGTATTGGACTTGATGTGATCATGGGCTTTCCCGGCGAAACCGACAAGGCGTTTGAAAATACATACAAGCTTGTGGCGGATCTGCCTGTATCTTACCTTCATGTATTCCCCTATTCACCGAGAAAAGGGACCCCTGCATGGCATTTTACCCCAAAGGTGCCGTCGGATACGGCAAAAAAAAGAGCGGCACTGATGCGCGAACTTGGCGAGCAGAAACATAAGGAATTTCTCAAATTAAACCAGGGCCGGATACTTAAGGGCCTGATCCAGAATCAAAGGGACCGGCGCACAGGAATGCTTAAGGCGGTCACCACCAACTACCTGACCGTCTTTATTAAGAATGAAAAGGGTGCATATGGCAATCCGGACAGCCTTAAAGGACAAATCGTTAATCTTAAATATGATCAATGCAGCAACGGCAACTGCCTTTTTGGCAACATTATTCCTTGATACCTATACGCCATCGTGCTCTTAATCTTAATCCTGCTCTTGCTCTAAGGGAGGACGGAAAGTCATGATGCCTTTCCGGCAGCTTGAATACTGTCACCAATTCCCAATAAAAGACCTTTTACTGAAATGTCTTCGTCAAGCTCCTCCCAATGCAGGCCGGTACCTCCACCACTGGTAATAGAATCAGCTCTTTGTGTTTGGGATGCATTGAGGAGTCGTGGGAAGTAAGCAAGTGGAACAGCAAGCTGACATCCATCCGTGAGCTCTACCCACATATTATTTGAATCAAATGATAATTTTTTAGCGTGTGGCTGAAAAGTTAATGTGTTCATTCTAATAACGGCCATGGCCAACCTGGTCTTCCACCGAGGTTAGGCCACAACAAATCATTAAATAAACTAACTTGTTAGTTCAGTTCTTTCATATAAATATGTGATACGTCATCTTAACGTTTACGCTTCTTCTTATTCTTTCTACGCGAAGCCTTAGTCGCCTTCCTTTTTTGTTTCTTTTTTGCTTTTATTTTTCTTGACTGTGAATATTCGGGAACAGAATCCAAACCCTTTCTTGTTAACGGTATTTCGTTTGGATCTTCCATTATACTTTCATTATAGGCCAGCATAAACTCATTCATTTGATTTTGATCTGTCATATCAAAACCAGCTTTCTGCCCCATTGTCATAAATGATTTAGCCATACCAAACTTCGACGAATCATTCATAATGGCATTAAAGTTTGGTTCAACCCTGGTCAAAAAATCAATGATTGTATCTGCATTTGAAAGTTTGTATTTATCTCTAAGGAATTGCCAGAATGCTAATAACTCAGGAACAGCATCATCAGCATCTTCAGGGGAATTCAAGGAAATTTTTCTTGGAAAAAGGTCAGTTATGATTTCATGAATATCTCCTTCATCCATTTGGGGCAGCGTGACGCCTATATAACCAAATCCATAGTATATAAGCTGAGCAATCCAGAATCCCATTTCAGGATCTGCTTTAATACGCTCTTTGCCTTGGGATGAAAGTGCAAATTCTTCTAAAATTGAATCCTGGTATTCTCCCAATGCTTCTTCTGATTCATAGCTTCCATCATATTCTATTTTATCAAGTTGATTGATGTTGAAATTCATTGTCATTTAACCATTACCCTCAATTTATCAAAAATGCCTACGCAGCTTCCTCTGAAAGAGGAAGCTGGAACCTTCCCGAAACAACACCCTCGACAGTCAAATCCTCGTATAGTTCTTCCCAACGAAGTGCATAGCCGTTAACCTCAATAGTCACCTTTTTTAACTCAACCTCTGAGGCTGCTTTTAGAATCTTAAAACGATCTGCCGGGAAGCCAACGATACGACCATCTGTTAATTCAAGGTAAATCATTCTACCCTCAGCCCAAGCACGAATGGCGCATGGTTCATTTTCAACTTTTGTGCTATTCATGATATTTCTCCAAAAGAAATTGTTGTTTATCGTATACCATCCTTTCTATTTCTCTTAGTTCATGTGATGGAATACCTCTATTGCGTGCTAACGATATAGGTGACAACCAAAACTTACACTCACCTTCAGCACTACGAACATGAATATATACAGGTTCCGTACCTTTGTCAGTGTAGAATTAGAATTTCTTTGTGACAGTAAAAACATTTTTTTCTACTGCAAATAAGGGATCCGACAAATAAAATCAAAAACTATCTGTAGTATCCGCTTTAGCCTCTATTAATAATTTTTCAACCTCAGTATGTCCATTTTCTGATGCCGCTAAAAGGGGAGTAAGCCCCTCATTAGAAACGGCATTAATCTTTGCGTTTGCTTCCAATAATAACTTTACTATATCAGTATGCCCAATAAAGGATGCGATTATGAGTGGGGTCATACCATTTTGGGCTGCAATATTCGGATTCGCCTTTGCTTCAAGCAATAATTTCACAATTTCAGTATGGCCGTTCTGTGTCGCAGCAAGAAGTGGAGTTATATTATCTTCATGATAAGCGACATTGGCATTAGCATGTGCTTCTAACAATAGTTCTACGACTTCAATATGCCCCCTATAAGCTGGCATATAAATAGGGGTTGTACCATCTATTCTTGTCGCATTAACATCCGCATTTGCTTTTAGTAATAGTCTTACAATCTTGGTGCGCCCTTGTTGGGAGGCCCAATAAAGCGGCGTCCTACCTTCTTTGTCAGCCGTATTAACATCAGCACCAGCTTGTAGTAATCTTTCGATATACTCTAAATCCCTATCAGAAACATTTTTGGAGAGAAACAGTAATTTTTTAGTTGCAGTTTCTTTATCGATTTGTGCCGTTAATGAGCCTGTAAAAATAAGTAGTTTCATCAAAACAAAACAAAAGCATTTAAAATAGGAATAATTTTTTATTGTTGGCATTGCTCAACTCCTAAACTTTGATTTCTTAGAAAAACAAAACAGAAAAGCCTTTTTTAAAAAATTTAAAACCCGCATATTTATAACAACTTTTGGATCTTGACGGTTCTAAAATATAACGGCTGCTGTTGAGCTCTGCTCAACAGCGGCCGATAGGACGGACCGTGAGGCGCAGCGCAGCTCACGGTCGTCCTGTCAGTGGTATTAACTGGAAAACTTATATCATATAACCTTATATCTGCATAGATTTTCCATTATAACTTGTATCATCATTCTTAATCAGGAAAAGACAATCAAGGATATCATTCCTTTCTTAACATTTTCCATAACAACCGGTATTAATCCTTAAAAACTGGGCATTATCCAAATCTATTTTAGACCAGATTAATTTTACCTAAAAATAAATATTAGAGATTATCCTGTCTGCCCCCGGAAGGCAATACTTGAAACACCAGGAACGAATCCGAAACTACCACGGGCTGAGAAGATTTAATGAAAAGGCAATAACCGAAATCAACAAATTTATCTTTGAAGAAGCATTCCGTTTGAAAACAAACGGCAGACCTTCTTGCTGGATTCGAGCAAGATTAAGAGCACGAACAAGGAAAAATAAAGGCCGGATCAAAATCCCCGGCGCTTCCTGATATGCTCATAAGCCTCTTGGATTTCAGTAAATTTATCCGAGGCAAACTTGACAAATTCTTCGGGCAGACCTTTGGCCTGGACCTTATCCGGGTGATACTCCTGGACCAGGCTCCGGTATTTCTTTTTTATCTCTTCATTACTCGCATTTTGATCGCATTTAAGGACCGCATAATAGGGATCGGATTTTTTCACATACTTGGATTTAAGCCGGTTATACTCTGACTGGGAAAATCTGAAAATTCTGGAAGCGGACAACAGCATCTGCTCCTCACCATCGGAGATATTGCCGTCAGCAGAGGACACCCTGAGCAGCATATCCATCATCAACTCAATGATATTGGTCTGGTATTTGAATACCGAATAAAATTGCAGGGCAAAATCTTCAAAGGTCTGGGAAGATGTCACGGCATTTCTGAAAATATTTTTAGCCGTCCCACGGGCCGCTTCATCAAGTTGAAGATCATTGACCATAAAGCGTTCAACTACTTTTATCTCCTCTTCACTAATCCGGCCGTCTGCTTTGCTGATTTTAGCCAGCATGGAAAACGCCGCAGTAAAAAAAACAAGCTGGGCCTCCTCATTAGAAGACAAACCCGGCCGCTTACTACCCGGAATGGAACGTAAATATTCATCCTCTCTTTTGTCCACAAAAGCGTGGCCAAATGCAGCCCCAGCCACAGCACCCAAGGGACCTCCCAAAGCCAGTCCGATAGTACCGCCAATCACTTTTCCAAGCCAACTCATACAAAAACCTTTAAATTTCCTTACACTGTAATATAAATAGATGATCAAGTTTATAGGGAGTTTGCCCTTGCCACGAAATCAAAGATTATATATAAACACTCAAGTCCCCATCGTCAAACATTAACGGGAAAAAGCTAAGCGTGCTGATTAAAAACATCGTGGGAACGATTATTATCTTTCTGAATATGGCGGGTCTTGGATACTTGTTTTTCGTTGGGATTGCGAAATTTTTTAAAAATTACGACGCCAAAGAGCAAGAAAAATTCAACAATACTGCCGAAACCGGAATCAATAAAGGCCAACCAATTATAATTGACGAGGACATCATTCCCGATGAAGATGATCTGCTAAAGGATATGGACCTTTCTGATCTTGACGGCTTGGATCTAGACGATTTTGATTAACGAAATGTGCAAAAAATCAGTTCCGACAACCAAATATTTTAGGGCCATGGCCCTTATTCTATGGGCATTTGCTTTATTCTTAACTCCGGGTTGTGCTTCACAGAAGAAAAATACCGGATCACCGGTATACTATCAATCCGTCACAGAACAAAGCGCCCGGTCAGCTGCAACCTTTGTCAGTGACACCGTTCTCTTGGCCCGGGTAAAATCAAAATTCAGGTCCGATGACATGGTGGATGATACGAACATCCACGTAAAAGTCCGCCATGGGGTCGTCTATCTGGATGGCTGGGTAGCTGATACATACCAGCGCCGCATGGCCCGGGATATGGTCAGAAGTATTGACGGGGTGACCCGAGTGGTAAGCCGCCTTCAGATGACCAACCCGGGCACTGTATTTATCAATCCAGACATCAGGTGACCTGTTTTCTGGGCCAACGTTTTTTCTTTTTAACCTTATCTTTGACCGGGGCGCATCTGGTTTCGATGGTGCCGGGGCCAAGAATGGTTTCAATCTCCTGGAAAAAGCCGGGACAGGCATCGGACTTGTATTCATCCGATAACTTAACCATCACATCGGGATGTTCTGAATCAATGTGAAAATTGAACAAGGAGACACAATTGCCGGGATACCGCTCGATCACAGGTTTGAGCTGATCAAGCACATCCGTTTTATGATGCTGCGCATTCACCTGCATGACAATACCGGCAGCCCAAAGGGTTTCAGCCTGGGTTACAGGCACAATAGCTTCGCCTATCAGTTTGACCGTATTCTCTTTCTTTTGAACTTCTGCCTCAACAATGACAACCTGTTCCTGGGACAAAAACGTATGGGTCCTGGCATACAAATTTGGAAACACCACCAGCTCCACGGTTGAATACTGGTCCTCAATGTTGCAAAAAGCCATCAAGTCCCCTTTTTTGGTCTTGTGAATTTTCTGTACTTTCAGATTCCCGGCAATGCGGACCATCTTTTCATCTTTCACATCTTGGAGACTGACCGTGTTCACACTGGTAAATTTGCGTATGATATCCGCATAATCATCCATGGGGTGGCCAGTTATGTAAAATCCCAGAGATTCTTTTTCCAGCTCCAGTAAAACCTTGCCCTCCCACTCGTCCATATCAGGCATTCTTGGAATACTGGAAGGAAGGCAAATGCCCACACCTGAATCGGCAAACAGATCCAACTGGGCATCTGCTTTTTCCTTCTGGATTCTGGCGCCATGATCCAGGGCATCTTCAAGCACCGCCATCATCTGGGCGCGTTTATCCCCGGTGCTATCCAAAGCCCCGCATTTAATCAGGGCTTCAAGCACTTTTTTATTGGCTTTGCTCAAATTTACCCGTTCACAAAAATTATAAAGGCTGGTATACGCCCCTTCCTTTTCACGCTCCTGAACAATAGATTCAATGGCAGCCTCTCCCACACCTTTAATGGCAGCCAGACCAAAACGGATACAATTATCATCCACATTGAAAAAGGCGTCGCTCTGATTGACATCCGGGGGCAGTACCTTAATGTTATGGCCTTTGCATTCATCCATATATTTAAGCACCGCATCGGAGTTACTGCGTTCGGACGTCATCAGGGCTGCGATGAATTCAACGGGAAAATGAGCTTTAAGAAAAGCGGTTTGATACGCAATCAGGGCATAGGCGGCTGAATGAGACTTGTTGAAGCCGTAGCCGCCGAATTTTTCCATAAGGTTAAAGAGCTCTTCAGCCTTTTTGGGATCATGACCGTTTTCCTGCGCACCTTTCATAAAAAGGGCCCTGTGCTCCTCCATCATGGCGGCAATCTTTTTACCCATGGCTTTTCGAAGCCCGTCTGCCTGGGCCATGCTGTAATTGGCAATGACCCCGGCAATTTTCATGACCTGTTCCTGGTACAAAATGACCCCGTAGGTCTCTTCAAGTACAGGCTCAAGTTCCGGAAACAGATATACCACAGGTTCCCGGCCATGCTTTCGTTCCACATAGTTATCCGCCATGCCTGAATCCAAAGGACCTGGCCGGTAAAGGGCCACAAGGGCCACAATATCTGAAAAACTGGCCGGCTTTAACCGGGAGATCAGTTCCTTCATACCGGAACTTTCAAGCTGGAACACTCCGGTGGTATCGGACTTTTGCAAAAGTTCAAAGGTCTTTTGATCTGAATAATCAAGGTGCAGAAGATCCGGCGGCGTCTTGCCCTGTTTTTCGATCAAGGCAATACAATTTTTAATAACGGTCAGGTTGCGAAGCCCTAAAAAATCAAATTTAACCAAACCCTGTTTTTCAGTGAAATTCATGTCAAACTGGGTAATGGTTTCACCATCTTTGCCCTTGAACAGAGGTAGATATTCGCACAGGGGTTTGTCGGAAACCACAACACCTGCGGCATGGGTAGATGCGTGCCGGGGCAACCCTTCGAGCAGCATGGCAACGTCCAGCATTTGGGCTTTTACGTCTGTTTCCCCGCATTTATCCTTAATGGCCGGCACCTCTTCCAATGCTTTTTTTAAATTTTTGGCATTGTCGGGGATCATCTTGGCCACTTCGTCCACTTCGGAAAGGGGAACGCCCAGGGCCCTTCCCACATCCCGAATAACGGCCTTGGCTTTTAGTTTTCCAAAGGTGATAATCTGGCATACATATTCCGGCCCGCCGTAACGTTTAACCGTATAATCATAGACTTGTTCTCTGCCCTCAATGCAGAAATCCACGTCAATATCAGGCATGGAGATACGGGCCGGGTTTAAAAACCGTTCAAAAATCAGCCCGTGCGCAATGGGATCAAGTGCTGTAATCCCCATGGCGTAGGCCACCATGGAACCAGCCGCAGACCCCCTGCCCGGCCCCACCGGCACCCCGATTTTCCGTGCATGGTCGATAAAGTCGGCCACAATGAGAAAATACCCGGGGAACCCCATTTTAAGGATAATGTCAATCTCGTATTTAATCCGGTCCCTGTAAACCTGTTCATCAATATCGGAATTCTTTTCCTTAATTTTGGCAAGGCGTTCTTCAAAGCCTTCCATGGCAAGCTTTTTAAACAGTTCGTCCTCGGACAGTCCATCGCCAAGGTCATACCGGGGGAAATGATAGGTTTTCTTGCCAAAATCCACCTCGCACATATCTGCGATAAGCTTTGTATTGGCAACGGCATCGGGAAAATGACCAAGGGAATCGGCCATCTCCTGCCCGGATTTAAAATAGAGCTGATCCGAATCAAATTTAAAACGGTCGGCATTATCAAAGGTATCGCCGGTCTGGATGCACAAAAGGATTTCATGAGCTTTAGCATCGCCGTTGGACAGGTAATGGCAGTCATTGGTGGCCACCATGGGAATGGAAAGGCGCTTGCTCATGTCCAGCAAACCGTTATTCAAACGGCGCTGGATCTCCATGCCGTTTTCCTGGACTTCAAGGAAAAAGTTCCCCTCGCCCAAGGTATCAAGATAAAACCGTGCAAGTTCATCTGCTTTTGCCTGATTCCCTGCCAGGATGGCCTGGGGAATGTCTCCTTTCAGGCAGGCGGAAAGACCTACAAGGCCCTTGGCATGTTCAGCCAGAAGCGCTTTGTCAATCCTGGGCTTAAAATAAAACCCCTTGAGTTGGGCCACGGAAACCAGCTTGCAAAGATTAGTGTACCCTTCCATATCCTTGGCTAAAAGCACCAGATGACTTAATCCTTTTCGATCCAGCGGAGTCCGGTCATTTAAAGTTCTGGGCGCCACATAGACTTCGCAGCCCAATATGGGTTTAATGCCGGCTTTTTGGGCTTTTTCATAAAACTCGGCCACACCGAACATGGTGCCGTGGTCTGTAATGGACACGGCATCCATGCCATATTCCCTACATCTTGTCATCAGGTCGTTCAGCCGGATGGCCCCGTCAAGCAGGGAGTACTCGCTGTGAAGATGCAAGTGATAAAAGGGGATATCCTGATTATCAGTCATAGGAATTTAATTGCTTTCTACTCTATAATTGGGTGCTTCCTTGGTGATGGCAACGTCATGAACATGGCTTTCCTTTAATCCGGCCGCAGTGATCCGAACAAATTTTGCCTTTTGGTGCAATTTTTCAATGCTATCCGCCCCAAGATATCCCATGCCGGCCTTAAGCCCGCCGATCATCTGGACAATATTTTCACGGATGGTTCCCCGATAGGGAATCCGGCCCACAATACCTTCGGGAACCAGCTCTTCATTTGCACCGGTATCTTTCTGATAATATCTGTCGGAACTGCCCTTTTTCATGGCTTCCACAGACCCCATGCCACGGTAGGCCTTATAAGAACGCCCCTGGTAAATAACAATTTCGCCTGGACTCTCTTTGGTCCCGGCCAGCAGGCTGCCCAGCATAACGGAATGGGCACCGGCTCCCAGGGCTTTGGAGAGATCTCCAGAATACTTAATCCCGCCGTCGGCAATCAAGGGCACGCCGGTTTTTTTTGAGATATCGGCACAGTTCATCACAGCGGTAAGCTGGGGCACGCCAACACCTGCAACAATACGAGTGGTACATATGGAGCCCGGTCCAATACCGATTTTAACGGCATCAACGCCTGCATCAATCAACGCCTTTGCCCCGGCCTCCATGGCCACATTGCCGGCAATAAGCTGGCAGGCGGGAAACGCCGCCTTGATGCGCTGAATCGCAGTGATCACATTTTGGGAATGGCCATGGGATGTATCAATAACCAGTGCATCGGCCCCGGCAGTCAGGAGCGCTTCCACACGCTCCATCATATCGGAACCCACACCAATGGCGGCACCAGCTCTCAGGCGTCCCAGGGAATCTTTGCAGGCATTGGGATATTTTCTTATCTTCTCAATATCCTTAATGGTGATCAATCCTTTGAGGTTACCCTGGGGATCCACCACCAGTAGTTTTTCAATTCTGTGTCTATGCAGCATGATTTTGGATTCTTCCAGGGTGCATTTTTCAGGCACGGTCACCAGATTTTCACTGGTCATTACCTCCCTGGCCGGTTTATCCAGCTGGGTCTCAAAGCGAAGATCCCTGTTGGTCACGATGCCAACCAGCTTATCGTCTTCCACAACCGGGATACCTGAAATCCGGTATTTGGCCATAATGTCCAGCACATCAGAGATGGTGGCATCGGGATGGACAGTCACAGGGTCAACAATCATGCCGCTTTCGCTTTTTTTAACCCGGTCCACTTCAACCACCTGCTCGGCAATGCTCAGGTTTCTGTGGATAAACCCCAAACCGCCGGCCCGGGCCATGCTGATGGCGGTATCCGATTCGGTCACCGTATCCATGGCCGCACTGACAATGGGGATATTGAGTTCAAGTTCTTTGGTCAGCCGGGTGCGTGTGGTCACTTCGTCAGGCAGGATGGCTGAATAATCGGGAAGCAGGAGCACATCATCAAAAGATAGCCCCTGCTCTGGTAATACATTGGACATAATAAAAGGCCTCCAGAAAGGAAAGGTGTTTATTTATACTTTAAAGGCCAGCCGTCACGTTAAAAAAGGTGGGTGAAGGGCTGGCCAATAATTATTCAAAGCAAAGTATATAAACATGCCCTTTTACCAAAACCACAAAATTTTTACAAGATCATTCCTACTAATATTTGTTTCATTACTGATTATCTGATATAGCACCGTGATACAAATTCAACTATGGGATAATATAAGAAATGGGCCTTACCCATTAATTAAGGATTAAAAAATGGGAAAAAAAATTGGTGTGGTAACAGGAGGAGGAGATTGTCCCGGACTTAATGCAGTGATCCGGGCCATTGTAAAAGCCGGTGACATACAAGGCTTTACGACCATAGGTATTCGAGGCGGTTTTGACGGACTATTAACACCAGTTCAGGCTGAACCGCTCACTGTCCGGGATATGGACGGGCTTCTTATTCGTGGCGGCACTATTCTGGGCACGGCAAACTCGGGCAGATTTTCATCGAAAACCGGCCAGGGTGAAATACGCAAAATATCAGAGGATCTTATGACCCAGGTGCGGCAAACGATTGAAGCGTTAGGCCTGAACGCACTTGTGGTTATCGGCGGGGATGGTACCCTGACCACAGCCCTGCAGATGCATGAATCAGGGATTCCTGTCATCGGTGTACCCAAGACCATTGACAATGACCTGGATGCCACCCAGCAGACCTTTGGATTTGACACGGCCGTGGCCTGTGCCGTGGATGCCCTTGACCGGCTGCATTCAACAGCCCAGAGCCATAACCGGGTCATGGTACTTGAGGTTATGGGCCGGTATGCCGGCTGGATTGCCGCCTATGCCGGGCTTGCCGGGGGTGCGGATATTATTCTGATTCCTGAAATAAAATTTAACATGCCGGCCATTGAAAAAAAAATCAGGGCCCGGGAAGCCACAGGCAAATTATTCACTATTGTTATTGTGGCTGAAGGCGCAAAACTTGACGACACCATGGTCGTGTCCGACGATGATAAAGCTGACAGAGAAGTCCGTCTTGGCGGCATTGGTTCCGCAATTGCCAAAAAAATTGAGGAAAACACCGGCAAAGAAAGTCGGTGCGTGGTCCTTGGCCATCTCCAGCGCGGAGGGCAGCCAACCCACTGGGACAGGCAGTTATGCACCCGGTTCGGCGTTCAGGCGGTGCATATGGCAGCAAGCGGAAAATTCGGCAAAATGGTGGCACTTAAGCCCAACGGAATGATGGGAAGTGTGCATTTAAAAGATGCCGTAAACAAAATACGCAGCGTTGATCCTGACGGGGAGTTGATCCTGACGGCCAGAACGCTTGGCATCTGCTTTGGTGATTAAATTTAAATAGTTCGCGTTCCAGGAGACACTCTATGTTATATAATGTCAATCCCCAGACACCCCAGGCACGAATCATATCCATGGCTGTAGCATGTCTCAAAAAAGGCGGTATTATTGCCTATCCCACAGATACATTTTATGGTATCGGTTGTGATATTATGAACAAAAAGGCCATTGAAAAAATATACCAGATCAAACAGCGGAATAAAACCAAGCCGTTCAGCTTTATCTGTCCGGACCTGAAAAATATTTCCACGTATGCCAAGGTATCTAATATAGCTTACCGCCATATGAAACGTTTGCTGCCGGGGCCTTATACGTTTGTCCTGCCCGGATCAAAAATGGTGCCCAAAATTATGTTAACCAAAAGAAAAACCGCAGGCATCAGGGTCCCTGCCAATCAAATCGCCATAAGCCTTGCCCAGGAACTGGGAAATCCCATTATTTCAACCTCGGCCACGGATCCTGACGGCGAAGTGTTTGAAGATGCATCCTTGCTCCATGATTATTTCGATGCAAGGCTGGACATGGTCCTGGATGGAGGCCCTGTGCCCAACTCCCCCTCTTCCGTAATCTCCCTGGTTGAGGATGAGCCCGAGGTGATCAGGCATGGTGCAGGCAAGGTTGATATTTTCGAGTAAACCTATAGTTCATCACAAATGGATTAATATCCAATCTTGCTCCTGCTCTTGCTCCAAATTATGATCAAAAATAAATTTAAGATATCTGTTAAAAAATATGCCTGACAAAAATTGTCAGGCACAAACAGACTGTGAATTCGAGCAGGAGCACGATTAAGAGCACGAGCACGAAATTGGACGCAAAATTTCCCAAATGCAACGCCGCCGATGGGTACTTTTTTGTTCACACACTAGTTGAAAACATACCTGAACTGTTCGGACAGCTTGCTACCCAGGTTAACATCATGGAAAAGGGTTTCGGTCAGTTTTTTAAACAGCGTTATTTTATCCTCTTTGGGATAAACCAGGGTCAATTCGCCTTCAATGCCGGCCATCTGTCCAGCCCACTGCACGGCATCATCCATGTTGCCGATACGATCAACAAGCTTCAATTTCATGGCGGTCTGCCCGGTATAAACCCTGCCGTCAGCCAGTTTGGCCATGACATCGGTCTCCATATTCCTGGCATCAGCGGCATCGGACACAAACTGGGCGTGCAGTTCATCCACAAGATTTTGAAACAGCTGTTTTTCACTGTCCTTCAGCTCTCTCATGGGAGATCCCATGTCCTTATATTCACCGCTTTTTATTACCACAGGGGAGATACCGATTTTTTTTGCAATCTGTTCAATATTGGCATACTCCATGATTACACCGATGGATCCCGTGATGGTGCCGGCATTTGCAACAATACCCTGGGTTGCACACGCGATATAGTACCCCCCGGAGGCAGCAACAGAACCCATGGAAGCGATCACGGGTTTTGCATCTCGGGTCTTCATCAGTTCCCGGTAAATTTCCTGGGAAGGCCCGATTCCGCCGCCGGGGCTGTCAACCCTTAAAATAATCGCCTTAATGGCATCATCATCCATGAATCCTTTAAGATCTTCGACAATTTTTTTTGAAGATAGAATAGGCCCTGTCACTTCAACCACACCGATATTCCCCCGTGAAGAGGCTATGGCACCGCTGATTTTGCTGTTTACGGCAAATACACCGAGTACGGCAATACCGGAAACGGCTGCCAGGCCCAAGGTGAAGCAGGCACAGATAACACAAAGAAAAAACAAAAAAGGATGACGTCTTGCAAACATAAGGAATTTTTCCTCAAAATTAAGAATTAGAACTAAAAAGGCCGGATGTCCTGTTAAAGGATCAGTCCGGCCTTGAAAACTTTAAAAATTTCAATCCTGCTACTGCCTGTTAGGCAGAAGGTACTAGTTTTCTTTTTTCTCCGCTTCCAATTTTTCCTGGATGTTGTTTCTTAACATTTCTCCAAATGCGGATGCAGCAGGTTTGGAACTTTTTACAATTTCTTCAAGATATCTATCATCATCATCTTCGTCCAGACGCTTGATGGACAGGCCGATCCGTCTTTCATCGGAATTAATATTCATTACCTTGGCAGTAATTGTTTCACCGATTTGATAATGCTCTTTGGGGCTTTTGATATTTTCCTTGCTGATTTCAGATACATGAACCAGCCCTTCAATGCCTTCTTCAAGCTCTACAAATACGCCGAAATCGGTGAGATTGGTGATGACACCGGAAATTTCCTTACCCACGTCATAGCGTTCGGCAACTGTTTCCCAAGGATCCACCTGGGTCTGTTTGATACCTAAAGAGAATCTCTCATTGGCCTTGTCAATATCGAGTACAACGGCCTGGATGGTATCATTTTTCTTATAAATTTCAGAAGGATGCTTGATCCGTTTGGTCCAGGAAATATCAGAGATGTGAACCAGACCGTCAATGTCGTCATCAATACCGATAAAAAGACCAAATTCGGTAATGTTCTTGATTTTTCCTTCAATGATGGTGCCCACGGGATATTTCTGGGAAATGACTTCCCAGGGATTCTCGACGGTCTGTTTGATGCCAAGAGAAATCCTGCGGTTTTCAGGTTTGAGATCCAGAACAACAGCCTCAACCTGTTCGCCAACGGCAACCATCTGAGACGGATGACGGATTTTGCGGGTCCAGGACATTTCAGAAACGTGGATAAGGCCTTCAACACCCTCTTCGAGCTCAATGAATGCCCCGTAATCGGTCAGGCTGACAACCCGGCCTTCAATCTTGGAACCTGTGGGATATTTCTCAGCAGCCGTTGTCCAGGGATCTGGTGTCAGCTGTTTCATACCCAGGGATACCCGTTCCTTCTCAAAATCAAAGGAGAGGATTTTTACCTTGATATGATCGCCAACGGAGAACAGTTCAGAGGGATGTTTAACCCGTCCCCAGGAAATATCGGTAATATGAAGAAGTCCGTCAACACCACCGAGATCAACAAAGACACCGTATTCGGTAATATTTTTGACAATACCTTCCATGACTTTGTCATTTTCAATGGCAGCCAGGGTGGCACTGCGCATTTTCTCTCTTTCGGTTTCAAGCAGCACCCGGCGTGACAGAACAATATTATTTCTTTTCTTGTTGTACTTGAGAATCTTAAAGGTGTAAGTCTGACCAACCATTTCATCCATGTTGCGGATGGGTCGCAGATCAGCCTGGGAGCCCGGTAAAAAGGCCTGCAGTCCGATATCAACGGAAAAACCGCCTTTAACCCGACTGGTGATGACACCTTCAATAGTACCGTCTTCGTCGTAGATATCCTTGATGGCATCCCATACTTTAACCTTTTTGGCTTTGTCACGGGACAGAAGAACAGTCTCTTCCTCTTCATCCCAGACTTCAATCATTACCTCAAACTCGTCGCCGACGTTGACGCTGACATTGCCGTCCTCACCAATGAATTCATGAATTGAGATCTGCCCCTCAGATTTGTATCCCACATCCACAAGGACCGTTTCCCTGCCGACGGAGATCACTGTTCCGGTGACAACCTGTCCCTCTTCAAATTTACTAAGGCTGGAATCATAAATATCCAGCAGTTCTTCCATGGTCTCTTCTCCGGTGAGTTCGATTTCGGACTCTTTTACCTCATTTTGGGTCTCTAATTCTTGATTCATGTTTTGGTTTTCGTTTTCTTCAGCAATGTTGTTCATTAATGTTTATCCCCCCTAATCGATGATGTTACCCGCCTTTGAATCATAAGGAAACGATGGCGAAGGCGAGTACAATTGGATCTTATAACAACGAAAAAAGGAAAAATCAAGAAATTCCGGAACTTTTTAAACAACCATGATGATGTTTTTCATTTTTTCCACCACTTGGGAAACATTTAATAAGGTTGCATCTATAAGGATAGCATCCGGGGCTTGTTTTAACGGGGAAGCAGCACGTTGGGTATCATCCCTATCCCGTTTAACCATATCTTCAAGAATTTTTTCAAATGAAATCCCGGAGGCGTTTGATTCCTCAAATCGCCTCCGGGCCCGCACTTTAACATCAGCGGTCAAAAAAAACTTATACGAAGCATTGGGAAAAACAGCTGTTCCCATATCCCTGCCTTCGAACACGGCATCCCTTTCCCCGGCAATGGATCTTTGAATACCCAGCAATGCCTTTCGCACCTGGGGGACGGCCGAAGTGGCCGAGGCCAGCATACTGATTTCATTGGTTCGGATATATGCGCTGATATCCCGGCCTGATGATGTCAGCACAGGCTCCCGGCCTTCCATGACAAAATCAAGATCAAGACTGGCAAGAAACTGTTCAAGCAGAGCACTGTCTTCCCAGTTGATCTGCCGGCGCTTTATCTCAAACGCAACGGCTCTATACAAAGCACCGGTATCCACATAAACACAGCCAAGTCCCCTTGCAAGGGCCCTTGAAACTGTTGTTTTACCGGCACCGGCAGGCCCGTCGATGGTAATAATACGCCTGTCCATTGTTTTATTTGCCTGCAACACTGATAAGCGCATCCACGCACGTTTTATTTTCCTGTTCCGTGCCGGCATTGATGCGAAGAAAGGTGTCATATCCATAGGATGCCATAGAACGCACCACCACACCTTTTCGAAGCAGTTTCTCACAGATGTCCCGGGAACTTGTCTTTACATCCACCATAATAAAATTGGCCTGGGTGGGCAGCACCTCAAAACCGGCTTCTGTAAATTTTTGGGTTAAAAAATCAATACCCTGGTGGGTGCCGGAAATGGTTTTGGACAAAAAATCCGCATCTTCCAGGGCTGCCTGGGCGGCAACCTGGGCAAGGGAATTCACATTAAAGGGCTGACGTATCCGGTTTAAAATTTCAGCGATAGATTTATCCATAACCCCGTAACCAATACGGAAACCGGCAAGACCGTATGCTTTGGAAAACGTTCTTAAGGTTACGATTCTTGGATCCGTTAACGGCACAGCCAAGGCGTTGTAGACCGAATCGTCGCGAACAAACTCAATATAAGCTTCATCCACGATAATCAGCACGTTGTCCGGCAGTTGATCTGCAAATCGTAAAAATTCATTTTTGGTAATCACAGCCCCGGTGGGATTGAAGGGATTGGTTACAAACACCATTTTTGTTTCAGGCGTAACAGCCTTGACAAGCCCGTCAAGATTGGTGGAAAAATCCGTTAGGGGAACCATAACCGGAACGCCTTTTGCGGTTTTCACACTGATCTCATACATTAGAAAGGAAGGCAGCGGCATAACTGCCTCCTGCCCGGGATCCAGAAATCCATGGGCAAGCAGGGCAATGATATCATCAGAACCGTTTCCAATGACCAGGTTTTCCATATGGACATGGTATTTTTCAGCAAGTTTTTGGCATAATGTAAAAGGTACCGGCTCAGGATACCGATGCATCCCGGATAATTTCGACAAAACAGCGTCAGCCACTTTGGGAGAACACCCAAAAGGGTTTTCATTGGAAGCAAGTTTTACCGCATTGGTAATACCATACTCACGCTCTACTTCACTTAATGGTTTGCCTGCCTCATAGGGTTTTATAGTTTTTACGGACTCACTGATTGAAAATACCATGAAAAATGTGCTCCATTGATTTGCGGTTTGTAAGGGCCATGGAAACAATAAAATTTACCACATGGCGGCGGATTTTTACCCGTCTTCTTCGTTGCATAAATGGCCACATATTTCAATATGCTCACATTGATGCGCCTTGAAGACGGGCAAAAATCCGCCGCCATGTTGGTAAATTTTAAAAGTTCCATGACCCTGAGGCCATATTAATTAGTTAGGATTTGAATTTTTGTCAATACCTGTGATAGGGGTTGCAGAGCAATCCTTATCTTAAAATTTGAGGACAAAAATATCCATGAACAAAAATTTACCACGGGTTAAAACCGGACTGGACACCCTTTGCGACAATCTGCCTGGATGCTTAAAGGACAGACGTTTGGGTCTTCTGGCAAATCCAGCCTCGATAACAAGTCAATTTGCACATGCAAAAGACGTTATAGCGCAACTCTTTCCCGGACAGATTTGTGCTCTGTTTTCACCCCAACACGGTTTTTTTGCGGAAAAACAAGACAACATGATTGAATCGGGACATTTCAAGGACCCGGATCTGAAGATACCGGTATTCAGCTTGTACAGTGAAACAAGAATTCCCACTGCCGATATGTTTGCCCCCATAGAGACCCTGGTCATAGATATCCAGGATGTAGGGACCCGTGTGTATACCTTTATATATACGATCTCGTATTGCCTTGAAATGGCGGCAGAACTTGGCAAATCTGTGGTGATTCTCGACCGGCCCAATCCCGTTGGTGGTATACAGGTTGAGGGCAATATCCTTGAACAGGACTGTGTCTCATTTGTTGGACGTTACCCCATCCCCATGCGCCATGGCATGACCGTAGGCGAGATTGCCGCCTATATTAATACAACCCAAAAGATCGGCTGTGACCTTACCGTGATTCCCATGCAGGGATGGACCAGGGATATGTACTGGCAGGATACCGGATTGGTCTGGATTCCACCATCTCCGAATCTACCCACACCGCTTTCAGCCATGGTATATCCCGGCCAGGTTATCTTTGAAGGGACCAATCTGTCGGAAGGCCGGGGGACCACCCTGCCCTTTGAACAGTTCGGTGCGCCGTATATCGATATTTATACATTAAAACAGCGTGTGGACAACCGCCTTAGAGGCATTATAATACGGCCAGTCTGCTTCCAACCCACATCCGGAAAATGGCAAAACCAGACATGCAAAGGCGTTCAAATCCACGTCATGGACAGAGATGAATATAAACCTTATTTGTATTCTCTAATTCTGTTACAGGAAATCATGAGGGCACATCCCAACGAATTTCAGTTCAAGGCGCCGCCCTATGAATATGAATTTGAGCGTCTGCCCATGGATCTAATCTTAGGAAGCCGGAAGTTGCGCAAAAATCTTGAAGAAATGAATGATCCCATTGAATTGGAAAAGGCTTGGCAGAAACCTTTGCAGCAGTTTAAGCAGGAGTCACAAGCCTTTTATATATATGATGTTTGAACAAAAACTTGCCCACCTGCGCTTTGCACCTGAGCAAGTTTTCGCTCAAACACGAAAATTTTAGCAAATACTATATAATATAAAAAGGGCCATGATATTCTATCACGGCCCTTTTTATCGCTATACTGTGGACTGATAAATCCGAAAAAGAGGAATTCGTTGGCGCTTTTCCTGCTACCGGTTCTTTTTCGAGTTCAGCAAGTGGGTAAGCTAGGTTTTGTCTTAATCTGCAGAAGCGTCAACGCCTTCGTCATTTTTCCAAGAGTCTTTCAGTTCGTCAAACCCAAGGTAGAGCGCAAAACCGCCGCCGATTAGAAGAATAACAGGGACACATCCGGTAATAATTTGCACAAACTCCGAAAACCATACAGCCATACCAACAACTCCGAGAAGAACTGCAATAGCTCCGCCAATTAACGTTTTCATAGATTATCCTCCTTAAATTCCCGTCTAAACATTTGATACGTATAATACGTGATTCATACCCAAAAATAATGTAACTGCTTATATACTTGTTTCAATTCCCAATAGATGAGGAAAAATATCACAGGCCCCTAATTTTATCAAGGCGTTTTTACCCTTGCCAAAAGACATGAAAAAATCCATTTAATTCAATATGTTGGCATAAAATAAACGATTTTTTTCAATCATTTTATATAAAAGCCAAAATAAATTATTAAACCACTTGTATGTTTCGTTGTAGATTAAGCTTCGATGTTGATACTCGATTATCAAATTTTTAGGGAATTTGTTAAAATTCAAGGCGAAAGTTGGGCAAATTAAAAAACTTGATGATCAAGTGATAAATTATCATATTGCCTTGTATACCAAGCTCTGGTATTGAATTAACCGAAAAAAGCGTTCCTGCCACGATTGACCCTTCAAACTTCGAAGGAAAAAAAGGACACCCTATGAGTTTGTTTGCACCGATAAATAACCTGGTCTCAGCCACCAGAAAAAAAATACGTGAATTAATAGCGTTTCTGCTTAAATACTCCCATGATTACTATTCAAGTTTTTATCCAGGCACCCAAAGCTTTATTGTCAGAAAAATACTAAACCATCTTGTTAATAAAATCAGCATAGACAACAACAGCCTTAAACGAATAAAAAACACAGCACCGGGATCAATTGTTGTATTTGCCTGTAAAAACAAACACATGTTTGATTTTTTATATTTTCACACCCTTTTAAAACCTATGAACTGTCCCTATCCTGAGCTGAGTTTTGATTTACGGTTTGTCTTGCTTCTGCCCGTAAAACAGCTAGGACGTATTATTCTTTCCCATTTAGACTATTTTTTTCACCATTTCAATTTCAAGGATATCTATTCCAGCGGATATGCCCGGAAAATGCTTTTGGATAACCGGGCAGGTTTCATAAGCCTTATTGAAGAGGATGAATTTTATAACAGATTTATCAGGTCAACACCGGATCCTTTATTTCATCTGATTGAATTGCAGAAGCAAACAGAGAAGTCAGTTGTTATTGTGCCCGAAGATATTATCTATATCACCAAGCCCATGCATAAAAATCCAAGCCTCGGGGATATTTTATTCGGCACCCATGAAAAACCCGGGCGTATAAAAAGGATTTTCACCATGCTGCGGCAACCGGAAAGAATCCGGGTAGAAGTGGCACGGCCTGTAAATTTGAAAGAATTCTTAGCCCGTCCTGAAATCCAGCGTCTTGATTCGGAATTCCAGACCCATCGGCTTAGAAGTCTCCTTGTGGATATCCTGAACCGCCAGCGCAAAAGTATCACCGGTCCCGTGCTTAAATCCCGTCAGGAGATCACCGAAGACATTCTTAACCGAAAATCCTTAAGAGAATTTCTGGCTGCTTATGCAGACAAAACCGGGGCGCCTTTGCGAAAGGTAAACAAAAAGGCGGCTGCCTATATCGATGAAATTGCAGCCAATTACAGTTTAAGGGTGATAAATGTTTTAAACTGGCTTTTTACCTGGGTATTCAAAAACATATTTGAGGGGATTTCCGTATCTCAGGATGAAATCAACACGATGCGGGAAACTTACAGCAAAGCCCCGCTGATTCTAATTCCCTGCCATAAAAGTCACCTTGATTACCTGCTTTTACCCTATGTCATGTTCAAAAATAATATGCCTTGCCCCCACATTGCAGCGGGCAAAAACCTTTCCTTTTGGCCCCTTGGCCCGATATTCAGGGGTGCCGGCGCGTTTTTCCTGCGCCGGACATTCAAGGGAGCGGAATTGTATACCCGTATTTTTGCAGCATATATAGAGAAACTGCTCTATGAAGGTTTTAACATCAAAATTTATATTGAGGGAGGCAGAAGCCGGACAGGAAAAGTACTGCCCCCCAAAACCGGCGGGCTATCCATGATTATCCAGGCATTTTTAAGCGGTGCCTGTGAAGATCTTTATTTTGTGCCCATTTATGTGGGGTATGACAGGGTCCTGGAAGAAGACGCTTATCTCAAGGAAATTGAAGGCGGCAAAAAAACACCTGAAAACCTAAAAGGCCTGCTGAACACAAGAAAATTTTTAAAAAGAAAATACGGCAAAGTCTATCTTAAATTTGACACGCCGATTTCCATGAACACGTATATGGAAGAAAAAGGAGTTGATCTCAAAAAGACCAGTGACAGGGAGTTCAGTCACTTTGTCAAAGAATTCGGATACAAATTGATCAGTGCCATCAATGACAATACCGTTGCTACACCCCACGGTATCGTCGCCTCCGGCATCCTTAACTGCTCTGAAAGTACGTTTACAAAAAAGCAAATGTTTGCCCGGGTAAACACCTATATGAATCATTTGGTTTTTCACGGGGCGTATCTTTCCGACACATTGATGATTGACCCGGACAATGCCTTTAATTCAGTCATTGAAAATTTTATTTCCAGAAACTTCATTGAGCTTGCAGATGAGGACGAGGATGGCATCACAGACACCACCATGCTCATTGTCAAGCACAACAAAAGACCGGTCCTGGACTACTATAAAAACTCGGTAATCTGTTTCTTTGTACCAGCGGCCTATACGGCCGCAGCCATTATAGAAACAGACCGGTTTAAGTTTGACATGCAGGACCTTGTATCCAGGTATCAATTTTTGCAAAAACTGTTCACGGATGAATTTTCATTTGATGAAGAAATTACGGCACAAGAGCAGATTTCAAAGGCTTTAAAAGGCTTTATCAACGAGGGGATTCTCGTGCCTGACCCCCAATTTGCCGACACCTTTAACCTGACATCGGAAGGGCTGAGAAAATTAAAATGGTTTGCAACCTTTCTCATTCCCTTTTTTGAATCTTACATGACCTGTCTTGTCTTCCTGGAAAAAGAAAAGACAGATAAATATGATGTTAAAGAGCGTGCAAAAAAACTGCTATCCTTCGGTAATAAACTGTATAAACGCAACCAGGTGGTCCGAAAGGAGTCCTTGTCCCTGATCAATTACCGCAATGCCGTGAACTATTTTTCCAAAAACGATATCAACGGTTCCGGGGACCAGGAACGCATAGACGAATACAAGGAGATCCTTAATCTGCTTTCCAGACGGATCTCAAGTTAACCCATCATGAAAGCCCTGATACTTGCAGCAGGGTTTGGCACAAGACTGCTGCCCTATACGCAGCATTTGCCCAAGCCCCTTTTTACCATCAACGGCCGACCGGTTCTCGACTATGCCGTTAAAAATCTTTTAGATGCCGGTTGCACAACAATTTTTATCAATGCGCACCATCTGGCAGACGCCATTGCAGACTTTGTTGACAACCACCGGTCAAAAAACCTTCTGGAAGTGGTTTTTGAGCCTGTAATTCTCGATACCGGCGGAGCCATTGCCAACCTTGGCAGTAAGTTGGCAGATGATGACTTTTTTGTGGTTAATGCAGATGTACTCTGTGATTTTAATCTGTCACACCTGATGGCCTGCCACAAGGCATCTGGTAACCTTGCCACCCTGCTGGTCCATGACTACTACCGGTTCAATACCATCTGTGTGGATCAAACAACGCCAGAGCTCGGCATTGTCAGGCATTTTTCCCAGGCCCCGGAATCCGGTCTTGCGTTCACAGGAATCCAGGCAATATCCCCGGGCATTTTTAAATACATGCCCCCAGAAAAAATATTTTCAAGTATTGATGTATATAAAAAATTATGTTGCCTGGAAAAAATTTCTGCGCTCAAAGCCGAACAATTTTACTGGCGGGACATGGGCACACCCCAAGATTACCAACATACATCCAGGGAATGCCTGGCCGGCAAAATTTTTGGGGTCGTCCCATCCCGAATTCAAGAAATTGACATCCAGGCCCTGGCCGGAGACGGATCGGACCGTCTCTGGTTCCGCGCCCGGCATCGAGAAAAAAGCCTGATTCTCTCGGACCATGGTATCTGTCTGGATGCGGCCCAATGCAACACCCAACCTAACAACGGTACAGCCCAGTTGCATGCGTTTATAAACATAGGAAAGCATTTGGCTAACAAAGGCATCGCTGTACCACAAATCCTGGGTCATGACACCATTTCAGGTCAAGTGGCAGTGTCAGATCTGGGCAACACCCACCTGGCAGATCACATCCGGGGAATGGACGGAAAACAAATTACCAACTGGTATCAATCTGTCATTGACGCCCTGGTCGATTTTTCTTTCAAAGGGATTGAAAATTTTGATACGGCCTGGACCTGCCAAACCCCGTCCTACTCAAAACAGATGATCCTGGATCTGGAATGCCGGTATTTTATGCAGGCCTTTGTAAATGGATATCTTGGCCGCAAAGAACAGTTCGAAACCTTTACCCCAAATTTTGAGCATATTGCCGACAATGCTCTGATTTACGCAATGAACGGACTTATGCACAGGGACTGCCAGTCAAAAAACATCATGATCCATAACGGGCGCCCCTGGTTCATTGATTTTCAATCCGCACGACCAGGTCCGATTCAGTATGATCTGGCTTCCCTTTTAATTGACCCCTATGTTACACTGTCCCGGGCTGTCCGGGATCAACTTTTAAACTATGCGTTGAAAAAAATCGGCCTTGAAGTATCTTTTGATATAGATGCGTTTATGCACTCTTTCAGATACTGCTGTATTTCACGTAACCTTCAGATGCTGGGCGCGTTTGGTTTTTTAACCCGAGTTAAAAACAAAAACCAATTTGAAAAATATATCCCGGCAGCGTTGAAAGGACTTGAATGTCGGCTCAAAGACCTAAACGAACCCGAAATGGCCGATTTCACCCAATTTACCCAAAGCCTTCAAGGAGATTTAAAATGAATTGTATACCCATCATGATCAGCGGACTGCCCGGCAATGTGGCCCGCGTAATGGCTGAAGCCGCCTTACAGGATGAGCGGTTTACCCTTGTACCCTTCTCCCTGACCGGGGAAGAAATTACCGATGGCCAGGTGTCTGTGGATCAAACAAAAGTAACCCTTTTAAAACCCAGTGAAAGGGAAGAAAAGATCAATAAAATTCTTGAATCCTACCCTGGCTGCATTTGTGTTGATTACACCCACCCGACAGCGGTAAATGACAATGCAAAATTTTATGTTTCGCATAAAATACCTTTTGTTATGGGCACCACGGGCGGAGACAGGCAAGATCTTGAACGGACGGTAAAAAACGGACCTATGCCTGCGGTCATTGCCCCGAACATGGCCAAACAGATTGTGGGGCTTCAAGCTATGCTTGAATACGGGGCAAACACCTTCCCTGGACTGTTTAAAGGATTCTCTCTTAAGGTCAAAGAGAGCCATCAGCAGGCAAAAGCCGACACATCAGGCACGGCCAAGGCCCTGGTAGCCTGTTTTAATCAACTCGGAACCGATTTTGATATTTCCAGCATTGAAAAAATAAGAGATCCCAAAATCCAAAAAGAAGATTTAGGCATTCCAGAGCAGTACATAGGGGGGCATGGGTGGCATACATATACACTTAAGGCCCCGGATGATTCCGCACTGTTTGAACTAACCCATAACATAAACGGGCGGCAAATTTATGTTTCAGGTACCTTTGATGCCGTCGTTTTTTTAAAAACCAAAATTGATACAAACACCTTTGAGCAAAAACTGTTCACCATGATTGATGTCCTGACCGCCGGAAAGTGACAATGTCAACCCTGATTAAATTTATACTGATTCTTCTGGGCCTGGCCTATCTTATTTCACCTGTAGATGTTATTCCCGAAATGTATCTGCCCTGGATAGGATGGATAGATGACAGTCTGGTTATAATGTGTCTTTATCATCTGATCAGATATGGCCGGCTGCCCTCCTTTTTATTTAAGAAAGGCTCTAAACAATCGTCTGGGAAACAAGGGAAAGGTCCTGAAACTGCAAAAAAAACATTTAGAACAGCTGGACCAAACGGGTCCAATACAACAGGGCAATCAGCAAAAAAGAATGCGTCAGATAGAACCAGTACGTTTAAATCTCCATATGATATCCTTGGCGTGGACGATTCTGCGTCCTGGTCTGAAATTCAAACTGCATATAAAAACAAGGCCAAGCAATACCACCCGGATAAACTGTCCCACCTGGGTGAAGAATTTTCAACCCTTGCCAATGAAAAGTTTTTAGAAATTCAGCAGGCATATACAAAGCTAAAATCCATTTATAACCGGTAGAAAATAATTAAAGACAACAAATTTTAGGAAACTTAATTGACCGGCATCAGCGAAATTCTTTTACTTATTTTTCTAATATTATGTATCCTGATTGTGCCTAGAATAATTTCTCCAAAGCCCCCAGGAAAAAGAAAAAAAACAAGGCCGTCGCCCAGGATATTCACAATGAAAATGAGAAGCGCCATTGTATTGTCCGCAGCCGTCATCATCATCAGTGCCTTGTGGACAAAACCCTGGCAGGGGCAGATTTCAATGTTTATCGTGTCGGGAATTATGCCCGTGGCTTTGGGATGGTCCCTTGTCTGGATATTTTCCGCACAAAAAAAATGATTTTATATACTGAAACTCGATCATCAAGTTTTTAGGAAATTTGTTCAAATTCAAGGCGGAAACAATTTTTAACCGGACGAATATATAACATATTTTGAGGATTAGAAATTTTTTCCAACGCCGAAGTTGAACAAATTAGCAAAAACTTGATCATCGAGTGAAACATCCAGATGCTTCCCGCTCATTTTCACTTGTGAAACAGAAATCAAAAAACTTTGCCGACGCATATGCAAAAGCCTTTATCTCTACAAAAATACTACCCAAGTTCTTCTTTAAAGTCGTTTATAACTGGTGTTATCAGTTTCAGTTGTTCCACCGAAGCAATGTGAATTATAGCATCGCCCTGGTGAACAAGCGGTAGATTGAGACACCCGATAACCATTCCAGAAACAGCAGATACTACTTCAATCTCCTTTCCGCCAAAAGGGTCTGCAATAAAACCTACTCGGGTGTTTTTGTCAATCTGGTTGCCAAGGGGCTTTTCTATATGCAGAATGCCACTGGCGGGGGCTCTAACCCAGTAAGAGTCTTCTACAAAAAGGGTTTCTATAGCTTTCTTTTTCTTGACGGGCTTGGGAAGCATATCCAATACCGCCATGGCAGATAAAATCCCCCTGACACCGGCTTTAATAGCCACTTCGTCAAATCTAAGCGCCTCTCCAGCTTCATAAAGAATAGTACTCACGTTCTTGTCACGTGCTGCCTGACGCAAAGATCCTTTCCTTGTTTTTGCATTAATGATTGCCGGTACTTGAAATGCCCGTGCCAGATCCATTGCTTGCTCGTCATCAAAATTGACCCGGATTTGGGGTAAATTGGCCCTGTGGTTGGACCCGGCATGAAGGTCAATACCAAAATCACAATGCTGAACAATTTCATTCATAAAAGTGGCTGCAAGGCGAGACGTTAATGATCCACTGTCAGATCCTGGGAAAAAACGATTTAAATCCCTACGGTCTGGAGAATATCGGGAATTCTGTATAAAGGCATAGACATTGACAACTGGGACAGCAATCAAGGTGCCTTTAAGCCGATCAAGTTTTTTTAAAGCAATCAAGCGGCGGATGATTTCAATCCCAATGATTTCATCACCATGTACAGTACTTGAAACAAAAAGTTTCGGTCCAGGTTGCCTGCCATGAATCACATGAACAGGCATAGTCATTTTGGTATGGGTGTATAATCGGGGCACCGGTATATGGATGGTGGCCCGGGTCCCAGATTTTACTGTAGCATCCGAAATAGTTATCGCACGTTGCATTCTAAGCCTTTCCTACTATTTTAATTACCTAATCTTCTTCCTGGGTGGAAATCACTTCATAATCATCATCACGGTCCATCACTTCTTCTGCAACAGGTAACTCAGGTAAAACCTTTACTTTTGCCTTCCTTTTCTTTCGTATTTTACCAGGAATCAGCTCCTTCATGGATTTTAATTTCCCAAAGCACAAAAGCCTGTCCTCTGCTTCGAGCTCTCTTTGGGGTCTTGGGTTTGGAATAACTTTAGTATTACGGTAAAGGGTCAATACGGAAATATCCTTTTCCCTTAATCCAGAATCACAAATTTTTTTTCCGATATAATCAGATCCTTCAGGTATATATATTTCAGTAACACCATATCCGCGACTAACCGTCAAACGCTGGCGTAGATCTATCTCAGGGAAATTAACCTGAGCACTTATATAATCAATAATAGCACCTGCAATGTCTAATTGCGTACAGCCCTCAATACCTTCGAGGCCAGGGGATGAGTTTACTTCTACAATTTGCGGACCATTTTTACTTTCTAGCAAATCGACACCAGCCACACGAAGGCCCATAATTTGTGCTGCCCGAACGGCTGTCTCACTGTAGGATTCATCCAAATCAACAGATTCTGCGTAACCACCCCTATGAATATTACTCCTGAATTCTTGTCCCTGTGCCACACGACGCATAGCACCGACCACCTGATCACCAACGACAAAGGCGCGAATATCCCGGCCTTTACTTTCTGATACAAACTTTTGAATAAGCACACTTTGTTTCTGGCTTTGTAACAACTCAACAATTGCCGCCGCCGAACTTACAGTCTCTGCCAGCAATACACCGATACCCTGGGTCCCTTCAATCAACTTAATTATTACAGGTGCTCCTCCGACTCTTTCAATAGCTGGTAGGACATCTTTCTTATCCCGAACAAAAGTAGTTTGAGGGATACCGATATGGTGTCGGCTCAAAATTTGAAGGCTGCGCAGTTTATCCCGTGATCTTGCTATACTTGCGGATGTGTTGGCACAAAACACATCCATCTGCTCAAACTGCCTGACAACAGCGGTTCCAAAATAGGTAATAGATGCACCAATGCGAGGAAGAACAGCATCATAACTTGAAAGCTGCTTTTGCCTAAAATATAAATCAGGATTACCCTGTTCAAGATCAATGGCAAATTTAAGTGTATTGAGAACTTTTACTTTATGACCTCTCTGCTCAGCAGCTTCCCTTAAACGCCGCGTGCTGTAACATTTCAAATTCCGAGAAAGAATAGCAAGTTTCATCTTTTATCCTTTGATGTTTATTTAAATCCATTTATTTTTAATTTTTTTTGAGTTTGCCTCCATAATAGGACCGACCAGCGTCAACAAAAAATTTTTTTCGGAAAGCTTGCCTACCAAGGAGCATCCTAAACCCCATTGCATCTCGATTGGAGAGTGTAAGTTCAATGGGCCACACGCGATCAAATAATTTAATACGAGTTTTGATAACCGGCCTCATTTCTGCTACGCCGCTTGAACTTTTAACAGATCTGAAATCCATGATTTCTGCTTCGGCTGTTACCTTATCATCTGTTGTATCCTGTAAAGGGTTTATTTGAAACCGTACCCATTTTTCTCCATCACGTTCAAATATTTTCTGTTTTATCGCGTGAAGAGAGGATGATCGAGCACCTGTATCCACTTTTACTTTAATTGATTTAACTCCTAAGTCTGGGAGGGATATCCACTCCCGCCATCCGATAACAGGTAAAGGGACTTTTGAGGTTTTCGCCATATTTCTCCTGTTTTAATTTTTACTGATTGTTCCATTACTAAATATTCATAGGCGGTTATCTAAAGTATCAACATCAAACCATAATAACAATCCAATTGGGTTAATTATAAAAGGCCCACTCGTCTTTCAACACAGGTTCGATTAAAAAACGAGGACAAATAGAAGAGCGTTTAATCGATTGTTGCCCACCAACACAGGTCCATGTGGTCGATTCGTCACAGGCAACAAATCGATTAAATGTGTGAACTGGAAGTTTATATTTGCCAAGAAACCGGTGATGAACGTCAATTATAATACCCGCCGAACGACAATTATAATTCCCGAAATTTAAAGACTCAAAATAAATGGTACAAACCGTCCAAATTATACTGAAGGAGTGGATTTGGATGGTAACAGACCAGCAAGTGAGGAGGTTGTTCAAGTTGATTCAATCTGAGAAGAATTTCGGGATCGCAGCAATGAAAGCAGGTATGGATGAAAAGACGGCTCGAAAGTACCGTGAAATGGGGAAATTGCCAAGCGAACTTAACCAGGAGCATAATTGGCGTACACGTAAGGATCCTTTTGGGGATGTATGGGATGGCATCAAGGATATGATGTCAATAAACCCAGGTTTGGAGGCCAAAACCATTTTTGAGGATCTTCAGCGGAAACAGCCAGGCCGATTTGCCGATGGGCAATTAAGGACACTGCAGCGGCGGATCAAACATTGGCGGTCGACAGAAGGTCCTGCCAAAGAAATATTCTTTGCACAAATTCATAAACCAGGCGAATTATGCCAGTCTGACTTCACCCATATGGACAAACTGGGCGTCACCATAGATGGCGTTCCGTTTGATCATCTGATTTATCATTTTGTTTTAACCTATTCCAACTGGGAGGCCGGGAGCATATGTTTCACTGAGAGCTTCGAAAACCTGAGCCATGGCCTGCAGAATGCCTTATGGGAACTGGGCGGTGTACCCCTTCATCACCGCACAGATCGTTTGGGAAGCGCTGTTAACAAGGAAACCCACCCTGACGAATTCACCCGTAGATATCAGGACATTATGGATCATTACGGCGTCACGCCCTGTAAAACGAATCCATATAGTCCTAATGAAAATGGAGATGTGGAGCAGCGCAATTACCGGTTCAAAAAAGCCGTTGACCAGGCTCTTTTATTGAGAGGCCACCGAAATTTTAAAGACCGGGAAGAGTATGAGATTTTTCTGTCTAAACTGTTTGGGCAACTAAATGCCGGCCGAAAAGATCGCCTTACAGAAGAACTCGAAGTCCTGCGCCGGTTACCCAAACGCCGGATTGACTCATGTAAAAAACTTGATCTAAAAGTCGGTCCAGGTTGTACCATACGAGTTAATCACAATGTCTACTCAGTGAACAGCAGACTCATAGGAGAAAAAATACAGGTTCGCCTTTACATGGAATGCCTGGAAATTTGGTACGGACAGAAAAAAGTCGACACTTTGCCACGGTTACGAGGTGAGGGAAAGCATCAAATCAATTACCGGCATATCATTGACAGCCTGGTCAGAAAGCCGGGGGCGTTTGAAAATTATCGGTATAGAGATGCCATGTTTCCCACCAGCCGTTTTCGAATTGCCTATGACAGTTTAAAAGAACGCTATACAGCTCAAAGCGCTGCTTCAAGGTATTTGAAGATTTTATACGTTGCCGCAAAAAATAGTGCAGTGGGTGTAGACAGTGCCTTGATGGTTTTAATAAACGAAAATTATGAGATCAGCAAGGATGCAGTCATGCGCATTATGGAATCGAATACCCCTATTGCCGGACCGGATGATGTCCATATCCCTGCAATAGATTTAACCAGCTACGACAAACTGCTGGAGGAGGTGTCTGTATGATGAATGATCGTGACCAGATCGCAAACCATCTTAAGGGCCTCCATATGCCGACCATGCGCCACAGCTATGAAGAAATGGCAGATCAGGCCCGGGCGGAGTCTTGGGGGTATGAACATTATCTTTTGCAGCTGTTAACCCTTGAATGCGAAGTGCGTTGGCAAAATCGGATAGCGCGGAACCTGAGGGCATCCAAGCTGCCACCCTCAAAGACCTTTGAAAATTTAGATAAAAAACGCCTTCCCATAAAGGTCACTAATCATTTGAATATACTGACCGACGGTTCCTTTTTGAGTCGATCTGAAAATATTCTGGCCTTTGGGAATCCTGGAAGCGGGAAAACCCATCTGCTGTGTGCCATTGGCCATGAATTGATTGCAAAGGGAAAACAGGTCCTTTTCATCACATGCAGTCAACTTGTCCAGGATCTGCTGATCGCCAAAAAAGAACTTGAGTTGACAAAGAAGCTCAAGAGCCTCTCCAGATTTGATGCCGTGATCATTGATGATATCGGATATGTCCAGCAAAGCCGGGAAGAGATGGAGGTTCTGTTCACATTCCTGGCAGACCGGTATGAACAAGGCAGCCTGATGATCACCAGCAATCTTCCCTTTTCTAAGTGGGAACAGATTTTCAAGGACCCGATGACAACCGCCGCTGCTATCGACCGGTTGGTTCACCACAGCATTATTTTTGAATTGAATGTTGAAAGCTATCGTATGGAGCAGGCCCAAAAGGAGAAAAAATAATGTGCATGCATGATTTGGACACACCGTATACCAGGGAAAAGATCGTAAAACTTGTTAAAATGATAAGGCTGCATTTATACAATAGGGGCCTTCATTGTGGTGCCCGGGTTATCAGGAAGGAAATGGAGGATGAGAATATTCAGCCACTACCTTCTGTGAGCACTATTGGACGTATATCATCACGTTATGGTTTAACACATGGTAGAACCGGTTGTTATAAGAATCCCATTTAAAATCAGTCGGATAACAAACGATCATTTTTTTATGTGAAAAGCATCTGCATTTTTTGTAAAGCGTAACACGATTATCTATAGCCATTTAATGGCAAGGCTATCAGGTATTTTTCTTTAAAAGGAGGAGATATGCGTGGAGGATATAGAGGAAAACCAAAACCCAAGCTACCATCACATCTAAAACGGGTTCATGTGAATGCCAGAATCCAGCAATGGATGCTTGATGAACTCAAAAGAAGAGGCGAGGTTGGGATAGTTTTGGAATATATACTGATTGAAGCGGGTTTTAAGTACCAACCCAAAAAATGAAGAAAGGCCAAATGCCTCCGGCGGCCCTACGGAGTATTTGTTTCGCGCTAGGGCGCGAGGATTTTACGCATTAAGGACAAAAACATGGGGGAAGGACAGCACACAGTGGATTGCACACTGCCCCCATGTCTTCATCACCAGTCACGGCGCTCGGGGTGCTTCCCAGCAGTTGCCCTATCCTCCGGGCTGGCGAGGGGGATATTATCAATGTTCCAAAAAATAGCAAGACAATGATGAATAAAAATTACAAAATCAACAGGTTATAAAAGGATGAGGGGCGGGAATTTTAATTGTCGTTGAGGGGAAAAAATAATTGTCGTTGATCAGCCAACCTTTTGAAAAATGAATACACCAAACATGGGGTGTTTAAAAACGGCAAAAGGTTTTTTCCGATTTTTGGGTCTGTTGACAAAATTGCCTCATCCAAAACAGCTATAATTGCCACCCTGATAGGCAATTTCACCGATGCAATACATGATTCCCACGCAAAAATTCAGGCCGATACGTTTTTGTTTAACTATTTGAGATATTATTGATTTTAGCTCTTTTTTATCAGTTTTTGGACCCTGTAAGGGGTATCAATTCATCATCTCCCGGCCAAAACATTAGCGGTTAGCTTGCCGGGCAAAATTCCGAGCAAGAAAAATGAAGCAAAAATACCTTTTTTAGACACCCCAGTTCAGACCTATCAGGCCATGAATCTCGGGTTCCTCACCCGGGAGGGCAGACTTATCAAGAAAGTGCGTCTGGCCATGGACCGTATTAAAAATGGTACCTGCGGTGAAGGTGAAATCTGCGGGGAGCTCATCTCCCTTGAACGCCTTGAGGCCAGGCCCGTAACCATAAAGTGCATCAGTTGCAAAGAGACGGAAGAGCGGGAGGAGATCCTTTCCCAATTCGCATGCCTCTTGCCAAAAAAATCTATAGAGCTTTAAAAAGAGAACTTAAGGTTCTTAATATCTATCGAAAATACGTGCGGGACGTCCGCGTTCTCAGGTTTAATTATTTCGGACTCATTCCTAACACCTTAATATCTCAGGCTTATGGTTAAAATAAAGGCTCATGTCGCGTTTCAGGGTCTTTTAAAGCGTATTTACTCCAACATTCTGAATTTATATCAAATACAACAAGGGCTTACGATCTGCGTCACTATGCGTATTGTCAATAATTTCAAATTATTATGAACAGCCATAAAAATAAGACCCCAAAACGCGACAAGAGCCTGGTCTAAAATAGATTTGGATAATGTCCATTTTTAGAGACTAATACCGGTTGTTATGGAAAATGTTAAGAAAGGAGTGATACTCTGGACGGCCTTTTCCAGATTAAGAATGATGATACGAGTTATAATGGAAGATCTATGCAGATATAAGATTCTATGATGTAATTTTTTCAGTTATTCTCAGCCTGACAAGGAAATAAAATGGATATAAAAGTAATTGTAGCGTTAATTGGGATTCTCGGAGTGGTGGTAAGTGCGCTAGTTCAATATTATCTTGGGCGTTATTCTGAAGCACGGAAGAAAAATATTGAAATACGGGTTCAAGCATATTTAGATCTCTTAAATTCTGTTTCTGAAATAGCCGGATCTGCCAAGCACTCTGAGGCAAGAAATTTAGAGCAGCTTCAAAAACTAACTCAAGCAAAAAGTAGAGCTGTGCTAGTAGGAAGTAAGGACGTTGTAAAAGCAATAAATTATTTTTGGATTGAGTATGGAGTACTGAATACAAAAGAAGCTTGTTCAGCATTTACTGACATTGTTTCTGCCATGCGCAAAGATCTATCGGGTAAAAATAAAATACCAGAAAATATTTTATATGGCGCATTATTTGGCAATGAAATGACTCCATAATCGGTATAGGACTCCCCATCACTGAGGAGCCCTCCCACGTCACCTGGCATAAATTAGTAGGATAAATTAGGGACAAGACCACGATTTTCCAACTGGACTGTAAAGATCATTGATTCTGATGAAAAAAGGGGTGTTAGGGCCGTCCGACGGGGTGAAACCCCGCCAGGTGCCTATGGGCCGAGTGGAATAGAATCGTTCCCTATATTATTGATTTCAGGGCAGCTTCCACCTCTTGATAAGCGGCATTGCTTGGGACCTTAAGAGACCGGTAGCCGTCTCCTGCAAACCTGCGGTCCAGTTCAATAAGTACATGGGTCGCATCACCCTGGATGATAAAAGAGAGTTCAACTTCCTTAACACTGCTGAAACCAAGGCCTGTGGGTTTAAATTCCAGTTCCTGGTAACAACCGGAAACCGATTCAAATCCGTTTCCGTTTAAAAATCCTTTTTCTACATCCGCTTTGACCAGTTTGAATCCATTTTGATGCATGGCGTCGATGAATGCGGCAATCACAGGGCTTGGGTGGATTTGAAGACAGTCCCGGTCCTTGGGATCAATGGCGTTGTCAATATCCAGGGACGTTTCAAACCAGACCTTGCAGCGGTTGTCGGAAATGTCCAGAACGGTAACCGGGGTTTCCGGGTGAAGCTCGAAGGCGAACTCCACGAATTCTTCAGCGCCGGGTTTGAGTGCAAATGCTTCACAGATGGCATATTCGTCCAAGGTGTGGGTAAGATTTACATCAGTGTCCTCATCTTCCTGTTTGGCACGGTTTTAAGTTTAAGGTTGATGGCGGATATTTCCTGTTCAACATCGCCGCCCTTTATTTCAATCCGGCCTTCCACTGTGCCGCCCGGATAAAACTGGTTTGTTGTCAGGATGGCATCCACTTTGACGGATCCGAATCCCATTTTGGCAAACATTTTTTTAAACATGATGGGGCTCCTTAAAAAGTAGAATTCCCGGCGTTTGGAATTTTTTAATAGACGGTATAATTTTGTTCTTTAAAATGCCTGTAATAATTTGTCGACAAAATCATGTTTGAAGACGGCAGTGCCGGAACCGCCGAATGCAATTTTTATTGTTAATCCAGGGCCACCTTGATTACAATCCGGTCCGTGTCGGTTTTGCAAAACGTCCTGAGGATCGGAAATGGAGCAGCGCCGGGGCACATATGGATAATACGAGTTATACTGGAAAATTTATGCAGACTATACTGTTCTTGACAAAATCCTCTATGTGTATAACTATAATGTATACATTAAAGAGAGAGGTATAGAATGATACGAACTCAAATATATTTGACGGAGCAGCAGCGAGCTGAATTGGCCATACTTTCAGAAATACAAGGAAAAAAACAAAGTGAACTTATCCGGGAGGCGATTGATATTTTAATTGAACAGGAGAGCCAGGAAAGACGAAAAAAAATATTATCTGCAACTGCTGGAATCTGGAAAGATCGATCCGATATCCCCGATTTTAAAAAAATGCGTTCTGAATGGGACAGGGAATAACCATGGCACAACCATTCCTTCCTGATACTGATGTTCTTATTGATTTTTTACGAGGCTATCAGCAGGCTATTGACTTTATCAATACCAACGCCTCTCAAATAATTTTGTCCACAATCGTGATTGCTGAACTTTATGCAGGGGTAAGAGGGAAACAAGAAATAACGATTTTAAATGATTTTGTTTCCCTTTTTGAAGTCATTTCAATGGATTCAGAAATTGCCAAGATTGGCGGACTTTATAAACGTGATTTTGGCAAATCTCATGGCGTAGGGTTAGCAGATGCCATCATCGCTGCTACTTGTCACTCAAAAAATGCGCAACTGAAAACGCTAAATATCAAACATTATCCAATGATTAAAAATTTAGAACCGGCCTATATAAAAAATTAGGGGGACGTTCTCATGGGGTTGCAGGCGATTCATCAATTTTTAAACAAGCCTTTAATCTTCTGCACTAATCCAGCCTGAATCCGTTCTGATGCATGGTATCAATGAATGCGGCAATCACAGGGCTTGGGTAGGTGGATGTGAAGAAAGTTGATGGCTGTCAGATACGTGATACCTGACGATCTGATTTCTTATTTTTTTCCATCACCAGCCGGGCAGAACCGATACCGCCAACCAGAAAGAAAAGCCCTCCTGCCAGCAAGGCTGACGGCACTCCGGCCCGGTCCGCCTGCCAGCCCAGTACCGGTCCCAGCACGGCAAATGCCAGACGGATGATCATGCTCCTTACGGATAAAACCGTGGCCCTGACGTCGGACGGCGTGATTTCATTGATCTGGTTACGCAGTACCGGTGTGGCAACGCCCCTGACGCAGTAAAATAAAAAGAGAAAAAACAAGCCCCCTATACCACCCCAGAGCCCCATGAGAATGTAGCCGCCTGGGATACCCGCGGCAATAAACAGCATGGTGTTGTTGCGGCCCAGCTTTTCCTCTACCCGCCAGGCCCGCATGGATACGGCACCGGTGGCAAGATTCAGCAAAGGAATAATGATACCGTATATGCCCAAAGGCAGGGCAAGGTAAGCAAAATAGGGCTGAACAAACCAGGCCATGGCCAGGGTTGCTGTTCCCATAAGCGAAGAATAGAGTATAGCACCCCTGAGGGGTCTGTGTTCTATGAGAGAAAAGCGGACAATGCGCAGAATCTGTTTAAAGCTGGTGTGTCCTTTGAGCCGGGACCGTTCCGGTTCCACCAGGGTCAACGATGCAGGTATGGCACAAAAGGCGATAAGCGCCTGGAAAAAAAAGGGGGTTCTCAGGCTGGCCATGGCAATGAGCACCCCTAAAGGGGCGGCCACAGCTTCTGCAAAATTCCCGGCTGAGATCATCCGGCCTTCCACTTTAAGGTATTCCTTGTCTTTTTGGGCAGCCTGGAGGCTGTCATAGAGCAGGGCCGAATCGGATCCGGAGATAAAGCTTTGTCCTGCACCAAGGATGATTTCACAGATAAGAAAGGTCCAAAATCCGGTGGCAACGCAGTAAAGTGCAAAACCGGCAAAGCCCAGAATGCTGCCCAGGATCAGCGTGTTTTTTCTTCCCCATGCATCCCCAAGGTAACCGGAGGGCACCTCCAGCACAACAATGGTGAATGAATAGGCCGCTTTGAGCACGAAAAGCTCCTGGGCGGCCAGTCCGTTTTCCTTGTAAAAAAGGAAAAGGATGGGCATGGTCAGCATCAGCCATTTTGAAAGTTTAATAATATATAGCCGAATGATGTTTTTATCTGCAGCCCGGAACATTGGATTTGTCCTGTTTTTTTAAAAAAGACCGCAACATACCATATTATTTGATAAATCACTATAAAAATTCTCAGCGTTTATTATGTCTTTGTCAGTAAATAAGGGACAGACCACGGATGGTCTGTCCCTTATTTGTGTGAACGATAATATTACGTTTGCCTTCCAAAATTCAAACAGCAATTCTAAATTTGAGTCGGTCCGCCATCTTGCTCTTAATCTTGCTCGTGCTTTTGCTCGAAAATACTTGGAGCAAGAGCAAGAAAAAAACAAGCACGAAAGATAGTGCTTTATTAAATTTAGAATTGCTGAAATTCAAAAATCTGTCTTGACAATTTGGGGGATATATTGTTCAGATGCTGTTAATGTTTGAATGATACCGACATCATCGTTTCTTTTTGAATTAAAAATATGAACTGGAAGACTCAATGAGTCAATATTATACTGTCTCAGAGTTATTTGATGCCTGTGGTGTGTTATTTGGACCTGAAGTCGAGGTTTCCATAGAATTTTTAAAATATCTGCAACCCTCTGGAATTAAGGATGCATACCGCTGCCAGGCATTTGAAATGCATCCGGATCGTGCCGCTGTATTGGGCAAGGATGAAAAATTCTTAAATGAGCGGTTTCAAACCCTCACACAAGCCTATGAACGTTTACTCGCCGCTATAAAAGGGGATGGGCGCGTTTTGATGCAACAATCAAAGCCCCGGCCAGCCAAGCGCCGACCAAGGTATCGGAAATCGCCGGAAAAGCCTGACCCATATTCCGGCAATGATCATTTCTATTCTGATAAGGGAACCGTACCCAACAGGAAACTGTTGATTGGTCAATATCTGTATTATTCAGGATATATATCCTGGAATACACTTATTGAAATTATTGTCCGGCAACGTAGAGATCGTCCGCCGATCGGCCGGATTGCGGTTAATTGGGGCTTAATTGATTCAGACATATTACAGTATATTCTCGCCAATCGTAAATTCAATGAAAAATTTGGTAATTATGCCGTTCGAAATGGATATTTTACACAGGGTAACCTTTTGGCGCTTTTATACAAACAAAAAAAGCTTCAGCGCCCAATCGGCCAATATTTACTGGAATACGGCTTTAGGCCTGACGTATTGGAACAGCTGGTTAAAAAACAGAAAATCCATAACCGGAATACAAAATTTAAATGATCGATTATTTCCGTCCTGTAAAATAGGGGATAGTGTATAAGTAGCCCCGGAAGAAAGGTTCTGGGCTGAACCACGGTGAAAAACCAGGTCAGCCCGTGGCCGTTTCAAAGAAAGGGCCTTTTCACCGATCAGGATGAAAAATCATACCCGCGTTCGCCGTGAAGTGACTGGTCAAGCCCCCTGTATTCACTTTCTTCATCCAGTCTGAAGCCCACGGTTTTTTCTACAATAACGCACAGGATAATGGTTGCGACGCCTGCGAGCAGTATAGTCGCTCCCAATCCTTTGAGCTGTACGAGTAACTGATCAAAAACTGTCCAGGTCCGACCGGCGGCTTCACTGGCTGATGCCATCCAGGAATCCCGGATGAAAAAACTGAGCAGAATGACTCCCAGCGCGCTGCCTACACCGTGGATTCCGAAACAGTCCAGTGTATCATCATACCCCAGCTTTATTTTGACTTGAAGCGCATAAAAACAGACCACGGTAGAAGCCGCTCCCAGGAATAGAGCGCCCAGGGGCTGGACCACTGCGGCTGCCGGGGTGATCACCACTAGGCCGGCCAGGGTGCCGGAGGCAAAACCAAGAGCCGATGCCTTTCGGTAGATAATCCCTTCGATACACAGCCAGACCAGCGCGCCACTGGCTGCGGAAATCTGGGTCATGGTCAGGGCTCTGCACGAGTCCAGCCCACTCTGAAGGGTGGAGCCGGCATTAAAACCAAACCAGCCGACCCACAGCAGCCCGGCACCGATGAGGGTCATGGTCAAGTTATTGGGAGGGGTGGCAATTTTGGGATGTCCCAGTCTGGGTCCCAGATAAAGGGCTGCCACCAGGGCGCTGGTACCGGCCGATACATGAATGACGAGTCCTCCGGCCAGGTCAATCACTCCTGCGGCACCCGCATTGAACAGCCAGCCGTCTGATGCCCATACCCAGTGACACAGTGGTGTGTAAACAATCAGGAACCATAGAGAAATAAACAGGATATATCCCCTTAAATAGATCCGCTCTGCCAGGGCACCGCTGATTAATGCCGGCGTTATGATGGCAAATTTACCTTGGAACATGGCAATGATATATTCCGGGATTCCATCGGTCACGGCTTCATCAATCCCCTTGAGAAAAAAGAAATCACTGTTCCACCCGACAAGTCCGCCCATAATGCTCTCGCCAAAAGTCAATGAATACCCGCAGACCACCCAGAGCACACCGATAACTGCCATGGCCACAAAGGTATGCATCATGGTGCCCAGAACATTTTTTGCCCGTACCAGGCCGCCGTAAAACATGGCCAGGCCTGGCATCATGAGTAGAACAAGGGCCGTTGAAATAAGCATCCAGCTCGTATTCCCGCTGTCAATTACTGTACCGTCTCCAGCGACTGCAGCCAGCGGAGTTCCAAAAATAACAAAAAAGAAAGAAATATGCTGCTTGTTTACCATGATCATGCTCCATTGTTGTTTATTCCAAAAATTTTTAGTAAAAAGCAATAGACATGCCATGTCCTGATAATAATTTATCATTCATTGTAACAAATTATAATAAAAGGAAAAAATTTTTAGAGCTGGGTTATGTCATTCTGTTAGAACCCTTACTATATCGATGTATTCCAAATATGTAGATAAAAACGACAAATAATATTACATAATTGAAATAAACAGATTGATTGTTTTTGCTTATTGTTGTTTATTCCAAAAATTTTAAGTAAAACAACAATAGATACGCCATATTTTGTTGATAATCTATTGTTTGTCGTAACGTATTATAATAAATGGAATTAATTTTCTGAGTTGGTTAGTGTTGATCTGTCGTTAACCCTTCCCAAACGATCTGTTTCAATTATGTAGAAAAAAAAGACGGAAAAGATTACATAATTGAAATAAAAGACAGGTGTTTTCTTTTGAAACTATATAATATCTGACCGAAAACCTGGAAATTTTGTTGAGTACAAGGCGGTCGGAAATTTTAACCACAGGCATATATTGAATATTCCGAGGATTAAAATTTCCGGCCAACGAAGTAATCGGCAAAATTTACGGTTTTCGGTCGGGCACTATATGATGAGGGTGTTGGTCTTCTGGACTATTGACATGAAATTTGGGGGAATTGGGACCATTTTCATGGGATTGCAGCCGATTCATCAATTACCAAGCAGGCCCTTAGAGCCTGCCTAAAAATTAGGAAGAAGTTCTCATGAGATGTCGCTTCGATCCTCTAATTTTTAAACAGGCGCTTAATCTTCTGAAGAAGGGGCTTCAAGTATATCAGGATCAGATTTTTTTTCAATTTCAAGGATGGGCGATTCCGGTCCGGGCAGTCTGCTTAAACTTAACTGATACTCACGGATATGGGTTTCTGCTTCCAAAGCCTTTTTGGCCAGAAGATATCGTAGGTAAAGAAACCAGGCAAAAATTAAAAGAATTGCCATGCCGGCAATGGCAAAAAACCACCCATACCGTTCAATGATTTCAAGACCGGTTTGACCGATAAAGGAAATCAGATTTGGTAGCACCCAAAAAGCAAGCACAACCAGGAATGTGCCCGCACCGATTATAAAAATGTTCATACGGTTAATCTGGGCTAAAAATTCATCCATTTTCCCGGTGGGCTCAGCGTCCGCATTCCCCGTTGCCTGGGGCTCCTCCTGCTTTTTACCCGCAAGCCTTGAGAAGGCTGATATAATAAAGGCAAATAAAAGCGTAAATCCTAAAGGAAGGCCAAGGGCTGTGGCAAACCAGGCCCTGAACGGAAAAGGCTCTGTCCGGGTGACCAGCTTTTTTTCATAATTTTCAAAGGGACCGAAGGTTGCTTCAAAATAATACTTTTTAAACTCGGTCAAATGCTTTCCATCAGTTTCGTAAATGACTGTTCCTGAATCATTCAGAACCTGCAGGGTATGCTTTGTTCCGGATTTTGCAGAAAAAATGAAGAAAATATAAAGTTCCACGAAAATCAGCACCATGGCAACGATAATCATCAGGGGCTTGTTTTGTAAAAATGAATTTTTAATGTTCATAACTTGCCTTGTTTTTGATTGCACTTCTTATCTTTCAAATAAAAGGCCCCCCACTTTTATAAAAAAGTCAGTGTAACCTACACAGACTTTTTAACTTTCGTTGTAGGCTGAACCACACTATAAAAACAGGTTGGCCTGGGGCTGTTTATATTGAGCCTTAATTCAACCGTTAAAATTGTATAGAAATTAACCCGTCTCAGCGACCCTGTCAATTTATTAATCCGGTCGTGATTTGTTCACTGGCAGCATGTGGCTTTTCCTATATCAAACTTTGATTTTGCAACGTGCCGGTCATTTTTTCGTCATTTAATATTCAAGATGAATCAATGGAAGCAAATTGAAATATGTGCTTATTTATGAAACAAAGAAGAGGGGTAAAAAGAAAAGTTATATTGCGGCGTTGTTTTCATGGTCCGTATGAATTAGGTCCTAAAAAACTTGCCCATTTTGCTATATCCTGGAGCGCGGGCGTCCCGCTGTGGGCGGGACGCTCGCGCTCCAGGGTTAAATTATTTCGACTCGTTCATTAGGAATACATTAGGTTACCCATAAGGGCCAATGTTCTGATAAGCTGGTAGACATAGCCCATCTCATTGTCATACCAGGATACCACCCTGACTTCATAAATTTTGGTTCCGCACCGCTGGGCTAGTGTTTGCGTGGAATCAAAAAGAGACCCATAGCTCGTGCCGATTATATCGCTTGACACCAGTTCCTCGTCAGAATATCCAAAGGATTCATTCGCCGCGTTGTGCATGGCTTCATTAATGCCTTCAACAGACACGGTTTCGGTTTCATCCTTTAAGGTTGCGTCAAGAATGGTGATGGAACCCGAAGGAACCGGAACGCGCTGTGCCGAACCGATCAGTTTGCCGTCAAGTTCGGGGATGACAAGACCAATGGCTTTTGCAGCACCGGTTGAATTGGGTACGATGTTGATTGCACCGGCCCTTGCCCGGCGGAAGTCACCTTTGCGGTGCGGGCCGTCAAGGATCATCTGATCGCCTGTGTATGCATGGATTGTTGTCATAAAGCCGGTTCTTAATTCACGATACTCATTCAACGCCTTTGCCATGGGGGCAAGGCAGTTGGTTGTGCATGACGCAGCGGAAACCACAAGTTCATCGCCTTTAAGTATATGATGATTTACACCATAAACAATGGTTGGCAGGTCATTGCCTGCCGGGGCAGAAACAAGAACCCTTTTCGCACCGGCATCAATATGTGCCTGGCTTTTGGCCTTTGAGCAGAAAAATCCGGTGCATTCAAGAACAATATCCACCCCTATGCTGCCCCAGGGAAGATTTTTTGGATCGGCATCTTTGTAAACCGGGATTTTTTTGCCGTCAATAATAAGCGCTTCTCCATCGCACTCAACTGTATGATCTGAATACCGGCCCTGAACACTGTCATACTTGAGAAGATGTGCCAGCATTTTAGGTTCTGTCAAATCGTTAATCGCTACAATTTCAAACCGGTCATCTCCAAAGAGTTTCCGGAAAGAAAGTCTTCCTATTCTTCCAAAACCATTAATAGCAACTTTAAGCATAATACTTCCTTTTTTTGAATATTAGATGCAAAGACAGGAGCGACAGTAACTGAAACAAGTAATGGTAAGCCACAACCTGTCATGAAAAAAGAATTTGTCTTGCTCAGTTGGAAACGTGGATTGTCAAATCCTGAATAATATTAGGCCAACAGGTTGCTTACTGTCAACCAAACCATGAAAAAATAACACTCAATGATCAAGCTTTTGTTAATTTGCCCAACTTCGGCGTTGGGAAAAAAATTTTAAATCCTCAAAATATATTGTATATTCATCCGGTTAAAAATTGTTTCCGCCTTGAATTTGAACAAATTCCCTAAAAAATTTGATGATCGAATAACAGAAATATAAATTTTATCTACGGGTCAACGACCTTCGATGGATTTGCGACCAGTTATAGTCGATACTGAATACCGATACCTCCCTGATACAGGGTTTTGGCGTAGGTGACTTCCGGACGTCCTGTGGAAAGGTCTGCAGCAGTGGCATCTTTGTAAAAATACCCGGAAAACCCCAGGATCAGGGTCAATTTTTCGGTCATTCTGTACCTTGCGCCGACGGCAAAGGCATGGCAGTCAAGAGGCGGACTCATCTGCTCAATGATGCCGAAGTTTTCAGGTTTCATGTCCACGTCAATATAAAGATAACCGGCTGTCAGGGACCAGGCAGCATTGACATCGTATTGAAGGGCCAGGGCCAGATCAAAGGAGTTGCCGTCCACGGCGTAATTTTGGGTATCCCAATCCGCATCCGTTTCAAAGTAAAGGGAAAATGAGGGCTTGAGCGTGAGCTTAGAAAGGATTTTCCACTCAAGACCGAGGGCCAGTACGGCCGGAAGATCTCTGGCATAGCTTTGGCCGTCCTCCCGGCCAAAGGCATCAAGAAGGATCAGCCCGAACGGATTTGATCCGTCTGTTTCAGTGTCCCAGTCCAAATTGACCTGCGATTCATACCGGATACCGATATTGAGCTTGTCCGAAGGGTGGATGTCGATACCGATCACTCCGCCGAAACCGTCCGCTTCCTGATCGTATTTGGCCAGGATATAATCGCCTTTGTAGGTTCCGTGGAGATCCACTTCCTTGTCGGTTCTCACGTACCTGACCCCGGCGGCAACGGAGACCATAGGGTGAAGAGCGTACGAGACGCCTGTGGTAAAGGTGTAATCATAGCTTTTAGCGTAGGCATAGGGTTGGGAAAGCGTCCCGCCAGGCTCAATGGCTGGGTTGAACGCACCGGCTGACATTAGATTTTCAACGGTTTTGGTAATGATGTTGCCGTTTTCGTATTCGGTCTCTCCGCCGCCGCCATTAATGGTAAAAGACCCCCATAAGGCCCACTTTTCACGTTTGTGGACCCCGAAGGCCATGGGGGCGATCAGTTTGGTATTGGCGGTTTGGGTTACCCCGTTGAATTCATGGTCATAATCAAAGATAAAGGGCAAAATATCGACTTCCAGGTATGTCCCGTTTTTAAGGTGCATCAAGCCGGCAGGGTTGTACGCCGCGGCATCCGCACCGTCTGTTGCGGCATTGCGGCTGAGGCTGCCCGCATATGCCGATGAAAAGTTCTGCTTGTTGTCAATACCACCGCCGGACGCAGGAACGGCCGTTCCCAAAATCAATACGATCAAAAACCATTTTTTCACCATTTCTTTCTTTCCACCTTCCTGTAGTCAATTGATTTCAACGCTTATTCAACGGCCGTTTGCCTAGTTTTATATCCCTGTACCTGAAAACCAGTTTTTAAAAATTCGGACATGCATACGTTTTGTTTGAACGCGTGTCAACTGGAAAGATTTGAAATTGAGATTCGTTTGTATCCGGGTTCCAATCTTCAAATTATTTTACACTGATTTTTTTACAGGCTTAGTTATGTTGATAGGTAATTTATTTTGGCTCTTGTCGCGTTTTGGGGTCTTATTTTTATGGCTGTTCATAATAATTTGAAATTATTGACAATACGCATAGTGACGCAGATCGTAAGCCCTTGTTGTATTTGATATAAATTCAGAATGTTGGAGTAAATACGCTTTAAAAGACCCTGAAACGCGACATGAGCCTTAGACCAAATTGATTCTACCTGAAAATCAATATTGAAACTTATTTTGTATGCCCCTGGAATGCAAGGCACAGCAGTTCTAAATTTGAGTCGGTACACCCTCTTGCTCTTAATCTTGCTCTTGCTCGAAATAATACTTTGAGCAAGAGCAAAAAAAAGCACGCATGCAATTACCCTGCTCAATACGGGTCTATTCATACACCGTATGTCGCCGGGGATCAAAGGCTTCCCTGATGCCCTCACCGATAAAGGTGACGGTCATCAACGTCACCACAAGGGCTGAAACAACAGCAGCGGAAATCCACCAGGCTTCCATGTTCTGCCAGCCCTGGGATAAAAGTTCTCCCCAGGAGGGGGTGGGTGCAGGCAGGCCGAACCCGAGGTAGTCCAGGGAGGTTAAAGCCACAATGCCGCCGGAAATGGCAAAGGGCGCATAGGTAACGATCACGGAAATGGTGTTGGGAATAATGTGCCTGAAAATGATCCGAAAGTGTGAAGCGCCCAAGGACCGGACCGCAAGAATATATTCGCGTTCCTTTTCCCGGTAGGTCATGGTGCGCATCACCCAGGTAATGGAAATCCAGCCGAAAAAGGCCATGATCAGAATCAGGATCATGAAGCTTGGCACCACAATGGAAGAAACAATAATAATTACATACAGAAACGGGATATTGCTCCAGATCTCAATGACCCGTTGAAAGAACAGGTCAAATTTTCCTCCGAAATAGCCCATGGCACAGCCCAGGGATATGCCCACAGTATAATTAAAAAACAGTAACCCCAGAGAAAAAAGAATGGCCGTACGAAATCCGTACACAAGACGGGCCAGCACATCCCGGCCAACATTGTCCGTGCCCAGGAAATGCCGATTGGAAAAGGAAGGCGGAAACGGCGGGTATTCATTGAGGCGCAGGTCGTTTTCATAGGGGTTATACGGTACCGGCGGCATAATCACAAAGCCTGCCCCCTCTTCCCTGTCCATTTCCTGTTTCAGTTCCCGGTAATTGGTCTCATAGGAATAATCCAGGCCAAAGGTTTTGCCCGGGATCATATTTGCGTAGGTGGGGAAATAAAACGCTCCCTGGTAATAGACCACAAGTGCTCGGGAATTAATAAACACCTCGGCAAAAAAGGAGATAAACATCAAAATCAGAATGATCACAAGGGACCAGAAGCCTCTTTTGACACTACGAAAGCGCCTGAATTGCTCCTTTGCCACCGGATTTAATACCGCCATGCAGCACTCCCTATTTAAATCGAACCCGTGGATCTACTATGGCTACACACACATCAGACAAAATATTTCCCACCATGAACAGCAGGGATGAAATTACAAGTATCCCCATCACCACCGGGTAATCCCGGTCCAAAATGGATTCATATCCTAAAAGGCCCATACCATCGATATTAAAGACCTTCTCAATAAGAAATGATCCCATCAGAAGAATGGAAATATTGTTGCCGAAACTGGTGGCAATGGGGATCAGGCTGTTACGAAGGGCATGGCGGAAGATGGCCTGTTTAAAGCTTAAGCCCTTGGCAATGGCCGTGCGCACATAATCGGCAGCCAGGTTGTCCATGAGCGTATTTTTCATCAAAAGGGTCATCACGGTAAAGGAGCCGATCACATAAGAAAGAAGCGGCAGCACGGTATGCCATGCCACATCCCTTATTTTTTCCCAAAGCGTCATATCGGTAAAATAATCGGATGCAAGTCCGCCCAACGGGACCAAATCCATACGGGAAGCAAAGATCACCAGCATGATAACACCGGCCACCCAGCCCGGGATGGCGTAGCCTGTAAAAATAACCGCGGAAGTTATATTATCAAACCCGCTGTTGTGGCGTACCGCCTTGGCCATGCCCAGGGGAATACAGACGCCGTAGATGACGACCAGGCTCAATACCCCGAAATAAAGGGATATGGGAATGCGCTCTTTAACCATGTCCCACACCGGGTCCTGGTAGCGGGTGGACCGGCCCAAATCCCCCTTGAGCACCTTGAGAAGCCAAATACCATAGCTTTGAAGCACAGGTTTATCAAATCCGTAATAGGCTTCAAGTTTTTTGATCTGGTCGTCGGACAAAGGCTGACCCTGGCCAGCCTGGGCTCTGGAACCGCCGCCCTGGTCGCCCATCTGCATGGCCCTGGTTTCGGCAATGATGCGCTCAATGGGGCCACCCGGGACAAAGCGGGTGATGGTAAACACCATGATGGTGATGCCGATGAAGGTGGGGATCACTAAAAGTAGCCGTCTGATAAAATACGCTGTCACAGGATGAAAACGCCCTCCCCTATTGGAACGCCTGTGCCGTATGGCAGAAATGATATGGCCTGGAACACAGGAAGGAATTTAGATTCTGTGTTCCAGGAGTTATTTAAGGCGTTTACAGCTTAATTGGATACGGTTTCAAAAACAGATTCCAGGGCCTTGTCCAGAAACTCAGGCTTGGTGCCGCCGGCCTGGGCCATTTCCGGCCGACCGCCACCACCGCCACCCACGATACCGGCAGCGATTTTAACAATATTGCCGGCCTTAAAAGTCTTGGTCAGATCGTCGGTAACCATGGAAATAAGCAATGCTTTGCCGTTGGATTCGGCACCCAGCAACAGCACGCCCGAGCCTAGTCTATTCTTGAATTTATCTGCCAGGTCCCGGAGTTGGGATGGATTTTCAATTTCCACCCGCTTGGACAGCACTGTAACCCCATTGATCTGCCTGATATTGTCATCAATGTCGTCAACAGATTTGGACGCAATTTTGGCCTTAATTGCAGATAGCTCTTTCTCCACAGCCTTTTTCTCTGCCACAAATGCTTCAATCCGGTCCACCACATCATCTTTATTACTTTTCAGAAGGTCAGCCACTTTTTCCAGGGCAGACTGATCTGCATGAACCGTTTCAAGGGCGGCAAGTCCTGTCACGGCTTCAATACGGCGCACCCCCGAGGCAATCCCCCCCTCGGAAAGGATACGGAACAACCCGATGTCGCCGGTGGCACGGGTATGGGTACCGCCGCACAGTTCCTGGGAAAAAGCCCCCTGGGAAACCACCCGGACCACATCCCCGTATTTTTCCTCAAACAGAGCCGTGGCACCGGAGCGGACTGCTTCTTCCATGTCCATCTCCTTTGTGACGACCGCATGGTTCTCAATGATATGGGTATTGACCTGTGTTTCAATGGCAGCAAGCTCTTCGGGCGTAACCGCGCTGAAATGGGTAAAGTCAAATCGCAGCCTGTCCGGGGTAACCAGCGAGCCTGACTGCTTGACATGGTCGCCTAAAACCTTGCGAAGCGCAGCATGCAGGATATGGGTGGCCGAATGGTTTGCCGCCGTGGCCCGGCGAAGCGCTGCATCCACCTTAAGGGTAAATGTATCGCCTTTTTTGCAGCTACCCTTGATGACTTTTCCCTTGTGTATAAAAAGACCGGAAGGATCCTTGACCGTATCTGTAATCTCAATAACGCAGGCATTATTTTCAAACAAACCACTGTCTCCGGCCTGCCCCCCGGATTCAGCATAAAATACGGTTTCCGAGGTAACGACCTCAATTTCGTCACCCGTACCGGCCGTATCAACTTCAGCATCATCCTTAACCACGATGAGCAGATCACTTTGCATTTCAACGGCATCATAGCCTTTGAATACGGTTTTCACACCCGCCGAGGTCAAGGGTTTATAGGCATCTCCCACACCGGCAAATTTCTTTTTGGACTTGGATCTGGCTTTCTGTTCAGCCATGGCCGCATCAAACCCGTCCAGATCCAGGGTAATATCCATCTCCTTGACATGATCCTGGATAATGTCCACAGGGAATCCAAAGGTATCGTAAAGCTTGAAGATTACCCCACCCGGAATGACATTCTCTTGTCGTTCTTTAAGGTCCTCAATCGTTGCCTCCAAAAGCTTCATGCCGTGTTCAAGGGTTTCAAGGAACTTTTCCTCTTCGTTTTTCACCACGTTAAGGATAAAAGCGGCAGATTCTTTAAGCTCCGGATAGGCTTCATCCATAATGGAGAACACCGTTTGAACGGTTTGGTCTAAAAAGGGTTTGGTCAGCCCAATGCTCCGGCCGTAGCGGATGGCCCGCCGCATGATCCGACGAAGCACATATCCACGTCCCTCATTGGACGGCAGCACCCCGTCACAGATCAAAAAGGCCGATGATCTTGAATGGTCGGCAATGACCTTCATAGCCACTTCCACTTCCTTGGATTCACCCCGTTTTTTGCCGGATAGTTCCTCGACTCGTTCCATAATAGGAACAAAAAGGTCGGTATCAAAGTTAGTGGGTACGTCTTGGAGTACGGAAATAATTCGTTCAAGGCCCATGCCGGTGTCAATACTGGGTTTGGGCAAAGGCGCCATGGTGCCGTCTTCACTCCTTTCAAACTGCATGAACACCAGGTTCCACAACTCCAGCCATCGGTCGCAATCACAACCCACGGCGCAGTTGGGATCATCACACCCGAATTCTTTGCCCCGGTCAATGTGAATCTCGGAACAGGGACCGCAGGGTCCGGTGTCACCCATGGCCCAAAAATTGTCCTCGTCACCTAACCTGGAGATGCGTTCGGCAGGCAAGCCAACCTGCTTATTCCAGATCTCAAACGCCTGGTCATCATCTTTATAAACAGATACATACAGTTTTTCGGCATCAAACCCGTACCCATTGGTGAGCAGGTCCCAGGCAAAGTCAATGGCCTTTTCCTTAAAATACTCTCCAAAGGAAAAATTGCCGAGCATTTCAAAAAAAGTATGATGGCGGGCCGTGTATCCAACGTTCTCAAGATCGTTATGTTTACCCCCGGCCCGAACGCATTTCTGTGAGGTGACTGCAGTGGTGTAATCACGTTTTTCATCACCTGTAAAAACACGCTTAAACTGCACCATACCGGCGTTGACGAACAGCAGGGTGGGATCATCCTGGGGAACCAGGGACGACGAGCGCACATGGCGGTGGTTATGTTTTTTAAAATATTCGAGGAAAATTTTCCTGGCTTCATTACCTGTCATAGTATTATTGGCTCCTGCTCAACTTTACCGGTTAGGCTTTCGCTTCCGGCTGACTGTCCTTTCCGTTGCCGGCTGCAGTTTTGGCTGCTTCCGGTCCGGCAATTCCAAGTTCGGTTCTCACTTTAAGTTCAATGGCATCAAAGATCTCAGGATTGTCTATTAAAAAGGCTTTTACATTCTCCCTGCCCTGACCGATGCGCTCTTTCTCAAATGAATACCAGGACCCGCTTTTGTTCACAATATCCAGCTCGACCCCCATGTCCAGAAGGTCGCCGGTCCTGGAAATACCCTCTCCATACATCAGGTCAAATTCAACATTTTTAAACGGAGGGGCCAGTTTATTTTTCACCACCTTGACCTTGGTCCGGGATCCGATCACATCTTCACCGCTTTTGATGGCTGCTGCCTTTCTGATCTCAAGACGCATGGAAGAATAAAATTTCAAGGCATTACCACCGGTGGTGGTTTCCGGATTACCATAGACTACGCCGATCTTCATACGGATCTGGTTGATAAAAATCAAGGTGGTGGCTGTTTTACCTATTGTTCCAGTCAGTTTACGAAGGGCCTGGGACATCAATCTTGCCTGCAGCCCCATGTGGGAGTCGCCCATCTCGCCTTCGATTTCTGATCTGGGCACAAGGGCGGCCACCGAATCCACAACCAAAATATCAATGCCACCGCTTCGCACCAGCATGTCGGCAATTTCAAGGGCCTGTTCGCCGGTATCGGGCTGGGAAATCAGAAGCTCGTCACAATCTACACCCAGCCGCTTGGCATAGGCCACGTCCAAGGCATGCTCGGCATCGATAAACGCGGCAATACCGCCTGCTTTCTGGGCCTGGGATACGGCATGAAGCGCAAGGGTTGTCTTGCCGGAAGATTCAGGGCCGTAAATCTCAATAACCCGGCCCCTGGGGTATCCGCCCACGCCCAAGGCTTTATCCAGGGCAAGAGACCCGGACCGAATCACGGGCACGGCTTCAATCGCCCGACCGCCCAGCTTCATAATCGAGCCTTTGCCGAACTGGCGCTCAATCTGATTCATGGCGGTTTGGACAGCTTTTTCCTTTTCCTTGTTTTTTTCCATCGCGTTTTCCTCCTCAATCAAACCATAAGGTATATTGCTTTAAGCAGGAAAGCGGCCAGCAGCCCTGCCATTACATCATCGAGCACAATACCGGCCCCGCCGGAAAAGGTTTTTTCAAACCAGCGGATCGGAAAAGGCTTTAATATATCAAAACATCTGAAGGCAATAAAACCTGCGGCCAAAGTGATCATGGTCACAGGCACCAGGGTCATGGTCACACAATAACCTGCCATCTCATCAATAACTACAGCCCCCGGATCTTTATCGCCAATCAGAATTTCAGCCTTTTGGGAAATCCAGACCGCAAAAAGTATCACGCCCACCAAAAACAGGGCGGCAGCACCGGGCGTACACACCGTTGCCAGCCACACCATGATCCCGATCAACGGCAGCCCCGAAAGGGTACCAAAGGTCCCGGGGGCCAAAGGTATCCGTCCCAGGCCAAAGCCCGTGGCAATGAAAAGTATAACTTTGTCCCCCATCAGATGAGTCCTTTCACGGTCTTTTATAACTGGCCTGTTTGCGTTTCAAGGGGATTTAATTCCGTCAGAATTCGCTCATATACCTGATAAAAAGGCAATTTATGTTCCAGGGCTTTGCGTTTACAATCATCGTATTCGGGCATGATCCGGGCCTGGCCGTTTGGTGTTGTAATTTTTTTGGCGTTTACCCGGCCAAGGCTTGTCTCCACCGCCACGGGTTCACGTCTTAAAATCATCCGGTCGCAAATGTGATATCTAACCCCAATAGTTGTGGTCTCGGACAGCAGGATGGCAGAAAGCACCTGGAGCTGATCCTTGTGGCAAATCACCTCAATGCGGGTGGCTGGCCGATTTTTTTTCATGAATGCCGGTGTAAAACTGACATCCAAAGCGCCTTTGTCCATAAGGCGATCCATAACAAAGCCAAGACTCTCAGGGCTCATGTCATCCACATTGGTATACAGCACATGCACCTGATCCGACAGGATGTTCTCCCCGGAATTTTTTACGGCAGCAGGGGTGCCCAGCACCAGGCGCAGAAGATTGGGAACAGATGCACCGGTGTCGCGTTTGCCGGCCCCGTAGCCCACCTTTTCAATCCGCATGTCCGGCATGGCACCAAACTGCGGGGCCAGCGTTGCCACAATAGATGCGCCTGTGGGTGTGACAATTTCTGTTTTGGCGTCAGATCCTGTCACTTCAAGGCCTTTTAGTATGGCCACAGTGGCCGGGACCGGTACGGGAACAATACCATGGGCGCATTTAATGGTCCCTGATCCCAGGGGGATCGGCGTTGCCGCCACCTGATCCACGCCCAAATAATCCAGAGCCAGAAAGCTGCCGATGATATCCACCAGGCTGTCGATGCCGCCAATCTCATGGAAATGGACAGTTTCAATGTCCTTTCCGTGAATACGGGATTCGGCCAGAGCTATATGTTTAAAGGCTGTCAGGGCATTGGCCCGAACCGTGTCCGGCAGATCCGCAGATTCGATCATTTCCCGGATAGTGGTGTAATGACGATGGGTAACATGGTCGGTCTCATCCACATAAAGATTGACAGCCCGAAGATGATGCCGGAACACAATTTCAGTGCGCAGATCAAACCCGTCCAAAATGGGCGACAGTTTTTTTTTGAGCCAGTCCACAGGTACACCAAGATCCACCAGCGCCCCTAAAAACATGTCTCCGGCAATGCCTGCCATCATATCAAGATAAAGAATCATAACGCTACCTTTCCTGTTGCATGGATTTTAAGAATTTCAAGGATCAGTTCGGCACAATGGACCATATCTTTAAGTGCAATGGATTCCTTAAGGGTATGCACATCCGTCATGCCTGTGCCGAGAACACCTGCGGCAATGCCGTTTTTAAAGAAAACATTGGCATCAGCCGCTCCGCCGCTTGTTTTGCAGGCCATGTCCCGGCCCAGATTGGCGGCGGCTTTCTGGGCAAGCTTGATCACCATATGATCTTCAGGGATGCGGGTATTGGGAAAGTCGTTTTCCACTATCATTTCCACCCGGGGAAGTGTGTCTCCTTCAGCCTTAAGTTCGGCCATGGTATTTTCAAAGGTGGAAACAATGGTATGTGTGACCTTGTCCAGTTTAGCAGGATCATGGGACCGGGCTTCGCCGTGAATTTCCACATATTCAGGCACAATATTAGTGGCGGCTCCGCCGGAAATAAGCCCAAGGTTACAGGTAGTTTCCTCGTCGAGGCGACCCAGTTCAAGTTTGGCAATGGCACAGGACGCCGCATAAATGGCAGAAACCCCGTTTTCAGGAAAGCCGCCGGCATGGGCGGCCCGGCCGTAAACTTTTGCACTGATCTTGTTGGCTTCAGGCGCCCGGTTTACAATACCTTCGGTATCCACGGCGTCCAGAATGTATCCGAATTTTGATTTAAGCAAATCGTAGTCAAGGTTCTTGGCACCTAGAAGCCCAAGTTCCTCACATACTGTCATGACCACCTCAACAGGGGGGCACGGCAGGTTGTTATTCTTGATCACCTGCATCACCTCAAGGATGATGGCAAGGGCAGACTTGTCGTCGGCACCCAGGATGGTAGTGCCGTCACTTCTAAACACCCCGTCCTCAAATATGATTTTTACCCCTTTGCCCGGCACCACCGTGTCCATATGCCCGGAAAGCATCACCGGCTCAACATCCGTGTTGCCTTTAAATGTAGCCACAAGGTTGCCGCAGTCACAGTTGATCTTAGCGCCTGCATCATCAAACACCACAGTTGCCCCAAGGCCTGTCAGTTCCTTTTCAAGAACTTTTGCGATCAGACCCTCGCTTCCGGATTCGGAATCAACCCGGGTAAGAGCCGCAAACCTTTTCCCCAGGCGTTCTTGATCAATCATATTCTATCCTTTATATATTAAAGCCCACCAAGACTATTTAAACAAGTGGAACAATATACTAGAATTCATCTGGGAATGCCAGTCCCTGTTAACACAGATCGGCAGGACAATCGACAAGTAACCGGTCTGCTGTTCAATACCATTGATGTTAGGGCCATAGAAACAATAAAATCTACCATAGGACTTGTCTTTTTAACCATTTTCAAGGCGCACCAATGGGCACATATTTCGAATATGCTCCCATTGGTGCGCCTTGAATACGGGCAAAAATCCCGCACCCTATTGGTAGATTTTAAAATCCCCATGGCCCTTATCCCGTTGGAAATTCCATAACGCCGGAACAAAATGATTGTCGGTTGCGATTTTTATTGATACAGAATTTGTAAATATTCTTTGTTGAAATTATGCAAAAAAAAAACAACATAATCATTTGTTCACGGCGGTGCTGACTTTGTCCAGTACCGCGAAAAATAAATCAATGTAAAAAAAATCATAAGGTGTTCGGTTTAGAAGGAGGAATACTGATGAAAGAAAAAACCCAGAAGAACATTTATACTGCATTTATCGGTGAAGCCAAAGCCTATTTTCGATTGCTGGCCTTTGCCGAAAAAGCTGAAGAAGAAAAACTGCCTCAGGTGGCCATGCTGTTTCGGGCCATTGCCGAGGCGGAGCGCATCCATGCCACCCGTAACCTGGGATTGATTAAAGACCTCATTGTCAAAGATACGGATACCAACCTGGAAAAATCTTTCCAGAACGAAAAAAACGTCAGTGAAAATGTTTACCCGGAATTTATTAAAGACGCCATGGAAGAAGATGAAACCGCCGCGGTCAAAGTGTTTACCTTTGCCCGGGACGCGGAAAGCTATCATGCCAAGCTGTACGAACGAGCCATGATGGACGTAATTAAGGACAAGGTTAACGCTTACCACGTCTGCCAGGTGTGCGGTTATGTGACCCACAAAAAAATTCCCAAGGAATGCCCGGTCTGCGGCGTTCCCAAGGAAAAGTTTAAAACCATTGAATAACAGTAGCTTTTTACATGCAATCACCCTGATTCCTTGACTGAATATGGGGACAGTGGTAGCTTTGCCATGAAGAATTCCAAAGCAGTTCACAACGTATCTAAGCGGATTACATCAGGAGGTCAGGACATGGAAATTATCGGCATAGATGTGGGGTTTGGTTTTACAAAAGCATATAACGGACAAAATTCGGTAATTTTCAAATCCCTGATCGGCGATCCGGCTGATATTCAGTTTATGTCATCCATGGGCGATACTGCAGCAACGGCCAACTTGCATATCACCCTGGACGATAAGACCTATTTTTTAGGATCCTATGCCGAACGTCAGTCCAGCCTGACCGAATATACCCTTGACCAGGAAAAAATGGTGGAAGAATTCATCAAAATACTGGCCCTTGCGGCGGCAGGCACATGTTCCCAGGTCTATGGCCCTATCAATGTGGTAACCGGCTTGCCTGTGGCGTACTTAAAACGGTATACCAAGCAGATTAAACAGATTATCCAGGGTGATCACGAAATCATCTATCATCACCAGGACGCCCCCGATGAACACAGAAGGCTTTCAATTGACAAAGTGCTTGTCATACCCCAGCCCATTGGGTCCATTTTTAACCGGATTTTTGACGATAACGGAAAAATCTGTGACAAAAATCTTGCGGCATCCAAGCTCGGGGTGGTGGATATTGGTTTTAAAACAACGGATTTTTCCATTTTTGACCATCTCCAATACATTGAAAGGGGCTCGTCAACCATGGACACAGGGGTGTCCAAATGCTTTTCCATAATTGCAGACAAGCTGCGCCAGGAAAGTGGTATTAATATTGAACTTTACAAAATTTTTAAGTTCATTGAATCCGGCGTGATTAAAATCCGGGGCAAGGAGTACAATGTGAATAATCTGAAAAAACGAGTATATACACATGCCGCCTCGACCATTGCCTCTGATTTAAGCCGGCTGTGGAAAAATGACTGGGATATTGACACCATTATCGTATCCGGGGGAGGGTCTATCCCTTTGGCCGAATTTCTGATACCATCTGTTGAAGGTAATGTGATCCCCATTCCCAAGAGCATTGACGCCCGGTTCAATAATGTTCAGGGATATTATAAATATGGGTCTTACAAGTGGGGAAAAGACAAAACTATACCTTCCCGACAGGCATCAGCCCCTGAAGAAGAGCCGGCTGCCCGGGAAGAGGCACCTGTTTCGGAAGAAACAAAATAAAGCAAAGAAAGGATTTGCCTAGTTGAAAAGGCAAAACGCTTAGACGCCAATGAACCTTGATGCATTAACAGAAATTCTTTCCATGGTGTCCGACGGCGCACTGCCCGTTGGACAGGCGGCAGATCAATTAAAACATCTCTCATTTGAAGATATCGGTTGCGCCCATGTGGATCATCACAGAACCCTTCGCAAAGGATTCCCCGAGGTGATTTTCGGGCAGGGCAAAACATCGGAACAGATTATTGCCATTCTTGAGAAACTGGAACAATCGGAAAATATCGTGCTTGTAACCCGCCTTGACGAGGAAAAGGCAGACGTAATTCTTTCACGGTTTCCCCATGCGCAATATTTTGATGACGCACGCCTCTTAAAAATAGAAAAAGAACCCCCTGCCATTACCGGCCGGGGTACGATCCTCATCGTCAGTGCAGGGACGTCAGATATTCCGGTTGCAATGGAAGCTTTTTTAACGGCAAAGGCCATGGGTAACGAGGTAAAAACACTTTTTGATGTCGGGGTTGCAGGCATCCACAGACTTTTCGCCCACAAGGCAGAAATTGAAAAAGCATCTGTTATTATTGTTGCCGCAGGCATGGAAGGTGCCCTGCCTTCGGTGGTAGGCGGACTTGTCAAGTCGCCTGTAATTGCAGTTCCCACAAGTGTTGGTTACGGCACAAGTTTCAACGGTATGACTGCCCTTTTGGGCATGCTTAATTCCTGCAGTTCGAATATTGCTGTGGTCAACATCGACAATGGATTCGGGGCAGGTTACATGGCCGCCACCATCAATCATGTGGGGGTTGAATTTTAGAATAGTGTCTGTCCAGAAATAAGGATTTTTGTTCAAGTTCAAAACGGATGAAAATTCTAACCACAGGCATATATTGAATATTCCGAGGATAAAAATTTTCATCCAACAAAGAAATTGGGCAAAAAGGCTATTTCTGGATGGACACTATATTTTATATTTGCCCGCGCATTTCCAGGGCTTCCTTATTTGACGGATCAATTCTCAAAATACGATTCAGATAATCGTCGGCCTGGAGAATGTGCCTATTGTTGAAATGAATATGGGCGATCTGAAGTTTGGTTTTGATATCTCCACGCCTGTTGCTATCAACCGTGACAAAGCATTTCATTGCTTTTTCCTGATCGCCGGTTTCAAGGTAGATGGTGCCGGCTTTATACAAAAGGTCCAGATTGGAAGGATTATCTCTGATCGCCTCGGTAACGAGCTCACTCACAAATTCATATTCCTGGTTGTCCAGGCAAATGTCAATGATTCTTTCCTGAAGGAACCTGTTGGAGCGGCTTTTGGACATGACACGCGAAAAAAGCGTTCTTGCTTCATTTCTGAATCCGTTAATCATAAGTGTTTCACCTAATTGAACAGCTGAATCAAAATATCTGGTGCTGAAAGAGAGAATTTCCATATAAACCTGGGCGGCCTGTTTAAAAGCGCGTTTATTAATATATAACTCGGCCAGATGGTTTCGTGAAATTGTATCCTGACGGTTTACGGCAACGGCCTTTTGAAGACATTTTTCACCGATTTCCGGTTTCTTGGTCTGAAGGTACAAAAGCCCCAGCTTTCTTAAAATCCGTGATGCATTTGGTTTAAGCCTCAAAGCTCTTTTCGTCTCGTCTATAGCACCTTCAATATTGCCGGCCTCTTCACACACCCTTGCCTCAAGTAGATGAAGCTTTGCCTTTTCTGGGTGATTGGCAGTCTCAACAACACTTTTTATCTTTGTATCCAGGGCGGCCAAGGTTAATGGTTTAAGAAGATATCCCTCCACTTCGTATTCTGCAGCATCAGTCACAATGTCGCGTTCGTTTTCGGCTGTAACCATAATAACAGAAATGTCTCTGATGTTTTTGTCCCCGCGCAAGTGGGCCAGCATCTGACTACCGTTCATTTCCGGCATGTTCCAGTCAACAATAATTAAATCGCAGGAAGAATTTTTCAGCACATTTAAGCCTGATTTTCCACTATCCGCAAACAAAAGCTCTTTGCCGATCTCAAGATTGCGCAGCATTTTGCGCAGGGTCAGGCGCATGCTTTTCATGTCATCCACAATCAATATGGTCATGGTTTTAATATCAATCATAAAAGGGCTTTCTCGTTAAACCGATTCAAACATTCCTTAAGCGTTTCGGGTACAACCAATGTGTCCAACCGCACACCATTACCGGCCTGGGTTTCCATGTCAAGGGCGGCAAGTCTTAACTGCTCTGCATTTACATTGGCGGCAGCGCCTTTTAACGCATGGGCGCAGGCCTTGACATATTCAGGATCAAAGGGCTCTTTTGTAACAGCCGACACAAGGTTCTCAACAAGCTCCTCCACTTCCTGAAAAAATGACTCAAGGATTTCTGCAGCTAATTGCTCGTCATTGCCAAAGCGTTCAAGAAATTCGGTCCTGTCAAATACAGGTACGGGCGCATCGTTATCTTCCAAAACTGCGGAGATCTGATCTTGTTTTTCAACGTCATGAATTTCACGATCAGGCATGTCAAAATCCGGGGATTCAACTGTCTGCGAAGCCAACGCTTCTGATTTATAAGCATTAATAATTTCAATCAAAGCCTGGGGATTAACAGGTTTTGAAATAAAATCATCCATCCCCGCCTCTTTACATTGCTTTCGATCCCTTTCAAAGGCGTTTCCGGTCATGGCAATAACCGGCGTCGTAATAAGCTTTTCCAAGGCTTCATATTCCCGGATTTGACGACAGGCTTCATAGCCGTCCATTTCCGGCATCTGGCAGTCCATGAAGATCAAATCGTATTTATTCTTCCGTGCCTTTTTAACAGCCTGGATTCCGTTGGATGCCGATTCGGTCTGGTATCCATGCTTTCGTATAATAGCCTTTGCCGTCAAAACATTGGATTCAATGTCATCCACAATTAAAATTTTAAATGCTCTTTTCAGGCGTTCTGCAAGGGCATAGCGGGTAATAATGGCCTGGCTGCTTTTCTGGTAGGCCGGTGAAAGCACTGTGTGGACGGCATCCTGGAGAATGGTTTTGTCCAGAGGAAAGCTTAAAAAGGCTGAAAAGCCCAAGCCTTCAAATTCCTTTGCATCCCCCTGCTTTCCCACACCAGTGACGAGAATGCACGCAAGGCCTTTCAATTCAGGATCATGGCTGATTTTTCGGCCAATGATCCTTGCATATTGATCGGATTCATTTACTTCCATAAGAACCACATGAAAGGGGGTTAAACTTGTGTTTGCAAGGGTAACAAGTTCAATAACTCGACTGTGTTCGCAAGTCGTATAATTAAACCCGCTCCGGTCAAGTATTTTAGTCAGCCGGGTGCTGGGTTCCGGGTTGTCAGACACGACGGCCACCCGGATTTTGATGACGGGAACGGCAGACGGGTCCTTGACAATCTCTTCGGGCAGCTGTTTTTCAAAGGGCGCTTCAAACCAGAACGTGGAACCAATCATTTCAATACTGTCCACACCCACCTGGCCACCCATTAATTCAATGAACAGTTTTGATATGTATAAACCAAGGCCGGTGCCGCCATATTTCTTTGTTATGGACGTATCGGCCTGGACAAAGGGCGAAAAAAGGCTTTTGAGTACTTTCTCGTCCATACCGATACCTGTATCATCTACGCTGAAATGAATCAGCGCTTGCGCGTCTTTGTCCTCTTTAAGTGTTACATTCAGGGTCACAGACCCGGTTTCAGTAAATTTGATGGCATTGCTTGTAAAATTTAAGATCACCTGGCGTATTCTGCCGATATCGCCTTTAAGCAATCTTGGCACATCCGTGCATATATTATAGATAAACTCAAGTCCTTTTTGTCTGGCCTGAAGTTCAGGTAAAGAGACAATATCCTTAATGGCGATTTCAAGATCAAAGGGACGGATATCAAGTTCAATTTTACCGGCCTCAATTTTGGACAGATCCAGAATGTCATTAACAATAGTCAAAAGGGCTCTGGCGCTGTTATAGGCAATGTCTGCGTACCGTCTTTGCTCGGTGTCAAGCTTAGAGTCAAGAAGGACGTGAAGCATGCCTAAAACCCCGTTCATGGGATTTCGTATTTCATGGCTGATGTTGGCCAAAAATCGATCCTTAACCTCAATGGCGTTTTTGGCATCTTTCTGAACTTTTTCAGAAAATTCAACGACAGCCTGCTGTTCCGTAATAAGCGCCTGCTGTTTTTTGAGCACTAAAAACAGGACAGATCCAATACCGGAAAACAAAATGATAAAAAACACGAGGCGAAATTCATTGAGATTCAATACACCCGGCCCCCAGGAAGGACCAAAATAAAAAAAGGCAAGTAATGCTGTACAAAGACCGCAAATAAAAAGGAAACCGGACAGATCAGTGAATAGAACAGTTCCCGTCAGGACAATGATGAAAAAAAAAAGACCAGGACTGAAAATGCCGCCGGTTAGACAGGCAAACCAGGTGATATAGGCTGCAAAAATCAGTAAGATACTGCGCCCCCGAATTATGGATCGGCGCACGGATCGCCCACCTAAAAAATGATATGCGGCCCATATCAGACAGACCGTCGCAACGGATGGGGCTACCAGGGCAAAGGTTTTCGCATACAGACCAATTCCTGCCAGGCAAAATATAATAGCTGTTATAATGAATGACAGCCGGATTGATTGATGTTGATCAGTGGTCATGTAGGTTTGTATCAATTTAAATTTTTCTGTATATTTATGATGTTAAGATTTTAGATGTAAAAATAATATAACTGTCTGCCTGTTTGAATGTCAAACCCTTATTTTTGAACGGACACAGGCGCTAAGCCATGAAAATTTTAAGTTGATAAAAGTTTTATTTTTTCTTGACATTAATGTTATTTATATATAATTAATATTTTTAAGTAAGAGTAAACTATTATGATAAATAAAAATATTATTAACAGCCTAGTGGTCCTTATTATCGTGGAGGTGATTATTGTCACCTCCTGGCGAAGGGGCGATTAGTGGCTTAAATAAGATTAATGAAAAAAAGCCGTTACCAGCCCCGAAGGGGGGCTGGTAACGGCTTTTTTGCTTTTAGGAGACTTTTTAAAAAATGAGAAGAAGCCGCATTGCAACACAGGGCGTAACAAGGGCTCCCCACCGGGGCCTGATGAAAGCCTTGGGATACACCGATATGGAGATTAACCGTCCCTTGATCGGGATTGCCAATTCCGCCAATGAACTAATCCCGGGACACATGCACTTGGACTCCATTGTCAAAGCCGTCAAGGCCGGTATCTCCATGGCCGGCGGCACCCCCATGGAATTTTCCACTATCGGCGTATGTGACGGTATTGCCATGAATCATATCGGCATGCACTATTCATTGGCATCAAGGGAGCTTATCGCCGACAGCATTGAAGTAACGGCCACGGCCCATCCCTTTGACGGCATTGTCATGGTGCCCAATTGCGATAAAATTGTTCCCGGTATGCTCATGGCCGCAGCCAGGCTTAACATCCCTTCCATTTTTATCAGCGGCGGACCTATGCTGGCCGGCCGCCATCCCCATGACCGGTCAAAAAAAATTGATCTAGTCACCATATTCGAAGCCGTGGGTGCAGTACAAAGCGGCAAAATGACCGAAGAAGAGCTATTGGAAATGGAAAATGCCGGCTGTCCCACCTGCGGGTCCTGTGCCGGCATGTTCACGGCTAATTCCATGAACTGCCTCACTGAAGCCATCGGCATGGGACTGCCCGGCAACGGTACCATTCCCGCACCCATGTCCAGCCGGCTGCGCCTTGCAAAAGCTGCGGGTATGCAGATTATGAATTTGGTGGTACACAATATTACCCCGGACAAAATCATGACCCGACAGGCATTTATGAATGCCTTGGCCGTGGATATGGCATTAGGCTGTTCCACCAATACGGTCCTTCATCTCAAAGCCGTGGCTGCCGAAGCCGGTGTGGATATCCCCCTGGAGTTGATAAATGAAGTAAGTAAAAAAACCCCCCATTTATGCTCCCTAAGCCCAGGCGGAAAGGACCATATCGAAGATCTTGACGCAGCCGGCGGAATCCAGGCCGTGATGAAGGAACTGAGTGACAATAACATGATCGACACAAGCCTTGTGACAGCCACAGGCAAAACCATTGAAGAAAACCTTGAAAAAGTTCAGGTGAAATATCCTGATGTCATCCGGCCGATTAACGATCCCTATCATAAGGAAGGCGGGCTTGCCGTATTGTTTGGCAACCTTGCACCCGAAGGCTGTGTGGTTAAGCAGTCTGCGGTTCTGCCGGAAATGATGACCCACCAGGGGCCTGCAAGAGTATTTGATTGCGAAGAAGATGCCAGCAACGCAATCATGAAGCGACAAATCAACCCGGGGGATGTCATTGTGATCCGGTACGAGGGACCTGCCGGAGGGCCGGGCATGCGCGAGATGCTCACCCCCACATCCGCCATTGCAGGCATGGGACTTGATGACCGGTGTGCCCTGATCACAGACGGCCGGTTTTCCGGTGGCACCAAAGGCGCCAGCATCGGCCATGTATCTCCGGAAGCTGCCCAGGGAGGCCTGATTGCCCTTATTCATGAAGGCGATCAAATCCGCATTGATATTCCAAACAAAACTATTGAGCTGCTGGTGCCCGAAGATGAACTGGCCCAACGAAAAGCAGACTGGAAAAAACCCGAGCCCAAAATAAAAAAAGGCTATATGGCCCGTTATGCCAAGATGGTTACATCTGCCGGTAATGGTGCCATATTTAAATAAAGCCTGAAGGCAAACTCGCGTTTTGATGAAAAGTTGCCCATATGTAAGGCGCAGAAAAATTTTCAACCGAAGCAGCCTCCTGGTTGTGAGGATTGCAAATTTTTCTGCAACGCCGCAGGTGTGTGACTTTTCGTCAAAACACTAAATAAAGGAGCGGATAATGAAACTGACAGGGGCCCAAATCCTCATTAAGATGATAAAGGCACAGGGTGTTAATACTATTTTCGGATATCCCGGCGGTGCCACCATTGATATCCATGACGAAATCCTTAAACACGATGACCTGCGCCATGTTCTGGTACGCCACGAACAGGGGGCCGTTCACATGGCCGATGCCTATGCAAGGGTGCGTCAAACCACGGGCGTCGCACTTGTAACCTCGGGGCCCGGTGCGACCAATGCCGTAACAGGGCTTGCATCCGCCCATTGCGATTCCATTCCCATCGTGGTCTTTACAGGCCAGGTGCCCACAGGTCTTATCGGTAACGATGCCTTCCAGGAAGTAGACATCGTCGGCATCACCCGCCCCTGCACCAAACACAACTACCTGGTCAAGGATCCAAACAAGCTTGCGGAAATCATCCAGGAAGCCTTTTTCATTGCCGGGTCCGGCCGCCCCGGTCCGGTGCTGGTGGATCTGCCCAAGGATATTGTCCAGGCTATGATTGATTTTCAAATGCCGGGGCCCGTGAAAATGAACACCTACAAACCCAATTACAAGCCGAATAAAAAGCAGATGGCAAAGGCTGTAAAAATGATCAAAGAGGCCCGCCGTCCTGTAATGTTTGGCGGCGGCGGCGTCATTTTATCCGGGGCAAGCAAGGAATTTACCCGGATTGCCAAACTTACCAATATACCTGTAACGGCATCCCTGATGGGGCTTGGGGCCTTTCCCGGATCTGATCCTAATTGGCTGGGCATGCTGGGCATGCACGGTACCTACCGGGCGAACATGAGCATTGGCCACAGTGACCTGATTTTTGCGGCCGGCGTCCGGTTTGACGATCGTGTAACCGGCAACCTTGAAAAATTTGCCCCTGACGCCAAAGTTATTCAGATCGACATTGACCCCACATCCATTCACAAAAACGTTGAAGTTGATTGCCCCATTGTAGGGGACTGTAAAATGGCTCTGGCGGATATTGCCGCGCTTATGGAAAAAGAAGCGCCCGAAAATCTTATGAATGACCGGGACGCATGGCTTAACCGCATCAACGAGTGGAAACAGCTGACCCCCTTAAAATACGAAGAGTCCTTTGACACGATCAAGCCGCAATATGTCGTTAAAAAACTGCATGAAATCACCAAAGGCAAAGCCATTGTTACCACAGAAGTGGGACAAAACCAGATGTGGACTGCTCAGTATTATCATTTTGAAGCCCCCAACCATTTCATAACATCCGGTGGTCTTGGTGTTATGGGCTTTGGCCTTCCCGCAGCCATAGGCGCCAAGGCAGCCGCACCGGATAAAACAGTTGTCTGTGTGGCCGGCGACGGCTCGATCCAGATGAATTCCCAGGAACTGATGACAGCTGTCGCTGAAAAACTGGATGTAAAAATCGTTATTTTAAACAACCGGTATCTGGGCATGGTGCGCCAGTGGCAGGAACTTTTCTACGATAAAGTATATGCCGACACCAATATGGAGGCCCAGCCCGATTTCGTAAAACTTGCCGACGCATACGGGGCAAAGGGGTTCAGGTGCGATGATCCGGCGAAGGTGACCCAGACCCTTGAAACGGGTTTGAATACACCGGGTACGGTGATCATGGAATTTATTGTTGAACGTGAAGAATCGGTCTATCCCATGGTTCCGGCAGGCGGGGCCATCACTGACATGCTTCTTGTTTAAAAAGGATAATTGATATGGAAACCAACAGATATATTTTATCAATTCTTGTGGACAATGAACCGGGGGTATTGTCCCGAATTTCAGGGCTTTTCTCCGGCCGCGGGTTTAACATTGATTCCTTAAGCGTGGCAAAAACAGCTGACCCCCACGTCTCCGTGGTCACCATGGTCACTTTCTGCGACGCGCACATCATCGAACAGATCAAAAAGCAGTTGCACAAACTAATTAATGTCATAACGGTGAATGATTTAACGCAAAAAGAATATGTGGAACGTGAGCTTGCCCTGGTCAAAGTCCATGCCAAAACCGACAAACGGGCTGAAATTATGCGTATCGTTGATATTTTCAGATCCAGAATCGTTGATGTCGGCTGCTCACACTTTATTGTGGAAGTGTCGGGGGATTCGGGCAAAATCAACGCGTTTGTTGAGTTGATGAGGCCCATGGGCATTGTTGAAATTGCGTCCACCGGCACTATTGCTTTAGGCAGGGAGACCGGAAAATGAATGTAGTAAAAGCAAAGAAAAAAGCCTTGCTTTATGACACAACCTTACGTGATGGGATGCAGGGGGAAAATATTTTCTTTTCCCCCGAGGATAAGCTTAAAATCGCCACGCGCCTGGATGATGCCGGAATTCACTACATTGAAGGGGGGTGGCCCGGATCCAATCCCGGGGCCCAGGCTTTTTTTGATCTGGTCAGGGACAAACAGTTCAAACAGGCCAAAATCTGCGCATTCGGATCCACAAGAAGACAAAATTCAACTTGTGAGGAAGACGGCAACATTAATGCCCTGATTGATTCAGGTGCGCCTGTGGTTACAATTTTCGGCAAATCCTGGGATCTGCATGTCACAGACATCATGAACAATACCCGGGAAGAAAACCTGGCCATGATTACACAAAGCATATCCTATCTCAAGGACCGGGGCCGTGAAGTACTCTATGATGCTGAACATTTTTACGACGGATATAAAGCCAATGCCGAATTTGCTTTGGAAACACTGGAAGCGGCTTTGAAAGGGGGCACCCGCTGCCTTGTGCTTTGTGATACCAACGGCGGCTCCCTGCCCTGTGACATTGATACCATCACCCGGGAAACCATTGCGCATTTTAAGCATTATGATGATGTCATTTTCGGTGTGCATACCCATAATGACTGTGCCATGGCTGTTGCCAACACCATCAACGCGGTACATGCCGGTGCGACCATGGTGCAGGGCACAATTAACGGATATGGGGAACGCTGCGGCAATGCAGATCTCACAGCGATTATCCCCATCCTGGCCCTTAAGATGCACAGGGCGTGTATCAGTGAAGATAACCTGGCCAAACTTCAAAATCTGTCCAGATTTATATCTGAGACAGCCAATATGCCCCCCGTCGCCAGCAGACCCTTTGTGGGGCGCTCTGCGTTTACGCATAAAGGCGGGGTCCATGTATCGGCCATTATGAAAAACCCCAGAGCCTATGAACACATGGTTCCGGAACTTGTGGGCAACCGCCGCAGGGTTCTGGTCTCCGAACAGTCCGGCAAGAGCAACATCGCCTATAAGGCCAAGGAGCTTGGGGTTGATCTGGGCAATGATGAATCCAAAAAATCGTTGATTGTCAACAACATCAAGGAAATGGAAAACGACGGGTATGAATTTGACGCGGCGGAAGGGACCCTTAAGCTGCTCATGGAAAAACTCACCGAACAGTATCAGTCCCATTTTGATCTGGAATCATTCAGGGTGGTGGTTGAAAAGGACAAGGAACGACCCTGTTATTCCCATGCCATGATCAAAATCCGGGTTGGGGACGAAACCGAAATCACCTCCGCCGAAGGCGAAGGTCCGGTATCCGCCCTTGATAATGCCCTAAGAAAGGCATTGGCGACCATGTATCCCAGCGTCAAGGACCTTCATCTGGTGGATTTTAAGGTCCGTGTCATTGACGGATCCGACGGCACCGATTCCAAGGTCAGGGTACTGATCGAGTCACGGGATACGGACAATATCTTTTCAACCATTGGTGTTTCCGAGGATATCATTGAAGCCTCATGGCAGGCTCTGGCTGACAGTTTTCAATATAAACTGGCCATGGATCATAAAGGGGGAAAAAATGATGCCGGACCAAATGACAGCGATAAAAAAGATTAAAAAAATTGAAAATCAGCATAAAAAGATTTCAGGCGTGTCCATGGGCATTGCTTAAAGCGGCCTTACATAACTCGGCCATTTTGTTATATCCGGGAATGCGGGCGGGACGCCCGCGCTCCCAGGCTAAGAGCCTGTTTAAAAATACAGGCTCTTAGTTATTTCGGACTCATTTCTTAATCTGTCTTCAATACAGACAGGAATGCCGACTGTGGGATCTCGACTGACCCCACCATCTTCATTCTTTTTTTGCCTTTTCTCTGTTTTTCCAGAAGCTTGCGCTTTCTTGAAATATCACCGCCATAACATTTGGCAGTAACATCTTTACGATAAGCAGAAATGGTTTCCCTGGCAATAATCTTGCCGCCAATAGCACCCTGGATGGGTATTTTAAACTGCTGTCTTGGAATTTCTTCACGCAATTTTTTGCAGGCGGCTCTCGCCTTGGTTTCTGCCTTGTCCCGGTGAATCAGCATGGAAAGCGCATCAACCCGTTCCGCGTTGATCAAAAAATCCAATTTGACAAGATTTGTTTCCTGGTAACCCGCAATTTCATAATCAAAGGAACCATACCCTTGGGTCACACTTTTAAGGCGGTCATAAAATTCATAAACCACCTCGGCCAAAGGCAGGATAAATTTCATCTCCATGCGGTTTGAGGTCAAATATTGATAATTGGTGCTGACGCCGCGAAACTCATGGCAGACCTGCATGACATTGCCCATATACTTATCCGGAACAATGATGGAAGCTTTGATGATGGGCTCCTTGACACATTTTATTTCTGTGGGGTCAGGATATTCCGTGGGATTATCAATGATCTTAACTTCCCCTGACACATAGGTGACTTCATACTGAACCGAAGGTGAGGTTAAAATCAGGGAAACATCATATTCCCGCTCAAGGCGTTCCTGAACCACTTCAAGGTGTAAAAGCCCCAGAAACCCACAGCGGTAACCGAATCCCAGTGCTGCAGATGAATCCTTTTCATAAATCAGGGCGGCATCATTCAGTTTGAGTTTTTCCAATGCCTCGGTCAGTTCTACATAATCGTCGGAGGCCACCGGATACATGGAAGAAAACACCACGGGTGTGGGTTCTCTGAAACCGCCCAATGCTTTGTCGCACCGTTTGTCGGGCATGGTCACTGTATCACCGATTTTAACATCGGATATAAGCTTTATTCCTGCAATGAAATACCCAACCTGACCGGCCTCAAGACTGGGCATTGGACTGCGCTTAATCTGGAACAGTCCCACCTCTTCGACCTTGTAGATTGCATCATTGGACATAAACTGTATCCGGTCCCCTTTTTTGATACTTCCCTCAAAAATCCTGAAATGAATGATAACACCCCGGAAAGGATCATAGTGGGAGTCAAAGACCAAGGCTTTGAATGCGCCTGTATCGTCAATGGTAGGTCCGGGTATTCTGTCAACAATGGCCTGAAAAATTTTATCGACACCAATTCCCGTCTTTGCGGACACAAGAAGCGCCTGGTCGCTATCAAGGCCTAAATCTTCATCAATCTGGTCCTTGACCCATTCGATCTCAGCCGAAGGCAGATCAATTTTATTAATGATAGGAAGGATTGCAAGTTCATGTTCCATGGCCAGATACAGGTTGGCCAGGGTCTGGGCCTCCACCCCCTGGGATGCGTCCGCCAGTATCAAAGCGCCTTCACAAGAAGCAAGGGCCCTTGACACTTCATAGGAAAAATCCACATGCCCCGGTGTATCAATGAGATTCAACAAAAACTTCCTGCCGTCCGAAGCCGTATAGGGAAGTGAGACGGTCTGGGATTTAATGGTAATTCCCCTTTCCCGCTCAATATCCATGGAATCCAGAATCTGCTCTTTCATATCCCGATCTTCTATAATACCGGACAGTTGGATCAGCCGATCAGACAAGGTGGATTTGCCATGGTCAATATGCGCAATAATAGAAAAATTTCTAATATTAAGGTGATCGTATTTCAATTAGACTCCAAACTAAGAGTTGACAAAAAAGGTATATTTATCATAATAGGGCTATACATTTATCAATTGTATTATACAGTGTCAAGAAAAGCCGCTTGTTCAAGGCGTTCTATTGTATCTGAATTGTATCGGAGAAGCTAATGGCCCATGCCATCCTCATTGTTGATGATGATATAGCAATTAAGGAATCAGTAGAAGAATTTTTAGAACTAATGACCTATGAGGTTAAAAGTGCTGAAAATGCATTCCAGGCCGTTGACATTCTAAAAACGTTTCAGCCCGATATTGTTTTAACGGATATCATGATGCAGGGAATGGACGGACTTGAACTAACCCGATTGATAAGGGAACGGTACAGTATTGATGTCATGGTCATGACCGGGTATTCTGCTGATTATTCTTATGAAGAGGCTATTAATGCCGGAGCCAGCGATTTCATCTTCAAGCCGTTCCGCTTTGAAGAGCTGGATTTAAGAATCAAACGCATGCTTAGAGAAGCTGCCTTTAAAAAGGAAAGGGATAAGCTTCTATCAGATATGAAGCAGTTGGCCATAACCGACGGGTTAACAGGCCTGTTCAATTCCCGGCAGTTTTTTCATCAAATCAAGCAGGAGGTCGAACGTTTCCAGCGCTACTCTCGGAATTTATCACTTCTTATGCTGGATATCGATTTTTTTAAAAAATACAACGATACCTGGGGGCATCTGGAAGGAGATAAAGTGCTGATGAGCATGGGTATGATCATCTCCTCTTGCCTGCGTAGCATGGACTCCGCCTACCGTTACGGCGGTGAGGAATTTGCCGTAATTTTACCGGAAACAGAGTTAAATGAGGCTTGTCTGGTGGGTAACCGCATCAGGAAGAATGTGCAAAAGACGATCTTCACACCGGAAAACGATGTGCAGACATCTGTGACCGTAAGTCTCGGCGCGGCACAGATAGTCAATGGCGAAGACTTTATCTCGTTTATCAAACGTACAGATAAGGCCTTGTACCTTTCCAAAGGAAACGGTCGCAACCGGCTAACCGCAGCCCCTTACCCTTAGGGCCAGGAAATTTTAAAATTCCTGGCCACAGCTCTTAATCGGCGGTAATTCGCATACTTAGATCGACGGAAACAGCATGATGGGTGAGTGCGCCGCAGGAAATAACATCCACGCCGGTTCCGGCAATGGTTTTTAACGTCTGCAAACTGACATTGCCCGAGGCTTCCACCACAGCCCGCTTTCCGATCAACGTCACGGCTTTGGTCATCTCATCAATATCCATGTTGTCCAGCATGATCACATCCGCCTGGGCATCAAGGGCCTGCTGAACCTGAGCCATATCCGAGACCTCCACTTCCACTTTCATCAGATGGGATGCCCTGGCCCGGACAAGGGAAACGGCCGCGGCAATGGAACCGGCGGCCATAATATGGTTGTCCTTGATCAGAATACCGTCATAAAGGGCAAATCTATGATTAAAGCCCCCTCCCGCCCTGACCGCATCCTTTTCAATTTTTCTCCACCCGGGCGTTGTTTTTCTCGTATCCACCAGCCTGACTTTTGGGTTATCCAGTGTCTTGACAAATTTTTGTGTCAGGGTTGCAATACCGGAAAGCCGCTGCAAAAAATTTAAAGCCACACGTTCGGCTGTCAAAAGAGAGCGGATATCGCCGGTTATGGTAAAGATCACATCATCTTTTTTAATGGTGTCCGAATCATTAAATTGGGGGTTGCATACCATTGAAGAATCTACAGCATGGAATACCTTTTTGGCCACATCCGTTCCTGCCAGGATAAAGTCCTGTTTTGCAACAATGATGGCGGTTTTTTCCTGGGGATGAAGGAAAATACTTTCCGTGGTCACATCCCCAAGACAGGTATCTTCAAAAAGTGCCAGCCGGATGATCTGTTCTGTCATGTCCATAATATATACGTTTAATCCTGTTTCAGAGTTTTAACCCGATCCAGGTTCACCGTAATCTTATCCTGCTTTTCTTTAAGTTCTTCATGCTGTGCTCTGACCTTATCAATAACATCTTCCGGGGCTTTTTCAAGGAAACTGTCGTTATTCAACCGTTTCTGGATACTGTTCAGCTCTTTGGTGTTTTTCTCCAGCTCTTTTTCAAGACGGCTGATTTCCTTGTCAAAATCAATTACACCCTCAAGGCAGACATAGCAGGTGGTGGCGCCTGAAACTGTAGTGGCTGAGGATTCAGGCGGATTGTCTGCGTCACAGAACGACAGGTTCTCAAGGGTAGCAAGATTTATAATAACAGATTTATTTTCGGCAATGAGCAGTTTCTCTGCATTATCTGCCGTGGTGGCCAGCACTTTAACCCTGGTGGAGGGCTGGATGTTCATCTCGGATCTGATATTGCGGATACCTGAAATCAAAGAGAACATAAATTCCATCTCTTTTTCACAGGACGGATCTTTAAACTTTTTAAAATCATCGTCACTATAAGGAAACGCTGCCTTCATTACAGAGCCGCTTGTGCCCGGAAGAATATTGTAAATTTCTTCGGTAACAAAGGGCATGAAAGGATGCAGCATAATAATAATATCTTCAAGTACTTTTGCCAGAACACCACGGGCAGCGTCACGCTGGTCGGCCCCTAACTTTTCATACAGGGCGGGCTTGGCAGCTTCAAGATACCAGTCGCAGAATTCATGCCATACAAACTGGTAAACCGCGGAAGCGGCTTCATTGAAGCGGTATTCCTCAATTCCCTGTTTCACGGCCAAAGAGGTTTCAGCGCACCTGGACAAAATCCAACGGTCCGTCAGGGTCAGGTCAAGATCATCTGTCAGTGCGTCTTTTTCCGTAATGTGCATCAAGGTGAACCTGGCAGCATTCCACAGCTTGTTAACAAAATTTCTGTACCCTTCCACCCTTGATTCGGACATTTTAACATCCCTGCCCTGGGCTGCAAAAGCGGCCAGCGTAAACCTGAACGCATCTGCCCCGTATTCGTCGATTACCTTGAGCGGATCAATCACATTCCCCTTGGACTTGGACATTTTTTTACCGTGTTCATCCCTGACCAGGGCATGGATATAAACATCTTTGAACGGAATTTCATCGTCCATGAAATGGATGCCCATCATCATCATTCTGGCAACCCAGAAAAACAGAATATCAAACCCTGTAACCAGGACATTGGTGGGATAAAATGTTTTCAAAAGATCAGTATTTTCAGGCCAGCCCATGGTGGAGAAGGGCCAGAGTGCCGAAGAAAACCAGGTATCAAGGACATCGGTTTCCTGGACAATGTTCTTTGATCCGCACTTGGGACAGGTATCAGGATCAGTCTCTTCAACAATAACCTCCTTGCATTCCGGACATTTCCATACAGGAATCCGGTGCCCCCACCAGATCTGACGGGATATGCACCAGTCCCTGATATTGTCCATCCAATCAAAATAGGTTTTTGACCAGTTCTCAGGAACAATTCGGGTTCTGCCGTCCCGTACGGCCTGAGACGCCTTTGCAGCCAAAGGCCCTACCTTGACAAACCATTGTTTGGAAATGGAAGGCTCAACATCTGTGTGGCAACGGTAACAGTTGCCCACGCTGTGTTTTAAGGGTTCTTTTTTCTCAAGCAATCCCAATTCTTCAAGCGCTTCAACCGCTTTTTTGCGGCATTCAAACCGGTCAAGGCCTGCAAAAGGCCCTGCCCCTTCAAGCATTGCACCGGCATCATCAATGACCTTTAGTTTTTTCAGGTCGTGTTTTTCACCCAGATGAAAATCATTGGGATCATGGGCCGGGGTGACTTTCAGGGCACCTGTACCAAACTGGGTATCCACATATTCATCCCGGATAATGGGGATTAACCGGTCGGTCAGGGGCAACTGAACCTCTGTTTCCCCAAGGTCCTTAAACCGTTCGTCTTCGGGGTTAACTGCCACAGCCATATCCCCAAACAGGGTTTCAGGCCGGGTGGTGGCAACGGTCAGCCCTTTTTTCTGGCTGCCTTTGAATGGGTAGCGTATATAATAAAGGTAACCGTCCTTTTCTTCGTATTCAACCTCAAGGTCTGCAAGTGCGGTTTTGCATCTGGGACACCAGTTAATGATATACTGGTCTTCATAGATCAGGCCCTCTTTGTACAAACGGACAAACACCTTGCGTACAGCCTCGGAAAGCCCCTCGTCCATGGTAAAGCGTTCCCGATCCCAGTCACAGGATGCGCCAAGCCGCTTGAGCTGGTTGATGATGGCACCACCTGATTTTTCGCGCCATTTCCATACTTCCTCAATAAAGGCTTCGCGGCCGACCTGATCACGGTTCTTGCCTTCGGCGGCCAGTTTGCGTTCCACCACATTCTGGGTGGCGATTCCGGCGTGATCAGTTCCCGGCATCCATAGAACATTCTGTCCCAAAAGCCTTCTGTATCTGCACATGATATCCTGGATCACGTTGTTCAGCGCATGACCCATATGCAGCACGCCAGTGACGTTGGGTGGTGGAATCACAATTGAAAAGGGAATTCTGTCACTTTTGTCCTCAGCTTTGAAAAAACCATTTTCAAGCCAGAATGAATACCATTTCTCTTCAATTTCTTTTGGTGAATATCCTTTGTCCAGGGAATCCGAACACATAAGTCAACTCCTCAAACCCTTTAATGTGGCAGACCCTTATAATCAGGGGCCTGTGTCATGTTTTGTCGTGAGCGCCATGCGCTTTAAAAAAAAAGCCACGGCAGCCCAAGGCTGTTTAATGAAAAAGGGGATTGAATCAATCCCCGGCACGTTAATAAAAATTTTTAAAAATTAAGTCAATCGTTTAATCAGAGCCTGTTTAAAAATTAGGGAATCGAAGCGCAATCTCATGAGAATGAGATTGCAGCCGATTCATCAATTTTTAAACAGGCTCTCAAGCCTAACCGATATCATCGAGATCTTTTTTAAGTCCTGCTTTAATATCTTCTATTTCACGCTTGATCACCTTTTCCATTACTTCAAAAAGAATTTTTTCAATAATTCCAGAAAATTTCTTCTCTATAAATTTTTCAAGGACAGCTTCCAAGTCGCTCCGGTCCAGTGACGGCATGATATTCTCACCATCCTTTAGGGCCAAAGAAACATCTTCGGGAAGCAACGCTTCCGAATCAAGGGCTTCCTGGGCCAGTTCAATTACGTCCTGATCTTTGGGGGATGATTCTTCGGTGAACACTTCGGTCAACTCAATAATATCATCATCATAATCTTGAACCATAACAACCTCATGTTGTACTGATTTTAAAGCGTTTGATTTTTAAAGCATTTGATTTAACTTTTACAAAGTTAAAAATTATCAAAGCAGGTAAAAAGTGTCAACAATTTATGCTTTCTTCAAATAGCTGATCAACCTTGTCATGTGACTGTAAGATGAGATGAATTGATACTCGATGATCAAGTTTTTGTTAATTTGCCCAACTTCGGCGTTGGGGAAAATTTTTAATCCTCAAAATATGTTGTATATTCATCCGGTTAAAAATTGTTTCAGCCTTGAATTTAAACAGATTGCCTAAAAAATTTGATGATCGAGTGATACAAAAACAAAAAAAGCCGCTGAAAAATCAGCAGCTTGTTTGAGGTGGTGCCGAAGGGGAGATTCGAACTCCCACAAGCGTACGCTCGCTAGTCCCTGAAACTAGTGCGTCTACCAATTCCGCCACTTCGGCACACTCTCAACCGCTTTATTGGCAACCCATTTAAAGATTGCGTAAAAGCGATGGTTGGGATATATATATGTGTTTGTTTAGTTTGTCAATAGTATTTTGTTTAAATTTTAAAGGACAACATGGAATTAATTGAAGATCTAAATCAAATTAAGGTCCCCTTTAATAACGCTGTTATTACCATTGGTAATTTTGACGGTGTGCACAAAGGTCACCAGGCGCTGTTGAACCAGGTGATTGAAAAGGGAGCCCAGATTGGCGGCACCTGCATAGCCATGACATTTGAACCGCATCCGTTAAGAGCCTTGGGCCTTTCCAGCCCCCCTCTGATCACCCGGCGGGACCAAAAAATTGAGCTGATAGAATCCTCGGGTATAGACGTCCTGCTCTGCCTGCCCTTTGACAAAGCCTTTGCACAGATACCAGCCGAGGAATTCATTGAAGATATTCTTGTAAAAAAGATCGGTATGAAAACCATTATTATCGGTCCTGACTATACCTTTGGAAAAAACAGGAGCGGCAATGTTGAGCTGCTCAAAACAATGGGTGAAAAACTTGGGTATGAGACCATTGTACCAGACTGGATAAAAGATGTTGAAACCGCCACGGAACGAATTTCCAGCACAAGGATCAGAAAACTTGTCATGGACGGCCATGTGGACCGGGCAAAAAACTATCTTGGGCGGTTTTACCAAATCCGGGGAAAGGTTATAAAGGGCCGTGAACGCGGAGGCAGTCTGCTTGGATGTCCCACGGCCAATATAAAATTACATGATGAACTGTGCCCTAAGTTCGGGGTCTATGCGGTAACCGTTGAAACCATCCATGGCAACTTCAAGGGTGTGGCCAATATTGGTTTTTCCCCGACCTTTGGAGATGGGATGTTTACCATTGAAGTTCATATTTTTGATTTTAAAGAAGATATATACGACTCTCGAATACGCGTTAATATGGTGAAACGACTCCGGGATGAAATTAAATTTTCAAATATTGAGCAGCTGTCCGCTCAGATCAGAAAAGATATTAAAAAGGCAAAGGAAATTTTAAAATAAATGGCTATTCTTGATATTGTCACGTTTCCCGAACCCTCATTAAAAAAGGTATCAGTACCTGTTGAAACCATTGATGACGAGTTAAAAATATTGATTGAGGATATGGGGGAGACCATGTTCCATGAACCAGGTGTGGGCCTTGCCGCCCCCCAGGTCGGGATCAATCGACGGGTTATTGTTTATGATCCCCATGCAGGGGAGGAACAAAAAGACCCTGAAGACAAAACATTTACCGCACTTATTAATCCTGAAATCCTATCCAAATCCAAAGAGACCTTCATCTCTGAAAAAGAAGGATGCTTAAGTGTTGTTGACTACAGGGCAGACGTTAAGCGGCATGCAAGTGTCACTGTACGGGCCATGAATATTGACGGCGAAACCATTGAATTTGATGCCCACGGGCTTATGTCCGTTATCATGCAGCATGAAATTGACCACCTTGACGGTATTCTGTTTATTGACAGGATTTCTGCATTGAAACGGGCTATGTATAAGAAAAAACGGTTAAAACAATTGAAAAACAAAAAATGAAAAATATCCGCATCGTTTTCATGGGAACCCCGGAATTTTCTGTCCCGGCGTTAAAGACCCTGGCAAAAAAGCCGGGGTTTGACGTTTTACTGGCAGTGACCCAGCCGGACCGGCCCAAAGGTCGTGGGAAAAAGCTTAGCCCTTCCGCAGTCAAGCAGGCTGCACTGGACCTTGGCATTGACGTTTACCAGCCTGAAAAAATAAACACCCCGGAAGGAATACAGCGGATTGCCGCTCTTGAACCGGACTATTTTGTCGTTGTTGCCTTTGGCCAGATCCTTTCACGGCAGATGCTGGATATCCCCAAAATCTATCCCATAAATATCCATGCCTCCCTTTTGCCAAAATACCGAGGTGCAGCCCCCATCCAGGCGGCTGTTTTAAATATGGATGAACAAACCGGTGTGACCACCATGGTTATGGCTGAAAAAATGGATGCAGGGGATATTCTATTGATGGAAACAACGCCTGTGGACCCTGAAGATACCGCATCAACGCTGCATGACAAATTATCGCAGATGGGTGCCGACCTTATTATTAAAACCATCCACGGCATTGAACAAAAGAAAATCACCCCCGTTCCCCAGGATCATTCAAAAGCAAGCTATGTATCCATGCTTAAAAAGTCAGACGGCCGCATTAACTGGAACGGCAGTGCAAGGTCTGTCTGCGCCCATATCAATGCCATGACACCCTGGCCCGGGGCCTTTACGGAACTTTGCGGAAAACGCCTTAAAATTTTTAAAGCCGTTGTTTCATCTGCCCCCATGCCAACATCCGCCCTGCCAGGCACCATTGTAAGCTGCAGCGATAAGGGCCTGTTTGTGGCTGCGGGACATGGTATTGTCCAAGTGCTTGAACTGATGGGAAGCTCAGGAAAACGTCTTGATGTAGCTGCGTTTCTTTGTGGAAATAAAATTAATCTGCCGGCCTGTTTTAAATGAACATGACCGCTGATCCACGTTATATCGCCTTTACCCTGATTGAAGCAGGGCAAAAGCCCACCTTGCCCCTTGACCGTGCCATTGAAGATGCGGCACAAAAGCTTGAACGTTTGAGTCAAAAGGATAAAGGGCTTTGCCATGCCATTGTTTTCGGGGTATTCAGGCACAGGGGACGCATTGATCAATTGATTTGCCACGGCTCTAAACTCGCTTTTGAGCGTATTGATCCCAAGGTAAAAACCATATTGCGCATTGGCGTATTCCAGCTTGTTTTCCTGGACAGAGTCCCGGATTTTGCAGCCATTAATACCAGTATTGAACTTGCAAAACCGATCTGCGGTAAAAAGGCATCAGGCTTCATTAATGCGGTTTTACGCAATATATCCAGGTCACACACGGCCGTTGCCCTGCCCTGTTCCCAAAAAAATTTAGTTGCTCACCTTACGGCTGCTTTTTCCATACCATCCTGGCTTGGTAAACGCTGGGCTACAAGATATGGAAAAGAAAAGACACTGGCACTTGCCGGCACTTTGATGGAGTTACCCCCGCTTACCCTCAGGGTTAATCCACGCAAAATCAGCCGGGAAGACCTGACGGCAAATTTTGAACGCGCAGGGATTAAAGCCCAAACAACACGGTTCAGTCCTTTAGGCATTCAGATCCGGACATCGGGCATTGCCATACCGGATCTGCCCGGATTTAATGAAGGTTTGTTCCAGGTTCAGGATGAAGCGGCCCAGCTTGCCGTACAGCTTTTAGACCCCAAGTCCGGGGAAAATATTCTGGATGCCTGTGCAGGCCTTGGCACTAAAACCTGCCACATGGCCCTTAAAATGAAAAACAAAGGCAGCATTACCGCCAATGATACCGGCGAAAGCAAAGCCGAGCGCTTATACAGCGAAGCCAGGCGTCTGGACATTGATATTATTGACAGTACACATGTGGACATGACCCGGGCAGGGTTCAATGATTTTTCATCCTATTTTGACCGGGTGCTTGTGGATGCGCCATGCACAGGCTTAGGTGTCCTTGCCAGAAACCCGGACAGCCGGTGGAAAAGAAGATCAAAGGACATTATGCGCATGGCAGCCCTGCAGAAAAAAATCCTTAACGGTTCCGCCAATGTGGTGGCACCCGGGGGGGTGCTGGTCTATGCGGTCTGCTCCTGCGAACCCGAAGAGACAACCCAGGTAATTCAGCGTTTTTTAGATAAAAGAAAAGATTTTGCCCCGGATTCTTCAGGGTTTGAAACACATCTGCCTTTTTTCTGTGAATCCGGGTCTAAAATATTTAATAAAACAACCTTTCCTAACCATCTTGACATGGACGGCTTTTTCATGGCCAGGATGCGGAGAAATAAATAGGAGATAATTATGACACTGATCGCCCCTTCCATTCTGTCTGCTGATTTTACCCGTCTGGGAGAAGAGGTCAAAGCGGTGGAAAAAGCCGGTGCAGACTGGATTCATATTGATGTTATGGACGGGCAGTTTGTGCCCAACATTTCCTACGGTCCCATTGTTGTTCAGGCCTGCAAACGCGTCACAAATATGGTGCTGGACGTCCACCTGATGATTGAGACCCCGGATGCCAGGATTCCGGATTTTGCCAAAGCCGGGGCCGACTACATCAGCGTCCATGCCGAAGCATGTCCCCATCTGCACCGAAGTCTTCAGCTGATAAAAAGTTTGGGACCAAAGGCTGGCGTTGCCCTGAATCCGGCCACGCCGTTGTCGTCCATTGAATATGTCATTGATTTGCTGGATTTTGTTCTAATCATGAGTGTCAACCCCGGTTTCGGCGGCCAGAAATTTATTGACTCCAGCTTAAATAAAATCACCGCGTTGTCTAAAATGCTGTCTGATGCAGGCTCCAATGCTGTTATTCAGGTGGACGGCGGCGTTAACAATGATACCATGGAAGCCGTTACAAGGGCCGGTGCCCGTTGTTTTGTGGCGGGGTCTGCCATTTTTAACACGCCGGACTATAAAAAAACCATAGACGAACTTCGCAAGCTTTCTGAAAAAGGCAAGAAATGAACAAAATGATAATATCCGTCCTGGCCAAAGACCGGCCGGGCATCATCGCAAGTGTCACCTCAGATCTGTATGACCTGGGGTGCAATCTTGAAAACGTCAACCAGATGATCCTGCAAAACCAGTTTGCCGGTTTCTTTATAACCCAGGTCCCCAAAAGGCTATCCTGTGAAACCATTAGACAGGAGCTAACCTTAAGAGAGAAAGACCAGGGACTGACCATCCATGTCAGATGCCTTGAGGAGGACCCCCAGTCACCTGTGACGGAAAAGGAAATCTTTCTGATCACCACCTCCGGCCCCGATCAGAAAGGCCTTGTGGCACAACTATCTTCCATTATCTCAAGTTTTGGTGCCAATATCGTCAACCTGAAAGCCGTGTTCATGGGTGGCTCCAACCCCAATGAAAATGTCATGTCCTACCAGGTTTTGATAACAAAAGAGATTGATGCCCCTGCCATGTTTGCCGCCCTTAGAAAAAAAGCAAAGGAACTGAACCTGGACATCCATATCCAGCACAAAAATATTTTTGACGTGACCAACAAAATATAAGGAAATTTTCAAGGTGTTTGAAGATCAGGAAATTATCTCCACCATAGAGATGGTAAAAAATGAAAAGCTGGACGTGCGGGCAGTTACCTTAGGTATAAACCTGTTTGACTGTATTTCCCATGACCTGAATGTATTCAAAAAAAACATACGCAAAAAAATCATCGACCATGCAGCCACACTGGTGGAAACCTGTGACCAGGTGGGGGACAAGTACGGCATAAAGGTGGTCAACAAACGTATTTCCATCTCTCCCATTGCCCTGGTGGGCGCATCTTTTTCATCTGAGCAGATGGTCGAGATTGCCCATGAACTCAATGACATTGCCAAAACCGTTAATATTGATTTCATCGGCGGTTTTTCAGCCCTGGTGGAAAGAGGCATTGCCAAAGGGGACCAGGCGTTGATTGACGCGATCCCGAAAGCGCTGGCCACCACCCAGCGGATCTGCGCATCGGTAAATGTGGCCACCACCAAGGCCGGCATTAATATGGATGCCGTGCTTGCCATGTCCAGGGCCATTAAAAAGGCAGCTGCGCTTACGGCTGATGAAGACGGCCTGGCCTGTGCCAAGCTGTGTGTTTTTTCAAATATTCCCGAGGACATGCCGTTTATGGCAGGCGCCTATCTTGGAGTGGGCCAGGCAGATGCCGTGATCAATGTCGGGGTGTCCGGGCCCGGCGTGGTCAAACGCGCCATTGAAAGAAACCTGTCCCAGCAGCGCTTGCCCCTTGGCCGCATTGCAGAAATTATAAAACGTACTGCCTGCAAGGTCACCCGGGTGGGAGAACTAATCGGCAGGGAAGTGGCAGATATCCTTAATATCCGGTTTGGCGTGGTGGATCTTTCCCTTGCCCCGACCCCCACGGTGGGTGACAGTGTGGGCGAAATCTTCCAGGCACTGGGCCTTTCCCATATTGGTGTGCCTGGTTCCACCGCAGCGCTTGCCATGCTCAATGATGCAGTGAAAAAAGGCGGGGCTTTTGCCTCGTCCCATGTGGGTGGCCTGTCCGGTGCCTTTATTCCTGTCAGTGAAGATCTTAATATTGCCGAGGCTGCCCAAAAAGGATTTCTCTCCGTGGAAAAACTGGAAGCCATGACCTGTGTATGTTCCGTGGGGCTTGATATGGTGGCGGTGCCCGGAGATATTACAGAGCAGGTGTTAGCCGGCATCATTGCCGATGAAATGGCAATCGGCATGATCAATGCAAAAACTACGGCCACGCGCATTATCCCGGTACCCGGTAAAAAAGCAGGGGACAGCGTCATGTTCGGCGGACTTTTGGGCAAAGCCAGCATCATGGATGTGCCCCACCTTGACCTTAAAGATACTTTTGTGGAATACGGTGGTCATATACCGGCCCCCATTCACAGCCTGAAGAATTAGTGTTTGGATCAAAAGTCACCTATCTGCGGCGTTGCAGAAAAATTTGCCAAATTATAAGATCAGGCCTCACAACCATAAGGTTGCTCCGATTACATTTTTTTTGCGCCTTGCATCTGGGCAACTTTTGATCCAAACACGGTCGTTCGGTAAATAGGATATTCTTATATGAGCACCACCCAAGCCCTGGGCCGCTTATCCCAAGGACAGATGATCAATTATAAAACGGTCCTGGTCCTAAGCCTGGTTCATTTTACAGGAGATTTTTACTCTTCCTTTTTCACCCCTTTGCTACCGGCATTCCAGGCCAAACTGAGTCTCACACTGACCCAGGTGGGCCTGATTACCGGCACCGTGCGCTTCTTATCCTTCGTAGTGCAACCGGTGGTGGGGTATATGGCTGACAGGTACGAAACCCGCTGGTTTGTGCTCACCGGACTGTTTCTGGTCTTTTTCGTCATTCCGTTTTCCGGTATTGCATCCAATTACTCGATATTGCTTACCATCCTGTGTCTGGGTTCTTTTGGTTCCTCCATGTTTCATCCATCCACGTCGGGCATGGTAAATTTGTACGCCGGAAACCGGGCGGGTTTTGCACAGTCTATTTTCAATACCGGCGGAACACTGGCTTTTGCTTTGGGGCCTGTGTTCATAACCTGGTATGTGAGCCGGTTTGGTTTATCTGCCATGCCCTGGACCATGCTTTTGGGTTTTGTCTCCTTTATATTCTGTCTGAAATATATGCCCAGACCCGTATCCGAGAATATGGCGGGATTAGGATTTATAAACAGTTTGAAGCACACCTTTGGAAAGGTGTATAAAGCGGTGTTTTTAATCTGGCTGGTCATGGTGCTGCGGGCGGTTGTGGGCCAGACTTTTTTAACATTCATGCCCATTTACCTGACCCATCACGGCCATCCCCTGCCCTCTGTGGGCGTAATCATCGCACTTTTCATCATTGCCGGAACCTTGTCCGGACTGACCGCGGGCTATTGTGCAGACCGCTTCGGGTTTACACCTGTTTTTTTTCTATCATACCTTCTCATGCCGCCAACCCTTCTGATGTTTTTATACATGCCGGGGTTAGGAACATACGCCGGCGCCTTTCTTTCCGGCTTTTTTGTACTTGCCCCCATGCCTTTAGGCGTGGTCATGGCCCAGAAGCTTGCGCCCGGCTCAAGGGCCATGGCAGCCAGCCTTATGATGGGGCTGGCCTATGGGCTTGGCGGGGTAATTTCCCCGGGAATCGGGTGGCTGGCAGATGTTTTCGGACTGACTATCGTTCTTAAATGTACCGCATTTATTCCGCTGGTCTGCCTTGTACCCATTATCCTGTTCCCCAAAATAAAGTAGGCGCGCAGTCTATGCCGGATATCGTCTTAATTGCCCCGCCAATCCGGGAATTTTATCTGACAAAAAAGCGTACCATTCCCTATGGACTTGCCTGTATTGTCAAAGAGTTAGAACAGGCCGGATTTTCGTCTACCATCATTGATGCACTTGCCAGGGATAAATCAAAAATCATTGAATACCCGGAAGAGTTCTGCCATCTGGTTCCCCATTACGGAAGAAGCGATATTACGTTTTTTTCTTTGTTCCACCATTACAGACATTTTGGCTGTAGCTTTGAGCATATTGGAAATTTGACCAGACAGGAAAAACCATTTTTAGTGGGCATATCCGCCTTGTTCACCCCTTATTGGGAGCAGGCCCTGGACACGGCAAAGGCAGTGAAACGATTCTGGCCCAACGCCTTTATTGTCCTTGGGGGCCACCATGTCACCCAGTTTCCGAGAAACTGCCTTGAATGCAAAGAAATTGATTTTGTGATCCAGGGAGAGGGTGAAATACCCATGGTACAGCTTGCACGTCTTCTAAAGGACCAAACGCCCGGCACTTTACCTGAAGCCGCTGATTTAAGACAAATCAGCGGCATCGGTTTCAGGCATGGCAATGATATTGTTCTCAATCCGCCCTTCTGGGCCGATTCTCCCCATGGGCTTGACCAGAATGCTTTGGATAAAATTAACTGGCACTTTTACCAACGTAATAAAAAAGCCGCTATCACGATTGTGGCCTCCAGGGGGTGTCCTTTTTCCTGTTCCTATTGCGCGGTGTCTGCAGCCGGTAATTATGCGGATTTTCGAATGCGACCGGTTAAAGATGTGCTTGATGAAATTAAATTGCAGGCAAGGTCCAAACAGATTGGATTCATTGACTTTGAGGATGAAAACTTAACCCTTAAAAAATCATGGGTAATGGAACTTCTGGACGGCATCCAACAAATATTCAAGGGACAGGAGGTTGAACTGCGCGCCATGAACGGACTTTTCCCCCCATCCCTTGATACAGAAATCCTGACAGCCATGAAAACGGCCGGGTTCAAAACCCTGAACCTGTCCGTAGGCTCTTTTTGTGCAACCCAGTTAAAGCGTTTTAAACGCCCTGATGTCAGAGACGCCCATGACAGGGTACTGGACATGGCCAAGGATATGGAATTGGATTGTGTCTCTTATCTTCTTGGGGCCGCGCCCGGTCAGACGGCCGATACCACCTTAAATGATCTTTTGGCACTTGCGGCCAGAAGAACCATTGCAGGCCTCTCCATTTATTATCCGGCCCCGGGCAGTTCAGATTATGCCCTGTGTGAAAAACAGCAATTGCTGCCTCATGATTTTTCATTAATGCGGTCCACTGTTTTTCCAGTGGCAGATACAACTTCCAGGCTTGAAGCCGTAACGCTTTTACGCCTGGCAAGAATCTTAAATTTTCTTAAATCCTGTGTGGATCAACATGGTGTTTTGCCTAAAGCATTTAGTTCCAGCGAGATTTCAGACATTGAAAACAGCTGTCACGGAAAAATGGATCGACACAAGGCCAGCCTCCTTTTAATCCGCCTGTTTTTAACAGACGCGATTCCCAGGGGAATGGATCATGAGGGCCGCATTTACCATCATCCCCACAGTGCAGATTTATGTAAAAAGTTTATAAATTTTTTTCAATGGCCTGAAATTGTTTTATGAACCGTCTGTCAATATAGTCCTTGATCATGAATGCCAGCTTTCCGCCAAAGACCAGCCCTTTTTTCTTTAAGACCCCGGTGCTGCCCCCCAGATTGAAGATGAGAAGATACTCAGGACCGGGGTCAAAGGGCATCAATGGTTTTTCTTCAAGGGCTGCCATGACGTTGTTAAGAAGGACAGGATTTTGCCTGACAGCGTAAACCCCGACCTTGGTCAACGGCGTTTCCTGGAAATAGATACAATCACCACCCCCGAAAATTTCAGGGTATGCCACGGACTGTAGAAACCGGTTGACCAGAAGGCCTTTATCCGGGCCAACGGGCAGTCCGGAATCCTCAAAGATGGTTGACGGCCGGACCCCTGTGGCCATGAAGATGAAGTCCGTGGTATAGGATTGACCGGAGGCAAGTTGAATTGATCCGGGCCCCACCTCTTTGACAGGGGCCTGTTCATGAATGAGTACCCCCTTTTTTTTAAGAATGGAAAATACCCTTGATCTAACCGATTCAGGAAACCCTGACATAAAACGGCTCCTTGCAAAAATCTGTATTTCCGGCGTGAAACCATTGGTCCGTTGGGCAAGCTCAAGGACATTGCCGGCCACTTCCGCCGAAGAGGGGCCGCCCCCAACAATTGAAACACTAATGCTTTTTTCTTTGAACAACATTTTCAGTTTTTGGGCCGCCTCCCACAGCTTCTCGATGGGCTTGACCGAATATATATTTTCAAGTTGCCCCGGAACCGTATCCATGGGGATATAGGATCCGGCATTACAGCAGACCACATCATACCCGACAGTTTCCCCTGCTTCGGTAAAAATTTTTTTTGCCTTGGGCTCCATTTTAACTACGCGATCACGAATAAAGGTTCCCCCCTGTTTGGTTACCACATCTTCTGTGGCAAACCGGATGTCATCAGGGCTGTATCGCCCTCCAAGCATACCAGGCCCCATGCCTGAATAGTAATGATGGGAGGACGGAGCGATCACCGTAACCTTAATCCCTTTGTTTACAATTGTTTTCAGATTATCCAAAATCATCATGTGGGCGTGCCCACCGCCGATCAAAGCAAGATATTTTCCCATTTTGTATCTCCGTTCTGAAATATATTTTTAAAGAGTGTCCATTAACCGGCCCAGACTTTCAAGATGCTTTTTTTCATCATTTGCGATTTTGTTTACAGCTTCCTTTGCCTGAATATTTTCAAGCCGTGCTCCCAGCCGCATATACAGGTCATGGGCCTGGGCTTCAATGGACATGGCAAGGGAAATCACATCCTTTTCCGAAGAAAGATCAGGGTCAAAAAGCGCCAGGTACTCTTCCGTGGAAAGCCCCCCTTCCATGGCATGAGTCTCAACCTCAAGCTCAAAGGTCTGCCTGTCTATAGGTTCTGTGCAGTATTCGCCGTAGGCTGCCAGGATTTCTTCCTGGTGTTTGATTTCTATTTCTGCAAGTTTTGCAAAAAGGGATTTTACTTCTTTTCGTTCGCTCTCTTTTTCCATCCTAAGATAAAATTCGCGCAACCCCTGTTCCAGGGAATAGGCGGTTTTCAACACATCACAGGGGTTTTCCACATCACTGAAAATATGCAAGCCCAGATCCTGGGGCCCCACGGCCTTGTTTCCCTGCCAGGCCTTGATTCCCCCTGACATGTTGTAGACCTTTTTGAATCCTTTTCCAGACAGCATCTGGGCGGCAACCCGGCTGCGCCCGCCAATGGCGCAGTATACAAGGACGGGCTTTCCTGCGTCAATTTCCTCTAAGCGGTCGGAAAGCTGGGGCAAAGGGATGAGTACGGCGCCCGGCAGATGTTCCTCCTGGTATTCCGAATCCTGGCGGACATCCAGAAGGGTAAAATCTTCGTCGGGGTGCTTTGCGACATACTCCCGGGCTTCTTTTGAGCTCATTGATTTGGCGGGAGTAAAAAACTGCATCCACTTCATTTCCACCCCCTTTTTCCGAGGTTTTTTACAACATTCTTCGTCTGGATTTGGGGTTGTGCAGGCTCTGACGGCACCTGGTTATATATAGTTTCCATGTGTTCCTCCTAAAAAGGAATATAGGTCTTAAAAAAATGACTCGGGTATGCTTGTTCAGACTTAAAGGAACTATATATGAATACTGAAAACAGACCCAACTCTCAAGCTTTTAAAAAACTCAGAGGGGAAAATTACATGGGAAAAATGTGGGCAATCCTGCCGGGATCCAGCCCAAGGAGGCTGGCTCCGGCCTGATCCACCTCAAAAGGATCGTAATCGGCAAAAAGCCTTTTTACCGGCGGATTGCAGGCAAGGTCTCCCAGGTGGTACTGGCTGAGCCTCACAAATAGGGAACATACCTGTTTTTATCACATATTGATGACTTTTGTTTATTTGTTTTCACACCGGCCCCGGTAAACCCCATGTGAGGATCACCACAATGGATATAGTGCCTCCATGGGTTGTTTTGCAAAGACATGGATTACCCATAATCGCCATCGCTCTAAAGTCCGGCGATAAATAGATTCAAGCAATTCCGGGGTTACGGGATAGCCTTAAAAACTTATATTTCAAGACTTCACCCCTCATACTTAAAAAATAAAAAAGGGGCAGGTAGTTTCAACAACCGTCTGCCCCTTAATTGAATCTCGTATTTTAAAAACTACGTAAACCTTAAATGGGTATCATCTCCCCGGAATTCTGCAGATTTTCTTTTTGCTCATTCCAGCCACGCCAAGAAGCCCGAGGCCGAACAGAACCATTGTAGCGGGTTCAGGGGCTGGGGCAGCAGCACTTGATGAGGCAGTTACATTTTCATATTCAAGTTCAAATACTGAACTTGAAAGCTCAATAATCCCATCAGGAAAATTTCCATTAGCAGTGATTGTGACATCAAGAAGTGTTCCGGCCTCCCAAGTTTGAAAAACCCCTGAGATATCAAAAGCAGAAATTGAAGGGTCATCATTAACAATCTCACAGCTCCAAGTATCCCAACTCCAACTAGAATCGTAGTTTCCTCCTGCATTTAAAGTTCCGACAGCAATTTCTTCGATAGTCACAGTATCATTATTATCATCTATGAAGTAACCAGAAATAGTCAGCGTGGCGGATACCACCTCATCAGGTGGAGCCTCAAAATCGATCGGAGTACTATGCGTATAGCTATATTCAGAATCCAAAATTAGTTTTGCTAAAGAGCCCTCCGCAAGAATCCCGTCACTAAAAATTACAGTATCTGTGAACGAAACAGCAGAAGCACTTCCAACAACAAAAAAAGTTAAAAATAAACCAACAAAGAAATAAACCAACTTTTTCATAAAAAATTTCCCATCTCCCTAAGGCAGTCGGCTATTCTCAACAAAGAGAACCCTGTGGCTTTCCGAGCCGGTCTTGCGGCCGGGGTGGTTTTTACTTAGGATAATTTTATTCGGCCAGTTTTACGGCCAGTTTTAATCAATGCTCTGAATTTCCCTTCATTTTAATTTTTGAGCCAGGTAAATCCAAAGCCCTAACCCTAATAAGATAACGCGCAAAGCAATTTAAATACCAACATCAAATATTTTTTCTGATTTTTAACATTCTGAATTTTAAAGCATTTATTCTATAGCTTAAAGATGGTGGATTTTATATTATTTCATACTTTACATAAAACCTAACCTTTATTACATAATCATTAACTTTTATTACATATTCACCAATTTTAATTACATCTTTTCACTGTAGTAATTCCGGGGGCTGTAATTCCGGGGGCTGTAATTCCGAGTAATTCCGCCATCAGGTTCAAGGCAGGGGAATGGATCATGAGGGCTGCATTTACCATCATCCCCACAGTAAGGATTTATGTAAAAAATTTATCTAAAGGCTTGCTCTATTTTCAGCGGGCGTTTGAATTTCAACCTGTCCCGGGAACTGTCTTTTTCCAGGATGGCTGGAATGGAGCATGGCAAACAGGCCATCCGGACCACCTGTATTTAAAAAACTCAGAAGGAAAAATTACATGGGAAAAATGTGGGCAATCCTGTCGGGATCCAGCCCAAGGAGGCGGGCTCCGAACTGATCCAGCTCAAAAGGATCGTAACCTGCAAGAAGCCTTTTTAACGGCGGATCGCAGGCAGGACCTCCCAGGTGGTACTGGCTGAGCCCCACGCTTGCATCCATGAGAGTAAAATCCGGGACAAGATAGGAATTCAGTTCCCGGACAGACTGTTGCATTCTTGTATGGAAAGCGGCTTTTTTCCATGCTCCCCCTCCAGAGTAGTGCTCAGGAGGAGCAAATCCTATCATGTTTTTCAGGGTTCCGGTAATGACGGCCAGGGAATGGGCTTTTAACACGGGAAGGGATATTACAAAACTGTCAAAGGCAATTTCCGGCAGAAACATTTCCGGAAAAATTTCATTTTCTTTATTTTCCAGCCGGACCAGGGGGGCGTGGTTAAGGTCAAGAAGTTCCACATCCATCTTTTTTGCCAGGTCGTTGTATCCAAGTGATGCAAAAACCTCCCTGGTGTCCATTACACTGTCTCCGCACCCTTCTGCTATGATCAGCCTGGCAGAGGAATGTTTTCTGACATATTTAACCACCTCTTCGACCAGTTGGGGAGGAGTGGTGACTGGAAACGGACTTGCATTGACCAGGTTAGGCTTGAGAAGGATGGTCTCCTGGCCTTTTAAATGTTCATCCACAAGGATTTTTTCCAGAATTGCCGGCACACTCTCAGTGTATGATACAAACTCAATTTGCGCTACGTCTGCAATCTTTTCCATGTGCATTATCCTGTATACTCAATGATCAAAAACCGAGAAACCGGAATCCATCCCTGAACAAAAATAAAGGCTTATTATTACTGTTTCAATGTACATTTGTCACTGAAATTTTTTGCATGGCTGATTTCAATAAAAGAGGCACCAAGTTCAGGCCCAAAACTGCCGGAAAGCACAATAATAAGGTCGTCATCGTTAAAATTTTGATCTTCAATTAAACGGCAGATGGCGCCTGTAACTGATTCCCTTGGATTTGGTCCGAGGGGAATGTAATCGGGCAAGACCCCAAAGGACAAGGAGAGCATGCGCATCACTCTTTTATCGTAAACCTGGGCGAAAATCGGGCTGTCCCCCCGGTAGGCGGCCAAGGCCAGAATGGTTTTCCCGGAAAGTGAATCCGCCACAATCCCCCTGGTGTTCAAACGCAGGGAAGACTTAACTGCTGCCTTGGCAAGATAATCGGTCAAATTGCCTCTACTTGAATAGGGGGTATCAATAAATGAGCTTCTTTTTAACTCTACCTCCCGGGCAATTTTGGCCATGGTCTGCACCGCTTGCTCAGGATATTTACCATTGGCCGTCTCACCTGACAGCATCAGGGCGTCAGCATGATCCAGGCAGGCATTGGCCACATCAGACACTTCCGCCCGTGTGGGCCGTGGTGATTGAATCATGGAATGCAGCATCTGGGTGGCTACAATCACAGGACGTCTAAGTTCAATACAGGTTTGGACAATATCTTTTTGAATCAACGGAATTTTTTCAGTTGGGATTTCAACGGCTAAATCGCCCCTGGCCACCATCACCCCATAGGCACATCTCAAAATTTCCCGAAGATTATCCACCCCCTGGGCATTTTCAATCTTAGCGATAATTTTGATTGGAGATTTCTTCTCATCAAGAATGCTTTGAACAGCCAGGACATCGTCCTCATTACGAACAAAAGAGTGCGCAATAAAATCAAGATCCTGGTCTGCGGCAAAAGCAATAAACCCCTTATCCTTTTCACTCAAGGCCGGCAATTTAACATGAACCGATGGGATATTGATACTTTTTCTGGGATAAATGACCCCGTCATTTTCCACGAAACAGATGAGATGGTTATCTATTTTGTCCGTCACTTTCAGGGCAATGTATCCGTCATCAATGAGAATGGAAGAACCAACCGGCACATCATCGACAAAATGGGGATAAGATACGCAGATCTCATCATCTTTCGAAATCCCGTCAGCCTCTCCTTTGATGCGGATAAAATCCCCATAAACAACGGACAGAGGCGTTTTGGCATCACAGGTTCTGATTTCAGGGCCCTTGGTGTCTAAAAGGATACCGATCTTATCCGATACCTTACGGGTATTTTCAATAACTTGCATGGCATCATCATGGCTCATGTGAGCCGTATTCAAGCGCACCACGTTCATTCCAGCCTTATAAAGCGTTTCAATGAATTCCACGGAACAGTTCAGGTTGGATATGGTCGCTACAATTTTTGTTTTACGCCTTTTCAAAACAGCCCTCTCTTTCGGCACAATGCCATGATGAATTTTTATCTGAAAGTCCCAATAAATTTTTAAATTACTTTCATATTTTGTTGTGGGGGTGAGTCTGGATGTCGTAGACCAAGTCAGCCCGTGGCTTTTATAAAAAAGAATACGCCATTTTGGGAATCAGGCGCAAGAGAAAAGCATGATTTACAGTAATTATAAATATGACCAGCACACAATTGTGTGCTGGTCCACTAAGGACTTATTTGCCAGAGAAGGTAAAAGGAAAGTGTTTAAAGCATAATCCTCCTTCGACCAAAGACACAGGGGTTGCAAGCCCCATCCCCGCAAAAGCGATCATTTATAATATGGGCAATCCTTGAGTACCAATTTATACTCCTGATGGCTGAGAATGGTTATGACTATTAATCAGTCTTATTTTGAGGAAATCATAATAATATTTACTCCCCCCACATAAACTATATTGAACCCTTCATTTTACTTTTACGTATTCCCAATAACGGCCATGGCCGACCTGGTCTTTCACCGAGGTTAGGCCACAACAAATCATGAAAGAAACTAACTGGTTAGTTTAGTTCTTTCATATAAATTTGGTAGGGATATTATCCGTATATATAAACAGTATAGCTGGGCATTTTTATCGCACTCAATCCCGGGGAAGCAGCGGTATAAGTCCAACACCAATGATGGAAACAACAAATACGATGACAAAAGTCAAAGAAACACTGTTTAAAACCGCATTCTGGAGTATAATTGTCATTCCTTCAGGGACCTGCGCCTGGAATTCTTTTTGGAAAAGGATTGCCATACTTTCCTGCAATCGGGCAATCAACGGCTCCGGGAGCTGACGGCCGGCAGTCTTTAGCTGGCTGATGAGCCGTTCCGTTACAATGCCGCCGCACAAACCAACCCCGATTGTTCCGCCCATGGTCCGGGCAAATTGATGAAAAGAGGTTGCCACCCCCAGATCTTTGGTTTTCACACTGTTCTGGACAATGAGCAGTGTGGATAGCGTTGTAAACCCCATACCCAACCCAACGATCTGGAACGTGAAGAAACAATGGGTTATGGTGGTTGTGCGGGAAAAACCCAATGTCAGTCCGGTACCAATTACCATGAGGATCACGCCGATAAAGGTCGCTCTTTTCTGTCCGATCCAGTGCATTTTTCGTCCGGCAATAATAGATCCCAAAGACCATCCCAGACTCAGGGAAAGCATTGCATAGCCGACTTGAAGCGGCGTTTGAGAAAGTGTGCCCTGGAGAAATAAAGGGGCGTAGGCAAACAATGCAAAAATAGAAAAACTGGCACAAAACACAAGACTGTTTCCCAGGGCAAATGTTGGAGATCTGAAAAATTTAAAATCCAGGATAGGATCTTTCGCATGTTTTTCAGCAAAGTAAAACCCGGCACCACAAGCACATGTCACCACCCCGATAATTATCATAGAAGACGAAATCCAGGCAAATTCACGTCCACCGACCATAATCAAAGTTAAAAATCCAAGGATAAATCCGGACAAAAGTGTTACACCTGCAAAGTCTATATGTGATTGGGCTGGTTTTTTACGAAGTTCTTTGAAAAACAGGGTAATGCCGATAATGGACGGAATCCCAAGGGGTATGTTTATAAAGAAAACCCAGCGCCAGGAACACCAGGTAACAATAAATCCGCCCAGTGTTGGACCAACCAGGCTTGCAACACCCCAGATTAAACTGGCAAAAGAGAGTGTTTTCGCACGATCGGCAGGTGTGGAAATATCTGACAAAACCACATAGACCAATGCAAAGATGCCACCTCCCCCAATACCCTGAAAAACCCGTGCTGCTACCAAAAACCCCATTGATGGAGATGCCCCTGCGGCAATCGATGCAATCAAAAACAACCCGATTGAGAACAGGAACAGGCCCTTTGTGGAATACAGATCGGACAGCTTTCCAAAAACAGGCAGCGAAACCGCCCTTGATAAGAAATAGGCTGTATATGTCCAGGCATAAAGATGAAGCCCACCCAGTTCTGAAATAATGGTCGGCATAGCTGCAGACATGACCAATGCATCCAAAGCACCCAGAAACAGTGCTACAAGTGCAGCCCCAATGATCCAGATTCTGCTTTTATCGGTGCCGGCCGGCAAATTCATTGTATTTGATCAAACAAATCGACAGCAGTTTCTTCAATCAGACTTTTCAATTCAAGCTCCAGAATCCAATTTTCAGGGATGACATGAATCCCATAAAGCGCTCCTAAGATATTACCAGTGATGGACCCTGTTGAATCACTATCTCCAGAATGATTGACTGCCAGCAAAACCCCCTTTTTGAAATCACCTCCAGCAACCAGTGAGCAATAAATACCTATGCCAAGTGCTTCCTCAGCGATCCAACCTTCTCCAATTTCTGCTATGATATCAGGTCCTGATGCTGCTTTATCCGCCAGTTTGCGTGCTTTATCAATTACTCTTAACGTCTCTTCATTATTCGTGTTGCATTTTAAAATCGAAATTGAATCATCAATTGCAGTGGTAAGCGTTTCCCCTGAGATTAATCTGGAAATGATCGAAGCAAAGGCTCCTGATGCCAAATATCCGGTTGGATGGCCATGTGTCAGAGAAGCGCATTCACAACCTATTCGAAATGCCTTTTCTGCATCATCATACATAAGTCCCACCGGAGCCATACGTATAACCCCACCGCATCCCTTACTGTCGTTTATAGGATTGTCAATTGTACCCAAGTTACCAGAGTGCAAAGCAGACAAGCAGCTGTTTCCTGGTGCTCTTAGTGAAAAGAGCTCTTTATGCCCTGTCAATACCCCGTCAATAATTGAGCAGGTACCATAATTTTTTATGAGATGTTCTTGAAGACCTGTTTCTTGCGTATATAACCATCTTAAAAGCGCATGATATACTGCCGAAATAATACCTGCATCTCCCTGATATTCCTGTCTGACCTTGGATAGAATCAACCCTTCAGCGGTAAATAATGTCATTTGGGTATCATCTGTAATGCTGCCTATCCGACCGTATGCTTCGGAATAATCCGTCAATCCTTCATTCCCAAATGAAGACTTGATCTGATCAAAAGACATAAATTCGATTGATGCCCCTAACGCATCCCCAACAGCGCCACCGATCAGGCATCCTTTAAAATATTTAAGCGATTTCATGTTTCAATTCTTCTCTCGCCTACATTTCGCTATTCAATTCATAACCACCTGAATTTATTAATAGTGAAGTTAAGGTTGAGTGATGATGAGCTATTTTATTTTTTATAATTAGGATAGTTACAGAAACAAGCGAAATGTAGGCTCTCGATAACTCATTGTAATTTATTTTCCAGGGAATCAATAGGACCTGCGGCACAAGGCCATAATAAAATTTTCAAGTCCTGTGGCAGCATCAACCCCGGATGTTTTAATACGATAATCAAGGTCGGCAAGAGCAGACAGTGCGTGTGTCAGTTCTTCCAAGGCAAAATTTTCAGATTTTAAAAAATTTTGAAATATAGGATAAGGATTTCTGGGATTGGGTGCCAGCAAAAGGTCATTGGCCGGCAGTTTGGCAGACTTTTTTTTATTTTTATCGTCCCCAACTATGAAACGGTTTATGTTTTCTTCGTCCGTTTTCAAGGTGTTTGCATCCCAGTCAATAATTGCAGGTAAAAGCATTTGCTTGAACGCATTGAACTGCATATGTTTTAAAGGTGGCCCTCCTGCCCTGCCCGTATTCAGACCCGTTGTGAAACACTTGATGGCTAAAAGTTTTCTGACCTGGTTTTCAAGGGTTTTTAAAATTTGTAAGGGGTGAAACCCGTCGGAAAACAAACCCGATAAAAAGGTAAGTGCTTTAGAGGCATCCCGATCCATCACCGCATTGGTCAGGGTAAATATGGGGTCCTTTTTATCTTTATGCACCACAGCGCCAATATCGGCCACAGATATTTGGTTTCTGCCCCCGGTATATGTCAAAAGTTTTTCAATTGCATTTGAAAATAACTCCGGATTAAATCCTGTCTGGTCCACAAGCGCCGCAAACGCATCCGGGGCCATCTGTTTCCCTGTTTCCGACAACATCTGCCGGCTGATATCCCGCAACACAGCTTGCTGTTCTTCGATGTCGGCTTTCCTGGCGCCTGTGGCAACACTGCAGTCCACCACCAGCCCGTGTTCAAGGATGAGCTTGTATATCTTTTTTCTACGGTCCGGCGCACCCGTGGTAAAAATAAGCACATGATTGTCAGGAATGCCGTCTTCAACAAGGCGGATCAAAATCTGAAGATCCTTTTCACTGTAGCTGATCTCACCGGCGGACGCTTTTAATAAAAAAAGCGGTGCATTTTTTACGGCAATGACTTTTCTGGTTCCAAGAAAAGAAAACGTACCGGCCTGTTCGGCGATCTCACCCACTGGTGTGGTTTTCCCGTCCATGACATCAAGGCCGAACTGTTTTGACTCTCCTTTAAGCAGTACCGGAACAAGGCTATCCAAAGCCTTGCGTACCAGAAAGGATTCCCCGCAGATCAGCACGGCTTTGAGATTATCGTCCTTTGACAGCGCATCAAGCGTGCCGGTAAGCGCTTTGTATGTGACCAGATTTTTAGCGGCTGTCATGCCGGGATCTTAGTTTGATGATCATGAATATCAAGGCGATACAGGAGACCAGCAACCCGATGCCCTGGGACAGTGACAAAAAATCAAAAAAGAAGTTCCCCCTGAAATCCCCCCTGAAAAATTCAATAATGGACCGGAACACGGAATAGAGCATGATATAGCTTAAAAAAACCATGCCGTTGAAGCGTTTGCGCCGCTGTATGGCCAGAAGAATCAGAAAAAGAACTAAGTTGGAGGCAATCATATACAGCTGGGTGGGGTGCAAAGGTATATTCAGGGGGGCTAAGCTGTCCGGGTTGGTAAAGGTCAGGGCAATGGGCAATGAACAGGATTTGCCGTAACAGCATCCGGCGAAAAGGCAGCCGAAACGGCCCACGGAATGTCCTAAAGCAAGGCCGGGAGATATAACATCTGCGGTTTTCCAGATATCCATTTTTTTGATGCGTAAAAATATAATGGCCCCAAGGGCACCGCCGATAAAGCCCCCGAAAAAAACCAGGCCGCCGTTCCAGATTTTAAAGATATCAAGAAAGTTGTCCCTGTAAGCGTCTATATTAATCAGCACATAAAGGATACGGGCGCCGGCAAGGGCGCTGATTAAAATGGTGAAAAAAAGATCTGACACCATCTGATCCGGAACACCATAAAATTTTGCATTTCGTTTTGTAAACCAGATGGCAATAATAAAGCCTAAAGCCACGAATAAACCATAAGTATAAAGCTTCAGACCACCGGCCTGAAGAAGAATCGGATGCATGGGTACCTCTTATATTTCAGGCAGTTTGTTAAAAATTACGTGGTAAATTAATATGCCCATTCCAATGGAAATGGCTGAATCTGCAATATTAAACGCCGGCCAATGAAGGGTGCCGACATAAAAATCCAGGAAATCAACCACTTTTCCAAACCGGAATCGATCAATCAGATTTCCTATAGCCCCACCGAAGATCAGGGCCAGACCATAGGATAAAAAAATGTGGGACTCGGCTGTTTTCCGGTAGAGCCAGAGTACGAACAGAGCAACCCCGGAGGATAAAAATAAAAAAATGAATTTTCTGATCCCGGGGGACTGTTCGGCAAAAAAACCGAACGCCCCCCCGGGATTAAGTATATGGGTGATGTTAAAAAAATGATCAATCACCGTAATATGAGCGTACAACGGCAAATGTTTTACAATAAGCCATTTGGTGATCTGGTCCAGTAAAAGAACGCAGATACTCACCAGGGCAAGCCGCCGCATGGGTGTCAAAAAACCGGCCATCAGCCCAGAATGGTTTTAAGGGCCTGGGTGCAACGGGGACAGGTCGTGGGATGATCCGGATCAGTTCCCAGATTTTCATCAAACCGCCAGCACCGGTCACATTTTTCACCGGAAGCCTTTGCCACCTTTATGGCCAGACCCTCAATCTCCTTACCTTGGTAAACATCCCCGTCAAGGGTCTCCACTACCCGGGCTTTGGACACGATAAAAATGTCATTGAGATCAACACCCAGGGATGTCACCTGGGCTTCAAGGTCATTTTCGGGCAGTTTGATTTCAACAGAAGCATCCAAGGGATGACCGATGAGTTTGGCAGCTCTTGCCTCTTCCAGAGCCTTGGTAACTTCTGCCCGCAATGCCCGGATATTTTCCCACTTGGCTGCAAGATCCTTGTCCTCAAGGGTATCATCAAGGCTGACCATATCTTCCATATGGACACTTTCTTTTTTAATGTCACCCAGGGGCATGTGGGTATAAATCTCTTCGGCCGTAAAGGGCAGGATCGGTGCCATGATTTTCACCAGGGCATCCAGTATCATAAACATGACTGTCTGGGCATCTTTACGGGTATCTGAATTTTCAGGGCTTGTGTAAACACGATCCTTGATAATATCCAGATAAAAGGAGGAGAGGTCCACCACGCAGAAATTATGAAGGGTATGATAGATCACATGAAATTCATAGGCATCATAGGCTGCCCGGCACCGTTTTACCACATAATGCAGGCGGTGGAGAATGAACCTGTCCAGCTCTGCCATATTTTCAATCGGCCTGACCTGGGAAGGGTCAAACCCGATAAAATTCCCCAAAAGAAACCGGCAGGTATTTCTGATCCTTCTGTATGCATCCGAAAGTTGCTTAATAATATTATTTGACATGCTGACATCCCCGCGGTAATCCGCTGAAGCCGCCCAAAGGCGTAACACGTCGGCACCGTACTGCTTGATCACCTTGTCCGGGGCCACAACATTGCCCACGGATTTGGACATTTTATGGCCTTTTTCATCCACCACAAACCCGTGGGTGAGCACGGCCTTGTAAGGGGCATGCCCGGTTCTGCCTACAGCGGTCAAAAGTGAAGAATGGAACCAGCCGCGATGCTGGTCAGAGCCCTCAAGATACATATCCGCCGGACGTTGCAGGCCTTCTCTTTCCTCTAACACTGCAGCATGGCTGACACCTGAATCAAACCACACATCAAGAATATTCTGGTCTTTGGTAAAGGTTGTTGAACCGCAATCATCGCAAACCGCACCATCAGGCATCAAATACTCAGCATCCTTTTCAAACCAGATGTCCGAAGAAAATTCAGTAAAAAGTTCATGGATACGATCCACGGACTCCCGGGTCACATACACCTTTTTGCACTTGGTGCAGTGAAAGACAGGAATTGGAACCCCCCAGGAACGCTGGCGGGACAGGCACCAGTCCGGCCGGTTCTCAATCATGGAATAAATACGCTCCCTGCCCCAGGACGGAATCCAATGGACATTGTTGATTTCATCAAGGGCTTTTTGCCGCAGTCCCAGATTGTCCATGGAGATAAACCACTGGGGTGTGGCCCGGTAAATGACCGGCTTTTTACAGCGCCAGCAGTGGGGATATGAATGGGACATGTTTTCCTGCTTAAGCAGTGCCCCTTTTTCTTCCAGAGTTTTATTGATTTCGGCATTGGCCTTAAAAATAAACTGGCCTTCAAACAATTCAACCCCTTGGGAAAATGTGCCGTTGTCTTCCACAGGCGAATAGCATTCCAGACCATAGCGTTTGCCTGCAATATGGTCGTCGGCACCGTGACCCGGAGCCGTATGCACACAGCCCGTTCCAGCCTCAAGGGTAACGTGATCCCCCAGAATAATTAAGGAATCCCTGTCATAAAAGGGATGACGGCAGTTGCGGTTTTCAAGATCTTTTGCAGACAGTTCGGCAATAATGGCATAATCTTCTATCCCAAACTCGCCCATTACATTTTCCACCAGTTCCTTGGCCATGATCAAAATGCCCTGGTTTTGTGTTTTAACCGCCGCATATATAAAATCAGGATGCAGGCAGACACCCAGATTGGCCGGCAAAGTCCAGGGGGTGGTGGTCCAGATGACAACGGAGACGGTTTCTTCGCCCGCATCAAAAAGATCTTTGATATCATCCTTTACAGGAAATTTAACATAAATGGATGGAGAGGTATGATCGTGGTACTCAATTTCAGCTTCAGCCAGAGCGGTGTTGCAGTTGCAGCACCAGTAGATAGGTTTTTTGCCCAGGAACATATCCCCTGACAGGGCGAATTCACCGCACTCTTTGGCGATGCGTGCTTCATAGGGATAGTTCATGGTCAGGTAAGGCTCATCCCACTCTCCTGCGACCCCAAAGCGTTTAAACTCTTCTCTCTGGATATCCACAAATGATGCTGCATAGGCCCGGCACTCTTGGCGCACCTGTACCGGCGTCATATCCTTTTTCTTTTTGCCCAGCTTTTTGTCTACGTTGTGCTCAATGGGCAGACCGTGGCAGTCCCAGCCTGGGACATAAGGTGCGTTAAAACCGCACATCTGCCGGGATCGGATGATAATATCCTTCAATATTTTGTTGATGGCATGTCCCATGTGAAGATGGCCGTTGGCATAGGGAGGACCGTCATGGAGAATAAAAAGGGGCTTGTCCTTGGATTGTTCCCGCAGTTTTTTATAGATTTTTTTCTGCTCCCAGGCTTTGATCATTTCAGGTTCGCGCTGAGGCAGGTTGGCCTTCATTGCAAATTTTGTAGAAGGCAGGTTCAGTGTTTTTTTATAATCCATTATTCCTAAATTCCTTTTGCCTTTCGAATTCGAGTCTTTATATTAAAGTCAAAATAACTTATTGAATTACTTTCATGTTTCGTCATGGGTTAAGTCTGGACATTGATCGACCAGATCCGCCCATGGCTGTTGTTATCAAACTTTTCTTTGTAATGGCAGCAAAGGGAAAAGTCAAGAATTTACGCTGCTCACGCATGAATTTGACGGGCTTCAAGAATAACCACAAACCGGTAGGCATCGACAAAAGGCAGGATATAAGATTTATGTGTAATATGAAACTGCTTTTTAAGTTCAGGTGTGATCTCTTCCAATGCATGCGCCCCTTTCAAAGCATAAATTCTGCCGCCGGGTGCCAGCATGGGACAGGCAAGCTTTGCAAGTTTTCCAAGATCCGCAAAGCCTCTGGCTGTCACGGCATCATACATTTGAAAATGTCCTGGATCTTTGGCAAGGTCTTCCACCCTTGCATGCACCGCGCTGATGTTATCAAGCTTTAGAGATCGCACCACATGGTTTAAAAAGCTGACCTTTTTTCTCACCGCATCCACCATGGTAATATCAAGGTCCGGGCAGATTACTTTCATGGGAACAGCAGGAAACCCCGCACCGGAACCGATATCCATTACCCGTGCAGGCCGCTCCAGAAAAACGGCCGCAGCCAGCGCATCCACAAAATGTTTATATGCCATAAGCCGGATATCCGTTATGGCGGTCAGATTCATTTTGGCATTCCAGAGTTGCAACTCCCGAGCATGGGCAGCCAGCAAATCCGTCTGGTCCGGTGACAAGTTCAACCCAAGGACATCAGCACCCTTTTCAAGGCAACCGCAAAATTCCTTCATTTTTTATATATGCAACCTATTATCTTTTTATTTTTTTAAAAATGCACCTTGATTAGCCCTATCCCTTCCATGAAACTAAAATTTTTCGGTCAATCTTATAATCTGTCTCTCTGAAATTCAACAATAAAGAATATCTGGATATTTGCTATAAGGAAGACAGTTTTTCTCAAAATCAAGGCCGGAGTTGCCATTACCAATCGGTCTGATCTATCCATAATCCACGCATTTTAGAAACGGGTCTTAAATAGCTTGCCCACTTTGCTATATCCTATCGCGCGGGCGTCCCGCCCGCAGGTCTGCAAGTATTGTAAAGATGCGGGCGAGATGCCCGCGCTCATAGGTTTATTTCGGACTCATTCCTTCGATTAATGAAACGATAGCTGATCACGCTAGCGGTTGCTTTATTTTTTTTTAAAAAAAGTGATTTTTTTCAAGGAAACAAAAAATTGGCGGGGCCGACCGCTTTTTTGAGAACCCTTCAAAATCCCCTGCAAGAAGCCTTCACTGGCCATTTAAACGACATTCAAAAGGTGGTGTATACCCCCTCTCACGCCCAATGTTAAAAATGGACCAAAATCACGATGTAGAGACAAGTATTTATTGTTATTTCAAATATTTATAATCTTATCGTATTTGCCTTCCCTGTGTTTTTCTGCTAACCCATAACCCTATGAGTTTAGCCCAAAATGCATCAAAAAATATAGTAGACCGCTTGACCTGGCATACAGCAAACAGGGACCAAACAGGCATCGCCAAAGATCTTGCCGAAGGTAAAGATATCCCTGAAGTATATGGCCTTGGGGAAGCTGGATTATTCGATGAGTTTTTTTACTTTCTTGATCATTTCGAATTTACCAACCTGCTCATGGAACTTGAACCAAAATCAAAACAAAGAAACAGTCCGGTCCCATTCATGCGTATCATTTTTATTTATATGATGCGTATTGTGGCTGGCCTTCATTTTTTTTGGCACACAGACTCTGTTATTCTTCGAAGTCAGGCCTTAATGCGTCTTGTCGGCTTTAACGGCAGGGAGATAAAAGAAGGGACTTGCAATAGGGGTAAGAAAAAATCCTCTTGCGATGAAAAAGCGCCCATTCCAATCCGAGGACCGGTATCTTGTGATTTCATAAAAAATACAATGGCATCAATTGTTGCACCAACCCTGGAAAAAATGTTTAACAGGGGAATATCGATTTTAGCGGCACATAAGTTTTTTCCAAAAAAAATTCATGCTCTGCTTGATGCTTCCGAGATTGAATCAACAGAAAAATGTAACGGCTGTGGCAAAGTAACCAAAGAAAAACCGCCCGAACTCAAACTTCGTAAAAAGCGCATTCGAAAAGTTCTGGAAACTGTTTTTGGATTTAAAATATGGGTGGTTTGGGATCCAAACAGCCGCCTTCCTTTAGCCATGCGTTTTGCTACAATTGAGGTTCATGACATAACTTTTGCTCAGGAAGTGGTTCAGCAGGCAATTGACAATCTGGGGGAACATGCCAAAATCACTTCCCTTGCCATTGACCGTGGGTTCACGGACGGCATTTTTTTATGGTGGCTCAACAGTAAAACCATCACCTTTTTTATTCCTGCTAAATCCAGTTTGAATGTTTATGACGATGCCCTGTCTTTAATTGGTACAGGCCATTCGGAAATTAAAGACGAAATACGCACTGTGGGTGCCGGTAAAAACAAGACAACGGTTACAGATCATTGGGATGTTGAAGGTCTGGAAGGGTTAACGTCAGCAGAATTCTACGGACCACAGGGCAGCGGCAGCCATCAAAACTCCAAAGGCTTTGTCGCCAATCCCATCAATGCTGTTGTGGTTAAGGATGATCCTTTTAAGGCTAATAATCCCGGTTCCAAAACCCTGATTATTCTTACAAATGGACCTGTTGACAAGCCCTTGGTGGTTTATGACGCATACGACGCCCGCAGTGAAATTGAAAACGCCTTATTTAGAGAGGCCAAGCAGGCCTGGTTCATAGAAAGGCCACCTATAAATACGAAATCCGGTTTTATCGTTCATGTGTATCTCACCATTTTTGTCATGGCACTGACAACGGCTTTCAGGGATTGGATAGACCAACAGGATAAATTGGAGAAAAAAGGTCAAGACACCGGAATCAGGAAGTTCAGACAAAAAGTTAAAGAAGAAAATGGAAACAAGCTGATTATATTTGATAAGGATCGGTATGCAATATTTGATGCGTATGAAGTTTTCATTCTATGTGGCAGGAATGTACTCCGGCCAACCGGCACACCAGAAACGATCACCCCTCAAGACATATTAACAAAATATGGTGTACAACTGGAATAAACTTGAAAGACTCCCTCTTCTTCTATCAAAATTTACTGTCCGCCAAACTCCATTCCCCGTATATCAACAAATCATGACCGCAATAAAGACGGCACTACTGAGCTGTCATCTTATGTTCGCTAAATCTCAGATCTTATTCCCCTTAGGTGCTCACTTCTCAGTTTCTGTCACAAAAAAATGATGTCGAACACATGAGTTGTGGTTTGCCCGTGTTAGACTTATGGTTCCGGTATTGCGCCTTGAATGGCCACCTACTTCTCACTTGTGGCCACTGATTTTTCACCGATCACGAGTGAGGGACAGTAGGTGGCCGTCCGGATTCCCTTATTTGAGCGTTCCTTATAGCAAATATCCAGAGAATATAATTATAATTGATTTTATTAAGAAAATAGTGTATTTTGCCTTTTTTATTTTATTTGACATTTTAAATTCTGGAATAATTTAACAAAATCATAATAAAATTATAGTATGAAACATAACGGCTGCGCCTTTGGCAAGGGTCGCACTTGGTATTGGTTTCAAAGGTTTTTTTATTTTTAAGGACAAAACAAAATGATCAGAGATCTTAAACGGGTAAGGAATATTGGAATCAGTGCCCATATTGATTCCGGTAAAACCACGCTTACTGAACGGATTCTTTTTTATACCAACCGAATCCATAAAATAAACGAAGTCAGGGGCAAGGACGGCACGGGCGCGGTCATGGATTCCATGGAACTGGAAAAGGAAAGGGGCATTACCATTGCTTCTGCGGCCACCCATTGTGAATGGAACAACCATGCCATTAATATTATTGATACGCCGGGCCATGTGGATTTTACCGTGGAGGTGGAACGGTCCTTGCGTGTTCTGGACGGTGTTGTTCTCATCCTTTGCTCGGTATCCGGGGTACAGTCCCAGTCCATTACCGTTGACCAGCAGATGAAACGTTACGAAGTCCCCTGCATTGCGTTTGTCAATAAATGTGACCGTTCAGGTGCCAACCCGCTTAAAGTCTGCAAGCAGCTTAGGGATAAACTCGGCCATAATTCCGTGATGCTGCAGCTTCCCATAGGCCTTGAAGATAAGCATGAGGGCGTTATTGACCTTGTGAAAATGAAAGCCTACTACTTTGAAGGTGACAACGGGGAGCGAATGGTGGAAGCCCAGATCCCTGCAGAACTGCAAGATGATGCTAATGCGGCCAGAGAAGAAATGCTTGATGCTGTGTCCTTGTTCTCCGAAGAACTGACGGACGCTGTTCTTGAGGAAGCTGAAATTACCGAAGAGATGATCATGTCTGCAGTCAGAACCGGAACCATTGCCCGGGAGATGACACCTGTTTTTCTGGGTTCAGCCTACAAAAACAAAGCGGTTCAGCCCCTGCTGAATGCTGTTATCAATTACCTGCCCTGCCCTCTGGATATTAAAAATGAGGCCATTGATCTGGACAATAACGAAGAAACCGTTGTTCTTGACAGTGACTTTGACAAACCTGCCGTGGCTCTGGCCTTTAAGCTGGAAGACGGCCAGTATGGTCAGCTGACCTACATCCGCGTCTATCAAGGTTGTGTTAAGAAAGGTGACACCCTGATTAACGCCAGGGACCATAAAAAAGTTAAAATCGGTCGTCTCATCCGTATGCACTCAAACCAGACGGAGGATGTGGACGCTGTCCCGGCCGGTCATATCGGTGCCATGTTCGGCATTGACTGTGCATCTGGCGATACCTTTGTTTCACCGGATGTCAACTACTCCATGATGGCCATGCACGTTATGGACCCGGTTATCTCTTTGTCCATTACGCCCAAGGATAACAAAGCCCAGATCAACATGTCCAAGGCGCTAAACAGATTCACCAAGGAAGACCCCACATTCAAAACCTATGTGGATCATGAAACCGGAGATACAATTATTCAGGGCATGGGCGAGCTTCATCTAGAAGTATACGTGGAACGAATGAAACGTGAATATAATGCTGAGGTTGCCACAGGCCAGCCCAGGGTTGCCTACAGGGAAACAATTACCCGGAGAGCACCTTTTAACTACACCCATAAAAAACAGACCGGTGGCGCAGGTCAGTTCGGTCGTGTGGCAGGTTTTATTGAACCTACTGAAGAAGAATTTGAATTTGTAAACAAAATCACCGGCGGCCGTATTCCCACCCAGTATATTCCGGCCTGTGAAAAAGGCTTTGTGGGCTGCCTTGTAAAGGGCCCCAGCCTTGAGTTCCCGGTAACCGGCATCAAGGTCACCTTGGAAGACGGTGCCTACCATGCCGTTGACTCATCTGAAATGGCATTCCAGTCAGCAGCTCGCGGCGGTTTTCTTGAGGCTTACAACAAAGCAAAACCTGTTATCATGGAACCGATTATGAAGGTGGTTATTGAAACCCCCAATGAATTCCAGGGTGCCTGCATGGGGCTGATCAACCAGCGGCGCGGCATTATCCAGGGTTCCCAGGAAGAGGGCGTCATGTCAGTCATCGAATCCCAGGTTCCGCTGTCGGACATGTTCGGCTTTTCAACGGTTTTAAGATCCGCCACCCAGGGCAAGGCCCAGTTCACAATGGAATTTTCTTCGTATAAACAGGCACCCCAGTCTATTGCAGACGAAATTGCCAAGAACAAAGCCGAAGAAAAAGCAGCCAAAAACAAATAAAACCTTTAAGACCTTTTTGATATAAGAGAGGAAACATGCTCAAAAATGACCTCATTTTAAGAAGCCCGGCAGAAAAAGCCATTGGTGCAAAAAACATTGCGAATGGTCAATTCGGTGCCGTACTTTCCCGGGCCGGTGTCGGCAAAACCGGATTTCTGATCCAAATTGCCCTGACACGTCTGCTTTGTGATGAAAAAGTACTTCACATCAGCTTATCTGACACCATAGAAAAAATAACCATAAGATATAATGAAGGCTACACCAGTCTTGTCGACAGTATCGGTTATGTTGACGCCCAGATTGCCGAACGTCTGTGGGATGAGATACAACATCACAAAACAGGTATTGCATACAACGAGTCCACATTTAATGTAAACAAAATCAGAGATTATCTGGACAGTTTTAAAGGGGCGGACATTACCCTGCCCACGCTGATGATCATTGACGGTCTTGATTTTGATACCGATCTTTCAGGTATGCTTTCCGATTTAAAACAACTTCAACAGGATTTCGGTCTCTGCACCTGGTTTTCCATGAAAGTCCACAGGGAAGAACCGCTGAACCAGAACGGCTATCCGGTTCAGCTGGAAAATTACGACAAGCTCTTTGACAAGGCCGTCTTCCTTGTTCCCGAAGAAAATAAAATCCAGGCCATTGTGCTTAAGGACGGAGACAGAACGGACCGGAAATTTTTGCTGGATGCGGCCACATTGATGCCGGCGGAAGAATAACTAATACCGTCTTGCCAAATCCATACACAAAGGCCGCAACACTCTTCAATTTAGGGTGGCGGCCTTTGTGTATCTTAAGTGAACTTCGATATCCAATCTCTTACCAAGTCTCAAAAACGATCTTAACCCAATTGAAATAGAACGTCCGTTTTGGCAGCCATGGAAAAATCATTTTTATGCAGACCCTTTATTTTATGGGTTGTCCATAAAACTTCCACTCGTCCCCAGTCCAAAATCAATGTGGGATGATGATACTCGACCTCGGCCAACTCACCCACCTGGTTTACAAAGGCCAAAGCCTGTTTGAAATCTTTAAAACGAAACACGCGCCTGAGGGTCTGCCTTCCCTGCACATCGACGATATCCCATTCAGGAACTTGAGGCATGTAGGCATCTATCTCATCAACTGTAGCAACAGGGGCACCTTTTTCGCAGGGAACACATTTGTGCTTGGTTAAGTATTCCATAAGAATCTCCGTTATATTTTATGGATAATCTATAATATCATAATAGGCCTAATTCAGCGTTGATCGCAAATGAAATTTTAAATATAGGGTTGCAATTATCTGTGAATCTTGTATAGTGAATGATCATATAGCTTTAAAAGATTTTCGTCAGTTGCTGACTGGATATTCGAACGCTTTTCTGATTTGTTATTGTATGACGATTTTTTTAATTTTTGGAAAAGGTTATATGTCTAAGCTCATCATTTCAATAATCTAATTGAGAGGAAACATCATGGAAGTTAAAGACTATTGTGAAGTAATGCTGGCTGAAGTGACTGCTTGGAAACAAAAATTAGACGCGATGAAAAAAGTTGCAGATGGCTCTGCAGAAAAAGAGAAAATGCTGCCACTTTTAGGGCAGATTGAACAAGAGGTAAAGGCTGCTCAGGCTCGTCTTGACCAACTGGAACATGAATGCCCGGCAGACTGGTCTCCAATGAAAAATGACCTGGATAATTTATTCGGAACAGTCGGCAATAGCGTTGACAGGGCCTGGAGAGATTTTGACTTGGGCTATGGAGACGTTGAACAGTAACGTCGATGGTTAAAAAATATAGGGTTACAATTATCTGTGAATCTTGTATAGTAAATAATCATATAACTTTATAAGATATTCGTCAGTTGCAGATAGAAATTCGAAACTTGTCCTCGTTTGTTGTTGTATGACGATTTGTTAGTCTTATTAAAAATTATATGTCGAACGCATCATTTCATTAATCTAATTAAGAGGAGAAATCATGGACGTTAAAGACTATTGTAAAGCAATGTTGGCTGAGGTGACTGCTTGGAAAGAAAAATTAGAGGCGATGAAAAAGGCTGCAGATAGTTATCATTCTGCAGAAAAAGAAAGAATTTTACCACTCATAGGACAGCTTGAACAAGAGGTAACGACTGCTCAGGCTCGCGTTGATCAATTGGAAAATGAATGCCCGTCAGATTGGTCTCCGATGAAAAATGAACTGGATGAATTATTCGGAACAATCGGCAGCAGCGTTGACAGGGCCTGGATGGATCTTGAAGGTGGTAATGTCGGCGGTTAAAACGGAATTTCATAATTTTTAGTTTAATAGACTTTAAAGGCCTCAGTTTTCAAAAATTGAGGCCTTTTGTTGTTTTACGGTTTCATATGTTGCGATCTGTTACGATCTATAGACCATAAAGGAGTTAACAAATGGCATATGAAAATGTTTCAACTGAAAATTTTGGTGAACTGACTGTTCTAAATGAGCGCAGAGAACAGGTGAAAATATCAACGCTGTGGCGTAAAAAAACAGCGGCTTTAGTGTTTGTCAGACATTTTGGATGAGTCTTCTGCCGTCAGCAGGTTGCTGATCTTGCCCATAACGCAGAGCGATTCAGTGAACACAAGGTGAATCTTGTCGTAATCGGGTCGGGTGATCCTGTTCACTTCACGGAATTCCGGGAAAAAACAGGATATCGCGGACTACTCTTTTCCGATCCTTCACTCAAAGCTTTTTCAGCTTTAGGATTTTCAAGCGGCCTGAAGGGCTTTGTGAGTATAGAATCTGTATTTAAGGCTGCGACTGCATTGAAACAAGGCCATCGTCAGGGTTCAATTCAGGGAAGCACATTTCAGCTTGGTGGAGCGGTTGTCGTAGATTCTTCAGGCGCGGTACGCTATTTTTTTTCATCAAAAAAAGCGGGGGATCACCCAAAGGTTGATGATTTGTTACTGGCACTTGGGGAATAATCGTCTTTGAGTACCCGAAGATAAGCGAATCATTTAAAATAAATTTGATTTCATAGGTGATGATTAAGAGCCTGTTTAAAAATTAGGGGGCCTGATGATAAGATTAAAACAGTCCATTCTCGTTAAAAGATCCTTAAATTATGTCTTTAAATATACCAGTGATTTCAGCCATATTCAGGACTGGGACCCAGGGGTTGTTTCTTCGGTCAGGGTGGATCAAATAAAAATCGGCGTTGGTTCACAATATGATCTTGTTTTGAAGTTTGGCCCCTTCCGTCCGAAAATGAAATATGAAATTATTGAGTATGACCCTTTTTCCAGGGTTGTATTGAAAGGGGTGGGAGAGTCCTTCACGGCAATGGATACCATTGTTTTTACAAAAACAGCCATTGGAACACAAATTGACTACCAGGCAGATATCCGTTTTCATTGGTTTGGTAACGTTATTGAAAAGATTCTGTCTCCGGTCATGAAAAAAACAGGAGCGAAAGCCATGGCAGGCCTTGAACAGAAACTTTCCGAAACCCGAGGTCTGCCTAATAAAACGATGTGGTTTAAATCAGAGACCGGCCTGCCTGATTATCTTGCAGATCATTTAATTATCCCCGGAATGATTCTGTTCAGCCGATTTGGATATGCGTTGGGCAAAAAATTCTGGTCAGAACCAAAGGGGGTGCTCTACGGAAAAAAGATCGTATTGACAGGCGGCACCTCCGGGATTGGAAAGGCAGCCGCATTTAAACTTGCAGAGAAAAAAGCCTTTTTAACCATTATCGCAAGGAACCGTGTAAAGGCTGAACAGGTTCAGCAGGAAATTATTGAAAAGACCGGTAACCCGCATATTGATTTTTTGATTGCAGACCTAAGCCTGATGCAGGACATAAAGCAGGTCTCAGAAAGGCTTAAAGCTTCTAAAAAGAACATTGATATCCTCATTAACAATGCCGGTGCATTGTTTAATGAGCGTAAAAACACCCCAGAAGGATTGGAGCAGACATTTGCGACGGATCTTCTGGGAGTATTCCTGTTGACACAATATTTAAAGGATGTCCTTGCCGCATCAGAATCTCCAAGAATTATCAATGTATCATCCGGCGGCATGTATACCCAGAAAATTGAGGTAAACGATCTTGAAAACAGCCAGGGGCAGTATAACGGGGCCAAAGCCTATGCCCGCGCGAAAAGGGGTGTCCTCATTTTGACCCAAATCTGGGCTGAGCAGTTTAAAACACATGGCATACGGGTAAATGCCATGCATCCCGGGTGGGTGGATACTCCGGGTATTGAAAGGTCCCTGCCTGGATTTCATCAACGGGTGAAAAGAATTTTAAGAACGCCGGAACAAGGTGCGGATACCATTGTATGGCTGGCGGCATCAAAACGGGCGGGGCAATATACAGGGTTATTCTGGTTGGACAGGCGTCCCCATGAAACCGTAATCTTTCCTGGGACCTGTGAATCAGCACAGGAAAGGCAGATTCTCTGGGTAAAATTAAACGCTTTTGTGTCAAAGGGTTAAACTGACCTGGATATCGTCAATGCCACCAACGGTAAACCCTGCTTCACAGATGGAAAAATAATACATCCACTTTCTAAAAAATGTCTCGTCAAAGCCTAACCTGCTGATATTATTCTTATTTGATAGAAAGCGATCCCGCCAGTGCGCCAGGGTTGTTGCATAGTGGGTACCCATGTGATGGACATTTGATATATGAAAATCGGTATGTTCTGATATGGTGTCTTTAAGAACTTTCAGGCATGGCAGATGACCGCCCGGAAAAATATGCTTTTGAATCCAGTCCCTTTCTTTGCAATAGTTATTATATCGTTTATCTTCGATTATGATGGACTGAAAGAGCATCCTGCCGCCGGGTTTTAGAAGGGCTTGCCCCCGCTTGAAATATGTGGGAAAAAACTGTGGCCCCACAGCCTCGACCATTTCAATGGAGACAATCCGGTCAAATTTGCCTGTTATGTGGCGGTAGTCCTGAAGCTTGATGGTGATCCGGTCTTCAAGCCCTTCATCAATGACGCGTTGACATGCCCTGTCATACTGGGCTTTGGAAATTGTAATGCCGGTCACATGACAACCGGTTTTTTGGGCGGCAAAAACCGCAAAACCACCCCACCCGCATCCGATTTCAAGAATATGATGGGTGTCCCGGATATCCGCTTGGGTCAGGATACGCATCATTTTCTGCTCCTGGGCTTTTTCCAGGGAATCGTCCGGTTGTTCGAAAATGCCGCATGAATACATCATCTGATTATCCAGGAAAAGTTCATAAAAGGCATTGCTTAAATCATAGTGGGCCCGGATGTTTTCCGGGGTGTTTTTTATGGAATTTATGCACCTGTCATGGGCGGTTTTTTCCTTTATACGGGTGAAAAACGAAAGTAGCAGGTTGCCGTCTGAAAAATGATCGCGGTTCTGAATTAAGATCTTTAACAATTCCAAAAGGTCCGGGGTCTCCCATTCAGAATGCATATAGGCTTCACCCAATCCGATCTCACCGTCCAAAATCATTCTTAGGAAAAAATTGTAATCCTCTATTTTCATGATCACAGGATGGGAGTCGCCGGGATGGCCGAAACTAATCATTTCCTGATTCGGCATCTTAATCTTAAAGCCGCCGATGGTGATTTTTTTCAGTGCCTTGAAAACAAGTTTTTGACAGAGCATTTCAAAAATACCCGGTTTTTGTTTTTTAATTGTCATGGGACTTTGGGGAATGGGTTTATCATTAAAGATTAACTTTTTCCTGAAAAACAGCTTAAATGCGTGGGCATATATTCTGGGAATACTTAAGTGGGGGGCAAAAGGGTGTTCCATTATTGTCTTTAAATGATTGACAAGGGTCATAGACACGCCAGCGCCCTTAAACTCTGCGGCCATTATTTTTTTGTTATTATTAAGCAGCTCAATTTTAATTTCCAATTGGTCCTTGGGGTCTGAGAAATAAAAGTGGTAAATGCCTTCGACTTTGTTGAATGGGGAGACGTGGAATACTTTGGGGGTCTGAAATGTTGCAATCCACTTGCCTGATCCCGGCTCGCCGGCTTTGAGCACATAGGGATGACGCTCTCCGTAGGTATTGTTGACTTCAGCAACGATTGCTGCAAGTGCATGATCGTCAGTATAGCAGTAATAAAAACTGACCGGGTTAAACACATAATTAAAATACCGGGCGGATGTGATCATGGTGATATTGGAAATAGACTGTTTGATCTGATGGCGGCAAAGCAATTCAGATAATTTATCCTTTATCGAAAAATTGCCGGGCTGAAGGTAATCCCTGTCATGGATGGATGTAACAGCGGACTTGTTGTAACCAAAAAGGGGATATCGTCGATTGAGACCGGGAAGTTCATCAAAATCAAAGGCATACATATACACAGGGTAAGACAAATCATGGTCTACAGGCCAGTAGCGACGATGGTTAACTTTTCCTGTAAAAATTTTAGAATTCATAAAATCACCCCGAATTTTTTTCCAACGCTTAATGCAGACTTAACCCCATCTTCATGAAAGCCAAACCCGAAGTATGCCCCGCAGAAAAACGTATTATTTTTTCCGTTTAAGGTTGGCAATGCGTCCTGGGACCTAAACGCTTCAAAAGAATATTGAGGATGAGTATAATTAAGTTCTTTGATTACATGGGGTTGGGGGATTTCTTTTTGTGGATTGAGGGTTAAAAAATATCGCTGCTGTGTCTTCAGTCTTTGCAGGTGGGTCATGTCATAGCTTACCGTTACAGGCGCATCCAATTTGGATTTTTTGTGACGTGTATAATTCCAGCTGGCCCAGGCCCTTTTGCTGTGGGGCATGACGTTTGTATCCGTATGCAGGAATGTTTTATTTTTTGAATAAGACCAGGCCCCTAAAAGTTCTTTTTCCCTGGCACTTGGGGTTTCAAGCAGCTTTAAGGCCTGATCGGCATGGGTGGCAACCACAACAGCATCAAAATCTTGGGGACGGTCATTTTTAAAATCCAGGGTAATGCCGTCCGGCTTACGTAATATTCGAATCACGGCACTGCTTTTAACAGCCTTGCCTTTGAATGATTTCAGAAAGGCATTGACATAGGAATGGCTGCCGCCTTTGACAAAATACCAGGGCGGATGACCGGTTACGCCTAAAAGGCCGTGGTTTTCATAAAACTGGGCAAAGGTTCGGATGGGAAAACGGCTGACCTGAAAATCTGAACCCGACCATATGGATGCGGCCATGGGGATGATGAACTGGTCAATGACCTCACGGTGAAGCCCTTTTTGTCGTGCATATTCAGACAGTGTGATAGCCGGCAGGCCATTGGAACGATATTCGTTTCTCAGTATACGGAGAAAACGTACCATTTCGTATACAAACCGAAGAAATTTAGGCTTAAATATGTTAGCGCGCTGGGCAAATATGGAATTCATATTTTGGCTGGCATAACAAAGACCGGTTCTTTCACAAAAGTAGGAAAATGACATATCTGTTGGGCATTTTTCAACACCGAGCAGTGACAAAAATTTTATAAAGTTAGGATAGGTCCGCTCATTAAGTACGATAAAACCCGTATCCACAGGGGTGCCGGTATCAGGACCGTCTGGGAGGATAATCGTATGGGTATGGCCTCCGAAATAATCTTTTTTTTCAAACAGCGTCACTTTGTGCCGTTTTTGGAGAAGATATGCGGCGCAAATGCCGGAAATGCCGGAACCAATAATGGCGATATTCAAGTTGCTTTGTTGTTTTAAGTCCATATGGCAACCACCTTTGCAGATACAGAACGATTTAAAGATATCCGGATCATTAAGCTATACCCAATCAAGATAAAAACTGCAAATTTTAAATAGCCGGAATAAATCTATGAGATCTTCAGCGTATTTAAATTGGGATTTAATGTTTTAATTTGATACTATATACAAAAATATTGAAAGGTCGAAGGAGCCTATTTCACAACCACCCTGCTTGGCACCTGGATTGAGGATAATCCAATAAACAAGGGAATCGGGACAAGCTTCTCGATAAAGAAAAATGACCGGTAAAATTACCAGACATCATACCATCAGGCTATCCCGGGCGGATAAGCTGGCTTATGCATTACCGGCCTTGCCTCTTGCCGTCATTGGGATTCCGGTCTATGTTTTTCTGCCAAAATTTTATACAGACATCATCGGCCTGGACATATCAACCATCGGCATTCTGCTGATGGCGGTGAGGGTATTCGATGCCGTGACGGATCCGGTTATCGGCTACGTCTCCGATAAGACGCCAGGTCCTTTTGGCAGGCGCAAGCCCTATATTGGAATTGGTGCCCTGGGACTTGCCCTGTCCATCCTTTTTTTATTTAGGCCCATGGATTTGTCGGGCAGCTCACTGACTTTTTATTTTGGATTCTGGCTGTTTGCCCTGTTTTTTTTCTGGACATTAATCACGATCCCATATGAGTCTCTCGGGCCGGAGTTGACCACGGATTACCATGAAAGAACGTCTCTGTTTGCATTCAGAGACGGGTTCTTGATTCTGGGAACGCTTTTGGCAGCAGCGGCCCCTGTGCTGATTGATACGGCTTTGAAAGTATTGGGAAAAGCATCAAATGAAAAACTGCGATTTTCAATCATGGCGTTTCTTTTTGCACCAATGATCGTTATCTTTTCATTCTATTGTATTTACAGAATCAGGGAAACATTTTCACATGAGAACAAAAATGCTACGGATAAAGGATTTTTGTCTGTATTTCAAAATCGACCTTTTTTCATTCTGATCACGGCTTTCACAATCAGTGCCTTTGGCAGCAACCTGCCGGCAACCTTGATACTCTATTATGTGGAGTATGTGCTCAAGGTGCCAAATGCAGAAGGATTCTTGTTAATCTATTTTTTAACCGGCATTTTATTTCTGCCCCTTTGGATTGTGATTTCCCGAAAAATGGGAAAAAAAAGGGCCTGGATTATTTCAATGAGTATTAACACAGGTTCTTTTCTGGGTGTTTTCTTTCTTGGGCCCGGGGATGCTTTTGTTTATGGCGTGCTGATTTTTCTTTCCGGGACAGGTTTTGGTGCAGGGCTTGTTCTGCCGTCCTCAATCCAGGCAGATGTCATCGACTATGACCAGCTTTTAACCGGCCAGCGGCGTGAAGGACGGTATATTGGTCTTTGGTCCATTGCCAAAAAATTATCTGCGGCACTGGGTATCGGTATCGGACTTCTTCTGCTGGGGAATGCCGGTTACATTCCTAACATGGCACAGGACGAATCCACGGTGATGATGCTCCGGGTACTTTATGCCCTGGTTCCATGCCTCTGTAATATTCTGGCCATCCTGATCATCTGCTTTTATCCCATTACGGAAAAAAAACATGCTCAAATTCGAAGAGAAATCGAAAATGACGCAGATTAAATTATTTCGGTCTTATTCCTAAGCGTCAAAAATATCCCGAATCATTTTGGAAAGCACGCCGACTTCTATGGGTTTTTGGACATATCTTCGTATGCCAAGTTCCAAAGCAACTTCCCTGGTAAAGGTTTCATGGTATCCGGTACACAGGATGATCGGAGTATCCGGTTTTATTTTTAAAATTTCTTTGGATAGCTTGTCTCCTGATATCCGTGGCATGGTCATATCAGTGATAATCAGATCAAATGAATGCGGATGGTTTAAAAACGCCTGCAGAGCAAATTGTCCGTCCTCAAAGCTTGACACCTTATATCCCAGATTGGTCAAAAATCTTTCCTGGGAAATAAGAATGTCGATTTCGTCATCCACAAGCATGACGGCTTCCTTTCCGCTGTATGAGGTGACATTTTCTTCTATTTTGGGTTTTTCTATAGACAATTTGGAAGCAATAACCGGTAGAAAAACCTTGAAACTGGCCCCCTCTCCGGGTTCACTGTGCACGGTGATGAATCCATTGTGTTTTTTGACTATTCCTGCGACCATGGCAAGCCCTAGCCCCGTTCCTTTGCCCATTTTTTTTGTTGTAAAATAGGGATCAAATATTTTATTTTGGATGGCTTTTTCTATCCCGGGCCCGGTATCGGAAACTTCAAACTTTAAATATTTACCCGGCAATAAATTTTTTTCCTGACCCAACTGGTCCTTGCCAAGGGCCACCTCATTTAGGCCGATGGTCATTACCCCGCCCAGGTTGCCCATTGCCTGATAAGCGTTGGTGCACAAATTCAGTGCCAACTGATGGATTTGGGTTGAATCAGCAAGAATCATGGCTTTTGAAACAACATTATTTTTAATTTCAATGTTCGCGGGAATCACGGCCCGAAGCAATTTTAAGGTTTCCTGAACCAGGGGAAATGCGACCAGGGGCCTGAGTTCATCTCCTTTATGCCGGCTAAAGGTAAGAATCTGCTTGATCAGCAAGGTGGCCCGTTGGGCGCCTTGTAAAACTTTTTCGAGGTCTTTTTCGGCCAGTTCCGGCTCCTGAATATGAAACTTGGCCAGCTGAAGGTATCCAAAAATACCGGAAAGAATATTATTAAAATCATGAGCGATGCCCCCTGCCAGGGTACCGATGGCTTCCATTTTCTGGGCCTGCCTGAGACAGGATTCAATCTGTTTTTTTTCTGTTATATCAATGGCCAACTCAAATTTAACATCACGCCCGTCCGGCCAGCTAATGATCCGGTCCATGATGGAAAATGTTTTGCCCATTATAGCATTGTAAAATTCCCATTTGTGAATTTTTGGCTTCTCTTCAAGAATCTGTTTATTGCTGCAAAAAGAACAGGGTGAATCAAGCCGCTGAAATTCCCTGTAACAGAGTTTGCCGATCAACTCATGATCAAAATATTTTTTTAACGCTTTGTTAACATAGAGTATTTCATATGTATGGGGATCGGATACGAAAATATTTCCGTCCAGGCTGTCAAATATAGACAGCAGTTGTTTTCTTTCAAACTCCAGCCTTTTTTCAGATGCGTTTCGCTCCAGGTCACCGGAGATCATCTCTCCTATAATCTGCAGGGCCTCGATTTCCTTTTCTGTCCATTCGCGTTTTTTTTGTGTATCATCGAACCCCATGAATCCCCATAGTTTTTTCCCTTTTGCCCAGATCGGAACACAGACAAGACTTTGGATCTGTTGACTCTGGAGGATCTGTTTTTCAGCGGCAGCCTGGCCTGAAAGGTTGGCCACATCTTCTATGACAATATTTTTTCCATCTTGTAATTGGTTCGTCCACCATGAAAAGACATGGGCATCGAGTTCTTTGAGATTTTCTATCTGGGGCTCGGTTCCTTTGGCACACCATTCATAAGTATTGGAAAGGGTACGGCCATCGCCTGTTATCTCAAAAATATAAACCCGGTTGACGGAAAGACTCTCTCCCATTGTTCTGAGTATGGCCTGATAGTCCACTTTGTCGGGAGAAATAAAAAGACTGGAGGCTTTTGCAATGGCTGTGGCGATGATGTTGCGGTACCTGAGTTCTTCCAGGAGGATGTGTTGCTTTTCCTCACTCTCATTCAAGTTTAGCTCCGCTTGTTTACGTTTGGTGATTGTGTTCTCAAATACGTTTTTTTTCATCAGATCATGAGTCCCAAAATTCACAGCTCCTCAGTGTGGCAGGTGATAATGCCCAGGTATCCGTCAACGGTTATCTGATTCCCATTTTCGATCAACTTCATGGCATTTGAAGCACCAGTGATGCACGGCAATCCGTATTCCCTGGCAATAATCGCCCCATGAATCAGCATACCGCCTCTTTCCTCAACCACGGCTGCGGCAAGCGGTACGACAAATGTCATATTGGGATCGACCCCTTCGCAGACAAGGACTTCACCTTGCTTGAATGATAGTAAATCCTGAGGTGTTTTAATCAATCTTGCACGTCCGGAAGAAATCCCCGGTCCTGCAGGATGTCCAACAATTTGACGTGAGGAGATCCATTTTTCGGTAGCAATCTTATCTGGAGCAACCTTCTCTTCCCGACTTTGATCTTTTTGTTCAAGACTTAACGCAGGCGCTTTTAAAAGAATTCCGATGTCATTTTTCGTTGTGCCGGGGTGAATCAATCGTCTCCGACCTTCCTGGACAGCGTCAAAAAGACCTGCCTCTATTCGCCCTAAATGGATATTATCATCGTCTCTGAGCCGGTAGCTTTCCCTGCCCAGGTAAAGAACATCTTTTGCAAAATCCCGGCGGTCAACTGGAAAACTTTTGATATATCTATCTTTAAGTTGAGCTGTATCAGTTTCATTTGACTTTCCTGATTTAATAGGTCGACCGGCAAACTCAAGCAGCAGCTGGATGACGGCATTTTTACCGTAATCACACTCACTGCCGCTGCCGGTTGTGCAGGACAGGTCTCCGAATTGGTCAACAAAAGAATCTAAGAGTATTCTGAAAGGATGACTTGGGTCCGGCATTCGTTCGTTTTCAAGCTCTGTTTTAAGGTCCTTATCATTACGGATCATCTGGGCAAGTTTTTCAATCAGGCTGTTTCTCTCCATGCTTTTTAGTCCGGTATTTTCCAGCAAGTTCATAAACTCATACGGGTCTTCGGGTGCCACAGCATCGTTGTAAACCTGGCCAAAAAGCCTTATTCCATGGGCAAAAGGGATAAAATCAGCCCAATAAATTTTTACCCAGTCATCATAAATTTTTTGTCTTCTCTCGATTTCACTGCACAAAGATTGGGCAGAAAGTATTTCAAGATCCTGTTGTTTTAATTTATCAGCTTCAGATATCATTTTAGGGATCAGGTGATGCTCAATCTTGTCGTAGAGGTTCTTTAAATTTTCGTAGCTCCTGTGTAAGGTGAGATACCAGGATCGTTTGTCATCTGTTTCAGTAAATCCGGTGCTGGTGATGGGTCTGGCCTGAAGAATTATCAATTCACCATTGGTTATTGTCCATTCAACATCCTGGGGTTTGCCGAAAATTTGTTCAAGTCGATTGCCGGTTTTCCATATTTGATGAATCTCTTCCTGGTTCAGCGGCGGTGTTTTGGCTTCATGGTCTTTCAAATCATGAAACACAATTCCAGTTTTTCCCGGGGCGGCATATCTTTTTCGAACCGGATCTGTATGGCGGATTACTTTTCCGGTGGAACGGCTTAAGATCCATCGGTCCGGCTCTATGTCACCATCAACAAGTGCCTGATTCAGACCATAAACGGATTCAATCACCGATTCATTTGAACTGGAAGGGTTTAATCCGAAAAAGATACCGGATCTGTCTGATGGAATCAGTTCCTGGATAACAGCAGCCATCCGGCTGGTCTGGATATCCAGCCCCAGTTCTTTGCGGTAGAGCAGCGCTGCATCTGAGTAAAGTGAGGCCCATACCAGTTTGATGTGCTTTATGATTTCACTGATCCCGGAAACGTTTAAAAAAGAGTCATGAAGACCTGCAAATGAATTCGATGCCCCATCCTCGCCCGGCGCTGAGGATCTTACGGCCACAGGGGTATTTCCACAATATTTATCAATCAGGCCTGCAAGATCTTTTTCGATCTTTTCGGGTATCGGGGTGATTAAAAAATAGTTGCGGATACGTAAAGACGTATCCCATATTTCTTCCCACCGCATTTGCTCAAGCGGTTTTCTGTTGATTTCAAAAAAAATCCTGTCTTTGAGACGGGACTGATTAAGATAATCATCATAAATCTTGCAGGGAACGCAGAAGGTTTTCGGCACCCGGATACCATGGCTATGAATCTTTGCTAAACAATGGGTTTTGCCGCCAACCTGGTCTTTTCCGGCATTTAAGCATTCATCTATATTGAGAAGCGTTTTCATTGTTTGACCTTAAATTCCACGACATTTTGAAATCGGTTGACCATAAAATACCGTTTCATGGAGATACGGACAAAAGCTGTGGTAGGTGCCTTGGAAAATTCTTTTAAATTAGGATTCTTTTTCAGGTATAAATCAAGTGCTGTTTGCTCAATTGACTTATCAATAATTTGGGCAATACCCGTACCGGTAACGGAGACTGCATTATAAACATCATCGGCTTTATTTTGGCTGTCATTGACAAGAATACAGACCTTCGGATTTGCTTTCAGATTTTCGTATTTACGGGTTGTATTGGGGGTTAGAAAATAAAAATAATTAAGATCAGAGTTTACAGCAAATGCAATAAGGCTTGAATATGGCTGATCGTTTTTCTGGGTGGAGAGGACAGCAAAGCTCTGTGATTCAAATAGCTGCGTAATATTCTTTAATATCTGTTGGTTGTCATCGCTCATATAATAATCCTATACATTTCACTCGATGATCGAGTTTTAATATTATTGATCTGATAACCGACATGTACTCGTCGGATCTGGAGAGTATTTGTTCGGTTTTTTTATAAATTTTAGATTAGAGGCTTTTACCAACCCTTTTAACATTTGCGTCAATACATATTGGTGGAATGGATATAGGGCATACCAATACAAAAGCCCGGCTAAACCTTTAGGAAAAAAACGTGCGAGCAAACTGACATTCCAGACATCACTTTTCATAGTCTCCATTTTAATCTCTAAAAGCGCTTCGCCCGGTATTTTCATTTCAGCCAATAAAAGCAACCTTGATTCGGTTTCTATTTCAAGGACTCTCCAAAAATCAAGTGCATCCCCGACCCTGAGTTCTTTTTGGGAGCGCCTGCCGCGGGATAGCCCAACCCCTCCAATGAATATATCAAAGAGGCCATACACCTTCCACATCATATCCGCACCGTAATACCCGGTCCGACCACCAATTTTTTCAATAGACTTCCATAGATTCCCTGGCCTTCCCTTCACAGTAGCCTGGTAACCGCAAGAAAGAATAGTACCTCCTGAATAGGCAGAATCTCCATAGTGCGACCATTCAGGATATTTGATTTCACCGGCATCAGCCCAGCAGGTGTCGACCTGCTCCTGACGAACGCGGTCAAGTGCCCTTCGAATTGCTTCTGAGCACGAAATCAGGTCTTGGGGAATAATCCGGGTTATGCTGTTCTCCGTGCAGATCGTGGGTAAACTTAACCCTTCTGCCAGGGGTCGTGCAATGGCGGCAGGCACCGGTGTCACAAGGTGAATCCAAAGAGATGAGAATTTAGGCGTTAATAAAGGAACCGGAATTATAAATGGTGCAGGTAAATTTGCCTCTTTGGCGAAGAGGCGGAATAAATCCTGGTATGTGATCACCTCGGGGCCACCAATATCGAATATTTTTCCTTTTGTTTCGGGATGTTCTAAACAGCCTTTTAAATATCCTAAAATATTGGTTATTGAAATTGGCTGGGTTGGCATACTAACCCATTTGGGCGTTATCATTATAGGTAATCGTTCAGTAAGATATCTTAATATTTCAAAACTGGCACTGCCTGATCCCAAAATCATGGCAGCTCGAAGTATAGTTGCAGGAACCGTGCTTTCCATAAAAATTTTACCAACTTCATTTCTGGAAATGAGATGTTTGCTGATATTTTTATGGGTTATATCTCCAAGGCCGCCTAAATATATGATATGATCGATACCTTTCTCTGTAGCGGCTTGAACCATGTTCCTTGCACCATTCTTATCTGCATCTCGGTATTTACCTTTTTGGGAGATCATGGAGTGGACAAGATAATAAACGGTACCACAACCTTTTGCCGCACTTTTCAGCGACTCTACATCTTGAATATCTCCTTTAACCAGTTCTACATTTTGATCCTGCCCCCATGGTCGGTCTTGCATCTTAGCGATCGAACGTCCCATGGCTTTCACCTTGTATCCGTCCGCCAATAATAATGGGATAAGACGGCCGGAAACATAACCGGTTGCTCCTGTTACCAAAATAGGTTTTACGTTATTCATCCGGGCCCCCCTGAAATAATTTGTTGCCAAAATAAAAAAATGGAAAAGTTGTTTGTAACCTACTTATACTGATAAAAAGACTGATTAATCAAGAAAATGAGTGTCAAACATTTTAAAACCTTATAAGGTAAATAACAATTAATGATATGAACTTTTTAAAAACAAGGATTTTGACTTTGACGATTTCACGACTTAGAAACAGATTCGGCCAAAAAGTTAATTATATAAAGAAGTTATCAATATTACTTTTTACATTTATAGTTGGGTGTACTGGAATACCTGAAAATGTAAAACCCGTTACTAATTTCAAGTTAGAAAAATATCTGGGGAAATGGTATGAAATTGCAAGACTGGACCATTCATTTGAGCGCGGATTGTCTCATGTGACCGCAGAATATACATTGCGAAATGACGGGGGTGTCAAAGTCATAAATCGCGGATACTCCGCGGAGAAAAACGCATGGAAAGCAGCTGAAGGAAAGGCTTATTTTGTAGAAGAGTCAGATTTAGGTTACCTTAAAGTTTCCTTCTTTGGCCCTTTTTATGGTTCTTATATAATTTTTGAACTTGACCAGGACGGTTACCAATATTCACTTGTATCCGGGCCGGATAAATCCTACTTGTGGATTCTTGGAAGGAACCCAACCATGAAAAAAGAGATAAAGTCTGCGCTATTAGAAAAAGCTGCAGACGTTGGTTTCGATATAAGCGGGTTAATATTTATCAATCATGAAAATTTGCCTGAAGGTTGATTCAATCATAAAGGAACTGGTATGAAAATTGGAATTATTGGGAGCGGCATTGCCGGTTTAAGTGCGGCCTGGCTTTTCAATCGAGCTGGACACTGGGTAACACTGTTTGAGAAACATCAGACCCTGGGGATGGACGCGCATTCAATGACCTTTGAACAGGAGGGCGTTGCCCTGCGTACGGACGTTCCCCCCCGTATTTTCAATGTCACTCAGTGGCCCAATTTACTCAATCTCTATCGTGAATTGGACGTGGCTGTTGATCCTATCGATCCATCACAATCTTTTAGTTTACTTGGTCAACCGAATTTTCTGAATGTGGATGTCGCCTATCAGCCTAAACTTCCGGACGGGCCTGAAATTACAGAACAGCTGAATCAGATTATGAACGATGTAGCCCGGTTTGTCCTTGGCGCTCCTCAGGATTTGGCAGATGGTTTATCCGTTCAAAATACCCTGACAGATTATCTTCAACACCAGAATTATTCCCACGCTTTTATCTACGATTTTCTTTATCCTATACTCGCTTCAACGGTTTGTACATGTTCCTATGAATGTTTGGATGCTTACCCGGCCCCCGTTATTTTACAAACATTACTGAACCTGTTTGGATCCCATCCCCTGTTGCGAACAAAATATGGCACCCGAGATGTTGTCAAGCGTTTGAGCCGTGGTATTGATGATATCCGATATAACACAACGGTCTGTGCCGTGAACCTGACACCGGATGGTGTCAAGGTGGAAACGACAAGGGGGCAGGCCGACATATTTGATCACCTAATTGTCGCCACTCAGGCCAATCAAGCCCAAAACTTTTTATCCAACCCCTCCGAGGCTGAATGCAAAATGCTCGACGCTTTCAGCTATGAGGATGTGCCTGTCTTTGTTCATCAGGATCCTGCCTTGATGCCTGTCAAATATAAAGATTGGGCGCATATAAACCTCATTATTGCCAAGGACCGGAGTGCCGCAATGTGCTGTGTCTGGATGAACCGCTTTAATCCGGATTGGCAAATTGACCAACCCATTATCCAGACCATTAATCCTGTGGTTAAGCCCCAACCAGATACCATACTTGCCGGCTATAACCTGCAACGGCCGGTCGTCAATAAACAATCATTGGCCGGCTTAGAATTATTGAAACAATTAAATCAGCAAGCTGACAGGCGGATTTGGTTCTGTGGCTCCTATGCTGCTGAGGGGGTACCCCTTTTAGAAAGTGCCGTTGTGTCCACTCTGCGGGTAGCCAATCGTTTGTCGATTCAATTGCCGGCAACCTTTTCGCCCATTAATATTTAAAATTATTAAAGCAGGTTGCCGGAAGTTTTTATACCCCGGCATATGGAATGAATCATATTTAAAAACCCGCCCTTTAATGGGTGACCCCAAAATCCCACACCATTGTTGCCAAGGGCTGTTTTTCAAATTCCCTGGCTTTGATAGCCATATTTCAAACTCTTGATCATCTTTTTATTCTTTGTTATACTTCGCTTAAAATTTTCATTCTTTATTGTACGTTACTTAAAAAAAAACAAATTCCTATCCCTCATCATAAAGGAGGCAAGACGACTGTGGAAGATATTTTTGCATTGAGTGACAGTTTAGGACCGGCCAAGGTTATTCATGTCTATCAGCCGCACCTCGGCCTCAAAGGGGTGCTTGTGGTAGACAATGTCGCCACCGGCCCCTCCATTGGAGGATTGCGAGTGGCGACGGATGTAAGCACGGTCGAATGTGCCCGTCTGGCCAGAGCTATGACCATGAAAAATGCCGCAGCGGGACTCCCCCATGGCGGGGGCAAGTCCGTGCTTTACGCTGACCCGCAAATGGATCTGGAAAAAAAGGAATTGTTGATTCGTGCCTTTGCCCATGCCCTGCGTAATGAGAAGGATTATATTTTCGGTCCGGACATGGGCGTTAATGAGGAATGCATGGCCTGGATCAAGGATGAAATAGGCCGTTCCGTGGGGTTGCCCCGTGAGCTGGGCGGCATTCCCCTGGACGAAATCGGCGCTACCGGGTTCGGTCTCCAGCACGCCATTGAGGTCGCCATTGAGTACTGCGACTTTTCCCTTTCCGGTGCGCGCCTTGTGGTACAGGGATTTGGCGCGGTGGGCAGCCATGCCGCTCGCTTTCTCTCACAAAAGGGGGCCGTTCTGGTGGGGGTGGCCGATTCCAAAACAACCATCCACGACCCGGACGGTATTGATGTGGAAGAACTGATCCGGATCAAGGCGGGCGGAGGCTCGATGTTGGACTATCCGCGGGGCACAAAACTCAAAAACGATGCGGTAATTGACATCGACTGTGACATCTGGGTGCCTGCCGCCCGACCCGATATCGTGCATAAGGACAACGTCCACCGCCTGAAGACCAAGCTGATTGCCCAAGGGGCCAATATCCCACTAACCTCGGAAGCAGAGCAGTATCTCCATGCCAAGGGGATACTCAACCTGCCCGGTTTCATCGCCAATGCCGGCGGAGTCATCTGCGCTGCAGTGGAATATCACGGGGGCTCCCAAACAACGGCCATGGCAGATATCGGCAATAAAATCAGCGCCAATACCCGCACAATGCTGGAGGAGGCCAAACAAAAAAACATCCTCCCCAGGCAAGCGGCTCTGAATCTGGCGCAGCGCAGGGTAATGAAGGCGATGAAGTTGAAGCGTTGGGGAATTTTTTAAGATTACCTTATGACCTGTTTGGTAATTGGGGAATTGCAGCCGATTCATCAAATACCACACAGACTATTATTTGGTGTGAACAACCCGGAACCACTACCCTTACTAATTTTGCCATACCGGTATTTAGGCCCATAATCAAAATAAAACCTCCCATAGGGTTTGCTTTTTCATCCGTCATCTTCGTTGTGACAATGAGCACGCCTTGAATACGAATGAAAATTCTAAACCATATTTTGGAAGATTTTTATATGAAAGAACTAACCTAACCAGTTAGTTTCTTTCATGATTTGTTGTGGCCTAACCTCGGTGAAAGACCAGGTCGGCCATGGCCGTTATTCCGATCATGGGCCTTAGTGCAAATTATACTTGAAAAAAAATTGGGATCAGGTCTTGAAAAATATCACAACCTGATACCCAAAAGTGATGCCCCCCAAATCGAAAACACAGGCATCCTTAATAAGTTTTTCTTTTTATGTAGTCGAAATTACAAAGAACCTTCCACGACCGGCTTAATAAGAATTTCTACACGACGATTCATTGCGTCATTAGAATATATTGGCCGGGACTCCCCATAGCCGACGGCCACGACTCTTTGGGCGGAAACCCCATTGTAAATTAATTGGTTTGCGACAACTTGGGCTCTTCGTTCTGATAGGCTTTGGTTATATTCTTCCGAACCTTTGGTGTCAGTGTGCCCGGCCACTTCAATGCGGGAATGGGGATACTTGATTAAAATATCCGAAATTCTTTCCAGTTCTGAATATGCCCCTGGTTTCAACTGGCTTGAGTCATAATCGAAATAAGCTTTTTCTTTAAAGGTTGCCCTCAAAATATCCTGCTCTCGTTGTATGCTTGCCGATTCGGAAGCTGCAATTGCATTTCGCAACTCCTGCTCCTGCAGGTCCATATATTTACCGACCTGATTACCTGTAAGCCCGCCGAAGGCGGCACCGATGCCGGCGCCGATAAGTGTGGCTTGTGTGTTCCTGCCAATGACCTGTCCTAGAATAGCGCCGACAGCTGCGCCGGTACCTGCTCCCACCGCCGTTCCTCTCTCCTGTTTCGTCTGCATGGTTGCGCATGAAAAAAGAGTGGCCGATAAAACGATAACAACACCAGTGACAATCAATTTTTTCATTTGATCTTCTCCATAATATTATTTTATCTCATAAAAACTTAGACACCTAAAATTGCAAAAAACCCATTAGATATGTAGTTTTCAATATGAACAAAAATAGGCTGTAATATATATACACCCGTCAGACAAAACTTTCAAAGTTTGAACCTTTTTCTTTTTTTTGTGTCTAACTTACCAGCAAAGGGCGCGCCGAAGCAACAATGCATTATTTTCTAACAGAAAACACCACTCGCAACACGTTGTCAGAAGTTTTCATAAAATGACAAGCAAGACAGGGGATGATGAGTTTAGCTTTTAAATGTCGTGATAAAAAATTAATTTTCTTGACAATCTATTTTTTTAATGTATGATAATTGAAGTTATTAACACGATTTAGTGTTAGAGTTTCTTCCTTTAGATATTTTCCCCGAGCAATCAGTGATTATTCTTTAAGATCGAGACGATTTATTTTATTTCTTATTTAGGAGAACGCCTACATGGCAAATGGTACTGTAAAATGGTTTAGCGAGTCAAAAGGTTTTGGATTTATTGAACAAGCAGATGGTGGCAACGACGTGTTTGTACATCATTCTGGTATCAACGCAGCTGGTTTTAAATCTCTCAATGAAGGTGAACAGGTTTCATACGACATTGTACAGGGTCCCAAAGGACCGGCAGCTGCAAATGTAACCGTGATTTAATATCCCATTTTATCCCTGTGACATTTTAGCCTCTGAGTAAATTCTTACTCAGGGGCTTTTTTAATTTCGATCATTTTTTAGAGACTCGGAAGAAATAAATTCCACAGATTCTGCGCCGAAGGCCTAACATCGTTGATGGATTATTTTTTCATGCGATTGCCCTGCACCCTGAACAGATCACCTTAATTTTTCACAAGCTCCCTGCGCAGCACCTCAAGGGCCATGGCGGCAAACAATTGTTTGTTGCGCTCACGGTCACCGCGGTCCAGTAGAAACCTTTGGGAATGCGATTCCAAAGGACCTGCCACCCCAATACATACGGTCCCCACAGGCTTGTCTTCGCTCCCACCGGTTGGGCCTGCAATGCCGGTGGTGGACACAGCCCAGTCCGATCTGCCGGCGGCTCTGACGCCAGTTGCCATTTCAAGGGCAGTGGTTTCATCCACCGCTCCATTATTTTCCAGGGTTTTATGGGACACGTTAAGAATAGCTTCCTTGGCTGAATTGGCATAGGTGGTGGCTGAAAACAAAAAATAGCCAGAGGCACCCGGTACATCCGTTATCAGGTGCGCCACAAGTCCGCCGGTACAGGATTCAGCCACACTGAGTGTCTGCCCACGCTCTGTCAAAAGCCGCCCCACTTCCTGGGCCAGGGTCAGTCCCTGGTCTGAAATGACTTTAGGCCCAATTTTTTCCATCACCCACTGTTTAGCCTGATTCATCTCTGCGGCACCGTCCAGGCCCTTTTGGGAATCGGACACCACTTCTTTGAGCCGGGAGAGTCTCACCTCAATCATGGGGAATCTGATCCTGGAACCCAGATGAATTCCAGGAAACTGTACACTGAAACCGGAAAGCGCCTTCTCGACCCTGGACTCAGGCATGCCGAACACTATCAAGCTTATGACCTGGATTTCACCAGCATGCCCTGTTATTTCATTCAATTGGGGTCTGACTTTCAAATCAAACATCCGCTCCATTTCCCTAGGGACGCCAGGCATACAAAAAAATCGGCAATTGCTGATGGTCATGGAAAAACCCGGAGCAGTACCATGACGATTTTCCATAAACTGAACGCCTTCAGGCAGCATAGCCTGTTTTTCATTGGCAGGTGTAAGGGTACGCCCGCGTTTATCAAAATACTTTTTCATGGAACTTAAGGCTGCAGTATCCAACTTAATTTTCACCCCGGCCGCTTTGGCCAAGGCTTCGGCCGTTAGATCATCAGACGTCGGTCCAAGGCCGCCTGTCATCACACATACATCTGCGGCAGATGCAATGCTTTTAATCTCGCTGACCAGGGCTGTCATATCATCGCGCACAGCACTTGTTTTGATTACTGTTATCCCTGAACGTTTAAGCTGCCGACATAAAAATGCACTGTTGGTATCTACAGTATCGCCAAACAGCACCTCATTGCCTGTGGAAAAAACATGGCCTTTGGTCATCAAAAAATCCCCTTAGATAAGTCTAAGTTATTAAAAAACATGGCATGGTTGGATGAAAAAAAAGCCGGATTTTTTCTGAATCTTGACCCCACACCCAGCTGTTTTTTAAACTCTTTATCGATAAACGATTTCACATTCCGGCGAGTCCAGCCCCAAGGGTGTTCAAAATTAAGATATAAGGAAAGGTCTCCATGGGAAAATTCATGGGTTACAAGCCCTTTGGCATCTTCACTGAACTTAGGCAAATTAAACACCGACAGATTCAGATAGTCAATATCTGATTTATGCGCTTTGATATAATCCAGGGTGCGGTGGGCGGCTGCCTCATCTTCATAATGGGTGCCGAAAAGCAGATATACAAAAGTAAGAATTCCTGCGGCTTTAAGATTGGCAAGGGTTGCTGACGCAAGTTCAAGATCCGTGCCCTTTCCCATATCGTCCAGAACCTTCTGGTCGCCGGATTCAAGCCCGAGTTTAAGCATCTCACATCCGCTTCGCTTAAGTGCCCGGCAAAATTGAGGGTCTGCAAAATCCTTTTCAAACCGGACAAACCCGTACCACTTAAAAGCGCACGTCTGCCTGGAAAGTGCGTGAAGAAACGCAGGCGTCACGGCATTATCAATGAAATGAACAACCTCAGGATCGTTATTTTCGGCCATTGCTTCGAGATCACCAAGCACCCGATCGGCACGCTGGGTTGAGTAGGGCCTTGTTTCAGCCTTTTCAGGACAAAACCTGCATTTGCTCCAGTAACACCCGATAGAGGCCCTGAAAGGCAAAATTTTTGCCGGCGCAATATAATCATAATTGTCGGCAAACCCATAGTCCGGCACATAATGTTTTTTCTCAATGCCGGGTTTTCCAAGCAGCCCGAGCAAAGGGGATTCGCCCTCCCCTTTGACCAGATGATCAATCAGACTTGAAAATGGGTTATTAAAATCAGGGCGGCTCATCCAGGAGGAAATCAACCCCCCGCCCATGACAAGTATTTTACCCGGAAAATTATCCCTGATCCATCCGGCCAGGGCAAAACTGACCAGGGCCTGGTTGAGATAGCAAAGGGAGATGCCGATCCAGGGATGATTCCAGGATTCTATCACAGGACGAAGTTTTTCTTCAAAATATGGAAAAAAAGGATTTTCCTGATATAATGCCGCACTGTCAAGCAAGGCCTTTGAGTCCACCGAAGAGAGCTGATTGTCCGAATAGTCACTTAAGCTGATTCGGAATCTTGACCGATCCACGGATACGGCCACCAATCGATTCAGATCATAGACACGCTGGTGATAACGGTCAAAATTAGTGTACAAATCAGAATTGCTAAGGTCATTTAAAATGGCTGTCCTGTTTTTCAACGCCCGCCGGGTCCAGGAATCGGTTGCCTTGTCTTTACCAACGGAGTTGATCAGCCATAAAAGGCCGTCCACATTGGCGTCAACACATTTACAGTCGATGCCGTTTTCCTTTAATGCAGAAGATAAAAGCGCAATGCCGGCCGGCGGTTCACAGGGTTTTGCCACAGGGGGGAAAATTAAAAGCATTTACATCAGTCCCAAACCAAAATCATAAAGTTAAGATGCCTTCAAATTAAAACCATGAAGCGCATGAAGATCGATTTTAGTATATAATCTTCATGCGCTTCATGTTCTTCATGGTGAAATAAAATATTCGTTATATATAAATGCCGGAGCCAAATAGTGCCAGTTTTTTTTCATCTTTGTCCGGTTTTGTTTCGGAATTTTGAGATTTGTTTCTACTAACAGAAACAATTGTTATTGACACCATGAAAAAAACCATTTAACTTGAGCTTTAAAGAAATCTATACAGATAAAGGCACGTATGAAAACGTCTATAATCAACCGGAAACAAAATTTATGGTGGTGGCATTCCCGGCCAATATGGCAATGGCTGTTGCACCGCTTATCAAAGATGCTTTAGATTCTTGTGACATATCGCTGCAACAGCTTTTACTTAAATCCATGGCTGTTGCGGACCCAAGGCTGACAACATCCATGTCAGCCTTTTTTATTTTAAACAGCCAGGGGCTGATATAATATATCAAGACCCAGACGCAACCCACAACAAATGTTGAAAAATCTGTGTAGTTTACACAGACTTTCTTATAAAAGGATTTTTTAATGATATTAGACAGACTGCCGGATAAAGACCAATTTATCAAACTTGCCCAATCCGCGAATGTCATACCTGTGGCCACAAGAGTGCTTGCAGACAGTGATACGCCCGTATCCATTCTGCAAAAATGCTATGAAAAGGACAAGGCGTGTTTCCTTTTAGAAAGTGTGGAAGGTGGTGAACGGTGGGGCCGATACAGTTTTCTTGGCGTGTCCGCCTTTGGGCATATCAAAATTTTTAAAACTCATGTCCTTGTGGAAACCCGCCACGACACAAAAAAAATTGATCATGACAACGATCCTTTAAGCGTAATGCGGGACGTTATCAAAGGGTTTACCCCTGCCGATATCCCGGATCTGCCACGGTTCTGGAGCGGTATCACCGGCTACTTTACCTATGAGATGGTTTCTTTTTTTGAAAACATTGACGTTGCCCTACCCGACGACGCCCCATACGGCCACTTTATTATTCCCGAGCAGATGATCATCTTTGACAATATCAAACAAACCCTGACCTGCCTGAACATCTGTTACCTGTCCAAAACAGATGATCCGGCCACGGTATATGACAATGCCAGGAATAACGTTGACACGCTTGTGAAAGATTTAGGAAAACCGCTTGTTCCTGAAACCCCTCCCCATGTTGCCGATACACAACTTGTACCTGAAACACCGGCTGAAGAGTACATGGCAGGGGTTAAAACCATCAAGGACCATATTGTAGAGGGAGATATTTTCCAGGCTGTATATTCCCAGCCATTTTCATGCAAAACCAAGGTTGATCCCGTCTTGATCTACAGGGCCCAACGCTATATCAACCCTTCACCTTACATGTTTTTCATGAATTTCACGGACCGGGTCATTGCAGGCTCTTCCCCTGAAACCATGGTACGCCTCGAAAACCGGGTGGCAACCCTTCGACCCATTGCCGGAACAAGGCCCCGGGGCAAAAACGAACAAACGGACCGTGCCCTGGCCGACGATCTGCTCAATGATGAAAAGGAAAAGGCAGAACATGTCATGCTCATTGATCTTGGCCGAAATGACCTTGGCCGGGTGGCCCAGGCCGGCACGGTCCAGGTGACGGACACCATGGTCATTGAACGCTATTCCCATGTCATGCACCTGGTCTCCAATATCACTTGTGATCTGAAAGAGGAATGCGACGCCTTTGATCTTTTCAAGGCCACCTTTCCGGCAGGCACCTTGTCCGGTGCACCCAAAATCCGGGCCATGGAAATCATTGGAAAGCTTGAGAACCAACAACGAGGGGTCTATGGCGGGGCTGCCGGGTATATCTCCTTTACCGGCAACATGGACTTTGCCATTACCATCCGCACCGCTGTCATGGAAAACGACACATTAACCGTCCAGGCAGGGGCCGGCATTGTCTACGATTCAGACCCTGAAACCGAATTAAAAGAATGCATCAACAAGGCCAAAAGTGTTGAAATGGCTTTAAAACTTGCTCTGTCACAAAGCCCAAAAGGATAGTAATATATGAAAACAGCAATAATAGACAACTACGATTCCTTTACCTTTAACCTGGTACATTATGTACTGCATACAGGGGCCCAGGCAGAGGTTTTCAGAAATGATAAGATCAGTGTGGCAGAACTTGAGGGATTAGGATTTGATGCCGTTATCCTGTCACCCGGGCCGGGCAGGCCTGAGGATGCGGGCATCTGCCTTGAACTTGTACAAAAGCTGTCAGGAAAAATCCCTATCCTTGGTGTATGTTTAGGGCACCAGACCATTGCCCAGAGTTTTGGCGGCACCATTATCCATGCCAAGACCATTATGCATGGCAAAACATCCATGGTGGAAGCAAACGGTAAACACATTTTTTCAGGCATCAACAAGCCCTTTAATGTAATGCGTTACCACTCCCTGGCGGTTCAGGAATCGGATCTGCCCGACTGTCTGGAAGTGACGGCCAGAACCTTGGACGGAGAAATCATGGGCATTAAACACAAAGAGCACCCCACCCAGGGAGTTCAGTTCCACCCGGAATCTTTCATGACCACCGTGGGCAAACGGCTGATCAGAAATTTCATCAAAGGAGCATGATATGGATTTTACAGATTACCTGAATACCATAGTAAGCGGACAAAATCTTAGCCAGGAGCAGATGGCAGACATGCTGGACACCATTTTCTCAGGCCAGGCCACCGAATCCCAGGTCGGTGCATTCATGGCCGCCCTGGCCACAAAGGGGGAGACATTTGAGGAACTGGCAGGAGCGGCCCGGGCCATGCGGACCAAAGCGGTTCGTGTTCAAACCCTTGCCAAAAAGGTCATTGACACCTGCGGCACAGGCGGTGACGCCTCGGGGTCATTTAATATTTCCACCACAACGGCCTTTGTTATTGCAGGCGCCGGCGTAACTGTGGCAAAACACGGCAACCGGTCAGTCACCAGCAAATGCGGGTCCGCGGATGTACTTGAAGAACTTGGGATTAATTTAAGTGTGGATCCTGAAATTGTGGAAGAGGCCATCAACGAGATCGGCATTGGTTTCATGTTTGCACCCCTGTACCACGGCTCCATGAAGTACGCCATGAAAGCCCGGACAGAATGCAAAATCAGAAGCATTTTCAACATGCTCGGACCATTGACCAACCCGGCAGCCGCCTCATGTCAAATCCTTGGGGTATATGCACCGGAATTGACGGAAATGTTTGGAAAAGCATTGGATCTGCTGGGTGTGGAAAAGGCCTTTGTGGTCCACGGCCATGACGGCATGGATGAGATGACCACCACAGACCTGACCCGTGTAACGGAACTCAATGACGGCATGATTAAAACCTATGATGTGGACCCCTTGACCTATTTTGACGAATACGCCGACCCCAAGGATCTTTTGGGCGGCGATGTCAAACGCAATGCCGCCATCACCCGGGCCATTCTTTCTGGAGGAAAGGGCCCGAAACAAGATATTGTCCTGCTCAATGCAGGGGCCGGCCTTGTGGCCGCAGATGCCGCCCCCACCATTGAAAAGGGTATTGAGATGGCTTTAAAATCCATTGAAACAGGGGCTGCCATGGAAAAACTTGAACAGCTGGCAGATTATACCAGGGATAACTCGTAAATGGAAAGGCAGATAAATGAAAGGATTTCTCAACGCTGTTGTTGATGTTAAAAACGAAGAAATAAACCAGGCCAAAAGCAAAATTCCCTTAACCGCCATTCGCCATGATGCAGAATACACGCCGGCCCCGGCCTCTTTTGCAGATGCCATGGCGGATTCAACCCGTGAAGCGGTGGGTATCATTGCTGAAGTCAAAAAAGCATCGCCTTCCAAGGGGAATATCAAAACCGATATTGACGTGGCCGCTTATGCAAAGGCCTATACCCAAGGAGGGGCAAGGGCCATATCGGTGCTTACGGAATCAAAGTACTTTAAAGGCACGCTGTCCGATCTTGAACTTGTATGTCAAAACACAGATCTACCCGTCCTTCGAAAAGATTTTATCTTTTCTGAATACCAGATTTATGAAGCCAAAAAGGCAGGGGCGTCTGCGGTGCTTTTGATCACCACCCTGCTCGAGCCGGCCCAGCAGGCAGAGCTGACCCTGCTTACCCGGGAGCTTGGCATGGAGCCGCTGGTGGAGATCAATTCAGAGTTTGAATTTGAACAGGCATATAAAGCCCAGGCTCAAGTGGTGGGCATTAACAACAGAAACCTTGCCACCCTTGAGGTGGACACAAGTGTGGCAAAACGTGTAGCAAAAATCTTTCCTAATGAAATCATACCCGTGGAAGCATCGGGCATTTCCGGTCGCCCGGGCATTGAAGCCGGTATTGAAAACCGTATTTTCAATTTCCTTGTGGGAGAGAGCATTGTCCGTTCAAAGGACCCAGCCAAGTTTATCAAAACCCTTCTTGGCATCAACGAAGAGGACGACTAACAGCCATGGCTCAATTTCCTCCACCGATATGGCAGATACCTGACCAAAGGCACAACGTGCTTGTAAAGATATGCGGCCTGACCCTTGTGGACAATGCCCTTGACTGCGTGAAAGCCGGCGCGGATATCATCGGACTTGTTTTTTTTGAAAAAAGTCCCCGGCATGTGAGCACAGCCACAGCCCGGGAAATTGCCCGGGCCCTTCCCCAAGGCGTGCCGGCCTGCGGGGTGTTTGTCAACGAAACCTTTGACACGATTATGCAGACCGTTTCTGCCTGCGGGCTTGGAATTGTACAGCTGCACGGCGCAGAAACACCTGAACTTGCGGACCGCTTATCGGCCCAAAACCTTGTGGTGACCAAAGCTTTTTTTGCAGCAAGGCCCCCCAAAATTTATGAGACGGAAAAATACAAATCTGCGGATTTTTGTCTGGCCGAGTACGGCAAAGGGATACTTCCCGGGGGAAATGCAGAAACCTGGGATTACGATCAGGCCCTGGAAATGGCCAAAAAGGTGCGTTTGATGCTGGCAGGTGGGCTTAATCCTGAAAATGTAGCAGATGCGGTTGCAAAGACACATCCCTATGCCGTAGATGTATCCTCGGGTGTGGAAAAAGCAAAGGGGATTAAGGATATTTCAAAAGTCAAAGCCTTTATCAGGGCCGCAAAATCTGTTTCTATTTGACCAATAAATTACTCCCGGGATATATTTTATCCTCAGGTGTCAGATTATTCAACTTGCGTATGGCTGCTACGCTGGTTTCATATTTCTGAGAAATAGACCACAGGGTCTCACCCTTTTGAACCGTATGAAACTGGCCGGTCTTTTTTGGAGTCTCAGCTTTTGGTGTATCAACTTTTTTCTTTGTCACCTGAACTTTTTTCTTAGGCGCAAGTGCCGGCTTCTTCACTTTAGGCTCGGGTTTGACAGCTATTTTTGGGGGGGGCGTAGAGGCAACAACAGCCAATTTTCTTAATCGGTTTTCTAGTTTGTCCACACGCTCAATCAAGGTGTCAAGCTTTAGATTTAATGCTGTTTCAATTCGTGTGATTCGTCCATCAAGGTCGGACATGGCCCGTGATGTAGCTTGATTTTCATTACTACCCGAAGAAGATGCGATTTTGGCCAAAGAGATCTCAAGAGCGGAGATGCGATCCTCAAACCCCGGGACGATCTGATCTTCTCCGTTCGTTAAAACAGCTTCCTGTTCACTGCTCTCTTGTGTAGATGATCCGCTGAAAAAAAAGAAGAAAACCAGGGCTGTAACCACCAGGGCGGCGATAATAATCATGGTAAATTCATTTTTTTTCAGCAATGAGGTACCCGTCCCAAGGGCAGATACCCCAGGTTCATTTTTTTTCTGGCTTGTCTCTTTTTTCATTTGCTTGCTCCTGGAAGAAGATGTCTTAATGCCTCTTAATAGCATTTTAACCTGTTATTTCAAGCCCAAACAATAATTTTAGTGCGCGTGTATGATATTATCGAAATCAGTATACAGCGAATTTCCCCGGTAATTGCCTGTCAAGCACACCTTATCAGCCGGTCTGGCATATTGGATATGAAAATTAAAGTCCGGGAGCCTGGAGTAAAATTGTAAAAAAACCGCCTTATCCGTTTCCAGATTGACCCGGCATTTATCAAGCAGTTGAAAAGCATTTACGGCATGATGAACCATAAGATAAAAGCAGGCCGCTGACAAATATTTGCAATTTATCTGCCTGTACAGTTCCGGATAAAACCTGGAAACATAAAGGCTGCCTGAAAAAATTTCATGGGAAACGATCAGCGTTTTTGAAATCTGTTTTCCTGTATGCCTGTTGCAAAGAAAATATTCCATACAGGTGTCGTCCCTGGAAAAGGTCAGTAAAAAACGATTGTTCAATCTTGGAATCTGTTGATTTAAAAAATTATTTTCCCCGGTTTTTGCTGTGATCATTTTTAACGTCTTGTTATCCTTGTCTGGGCATCCGGCACAGAGCTGAATCCCCTTTGAAACCAAATTGTTCATACCAGGTGCTTAACACCTTAAAATCCCTGTGCGAAAATTTCTCATTGGGGCTGAAAGCAGGGTTAGCACTGAGCCGAATATTAAAACAGTCAGCTTTACGGCACAATTCCAAAAGCATCAATTTACCGTTGCCGCTTTGGAGAACAAAGGCACTTAGGTGATGGATCTGTACGGTCCTGTTTGGGGAAACAACCTCATTCAAGGCGATGACACCAATGGAGTTTCCGTAAACATTTTGAAAAACAAACGAAAGGACCTGTGAATGATTCCCGGCAGAAGCATACCCGGCAAGACGACTTTTGTATTTACCATAAAAATAATCAATGTATTCCTGTTCCCGGGATACAGGTAACGTCTGTACCGTTTTATTTGAATCTGCTTCAAAAAATTGATGCTCACCAGAGGACTCCACCTGTGACGATGCTGGCTCATTGGGGATGTTTACATTTAAAATATCTTGTCCTGAAAGCCATAACAGCAATGGGTCAGTTGTTTTCAAACAGTTAAAGATAGCCCGAGTCATCTCAAAAGAAACCATCTCCAAGTTGAGTTGCCTGCCAAAATCAGCAAAAAGAGATCTGGAGGATTCAAATACAAAATTTCTGGCAGACGAGGACTCAATCTCATCATCAAAATTTCCTGAATTAAAAATTTCTTTGCAAAGAGATGAATCCATGCTGTTCCATGCACGGCAGATAAAAGGGCGGACTTGATAAATGCTGCACATCCCGTTTTCTAAAAAAATACAGGGCAATTCATCCTTGACTGAAAAAAGGGTGCTAGGGGATTTTCCCTGGGTCCGTTGAAGTCGCTGCTCAATTCTGTCCATGAGCAAAAGAATCTGTTTTTCAGTAAAACTTTCATTAATAAAGGACAGAATAAGCAAGGCTTCAATGGGCAGCACATGTATCTGGGAATGACAGCAGTAGCTGCAGCCTGGTCCGCACGCCACAGCAGGGCTTTGATTTGAACGTTCAAGAACGTCAACAATATCATGGGCATAAGACATGACGTCCTTTAAAACGGAAAGAATCGCGTCATCGATAAAACCGTTATAAATTTTTTCCCGGAACTGGTCTTTCAGAACGTCTTTGAATGCATTTTGGCATGAATCATCTATGATTGCTGTCATATACCTCTCCAATGTAAGACAGAGAGGATTCTGTAACAAACCAAAAGGCTGTCTGAGCTTACTCAATGGTAAAAAATAATAAAAACTGATAGCAGTCTATATAACATTAAACCTGGCGTCAATATATCATTTAAACAGGCCCTAACTTGAAGCCCGGGTTTTAAATGTGTTAATGTCAACATGATTACCCGCTTGACATAATTCAAAACCAAACAAGAAATCAGGAACTTATTATGAGGTTAAAATTCTTGTTCGCTATACCGTTTTTTCTTTTGATTTTCGTGTTGATTAATGGATCTTTGATTTCGGATGCATTTGCCCAGAACTTCTTTATCAATAAAATCGGAATGAAATTTGTTCTTATTCCGGCAGGGTCTTTTATTATGGGAAGCCCTAACTCAGAGAAAGGACGGCAAAGAGACGAAAAACAACACAAGGTGATTATCACCAAAAGCTTTTACATGTCAGAAACCGAAGTAACCCAGGGTCAATGGAACCGCCTTGTATATCCGAACCCGTCATCCTTTAAGCTGGGCAAATACTACCCTGTGGATACCGTGTCCTGGTATGATGCCATTGAATTTATAAGGTTTTTAAACAAGAGAGAAGGCACCCGTAAATACCGGTTGCCCACGGAGGCGGAATGGGAATATGCCTGCCGGGCCGGCAGTCAAACAGCCTTTGCTACAGGGGACGTGACCACCTTTTCCTGCAAGGAAGCGGAAGCAGCGCTTGTTGATCATGCCTGGTACTGCTTTAATTCCGGTGGCTTTTCGCCGGCAGGGGATTTCAAACCCCATCCGGTCAAACTTCTTAAGCCCAACAAATGGGGGCTGTACGACATGCACGGCAATGTTCAGGAATGGGTCCAGGATGCCTGTGAATGGCGTACCATATGGACTGCGGGAACCGGAACCCTTACCCGGACCTATGTTGATGGCATTACAGACCCTTTGGAAACAAAAGGTGAGCACCGGGTGGTCAGGGGCGGTGGATGGTTCCAGAACAGTAAATACCAGCGATGTGCCTACCGCACAAATTACAAGCCCGTGGCTCGCCGCAACAGTCTTGGATTCAGAATCGTCCGGGAGCAATGAACTATTTTCTTTTATTGAACAGCCTAAAAAGATAGATCCCAGCCCCGAGCATCACAAAATCCCTGACAAGCAGCCAGATTGAGGACCAGGTCCCTTTGGTCTCCCCCAAAGAAAAGCATCCGCAGTCAAATTCATGACCCCGTATCAAATTAAAACTGATCAAAAGAATAAAGCCCACCAGCATGGCATTGATTAATAAAAGACCCGAACGCTTAAGTAGACCGGTTATCAGGGAGATACCGCAGACAAGCTCCACAAAAGGCACAACAATGGCTAACACATTTATAACCTGGTGGGGGAAAACGTCATAGCCGTACACAATTGTGGCAAATTGATCCGGTGACACGATTTTATGCCAGGAGCTAAAAATAAACGTGCATCCCAGAAACAAACGCAGTGCCCATTCAATGATGCCTGTTTGCCGCCCCAAACCCATGGATGCCGGATCAGCACAGTTTTTGAATTTAAATTTGGAAAGGAACCGATTTTTCATGGGGCAGTTCCTTGGACGGCCACATCAAATCCCATTTCCTCCCATTCAGCAAACCCGCCGGCATAAACCGCCACATGGGTAAAGCCCATTTCAACCAAACGGGTTGCAAACGTATGGGAATCATGGCAGGTCACACCTGAACAATACACAAGGATCTCATCTTCGGGGATTATTTTTGACAACAGTGCTTTTTCGTCTTCTTCAAAATCATCCAGCGGAAAATTCAATGCCCCCGGAATATGTCCCTGGTCATAAATCTCGGGCCAGCGGACATCAAGTACGACCACTGTCCCGGATTCCACCAATCGTTTAACTTTAAGGGGATTGTTGATCTGCAGAACATCAACGGCGTGGGTTTTGTTTGCCCCAGCCATGATCACACCCTGATCCGGATCCCACTGGCCCATGAGGGCAATGCCGTTGGGGGAAAACGCATTAACGCCAAAACTTATCATTGCACTGATGCTCAAAAGAAAAAAGCACCCTATAATATCTTGTTTAAGAATCATAACCGGGCTCTAATACTTTTGAATATATCCACTCGTTTCTGCATGACAATAAGTCTAAGCCATACTTCGAGCAGATGGGCCATCCTGGCCTCTTTGGTGCTGCGTTGAACCTGATCAGGCGTTAAAACATCCTGGTCCGGTTCTTTTAAGTTTTCTTTGGAATCTACAATTTTCTTTTGTGCTTCAAGGCGGGCAATGGCGTCAAGAATATTCTTGGCATCAGGGCTCTGACTTGTATCAATTTCCCTGTACATTTCAAGAGCATCGTCTATATATCCCTGTTTCTCGTACAGGCGGGCCAGCGGCAGGCTTGCAAAATTACGAGTCATTTGTCGGATCCTTAATTTTTGGATTTTTCTTTGAAAACCATTTCATTCTGGGCAGCCATTTCATGCTCATGTTTGGCCAGGTGCTTAATATATTCAATATCTGTTTTAAGTTTCAATATCTCTTTTTCCATTTTTAAATTTTGACTGCCGGCAATGGCAGCCTGGGCTTCAAGCAGCTCCTGTTTAGATTTAAGCCGACTATAGTCCATGACCCCTCTTGTGGAAAAGAAAAACATAAATAAGAGGATTACCGCCCCGCCCATAGCCAGGTAAAGGCCTATTTTTTCAGTACGAATCATTTTTGTTTTAAAAAATTCCTTGTGAGCATTGCCATTTCCGGATTCGATGTAAGACGGGCCGCTAACAGGTAAGCGCCAGCCCCTGCAGCGATGCTGACAACAAGGCCTGCTGCCTGAATTATCCTTGAACAGTCAGACCAGAAGCCCCATATCCATCGAACCATAAAAAACATTATAACAGACATGAAAACTGCTCTGCAAGCGCAAACCAGTACTGCTCTGCCTTGGATACCAAAGGGCCCGGAAACGGCAAGCAGGATAAATCCGGCTACAGCAGACAGGGATACGGCCAAACTAAGTCCTGTCACCCCCATGCTCTCCACAAAAAACCGGCACAATAAAACATTGCACCCAATGGAAACAACGCCGGCCATAAACGGCAGCCGGATATTGTACAACGCATAGTGAAATGCCACAAAAAGCCGGGTCCCGGCAACCGCCCAAAGCCCAAGTACCATAAAAACAAGACACTGACCGGTCTGGTCCACCGCGGCCAGATCAAAGGCCCCTCTACCGAACAGCAACAAAACAATGGGGCGGTTTAAAGCGATGATGCCGGCTATTGCAGGAATAATTAAAAAAAAGACCATGCGGATACCGGCATCAAATAAAAGACTGAAATCCCGGATTTGCTGGGTTTGGTCAAAAAATGCAAATCCCGGCACCCACCCGGAATGTCTCCCGGCTTCCAGAGAACGCCTGCCGGCCATTGCAGAGAGCATGGGCAACAAAACCGTGGCAACGGGAGATGCCACCAAAGCCAAAGGAAATTGAACCAGACGTTCGGCATAATTAAGATAAGAAACAGCGCCTGGATCAAGATTTGAGGCGGTAAGTCCCGCCACCAGTAAATTAATCTGGAAAGCCGCGGCACCGATCATTGAAGGACCAAGGGTAATCAAGGCCTTTTTTATATGGGGATGCACCCGGACAAAGGCCTTGAAATCAAACATGCCAAGCCTTGCAAGGCTTGGAAGTTGAAACGCAAGCTGAACAATGCCGCCGATGGTTACCCCAAAGGCCAGAACTACACTCTTTGGCGTGAACCGGTCGGCAAACAACACTGCTGCCGTAATAATACAAAGATTGAACAGAACCGGCGTAGCAGCAGGCACATAAAAATTTTCCCTTGCATGGAGGACGCTCATGGACAAAGCCAGAAAAAAAAGAATGAACATATAGGGCATCATTACCCTGAACAACAGACAGGACAACGTATGGGAATAGGAACCGGCATTATATCCCGGGGCAAAAAGATCTATTAAAAACGGCGCAAAATAGATCCCTAAACCGACCAGCAACGCCCCGGCAATGGATATAAAAAACAGGGCATTTAAAAACATGGCTGCGACCTGGTCTTTTTTATTTTGGGCAAACTGTTCTGCAAACAACGGGATGAAAGAGATGCTTAAAATGCCGTCAGACATCATTTTTCGAATCAGATCAAAGGGCCTGAATGCAATAAAAAAAGCGTCAGAAACCGTTCCTGCACCAAATATAAACGCAATGACCGCATCCCTTATCATGCCGAGTATTCTTGAAATCAATGTAATCGAACTGATAGATGCCGCTTTTTTAATAAAGTGGGCCACAGGTTTTCCTTGACATGTTTATATGTTTTATATAAATTACCGAATTTGATATAAGTTTTATTATTTATTTTTAATTCTCTATTTTATGAAGGAGCTAGACCAAGTTGGCGAACCATAAATCAGCAAAAAAACGCGCAAAACAAAATCAGGTCAGACGGATGAGAAACAAATCCGTAAAAACCGCCCTTAAAACCCTTGAAAAGAAACTTCGTGCAGCTAAAGAAGCGGGTGAGAACACCGAGGAACTGATGAAAAAGACCCAGTCAGCCATTCACAAAGCGGCTAAAAAAGGTGTTGTTCACAAAAAAACTGCGTCAAGAAAGATCTCCAGACTGTTCAAATTTGCGAACGCATAAGTTGCGCGCTTTTGCACCATTTAAGCTCAGCCGGTCCAGACTATAAACCGGCACCTGTTCTTGTTTAAGGAACAGGTGCCGGTTCGTTTTACTGGATTTAAAAGTTGTTTGTCATCTGGCTGACCAGGCGTTCGGCCACACGTTCGGCAATGAGATCAACCGCCTCCCGTTTATTGGCATCATCATCCACGGTACTGCTTGATACTTCATAAGATTCCGTGGCTGAAAAATTCTTCACTGACCATAGAATCTTTCCCCCGCCCCCGGTCAAAACCACATCGACCCTAGCATTGACTTGCCTTTCCGTAACGTCTTCCGAAGAAGATCTGGACAATGTGGAAAAGGTGATAGATTGAACGATACCTGATATTTTGCGGGTGGCGTTGGCGGCATCCACAACAATGGTATCTGTTTTTGCGGTGATTTCCCGAATAAGTTCGTTGGTAAAAGATATCCCGGCCCTGGATTCGGTGCTTTTGTTTTCAAAGATAGCCACAGAGACCCGGGTGACATCATCTTGAATGAAACCACCGCCAGCCAGCTGGTATCCACACCCCGGACCAATCAACAAAGAAGAGACCACCATCAGCCATGTAATACATTTATTCATAAATCACACCACAATATTAACAAGGGTCTGTTTTTTACGAATCACAATGATCTTACGGATCTCTTTTCCTTCAATGTACTTGATAATTCTTGAATCCCCAAGGGCGGCAGATTTAATGTCATCTTCACCTGAATCGGCGCTCATGGGAAATTTTGCCCGCAATTTCCCGTTAACCTGAACCACAACAAGCACCTCGTCGGTTTCCATGGAATCTTTTCTGAATTCAGGCCAGGGCTGTTCAAGAATAGAACCCTTGTTCCCCATCTGGGCAAACAACTCCTCGCAGAAGTGAGGAATTATGGGACTGAGCAAAAGCAATACATTTTCAAGGCAGAACCAAACCACGGATTTAAGTTCATCATCCGCCTTCTCAAACTTAACCGTGTACATGGAATTAACCAGTTCCATGACTGCGGCAATGGCCGTATTAAAATGAAAATTGGTTTCAATATCAGCGGTTACCTTCTGGATCGTCTGATTGGCCTTGATATACAGTTGCTTTGCCTGATCCGCCTTCAGCGAACCAGCCGGTCCTTTGTACGCATCAATCCCCTGGATGGTTTCCATGCAGGTCAACGCCAGACGCCAGACACGGTTGACAAAACGGTTACTGCCTTCAACACCGTCCTCGCTCCACTCCAGGTCCCTTTCAGGAGGGGCGGCAAACAGGCAGAACAACCGGGTCACGTCGGCCCCGTATTTTTCCAGAAGCTCATTGGGATTGACCACGTTTTTCTTGGATTTGGACATCTTGATCACACGTCCAACGTCCACATCCTTGCCGCACATGGTACAAACAAGCTTGCCATCCTTTCTCTCACCCTGCTCCGGAAACAGGAACCCGTGTTCGGGACAGGTCATGGTCTCCTTGCACACCATTCCCTGTGTCAAAAGCCGGGTGAACGGTTCCTTAAAGGGCACAAGTCCCAGGGTATTGAGAACCCGCATAAAATACCTGGAATAGAGAAGGTGCAGCACGGCATGTTCCACGCCACCGATATACTGATCCACGGGCATCCAGTATTCTACGGCCTTGGGATCAAATATGCCCTTATCATACCGGGGAGAGCAATAGCGCAGGTAATACCAGGAAGATTCGACAAAGGTATCCATGGTATCGGTATCCCTTTTGGCATCCTCCCTGCCGCAAACAGGACAGGTGGTCTTGGCAAAATAGTCCAGGGTCGGCAACGGAGATCCGCCTTTGTCCAGAAGACTGACATCTTCGGGTAGCGTAATGGGCAGATCCGTTTCCGGCACCGGAACCACCCCGCATGAGGCGCAGTGGATCACCGGGATGGGGGTACCCCAGTACCGCTGGCGGGAAATGCCCCAGTCACGCAGACGGAAAGAGACCGCACGCTTGCCGATGCCGGATTCTTCAAGCCAGTCCGCCATTTTTTCAATGGCCTCCTTGCTGTCCATACCGTTGAATTGGCCGGAGTTGGTCATAACGCCGCGACCGGCATAGGCCTCGGCCATGGTTGCGCCATCAAGGTTCTCCCCTTCCGGCTGCACCACCACCCGGACCTCAAGTCCGTATTTTCTGGCAAAATCAAAATCCCGCTGGTCACCGGAGGGTACGGACATGATGGCACCTGTGCCATAGCCCATTAAAACGAAATTAGCCGTATAGACAGGAATCTTTTCACCGGTGGCCGGATTGATACAATAAGCGCCGGTGAACACCCCTTCTTTTTCGTATTTTTCAATGCCTTCGGCAGAACGTTCCTGCCTGGACACCCTTTCAACAAATTGAGTGACGGCCGCTTCCTGGTCCGTACCCTTGGACAAGGTCTCCACCAGGGAATGCTCCGGCGCCAGACACATGAAGGTGGCACCGAAGATGGTGTCAGGCCGGGTGGTAAAGACATTGATCACCTCGTCACTAGCGTCCACCTTAAAGTCAAGCGCTGCGCCCACGCTTTTACCGATCCAGTTTTTCTGCATGGTGGTGACATTGTCCGGCCAGCCGGGAAGTTGATCACAATGGACCAAAAGGTCTTCGGCATAATCGGTTATCTTGAAAAACCACTGCCACAATTTTTTTTGCTGAACCACCTGGGAACACCGCCAACATTTGTCTTGCTCAACCTGCTCATTGGCCAGCACCGTCTGGCATTTTTCACACCAGTTAACATAGGACTCCTTGCGGTAGGCCATGCCCTTTTCAAGCATTTTTAAAAACAGCCACTGTTCCCAGCGGTAGTATTCCGGCCGGCAGGTGGCGATTTCCCTGTCCCAGTCATAGGAAAACCCCATTTTTTTAAGCTGGACCCGCATGGACCGGATATTGTCATACGTCCAGGCTGCCGGATGGGTATTATTATCAATGGCAGCATTCTCGGCGGGCATACCAAAGGCATCCCATCCCATGGGATGAATAACATTAAAACCTCTCATGCGCTTGTAACGCACCACCACATCTCCGATGGTGTAATTGCGCACATGCCCCATATGAATTTTCCCCGAAGGGTAAGGAAACATTTCGAGCAGATAGTATTTTTCCCTGGACGAATCTTCTTCTACTTTGAAAAGCTGGGTCTTTTTCCAGTTTTCCTGCCATTTGGGCTCGACCTGGGAAGGGATGTACCGTTCCTCCATTATTTTAATTCCTTTCGAAAAACGTCTATAATTATAGTTGAACTTTTTTAGATGCCATAAGACAGGCGAAATAGCAAAGGTATTTATGGCAAAACAACAATTCTAAATTTATTCCAACTCCCTCAGCCCTACCCTATTCTGTTTCAACTCTCCGCCAAGGAGTCCCCTTCCTGAGCGATAGCGAAGGTAGGGGAGGAATTGGCATAGTAACTGACAATTGATCTATTTTCATGTATTTTCCTCACTTCCCGCAAATTTACCTGTGTATATTTTTTCTTTAGATTTTTGATATAATTTCCTTTGATATCGACGATTCGACAAGATGAAGAGCCGGTAAACCCGGAGATAAAACCGACTCTCCCCTTGTACTGCACCGTATCCCACCGTTTAAAACCTTTCAGGGTAAATACGTTCTTATTATTCCGCTTTTGGGTTCGATTCGGTGCTTTCCTGCCTTTTCTTGCAGTTGCTTCATGCAGGCTTCTTTTCCGTGACTGCACATGTTTTGTCTGTATCTGCTGGTCCAGAGGACTGGCTTGTTTATCTGCAATGATAACAGCATCATTGACGTGGGATTTTTCGATTCCCGCCTTATTTCGATGGTGGGCAGTGATATAACCGAATATCGTCCGTAATGGCGCGATCCGGGACAGCTCCGCTTGCAGATAGTTTTTACCTTGTTGCACATGCGCGGCTGAAATGTAGAACGCGCTTTTCTGCTTGGGAAGTTTCAGACCGTCTTTATGGTGCTTTTCATGACAATCTTCACATAGCGTCATCAGGTTCGACAACTTGTCCGTGCCGCCGTCGGCTCTTGGTTTTATATGATGGCATTGCAATTTTGATTCTGCGCCACAAACACGGCATTTGAACTTGTCACGAACCAAACACGCCTGCTTGAAATTTTTGTGATACAATAAGTCTCCATGCTGATATTGCTTGCCTGAAATGTCCGGATTCTCCATTGCCTGAAAATCAAAATAAACGTCTTCCAGAATAATTTTTGAGATCGGCAATGGGATTTGTCTCACAACCCGGATAATCGCCTCTTTCTTTGCCTTGATTGATGGCGGGATTCTAAAAACTTTCTTTTGGATGCCGGCATATTTCTGGTGAAGGCCCTCTGCTTTTCTCAGACAGGCTCGGCAGATTACTTTGGATGCCGGAGCGTTCTTCCCACATATCTTGCATGCCGGAATGGACTGTTTTCTATTGAGAAATCTGGGTTTCCGGTATCTTGTTTTCCGATACCTTCTCGATCTCCGATATTGCCTCCGGGTATCCAGTTTTGATTTGATATCCGAACGTAAAACCACTTCTTGTTGAAACAATGATTGACCATGGGATACCGCGGCAATACCGACATGGATTCCGCCATCATCAATGCCGACCGTCACAGGCTGTATGTGTTCCGTGGTCTCATAAAGCAGTTGAACGGCAAACGGCGTTCTTCGGATTACTTTCGCCTTGCCCTGTTTGAGCAATATTCTGGCGTTTGCCGGATTTGTCGGCATCAGCCATTTACCTGATTGTGATTTGACATACACTTTCATAAAAAACCTTTCGGTTATACACACCCTCCGAAGAGGGGTAAGCGTCGCCTCGCCAATGTTCAGCAGGCTTCACAGCGCGGTTGACCGCTCCTTCCTCACAGAGCTTTTACAGTGCCGCGACAGAGCTTTGGACTGGCGAATAAATCCAAAGGTGTCTGCATCCTGCCGAACGTAGTCCCAACAAATGAGACTCAGGCTAGTCAACCTGGGCTTTTACAAGCCCCTTCTGAATCTTTGATTCAGGAGGGGTGGTTGACTCCAATTTTCCAATCGCAACCCCCTCAACTCTCACAAATTCACGCATGTTGTTAGAGACCAGGATCAAAGATTTGCTTCGGGCATGCCCGGCAATGTGCAAATCATTAACCCCTATAGGGGTGCCTTTCTTTTCTAAATCCGCTCTGATATTTCCATAGTGGGCAGCAGCATTATCATCATAGGACAAAACCTCCAAACGAGATACAAAATCTTCAACTTTGCCTAAGTTGTGGGACACCATAGCGCTTTTTTCTACACCATGTAATAATTTTGCCAACGTGATTGAACTAATACACATCCGCCCTGCATGGACGTTAAAAATGCCTAATGATTTAAATCCAAAGAAAATACATTTTTTTTTAAATTTTTTAGAAAAAAACACGCAACAAAAAAATCTGGCAACCTAAATACCATAAGTACACGCTTTTAGTATTCTCAAGGTTCCCGAAGTTCCATATTTACATCCGGTTATTTGCTTGATATTAAATCATTATCTTAGTTCTCATTTTTGTTAAGGTAAAAAGTTAAATGATTTCAAATATTCAAATCCAAAACTTCAGAGGATTTTATAATCATTCTCTTAGATTTAAAAAGAGTTGCATTATTGTTGGTAAAAATAACGCTGGAAAATCAACAGTTGTTGAAGCACTGCGTTTAGTATCCTTAATTACAAATAAATACAGGACAGCAGTTTATAAAAAGCGACCAACTTGGTTAGAAGCGCCTTCAGGGTTAATTGGAATATCACCATCCATTAAAAATATTGGAATAAATTTTGATACTATTTTTTTTCATTATGGTCCATCTCCAAGTATCATAACCGCAGAATTTAATGACAAAAACAGAATCACTATTTATGTAGGAGATGGTGGAAAAATTTTTGCTGTTCTGCGTAACTCTCAAGGTACCATTGTTAAAACACGTAGCCAGGCATTGAAACTCAATTTAACGCCAATTAATATTTTCCCACAAGTAGGCCCGGTACAGAAGAAAGAGATGATTCTTAATTCTGATTATGTAAAAAACAGTATTGGTTCCCATCTTTCCTCACTACACTTTCGTAACCAATTATATTTATTTCCAGAACTGTTTGAAAAATTTAGAGAAGCCGTTGAAGAGACATGGCCAAGTGTCACCTTAAAAGAACTAATCGCTACCGGAGAGTTAGATGAAAAACAACTCTCCTTTCAAATAAGAAATGAAAATTTTGTAGCTGAAGTCGCAGAAATGGGGCATGGATTGCAGGTCTGGTTGCAAATAATTTGGTTTTTGACTAGAGTTTCTAATAATTCTACTGTAATTCTTGATGAACCAGATGTTTACATGCATGCTGACCTGCAAAGACGGCTTATTCGATTTTTGAAAAACAAATATAATCAAATCCTAATAACGACTCATTCAACAGAAATCATGGCTGAAGTTGGGCCTGAAGAGATTTTAGTAATTGATAAAGAAAAGCCAGAATCAACTTATGCAAATACATTTCCAATTGTACAAACCTTGATAGAACAAATTGGAAGTGCTCAAAATATTCATATGGCTCGTTTGTGGAATGCAAAACGTCTGATTTTGGTAGAAGGGAAAGATATCAAACTTCTAAAAATATTCCAAAATAATCTTTTTCCCAATAGTAATGAACCCTTTGATGCTATTCCCAATATGTCTTTGGGAGGTTGGGGAGGTTGGAATTATGCCATAGGTTCATCAATGCTATTGAAGAATTCATTAAATCAAAACATACTTACATATTGTATCTTTGATTCTGACTACCATACTGCTGAAGAAATCTCAACACGATTAGACCAGGCTAACGATAAAGGAATCTTTCTACATATTTGGTCGAAAAAAGAAATAGAGAATTACCTTCTAATTCCATCAGTACTACAACGAGTTATCGAAAATAATCTGGCAAAAAGAACACCTTCACCTTCGATTGATGAAATAGAACAAAGCCTGATGACAATTTTATCCGAAATGGAAGAAAGCGTTTTAGATGCTATTTCAAGCGAATTACTTAAACAAAATAGAGGTTGGACTGCAGGAAAAAGTAACAAAGAAGCTCGCAAATTGATTTTTGACTCTAAAGCTCAGGAAGAAAGTATAATTTCTATAGCTTCTGGGAAATATGTCATTAAAAAATTTGCAGACTGGAGTCAACAGGAGTTCGGAGTTTCACTGAATGCCATAGCAATAGCAAAAGAAATGACAGCTCAAGAAATTCCAAATGAATTAATAGATACTGTTACCGCAATTGAAAAAAGTGCTGTTTTTAAAGAATGAATTCTTGCAACGTTACTGTTGACTTTGTCTATTATTGATGACTTTTAATAAAAAAGACCAACCACAATATATTGGGGTCTCAAAAAGACTTTCATTCAATTTAATTGATATACATATGAATTACACTTTTTTTGAGATTAAAAAAAATCTCTATTAAATTGCATATGAAAATAGAACCTTAAAAAGCTACTTTGCCGCTCAGGGCAGCTTCGCCTCCACCACCCCATATTAGGCTAATTGAAGAAAGCCTGGATTTGAATAAAGGGAAAAATACCATGCATGATGTTCAAAACGATGTCGAAGATCAGGAAGGCGTGCAATTTTTTTTCAATTTGCCACATAAATGAATTATGAAGCTAAAACAAAAGGTTAAACGTAACTGATATGCCATATACCCCTGAAGATGTTATCATGCTGGCCGCATATGTTCTACTGGCGCTGGTGTGTTCGTTCCTCTGTTCCATTGCTGAAGCGGTGTTGTTAAGCATCACACCTTCTTACATTGAAGGGTTGGGAGAGCGAAAGCCAAAACATGCGGCACTTTTACGCAAACTGAAAAAAGACAAAGTAGATCAGTCCCTTTCCGCCATTTTGACTTTGAACACCATTGCCCATACAGTCGGTGCCATCGGCGCAGGCGCCAAAGCCACCCTGGTCTTCGGAAACGCCTGGTTCGGTCTCTTCTCAGCTATCATGACACTGATGATTCTCTTTCTTTCCGAAATCGTTCCCAAAACCATCGGAGCGGTTTACTGGTCCATCCTTGAGGTGCCAACCGCGCGGTTTGTTCAATTGCTGATTGTACTCCTCTATCCTGTGGTCTGGGTTTCCGAAAAACTGACAGCCTTCATTTCCCGTAAAAAAGTTGTCAACAATGCCGGCAGAGATGAGCTTATCGCCATGGCCTCCCTGGGGGTAAAAACCGGACAGATTCATAGTAAAGAGTCTATAATCATAAGAAATCTTCTTCGATTTGAATCACTGAAACCATCGGATATCATGACCCCGAGAACCGTAATTTTTGCTCTGCCCGAGGACATGAAAATCAAAGATGCATGGCCTATCATCAGCCGAAAACCCTTTTCACGAATTCCTCTCTACACACAGAGCATAGACTGCATCACCGGATTTATTCTCAAGGATGACGTATTGATCCGCTCGATAGGGAATCACGGAGCCCACCAAATTCAAGGCAAAATAGAAAACGATGAAATCCAAACACCAATGCCTGCAAAATATTCCGAGAATGACAAGTCATTATTGTTAACCGAAGAACCTTTGAGCATTTTAAAACGGGAAATACTCGTTGTCCCGGAATCCATATCCATGACGTCTCTTTTTGAACGATCTTTAAAGAATCGCCACCATATTACCATTGTCGTAAATGAACATGGTGGCACCGAAGGTCTGGTAACCCTGGAAGATTTGATCGAAAGCATTCTCGGCATGGAGATTGTCGATGAGACTGACTACGTGGAAGATATGCGCATTCTGGCAAGAAAACGATGGGTCGAACGCGCCGGAAAAATGGGAATCAAAGACTCTTCGATCTAATGGGTAAATTACACGCGATCATCGAATTACATGCAACTTTCCTGTCAAAATCAGATATTTATCTTGACCACACATACATGAAATGATATAGGAAATGGTTTTTTGTCTTAAGCTGGACAATAAGCATAACTATTTTATCCTTGCTCCGGGTCATAATCAAGATCGATCCGGGGCTTTATAGCCACAGGGAGGGAAAATGAAGAAGTACGAAACCGTATTTATTTCTGATCCGGATATGTCGGATCAGGCCCGTGAAGAGTTGCTCGAAAGAGTAAAAGGTATCATTGACAGGGAAAAGGGTATTCTTCTGAACGTTGATGAATGGGGCTTAAAAAAATTATCCTATGAGATTAAAAAGAAACTGCGCGGGCACTATGTATGCCTGACTTACGGTGGAACCGGAGAGCTTGTCACAGAGCTTGAAAGAAATTTTCGTTTAAGTGATTTTATCATGAAGTTTATGACCATCCTTATCACGGAACACGTCACCGAAGAATCTCTTAAAGAAGAAGCTGAGCAGGCCAAAGAAGCAGCCTTGGAAAAAGAAGCAGCACCCCAGGAAGAAGAAGATCAAGGGGACGCGGAAGAAAACAATGATAAGGCTGAAGAAAATGCAGATGATCAGGATGATGCAAAAGAGACCGAAGCTGAACCGACATCTGAACCTGCCGAAGAATCCAAGGAATAATTCAAGCACAAAGGAGATCAAGTATGTATAAAGGTCATAGAGGTGGCGGAAAAAACAGATTCTATCAGCGCCGTAAAATCTGCAGGTTCTGCGTGGACAGCAATATGGAAATTGACTATAAAAATCCCAAAGCACTCAAGCAGTTCATTACGGAACGGGGCAAAATTATTCCCCGCCGTATCACAGGGACCTGCGCCAAACACCAGCGCAAGCTGACATTGGCCATCAAGCAGGCCCGGCAGATTGCACTTCTGCCCTTTGTGGGTCGCCCCTTAAATTAAAACAAAAAAGGTTTTCACAGGTTTTTAGAATATGCCGTTATCCATCACACACCCGGTTTTCATCAGGGAAACTTTGACAGGCATTATTTTTTGTCTGTTAATTTATGGTGTGGTGTTTGCCTTTCCGCTGCTTGGTGTATTTGTTCTTCTGTTTTTGCCCCTGCCGGTTCTTTTTTACCGTCTTAAAATTGGCAGAAACAGCGGGCTGATGATTGCAGGAGCAAGTTTTTTTATACTCGTACTCATTGCCAAAGGCTTGGCTTTTGACACACTTTACTTTGGACTGCTTCTGGCAACCGGTATGGTTTTAGGAGAATGCCTAGAACGGCATATGAGTATTCAAAACACTATTGGGTTGGCCTCTCTGATAGCTGCAGGCGCTGTCTTTGCAACGCTTATGGTTTACACCATCGGCCAGGGGGGAACATTATCCGCTATAGTGAAGGATTACATAAATCAATCTTTGAGTATTGCCAAGCAGCTCTCTCCTGAAATCGGAATGGATCAGGATATGACCCAGAAGCTGATATCATCCATGATGATTGTCATGCCGGGCATGTTCATGATTTCTTTTATGACAACCCTATGGTTAAACATCCTGATTATCAGAAAGCTTTTAAAACTTAAGGGTATCACTATCAAAAGCATTGAACACTTAAATCTTTATAAAGCCCCGGACATGCTGGTCTGGGTATTTATCGGATGTGCAATGGCTTTGATGATTCCCTCTGATCCTGTGAAAATCTTTGGCATAAACTGCCTGATTGTTTTAATGCTTGTTTATTTTTTTCAAGGAATTGCAGTTGTATCCTTTTTTTTTCAGCAAAAAAACACACCGATGGCTCTGAAAGGATTTTGTTATTTTCTCATTGCCGTACAGGTGTACGTTTTAATCCTTGTCATTGGTCTTGGTTTTTTTGACAACTGGATTGATTTCAGGAAACTTTCTGCATCACGAAAATAAAATATATGCCGGACCGTAAAACAGCGGCCGGATTGGAGGTTTACAATGAAAGTAATATTAAAGGAAACCATCGACACTTTGGGTATCGCAGGTACCGAGTGCAAGGTGGCGGAAGGCTATGGACGCAATTATCTGCTGCCCCAGGGTAAAGCGGTTCTTGCCACCCCTGCCAATCGCAAGGTTATGGAACAGGCCCGGGCCAAACTCGAACTTCAGATTGCCAAAGAAAAGAAGATTGCCGAAGAGATGGCAGCAAAAGTCAAAGAAGTTGCGGTCACAATCAAGGCCAAAGTCCGCGAAGAAATTCATCTTTACGGTTCTGTAACCTCCCATGACATCAAAGAGGCGTTGGATGCACAGAATGTTGACGTTGAACGCCGGTCCATTCTGCTTGCAGAACCTATCAAGGAAACCGGTGAATACAAAGTACCAATCCGCCTATATAAGGATGTTGAACCGGAAATCACCGTGACTGTTGTAGCAGAAAAAAAACAGTAAAAATAGTTCCGACATGCCTGCAGACCTTTAGAATTCAAAGGTCTGCAGGCATTTTTTAAGAGTTTGTTTGGTAATTAGGGGTTCGAAACGAAATACCATGAGATTTTGGCCGATTCATCGATTAGTAAACAAACTCTGAGGTCATTGATGGCAAAAAAAGAATCCGTTAAATCAGATCATCTACTCAACCGCACCCCACCCCATGATACCGATGCAGAGGCCTCTCTTCTGTCCGCCATCTTTATCAATAACGACAGCTTGTTTGACATTATTGAAATCCTCAAACCCGATGATTTCTACAAAGGGGCGCATAAAAAAATCTTCAGGGCCATCACAGAACTTTCCCAAAAAGAGGAACCTGCTGACCTTGTGACCGTTGCCAACCAACTTAATGAAAAAGATGAGTTGGAAGGGATTGGAGGGCCTGCTTTTCTTGCTGCAATTTCCGATGCCGCACCGGTGGCGGTCAATGCCGTGCATTATGCCAGGATCGTCCGTGAAAAAGCCACACTGCGGGAGCTTATCAATGCATGCTCTGGAACCATTGAGCGTTGTCTTGAAGACAAAGGTGATTTTAAAGACATACTTGATGAGTCCCAGGCATCAATCCTAAAAATTGCCGACCGTCAGTCCGGCAGTCCTTTTAAACCCCTATCAGAACTCATCAACCTGAACATTGACCAATTAGAAGAGCTGCAGGGCAAAGAAGGCGGACTTGCCGGAATTTCAACCGGATATCCAAGGCTTGACAGAATTACATCCGGACTGCAACGTTCGGACCTTATTATTCTGGCTGCCCGCCCCTCCATGGGAAAAACCGCCTTTGCCCTGAATATTGCCAGAAATGTCGCGTTTCACTACCGCAGACCCGTGGCTGTATTTTCCCTTGAAATGTCTAAAGAGCAATTATCTATGCGGCTGTTAACATCCGAAGCACGGGTGGATGCCAACCGGCTGCGCAGTGGGGTATTCAGCCCCGAAGACTGGCAGAATTTTACGGATGCTGCAGGCGTTCTTAATGAAATTCCCATTTTCATTGATGATACGCCGTCCATATCGGTTATGGACCTTCGGGCCAAAGCCAGGAAACTGTTCCAGATAAACAAAGACATTGGCCTTGTGGTCATCGATTACCTGCAGTTAATGAAATCATCCATCCGCTCTGACCGAAGGGATCTTGAAATTGCCGATATTTCAAGGGCTTTAAAATCCCTTGCCAAAGAACTTAAAGTTCCGGTTCTCGCATTATCCCAGCTTAACCGTGCCCTTGAACAGCGCTCGGACAAACGCCCCATGATGTCTGATTTGCGCGAATCAGGCGCCATTGAACAGGATGCGGATATTATCTCATTTATTTACCGGGACGAAGTCTACAATAAAGAGCCGGACAATCCCAAAAAAGGAACGGCTGAGATCATTGTTGCCAAAAACCGTAACGGCAGCATTGGTACCGCACATATGGTATTCAACGGCCAGTACACCCGGTTCGAGGAACTGGCCCCCGAAGCTTATCAAGGTTTTAAATGAAACGAATTGTATACGGCACACTTGACGGACTGAGCAAAGCCCAAATCAACCGGATCGAAAATCTTTACAACATCAAATCACCGCCGGAATATATCCTTTCCCGGCAGGCCGCCATTGAGATTGTTGGCATCAGCCGGGATATCCGCCGCCAGGTCGGTCTTCTTCTGGATCGAAACGGAAAAGTCATCTGCGTCATTGCAGGAGAACCCCAACGCATCGTTATTCCGGTAACACCGGATTTTCAACCTGGCCCAGGCCGACTTAAAGGGCTTCGCTGCATTCATACGCACCTTTCCCACGAAACCTTGACACGGGATGATCTCACCGATCTTGCCCTCCTGCGCCTGGATTATATCACTGCCATCTGCTTGAATGCCGATGGAACCCCTGGCCCTGTTTACTCTGCGCATATTCTGCCTGACCCCGAAGCAGATCCTTACAGAGTCCTTCCCGGCACATCCCTTGACCATCTGGAGATAGACTGCCAGGCTCAAATTCTTGAACTTGAATCAGAACTTTCCCGGCACAACCGCCGGCACAGCCCGGAAACTGGCCGGGAGAATGCATTTTTAATCAATGCAGCAACGCAAGATATCAGTTCTGCACACGTTTCAATGGATGAACTCAAGGAATTGTGTAAAACAAGTCAAATCAACGTTGTGGGTACGGCCATCCAGCAAAGAAAAAAAATTGACCCTAAATTTGTGGTGGGCAAAGGCAAATTATCAGACCTGATTATCAAGGCCATCCAAAATTATGCAACAATGCTTGTCTTTGACCGGGAACTGAGCGCCTCCCAGATACGCTCCATCACCGATTTTGTCGAGATGAAGGTCATTGACCGCACCCAGCTTATACTGGATATTTTTGCCAAACAGGCCAAATCCAGTGAAGGTAAATTCCAGGTGGAACTGGCCCAGCTTGAATATATGCTGCCCCGACTGATTACGAAAAATACGGCCATGTCCAGGCTGACAGGCGGCATTGGCGGCAGAGGCCCCGGGGAAACCAAACTTGAGGTAAACCGCCGTCGTGCCCGGGAGCGTATCACCCGACTGAAAAAAGAGATCAAGAAAATCCGCAAACAGCGCACCCAGCAGAAAGCAAGGCGAAAAAGAAGGGCGCTACCGGTCATCTCCATTGTGGGGTATACCAATGCCGGCAAGTCAACATTGCTCAATACCTTGACCCAAAGCAACATTATCGCCGCAAACCGGCTGTTTGCCACCCTGGACCCCTCCTCACGAAGGCTGAGGTTTCCCCGGGATAAGGAAGTTATCATCACAGATACCGTGGGCTTTATCCAGAACCTGCCAAAGGAGCTTTTAGAGGCGTTTCATGCCACTTTGGAGGAACTTGAGCAGGCAGATGTTATTCTCCATGTTATTGACATTTCAAATCCCAGGTACATGCAGCAAAAAGAGACTGTGGATCAGTTGCTGAAATCTTTGAACCTGAATAAAATCCCCACACTGTATGTATTCAATAAAATGGACCTGGCTGATTTGGACAATTTTGATTCACCCTGGCTTTTAAATCAGGGACTTTTGGTTTCTGCGCGTAAAAAATCAAGTCTTACCCCTTTGGTGGAAAAACTTGAAGCCATGGTATAAAACCAATGATCAATTTTTAATAAAACTTGGTTGAAAAAAAGAAGCGTATATTTTAACATATTCGATATATAAACTACTTGCTTTGGAATTTCATATGGAAATAAAATTAGACCGGTTAATGGAAGAAGAAAATATTAAAGAAGACTCAATGGACATTCCGGACTGCTTTGGAGAATTTGATAAAAACTGCCGGCTCTGCTTTGATTATTGCGCAATATCAATAAAATGTTGCGTTATGCAATCCCGTCACCCTAAAATTGATATTTTGGAAAAACTTTTGATCTACAATAATTACGCCGCAAAGCCCAACTGATTATTTGTTTTTACTTAAGAGCCTGTTTGATAATTGATGTATCGGCTGCAATCCCATGAAAATGGCCCCAATTCCCCCAAATGTTATGTCAATAGTCCAGCTATTAACAAAAAATTTGTGAAAATTTGGTTCTCATTTTCATGAAATTTTGCTTCGATCCCTAATTACCAAACAGGCTCTAAAACTTACCTGATTCTATCTTTTCAGTCAGATACCTGATCTGCTCGTAACGTTGACCTTTTTGTTTCATTTCCTTTTCAACCGCATTGACGGAATAAATGGCTGTTGCATGGTAACGTTTAAAACTGGCACCAATTGTCTTTATGGGCTGGTCGGTATACTTTTTTGATAGAAACATTGCCACCTGGCGGGGTTTGACAATGCGGTGCTTCCTGGATTTAGACACAAGCTCCTGTTCGGAAACATCAAACGATTCACAGACCAGTTTCTTGATCAGGTCAATGGTTATGCGTTTTCGCGTTCCACTCATTTTTTCAAGCACGCGCCTGGCAAGCTCAAGGTCGATATTCCGTTTCATCAGCTGCCCCCTGGTAACAACGCTTAAAAGTGCACTTTCAAGCTGGCGGACATCATCACACGCTTCCTGGGCAATATATTCGGTAACAGGTGTGGGCAAAACACACTGAATGGCCTTGGATTTCTTATTTAAAATCTTTACCCGGGTGCCAAAATCAGGTGCCTTGATCTCCGTAACGACCCCCATATTCAGCCTGGATTTCAGATTTTCATTTAATTTAGGGATTTCATCAGGCCGTTCGCACCCTGAAAAAATAATTTTCTTATCAGCATCGATCAGATAGTCCAGGGTCATGGCAAGCTCTTTCTGGGTGGCGGACTTTCCGGTCAGAAAATGGACATCTTCCAGAATCAGTACATCACATTTAAGACGGTATTTTTCCTTAAACCGGTCAATACTATTATTTCGCAAGGAATAGATCATTTCATTAGTGAAATCCTCGGCAGTGACATAAAACACCCTATGCCCCCCATCGTGGGTCAGCATATGATGGCCAACGGCCTGGGACAGATGGCTTTTCCCAAGACCTGTCTTGCCCAGAAGATAAAGCACGCCGGTCCCGTTAAGTTTACCCTGGGCCAGATATAAAGACGCCGTATATGCAAAGCTGGAATTGTCCCCTACGACAAAATCGTCAAATGTAAAGTTTTTTTTCAGCATGCGTCCGCAATTAAATGCCGGTGTCATGCCGGGCAGTTGTGGATGAAAGTCTGATGGAACACCGAGTGCCGAAGGCATGACAGGCAGCACCCCGGTTGTTTTTTGTGCCCGGCTTTTTTGAGTCTGACCCGGACCTGAATTTATTTGAGCGGATTTAATTTTTTTTTGGCCTACCTTGAATTCAATACGGACTTTTTGACCCAAACGCAAAAAGCCTTCTTCAAAATAGCCCATATAGTTTTCTTTGAGCCGTTTGACATAGAAGTCATTGGGAACGGACAGGACAATAGTTTCAGCATCATGTGTGGACAATATCACAGGTTCAATCCACATTCTGTAACAATGGTCTGGAACTAATTCTTTAATATGTGATTTGACTTCTTTTAAAAACGAATCCATTAAACAATACGCAGCCTTCTAAACAATACAAAGTAAATCCGCTAATATAAAGCAAAGCGGCTAAGAGGTTTGACATTAACAGTGGTTAGTGATTGTGGTATGTTGATCTGGTTTTTATGTGAATCTGGTTTATTGGTCAAATGGAATAAAGATAGTTAGGTCTCAGTTAGAACAATGTTTGGTATATTTTTTCAACAGCCTGTTTTTATAGCTTATTTTTTGTGGAACAAATGAAATTCTTTCTGATTACAATAGGTTCGACAAATCCCTATTTTCAAAGAGTATTTTCTAAAAAACTAAATAATCGTAAAGAATGCATATTTTTTTTTCTTCTATTTTTAACGATTTACTTTGAATTCCTTTAAATTAAACAAAAGCCTAAAAAAACTATCAACCCTAAAATTTATAAGGGTTTCACAAATTCATCCCTAAATTGTATTTATAGATTATCAAGTTTTTAGGGAATTTGTTCAAATTCAAGGCGGAAACATTTTTTAACCGCATGAATATACAACGTATTTTGAGGATTAAAAATTTTTTCCAACGCCGAAGTTGGGCAAATTAACAAAAACTTGATCATCGAGTATTTACACCCTGTTGCGTGAATAGTATATTTTTAGCTTTAACATATAAATGAAAGCAACGTCTAATTATGAATACCCATTCACACCGGCCTGTTCTTGGCATAACCATGGGAGATCCTGCCGGTATCGGCCCTGAAATAATTATTAAAAGCCTTGCTGACCCTGAAATTATAAAATTGTGCACCCCTGTTGTTTTAGGTGATATAGAAATACTTAAAAAAGCTGATGTTAATTCACAAATACTTTCCAAGTTAGCCGAGACAGACGATTTGGATTGCGATTTCTCTAATTTTCCCAAGGGGTTTGTGCTCCGACTATCCAATCTGGACCCGGATGTCACTAAACTTGGGCACCCCACCCCGGAGACTGGAAGCGCCATGGAAACCTATATCAATACCGGGGTGGATCTTGCCTTGTCCGGGGCCATTGATGCCATGGTCACAGGCCCTATTACCAAAACAGGCCTGAAACTGGCCGGGTCGTCCTTTCATGGTCATACAGAGTTGATTGCACATAAAACCGGCACGGACAATTTTGCCATGATGATGGCGGGACCGCGCCTAAAAGTGGTTTTAACGACCATTCACATCCCCTTGTCCCAGGTGCCGGAGCAGCTAACTACCCAGGAAATAACAAGAATCATTAACCTGACCCGGAACACCCTGATCACAAGATTCGGCATTACCAGCCCCAGGCTTGCCGTAGCAGGCTTGAATCCTCACGCAGGCGAACAGGGCATGTTCGGTAGCGAAGAAGCGGATATCATTTTACCGGCAGTAATAAAAGCCCGGGAACAAGGGTTTGAGATTACAGATCCTCTGCCCCCGGATACCGTATTTTTCAATGCGCTTGAGGGGCGGTTTGACGCCGTAATCTGCATGTATCACGACCAGGGGCTGATTCCTTTTAAGCTGGTGCATTTCAGGGATGGCGTAAACACCACCATCGGGCTTCCCATTATACGCACATCCGTGGACCACGGAACCGCCTATGATATTGCCTGGACAGGAAAAGCAGACCCCACAAGCATGAAAGAAGCCATTAAAATGGCGGCTGTCCAAGCGGTTAACCAAAAAAAATATGGCAATAGTAATGGCAATTGACCACATCATTATTAAAGGCGCCAGAACCCATAATCTAAAAAATATTGATGTCAGCATCCCCAAAAACAGCCTGACCGTGATTACCGGGCTTTCCGGTTCAGGCAAATCTACCCTGGCCTTTGACACCCTTTATGCCGAAGGCCAGAGACGCTACGTGGAGTCTTTATCCACCTACGCCCGCCAGTTTTTGGGCCAGATGGACAAACCGGATGTGGATGCCATAGAGGGGTTGTCCCCTGCCATTGCCATTGAACAGAAAACCGCCTCCCATAATCCAAGATCCACGGTGGGAACCGTCACGGAAATCTATGATTACCTGCGGCTTCTTTTTGCCAGGGTCGGCAGGCCCCACTGCCATATCTGCGGCAAACCCATTTCATCAGCATCCATTGACCAGATTATACAAAACATCCTTTTTCCAATGCCTGAGAAAGCCCAGAAAATAATGGTGCTGGCACCTGTGGTCACAAACAAAAAAGGCGGACACGAAAAGCTCATTCATCATCTGAAAAAGGAAGGGTTTGCAAGGCTTAAAATTGACGGGCATGTCTGTTTAATTGAAGAGGCACCGGCACTTAATAAAAAAAAAGCGCATACCATAGACGTTGTGGTGGACCGGCTGATTTTAAAGCAAGGGATTGAACAACGGCTGACCGATTCCGTTGAAACCGCACTATCCCTTGCCCAAGGCCAGGTGATCATTGACAATCTGGCTTTAAAAACACAAACCCTTTTCAGTGAAGCCGCCACCTGCCATACCTGCGGTATCTCTTATCCGCAATTTACCCCTGCCAGTTTTTCCTTTAATTCCCCCCAGGGGGCATGTCCCCATTGTGACGGCCTTGGTCATTTGACGGAATTTCATCCGTCAAAAATCATCCCGAACCATCATCTATCCCTGCGCCAGGGGGCGGTACTGCCCTGGGTCGGAAAGGATTCCGTACGTCATATGGAATTTTTAGATGCCCTGGTGACCCATTATAAAGAGGATATATACACACCCTTTAAAAACCTTTCCACCAACTTTCAAAGGGTTATTCTTTTTGGCTCCGGCACCCATAAAATCCCCTTTTATGTTGAACAGGCAGGCAAAAAAATTGTTTATGAAAAACCCTTTGAAGGCGTAATTGAACAACTTGCCCGCCGTTTGCGGAATACAAAATCAACATCCGTCAAAAAAGACCTTGGCAAATATATGGGGTATAAAATCTGCTCTAAATGTCATGGCTCCCGTCTGAATCCCGAAGCATCGGCAGTACAGGTAGCAGATAAAACCATCCAGCAGATTACAGCCATGTCCGTCAAACAGGCCGCTAATTTTGTAAACACAGTTCATTTGCCGGGCAGGGAAAAAGCCGTGTCTGAATCTATTCTTGCAGAACTGTCCCAACGGCTTTCCTTTCTGGAAGATGTGGGCCTTGACTATCTGACCCTTGACCGGTCCGCAGCGACCCTTTCGGGCGGAGAAAGCCAGCGCATCCGGCTGGCGACCCAGATCGGTTCAAAACTTTCCGGGGTCCTTTATGTGCTTGATGAACCCAGTATCGGTCTTCACCAACGAGACAATGCCCGCCTGCTCAAAACGTTAATGCATCTAAAAGGCCTGGGCAATACCGTGCTGGTGGTGGAGCATGATGAAGAGACCATGCTGGCCGCAGATCACATTGTTGATGTGGGGCCCAAAGCCGGCGTTAACGGCGGCCAGGTGATGTTTTCAGGACCGCCCGAAGACCTGGTCAAAGCACCCTGTCTCACCGGGGAGTATCTATCCGGAAAGCGAAAAATTCCTGTGCCTGAAACCAGACGAACCGGCACCAAAAATTTTTTAACGGTCCAAAAGGCAAGTGAAAACAACCTCAAAAATATTGATGTGTCCTTTCCCTTAGGATGTTTAACCTGTGTAACAGGGGTATCAGGATCGGGAAAATCGACCCTGGTTTTATCAATCCTTTACCAGGCACTTGCAAGCAGCATTAATAGATCTGAAAAACCGGTGGGGAAACATCAGGCCATTTCAGGCATGGAATTTATTGACAGGGTTATCCATATTGATCAGTCCCCCATCGGCAAAACCCCGAGATCCAATCCAGGCACCTACACAGGGGTTCTCACACATATAAGGGAATTGTTTGCACAGACCCCCGAGGCAAAGGCCCGGGGCTACAAGTCCGGGCGGTTCAGTTTTAACATCAAGGGCGGCAGGTGCGAATCCTGCAAAGGGGACGGCATTGTCAAAATTGAAATGCATTTTCTACCCGATGTTTATGTGACCTGTGATGTCTGCAAAGGCAGACAATTCAACCGGGAAACCCTTGAAATAAAGTACAAAGGCAAAAACATCGCCCAGGTTCTGGACATGACCATCAATCAGGCCGTTGAATTTTTTGACAATATATCATCAATTCGGCACACCCTTTCCACGCTGGTGGAAACAGGGTTGGGATATATCAAACTAGGCCAGGCCGCCACAACACTATCCGGCGGAGAAGCCCAGCGTATAAAAATTGCCAGGGAACTGTCCAAAAAAAGCACGGGGAAAACCATCTACATTCTGGATGAACCCACCACAGGCCTGCATACCGATGATATCAAAAGGCTGTTGGCTGTGTTGGACAGACTTGTGGATGCAGGCAACACAGTGGTGGTCATTGAACATCACCTTGATGTCATTAAATGCGCGGATTACGTCATTGATCTTGGCCCTGAAGGCGGAGACCAGGGTGGGCAGATCATTACCCAGGGTACCCCGGAACAAGTGGCCCGTTCACCGTTGTCCCATACGGGCTTTTACCTGAACCGGGTTTTAGGACTGAATTAACATTCGTCACAATAATTTTCCATCATACAGGACCCGTCCACCAAGCAGGCAAAAGCGATCTTTTCTGCCTGGCTGCGCCTTTTGGCGGACACCGTTTCAAATGTATCCGGCAAAGATTGTATAATCTGATGATCGGGCCCGGGAATGGCGGATATCCCCTCCCCTTCCACCTTTCCGGTTTTTCCTGAAATTAATTCAGCATCCTCGCCATTGGTAACCACCACAAAAGGGATCTGGTAATCAAAGATCAGCCGTGACAATGCCAGGGTCGGCAGACGCCGGGTCACAAGGGACCCCGGGGCAAAATTGATCATCATAACAGCGCGTTGATTGCTGTAAACCAGAAAATCAGCCTTAACAACCGCACTGCGTCCAGCGGTTTGGAGGGTTATTTCCCGTCCAGCCTCAATATCTGATTTATCAAATCCCAGATCGTTTACCAGATGCCGGGCTATTTGCTGGCGGGACCTTTCATCGTGGGTATCCGTAATGGTTCTACCACTTAAAAAATCAACAAGCTCACCCAGAATCAGGTGATGGGAATCTTCACTCATAACCTCCCCTTTAATTTTAATTAAGTTATTGACCTTATATGCAGAAAAACATTATGAATGCCATAAAAATTTTATAAAAAGGGTGTATCAGTCATGCTGGATTTTCTTCCCTCTCCGGTTAAGGGGGTACTTTCATTTATTGGATATTTAATAAACACGATTTGTTTGGCAATTCCTTTGGTTTTAACCGCCATTTTAAAATTTGTTCTACCCTTTAAAGGGATGGTTGTATTACTGGACAAAATCCTTATTGGCATTGCAACCTTGTGGATCACAATCAACGGAATGAATTGTGACCTTTTCAACGGGATAGACTGGCAGGTGAACGGATTAACCCAGTTGAAAAAAAAGGAGTGGTATCTTGTCATCTCCAACCACCAGTCCTGGGTGGACATCCTGGTACTGCAGAAAATATTTAACAGTAAAATCCCCATGCTGAAATTTTTCTTGAAAAAAGAGCTGATCTGGGTACCTTTCCTGGGGCTTGCCTGGTGGGCACTGGATTTTCCATTCATGAAACGGTATTCAAAAAAATTTCTCGAAACCAACCCCCACCTGAAAGGAAAGGACCTTGAACGCACCCGCAAGGCGTGTGAAAAATTCAAGCAGACCCCGGTGTCGGTGATGAATTTTGTGGAAGGCACCCGGTTTACCCCGGAAAAACATAAACGCCAAAAATCACCATTTAACCGCCTCCTTTTACCCAGGGCCGGCGGTATTGCCTTTGTGCTGGGCTCCATGGGCGAATACCTTCACAAGATTATTAATGTCACCATTGCCTATCCGGGCGGGGTGCCGACCTTCTGGGACTACATTTCAGGCAAAACAAAAAAAATCATTGTAGACGTGGATGTATTCCCAGTAGACGAACAGATGATCGGTGATTACTTTAATAATGATGGATATAAGCAACAATTCTGTGATTGCCTCAATCAGATCTGGCAGGAAAAGGACAAAAAACTGGATGAACTGCTTCTTGGTGAACCGGCGGACAGGTCATCTGCCTGGTTAAAGCAATCACATGTAAAAAAAATCAAAAATTAAGAATTTGCCTGGTAAACATTTTTTTCCCCCGATAGCGAACCAACTTATGAGTTCATTCAAATGGATTGGGATCTATCCCCACAAACGGAACACACCAAAAGTGCTTAAAAACAATGGGAGAAGCGGAATGAACGGCAGTTGCAACAATTTTGCCGGGTTCGGGCCGCCATTGGAAAAATTGCCACATGGGATCGATCCGGCCGGTATCACTGAAAGTGATTCGAATGTCAGTGTCATTTGCATTAAAGAAAAAACTGTTTAAAGGTATGGTTAGTCCCTTACCAACGGCTTTGATATAGGCTTCTTTCAGGGTCCAGATATCAAAGAACAGCTTTCTTTTTTCAGTGCCTGATACTTTTGTGATAAGTGCTGTTTCGTAAGAAGAGAAAAATCGTTTGGCAATGGAAAGGTCTGTGCGTCGCCCTATGTCCTCCACATCGACGCCCACGGCAGCATTACGGCAAAAGGCGCAGACTGCCGCACCATGGCTGTGGGAAAGATTAAAATGAATTTCCGGGAACCCAACAAGAAAGGGTTTGCCATGTTTATTGGTTGAAAAGCGAAGGGATTGCGGATCCTGTCGGGTCACCTCGGCGATCAAATATCGCACCAGGGCCCTGGACACCAGGCTGAGGTGCCGATCTGATTGTTTCAGGTAGCGGTTCGCCTTTTGGATTTCAGCAGGGCAAAGACAGGCCCTGTATTGGTTTAAAAGACAAGGATCTGATATCTGGTCTGACCGGGCGTAGAACACATGGACCTGACCGGATTTCAGAATGGGCGATTTTATCATACCTGCAGCCTGCTGTTTTTTTAAATTTTTGTCAACTCCTGCGGAGATTTTCAAAAAATCAGGGTTGAAATACTGTGTTAAGCAACTTATTTTTCATATTGAATTTATATATATCTATTATAATAGGAGTCAAATGCAGTCCCTTATAAAACCAGACCGTTCCGGAGAAATTGTAAAGTTTTCTATTCCTGAAATTTTTTTTGGCAGAAAAAGCCTTAAGTACGCCGGCATGTGCGCCAGGCGGATGGGGGCGGAAAAAATATTTCTGGTCTCTGATTCAGGCATAGAAAAAGCAGGATGGGTGGAAAAATTACTTGATATTCTTGCCCAAGAGCAACTCAACTGGGTCTATTATTCCGATGTTCACGCCAATCCAAGGGACTGGCAGATCCAACAGGGGGCAAAGCTGTACAAAGACCAGGACTGTGACGTTGTCATGGCCATAGGCGGAGGCAGCCCCATGGACGCCGCAAAAGGTATAGCCCTGGTGGCCGGCAACGGCGGTCGGGTTAACGATTATGAAGGGGCCAACCAGATTCGTGATCCCCTGCCGCCCATGATATTCATCCCCTCAACCGCCAGCAGCGGATCAGATATTTCCCAGTTTACCATTATAACGGACATGGAACGCAAGGTTAAGATGTCCATCATCAGCCGGACACTTGTGCCCAATGTTTCCATCATTGATCCGGAACTTCTGACCACCAAATCCAGGAGCCTTATCATTGCCGCAGCCCTGGATGCTTTGGCCCATGCCATTGAAGCCCATGTCTCCCGGATTGCCTCCCCCATGACCGAAGTCCACTCCCTTAAAGCCATTGAGATGATCTTCCATCACCTCTCCGCAGCCCTTGAAACCCGCTCCATCGACCATCTAGAAAAACTAAGCATGGCCGGAACTTTTGCGGCAATGGCCTTCAGCAATGCCGGCCTGGGTATTGACCATGCATTGGCTCACTCCCTGGGAGGGGTCTTGGACACGGTTCACGGCATCATCCATCCCATTCTCCTGCCCCAGGTCATGCGGTTCAACCTTGAGTCCAGTACCGACAAAATCGCCCAGATCGGCCGGGTTATTCTTGGCAAATCCCTTTCGTCACCCCGGAAAACAGCTATGGCAGGTATTGAAAATCTGGAAGCATACTTTAAAAGCCTTAAGGTCTCTACCAAATTAAGTGATATCGTACCGGACCGGTCCAAACTCCAAAGGGTCTGCGAGATGGCTGCCCTGGACTCCTGCCTGCTGAGCAATCCAAGGAGTGCCAGTGTGGATGAGATGCTTGAAATATGTGAAAAGGTGTGGTGATGAAAAAAACGACCATTGATGACATTATCGGTCTTGAGTATACCAAACTGGGATTTTTTCCAGAGGCAAAAAACAAAATGGCACAGCTCCGGGCCGCCAACCTCAGACTGGAGCGTAAAAGTCAACAACTTCAGGCTATTTTAGACGGAATTTCCGATGCTATGGTCATTTTGTCCCTTAATTTTACCATTATCTCGGTAAACCGGCTTTTCATGCAGATTTTCGACTGCGACCGGCCTGAAGGCAAAACCTGCTACGAAATTCTCAAAAACAGGGACACGCCTTGCCAGGATTGTCCGGTAATTCAATCCCTCAAAAACAAGCAGGTTTGCCGTCAAACCCTTATCTATCATATCAAGGATAAGAAACGGCAATATGAAGTCTCGGTGTCGCCCATGACAGATACCCATGGAAAAATCTTCAGATTTATTGTCCTTATGCGGGATGTGACCCGGGAAAAAGCCTTTCAGGAAAATTATTACTACTCCACAAAAATGGCCACCGTAGGGCTGCTGGCTGCGGGTGTGGCCCATGAAATCAACAATCCCTTAACCTCCATCCACGGATTTTCAGAAGGCCTGAAACGGCGCCTGCCCAAACTTAAGGCCTGCCTTGAAAATAATCCTGGGACAGAGGAACTGGCAGCAGATTTTGATGAATATATTGATACCATCATTACCGAGTCCAACCGGTGCCGGGATATCGTAAAAAATCTGCTTACCTTCAGCCCGAGAAAGCGAATTGATTTTTCCCGGGTGGATCTCAAGGATATGGTTACAGATGTGATCAAACTGCTTCATTTCCGCCTCAAACAGGAAACCGGTGTGGCCATTGAGATGGATATTCCGGCAGATATTCCAAAGATCCATGGCAATGCCCCGGAGATCAAACAAGTGCTGCTCAACATCATCTGTAATGCTATTGATGCGGTTGAAGGCCAGGGCCTGCTCAAGATCAGTGTTAAGGTTAACGAAAAGAGGCTTTTGGTTTCTGTCCGGGACAACGGCTATGGTATTGCCGAACAAGATATAGAACGTATTTTTGACCCCTTTTTCACCACCAAGCCTCTTGGAAAAGGTATGGGCATTGGCCTGTTTACCTGTTACAATATTATCCAGCAACACCAGGGAAAAATCCGGGTTGAAAGTGAACTTGGCAAAGGAAGTGTGTTCCATATCTGCTTTCCCCTTGAGGAAAAATATTTAGATGGATAAACCTGAAGAACAAATCAATCTACTTGTGGTAGATGATGAAAAACATATCCGCAGACTTCTGGAAAAGGAACTGTCCTCACCCAGGCGCCAAATTACAACGGCCGGAGACGCCCAAACCGCCCTTGCAGCCGTCCAAAAAACCCGGTTTGACGTCATTATCCTGGACATCATGCTGCCGGATGGCAACGGCATTGAATTGATGGCCCGTTTCCAGGAAGAAATCCTGGCGGTCCAGATCATCCTGATCACCGGTTACGCAGATGTGGATGATGCTGTACTATCCATGAAAGCCGGTGCCTGCGATTATATCACCAAGCCCTTTGACCTGGACCGGCTGGAACAGGTGGTTGAAACGGCATTTCAAAGGGGTCTGGGGTACAAAAGAGAACTTCTCCGGCACCAGGGTTCCCAAGCGGATACCAACTATCCGGAACAAATTATCGGGCATTCCAAGGCCATGGAGGAAGTCCGCTTTCTTATCCGCAAAGCCGCCCCCACAAATGTTCCGATTCTGATCACCGGGGAAAGCGGCACGGGGAAAAATGTCGTGGCACGCCAACTCCATGCCCAAAGTACGAAAAGCCATATTCCCATGATCACCAAAAACTGCGCAACGCTCCAGGAAGAATTGATGCGAAGCGAACTTTTCGGATATTGCAAAGGTGCTTTCACCGGCGCTGAATCCTCCAGGCAAGGCCTGCTTAGTATGGCCGACGAAGGTACTCTTTTCCTGGACGAAGTCGGGGAATTATCCGTGGGAGTTCAGGCCTCCCTTTTAAGGGTGATGGAAAACCAGACCTTCCGACCTGTGGGAGATAAAAATGAAACCCGGGTAAATATCCGGTTTATCTTTGCCACCAACCGAGATCTGAAAGAGGCGGTTGCCAAGGGAATCTTCAGCCAGGCACTGTTTCACAGGCTTAACGTATTTACCATCAACATGCTGCCCCTGCGCAAGCGAAAAGAAGAGATACCCGTGCTGGTGGAATATTTTATAGGAAAATTGAGACCGAACTGCAAGATCTCAAAAAATGCCATGGACCTTCTCATGGACTATGACTGGCCGGGCAATGTAAGAGAACTGCACAATGTTATTGAGCGGGGAATTATTCTTTCGGACAACATGGTTATCACAGAGCGCTGCCTACCCCTTGAGCTTTTGGATACCCCAAGCCGTGACAAAGATAATACGCCACTGTTTCCTTCTTTAAAAGATGTTGAAAAAAAACATATTCTGGCGGTGATGGCACATGTGAATGGCAACCGGTCCCAGGCGGCTGAGATATTAGGGATCAGCAGAAAAACCTTATATCGAAAATTAGCCGATATCCCGGAATGCTCCCAGGTCGGTTCGTAATACTCGATGATTGAGTAAGAGCCTGTTTAAAAATCAGGGGGACTAAACGAGGGACAATTTTTAAACAGGCTCTAAAAACGCAACAATGGCTAAGGGCCATGGCAACAAAAAAATTTACCACATGGCCCTAATCTGGATGTTTCAGGGCCGGCTAAAGTGCTGCTGTATAGATGCCAATAACATCTTCCAGGGTCGGACGTCTGGGGTTGGTTGCACCGCAGGCATCTTTCTGGGCATTTTCAGCCATAATTTTCAAATCTTCCTTTTTAACACCGAGCTGGGTGAGGTCAGTCGGGATTCCCACATCAGCGGACAGGGTTTGAATCCCGGTCAATGCGCGTTCAGCAGCGTCCCTGTCGGAAAGGCCATCAATATTTTCCCCAAGAGCAACAGCAATATCCGCATACCGATCAAGTTTGGCAATCAAGTTGAAGCGGGAAACATGAGGAAGAAGAATAGCATTGCAGACCCCATGGGGAAGATCGTAAAATCCACCCAATTGGTGGGCCATGGCATGAACATGTCCAAGGCTTGCATTGTTAAAAGCCATGCCTGCAAGATACTCGGCATAGGCCATTTTGTCCCTGGCATTAATATCTTCACCATTGGCAACAGCCGGTCTCAGGTATTGGGAGATCAACTCGATGGCCTTGATGGCACAGGCGTCGGTAATCGGAGTGGCTATGGTAGAGACATATGCTTCTACAGAGTGGGTCAACGCATCCATACCGGTTGCAGCAGTCAGGGAGCTGGGCATGCCCATCATGAGCAACGGATCATTAATGGCAATGGCCGGCGTTACCCGCCAGTCCACGATGGCCATTTTCACCTTTCTGCTGGTATCTGTAATAATGCAGAATCGGGTCATTTCGCTGGCCGTGCCTGCAGTGGTGTTGATGGCGATAAAAGGCGGCATGGCCTTGGTAGAAAGATCAACGCCCTCATAGTCGTGAATGGTCCCACCGTTGGTTGCCACAAGTCCGATCCCTTTGCCGCAATCATGGGAACTTCCCCCGCCAAGGGTGATGATCATGTCACATCCGCTTTTTTGATAAAGTGCAAGCCCCTCTTCTACATTCTTGTCGGTGGGATTGGGCACCGTATCATCGTAGACAACGGCTTCTGAGCCCATATCTGCTTTGATCAAATCGCAGATCTTAGCGGTAATCCCTGCCGCTGTAATCCCCTTATCTGCAACAATAAAAGGTTTATTTACCCCAAGGCTTTTCATCTGCGCGCAGATTTGTTTGTGGGCGCCAATGCCCATGAGGGTAACTGTGGGAATGTAAAATCCGTAAACTGCTTCTCCGTTTGACATTTGAATCTCCTTTCTATGTTTATATAACATGCACGATCTCAACAACTGCTCTTAATACAAGAGCAAGTTTGAGGCCATTAAAAAAGTCTATAAATTTTTACAGATTCTTTTTTTAATTAAATATATTTTATTTCAAATACTTACTTGTGGGAATTTTTATTTTCCTAGAACATCCCAAGGATTTTTTATGCTTTGGGTCACAAATTTTCTTGAAAAAAGTGTGGCAAATTGACCCTGCCATTAAACCCAATGGGTCAAAAGGTAACATATTCTCAATGCCGGCTTTATATAAACTTGATGATCGAGTATAACTTCCATGTCACCGTTGCTCTGTCGATCTAATGAGAAAGCCCGGCGGAAAAAAACAAATTACTATAACGAAACGGCGTGAAGAATATCCCGGTGGATATCCCTGTCGCCCAGCAGGGCAAAAAATCTTTGGCCTGCGTTGCTGTTTTTTTTATAATATACCAGACAGGCCTTGACGATCTCAAGGACCTGATCTTCGGTAAAAAGAGAATTCAACTCACGGGCAAGCCTGGGATAGCGTCCTAACCGGCCTCCGAGCATAACACGATATCCCTTCTCTCCTGAAAAAATGCACCCCGTGGGACAGGAGCGCACGCAGGCGCCGTAGCCAAGGCACGCCCGGGTATCAATAAGGGAAAAGGATCATTTGACAGGGCAACGGCATTTTCATTGCAGATGTCAACACAGGTAAGGCATCCGCTGCAAAACGCGTCTTCCGTCCTGGGATACACGGCGGCAATGATATCAATATCCGTGATCTGTGGTTGGGAACAGGCATTGGGATAATGGGAAAAACTGATTTGAAATTCATGGTGAAATCTGAGCGTTCCCGGAACATTTTTACGCAGAAACCCTAAAAGGTCTTCTGCTACAAGCAGTGCTTGAAACCGCGCAGCCAAAGTATCTTTTTCAACGCGTTTCCGAACCTTTTTTCTTACAAAAAACGGAACTTTTGATATTTCTTTTTCAGCATCCCAAGCCCATTTCATAATTTTCCTTTTACAAGCTATAAAATGCAGCCGTTCAAATTAATTTTGGACGGCTGCATTTACTTTTCTGTATTAACTATTCTTTAAATAGTTCAGGTGGTTTTGTCGTATCCCCGGTGGCATTTGGATAATTTACCGCTTTGTAAGATTTTTCACCGGTTTTAATCAGGTGGTTGGCTTCTTCCATAAACGCATTGAACCGTTTTTTACATTCATAAAATCCATGCCACCATGAATAATCCGGGGCCATCATTGCAGCTCCCATCCTTGCCCGGCGTCCTTCATGGTGCCATAATTCATAATACTCCACCTCAAGGGGTTCATCAAAAAAGCGGGTCTTGTCGAGCAGGCCTTTTGTATAAAGTTCGTCAAGTTTGGCCTTAGCCGGTTTGAAATAAACCTCATTATATTCTTTGACACTCTGGTCCATCTGACTGTAATGGGATTCGGTCCACTTTTTTCCATGACACTGCATACAGATTTCCTGCATTTTAGTCCGTTCTTCCTGCCAATTTGTCTGGGCCGGAAGGGCTTTAAAATCTTCGGGTCTGACTGTCAATGGGGCCTGCAATTCCCAGGACAATCTTTCGGTGACGTCATGGGAGGTCATCACACTGCCGGCACCGGACATATGACATGAGGCGCAGGTCGGTCCCCTGAAATCAACACCAGGTGTCCAGGTTCCCGGCGCGGCGGTCCAGTTGTAGTCATCCCCAAAGGCATCATAAATATCACCATGTTTTGACTCTGTGAAAATTTCGATCTGGGGATGATCCGGACCAAGGTGGCATTGCCCGCAGGCCTGGGGTTTTCTGGCCTCCATAACAGAAAAACGATGTCTTGTATGGCAACTTGTGCAACTGCCTTTACTGCCGTCAAGATTCAACCTTCCCACACCGACATTGGGCCAGGTTGCCGGATCAAGTTCTTTGTCTTTTAATTTTAAAATGGTGCCGTGGCAATGGTAACAGCCGTTTACCCGCTCAAACTCACTGGTCATGCCATCGTTGAGCCAGGAATCTATTTTCCAAATGATTTCAAGAGTATTGGCATGTTTACTCTTGCTGTATTGCGTTGCTTCATCGGGATGGCAGCGGGAGCAGTCTTTGGGGGTAACCACGGCAGAAACCGGAACCATGTATTTTTTTTGCCCGTATTTCGTATCGTTTGCCTCGTACTCTTTAAAATGGGATTGACTAACGTCGGGATCATGAGCCTCGGCAGCGTGGCAGTCGTAACAGGTAATATTGGCGCTGGCATGACGACTGGCCGCCCAGTCGGAAAAGATGCCCGGGTGCTGTTTTTTATGACATTCGATACATGCCATGGCCTCAGGTGACATGGACCGCTCGATCCTAAACTCTTTTGATTTTGGTATATTCATCTGGACATCCGAACATAAAACCGCGGATGCGGATAGGCCGGTGATAAATACACCCGCCAGCAGTGCACTCAATTTTCTTTTCATGGTATCCCCTTATTTTATCTGTAACCGTTACAAGGTCGTAAAAACTAAATCCCCAATCCTCTATACGGCGCCTGTTTTTCTTTATACCTGTAAATTTCACTGTCCACATGAACCAGATTCCTGTGGCAGTCTACACATTTTTTTTCATAACCTTCTTTGGGGTATAGAACTGTCCGGTGAGCCAGCATGGCTCCCCTTTTATCCGGGATATTCAAAATATTTCGGTGGCATTTCTGGCATTGTGCATTTTTAAAGGTTTCATAGGCATGTTCACGACTCTTTTCCCGATTATAGGTCCCATAGGCAAAATGAACGAATACATCTTTGATGCCGTGGGCTGCCTTTGTATAAAAAAAGTTAATTGTATCCTGCGGGGCAGGCAGGTGGCAGTCCATACAATCAGCGACAAATCCCTGGGCGTTGTTTACATGGGTAGAGGTCTTCCAAGCGTTAAAGGCGGGCTGAATTTCGTGGCAGGAGGCGCAGAATCCAGGCGTTGATGTTCTAACCATTGTATAGTAGGTCAGGCTAAATACAGGAAACGCGATAATAATGCCGGCGAAGACAAAAATTAAAGGTTTGATCATTTTTTTCATTTGAAACCTCACGCCTGTTAACATATAAAAAATTTATTGAGATGCTAAAATTTATTGAGATGCTTTGGAAACTTGTTTAGAGCGCGAATTCAATAATTCAAAACTAATATATATCAGAGGGGCTTGTCAAGGGGTATTACAAAGATGAGGCGGTTACGGCAGAGGCTTTCAGATGGGGGGGGATTCCACTAAAAAGCATCCCCCTATGCCATAAAGGACAGGGGATGCTTTTTTATTCTTAACGATTTCAGGCAGCTGTTTCTACCCCTGTCAGGTCCTTCTCAAGCCCCATGGCCCGGCCCAGCAATTGGGTAAGAAGTATGGCGGGAATGGGGTTTGTTGTTCCAGATTTCAGGATAAGATCCCGGCCGTATTCATATTGCATGTGGCAATAATTACATGCCGTACAGATTATATCCGCCCCTTCCTGTTCTGCCGTTTCATATTTTTTCAGGATAAAATCCCGGGCCAAGGGGGTATTTTTTTCCAACAGAGGATTGCCGCAGCATTCCAGGCGTTTGGACCAGTTTACGACTTCTGCCCCGGTCAGTGCAATAATCCGTTCAAATATCGTCGGTGCATTGGGGTGGTCATCCAACCCGGTAATGGCTGAGGGGCGCAACGCATGACATCCGTAACTTGCAGCCACTTTTATCCCGTTAAGGGGGTGGGCGATGCTTCGCTGAATAATACCTGTATCCACTTCCCGGTCCAGGAGGGTCAGCATGTGATGGATTTTGACGCCCCCGCCATAGTGAAGCCCTTCCTTTTCCAGTATCCGGTTGATCATGACTCGTTTTTCGGAATTATTTTGAAAATAATATTCTGCTTGTTTAAGGGAGCCGAAACAGCACTTGCACAGGGTCAGTACATGCATGTTATGCGCCTGAGCCATCGCCAAGTTCCGTATGGACAGCAAAAGAAATGCATCCAGATTCTTTTCCTTAACAGGGTATCCGCAACAGCCAAAATCCAGTTCTTCCACCTTAACATTGAGCCTGGATAAAACTGCTTTGGCCGACTTTGGGTGTTGGGGGATGTCAAATCCGGTTCTACATCCTGAAAATAGCGCGTATTTCATATTCCAAATTCCTGTTGGTGTACCATATTTTTAAGTTCATAAAAAATATCCGTAATCTTGACTCCCTGGGGACAATTTTCCTGGCATTTATAACAGGTCAGGCAGTTCCAGATAATGGAGGCATTCTTTGCCAGATCGGTTTGCCCCAGAACAAGGGCATGGATGACCTGGTGGGGTGCTGATCCCAATTCACTAGCTTGGCCTGTAATATCTACCACCGGGCATGTGCTGGTACAGGTCAGACAGGTATAACATTGTGAGAATGCACCTCCCTGAAGGGATTTTTTCAAGGACTCGACCACAGGGTTTTTCCCGGGTTTGAGCACCACAGGGACTTTCGGTCCGGCTTTTTCAGACTGATGTTTTTGGCAAAGTTCCCTTATCCGGATATCGGGATCCGGAAGAAATTCCTCCGCCAATTGATCTCTGGTTTCCTTCCAGATATCCTGCAGGTTCATTCCGGCAGTACAGACCTGAGAACATTTGTTGCACATGGTGCAAAGAAAACTACCCTGGGAAAAGGCATCCCTTGTTTCCTTATCCATTGGCCGGCCCCATGTCCACTCCCGGATGCGGATTACGCGTTCCGAAGGAAACACCCATTGGTTATTAAAAATATCAAATAAAGGTCCCACGGCACAATGGCTGGTGCAGGTGCCGCACTCGATGCAGGCGGAAAGATCAAAGACCCGGCGGGTGGCCTTGTTCTCATCGCGTTTTATTTTTTGTCCTGCAAGTCCTGAAATAACAAGGCTTATCGGGGTTGTCAAAATATGCCGGAATTTACTGAAAGGCAGGTAGGCCAGGCCGAGAAAACAGCTTAAAAAGTGGATGTTCAGTAATAGTAAATCCAGGCGGTTCCTGTTGAAAAAACCGGCAACAGGCGTCATGGCAATGGAAACAGGATAGGAGACAAAGGCCCACCTTGGGTTGGAGTGGCAGGCTGCACAATTGTCTTCATTTATGATCCATCCTTCTTCAATAAGTTCCGGGGTGACCGTGATGGTTTCCCCGGGGAACTGGACATTGAATTCTTCCTGCCAGACGGCCTTGAGTGCCGGAAGTTCCTCATCATAATCCATGGCGCCATATTCATCCACCATGTCGTAAAACACCCCGGAAGAGATTATTTTGGCGGCTTCCAAACCAAAACCGGATATCATGATGACTGCAAGCAGGACGATTGCCAGGTAATCGTGGCGCTTGCTGATTTGTCTTAATCGAAAATTGGTTTTCCTACGATATATGGCAATGCCCACTCCCGCCATCACCATTACACCGGCCATATTCCGAAGCGGCATGAACGGGGTCAGGGTGGATTGGTAATCTGAAAAAATCACTTCGCTGACAGAGCCTTCAAGGGCATGGAAAAACAATAACCCAAAAAATCCCCAGTATATACAAATGTGCATAAACCACTTCAGGGGGTCCTGACGCATCAGTGGCACTTGAAACACTACATTCAGAATAACCGTCTTGAAAAGATTAAACATCCGAACAGGTGAAACCAGGATGCCGAACAGGCTCGACAGAAACGCTTTTATTCGGTCTGCCGTGGTGAATTCGGCCCGGTCCGGTCCGATGTTTAGCCGAAAATATCCAATGATCCTGTAAATAATTCCAAAAAGGAATACTGCCGACGCAATAAAAAAACTCCAAGTATAAAGCACTGTTCCAATCCAATCTAAAATTGTAAAAATGCAAAAACAAAAAAGTTTATCTTTATTACAATTAATCCAATATGTCAAACTTGTTTTTTTATAGCAATTCAAATAATTGACAAAATTAAGGTTAAAAAATCGCAAAAATATAATTTCAGTCAATAAGATTTGAATCAGTTACAACATGCTTGAGTAGGAATGGGGATTTTGAAAAATAAGTGTGAAAACAGTGCCTTTCCCTGGAATGGATTCAAAATCAATCATGCCGTCATAGGTATCAACAATTCTGTGAATAATTGAAAGCCCAAGTCCTGTGCCATCACTTTTAGTGGTGAAAAAGGGATCAAAAATATGGGGTGCATTTTTTTTATCAATACCCAGACCTGTATCTTGAATGGTCAGGTAAATGCGTTTGTGTTTAGGCGAATACAAGGAAATTTTGATTTTTCCTTTCCCTTCAATAGATTCAGCTGCGTTTTTAATTAGATTCCATAAAATCTGCTGCAGATGCACCGTATCCATGTACACATACAAATCTCTTTCAAGCCGGGTAACGATATTGATTCTGGCATGCCAGTCTGGTGTATTGTCAAACAAGGTTTTTACATCATCAATGGCCTTGGAAAGATTAATCAATTCTGCGTTGGTCCGGCCGGGTTTTGAAATCAGTCGAATATCGGTTACGATCTGCCTGAGGCGATCTGTTTCCCTTAAAATAATCTGCATCAGTTTGTCATGTTCCCCTGTTGGCGCCATTTCTTCTCTTAACATCTGTATGGAACCTGACAAAGAAGCCAGAGGGTTTTTAACCTCATGGGCGATGCCTGACACTATTTCATCCACAGCCGCCATTTTTTCCACACGCTTTAAATGTTCCTGGGCAATTTTAAGATCTTTTCTGGCTGTTTTAAGCTGGAAAGAGAGAATACCACTTAACGCTGCCGTGGCAAAAAAAGCTGAAATGGTGATCACAACCCGGTACAGAATATGGTGCTGGTCCACCACCAGGGCAAGGGTTTGGTTTTCCGACAAAGGGGTAATGATTTTAAGATACTCAAGCTCAATGAGAAAACCATATTGAAAACTTGATGCCAACGCCACTAAAAAGCTGCCCTGGGCAAACAGCAGCATGGCGGCATAAATGATGACCAAAAGATACAAAAATGTAAAAATACTGTGGTAGCACCCGGTGACAAAAACAATGGCTGTTACGATAAATGTATCAATAATAATCTGGGTATAGGCAAGGGCGTGCAGATATTTTTTTTTGTAAAGCCAGGCAAAATAAACCACAGACAAACCCAGGATGGTGCCGGATATTTTGTAAAGGGATAAAAAGGATTGATCCCCTTGTCCGGTCAGGTCGGTATCAGAAAAAAACAGGGTGGAAAATATCAGAACCAGGGCAAATACAGCCCTGGCCAGAACAACCCACTTGATCTGAATGAACAGCTCCTGGGTCCGTCGGAATAAAAAATCCGGGCTATCCAACTGCACCGGCCATTGAGAAAATCGGCAGGTACATGGCAATAACAAGACCGCCGACCACAACACCTAAAAATACAAGCATGAACGGCTCGATCATATCAGTCAAATTTTTTACGGCCTGGTCCACTTCATCATCATAAAAATCGGCTATTTTGGCCATCATTACATCCAAGGCACCTGTGGATTCACCCACGGCGATCATTGAGCAGACCATGGATGGGAACACCCCGCTCTCCAGCAACGGATCCGCCATGGACCTGCCTTCGGAAATACCGACCTTGACATCTGATATGGCAAATTCAATAATTTTATTGCCGGAGGTTTTACCCACAATGTCCAGGGCCTCAAGAATAGATACCCCGGACGAAATCATGGTAGCTGTGGTGCGGGTAAATTTTGCCACGGCCACCTTTCGGATCAAAATACCGATGACAGGCAGACGTAAAAACATGTCATCAAGAAAAATTCGGCCCTTTTTTGATTTATACGTTTGTCTGAAAAGAAAAACTGCACCAATCAATCCCAGGATTATCCACCCTATCTGCCCCACCACAAAATTGCTTAGCCCCACAACCATCTGGGTAGGGACAGGCAGCGCCGAGCCCATGCTGGCAAACATTTCTTCAAATACCGGTATAACAAAGACAAGGATAACGCCGACCACAATAACTGCTACAGCCAGGGTAATGGCCGGATAAGTCATAGCCCCCTTGACCTGCTTTTTGAGTTTCGCCATTTTTTCAGCATAGGCTGACAAACGCTGTAAAATTACATCAAGAATACCGCCGGCCTCCCCGGCGGAGATCATGTTGATAAAAAGTTCGTTAAAAGTTTTTGGATATTTTTTCAGTGCATCGGCAAAGGTCTCCCCGGATTCAACAGACTCCTTAATATGCTTAAGCTGCTTTTTAAATGTGGGATTATCCTGCTGGGAATACAGAATCTCCAAGCATTGCAGAAGTGGCAACCCCGCATCAATCATGGTGGAAAACTGTCGTGCAAAAATGATGACGTCGGTCTCTGTTACTTTAGGCTGAAAAAATGAGATATTTTCAAACAGGTCTTTTGGCTTTTTCCTGACCCTTGTCGGGGTTATCTTGCGACGTTCCAGGCTGGTTCTTACCTGTTCCGGCGTCTCAGCTTCCATCTCCCCTTTGATTTTTCTGCCTTTGGGATTCTTTCCCTTCCATTCGTAAATGACTGCCATGATACTTCCTTCTTATGTTTAAAATGAAACTAAAAACGCCAACAAGGCAGGGCTAAAATGGGCGCCCCAGGCGCTTCACCCTCTTGTTTCTTATTTCTTGTCTTTAGTTTCTTGTAAAACCCTGGGGTTTGTCAGAATATTGTAAATTCAATAAAGATATACTATATAAATTTGCAAAGTGCATTTCAACAGGAGTTATTCGGTGCCCCCAAAAAAACAGGAAATTTCCCCCAAAACGGTCATAACCAGCCATGTAAATTCTGATTTTGATGCCATTGGGGCTATGCTTGCCGCACAAAAGTTGTACCCGGAAAGTGTGATTATTTTCCCCGGGTCCCAGGAAAAAAATCTCAGGGATTTTTTCATTCATTCCATGGGATATCTGTTTAACATGGCAAATCCCGCTACGATTGACTTCTCCGGGACCCAACGGCTGGTTATTGTTGATACCCGGCAGAGAAGCCGCTTGTCCGGTGTTGAACCGCTCCTGGAAAAACCGGATCTGATCATCGACATTTACGATCACCATCCATCTTTTCCTGACGAAATCAAAGGCACCCATAACCTGTCAAAGCCCTATGGCTCCACCACTACCATCATGTGTGAACTTCTGCGTGAAAAAAAAATCAGCATCAGCAGTGATGAGGCTACGGTGATGGCGCTTGGGATTTACGAGGATACCGGCAGCTTTACCTATACCTCTACAACCCGGGCGGATTTCGAACAGGCAGGCTTTCTGATCTCCTGTGGCGCATGTTTAACCACCATTGCAAGCCTTGTGGTCAAGGAGATGAAGACCGAACAGGTCACCTGGCTCAATGAATTGATTAATGAGATGACAACCATTGCCGTTAACGGCATCCAGGTCCATCTATCCGCCATTGCAGCACCCAATTACATTCCTGATCTTGCCTCTATTGTGCAGAAAATTGTCAGAATGGAAAATCTGGACTGTTTTTTTGCTATAGTGCTCATGGGGTCCAAGGTGCATGTCATTGCCAGAAACCGTCTGCATGAGTTGGATGTGGGTAAAATACTGGGGTCCCTTGGCGGGGGAGGCCATTTTTATGCCGCATCCGCCAAGGTGGAAAACCAGACACTTCCCCAAGTTGAAATGCGTTTGATAAAACTTATCGAACAACAAATCATGCACGTGCGTGTGGCAAAAAAATTAATGTCCAGCCCGGCCATCACCATCACCGCTGGTCAATCGTGCCTGGATGCCGCGCAAAAAATGATCCGGTACAATGTCAACACCCTGCTTGTTCTTGATTCACAAACACTGGAATATTTGGGGTATATTACCCGGGATGTGGCGGAAAAAACAGTACATCATAAGCTTGGGGATCAGCCTGTTATCGATTATTTTGAACCTGGTGGCCAAAGTGTCAACCTGTCCTGTGACCTGGCTGAAATTGAACAAAAAATCATTGATTTAAAACAACGGGTCGTTCCGGTAATGGAGAATCGGATAATTTCTGGCGTTATCACACGCACCGATCTTTTAAATTTTTTGGTGGAACATAACCGCGAGGTGGTCCTAAGCGAAAAAACAGATATTTCCGGCCTGAAACCCCGGACAAAATACGTGGGCAATCTTCTGAAGCACCGTTTAAGCGAGCGTATAAGCACATTGCTTTCCGACATTGGCAATGCCGGAGATACGCTTGGTGTGGAGGTCTTTGTGGTGGGTGGTTTTGTCCGGGACCTAATGCTGAAACGGCCCATTGAAGATGTGGATGTGGTGGTGGAGGGAGACGGCATCGCTTTTGCCCGTTATTTTGCCTCAATTTATCATTGCAGATTTCACCAGCACCGCAAATTCAACACGGCTGTCATCATTTTTGAAGACGGGTTTAAGATTGACGTGGCCTCTGCCCGGCTCGAATATTATGAAACACCCGCCGCACTGCCTGTGGTGGAAAACTCCTCCATCAAGATGGACCTTGCCAGAAGGGATTTCACCATCAATACCCTGGCCATTTCCCTGAACACAGAATCCTTTGGCACACTCATCGACTATTTTGGCGGTGTCAGGGATGTTAAGGATAAAATTGTCCGGATTATTCATAATTTAAGCTTTATTGAAGACCCCACCCGGATTTTCAGGGCCATCAAATTTTCCAACAGGTTTGGGTTTAGAATTGGAAAAGTGACCGCCAATCTTATCAAAAACGCCTTAAGTGTCGGTGCCGTTAAACATTTAAGCGGACTGCGGGTGCTTTCGGAACTCAAACAGATTTTTGGAGAAAACAATCCTTTGCCTGCGGTGCAGACCATGGCTGATTACGGCCTGGACAAGGTGATTCATCATGATCTGAAATTAACGGATACCACCCGTGCCTTATTTAAATCCGTTGATAAAACCCTGGCTTGGCATGATCTTTTGTATACTGATGATGCTTATCCTAGATGGTCGGTTTACTTTATGGCCTGGCTCCACGGGTACTCCTTTACGGTGAGCACCCAGATCGCGGACAGGCTGAGGTTCCCCGTAAAGGAAAGGGAGTTGCTGCTTGTGCAACGCATCAAGGCTGCACAAAGGATCCGGCTTATTGAGAAAAGCTACCCGATCTCAAATCAACAGATGTACAGGTGGCTGATCCATTTTAAAACCGAATGCCTTTTGTTGATGCTGGCATTGACTAAAAATGAATCGGTGCGCAAATCCATCTCCCATTTTTATACACATCAGCGAAATATTAAACCTTTAATGGGGGGAAAAGATCTTAAATCCCTGGGTATAAAGCCGGGACCGGTTTACAGCACAATTCTCGATAAAATTATCGAAGAAAAGCTGGATGATAAATTGAATACCATGGAAGAAGAAATTGAATTTGCCAAGAATTACGCCTTTGAACACAAGCTGATTTGATCGGATTAGATTTAATCCCGGGGGAGGGCAAAATTAGACACCCCGGACTTGAACCTGTGAGAACTACAGTTGTTACGGCATACAGACACGATACAAAATTAATGATTTAACAAAGTGTCCGCGGAACTCCAAATTTACACAATGAATTTTTACCTGATATTTTTATTTTTCATACGTTATCAGGGAAAATAGAATTGATAATCCATTAGCACGTAGAGAGGGATAATAAGTATTCTACCAACATTCAACACCCCAAACGATCTTCTTTTAAAATTATGTCGTGAATCCCTAAATGTATACACATCTAAGAAGAAAGAGGAGGTGGCAGATCGCTTTTTCAACTTTTGTATCACCGCCCATTCTCTCCGTGATTGGTGCATTAAAGGTGCTTCTTTGAAAAAACAAGATATTCATAATTACTGCAACATTTATGATTCTTTAAAAATGTGTAAAGATATTGCAAATGCAAACAAACATTTTGGGTTAGACGAAGATAAAACACCAACCGTTTCAGGTATATCCGAAAAAGAACTTTCGTATTCGCCTGTGAATATTGAAAGACAGAGCGAAGACCGATCTATAAAAAAACCAAGTTTGGAAATCGTAACCGATGATGGAAAACAAATAAATCTCAAAGATTTCATGAATGAAACTATTGAGTCATGGGTTGATGTTTTTGATCATTTTGGACTACCCAAACATCAGAAATTACTTTACACGCGATTTTTAGAGATCAAGATTGGTGATTATGTCATTACCATGATCTAAATTTTCAGTGCTAACCCATCGCTGGAGTGGGACCGGGCGTACTGCGCACTTTTTCGAAAGTATCCGGTTTAGGAAACTTAAATTTTTTATCTAAAGGTTTCGGGTTTAAACGCCCGGCCCCTCAGCTCAGGCGTTGCCGAGCTGGGCGGCATTAACCTTTAAAAGAATATGAACCAATTATGAACGACGACCTCTATTCTGGTGAAATTGATTGGGAAAGAATATACAAAACCTTTCATGATCCCTCTCAAATATCAAATCGCATTCAAAAGGAACTGGGTGGCACAAACATGCCCATCGTCTTCTCAGGTTTTATAGAAACAGCATCACATTTAGCAAATGAGATGCCTGTGACGTTCGTCGATTACTCCCCCTCTATTACAGATGCTGCTAGGAGAACTCATAAAAAACTACATGAAATACACACAGGGGATATTACTGAACTTATTGGAATACTTCCTATCCCCCGTATTGTTGTAGCTTGCAGAATTTCTGCATATTGGGACTCACCTGAATATTTCAAACGCCTCTCAACCTCTTTATTGTCGTTTCATAGAGAGATTGTATTAATTGATTTCTTCGATAGAGACCTTGTTAAGCTTGGAGCAAAACTCTGTTTTAAAAATAAGAGTGATATCGGGAATTGGGAATTTCTATACTTCGAAGAAATTAATGTAGGAGCCCCATCGTTCTTCAAGTCAAAACTAAGAGTATCTTACTCCCTCAGTGATTATAGCTTCAATTATGACGGCTATCGTTCATTTTTCACCAAGACTGCTATTTTGAGGTGGGCCAATTCAATGTTTACGGACTATGACGTGATAATGGAGGAGCCGTTATTGGATCAGGACCCAAGTTTTGTACTCAAACTGGTTCGAAAAAAAGGCTAATCGGGATGGTTCCCGATTCGACTGGTTTTTAGACCGTCTACGCCGGGGGCTCCGTTGTTAGCACAAACCTGTTTCCATGCCCGGATAATGTTATTGCGGTCAAGGATCATCTCCATTAACCGGTCGTTGTTTCCCAGACTTTAGGCAATCTGTGACGCTGGGAACAGTTCCATCTGCTGTGGCCTTCTGTTCACAAGTACACACCTGCTATTTGTCGTTATCATTTACCTGGACCATTCGGTCAGGGCACCGTTCAGGCCTTTACAAGGGTGAGTCCTCCCCGCTTTTCGGGGCTCGTTTCCACTGGCGACCATGCCTTCTGCTGACTTCTCCCATCCGGTCAGAACCGGTTACCCGGCTCTCAACCGTTTTGGCAGATGGGAGACCTACCGGGGTAAACACATGCCTTTCAGTATGCAAATGCCGAGTCTACGAACATACCCTGTAATGGATAGAGGACTTTTTCGGAAGTCTGCGGTTTATAAGGAACGGGTCTTAAATAACTTGCCTATTTTGCTATATCCGGGAGCGCGGGCGTCCCGCCCGCGCTCCCGGTTAAGTTATTTCGGTCTCATGCCTTAAAATCCAGACGTCAATATCAAGATGATCGGTTTAGTTACTCATTAGGGAGGGCGTTCAACTCCTCCAGGGTAAACACCGGCCCGTCTTTACAAATAAATTTTTCACCGATATTGCAGCGACCGCAAATACCGATACCGCACTTCATTCTCTTTTCCAGGGAGTTGATAATGTGATCGTGGGCATAACCAAGTTCATCAAGAACCGGTTGGGTGAACTTAATCATGATGGGAGGCCCGCAAACAATGGCATATGTGTTTTCATCCGCCGGTGGTGCCTTCTCTTTAGCAATATTGGGCACAAATCCGACATTATACTTCCAGTCCGGATCATCTGTGGCATCTACCGTGATGTGCATTTTAATATCGCCGGCGGCTTCCCACGCTTTCAGCTCGTCTTGGTATAATAGCAACCCGGGAGATCGTGCTCCGTAAATGACATTGATTTCACCGAATTTCTCCCGATTTTCCAACATGTATACGATGGAGGATCGCAGGGTGGTGAATGCAAATCCCCCCCCGATGATCACCACGTTTTTTCCTTCCAAGATCTCCCATGGGTAGCTGTTTCCGAGGGGGCCGCGGATACCCATGATGTCCCCAACCTTCATTTTATGTAAATAATCCGTCACCATTCCGGTTTTGTTGACCGTGAACTTTACAAACCCTTTTTCCGTGGGAGAAGAAGCGATGCCAATGGGGATCTCCCCTTTACCGGTGATTGAGAGTTCTGCAAATTGACCGGCTTGGTAAGAAAACTTCTTTTCATCCTCAGGATTCAAAAAGACAAATTTGAATGTCTTTAGATTCCTATCTTCTGTTTCCGTGATGATCTCATCAATCCGGACAGGATATGGCAAATATGGATTTTGCACCGTAGTTCTCCTTTTTATGCTTCCTCTTCGGCAAGCGTATACGTGTTCATGATTTCACAGACCTCCCTGATATCAATGTTGACCGGGCAGAGTTGAATACATCTTCCGCAACCGACACACTGCACACCGGCGTCATACTTATCAACATAATACTTGAGCTTGTGCATGAATCGCTGCCTGACACGTTGAACTTTATTGGATCTTGGATTATGACCGGAACCCTCAAGTGTAAAGAGTGTGTACATGCAGCTGTCCCAGTTTCGTATCCGCTTCCCCTGGCATCCCTTGACTTCATCCTGAATGTCAAAGCACCAGCAGGTCGGACAACTATAGGTACAGGTCCCACAATTTAAACAGGAAAACCCGACTTGATCCCAGAAATCCGCACTGAACAAATCGGTTGTTTTCTTCTCTTTCAACTGATCTATTGAGACGTTGGCTGTAATTTTCTTTTCAGCATCTCTCTTGCGTGATTCAAAATCAACATCCGCTGCCGCATCAACATCAGCATTTGCATCAGTTAACCAACCCGCTGCCGTCGCCAGATCATCCCCTTTTTTGGTTAGAATCCTGGCGAAAAAGTCATTTCCGTCTTTACTTTCTTTAACCAGCAGCAGATCCAGTCCTTCCTCGTTGTACGGTCCGCATCCAACGGAAGTGCAAAAGCATGTTTTTGAAGGCTCATCACACGCTATCCCTACAAACGTCGTCTCTTCATAAGGGTGTATCCAAAACGGATCCTTATATTCAGGCGTGTCAAAATTACGCTGTACCAATTTGAACGAAGCGGCATCACAGGGGCGAACCCCGAAAACGGCTCGTGGTTTGCCGTTCAGCGTCACCTCTTTCATGATATGATGATCGTCCTTAGACTCATCCAAGGTATAGGTGAACATGGTTTGGCTTTGAGGATAAATGACGGACTTTACAGAAAGTCTGGTATTGCCCTGCGTCCCATGCTCAAGGACCGGGGTATCACCTGGATTCAATTCCTTGAATTCATAAGAGTCCTTATCCGCCATCGGTCCAAACAAGCGATACTTATCTTGCAGTTTTTCCAACCCCTGTGCCCAACTTTCTTTCTCGATTTTAATTGTCTTCATAGGTAAATTGACCTTATCGAAAATATGTTCTATTTGACGAACGCATCCGGATCTTTGGGATTAAAAGAGTCAAGGGGGGGGCGTTCTTCAAGTGTGAGACCCGCCTGCCAACCAAACAGTTCCTGACAATCCTTTTCCAGTTTCTTGGTAAACTCTCTCATATTGATGCCCATGGGGCAGGCCCTTTCGCACGATCCACAATCGGTACATCTTCCGGCACAATGATAGGCGCGCAGGAAGTGAAAGGTTTTTGTATCAACGGGATCATCCCCTTTTCCAACCCATTGGGGTTTGGATTCATCGACAAAACACGTCGGGCAGTAGCACAGTGGGCAAGCATTGCGACACGCATAACAGCGGATACAATTGGATAACAGCGCGTCAAAATGATGCCATTTGTCATCAATGGACATGGTTTCCACCCGGCGAACATCTTCGTACCTGTCTACGTCGGTCAGCTCCGGAACGTTTGGTGCGATCAGCTCATCATACAGCACCGGATTTCGGTGAGTACACACCGAACAGTTTTTTTGCAGAACCCGCTCTTTGGCAAAAGATGTTTCAGTGGTTTCACCTTTAACGACAATGGTATCACCTTGTTCAACGACATCGTTAATTTCAAAATCCACAATGTTGTTTATTTTCCTGCGGTCGATCATTCCCGTACACGGCACGCCGAGGATGACTAATTGATCCCGTTTGATCTTGTTCTCAATAATATGGGTGGCAATGTTGCGTGAATCACACCCTTTGGCCACGACGGCAATCTTTTCCTTGCGATCGGTCAAATAGGTCGTCAGGTTGATGCCGCAATTACTGTCCCACACCAGATTTTTTACCTCATCCGGATGTTTGGCCATGTATGGCTCATTTGACATGGGACGACTTCCCTTTCGGAACCCGATGACCATGTCCACTTTTTTTTCTTTCAGAAGTTGCGAAGACAACGCTCTGATTTTATCTGTATATTCCAACATGTAAGTTCCTTTATCCGGCTTTTACCATTTTTTCGACCGGTCCCAGCGCCTTTACGGATTCCGTTACCATATTAACAACTTCGATAAACTTACCGGCCTCTGCTGATGAGACCCAGGAAAAATGCAGTCTATCTCTCTCAATTCCCATGTGCTCCAGCAGGTTTGCAAGCAGGGCGAACTTCCGACGGGCATAATAATTACCTTCCAGGTAATGGCAGTCTCCGGGATGTCAGCCGGAGACCCAGATGCCATCGGCCCCGTTCATAAAAGCGGACAGAATGAACTTGGGGGATAACCGACCCGTACAGGGAATTCGGACGACCCGGATATTCGCGGGATATTGCATCCGGCTCACCCCGGCCAAGTCCGCAGCCCCGTAACTGCACCAGTTACAAAGGAATGCTATTATTTTGGGTTCCCATTTGGACATTGTCTTTTTCTCCTTCAATTATTTGAGCTTAGGGGCCCGGTGCGCCGGGCCCCTGCCATGTTTCATTATTCGGTCAACAGCCTGTCGATCAAGCGACACCAATCATTGCAAAAATCTGGTCGTTGTCATATCCGTTGAGATGGATCGCCCCGGAGCGGCAGGACGATACACAAAGCCCGCATCCTTTACAAAGGGCGGCATTGATCTCGAATTTTCCTGCAAATCGGCCATCTTCGATGAATGATGGAGCAGAGTAAGGACATATAGACACACACGTCCCACAGCTGCTGCACGACATCGGATCAATGGCTGCCACCTCGCCATTTGTGGTCACGGTACCCTGGGCCATCAGAGCAACCGCCCTGGAAGCCGCTGCTTTTCCTTGGGCCACCGCTTCATCAATGGGTTTCGGATAATGGGCAAGACCGGATAGAAATACCCCGTCGGTGGCAAATTCAGAGGGGCCGAGTTTGGCGTGTCTTTCAACGAAGAAACCGTCCGCGTTCATCGGTACCTTGAAGTATTGAGCCAGCGCGTCTTCTTTCCTCGGAACAATGGCCGTGGCCAGTGTCAGAACGTCTGCTTCAATCTCTACCGGTTGACCCAGAACATGATCGGTTGTGTTTATAATTACGCTATCTTCGCCAACACGCACCGTTGGTTTGTTATCAAGGGAATAGCGTATGAATATGACACCCGCCTTCCTGGCTTCAATGTACTTTCGCTCCCTTTCGCCGTAGGTTCGGATATCCCGGTACAGGACAATCACGTCGGCGTCGGGATTGCGTTTTTTGACTTCCAACGCACTTTCTACGGAATGGGTACAACAGACCCTGGAACAATACGGTCTATCCGGCTCCCTGGACCCCACGCACTGAATGAATACGGCACACTCCACGGAATTTACCATGGGATCATTTGCCATCATTTTTTGATCCAAATCAAGGCTTGTCAATACTCTCGGGCTATCCCCATAACAATACTCAATAGGTTTATATTCCGTTGCCCCCGTGGATATGTTGGCCACCCCGTGCTCAACCACTTCTTCCCCTTCTTTTGAGGAGATGAGCGATTTAAAATTCCCCACAAACCCATCTACCTGGGAAATGGTACTGCTAAGATGAACCTGGATATTCTCTTCAGAACCCACCTGTTGAACCATCTCATCCAGCATCGGCTGAATTTCTTCGCCTTTCCAGGTTTTGTACAGATTGAGGGCCTGTCCCCCCAGTCGATCTTCTTTTTCAACCAAGTGGGTGTAGTATCCCTGCCTGGCTAAACTCAAGGCGGTGGACATACCGGCAATCCCGCCCCCCACGACCAAGGCGTTCTGGTTGACATCAAGTTTGCCTTCTTTTAGAGGGGCTTTCAAACCGACTTTGGTCACGGACATACGAATCAGCTCTTTGGCTTTCTCCGTCGCCTGATCGGGATTGGCTTTATGCACCCATGACACATGGTTTCTAATATTCACCATTTCAAACAGGTACTTGTTCAATCCGGCGTTAATCAGGGTTTCCTGGAATAACGGTTCGTGTGTTTTGGGGGTACATGCGGCAACGACAATCCTGTTCAAATTATGCTTCTTGATGATCTCAGTCATCTTTGTCTGAGTATCCTGGGAACAGGAGTAGAGATTACTTTCCACATATTCAATGTAGGGTAGGGTTTGGATATACTCATTCAAAGCCTGAATATCCACCACACCCGCGATATTGGCCCCACAGTGACAGACAAACGCGCCGATTCTGGGACGTTCACCAACGACGTTTCTTTCCGGTACTATTTCCCTGGTTTTTGTTAAGGTATTTCTTGCCGGAGCCAGGATTTCGCCTGCGGCCGTGGCTGCCGCACTGGCGTCCACCACTGCCTGGGGAATATCTTTGGGCCCCTGGAACGCCCCGCATACAAAGACACCCGGCGTGGTTGTCTCCACAGGATTCATGGTTGCGGTTTGGGCGAAGTTTCCTTGTGTCAGTTCGATATTGAATTTCCTGGCCAGTTCTTTCAGCTCAGGAGAGATCTCCAGACCGACGGAGAGAACAATCATATCAAAGATATCAACAATCAGCTCCCCATTTTCTTTGACATAGCTGATTTCCAGATCCCCTGAATCTCCCTTCGGATTGATGGTATGTACGCGGGACCGGATGAACTTGACGCCATGCTTCTCCTTGGCCTCAATGTAGTACCTTTCGAAGTCTTTACCAAAAGTTCTCATATCCATAAAGAAGATGGAGGCATCCAGATCAGGATCATGTTCCTTGGCGATCACGGCTTCCTTGATGGCGTACATACAGCAGACCGATGAACAATGCTCATTATCGCATCGATTGTTCTCACGGGATCCCACACACTGGAACCAGGCAATTTTCTTGGGTTCTTTATGATCCGACGGTCGGATTACATGTCCTTCCGTCGGACCGGACGCAGAGAGCAACCGTTCAAATTGCAGTGAGGTAATGACGTTGGGAAGGTGATCATATCCTAAAAAATCGAGATTTTTAGGGCTGTACGGTGAAAAACCGGAAGAGATGACAACGGAACCGACATTCAGTTCGAGTGCGCGATCTTTTTCCTCATGGGTCTCTTTTGTCAGCGCATTGGCACCGCATGCTTTCACACACTCCAGACATTCACAGCACACCATGCAATCAATACATTTATCGGCTTCCTGCCTTGCCTGTTCTTCGGTGAATCCCAGTTCAACTTCGGTAAACCCTGATGTCCGTTGATCCATTGGAATACGTGCCATGTGGGCTCTGGGTACTTTGGGGGCTTTCTGGGGAACCGCATTAAAATCCTGCTGTGGGACTTCCAGTTTTTCCCGACCGGCCGCCATATCCTCGCCTTTCAAATAGCGAGAGATGGAAATCGCCGCTTCCCGGCCCGCACCAACGGCAGAAATGGCAATGGAGGCGCCGGTCTCGGCATCGCCACCCGCAAATACACCTTCCCGGGATGTCTGATAGGTGATCTGATCGACATCAAAATCCCCCCACCGATTGAGCTCGATGCCATCAGCCTCTTTAAGGAAGGAGGCATCGGTTTTCTGGCCAATTGCAGGGATCAAAACGTCGGCATCGACGATAAATTCACTGCCTTCAATGGGAAACGGCCGTCTTCTGCCGCTTTCATCCGGTTCGCCCAGCTCCATTTGAATGCATTTGATTCCTGTCAGCTTACCGTTCTTCGCGACGATCTCAACCGGAGCGCGCAGGAATTGAATATCCACATCCTCTTCTTTGGCATCTTCAATCTCTTCATCCCGGGCCGGCATCTCCGCTTCGGTTCTTCGGTAGAGAATACTGACTTTATCGGCGCCCATCCTCAAGGCGGTTCTGGCCGCATCAATGGCGACGTCCCCTCCCCCGACAATGGCAACGTTTCCTTTAATTTCCTTCATGTCGCCCAGGGCCGCATCCCTTAGAAATTTAACGCCCGGAATAACGTTTTCGACCTCATCTTCACCGGCAAGACCGAGTTTAGTGTCCTTATGGCAGCCGATGCCGAAGAAAATCGATTTAAACCCTTCGTCCATGAGGCTATCCACCGTGATGTCTTTGCCCATAACGGTGTTATATTGAATTTCAACTCCAATTTTCTGAACCCAGGCAATCTCTTTTTCAAGAACGGAAGGGGGCAGTCTGTAATCGGGAATACCGACTCTCAACATCCCCCCACCCACGGGCAGGGCCTCGAAAATAGTGACGTTAAATCCGTCCAAAGCTAAAAAATAAGCGGCGGTCAGCCCGGCAGGACCGGCACCGATAACGGCCACTTTTTCGTCTCTTGGTGTGATTTCCGGAACGGTTAGATCATTAATATCCACCTGATCGGCGGCAAATCGCTTCAGGGTACAAATAGACAGGGGAGAGTCCACTTGCGCTCTTCGGCAGGCATCCTCACAAGGATGAGGACAAATCCGCCCCAACACCCCGGGCATGGGGAGTGTGCGGGTGATAATCTCCATGGCTTCCTTATACTTTCCCTCGCCGATCATGGAGACGTATCCATGGGCATTCACGTTACCGGGACAGGCGTTGGTACACGGGGATTTATCTTTTTTACTGATTGAAAATGCGCCGGGAACCGCTTGGGCATAGGGCCTGGACACCGCCGTTCGATCTCCCATACCCTGTTCAAAGTCACTGGCTAAACTGACGGGACAAACAGTTGAACAATCTCCGCATCCCGTACATTTGTCAATATCGATGTAGCGGGCTTTCTGGTTTAACGTGACGGAGAAATTGCCTGCTTCCCCGGAAATTTCCTTAATATCTGATAATGTGTGCAGCTCAATGTTTAAATGCCGGCCGACCTCGACCAGTTTGGGAGAGATAATTCACATTGCGCAGTCATTGGTGGGGAATGTCTTATCCAATTGAGACATTGCGCCCCCGATTGAAGGGCTTTTTTCCACCAGATGGACATAATATCCGGAGTCCGCCAAATCAATTGCCGATTGCATACCGGCGATACCGCCGCCCACAACCATCACTGATCCAATTATATCTTTTGACATGTTTCCATTCTCCTGTTGAGTTTCATGCTTTACAAAAACGTTTGTGCAGGTTTATGCAATAGTAAGCCCAACGCGAGCTGGGAATAAAAAAACGGCGTTTTTTTGTGGAAAAAAATAAAAATAGCATATTGATTTTAAAGGGAAAAAAAGAGATTGAACAAAATTAAAACTTCTGTAAATGCTTGAAATGATTTTCCAGGGGGCTTTTTGTTCCTGGGTCAAAATGACCCATCAAAACGATGATTTTGAGTCAAGTGGAAACAATCAAGTTGGAAAAATTCAAGTTTATTCAAAAAATTGGTGAATCATCGGCAGAATATCTTTGGTTCTGTCCCTGAGGGGCGGGATCGTTGTCTGGTCTGAAAGACTCAGGCTCAAATCATAAAGTCCGCAGCCATGAATATCATTACTTTGTTTTTCATATTCGTCAATTGGAGATTAATTTTTTATATTGAACTCGATGTATTATTTCACGAATCAGTCAGCATAAAACACCTTAAAATATTATGATGGCAATGTATGTAAGAATTTAGTATATAGAGTTCGATATATTTTTGTGATATGTATACGCCCTGCCACCCGGATGAAGGCATTGGCTGCCTGAAAGGCCACAATCTCTTTTATGACAAGTCTGCGGAATACCAACTGAGCGATTCTACCCGGTATTTTATCGGCGGTATCTTGAAATATGCCAGGGAACATCTATTATTATGGCGTCCACGGTCAACTCGTATAAGACCTATGCCATGGGAAAAGAGGCGCCTGTTGTCAGGGCTGGGGACTTCGCAGCCCTGATCCCGTGGGTAATGTTTATCTTCAGATGGCGGTTTTGATTTCCATGGGGCTTGTCGGCATAAGGGAAAAAATAGACTGCGGCAGTGCGGACAAGAGCAGTGCCTGCAACAAGGATTGAGGTCTGAAAGTCTGGGATAAAGATTTTCTGCCCAGAAGTTTTTATAAAGCCCTTGGGGAGTCCATCTACAGTAAAATGATGGCACTCAAAATCAGGGAATGGGAAGAAGACAGGGTTCATGTGACCCAACGCGAACATCAAATATACAGGGACGTGTGATCGTTTTGCCGGACACCGTCTAATACTCAATCATTGAGTAATAAAAGCACCTGTTTATTTTTACGGAAGATAAGCCTTTTGATTCGTATTATTGCGCTTATTCCCGTTACACTCCAAAAAAAAGGTGTAGCATGTCCAGACACGTAAGGTTAGATAAGGTTATTGTCCCCGTTAAATCCATTAAATTGTTGAAACGGTTACTCAATGAAAACCCCACATTAAAACAAATCATGACCCATTCACCCACCCATGAAGCGGCCCAAAAAATGATCAAAGAATGGGTGCTCGGCACTATCAGGGATAAAGGGCCTGCATATCAATTCTATAGGGGTGAGACAAATTCTGATTTTAATGTGAATGATCTTGACTGGCACGATGTCGCGGCCATCAGAATCCTTGATTATATTGACCATGCAGGTTTAGAGATCCAAGACCCCAATATTAAAGATGTAATAACTGAAAATGATCCGTTTAAACTGCTCTGGCTGGCCATCAACAAAGGCACGGGCGGGGCGCGCCCTGATTTCTTTGACGACATGATCCATTTGTTCCGTCAGTTCAAAGGCAAGGAAAAACGGGACATCCCCTCCAGAGAAGATATTGAAGAGTGGATGGAGCTCTATCCTTCAGGCCTGGAGCCCCAAATTATAGAACTCAGGGAAAGCAATAAACGGCGAATTTTAAAAATAATTATCGCCAAGATGGACGAGGGGGAAATCAGTGACCACAAATATCACTTTGAAACGGGATTAACCGACGCAGAAAAGCTGGAAACAGCCCTTGGTTGGTGGAATGAAACCAGTTTTCACTTGAAATTCGCCGTCCGGAATGCCGATCTTTTGGATGAGCTGCTAAACTACTCTCTGGATCCCATCACCATGGAGGTGCTCCATGATGCCGAAGAAAAAGGCATTCCTTTTTTCATCAACCTTTATTACCTTTCCCTTTTAAATGTTAATGCGCCATGGTTTGCTGTGGGGGCGGAACTTGCTATAAGAGATTATGTAATCTACAGCAAACAACTTGTGGAAAGTTTTGGGGACATTACGGCATGGGAAAAAGAAGACCAGGTAGAGCCGGGCAAGCCAAATGCCGCAGGCTGGATTTTGCCCTCCCGAAATAATGTCCACCGCAGGTATCCCGAGGTGGCCATCCTCATCCCTGACACCAGGGGAAGGGCGTGCGGCGGTCTTTGTTCATCATGCCAGAGAATGTATAATTTTCAAAATGGTGTTCTCAATTTCAACCTTGACGAGTTGAAGCCCGATGGCTCATGGAATCAAAGGCTCGAAAAATACATGAAATACTTCGAGCAAGATTCCCAACTCAGAGATATCCTCATCACCGGCGGCGATGCCTTTATGAATTCCAACAAGTCCTTAAAAAAGATTCTGGATGCGGTATACAATATGGCCAAAAGGAAAGTTGAAGCCAACGAAGACCGGCCCAACGGTGAAAAATACGCTGAAATCCAGCGGTGCAGGCTGGGAACCAGGATCCCTGTCTATCTGCCCCAGCGGGTTGATTCAAAATTGATTGGCATTCTTAAAGATTTTCGGAAAAGGGCAAGCCGGATCGGAATAAAGCAGTTTGTGATCCAGACCCACTTTTCTTCCCCCATGGAAGTGACCCCGGAGGTCAAAACCGTGATTCAACGGATTTTATCGGCCGGCTGGATTGTGACCAACCAGCATGTGTATATTGCTGCGGCGTCCCGGCGGGGGCATGGGGCGAAACTGCGGCAGGTCTTAAACGATATCGGCATCGTTCCCTATTACTCATTCAGTGTCAAAGGCTACCATGAAAATGTCTATAATTTTGCCACCAATGCAAGGTTGATCCAGGAGCAAAATGAAGAAAAATATATTGGTCTGGTTCCGGACAAATACCATGACCGGATTAAGGATTTTTCACTGAACGCACCCAAAATGGTTGAAAACATCAATCACTTAAAAGAAAAGCTTGATCTGCCCTTTTTGTCAACGGACAGAAGTATGCTCAATATGCCCGGGGTCGGAAAGAGTATGTCGTTCAGAACTATCGGCATCACAAGGCGGGGGCGGCGGATTCTTCAATTTGACCACGATCCCAGCCGCGTTCACAGTCCCATTATCCATAAAATGGGAAAAGTGATTATCGTGGAATCCAAAGCCATCAATGACTACTTGCATCAATTGGAGTATATGGGCGAAGATATTTCCGATTACAAGAGTATCTGGGGATATTCCATCGGACAATCGGAGAAGCGCCATTCTCTGTATGAATATCCTGACTATGATTTTAAGATCACAGAGCAGTATACCAATATTCAGATTTAAAAATTCCTGATTTCGGAGAAAATAGGATCAGGGTTTTTATTTCGGATTCATCAAAACATCCGGGCTGATCGTTTCTGCATCCGGATGCCCTCTCAGAAAAGCGGCCAGCTTCCCGGCCAGATATGCCGTGGAAATGGATGTGCCGGCATAGGTTCCGGGCTCCCCTTCGGATCCCACGGGCAGACTGGCAAATCCGGGTGCTGAAAGATCCACAAAATCTCCGTAATTGGACTGATCCCATGTGTTGCCGTCGGGTGCAAGCGCCGAAACGGCAATGACCGGCTCATAAGCAGCCGGATAAACGGGTTTGCCCGTGGGGCTGTTTCCTGCGGCAGCCACGACAACAAGTCCTTTGGACACGGCATAGTTCATGGCAGATTTAAGGAACGCGCTGTCGATTTCCGACCCCCAGCTCAAACTCAAGACCCTGGCTCCGTTTTCAAGGGCATAATCAATGCTTTGCATGATGATTGTGTTGGAGGTGAATCCGTTGTCGTCAAAAGCCCGGACCGAAAGAACCGGATTAGCAAACTCGCCGGGCAATGTTCCCATGGGAGCCACCTGTCCCGAAGCGATCAGGGCCATCTGGGTGCCGTGGCCCACATCATCGGATATGGGGCTGTCCGGTGACAGGGCATCAAAGGAGCCCTTGATAAAATCGTTTCCGGCATATTCAGCCATGAGCCCTGTATCCAGGACCGCCACGGAAAAAGAGTCGTCTGCAACCTGAATCGGGTCTGTTTGAGCAGCAGGCAAACTGTTCTCCAGGATCGTTATGGCGCGCTGAGTTTCCGGGGCCTGGTAGGCATAGTCGGGTTCAGCTCCCGCAATAATGCCTTCCCGGTTCAGACGTTCCAGCAAGGGCTGGATATCTGCGGCATCCTGGACGGTAACGGCATAGATACCCATGTCCCGATGAACAGGTGTTATCTTTGCGTTGAATTTTTCCAAAATCCGTTGAGTCCGATCTTTGGAAACCGGACGGCTGAAGGTGATAAGAAATCGGTTTTTAACATAATACGCACCGGTTTCAGAATTTTTAATTACATCCAGGTTCCGGCGAAAGGCGGACCGGATGTTTCTGGCCTGGTCCATGTGACCTTCCCGGAAAATCACCACCTGTGAAAGCTTCTGAGCGCCGCTGCTGTCTTGCGACCAGATAAAAGCATGGTTATATCCCTTGAGAAGATCTTCAAAAGCCTTTTGAATGTCTTTGTCCGCAAAATCAGCGGTGATAACGGGATTGATATCCGGATCAATCTTTATCTCAATCCCATGGGCAAAAGCTTCCCCTAACAAATCCTGTAAAAGGACTCCGTCCGCCTTGAGAGTCATCTTTGTACCGGTGATGCTCAAAGACGCACCGAAGCAAACACCTGACATCAGATGCACCCATAAAACAAATGTCAAAAAAATGTGTTTTTTCATATTGTTACATGACGCAGCATAAGATTCAATCAAGTAGGCTGCCGCAGACCTGCTCCGGCACAGCCATGCAGCAGCCTGGTTAATGGAGCTTTTGCCTTTATTTTAGTTGACTTGCCCGGCTTTTTATTGACCTGGAAGCAGAATAAGCCGGAAGCCAACGTTGCTGTTCCGGTCATCGGGCGAATAGTCGTTTCGATTGGCTGAACGGCAGTCCCTGGCCAAGCTGAGCCAGCTACCACCCCGGGCTACTCGGAGCGAGCCGGTGGGAGTGTCTGCGGGATCGATTCCGCTTTCTGTGGAATAATCTTCTTTCCAGTCAGAACACCATTCCCAGACATTGCCGCTCATATCATAAAGACCCCAGGGGTTAGGCTTTTTCTGCCCCACGTCATTGGTCTGAAGGCCGCTATTCTTTTTATAAAAAGCATATTCATCAATCATGCTGTAATCCAGATCATCACCCCAGTAATACCAGGCGGCTGTCTCTGCCCGACAGGCATATTCCCATTCAGCCTCTGTGGGCAGACGGTAAGTCATGTTTGGATCTTTTTCAGATAATTTTTCACAAAATTCTTTGGCTTCATTCCAGGTAACCCGCTCTACCGGAAGGTTTTCCCCCTTCCAATGTGACGGGTTATCACCCATGACCTGTTCAAACTGGGCTTGTGTCACTTCAGTCACCCCCATATAAAAGGATTTGCTGATCGTAACCTCATGCTGGATTTCGTCAAGATCCCTGTCTTTTTCATTGTCGGAAGACCCCATCATGAATTTACCCGGCTGGATCAGACGAAATTTCATACCAATGGCGTTGCTGATCTCTTTGTCTTTGGGCTGCTCGCCACACCCCGTAAAAGTAAAAATAATGCCAAAGCAAAACAATATTATTATGATATGCTTTTGATACAAATGACTCATGACTCCTCCCTCAATATTAAATGAATTAATTATCGCCCTTCGGGCGGGCTAATAGCCGTTAGCTGTTAGGAAATGGAAATTCCTATACTATCAAATTCTTCCCCATATCTGATACTCGATGATCAAATTTTTGTTAATTTGCCAAACTTCTGCGTTGGAAACAATTTTTAATCCTCAAAATATATTATATACTCCTCCGGTTAAAAATTGTTTCCGTCTTGAATTTGAACAAATTCCCTAAAAACTTGATGATCAAGTGATACCTTGCCGAACCGGTGTCGAGCATGGACTGAAAGGATTTCCCCAATCCTTCAATTGAGCAGGGATATTCGGGCAAAGAAATGGTATTTGGAGAAACGCCATTTTTATTGTCGGCAAAGCAAAATGAAGTGATGGTTAAAAAAAAACAGCGCTGAACCAGCATACCGCTTGCACACACTTTTAAAGCTTTAAAAAACATGCCCATATGTCCATTGAAAAAAAAGTAGGGTAATAAAGTACCTTCCGCCATAGATAGGACGGCAAAACACTTTTTGTCAAGGACAATATCTGCAGAAGTTCTTTATTCAGGTCACTTGCCAAAAATAAAGAAAAATTCCGGAGATGATACTATCTTTAATAGAAACCAATAAAACCCAAATTTAGAATTGCCACACCGAAGGCGTGGCTTGAAAAAAAAATAAGATTCTGGTACTTCCCTGTTTTTTGCATAACACTAATTAACTCTATAGGAATATAAATGAAAAACGCAGACTTTTTAACAGGCATAACCACTTCGGGTACGCCTCACCTTGGCAATTATGTAGGGGCGATTCGTCCGGCTGTTGAATCCAGCAAAAATCCGGACCTGACCTCCTATTATTTCCTGGCAGATTACCACTCCCTGATAAAAAACCATGACCCGGAAAAACGAAAAACATCCACCCTTGAAATCGCGGCAGCCTGGATTGCACTAGGGTTGGATTACAACAATTGTGTATTTTACCGGCAGTCTGATATTCCGGAAATTCCGGAACTTACCTGGATTTTAACCTGTCTGACCGCCAAGGGGTTGATGAACCGGGCCCATGCCTACAAGGCTGCTGTTCAGGAAAACGAGGAACAGGAAAGAAAAGATCCGGACCAGGGTGTCACAATGGGCCTTTTTTCCTATCCCATTCTCATGGCAGCCGACATTCTCATGTTCAATGCCGTCAAGGTGCCCGTGGGCAAGGATCAGATCCAGCACCTTGAAATGACAAGGGATATTGCCGCAAAATTCAATCATACCTACAAGGAGTTATTTGTGTTGCCCGAGGTGGTTGTGGATGAAACCGCAGCGGTGCTTTCAGGCCTTGACGGGCGCAAAATGAGCAAAAGCTATAACAACTTCATTCCGCTGTTTGATACGGAAAAACGGCTGCGCAAAATGATCATGAAGATCCAGACCAATTCCCTGGGGCCCGATGAACCCAAAGACCCAGATACCTGCACTTTGTTTTCGATTTACCGGGCCTTTGCCACACAGGACCAGACAAAAGACCTGGCCCAGCGGTATAGGGAAGGCATTGCCTGGGGTGCCATGAAACAGGAGTTGTTTGAATACATCAATGATATTTTAAAAGAACCCAGACAGCGCTACGAAGAGCTGATGGCGAATCCCAAAGATATTGAAGATATTTTGAAAAAAGGGGCGCTTCGGGCCAGGGAATATTCCGTGCCCTTCCTGGATAAAGTTAGGAAGAGCGTTGGTATTCAATCACTGTCTTAACCCCTTCACCTCTTTTGGGGTGAGATGTCGCCATTTGCCGGGGGGCAGACTGCCAAGGCGGATATTGGCCATGCGGATCCGTTTGAGCATGGTCACCTGATTGCCGGTTTTGCCTACCATTTTGCGGATCTGACGGTTTAACCCCTGCTTTAAAACAATTTTAAATCCATTTTCAGAAACCCTGCGGACCTTAGCCCGCCGGGTTTTTTGTCCGTCTATCATCATGCCTTGGGCCATGGCAGAAAGATCCCAGTCGCTGACAGGCCGTACAGCAAACACCAGATATTCTTTTTCATGGTCATGGGAGGGATGGGATAACCGGTTATGCAGGTCACCGTCATCGGTCAACAAAACAAGCCCCACGGAATCCTTATCCAGCCGCCCCACGGGGTAGACTCTTTTTTTTACCGGCACAAGGTCCAGGATAATTTTTGCATTTTTCTGGGCGCAGGTTGTGACCACCCCTTTGGGTTTGTTTACGGCAAGATAAGTATATTCACGGGTTTTATCCGATGTATAATGAACCGGTTTGCCGTCAAGGCAGACCTTATCCTTTGCCGGATCAGCCTTGGTGCCAAGTGCTTTTACAACCAGTCCGTTCACTGACACCCTGCCCTCAAGGATAAGGGTTTCTGCCTTTCTGCGCGAACAAAGCCCGCCATGGGCTAAAATTTTCTGCAGTCGGATACCTTGCGCGGCTTCAGGATCTGTAGTCGGCGTTGATTTTGACATAGTTTTCACTAAAATCACAAAACAAAAACTGATCCTGGCCGTCTCCAAGATTGAGATCCAGAACAATGGCGATTTCATTCTGCTTCATAATGTCCGCCGCTTTTTTTTCGGCCGCTTTACCCTGCCACTGCCCGTTTTGAACCAGCAGGACATCATCAAAATACAAATCCATCTTATCCTGGTCCACCGTAGCCCCGGCTCTTCCTGCCGCCGCCGTGATCCTGCCCCAATTGGGGTCCTGGCCGTAAAGGGCGGTTTTGACAAGAGGGGAATGGGCAATGGCTTCAGCCGTTTTAAATGCATCCATAGAGGTCAAAGCGCCTTTAACTGTAATGGTGGCAACCTTTGTGGCACCCTCCCCGTCTTTGACAATCTTTTTAGCAAGCTCATAACAGACCTCGTCTAAAGCCGCCTGGAATACCCCAAGGGATTCATCATTGTCGATCACTGCCTGCCCTGCCCCGTTGGCCATTAATACAAGCGTATCGTTGGTGCTGGTATCACCATCCACTGTAATCCGGTTAAAGGAACGAGACGCGGCATGGGTCAGTGCCTGTTGGAGCAGGTCGCTTGAAATATCAGCATCAGTAAATATATAGGAAAGCATGGTGGCCATATCCGGCCGAATCATACCGGAACCTTTGGCAACCCCCATAATGGTAAAGCTGTTTTCATCCCCGGATGTATTGCCTGCGGATGGATTAATTGTCCCCTTGCGGGAAACCATTTTAGTGCAGGTATCTGTGGTGAGGATAGCGCCGGCAAAATCTACAATTGTACAAGCGTCAAGACTTTTGACAGCTTCTGGAATTTTTGCTTCAATTTTATCCATAGGCAAGGGCGCGCCGATCACCCCGGTTGAAGAAACTAATACATGTTCAGGGTCAATTTTAAGGGCTTTGGCCACAAGTTTAACACAGTGTTCTGCATCGGCTAATCCCTGTGCACCGGTAAAACAGTTGGCATTCCCTGAATTGACCAGTATTGCCTGGAGCATGCCCTTTTCCATGGTTTTTCTGCCAAGAATAACAGGGGCTGCAACCACCTGGTTTTGTGTAAACAATGCTGCTGCACAAGCAGGTTCTTCCGAATAGATCAGGCCAAGATCCATGGATCTATTTTTTTTAATTCCGGCACAGATTCCGGAAAATTTAAAGCCTTTCATTCTTATTTTCCTTTCCCTCTTCTAAGTTCATCCAGAAAATTAATCGTGGATTATAATTAGGTTTTAGTCCCTTTGTAAACATTGATTTTTTTATCTATTGCACTTTGAAACACCGTCGTTGCATATTGAACTACTTGAATTTTATTTAAATTTCGTTATTTAAGTGTGAAATTTTCAGATGTTTCAATGCGTTGCATATCAGTCAATCCTTTAAAAAAAATTAAAAAATCATTAAAAATAATTTGACAGAGAAAAAATAACTGAGTATACACTCAAATAAAATGAGTAGTCACTCAAGATTTTAGAGGTGTTATGTCCAAAAAAGATGCCATACTGCAGGCTGCCACTGTGCTGTTTTCCAAAAACGGATTCAAAGAGACCTCCACCGCTGATCTGGCAAAAATGATCAATGTGGCGGAAGGAACCATTTTTTATCACTTCAAGACCAAAGATAAATTATTTTTAGCGGTTCTTGAAAAGACTAAAGAAATGATCCTGGAGGAATTTGACGCCTATATGGGAAATCAGCATTTTGACAGCGGCATGGGCATGATTGAACGTGCGGTATCCTTCCATTTATACCTGGCCGGCAAGATGGAGAATCAGTTTCTTCTTTTGCACAGGTACTACCCCTACCAGATGGCAGAGGCAGTACCTGAATGCCGGAGCTATCTGGAAGCCATTTACGACTGTCTTGTTTCCATCTATGAAGACGGTATCGAAATGGGAATAAAGGACGGTTCCATTGATCCTTTGCCTGCCCGCAAAACCGCTTTGATTATTTTTTCCATGGTGGACGGAGTGGTCCGGTTTAAAACGTACAATCTATATAATGCCAATGCCCTGTTCAATGAATTGGTAAACGCCTGCAGACGCATGCTAAAGACTTAGACAATTAACTTAGAAAGGTGTTCGACATGTTAACCAAAATACTGCCGTTCATAGAGTGGTTCAAAGATTACTCCCTTGGCAAATTCAAAATTGATTTTGTAGCAGGACTCACTGTGGCCCTGGTGCTTATTCCCCAGTCCATGGCCTATGCCCAGCTTGCAGGACTACCGGCCTACTACGGCCTTTATGCAGCTTTTTTGCCCCCCATGATAGCTTCATTATTCGGGTCCAGCCGCCAGCTGGCAACCGGTCCTGTAGCTGTGGTCTCTTTAATGACGGCTGCAAGTCTTGAACCGTTGGCATCAGCAGGAAGTGAAGCCTTTATTGCCTATGCAATTGTCCTGGCTCTCACTGTTGGTATTTTCCAGCTGCTGCTTGGAGTCCTTCGCCTGGGCCTTATTGTTAATTTTCTGTCCCATCCTGTTGTTAACGGTTTTACCAATGCTGCGGCAATTATCATCGGCACCTCCCAGTTGTCCAAGCTGTTCGGCGTATATGTGGACAAGGCACCTCACCATTACGAAACCATTATACGGGTAATTGAAAGTGCCTTTCACTACACCCATCTACCCACCCTTGCCATGGGAATTTTATCCATTGTCATCATGGTGGGGTTAAAACGGCTGAATCCAAGAGCACCTTTCGTACTTGCTGCGGTTGCCGTCACCACGATCCTTTCCTGGGCCACTGGATTCCAGCATAGTACAACAGTAACAAGTACCCAGATCATGGATGAGCAGGTCCAGCAGGATATTTTATCGTTTAACCATGCAATTGAATCCATTGCCGGCTTGAGTGTTGAACGGACAAAACTGACACCCAAGATAGAAAGCATTCATGATGCCTCTTCCATCGACCGTCTGGATCTCGAATACCAGTCCAGGGTATTTACTACTAAAATAAATACGGCCAAAAGCCAGGCGTCCCAAATTCGTACCCGGCTTCGGAAAATGCAATTCAGCGCGGTTGAGGATAAGAATAAAGGCATTGTATTTTACACAAAAGGTAGCCCGATGCCCGATACCAGGGTGGATGACAGGGTATACCGTATCCAGATGGGCAATAAAGCCCTTAATACGGAAGCCCTGCTGTTGTCCGGTGGCGGTGCTGTGGTGGGTGAAATTCCAAAAGGACTGCCAAAGCTTGGCATGCCGAAAATAACTGTTTCCATGTTCCTGCAGCTTTTACCCTATGCCATTATCATCTCTTTGCTTGGTTTCATGGAAGCCATTGCCATTGCCAAAGCCATGGCGGCCAAAACCGGACAGAGGCTTGATCCCAACCAGGAGCTTATTGGCCAGGGTCTTGCCAATATTATAGGCTCTGTCGGTAAAAGTTATCCGGTCTCCGGTTCTTTTTCCAGAAGTGCCGTGAACCTCCAGGCCGGCGCTGTTTCCGGTCTTTCCAGTGTCATTACAAGTATTATGGTCATCATCACCCTGCTGTTTTTCACACCGTTGCTTTACCACCTGCCCCAGGCTGTCCTTGCTTCGGTTATCATGATGGCGGTTATCGGGCTTGTGAACGTTTCCGGTTTTATTCATGCCTGGAAAGCACAGTGGTATGACGGCCTGATTTCTGTGATTACCTTTGTTGTCACCCTGGCTGTTGCACCTCATCTGGAAAGTGGTATCTACGTTGGTGTTAGTCTGTCTTTGGCCGTGTTCTTGTATAAAAGCATGCGCCCCAAAATCAGCATTCTTTCAAGGGGCGAAGATCAGGCACTGAAAGATTCTTGTGCACATGAACTTGCCACTTGTGCTCACATACAAATGATCCGTTTTGAAGGCCCGCTGTTTTTTGCCAATGCCAGCTACCTTGAAGATGAAATAAACGACCGTATCCAGGAAGCATCTGATCTAAAGCACTTTATTATCGCCTGCAACGGTATAAACGATATAGATGCCTCGGGCCAGGAAGCGTTAGCTCTGATTATTCAACGTTTAAGAAGTGCCGGATACGGCATATCGTTAAGCGGGGTAAATGATGCAGTTTACCGGGTACTTGCACGTACGCATTTGCTTGAAGAGATCGGGGAGCAAAACATTTACCCCACAATGGAAAAAGCACTGGCAATCGTTCATGAAAAAACCCATGACAATACAACGGAAGGTGCGTGTCCATTACTCGTAAGCTGCCTGGAAACCCAATCGACTAAATAACAGCCATGGGTTGGCCTGATTTATCAATACCTAAGGCTTAAGCCCACAACGAAACATGAAAAAACTTTAACAACCTATTGAAGTTTTGATATAAAAGGAGACATCCTATGTCTATACTGACATTTTTCAGCGGTTCATATTGCGGCAAAGAGTCAATCATTTCAGATGTTATTGATCAAAGCGGATTTAAACTGCTGTCAGACAATGATCTGGTAGTCTCGGCCAGCCGGTTGTCCGGAATGTCCGAAAAGAAAATTGCCCGGTCCTTTCTTGAAAAAACATCTGTGTTCAATAAGTTCACCCATGAAAAAGAGCGTTCCATTGCTTACCTGCGCCTGGCCATGGCAGAGCTAATGTCCCAGGATAATTGCGTGATTGATGGATTTACGAGCCTTTTGATACCTGCTTCGATAAGCCATGTATTAAGAATCTGCCTGATTGCAGACAAGGCATTTCGAATTGAACAGGCCATGAAAGCGCAAAATTTAAGTGAAAAAGATGCCGTCAATCTGATATCAAAAAATGACGCATCTTACAGTGCATGGTCTAATACGCTTCATAAAATTACCGATCCCTGGGATGCTTCCCTTTACGACATTCTTCTGCCCACAGACAAGATGAGCAAAGATGAAGCGGTAACCATGATTCTTGAAAATTTAAAGAATGAAGTAATTCAGTCCACCAAGGCGTCCAGGAAGGCTGCCGATGATTTTGCCCTGGCAGCACGGGTAGAAGTGGCATTGTCCAAAGAAGGACATTCCATAGGCGTCAGCGCCCGGGACGGGCTGGTCACTTTGACAATCAATACCAATGTTCTTCTTTTAGGAAAACTTGAAGAAGAGCTTAAAAATATAGCAAAACAGGTTGAAGGGGTCTCTTCGGTTGAAACTCGAATCGGCAAGGGTTTTTACCAGGCAGACATTTATCGCAAGTTCGATTTCGAGGTTCCGTCAAAAGTTCTTTTGGTGGACGACGAACGTGAATTTGTACAGACCCTTTCCGAAAGATTGCAGATGCGTGAAGTGGGTTCCGCCATTGCCTATGACGGTGAATCCGCTTTGAATCTGGTGGAAGAGGATGAACCCGATGTAATGATCCTGGATTTGAAAATGCCGGGTATTGACGGTATTGAAGTGCTTAAAAAGGTCAAGGCATCCAGGCCTGAAATCGAAGTCATCATCCTAACAGGCCATGGGTCAGATGCTGACAGGGAGATCTGCATGAAGCTTGGGGCCTTTGCTTATCTGCAAAAGCCTGTGGATATAGAAGAATTAAGCCGGAATTTGAAGGCTGCCAATGAAAAAATTCAGCAGAAACAAAAATAACGGAATATTATAGGAACAGGATCATTATCATGGCCCAGGAAACTAAAAATACAGAAAAAAAAGCAGAGGGCACAGACCCAGGCACCAAAATGCTTACAGGAGAATTCCTTAATTATAAACGGATATGGCTGCTCTCCTTTGTGCTGACAGCCGCATTTGCCATTATTCCTGTTATTTTTTTTGCCGTCCTGGACTACAACTTGACCCAGCGGTCTCTGAAAAATGATGCTGAGGCCAGGACTTCGCGCCTGGCCTCCAATACATGGCGCTCACTTGCCTTTTTTTTAAATGAGCGCAAAAATGCATTAAGCTACGTGGTACAGTCCAATTCCGTTGAGCAGCTTGAAAACACACCGCGACTGACAGAAATTCTGAATTTTTTGCACGAAAGCTTTGGAGGATTTACGGATATCGGCATTATTGACGCCACGGGAGTTCAAAGGGCCTATGCCGGCCCCCATCGCCTTGCAGGCAAAAATTATAAGGATCAGCAATGGTTCAAGGACACCATGGCCCACGGGATTTCTGTAAGTGATGTATTTCTAGGGTTCAGAAATGTTCCCCATATTTCCATTGCCCTGCGTCATACCACCCCGGATAATACCTATTTCATAATCCGGGCCACTATTGAGCATCAGCTGCCCAAAATTTTATCCGAAGTCAAAACATCAGGTAACGGGGATTCCTTTCTGATCAATTCCCAGAGCGTACTTCAAACACCTTCCCACTATTTCGGAGATGTGCTTGAAAAAGCAAACATTGTTTTACCCCTTGCCACAGACCAAACCCGTACCATGACCATTACATTGGAAGATGGGCAGGAGTTAATCGCAGCGTTCAGACACATACCCGATACCCCGTTTATCCTGGTAGTGCTTAAATCCAAACAGATAATCATGTCCCCCTGGCATCACAGTCAATCGACATTAATCCAGTACCTGGGTATCAGTATATCCGTCGTTCTTTTATGGATCTGGGCTGTAACCACATATTTTGTCCGGCATCTGAAACTTTTAGACCGCAAACGTTCCAAATATTTTCATATGGCTGAATATGAAAACAAAATGGCTTCCATCGGCCGGCTTGCCGCAGGTGTGGCCCATGAGATCAATAATCCTTTGGCCATTATCAATGAAAAGGCAGGGCTCATAAAGGATATGGCCCATTTCAAGGAGGAGCTGAAAAAGGATACTAGGCTCCTTGAAACTGTGGATGTCATCCTTGCCTCTGTGAAGCGGTGCAGCAGGATTACACGCCAACTACTCAGTTTCGGTCGCCAGACTCAGACCGTTCCCGTACCTTTAAACCTTAAATCCGTTCTTGATGAAGTACTGGTGTTTCTGGTAAAAGAGGCACAGTTAAAAAATATTTTTATTGATATAGATGTGCCTGATAATTTGCCCCAGGTCGTTGGCAACCGGGGCAAGCTGCAGCAGGTTCTTTTGAACATAGTAAATAACGCGTTTGCTGCCATGCCCAGGGACGGCAGGCTTTCCGTCAGTGCACAAAAAATGGATGAACCATTTGTTCGCCTTGATATAAGCGATAGTGGATGTGGTATTTCTCCTGAAAATCTTAAACATATTTTTGAACCGTTTTTCTCTACAAAGACTAATCAGGGCGGCACCGGTTTAGGGCTTTCCATCACCTATGGCCTTGTCCAGGAGATAGGTGGACGGATTAAAGTAAAAAGCAAGGTTAATGAGGGCACAACATTTATTGTATATCTGCCCACAACAACACAGAAAGAAGAGTGAACTATGCAGATACTTTTGGTCGATGATGAGAAAGAACTGGTCTCTACCCTGGCAGAGCGCCTTGGGTACAGAGGAATTGACGCACACTGGGCTGTCACGCCCAATGACGCCATTTCCATGCTGTCTAATCAAAACTATGACATTGCAGTGCTGGATGTTCAGATGCCGGAGATGAACGGCTTTGAACTAAAAGAGCAGATGGAGGCCATATGTCCTGAACTCAAGTTTATCTTTATGACCGGCCACGGGTCTGAAGAATGCTACTATGAAGGGTGTTCCCAAACTGGAGAGGCTTTTTATCTTGTTAAACCTGTGGAAATTGACAGTCTGATTGAAAAGCTCAATAAGGTCATGCTTGATGGAGGAAAAATTTGAAACACACGGTTCAAGAAATTATAGATCAATACGGCCTGGCTTATTTCGGCCGGATGGGGGCCTCAATATCCCACGATATTAAAAACTGCTTGGCCATCATGAACGAAAATGCAGGACTGATGTCTGATCATCTTATGATGGCCCAAAAAGGTGTTCCACCCGATATTGATCGATTTTCAGGTATTGTCCAGCGCATTGAAAAACAGATCGCCCGGGCTGATGGTATCGTGAAATCCTTTAACAACTTTTCCCACAGTATGGACAAACCGGAACAACAAATAGATCTGGATGAGGCGGTGGGGCTTGCACTTAATCTTGGCGCCAGGATCATTGCCAATAAAAGCATTACGGTGACTCATACCCAGGCTGCCGACAAACTGTATGTCAACGGGTCACTTTTCTTTTTATTGTTTTTGATCTGGTCAATTTTAGAAAATGCAACAGAAAAGCTTGCATCAGGTGCCGTTCTCAATATATCCTCTATGGAAGATGAAAATAAACAGGTCTGTTTAAGGTTTCGGTGCGAACAGCCTTTTGCCTCGGATTCTGGGCCGCAGTCAAGCAATCAGGCATTGGATCTATTACATGCAAAAATTATATTGAATGACAAGCAAAACATGACAGACCTAATATTTGGTAGTTAAGAAAAAACATTTTCAATAAATAACACCTTCTTTAATATAAACTAATTAAAAGGAGACCCCGGCAATGAGTGAAAAAGTTTTAATCATAGATGACGAACAGGAATTCACAGAAGCCCTGGCAGAGAGAATGACGAACCGGGGAATGGACGTAAGCACTTCGAGTTCCGCCATTGAAGGCCTTAAAAATGTTGAGGACAAGTCTTTTGATGTAGTGGTCCTTGATTTGCAGATGCCGGAAATGGATGGTATCGAAACGTTAAAAGCCCTGAAAAAGAAAAAACCTGAACTGCAGGTGATTCTTTTGACCGGACATGCCACGGTTGAAAAAGGTATAGAAGCCATGAAGTTAGGTGCCATGGATCTGCTTGAAAAGCCGGCTGATTTGACGACCCTGACAGAAAAGATCAAAAAAGCCCAGGCCAAAAAGATGATCCTGGTAGAGAAAAAAGCAGAGGAAAGAATCAAGGATATAATGGAAACCCGCGGATGGTAGCCCTGATACTTAAGCGTTGACCGAATTTTTCAACGGACAAAAAAAGGGATAAAAGCGTGCTCCATGGCTTTTATCCCTTTTAGATTCACAGGCCTACCGGGGTTGTTATTCGGGCTGGTTTGGTTTATATAATGCTTCAAAATTAAAAATAATAAGGTTTATTATACAGCAGGCGGCGCAATAAAAGATGGAAATTTTAATATCTGAATTATGCAAGTCTTTAGGGGTATCCCGTACAACTATAGAACGCTGGATCCGCCAGGGAAAGCTGCCTGTGTCCAAAAAGGGAAGAACCTATAGCTTTCATGCCCGGGATTTGAAAAACTGGGCTGCAAAAAACCATATTTCCCTTAACCTGACTCCCCGCCCTGCCCAAGGCCCTGAAACCAAAGCGCAGGTCTCTTTGCACACGGCCCTTGAGATCGGCGGCGTATACCACAAGATTGACACCGGACCGGATGTGCCGTCTGTAATTAGTGCATGCGTTGAAAAAATTAAAGCCGTTCCGGATAATTACAAAACGACTCTTGCCCAACAACTTGTAAAAAGAGAAGAGGCCTTGTCCACAGGGGTTGGCGGCGGCATTGCCATTCCCCACCCAAGAACACCCCTTAAATATCTTGAACAGCCCATGGTTGCAGCCTGCTTTCTTAAAAATCCCGTGGATTATCATGCATTGGACAAACAGCCAGTATCTACCCTGTTTTTTATCCTGTTCCCGGAATTAAAATTTCACCTTCATCTGTTATCTTCTCTTTCTCTATGTTTGCGGAATAAGCAGTTCAGTGAATTTTTAAAAACCTGCCCGGAACAATCCGAGTTGATTGAAAAAATTGATGCTCTGAACCTGAACCAAAAGATGTAAGTGTTTATCCGTACCCATCATGAGCAAGCTTAAACAAATCTATAATTTTTTTTACGCAAAGTTTTTTCTTTTTGACGATCGGCTTGTACTGATGACCGCCGGCGCAGTGGTCGGTATTTTTGCAGGTGTTGCAGCCGTAGCATTAAGGCTTTCTTTAGCAACAGTTCTTGAATTTCTTGCACCGTACCGCCAATATGCCTGGGCGTTCATATTACCCGGCATTGGTGCGCTTTGTTCTTTTTTATTTCTTGACAAAGTTGTGCGGGAAGGTGCTGGCCATGGTGTTCCCGAAGTCATATATGCCGTATCCAGACGCGGGGGGCTTTTGAGGTTTCGCTCCACCTTTTCCAGGCTTATATCCAGTTTTTTAACCATTGCCAGCGGCGGTTCTGCCGGTCCTGAGGCACCGGTTGTCATGAGCGGGTCTGCCATAGGGTCCAATATTGCTAAATTTTTAGGTCTCAATGACCGGCAGCGCATGACCTTGGTGGGCTGTGGTACGGCGGGCGCCATTGCTTCCATTTTTCATGCCCCTGTGGCCGGTCTTATTTTTTCCGTTGAAATCATTCTGGGGGAATGGAAATTTGTCAATATCATTCCCATTGCCGTTGCTGCTGTGGCCGGCGCCCAGGTTTGTGAAGCCATTATCCCCACAAAAGAGCTTTTCCAGCCGCCCCCCTTCAGTATTTTTACAGGTGATATTTTAGGCAGCATCGGGCTTGCCCTGTTCACCGCCGTGATATCCGTAATCTTTACACGAACCCTCAGAAAAGTTGGTGGCTTAGCCAAACGAACACCTGTATCCCCCTGGCTTCGGGCAATGATCGGCGGCTGCGCAGTAGGAACCATAGGAGTTTTTATGCCCATGGTGCTGGGTGAGGGGTATCATCCGATCATAGAAATGGTGGGCGGCACTTTTCCCATGGCATTCTGGCTCATATTTATCGGTATTTTTCTAAAGATATTTGTCACGGCCATAACCCTTGGCTGGGGAGGCTCCGGCGGCATCTTTGCGCCCTGCCTGGTTATCGGCAGCCTTACCGGAGTGGTATTTTACAAGGCCATGATGTTTATTTTTCCCAATGCTGCAGTGACGTCAGAAGGCGCTTATGCCCTTTTAGGTATGGCCGGTATCATGTCCGGGGTTATGCAGGCCCCATTAAGCAGTATTTTTCTGATTGCAGAAATTACCGGCGGCTACGAGGCCATTTTGCTTTTGCTGCTGGTTTCTTCCATTTCGTCTACATTAAGTCATATTATCGAGCCGGCTTCTTTTTATTTTAAAGACCTTATTGAACGCGGCGAATTCATGCGGCCCGGGACAGACGCTAGAATTTTATCGGATTTAAGCTTAAATGAAATTATTGACACCAGTTACACCACTGTATCTGAAAATATGGTTTTCAGAGAGTTTCTCAATATGATCCGCAATTCAGACCGCAACCATTACCCGGTCATATCAGATGAGACCGGCGACTACCTGGGAATAGTCCGGGTTTCAAGTATCAGGAAATATGCCCTGGATCCAGCATTTTATGATATGATTTTTCTTAACCAGATCATGGATACGGATATGGTGACAGCATCCTTTGATGATGATCTCCATGATGTACTGGAATTTATGGAGACCTTTAACATTGATCACATCCCGGTGGTGGATCACCACAGATTTTCCGGGATGATTTCCAAGGCACGGATACTCGATCTGTACCGCAGGGAACTGATTATGCAGACCAATATACAATGATACCCTGTTCATGGTCCTAAGGAGACTTGCAATGAATTATAAACTGCTTCATATTTTCAGGAATACCCCCCTTGGCAGGGAAACCTTTTTGCAGTCCCTGTATTTTTGTAAAACGATTAATGCCCATCCTGTTGTTTATATTCCAAAAACAGATAAGTTCTTAATGTATTTTTCCAATGATGTGGTGCAGGTGAACCTGGACAACTCATTTTTAGCCTTTCCGGATACAGCTCATGAACATGTTATTGCGCTTTTTGATGAGGCCGGAATTCCGCCCAGGTTCTATGAGCCAAAAGACTTTACCGCTTCCACTCTGCCGGATATATCCAGTCAGTTCGATTATATGTGCTCTCCACGTTCAATCAGTGATCTGTCATCCAAAATAGGACTGGGCCATCTGGGCCCCAAGGTTCGACGGATGATAAAGCAGGCCACCTTTCCCATCCTGATTGCAAGCCCCGTGTTCAAGGCATGGAAAAGTATATCCGTTTTTTTCGGTGGTTCGTCCAATGCCATGAACGCCTTGCTTCTCGGGCTTAAGGTTGCCATAGCCTCTGGATTTTCTTTGAAAATTTATACCGTGCTTGAAAATGACAGCGAGGATGTTTACCGGGATATGGTCCGGGGCTCGGAAGTTGAGGGGCTTGCGGACCAGTATGTGGACGAATGGTGTTTCTATGAATCTTCCGGATTTGACCGGATGCTATATGAGGTGCCCCACGATTCACTGATCGTTCTTGGGGCTTATGGACATGGTGTAATTAAAGAGATTCTTTTAGGAAGCAAAATGGAGTATATCCAGTCCACGGTTACCAATAACCTTCTGGTGACAGGCCCTAACTGCCGTATTTCTCTTAAATAGGGTCTGAACGAAAATTTACGGTTTTCGATCGGGCACTAAATTATCCGCAGACCGTACGGGAGTATTTTATGAATTTCAATGATCCGATTCGCATTTTACTGGGCCTAGAAGAAATCGAAACGGTACTAAATTCACAATCAGATGCACATCAGATTTTAGATCAAATTCTTAAAAAATTGCTTGAACTTTTTTCGTGCGATCGCGCCTGGTTGCTCTATCCTTGTAATCCTGATTCACCGACATTTGAAGTGGCATATGAGAAAACAACGCCTTCATTTCCTGGTGCCAATGCGTTGAATGCAACGGTGCCAATGACCCGTGGTATGGCAGAATACTGCAATCGGGCACTTTCAAATAGTGGCTATCCAGAAATTGATCTACCTTCGGATGAAAAAATGAGTAATGACCTTGCGCTGCAATTCGATGTTAAATCTCTAATATTCATGGCATTGAAACCTAAAAATGATGACGCTTGGGTGTTTGGCATGCATCATTGCGCAATCAATCATCATTGGAGCGATGACGAAAGGTATCTTTTTAAAATAATCGGGCAAAGAATTACCAACTTACTTGAGAACTTAATTTTAATCAAACAAACAACAGAAAGCGAAGAAAGATTTCGAAACTTGATGGAAAATGTAGAGGCTGTCGCTGTCCAGGGGTATGGATTCGACGGAACTACTCAGTACTGGAATAAAGCATCCGAAAGGCTTTATGGATATACACAGCAAGAGGCTATTGGTCGCAGTCTTCTTGATCTGATTATCCCACCTGAAATGAGGGATGCCGTTACTGAAGAAATGCATAAAATGGTGGAGACAGGCCAACCCGTCCCTTCGGGAGAACTATTGCTGAGGCATAAAGATGGTTCGCGGGTACCGGTTATCTCCCATCATACCATTGTCAGGGTACCGGGGCGTGAGCAGGAACTCTTTTGTCTTGATATTGATATCACCGAGCGCAAACAGGCGGAAACCACACTCCGGCAAAGTGAAAAAAAGTTCAGAACGCTTGTGAATACAGCTCCTTTTGGCATCCAGCTTACCGATTTAGAGGGAAGAATTGTTTACAGCAACCCTGCCCATCATCAAATACAAGGTTGCGAACCGAATCAACTCATCGGGATGTATCTATGGGACCTCATAGCAAATGACAGCGATCGTGCAAAAACCAGGGACTATTATCAATACATCATCAGCAAAGAACCTGAACCGTCAATATATTTTTCCCGGGACAGGACCAGGGATGGACGGGAAATAGATATCCAAATAAACTGGGATTATATCCGGAATGAAAAAAATGAAGTTACCGGTATTATCAGCATTATTGAAGACATCACCGAACGTAATCAGGCAGATGCAGAACGAAAAAGGCTCCAGGAACAACTCAACCAGGCCCAGAAAATGGAAGCCGTTGGGCGACTGGCCGGGGGCGTGGCCCATGATTTCAACAATATGCTGGGGGTCATACTGGGATATGTGGAATTAGCCTCTGAAAAAATAGACAGTAGTCAGGATCTATATTCTGATCTCAAAGAAATTCAAAAAGCGGCCCAACGGTCGGCTGATCTGACAAAACAATTGCTGACCTTTGCCAGAAAACAAATTATTGCTCCGAAAGTGCTGAACTTGAATGATACTGTAGATAGTATGCTTAAAATTCTGCGCAGGCTCATTGGTGAGGATATTAATCTGTTATGGTTCCCAGCGGATCATTTGTGGCCGGTTAAAGTAGACCCGACCCAGATTGATCAAATTCTGGCCAATTTGTGTGTGAATGCCCGGGATGCCATTGCCGGTGTGGGAAAACTCACCATTGAAACGCAAATGAAGACTTTTGCTCAGGCAGATTGTGCAAAAAACACAGAATGTATACCCGGAGACTATGTGATGCTGTCAGTGACTGATGATGGCTGCGGTATGAACAAGGAGACTTTGGATAATTTGTTTGAACCGTTTTTCACCACCAAGGATATCGGCGAAGGCACCGGGCTTGGCCTTGCCACAATTTACGGTATTGTTAAACAGAATAAAGGCTTTATCAATGTTTACAGTGAACCGGGTCAGGGAACCACTTTCAAAATATATCTGCCCGGGTTCCACACATCCAAGGAAACCCGGGGAAAACCCCTTAGGGAAAAACCAGCTCCGATTGGAAATGAAACTATTCTGTTGGTAGAGGATGAACCCGCCATTCTTAAAATGGCAAGAATGATGCTTGAACGCAAGGGATATTTGGTCTTGTCTGCTGCCACCCCTGCCGCTGCGATAAGTATAGCCGATACATATGTTGGTAGAATAGACCTTCTCATGACCGACGTGGTCATGCCTGAAATGAACGGCCGGGATATGGCCAAAAAGATTACAACACTTTTTCCCGAAATCAAATTATTATTCATGTCCGGATATTCAGCCAATGTAATTACCCAACAAGGGGTGCTGGATGACGGGGTTGCCTTTATGCAGAAACCTTTTTCAATGAATGAGCTTGCTAAAAAAATTCGGGGGGTGCTGGATGATTCTCCAAGCGAATAAGACCATTTTTATTTGTAACTTGATGATCGAGTGTAAGGATATACAATGAAATATTTCTGGTGGACAGCTCAAATATTATGCATATTAATCTCCCTTTTTTTCCTTGTTTTCGGTATTGATCTTATCCGGGGCGCTTATGGTTTAAATGATCCGTTCAGCTTTATTATGACCTTTTTTGCCGCAAGTTTTATTATTCTGATCAGCCTGACCTTAGTCCTGGTTTTTACGATTAAAATGATCCGGGTATACCGCCACCTCAGACTATCCCAGGCCCAGGGGGACAAATCCTGATGACGGTTTTAGTGGCTGTAAAAGAACTGTGCAAAGCATATGGTGACGACACCTTATTCACAGGGTTAAGCTTTGATATAAAACCCGGAGAAAAGCTTGGCCTGATCGGGATGAACGGATCCGGCAAGTCCACCCTTTTAAAAATCATCTCTGGTCTCAGTACTCCGGACGAAGGAGAAATAAGTGTCCAGCCCGGCCAATGCCTGGTCTATCTTGCCCAGGAAGATGAATTTGACTCAGCGCTCTCTGTTGAGCAGGTCTTGTTTAACAGTCTGGCATCCCTGGATCTGCAGGAAAAAGAACGCCACCGCAGGGTGAACCGAGCCTTAGGTTTAGGCGGTTTTACCAATGCAGCCATAAAGACAAAAGAGCTGTCAGGCGGCTGGCGCAAGCGGCTTGCCATTACCCGGGCCTTTTGCCAGGAACCGGATCTGCTTTTGCTGGATGAGCCCACGAACCATCTGGATATTGCCGGAATTTTATGGCTTGAACAGATGCTTTTAACAGCACGGTTTTCTTTTGTGGCCGTCTCCCATGACCGGGCATTTCTTGAAACCGTGTGTTCCCACACCATGGAAATTGGCCGATACTACCAGGGCGGTGTTTTTAAAATCCAGGGCAATTATCACAAATTTGAACAGGAGCGCGACAAATATCTGGAAGCCCAGGAAAAAAAACAGTCCTCTTTGGCATCAAAAATGCGAAGGGAAGACCAGTGGCTGCGCCAGGGAGCCAAGGCCAGAACGACCAAGGCCAAATACAGGATTGACCAGGCAGAAGAACTGCGCAAAGAACTGTCTGAAATCAAAACCAGAAACCGGCAGACCACCCGGATGGATATTGATTTTTCAGGCACAGGACGCCAGACCAAAAAACTGCTCAGGGTGCATAACCTGACCAAGGGATTTAAAGACAGAATTCTGTTTTCCAACATTACCTTTGAATTGGGGCCGGGTTTCTGTCTTGGCATTGTAGGGGATAACGGATCCGGCAAATCCACTTTTTTGTCCCTGATCGAACAAAGCATGGAACCGGACCAGGGAACTGTAAAATGGGCGGAAAACCTTAAAACAGCCACCTACCACCAGGAACGCACCCAGCTGGACCCGGAAATGACCCTGCGGGATGCGCTGAATCCGGCAGGCGGAGATTCCGTCAATTACAAGGGCCGACCCATTCACGTGGCCTCCTGGGCCAAACGATTTCTTTTCATGCCTGACCAGCTGGACATGCCGGTAGGACGGCTTTCCGGCGGGGAAAAGGCAAGAATCGTTCTGGCTGAAATCATGCGGCAACCCTGTGATCTGCTGCTTTTGGACGAACCCACCAATGATCTTGATATCCTCTCCCTGGAAGTATTGGAAACCTCCATCAAAGAATTTGAAGGTGCAGTGATCATTGTCTCCCATGACCGGTATCTCATGGACCGGGTCTGCCATCGCATGCTCTACCTGGATAACACTGAAACACCAAAGTTTTACAGGGAGTTCAGCCAGATTCTCAAAGCCCGAACAGCCCGGGAAAAAGCCCAGCAGCCTGTGGCGGAAAAAAATAAAAAGAAGGCAAGCAAGCCAGCCCCGGCCAAAAAGAAATTGTTTTCCTTTAAAGACAAATATGAACTGGAACATATAGAAGAAAAAATTCTGGATGCTGAACAACGTGTTGAAGATTTTTCTGAACATGTCCAGGACCCTGACGTACTCCAGGACCCTGCCCTTCTGGCAGACACTTGTAAAAAACTGGAGCAGGCCCAATCCCTTGTCCAATCGCTTTATTCACGCTGGGAAGAACTTGAAGAAAAAAAAGCGGCAACTGGTGAGAATTAGACAACATAGGAGACCGTTATGACACAAATCGCAACCTTTGCCGGTGGATGCTTCTGGTGCATAGCATCGGCATTTGATGGCACAAAAGGCGTTGAAAACATCGTATCCGGCTACATGGGTGGCCATGTGGACAATCCAAGCTACGAGGATGTATGCACGGGCACCACAGGCCATGCCGAAGTGGTCCAGATATCCTATAATCCCGATTTGATATCTTATGATGCGCTTTTAGCTGTTTTTTTCCGGCAGATTAACCCCACAGACAAAGGCGGTTCATTTATGGACCGGGGCAGCCAGTACCGGTCAGCTGTATTTTACCATACCCAGGAACAAAAACAGCAGGCCCTTGATATGATCCAAAAGATCAATGAGGCAAAAATGTTTGAGTCCCCCGTGGTCACGGAAGTGGTAGAAGCAGCTCAATTTTTTCCTGCCGAAACCTACCACCAGGACTACCATAAAAAAAATCCGGCCCAGTATAAATACTACCAGATGGGTTCCGGCCGCCAGGGATTTATTACCAAGGTATGGGATGCAAAAGGTAAAAAACTCTTTGAACCTTGAATTTATACTCGATCATCAAGTTTTTAGGGACTTTTTTCCAACACCGAAGTTGGGCAAATTAACAAAAACTTGATCATCGAGTTACAGGAGAAACCCTTTCTGCTGTAAATACATCACCACCTTCACGAGCAGCGGAATGACGATAAAAAGGGTGAATATTCTCACCAAATGAAAAAATGCCACAACGGAACCGTTATGATTTTCGGATTGGGCTAAAATGGCCATACCCGTCATTCCCCCCGGAGAAAAGCCGAACAGGGCCGTCCCAAAATCCACCAGCCCAAGCTTGTTCGCGAGAAGCGCCATGCACACGGCCACCGTCAAAAGAATAATGGTGCTCAAGATTGCCATGGGCATTATCTTGACCCCCAAAGCCAAAAGAGAGCGGTCAACGGAGACCCCAAGGGTGATGCCCAAAATGATCTGTATGCCTGTGCGCACAGATGACGGCAGATCAATCCCCTTGGGTAAAAACAAAACCGTAATCCCAGTAAACACCATAGACCCGACAACGGCCCCACCGGGAATATTAAAGCGTTGTGCCAAAAGGCCCCCAATAGTCCCCACCATAATAACCAGTAAATATCTTTCCATAACTTTAATCCTGCTAAAATCATATTTGAAATTTTTCCATAACTATATCATGCGTGAGGCTAAATCAAGTCATTGAATAGCAATTATAAATTTGAGTCGGTAGGCCATCTTGCTCTTAATCTTGCTCGTGTTCTTGCTCGAAATAAGACTTCGAGCAAGAGCATAATTAAGAGCAAGAAAAAGTTCGCTTTAACCGGACCTATATCTGGATGCCGTACTTTTTAACCAGGGAGTAAAAATGGGATTTGGACAGGCCGGACAGGTTAAGGATACGTTTAACATCCCCGTTGGTGGCGGCAATGATCTGTTCCAGGTAATGCCGCTCCATCTTTTGTTTCCATGCCTTGAACCCGGGGATGTTACCCTGAAAAGAAAAGGCAGGGTCAATGGGGTCATGTTCAGGCATCTGGGACAACTGTCCCTTTTCAATGGATGCCCGGGTCACCTGGATTCTTACCTCACCCGGCAGATGCATGGTGTAAAGGGTGGCTTCGCTGCCCGAGGCCACAAATGCAGTTTCAAGCACATTAAACAGTTCTCTGACGTTACCGGGCCAGGGATAAGCATTCAGGGTATCAAAAAAGCCCTGCTCGATTTTTTTGGGCGGCAGGTTATTTTCCTTGCAAAGTTGACTGACTTTAAACCGGGTCAGCGCCTCAATGTCCCGGCCCCTTCGGCGCAGTGGCGGCAGGGGCAGATGGATGGTACGAAGGCGGTATAGCAGATCCCGGCGAAAGGTACCGTCTTCCACCATAACGTCCAGGTCCCGGTTGGTGGCGGCCATAAGGCGAAAGTCGCTGGTGATCTCATTGGCATCGCCCAGGGGACGAAACCGTTTCTCCTGGAGGATGCGCAGAAAGGATTTCTGGGCTGACAAGGGCATCTCCCCCACCTCATCCAGGAACAAGGTTCCCTGATCCGCCAGCTTCACAAGCCCGTCCCGACGCTCCACCGCCCCGGTGAATGCCCCTTTCCGGTGGCCGAACAGGGTACTTTCCATCAGGCTTTCGGTTAGGAAGGCGCAGTCCACCACAATAAATCCTTTGTCTTTTCTCAGACTGTTGGCATGGATGGTTTGGGCAAAGAGCTCCTTGCCGGTCCCGGTCTCCCCTGTTATAAGCACAGGCATGCTGGACGCAGCCCCCTGGGCCACGATTTCAAAACACTTTTGCATGGGGGCGGACCGGCCTACAATCTGGTCCAGATCCAGGGTCATGGCCTGCTGCCGGCTCTGTTTTTCCTGCCGGTATTTCAATGCCCGGACGAGACTGGCCCGGGTCTCCTTGATAGAAGTGGGTTTGACAATATAATCCCAAACCCCTTCGGTGATGGCGGTCTCGGCCCCGGCTGGATCGCCCAGGCCCGTGATGATAAATATTTCAGGACTGGATTTGGATGCCTCCTTGATCCGGGACAACGCCTCAAGCCCGTTGCCGTCGGGAAGCCCCACGTCCAACAGCAGGATATCTACGGCCTGTTCTTCAAGAATCCGAATACCCTGCTCCAGGGTGCCTGCGGCCAGAAAATCATGTCCCATGCGAAGCACAAGACTTTTCATGGTGCCGCAAAAATTATCGTCGTCATCTATGATTAAAATCAATGCCATGGCTGCCTCAATGGGATCTTTCCGCAGGGCAGAGCACCTCGTTGATGCCCCGGGATAAAATTCCCTTGTCATAGGGTTTTACAATGAATGCCTTGATATTGGAAGATTCCTGCCGGCTGAACTCTACATTTCGTCCCGACACCATGATCACGGGCAGGCTGGGCAGGATTCGGGCTAGTTGCCGGGCCAGTTCCAGGCCGGATATTTTCGGCATGTCATAGTCGGTGATGACCAGGTCAAATCCAGACGGGTTTTGCCGGATCAGTTCCAGGGCCTGACTTGCGCTGTCTGCGGCGGTCACCAAATAGCCCAGCTTTTCAATAATCCGCGGGACACTTTGCCGCTGTTCCGGGTCGTCCTCCACAAAAAGAATGGTGCCCTGGCCCAGGCAAACATTGTTTTCTGCCGGTCGCTCATCGTCCTCAACCTGATCCAAGCGGGGCAAAAGCACCGTAAAACACGTCAGGTCATAGGCCTTGCTGGTCAGTGAAATGGCCCCGTTATGGCCCTTGACAATACCGTGGACCATGGAAAGCCCCAGGCCTGATCCAAAATTTTTGCCTTTGGTGGAAAAAAAAGGGTCAAACACCTTATCCAAAATTTCAGGATCAATGCCCGGGCCGTTGTCCGAGACGGTCAGTTCAACATAATGGCCCGGCGGCAGGTTAAAGGGGTCGTCGTTTTCCGGATCAAGGCCGGTTAAAACCCGTTCATCCAATTTTACTTCAATACGGCCGCTTTTCCCCCCTAAAGCCTGAAAAGCATTGGTACACAGGTTCATCACCACCTGGTGGATCTGAATGGCATCCCCCCGGCACATGAACTTGCCTTGGGCCATGTTTTTTACCACCTTGATGTTGCCGGGAAACGATGTCTCCACCAGGGCCATGGCGTCTTTGACTACCCGTGCCAGATCCAGTTTTTTGAACCGGACGTGGCCGGGCCGGCTGAAGGTGAGAATCTGTTTAACCAGCTCCGCTCCCCTTTTGCCTGCCGAAAGAACCCGTTCCAGATCCTGGCGGGTCAGGGAATCTTCAGGGACATCGTCGATGGCAAGTTCGGTGGAATTGATAATGGAAGTCAGGATATTGTTAAAATCATGGGCAATACCCCCGGAAAGAATCCCCAATGCCTCCATCTTCTGGGTTTGGGCCAGCTGTTTTTCCAGTTTGATTTTTTTGGTGATATCCTCGGCCGTGCTCAGCACGCCCGCCACCCGTTTTTTTTTATCGAGCAGTGGTACTTTGTTGATCTCCAGCCACACCTGTTCCTGGTCGCTGCGCTGTATTTTCAGCAGTCGGGCATGGAACGGAGCGGCGGTTTCAAGCACTTCGCGGCCCAGTTTCCTGGACTCTTCAGCGGTGTAGGCCAGGTCCGGTACCGAGGAAATATCCTGGTTAATGATGTCGGCTTTGTTCCGGATTTTAAAAAATTTGAGAAATGAGAGGTTCACATCCACCAGATTGAGGTTCACATCCTGCCAGAAGACGATGTGGGGGATATTATCCAGGATCAGCTGGAGCTGCATCTTGGATTTTTCCATGGCCTGGTTGGCCCTTTTTTTCTGGACCATGCTGACGCCCAGAAGAACCACCATGCAGGCCAGGACAAAGAGCCCTGAAATAATCAGCCAAAAAATCCCCCGGTTGAGCCGGTAAAAATCATAGGGCTCATTGATGATTCTGCTGCCCGCAGGCAGCAAAGACATGTCCGCCCCCAAACTTTTGAGCACGTTATGGTCAAAAATATAGGCGTGGCCTTCGGCTGTTTTCACCGGTATCAGGGCCGGATCTTCTCCATCCAGAATACGCAAAGCCAGCCGGGCAGCAGCCTTTCCCTGTTCCAGGCCCGAAGCCAGCTTGCCCCCCACAATGCCGGTTCCCATGAGAAACTCCCAGGAAGAGTACACGGGCCGGTTTGTGGCCCGGCAGATCATGGCGGCAATCTCCTGGATGCTGTAAAGGTTACCGTCGCCGGCTTCGGAGCCCCCCGGCACAATATAGAGCAGGGTGTCCCGGGACAGGTCTGCCAGGTAATCCGGTGTGCCGGTTTTAAGCGCCTGGAGTTGGAATCCGGTCTTGAAGGTAAAGGCGTAGTCAATTTTTTCCTGTTCGATGGTCTGGCGGATTTCATTGATAATGGCCCGGGAGGTAACGCTGTTGCTGCCGACGATCACCATCTTCCGGGCGTTGGGATGCAAACGGCGGATGATATCCATGTTATCCTTAAAGGCCACGGTCTCTGCAATCCCGGTAATGGCAGGCTGTCCCTCTAACATGGAAGGGGTGTAGTTGTTGATGCCGCAAAATACAATAGGCACCCCGGCAAATAAACGGGATCGATACTTCAAGGCAAAGGCCAGGGCATTGTTGTCCGAGGTGATGAGGACGTCAAACCGGTCGCGGTCGAACTTGGCCTTAAAATAATTGAACAAGACCGTTTGCATCTGTTCGTTTTCATACCGTTTGGCATCCAGGTACTCCATCTGAAAATTCAGGCTCTGGCTCTCCACGGGAAGCACCGAGCGGATTCCTTCAAGAATATTGTCGGACCAGGCATACCCATTGTTGTAGGAGTTCAGGTAAAGAATCCGCTGGCTTCGCCGTTCGGCGGATTCCTGTGCTCCGGCGGAACAGACAGCAGTGAACGCCAGCAACCACATGGCGGCAATATATATGTAGTGTCTAAACGAAAACCTGAAAATTTTGTCGCGTACAAGGCGGACGAAAATTTTAACCGCAGGTATATATAGAATATTCCAAGGATTAAAATTTCCGCCCAACGAAGTAATCGGCAAAATTTGCGGTTTTCGGTCGGGCACTATGTAACATCTGGGCATAAAGGGGTAATCCCGTTTTAAAACTTAGGTTAATGCAGAATTTTTATGATACCTGAAAACCTAAGTCTTTGGCAATGGCCGGTTCATGCGGACAGAAATTCGGTATCGGTGTTGATTCCCTGAATGCGGGTTATTCCTACAAATATTTCGGGCAAAATAAAGGTGTCAGGTATCCTATTCATGAACCGTAGAGCGGCAAATGTATAGATGGCAAAAAATTGCTATCTGTTCGGGGTAAGTGTAATATTGGGGTGAATTGAGCTCACAGAGTGCTATTTTTGCGTTACGCCCTCAGCTAACGGGATCTGGAATAAATGATGCTGGAACGGGGGGGGGAAAGGGTGACCACACGACCATAGACCGGTGGGCTCAAAGCTATTCCCCGGAAATTGAGAAGCGGTGCCGCCCCCACCTTCGAGCAACAAATGATTCATACCTGGTTGACGAGACCTATATCAAGGCCAAGGGCAAATGGAAGTACATGCACCAGGCTGTTGATTCTCAAGGAAATACAATCGATTTCATACTGCGCACGAAAAGAGATACCAAGGCTGCCAAACGGTTTTTCCGGAAAGCCTTAAAATCCTCACATACGTCAACACCCCGGGTAATTACGTTTGATAAGAACCCCGCTTATCCGGCTGCGATCAAGAAACTCAAAGAGGAAGGATTTCTTCCGGAAACTTGTGAAGTCTGGCAAATCAAGTACTTGAACAATATCGTTGAACAGGATCATCGGTTTATCAAGCGGCGGGTTAAACCCGGCCTTGGCTTTCAATCCTTTCACACGGCTTGGAGGACGATCAGGGGGTATGAAACGATGCACATGATTCGAAAGGGGCAGGTTGAAGGGGTTAAAAAAGGAGATGTTAAAAATTAGATCAAATTCATCGAAAACCTGTTTGAACTTGCCACGTAAAAAGGATCCAACCAAAGCCCTTCTTTAACCCGAAAGATTTTTTGCAACACAACCAAATTTTTGTCCCCCGTCCATGGAGACCAAAAAAGCGAATCTGGCGACGCCTGATGTTGTCCTGACGCCGTGTCCACCTATGCCCTTCTATCCCAAGTGCTCTACTTAAATCGCCACAATCAATCTTTGGCGGTGCAGCTATGCGGTCAGTCAGAATAATCATTTTCTCTGTCTGGTTTTCTGCGAAAGATCCGGGTTAGCCCTCAACCGGCAGGCAATTCACGCTATCGGTTCAATCAGCCGAGGGGAACACGGGAAAGATAGTCGTCAATCTGCCCAACCACCTCCTTATATAGATCCCTTCCATACCGGTCTCTGTCAAGGCCCCAGGTATTGAGCCAATTTTGGAATTCAAGCTGTCTGCCATGGAAGTGTGTTCGCACATCATTCAAGGAAAAACGCGTTATATAACCATTTAGCGGCACCAGAGTCTCTATTTTTTCTCTTATGGCTTCGCTCTCTCTTTTCCCATATACATCACGATCCAGTTTCCAGGTAAGTACCCAATTCGCGAATTGATTTTGACGCTCCCGCCAGTATGTTTGCCAATCTTCCCATTGCTTGAGGGAGAGGACCTCATTGGCCTTTGGCTGTAAGAGGTCGATTCTAAAGTGGCCCATCCTGTCCGCCGGGCCGTATTTAAGAATGGTTTTCTCCAGTTTCCACCAGCGCTTGTCTTTGTCAAGCACTTCAGACCCGATCATAAAACGGCCTTTACCCTCCTCTTTTTTTACTTTCTTGACTTCCCACCAGTATTTCCCTAAATTTCTATTGGCTTCCTTGATGCTATCTTTGGCAGATACGCCATTTTCATCATGGGAAACCAATGTTGCATTCGGGGCGGCCAGCAGAACGTATTGGATCAAGTTCTCATCGGAGTTCAGCTCTTTTGTGTCCGTGACGCGCAACAGGTTGGCCTGTCTTTTGCCAACGGCTGTAGCGCTCAGCGAATTGTTATCTACCTTTAAATAATGGTCGTTGCTGGCCTTGATCAGTAAGTTATCGCCTACTTGAAGCGGCAGTTTGGCCTGATATATCAAAGCGTTTTCTTTGGAGTAGGTTTTGAAAGCCTCGGTTAATTTCTTGCGTCGATTTTCATCTGCCGCCAGTTCCCATATGGGCCGAAGGCCGTCGTTGGTAAAATCCATGGGCATAACATTGGATTTTACGGTTTTACTCCATTTTTTGTAATAGGCAGGGGACACTGTGCCTTCGCGAAAAATTTCTGCCGCAAATTCAGAATCACCACCGATAATAGTACTTTTGCGAGTTGAGTTTTGGATGATCTCATTAATGTGTTTCGTATATTGGGTCTCTTGGCTTCCTTCCGCTTTGCCTATAATATGGTTATAGGTTGCTGTAATTTTTGAATCGAACTCTGTTTGGGAATCGGTTTCAAGAGTATCGGTATTAAAAGAAAGCATCACCCGTGCGCCAAAGGACAGGCCATAAATAAAATGGGTGCCTAACGTACGAAAGACATCCTGGCAATCATAATTTTCAATGATATCACGAATTTCATCCTTTAAATTCTCTCTGGCGTTGACAATGTTTTTGATTTTGATAGTCCAGGACCGGTACTCTTCACTGACCGTGGAGAATTTAGAAAAGGAGTAGCGGGAATTACTCATGCTGAAGTTAGCCTCAAGTGAGCCGTTAAAAAAACCGTAAGATCCTTCGATACCAAGCTTTGATGCGGTATTGGATGCGTATTCTACCAGAGAATTACCCTGGCTTACTTCTAATTTTACACTGGATTCTGGCAGGGCCGTTACAAAAACAGGGAGTCGGTATACTATTCCGTTGAGATTCTGAGTCGTCCACTGATCACTCTCCCAAGCGGGGTAGTCAAAAAGCTGATCGCCCATAAAGGAATTTGAAGGATACATGGTGCCACTGATCACATCATAGGTGTGGCCTATAAAAATGCTGCCCGGTAATGGTTGCGGTCGTTTTGCATCAATACCGTATTGAATTTTCTCTAATTCGGATGTGTTCTTTACGCCATACACCGCCATCAGTTTTTCGGCTGACGGCATCAGATCTTCTCGTGCGATCACTATATTCGCGATAGTGCGCGGTTTTTCCTCTGAATCAGAGTTGATTTCTTCTGTATTCATCATGATAATTTTCCTTGGATTGTTTTAGGGTGTGTTGACATTTGATAAAATCCCCATTAGGATTTTATCAAATGTCAACACACCCAATAATAGACAAAGTCCGGGTTTTCATTCCCTTCAAAATCGTTGAGCTTTTTTGAACGGTCCGATAATTCGGTACTCTCCCGCTTTGAATAGTGATTTCATCCGTATTTGGCGATTTACAAAACAGACTATTTAATGGTTGAAATTTTATTGAAATCCTAATTTACGTTACAATATCCCCCCACCCAAAAAAAAACAACAACAAATTTACTGGTTATGCAACAATTCTAAATTTGGCATAAAGCCCGAACACGTGGAGGTCATGATGCATGATTCTTGTTTAGTGACGATGCAACAGTAAGACCGAACTCCCAAATTTGACTTCCACTATTTATATATAAACGGCAAGAAAGTCCGTGAAAAATCTCAGTTCAGCGCAACTAAGTAGGTGGACAAAAATAATTCTTGTTTTATCTTGCTTTGCAATAAATCATTGTTTTTGTTTTATTTTGTATAGCATAGCAAGGATATCAGATGAAACGCACGGGTAGAAAATTTGTTTCTCCAATTGAGCCGTTGGCATTAAAATGGCTGTCACTTATTGAATTTTCGGATGAAGAGTCAAACCTTACTAAACTCAGGGCTCAAGCAATCCGATTGAGCAACTCTGGGTATAGTATCAATCAGATTTCACAAATATGTTTGGCTACTCAGGAAACAGTTTCGAAGTGGATGGATGGATGGATGGGAAAAATATCAATTTGGCAATACCGCAAAACTCACCTTTTTTGATTATCCTGTGGCAATTCAAGCCAGCGTGCCGTCAATTTTTCCAGCTCCGTTCGAACTTTTTTGCCGAAACGAGTATGGAGTTTGAAACGACTACGGTGATTGCAAAGTCGTTGTCGTTCTTCACGGAATACCTACTTCCCTAAAGCCTTGATACATTTCAATGCCTGCCATGCGGAATGGTGGACGTCCCTTTAACGTCAACAGATAACGCACCCTGCGTATCAGCGAATCCACAATGGATTGCCGTTCCTGTTCCACCTGATCGACTGAATGTTGTTCCGTTTTCCCCTCGGTGGTAGGATTTTCAATGACAGCTGACGGCAGTAAACCCGTTACCGTCAATACCCCGGGTTGTTCCACATGCTCCGGGCGGATGATGTCACCGGCATTTTGTCGGACCGTTTTCCTGAGTTCAACTTTCATTGTCTCATCAGCGGATGCTGCCGGTTCAGCAATATTTTTGAGATAATGCAACTGGCAGAAAGCGTGTCGGGCTTTAGGGAAAATTTCATTAATCATGGGTATCTAAACAGCGAGGGCTTTTATTGAAAGGGAAATCGGCTGAAGTGGTTAAGGCCGTACAACTCATTTGCCGAGGCCGTAATAGTAAGGCCATCAAAACGGAACGGAATTACTTTGTGCGCAATGAGCATCGACTTGCCTTTCCAAAGGTAAAGGCATTAAATTTACCCATTGGCAGTGGGGCTATTGAAAGTTCAATCCGCAGGGTGGTCAATTTGCGTCTCAAAGGCCCCTGTACTTTTTGGTATAGAGAAAATGCAGAGAAGATGATCATGTTGCGCTCATATTATAAATCAGGACGTTGGAACTATTTGAAACAAATGGCAAACTCGCATAATTCATTGGCTGTTGCATAACCGGGAAAATGGGAATGCGCCCATTGCGGCATACAAACTTCCTTCCCGACCTGCCCTTTGGGGCCCTCGGGAAGAAAGTTTACCTCGTCTGGTCGGCGGAGCCTATCAGGATCACACCAGCAGAGCTGGTGGTTTAATGCGATTAATTAATATTTTGAAAATAAACAGAATTAATGCTTTAATACCCTCTAAATAGTTCTTAACCCACCTTTTTAACAGCAAAAAAGTGGTTTTAAGAAAAACCGACAATTAATACCAATATTCCGCAATTCGAAGTGAACATATAAAAATCAATGGCTCGCGCAAATAGACATCATCTACCAGGCTATGTTTGGCACATTACCTACCGATGCCTTTTTTGGAATCAATTCTCATAAAAAACAATAAGATAATTTGGTCCGACAAAAATTCGAAAAAAATTCGGAACTTGGTACCTGAAAACTTAGGTCTTTGGCAATGGCCGGTTCATCAGTATTACTCATATCACTCTGCCCGCAATGCTTCCAGCGGATCAAGTCCCGCCGCTTTCTGTGCCGGCATCACTCCTGCCAGTAATCCTATCAATGCGGCAAGTATCTCCGCATATAACGCATAAAGCCAGGGAGTGTGTGTCGGTAATGCCGGAACCAGAACGCCGAGCAGCCAGGCAATCCCGGCACCGCCGGCTAAGCCTGCGATACCACCGATCACGGCCAGAACCACGGCTTCGCCAAGAAACAGCAGCAGGATCTGCTTTTTGTCCGCACCGATTGCTCTCATCAGGCCGATCTCAGGCGTCCGCTCATTAACCGCTATGGTCATAATAGTAAGAATCCCCACACCACCGACAAAGAGCGAGATAGCCCCCAGTCCACCCACAGCAACGGTGAGTATATTGAGCACCGAACCGAGCACCTTGAGCATCTCTTCCTGGGTGGTGATGGTAAAGTCCTCAGCACCATGCCTGTTGACCAGAATTTTCCTGGCTCGTTCCGCGATGGTTTTCGACTGCAGTCCGGTTCGATAAACCAGGTCGATCTCCATCAGGCTCTGCTGATTGAAGAGGCTCATCGCCCTCACAGTCGGGATGTATACCGCGTCATCGAGATCAAAACCGAGCATCTGCCCCTTGGTTTCCATCACCCCGATTACCCGGTACCGCTCCCCAGCTACCCGGATAATCTTGCCAAGCGGATTTGACTCCCGGAAAAGCTCGTGCTTCACCTTGCTGCCAAGCACCACATAGGACCGCGGAGCAGTCAAATTATCTTCCGGCAAAAACCGCCCTTTCACCACCCTGATCTGCCAGACCTCACTTGCAGACGGCCCCACCCCTAAAATGGTGGTCCTTCGACTTCGGCCATAATATTCGACCGGCCCATTTCCCTGAATGACTGAAACAGTGCTGACCACACCCGGAATCCGTGCCAGAGCCTGTTCGTCAGCAATAGACATGGGACGGACATTGTTGATAATCGCCCCGGATGTTCCAAGTGTGGTAGCCTTGCCCGGATTGATACCGATCAGATTGGTGCCGAATTGAGTAAATTCTGCCAGAGTGAACCGATGAATACCTTCACCTATGGAGGTGAGTAACACCACCGAACCGATCCCCACCGCAATGCCGAGAATGGTGAGGAAGGAGCGAAGCCGCTGATCCACCAGCGAGTTCAATGATAAACGGAACAGGTCTCCTGGATGCATCAGCTCACCTCCTTGACAAGGACTCAACCGGATCAAGCCGGGCAGCCCTGAGTGCCGGCAACACACCGAAAAGAAGGCCGCAGCCAACAGCAACAGCCAGGGCCGTCACAAGGGCCCAGGAAGGGATATCAAGCGGAAATTGCGGGTACAGAGATTCCACCAACCCGGTAGCACCGGCAGCAAGCAGCAACCCCAACGCCCCGCCGAGAAAAGAGAGCAATGCGGCCTCGCCAAGGAAAAGGGCAACGATCTGCCCACTGGGCGCCCCAATGGCTTTGAGCAAACCGACTTCAGACCGTCGCTGGCTTACCGCTATCAGCATCACATTCATAATCAGAATCCCCGCCACCCCGACACTGATTGCAGCTATGCCGCTTACAGTGAGGGTCAATGCCGTAAAAATCTTATCAAAGGTGGCAAGCACCGCATCCTGGGTAACAACGGTCACATCATCCTCTCCATCATGGCGCTTGCGGATTATTTTTAAAATCACCTCTTTTGCTTTAGGAATCAGATCCCGCTCGGAAGCCTCTATCATAATCCGGAACAGCGATTCAGTATTGAACAGTGCCTGGGCAGAAGCAACCGGAATGATGACCAGATCACTCATATCAAGCCCCACCGATTCCCCCTTATCGGAGAGGACACCGGCCACTATAAACCGGTTGTCACCGATACGCACCTTCTCACCGACTGCTGACTGTGTACCAAACAGCTCTTTCCTGGTCGTCTCCCCAAGTACGCATATCGGTGCTGCCCGACCTATATCACCTGGCGGAAGAAACCGCCCGCTGCCCATTTCGAGTTGATTTATATTGTGTAATTGCGAAGTGGAGCCGAGGATGGTCACCTCGCGCTCACGCCTGCCATAAGATACCGGCGCGGCACCAATTATGATGGGAGCGACATAGCGGATAACCGAGGAACGCTGGAGCGCTGCCGCATCATCCAGGGTAAGATCACGCGGAGTGATTCCAAGCAGGGGCGGCGGTCCTCCAACTGTTTCAGAGCGACCCGGCAATACGATCAGAAGGTTGGTGCCAAGGGATGAGAACTGGCCGACAACATAGGTTCTGGCCCCTTCTCCCAGCGTGGAAAGCACGACCATTGAGGCCACACCGATGGCCATAGCCAGCAACATCAGAAATGTCCTGGTGGGATACCCAAATGAAGCACGGGTCGAAAAGGTCAGGATGTCTATGGGTTTCATCACCTTCCCCCAACATTTCTTTTATCCAAATGTCGGGAGAAAACCCGCCCCTTAAGGGGTGGGATGAATCCCGACTTCAATCTACGCATAGACAACGCCTTTGTTTTGAAATATTAAAACCAACTGTTTGGTTGATTTCACCACCCGTTTTGTGCCATCCATAAAGGCTACATACGCGCCTTTGTTTTGTGTGCCTTTTGCTACACAAATTCGGCCCTGATACTTAATCAGATCTGTTGGTTGTATCTGATATCTTTGTCTTCGAATGGAAGGGGCAAAACCCTTCCTGTTTTTTTGCAGGGAACGATTATTCTTCCGCTTGAATGTAACCGATCGCACTGTGTCACGCGCCTGGGTAGTGCCCCCGGCTATGACAAATGCATCATTCGCATGGGTTTTTTCTATGTTATTCGCGTATCGGTTTGCTTTTGTGACATAACCGAATGTCTCTATTGCATCCGGAAACATTTCCAACAACCGGGAGCGAATAATATTCATCGTTGTGGCGGATTTTAAGCTTTTGTATTTTTTAACGTTAAGCGTTATCTTACCGGCATGGAGCGCTTTATGATGCTTTGAGCACAGTGTTATTAGATTTTCCGGGGCGTTGGACCCACCCTCAGAACGAGGAACAATATGATGGACTTCAAGCTTATCCGTACACCCTCTTTTTCCACATTGGCATGTGTAACCGTCCCGGGCCAATACGTAGGCTTTAACATTCTCAAAACCGTACTGAACGCCTTTTTGATATTGGTGGTTTTTCACGCTTGGATCTTTCAACTTGTGTGGATCAAACCTGCCGGTCTCTAAAACGATTTTTGTAATCGGCATCAGCGCGGTCAACTGATTAATCAGTCGTGCATGGGCATCAATCTTCCATTGTACGGAAGGCGCTAATCGTCCCTTTCGAGTACATGCTGCACGATTATTAAAACGAGGCTTGCGGTATCTTAAACGACTGCGTCGATTGCGACGATACATACGCCTCTGTGTCATTTTGGCGGAAATATCGTTTCTCATCTCAGCCACAGCAGAAAAGACTTCTTTAGTTTCTGATATAACAGACAAGCCGACCTCATTATGGCCGGTGTCAACGCCCAGTGTTAAATCCTGCTTATAGCCGCTGGAGCCATACAACAATTGAATCGTAAACGGACTGCGCCGAACCACTTTGGCTTTCTTCTCATTCAACAATATTTTTGCCTTACGAGGCTTGCACGGCATCAATTGTTCACCATGATTATTTAGAACAAAAACTCTCATAATTAATATCTTAGCTAAAATGAAGCGAAGTCCTTTCGGATTGATTCCCTTCGCCAATGTTGTAAGGACTTGTCGGTCTCAGCACACCGACCTGTTGAGGTCTTTTAATGCTGAAATACAGAACCTTGGACTAGGGAGGCATCCAAGGGTGTAATGATCCAAACAACGTAGTGCTCAAAGCTCTTAAGCTAATCACCTATTGGAACTAATAGTTCCTATCTCGAATCTCACGATTCAAGCCCGCTCCTTTAGGGGCGGGTAGTTGACTCTGAAGCGGTATCGGAAACAATACGCCCGTCCACCATATGTATCCGGCGGGCTGTCCGCTCCCCCAGCTCCTGGTCGTGGGTAACCATGATCACCGTTATCCCATCCCGGTTAAGCTGTTCCAGAATCTCGATCACCTCCATGCCGGAGTTCCTGTCAAGGTTGCCTGTCGGTTCATCGGCAAGAAGGATATGAGGGTTCATTATGGTCGCCCTGGCGATGGCCACCCGCTGCCGTTGGCCGCCTGAGAGTTGGTCCGGTCTATGGTTCGCCCTCTGTTCCAGCCCAAATGCTTTGACCACCCTGGCCACCCGCTCTTTGCGCTCTTTTCGATCAACCCCGGCCAGCATGAGTGGGAGTTCCACATTTTCGGCACCACTCATCCTCGGTACCAGGTGAAAAAACTGAAAGATAAAGCCGATTTTATGGCGGCGAAACTCAGCCTGCTGATGATCGCTGAGCTTGGTCATATCCTCATCTTCAAAAAAATAATTGCCGCTGTCCGGCCTGTCCAGAAGGCCGATCATGTTCAACAGGGTCGATTTTCCTGAACCGGACGGCCCCATGATCGCCACATATTCACCCTTGCCGATTGTCAGGTCGACCTGACGCAGTCCGTGAACCTGCTCATCGCCCACTTTAAAGATGCGGCTCAACTGCTCCAGGACAATCATTGCCGCTCCTCAACGCGAACAGCCTCTACACCATCTTCCAGCCCGGGTTTATCCACATTGACGACAATCAACTCCCCTTCAGCAAGGCCGTTAACCACCTCAGTTGCCGCCCAGTTGGAGAGTCCGGTGGAAATGGTTCGTTTTTGAACACGATGGTCGCCCGGGGAAAAAACAAAAACAGAGGTTTCTTCCATAACAGCCTCGGTAGGAATTTTCAGGCTATCCTTGCTGACATCGATCACCACCTCGACATCGGCACTGTACCCTGCCAGCAGCTCGGAAAACGCTTCACGATTGTGAAAAGAGGCCTCGATTTCGACAGTTCTCGCCTGCTTTTCCAGATCGAGTACATAAGGGGCAATTCGACGAACCTGGCCGGAAAACGACCTGTTGCGAAAGGCGTCGAGGGTTATCCGCACCTCCATACCGACCCTTACCTCGGCGGCATCAACCTCATCAATGGGGGCAGAAACGTAGTAGCAGCTGTTTTCAATCAGATCCACGGCCGGCGGTGTCAAAACCCCGACCGGTGACGGTGTGATATATTCGTTGAGCTCACCTTCAATCTCGGCGATAACGCCGTCAAACGGTGCAATGAGCCGGGTACGGGACAGGTTGACCCGCTCAACTTCAACCTGAGCCTGCCTCATCTCCACGGAAGCCCGTGCCGCAGTGCACTCTGCCCGCAACGATTTTGCCCGGGTTACGGCCTGGTCCGTATGTTCTTCCGAAACAATCCGCTGTTTAAATAGGATTTCTGCCCGATGGGCCTGACGACCGGCCTCATTCGCCGAAAGGCATACCGCATTGGCCGTGGCCTCTGCTACCGCCACCTCTCTTTCGGCCAGAACCAACCGGGCTTTAAGATCCTCGTTCCAGATCTCCAGCAACAACTCACCGGCCTTCACCGAATCCCCTTCCCGGATGGGGAGAAGGGCAACCTGACCACCCAGGCCTGGTGAAAGCTTGGCTCGCCTGCAGGCGTTGACCGTACCGGCCCTGGTGTTGGCAACGGTCTTCTCAACTGTTCCCCTGACCACCTCCTTCACCACCAGTTCAAGCGGCTCAGGCCTTGTTTTCTGCCAGATAAGAACAGCTGCTCCGGCTATGATCAGCAAAACCACAATCCAGCGGACCAGTTTTTTCATTGATCCTCCTCAGGCCGTAAGCCGCGTCAATAGAGATCAAGACATTCGTTTTTTTACCCGGATTTAATTGTACAGCAGTACGGATTTCGGATCAATTGTAGTCAACCTATTATTTTGCAGACTGATCACGCAAATTACGATAAGGCAAATGTATGACAAGCGCAAAGCCAAGTACCGGGAGAGTGCCAGTTTTGCCGTGCGGTACTAAAAAATAAAAAGGTGGGGACTGACAGAACAAGGACCCATATTCCCAATAATAATCATGCAGACGCTTTCTCTAATTCTTCCCGGATAACTTTTCTTAACATATCTTCAAGGTTCGGCTGGTCCGTTTGGCCTTCTGCTATAATCTTTTTTAAACTTTCATTGATAAGAGTCTGGTATCCTTTTTTTCCTGCTTTTGATTTGAAATAACTAATAACCTCGGCATCCAGCATGATGGTAATTCGCTGTTTTTTTTCTACTGGTTTTAATCCCTGACGAAGAACAGCCCTGTCAAAATCAGCCTGGGTTACTTCCTGGTATTCATCATCCATAGAGGTTTTTGAAATAGAGTCTTTGTTCATTTTTGGCCGCCTTTCTCATGGATATTATTCTGATTTCATCGGTACTTTCTGTATGGACGATAACCACAACACCATCCTATAATCCGATGGTTACAAACCGCTGTTCACCATAATCCATGCGAGTATCTTCAAAGGTGAACGTGGCCCCGGCAAAAACCATGTGGGCTTGGGCGAAGTCAAGTCCATGCTTGACTATATTGCTTTGCCGTTTGCTTTCATCCCATATGATTTTCATAATTCAACTATATACATATAATTATGCATATACAAGGTCTTCTTTTGCTTTTTCAGATTTCTTAATATCAGAAGATAAAAAATCACCCCAAGGTATATTGGCAATCTCAAGCAAGGCTCAGACCTTACTTTTCAGGGGGTTGATGCTCCAGACTAATAGAAGAGCGTTTAATCGTTTGTTGCCCACCAACACAGGCCCATATGGTCTATTTTTCACAGGCAACAAATCGATTAAATGTGTGAACTGGAAGTTTATATTTGCCAAGAAACCGGCTATGGGGATTGTATGATTCTTCTTAGGACGATTTTATCATAATCATAATCTTGCTATCATGAAAAATTTAATTTTATAACTCTTTGTATGCATACAACAATCCATTTTTGGGGGTATTTTTACATGATAAAAAATTGTTGGCGCACTGGTCCGATGTCGCCTTCATAGCGATTCCATTCAGAGAACCAATTTTAGACAAACATCATGAAGAATCTATATACTGCTTCGGCAGTCCCTTGATAATTGTCATCCTCCCTTTTTTACAATTAGGGCAGCATAACAGGTCCCGGCCTGTTAATCTTTGCATCATTTCAAGATAAGTTTCTTCTATTTTTTGAGGGAAAACAATGTCGGATTCAATCAGCTGGCGGATCAGCTTGACAGCCTTTTTTTTATTCCGATGGGATAAAAAACCAAAATATCGTATCTTCATAAAATTTTCCGGGAGCACGTGGAGCAGGAACCTTCGAATGAATTCATGGGCAGGGAGCTTCAATGTTTTGACCGTGTTGTCGTCGGCCCTGTCTCGGTACTCAAAACTGACCTGATTGTTGTCTATGGATTTTATCCGGTTGTTTGATATAGCGACACGATGCGTATAGCGGCCAAGATACTCAAGTACTTGCTCAGGCCCGGCAAAGGGACGCTTGGCATAGACGATCCATTTGATTTTAAAAAGGGATCTGATAAAATTGATGAACTCTTTTTTGCTGCGGTATTTTGCAATTTTATCGGGAAAAAACAGTTCATCATTCAAATAGGATTTCTCTAACAGTCCAAGATACCGTTTCTTAAACTCTTTCGAGAGAGACTGAACCCTGAACAAATATGATTTATTCGATGGTATCCATTGCTTTTTATCAAACGAAAGCGCGCCTCCGGCGACAAGGCAATGGATATGAAAATGAGCGGTAAGTTTTTGCGACCAGGTATGAAGGACACAGATGAATCCGAGTTGCCCTTTAATTTTCCATTGCGGATCACGGGCAAATGATTGCAATGTTTGGCTCACAGCCGTAAACAGGTTATTCAACATGATTTTGGGGTTACGCAATATAATGGGATTTAATTCATGAGGAATGGTGAAGACCATATGAAAATAGTTGCAGGGTAGCAGATCTGCCTTCCGGTCATTGAGCCATTTTTCTTTAACCATGGTTTGGCATTTTGGGCAATGCCTGTCTCTACAGGAATTATAAGCTATTCGTTCAAAACCGCATTGATCGCACTGCTCGATATGACCTCCGAGTTGAGCGGTCCGACAAATTTCGATTTTGTGCATCACTTTTAATTGTTTGTATGGCAGTATATTTTGTTCCCGATATGTTTTACCGTAGAGGCGAAAAATATCAGCAATTTCATGTTTGTTTTTCATTGCATCCCTCCTCGTCATACAAGGCATGGCATCCAGGGGGCTTTTGAACTCTGTTGGGTTTTGTTGAATCAGGTGAAGATAAACAAGAGTTGTTTTCACAGAGGCATGGCCAAGGAGATTTTTAATGGTATAAATATCTGTTCCCTGGGAAAGAAGGTGGGTGGCAAAACAGTGTCTTAAAACGTGGAGTCCATTACCTCTTTGTATGCCGGCTTTTTTTTTGCCTTATAAAAAGCCTCCCGGGCAGCAGTATAACCAAGATGCCGGTCCTGGGTTTTACCGGGAAAAAGCCATTCTTTAGGTTTATACTCCAGCCAATACTTTCTGAGTTCACTAAGCAGATGTTTAGATAAAACCGCATAGCGATCCTTTCGGCCTTTGCCCTGTTCTATTCTGATCATCATCCTGGAGGGATCACTTTCTATGTGGATGGGTTTGAGTTTTAAAACTTCACCCGCCCTGAGTCCGGCACTGTAAACCGTTTTTAGCAGGACCTGGTGTTTAAGATTAGCCGCCGATTCCAACAATTGTTTTACCTCTTCCACACTCAAAACATGTGGCAGTTTTTTAATCCTGGGGCGTGGCGGCAGTTTAAATTGCGTTTCTTCCCAATTGAGAACATTTTTATAAAAACACGCCAATCCAGAAAGGTGGACATTACAGCTTCCCCAGGCAAGTTTTCGTTCCCGCAAAAGGTGAAGCAAGAAATCTTGAATCTCCTCATTGGAAAGCAGGTCTGGCGATTTTTGATGATATTTTTCCAACTGCGTCATGGTACCAAGATAGTTTTTTATGGTCCACGGCGAATAACGATTTAATGTCATGTAATCTACAAATTGAGTTCTAAGACTTTTAGCCATTTTTTGCCTCCTTGATTTGGTGAGAAAAACTTATCCTTACGGATAGATGTGCAATATTATAATCTTATTTAATGAAAATGAAAAACAAGTAGAGACTTGTTTGAAGGGTGTCGCAGACCTTTGTGTTGTCACAAAAGTAGGAGAACGGGGGGCGCAGGCTGCAATGATTTATGACAGGCGTGGCATTTGCGCTTTTTGCAAATGACATGACTGGCGGAAATCTTGCGCCTCGGCGCCCCCCGTTCTCCGGTAAATTTTGCAGAGAGTGTTTAGTATGTTAATTTGATTTTAGGGTTTTATGTAACCCAGATGTTTTGAAAGGGGCACTTCCGCGCAGCGGTTCAGTTCATAGACATAGTCCACACTGAACGCTGCTATTCAGCCGCGTGACTTTTAGTGACAGTCAGCTGCAATAGCAGTGTTCTGCAACAAAGTTATCAATTCGTTTCTTTGTAAATGTTCAGAGCCTGGAGTACCCCGAGAGATTCTGACAACTTATTTAATGTCTCGGACGCTTGTTTTGATTCTTCGATATATTGTTCCGAATGCTTTTTAATTTCTGACAGGGCATCCCTAAGCTCTACAAGTTCATTAATAAATTTTTCATCCACTTCAGAAGTAACAAAACACTTATGACAGGTAAGGCACTGCCGACCTCTACGAAACCAGTTGATATCTGGATGTTTAATTTTATACCATCTTTGCGATACTTTATACCCTATTTCATTTAGTGGGATAGCCTTGCAAACCCGGGTCTGTTTGCATTTTGGACAATACATTTTGGTGCCACCTTTTTTCCCCACATTTCCTCCTATATTGCATAACGAACCACGACCCATCCTTGTTCGTCAGACCAAAACTTTACGCCAATCTATAAATTCAAAAGTTACATCTAACAACCCTCTGTTGGCAAAACGATTTTTAGGTAACTTAGAAATAGCATCGGTAATGCACATATTTAAACGATCTATTAACTCGACATTAGTTGCACCAGCATTAAAAGGAATTGAGCTAAAATTATCAGATTTTCTAATAAATTGTTTTTTTCTGGTTTTTACTTTATTCAATGCATCAGTTTCCCAATACGCACAACGAATTTGTCTACTGTCGTACTTATAAACCTTAAAATACCCAATGATTTCGTTATATAGCCAATCACCTCCGAACTGTTTTCGCAAGTGACTTTCAGATGAATACTCCGTTGTATTTTTAGCAATATACTCTCGGAGCTTTTCATAATAAGCATCTTCAGAAACTCGATAAATCGGGATTTCAAATAAATCTTTTGTCTTAAACATTACAAACTCTCTTATGTGTGGCATAACAAGTTGATCTGTGGTTGCCGTTTATTGTTTCTGTAAAAGGTTAAAACCTCCGTCTTTCAGACGGATAGCATTCTGCCAGCAGTTGCATTTAATCACCGGGCAGTTCCCCGGCACTGGTAGATACTTGCGGCTTGAGATCGGCCTGCCGACCCGTCTCCCAGGCAAAGACTTTTAAATTTGACTGGTACTTCTTGGCCTGGGCCTGCTCCCGGTCAAGTTCTCCTGGGGAGTAGAGTGGCCATAGCTCCGGCACTGGCCGGGAGTATCACAACCGGCTGCAGCCGGTCTTGCTGGACTTTCAGTCCGCGAGGTTAATCCCACCGTCTTCAAGACGGTGGTTGTTTAGTTTTCATATTTACTTATCTAACGGGATAATATCCGAAAAGTAAGAATAACCAGATCTGTATAAATATTAAAAATTCAATGAGGAAATCATTAAAATTATCTCTTAAGTTTCGCTTGTTTGAATTTGGGTTTCAGTAGTTTTGGATGCAATTATCCGATTTTTCACTTTGGCCAATTTTGACCAGGTTATGAAGTATCAAACAAATATTGGTGAGTGTAGCATTTTTCCGGCACATCCAGAATCGATAAAATATCTTTTTGTGTCTCGGTCAGCTTGGAGACAAAATATTGCCGGCTTCCATCATGAAGCAGTATTACGCCACATACGACAAATTCAAACATTGCCAACATGTTTTCTGTTTTAGGGTTACGCACATCCCTTTTATTGGGCATGAAATTATCCAAACCTTTATCCCGTTCGGCAATTTTTATTCTGGCCGTTCTTTCCATAAGGACCAAAATTTGAAGCGCTATTTTGAAAAGGAAAAGATAAGCTTCTATTCTATCAGGCGTTTGCAGATAAATCGGTTCGAGATTGTAACCTGACTTTGACCGTTTATAAAGATGCTCCACCTTGTACTGATTTTTATGAGCCAGCATCGCATCTTCTATTGAAAAATCAGAAGCCGGCTTGTTGGTTACGAGTGGATAATAGCCGATTTGATATTGCGCCTTGGTACAGACGGACTCATTATAATTGAGTTCTATATAGAAGTGATCTTGATAGACCGCAATTTTTTCTGCATTTTTGGCTGGTCGACCGGGCCGTGCATTTTTATACGTGACCACTGGATCGTTGTGGACAACAAAATCAAAAAACGCCTGTGTCTTATGTTTTTTTAGTATGGCCTGACAAGCCTGCTCAATGCTGTCCTTCGTCTTTAATTTATATGCATTTATTTTTTGGGCGAGTTCATCAAATGCGACTTGGGTTTTAGTGATTCGTTCCAGAAGAGATTTTTTACGGCGGTAAAACAAGCCCTGATCGAAAAGGATGATCATTCTGAAGGTATAACTTTTGTTCTCGTGTTCAAAAGTCAGAGGCACCTCAACTCCCCGATTCATTTGATCTTTGTAAGGAATCAGGGTCTCGTGATTGTGCTTATCCAGTGCTTTGAAAAGAGCTTCTTGATAGGAGGCGTACATGGGCAGAGGACTTAAAAAATATCCTCCGTGATCATCTATGTGCGCCATATTCCCGTGTGTAGCCACCTTGGAATCGCCGGCAAATAAAAAATCTTTCTTTCCCAGCAGGTCAATCAAATGGTGCCACTGTTCCACATAGGTTTCCACATCGGCGGTGTTGCCACTATATGTTTGTTGGAATAAGGGAAAGCTACTGTCAGAACTGGCTGTCATGGACCATACCAATTGTTTCAGGTCTTTGCGGTATTGTTTGCTGTATCCGTATGAGATCTTGATGCTCTGTTCGGATCTGTTTTTATTATTCTCGCCGTAAACTTGCGCACAGGTCGTATCGTTATGACAGATTTCTGTCTGAATCTCAAAGGCTTCAATTATATGTCGGGTAATCAGCAGTTCCAGATTACCAATGCCGAATTTGTGAATAGCGTCTAAGGTATCACCCAGCCTATCGTCAAAATATTCATCCGGACTTATGTCAGGGAAAATAACATCCAGGACATTTGATTCCCTGGCAAATTTGCAAACCTTGTAAAGAGACATAACCTGAAAAAGAATGGCGGTGATCATTGCTATACTTGCCTGCCCATGAGTGAGCATGTTACGTCTTGCATCAAGAGGGACGTTCTGGTCAATAATATCAGCGATGCAACATTTGTGAAAATAATGCTGCAAAATCGGGGCAAAACCAATCGGTTTTGTCTCGACATTATTATTGACGTTATCCGCCATAATATTGATTCCAATAACTCATTGGAATTATATAGTATATTGACAAAGAAAAATCTAGTTTTATTTTGAGTGATTATAGTCATTTATGCCAGGTTAGAGGTGATTATGATGCTAATAGTCCAATTTTTTAAATATTTTCATTGATTATATCTGATTATCTCTTGTTTTCTAATTATTGAAATTTTATTTTGAACAAGCGAAATTAGAGTTATCTGGAAAGGCTTGCAAATTTCACCTTTAATTTGGCACGTAGCTGACTAAGCACTAATAGGTATGATTTGTCGTCTTTTGCCAGGTCTTTAAAAATAAACATGTTGTATATGGGTTAATCTCAGAAGGCCCGAGCTTTGACTGTTCGGGCAAGAATCCATCAATCAGAGTGAAAAACTAATAAATGATTAATAATGAAAAAGATCGGAAAGCAGCCCTTAAAAAAGGGAAATCTGATCAATAGCGACAGGTCATAGCTAAAATTATGGGGCTTATTTCTACTTAAAATCAAACAATGTTGGTTCAGTAACACTACATTCTCCAGTATCTGCATAAATAAATATTTTAGCCAAAGTTTTAATTCCAATTCCCTTCACCCGAGCAAGTTGATTAAGCTGGACGATGTCTGGACGTTGTAATGCTTCGATGACATTGACAACATAATTCTTCCGCAAATTCGTTGCTTTAGATATTTGATCTACATTTATTGATAACATCTTCTTCTTGATTTTATCATAGAGATCATCTTTGGCATTCGGATCATACTTGTATATCTCGACATTTACATCAACTTTGTCTAAATATGATCGCATAATAGCAATGCTTTCTTCAGGAGGAATCCCACCTTTATCAGCTCCGAGTAGAGGGAATGCAATAGATTTAACCTGGCGTTCTTGATATGTATTACAGAATTTATCAAGTCCCGCATGTAAGTAGTCTTTTTTTGATGGGTACTTCCAATGTTTCTTTGTTGGGAAATTAAGTATCCACCTATCACTATCAGGAGTTTTGTATATCCATAGCAATCCTATATCAATTTTTTTATCATTGCATAATCCGACATACTTCTCATACATAATTGGATACCTTAATCGACACTCAAGAGCAATTCCAGCACCCATGACTCCAACACAATTTATAGTATTAACAATTGTTTGGCACTTAGTAGTAAATATATTACCCGTTAATATTGTTACTGGCATATGTATCCTTTAAAAAGGGATATCCTCACTGAAAGATCTGTTTAATATTCTATGATTATTAAAAAACAACGTTTCAGAAATTTCGGATTCGACAGGAAATGCTGACAGCCGTTTCAATGTTTCGTATGAGCTACAATAAATTTTTTTAATATATTCAGGGGGAATGATAGGATAAATTAACATTTCTGCACACCTTTTTCGCTTCCCATCGTCTAAATCATTCCAATACGCAGCACTTAACACATTCCACGGAAGCCGTTGTAAATCACTAATTAAACGATAGAAAATTGTATTTTGGGAAGCTGCGTTTCCATCTGTAAATATAAAATCCTTTACGGATAATACTGATAGGGAGATCTCAATTAGACATATACTATTTTCTATATCTCTTTTTGCGGACAACATTGGATTTTTAATGTTAAAGTAGGTAGGGACATAATCATGCAATTCTCTCCCATAGATAGGATCTTTTTTGCCTCGCCATCTTTGAACATTATGATCTGAAATATCAACCGGCTTTGCATTTATAAAAGCTTGGTTATTACTTAATATTCCCTTGCTGAAAATGCTTTCTATGTTATCTATGTGCGTCATATGCCAAAGAGACGTAACACCATAAAATTTAAATGATTCATTGATAGCTATTAATTCATTATCTGATACCCAAAAAGATGATTCCTCCATCCAGGGAGGAACTTCATCACAGGGAGGAACTTCATCTATCCAAAATGGAGGTGAATCAATAGGTTGTTCCGAAACAAAACGATTATTTTTAAAATTTAAAAAATCAGGTGAAAGTTCACACCCATTGCTTTTCAATTCAGATAGCCACTCATATTGTAATTTGTTAAATTCTATATTTTCACAATCAAAATAAAATTTTTTTAGACCGGTTAAATTTATAATTTCATCAGGAAGAATTGTTATTGGATTTCTCGAGATATCAAGACCAACCAAATTTGTTAACAGTCCTATCTCTTTTGGTAGTTCCGTTAAATTATTGCTCCAAACAGTCAATAGGTTTAATTCCTTTAGCTGACCGATTTCTTTCGGCAACCTTACAAGGTGATTAAAACCCAACTTCAATTGTTCTAACTTTGATAACTTTCCAATTTCATTTGGTAACTCTGTTAAACTGTTATCTTGGAGATAAAGACGCGTCAACCCTGTTAAATTCCCTATTTCTTTGGGAAGTTCTGTTAACTGATTTAATAGTATTTCAGGATGAGTGACGCTGCCAAGCTCCAAAAACTTTAAATTAGTCAGTTGACCAATTTCTTTAGGAAGTCTTGAAAACTTTTTCTTTTCTAAATAACAGATACTTCCAAAAGAAAGAGATTCAAGATTCAATAAATCGGATTTGTTTCTGGGTATGTTACATTCTTCTATTTCATGTTCATCAGCCCATCTCCATAAATCATTCATCCATTCTGATTGAGGGTTATCTTTTTCCGTCTCAATTTTAAAATTTTCGGTGTCTATGTCCAGGAGTGCTTGTAGTGCAGGACCAGGATTCTTGATGTCCGCATGCTCTGCCAGAAATTTTTCACGCCTCCTGGTCATGTCAGAGATGCGCTTCTTGGTAGTATAGTCGTGCATGCTTTCTGCCAAATCGTTAAGGGTATCTGATGCGTGAACGGCTGCTGAACCGACTTTGTTGACGAATTGCTTTGTCTGCCCTTTAGTAAAAAAAATATAGATTTTTGCAATTAAACCTAAAAAGATACAAGGCATCAGCCACAGCAAACACAAAACTAAAAAAATTATCACAATTTCCATATACAATCCTACCCATTTATTAGATGCCGACACGGAACAAATAGCAGAACAGTTAGCTAAATAAAAGACGTTTCTCTTAAGTCTCTTTATTACTGGGCAGGCTTAAGCCGTGCTTTAAGACCGTTGCCAAAACAACCGTCTTTTAAACGCCTTCGCATTGATAAAGCCATTTCTTTTAGTTTTTATGCTCTGGTTCACCTGTATCAGATTGTTCTTTTTGAAATTCTTTGCATTTTGGATTGACGCAGTATCCTGAAAAGGGTTTTGAATGACCTAACTCTTTAACGTGTTTTAACGGTTTTCCACATGATTTACAGATTTTCTTCATAGCCTAACCCCTTTAAAGCATTCGTAAAAATGAAACTCTTGTAATCTGGGAACACTCCCTTAATTTCTTCCAATTAAGCAAGATGTGTCCCCCTCCGGAAATCGCAACGTGCGCTTTAGACGCGGCGTTTAGCCGTCGCTTGCAAGCGATGGTTATTTTAAAAACAATCTTTTAAAATATCTCTTATCTTTTGTCCTATATCAGTAATGCAAACAGATATTCTTGTCCAGATGACCGTTGACTTATGGTATGAACTGAACCGCTGCGCGGAAGTGCCCCTTTCAAAACATCTGGGTTACATAAAACCCTAAAATCAAATTAACATACTAAACACTCTCTGCAAAATTTACCGGAGAACGGGGGGCGCCGAGGCGCAAGATTTCCGCCAGTCATGTGTGTCCCTTCGGTAAGCATGCGTAGGCACTTTTTTTAGCGCGAGGACTTGTCAAAGGATGGGGGAGCACATAACCCTTGCGATCCCTTAGTGAACCTATTTTGATGAGGCGTTATAATTCCAGGGCATCCAACGAGAGGGATTACCTTTCAGTTCAGTAGCATTGGTCAACAGCGTGGTAAGATAATCAAAAGGATTGACTTTCATCAGATTGCAGGTGTGAATCAGGCTCATGAACATATCGCCGATACAGGCCCCATGTTCTGTTTTGTAGAACAATGAATTTTTGCGATGCAGGATACAGCGTTTGAGGCTGCGCTCACATATATTATTATCCAGTGGTGCCCCAGACACTTCCAGAAAACGGGTCAACTCAGGCCAGTGATTGATCATATAGTTGATGGCCTTGCCCAGACCGGAATTAGGTTCCACCAGATGGTCATCAAACTGTTTATCCAACCAAGATCGCAAATCGACCATCAAATGCCCGCTATGTTCCCTATGATAGTCCAACCGTTGATCCGGGGTCATTTTCTGTTCTTTGGTCCAGGCGTCATGACAATAGATTTGAGCAAAAACCTCTATGACATGTGTGCATTCGTCTGGGAAGTTATCAATCTCATCCACAAAGTTCCGGCGTCCATGTGTGAGGCAATTGCATAGAATACCCTCAAATTCATTTGGTTTATTTCGTGACAGCGCATCACACATTTGAATAGGAGGATGCCGGCCATTGTCACGCATTTCATACAGTCGGCCAATGTTTTCACCGGCATGATTCCGGCCGGTAAAAAATAAGGCTATTTTTCGATTTTCACCAATCAAGGAGATGATACCCGTGGTAAAGATCCCTGTACGGTCCTTACCGGTTTTGTCTTGGTTCTCTTTCATCAGGGACAAAATTTTCATGGTGGTGTCATCGTTATGAAAAATATCGCCCTGGGCTGCCTGGCGAACAAACTCATTATACACAGGATAAATAAGGTCGGCAGCAGCTTCAGTCTTGTCCCATTGTGTAGTGGAAGGAAGTGGAATACCCATGCTTTCCTGAAGATTTTCCAGGCGGTTCAAAGGCAGTCCGCTTCCATACCTCAAGATGGCCATCATTGCCATTGCACTGGGATCATAATTTCGGCCGGTTTTATTATCCGGTGCCTGGGCTGTAAATACCTCACCGCACAGATTGCACCGTAATTTTTCAGTGTTATATACAGTGGCCCGGATCGGGACTTGTCCGGTAAAATTGATTACAACTCCCGGGGTTTTCTGGCGGTAGACTTTACCTTTATCACATAAAGGACATGGATCTTTATGACTGAGGGTGTCATGGGGAATATCTACTTTTTCTGCTCCTGTAAAATCATCTCTATTGCGCTTGCCATGCCCTTTCTTTTTCTTTTTTTTGCGACGGCCTTTACCACCTGTCTTGGTTACAGCCGCCTTCTTCTCTGTCTTAGGGCCGAAAACCATTTTAAGAAGGCGCTTTATAAACGCAGCTTTGTCGTTGACAGACTGACCCAATACCTTGACGGCATTGACGACCATTTTGATAATCTGAGCATCCCCGTCATTCAGGGTGCCGGATTCCGCCCGCTCGACAAGGGCATCAAGCTCTTTTTCTGTCAGGCTAAGCGGTTCCATCGACACGCCTTGTCATCAGGGTTCTGAACTCTTTGGTCAGCGGATATCCCCAGACCGCTTTAATGGATCGGGTTTTAATATGCCGGTTTTCATGCTTGCCCCGTCCGGTTGTATTTCCAAGGTACTGCCAGTTTGCGGCTTTGTAACATGTTCCGGAGAATAACTGCGTGTCAACGAATGTCTCAAGATAATAGACCGGGTGACAATAAACACCCTCCCAGTCCTTTGACAGATTTCTGGCCATGTAACCCAAAAGGTATGAGGCCAGGTGAGGCACCCGGAACCAGGGTAAAATCAAGAAACGGCTATTGTATGCAATGTAACAAAGATTATGATCCCTGTGTTTTTTCTTCCATCCGATATACCGGTCCCTGGCGCCAATATGCAGTGGTGCCGATGACCATGAAAAACACGCCACAGGCCTTTTTTGATAAAAAACCATGTACTTGAGCTGTTCTCCCACTGGGTGGCAGTATCCCAGATAATGATGGTGTTCAATCAGGCTATTGAACAATGCTTCATTGGGGGTATTTTTAACCAGTGCGATATCAAGGGGCTTGAGCTCATTAAGGCCGCCTGTCACCGGGGTTTGATCTATCTCTATTTTTGCCGGTTTTTTACGATTCAAAAAAGGATTATTGGGAGTCTGCTTCCTGGCTGGAAGGGTGATGTGCCCTTGCCGGTGAAGTGCCAGCATGTATCCTCTGGCAATCATGTCGCGAAGATTACCGTTGAGCTGAACCCAGTTCCATTCCTTGCACAGCATTTTTGACAATGCGAAACGGCTGGCTTGCGGGTTATCCTTTATTAACCGGTTAATGAAGGAAATATCATCCCGGGTTGCTGTCCTGCCCCTGTATGTAAGCACGATGTCATCTTTCATGGCAGCGTCGTATAACAGATTACGGCCTCGAACGCACGTAAAAAATTATGCCGACAGCTTTTTCCATGCCGGGGCAGCCCCGGTATTAAACGGATCACCGTTCCATAGCAGCATTTGAAGTTCATGGGCATCAAGGGTTTTGCATCCGGTTGCGTTTACCGGCCACCATTTAAAACGGCCTTTGGATAACCGCTTTTGGCACAGCCAGAAGCCTTGAGTATCATAGCATAAAACTTTTATGGCCGTTCGCCTCCGGTTGATAAATACAAACAGGTATCCGGAAAAAGGATCAGAATGCAGTATCTTCCGGCATAGCCCGGCCAGGCCGTCAATGCCTTTCCTGAAATCAACCGGATCAACAGCCAGCAGAATTTTCATATGAGGTGTGATTTGGATCATGGCAGTCCCTCCAGAAAATACCTGCCAAGATCAATGGCCACAGGATCTGCCCGGCCCCTGAAGCACATACGCAGCTTTGCTCCGGATGGTTTTTCCATCTCTATAACGCAGTCCGTGGTTACAAGTGGCGGTTCCAGTTCAATGAATGTGGCTGACTCATCTTCAATGGGGTGCACGAGAACCGGCGGACTTTCTGTGATGTGTGACTTCAGGTCTGTATAATTGAGCCTTAACGTTTGGGCAATCTTGTTTATGCTCAGGCCATAAGAATGAAAAAGATCTACAGCCGCAGACCATAACGAATCCGGAATACGCCCCCTTTTTGTTCGCGTTTCTCTCCAGGCTGCAAACTGCTGTTCCACCTTTTCCAGTGCTGAAGACTGTGTGTCTGTCAGTTTTGTTTTATTCATGGGTCCCTCCTTAAAATATTGATGGGACCGTTATATCAGTTGTAGAGACTCAATTCATGCAGGCTTACCGAAGGGACACAGTCATGTCATTTGCAAAAAGCGCAAATGCCACGCCTGTCATAAATCATTGCAGCCTGCGCCCCCCGTTCTCCTACTTTTGTGACAACACAAAGGTCTGCGACACCCTTCAAACAAGTCTCTACTTCTTAAGTTTCGCTTGTTTGAATTTGGGTTTCAGTAGTTTTGGATGCAATTATCCGATTTTTCACTTTGGCCAATTTTGACCAGGTTATGAAGTATCAAACAAATATTGGTGAGTGTAGCATTTTTCCGGCACATCCAGAATCGATAAAATATCTTTTTGTGTCTCGGTCAGCTTGGAGACAAAATATTGCCGGCTTCCATCATGAAGCAGTATTACGCCACATACGACAAATTCAAACATTGCCAACATGTTTTCTGTTTTAGGGTTACGCACATCCCTTTTATTGGGCATGAAATTATCCAAACCTTTATCCCGTTCGGCAATTTTTATTCTGGCCGTTCTTTCCATAAGGACCAAAATTTGAAGCGCTATTTTGAAAAGGAAAAGATAAGCTTCTATTCTATCAGGCGTTTGCAGATAAATCGGTTCGAGATTGTAACCTGACTTTGACCGTTTATAAAGATGCTCCACCTTGTACTGATTTTTATGAGCCAGCATCGCATCTTCTATTGAAAAATCAGAAGCCGGCTTGTTGGTTACGAGTGGATAATAGCCGATTTGATATTGCGCCTTGGTACAGACGGACTCATTATAATTGAGTTCTATATAGAAGTGATCTTGATAGACCGCAATTTTTTCTGCATTTTTGGCTGGTCGACCGGGCCGTGCATTTTTATACGTGACCACTGGATCGTTGTGGACAACAAAATCAAAAAACGCCTGTGTCTTATGTTTTTTTAGTATGGCCTGACAAGCCTGCTCAATGCTGTCCTTCGTCTTTAATTTATATGCATTTATTTTTTGGGCGAGTTCATCAAATGCGACTTGGGTTTTAGTGATTCGTTCCAGAAGAGATTTTTTACGGCGGTAAAACAAGCCCTGATCGAAAAGGATGATCATTCTGAAGGTATAACTTTTGTTCTCGTGTTCAAAAGTCAGAGGCACCTCAACTCCCCGATTCATTTGATCTTTGTAAGGAATCAGGGTCTCGTGATTGTGCTTATCCAGTGCTTTGAAAAGAGCTTCTTGATAGGAGGCGTACATGGGCAGAGGACTTAAAAAATATCCTCCGTGATCATCTATGTGCGCCATATTCCCGTGTGTAGCCACCTTGGAATCGCCGGCAAATAAAAAATCTTTCTTTCCCAGCAGGTCAATCAAATGGTGCCACTGTTCCACATAGGTTTCCACATCGGCGGTGTTGCCACTATATGTTTGTTGGAATAAGGGAAAGCTACTGTCAGAACTGGCTGTCATGGACCATACCAATTGTTTCAGGTCTTTGCGGTATTGTTTGCTGTATCCGTATGAGATCTTGATGCTCTGTTCGGATCTGTTTTTATTATTCTCGCCGTAAACTTGCGCACAGGTCGTATCGTTATGACAGATTTCTGTCTGAATCTCAAAGGCTTCAATTATATGTCGGGTAATCAGCAGTTCCAGATTACCAATGCCGAATTTGTGAATAGCGTCTAAGGTATCACCCAGCCTATCGTCAAAATATTCATCCGGACTTATGTCAGGGAAAATAACATCCAGGACATTTGATTCCCTGGCAAATTTGCAAACCTTGTAAAGAGACATAACCTGAAAAAGAATGGCGGTGATCATTGCTATACTTGCCTGCCCATGAGTGAGCATGTTACGTCTTGCATCAAGAGGGACGTTCTGGTCAATAATATCAGCGATGCAACATTTGTGAAAATAATGCTGCAAAATCGGGGCAAAACCAATCGGTTTTGTCTCGACATTATTATTGACGTTATCCGCCATAATATTGATTCCAATAACTCATTGGAATTATATAGTATATTGACAAAGAAAAATCTAGTTTTATTTTGAGTGATTATAGTCATTTATGCCAGGTTAGAGGTGATTATGATGCTAATAGTCCAATTTTTTAAATATTTTCATTGATTATATCTGATTTTCTCTTGTTTTCTAATTATTGAAATTTTATTTTGAACAAGCGAAATTAGAGTACTTGTTTTTCATTTTCATTAAATAAGATTATAATATTGCACATCTATCCGTAAGGATAAGTTTTTCTCACCAAATCAAGGAGGCAAAAAATGGCTAAAAGTCTTAGAACTCAATTTGTAGATTACATGACATTAAATCGTTATTCGCCGTGGACCATAAAAAACTATCTTGGTACCATGACGCAGTTGGAAAAATATCATCAAAAATCGCCAGACCTGCTTTCCAATGAGGAGATTCAAGATTTCTTGCTTCACCTTTTGCGGGAACGAAAACTTGCCTGGGGAAGCTGTAATGTCCACCTTTCTGGATTGGCGTGTTTTTATAAAAATGTTCTCAATTGGGAAGAAACGCAATTTAAACTGCCGCCACGCCCCAGGATTAAAAAACTGCCACATGTTTTGAGTGTGGAAGAGGTAAAACAATTGTTGGAATCGGCGGCTAATCTTAAACACCAGGTCCTGCTAAAAACGGTTTACAGTGCCGGACTCAGGGCGGGTGAAGTTTTAAAACTCAAACCCATCCACATAGAAAGTGATCCCTCCAGGATGATGATCAGAATAGAACAGGGCAAAGGCCGAAAGGATCGCTATGCGGTTTTATCTAAACATCTGCTTAGTGAACTCAGAAAGTATTGGCTGGAGTATAAACCTAAAGAATGGCTTTTTCCCGGTAAAACCCAGGACCGGCATCTTGGTTATACTGCTGCCCGGGAGGCTTTTTATAAGGCAAAAAAAAAGCCGGCATACAAAGAGGTAATGGACTCCACGTTTTAAGACACTGTTTTGCCACCCACCTTCTTTCCCAGGGAACAGATATTTATACCATTAAAAATCTCCTTGGCCATGCCTCTGTGAAAACAACTCTTGTTTATCTTCACCTGATTCAACAAAACCCAACAGAGTTCAAAAGCCCCCTGGATGCCTTGTATGACGAGGAGGGATGCAATGAAAAACAAACATGAAATTGCTGATATTTTTCGCCTCTACGGTAAAACATATCGGGAACAAAATATACTGCCATACAAACAATTAAAAGTGATGCACAAAATCGAAATTTGTCGGACCGCTCAACTCGGAGGTCATATCGAGCAGTGAGATCAATGCGGTTTTGAACGAATAGCTTATAATTCCTGTAGAGACAGGCATTGCCCAAAATGCCAAACCATGGTTAAAGAAAAATGGCTCAATGACCGGAAGGCAGATCTGCTACCCTGCAACTATTTTCATATGGTCTTCACCATTCCTCATGAATTAAATCCCATTATATTGCGTAACCCCAAAATCATGTTGAATAACCTGTTTACGTGTAGATTGTCGCGTTTTTATCCTTGGAAAATGTCAAAGTATTTTACCGACCCACCAAAAAGGTAGGCCCAATGATTTTTGTCACTGGGCCTAAAGCAGACAGTAGTCTACCGCACTGAGCTATCCCTTAGCATCGGAGTCCCCTCTCGTATGCCTCCGTTTCACTCAGTAATCAATATATCGTCACATGTATAAATTAACTCGGTGCTTATGGTTCTTTCCTGTCTGAAATATGCCTCCGATAGAAGTATGGTCCCCATGTTCATGATTTGTCGACGATTCCCACGGCAGTGGGAAGCCATAATACTTAAGGCATCCGCATCAAACAGGTTCTCATCTGCCTTGGCTTTTGATAGCCTGAATCGCATAAACTCAAGACTTTCTTCATCGCTCAAGGGATCCAGCTTAAAATTACCGGTCAAACGGGTTTTGATTGGTGCCATAACCTGCAGTTGCAGTTTCTTTTCAAGGGTTTCATCGCCGACGAGAATAAAACTTGCCGCAACAGTCTGTCTATGTGGATTAAACATCAGGGAGCAGATATCCATCAAAGATTCTTTTTCCATTAAATGGGCATCGTCAATAACAAATACCGGGAACAGACCACGGTTTTCGGGCGTCACCTGTGTGATCTGTTTTTGCAACTTTAATAATAACGGTACTGTCCGGGAGTTGGTATCCACACCAATCACGTCGGCAATCGCTTTTAAGAAACCGTTTCGCAAAAGCCCCCCATAGTGGACTAACGCGGGTCTGTAACAATTGGGATCAAGTTGTGATAACACATAACGGACCAAGGTTGATTTTCCGGTCCCCGACGGCCCGGAAAGCGTAAAGCTTTTGCCACTGGAAATTAATGATCGAGCCATTCTCAAAAAATGGGCATCTTGTTTACCAAGATAAAGCTCTTTTAAACGATAGGTATCGGCAAACGGATGCGCTTCACAATCAAAGAATTCCCTGGGTGATTCACCATTTTTCATCATTTCGTCCTCCCGCCGGGAGCATCAAATCTTCTGGCATTTTCACTAAGATCAACGATACGTGCTTTTTTCATTTCTTCTCCATAATAGACGTCTTCTATATCCCAAGGCATATAATAAATGATGACCCTGGAACCCGGCAGGGATCCGGGAATTTCATACTGATTTTTTCTGAACCGAATGGTTGAGTCTTTATATACCCTGCACCGTCGTTCCATCCTAAACAAAGACTCAATGTCGGCTGTCGGAGGAAGGGTCCGGCAACAACTGCGTGTCTGAAGCCGTTTTTGTTTAGGAGAGCACCCCAAAGAGGAATGTATGCTCTGATGATAATTGCTCAGCCAAACTTTAAAGGCCTGGTTGATCTGCTGGACGGTTTTGTATTTATCGCAGAGAAACTGGTCCCTTACGGTTCTGAATAAACGCTCAACCTTGCCTCTGCCCTGAGGCCTGTATGGCGGCGTATGCACCAAATCAATACCGTTTCTGGCACATATAATTTTGAGATGACGGCTGGAATAGGCCGCACCATTATCGACGTAAAAGCGCTGGGGGATACCAAATCGTTTTACGCTGCCCATAAGATCAAAGACTAAAGGATTGACCGATTCGGTCAAATAAAATCCGCCATGAACGATATACCGGCAACAGTCATCCAGGATTACATGCAGGTATGTCTTTTTCTTTTTTTTGCCATGGTACAATTTGGGGCCATGGAGAAAGTCTGCCATCCATAGTTGTCCGAAATGGTCAAACGCATAAGGTCTGGCACCCAGTTCAGGGTTCAGGTGAGGATCTCTTTGCAGATTATGGGTCTTGACGAATCTATAAAGGGCTGACCGGCTGGGTTTTCTGCCATTCCATACGCCGGCCCTGGCAAGTTCTTTAATAAGTCTGGCGGTGGTCCAGCGTGGGTGCTCCAAGCGAAGAGCTATCATTTTATCAGACAGGGATTCTGGGATTTTATGCAGCCCTTTGTCGGATCTTTGCTTGTCCTCAAGGCCCGGCAATCCCAGTTTCTGGTAACGATACAGCCATTTCCTCAAAGTCTCGCCGCTCAAAAGAACGTGGGTGCCGTTTGGGTGAACATACCTGCGTGAAGATGCCATATCCAACATTTTGTTTAATGTGAGGTCATTGGCATCCCTGTGTAGAAGGGGGCTGATAAGACCGTAACGCCACAAGGCTATTTCCAGATTTTTGTCGTTTTCTTGTTCCATTTAACCTCCGTTAATTTGGGTTTATTCCAACGAAGATTTTTCTATCAAACTCCTTTAATTATAGGGATATACCTTTTGTGTTGATGGCAACGGCAGGATATATTTTGGGGTAAAAAGCCCAGGAAAAATCCCGTATAAAATTGGTCCATTCATTCTTGGGTAACATGCAGGGTGCAGATTGTTTTCGTTCAGAATCAATCCATTCCTTGATCTGTTGGGCTTTGGCTATCCATCTTTGAATGCGGGGCCAACTGTAGCCTGTATACTTGGCTATATCAGCAATACTGTGCCCGTCTTTTTTCATTTGCAAAACATGCATAAACATGCACAATGACGCTCTGGCTATCCGTAAAAACGCATGGGGCAGGATTGAAAAGGTCCTTTGCGGACATTGGTCATTATCGCAACGGTAGCGTTGGATTTGTATCAACTCATCATTGAACAGATATCGGTTATAAAATCCATATTTTACATAGCAATATCGGTTGCCGCAATAAGGGCAACTTATAATAGAGGCGTACTTTTTACTTGTTATTTCAGACAAAGCAGTCAATATAGAAATCCATGGGGGGTGCATGTATTATTCTCCTGTTTTTTGGTCGAAATTGGATATAACACATGTCCCCCCCTCTTATCCCCCCCCAAAGGGGGGAGGAGGATAAAAGGCATGGGCGGTTGACTACAGTCCTATGCAACTCACCCTGAATTTTCTTGAGTTCTCATCCCTGAATTTGATAGCGAAGGTAATAGATCATGGGATTTAAGGCTGGATTTGAGGTAATCTAACGGGCTTCTCTACATTTACGGCTGTGAGCCAAACATTGCAATCATTTGCCCGTGATCCGCAATGGAAAATTAAAGGGCAACTCGGATTCATCTGTGTCCTTCATACCTGGTCGCAAAAACTTACCGCTCATTTTCATATCCATTGCCTTGTCGCCGGAGGCGCGCTTTCGTTTGATAAAAAGCAATGGATACCATCGAATAAATCATATTTGTTCAGGGTTCAGTCTCTCTCGAAAGAGTTTAAGAAACGGTATCTTGGACTGTTAGAGAAATCCTATTTGAATGATGAACTGTTTTTTCCCGATAAAATTGCAAAATACCGCAGCAAAAAAGAGTTCATCAATTTTATCAGATCCCTTTTTAAAATCAAATGGATCGTCTATGCCAAGCGTCCCTTTGCCGGGCCTGAGCAAGTACTTGAGTATCTTGGCCGCTATACGCATCGTGTCGCTATATCAAACAACCGGATAAAATCCATAGACAACAATCAGGTCAGTTTTGAGTACCGAGACAGGGCCGACGACAACACGGTCAAAACATTGAAGCTCCCTGCCCATGAATTCATTCGAAGGTTCCTGCTCCACGTGCTCCCGGAAAATTTTATGAAGATACGATATTTTGGTTTTTTATCCCATCGGAATAAAAAAAAGGCTGTCAAGCTGATCCGCCAGCTGATTGAATCCGACATTGTTTTCCCTCAAAAAATAGAAGAAACTTATCTTGAAATGATGCAAAGATTAACAGGCCGGGACCTGTTATGCTGCCCTAATTGTAAAAAAGGGAGGATGACAATTATCAAGGGACTGCCGAAGCAGTATATAGATTCTTCATGATGTTTGTCTAAAATTGGTTCTCTGAATGGAATCGCTATGAAGGCGACATCGGACCAGTGCGCCAACAATTTTTTATCATGTAAAAATACCCCCAAAAATGGATTGTTGTATGCATACAAAGAGTTATAAAATTAAATTTTTCATGATAGCAAGATTATGATTATGATAAAATCGTCCTAAGAAGAATCATACAATCCCCATAGCCGGTTTCTTGGCAAATATAAACTTCCAGTTCACACATTTAATCGATTTGTTGCCTGTGAAAAATAGACCATATGGGCCTGTGTTGGTGGGCAACAAACGATTAAACGCTCTTCTATTAGTCCATACCTCTTCATAAATTTTCAAAGTGAATAATTCTTATGTTTCGTCTTGACTGGCCCAGGTGAGTACTCATGGTATTATCAGTCATCCAGGCCTATTTCAAAACAGTATTCAATAGCAGAAGTATGTGGATAATGACCGATAAATTACAGATAAGATGAGAAGGCATGAGTCCTCTGTGATATAATTATTATTGATAAGGAAAATTGAATCATAAGAGGTGTACACATAAAATGTGTCAACCACCCCTCCTGAATCAAAGATTCAGAAGGGGCTTGTAAAAGCCCAAGTTGACTAGCCTGAGTCTCTTTATTGGGGACTACGTTCGGCAGGAAATAGACACCCTCGGATGTATTCACTAGTCCGTTGCCCTGTCGCGGCGCTGTAAAAGCCCTGTGAGGTAGGGGCGGTCAACCGCATTACGAAGCTTGCTGAACATTGGCGAAGCGAACCTTACCCCTCTTCGGAGGGTGTGCATAACCGAAAGTTTTTTTATGAAAGTGTATGTCAAATCACAATCCGGCAAATGCCAGAGTTTTGCCGAAGCAGGGAAAGGCAAAAGTGCTTCAGAGAACGCCGTTTGCCATTCAACTGCTTTATGAGACGACAGAGCACGTACAGCCGGTTACTGTTGGCATAGATGACGGCGGTATTCATGTCGGTATCGCTGCGGTATCTAAAGGGAAATCTCTGTTTCAGCAAGAAATCACCATGAGATCGGATATCAAATCAAAGTTAGACACCCGAAGGCAATATCGGAGATCCCGGAGGAACCGGAAGACCCGATATCGAAAGTCAAGATTCCTGAACAGAAAGTCGTCCATTCCCATATGCAAAGTGTGTGGCGGGAACGCGCCGGCATCCAGAATAATCTGCCGGGCCTGTCTGAGAAAAGCAGACGGTGTTCACCAGAAATATGCGGGAATCCCAAAGAAAGTCTTCAGAATCCCCCCGTCAATCAAGGCAAAGAAAGGGGCGATTATCCGGGTGGTAAAGCAAATTCCGTTACCGGTTTCCCGGATTATTCTTGAGGATGCCTATTTTGATTTTCAGGCAATGGAGAACCCGGATATTTCAGGCAGGCAATATCAGCATGGAGAGTTATTGTATCACAAGAATTTCAAGCAGGCGTGTATGGTGCGTGACAAATTCAAATGCCGTGTCTGCGGCGCAGAATCAAAACTGCAATGCCATCATATAAAGCCGAAAGCCGACGGCGGCACAGACAAGTTGTCGAACCTGATGACGCTATGTGAAGACTGCCATGAAAAGCACCATCAGGAAGGCCTGAAACTTCCGACGCAGAAAAGCACTTTTTACATTTCAGCCGCGCATGTTCAGCAAGGTAAAAACCATCTGCAAGCGGAGCTGTCCCGGATCTCGCCGTTACGGACGACATTTGGGTATATCACTGCCCACTATCGAAATAAGGCGGGAATCCAAAAATCCCATGTCAATGATGCTGTTGTCATTGCAGATAAACAGGCAGATCCTTTGGACCGGCATATACAGACAAAACATGTGCAGTCACGGAAAAGAAGCCTGCATGAAGCAACTGCAAGAAAAGGCAGGAAAGCGCCGAACCGAACCCAGAAGCGGAATAACAAGAACGTATTTACCCTGAAAGGTTTCAATCGGTGGGCTACGGTGCAGTACAAAGGGAAAGACGGTTTTATCTCCGGATTCACAGGGTCATCTTCCTGTTATATTGTAGATATCAAAGGCGATTATATCAAAAATCCAATGAAGAAATACAAGCAAGTCAATTTGCGGGAGGTATCGCTGATATGCAGGAATCAAACAATTATCAGTCAATGGGCCGATTCATCCCCCACCAAATCAAAGATTTGGAAGGGGACTTCTCGGCTGGAAAGTTAAAAAATTAGAAGGGAAAAAGAGCATATGTCGTTAGAAAACCAAACTTTTATAGAAAAATATCATAACTTGCCTTTTCTCGAAAAAAAAATTCTGCAGATTCTTTCCATCTCCTACGCCAAGTTGAATCAGACCCAGTTACTTGCCTGTCTTATCGCCCTGGACATAAAGACGGAAGACGGTAAATCCTTTGATTCTGGTACAAAAAACGCCATGTCAAAGCGACTCCGCAGTCCGCTGGATGCCCTTCTCAGCACAAATATATTGCATGGAAAAAATCGCAGTACCCTATTTATCAATCGAGATTATATCGAAGTTTTGACCAGGCACCTTGTTGCTGAGAAGACGTTCACAACTCTAATTGATGCCCTTCAACATACACTTAATCTTACAGAAGAGGGGTTGGCACAGGAACAGTCTTTGTCCATGGCGAAATTGACGGCTGGAATACGGATTCTTTTTTATCAGGAAAAGACGGCCCAGGCCGCTGAGCTTTATGAAAAATTCAAACACCATGTTGTTTTAGACAAAGAGCCGCTTCTCATGGTGTGGGAACATATCTGCTTTCGTCCCTTTGATCCGGACTGGTTCGGCCGTTTGCCGCCGGATGTCCACACACGCTTTTTGAAAGAACCTTATCTCAGGATAGTGGAATGCTGGGACCAAAACGATGCCTATGCCGATTACCTGGAATCTCTTGTAATCCAGGGGTCTGAAAAATGTGAATCAGAACTTGAGGCCGCAGTATTGGAAAAATGGATGCTCACCGGTCAACAGGATTGTCTGGACGCCTGGCTTAAAAACCATGGAAAAAAAAGAGAACACCTTGAGAACAGTTTGTGTCTTCAGGGATGGATCGCTTTTTGTAAAGGCAAGCCGGAGAAATCCATCTCATTGTATGAAAAGGCACTGGATCTTCTGAATAAAAGGATAAAGGGGAAAAAGAAAGTCTTTTTCAGCCGGTTCATGGGGCTCTTTTATATCCTGGCCCTGATCAAAGAGGGAAGTGATGAAAGCTTTTCCCGGGCCAGATCGTGTCTGGTGGCGGGAATAGACTTTGAAAAAATATGTGGCTTGTTGGGTGGGCTTTTGGGGTATCTGCAAGGCAATTCCAGAGGAGCGGATCGTATTCTTCGTCACTATGTTTGGGTTAGCTCATATAGTCACCCCTCAGATCCGACCATTGATTGTTTCACCTTGTTTGCTTACTACTGGGTGGACAAGGCAGAGGCAAGAAACAGACTTGAAGATTTAAAGCAACTTCATACGTTTGCAGTAGATAGGCAATATACCTGGTTTGCCGGAGAGCTTGAAGGCCTTATCCAAAGTCTATCCGGGCCGGGGCCCCAAACCGGTAAAAAGCAGAATCTTTCTGTCCTGGTCGGACTGATCAGTGAAAGCAAAATCTGGGAGCACACCTTAAATGCCCTGCTCGCCTTGAACCCAGAAACACCCCCTGCAAAACGACGGAAGAAAAAGCAGAAACAAGAGAACGATCAACGCATGGCCTGGTTCCTTGACTACGTCAATAACGGTGAGTGCACTATCAGTCCCAGGGAGCAAAAGAGAAATGCCAAAGGCGTCTGGACAAAAGGGCGCCCCGTTGCCTTGAAACGGTTGTGCAGTGAGAAAAGAACATTTTCTTATCTGACGGAACAGGATAAAAAGATTTGTGGCCATATCTATGCCAATAGTTACAAAGATGGGTGGTACACCAAGGTGGAATATATTTTTGATGACACGTATATGCCTGATGTCGTTGGCCATCCCTTGCTCTTTTCAAGCGATGGAATCACCCGGATGGAGTTGGTCCATGGAAAGCCTGAACTCACAATTTCAAAAAATGTAAACGGCCAATTTACCTTTGTTCTGTCTCCCAGGCCCCGGCGTAATTTTAAGGCAGAACATGTGGTGGTAGAGCAGACCCCGACGCGCATCAAATTAGTATCGCTGGACGCAAAATATCATGCCATTGCCGATATTCTTGGCAAAGAGGCTTCATTTCCGATATCTGCGAAAGATAAAATTGTCCAGGTCATGGATGCACTGGCAGGGGATATCACCATCCATTCGGATATAGAAGGAGGGAGTGACACTGTTTCCGAGACAAAAGCGGATTCAACCCTCCATGTTCAACTCTCTCCCCTGGGACAGGGCCTGAAACTCTCCATGGTTGTCCGTCCTCTGGGTGAAGAGGGACCTGCTTATTCCCCCGGCAGCAAAGGAAAAAATGTCATTGCCCGGGTGAATGGCATCCAGATGAAAACCACGAGGGAGCTGAACATTGAAAAAGAGCTGGCAGCGCGGTTGATTGATGGATGTCCAACCCTTGCGACCGCAGAAGAGAATCAGGGGGAGTGGCATTTTCCAGGGGTGGAAGATTCCCTGGAGCTTTTGCAGGAACTGGAAATACAGGAGGAGACAGACGGAATTGTCCTGGAGTGGCCCGAGGGCAAACCCTTTGAGCTGCTGGGAGATGTCTCGTTCACCAATTGCCGGCTCAACATCAAAGGGGGAGAAGATTGGTTTGCCATGACCGGTCAGGTGCTGGTGGATGAACACCTGACCCTGGAGATGGGGATGCTTTTGGAATATCTTGAAAAAAGCAGCACCCGATTCCTGGAGATTAAGCCGGGGCAATTCGTTAAATTAACACGCGCTTTTCAGAAAAGACTCCAGGCCCTTGACAGATACTCCGTCAGAGATGGGAAAGGCGTAAAGTTTCACCCCTTGGCCGCCCTGGCCCTGGAGGGTTTTTTTCAGGAAGTCGGCACCTTACGTTCCAACAAGGCATGGAAATCTCACATTGCAAAGCTTCAAACCCAGACAGATCCACTCCTGGCGGCGCCTTCCACTCTGAATGCCGAGCTGCGTGATTATCAGCTGGAGGGGATCAATTGGCTGAATTGTCTGTCAGACTGGGGGGTGGGAGCGTGTCTGGCCGATGATATGGGAATTGGTAAAACCATGCAGACTCTGGCCATGCTCATCAAGCATGCCCCGCAAGGCCCTTCACTGGTGATTGCCCCTACTTCGGTCTGTGCCAACTGGGTTGCCGAAGCCGACCGCTTTGCACCTTGTCTAAATCTGATTTTATTTGGCGGGAGCAACCGGAAAAAAAGTCTGGAAGATGCCGGCAGCTTTGATGTGTTGATATGCAGTTACGGCCTGATGCAGCAAAAAAAGACGGCCGACTTATTGTCTGCTGTCTCCTGGCAGATGGTAGTTCTGGATGAAGCCCAGGCAATCAAAAATTTCGCCACCCAGAGATCCCGGTCCGTCATGGAGCTGACGGCCGTATTCAAGGTGATTCTCACCGGAACGCCCATTGAAAACCACTTGGGTGAGCTGTGGAATCTTTTTCAGTTTATCAATCCCGGACTTTTAGGAACGCTGGAACAATTTAACAAAACCTTTGCCATTCCCATTGAAAAACAAGGAGATGCCCAGGCACGAAAAGATCTCAAGCGACTGCTCCAGCCGTTTATCCTGCGCCGTACCAAAGCCCAGGTCCTGGAAGAACTGCCCTCCCGCACAGAGATTGTGCTGGATATCGATTTGAGTAAAGAAGAGATGGCATTTTACGAAGCCTTGCGTCAACAGGCCCTGGAACGACTCACAAGCGATGATGAAAGCCATGGCGGCCAAAAGCATATCAAAATACTGGCGGAAATCACAAAACTGCGCCAGGCATGCTGCCACAGTGAACTGGTCAACAAGGATATTTCCATTGCCAGCAGTAAACTGGTGGTTTTTTCTGAAATTCTGGATGAACTCATCACCAATGGACATAAAGCGCTTGTCTTCAGTCAGTTTGTGGGACATCTCACTATTGTCCGGAAATATCTGGATGACGCTGGAATCAAATACCAGTACCTGGACGGCAGCACACCGGCTGCCCAGCGGCAGAAGGCCATCCATGGCTTTCAATCCGGGGAGGGCGATGTGTTTTTGATCAGTCTCAAAGCTGGGGGCGTGGGGTTGAACCTAACAGCAGCTGATTATGTGATCCACCTGGACCCATGGTGGAACCCGGCGGTGGAGGATCAGGCATCGGACCGTGCCCATCGTATTGGTCAGCGCAGGCCTGTGACTATTTATCGCCTGATTACCCGGGGAACGGTGGAAGAAAAAATTGTGCAGATGCATCGCCGGAAACGAAAACTTTCTGACAGTCTGCTCACAGGGAGCGACTTAAGCGGGAAAATGTCTGCCGAAGAACTTCTGGCTTTAATCCAAGATTAGATGAAACAGATCATACGTCTGATCATCCTGCTGCAAAAGAATAGACACATAGTTACGTCAAAATGACAGCCTCAATTTTTTAGGAGATTGAGAACCATAAATTATCCCTGTCAATCAAGTTAGTTAAATTTCTGCATTTTGGCTTATTTTAATCTGTGAAGTGTTCGCCGGATCTGTCTGAATGTTGTTGAATTTTAAGGGGGAATACACTCTTTTTTTGTCCTCTTTTAACAATTTTTGCAATACCCAAATTCCTGATGTGTTGTTCTGCACAATCCACAAAAAAAGCAGACCTGGAAATCCCCCTGGCTTTTGCAGCCCTGTCAATCCTGATAAGTTTATATTCAGGCACAGTGATATTAATCCGCTGTGTTTTGGGAGCTATGAAGGCGAAATCAATATCAGCAAGATACAAAAAACTATCTCTGGTATACAGATCAGAAGTTAAAAGGTCTGCCATTTGAGAGGGAACAGGGGGTTCGGATACGTCTTCACCGTGATAATATAATTCTACAGCTTCTTGTATATTAAGGATGGCTTCTTCCTGAGTATCGCCATAGGAAAAACACCCCGGTATATCAGGAATGGTTACCCCGTAACCGGTTTCATCGTCTTTATGAATAATTACCGGGTATTTCATTTTACTTTCTCCATTTCAATCCTGCCATTTTATAAATATTCCTGGCTGTCCCAATAGGCAAATCTTTTTGGGGATGGGGAACAATGACTATCTTGCCGTTTTCATGCTTAAATTTGTGATGGTCCCCAGATGCTTTGATCAATACGAATCCCGCCTTTTTAAGCTCTTTTATAATCTGCCTACTATTCATATCTAATCATACACACCATACACATAAACGCAACTACTGATTCCAATTGGCTTAAAAAAATTATTTTAAGGGTTATATATTTCAAATGACTTTAGAGCCTGTTTAAAAATTAGGGGATCGAAGCGAAATTTCATGAAAATGAGAATCAATTTTCACAAATTTTCTGTTAATAGCCGGACTATTGACATAAAATTTGGGGGAATTGGGGCCATTTTCATGAGATTGCAGCCGATTCATCAATTTTTAAACAGGCTCTTAACCTGCTATGAAGATTTCTCCATATTTAAAATCCCTGTCATGCGGATGCGGTAAAAATCTTGAAAATTTAGCTGAACAGGGTCCTGGATCAGGGGTTGTCCGATTTTCAAGACCGGTCGGGTTGGATAGTCCATTTTTCCGGACTTTGGGCGGGTTTGTCAAGTCTACAAAAACGGACAAACACCTATATATCACATATTTTCAACGCGTTGTTCAGGTCGGCACCCTTTTTGTAATAGATGTATCAGGCACGCGGCAGGTGGGAATGGTTCCGCCGGATCGCCGCAGATAACTTTAATGACCCGGCACACAAAACTGAACAATAAGGAGGTATGGTTTGTCTCTTAGCTTATCAGCATTTATTGCGTTTATTCCCATTGCCCTGGTATTAATCTTCATGGTGGGCTTAAGATGGCCCGCCACCCGGGCCATGCCCCTGGCATGGCTGGTCTGCGCCCTGATCGGAGCAACCCTTTGGAAAATGCCGGCAGGCCTTGTGGCCGCCTCCACCCTGAGCGGATTCGGCAGCGCCGTCAACGTGCTGATCATTGTGTTCGGCGCCGTTCTCATCCTATACACCCTAAGGGAGAGCGGGGCCATGGAGACCATCTCCCACGGTTTTACAACCATCTCCCCGGACCGCCGGGTTCAGACCATCATCATTGCCTTCCTGTTCGGTGCCTTTATTGAAGGTTCTGCCGGTTTCGGGACGCCTTCGGCCATTGCCGCACCTTTGCTGCTGGGCTTAGGATTTCCTGCCCTGGCTGCGGTGTGTGTCTGTCTCATACTCAACTCCATTCCCGTCACCTTCGGGGCCGTGGGTACCCCCATCTGGTTTGGGCTAAAAAATCTCAAGCCGGTAGTGGACGCGGCTGTCAACCAGGGTGCCCCCGTGGCCTCCTTTGACGCCTTCATGCACCAGGTGGGTGTCTATGCCGCCCTGATTCATGCCGTGGCCGCCATCCTGCTGCCCCTGTTTGTGGTCTGTTTTCTCACCCGGTTTTTCGGCAAAAATAAATCCTGGGCCGAAGGCTTAGGAGTTTGGAAATTTGCCGTATTTGCCGGTCTGTGCTATGCCGTTCCCTATCTGTTCACAGCTGTTATTTTTGGTTCGGAGTTTCCCTCTTTGCTGGGCGGACTCATCGGTTTAGGGCTGGTGATCACCGGTGCCAGGAAAAAACTTTTTCTACCCAAAGATAACTGGGAGTTCGCCGACCGGGCCCATTGGGAAAAGGAGTGGCTGGGGGATATTGAGCCGGGTTCCAACAACCTGACCCCTAAAATGAGCCAGTTGGCCGCCTGGACGCCCTATATTCTCATTGCCCTGCTGCTGGTACTCACACGTCTCTCCTTTCTGCCCTTTAAAGGATGGGTTACATCCTTTGTGATCTCCTTTCCCCAAATTATGGGCTGGGAAACCGTCAATTTTTCCATGAAACCGTTTTACCTGCCCGGCGTGGTTCCCTTTATGCTGGTGGCGATACTGACCATATTCATCCACCGGATTCCCGGGCCCAAGGTAGCCCTGGCCTGGAAGGATGCGGTTATAAAAATGAAAAACCCCACCATTGCCATGCTCTTTGCCGTAGCCATGGTGGAAATCCTTAAACAATCGGGACACGGTACGGCCGGGTATGACTCCATGCCGTTGACCATGGCCGAATTTGTGGCAGGCCTATGCGGGTCGCTATGGCCCATGGCAGCCTCCTATGTGGGGGCATTGGGCGCATTTATCACCGGCTCCTGCACGGTTTCCAACCTGTTGTTTGCCGACTTCCAGTACGGCGTGGCCGCCACCACCGGCGACAGCCATACCATTATTGTGGCCCTGCAGTCCGTGGGGGCTGCCATGGGCAATATGATTTGCGTGCACAATGTAGTTGCGGCATCGGCCACCGTTGGCCTAGTCGGCATGGAGGGCACCATTCTCCGCCGCACCATGATCCCCTGTCTGCTTTACGGACTTGTCGCCGGCGTCATGGGAATGCTTTTTATTTACATCCTGTTTCCAGGAACTTTTTAGGAGGAGACCTATGAGCTTATCGTCATCTTTAATCAGCGAACTTCAACATATTTGCGGGGAAAACGGGGTAATGACCTCGGAGGTTGACCGCCAGAATTATTCATACGATGCTGCGGTTCTTGAACCCACCATACCCGCTGCCGTGATCCGTCCGGACAGCAAAGAGGCCATTGGTAAAGTTATTTCATTGTGCAACGACAGCGGCACCCCGGTTACTGTCCGGGGGGCGGGCACCAACCTGTCCGGGGGCACCATTCCGGAAAAAAATGGCATTGTGCTGCTCACCAACCGGATGAACCGGATCATTGAACTCAACGAAACCGACATGTACGTCCGGGTGGAACCTGGTGTGGTCACGGCCAACCTGGCAGCCCAGGTGGCGGCCAAGGGGTTGTTTTATCCCCCGGACCCCGGCAGTCAGGCCGTCTCCACCATTGGTGGCAATGTGGCGGAAAATGCCGGTGGTCTGAGAGGCTTTAAATACGGGGTAACCAAAGACTATGTCATGTCAGTGGAATTTTTCGATGCCATGGGTCGCAAGGTCACCTCGGGATCCAAAACCGTAAAATGCGTCACTGGATACAACCTGGCAGGATTGATGACGGCATCCGAAGGCACCCTGGGCGTGTTCAGCGAGATTACCCTGAAGCTGATTCCGCCACCGGCGGCCTCCAAGGCCATGATGGCGGTATACGACAGTATAGAGGCCGCCACCCAGACCGTGGCTGCCATTATTGCGGACAAAATCGTCCCCTGCACCCTGGAGCTCATGGATAATTTCACCATTAATGCTGTGGAGGATTTTTCAAACGTGGGCCTGCCCCGGGACGCCAAAGCCCTGTTGCTTATTGAAGTGGACGGACATCCCGCCCAGGTGGCCGAAGACAGCGAAAGGGTGGAGCAGATCTGCAAAAAACTTGGCGCCAGGGCCATCCAGGTCGCCCAAAATGAAGCTGAAAAAGAGAAAGTGTGGGAGGCCAGACGCGCCGCCCTGTCCGCTCTTGCCAGACTTAAGCCCACCCTGGTGCTCGAAGACGCCACCGTGCCCAGAAGCAAAATCCCGGCCATGGTTAGCGCCATTGAAAAACTGGCTGTCAAGTATGATATCCCCATTGGCACATTTGGCCATGCCGGCGACGGCAACCTGCATCCCACCTTGTTGACGGATCGACGGGATGCCGCCCATTGGGAACGGGTGGAACACTGTGTGGCTGACCTGTTTGACGCGGCCCTCTCCTTAGGGGGGACCTTGTCCGGGGAACACGGCATCGGCATTGCCAAGGCCGGATTCATGAAAAACGAGGTGGGTCAGTCCTCCATTGACTTCTGCCGGACCATGAAGGCCGCCATTGACCCGAACAACATCCTCAACCCGGGAAAAATCATAGGGAGATAAGATGTCAGAGCTGAACAAACTTGCGAAAAGCCTGAAAGAGATTGAAAACCAGCTTACGGACTGCATGAAATGCGGGATGTGCCAGGCTGTCTGCCCGGTGTTTAAACAGACCGGGGATGAAGGCGATGTGGCCCGGGGCAAGATTTTTCTTTTGGAGCGCCTGGCCGAAGAGATGCTCACCGATGCCAAGGGGGCCAAAACCCGGATTGAAAAATGCCTGATGTGCGGCACCTGTGCCGCCAATTGTCCCTCGGGGGTGAAGATCCTGGAAATTTTTCTGAAAGCCCGGGCAGCGCTGACCGAGTATATCGGGCTTTCCCCGGTGAAAAAACTTATTTTCAGGGGCATGCTTAAACATCCAGAGCGTATGGATGCCCTGGTTCACACGGCATCCAGGTTCCAGAATCTTGGCACCGCCAAGGCTGACCCCAACCAGGGCACCCGGTGTTCCAAGTTGCTGTCCCGGGTGATCGGCGACAGGCATTTTTTGCCTCTGGCCAAAACCCCGTTCCATAAAACATATCCCTCCCTGAACACCCCGGCCGGGCGTTCGGGGCTGAAGGTGGCATTTTTCCCGGGCTGTGTCACTGACAAGATGAACCCTGAAATCGGTGAAGCAGCGCTCAAGGTGTTCAAACATCACGGGGTGGGTGTATTTATGCCCAAGGGTCAGGCATGTTGCGGAATTCCCGCCCTGTCATCCGGTGAACGGAAAACCTTTGACACCCTGCTGGCCCACAATGCCGCCCTGTTTGCCCAGGAACAGTTTGATTACCTGATCACGCCCTGCGCCACCTGTACGGCCACCATTAAGGAGATCTGGCCCATGATGGCGGAAGAGGACTCCATTGAAAAATTCAGGGCCGGACAGTGGGCACCCAAAACCATGGACATCAGCCAGTTCCTGGTGGATGTTCTGGGGGTGGCACCGGCGCAGAATTCAGACGCCGGTTCCGAGTCCATTGAATTCTCCAGGGGCACCGTGACCTATCATGATCCCTGCCACCTGGCCAAATCCCTGAAGGTGAAAAGCCAGCCCCGGGAGCTGATCCGGGCCAATGCCGGATGCGACTTTGTGGAGATGGCCGATGCGGATACCTGCTGCGGCAACGGCGGCAGTTTTAACCTGCAGAATTATGACCTGTCCAAACAGATTGGTATGGAAAAACGGCGGAATATCCTGGCCTGCGGGGCCACCACCGTTGCCACATCCTGCCCTGCGTGCATGATGCAGATCCGGGATGTACTTTCCCAAAACCATGATAGGGTAAAGGTCAGACATGTGATTGAGATCTATGCCGACACCATTAAGGATTAGTCGCTCGGCACTGATGACCAGTAGAATCAGGGTCTTAAATAACTTGCCCATTTTGCCATATCCGGGAGCGCAGGCGGGACGCCTGCGCTCCCAGGTTTAATTATTTCAGACTCATTTTACCTGCGCTGACCGAATTTTTCATAACTGACCTGATCATATAAAAGCGTGTTCGCACCATGACCATCCATTTCATCTGCAGGATGGCCGATGCCGATAATCGCCTGCACCTGGATATGTTCCGGCAGATCAAGAATGCTTGAAATATAATCCGAGGCCGAAGTACCGTCGTCACGAGTGCGCAAACGCATCTGTGCCCAGCAGGAGCCAAGGCCCAAATCCGCAGCAGCCAGATGAATAATAATGGCGGCAATGGAGGCATCCTCAATCCAGACATCGCTTTTGGATGTATCGGCACACACGACGATGGCCAACGGCGCATTTTTTAAAAAAGCGGAGCCATGGGATTTGGCCTCGGACAACTGTGCGATGCGGTTCTTATCTTTGACCACCACAAACTGCCATGGATTAAAGCCCCTGGAACTTGGAGACCGAAGTGCGGCTTCGATAAGAATATCGCAATGTTCAGGGCTTACAGGCTTATCCTCAAACTCCCGGATGCTTCTTCTTTTACGCAATAATTCAATCAACATGTTTACTCCTGTTTTTTAATCATCTTTATACTGCTTTAGAGCGCTCTTTATACCACTTTAAGCAGGATTTTAAAATTGATGAACTTTCACAATTGCGGAGGAAAGCCCGAAGAGGCCAACTTTATTCCTGCTTAACAAAGTCTTTTACAACGGTGGATACAAAATAATAGGGGAAAAAATAATAAGGGATAGACCACAATTTTGAAGCTAAAAACGTGGTCTATCCCTTATTTTCCAGTGCCACGACAGAGCTTTGGACTGGCGAATACATCCAAAGGTGTCTATATCCTGCCGAACGTAGTCCCAATAAATGGGAATCAGGATAGCCGGATAGTCAATCTGGGCTTTTACAAACCCCTTCTGAATCTATTGATTCAGAAGGGGTAGTTAACACTGCCTATGCCAGTCTTACTGCTGGACAACATTCTCTGCTGCAGGCCCTTTAGGACCCTCAACAACATCAAAGGTTACCCGAGCACCTTCTGCTAAGGATTTGAATCCCTCGGATTGAATTGCGGTATGGTGAACAAATAAATCTTTGCCGCCATCTTGTTCGATAAAACCAAAACCTTTTGCATCGTTAAACCATTTTACTGTTCCTTCAGCCATCTTGTATTACTCCTTTGTAATCAGTCCCTTTAATGGAACCACTTTATTATATTTTCGACGAATCATCTGATGCGTCGACGGGTAGTCTGGGTATCCAGACAAATCTGTTATGGACGAGCTGCCCTGCTTTTGTTGTTTGCCAAGGAAAAAACACCGCTGTGCTGATTTCTACCCCGCCCACCTGAAGACGGTTTCTTTCCTCTCGGCTTTGGTCGTGAAAAGTGTTTCCTTTTTTGTTCAACCACAGTCGCGTTAGGGTCCCAGGGAAAACCTGGGGTGACTTGGCGACGCATCTTTTTTCCCAGATTGTGCTCTATGCGTGAAATTATTTTGGTGTCTTCCTGACCGGCAAAAATAAATGCCTGACCCGTTCGTTCCGCCCGTCCGGTACGTCCTGTACGGTGGGTATAAGTTTCGGGTGTATCCGGTACATCATAGTTGATGACATGGGAAATCCCCTTCACATCAATTCCCCGGGCAGCAATATCGGTGGCCACCAGGATCTTGAATTTACCGTTTTTAAAACCGTTCAAGGCCTCCTGCCGTTTCAGCTGGGAAAGATTGCCTTGAATTGAAGCTGCTTTATAACCCGCTTTTTGTAATACCAGGGCCAGACTTTTTGCCTTGTGTTTGGTTCGGGTAAAAACCAGCGTACTCTTCATTTCCTCTTCTTTAATAATGGTCTTAAGCAAAGAGGTCTTCTGTTCTTTTGCAACTTGAAACAGGACATGCGAAATTGCGAGCTTCGGCTGTGTATGATTAATTTGTACAGTTACCGGATTTATCAATATATTTTCCGCCAAGTGACGAATTTCTGTAGGCATGGTAGCAGAAAAAACCAGGGATTGACGTTTCGTGGGTAGCTGCTTGATAATCCTGCGGATATCAGGTAAAAATCCTTTGTCAAACATATGGTCTGCCTCATCAAGGACCAGCGTTTCAACAGCTTTCAAAGAAAAAGACCGATCATTAAGAAGGTCCAGCAATCGACCCGGGCAGGCAACAATAATTTCCACACCACTTCGGATTGCTTTGACCTGGGGGTACTTGCCCACACCACCATAAATGGAAATACTTCGCAAACCGGTTTTTTGTGCCAGCTTGCTGATATCTGCATGAATCTGTTCTGCCAATTCTCTTGTGGGTGCTACGATCAACGCACGCACTTTTTTTCGAGGACCATCCAGCAGTCGCTGAAGAAGGGGCAGTACAAAAGCTGCTGTCTTTCCAGTCCCAGTCTGGGCCAGGCCAAGGATATCTCTACCTTCGAGTATTGGAGGAATAGCCTCTTTTTGAATCGGGGTGGGAAGTGTATAACTGCAGGCAGTGATGCCGGCTTCTATCTTAGGGTCAAACTTAAAATCTTTAAAACTCATTAATACTCCTATGTATTCCGTAATGATCTTTCTGGTTATTTTTCTAATTGAAAGATCTGCGGATTCATTAGAATCCGTTTATTATTCTTTATATTTAGTTTTATGGGAAATGATCGAATTGATATACTCATGGCACCAAAAACAATCGGTAGATCACCGCACGACTTAATAGCTATCAAAATATGATAAGGAACGCGGATTTAATAACATCTTATTTTTTTTTTTGCCTGCCTCGGATTTAAATGCTTGGCGGGAATAAAAATCACACATTTGCGCTTCTCTGTCTGGAGAATAAGTTTGTATCGTCATAATCGAATATGAATACTGAATCTATAGTCTGTCCAGAAGCCCTATCTGTATATTTTTTAATATTCCGAAAATTTGAAATTCTGTTTTTGTGTATGTACACTAAAGCAGGAGAGAAGATGCATGAAATCATATTCGGAAATTATTAAATCCTCGGTCCTAAGGGTTTAGACTATAAAATGTCATCATCGTTTCTCCTGTTTATTGAATCAGCAGAAACTTCAGCGGTAACAAACGATGTTTTATAAAACAAAGAGGTTAACCCAAAAACCCTTGAAGGAAAATTTGATTCTTTCTAAATATTAAAGATTAGTATACATGTCCGTGTAGAAATTGCAATGAAATAAAACGGACAGCAGCAATTCTGAATTTTAGTCGCTCCGCCATCTTGCTCTTAATCTTGCTCGTTCTCGTGCTCAAAATGATACTTCGAGCAAGGGCACGATTAAGAGCAAGAAAAAAACAAGCAGGAAAGATAATACTTTATTAAATTTAGAATTGCTGAACGGACAGGGGTCAACGCACGTAAACATTCTGAGTGTAGTCTTGTTATGCCAGCTATCATCTTACCCGAACACCACATCCTGCAAATATCGTTTATTCATTGCAGTATTCAATCCTTTTGACTTCATGCTCCCTTTGAAACTTTTATTTTCTTTATGCAAAGTTAATGCAATATGCCGAACTGCTGGAATGAATTTGGTTAAAAAGTAAGGTGATATTCAAGGGCCAAAAGTACCTGAGGCCCATGGAAACGAAAAACTCTTTTTTTCCACTCATTTGAATCTCATTTCCCCCTCAATTATCCCATATAGAACAAAATACACTATTTTTCGGTAATCCTATTTTTAAAACTGTCCAGGGGCAGACTTATTTTTTAATGCCAGGACATTCAAAAAAAAATACATAGGAGAACAACCAATGAAAATCCTAAAGAAAAAAGCACCCTGCTTAGCTAAATTAATTTTTCCGTCATGTTTTATGATTTTGATCTTTGCTTGCTTTAATGCACAGGCAGCTGAATTTTACGACATTGATACGGTCAACACCATTTACATCACCTTTGAAGAATCCAACTGGGACCAACTGCTTGATGAGCTGTATGCAGCAGGAGCTGAGGAACGGTTAGAGGGAACGGCTGTCATCAACGGCATCACGTATGAAAACGTCGGTGTCCGGTATAAGGGGAATAGCAGTTACCGACCTGAACAGATCAAAAATCCGTTGAATATCAAACTTGATTATATCAATGAAGACCAGACGCTATACGGGTACGGGACCCTTAAGCTTGCAAACGTTTATAATGACCCAAGCTTTGTCCGGGAAGTGCTCAGCTATGAAATCGCCAGGAAATACATGCCGGCATCCCAGGCAAATTTTATCGATGTTTACATAAACGGCACCCACATAGGACTCTATACCAGCGTTCAGGATGTTGATAAACTTTTTCTTGAAAATCATTTCGGAAGTAAAAACAATCCCTTTTTTAAAGGAGATGCCGAGGACATATTCGATTCAGCAGACGTGTGGGGATATCTGGGCGAGAACGAAGCCGATTATTATGAGTATTACGACATAAAGTCGGATGACGGCTGGGATAAGCTGATCAATTTCTTTGATGTTTTTAACAATTCCACATCCCAGGTTGAGGATGTTCTGGATGTGGATCGCCTTTTGTGGATGCTGGCGTTTGATATTCTGACCGTTAATCTGGATTCACCGGTCAACGTCGCCCATAACTTTTATCTGTACCAGGATGAGGCAGGCCGGTTTAATCCGATTATATGGGATTTGAATGAAAATTTCGGGGCGTTCAGTATGCTGATCAACGGACCGCCTTTAAATATCAGCAACATGCAGCAACTGGACCCCTTTCTGAATGAAGATGATCCGTCTTATCCTATTTTGAATCAAATCCTGACCAACGACACCTATAGAAAAATGTACGTCGCACATATGAAAACCATCATTGAGGAAAACTTTGAGGATGACTGGTACATAAACCGGGCATTTGAAATTCAGGACATCATCGGTACTTATGTACAGGATGATGAAAACAAACTTTATACATATGACGATTTTTTGAACAATGTTGAAAATTCATCCGGTTTCAGAGCCAATGAAATCATAGGGATTGCCCAGCTAATGTCATCAAGAGTCCCTTATATTCAGTCACTGTACGAATTCCAAGCTTCTGCACCGATTATCTCGGAGATTACCCCGCCGACGGATGCGGCGTCAAATTCCACCGTTCGGTTTACAGCCCAGGTAGATGATGCTGAGCTGGTCCAGCTGGGATACCGCCAGAGCGGCGGTTTTGTAAAAGTGCCCATGTTTGATGACGGCAACCATCAGGACGGGGCTGAAAACGATGGTTTATACGGCGTTTCAATATCTATCGGGTCGGGGGACCTTGACTATTATATCTATGCGGAAAACAGCAGTGCCGCTGCATTTTCTCCGATGCGTGCGGAATATGAATTTTATACGGCATATGTGACTGATACGCCGGGAAGTATAGTGATCAACGAATTCATGGCTGATAACCAATCCAGTGTCACGGATCAAAATGATGAGTATGACGACTGGATTGAACTGTACAACAATACGGATACTGATATTTCCCTGGAAGGCTGGTATCTCAGCGATGACGCTGCCGAGCCAAATCTGTGGGTTTTCCCTGACGTCTCCATCCCTGCCAACGGATACCTGATTGTCTGGGCGGACAAGGATGAGAAACAGGATGGATTGCATGCAGATTTCAAGCTTTCCGCATCCGGCGAAACCATTCTATTGTCATCACCTGACCTGACCCTCATGGATCAGGTTGATTTTGAGGAACAATCGCCGGATCTGAGTATGGCCCGTTTTCCCAATGGCACTGGTGAGTTTACCCAGATGACGCCGACCTTTCTGGCAGAAAACACGCTGATTTCCGGTGACCTTAACGATGACGGCATTGTCGATCTGTCAGACCTCAATATTTTAAAACAATTTTTCAGGCAGTCATCAGACAATTGCGAAGAATGTGATCTCGACAATGATGGCATTATTACCATCCGGGATGCCAGAACGCTGATCAGCATGTGTACCTGTACGAACTGCAATTGTGATTAGCGATATACATATTGGTGCTCTCCCGGGTGTTCCGGCGCGTGGGAGGGCCAATTCAAAGGAAAAAACGATGAAAAAAATAATGTTAATATATATTATTTCCATAACCCTGAGCATGGTATCTTCAGTTCAGGCAGCAACCAGCCTTTCCTTTTTACCCCAGACATCTTCCATTGTATCGGGCGATACCATGGCTGTGGATATTATTATTTCCGGGCTGGAAGACGATGATCTTTCAGCCTATGATTTTGATGTCAGCTTTGACAATACAATATTGGATTTCCAGGCGTATTCCTTTGGCACTGGGCTTGGCGCTCCTTATTATTCGGTGGACTGGAGTTGGGGTGACCTGGGCCTGAGCATCAACCTGGCTGAAGTTTCTAGTTTATCAGATTTCAGTTCCCAGGAAGACTCGTTCACCCTGGCGACCCTCACATTCACAGCGTTATTACCCGGAAAAACAAACCTGTCATTTTTAATAGACGAATCAATCGGACAAGGATTTACAGATGCGGATGTGTATAGTACTTGGATAACCATTGATGAATTTAACACTGCTGAGATAACTGTGAGCAGTGTGCCCATATCTTCCTCTTTAACCATTCTCGCCTTCGGTCTTTTTTTGCTGATAATAGGCTATAGAGGGAAAAGGCGCGTTTAAATTCAGAAATTAAAACAGGGCAGACATCCCACACTTGTAGAGATCGAACCAGGCATTCGGTCTCCCAAGTCATACTGAAAGTTGCCAAAAACCTGATGGATGCTTGCGGCATATTTGGAAAAACTCCCCTGCTTCAGATCAAAATACCGGATGAGATCCAACATCCACAAAGGTACCTGGCTTGAATAGCACTTTAGTTCCAGGATGACACAACAGTCAGGATCAAAAACCGTTTCATTATCGTAGGCATATATTTGGGCTTCATCCGGGATGAGATTGAACTGCTCTTCGGACTGACACCTTAAGTTTATATCAAAGGTTACCCGTGCATAATCATCTACATCTGAGATAAACGCTTTTCGCCGATAATGGGTCAGCACCTTTGGCGCTGCCTGATAGGAATAAAGCAGACGGATAAAAAGATCAGCATTTAACGCATCTTTTTCACTCTGAAACCCCGCCAATGCGTGCAGTGAAGTTTCCAGGGCCTGCGGCCACAGCGGATCATGAACCACTGCCCGGTATTTTCGGACAATGCGGTTTCGTTTCTGTTTAATTTCAAAGAAGCATGGCATTCCGGAATCAATATTATATGTCCGAATACGCATATTGAAACGATTTTCGGCACCTTCCAGCCGTTTTTTCAGAAACAGATAGTCGAGAGAATCAAAATAAAGACTGTAAACATCGTAGAGTCCATCCGCCGAATTTTCGGAATATTTGTCCTTTGAACAGTAAATGGAGAGAAAATCAGAGATGTCGTCCACCAGGGAAAAAGGAATCAAGTACTTTAATTCATGGCGTTCAAGAAGGGACGGCATTTCCTGTTGACTGGACTTTCTCATTGAACAAGGCCCTCCTTTTCATCCGGCGACAGGTAATTCATCAAAGGCTTTTCACCCAGTTTACCGGTGATATCTAAAAACTCGATGTAGGTTGTGAATATCCTGCGCGAAAGTTTCGCTTGAAGGATATCCGTGCCTAACATACTTTTCTTGAATTTCAGCAAGGTCAGCGGATCTGTTCCTTTTGTCTGAAGCAGACGGTCAAAGGCTGCTGTGCTGAAGCTGTTCGTTTTTTTCTGTTGAAATGCAGTATATTGTTCGATCTGGTGATGCAGTTTTTGCCGAATGACGGGGATCGTCTGCCGGATTTCACGTTCCAGGGCATGTTGTTGGCTTCTGGATTTCATGCTTTCCAGTTTTCGCTGCCGGAGCGTATCCTGACTGCCGGAACCAATGGGTATGGAAATACCGAATTCAATGGAAAAAGCATCCTCAAAATCATCTTCATCGGCTGCGTTGTATGCGGTTTCAATAAAGCTGATGAGACGAGTTCTTTCTGCAACTTCCTGCAAATACAAGGCCTCTGCCTTTGCGACTTGAATTTTTGCCTGGGTGAGATAAATATTTTCATCCTCCGGATTTATTTGAATGGCCAGAATGCGGTGGGCCAACTGATCGACGGATAGGATATGATCCGTATCGAGAAGGACATTCCCTCCATAACCACTTTGTACATAAACCCTTTTTGCCACGGCATCCTGTTGGTTTTTCAGCTCCATGATATCCATTTGAAGGGCCGACCGCTGATTTTCCATATCTGCCAGTTCTCCGGCATCAAAATCAGGTGTATCAACATGGCGTTTCAGGACGTGTTCCCAATCTTCGTAGAGAAGATTCAGTGCTTCATAGAGTGTTCGCATTTCTTTAAAATAGAGAGACTCGACAACAGTCATATACCGGTTCTTCAAGGCCATATAAAGCAGGGATTCCAGTTGAATCGCTCCGGATTGAACCCGTGCATCAAGCACCTCTTTTTCGCCCTTTATCTCATCCCACCCCCTTGGTTTGAATCGTAATACGTACTTTTGCTGGTTGCTTTCAAATTTATCAATCGTGAGTCTGAATTCAGGATCTTCAATAAATGAAATGCCGCCTGTCTCTTCCAGGAAGCGGATGCGTTCATTTTGGGCAGCGAGGGAAGGGTCTGCCAAAGCGGTGGAGAGAAATTCTTTGATGGAAATCTGAACCCTCTTATCTGCAGGTTCTTTTGCGTCAATGATATGATCTGCAAAAGTGGCAGCAACCGCGCCGGAGGTGTTAACAGTGTCAGCGCTACCAATACCGGGAAAGCCGGAATTGAGGATAAAAAGCAAAGCCGGAATCGTCACGAATTGAATTGATTTCATGTTATTACCAAATGTTATAGCTCTGTGCTGTGCTTTGCTTATTAGAGTTGTTTGATTCTGATGCATAACTTTCCAGGGTAAACCACTTTTTAAGCCAGACCAGATAGCCAAATTCGCCGTGACTTGCCGTCTGAATCATCACTTTTTCTCCCAAAAGAAATGGATTTGCATTCGGAAGATGAATTTCAACCTCCCGCCCCCACAACTGCATTTCAGGCCGTTTTTTCAATCTCAAGGGATATTCGATAATTCTGGATCCCACGCCCACGATTTCGCCTTTGACCTGTTTTCCTTCATCGGTAAAGGCGGTCACTTGTACGATATCTCCGATTGATGCCTGGTTATAAATATTTTCATGGATATACCCCCGAACATAGGAAGGCGCGCGGGTATGCAGTGTCAGGATCGGTTGGAACGGAGATATCTTTTCCCCTGCCTTGCAGTGAATGGAACCGATAATCCCGTCGATGGGGGCAAGGATCTGCAGAGAGGCTTTTTCTTTTTCAAGAAGTTCCAATTCCTTTTTCAGGCTTTCCTGGTGGATGGTTTCCGGGGTTTGTGTGGATGCCAGTTTAGTCGTTAAATCATCAATCAGTGTTTGAAATCGTTTTTTGGTCAGGTATCGTTCCTGTTTCAAATTCTCAATTTCAATCTCCATGGCACCGGGTTTTTTAGCGCTTTTCGTTGCACTGGAAAGGTTGGAAATACTCTTCAGGCCGGACACCATCTCTTTGTTAAAGGCATACCGGGAAGTAATCTGCTCGATTTTATGGTCGAGTTCACTGATATTGACTTTTTTATCCGCCCTGAGTTGCCGAATCTGAGATTTGATATCATCCCTGTTACAGGTGCCACGGCTTTTCAACTCTTTGAGCTGATGTGTGATTTCATTGAGTTTCATTGTCAAGGCCGGTCGCTTCAGTTCCATCAGGACACGTCCTTTCTGAATCTCCTGACCGGGCAGGACATGAATCCTCCGAATTTCAACGGAATTCTCTGAATTGACAATCACTTCTCGTGTTTCCGCGATGCCTTGAAATTCTGTGGTTTCTTCTTTTTCGATGAGTAGTGACGTCTTGAACACCACAAGAAACGCTAAAATCCATGTAAGATAGAGTAGTTTTTTGCCCAATATACGGCCTCCTTAAAAACTTGATAATCGAGTTACAATTCCACCGTAGTTTCCTGCAGCAGGAGGCTGACGCCTTTGATGTGCCCGATGCCATTGAGTTCCTCCAGAAGTTCCTCTTTGCCTTTTTTATATTTCATTTTAATGTGGTAGGCATAGTCGAGGCGATTGCCCTGGGCAATATCACGCAGGGTGATCAGTGCAAAGATCTTGCAGTTGTTTTGCAGGATGTTATTGAGCTTCTCCTTGCTTTCCGGATCATTTTCCATATTAAATCGCAACATGCCGTCATAGTATCCAGTCTGCCCAAAAGGAGAGTGGTAAAGGATAAAGGCGGCCACGCAAAATCCAACCGTTCCTACAACAGCTATATCGTACCCCCCTACTCCGGCGGCAATGCCGGAAGCCAGTGACGCAAACATAAAAATGATATCCCTTGGATCTTTGAAACTGGTACGAAACCGGATGATGGCCAGTGCTCCCATCATACCAAGACCGCTTGCAAGGCTGTCGCCAATGGCCTGCATCACCGTTGCAGCCACAATGGCGCTGAGAATCAAAGCCTGTACAAAATTCCTTGAGTAGGAAAGACCCCGAAAAGTCTTTTCATAGACCAGGGCAATGAGGGTGGAGAGAAGAAACGAAATCAGAAGCGTATAAATCGCCGTGATGAATGACGTATTTGCAGAGCTGTTTTGAAGGGTTAATGCATCAATCATGCTGTGTCTCCTGAATAGATAACTTTTTTTGCAATGTTCACAAAAATGGTCATTAATTCACTGTCCTGATCAAGGTTTAATGAGGGAGCAATGGGTAAACGCTTAAACGCGATGATCAAGTTTTTGTTAATTTGCCCAACTTCGGCGTTGAAAAAAATTTTTAATCCTCAAAATATATTGTATATTCCTCCGGCTAAAAATTGTTTCCGCCTTGAATTTGAACAAATTCCCTAAAAACTTGATGATCGAGTTAAAACAATAAACTAACAATAATTTAACAATTATCTAATAAACAATTGAGTTGAAAATGTGATCAAATTGCGAGGAAAATAAGTGTTTGGGATATTTAGGGACTTTTTGAAAAAATAAGGGACAAACCACGTTTTAAAGCTAAAAAAACATAGCCTGCCCCTATTTTACCGCTCTTTTGTACGATTTTAAATGCTATCGTACAGAGTCTCGTTAAATCCAATGTAGATGTCTTTTTTTATTTTCAGGGTGGGCGCCCTTAAATTCCCGCTTCTTCCCATGGCCGCTTTCAGAATTTCTTCTTTATTATCCGGTGTCGGTTCAAAGGAAATATTTTTTTTACCTTTAGCAATATGAATCCGCCTGGCAGATACCAGGATGATCCATGCCTGGTCTGAATTTATTTTTTCCTTTCTTGCATCTGTTTTATCGGCAATGCTTATTTTTTTTTGCTCAAATACCTGTTGAGCTTTTTTGCACGATACTCAGCCGTTTCTCATATATGCCCAATCAATGGTCATAGTTGCCTCCTCTTTACATTGCGTCCCCTGAATCAAAAAAATTATAGCCGGTTACCGGTAAAATAATCATTTGGGCTTCCGTTTTTTGTCCAGCCATCGGATCAGGGTCTCATGGTCCATGGGTTTGGAAAAGTAAAACCCTTGGAGGATATCGCATCCCAGTGCTTTGAGTTTCACGGCGATCTCTTTATTTTCAACCCCTTCAGCCACCACCTTCATGCTCAGGTTATGGCCCAGATCAATGATGGACTTGACAATAACGGCATCACTCTCACTTTCCAGCATGTCGATAACAAATGATTTATCTATTTTTAATTCCTTTGCCGGCAGTTTCTTCAAATAGGCCAGGGACGAATATCCAGTCCCGAAATCGTCAATGGAAATCTTGATGCCCATTTCCGCCAGCCGGCTGAGAATCTGCAGGGCCAGGTCTGGGTCTTTGATCATGGAACCCTCAGTGACCTCAAAGGTAATGTACCTGGCCGGGATTTCATAGAGGGATAGCATACCTACTAGAACATTCGGCAGTTCCGTATCCAGAAGAGTGGCAGGACTCAAGTTGACGGCTACACCCATTTTAAGTCCTTTTTTATGCCATTGTTCCCCTTGTTTAAGGGCCGTATTTAATACCCAGATGGTCAAGGGACGGATCAACCCAGTCCGCTCGGCCATGGGGATGAATTCGTCCGGTGACAGGAATCCGTGCTTGGGGTGCTGCCAGCGGACCAGGGCTTCTACGCTGCAGACCCGGGCCTCGGCCAGATTGACTTTTGGCTGGTAATAGACCACCAGCTCACTGGTGTCTATGGCGCGTCGCAGTTCCCCCATCATGGTGATGCGTCGTGGGCTGCCCTTGTCCATATTTTCATTGTATACGGCAAATTTTTTGGTATTCTGCTTGGCACTGACCAAGGCCAGGTTTGCCCGTTGCATGATGGTATCGGCTTCTCTGCCGTGATCCGGGAAATATGCGATGCCGATACTGGACATTACCTCCAGGTCAAGCCCTTCTATGGAAAAGGGTTCTATAAATATTTTCTGCAGTTTTTTGACAATATTGAGCACCATTTCTTTGTCGGTGTTCATATCCAGAAGAATGGCGAATTCATCACCACCAACCCTGGCAAGGGTATCGGATTTTCTTACGATGACCTGGAGCCGGGAAACCACCTGGTGTAGGAGTTGATCTCCGCTGTAATGGCCCAGGGTTTCATTAATCTGCTTGAATTCGTCAAGATCCAGGATCATCATCACCAGGCCGGTTTCCCGCCTGGATGCCGTCTGGATGGCATGGTTCAGCCTGTCGTAAAGCAGCACCCGGTTGGGCAGACCGGTGAGGGAATCGTGGGTGGCTTCGTGTACCGCTTTGTGTTCAAGTTCAACGGTGAGATCCCGCAGGTCCGCGGTCTGTTCCATGACCATGGAGCCGGCCTCATAGGCCATGATCGTGCTGGTGTACTGACCCCAGAAGGCAAATATAAAAGGCATGGCATCCATGAACCAGAGGGTGACGTTGATCTGCTGTGCCTTGATCAGAGTTCCAATGGTAATTTGCCCTGACTGGAGATAGGCATTGATGGCAGTGGCCAGGATAACAGCGCCAAAGGCTATGAGGGTGCCGAACAACGAATAGCGGGTAATCTCGGACTTCATAAGTTTGACGTTGGAGCGAAGGGACTGGCGTAATTTTTCCATATCAGGGCTTACCTTTAAATAAGAGGCTTTTAGAAAGCATACATGAATTTAAACCAAAATTTTTTGCCTTTAGGTCTATTTTCAACGTTGGTGTCAAACTGTACCTTTGCGTTAAAAAACATATTTTTGTAATTGTACTGGATGGCAGGACCAATGAAAAAATTCCTGCCCTTAGGCACAAGACGCTTTACCGCCATGCCATTTTTCAATCGCTCTATTTGTCCGGGACGATCAAACATTATGCGGGCGTCTTTAATACCCTTAATCGTACGATCCTCGACAAATGCTTGGGAAGATACCGTAACCGCGGCCATGCAATCAGTATCGCGGGCAGCTATATTGATCGACATAGCACCTCCAACACTATGACCGAATAATAGGTATTTTGTGATTGAAAGCTGCTTTTTTATAATAGGAACTTCCGAAATAACTGTTTCAGGAGTCCATTTCTTTGCAAAAATGTTATTGATAGCGTCTCCGATTTTGAACTCTTTTATTTCGATGTTACTCAGAATGTTTCTTTTAGCCTCACCATCGCGGTGCTGAGAGGCCGGGCGGCGTCAACAGAAGGTCGCTGGGATAATGACTGTTTTCAATAACGGCCATGGCCGACCTGGTCTTCCACCGAGGTTAGGCCACAACAAATCATGAAAGAAACCAACTGGTTAGTTCAGTTCTTTCATATAAACCATATACGTTTAAAAGCGACGCAGACCGCCCGGTCCCTTCCAGCGTCTTGTTCGGCAATCTCTACCGATTAATATGGAAAAAATATGAGATTGATTTGCCTTTTGGTTGCTATCTCTTTTTCCTTCTAAATCTTATGCCTGCCAAACCAGCAAGACCAGAACCAAACAACCAAACTGCACCTGGAATCGGAACTGACGTTGAACCTACTGTAAAACCATACCAATTTTCGTTTGTACTCGTCCAAGAGATATTATTAAACTCACCTTCAAAGAGTATTACGCCATTTCCTTCATTACCGCTTACAGTATTTCCATCAATAATTATAGAGGATCCCCCATAGATACTATTTGGCCCACCAACTTGAAAGCGCTCCCCCCGGCCCCAACCGGGACCAAACCTACAAATAACATTCGCACTACGGAGCATCATGCTTATGATGATTTTATACTCGGTGGTGCGAAGTAGGCCGGATAGTCAATGGTGTCTTCTGTTATCGCAGCAGGAACCCGTTCGAAAGCGTGGCCCCGGATGACGTGAACCGAGCATTGGTGAAGTAGTATATCCTTAAGGGAATACTGGTCTATCCCGTTTAGAAGAATACATTGTATCACCATCCGGCCACCACCATTTCCCTGAATAGAAAAGGATGAAAATGGCAAAAAATACCGGGAAAAAGAGCAAAAGTGGAATTGAGAACCTGAATGCAATCCATCCTAACGCTGCTGGCATCGACATTGGTGCTACAGAGATCTACATCGCCGTCCCTGGTGATAGATCAGATGATCCGGTAAAATGTTTTGATACATTTACCGATGATTTGCATGACGCAGCCAGGTGGCTAAAAAGTTGCGATATTGATTCGATTGCCATGGAATCCACAGGCGTATACTGGATACCTGTTTTCCAAATTTTAGATGCATATGGATTTGAGGTTATCCTGGTTAACGCTAGACACGTTAAAAATGTGCCTGGCCGCAAAACTGATGTTCAGGATTGTCAATGGCTCCAATATCTTCATTCTGTCGGTTTGTTGCGAGGTTCATTCCGGCCTGCACAGGATATTTGCGCCGTCCGGTCCTTACTCAGGCACAGAGATAATCTGGTTAAATCCGCTTCTTCCCATATCCAGCATATTCAAAAATCTCTGACCCAGATGAATCTACAGATTCACAACGTCATCAGCGATATTACCGGCGTTACCGGAATGGCAATTATTGATGCAATTCTTGCCGGAGAGCGAAATCCTAAAAAATTAGCTGAATTGAAAGATCGACGGATAAAGGCCACAAAGCAGACAATTGTCAAATCGCTGACGGGAGATTATCGACGGGAGCATCTTTTTACACTTGAGCAGACAGTTCAATCCTATCGTAATTACCGCCAGTTGATCATGGATTGTGATGTTGAAATTGAAAACCATTTGAAAGAATTTGAATCCCGTATTTATATTGATGATATAAAACCGCCGCCTGGCAAAAAGGGCGGACGGAAACCAAAGGCCAATACGCCTAATTTTGATGTCAAAACCCACATGCATCGTATTCTGGGGACGGATTTAACACTGATAGATGGTATCAGCGAATTGACGGCCCACGTCGTATTCACCGAAGTTGGCCCGGATTTATCCCAATTTAAAACTGTCGGCCATTTCTGCTCTTGGCTCGGTTTATGTCCCAACAATAAAATCAGCGGTGGAAAAGTGCTTTCATCACATACCCGTCCCGGGTCCAATCGATTAGCTCACGCGCTTCGGCTTTCTGCTAACTCGCTTTGGAAAAGCAAATCATATCTCGGTGATTATTTCCGTAGAATGCGTGCCCGTCACGGCGCACCAAAAGCGATCACCTCCACCGCCCACAAATTGGCCCGCATCATCTATCACCTCATCAAGAACAAGAAAGCTTTCGATGATTCGGTTTTTTCTGAACAGGAAAAGACACATCAGAAGCGTTTGAAAAAGCGTGTAATAAATCAGGCTAAATCTCTTGGATTAGAGATAGTTGTGGCTTGATTGTTCGGTTGTGTTACTTAGAAGATTGGTGTTTCACTGAAAGAAAAACTTGCTTCAGATGAAGGTTGACCAAGACTCCATATTGCAATTACAGGATTCAAGATAGGTTCGGAAAAACTGAGAGTACTAACTACGGTTGATCCATTCAATCCTATAACATCGCCAATCGTATCAGGAGATGTATCAATAAAGCCACCTATGTAAGTTGTGTCTGGATTCCAAATATTGGTTGTTCCATTTATATTTGTAGTACTTAGAACCTCACCTGAATAATTAATAGTTATAGTTCCTATTGTGCCAGTTGCTGATCCTGTAGCACCAACGGTTCTATCAGTCCAATCTATCCATACTGTTGAAGCGTTTGCTACCCCACCCATAAAAGACGTACATAACATCATTGCGAGTGTTGCTACCATTTTTTTCATCATTTTTTCTTTCTCCTTTTTTCAGTTATGTCCAGCAGGACACTCACGCCGAACAAGTAATTATGTGATTTCTACATATCTTCCATATCCACTTAACTAACAGGATAACATCCAAAAAACAAGAATAGCCAACTCTGCATAACTATCTGAAAATAAATGATAAAATAATTAACATTATCTGAAACCCTCCGGCATCATATATCAAATCGAAACCGTACGTGTCCCCAAGGGCGCAAAGCATACGGCGGCCAGCCGGAAATGGGCGAATCCAAAGGGGATGCCGATAATGGTCAGACAAAGGGCTATCCCGGCTGAGATATGCGAGATGGCCAGCCATATACCCGCAAAGATGATCCACAAAATGTTCGCCAGGGTCGTACCGGTTATCACCTCTTCGCCTACAGCCCTGGCATCCACAAGTGTCTTGCCATAGGGAAAGGCGGCAAAACCGGCGATTCTAAACGCAGCCCAGCCAAAGGGAATACCCACAACCGTGAGCATCAGAATACAGCCTGTAAGTATCCATAAAAGGCCTGCAGCCCATCCCCCGCCAAGTACAAACCAGAGCAAATTCAATAAAAAAGTCATCGTTCCTCCTGATATTTTAAGATAAAATTGTTCTCAATTGTTTTATAACTTCATTGCCGGGCCTGTGAAAATAGATCCCGGTGTTCTTGTCCCTGGCCATCCCCCGGATAAACAGGTAAAAGACGCCACCAAAATGGTCTGCATAATTATAATCTTTCAAACGTAACTTTAAATACCTGTCCAGGGCCGCAAGGTAAAGATAATATTGCAGGATGTAATCATGGTTTATCATGGCCGCCGTCAGCGCTGCAGGATTATAATCACCGAAACAAGGCCCCAGATAATTGGACTTGTAATCCAGGATATACCATTGATTTTCATGGCAGACCACAAGATCTATAAATCCTTTTAAAAACCCTTTAAACCCCGACACCTGCATGGAAGAAATTCTGGCGCCGTAACCGGCAATTTTTTCATCTTTTTCAACCGTTTCAAACAGCTTGCCAAGGGCTGACGGGTTAAACCGGTCCAGGGTAATATTAAACTCCATCTCCACCAGCCGGTGGGCCGGCGTAATCTGATCCAGGGAAAAACATCGGCCCTGCCCTGTATCAAGGGGAGCGGATAAAACCCCCGTGACAGCATCACAGATATCCGGAACAGCCTTTGGCATGGCAAATCCAAACCGGTCAAGGTTGCTTACAACAGACGGTTCAATGGCGGCAGGATCGCAAAAATCGATTTCTTCAAACACTTTGTGGAAAAAATCGCCTGCCCCCGGGCCTTTGGGAAAAGTGGATAGAGGCACAATATCCATGTCAGGGGCAGCATCCGTCAAAAAAATATCGGGATTGGGTTCCTGCCTCTCCTTTTGCCCGTCCTGCACGGGATCATGGATTTGCCCTGCAGCAAGGGCGGAATAGCTTGATATCCGCCATGCAGGGGCAACCTTCCGGGTCATGGTTTTTGGGGTAAAATCACTATCCTGAACCGTTTGCGCATCAAAGATGCCATCGGGCAACGTATCAGGTTGCAGCATAATGGCTTCAATGCTTTGGTCCGACGTTGTACACAATCGTTCAAGGTCAGCAAACAAGGATTGGTCTTTGCCTGAACCGCCGGGGTGCAAAAGGCGTCCCAACGCCGAGCCTTCAATGCCCGCAAAATCACCCCAATATATCCTTACACCTGACGACGCCCGGGTCAGGGCCACGTAGAGCAAACGCATATCTTCAGCAGCTACTTCGTTCCGGTTCAGCTTTATGGCCCGTTCCCTGTCGTCCGAGCCCAGATCCATCACCAGGGCATGATTGTCGTCCGGGTCGTGGAATAAAACAGGGGCATTAGTAGCCTTGACGGTGCGGGCGTGCCACAAAAAAGGCAGAAACACAATGGGATATTCAAGCCCCTTGCTTTTATGAATGGTGACAATGGCCACGGCCCGGGCATCACTTTCCAGGCGCAGTTCATCGGCGGTTGCCTGCCGGGTCTGTTCAAACAGCTGTTTTCGAAACCATTCAATCAACAGGGCAATCTTAGACGGCGTCTCTTTACCCAGGTTCATGGCGGCCTGGGCCAAAAGTTCCTTTAAATGAAACACATTGGTCAGGCTCCGTTCATCCATATGGGTACAAGGGCAAGGCTGGGCATCCTCCTGGTATAAAAGGGCTGTAATCATGGGAACAAAGCCTCGTTCCTCCCAGATCCGCCTGTAGCCTGCAAACCGGTCCTGCCAGGTACCGGCAAGGGTGTCGTCGGTATTCATACGCCTTAAAAAAGCCTCATCGGCCTGGTACACCGAAGAGACCAAAGCCGCCTTGATCAGGCCCATATCCCCGGGACGATCCACTGCGCAAAGGATGTCATAAAGCTCCTGGGCCTGGATGGAATCAAACACCGAACCGGTTTTGGATAAAAAGCAGGGGATACCGCGTTTAACAAGGGCCTTTTGCACCGCCTCGGCCTGTACATTGGTGCGCACCAGCACGGCCATATCCCCCGGCGTCACAGGAGTTGCCCCATCATTATCGCCCGGAGCGTCTTTATCCAGCAGACAAACATCGGGATTCTTTAAAATGGAAAGCATATCCTTTGCAAGGATGTCTAATATGATATTCTGGGCATCGGACTTATTGATTACACCATTTTTATTACTGGGCACCCCTTCTGTGTCCACAACCAGAAAGGTTGCCGGCGGGACAGGGATACCGTTGCAAACCAGCCGGTCAACCGCTGTTTCAGGTGTTCCCACGGGCAAAAAAGGGATGAGTTCGAATCCGAAAGGATTCTCCTTTGATGAAAAAATGGTATTCACTGCTTGCACCATGGCCGGTGCGGAACGGTAATTTTTTGTCAGGGTAAAGCTTTGGTCACAGGCATTGGACGCCGTCATATAGGTAAAAATATCACCGCCCCTGAAACCGTAGATGGCCTGCTTGGGATCGCCGATCATGAAAAAAGCCGTGCCCGGATCCGTGAACAGGATGGAAAAAATTTTGTACTGGCCCGGGTCCGTGTCCTGGAACTCATCAATGAGGCAGGCATGGAACCTTTTTCTCACAGCCGTTTTCAACGCATGACCGCCCGGCCCGTCCAGAGCGGTGGCAAGATCATTGATCAGGTCATCAAAAAAACAGGCGCCCTGCCCCTGCTTCATGGTCGCCAGGGCGGTGGCATAATCATCAAGAAACAGATATTGTAATGCAATAAAATTTGCCGCCATGGATCGGGACAGGTCAAGCACGTGTTCGCAAAGGTCAAAAAAAACATGGGTCGGCGGGGTATGACCGGCCTTTGTCTTTTCTCCCAGCCGGGTCCGGGTAAATTTATACAGGGCATCGCCCTTTTCGCTCATATCAAACAGCAGATTCGTGTCGGGGCTTTTTTCAAATTTCTTTTGACAGGCTCCCAGCCAGTTGGACAGATTTTTTTTATTATAACTTCGTTTATCTATGCCTGCATGGTTCTGGATCATGCTTCGGATGGCTTCCAGTTCCCGGTTCAAAATTTCTGCTGCAGACGTGACGGTCTCTTTGTAATCATCCCAAATTTCTTGAAACTCAGACGGTTCCGGCACCACCCTGATTTCCGGCCGGGACGCGGCCTGGACAAGGCCTTTGGCAAAGGTATCCGGGGTAATATTGTTCCGGTCCAGAAAAGATAAAAACAATGGATCCAGATGATTGATGCGACCTGAAAAAAAATCCCGGACCACCTGGTCAACAAAGCTCCGGTTATCTGTCATCAGTTCGATGTCAAAATGGGCATTACTTTCAAAGGCATTTTCCCTGAGTACGGAAAAACAAAAAGAGTGAATGGTCATAATGGCGGCCTGGTCAAAACAAGTCACCGCAAGACGAAGCAATCGACGGATTTGATCCGCATCACTTTGTTTTTGCAGAAAATCGGTAAGATCGTCCGCTGCGTATTCGTCACTTTCCTGACCGGAAAAAACCATCAGACAGTGAACCAGGCGTTTGCGGATTCTTAACTTCAACTCTGCGGCCGCCGCCTCGGTAAATGTCACCACCAGGATGGATTCAACCTTATACCCCATGGCCACCAGCCGGACAAACAGGGTGGTGATGGTATATGTTTTTCCGGTTCCTGCACTGGCTTCGATCAAACTGATTTTTTCAAGATCCAGGGCAAAGGGGTCAAGGGGCAACGGTGAGGCTGGTTTGTTCATGATGTTAAATGCTCCAGCATGGGCCTGTACACGGCAAGGCCTGAATCCAGCACCCCGGAATGTTCAAGGGCCAACGGATTTGCAAAGGGGTTGTCCTGACCAAAAACAAGGGTTGTGTAGCGATTAAAACTTTCCCCGGTTGAACTAAAATTGTTGCGCCACAAACCGGCACATTTATTTAAGGCCTTTGCCAGGGATGGTGCTGACAGATCATAGTCCCGTGAAGATAGATCCAAAACCAGCTGGAAACAAAGATCGGCAAAAAAGGGAAAAACCCTTGCCTTTCCGGCCAGGTAATCTCCGGCCAGATCCAGGAGCAACGCCTGGGCCCGGGTCTTTTCTTCAATAGCGGAAAATTCAAATTTCACCGCAGGATTGCGGCCCTTGGGGTCCTGCCCCACCATCACGGTGGTTCCGGGATGGTCTTCAACACACGAATACGCCAGGTGCATGATCCACTGGGTCAGCAGCCGGGATGGATTCAGTCTGCCAAAACCTGCCACGGCCCGGCCCTGGTCATACACATCGGTCACCCGGCCTGTGATGCAGCAGGAATCTATTTGTAAACACAAATCAAGTGTGCGTGGGTCCTCGTCAGGGAGTTCATTTTGGGCCAGATGCTTTACAGGTTCTGCCAGATCATTGATTCTGGCCCATTCCTGTTCTCCTTTTTTTCCAAAGGGCAGACAGCCTTGGGCCTTTACGATGGGGTAAAGATCAAGTTTTTTACGATTTTCAACCGCCAGGGAACCCAGTTGATAAAAGGACAGTCCGGACAGCCTGAAAGGTTCGCGTTCATCGGTCTCCTGCCCCGGCTCCGGATAGATCACGCCCAGGGTACCGGTGACATAATAACGAACAGGATGCCTGAAAAACGCAACGAGATCGGCAAGGGCAATCATTGGTGTCTCTTCTGACGCCTTTTGTTGAAAGGCGTTGTCACCCTCGGGGTCCCGGAAGCAAAAATCAGGTACCCCGGCGCTATTTCCATGTCCATTGTTGCGGGTGTGCCGGCTGTTGCAGATCCGGCACCGGGCATTTGAATAGGAAAAATATCCGGGCGCGCTGGTTTTTGAAAAATAGACCGGACTGAACGGATGCAAGGGATGGGCAAACTGCCATTGGAACCCCTGGGGAAAGACAAAGCTATTCTCAACGGTATCAACCAGCTCCGCCACAGGGGAGGCAATGGGAACAGGAGAATTGTCACTGATGTGCATACCGGTATAGGTAATGATGAGCCGAAGACGTGCGCACAGCAAAGCCTCCAGAAACAGCTCACAATCCTCCAGGCGTTCCTGCTTGTCCCCGAGCCTGGGATTTTGGCGGATCAGGTCAAAGCCGGGGGAACTGCCTGTCCTGGGAAAACTTTGGGCATCCATTCCCATCAGGCAGACAAGCTTGAACGGGATGCTGCGCATGGGCATAAGATTACAGAACGTAATCCCCCCGGCGAGGAAACTGCCCTGGGAAATATTCACATCAAGCTTGGCAGTCAGGGCCAGGCGAACGGCGGGAAAAGAGATTTGTCTTTCAAATCCGGCCTGGTCAGCATCTTTTTCCATATCATCCAGGGCATTGAGCAGCACCGCCATATCCCCGTCATTACCAAGATCCTTTGCCAGCATGTCCGCAATAATGGTCCGGAAGCGGGTGGCCCATTCCCGGACCGTGCCGGGGGAATCCATCAGTTCCAGGGCCTTGAACAACGAATGAATAAAATGGGTACATTTTCCTAAAATATCCCCTTCAAGTCCTTCAATCCCGTCACAGGGAAGCACATCATTGACAAACACGGTACTTGCTTCGGGCAGGGCAAACCCTGCCATGAGCCGATTCAGGCCAAAGGCCCAGGAGTTGTGTTCATAGGGTTGGCCCAGAATCTTTTGGCGATGGGCACCATCCTTGCCCCACAAAATCCCGGCAGCGTCAAACAGGGCGGAAACAAGTTCCTGGTCTCCCATGGTCAGGCCGAATTTATCCGCAATGACAGGACAGGATAAAAGTCCCATGATTTTTGATTTTTCAAGACGTGTCTCTTTCATGTCAAGGATATTTAAAAAGGCCGAAAGAGTTAAGGATTCAGAACGGCGGCGGCGGTCCGACACGGTAAAGGGCAGCCCCGGCGACTGGGAAAATACGGCCTCCAGAAAAGGGGCATAGGCCTCAATGTCGGGCATCATCACCACCACATCATGGGGGCAAAGTCCGGGATCATTATTAAAGGCATCCAGGATAAGATCCTTTAGCACCTGGGCTTCGCGCATGGGGGAATGGCAGGCATGGACGGCCAGGGAATTATCGCCGGGTGAAACGGCCATGGGGGCATCCGCCCTGCTCTTTCCCCGCCAGACAAGGTTCAGGATGTCGGACTGGATCACCCTGAGCATATCGGTAACGCCCGGTTCAACCGGGTCAGCAAACAGGTCACCCATGGGCTCGTCATAGTCAAAATTTTCCAAAAGCCCCTGGGTCTCCCGGCTGCTCTGGCCCAGGGCACCAAGCAGGGGATTGCCCTCTTCGGGCAACTCTAAAAGGGCCTTATTTTTCAATGCGGCCTTTTCCTGTTGCTGGGGCGAAGGCAGATCAAAAAAGAACTGATAGGTCGGCGTGAGCAGAAACAGAAAAACATCCATTTTCCGGCCCAATCGATTAAAAAGGTCTAAAAAAAAAGGGGGTATGGCAGAAATTCCAAAAAGGGATATGCGCCGGGGTAAAGCCATTGCATTAACGGCACCGCCTTCAAGTGCGGCAACACAGGCCTGCATCTGGTCGGGCAGGGACATGCCTTTTTTGATCAAGCCCTGCCACAAAGCAGCCTGCCACAAGGCATGAGGATCTTCAAATTCTTGGTTTTCTCCCCTGCCCCAGGCCACCAGCATGTCCGGACGGTATACCTGGTAATCATCCAGAACGATTGCGATCCTGCGGCTTAACGCCATGGCCTTGGTGCCGGTGTCGTCATGTTGGAGGTATGTTTCAGGTCCCCAAAGGCTCTTGTCTGACCGGTCCGTTTCCGCTCCCCTGGTCATCAATGCGTCCAGAACAGCCCAAGCCATCATGTCCCGGTTCAGCAAACCCAATTCCGTAAAGCCTATTCCCTGGCTTTCGCAGCTGTGCTCCCGGATATATTCAAGCATCTGCCGGGGAAACATAAAGCGTACATTGGCGCATATCCCGAAGTGACGGGCGATCACCTGGGAGAGCCATTGTTTCATCCCCCGGGACTGGATGCCGATGAATTCGGGTGAAATGGGATTGCCGGGGTTCTCGTCGATTACAGAACAAAGGGCCTGGGCCAGATTTTCCATGCGGTTGCTTTTGATCAAATTGAGCATGGCACTGTTCCCAAGCCTTTGATACTTAAAAAGAATGGAGCCTGGATTCAGGCTTATAAGGGTTGAACACCTGGATACTGTGATTTGTATCATCCACAATGACACCTGTGGAATTATAAAAGGAGAACCACATTCCTATGGTGTTGCCTGCCGGACCAATAATGGCCCTGGCATACATTCTGTCCTGGCCGGACTCCAGATTACTTAAATTGTCGATCTTACGATAAAGCTCCGGCCCGGGTTTAATGGGAAACCAGGATTTTGTTTCAAACGTATAGGCCGGGTCAATACCCACCACAGCATAGGGCAGATTTTCCCGGCCGCAGTAAAAATAGGACAATTGTGTAGGAAGCATCTTTTCCCGGTACTGTTCCATAAGTACCGGACTGTGCTTCATATGTCCGGCCGTTTTAAACGCGCATCCTGCCGGAATCAAAAAAAACACAAGGAGCATGGAAGCGGTCGCCTGTAAGCTTGAATAAATAAAATTAAGTTTCATAAATTTTCTCCCTCCCTGATCCCTTATATTTTAATTATACTCCCCCAAACTCAGTGATACTAAACACAGGACAGTCGGGAATCTGATCCCGGCCCTTGAGATCAGGCAATTCTACAACAAAGGCACATTCCAGCAATTCAGCTCCCAGCTGCTTTACCAGTTTGACCGTGGCACCCACAGTGCCGCCGGTTGCAATGAGGTCGTCCACAATGACCACTTTTTCGCCAGGGGTAACAGCATCCTCATGCATCTCAAGGGTGTCTTCGCCATATTCAAGGCTGTAGCTCTGTGCAATGGTCTTGTGGGGCAGCTTTCCTTTTTTACGCACCGGGACAAAACCGACACCAAGGCGATAGGCCACCACAGCACCAAACACAAAGCCTCTGGCATCAATGCCGATCATCTTGTCAAGATTCTTGTCCTTATAGCGATCGTAAAGGATATCACAAGAATATCTAAATGCTACGGGGTCCTGCATCAATGTGGTCACGTCCCTGAAAACAACACCTTCTATGGGCCAGTTCGGAATGCTTCTGATGTTCTGCTTTAAATCCATTTTCTGTTATTTCTCCTATATGTACATATAAGGATTTATATACAAATCCCAATAAATAGACCGGGTCAACCCATGGCAGTTATTTGTGAAACAGCCTTAATGAACAATTGTTTGACATTATCGGCATTTTTGTTGAACACCGATAAAATTTCATCCCAAGTGACCGGGGCTTCATCCTGCTTCCAGCAATCATAATCGGTGGCCATGGCCACGGCGGCATAAGGGATGCCCGCCTCATTGGCAAGCATGGCCTCGGGTGCCGTGGACATATTGATGACATCCGCGCCCCACAGCCTGAACATATTGGATTCCGCCACGGTTGAAAACCGGGGGCCTTCAATGGTAACCACGCATCCTTTGTCATGGGCGTTCAGTCCCAGATCTATAGCAGATCTGTACAGCACATTGCGCAGGGACGCATCAAAGGGATGGGCCATGGCCGTATGAACCACGCCTTGTTCAAAAGAGTCGGTAAAAGTATTTTTACGAAACCGGGTAAAATCAATGAACTGATCCAGAATCACAAAATGACCCCGGTCAATTTCCTCCCTCAGGCTGCCACAGGCGGTTGTGGCAAGAATATGAGTGGCGCCGGCCTGTTTCAGGGCATATATATTTGCCCGGTTGTTCACCTGGGTGGGGCTGTACTGGTGCTTGCGGCCGTGTCTTGCCAGAATCAATACCTGGGTGTCGTTGATCAGACCGGCCATGATATCTGATGAAGGCGGACCATAGGGGGTGTCTACCTCAATTTTTTCACAATTTTCTAAAATATCAGGGTCATCCAGTCCTGACCCGCCAATAATGCCGATCCGTATCATCTTTAATTCTCCTAAAATAAAAACAAATAAAACGACCTTTGCGCTATCATAAATCGCATTAAATATTCAAGCAGGAATTCATTATGAAGATTGGATCAAGACTTTTTTTGTTGGACATATTCCTGAAAATTCATGGTTTTGTAACTTTGGGTGTGAATATACTGCAAAATTGAGAGCAACTGATCCGCATCAACAAATCCGGGCAGATTATTGATTTTTGTTCCGTCCGCGTCCAGGAACCAGAGGGTTGGAAGCCCCCGAACCCCCCATTGCTGGGCCAGTTTTTTTCGTTTATCCGTATCCACGCCAATACTGACAAAATGGTCGTTCAGGTAGGCTTTTATCCGGTCATCCGTGAAGGTTTCCTTTTTTAATTTAACGCAGTATCCGCACCAGGACGCATGGAAATAAAGAAAAATGCTTTTACCCTGTTTCTCGGCCAGGGCCATGCCCGGGGTGTAATCATTCCAGGAAATATTTTTGGACGCTGCCATTGATAAATTTTGCGGGGCTTGATCTTCAACAGCAGGCGGTTCAATGTTTACCTGGGTTACCTGGGCACCCGAATCCGCCCCAGGCCGGCTGTATATATATAGTCCACCCAACACCAGCACCACCAGTATCCCCACCAGAATATTTTCTTTTCTCATTTTCAATCCTTTTTAAACAAATAAAGCAATTTCAAAAAGTTAGAATATCACAAAATCAATGGATAAAAAAGACGACAGATTTTCCCAAATCCACCGCCTATTTTTTTGTAGGCCCGTCCAAAGGTAATCCGGGGGAGTTTTTTTGCTTGGCGGGAACATACTACGGCTGGCAAACAACCTTTTGGATGACATTCACCTTATTGGGGGTGGTTTCAGGCGCAGCTATCCAATGGCTGACACAAAAAATAAAATTCTTTACCTTAAGTTTCGCTTGTTTGAATTTGGGTTTCAGTAGTTTTGGATGCAATTATCCGATTTTTCACTTTGGCCAATTTTGACCAGGTTATGAAGTATCAAACAAATATTGGTAAGTGTAGCATTTTTCCGGCACATCCAGAATCGATAAAATATCTTTTTGTGTCTCGGTCAGCTTGGAGACAAAATATTGCCGGCTTCCATCATGAAGCAGTATTACGCCACATACGACAAATTCAAACATTGCCAACATGTTTTCTGTTTTAGGGTTACGCACATCCCTTTTATTGGGCATGAAATTATCCAAACCTTTATCCCGTTCGGCAATTTTTATTCTGGCCGTTCTTTCCATAAGGACCAAAATTTGAAGCGCTATTTTGAAAAGGAAAAGATAAGCTTCTATTCTATCAGGCGTTTGCAGATAAATCGGTTCGAGATTGTAACCTGACTTTGACCGTTTATAAAGATGCTCCACCTTGTACTGATTTTTATGAGCCAGCATCGCATCTTCTATTGAAAAATCAGAAGCCGGCTTGTTGGTTACGAGTGGATAATAGCCGATTTGATATTGCGCCTTGGTACAGGCGGACTCATTATAATTGAGTTCTATAGAGAAGTGATCTTCATAGACCGCAATTTTTTCTGCATTTTTGGCTGGTCGACCGGGCCGTGCATTTTTATACGTGACCACTGGATCGTTGTGGACAACAAAATCAAAAAAGGCCTGTGTCTTATGTTTTTTTAGTATGGCCTGACAAGCCTGCTCAATGCTGTCCTTCGTCTTTAATTTATATGCATTTATTTTTTGGGCGAGTTCATCAAATGCGACTTGGGTTTTAGTGATTCGTTCCAGAAGAGATTTTTTACGGCGGTAAAACAAGCCCTGATCGAAAAGGATGATCATTCTGAAGGTATAACTTTTGTTCTCGTGTTCAAAAGTCAGAGGCACCTCAACTCCCCGATTCATTTGATCTTTGTAAGGAATCAGGGTCTCGTGATTGTGCTTATCCAGTGCTTTGAAAAGAGCTTCTTGATAGGAGGCGTACATGGGCAGAGGACTTAAAAAATATCCTCCGTGATCATCTATGTGCGCCATATTCCCGTGTGTAGCCACCTTGGAATCGCCGGCAAATAAAAAATCTTTCTTTCCCAGCAGGTCAATCAAATGGTGCCACTGTTCCACATAGGTTTCCACATCGGCGGTGTTGCCACTATATGTTTGTTGGAATAAGGGAAAGCTACTGTCAGAACTGGCTGTCATGGACCATACCAATTGTTTCAGGTCTTTGCGGTATTGTTTGCTGTATCCGTATGAGATCTTGATGCTCTGTTCGGATCTGTTTTTATTATTCTCGCCGTAAACTTGCGCACAGGTCGTATCGTTATGACAGATTTCTGTCTGAATCTCAAAGGCTTCAATTATATGTCGGGTAATCAGCAGTTCCAGATTACCAATGCCGAATTTGTGAATAGCGTCTAAGGTATCACCCAGCCTATCGTCAAAATATTCATCCGGACTTATGTCAGGGAAAATAACATCCAGGACATTTGATTCCCTGGCAAATTTGCAAACCTTGTAAAGAGACATAACCTGAAAAAGAATGGCGGTGATCATTGCTATACTTGCCTGCCCATGAGTGAGCATGTTACGTCTTGCATCAAGAGGGACGTTCTGGTCAATAATATCAGCGATGCAACATTTGTGAAAATAATGCTGCAAAATCGGGGCAAAACCAATCGGTTTTGTCTCGACATTATTATTGACGTTATCCGCCATAATATTGATTCCAATAACTCATTGGAATTATATAGTATATTGACAAAGAAAAATCTAGTTTTATTTTGAGTGATTATAGTCATTTATGCCAGGTTAGAGGTGATTATGATGCTAATAGTCCAATTTTTTAAATATTTTCATTGATTATATCTGATTATCTCTTGTTTTCTAATTATTGAAATTTTATTTTGAACAAGCGAAATTAGAGTTTACTGCACAGTTCTTCCATGTATTTATCCTGAGGGTACCCAGGCCCCATTAAGCAATGCAATTTTTCTGCGTGCCTCAACAAAAATATCGTATGCAGGGTGACCTTTAGATAAACGTAAAATCAGGCTGCGGGAATGGTTGATTACTCTGCCCGGAATATTGATGATGGAAAATCTGATAGCTTTCATCCGTTTGGTCTCCATACATGGATCTAATGCTAATCTTTTCATCATCACATTCAGGTTCAGGGCAATTATCATTATCCACCACCAGGCAGCGTTTACACCGAAATCAGCAGAGGGAAGCTTACCTCCGGCCAGATCCTCTTTCATCACCGCATGAATTTCTTCACTCTTTCCGCATCGTTCATGAAGCCAGTGGATTATATCCTCTCCATTCATGTCTGTGTATTTGATGTTGGTCACGACACCAAAAACTTTATATCTATTTTCCCGTATTTCTATGGTTGGGAAAGGAAGCTCAAGCTGCCCAGACTTTTCCATGCCGGGCAAAGATGGTTGTTCCTCAAGGCGTTGGCGTTTGGCAAGATACCGGTATGCAGGGGCGTCTTTACTATGGCACAACTCATTGGGAACAAAGCAGACTTCCGCCCACTCGCTCCCGGTTTTTATTTTGATGCCTTTCTCCTTTATATAAATCGGTTGCCACTGTGAGTCCGGGACTTGAGCGACAGCCGTTTTGAATGCAGATGTCACATTACACCCAATTGCAAATTCTATCCTGCCGAAGCGTTCATTTTTACCTTTTTCACAGTATTTTAATAGTTCATGCTGATATCCAGCCGTGTCAGATCTGAGTTTCACCTTTTCTACATTTTCAGGAAGGCAGTTCAAAGCCTCTTTAAATATTCTCAGTTGTTCATATCCGGCTGGTACGTTGCCGTCACGAAACTCTATGTGCAGAATGATACCGTGCTCATGCCACCATACATTCAGCGGTTGATAGGATTTGAAGCCTTTATAGCAGTAAAGAGCCGACTTTTTCATGGTCTCAGCCAAGGTCGCATCCATATCCAGAGTAGCTGTCTTTTGAGGCTTTACCATATTCAAACCGGCGCACATATCTTTATTAATTTTCCCAAGACCCTTCAGATGGTCGTTCTGTCTGGGAATAAACGCTTTGACATCTGTATGCACACGAATTTTTTCCTGCTGGGCATCATGAAATTGGGAGAGATACCTAAATATCGAAGAGGGTGACGGCACGGAACGTTTTTTCTCTTTACGCCACCGTCGTTCCAAAGCCCTCCTTACTTTACGTCTCAGCCCATGTGTCTCTGCTTTGTCCAGTATTGCACAAAAACCTTGATCAGCTTCCAGGATTTTTAAATCATCAACACAATCACCCCCAGCCAAATTCAGCAATACTATCGATAGCACCACCTGAGAGTCTGTCCAGCCTTGAGATCCTTTTCTTAATTTTAAGTGCTTTTGAATGGATTTGGACAGGCCAATCACTTCAGCTAAGTCCAGATAAAGAGGCAAACCTGCCAAGGCAGTCATCCCGCTTTTGATTTTTCTTCTTCGTACTTGAATGGTAATACGCCTTGTGTCATATTCGTTTCACCCCGTTGGTGATAGGTTTTTGTTGGCGCAAACATTCTATCTGCTTGATGCATCAAGCTCAACGGGGTTTTTCTTTTTTTAGGCGGTGGATTTGGGTTTTATGCAACAGGGTTCTCGCATATAATTTCCCTCGGGACTTTACAGTAAACCTCATAATTGATAGGCAGGATATTATGAATAAAAAACCTGCTCCAAAAACCGGTTTGGCAAGAATATGGGCCGCTTTTTTATATACGCTCAAAGGGCTGGGCCACGCGTTGGCCCATGAGGCCGCCTTTCGGCAGGAAATTATGTTTGTGGCCGGACTCTGTGCGGTACTCTTTTTCCTGCCATTGTCCCTGTTATGGAAGGGGGTGCTCTTTTTTGCCACGGCTCAGGTTTTGATAGTGGAGCTGCTCAACTCTGCTATTGAAGCTGTTGTAGATATGACCTCCCCGGGCTTTCATGAGCTTGCCGGCCGGGCAAAGGACATGGGCAGTGCAGCTGTTTTCATCTGCCTTTTGCTGGCCGGTGTGATATGGGTACTGGCCCTGGTATCCATGTTAACCTGATATCCGGCTGGATCAAAACCATTCAAAAACCGGCCCCGTGATAGAACCCATTGGGCTGGACATACGCATCATGTCATTTGCTTTGCCCAAAAGGAGACCGTATGTTCACAAAAATTTCCCAGTACCTGTGCCGGATATCCACGGCCCCGGTTTTATTCGTCTCTTTTCTTATTTTGCTGATCTTTGTTTTTTTTATCGTTCCTGACATGGCCCAAATCATGGATGTGATATCATCGGGACTGGGCTCGCCTGACAGGCTCTTTTATTATGATGCTGAAAAGCTTTTGACATTTGCTAAAGCATACGGAAATGATGGGCGCCATGCCTATGTGAGAACACGGATCTCCCATGATATTGCCTGGCCCCTTGTCTATGCCGGATTTTTTTGTCTTGTCATAAGCTATGCCAATACGATCAGCATTCCTCGTAACAGCCGGTTTCAACGGCTCAACCTGATTCCCTTGGTTCCACTATTCTTTGATGCTCTTGAAAACTTGATCATATCAATTGTCATGCTCAGTTTCCCAAAAACCTGGCCGCTTTTAAACCGTTTAGCCGGTATCACCACTGCTGCAAAATGGTGTATGGTAATTTTGAGCATATTTGCTTGTATATGTGCTATTGGTTACATGCTTTTAAAGCTGTCGAAGTTCATCCGCGACTGATTTTAGGAATATAGGTGGTACAGTATTGCCGTCTCTGACATAAATCTGGCCTTGTCCAAAATCCATATCCTGGATGCGCAGCCTGATACACTCCATGAGCCGGATGCCGGACCCGTAAATCAATCTCACCATCAGCATGTTTGTGCCACTCATGTAATCAAGCACACTTTTCACCTCCTTTTCCGTCAAAACAGTCGGCGGCCGTTTTTTAGATTTTGAACGAACAGAAGCGATTGAGTTATCAAGAGATTTTAACAGAACATCACGGTAGAAAAATACCAAGGCATTGAGAGCTGTCTCTGGGTAGAAGGCGGCTACCTTTTCATAGGTAGCAAGGTGGGAAAAAAAGGCTCAATTTCTTTTTCCCCATATCCCATAGATGCACCTTCTTCTCAAAAAAATGGATATAGCAAATAAGGCCCATAATCAAAACAAATCCTCCCATATGGTTTGCCTTTTCATCCGTCTTCTTCTTTGTGACAATGAGCATACTGTCTAATATGATTTCATGGTCACGCCTTGAATACGAATAAAAATTATAAACCATCTTTTGGAAGGTTTTATTCCGATCATGGGCCTAAAACTTGCCAAATGTATTGGAATTCTATACATTTGACTTACTTTTAAAAACATGTGCCGTGCCAGGCACACACAAGGCAAATCAGTTGACGCCAAAAAGCGGCACAACTGATTTGCGGTGCTATTGAGCCTTTCTCGACTAAATAATCGAAACGTCATAAGGAATTAAAACCATGCCCTACAGTTTGATCACCTTTGAAATAGAAGACGGCGTTGGGCTAATCTGCCTCAATCGCCCCAACGACGGTAATGCGCTTATCCCGGAGATGGCGCGGGAACTCCTGGATGCCGCTAACCGTTGTGAGGAAAATCCCGAGGTTCGCGCGGTGGTACTGACGGGTAAAGGAAAAATGTTTTGCGCCGGCGGCGACCTCAAAGCTTTTGCTGCCCAGGGTGAAAACGTTTCCCGCTATACCAAAGATATAACCCAGGCTTTTCACGCCGCGATATCCCGATTCAACTGGATGGATGCTCCGGTCGTTGGCGCTGTCAACGGAACTGCAGCCGGCGGCGGGTTCAGCTTAGCGTTGACCACCGATATCGCAATAGCCGCCGAGTCTGCGAAATTCACCATGGCGTACACTAAGGCCGGCCTCACGCCAGATGGCAGCTCGAGTTATTTCCTGGCACGCATGGTGGGGCTACGCCGTGCCAAGGAAATGGCGTTGTTGAATCCGGTATTGTCGGCGAGGCAAGCCATGGCTTGGGGGCTTGTTAATCAGGTGGTCGCCGATGATCAAGTTCTGACTATCGCCCTTGAAATTGCACATCAGTTGGCAAAAGGACCTACCCGGTCCTTCGGTGAGGCCAAGCGTTTGATTCTTTCCGGGGCCACCGAGAGCCTGGAATCCCAGATGGAAAAGGAAACCCGCGCGATTGCGAGAATGGCGGGTAGCACCGATGGCCGCGAAGGGATTGCCGCCTTTATCGCCAAGCGCACCCCAGAGTTTCATGGAAAATAATGGCCCAACATATCAGTTCAGGTGACAGCCCTGGCTGCCCCTGGCTTCTACGTTAGGCTCGGAAGATTCTGTCAAACATCTTGAAAGGAGATTGTAAGATGATAGAAGACAAAAGCGACACAGATACTTTTGACTAAGATCAGAACCAAACGCAAAGAAATTGCGGACTATCTCGCCAAGAGCGAACCACGCCAATTGCGACTCATTAACTCATCTATTATTTCTGGCGCCATAGCTGCAGCGCTGACAGCGGGTCCGGGTATCGGCGGCGAGGGGTTCGTCAATTCGGTCACGGGCATAATGTCTTTCGGTATCCCGATTTGGCAAGCTCTTTGTTTGGCCGCAACAATTCTGTCTGTTGCAGCAGTTGTCATCAACGGTATGTTGAAATCTCATGACCTGACTTCCAAGGTCACTAGTGCCCGTAGTTGCGATGCAAAATTGGAAGGCTTAGAAACGATGCTGGAACTAGCACAAGTTAATGCGGAACAAGCCACACCTCTTTATACACAATACTTGACTGAAATTCCCCACGTTTGAAAAAGCGCGCGAAATCTAAAAAAAAAGGGGGGGGTAGGGAAAATACAACGACAATAGCCGAACCAAAGCAAACCAACTTGGATACAAATTCCACTTCGCTTCATTTGCACCGGTTCTTTGCAGCGTTAAACAGCGCGCAGATTTGACCTTCAATCAGCGCCCAACCCTGACCCCTTTGAGGAGAATTTAAATTTTATAAAAACAGTCAAACCCTTTAATTGTTATATCGTGTAACACACACTGCTAAAGTACAATTTTTTAGCCTTTAATGTTTAAAATAAGGATTAATATTACAATATTTGGATTTTATAGAAATATATTGAATTACAAATGATTACGAGTCATAGTGTTACTAAATTAGTACTTTAATTTGATAAATTTACTTAATATTCGCTACAGGTAACAATACCTTCGCCACTAAGCAGCCTTTTTCTCACCATGAATCCGTCCTAGCACGGGAATCTTCTCAAATAGCTGTACAATATTAATCGGTTTTGTGTTTTCAGGAAGTATTTTAAATACTTCCTGCGCATAACGAAGCCCGTGATAATGGGCTTTCAGGTCAAGAATACTTTCTTCGCCGGATGTCACCAGCATTGCCTGGGAAACATTGACCATCCATAGGGATAAGTTGGCAGCATTGAGGACTGATTGTTCTTTTATGACCATGAAATCCTCAAGTCCCCAGTGTTGTTTTGCATCACGAAAGTTAAATTCAATCTGGAATCTCAAACGATAATAGTCAATGATATTTTTCCAATCAAGTTCAAGATCGGTGCTAAACAGGATAACGCGGGCTATCTTATCCGTTTTTACGTTTTTTTTCTCGATGATGACTACGTTCAGAGCGTCGGCAAATTTTTTGTGTATCACATTCATTTGGTAGATGCGGGTGCAGATGTGTTTTTTGGTCTCTTCTGATTTTAAATGGGCTGCGGGAAAGTTTTTGTAATTAACTCTATCACCATAAACTGGTCGCCTCCCCTTGCCGGAATAGACTCCATTCCACTTGAAATACAAGGCAGAGTTGTTGCGTAATTTGGAAATTAGGTGCAACCCAACTTGTCGTGTCATGTGAACAGCCGCATTGTTTCCGAATGCACCGTCATACACAAAGTAAATAGGTTGAAGTGTATCCCCAATCAGCTTTAAAAGTTTTTGCAGCATGGCCTGTACCTGCGTCATTTCCGCATTGAGTACAACATTGCGATTGTTCTTGTTTTTTGAACCTTTGGGCCTTCCCCGGCCCCGCTTTTGTTTTTTGCTTTTCGTTACTACCCGCTTTTTCTGCTTTGGCTTTGGAAGCATCTGTTCTATTAACATTGGCCATGAAATTCGTTTTTCGACATCCAGCAATGAAAGGGTTTGGAAGGCAATTCCAGGAACTGCACGAGAGTAGATGGAAGAGAAAAACCTGCCAAGACCAAAAGTTTTCTTACCTGACTTGGTTACAGTTGTGGCATCACCAGCAATAAGAATAATTTTTGATTTTTTCAAAAATGTTTTCCCTATCGCCCAGTTGAGTGAATCCCAAGGGATATCTTTTGAAAAAAACCGCTGTATAGTACGATAGCTTCCTCCTTTATCAGTCCAACGACTGATGCTCAGCATGGTAATCCGACCTGTCATCGTCAGCAAGGCTTGACTGATAATCAGAAAATGACGGTAAGTGTTTGCGTCAAGTAAGGGGTGCATGCAAGTTAAAAGCGTGGTAATTTCATTCATGAGCAGTTCTTTCTTACTCGAGAGTCGTAAGTTTTTTCAAAAAAAACGTGACATTTAAAATAGAGGGAGCATTTTAGACCTTTTAAGGTGTTTTGAACGACCAAATTCAAACAAAAAAGGACCCAAAATGCTCAAGTATATTTACCAGACTCTGCGGTTTTTCCGCAATGCTTTTTCAAGAAACATTACCTGGCTCATCTTTTGTATGGTAGTTCTTGGGTTTATCGGAGCTTCAGAAATGATTGGTGTTACATCGTTTTGCCGATTTTGGGGCCTGAACACGACTGGCTACCATGCGTTTATCCATTTCTTTCGGGCATCAACATGGTCTCTTGATAAGGTTACTGAATACTGGAATAGGTTTGTCCTTTCCCAAAATGAAACGGTGAAATCAAATGGTCGTGTGGTTTTGCAAGGAGACCATACCTATGTCCCTAAGGATGGGCGTCAAATGCCTTGTGTGGCTACCTTGCATCAACATTCAGAAACCCAAAGCAAGCCATCCTATTTCCGCGGTCATTGCTGGGGGGCCATAGGAATACTGATTGGATCTATGGCCTCTCCTTTTTGTACCCCCTTATCTCTTAAAATCCATCAGGGGCTTATCCACGTAGACGATGGTGATAGCTCTGAGGAAAGCAGAGAGACTCTGGGAACCAGGATTGTTCAGATGGCGCTAAATTTTGCGATGAAGCATGACGTCCGAAGCATCCTTACTCTGGATGCTTTTTTCCCCCTGTGGAGATGTCTTCAAACTGGCCGGTTCGGTGCTCTCTGTTCAGCATCAATCGCCATTGATTACGCTGATTATAAGAGCTAAAAAGAACTATGTGGCCTATTTCGAAGCGCAGACACCTCAAAAAAAAGGCCCAGGTCGACCACCAGAGTATGGTGAAAAAGTACGGTTATTGGAGCTATTTGATCATCAACACCTATTTTCAAAAATCGAATGCACAATTTATGGAAAAGTTGAATAAATTTCAATCACTTCCCTGGATTTACTCTGGAAGCCGACAGCTGCTCTGATCCGTTTTGTATTGGCAATTACCAGTCGTGGGCCTATTATATTGATGTGCAGTGACCTGCATCAAGATCCTGTTATGGCCCTTGAACTCTATTGCGCCAGGGTCCGTATCGAAACCATGTTTGATATGCTCAAGAATGTCATGGGTGTCTTTCGGTATCGATTTTGGACAAAGGGGTTGCCGCGCCATTCCAGAAAGCCCAGGAAGAATAAATATTTGAATCCTCCGATGGGTATTGATCAAAAAAGAAAAGTCAGACGCTGCTTTGATGCATATGAACGATTTGTCATGATCGGTTCAATTGCCCTTGGTTTGTTGCAACTGATTTCATTAAAATATCAAAATTCTGTATGGCGAGAATTTCAAGGCTTCTTGAGAACAAAATCCAGAAGCCTCCCCTCTGAACGAACGGTCAAATATGTAATCGCCAACTTATTGATCGTTGATTTATTCAGTTCCGCTCCAGGAGCGATAATACGGGAAATTCAAAAATACCGTTTCAAGAAAAAAATGTTCAAACCAGGTGTTTTGCCGGAGACGCGGGTGCCAGATCCAAAAACGGCTTTACCAAAGCTTGAATGAACCGCGTGGTAAGTGGTTAAATGGTCTCAAGTTGGAACATTAATGGAAGGGGTGCGTCTATATATGGCCTCCCAAAGTTACGACTCACGAATTTCTTATAATATGCTTTGTAATAATCGAATATCATAAGGAAAAAATGTTCATTTTTCATCCCCAACTAAATTTTAGTTTGGCGAAGGTATTGGGTAACGTTATGGTATTTGAAAAAATGTCTCCAATGGCAATAGCTGAACAATTAGGAGAGCGACTAAAACAAGCGAGACTGAACACCGATTTAACCCAGGCAGAAGTGGCATCAAGAACTGGATTAAATAGGAGGACAATTCTTAATGCCGAAAAAGGGAATGTCCAACTAAAAAATCTGGTTGCCATATTGATAGCCCTTGGAATGGTAGAGCAAATCAACATGTTTTTACCCATACAGGAAGTCTCCCCTTTACAATTGGCTAAACTAAGGGGGAAAAAGCGGCAACGCGCTTCGAGAACTCAAAAGAAAAAAAGCCAAATTCGAGAAGAAAAATCATTATGGTAATCGAAGTCGTTAAAGTAAAATATAACGAGCAGGATGTCGGTGCCGTCAGTTTCAATACTGAAACAGGTGTTGGCGCATTTGAATTTGAGTCTCGTTTTATTAAATCCGGTATTGAGCTTTCACCTATAAAAATGCCTTTATCTAAAAAAATTTATTCATTTCCAGAAAACACCAACGAAACCTTCAAAGGATTGCCTGGAATGATAGCCGATTCTTTGCCTGATTATTTTGGTAATGCCGTGATGAATGCCTGGATAGCGAGTCAAGGTAAATCGCCATCAGACATCACCCCATTGCAGCGTCTTCAATATACGGGAAAGCGTGGTATGGGAGCATTAACCTATTCTCCGGCAATCCAACGAAAAAACCTGAATAGATCACAACAAATTGAAATCCAGCCTTTGATTTCCATCGCCCAAGAAATTTTAAATAAACAGAAAAATTTGCAGGTAACAATTGGGTCGCAAGGACTGGAAGATAAAGAGGCAATGATGGCTCTATTCTCTGTGGGTATGATTGCTGGCGGTGCCAGGGCTAAAGCAGTACTTGCATTTAATAGTGACTTTACCCAGGTAAGGTCAGGGCAAGCCAATGCACCTGAAGGATTTACTCATTTCGTTATGAAATTTGATGGTGTCAGTGCAACTCACAAAGACAATGAAACATTTGGAGATCCATTGGGGTATGGCACAATGGAGTATGTTTATCACCTCATGGCTCAAGCCTGCGGGATAGACATGATGCCCTGCCGGTTACTGAATGAAGGGAATAGACGTCATTTTATTACTCAGAGGTTTGACCGGAAAGGCAATCAGAAAATCCATGTACAAACCTTAAACGGAATTGCACATGTTAATTACAAAAAGGCTGGTTCATACTCATATGAAGAATTGTTTTCACTTGCAAGAGAACTTAAATTAACTCAGAATGATGCAATACAAATATTTAAACGAATGGTGTTTAATATTATTGCTCGTAATCATGACGATCATTCTAAAAATTTTGGATATATGCTTAATAGTCAACACAACTGGCAATTGGCGCCTGCCTACGATTTAGCATACAGTTACAAACCGGCAAGTCCATGGGTAAGCAGTCATTGGATGAAACTTAATGGAAAAAGAGATAAATTTACCCGTGAAGATTTTTATCTCCCCATTCGCTCATTTGATATAAAGTATCTCTAAATTTCAAGTTGCGTATAAATAGAAGAGTCTAATTCCAACTTTTGGATAATTTGTTTTTGCAAATTCGATAATGGTTTCAATGAACGCATAATAATATTTCCTGCCATGTCGCATATAATAGTAAGGTTAACTTTCGAAAAAGCCTTTAAGATTCTTTCCGCAGAAGGTTTGGCTGTAGTCTTTTTACGATTTTCAGGATGCATATCAGGTAGTTCAGTCTTTTCTTCTTTCAATGAGCGTCGAACAACAAATTCTATAAGAGTCAGCACCCTTACACACAGGGTGAGTAGATATGTCATACCTTCAATCTGATCATCTTTTTTAACAAACAACGGAGCTATGTTGAGGCGACTTTTTAGCCTGCCGAAGATACGTTCAACTCGATATTCATTTCTATATGACAAAATAGCATCATGCAGGGAAAGCTTATCAAAATCCATCTCTGTGACGAATGCTTTCCAGCCGAACCGGGTTTTTTCATCAGCCATTTTTTCCTGATTTTTTTCAACAGAAGTAATCTGATAACGAACTTTCTCTACAACGATGGTTTCCCGGTTAAGGGCACCCCTTCCTTTACCGACATACTTCATTTTTTGTTCTACCTGTTTTTCAAACTGGACTTCCAGTAGATCCTCAACGTTATGGGTTTTGACTATTTTGGCAATAGCCGCAACAAGTTCAGCCTCATCGGTTATTTGACGTCTGCCTCGCCCCGGTAAAGGAGTTAATTTTTCAAGTTTTTCTTTAGCTTTTGTCAACCGAATATCGAGACCGGCTGATTGTTGCCTGGCATGAGCAGGGGAATGAACCACGAACACCCGCTCCTGCCAGGTTATTTCTTCAACCTCTTTTTGAAAAGTCTGAATGCGGCTGAACTCATATCCTTTGGCTGCCAGAACCACTATCCCTTTATAGTTCTCTCTAAACACAGGGATCAAGGTTTTTTCCTGATCTTTGGAAATGCCTTCATTGATCCATGTTTTCATTTCATCAACAGTTTTACCGGTCAAGGGCAGCGGGCATAAATAATGATGCCCTGACGATATCAAATAAGCCCGGGTCTCCAGTGCACTCATTTTACAATCACCTGAGAACAATAATCCATTTTTTTTAAGACTGTCACTGACGCGGTTTATTAGCGGAATATATAATCCATCGTCGGCTTTTTCACCAGAAACGACGTCAGAAGCCAACGGCATTCCCAAAGGGTCCAAGGCCGCACTCATCAATTTTATCTGAGGTAACTTCATATTGTCTTTGCTATGACCAAACTGAACCAATCCCTCTTCTGTGATTGCCTGATCCGCACTCACAGTCGTTGCATCACATCTGATTGTTTCAGGCTTCAGATCATACACCTCTATTGACTGTTTATTGAAATCATCTTCTATCTTTGACCAGTATTCACGATTGCTTAAATGTTTCAAAAGATGGGCTAAACGATCATCACTGAAATCCAACGCCGCTATTGGCCGCCCTGCTATGCGAAGCAACGTATGTTGCATTTCTTTCACATATTCACTCATTGATACCTTGCGGTGGTCGCCTTCAGTCAGAATATAGGCCATCCATATGGCTGTGGTCCATCCCCAGCTAAGGTCTCTTTGATTTCCATGTCTTGGAATATGTCTGTCTATAATTTCCGGGATACCCATTCTGACCATTTGTGCTATGAGCAAAGGCACATCATCCACTCGTTCCGTGATAATCTGAAGTTTGTCTTTGTTGAAAATCTCTTGATCTTTTGATGTCGAATCCATTATTATTTTGGTACCTTTAAGTTAAAATAAAAAAAGGAAACCACAGCCGAATTTTCCACAAAATTATGATGAATTTTAATTATTGCAAGCCCTCCATGCAAAATTAACTTTTTCAGATTTAAAATGAGCGAATGGGGAGTTTTATAGCTTGAAAAAAATAGGCCCCATATTTACCAACCGAAAAATTGATCATATCATTGAGGAAATCACAGAGCACGTTTCACAATGGAATGACCTGGCTAATGAACATAGTGTCCCACAATCATTAATCAATCTCATAAGTAGTAATTTGAGATTAAAAATTTAGAGATGCCATCTTAAAAATTAGGCATACCACCAATTTCCAACAACGAACATGCTGACGGTTAAACCTCAGATGTTCAAAGATTAGTAGGTGAAAAAAGGAGGGTCAGGTTGTCATTTGCAGAAACATTTTTTAGCGCCCTGGGCGGAACTAGTGCCGCTGTATTGATTCTTGGCTACTTGGCCAGAAATTTTCTTGAAAATCGCCTGAAAAAAGACCTTGAAGATCATAAAGCCATTAATCGTGATTGGGAAAATCAGAGAAAAATAGAGCTGAATGAGCAAGCAGATATAAGAGAAACGGTAAAAAAATACTCGCGCATTATCCTTGTGTCTGCATCTGATTTGCAGGATCGCTTGTGGCATTTATGCGAGCGGCAATCTAAATCAAAAAACAAAGTATTACTTGCTGAAGATGAAAATGCTCAGATGTACGGTTCGTGGCCGATGACCAAAAGGCATTACTTGATAAGTTCAATGTATTTATTTGCGAGGTACTTCTTTTGGATCGAGGTATTAAAAAGAGAGGTTAGATTTCTGGAATTCAGCGAAGACGACAAGACCAACGAATTTAATTATCATGTAAAAAAAATTGAACGGATGTTTGCAGAAACAAGTCTGCAACAGTTCGCAAAGAACAGAATATCAACAGACAAGCCTGTATTTCAACTAATGCAATCAGAAATAGGGGACGCTCTTGCTGAAAATGAAGCTAACGCATCTCAGAACATCTCGTTCCATCGGTTTAGAATAAATTATGATGAAATAGTTGATTCTAATGAAGGATTGGCGCAACTAGAGGATTTATTGAAAGGGGCAATGTCTGATGCCAAAAGCAATTTTTGCCTAAGGCGCTTAAAGCTTATCTGTAATTCACTTCATGATTTAGTTTTGTTTCTTCATGAGCACAACAATCTTTCGCCGGCCGAAGGTCTCGAAAGAGTATCTGTTCCGTCATTTGATGAAAGTGAATTCGAAAAATTATGGCCATCATCGCCTAATAATTCAATTCAGCCAACCTCCTACGTTGGCGGCTGATTGTGGTCATTCGACATCAATGTAAATTAACCAGACAAGCCGCAGACTGGATATACGAGGACATATGCGATTAATCATTCTTACCCTGGCTTGGGTGACCCCAGCCATGATTGCAGAAATTCTGGGCTGGAAAGGAATTTGGGGTTCAGGCAGTGCTTTTGGGGATGCCCTAATCCCCATACCTGTTGCAGGTGGTTGTCTCCATGTGGTCAGCTTTTGTCTATCGGCTGCCATTGTGTACAGGGAACACCGGCTGCCCAATTCAATACAAAGCATTATGCCTATTATAGCCGGAGCCCTATTCATGGGGATGATTGCCCTTCAGATTGATTATGACCGGCTGAATGCTTATCTGTTTTCCGATTACCAGCCTTACGGCTCTCCTGTCAGGCTGGATTCCAACCTGCTCTATCTGTTCATCACCACTGATGCCTTCTGGGTTTGGTTGTACACCTTATTCCAGGGAAGGCGACCACCGGCAAAGCTTTGGGCCGTTATCCCAATTGTCCCGGTCTGTGTCATCTGCCTGTTTGTGGTCCAGCACAGGATCAGCGGGCCTAAGTTTGAAATCGGGGGAAGTTTTAGAGGAAAGCAGAGAGGACAGGAAATCAAGCTCATATATACCTCAGCAAAATTTGACAAAGAGGTGCTGCTCACATGGTTTGAATCAAAAAGTTATCTGGCAAGGCCCTGGCAAAGCCCTAATTCAGAACAAAATGCTGTTATTTTTACCACCAGCATGCAGGCCATCAAGTGGCGGAATTTAGACTTGATAACCCCCCAAAATACCATAGCAACCATCTGTCTTTACGAGGAGGATAAGTCCATGATCCTTTACCAAGGATATACCGATTGTTTTTCAAAACGGGACACCGTGGCTGACAAACTGAAAAAAATATTAGCTGCCAATCCAACCGGATTCGGTAAAAACCTCGATCACTGGTATGCAAGGGTTTTACTCTGCAAGGATGTGAAAGTGCCTGAAAATTTTGTTGGGGACATCGTATTGTATAACACGTGTAAACTCCTGGGCGACCGCTATGACACAGAAAAGCAGCGGTTTATAAACCGCTTTGGAAAAGACTCAAATGAGCTGCGGTTTATTGAATCAGTCGCCCAAAAATACAATCTGAAATAGACAGATGTCCTGATTTTATACGCCGGAAATTACGGACTTCTTTTTTTTAAGCAGGAATGCAGAAACTAAAAGTACTACCGACCCCCTCTTGACTTTTCACACAGATTTCCCCGCCCATCAATTCAACCAATTCTCTAGTGATCGAAAGTCCAAGCCCGGTTCCGCCGAACTCACGGGGCACACTTTTATCCGATTGTATAAACGGCTGAAAAATTGCATCCAGCTTTTCTTCAGGAATCCCGATTCCACTATCAGACACATCGAAACAAGCAAAGAACCGGCCATCACAATCCTTGGTTGAAATACGTACCGTCACATGCCCTTCTTGTGTAAACTTAATCGCATTATTAACAAGATTAATCAGGCATTGACGCAATCGGGTCGGATCCGTATTCAGATATTCAGGGACATCACTTCCCACCTCAATCGAAAAATCGACATCCATAAATTTCACTTTAAGGGTAAAGATTGATTTGATCGTTTTAATCAACCCGCCAAGATCAAAATCAACCTTTTCGATCTCCAGCCTTCCGGCTTCAATCTTAGACACATCCAGAATATCATCCACCAATTCCAACAAATGCTCTCCAGCCTGCTTTATAACAGCAATCTTCTTATTCTGTGACGACGTCAGGGTGTCGAGCTCAAGCAAAGCGCAATATCCAACAATGGCACCCATCGGCGTTCGGATTTCATGGCTCATATTCGAAAGAAACGTACTCTTGCTTTCACTGGCCTCCTTTGCCGCCAAAGCCATCATTTCCGCTTGTTCAATCGCCTTTTCCAACCTCCGATTCGTTTCGCTCAACTCACGGGTTCTCTCTTCCACTAGATGCTCAAGCTGCACTTGAGTCATCTCTGCTTTACGCGCTAAACCCCATTTTTCGGTTAACGATGCCGCAAGCTGAGACACCTCTACTTTATCAAACGGTTTTTTCAAAATCAAAAAATCCTGAGGTCTTTTGAGCTTTTGACTTATTTTTTGCCAGGAATAATCGGAATACGCCGTACAGATAACTGCCTGAACCCGGTTATCCTCTTTCCAGATATGTTGTATGGTTTTCAGGCCGTCCCATCCAGGCGGCATCCGCATATCAACAAATGCCATTCGATACGGATTCTCATCGAGAACCGCCTGAGCCACCATTTGAACAGCCATTTCTCCCTGATTTGCATAGTCCAGGTCATACTCAGCAACCTTCGAGGCAACATCTTCAGATTTCCCAAAAATTTCAGACCTGAGGTCTTCCAGAACAGAGTCAGATTCATTGGCTTCCAAAATAGCCTGAAAATCTTTAAAAATATTCCGGTTATCATCAACAACAAGAATGCGGTATTTTTCATTAATCATTCATTCACTCCTGAACATCCGAAAGACAAAGGGTGAAACAGGCGCCCAGCCCCTTCCCCTTACTATCGGCCTTAAGTTCTCCCTTCAACTCACGTGCCATTAACGCGGCGGTATGCAGCCCAAACCCATGCCCGTCATCACGCGTGGTGAATCCGAATTCAAAAAGATGAGCCAAATGCGCAGGTTCAATCCCAATTCCATTATCCTTGACTTCAATACTCACCTGCTTCTCATTTGTTTGTTTAACATTGATAACAATACAATGGCTTCCCGATCCAAAACCAGCCATTGCTTTTCCGGCATTGCTAATCAGATTAACCAGAATCTGAATCACCTTGCTTCGATCCGTCATCACCGGTTTCAGATCCGGATCATAATTTTCAACAATCTCAATATTATTCCCGCTCAGCGAATCGGCATTAATTGCAATGGCCTCTTCAACCAATTCCTGAACGGATTCAAGTTCCGCAGGACCGGGAGCATTCGCATACTCCTGATGTCGCTGAACGATTTCCATTAAATGACTAAGATGCTGACCAAGATCCTCTCCCAAATTATCCAAATCTTGCCGGTCTTTTTCCAGCGACACAGCCAGTTGATTAATAAAAGCCGGAATTTTCCTCCCCTGCTCAGACGCTGAAAGAAACTCTCCGAGTTCCCCGGTCTCCTTCTTTTCAAGAAGCAAATTTGCGATATCGGAAAGGTAATTTGATTTTGAATCGTGAATCCGATCCCGCATACCAGTGGCCGTTATATTCACGCTATTTAGCACATTGCCGACATTATGCAAAACGCCAACTGCAATTTCAGCCTGCCCGCTGGCCCTGGCTGCAGCCCGCAACTCCGCCTGCATGGCATCACGCTCTTTTTGAGCCTGCTTGCGTTGTTTAATTTCCCGACTTAATTCAGCATTGGCTATAACCAGAGAAGCATTGGCCTGCTCTAACTCTGCGGTTCGCTTAAAGACCCGCTGTTCCAGCTGTCCATACAGCCTTGAGTTTTGAATCGAAACCGTCATCTGCCCGGCGATTGCATGGAGAACCTGAATCCGTTCAGCCGTAAACACCTCTTCCAACTCGCCGTTTTCCAAAAAAATAATCCCATACAACTCATTCTGATTCATATTCGGAATACACAATGCAGAAGCGGGAACAGGCTGCTCAGAAGAAAAAAACGAAGAACACTCGTGCCGGGTTTGACAACACACACCGCTCTTTTCAGCAGCCACTTGCTGAATCATCGCCAATGGAAGCTGCATTTCTTCAGACGCCTGAACCGAAGAAATCTGCAACTGCGTGTAAAGCTGAACATGGGATTTCCCAACCTCTGCCACGGCCTCTATATACAACCCGCCGTCCCTGACAAGAAACAAACAACCTCTGCTTGCCCCGGCATCTTCCAGAAGAATTTTCATTACATTAGAAAGAAGCTGGTCAAGCGTCGTGGCCTCTGAAATGACCCGAACACTCTTGAGCATTTGTGTCAGATCAAATTGCTGACCGACATAACCGGTATGCGTCATCGTCACGGAATAATCCGTTTCAACATCCCGGCCCTTTATATCCAATTCAGAATATTTTGCAACCCGCGATGTCCCCCGCACACATCCCCACTGCCGGTAGGCCTGAAACGCCTCCTGAATATAAACCAGAACCAGCCGCTTCTTGTCTTGCGCCAACCAAAACAAAGCCGCCCGTTCACAAGCCAACGCTTCATCGTGAATGATTTTATTTTCGCGAGCCGCTGCAATGGCCTCATCATACAACGAAAATGCATCATCGCGCCGGTTATCCAGCCGCGCAAATTCCGCTTTTACCAACAAAGCCATGTGGGAAAAATTTGATGGTGTTCTTTTTGCCCAGGCATAAAGCGGCCCGGCTTTTTCCTTCAACATAGACAGGTGAGCCATACGCCCAGATTCCGGCAATTTATCAAAAAACATCACACCGGCCATCAGATAATAAAACAGATGATTGGCCATCGAGATGGTTCCCACCGCATTCCCGATAAACGCGTCGGCCTCCTGGGCACTTTGCCAGGCTAAATCCGCATCACCATCAATCACATTTAACTGTGTTAAAAGCACCAGATACCGGGTAACCGGAAACATGGTTTCCGGAGCTCTGCAACGATCAAGAAACGCCTGCTTGCAAGAAGGAATAGTTGTCTCTTTTTCATAATCGCTCTGCAAATGCTCAATGGCCCAAGACAACGCCTGAACGCAATCATACGCATAAAAATGCTTAATCCGCTCAAGAAATTCAAGGCGCTCCGCACAATCTTTTTGCAGTGTTTCCAGCGATTCTCCCATGTAAAAGCCGTTAAAAACCATATGGTTTACTATGAAACCGGCAAAGGGAAGATCCCCCGTATCCAGCGACAGACTCAACGCTTCCCGATTCAACGGCACCGTATCCGATAAAGGCTGATTCCAGATCACGTTAAAATTACAGAACCAATCAATCGTTTTCGAACGCTGGGCCAGATCTTCGTACCGCTCTCCCAACCGCTTGCACAATTTACCATATTCGTACCCAAGGCCAGGCCGATTGAGAACAGCATTATATATCAGCCCCATGCAACCAAATCCCGGAGCGGCGTCGGCACACATCCCAAACTTGAGCGCCCAAAGCACCGCAGTTGCATTGGTTAACGTGAATAACTGCGGGCTAATCGCAAACGAAGTCGATGTGATCTCTGCGAGAATACGCATCGCAAACACCGTTTCAGGATCGCTGATATCTTCCCGGTCATACAACGCCGCAACGGCATCCTCATCATTCACATATTCTTCAATGGCAGCAATCGTGCGTTTCACAGCGTTTTCAACATCATCCACATCAATAATAAGGCCAAACAATTTCAGCGTTTCTACCGCCCGGTCATAAGCCCCTTGATAATTTCCATTCATAGACAGGTGACTAATCGCCAGATGATCAACCGCCGCCTTTTCCATCGTCGTTTCAGCTAATTCAAGCGCCTTTTTCATCCAGATCGCACTACTGTCCCGGTCGTTCAGCAGATAATGTGTCTCCGCCAATTGAAAGCAAAGGGCATAAGCCGGTTCCCGTTTTTGTTGCCAATTTTCTTCGGGTAAACATTTGAATGCGTTCTGCAAGTAATTCAAGGAAGAATCATAAGCCGTGGCCAGTCGCGCGGCTTTAGCCGCTTTAAGGTTCAATTCAACCCGCAGCTCATCATCTTCATGATCCGCCGAATTCAGATGATCCACCAAGTCAAACAACAACTCCGTATCCGGATGTTTTTCCCAGAACACGAACAGCAGTTCACTTATCCGATGATGAATATCCCGAACATTCAGATCCCTCAGTTGATGTGCCGCTTCCTGTATCCGGTCATGAACAAATTCATATTCACCGTAAACCGCACTGTCTTCAAAGGAAATCAACGAATTCAAACAGGGGTTAATCAGCCGGCATTCAACCGCAGGCATCAGATCGGCTTGAATTTGGAACCTTGTCTTATCCAGCAGCGATGCCAGCAATTCGCTCTTGAAACGTTTCCCCATACACGAACCTGCCACCAACAATTTCCGACAGGATTCCGGCAAATGACTGAGTTGTTCCACCATATAATCAACAACATTTTCAGTCTGATATTTTTTACGCAGCAAATCCAAATCAACATCCCACTGAGCCATGGCATCATTATAGGCGAGAACACCCTCATGACTTGCCCCCTGCAGAAACTGATTCAGAAAGAATGGATTCCCGCCGGTCTTCTCTTTTAAAATTCGAACAAAATCTTCAATGGGACATGAAAGAGGAACCAGCAAATCCGAAATCATTTCATGAATATTTCCCTCTTCCAGCGATGTTAGCGAAAGCCGATCATTGAGAAAATTGTGATCTGTCAGCTTATCCATAAAACATTGAAACGGGTGTGTCGCGTCCACTTCATTCGCCCGATACGCACCGACCAACAAAAAATGATCCAGATCACTGGATAACAGTAAATGCTCCAATAAGGTTAATGTCGCCAGATCTGCCCATTGCAAATCATCAATAAAAACCATCACCGGACTTTCAGGCCGGCAAAAAACCTTCAAAAAATTCGTCATCACATGCTTAAAACGATTCTGGGTTTCCAGCGGCCCCAGTTCCTGCACCGGTGGTTGCTCCCCGAGGATTTTCAACTCAGGCAGAAAGTCAATCATCACCTGAGCATTATTCCCCAGCGCTTTCAGCAACTCCCCTTTCCAATCCCTTAAAGCGGACTCATCATCCGGCAACGTCTGTTGCACAAGATGTCCACACGCCTGCATCAAAGCACTGTACGGAATCGTCCGCTTGAGTTGGTCAAATTTTCCGGCGCAATAAAATCCCCCCAAACGGGTAATTTCAACATGAGATTCCCGCACTAGCGCCGACTTCCCGATCCCCGGAGGCCCCGCCACCCAAAGCGCCTTTCGGCCGCCTTTCGAAATAACACGAAAGGCCGAGACCACCATATCCAGCTCAGCTTCCCGTCCATAAAGGCGCCTTGGTTGCTGCACTTTTACCTGATGGTCAAATTGTCCCGCAATAAAATCATCGCCCGATTGCTTTCCTGCAATGATGTTTTCACACACATCCAGATCCCGCAAAATACCGTTGATCGTCTGGTACCGACCCTGGGCGGATTTTGAAAGCAGCTTCTGAATCACCATGTCCACCGCCTGGGGAACGTTTGGATTGATCTGGCATATTGAGTCAGGCGGCAAAGCTAAATGCGCATGAATAAGCGCCAGCGGATCAGTGCCTTCAAACAGCAAACGGCCAGAAAAAAGCTCAAAAAGGACCGCCCCTATAGAATAATAATCACTCCGGTAATCAATCTCTCGATTCATCCGGCCCGTTTGTTCCGGAGCGATATAACGCAACGTCCCTTCAATCTGTAATGCCGCTCCGAAATCCGCTTCCTGATGACTCAAACGCGAGGCAATACCATAATCCACCAAAGTCGGATCCATTTCAGGAACAGAAACAACAATATTAGCGGGATTAATATCTTTATGAAGCACATTGCAGGCATGAACTTCGCCAAGGACACAAACCAGTTTCCGGGCAAATGATATCGCATCAGGAAGAGAAAAAGCCCCTTTCTTCTGAATATATTGTTGCAGGTTGAGCGGCCCCACATCCTGCTGAACCAAAGCAATTCCACTCTCAAAACGAATGATTTCATAAACTCGAGGGATAAATTCTGCGTCCAACAGGGAAAGAATCGTATACTCCTGCCGCAACCGGGTTAAATCAGCATCAGAAGAGAACTGGTTCAGCATCACTTTAAGAACCACGGCCCCCTCATCTTTCTCACAAACACCTCGATAAATAAAAGTGCCTTTATGTCCAACAATCAACTCATTAAGTTCATATCCGGGAATTAACAAATCCACAGTCGCCGATACTGACACCATATTTTTTCACTCCGTTTGAAATATTATAACTTGGGTGCCGAAGAATGGCATTTTGCAAAATATAGGTTATCGAATTTATTGTTTTTAATATATATCAGCAGCTCTCATATTTGTCATTATCTAATGATACGAAAGTCAATAATAACTTGATTAACTTGATAAGCATATTAAGATAACTCGTGACAGTCGGCATTTTCTGTCAGAATATGTATGGCATATAATGCATTGGCAGAGCCGGCCTGGATAAAAAATATTGCTGTATGAGATAGGCATTTCGAGGAAAAAAGGAGGTGGAAATGAAAGGTTTTTTTAATCAGGTTCTTTACGTGAATCTGTCTAATCAGAAGGCCGAGATTAAATGTGTGGATCAGGCGGTTTACGAAAATTTTCTGGGGGGCAAGGGGCTTGCCACCTGGCTGTTGACAGAGCTGAACCCGCCGGGTATTGATCCCCTTTCGCCGGAAAATCGGTTGATCTTTGCCACGGGCGCTGTAACGGGCACCGCCACCTGGGGCAGTTCCAGGTACGGGGTTTTTACCAAATCGCCTTTGACCGGTCTCTATGCCGAGTCCTATTCCGGGGGCAAGGTACCTGAAGCTATTGCCGCCACAGGCTTTGACGCCATTGTCATCCACGGCAGGTCAGATGGCCTGACCCTGATGGAAATCACCCCGGAAGGAGCCTTTTTCCACGACGCCCGTCATCTTGCCGGCAAAGACACCTTTGAAACCGAGTCTGCCGTCAAAGCCGGATTCAGCGACAAATACCCCAAAGGATGGAAAACCGGACTCAGTGTAATCGGCCCTGCAGCCGAGGCCGGAGTCAAATTTTCCATCATTAAAAACGATGGATGGCGGTGTGCGGGACGGGCCGGCACCGGCACGGTCATGGGTTCAAAGAACCTGAAAGCCATTGTTTTTTCCGGCAACAAAAAACGGGAGGTTTTTGATAAAAAAGGGCTGACCCGACTTGCCAAGGCCATGGCTGCCGAGGCCAAGGATCACCCTGTCGCCAAGGCTTACAAGTCCATGGGTACCTCCCAGATGGTAAAAATCATGAACAATGCCGGAGCGTTTCCCACCCGGTACTGGACCAAAGGATACGCCCCCCACTGGGAAAAGATATCGGCTGATGCCTTGCACAACCAATGCGACGTCACCCCCCATGCCTGCGCCAAATGCTATCTTTCCTGCGGCCGGATGACAAAGGTCACCCAGGGGCCCCACAAAGGACTGGTGCTGGAAGGACCGGAGTATGAAACCCTATACACCTTTGGCGGCCTGTGCATGGTAGAGGAGGTGGAAGAGATTGTCCGGCTCAACCATGTCTGCGACAGCCTGGGGATAGACACCATTACTGCCGGCAATCTGGCAGCTTTTGCCATGATGGCCCACGAACAGGGAAAATCTGACTATGCCATTCAATTCGGTGACGCCCGGGCCATCGAAGAACTGCTTATCAAAATTGCGACCAATGAAGCGGGCATCGGCCGGACCCTGGCCCAGGGTATTCGTCACGCCGCCGCAGTTTTCGGTATGGAGGACCAGGCTATTCATGTCAAAGGCATGGAACCGGCAGGCTACGACCCTAGGGTACTCAAAGGCATGGGCCTGGCCTATGCCGCTTCGGACCGGGGCGCCTGCCATTTGCGGACTACCTTTTACAAGCCGGAATTGTCCGGCATGATCGATCCCAAGCAGACAAAGGACAAGGCAAAACTCCTTATTGATTTTGAAGACAGACTTACCCTGTTCGACACAATGATCCTGTGTAAATTTTACCGGGACCTCTACCCCTGGGAACTGCTTGAAGAAATGATCACGGCGGCAACAGGTATAGACGGATCAAAGGAAAACTTGTCGAACATTGCCCTGAACGTAGCAGCCAAAGCCAGGGAATTCAACCTGAGAGAAGGCATGACCCCAAACGACGAGACCCTGGCACCGGCTTTTTTCACGCCGCTTAAAGACTCAGGGGCCGCCATAACCAAGGATGAAATGGATTTTATGCTCAGTGACTACCACAAAATTCGGAACTGGAATGACGAAAGGTAATTCAAAAAGACAACAAAGAACCGGGGCCGTAGACGACTTTTCCGACAAAAGCGGACCGCACTTCCTCATAAATCAGCCCGGGGTCGCCATCATACCGTTTGGAAAAATGAAAGGGTACCAGTTGCCCAACATTGGCGGCCTTTGCAATCTCACCGCAGGCGTCTGCGGTCAGGTGGCCTGAAGCGGTGGCCCGGGCTTTGTGGGCCCGGGTAAAGGCCGCTTCGCAAAAAAAGGTGTGGGCATTTTTGGCAAACCGGATCAACCGCTCCCGGTTGGACGGAGAATTTGCAAAATCTGTTGCATAAACCAAGGATAGGGCCGGACTGACGCAGATCAATGTTTCAGCCAGGATCCCGGCGGAAATCGACCTGCCGTCGGGAAGAAGAATAAGGACTTCAAGGTGTCCTGAGGCGATGGCGTTTTTGAGCTGACCAAGCCAAGGCCCTGCCGGCATCCCCATACGCACGAGGGCTGTTTTGTTGATGTTCAGCCCCGGCTCCAGCTCAATCCTATAGGCTATCACCGGCGTGCCGTGGTCCAATTGAATGGCCCGGGCTTTGAATACGCGGGTTTCAAGAATCAGATTTTCCTGGATTTTTTCTTTTACAATCAGCGTGGGCCACCGCTTTCCGCCCTGCACACGGGATACGGTCATGGCATCCGTATCAAGTTCATGGACGTGAAATTCCGGGCCCGGGCTTTCCAACCGGTCCCAAAGCACCCCGTTCACCATGCCTTGGATATTGGCAGTAATGCCGGGCGGGCCAAAGATATTACAGGCCGGTAAATCCCCCATCCGTGCCCGGAGCAGGGGTAAAAATCCACTGATATGATCCAGGTGGGCATGGGAAATAAAAACATTTGTCACTTGATGGGCAAGTTTCCCGGGCAGCCGTTTACCATCGCCCAGATCCAGGAGCAGGCTTAATTTTTGATTCATAATTCGTACATGCACCAAGGGATCGCCTGCGACCCCGTTCATGAGGCAAGCACAAAGGTCGCCCATATGGATAACGGTGTCGGAGGCTTTTTCTTTGGCGGCTCTCTTGCCCTGAAGCAGATCGGTTCGGCCTATGATTCCGGCCGGAACCGGCTTTGCCGTTTGCAAAAAGCCCAACCCGGTGCGGCAAGCATCCCTGACCATAAGCCCGTCAAAGAAGGCCGACCCGCCGGGTGCCAGGATTTTAATTTTTTCCCGGTCCATGGCAACCACCTCCCCCATGGCAACAGGCATATTTTTTTTCATCAATGCGACTTGGCGTCCCAGCCAGGCGGCGGGTACTTCCCGGGGCGGCGGTGTTCCGGTAAGCGTAAGGGATTCAAAGGCGGCTTCCAGGGGTCTCGCCCCCTCAAGATAGGCATCCCACAGCCGGGTGCGGGCAATCATTCGCTCTTTTTTGCCGGGGTGGCCGGCCTTTTGCGAGGGCTCCACCCGGAAAACCCTAACCGGTGCGGAAACAAGCTCTTGAAAACAGGGCAGCGGTGCGTCCTTTTTACAGAGCACAAGAACGGTCTGAATACCAAGCGCATGGATCAGACCCGTGAGCAACTCGGCTGCGGCAATGCCCCGGGTCAGGCCGGGGGTGTCCACCAAAAGAGGATTTCTACCCGTATCCCTGGCAATCCATGCAGCAGCCTCGACAAGGGGGAGACGAAACCGCCCTGCATTTAGACTGCAAACCGGGACCAGCGCCTCCCTGTGCCATCGGCTGTTTTCCCACCGGCCCAGATTAACGGCACCAGGCACCCCAAACCCCGGTGACCCCGGATCCGTTCCGAGACATCGGCAGGGCATGCCCTCCCGGGATAAAATCCTGCCCAACTCCCGTGTCAAAAACGATTTACCGGCGCCCATATCGCCAAAGAGCAGGACCCGGCAAAAGCTGCTGCGCACTATTTGAGCAATGCGTTCCGGATCGTCGGCGGAAAGGAATGCTGATTCAAATTTTCCCATGTCTATACCCTTTATTCATATTTGCCTGTCCACCTTGATAAGTTACCGGGGCCATCCGATATTTTCAACGCTATTTCAGGATAACAAATTTTTGGGTGCAATATGCATCGGTGTTGCATTCTGCGACACCGATGCAACAGTTTTTAATATTTGTATCAATCATAAAACTTTGTGCTTTCAATGTGTTAAATAGAATCCAGATCTTGGTACACTCTTTGCTCTTACCATAACCAGAACAATAGGCAGCGTCTTTTTTATATGAAAGTTAAAATAATTTATTGAATTACTTTCACTCGATCATCAAGTTTTTAGGGAATTTGTTCAAATTCAAGGCGGAAACAATTTTTAACCGGATGAATATACAATATATTTTGAGGATTAAAAATTTTTTCCAACGCCGAAGTTGGGCAAATTGACAAAAACTTGATCATCGAGTTTCATGTTTCGTTGTGAGTTGAATCTTGGTGCTGATAGACCAGGTCAGCCCATGACCGTTAATACAAAAAATCCGGGAGGATGATAGTCAATCTGTTTTTTAGCTGGAGGGAGGATGAAAGATCACATTTTTGGAAATTTAATGGACTGGGCGAATGCGCTGGACACGCTGCACTTTCTGAGAGATTCGGCAAGCCTGGACGATCATCAGGAGGCGTTGATCCGGCTGCTTCGCTATGACAAAAACTGGCGGCTGCGTGAAGCTGCTGTTGAGGCTGCCGTGACATTAAGAAAGCCTTCCATTGAGACGGTAAAACAGATCGTCCAGCTGATTAAACGGGATGATCTTTACTATAACATCCGCATTATGGCGACCGAGGTTTTATCAACGCTGGTCCCGGTTATTATGGAGAACAAAAATCTAAACAAAAACCTTGTCCGCGTGTTTATCAATGAGGCGAACCACGACGTATCGACATTATTGTCTTCGCCGGTACCGCCGATTTTCCATGATGCGTTGGACGTTACATATGAACAGATCCAAAAGGTTGTTGCAACGGTTTGATTGGCACGCACTTAGCGTTTTAGGGCAAAGAAGCGCGCCAAACGAATAATAATCATTAATATGGAGACTAAGAACAAGATGCCTTTAAATGATATGGAACCAACCGAGAATCTATCAACCTGGTATTTTTGCCCGTATTGCCAAAAACGTCTGTTCAAGGGGAACGTTGAAACCCTGAGAATGATCTGTCCCAATTGCAACCGGCTCATTGAGTCGGACGGGAAATCCTCTCTGAGTTTAAAAAGAAGAGGATCACAATCAGTCCCTGGAAAACACCTAATCTAATGGCTGTTTGAATCATATAACTCGATGATCGAGTATAAAAATCCAAGGAATAAAAAAACATCATTAAGGAGGCAATATGATTTTAAAAAATGAGCAAATGGATCTTTGCATCAATTGTATGAATATTCATCACTGTTTTTATTATAAAAATAAAAAGGAATCTGTCTTATTCTGCGAAGAATATGCCTTGGAATATGTCTTCAAGGAAATTGCGGCATCCTTGAATAAGGTTAAACAGCTCAAAAGAGCTGGGGCGATGTTTTTGCCTGGAGAAAAACCGAAATTGTTCGATCAGGAGGGCGTATAAATGAGCTCATTTTTTCTGACCGGAAGCATAGGGACCAGTGTGCCCCTTAAACGGGTGTGCCCAGAGTGTTTAACTGTTCAAATTGTGGCCTTCAGCAACAGGCTTCAATCCGTTAAATGCAAATTTTGTGGTACGAAAATTCCGCCCGGGAAAGGCAGAAAGTAAAACTAAAAAATTTGAAGTTACTGAAACAGTTGGATCAAGAAATAGCGTGTAATGCAAGGAAAATTAAATGGAAAAGGAAATATTGGTAACGGAGTTTGATTTAGAGCGTTTGGAAAGCCTTTTGGATATGTGCTGGGGCAGTAGCAGTTTTGATGAAGAAAATTTAGAGTCCCTGCAAAAAAAGATATTCAATTGTATTGTTGTGCCGCCTGCATTCATTCCGAATAATATTATTACAATGAATTCGACCTTCACTGTTGAAAATGAGGTCACCAAGGAGAAAAAGACCTATACTCTGGTTTTTCCGGAGGATGCAGATATCAGAGGTAACAAAATTTCGATCCTGGCTCCCATAGGTATTGCAATCCTTGGGCATAAAGTGGGGGAATCCATAGAATGGATTGCCCCCTCCGGGTTGAAAAAAATGGAATTCATAGAAATTCATTATCAACCTGAAACCTGCGGACAGTTCAAGTTGTGATCAAGAGGAAACATTATACCGATTTAGGCTGAGTCTTTGATTCTATAAGATTATTGAAATAATCTTCCTTTTAAAATTCAATTTGTTATGAAAAATCGGTATAATGTTCAAGGAATATAAAAACTGTTTTCAAGCAGACAATAAACACGGAGGAGGTTGATAATGGCAAAATCCACTTACTGGGCAGATTCCTACATAGATAAACGTTGCAGTGCCCAAGAGGCCCTGAAACATATCCGGCCTGGTCAACGCATATTCATAGGCTCATCCTGTGCTGAACCCCAGCATCTTGTCCAAGAGCTATCCGAAATCTCCACAAGATTCATTGATCTTGAAATCGTGCGCCTGCTAAGCATTGAAAATGGACCGTTAACGCTTATCGCTAATGAGTCCCCATCCCATCAGTTCAAAATCAGGTCCTTTTATTTAGGTTCCTGCGGTTGCAGTATTATAAAAAAAAATCAACGATTTATTACGCCTATAAACCTATCCCAGATCCCGCACCTGTTCAAATCCGGACTCATGCCGTTGAATGCAGCCCTGATCCAGGCCACGCCGCCCGATGACTTTGGCTGGATGAGTCTTGGGGTTTCCGTGGACATTAATCTTTCAGCCTGCGAAACTGCCGATATTGTCATATGCCAGATTAACCCCCAAATGCCCCGGGTCCTGGGCAGAAGCTTTATCCATGTTAATGATGTTGATTTTATTGTGGAACATGAGGACCCGCTTTTAACCATCCAGCCGCTCCCTGAACATGAGTCAGGCATTACTATTGCCAAACTTATTTCACGTCTCATCGAAGACGGTTCAACCATCCAGACAAGTCTTGGCTTCACCACTGAAGTAATTAAGACGGCCTTGTCAAATAAAAATGATATTGGGATTCATTCACAATACTTGTCAGATGCAATCATGCACCTTTTCTCCATGGGGGTGATTACGAATAAAAAGAAAGGATTTAATAACGGAAAGCTTGTGGCCGGCGCAGCCGTAGGCTCCCCTCAGCTTTATGAATTTCTTGATGATAACCCCTCCATTGAATTTTACCCCTCGGATTATATCAACAATCCGGGAATCATCGGTCGTCACAATAAAATGGTAACCCTGAACACAGCTATGGCCATTGATCTTACCGGCCAAGTGGCTGCCGATGCCCTGCCGTTGAACAATTACACAGGAATTAATGGTCTGCTTGATTTCACCCGGGGGGCAGCCATGTCCGAAGGAGGAAAATCCATCCTCGTGATGACATCTACCATGGATCACGGGCAAAAAAGCCGGATAGTGCCCCTTTTAACAGAACACGCTGTGGTGGTGCCAAGGGGAGATGTCCAGTTTGTGGCTACAGAATACGGACTGGTGAATCTTTTTGGCAAAACACTTCAGGAACGGGTCATGGCCCTGGTATCCATTGCCCATCCGGATTTCAGGGATGAATTGTTTGCCGCAGCCAAAGAAATGGGTCTGGTTGACAGTAAACGCAAATTTAATCAGGCCAATAAAGGAATCTATCCGTTTAAATATGAGGAAACTATTATTATAAAAAATATTCCCATTACCTTCAGGCCGGCAAAGCCGGTGGATGAGCGCTTTATCCAGGAACATTATTACACTATGAATCGTGGAGATATCGTTTCCAGGTTTTTTCATGAAAAAAAAAGTTTTGCCTATGATCAAATTGAAACTACCTATGACATTGATTATATCAATGACCAGACGATCGTGGCTACGATAGGCGAACTGGGATTTGAAAAAGTTATTGCCGTGGGCGAATATTTCAGAAACATCACCATTAACATGGCTGAAGTTGCCTATTCCGTATCAAAAGAATACCAGGGTATGGGAATTGCCACTATTTTACAGAAAAAAATCAATCAAGCGGCCATTGACAACGGTATTAAAGGACTGATTGCCTATATTTCTCCACATAACAAAAGCATGATCAGCCTTTTTCATAAACAGCCATATAAAGTCAAAACTGAAAAAAATGAAGACGTGTTTATTTTAAGCTGCCTGTTCAGTGAACCTAAAGCAGATGACGACGGCGGCAAAGCCCTGGGCGACGCCATTCTATCTATGGGTTAAACTTTACCCAAGATATCTGAACGTTAAGATTTTCGGTATAAAAAATGCTATATCATTCAAAATTAATTGTTTGCGACCCGTCAGGCTCATTATGGGCAATACTGGCAGCATCCCGGAAACCAGGAAATAAGAGGTGGTAATGCCTAATAGACCAAGAGTTCTTATTGTAACCCCTGAAGTCACTTATCTGCCCGAGGGTATCTGCCCTGGTGACGATGATTACTCAGCTAAAGCCGGAGGCCTGGCAGATGTGTCAGCAGCACTGATCTCCGCGTTGTATGATTTAAGCTGCGATGTTCATGTAGCCATACCCGACTACAGGTCCATTGATCACGGCGATAACGAACCAAGGAGTCACCAGGAGATGGGAAAAATCCACCGGCGCCTGCATGAGAAACGGATTCATTTTGCCGTGGACCGGGTGTTCCTTTACAAAGACGGTGTCTATTCCGGCTATTCGGATAAGGATCTCAAGGTGTCCCTGGCATTTCAGCGGGAGGTGATCAACAACATCATCCCAAGAGTGAAACCGGACATCATCCATTGCAACGACTGGATGACCGGACTGATTCCGGCCATGGCCAGACGATACGAAATCCCGTGCCTGTTCACCATTCACAACATTCATACCATGACCTCCACCCTGGCCGAAATTGAGGACAGGGGGATTGATGCGGCTGCGTTCTGGCAGCAACTCTACTTCAAACGTCCGCCCTTTAACTACGAAGAAAGCTGGAATACCAACCGGGTGGATTTTTTGATGTCAGGGGTATTTTCCGCCCATTATGTGAACACGGTAAGTCCCTCCTTCCTGCGTGAGATTGTTGAAAACCGTCACTCATTTGTGGCACCGGAACTCAAGAATGAGCTGACCCATAAATGGTATGCAGGATGTGCCACAGGCATTTTAAATGCGCCTGAGCCCGAATTCAATCCAGCCGTGGATGACATGGTCCGGTTCAATTACGGGCCCAAAAACCACCTTGCCCAGAAAAAAAAGAATAAAATTTTTCTGCAAAAATCCGTGGGCCTTGAAATAAATCCCGATGCTCCTGTGTTTTTCTGGCCCTCCCGCCTGGATCCTGTGCAGAAGGGTTGCACGCTTCTGGCAGAAACCATGTATGATATTATTTCCCGTTACTGGGATACAGGTATTCAAATTGTATCCGTGGCAGACGGCCCATACCAAAGACACTTCCACGATATTGTCGATTTCCATAACCTGCACCGACGGATCAGTATCTGGGGATTCAACGAACATTTGTCCCACCAGGCCTTTGCATCCAGTGATTTTATCTTCATGCCCTCCTCATTTGAGCCGTGCGGCCTGCCCCAAATGATCGGAGGAATTTACGGCAGCCTGCCCATTGTATTTGACACAGGCGGCCTGCATGACACGGTCAAAAAACTGGATGTAGATCATTCAACGGGCAATGGATTTCTTTTTGATGTCCACGATGCCCAGGGATTGAACTGGGCCGTGGACCGCGCCATGGATTTTTTCCGCCTGGATCCGGATGAAAAAGAACGCCAGCTCCGCAGAATCATGACTGAATCCGTACTTGAATTCAACCATACCCGATGCGCTGAAAGCTATATTAAACTATATGAAAAAATGCTCAAAAGACCATTCTTGGTTTAATTCTTCATGGACAAATGATCCGTATCTGTCACCTTTTAAGCCCATTATCCGGTCACGGTTTGAAAAGGCACTGGCAACGGCAGAAAAACGGCAGCCACCCGGGTCGTCCAGGACGAGGTTTCCTGATAAAATCAGGCTAAGGCGATTATGAAATCAGGCCACTACAGGTAATCATTAAATTTTGAATCGTTTCATAATCCGATAAAGCGTAGAACGATTGATACCCAGAATTTTGGAGGCCTCGGTTTTATTACCTCCGGTGGATTCCAGCACTTCCTCAATGTGCGTTCTGTTCATCTGATCCAATGAATTGACATTCCTGCGAGGATTTCTTGAGACAGCGTGTCTAAAAATGCTGGGAAGGCTTTCTACTGTTAACGCAGGGCTTTCTTCAAATAAAGTGGCTCTTTCGATAATGTTTTCTAACTCTCTCACATTTCCGGGCCAATTGTATTTTTCCATTAATTTTAAGGCATCGTAGGATATTTGATCAATCTGTTTGTTGTTCTGGGCAGCATAACGTCTCAAAAAATAAAAGGCCAACAGTGCAATGTCCCCAATGCGTTCACGCAATGGCGGTAAACTGATGGTGACAACATTAAGTCTATAGTACAAATCTTCTCTGAAGCGACCTTTTTCAACCATATCCTCAAGATTTCTATTAGTAGCAGCGATAATCCGAACCTGAACGATCTTCCGTTCAAATGATCCTACCGGTCGAATTTCTCCACTCTCAATAGCTCTTAGAAGGGTTTGTTGAAGCCCTTTGCCAATATCCCCGATTTCATCAAGGAACAAGGTGCCCCCGTCGGCAGCCTCAAAAAAACCCTGCTTATCCGATATCGCTCCGGTATATGCGCCTTTAACATGTCCGAATAATTCACTGCTCATCAAATTTTCATTGATTGCGGCACAATTCACCGGGATGTAGGGTTTTGCTGCCCTGTCTCCATTATAATGTATGGCCTTTGCCACCAGTTCTTTTCCGGTACCGGTTTCGCCACAAATCAGTACTGTGCTTTTGGAATCTTTTACATGGTGGATCGTTTTAAAAACCTCCATCATTGAGGGGCTGTTCCCTATGATATTATCAAAGGAATATTCCTGTTTTAACTGACGTTTTAAATGGATATTATCGATGAGCAGAAATTTCTTCTCCAACGTCTTTTTGACTACAACCTTAAATTCTTCCATATCAAAGGGTTTAAGGATATAATCTTCAGCCCCTTCTTTCATGGCAGAAACGGCTGTATCTACTGTGCCATATGCCGTGATCATGATAAACATGATACCCGCATCGTATTGTTTTGCTGCTTTTAAAACCTGCTTACCGTCAATGCCAGGCAGTTTGAAATCTGAAATCACCAAATCAAATGAATGCTGCTTGATTTGTTTCAGGGCTTGTTCTCCGGACTTTGTGGAATATACATCGTACCCCATTTTTTTAATGACATGCATTAAGCCTCTGTTTAAAGTCACATCATCTTCCACGATTAATATTTTAAACGGAACCACACTCATATCTTTCTAATCCCCAGTTGGAAGTTCAAGGGTGAAATTTGTCCCAGGTTTGCTCGCATCGTCCTGGGTTGAACTGACCACCTTTAAATCACCGCCCAGTTTCCTTGCCATTTCATAACTGATAAAAAGTCCCAAGCCCGTTCCCTCCCCCGGCTTTTTGGTTGAATAAAACGGATTAAATATATTTGACATATCCTCCTGGCAGATACCGATACCGGAATCTGTTACCTCAATTTTTACCAGTTTCAAGACTGGAATATAGCGGGTGCTCAATGTAAGAACGCCGCCATCAGGCATGGCCTCGATGGCGTTTGCCACAAGATTCGTGACGATGGACTGCAGGGTGCTGGGATCTGCCAGAACATCCGGAATATCAGGCATTAAAGTCATTTCAACATGAATATTTTTTGCGTCACAGTGAGGAATAGTGATTTCCATCAATTTTGTCAGAAGATCATTGCAATTGACTGTTTGCAGGTCACTTTGTGTGTGTCTTGAGAAATACAAAAGATTTTTTATGACACTGCTGCCATGCTTAATTTCATCAATTACAGTTAACAAATGCTGAGATATGCTCTCCTTGTCAAAAGGTTGCTCTTCCATCTCTTCAAGGGCAATTTGCGTATAAAGCAACGCATTTGCCAAAGGCGTGTTCAATTCATGGGCAAGACCGGAGGTTAGAAGGCCCATAGATGCCAATTTTTCTTTCTGAATCGCCTGAAATTCCATTTGCTTTTCACGCTGATATTTTTCCTTGACCATATTTGCAATGGACGTTGATATAAAAAAAGCCAAAACTAAAACAAGCCCACCGGTTATGAGGGCATAAAAAAATGCCTTTTTCTCCAGCGCCTTGATACGATTCAGTATCTCTACCATGTCCTGATCTGCCATTACGATCCAGCCAAAAGGGTCGACATTCTGTCTGGCCTGCAGAACAGATTTACCCCGATAGTCAATGGCCTGATATGCAGGCAAATTACCTTCGGGTAATTGTTTTTTCATTGAAATCTTGGTTTCAAGGGGTTTGGCGCCAAATCGGGATGTGGATAAAAACAATCCTTCTTTGTTAACCAAATAGACTTCGCCGGTATCCTCCATATTATTTTCTTTGAGCAACTTACTTATTGCGCTAAAATCGACCAGGCAATATAAAAAATGCCCACCTTGTGTGACTGTCCCCGATGATAGGGGTTTTGACAGCATCAATACAGGGATATCATCATTGTCTTTAGTCACGCTGAATATCTTGGACATTTTGATTCCCTGCCAGGATCGTGTATCGCATGCCGCCATCTCCAGAATTTTTAAATCAATCTTTCCTTCTCCTGTACTGAAGACGAGTTGCCCATATTGCGTCATGATGAAAAAGTCTACATAAGGTCTATGCTGATCATTGGCTATTTGACCAATATGATCGTTGAAATTTGTTTCTGAAATATCCCAAATATTACTGATCAGACGAATATCATTCACTCGCCCTATCATGAACTGTTTAATGACTTCAGCGTTTCTTTTGGCCTGATTGGTTAAATATAAAGCCGCCTTTTCTTCAATCATTTGCTTGCCTTTGGAAAACCCATTAAACCCAAAAGATACCAGCGGTACCAATCCAATTAACATAAATACAGAAATCAGAAGCAAACGAAATTTCTGAAAATACGACTCTGTAAATTTTGTATCGATAACTTTACCACCATTGATTTGAAGTATTAAATTTATATCACTAAAGTACTTTTATCATGCAAAAGCGTAATACCCAAGGAAGGATAACATGAAAAAAGCATCATAGGCTGGTATCTGACAATCAAAATTCTAAGCAAAGGATTGTTCCAAAATTCACCAGTTTTCAAAAAGCCAACGGCCATTTGCGGTCTGGATATTTGCTATAAGGAAGACAGTTTTTCTCAAAATCAAGGCCGGAGTTGCCATTACCAATCGGTCTGATCTATCCATAATCCACGCATTTTAGGAACGGGTCTTAAATAGCTTGCCCACTTTGCTATATCCTAGCGCGCGGGCGTCCCGCCTGCAGGTCTGCAAGTATTGTAAAGATGCGGGCGAGATGCCCGCGCTCATAGGTTTATTTCGGACTCATTCCTTCGATTAATGAAACGATAGCTGATCACGCTAGCGGTTGCTTTATTTTTTTTTAAAAAAGTGATTTTTTTCAAGGAAACAAAAAATTGGCGGGGCCGACCGCTTTTTTGAGAACCCTTCAAAATCCCCTGCAAGAAGCCTTCACTGGCCATTTAAACGATATTCAAAAGGTGGTGTATACCCCCTCTCACGCCCAATGTTAAAAATGGACCAAAATCACGATGTGGAGACAAGTATTTATTGTTATTTCAAATAGTTATAATCTTATCGTATTTGCCTTCCCTGTGTTTTTCTGCTAACCCATAACCCTATGAGTTTAGCCCAAAATGCATCAAAAAATATAGTAGACCGCTTGACCTGGCATACAGCAAACAGGGACCAAACAGGCATCGCCAAAGATCTTGCCGAAGGTAAAGATATCCCTGAAGTATATGGCCTTGGGGAAGCTGGATTATTCGATGAGTTTTTTTACTTTCTTGATCATTTCGAATTTACCAACCTGCTCATGGAACTTGAACCAAAATCAAAACAAAGAAACAGTCCGGTCCCATTCATGCGTATCATTTTTATTTATATGATGCGTATTGTGGCTGGCCTTCATTTTTTTTGGCACACAGACTCTGTTATTCTTCGAAGTCAGGCCTTAATGCGTCTTGTCGGCTTTAACGGCAGGGAGATAAAAGAAGGGACTTGCAATAGGGGTAAGAAAAAATCCTCTTGCGATGAAAAAGCGCCCATTCCAATCCGAGGACCGGTATCTTGTGATTTCATAAAAAATACAATGGCATCAATTGTTGCACCAACCCTGGAAAAAATGTTTAACAGGGGAATATCGATTTTAGCGGCACATAAGTTTTTTCCAAAAAAAATTCATGCTCTGCTTGATGCTTCCGAGATTGAATCAACAGAAAAATGTAACGGCTGTGGTAAAGTAACCAAAGAAAAACCGCCCGAACTCAAACTTCGTAAAAAGCGCATTCGAAAAGTTCTGGAAACTGTTTTTGGATTTAAAATATGGGTGGTTTGGGATCCAAACAGCCGCCTTCCTTTAGCCATGCGTTTTGCTACAATTGAGGTTCATGACATAACTTTTGCTCAGGAAGTGGTTCAGCAGGCAATTGACAATCTGGGGGAACATGCCAAAATCACTTCCCTTGCCATTGACCGTGGGTTCACGGACGGCATTTTTTTATGGTGGCTCAACAGTAAAACCATCACCTTTTTTATTCCTGCTAAATCCAGTTTGAATGTTTATGACGATGCCCTGTCTTTAATTGGTACAGGCCATTCGGAAATTAAAGACGAAATACGCACTGTGGGTGCCGGTAAAAACAAGACAACGGTTACAGATCATTGGGATGTTGAAGGTCTGGAAGGGTTAACGTCAGCAGAATTCTACGGACCACAGGGCAGCGGCAGCCATCAAAACTCCAAAGGCTTTGTCGCCAATCCCATCAATGCTGTTGTGGTTAAGGATGATCCTTTTAAGGCTAATAATCCCGGTTCCAAAACCCTGATTATTCTTACAAATGGACCTGTTGACAAGCCCTTGGTGGTTTATGACGCATACGACGCCCGCAGTGAAATTGAAAACGCCTTATTTAGAGAGGCCAAGCAGGCCTGGTTCATAGAAAGGCCACCTATAAATACGAAATCCGGTTTTATCGTTCATGTGTATCTCACCATTTTTGTCATGGCACTGACAACGGCTTTCAGGGATTGGATAGACCAACAGGATAAATTGGAGAAAAAAGGTCAAGACACCAGAATCAGGAAGTTCAGACAAAAAGTTAAAGAAGAAAATGGAAACAAGCTGATTATATTTGATAAGGATCGGTATGCAATATTTGATGCGTATGAAGTTTTCATTCTATGTGGCAGGAATGTACTCCGGCCAACCGGCACACCAGAAACGATCACCCCTCAAGACATATTAACAAAATATGGTGTACAACTGGAATAAACTTGAAAGCGTCCCATTCAGCCGGGCTGAACCCGATCCTACAAGTAACTAAAATTACAAGATAAAAATCTTAGTTACTTAGAAGACTCCCTCTTCTTCTATCAAAATTTACTGTCCGCCAACCTCCATTCCCCGTATATCAACAAATCATGACCGCAATAAAGACGGCACTACTGAGCTGTCATCTTATGTTCGCTAAATCTCAGATCTTATTCCCCTTAGGTGCTCACTTCTCAGTTTCTGTCACAAAAAAATGATGTCGAACATATGAGTTGTGGTTTGCCCGTGTTAGACTTATGGTTCCGGTATTGCGCCTTGAATGGCCACCTACTTCTCACTTGTGGCCACTGATTTTTCACCGATCACGAGTGAGGGACAGTAGGTGGCCGTCCGGATTCCCTTATTTGAGCGTTCCTTATAGCAAATATCCAGTTGCGGTCATAGACTTTGAATGAAGGAATTGTTAAGGTTAACTTAATGAAATGTATTAGTATATTATAGTGAAAAGATAGGTTCTATATGAAGGATAAAATACTCATTAAAGTTATCGACAGGCTGGGAAAAAAAGGTTGCCACAGGGGACATAAATTAGGCGATTGTTTTGATTTTGACTCGGAAAGAGGAAATTTATGCCCTATGGCAATGCACTGCGCTTTCCCATATATTGACATTTTAAGATACGGCGGTAAGCTACCGTTAAGCCGAGAGGGAGATATTCGTTTTTGCTGCTCTGATTCAGACACAGCTCTGGTTTTTAAGTTAGAGATCGTAAAATCGGGGAGGTAGGATTCAGACACCCCCTACCTCTCCATGTATGCTGGATAGACTGGATTTTTCATTCGCCGTTTTTTTATTCGTTGATGATTTCCTTGATCCAAATCAAGGCGGAGCGGCGGGGAGGCAGGTAGTATATCCGCAACATTAAGCGAAAAAGGAGATGCTATGAACAAATCAACCCCAGAAAGAAACCGTCAGTTAAAGATCAGCCCGGAGCAAACCGTTCGCGAACTGGTGGTACAGCACCCTCAGCTGCGGTCGCAGTTGGAAAAGCTTGGGATCGACTATTGCTGCGGTGGACTGCGCCCTCTGTCCGCCGCGGTGCAGGCGGCCGGTCTGAAATGGCGCACGGTTGAAGACAAACTGAAACAGGCTTGGAGTTCCGCGCAAAAAGAGGAGCATGCGACGGACTGGAATGCAGCCACGCTCACCGTCTTGGTCGACCATATTCTCGATAAGCACCACGCCTTCACAAAGGAACAGCTATTGCGTCTCGACGGATTGCGGCAGAAGGTTCAGCGCGCTCACGGCAAAAAACACGGCGAACTGCTGAATCAGCTGCGGCAACTGTTTGACGGGCTCGCTGAAGAACTCTCGGCGCACCTGCTGAAAGAGGAGCAGATTCTCTTCCCAGCCATCAAGGGAATTGATGCCTTTATGTCGGGAACCGGCCCTCGGCCGGTCGTCCACTGCGGAACAATTGAAAACCCGGTTCGACAGATGATGCTCGAGCATAATCACGCGGGGAATGTCTTGGTAGACATCCGCAAGCTGACCGGAAATTACCGGCTTCCCGCCGATGGCTGCCGGACCTTTGCGGCGCTTTACGACGGACTTCAGGCTTTGGAGGCCGACCTGCACGAGCACATTCATCTGGAAAACAACATCCTGTTCCCGAAAAGTGTGGCGCAGGAAGTGATAATCAATTCCTGACCCCGGAGTCCAGCGTTTGGTGTGGCCTTTTCCGGTTTCCATAACTCTTGGGGAATGCGGCAAAAACTCAATTCAAAACTATCGGTATTTCCTGGCGATGTTTCAAAAGGAATTTGGCAGGCGGGATGTATCAAAAATAACAACGGTTGATCTCAATCCTTAACGTTTTTATAAATCACAAATCGCAATTCCTGGTAGGTAAGCTTCTTTTAGGCCGGGTTGAAACCCTTATACTCGATGATCAAGTTATAGTAACTTTTCGTACTTATGCAAAGAAAGTAATTATGCAAAGAACTCTGTTTAACTATCTATAAATATTTGAGTTTTCTTTGAATTAATTTGCATAATGCTCCAAGCTGAAAACTGATAAAAATCATATTTTTTCTAAATATTAGGCCATACAGCCTGAAAAATAGAAAAAACCTAATTTTCAGGCTATCAGATTTGAAATAGCATTTGGATAATATGCAAGGTAAATTAAACAGAAAGTCTGTATTTACAAAGGATTTTTCGTTTACTTTGCATAACGGTTTACTTTACATAAGAACGATTATGTAAAGCTTTGCATAATCGTACCATTGGACTTCAAACCCAGAGGGTACTGCAGAGGGGCTCTTTTTTAGCATCAACAGTTTTTCAAAAAAAACTGGTTGACAAATTTTGTTTAAAGAACATAAAAGATAGTAACTAATTACTATCTTTTATAGGGATTCAGATGGGCTCATCAAACAAACATCTTCCGGCTGAGAAACGACGGACGGTAACGGTAGAGGCGGTGGTCGAGTTGGCAGGTGAACAGAATCCGAGCGAGATTACTACGGCGGCCATAGCCAAACGCATGGGATTGACTCAGGGTGCACTTTTTCGTCATTTCCCAAACAAGGAGGCCATATTAGAGGCTGTTATGGAATGGGTGGCGGAACGCTTAATATCCCTCATCGAAAAAGTAATAAACGCAGAGCTATCTCCTCTTACCGCACTTGAAAGCATATTTATGGCGCATGTGGATTTTATAACAGAGCACCCCGGTATTCCCCGTATGTTGTTTGGGGAATTGCAACGATCTGAAGAAACCGCGCCCAAACGGATAACGCAAACGCTCATCCGCCGATATGCTGAGCACCTTAATCGTCTGTTTGAACAGGGAAAGACTTGTGGTGAGCTTGATGGAAATTTTGATAACGAGGCTGCGGCCACGCTCTTCATCGGCACCATTCAAGGATTGGTCATGCAATCGTTGATAGCAGGAGATGTGAGCCATATGCGACGCAATGCGCCAAAAGTCTTTGTCATCTATCAAAGAGGCATCAGGAGTACATCATGAAAAAATTGCCTTTCCAAAAACGTACATTGGCGCTGACAGCTGTACTTGTTCCTCTGCTTGCTCTTTTTGTCTATGTGGCCCTGCGTTCCGGACCGCTTGCTCCGGTATCCGTTGTATTGGCCACGGTCGAGAATAAGAGCCTCTCACCGGCACTATTCGGCATCGGAACCATTGAGGCCCGTTACACCTACAAAATTGGCCCAACGGTTGCGGGGCGGGTCAAGCGCCTGGATGTACACGTAGGTGATCGTGTTAAGGCTGGCCAAGTGTTTGGTGAAATGGACCCGGTGGATCTTGATGAACATATCAGGGCTCAGGATGCCACGCTGAAACAAGCAGACGCTCAATTAAACGAAGCGCAGGTGCGTCGGGATTATGCACAGACACAAGCTTTGCGTTACGAGCAGTTACTTCAGGCGCAGTCCACCAGTGAGGAAGTGGTAGCCACTAAGCAACACGACCTGTTGGTTGCAAAAGCGGGGCTGACTGCGGCACGGGAGGAGCTATCTCGTGTACGTGCAGAGCGAGAGGCGTTAGCGGCGCAGCGCAGTAATCTGTCTCTTATTGCGCCAGTTGACGGCCTGGTCGTTTCGCGTGATGCCGAACCGGGAACCACCGTGGTCGCAGGTCAGGCTGTCGTGGAACTGATTGATCCGAACACGCTCTGGGTCAATGTCCGCTTCGATCAAATTCGTGCGCAAGGTCTCGCCCCAAGCCTATCCGCCCGGATCGCATTACGTTCCCAGGCAGGGAAACAGAAGGCCGGACGTGTACTGAGGGTCGAACCCCTGGCAGACGCGGTAACGGAGGAAACCCTTGCCAAGGTTGTCTTCGATCAAATTCCTGATCCGCTGCCGCCTGTCGGCGAACTGGTCGAAGTCACGGTCACCTTGCCGACCCTTGGGGCAACGCCGATTGTCCCCAATGCCGCCATCCACAACATTGACGGCAAACTGGGCGTGTGGCAGGTCACCAATGGCGATCTTCACTTTACACCCGTTTCACTGGGGATTGCAGACTTGGAGGGCCGTGTGCAAATACGAGAAGGGCTCCAGATTGGCGACCAAGTAGTGGCCTACAGCGAAAACACCTTGAATGAGCATAGCCGGATTCACATCGTTGACCATATTCCGGGGGTGACGCCATGATCAGTTTGGCAGGACGCGACATCATGCACTCATGGGGAAAGTTCGTCTTTACCGGTATGGGCCTTGGGCTGCTCATCGGCATCACACTGTCTATGGCAGGGATTTATCGTGGTATGGTGGACGATGCCAAAGTATTGCTCGACAACAGCGGTGCTGATCTCTGGGTGGTGCAGAAGGACACACTTGGGCCCTACGCCGAGTCATCAAGTCTATACGATGATCTCTGGCGTGGGATTCGAGGCATGGCGGGGGTGGAACGGGCGGCGAACATCACGTATCTCACCATGCAGGTGGGCAAACAAGAGGGTGACGTGCGTGCCATGGTTACCGGCATCACGCCCGGAGGGCCAGGAACGCCCGGCTGGCCTCCCCATCTCGTCGCGGGTCGTCAGATTACTCGAAGCCATTACGAGGCCGTCGCCGACATCGCTTCCGGATTTAAACTTGGTGACCGTATCCAGATCCGCCGTAACCAATACACCGTAGTCGGGCTGACCAGGAGGATGGTCTCTTCCAATGGCGACCCGATGGTGTTCATTCCGCTTAAAGATGCCCAGGAAGCCCAGTTTCTCAAGGATAATGACGCCATCCGGGGGCAGCGTCGACGCACGGCCGAGGACCCTTCCTTCAACCGGCCCGAAGTGCCCGGTCTGTTTGATGCGGTTATTGCCTCGCAAACCACCAACCCTTACGTCAATGCTGTTTTAGTGCGGGTTGAAGCAGGTCATAACCCGGAAGAAGTCGCTGAGTCGATCCGCCGCTGGAAGCGCTTAACCGTCTACACCCGCAGCCAGATGGAGGAGATTCTGGTTGGCAAGCTGATCGCTACCTCCGCCAGACAGATTTTCATGTTCCTGGTGATCCTTTCGATTGTCAGCTCCGCCATTGTCGCCTTCATCATCTACACCCTGACGCTCGGAAAAATTCGTGAAATTGCCGTCTTGAAACTGATTGGCACCAGGAATCGCACCATTGTCGGCTTGATCATGCAACAGTCCATCGCTCTAGGTTTAATCGGCTTTGTGGTGGGCAAGATCTCGGCAACTTTATTGATGGCGCCAATCTTTCCCAAATATGTGCTGCTGCAACCACTCGACTCCGTCATGGGTTTTATGGCCGTGGTCATGATCTGCGTACTGTCGAGCATTATCGCCATTCGTGCCGCGCTCAGGGTCGACCCGGCCGAGGCCATAGGGGGCTGACATGACTGCTAAAGGTCTTCGTATCCAGGGGTTAAAAAAACGTTATGGAAGCGGCGATACCGCCGTTGATGCTCTGAAGGCGGTAGACATGCACGTTGCGCCGGGCGAGGTCGTTGGACTGATAGGTCCTTCTGGATCTGGCAAAAGTACGCTCCTTAAATGTTTGGGAGCGGTGATTGAGCCGACCGCCGGAAAAATGATACTCGGAGATGACGTCATTTATGACGACGGGTGGAAGGTCAAAGATCTTCGTGCCTTGCGGCGGGACCGGATCGGCTTTGTATTCCAGGCACCTTATCTGATTCCTTTCCTCGACGTCACCGACAACGTCGCCCTTCTGCCCATGCTGGCGGGAATACCAAACGCCGGGGCGCGTAAACGGGCAATAGAATTATTCAAAGCGCTTGATGTAGAACATCGCGCCAAGGCCATGCCTTCTCAACTCTCTGGTGGAGAACAGCAGCGAGTGGCTATTGCACGGGGACTGGTCAATCGTCCCCCGGTAATACTGGCCGATGAACCGACTGCTCCGCTTGATAGTGAACGCGCCCTGGCTGTAATCCGGATATTGAATGATATGGCCAAAAAATTTGAGACCGCCATTATTGTCGTCACCCACGATGAAAAAATCATTCCCACCTTTAAACGTATTTATAACATCCGTGACGGGGTAACCTATGAAGAAGAAGGTGAAGGACGTGACTTCGAATGAGGTTAATCCAGAAAGGCCATTTAAAAAAATTCAAGGGGCATTTTTATGAAAAATAATAATAAGATTGTTCATTGTGCTTTAATAGGAGTATGTTTTCTGACGTTTGCAGGATGTGCTGTTGGGCCTGACTTCCAGCGTCCAGCACCCCCTGATGTGAGTGGTTATACTTCCTCCCCGCTGGCTGCAAATTTAAATTCCTCCCCCACCATGCTGGGTGATCCACAAAACATTATTAAAGAAGAACGCTTAAATAAATATTGGTGGCGAGCGATGGGCACCGAACAACTAGAAACGCTTATCTGTGAAGCCCTGAAACATAACCCAACCCTGATGGCGGCAGAGGCTACCTTGCGTCAGGCGCAGGAACTTTATGCGGCGAAGGCTGGTTCGACACTTTATCCCCAGGCTGAAGCCAACCTCACCGGCCAGCGCCAGCGATTCAACCCCAATTCATCGGGGCTTACCGACGATGCCAGGGAATTCGGTCTTTACAACGCCAGCCTAGGCGTTACATATACATTTGACCTGGCCGGAGGTAATCGTAGGGCGTTGGAAGCTCTGGCCGCCCGAAGCGATTATCAGCAGTTCCAATTAGAAGGCGCTCGCTTGACACTGGTGGCAAATATCGTAACAACGGCCATTACTCAGGCAAGCCTGAAAAGGCAGACTGAAATTATAGAAAACATCTTAAAGTCGCAGGAAAATCAACTCGAACTTACCCTGGAACGTATTCGTCTTGGTCATAAAGAACCGGACGATGCGTTGGCCTTGCAAACACAGTTGGAGCAAACGCGCGCCAAAATACCGCCGTTACATTATCAACTTCAACAAAACCAACATTTTTTAGCCGTTCTTGTCGGTAATGCTCCAGGAGAGAGCCTGCTGCCGTCGTTTACCCTGGAGGATTTCACCTTGCCGCCGGAGTTGCCGCTTTTAATCCCCTCTGAACTGGTACATGCAAGGCCGGATATTCTCGGCGCTGAAGCGCTGCTGCATGCCTCTAATGCAGAATACGGGGTTGCAATATCGAAACTATATCCCCAACTCAACCTTAATGCTAATCTTGGATCGCAGGCTCTGACAACCGGTGCGTTGTTCGGCGCTGGTTCTGCTGTTTGGAGTCTGGTGGGGCAGCTTACACAACCCCTGTTCAATCCGGGCTTGCCCGCTGAAAAGCGAGCGGCTCTTGCCGCCTTTGATACGGCTGCGGCAAACTACCAGTCCGTCGTTCTGGAAGCGCTTCGCAACGTGGCAGATGTATTGCGAGCACTGGAGAATGATTCAAAAAGGCTGGGGGCTCTTTCTGCCGCTGATTTTGCTTCTGAAAAGTTTTTAGAGTCAACACAGCGTCGGTATAGGCTTGGAGCAGCCAGCTATTACGATTTGCTTATCGCACAACAGCAACGGCTTCAGACCGAACTCGATCTGACAGAAGGTCAAGCCAAACGGCTGGTCAACACTGCCGTATTTTACCAGGCAATGGGCGGCGGTTTAAATGGCATTGCCGGAAGTACTGGCGATGTGTCGGAGGCTCAAAGCGCGGAGCGGATCGCCTCGCGATAGTTCTGGAGGATCTGCTCGCAGGAATTCTCCATCACCAAATGCAGAAAGGATCTGGCGGGGATGATGGTTGCGCCGTTCGAATGCTTGATGGTGGTCCCGCACTCCATAACGGCACCGATGTTCACCATGTCTTCCCCGTCCTTGTTGACGATTCCACGAAGAAGGCCGACAAATGCCTTGTTCGCCATGATCTTCTGGATCATGGCGTTGACGAGAACACCGGTGTCGATGAGCGCCTTGCTCCAGCCTTTACGCTTGATGGTACTCTCGGCAAGTTTCACGAAGGACTATCTGCCCTGGGCCTGGGAGCGAATCCCCCGCTGAATCTCGCGCACCAGAAAATTGAAGTTAAAACCAAAACTCCGGATACTTTCTTCTACTTGCCATATTGTTGATGGCCAAAGCAACGATCAGCATGATTACTACACCAAGCCCTACAGGAACCAGCATGTACCAGAAGCCTAATTCGTGTATTTTCTCGCTGCCGATCACAGCGATCAGGGCCGTGGCCCCACCGGGGGGATGAAGGGTCTGGGTGACGTGCATCAGGGCAATGGCCGTTGCAACGGAAAAAGCTGCCGCAAACCAGGGAAAGGGATGAAAAAGCTGCCAGCAGGCCACGCCCACAAAGGCGGACAGCAGATGGCCGCCGATGAGATTTCTGGGCTGAGCCAAAGGGCTTCTGACTGCGCCATAGACCAGCACCGCTGACGCACCAAATGAGCCGATGATATAAACGAAATCATTTCCGGATAACAGATTGTAATTCAAATAGGCCACCGGGGTGATTCCCAGAAAAGCCCCTAACCAGGACCAGCATACTTCGCTGAGATTTACTTTGGGAGGACGCTGCCCGCCGCCGGCCATTTTTTTTAAAAAAAGTATCATTGTCAGTCCCCTTTTTATCAGCACATGGCCTGGACAAGGTCTGACCGCGCAATGATCCCTACCAGAATGTTGTGGTCCTCACACACCGGTACCCGGTTAATATTCTTCCGGTCCATAAGGTTGGCCACATCCAGCAGTTTGAGGCTCTTGTGGACGGTAACGGGCGGCGAAGACATAATGTCCCGGGCCTTCAGCGTTTTAAGGGGCCGGGCAAGGCAACAGCTGTCATCCATACACTGAATCAGTACCTGCATAAACGACGGGTCTTTTTTCTCAGTCATTCTGGACAAAAAATCTTTTTCCGATATGACGCCGGTCACAGCACCCTGTTCATTGAGCACCGGCATACCAGAAATATCGTGATCCCGCATCTGGACAGCGGTCTCCAAAAGCGAGGCATCTTCAAGGACGGAAACAACCTTTCGAGTCATCACATGCTCTGCCAGAATGGCTGTCTTAATGCGGTTAACCGCATGATCAAAAGCGATCCGGTATACCTCTATAAAGTCAGACGGCGTAATATCCAGATATCCTGGGATTTCCCTCATCGCCTCCAGTACATCTTCGTCTGTGATGGTTTGAAAACATTCATTGATACGACTGAAGTTCATATCTCTCCTTTTGCTGTTTGCCTTAAAGCTCTACTATTAATTCAAATCCCGGGTAAAAAATCTTTTAATTACCCAAGCGTATCTTTGCAAACGTTTCTGGCCTTGTTTTAAGAATATGGGTAATTCTATCCGGCAATGCATTGACATAGATCAAGTTTTCATGAAAAAGCCAAAACTGGATCTATATCAATGGAACAAACCGAGATCTTGATTGAAAAAAAGTAGTATAATATTATTTTTAAACAATAAAAAATGCCGCCGCTCAAATTGATTTAAGCAGCGGCATTTACCGTTTTGCATTAACTATTGTTTAAAAATTTCAGGTGGTTTTGTGGTGCTGCCGGTTGCGTTGGGATAGTTTTCTGCTTTATAGGATTTTTTACCGGTTTCAATCAGGTGGTTGGCTTCTTCCATAAACGCATTGAACCGTTTTTTACATTCATAAAATCCATGCCACCATGAATAATCCGGGGCCATCATTGCAGCTCCCATCCTTGCCCGGCGTCCTTCATGGTGCCATAATTCATAATACTCCACCTCAAGGGGTTCATCAAAAAAGCGAGTCTTGTCGAGCAGGCCTTTTGTATAAAGTTCGTCAAGTTTGGCCTTAGCCGGTTTAAAATAAACCTCATTATATTCTTTGACACTCTGGTCCATCTGACTGTAATGGGATTCGGTCCACTTTTTTCCATGACACTGCATACAGATTTCCTGCATTTTAGTCCGTTCTTCCTGCCAATTTGTCTGGGCCGGAAGGGCTTTAAAATCTTCGGGTCTGACTGTCAATGGGACCTGCAATTCCCAGGATAATCTTTCGGTGACGTCATGGGAGGTCATCACACTGCCGGCACCGGACATATGACATGAGGCGCAGGTCGGTCCCCTGAAATCAACACCAGGTGTCCAGGTTGCCGGATCAAGTTTCTCATTTTGAACCTCACGCCTGTTAACATATAAAAAATTTATTCTCGAAATAAAATTGCCCGAGCTTCCAGGTATAATTTAGGCTGATTCTCAAAAATTTTAACATATTTTCCACATAGATAACCGGGACCACCTGGAATTCTTACCTCTGGGCATTCTCTAACTCAGCCAACCTCTTTCGATTCTCCCGTTCTTTCTTATATCTCGTGGTAATGTCTCTCGCGCTTGACAGTGCCCCAATCACATTCTTTGCGGAATCTAAAACAATAGAAAAACCGAGTTCAACGTAAATGACAGACCCATCTGCATGTAAAGATTTTGTAGGCAAGGACTTCCCAACATACTTGGTTTCCCCCCTTTGCATAGCTTGTTCATATCCGCGCCAATGGGCCTTTCGTAAATTCTGCGGAACAATGATGTCTAAGTTTGATCCGATTGCTTCCTCTTTGGTAAATCCAAAAATACGTTCAGCCGCCACATTCCATACACGTATCGTTCCTTCTGTATCAGCAAATATCATTGCATCGGGATTTTGTTCTATAAGACTGTCCATGAATTCGTTGTTCATATTTACATCATCTCCGCATTTCTTATGACCCTGTTTTATGAATTATGTATAGCCGTTTTCTTTGTGTTTTTGGGCTATGGCACCTGCCAGATCATCCAAAGCATCGAATACACTTGCGGTTGGGACGCCTTTGCAGAGAACCGGATCAATCACCTCCACCTTAAGGTTGGGAATCATCCCGGCAAGGGTATCTACGGTCTTGCCACCCCAGCCATAGGAGCCCACCACAGAGAGGAACTTTGTGTTGGGCCGCAGGGCGTTGGCCAAAAATGCGGCATAGGCAGCATAAGGATGGGGACCGGCCAGGATGGTGGGGGTACCCACGACAATGGTGGCGGCGTCCACCAGGGCCATGGCCAGTTTCCCGATATCGGTGACAGCCAGATTAAACTGTTCCACCCTGACCCCCTTGTCCACCAGGGACGCCACAAGGTGCTCTACCATGAGTCTTGTACTTTCGTGCATGGATACATAGGGTATAACAACGGTGTTTATAGGGGCTCCCTTTGTCCACTTTTTATATGCATCAAGAATAAAACCGGCATCGGGAAATATCTGACCGTGGCCCGGGGCGATCATTTTAATGTCATAGGGAGCCAGCTTTTCCATATTTTTTTTAATGATGCTTCTAAAGGGCATCATGATTTCGGCAAAATACCGTTTGGCCGCCTCATACACCCGGCCCTGATCCGTAACAAACAGGTCACTTGAGGCAATATGGGAACCAAAGAAATCACAGCTGAACAGAATTTTGTCCTCTTCCAGAAAGGTCACCATGGTTTCAGGCCAGTGAACCCAGGGGGTAAAAATAAATTTCAAGGTTTTATCCCCCAAAGAGAGAGTCTCCCCGTCTTCTATGGAAACGAAAAAATTTTCCGGGATATTCAAAAGATCCTTGAGAAGGTCCTTGGCCTTGGGCGTGGAGATAAGTTTGGCATTGGGATATTTTTCAAGGACCTGCATGATCGTTCCTGAATGGTCCTGTTCCGCGTGGCTTGAGATGATGTAATCGATATTCTTGACCCCTTCTAACTGGGCCATGAATTCTTTGGCCATGGGGGGATCAACCGTGTCAATCAATGCTGTTTTCTCACTGCCCTCAATAAGATAGGCGTTGTAGCTGGTCCCATCCGGCAGGGGAATAAGGGCGTCAAACAGCCGACTGTCCCAATCCACTGAACCCATCCAGTAAACGTTTTCTTTGATCTTTCGTGCTTTCATACGGTTCCTCCTATTTTATGGTTTGTGTTCTTGAATTGGTTGATATGATTGTCTTTTGAATGGCCCTGTTAATCTGATCGAGCAGATGATTCAGATTAAGTCCATATTCTCCGGCAATATCCGTCAGTGCGTCCGCTTTTTAATACATCTGCATATTCCTGGTCGGCAAGATCTTTGAAAATTTCCGACAGATCAGTTTCATCAAAAATATTCGGCATTGGATTCATGAGGGGCCTATGTAGATTGAGTCGTTTATTATTATACTTCATTTGTTTTAGCAGGAGCATATGATATGTCAAGAAGAAACCAGCTGAGAATTTGGGCTTTAAGGCCTAAAAACTCAAATTGTAAAACAGTGAAGAAATCCTTGCCTTGTGATATATTAGCGGCGCTTATTAAAAAATTTTGCTTGACCCAGGTTTGAATTCTCTGTTAACCAATACTTGCTATGAAGGTTAACCAAACATTGCCGGACAAAAGGCAAATGATTCTTAAGGTTTTGTACCAATCGGATGGTAAACCTGTTTCCGGGGTCAAAATCAGTGAAGCTGCCGGAATTTCCCGGGTAGCGGTGTGGAAACACATTAAGGCCTTAAAACAGGCCGGCGTGGATATAAAAGCCCTGCCAACGGGGTATAAACTTCAGGACGCCGGCAATCTGCTCTACCCTTTTTGTTTCCCAACGCACCTTCAGGAAAAAATTTTCCACTTCCCGGAACTTGATTCTACCATGGACCAGGCCCGGGAGATGGCCCGGGAAGACGTCCGGCATGCCAGTTGCATTATTGCCGAAGTTCAGACAGCTTCCAGGGGCCGGCTGAACAGGCAATGGATCTCTGACCGGGGAGGGCTTTGGTTTACCCTGATCCTTAAACCGGATTTACCGCCCCCCCTGGCCTGGACCGTGAACTTTGCCGCGTCTGCCTGCATGTCCGAAGTACTAACCGATTTATTTGACCTGGATGTCCGGGTCAAATGGCCCAATGACCTGCTTCTCAAAGGCCGCAAGCTGTCCGGGATGCTGTCGGAAATGGAAACCCGGGCTGATATGGTTAATCTCCTGTTTCTGGGTATCGGCCTTAATGTGAACAATGAACCGGAATCAGATCAATATCAGGCCATTTCCCTGAAAACAGCCCTGGGAAAATCTGTTTCCAGAAAACAGATCCTGACCCGGTTCCTGGATCTGTTTGAATCCCGGATTGCTGCCGTTGATCCGGCCCGGATCATCAGCCAATGGAAGGCTCGAACCGCCACCATCGGCACCGAAGTCAGGGTTCAAACCCATGACCAGATATATGAAGGCAAGGCTTTGGATGTGGATGACACCGGTGCCCTCATTGTTAAAGGCCGGGACGGCATCACCCGGAAAATTATTTATGGCGATTGTTTTCACTCTTAAAAAAATCCCTTAAAATGAATGATAAACCCATGGATGTTTCTGTAAAACCAATTGTCTATTCAGCCCTTTTTATCGCCCTGATCAGCATTGGCGCAATGATTGCCATACCTGTGGGACCTGTTCCCATTGTACTTCAAAACATGTTTGTGCTTCTGGCGGGTTTGATCCTGCCGCCGGCCTGGGCTGCCGGATGCGTGGCGGTTTATCTGCTCATGGGATTTGCTGGACTGCCGGTATTTGCCGGCGGCACCTCGGGTATTGGAAAAGTATTCGGGCCCACCGGTGGATATCTTTTATCTTATCTGCCTGCCGTTTTTCTTACCTCTATAATATCCGGCAGTGCTGAAAAGAGTCTGGTCCGGGATTGTGTAGCCACCATTGGGGGAATGGCGGTGATGTATATGTTCGGGGTACCCTGGTTGAAATGGGTGTTGGCGGTGTCCTGGGGCAAGGCCCTGGCTGCCGGTATGTATCCCTTTCTTCCCGGCTCTGTGCTTAAAATTGTTGCAGCGGTAATCATCGCGCGCAAGCTTCGTCCCCTGATCCGGTTTTAAACGCTTAATGGATACGGTGTTATTGAAAACAGACCATCTGACCCATGCCTTTGATTCGGGGGATACAGGCATATTTGACATTTGTTTAACCGTGTCCCGGGATGACTTTATTGTGCTTGCCGGAAAGAACGGTTGCGGGAAAACCACCTTGATCCGCCATTTCAACGGCTTGTTGATGCCGGATAGCGGCCGGGTTCTGCTCAACGGTCAGGATATTCAAAAAGATCTGACCTTAGCACGCAGAAAGATCGGCATGGTGTTCCAGGACCCGGATACCCAGATCATCGCAGATACCGTGTTTGATGAAACCGCCTTTGGCCCGGAAAATTTAAACATGGGCCGGGAAGAGATTAATGACAGGGTCTTTAACGCCCTCAACCTCCTCGGTCTGGATCATTTACGGGACAGAAACCCTGCGACCCTTTCCGGCGGGGAAAAACGGCGACTGGCCATTGCCGGCATCCTGGTCATGGAACCGGACCTTATTATTTTTGACGAGCCCTTTGCCAATCTGGATTATCCATCTGTCCGATCCTTGATCAGACTGTGCCGAAAGCTGCACCAGTCCGGACATGCCATTGTTATGACCACCCATGATGTGGCCCCGGTGATCACGCTTGCCACCAAAATGGTGGTCATTGACAAAGGACGGATCAAGGAAGAAGGCGATCCGATCTTGCTTGCCCCCTGCCTTGAATCATATGGTGTGAAAAATCCGTTTACCCCCATGGCAGAGGCGTGGACTCTGTGACACTTTTTTCCTATCATCCCAATGACACCTTATGGCACACCCTGGATGTCCGGTGCAAATGCCTTCTGGTCTGCCTGTTGAGCCTGGCTGTACTAAAAACGGAATTGCCCGGAAATATTATCTGCCTGTGCGTTTTAATGGTTATACTTAAAACATTGGGAGTAGGCCCGGCAAGGCTTGTGAAGCAGTTGAAAATCTTTCTTTTGCTTTTAATACTGATATTTTTCAGCCGATGGGCAGTCACGCCCGGCGAACCCATGGTGACCTTGTACGGATTTTGCCTGACCCGCCAGGGTTTTAACGCCGGCAGCCTGGTTTCGTTACGATTTCTGGTCGTTATGCTGCTGGGGCTTATCTTGACGGCCACTACCCGGTCCACGGAAATCAAGGCAGCTGTCCAGTGGTTTTTCAAACCCATTCCTATTATTCCTGAAAAACGGGTGGCTGTGATGGTGGGTTTGGCCCTGAAATTCATGCCCCTGATCCTTGATAATGCCCGGGAAGTGACCCATGCGGTCAATGCCCGATGCGGCAATTTAAGGAAAAATCCTGTGCGCCGACTCTTCAATCTGGCCTGGCCCCTGCTGAAAAAAACATTTCAATCCGCAGATGACCTAAGTCTTGCCATGCAGGCCCGGTGTTACAGTGAAAACCGAACAGATCCACCTTTTTTCCCCAATGGGAAAGAGGGTTGGGTCGTGGGTCTGACACTTGTTTTTTGTGCCGGGATGCTGCTGATGGGCTGAACCCGAACCCTGCCTGCCAAGTGACTTTGGTCCCTGTCGACGAAAATGGTGCCGGGCCGGCGAAATCCGTTGAAGTCTGCTGCCTGAAACAGTTGCCGTATAAACCACATGGAATCAAAAAAATGCCAAATAAATTTAATCCGGCATATAACCCGGCATCCCGAAGACTTTACTTCAATTTTGCTTCTTGATAGAATCAAATTCATCTTTGAGTAATGATCACAAAATTAAGATACTCACTTAAATTTCAAAACGTGCGATCCATAATGGACGCCTGATACGGGTATCATTGGAACAGATTGAGCCACAAAAAGGGGAAAGCTGTTGAAAGTACTTGTAATTGATGATGAAAAGCATATCCGTCAAAGCCTTGCCGATTATCTGGAAGATAATGATTATGATGTTGTAACAGCAGAAAACGGCCGGCAGGGACTGGCCTTGATTTCCTCTGAGAAACCAGACCTTGTGCTGCTGGATTTAAGGATGCCGGAGATGCATGGGATTGATGTTTTGCAGCAAGGCAAAAAAATAATGCCGGATCTCCCCATAATCGTTATATCAGGCGCAAATCGTATCGGAGATGTAGTAAAGGCGTTGCGCTACGGTGCTTGGGATTACATAGAAAAGCCTATACAAAATTTTACCGTATTGGACCATTCAATAAAGCTGGTCCTGGAAAAGGCCAGATTAATTCGAGAAAACAAAGCGTATCAGAAAAATCTGGAAATTATGGTAAAGGAAAGAACCCGTGAGCTTGAAAAAGCCAACACACATTTATTCAACATCAATGCGCGGTTGCATAAGATTGTGGAAACCACACAAAGGTTGCACGGTTGCGTTGATATGAAACATTTCGGCAAGAAGGTGCTTGAAGAATTTGCAGCCCATATGGCGGCTACCGGTGGTAGTTTGTATTTGCTTGAAGAAAATGGGCTGCGGCTTGTCCATTCAATTATCACCGGGCATGCGCCTGAATTTATCCCTTTCCCCTTACATAGGGACTCTGTGTTTAAAACGATTTTAGAAAAAGGTCAGGCACTTCTTGTCCAGAATATTGAAGAAGAAAAAAAATATCTACCCAGCGGATGGTCCGGCTACTCAAATGGTTCATTTCTTGCCTTCCCAATAAGGGAAGATTCCGGCACACCCATTGGAATTATCACAATTCATAATAAACAAACGCCCCCCTTTGTTGATCAGGATAAAGATATTGGCGCCATCCTTTCGTCTTATTGTTGCGAAACCATACGGGCCATTAAAGCATTTCAGGAGTCCAAAAAAAAGGAAATACAGCTTCAACAAGCCCAGAAAATGGAAGCAATCGGGACGCTGGCCGGAGGAATTGCCCATGATTTCAATAATATTCTTTCCGTTATTATCGGTTATGCAACACTTGCCAAAATAAACATCGGCACAAATGAAAAGGCTCAAAAAAATATCGACCAGGTGATGCGAGCTGCACAACGTGCTGGTAAAATTATCTCCCAGATTCTGACGTTCAGCCGGCAGGTTGAGTCTGAAATGAAACCCTTGAAAATTGACTTGATCGTTAAAGAAGCTGTTAAATTCCTTCGATCGTCCATTCCTTCCACCATCCATATTATTGAGAACTTAGACACCAAAGATATAGTTCTGGCTGACGCAACCCAGATTCATCAGGTGGTTATGAATCTGTGTACCAATGCATATCATGCCATGAGGGAGACCGGTGGAACGCTGTCCATATTTTTACGGAACGCTAAACCCTCCAGGGAAGACCTGGAAGAAGGGCCTTCCTTCGGCGATTATATCGCTTTGCAAATAAAAGATACCGGATGTGGCATTGATGAAAAAATCATGGACCGGATTTTTGATCCCTATTTCACAACCAAAGAAGTCTCCCAGGGAACAGGACTGGGCTTAGCCATAGTCAGCAGCATCGTTAAAAAACATAACGGCATAATAAAAATTCACAGCCGTACCGGTAAGGGAACGGTTGTTGATGTTTTTTTTCCGGTATTCAATACCACTCTGGATAAATGCACAAAACCGGAATACAGTATAAAAGAATTAGGTGGAACGGAACGTATTCTGCTTGTTGATGATGAACAAGGTATTCTGGATTCCACCCAGCAAATGCTTTCCAGTATGGGATATACCGTATCTGCTTTTTCTGACAGCATATCCGCTTTTAAGGCGTTTGCCAAAGAACCGGATGCCTTTGAAGTGGTGATTACCGATATGAGCATGCCCAATATGGATGGCAGGTTATTGTCGGAAAAAATTTTATCTCTGAAAAAGGATATTCCGGTAATCCTTTGCACAGGGTTTCATGAAACATTTACTGAAAAGGAAGCTATTAAAATGGGTATTCGCCGATATTTCCACAAACCGGTTCTCATACAAACCTTAACATTAGCCATTCGGGAAGAATTAGACCGGTTCGGGAAAAATCATGGAACAAATTAAAAAAAGCATATTAATCGTTGATGATGAAAACTATATCCGCCAAAGCTTTATTGACTATTTTGAAGACCGGCATTGGCAGGTTTTTGATACGGAAAGTGGGGAGTCCGCACTTGAACTGCTTAAGATGCAATACTGCTCCGCTGCTATTGTAGATATTCGTATGCCCGGAATGGATGGGGAAGCGTTTATCAGAAGCGCATCAGAAAAATATCCTGATATGGTTTTTGTCATCTGCACAGGCTCTCCAGAATATGAAACATCGGAAGATATTCTTCGACTCCCCAATGTTGCAGATCAGGTTTTTGGGAAGCCGGTGATAGATATTGATAAACTGGAAAATACAATCAAAGGAATGTTAGGCGGAAATCCTTCAATCCGCCCTGACCCTTAAAAAAGAGGCGAATTTAGGAACCCCGTTTTTACTGAACCCATGATATTTAAACGTCACTGTCGTTCCAACGACAGGTGGGTTGTTTCGAACCAAATCTGTAAATCCGGTCCCAAGTTTAAAAATAACGCCGTTTTCCAGTTTCAACGTAAGTGATCCCATAGCATTTTCATATTTTCCTTTTCCCTTGTTAATACCAATAACAACACCTTCCATGTCCCGGGCTTTTTTAACCTTGAGGACATGGGCGCTTCTGCCGGTTTGGTAGGGCATATTGGGATTTTTTACGATAACGCCTTCACCACCCCTTGATTCCACTTCAAGAAAAAAACGGTCCAGGTCTGGTCTATCTTGAATCAAAATCTGCCGGATCACCCTGACATGGGGGGTGGGATGGGATTTGAACCACTCTTTTGCCCTGTCAAGCCGGTGAAAAAATGTCCCTTTCCGGTTAGGCACTTCAAAAATATGGTAATTGATTTTTTCCCACCCCGGGCCGGGCTCGGCATCAAGCACCACAGACTGAATAAACTCAAAATCCCCTTGTTTGCTCCACAACTCACCATCCAATTCAAAGGCAGGAAAATTTTTGATGAACCAAGATGGCGGATGAAGGGGCAGCCCCTTTCGGGTCAACAGGCGACTACCGTCCCAGTATCCCCTTATCCCATCCAGTTTTTCGCTCATTACCCAGCCCTTAATGTCTTCTTTTCCGGTATACGACCGGGCCTTTTGCAAATGCAACTCCTTTGCCTGGCAAAAGGCGCAAAAAAAGAAGCACACCAATGTCCCCATTAACCATATCCTGATAACTTTACGATAAGGATAGTTTGTGAAATCCAGCATTTAGTCACCCAACTTTGTATAACTCACCGGCATTAGCCGTGGCCACGCCAAGATCGTTGTGTCCGTGAAATTCCAGGGCCAACCAGGAAGACGGATTAAAAGAATCTCTGCCAGTTATATAAGTGCGGACATGGTAATCATGCCACGGTATCGCCAAGCCACACCCGGTGGACGCCTAATCCGATGGCGGCCTGGCAGAACCGTAAAATAAAATCCATGTCCATGCGCTAGCGTCCTAATCGCTTACGAATTCCCTTCATGAAAACTCACCCATGGCATGGATGTCCGCTCCAATCTCGTCAACCCTGCATTTGGCAAGCTGACGCGCAATGGCCAATTTTTCCAGGGGCCTGAAAAAGACACCCGAGGCCTAACGCTTGATCCTGGATAGGACCTCAGGATTGGGCTTGGGCAGGCCTGCAATTTTCCACGCCGTAATAGGATCGGGGAACTGATGGTATTGGCAGGACTTTTCTTGTCCGACTTTTTTGCAGACCGCCCTGATGATGGGAAAGGCCTCAAACCGGTCGTAATAATCCCGGAGAAATTTAAGAATTTCCATCCGTTCCCGGCTCAGGGGACACTCATCGGATATGCCTTCTTTCTCCGCAATAGCACAGGCTATTTTTTCGGTCCAGGTGGAAGGATCCATCAGGTACCCGTCCGCATCCAGTTTTAATTCTTCGTGGTCCAATGAACTCATGGGTGACCTCCTTATTTCAAAATAATTAAAAATGGCAAATATGGAGAAAAACAATCATATCTTTTTTGACCGCCCGCACCAGCAGGTGAGCAGGTTCAACTGGCAATGGCTTCAATGTCCCTGCATGCAAACTCGCCCATGGCAGGGACGCCTACTTCTATCCCGTCAACACGCATTCGGCAAGCTGACGCGCAATGGTCAATTTTTACAGGGGCCTGAAAAAGACACCCAGGGCCTAATGCCTGATCTTTGCCAGAACCTCCGGATTGGGCTTGGGCAGGCCTGCAATTTTCCACGCCGTAATAGGATCAGGGAACTGGTGGTATTGGCAGGACTTTTCCTGTCCCACATTTTTGCAAACCGCCCTGATAATGGGAAAGGCCTCAAACCGGTCGTAATAATCCCGGACAAATTTAAGAATTTCCATCCGTTCCTTGCTCAGGGGACATTCATCAGAGACCCCTTCCCTCTCCGCAAGGGCACAGGCGATTTTTTCGTTCCAGGTAGAGGGATCCATCAGGTACCCGTCCGCATCCAATTTTAACTTTTCGTGGTCCAAAGAACTCATGGGTGACCTCCTTATTTTAAAATGATTAACTACTTAAAAATGGCATCACAAATGACGCCTCATAAAAATAACATAAGACATTTAGGTCACATAACAAATATCAGATACAAAGAACTTTGCACTTCAAAAAAAATTTGGCGATTTCGATAGCGATGCGAATCACCATTGCAAATAACGATTTGACCTTGCCTATCCGGATTCCGACCCTTACCCTTACGAGCCGAGAACCGACCCGACCGATCTAAAAATCAGCAAGTACACAGAAAATTAAACATTATGAATAACGGCCATGGCCGACCTGGTCTTTCACCGAGGTTAGGCCACAACAAATCATGAAAGAAACTAACTGGTTAGTTTAATTCTTTCATATAAAAAACTACTATTATCCATCCAGATGGCCGCAGAAACCAACTGAACTTCTAACTTCTTGTTAGGCAAAATAAACAAAGCCTTAAAAAACATATAAGAATACATTAAGATAAGAACTTGCTTTTTGTCAACCAAAACATGAAAAATACAGCAATTCTAAATTTGAGTCCGTACGCCATCTTGCTCTTAATCTTGCTCGTGCTCTTGCTCGAAATAATACTGTGAGTAAGAGCATGATTAAGAGCACGAGCAAGAAAAAAGCAGGCAGGAAAGATAATACTTTATTAAATTTAGAATTGCTGTGAAAAATAAACAGAAACTGAAAATATATCCCCCGCCTGATCCCAGGCACAACATCGGTAAGCCTTACCCGGTGGACACCTAACTCAATGGCTGCCCGGCAGAATCGTTTTATTGAAGGCATTTTCTCAAGGCTTCCGGGGATCTGCACCGTTTCCCGCACAAGGGGTGAAGCGCATCCAGCGGAAAGCAAACCCACACATGTTCGTGCAGCTTAAAATCAAAAGGATATTTTGGTACCAATGCCTGAAGCATCATCCCCCCAATATCGACCGTAATTTTTATGCCATGGCCGTTGTGTGTCCGGTTGACGATTCTCCCCTTTATTCGATTCAGTTTGCCATTAACAGGGTCTGTTTCCTTTTTCAGCGAAATTTTTTCAGGATGAATGCACAGATTGACATCTTTAAGTTTTTTTTCAAGAATAGGATATTTTTTGACCCTGATCTCAACCGACCGCTCAACGCCCTCATTACAAAGGCGTACTACTGCTTCGCGAGGATTAATTTGAACGACCGAGACGTTCAAAATATTGTTTGCCCCTACAAAATGAGCGACAAACTCGGTTTTGGGATGAGAAAACAATTCATCCGGGGCCTCTCCCTGCTCTATCTTTCCATGATGGAGTACCGAAACACGGTTGCCCAATGAAACAGCCTCTTCCTGATTATGGGTTACATAGATTGTGGTTATTCCCATTTCCTGCTGAATACTTTTCAGCTCCTCCCCTATTCTTTCTTTAGTAAGGGGGTCCAGGCTGCTCATCGGTTCATCCATTAAAAGTATTTCCGGTTCGGTAACCAGAGTCCTGGCCAGGGCCACGCGCTGTTTTTGTCCCCCGCTTAACTGGTGGGGAAATTTATCTTTTTCTTTTTCGATGTTTATTCTGCTTAGATAATGCCCGACTCTTTTTTCAATACTGCTTTTTTTAATTCTTTTGATCCTGAGACCGTAAGCGATATTTTCAAAAACGGTCAGGTGGGGGAACAGGGCATAATCCTGAAAAACAAAGCCGATTCTTCTTTTGTCCGGCGAAAGCCTGCTTACGTTTTGATTTTCGATCAGAACATCACCTTTATCCTGTTTGGCTAAACCGGCTATTATGGAAAGGACGGTGGTTTTGCCGCTGCCGCTGGGTCCCAGCAGGACATGAGATTCTCCCCTACTGACCTGCAAGTTCAGGTTCTCCAGCACGGTTTGATCTTTATAGGTTTTCAGAATCTCTTTAAGTTCAATTTTCATAGAACATTCCTTCTTCTGGCCCTTGATTTAAACATCAACAGCAAAGTAAAAGAAAATACAGTTAAAAGCAGGGCAATGGCAATTGAGGCCTTCAATTCGCCCGACATGGCATTCTGATAGATGGCGACCGTCATGGTTTCCGTTTTAAACGGGATGCAGCCGGCAACCATGGAAGTGGCGCCAAATTCCCCCAGAGCCCTTGCCCAGGTCATGACCATCCCCGCATAAATGCCGTTTTTAGCCAGGGGGAGCATGACTTTTCTAAAGGTATAAAACTTTGACGCACCAAGCACCCAGGAGGCATGGGTTAAATTTTTATTGATGGACTCAAACGCCTCCCGGGCGGATTTGATCAAGAAGGGGCTTGAGACAAAAAGCTGGGCAACGATGATTCCTTTTTTTGAAAAAATTATCTCAATACCATGATGGGAGAGCATGCCGCCCAGTGGACTGCTTCCGCCCAACAGAACCAGCAGGGCCAGGCCGGCAACCAGGGGAGGAACGGCAATAGGAAGATCAACCAGCGTATCGAGCACGACCTTGCCTTTAAAATCTTTCATTGCCAATAAATAGGCAACCGGGATGCCTAAACAGCATGCCAGCAAAACCACAATCACCGATGTTTGAAAACTGATAATGACCGACGACAAAACACCTGAAGACCTGAACTGATTTGCCAATTCCGCCACCGAGGTCGTGGTGAACAGGGCAACCATGGGAAACACAACCAGGCATACGAAAATCCCTGCAATGAGCGAAATGATCAAATCAAAGGAAAGCCCCTTCATTCAGTGTACCTTGAACCCATGCTCTTTGAAGATTTCTTTGCCCTCAGAACTTAAAATATAATTGACATATGCCGTTGCCGCCGGGTTATGTTCCGCCATCCGGCAAACCGGAATCATATTGATAATGTTCTCTTCTTCGGGAATGTAAACAATTCTTACTTTTCCGGACTGGGCTGCATCAGCTTTCCAGACGATGGCGGCATCGGCGTTACGTCCTTCGATCCATAATACCAACTGCTTTACGGTAACCGCCCTGGCCCTGACACGCATCGCAGATTCATCGAGCCCTGTTTTTTTAAATATTTTAGTAGAGATGCCACCGATGGCACAGGCCTTGGCATCGCCCAATACGATTTTGTTGTCTGGATTGGAAAAATCATTAAGACCGGTTACATTGCAGTTTTCCTCAGGGGTGATGATTACCGGCGTATGAAAAGCAAGTGGAGTATAATTGTCGACGTATCCTTTTTCCTTTAAAATCTTTGCCCATTTATCACTTCCCGGAATAAAGACGTCAGGTGTCTGCCCAACCAGAACCTTATTGCCCAGTCTTCCGCTTCCTTCAAAATCGTACAGGACCTTTATCCCATAACGGGTCCCGAATTTTTTTCCGATTTCATTCAAGGGCAGCCGCATCCCTGCTCCGGCAAAGACAAGGATCTCTTTGGATCCGGTTTGGGAAAAAACATTGGAAGATATAAGGCAAACCCATATGCATAAAACCAGAATTTTATATTTTCCGACGTATTTCAATGTCTTCATGAAAACTCCTTTTTAGCCCTTCTATCTGAATAAATTTTCTTCAAACGCTTTCCCTACCTGACTAATCTTAAAAGAATCCAAGAAAAAAGAATCCAAGAAACATGCCATAAAGATACAATCAAAAATAAAACTTTATAACAATCTTGAATAATTAGTTAAAATTTCATCCAATGTTTTTAGATATTTTTTGTATTTATTATACAGAATTGTAAGGCAAGAGTAGCTATACTACAAAATTGTAGAAATATGACCATTTTTTAGGCGAGCGACAGCCTTTGCGCGGTGAGCTTGTGCATGTTTTATGGCTGCCGAGTCTGAGCGCACCCCTAAAACCATTTGCGTTGAGTTGCGCCTGCAAGCCTGCTCAGGGTTACATAATTCAGATGCACATCATCAACTTGTTCAACCATCCTTCATACTTTTCTTGGCAAAAAGTATCTTCTTATCATATATTAGCATAGTTCAGCACATAGCTGTTATTTTCAAGGACTGATTCGGAGCCGAAATTAAAAGCGTTAAAGAAAAACTATAGTGCTGGGGCTTATCCCGGCCTGTACCCTTGGTTTGGCGCCTTGAGTATTGGCCGGGACAAATAGGGGACAGTGCTGCTTTTAGTAAGCGTCTGAAAGCTTGGGAGCTTGGCAGGGCACGGTGCAATTCTTGTGTTTTTATTTTAGTTTGTGTAATGTGATTATTATCCACACAGAAAAATCATTTATAATTTCAATTCAGGTTAAAGGTGAAACACCATGCCTGACAAACCGACTTATGAAGAATCGGAAAAGAGCCTTACTTGAAAGTAACCGGTTAAAAAATGAGATTGATTCCCTTTTTGACCTGTCTCCTGACATCATTGGATGTCGGTAATTTAGATGTTTTTTTATATGAAAGAACTAAACTAACCAGTTAGTTTCTTTCATGATTTGTTGTGGCCTAACCTCGGTGAAAGACCAGGTCGGCCATGGCCGTTATTCAAAATAAAAATAGTAAACAAGCAGGCGTCAGATCTTAAAACAAGGAGAACACATGAGTTTTAAAATTAAACTAATGCTGATTGGCTTAATCGGTTCAGTTGTAATACTACTTATCAGCCTTACCGGAACGCTATTATACTACAAAGAATTAAAAACAACGCAAATACAGAAGACTGTTGCATCGGCACAGCATAATTTTGATGTGGCCATGATTGCAAAAAAGAAAGTATGGCAGACCAACGCCTTACAGATTGCCACGAATAACGATATTAAAGAAGCAGTTTTTAATAAGGACAGGGATAAGGCAAACCAAATCTTAAAAAATATCGGGGGAATTTTTAAGAATAACACAGAATTTAAAAATGTTCAGATTCATCTGATTGATAAAGATCTCACCTCCTTTTACAAGTCCTGGAGCCCGGATACGTTTGGAGAAAAGCTGACTCATTCAAGAGGCTATGCCCTGGTAAAAAAGACAGGGAAATCCTTTGCCGCAATGGAGATGTCACAAAAAGGAGTAAGGCTCAAAGGCTTGTTCCCGATTTCGTTTAAAGATCAGTTTATCGGGATTGCCAATTTTGAAGGGGGCTTGAACTCCATAAAACGAACCCTGAAGCCCTATGATATCGATTTTTTGTATTTCATGGATTCAGCCCACGTGGACATAGCCCAGGGGATGGAAAAAAAACCAAAGCTGGGCAATTATATCTTAAACCAAAAAGACATTGACAAAGACTTTTTCAATTATGCCCAAAAGAACGAGGTTTTAGAAAAGCTGAAAAGTACGAATTACACTATTGATGAAAGCTATCTCGTAATCAAAGGGGCGTTCAAAGGTTTTGACGGCGTTGATGCAGGCCTTTATCTGCTGGGAATAAAGACCGATGTTGTTCTGGAAACGATCAATTCTCTTAGGAATGTGATTTTCACCCTGTTCGGTTTTCTGTCAACCGTATTTCTTCTTCTTATTCTGGGGGTGATTGTTTTTGTGAACATAAAGGTGATTAAACCGGTTATTGCCGTTGCCGGCAGCATGCATGAAGGCGCTGAACAGGTTGCAACAGCTTCCGGAGAAATTTCTTCATCAAGCCAGGCTACAGCAGAAGGGGCTTCACAGCAGGCCGCCTCTCTGGAGGAGACCTTATCTTCAATGGAAGAGATATCCTCAATGACCAAAAATAATGCAGAAAATGCGTATGCTACGGAACATCTGATGAAAGAGGTAAATCAGGTTGTAAAAACAGCCAACAGTTCCATGAAGGAACTGACCCGATCAATGGACGGCATTTCAAAGGCCAGTGAAGAAACCTCTAAGATTCTTAAAACCATAGATGAAATCGCATTTCAAACCAATCTCCTGGCCTTGAACGCAGCAGTGGAAGCCGCCCGGGCAGGGGAAGCAGGTGCCGGATTCGCAGTCGTGGCCGATGAAGTCAGAAACCTTGCCCTTCGGGCCGCTGACTCGGCAAAAAATAGCGCTGAGATGATCAAGGATACTATTGCAAAAGTAAACGATGGTTCGAAACTGGCATCGACTACCAATGAGGCGTTCACCAAGGTGACAGAAAGTGCCGCTAAGGTGGAAAAACTTATTTCTGAGATTTCCCTGGCTTCCAAAGAGCAGTCCCGCGGAATCGAACAGATAAACATTGCTATTACCGAGATGGACAAGGTTAGTCAGTCCAATGCAGCCAGCGCCGAGGAATCGGCATCTTCTTCAGAAGAGCTTTACGCCCAGGCAGAACAATTAAAAAGCTTTGTGAAAAAGCTTGTTGCACTGGTATCGGGAAAAAACAGCGGGGACGCCAATGGCATCAAAGAAGCCCTTAGCAGGGGGGGCATCAACCAGCTCAGAGCGCGAGAACAAAATCAAAAGTGGGGCACACTGGAAAAAGGAGACTAAGGGCCATGAAAACAATAAAATCCACTGATCGCCAGGGGCCGTTGCTACAGTCTGAGCAATATGGTCTACATAATCCTTTTCGGTACGGGTTGGACCAATGGTCGGTACCACTATTTTTCCCGTAGCGACTTCAAAATTTGCAATCAAACATGTCGGCATCTTTTTAAAAAACGACATACGCTACTGGACGATATCGTTTCTACAATCTTCCGTTTTATGGCCTCTTGTGCAATTTCTTTATGGGACCATCGGCTTATTGGCCTGTCAGAATCATCTATCACCTCGCAGGCTATAGCTACAATCTGAACAATTTGCTCAGGTGTAAACGTTGAAGGTGTTCCGGAACGTATAGAATCATCGAATACGCCAAGGACAAATTTCTTATATTCTTTGTCATTAATATCTTCGGACTCTGCCAAATTTAGCTTTTCGATTGAATTTAACCAGCGTTGTCGCCATTTTTTTACAGTTTTTTTCTCTATACCTTGATTTCGTGCAATTGCCTTTATGGGTATCCGATCAGCTAAATCCAAAACTATTTTACAACGAAAAGCCAAGCGTTGTGGTGACGTTGTGCAACGTATAGTATGCTCAATTATATTTCTTTGATCGGGGGTTAAATTAACAGTTTTCGTTTGTATGATCATCTATGCGCACCTTTATCATGGTAATAGTTAACACGATACTGTAACGCATTCTCAAGCATTTGTTTTTAGTTTTATATCATTTTTTTCAATTAGTTAGATAAATATTCAACTATGGGTATCTATTTTCAATTTGCAGTAGTAGTTGGCCACGCCCTTAAGGCCGAGAATCAACAGTTCGCGCAGGGATCTGACATCTTCATTTTCCGTGGCAAGAACACCGACTGCTTCAGCTTTAGCCTGGAAAGCAGACACATCATCGGAATACCATGTGGCACAGTCATGGAGATCGCTGCCCAGTTTATCCCCGGCGGCATCGGCCAGTTCTTTTTTGACGGCCTGGGCCCGGTTGATCCATTCAACCAGGTTTTCGTCATTAAAATTAGCATTGGTGATGGTGGTGAACAGCGCCTGGCCCACAAATGCCGGCACAGAAGCCGAAACTTCGATACCGGCGGTCTTTGACGCTTCTGCAACCACGGCAATGCCCTTAAGGTTAAAAATCAAAAGGTCCTGCAGATTGGCAGTGGTATTTTCTTTTCCGCACATGCCTTTGACAGTGCATCCCTGGTTTTTTGCTGCTTCCTGACATTGAAAACAAAACATTTTTATTTTTTTCCTTATATATATGCTGGCGGACAATTCGATTTTACATCCTGGCCTTAAACTACTATAGAAAAGGTTAAAAAACCTTTATGTAAATCAAGATGAACACTTTTTTATTTTACCATGAAGTGCATGAAAAGCATGAAGAATCTATACTGTGTGTATGCATGACGTCGTAGATTGGTGACGAAGGAACCCCGACACAAGACGACACCAAACCTCAAACTCATGTTTTGGACGTTGTACCCATCTTGGTTGTTTTAAAGTATGTCTTGAAAATAAATTTTTTTGAATATAAATTTCGAATGTATTTCATCGCCAAGCTTTTTATAAAAAAAACTTGAAACCTACAGGAGCGATCCAACATGAAAATTCACCCACTCGCAGGAAAAGTAGCACCGAAATCTGTGCTGGCCAACATTCCAAGGCTCGTTTCATCCTACTACACCCATCAACCGGACGTTTCTAAGTCGACCCAGCAAGTCGCTTTCGGAACATCAGGCCACCGGGGCTCGTCACTGAAAAACAGTTTCAACCAAGACCACATTCTGGCTATCAGCCAGGCCCTGTGCGAATATCGATCATCCCAACATATTGATGGGCCGCTTTTCATGGGTATGGATACCCATGCCCTCTCAGAACCGGCCCTGGCCAGTGCACTCGAAGTCTTTGCCGCTGCCGGTGTGACCGTCATGATTCCCAAGGGACTGGGCTATACGCCCACACCGGTCATTTCGCATGCCATCTTGACCTTCAATCAAAACAGACAAGGAGGCCTGGCCGACGGTGTGGTCATCACCCCCTCCCATAATCCCCCTGAAGATGGCGGGTTCAAATACAATCCTCCCCATGGCGGGCCGGCGGGCACTGAGATCACCCAGCGCATTGCTGACAGGGCTAACGAAATCCTGAAAAATGGTCCGGGTCAGGTCAAACGAATGCTTTTTGAAAAAGCGCTCAAAGCCGATACGACCCACGAATATGACTACATAACCCCCTATGTAGCGGATCTTGCCAACGTGGTCGACATGGAGGTGATCGCCAAATCCGGGCTCAAGCTTGGTGTGGATCCCCTGGGAGGGGCCGCCGTACACTACTGGGCACCCATTGCCGAACGCTACGGGCTTTCCCTTGAGATCATCAACCCGTTCGTGGATCCTACCTTTGCGTTCATGCCCCTGGACAAAGACGGTAAAATTCGCATGGACTGTTCTTCACCCTTTGCCATGCAAGGGCTGATCAAACTCAAAGACAAATTTGACATCGCTTTTGGCAACGATGCGGATGTCGATCGCCACGGGATTGTCACCAAAAGCGCAGGACTGCTCAATCCCAATCATTATCTATCTGTGGCGATATGGTACTTGTTTCAAAACAGACCCGACTGGAGTCAATCGGCCGCCGTGGGTAAAACACTGGTATCCACCTCGATGATCGACCGGGTGACGGCGCATCTTGGGAGAAAGTTATGTGAAGTGCCCGTGGGCTTTAAATGGTTCGTGGATGGACTGATGAGTGCTGAAATCGGTTTCGGCGGCGAAGAAAGCGCCGGGGCGTCGTTCCTGCGCCGGGACGGTTCGGTGTGGACCACGGATAAGGACGGCATTATCATGGATCTTTTAGCCGCTGAAATCATGGCCAAAACCGGCAAAAATCCGGGTGAAATATACACGTCGCTCGAGGAACAATTTGGTACTTGTGTTTATGAGCGTATCGATGCCCCGGCAACTGCCGAACAAAAGGCGGTTTTAACAAAACTCTCCCCCGAAACAATTACCGCCAAGGAACTGGCCGGAGAGCCGATCCTCGCCAAACATACCCGCGCACCGGGCAATCAAGCCCCTTTGGGGGGGCTAAAAGTGGTCACAGAAAACGGCTGGTTCGCCGCCCGACCATCCGGCACCGAAGAGATTTATAAAATTTACACCGAAAGTTTCAAAGACAAGGCGCATCTTCAGCGTATTCAGCAAGAGGCTCAGACCATTGTCAGTGCTGCATTTCAAGTGGCAGGTGTTTAAAAAGGCGTTAAGACCAATGCGAAAATCGGGGACAAACCCCGATTTTTATTCCAGAGAGCTGAACCGACGAAATGGGTCAAGCAATCTGGGAGATGGACTCAAGAACGTGGGAAAAGCGTTTTCCGTTCCTGGAGTTGGTTTTATAAAATTCAAGGCAGCGCCGAACCAGGTCCAGTACTTCATCGTGGAAAAGGATCCCCGGAACTTCCAAGCCTAAACGGGGATGACGGCCCAGGCGACCGCCCAGGAGGACCCGGTAGCCGGTCGTGCCAATGTCCAGGGTGCCGGTAGGGCAGGACCGCATGCATTTGCCGCAGGCAAGGCAGGTTTCGGTGTTTATTTCAGGACCTTCGTCATTCAGTGTTACAGCCTGCTCCGGGCAGGCATCCACGCAGGCTTCACATTGTGAGCAGGGTTCGTCGGTGATCCCGGGAAAGGCGGCTCCAATAATGCCGATATCCGCGATCTGAGGGCGGGAGCATGCGTTAGGACAGTCTGAAATGGAGACCCGGAACTCGTGATGAAACTTGAGGTCCCCCTTTACTTTGGATTTCAGGAAAGCCCGGATATTCGCCTTTTCCATCAGGGCTTCGATATCTTTGACCAATTGGGCCGTGGACGGGGCCACGGAATTGGGACAGCCCTCCCCTCCAAAGCAGGCGGAAACATCATAGCCTTTGATCTCGTTTTCCATGCCCCCCTTGGAAAGGAACTTTTTTTTCAGGGCCTGGACATCTTCCAGGGTGACCCGGTCCCTGCCTTTGTCCGACACAAAGGTTTCCACCCGTTTGCGGACCTTTTTCCGGACAAAGAAGGGAACCTTTTTGATAGCGGCGTCGGCCTCTTTTTCCCAAATCACTTAAGGATTTCTCCCCTGGCGGAAATAGTAATTTCTTTAAAAGGAATTTCTACCCCGGCTTTCTCCAGCGCCTTTTTGATAATCCCGGCCATGCTCGAGCAACAGGGTACTTCCATGACCACTGAGGTAATGGACTTAATGCCTGATCCGGCAAAAACTTCAGCCAGTTTGTCCACATAGGCCTGGGCATCGTCAAATTTGGGACAGCCGATCATCACGGCCTTTCCTTTAAGGAAGTCGGCATGAAATGATGGATAGGCCACAGGTACACAGTCAGCGGCGATAAGCAGATCCGCATCCCTGAGAAAAGGAGCGCCGGCAGGCACCAAGCGAATCTGTACGGGCCAGTGGCCCAAAGCGGAGGGACCGCAAGGGGCAATTTCTTTTACACCGGCCGGTCCCGGTCCGGCCATGGGAAAGGTCTTAATCCGGGCCGAGGGACATCCCCCGCCGTTCACAGGAACAAACAGCTTTTCCGCCTTCTGCGCTTTGAGCATCTCTTCAACCGCTTCCTCGTCAAACGCGTCGGCTTCACGCTCAATTAGTTTTAATGCGCCCTGGGGGCAGTCCCCCAAGCAGGCACCCAGGCCGTCGCAGTATTTGTCGGCCACAACCTTGGCCTTGCCGTCAATGATCTGGATGGCGCCTTCGGCACAGCCAGGTACACAGTTACCGCAGCCGTCACATTTTTCTTCGTCGATTTCGATAATTTTACGCATTACTTTCATTATATATCTCCTTCAGATGCCCTGCCCTGTTACCTCCGGCAAGTCCTGTTGTTTACTTTATTAATCCGTTTTCGTTCAAGTATTATTTACCGGCCATCATGGCGGCAATATCCGTTTCCGGATCGGTAATTCCTTTGATGTCAAAATTTTCGACCAGCACGTTCAGCACGCCGGGGGAAACAAAAGCCGGCAGCGTGGGGCCAAGGCGGATGCCCTTGACGCCCAGATGAAGCAGGGCCAGAAGAACAGCCACAGCCTTCTGCTCGTACCAGCCAATATCAAAAGAAAGGGGCAATTCGTTGATATCTTCCAGACCGAACACCTCCTTGAGTTTTAAAGCGATTACAGCCAGGGAGTAACAGTCGTTACACTGGCCAGCATCCAGAACTCTGGGAATTCCGTCGATGTCACCCAGATTCAGTTTATTGTATCTGTACTTGGCACAGCCTGCGGTGAGGATGACTGCATCCTGGGGTAATTTTTCGGCCACTTCAGTAAAATAAGCGCGACTCTTGTGGCGGCCGTCGCAGCCGGCCATGACAACGAAGCGTTTGATGGCACCGGCCTTTACAGTATCAACCACCTTGTCAGCCAGGGTCAGGACCTGGTTGTGGGCAAAGCCGCCGACAATCTTGCCGGTTTCAATTTCAGTGGGGGCGGCACAGGTTTTGGCCTGCTTAACCAAGGCAGAAAAATCCTTGGCACCACCATCGGCACGGTCGGCAATGTGGGTCGCTCCGGGATAAGAGGGAACGCCGGTGGTGTACAGCCGGTTCAGGTATGTGTTCTTCTTTTTCAGTGGCACGATACAATTGGTGGTCATGAGGATGGGGCCGTTAAAGGACTCAAATTCCTCATTCTGAGACCACCAGGATCCGCCGTAGTTGCCTTTGAGATGGCTGTATTGCTTAAAGGCAGGGTAGTAGTTGGCCGGCAGCATTTCGCCATGGGTATACACATCAACCCCTGTACCTTCGGTCTGTTTCAGCAACTCTTCTATATCTTTAAGGTCATGGCCGGAGATCAGTATGCCGGGATTTGTGCCCACGCCGATGTTAACTTCGGAAATTTCAGGGTGGCCGTAGGCACCGGTGTTGGCTTCATCCAGGGCCGCCATGGTGGTCACGGCGATTTCACCGCATTTGAAAACCAGGCCCACCATATCGTCCACACTCAGATCCTTAGTCGTGGACGCCATGCCTTCCATCATAAAATCCCATATTTCCTGTTTTTCCACCCCAAGGATGGCGGCATGATCAGCGTAGGCGGCCACGCCCTTAAGGCCGAGGATCAACAGTTCGCGCAGGGATCTGACATCTTCATTTCCCGTGGCAAGAACACCGACTGCTTCAGCTTTAGCCTGGAAAGCAGACACATCATCGGAATACCATGTGGCACAATCATGGAGATTGCTGCCCAGTTTATCGCCGGCGGCATCGGCCAGCTCTTTTTTGACGGCCTGGGCGCGGTTGATCCATTCCACCAGGTTTTCATCATTAAAGTTAGCATTGGTGATGGTGGTGAACAGCGCCTGTCCCACAAATGCCGGCACAGAAGCCGGAACTTCAATACCGGCGGCCTTTGACGCTTCTGCAACCACGGCAATGCCCTTAAGGTTAAAAATCAAAAGGTCCTGCAGATTGGCGGTGGTATTTTCTTTTCCGCACATACCTTTGACAGTGCATCCCTGTTTTTTTGCTGCTTCCTGACATTGAAAACAAAACATATTGATTTTTCCCCTTATATCTATGTTGACGGACAATTCGATTTTACATCCTGGCCTTAACTTACTATAGAAAAAGTCAAAAAACCTTGATGTGGATCAAGACAAACACTTTATTTGTCTTGCCATGAAGAGCATGAAGAATAGATACGGGGGGGTGTGCATGAGGACGTAGGTTGGGTTAAAAAAGGAACCCCAGCACAATACGGTACCAAGCTTCAAGCTCATGTTGAAGTTCGTGCCTTACCCCAACCTAAGAATGAGAGTATATGGCAATGGATTCAATGGACAATGGGAATGACGGACAATGCGGTATAATCAGGCCAATGTGGTGGGGGGAGGGTAAGTTCAGGGGGCTTGGTGGTCAAAACTATTAAAATATTCTGAGATTTGAAATCCGATATTGATGGCATTTTGTATTTGACATAGTCCTCAGTAATAAATCCCCTCCCCCCACCCACACACAATGCTTCTATTATTGAATGCTGATTCTAAATCGGCTTGGGTAACCAATGATAGACATAGTCAACACTCTAACGTTGCTCTTCACCTGCTATCACCAGTGGGAACGAAGCGGAGCGTAGTTTCCATCTGTGTGCAAGAGCATTGTGTGTGCCGGGCACGGCACATGTTCTTAAAAGTGAGTCAAACGTAAACGATTTCAATGCGTTTGGCAAGTCTTAGGCCCAGCCTGATGGAGGCGAAGGGCGTAGTGGTATGGCAACGGGTTACTGGTGACGGTACTTCGGAAGGAAGCCGTCCTGCTGAGGCAGGGCACCACAAAAGTACGGGATGACGTACAGAAATCGAGTATGAGGCGCACATGCCGGGACGAGCCTGCACAACAAGGTAAAGTCCTCTATCCATTACAGGGTATGTCCGTAAACTCGGCATTCACGTACTGAAAGGCATGTGTTTACCCCGGGAGATCTCCCATGTGCCAAAACGGCTGGGGACTGGGTAACCGGTCCTGACCGCATGGGAGAAGTCAGCAGAAGGCATAGTAGCCAGTGGAAACGAGCCTCGCAAAGTGGGGAAGACTCACCCTGGTCAAGGCCTGAACGGTGCCTGGGTCGAATGGCCCGGGTAAATGATAACGACAAAGAGGAGATGTGTACTTGTGAATAGAAAGCCACAGCAGATGGAACTGTTCCCAGCGTCACAGATTGCCGAAAGTCTGGGAAATAACGACCGGTTAATGGAGATGATCCTTGAACGCAACAACATTATCCGGGCATGGAAACAGGTGTGTGCGAACAAAGGCGCCCCCGGAGTAGACGGTATGAAAATTAGTCAACTCGGGAACTACCTGGCAAAGCACTGGCCTGGAATTCAGCAAGACCTGCTTAACTGTGAGCATAAACCGCTACCGGTGAAAAGGAAGGAAATCCCCAAACCGGACGGCGGTGTCCGTTTACTTGGAATCCCTACGGTGCTGGACCGGTTTATCCAGCAGGCCATATCTCAGATCCTGGAACAGGTATGGGAACCCTTTTTCTCTGAATACAGCTATGGATTCAGACCAGGCAGATCCGCCCACGATGCGGTTGTGCAGGGTAAAAGGTACATGGTTGAAGGTTATACATATGTCGTGGATATGGACCTGTCTAAATTTTTCGACCGAGTTTCACACGACCGCCTGATGAGTCGACTCGCCAACAGGATTAAGGACAAGCGCGTATTGAAAGTGATACGGCAATATCTAAGGTCCGGCGTAATGATCTCAGACGTTACGGTTCCCACGGAAGAAGGAACTCCCCAGGGAGGCCCGCTTTCTCCTCTATTGTCCAATATCGTTCTTGATGAGTTGGATAAGGAACTGGAGAAGCGAGGGCACAGATATGTCCGTTATGCCGATGACTTTATGATCTTTTGCAAAAGCCGGAAAGCGGCCGAAAGGGTTAAACAGAGTATCACCAGGTTTCTGACCGTGAAACTCAAGCTCAAAGTAAACCAGGACAAAAGTGCTATCAGTAGACCGTGGTTGCGCAAATTCCTTGGATTCACATATTTCCAAATGTGTGGACAGTCAAAGATTCGAATTCATGCCAAAAGCATGAAACGCTTCAAGGACAAAGTCCGGGAATTAACCAGCCGCAAGCGGGGGAAAAGCCTGTGGCAAGTCATTCAGGAATTGAACCAATACTTTCGGGGATGGTGGAATTATTTCCGGCTTACAGAGGCCAAATCCTTCCTCAAAGGGCTCAATATCTGGATAATGCGAAGGCTGCGAAGTCTTGTTTGGAAACAATGGAAAAATCCCAAAACCAGGGTTCGTAACCTTGAGAAACTTGGTATTGCTCACCATGATGCCATGCTTTGCGGCAATGCCCGCAAAAAGTACTGGCGCATGAGCAAAATCAAATGGGTGGCCATTGCCATGCCTGAAAGATATTTTATTGATAAAGGATTATATCTGCCCGGGAACTGATTCCTAAAATCAGCCGAACCGCCCTGGTACGAGATCCGTATGCCGGGTGGTGTGGGAGGGCTCCTCAGTGATGGGGAGTCCTATCCCGATTGAATAATATTGCAAAATGGGCTCTACTCGACCTTTAGTTTTTGGGGGAGGATCAGTCAATTATTTGTATTCTTAAGCACCCATTCTTTAGCAAGGTCTGAAACAGAAGAGACTATGGCCAGATTCCCCTTATTTAAATAATCATAGTGATCTGCTTTAGAAATAGATTTCATAACAAAAGGCAGTTCATCCCCAAATAATTTTGACGCTATTTCTATATTGATTTCATAATGAAATTCACGGAGTATTCGATCACTCTTAAAAATCAATCCAATAACTTGAGGAGCAAAGAGTTCTGGCACATTTCGCAATCCTTCTACCAATATTGTTACTAACCAAGTCCATCTTTGGGGATCAAGCCCGCTGCCTCCCTCCGCTTCACTATCATACAATATTACAAAATGGGTAAATCCATAAATCCAGTTAGGATCTATTACTTTAGATAGCTCAGCATAGTTTGAGTATAATTGCTTTGCTTTATCAATTATTTGATCCCGTAGGTTTGAAAATTGTTCCTTGCTCTTTACCCGTGCAGAATGATTGTCAAAAAGCCGCCAATAATAATACAATGCATTAGCAAACCTAAGACTAACTGATAGTGCTTTCGTTATTTCTTCAAAAACCCAATCATAATATTCTTGAGGCTCTTTTCTTTTGTTTAACGAAATACGCCATAAATTCAGAAAAGATTCAGAAGCATTGATCTGAGGTTTTGTTCTGTCCAAAGAACTGAGAAAAGAATTGCAGGCATCTGCCTGTACCCCATCCTTTACAAGCATTTCCTTAAACAGAAGCTCGGCAAGAAATCTAAGGTTGTCATGGTCAAATATATTTTCAAATTGTACGCACTTTTTACTGAATTGTACTTTAGCATATAAAACAGAGTTAAGTGATTTTAATCCAACATTTAAATTTTTTCTATTTGCTTTGAGATCGTCAATCGCCTGAAGAAATGATTGATCTGATATTTCATTGTCTGAAATATTTTCGATGGTCATCCTAATCCAATAATCTGTAGGATCATTGATGGCCACTGTTTGAAGATATTGAGATGTAACCCTACTGCCCCTCCACATAGGGAATAGAATAGCTATTAAATCTTCTATATCATTTTTGTCCCATTCTACATCCTCTGTTATGGAGTCCCATCTTTGTTGCAATACTTTTTTTCTATCTCCCTTATCATCATTTTTCAATGCCCTTATTTCACGGAAAAACCTGCTCAGAAACCCATGGGCTTCTGGAGCACAATATCTTAAAACATTATAAATAAATAGTTCATCGAAATTCACTTCGCCATGAAGTGACCCCCATGTTTTTATCGTTCTTCTCAAAACCAATTTTAATAGACGAATTGTTTTAACTGTTGATACAATTGGGGCACTCTTTTGAGTTCCACGCATGTAACTTAATGTCGCTTCCAAATCATCTGTAGCCAAATCTATCCCCAATCTATTTTCTATCATGCTTTCGTCGGGGATCTTATGGTCAGTTTCATATTTCTTGATACAAAAAGTTCTGACAGAACGGATTATTTCAATTTTTCTTGAGGAACTAATCATGACAAAGTCTCCAAGTGTTCACAGATTCTGACAAGAACATCAGAATATTCTTGCCCTGTTCCAATTGCCAAAATAAACGAGACTTGTTCCAAACATTTCAACCGGTCTAAGAGAGAAGGCATTTCCTTATCGATTGAATCTTTCGATACATTCCGATCCAAATCTTCTAAAATGATAACTATCCTCGTATTTATTGTCTGTAGGATGGTATCCAACCTTTTCAGAATATCAACAGGATCCTTTTCTGAACCCAATAATGCCGAAGCCATTGCTGCAATTACATTTTTTGAACCGGAAAGAGCTTTTTGATACCCAGATGGCAGTGTAATAATCGAAAGGCAATCGACCTCCAATGAAAGCCGTCGCACCGCAATTGCCAATATTTGACGAGCTATTGAATCTTTTGATCGTCCCCACCCATCAACTTGACAAGTTAAAACGTTGCCTTCAAACAATTTTTCAACTCTGTGATTTTGTGACTTGAATGGTTGCGCTAAAGATGTTTTAATTAAATTAATCAAACTACTTTTCCCGCACCCATAAGGTCCCACTATACCAATTGTCTGAATTTTTTCACTTCGCAGTAATCCGGCAACCCTTTCAGAAATAATTGAAAAACCGAATAAATCTTCATTTGGGCTTTCAATTGGCTTTTCAATTTCTATCCAATAGATTAGGTTTACAGGATTACTGATAAGTTCGTCAAAACTATCTAAGCCATTACATTCAAGGTCCGATGATACAAGTTTATTAGGCGTTTTTAAGTTGTAGATTGAAACCACGGCTATTCCAAGTAGAAAAGAGCAAATGCTCAAACCTATCCCTTGAAGAGCAATGAAATTTTCGTATTTGAAAATCGAAAGAAAATATAGATATAATCCACCCCCCAACACTCCAAAAAACCATGTAGGTGGGTACTTAAAGAATGAATTTAAATAAGGGAACCTGACTCTATATCCTCCAAGTTGGAATAATATTTGCCAGATAATCATTGCCAATAGACTATTAATTAAAACTCTTACCCAATCCGGATACAAAAGAGTAATTAAATAAAGTTTCATGGAGCAGGATTCAATATATGAAGAAAAAATTACACATATAGTGAAGGCTATCGCCAACAAGCACATCATATCAAGCCATCTTTTAACACTGAGAAGCATACAGATCTTTTCCATTATTTATTTTTCTTTGAAATTGTAGATACATAATCATGCTGGAATCTTGTATAATCGTGTCCTTAATTTACTCCCCCAATTTTTTTAGATGAACAAGTTGATCTGTGTTTTCTGTTTCTCTTTCGTATTCACTTTTCTAACGGGATAATATTCGAAAAGTAAGAATATCCAGATCTGAAATAAATGTTTAAAATTCAACAATGAAAATAGTAACATCATCTAAAAGGGCGTACAAATTCTTTATTCAATTTATCACGTAGTTGGGTAAGGACTTATGGTATTATTGACAGTTTTTTCGGCCTTGAACCCTGTGGGCAAAAACAGATCAAAAGAACACCCGTAAAAATGTTATCAAAAAGAGAATTATATTCTTAGCTCTCTCTTCTTTAATTGAATTATCGATTCTTGTACTTTCACTGCGCTATCATTCAAGCCTAAATCCGAAATATCAACAATTAAGTGGGCTTTTGAGTTTGTAAGTCCAAAATAAGCAATATCTTTTTTTATCTCGTCAAGGTACATGGCTTTTTCTTTTTCTGTCAGAATCTTTTCTATTGGACGAGAATCGATATCATAGAATGATATCCTTTTCAGGATGTTTTCCGGAGAGTCTTTCAAAACGACTATAATACCTTTAGACTTTTTGACTATACGCCAATAATGATCCATTAACCCACTTGGGGGTAAGGCTATAACACTTCTTTTGGCCTGTTTTTTTGAAAGAAGATTTTTAAGAGCTTTGGATGATTGCTTCCGAAACGAATCGGTAGTCGGATATTTTTTTTGCATCTTTTCAATTGACGTATCAAAAAAAGATTCAATTTCATCGTCAAGGTCATAAAAATTATAATTTAACCTTCTTGCCAACAATGCCCCTATGGACGATTTGCCAACGCAGCTTACTCCTACTAAGAAAACTTTCATATATGAAATTTCATTTCAACTATTTTGGATATTGCATAATGATTGAGTACAAGTGTCACTGCCTCTTTTTTCTACTATACTCACTCTCTATGCAGTAGCGTTTCTATTTTGTGGATTGGAATTCACTCAATCTCCATCCCGACTAAAATTTTTATTATTCACTCTTCCCCAAATAACATAACTCAATTTATTTTTCACTCAGATATTACAGTCAGAGTAGAAAGTAACGCAGGGTGTTCAATCATGATATTCAAGAATTCCCAAGCCATTATGGAAGAGGCGTTGGCTACTTTTGTTATTGGTCACCTGGCGAAAATCTGGGAAATCAAATTAAGGGTCTGTAGTGAAGACGACCCTTCAGCCATGCTCCGTTTTTCGGTCGAACAACTCCCACAGACTATCCCTGTTAGCTCAGACTTTCCTCAAATACAATGAAAGTTGCGGAATGTTGGTTGTACCAAGCAAATTCTCGCAACTAATTTTAGGATCAATGGTCACCATACCTAATTCAGGCGCCTCCTGAATTTATTAACATTTTTAGACTTTAGTTGATATTAGGATACGATTTGTTTAGGATCATAGCTTTTAAAAAAGATTTAAAACAATTGAAAAAAAAGATGGTTAGGCAGAAAAAAATCATCAACACATTACCGCTGGAGGACCTTGAGCCGAAATGATTGAATTAACAGAGTACGAACGAATGAACAAAGCATTACATGATCCAGACTGGACAGCTAAAGCCGATCTGGAATTTAATATTGAAGACTGCTGGATCAGTGAGAGGGTTGGAGGCCAGATCAAGTTCACCAAGAATTACCTTGAATATGTGGTGGCAGATGACCATAAGAAAGCCCTGATTGAGTTGGTTGAGTCGCCGGATGGCATGTATTCATTAACTAATTCAATCAAGGTCGATGGTATTATTTACGATCAGTTTGAAGTCATCTTAAAAAAAGAGAAAAAATTATTTGCTTCGGGTATCTTGCTGATTGCAGCATAGGTGCTTGAATATAAGACCGAAATAGAAAAGGTTTTCAGCAGTGCACTGAAAACCTTTTCATATTGTGGCGGGAGTGACGAGACTCGAACTCGCGGCCTCTAGCGTGACAGGCTAGCGTTCTAACCAACTGAACTACACCCCCGTGATTATTTATAGTGGGCAATGCAGTGCTTGAACCTTGCAAAGGTTACTCCACCACTAAGTTATACCCGCTCTAAGGACCAACCTTCTACCGGATGGCCGTGTCATTGTCAACTAAAAAAAGGTGGCTACCGATTTAAGCCGGGGCACCCTTTAATAGAAATTTAGGGTCAGGTCTTGAATTATCACTTTTTATTCTAAAAAACTTATATTTCATGACCTGACCCCCTCCCCTCCAGCAATCCTTCGCTGGATTTAGCTTTAAACAATTCTTGGGCAACAAAACAAATAAGTTCTTTTTGAACTTGTCTTGTCCGATTCGTGTTTAAAGGGCAAATAAATTTTTTTTAAATCATGAAATTCTCCAAAATAGAGGCCTTGATACCGGACAAAGGTTTCTGTTATGGTTATGATTTCAAGCATTTTCCCCCACTCCTCAAAAAGATGAAATATAACTAATTTTCATCAGTCCAGATCTACTCAATAAGAATCGCGTTGAAACCGCATTCGGCTTCACATTCGCCGCAATCAATACATTCGTCACTTATCTCGAAATAATTTTTCCCGGCCGGCATGCTGATTGCCTCAACAGGACAGGCGCTTGCGCATGCGCCACAGGACTGACATTCATCGGGATCTATTCTATGCATTTTTTCTCCTTCCAGTTGATAAAATATAAACAGATATTCTTCTGTTAAATAAGGCGTATGAGCTACTCAACGCCCGGTATAATTTTGCTGGCAGGCCCCAAGCCCCTATCCAGGTAAGGATGTCGCGGTTCAGGTATATGCCGTAACTACACAATAATTCTTGGCCCATGGTCAAAACATAAAGTTATGAGAATTTCTGCAATGTTGGCATTGAGTGTCATTATTCAGCACACAATGTCCGGCGATAGATGGATTCCAGCAGTTCCGGGGTGACGGGCTTGTTTCCTGCGGCTGCCGCCGCCCGGACCTGGGGCAGCAATCTTTGGGCAGCATCCGCATCAATATCTATATTGCGGTGGGCCAGTGCATGTTTTATGGCGGCAGAGCCTGAATGGACCCCTAAAACCATCTGTCTTGGGTGGCGCCTGCCCACCTGTTCGGGGTCGTATAATTCGTAGGATCGTGTATCTTTCAACAAACCGGCGCAGTGGATGCCGGATTCATGGGAAAATATCCGGGACCCCACAATGGGTTTGGCCGCATGGATCTGCTGTCCTGAAAACCTTGCTACGGTGTTGCACAGCTGGCTAAGCCCTGACAGGCGCATATTACTTTTTTTGGCACCAATACCGAACAGGGCCATGGCGGTTTCTTCAAGGGGGGCGTTTCCTGCCCGCTCCCCAAGTCCGTTCACCGTGACACTGATGGCTTTAGCGCCGGCATCCACGGCAGACACGGCATTGGCCGTGGCCATGCCAAGATCGTTGTGTCCATGAAATTCCAGAGCCAGCCCGGGCAGCCGGATCAAAAGGGTCTCTATCATATCCATGAGCGCGGACGGAGTAATCATGCCCACGGTATCGGCAAGCCGTACCCGATGGACGCCTAAGCCGATGGCGGCCTGGCAGAACCGTAAAAGAAAATCCATGTCCGTGCGGGTGGCATCCTGGGCGCCCACGGATACCTGGTCAAAATAGTGTCTTGCGAACCGAACGGTGTCATCCAGGGCCTCAAGCACCCACGCTTCATTCTTTTCAAAGGTCTTGAGCAAAATGGATGATGTGGGAAAACTGATGTGCACCCCGGGGGTGTTGCAGCCAATGGCCAGTTCAATATCTTTTTTGACCGCCCTGCACCAGCAGGTGAGCATGCTGGACAGGTTCAACCGGGCAATGGCTTTAATTTCCCGGCATGCAAACTCGCCCATGGCAGGAATGCCCACTTCGATCTCGTCAACGCCGCATTCGGCAAGCTGACGCGCAATGGTCAATTTTTCCAGGGGCCTGAAAAAGACACCCGGGGCCTGTTCCCCGTCCCGAAGGGTGGTGTCTACCATCCATACCCGCACATCATGGGTTTTCATTACAGTACGTAGTCCTCTGCAATCTCGCCGTCTTCCATGGCATCTAAAATAGTGTCAATGGCTTCTTCGTTCTCCACGTGCCCATACCAGATATTATCCGGGTAAATCACCATGACAGGGCCGTCATCACACTGTTTCAAGCAACAGGTGGAAGAGATCAGCACCTCTTCAAGGCCCCTGTCAATCACTTCATTTTCAATATAGGCCATAAAATCCCCGGACCCTTTTCTGTGACATTTGCCCTTGGGTTCTCCACTGGGACGGAAACTTGAGCAGACCAGGATGTGTTTTGCAGGCTTGTTCATTTTGTTCTCCTTAATTATTCTTATTAATTTAGTTTCTTAGCTTTTAATTAATGGTTGGTAATGGTTGGTGTTTGGACGGCTCGTCAGAGGAACGAATGCTCACACCGTTGCCCAGATGCAACGCCGCAGGTGGGTGACGATTCGTTCAAACACAGGTTACATACAACCGGTGCCGGTTCCTAAGCACTCTCCGCAGGCGGTCTGTGCCCGAACAACCAGATGGTTTAACGATTCTCCTTTTTTAAGCGCCGCGAGCACAAGATCAATCATGCCGTTGACCTCATGGATGGTAAATCCCATGGTGGCCAGAATTTTTTTAGGGGTATCCCCGGCACCGGACACAAGAATGGTGTGGCAATCTTTAATGGTCCGGGCAAGATTCTGCCATCTGACATCCCCGCCGCCGGGTTTAGGCAAGGTTCTTGTTTCCACAAGTGTCGGGGTTTCCTGGTTCAAGTCATAAACGTGTAATTCCGTGGCCTCACCTAAGTGCTGATTGATCAACGCGCCTTCCCGGGTGGCCAGGGCCACATAGGGTCTTGGGGCCGAAGCATTAAACGCATACGTATCGTCATCTTCACCAGGCGTTTCATGGCAATACTTGGGCGCAGTGGATAAAGGAATGGGAGCCGTGGCGTGGTATGTCAGTCGATCCATAAGTTTCTGATTCAAGGGATCATCGAGCAGGCCCACGGCATCGGCCCGGCAGCGTTTACAATGGGTCATCTGGGGGACAAAAACCTTGGCGGCCTTTCTGATTTCTTTGACCACATCTTTGCCCGGCTCTGCCATGTTCTCAAAATTTGCGCCCTTGGTGGGGAAATAGGGCATGCAGTTGAAGATATCCACACCCATCTCACCCATTTTTTTGGCCACGTCTACCATATGGTCTTCATTGATGCCGGGCAACAGAATGGAATTGACCTTGACCATGATATTGCGTTCCTTAAGGCCTTTGACGGCGGCAAGCTGGCGCTCTAAAAGCAGGGCTGCGCCCTGGGCCGGGCCCACGGAGCGTTTGCCGTCCCTGACCCAGGAGTAAATCTTTGCGCCTATCTCAGGGTCCACCGCATTGATGGTGATGCTCACATGTGTGGTATTGATGGCTTTGAGTTCATCCAGATAGGGATGGATGTTCATACCGTTGGTGGCCACGCACAAGAGCATTTCCGGGTAAGCGGCGCGCACCCTGGTCAGGGTTTCCATGGTTTTGTCGCCGTTGGCAAAGGGATCTCCCGGGCCTGCAATACCCACCACAGAGGTATTGGGTTTGGCCGCCACCACGTCTGCCAGATAGGCCATGGCCTGGTCCGGGCTCAGAATGGAGGAGGTGACCCCAGGGCGGCTTTCATTGACACAGTCAAACTTTCTGTTGCAAAAATTGCACTGGATATTACAGGCCGGCGCAACCGGAAGGTGGACTCGACCGAAATCCTTGCAGGATTTTTTATTAAAACAGGGGTGGTTATCTAAGTTCATTTTAATTTTCCTTACACTCAATGATCGAGTTACATATATGAATATCCGATTTTGGATTCGGTCTGTTTTGCCGTAAGAATTGTATTAACGATATTGTCAAACAATTGCTGGGCCCCTTTGTAGCCGACGTGCAGGATACGCGCGCCCCCTACCCGGTCGTGGATGGGAAATCCCACCCGGACCAATGGGATGTTCAGCCGTCTTGACATGGCGTATCCCTTGGAGTTGCCGATGATAAGTTCAGGTTTCTGATCTTCGGGCATGGCGGCGGCAGTCTCTTCCATGCAGGTGAAGTCCATGTCATTCTGGATGATAACCTGGTCAATGAGGGTTTCGGGCAGGGTCTGTTCAAGGGCTTTTTTAAATGTTTTGCTTTTGCCGCCGGATGCGCAGAGCACGGGAACGATACCGACCTCGGCAAGGAATCCGGCCATGGAGACAACAAAATCTTCTTCGCCGTATATCAGGGCCCGCTTTTTCGATACATATTTATTACCGTCCACATAGGCATCCACCAGGCGCCATTTCTCTTTTCGGTACCGTTCCGGCACGGGCCGGCCCGAAATCCGGGACAGGGTATCCAGAAAGTGATCCGTGGCCTTGACTCCGATGGGGATGGGCAGCCGTGTGCAGGGGATACCAAAACGTTTGTTTAAAATATCGCCCGCGGTTTCCAGGCCCATTTCTGCGGTGAGCGCCAGCACAGCACCGAACTCCATACTGTTGACGGCCACATTCATCTTTTCAATGGCCGAAATGGGCGTACCGCCGTTCTGGATGGCCTGGTATTCCTGCCATGATGGTCCTTCCAGGCGTTCGGAATAATCGGGCAGAATGGTGACCGGGGTATGAAAATCCTCAAAAATATCTTTTAAATGCCGCAGATCTTCGTTGGAGAGCATGCCGGGAAACAGGTTGATTTTTTTCATCTTCTTGGGCCGGTAAACAATTCTTTTACCCACCGGGTTGAACCGGTCCACCACCGCCGCCACGGCGCCATGGAATCCGTCCACGTGGGTGCCGGTATATGAGGGTGTGGAGACATGGACCAGGGCCGTGCCTTGGATGGTATTGTCCATGCTGTTTAATATCAACTGGACATCATCACCAATGGTTTCGGACAGGCAGGTGGTGGCGATCCCGATCATGGCCGGGGCATACTGGCGGGCCACGTTTTCAATGGCCAGCTTCAGGTTGGCCCCGCCGCCGAATACGGCCGTTTCCTCGGTGAAGTTGGATGAGGCAATATCCACGGGCTCCTTGAAATGGGAGATCAGGTAACGCCGCATATAGGTGGAGCATCCCTGGGAGCCGTGGAGCAGGGGCACACAGCCCTCAATGCCCTGGAACACCAGGGTGGCCCCTAAAGGTGTGCACATTTTGCATGCATTCTGGGTCGCGGTGTATGATGGTGTATCTTTGTGTTTTCTCAGGCTCATATCGCACCTTCCTTTCCGGCCGGTTTCTGCCGTCGGGGAACCAGATCCCATACCGGGCTTGTCACGGTTCCGTGTACTTCTTTGGCAAAATTGACCATGCCTTCAAATCCCACCAGGGGAATTTTGCGTTCATGGTTATGGTCGCAGAACCCGATGCCCATCTTATAGGCAATGGGGCGTTCCTTGACGCCGCCGATAAACAGGTCTGCATCCTTTTCAACGGAATACTTGGCCAGTTCCAGCGGGTTTGAGTCGTCTAAAATTACGGTGCCCTCGTTACACATCTGCCTGAGCACTTTATAATCTTCCTGGGTACCGGTCTGGGAGCCGGCCAGGATCACTTCCATGCCCAGGGTTTTTAATGCCTTGATCAAGGAAAAGGCCTTGAACGCGCCGCCCACGTATATGGCCGCTTTTTTGCCTTCAAGGTCTTTTTTCATGGTTTCCAGGCGGGGGATAATGGCCTGGACCTCTTTTTTGATCAGATCCTGGGTTTTTTTAAGAATTTCGGGGTTTTTGTCAAAAAATACAGCCACCTGGTACAGGGCATCCGAGGTATCTTCAATGCCGAAATAAGAGACCCGTATAAATGGAATGCCGTACTCTTTTTCCATCTGCTTTGCCAGGTGGGTGACCGACCCTGAACACTGGACCACGTTCAGGGCGGCATTGCGTGCCTGCATCACTTCGTCCACCCGGCCGTCTCCTGTAATGACGGAGACCACCTTCACCCCCATGGCTTCATAATATTTTTTGATCATCCAGGTCTCTCCGCCAATATTGAATTCGCCCAGGATATTGATGGAGTCGGGGATGGTAACCCGGGGGGCTTTGTTTCTTTCGATCAAGCTGAACAAGGCGTCGCAGGCCGCCGTGTAGCCGTCTTTTTTGGTGCCTTTAAATCCTTCGGAGTGGACAGCAATGACAGGGATGTGGGTCTCTTCTTCCACCTGGCGGCAGACCGCATCCACGTCATCACCAATAATGCCCACAATGCAGGTACAATAGATAAAGGCGGCTTTGGGTGAATATTTATCAATCAGCTCCAGCAATGCCTTTTTTAACTTTTTTTCTCCGCCATAGATAATATCGGTCTCTGACAGGTCCGTTGAAAAACTCATCCGGTGCAGCTCCGGGCCCGAAGACTGGGCCCCTCTGATGTCCCAGGTATAGGAAGCGCACCCGATGGGGCCGTGAATCAGATGCAAGGCGTCGGCGATGGGGTAAAGCACCACCCTGGAGCCGCAGAATACACAGGCCCGCTGGCTGACTGCGCCAGCCAGACTCTTGGTTTCACATTCTATCTTAAAGGGCTGGCTGCCCTTCTGGTAGATCTGTTTTTCCCGCTGTTTGAGTACCGATATGGAGGTCATTTTATTTTTCCTTTACGACTTAAATTACTCTACCAGTTCAAAACGCTCTTCGGGTGCATCCCGGTCCGTGCGGTCCATCAGGGCGCTCAGAATCTTTTCCAGGAAATGCAATCCGCCTTTGTATCCCACGGAAGGAAAGTAGGAGTGGCCGATCCGGTCCAGGATGGGGAACCCGTGGCGTACAAACGGGATGTCCTCGTCCCGGGCAATGTATTTGCCGTAGGTGTTGCAGATAAGCAGGTCCACGGGTTCGTTCTTGATCAACTGATGCAGGTGGAACAGATCGCTGGGGCCCTTGACGTTGATGTCGTCGCCGAACTTGGCCGTGACTTCCTTGATCCGTTTGGTAAAGGCCTTGCCCGGGGTGCCGGTGACAATATGGACCGGTTTCATGCCCATGGTGACCAGAAATTCAGTCATGGGGATAAGCTGGTCCGGATCTCCGGCAATGGCGACCTTTTTGCCGTACAGGTGGGGCTGCATGTCTGAGATCACATCTAAAAGCTGGCCGCGCTCCTGGGTAACGGTATCGGGTACACTGACCCCGGCTGCGGTGCGCAAGGCATCAACGAACCGATCTGTGGCCAACAGGCCGATGGGCAGGTCCTGCACCTGGCAGGGAACCTTGCACTTGGCGTCAAGGGATCTGACCGCATCTGCCGAAGCCCAGGCGCCCAGCCCGATGGAGCCGATACTGTCGCCGGTGCTCTTGAGCTCGTCGATGGAGACGCCGCCCTTGGGGTACATCTGAAATTTGCCGGTCAAAGGGCCGTTCAAAATGCCCGAAGTGTCCGGAAAAAGGATAGACTCAATACCCAGCATCCCGGCAATCCGCTTCATTTCAACCATGTCCGAAGGTTCCACAAATCCGGGCACAATGTTGACCTTCCCGTTGGATTTGCCGGTCTTTTCAGCCAACTGGACAGCCATGGCCTTCACCATATTGGAAAAGCCCGTGACATGGGAGCCCACATAGGACGGCGTTGGTGTATGGATGACATACTTGCCTTCGGGGATGGTGCCGTCTGTTTTGGCTTTTTTGACAATCTGGTTCACATCGTCGCCGATGGTTTCCGACAGACAGGTGGTATGCACCGCAACGATGTCCGGGTCATAGGTGGTAAATATGGTTAAAAGGGCCTGGAGCAGGTTGGCCTGGCCACCGAATACCGAGGCCCCTTCAGTAAACGAGGAGGTCGCCGCCATGATGGGTTCACGGTAATGACGGGTTAAGGTGGATCTGTGATAGGCGCAGCAGCCCTGGGATCCGTGACTGTGAGGCAGGCAGCCATGGATACCTAAACCGGCGTACATGGCCCCGATGGGCTGACAGGTCTTAGCCGGATTAACAGCCAGGGCTTTTCTTTCTTTAATCTCTGTGGGGGTATGTCGAAGCAGCATAAGTTTCTCCTGTTGCTTTTATATCTATATGTTCAATTCAGTTCGTTCATGACTTGTTGTGGGCAAACCTGGGGAAAAGATCAGGTTGGCCCATGGCTGTTTTATATGAAAGAGCTAAACTAACCAGTTCGTTTCTTTCATGATTTGTTGTGGCCTAACCTCGGTGAAAGACCAGGTCGGCCATGGCCGTTATTCCCAATTATATTTGGCGGACAATTCAGGGTCCTTCTGCCAGGGCGCTTCCAGGTATTGCCAGATATTGGCGTTGAGCATGCGGTCGATTTCATCACAAAAATTTAAAAAACCTTTGAATGACGCATATGGGCCACCCGTGTCATAGGAGTGGAGCTGCTTCATGGGAATACCGTGCTTCTGAACTGCGTATTTTTCCTTGATACCGGCACAGAAAATGTCCGGCTTGTACATTTCGATAAGGGTTTCTGTTTCGTGCTGGCTGATGTCATCGATAATCAGGGAACCCTTTTCCATTTCAGGGATCATGCCCTCATACTCTTTAAACGGAAACCCCTTTTCTTCCAGCGCTTTCATCTCTTCTTCGGTTTTTCTGGGGTTGTACAAATTTTCATCCGGTTCAATTTCCAGCTCTTCAATGTTTCTGGAGTCCGCATCAACTTTAATGTCCGGAATGACGTGACGTCCTTCATAGTCATCCCTGTGGGCAAACTCGTATCCAGCGGAAAGAACGGTCATGCCGATCTCTCTGAACACTTCCTGGTAGTGATGGGCCCGGGAGCCGCCCACAAACATCATGGCGGTTTTGCCCTCGCACCGGGGTTTGACCTCTTTGATTTTGGCTTCAACAGGGGCCATTTCCTCGGCAATCACCGCTTCCACCCGGTCAATGAGTTCCTGGTCTTCGAAATAGGCCGCTATTTTGCGCAGGCTGCTGGCGGTTGAGGTTGGACCCAGGAAACTGACCTTTATCCAGGGGATACCGTACTTGGTCTCCAGCATATCCGCCACGTAGTTAATGGATCTGTGGCACATGACGGCATTAAGGTCTGCGGTGTGACAGTTGGCAAACTGATCCATGGTGGAGTTTCCTGAGAATGTGGAAACCAGATCAATGCCGCATTTATTGAGCAGTTCTTCAATGACGAACCCGTCACCGCCGATATTGTATTCACCCAGCAGATTAATTTTGAATTTGGCGTCCATGACGGTGTCATCCAGGCCCACGACATGGGTAAAAATGGCGTTGTTGGCAATGTGATGGCCGGCAGACTGACTTACGCCCTTATAGCCTTCACAGGAGAATCCAAAAATGTTGATGCCAAGCTTTTCCTTCATTTCCCTTGCCACGGCATGGATGTCGTCGCCGATCAGACCCACCGGACAGGTGGAGAAGATGGAGATGGCCTTGGGTTTAAAAATGTCATAGGCTTCCTGGATGGCGGCTTTCAGTTTCTTTTCCCCGCCGAAAACAATATCCTGATCCTGCATGTCCGTGGAAAAGCAGTAGGGCATATAATTGTCCGCATCGTCTGACGGGGGACGGGTCTGGTTACGCCGGGTCAGCCAGGAGTAAAATCCGCAGCCGATGGGGCCGTGGGTTAAATTGATGATATCCCGGGTCGGGCCCATAATAACGCCTTTGCAGCCTGCATAGCAGCAGCCCCGCTGGGTGATGATGCCCGGGACGGTCCTGACATTGGCGCCTACTTTGAGGCCCTCTTTGTCATCGCTTGAAACCGGCGTAATCTGCTTGCCGCGTTTCCGGGCCACCTTAGGCGGATACTTTGCCAATATTTCTTTTTTTATCTCTTCCGGATTAACGGTGTCGGTTCGTTCGCCTGTCATATGTTTATACCCCTATCTTTTCTCTCATGTTGTTTTGCTTAAAATTCGTCAAGAACAGCATCGCCGCGTTCAGATGTTCTCACAGAAATGGAGTCTTCGGTGGGCATGACCCAGATAACTCCGTCTCCTGATTTTTCGGTTTGGTTGGCGTCAATAATCGTGTCTACGGTCTTTTGAACCAATTTGTCGGGCACGACCACGAAGATGGCACGCTTGGGCTGGAGGCCGTCGCTCTGGCCCAGCTGGGCAATGGCCTCTTCATGCCCCTCTTGGGCACCCTTAAGCAGCTCCATGCTCACCAGGGCTTTGCCGCGGCCCAGACACTCCATGGCGGTCATGGAAGAAACGCCCGCGTCAATCAGAGCCTTTTTGGTCTTATTGATCTTGTTCATGCGGACCACGGCCATGATCTCTTTCATGATGCCTCCTCCAGCTCTTCATCAAGGTCGATGTCTTTTTTGCCTGAGCTGATGGTATAAGAATCAATGATCGGCGAGATGAAAATCTTACCGTCGCCAAAGGCGCCTTTCTCACCGGTCTTGGCGGTTTCTAAAATGGTTTTAAGGACAAAATCGCGATCTTTTTCATCAATAACCGATAAGAGCATCTCCTTGGGAATTTCGTCATAGGTGATTTCACCGATTTTGATCCCCCGCTGCTTGCCTCGTCCTGCCACACTCATCCGAGTGACCGCCGGATATCCGGATTCCATGAGGGCGGACATGACTGCGTTAACTTTTTCAGGACGGACGATGGATTTAATCATTACTTTCATTTAACTGTTCCTTATGGTTCTTTTTTTAGGTTATTGGTTACGCCGCGATCCCGTATTCAATGAGCAGGGACTCGAGTTCTTCAATCTCAAGGGGAGTTGGGATGACAAACGTTTCATTTTCATCCATTTTTTTGGCCAGCGCCCGGTACTCATCTGCCTGGGGGTGATCCGGCGCAAAGTCGATAACCGTCTTTCTGTTGATCTCAGCCTGCTGAACCATGTTATGCCGGGGAACAAAGTGAATCATCTGGGTGCCCAGTCTCTTGGCCAGCTGTAAAATCATTTCCTCTTCGTTGTCGACCTGACGGGAGTTGCAGATCAGACCGCCGAGACGAACCCCGCCGGACTGGGCAAATTTTACGATACCCTTGCAGATGTTGTTGGCCGCGTACATGGCCATCATCTCGCCGGAAACAACAATATATATCTCCTGGGCCTTGCCTTCACGGATGGGCATGGCAAATCCACCGCAGACAACGTCGCCCAGAACATCATAAAATACATAATCCAAATGCTGATCTTCGTCATAGGCGCCCAACTGTTCCAGCAGGTTGATGGAAGTTATGATCCCGCGACCCGCGCAGCCAACACCGGGTTCGGGTCCGCCTGATTCCGTACACAGAACCCCACCGTATCCGGCTTTTCTGACATCTTCGAGTTCCACATCTTCACCTTCTTCTCTCAGGGTGTCCAGAACGGTTTTCTGGGCCAGTCCATTGAGCATAAGCCGTGTGGAGTCGGACTTGGGGTCACACCCCACGATCATGATTTTTTTGCCGGCCTCTACCAGTCCTGCGACGGTGTTCTGGGTTGTTGTGGATTTGCCGATGCCGCCTTTTCCGTAGATTGCTACTTTTCTCATTTTTTTTTAGCTCCTTAATTAAGCTTTAATTTGGGTTTTATTTTAACAGGCCAATGACCTGTCCGTCTTCGTAATGCTTATAATTGCAACGGGCGTTCCACCGGAGCTTTGAATGAACAACAAAAATTCTAACTTGTTTGAATTACAAATTGTTTTAAATAAAAAAAAATATTATCCATACAGGCAACAAACATAAAACGAACATATAATACAATTATGAAATATATTTCACTTCAAATATGTAATTTAGTAAATGGTTTTGGTTTGCTGCTCAGGGAAATAAATTATTACGCACAAAAAAAAAGAAATTTTTAATTAAAAAATTGTTACAAATAAAGAGAATACTAACAATCATGGCCTATTTACCAAAACGCATCGAAAAAATCCAAAAATGTAATTTTATTTTGAACTTATCAGATTTTAGCTTCTATAGACTGTTTTACAAAAAGAAACGTTGGGTAAGAGGGGATGTTTAATGCTCGGGGCATAATGTCCGATGATAGAGAGACTCAAGCAGCTCCGGAGAAACAGGCTTGTTTGCTGCGGCAGCTGCCGCCCGGACCTGGGGTAGAAGCATTTGGGCGACATCTGCATCAATATTAATATTACGGTGGGCCAGGGTGATCACAAGCTGACTGGCGATGGTCAATTTTTCCAGGGGCCTGTTCCCAGTCCCGAAGGGTGGTGTTCACCATCCAGGCCCACAGATCGTTGGGTTGCATTACACTCGATCATCAAGTTTTTAGGGAATTTGTTCAAATTCAAGACGGAAACAATTTTCAACCGTATGAATATACAAAATATTTTTAGGATTAAAAATTTTTTCCAACGCCAAAGTTAGGCCAATTAACAAAAACTTGATGATCGAGTTACAGTACGTAATCCTCAGCGATCCCACCGTCTTCCATGGCATCTAAAATAGCGTCAATGGCCTCTTCGTTCTCCACGTGCCCATACCAGATATTATCCGGGTAAATCACCATGATAGGACCGTCATCACACTGTTTCAAACAGCAGGTGGAAGAGACCAGTACCTCTTCCAGGCCTCTGTCAATCACTTCATTTTCAATATATGCCAAAAAATCTCCGGATCCTTTTCTATAGCACTTACCCTTGGGTTCTCCGCTGGGACGAAAACTTGAGCATACGAGGATGTGTTTTTCGGGCTTATTCATTTTATTCTCCTTAAACGCCCTTTGGGCGAGCTGTTAGGTTCTATCTGTCAGCAAATTTTTATACTATTACTCGATCATCAAATTTTTAGGGAATTTGTTCAAATTCAAGGCGGAAACAATTTTTAACCGGAGGAATATACAATATATTTTGAGGATTAAAAATTTTTTCCAACGCCGCAGATGGGAGACTTTTGATCCAAACACAGGTTACATACAGCCCGTGCCTGTCCCCCTGCACTCCCCAGAGGACGTCTGCGACCGGACCACCAAATGATTTAAGGATTCTCCTTTTTTCAAGGCCATGAGTACAAGATCAATCATGCCGTTGACCTCGTAGATGGTAAACCCAATGCTGCTCAGAATTTTTTTAGGCGTATCCCCCGCGCCGGACACAAGAATGGTGTGGCAGTCTTTAATGGTCCGGGCAAGATTAGTCCATCCGGCATTGCCGACGCCTGGTTTAGGCAAGGTTCTTGTTTCCACAAGCCTCGGGATTTCATGATCTAAATCATAGATGAGCAGTTCCGTGGCTTCATCCAGGGGCTTATTGATCAATGCGCCTTCCCGGGTAGCCAGGGCCACATAGGGCCGTGAAGCGGAATCATTGAACGCATAGATATCTTCCTTAACAGCTTTTTCATTACGATACCTTGACGCGCTGGGCAAGGGGATGGGGGTTCTGGCGTGGTATTGGAGCCGATCCATGAGTTTTACGTTCAAGGGATCGTCCAGCAGGCCGACTGCATCGGCCCGGCAGCGTTTGCAATGGGTCATCTGGGGCACAAAGACCTGAGCGGCTTTTCTGAGCTCCTTGACCACCTCCTTGCTCGGTTCTTTCATGTTTTCAAAATTTGAACCTTTGGTGGGAAAATAGGGCATGATGTTAAAAATATCTACACCCATTTCACCCATTTTTCTTGCCACCTCTACTATATGATCGTCGTTGATGCCAGGCAAAAGTATGGAATTTACCTTGACTCTAATATTGCGTTTTTTAAGACCTTCAACCGCGTCAAGCTGACGTCCCAAAAGCAGTTTTACCCCCTGGGTCGGACCGATGGAGCGCTTTTTGTCCCTAACCCATGAATAAATTTTCCGGCCGATTTCAGGATACACCGCATTGATGGTGATGCTCACATGGGTCGTATTAATGTTTTTCAATTCATCCAGGTAGGGACGAATATTCATGCCGTTGGTGGCCACGCACAAGAGCATCTCAGGGTAAGTGGCGCGCACCTTGGTCAAGGTTTCCATGGTTTTGTCACCATTGGCAAAAGGATCACCCGGGCCTGCAATGCCCACCACGGAAATGTTGGGTTTGGCCGCAACCACTTCTGCCAAATAGGCCATGGCCTGGTCCGGACTTAGAATAGAGGAGGTGACCCCGGGGCGGCTTTCATTGACGCAGTCAAACTTTCTGTTACAAAAATTACACTGGATGTTACAGGCCGGTGCAACCGGAAGGTGCACACGGCCGAAACTCTTACAGGATTTTTTATTAAAACAGGGATGGTTATCTAAGTTCATCGTTATCTTCCTTACACTCAATGATCGAGTTATATATGAAGGTAATATCCACGGGCTCCTTGAAATGGGAAATCAGGTAACGCCGCATATAGGTGGAGCATCCCTGGGAGCCGTGCAGCAGGGGCACACAGCCTTCAATTCCCTGGAACACCAGGGTGGCCCCTAACGGCGTACACATTTTGCATGCATTCTGGGTCGCGGTGTATGATGGTGTATCTTTGTGTTTTCTCAGGCTCATATCACACCTCCCCTTCCGGTTGGGTTGTGCCGCCTGGGAACCAGATCCCATACCGGACTTGTAACGGTTCCATGGACTTCTTTGGCAAAATTGACCATGCCTTCAAAGCCGACCAGGGGAATTTTTCGTTCATGATTATGATCACAGAACCCGATACCCATCTTATAGGCAATGGGGCGTTCTTTAACACCACCGATGAACAGATCCGCATCCTTTTCAACGGAATACTTGGCCAGCTCCAGGGGATTTGAGTCGTCTACGATGACCGTACCCTCGTTGCACATTTGCCTGAGCACGTCATAATCTTCCTGGGTGCCGGTCTGTGATCCGGCCAGAACCACTTCCATGCCCAGGGTTTTTAATGCCTTGATCATGGAGAAACCCTTGAACGCACCGCCTACGTATATGGATGCTTTTTTTCCTTCAAGGTCTTTTTTCATGGCTTCCAGGGTGGGAACAATGGCCTGGACTTCCTTTTTAATCAGGTCCTGGGTCTTTTTTAAAATCTCAGGATTTTTCTTAAAGTGTACCGCCACCTGATACAGGGCATCCGAAGTATCTTCAATACCGAAATAGGAGACCCGTATATAAGGGATGCCGTACTCTTTTTCCATCTGTTGTGCCAGATGGGTGACCGACCCTGAACACTGGACCACATTCAGGGCGGCATTGCCCGCCTGCATCACTTCGTCCACCCGGCCGTCTCCGGTGATCACGGAGACTACCTTCACCCCCATGGCTTCATAATATTTTTTTATGATCCATGTCTCTCCACCAATATTGAATTCGCCCAGGATATTGATGGAGTCGGGGATGGTGACCCGGGGGGCGTTGTTTCTTTCGATGAGACTGAACAAGGCGTCACAGACCGCCTTGTATCCATCTTTTTTAGTGCCTTTAAATCCTTCGGAGTGGACAGCGATGACAGGGATGTTAGTCTCTTCTTCGACCTGTCGGCAGACCGCGTCCACGTCATCGCCAATAATACCCACAATACAGGTACAATAGATAAAGGCCGCTTTGGGTGAATATTTTTCAATGAGCTCCAGCAATGCTTTTTTCAGCTTTTTTTCGCCGCCATAAATAATATCGGTTTCTGACAGGTCTGTTGAAAAACTCATCCGGTGCAGCTCCGGACCCGAAGATTGGGCCCCTCTGATGTCCCAGGTATAAGAGGCGCACCCGATGGGACCGTGAATCAGGTGCAAGGCGTCGGCAATGGGGCAAAGCACCACCCTGGAGCAGCAGAAGACACAGGCCCGCTGGCTGACCGCGCCGGCCAGGCTCTTGGTTTCACATGCCATCTCAAAAGGCTGTTTACCCTTCTGGTAGATCTGTTTTTCTCTCTGTTTAAGTACCGATATGGTGGTCATTTTATTTATCCTTTACTGCTGTCACTACTGTCATTTATTCTACCAGCTCAAAACGTTCTTCTGGTGCATCCCGATCCGTGCGGTCCATCAGGGCGCTCAGGATTTTTTCCAGGAAGTGCAGCCCCCCGCTGTATCCTACGGAGGGGAAGTAGGAGTGGCCGATGCGGTCCAGGATAGGAAAGCCATGGCGTACAAAGGGAATATCCTCGTCCCGGGCTATGTACTTGCCGTAGGAGTTGCAGATGAGCAGATCCACAGGTTCGTTTTTGATTAACTGATGCAGGTAGAACAGATCACTTGGCGTCTTGACATTGATATCGTCGCCAAACCTGGCCGTAATCTCCTTTATCCGTTTAGTAAAGGCCTTGCCCGGGGTACCGGTAAAAAACACATAACATTAAGTTTGTTCATAATTTTTGTATTGAACCTTGGTGATGGACCAAGTCAACCCATGGCCGTTATTCCAAATTGTACTTGGCGGACAGCTCCGGGTCCTTTTGCCAGGGCGCTTCCAGGTACTCCCAGATATTGGCGTTAAGCATGCGGTCAATTTCATCACAAAAATTGACAAACCCCTTGAATACCGCATAAGGCCCGCCTGTGTCATAGGAGTGGAGCTGCTTCATGGGAATACCGTGCTTTTGGACCGTATATTTTTCCTTGATACCCGCACAAAAAATATCCGGCTTGTACAAGGCGAGCAAGGTGTCTGTTTCATGTTGAGAAATATCGTCCACCATCATGGAGCCATCGACCATATCGTATTTCATGCCGTCATATTCCTTAAACGGAAAACCATTTTCCTCCAAGGCTTTCATCTGCTCTTCGGTTTTTCTGGGGTTATACCGGGTCTCGTCCGGTTCGATTTCCAGCTCCTCAATGTTTCTGGAGTCAGCATCTATTTTTAGGGTTGGAATGATGTCGCGGCCTTCGTAGTCATCCCTGTGGGCAAATTCGTAGCCGGCGGAAAGCACTTCCATACCCATGGCCCTGAACAATTCCTGGTAGTGGTGGGCCCGGGAACCGCCCACAAACATCATGGCGGTTTTTCCTTCACACCGTGGCTTAACCTCTTTAATTTTGGCTTCAACAGGAACCATTTCTTCTGCAATGACCTCTTCCACCCGCTCAATGAGTTCCTGGTCTTCGAAATAGGCCGCTATTTTGCGTAAACTGCTGGCTGTTGATGTCGGTCCCAGGAAACTGACTTTTATCCAGGGAATGCCGTACTTTCTCTCCAGCATGTCTGCCACATAGTTAATGGACCGGTGACACATAACCGCATTCAGGTCTGCAGTATGGCAGTTGGCAAACTGGTCATAGGTGGAGTTGCCGGAAAATGTGGAGACCAGTTCGATACCGCATTTGTTGAGCAGGTCTTCAATGATGAATCCATCCCCGCCGATGTTGTATTCACCCAGCAGGTTGATTTTAAATTTCGCGTCCATTAACGTATCATCCAAGCCCACAACATGGGTAAAAATCGCGTTGTTGGCAATGTGATGGCCCGCGGACTGGCTGACACCCTTGTAGCCTTCACAGGAAAATCCCCAGATGTTGATGCCCAGCTTTTCTTTCATCTCTCTTGCCACGGCATGGATATCGTCGCCGATCAGACCCACCGGACAGGTGGAAAAAATTGAGATGGCTTTGGGTTTAAAAATGTCATACGCTTCCTGGAGGGCTGCTTTCAGTTTCTTTTCCCCGCCGAAAACAATGTCCTCGTCCTGCATGTCCGTGGAAAAGCAGTAAGGCATATAATTGTCGGATTCTTCCGTTGGGGGACGGGTCTGGTTGCGCCGGGTCAGCCAGGAGTAGAATCCGCAACCGATGGGGCCGTGGGTTAAATTGATAATATCCCGTGTCGGGCCCATGATAACGCCTTTGCAGCCGGCATAGCAGCATCCCCTTTGGGTAATGATGCCGGGAACCGTCCTGACATTAGCCGCGATCTTAAGGTCGTCTTTATCCTCGCCGGTCACGGGTGTGAGTTGCTTAGCGCGTTTCCGAGCCACTTTGGGCGGATATTTTTTAAGTATTTCCTTTTTAATCTCTTCCGGGTTAACGGTACTGGTTCTTTTTCCGGTCATATGGGTACTCCTTTCTTTTTTTTCAAGTTATTTTTACTTAAAATTCATCAAGAACGGTATCTCCACGTTCAGATGCCCTCACAGAGATGGAATCGTCGGTGGGCTTAACCCAGATCTTCCCGTCTCCGGGCTGTCCGGTTTGGTTGGCATTAATTTATGAAGCGATTCCGTATTCAATGAGCATATTCTCAAGCTCTTCAATTTCCAGTGGCTTGGGAATGACGAACATCTCATTTTCATCCATTTTTTGGGACAGAGCCCGGTATTCATCGGCCTGGCCGTGATCCGGTGCAAAATCAATGACGGTTTTTCTGTTAATCTCAGCCTGCTGGACCATGTTATCCCTGGGAACAAAATGAAGCATCTGGGTGCCCAATTTTGCAGCCAGCTGTAAAATCATTTCCTCTTCGTTATCGACCTGACGGGAGTTACAAATCAGGCCGCCGAGACGCACCCCGCCGGACTGGGCAAATTTTACGATACCCTTGCAGATATTGTTAGCCGCGTACATGGCCATCATCTCGCCGGAGACAACAATATAGATCTCCTGTGCCTTGCCTTCACGGATGGGCATGGCAAACCCGCCGCACACCACGTCGCCCAGAACATCATAAAATACATAATCCAAATGCTGTTCTTCGTCATAGGCACCCAGCTGTTCCAACAGGTTGATGGAGGTGATGATGCCCCGGCCCGCGCAACCGACACCCGGTTCCGGTCCGCCGGATTCCGTACACAGAACCCCGCCGTATCCAACTTTCCTAACATCTTCGAGTTCAACATCTTCACCCTCTTCTCTAAGGGTATCCAGAACGGTTTTCTGGGCCAGACCGTTGAGCATAAGCCGTGTGGAGTCAGACTTTGGGTCGCAGCCCACGATCATAATTTTTTTGCCGGATTCCACCAGTCCTGCTACCGTATTCTGGGTTGTAGTGGATTTACCGATGCCGCCTTTTCCGTAGATTGCTACCTTTCTCATTATTTTTTGCTCCTTAAGTTGAATTTATTTGCCTAAACATACAAAGACTTGCCCGACGTCTTAATGCTATATTGCAACGGATGTTCCGGAAGTGGACGAACGAACGACAAAAAATATAACTTATTTGAATTACGAATTGATTTAAATAAAAATTTTTCCCATTTGGGACGACCCCAATGAGAAAGAATATCTAAATTACAAAATTGAAATATATAACAGGTCAATTTTGTAATTTATTTTCAATGCATTAATTATTGTTCAATAATTAATGCATTGAAAGTTAAATAAGGGATCTTAAATATTTATAAATACAACTAAGAATATCTGATAGAAAAGGCTTTTTTAACTGAATATAAAATGCAATATATTGAAATTAATAAAGATTTATTTTTCCCATTAACCACGTTAGTGGTAAATCCAAAATTTTAGATAAATTTCGAGCCCAATGCCTCTGATTGTCGTTTAAAGCGATGGGCGATGAACGCCTTCATGATGGTTTCGCAATCGCTGTATAAATGTTGCATAAATGTATTTAATTAGTCCGAACAAACTAATTTGGCATTATTATCTCAAATAACCGATGTGCGACTCAATTCCTACAGCCTCAATATGAATAGCCCCGAAAAAAAGTTTTTTACTACTGCGTTATGGTTGCTTACCAGACACCATAACGCAGTAGGCGAAAATCATTACTTAGCCATTGGTTGGACTTTTTACGGATTCATCGATATTGACTAACAGCCATGGGCCGCCGTTGGTCCGTTCACGCCCAGGCTTCGACCCACAACAAAGATATAAAAACTCAGTTACTTGCTGGAGACTTTCTAATAACGGCCATGGCCGACCTGGTCTTCCACCGAGGTTAGGCCACAACAAATCATGAAAAAAACCAACTGGTTAGTTCAGTTCTTTCATATAAAAAATTCAGCAGGAAAAGTTAGAAACTATTTTTTTATACGATCAGACCGATTCCCGGCAACTTTCAATATGATCCGAAATCAAAGTCCTTGTCATGTCGGCAATCTTTTCAGGGGCCATATCCCTGAACCGGGAAAAAGGAATGGTATCCAGCACCTTTACCGTCATCTTCGTGTGCCCTTGAAAGGTCAACGAGTGTTTAGGCAACGCCTTATTGGTATTGCAAATGGCAATGGGCTGAATATCAACACCTGTTTTTTTGGCCAGGAGAAATGCGCCGGGTTTGAACATGCCGATACGGCCGTCTTTGGATCTTGTGCCTTCGGGAAAGAAAAAAATGGAGATATTTTTCCGTAAAAGCGTCTCACATTCGCCCATCATGGCCTTGATACTGTCCTTGTTACCACGCTTGAGTTTAATATCCCCATTGTTAAGCGCCATATTCCATCCAACGAACGGCAGCCGGAAAACGGAAATCTTGGACACCCACCGGTAGGGAAACAGCAGTCGGTAAAGCACAAGGATGTCCAGCTGGCTTTGATGATTGGATACAAACACATAGTTTTTCCGCATATCAAGCTTTTGCCGCCCCACAACGTTTACGGACCAGGGCGGCATAACCCAGATATAAACCGAAGCCCAGAACGCACTGAAAACATTTGACACAATCCGTCTCGGATCAAAAGGCGCGGTGCATATCCGCAACACACAGGCCACACAGAAAAAAACGGCGGATGTGATACAGATAAAAGCAATAAATACGGCTGAAAAAACCCGATTTATCACCTTTTTACTATAACTCATATGGGGTTAAACTCTCGTACCCGTCTTCCGTCACAAGAAGAGTCTGCTCAAATTGAGCGGACAGGGACCCGTCATTGGTTACAGCTGTCCAACGGTCCTCAAGCACATGGAGTTCTTTTTTGCCTAAATTGACCATGGGTTCAATCGTGAACACCATGCCTGGAACAAGGATCACGCCGGTACCGGGCCGTCCAAAATGAAGAACCTGGGGCTGTTCATGAAAATCAAGACCAACACCATGCCCCACAAACTCTCTGACAACCGAACATCCCTGACCTTCGGCATATTTTTGAATGGCATGCCCAATATCGCCTAAAGTAGCTCCGGGTTTGACCTGTTCTATACCCAGCCGCAGGCTTTCAGCCGCCACGGCAACAATTTTCTGGGCATCGCGTCCGGGCGTTCCCACAAAAAAGGTTCTATTGGCGTCGGCATAGTAGCCATTCAAAATCGGAGTGATATCCACATTAACAATATCTCCATCCTCAAGCACCCGCTCGCCGGGTATTCCGTGGCAGATAACATCATTAACGGAAACGCAGACACTTTTGGGAAACCCCCTGTAGTTGAGCGGTGCAGGTACGGCCCCGGCTTTTATGGTCTGTTCATGGACATAGGTGTTGATGTCATCGGTTTTCAAGCCGGGTCGAATCATATCCTCAACCCCTTCCATAATGGATAAAAGCAATTCGCCGCATTTTCTGATACCGTCAACCTGTTCGGGCGTTTTCAAAATAATGTCATATTTATTTTTATACTTATCCTTTAAAGAAATTTCAGTTTTTTTGTTCCTGCAGCAATTTTTGAATTTTTTCCCGCTGCCGCACGGGCAGAGCTCATTGGGTCGAATGGCCGTTGATTTAATTTTCATACTATTTTAATCGCTTTCGCACACCTCTCCCCAAAGGGAATGGGGGTATGCGTCTATAATTTGAAGTGTGACCAAATCTCCGATGCCGGCCTGGTCCGATGCAAAATGCACAATTTTGTTTGCATCGCTTCTGCCGAACATCTGTCTGGTATTTTTATTCTTCTTTACGAGTCCGTCCCTGGGTTTAGGGCTGTCGCCTTCCACCAGCACCCTAACTTTTTTGCCGACAAAGGCCTTGTTCTTCTTTTCTGTTATCTTCTCCTGGAAATCGAGAAGTTCGTTGAGCCTGTCCCGTTTGGTCTGTTCATCAAGCTGATTTGAAAATTTTGCAGCCGGCGTAAATGATCTTGCTGAATAAGAAAAGGCAAAAACCGCATCAAATCCTACGGTTTCAAGCAGATTTATGGTTTGCTGAAAATCAGATCTCGTTTCTCCGGGAAACCCAACAATAATGTCCGTGGACAGGGCAATATCCGGGCAAGCCTGCCTCAAGGCTGAAATTCTTGTAAAATAGGTGTCACGGTCATATTTGCGATTCATCCGCTTTAATATATCATCTGAACCGGACTGAACCGGCAGATGAAGATGGTTGCACACTTTGTCAATATCCTTCATGGCCTGGATCAGATCATTTGATAAATCCTTGGGATGGGATGTGGCAAACCGGATACGTTCAATGCCGTCCACTTTGCTGACAAGATGAAGCAAATCAGCAAAAGAAACCTGTCCATTATTACCGGCATAGGAATTAACGTTCTGGCCCAGCAGGGTAATCTCACGCACCCCGGAACCGGCCAGCCCTTCAATTTCTTCTACGATAGCAAATGGATTCCGGCTTCTTTCCTTTCCCCGGGTATAAGGCACCACACAATAAGTGCAAAAATTTTCACACCCCTGCATGATGGTTACAAAGCGTGACACCTGAATTTTTTCGGCCAATGCATCCTTTGGAAAGCCTTCGAAAATATTTTCACTGGGTTCTGTATCTACAATGCGGGTTTCACCGGCAGCCAGTGCTTTAATATGGGTTTCAAAACGACCAAAGGCCTGGGTGCCTAAAACCAAGTCAAGATGCGGCAGGCGTGAAAACGCTTTTTCCTTTTCTTTTTGAGCCACACAACCGGCCATGATGGTCAGCGGACGTTTTCCTTTAATCCTTGTGCCTGCAAAGCGGCCCAGAAAACTATAGGCCTTTTCCTGGGCCTTATGGCGGATGGCACAGGTATTACACAAAACCAGATCCGCCAGCTCCGGATCACGGGTCTGTTCATACCCTGCATTCTGCAAAAGACCTGCCAGAATCTGGGAATCATACACATTCATCTGGCATCCAATGGTGTTTACATAGGCTTTTAGCTTATCTTGGCTCAAAATAAAAATCCTTTTTCAACGCTTGCGTGACCATATTTACTTCGTCCTGCCGGTCCGGAGGCATGGCAAGCCGGATGTGGCCGGTTCCAGGCTCCAATGTTGTGACAACGGCTATACCTTCATAGGCTTCAAAAATAAAACGAATAAATCCGATTTTTGTTTTGTCCACCATATATTCTTTTACAACAGTTTGCATAATTTTTTAAAACCTAATCCTTTATGAACCGGATACTATACCACCAACAAAGTCGGTTACTCAAGAATTTTACCCGAATAAAATTATCAGCCTCGATATCTTTATTCCCATACGGATTGACACGCCATCATCCAAGAAGGTATAAACCCGCCATTCCATGGAGATCAAATATACATATTCGACACCTGACAGGGAGGTTCTTCAAAGGCTTCAAAAGGCCCTTGCCTGTCATCCTGTTATTGCAGGACTGCTGGCGGATAAAGGGATCACAACTGCTGATGAGGCCACATTTTTTCTGAATCCGGATTATTCCAGACTAAGCGATCCCTTTAAATTGAAAGATATGGACAAGGCGGTAGCACGGATTCATACGGCGGTAAGTAACAAAGAAAAAATTCTTATTTTTGGTGATTTTGATGCGGACGGCGTCACGGCTACGGCTATGCTTTGCCAGTTTCTCTCCCTGGTGGAAGCGGATCTGTCCTGGTATGTGCCCCACAGGACAAAGGAAGGGTACAGCCTTCAATTGCCCCACATTGAAATGGCCGTATCCATGGATGTGGACCTGATCATCACTGTGGACTGCGGCATCAGTTCCCATGAAGCGGTCCAGGCGGCGGTCAGAGAAGACATTGACATCATCATCACCGACCACCATGAACCGGACACCAGCATCCCGGAAGCTGTTGCCGTAATTAATCCCAAGCAGGCCGACTGCCACGCCTGTCTTGAATATCTGGCTGGTGTCGGCGTGGCATTTTACCTGATTATGGGCTTGCGTAAAGTATTCAGAGACAACGGAGTATGGGAACAGTTCCCGGAACCCAAATTATCCGAATACCTGGACCTGTTCACCATTGGCACCATAGGTGATATGGTCCCCTTGGTGGAAGACAACCGGATTCTTTGCGTGGCAGGAATAAAGCGCATCCGCATGGGCCTCCGTCCGGCACTTGTCTCTATGGCCCGCACATCAAGGGTTGACATGGATAAGCTTGATTCCGATGACATTTCATTTAAAATCGTGCCAAGGCTTAATGCTGCAGGCCGCATATCACATGCAAGAATATGTGTCTCCCACCTGACCTGCCCTGCCCCGGCCCAGACCGAGGCAACCGCAGTCCTTCTTGATGAACTGAACAGAAAACGCCAACTCATTGAAAAAGAAATTGTCGAGGATATTGAACGGCGTATTGCAAGTGATCCATCCATACTCGAAAACCGCCTTATTGTTTTGTGGGACAGAAAATGGGAGGCTTCCGTGCTTGGCATTGCCGCATCAAGGCTTGCCCGAAAGCATGCCTGTCCGGTGGTACTGCTGAACTCAAAAGAGGACCTTGCAAAAGGGTCATGCCGGAGCATTAACCAGATTAATATTCACGAGATATTGTCTAAAATCCGGGATCTGCTGGAAACCTTTGGGGGGCATGCCATGGCAGCCGGACTGTCGGTCAAGAAGGAAAACCTAACGGCCCTGAAACCAGCTCTGACAGAGATCCTGGCGTCAGTCTGCACGGAAAAAGATTTTAAACCTGTCCGGAAAATCGATGCCGTGATTGAGATTGCGGATATTACCCCGGAACTTGTCCGCCAGATTGATCTGCTTCGCCCCTTTGGCACCGGTAATCCGGAACCGGTCTTTCTTATGGAAAACATGTGGGTAACGTCTTCTATCATTATTGGCGGCTGTCATCGAAAAATGACACTTCAGGATCAAAGTGGGGAATATGAGGTGGAGGCATTACACTTCAACCTGACTGACACGACCAGCCTGCCCGACTTTTTTCCAAAACTGATGGTAAAGTTAAAGTTGGACAGATTTAAACAGAATCGCGTTCAGGTTATTGTTCAGGATATGTGATATGTGATTAAATCCATAGGGAACAAAAAATCGTTATTGACATTACCCAACAACTTATAATTTTTTAGTCATATATACTGAAAAAAACTGAATAGGAACTATGGATATTATTTTACATACCTGGTACGGCGGTTTAATTTTAATGCTCGTCTGTTCGTACGTCATAGCAAAAGCCTGTGATGTTTTTGAGGCTGCAACGGACTGTCTTGGAAGCAATCTGAACGACGGTGTAAAGGGAGCTACTTTAAATGCAATAGGCTCCTCCATGCCGGAATTGTTGACTACCGTATTTTTTCTTATCTTGGCGGTAGAAAAAAATTTGGGCCGGGATTTTGCGGCGGGTATAGGCGGAAACACCGGTTCTGCAATTTTCAATAGTATAATTATTCCCATGCTCGTGATTTGGGTTGTTTTAGCTATGGGCATCACCGGAGTTAACGTATCAAAAAAAGTCATATTAAGAGACGGACTTTTTCTTATCGGTGCCGAAATAATGATTTTATTTTTATTATCAAGTCGTTACATAACACATTGGCATGGATGGATTTTTACCGGTTTCTATATCATTTACTTAGCGTATACGCTGTTATCTATGAAAAACGGTAGTAATGAAGCGCAGGACTATAATGGTGATGAGCATGCCTCCTGGTTTAAAAAATATCAATTCAAATCCCAAGAAGGAACAACGAGCAGAAGCTGGATATTATTAATATCTTCTACACTGGTGATGGCAACCGCATGCGCAGGGATAGTTGAAGGATGTAAAGGCATTGCAGAAGCACTGAAAATACATCCATTATTCATTGCATTGATCCTCGTTGCGGCGGTAAGCAGCGTTCCGGATACAATCATTTCCATTAAAGATGCTAAAAAAGAGAATTATGATGATGCGTTGTCAAATGTATTGGGATCAAATATATTTGATATCACCATCAGTATGGGGCTCCCCCTTGCGCTCTTTCTTCTGTTTACGGGCCAAAAAATTGACTTCATTGACGTAGGCCCTACTTTTATTGATGTCCAAGTCATGCTTCTGCTCGTTACCATTGTAACAATAGCTATCTATTACTTCAGTGAAGAAATGCGCATGCCGCATGTCTATGTATTAGGTGTCCTTTATGCTGTTTTCATTCTTTATGCGATTGGTGCCGCAGATTATTTAAATGGCGGCAATTCATTCCTGGCAAAATCATCCGGCACATTTATCGAATTTTTGCGCCAACCCGGAGGCATTAGCGACTTTTTACAAAATACTGCAAATGGTTTAACTGGCAGTTGGTGATAAACATTTTGAAATAGGTCCCTGTATATTGTAACGTACTTTCCACCCTCCATCCACTTGAAGTAATTTTATGGATAAGAAATAAGGGGTAACAAAAACTGTGGTTTCCCCTTATTTTTAGACGACGTGATTAAGTGGAATCCGTGTCTGAAAAATGGTGAGGTCTTTCCCCAAAAAAATAATCTACTTTTTTAATTACACACAAAGTTAGCACGAAAGAACCAATGCATTAAATTCTTGATTATCCTGCGCCCTTGTAGCGTTCCAAAATGTTGTGTCTGTGTCTGGATGAAATCATATTTCAGGCTTTTTATAATTTTCCATACGTTTCTTGACAAAAAGAAAATTCCTATCTATAATTTTTTCAGAGTGTTACCTCAGCTATTTATCAAAATCTTTTAAAAAAAAACAACAGTAGATATTATTCATGGGTATTTTGAGCATTATTTTGAGAAAAATATCCAACAATCAAAAGTCAGACCTGGCATTAATAACGGGTTGCCCGCTCCGTAAAAAATAGAAATTAAAACTATCAGGTTTCGTAAATAAAAATTTAAGAAATACATTCAGATTTCCCTTTTATATGAATTGATATTCTCTGAAAAAGGTAAAGACAATGGACAAAAATCAAGGCAATGATGCAAAAAAAGGAATTGATATCGAGTCGCTGACAGCAGAGCAGGCGACACAATCTAATGCCATAGAGATCCCCTCAATATCATTGCCTAAAGGCGGCGGGGCGATTCGGAGTATTGATGAAACCTTCAAGGTCAATGCTTCAAACGGGACAGGCAGCTGCGGCATTCCATTGCCGATTACTCCCGGTCGAAACGGGTTTTCTCCTGCATTAAATTTTTCCTATGGTTCAGGCAGCGGTAATGGTTTTATCGGTTTGGGCTGGCAGCTGAACCTGGCCTCAATCACCCGAAAAACAGATAAGGGCCTGCCTCGCTATCAGGAGGGATCCCGGGAAGATGTTTTCCTTTTTTCTGAGGCTGAAGACCTCGTGGTTTTTAATGAGGAAGTTGCGCCGGGAGATTGGCAGCCGCTTGATTTTACCGATGGTGACTATCACATTACGCGTTATCGCCCCCGGGTGGAAGGTGGCTTTGCCCGTATCGAAAAAATCACCCATGATAGTCACTTAAGCTACTGGAAAGTCACAACTCAAGAAAATATGGTAACCATTTTTGGACGTTCGCCTCTGGCGAGAATTGCCGATCCATCGGCCCCTGAGCGTATTTACAAGTGGCTGCCGGAATTCAGCTATGACAATCAGGGAAACTGGATCAAATACGAGTACAAGGCAGAGGATAACGCCAATGTGCCCCCACTGCCCCATGAGAGAAATCGCATTAACGGCAATGCCGCCTTTACCAATCGATATATCAAACGAATTCGCTATGGAAACCGGGTGGCATGGTATGCGGATGAGACCCGGCCCTATGCCCCCCAAGCAACACTGGATAACGGCCATCTGTTTGAACTGGTATTCGATTATGGCGAACATCATGCCGCGGTGCCACAATCTGCGGAGACGCCCGGCTTGACCTGGTCGTATCGGGAGGATGCTTTTTCCAGCTATCGTTCCGGTTTTGAGATCAGGACCAACCGCCTTTGTCAAAGAGTGCTGATGTTCCATCATTTCAGCGATGAGCTTGAGTTTGGTGTCGATTACCTGGTCAGGTCCCTTCAGCTGGAATATGCCGCCTCCTCTATTAATCAGTCGGGGATGGCAGAAGTGAACTATCTGGCGAAGGCTACGCATTCGGGCTACATTCGAAAAAATGACAGCAGTTATGCACAAAAATCGCTGCCCGCAATCGAATATTCCTATCAGCAGCTCGAGTGGAATCAAGAGATCAAGGTGGTGGACGAAGAAAACCTGGTGAATGCCCCTGCTGGTCTTAAAAATGGCTATCAGTGGGTGGATCTTTATGGAGAAGGAATATCCGGCATATTGTCGGAGCAGGCAACCGGCCTGTACTATAAAAGTAACCTGGGCGATATCAATCATCCCGGCAGCGTCGCATTCACTCCGGCACAGCCTGTCTTAGATAAACCCTCTGTTTCAGGGTTTAATAATGGTGTTCTGTCTGTACGGGATCTGACATCCAGCGGCGAAAAGCAGATCGTTGTTGAATCACCCGGTTTAAGCGGCTATTATCAGCTGACGGAAGATAACCGGTGGCAGCCGTTTCAGTCCTTTGAAGCCCTGGCGAATATTGATTTTTCCAGTCCTGATTTGCGACGTTTTGATATCACCGGCGATGGCCAGGCGGAATTGGTAATTTCAGAAGAGCAGGCGTTTGTCTGGTATGTCGCAGACGGCAAAAAAGGCTACCAGGCTGCAGAGCGTGCTTCCCGTGTCTTTGATGAAGAGCTGGGCCCGGTAGCCATGTTCTCTGATACCCGTCAGAGCATTTATCTTGCAGACATGTCTGGAGATGGACTGACGGATATCGTGCGCATCCGCAATGGCGACATCTGTTACTGGCCGAACCTGGGGTATGGCCGTTTTGGCGCCAAGGTCAATATGAGTAATGCCCCTGTCTTTGATTTGCCGGATATATTCAATCCTCAATATCTTCATCTGGCAGATATCAGCGGTACCGGCGTCACGGATATTCTCTATCTGGCCGGTCGCCAGTTTCAAGCCTATTTGAATCACAGCGGTAACAGCTGGAGTGAAAACCATACCATTGATGCATTTTTTCCAATGGATCAAAATGCCGGAATATCAGTGGTTGATTTAATGGGAAGCGGAACCTCCTGTATTGTGTGGTCCTCTGATTTACCGACCCTGACCAATAACCCCATGAGATATATCGATCTTATGTCAGGCAAAAAACCACATGTTCTGATCCGGATTCAAAACAATCTTGGTCAGGAAACCACGATGGAGTACAAAAGCTCCACGTATTTTTACCTGAAGGATAAGCTGGCGGGCAAACCCTGGGCCACCAAACTGCCGTTCCCGGTGCAGGTGCTGAGCCGCGTCGTAACCGAGGACAAGATAACCAAGGCCTCTTTCAGCAGCCAATATCACTATCGCCACGGGTATTACGATACCCGGGAAAAAGAGTTTCGCGGGTTTGGCCTGGTTGAACAGACAGACTCTGAATATTACGAGCAGTGGAAGGCTAATAGTGCCGGGACCAACCTGGAACTCTCAGAAGACTTTTATCAGCCGCCCATGTTGACAAAAACCTGGTATCACACCGGTGCGTTTAACAACCGGGAAAAGATATTAAATCAATTTGAAAATGAATATTGGTTCAACGCCTATGATCGGCAGTTTCCCACTGCCCCCCTGGGAATTTCAGAACCCAGATTACCCGAGGCCGAGGTAACAGCCCTGGATTCTATATTACAGCCGGATGTGATGGATCATCTGTCTGCGGACGAATGGCGTGAAGCCGTTAGAACCTGTAAAGGTATGATCCTGCGGCAGGAGGTGTTTGCCCTGGATGCACCCCGGAACGGGGCCACGGAACAGCAGTTGAAACTGCAGGCCTTACCCTATTCGGTGAGTACTTCCAGTTGCCGGATACGGCTGGTGCAGCCCCGTTTGGAAAATCGAAGCAATGTTTTTCTCCTAAACGGCAGCCAGAACCTGGAGCTTCAATATGAGCGAACGCCTGACGATGTTCGCATCAATCATACCATCACACTTCGGACAGACGCCTTTAATCAGGTTTTAGAGGAAGCCGGTATTGTTTACGCCCGCAATGCAGATGCCGCCAATGCCGTGTTTCAAAATCTAACCGGCAGGGTCAGTGATTTTTCAGGGTTTGATGAACCGGTTAAACTGCAGGATGCCTTTGCCGCCAATATTGTCGATGCCGCAGCAGCACAAACCACAACCCACATAACAGTGACACAGAACATTTACACCAATGCTGTGGAAAGCCAGTCGCAGTATCGGCTGCCCCTTGTGGCGGAGAATAAAACCTACCATATCACAGGCCTCACGGCAGCCGGGGACTTGTTTGAGCCCTTGGAATTTGAAAATATATTGGAAGATTCGGTCAGTACTGAAATTGATTACGGTGACTCGGGCACGGCAGGGATAGAACGCCGCCGGATCGAGCATTTTCAGACCCTTTATTACAAGGATGACCTCACCGGTGCACTGCCTCTCGGACAATTGGCATCCTGTGGGTTGAGTTTTGAAAATTATCAACTGGCCTTTACACCCCAGTTGGTCAACCGCCTTTATGGCGCCAAAATAGCCGCACCGTTTACACCACTTGTGGAAGCAAAATATATTGATTTGAATGGTGATGGTCACTGGTGGGTCAGATCCGGTACCTTTAATTATATAGACAGCCCCGGTGGCGAAACCGTTGCCGATGCACGCGGGCGGTTTTATGCACCCCGTGCCTATACCGACGCTTTTGGAACCCAAACCGTAGTCCAGTACCGGGCGAATTATGACGCCTTGCTTTTGGAGTCGGTTATTGATGCGCTGGGGAACCGCACCCGCGTGGAAACGTTTAATTTTCGAACACTGGCACCCACCCGAATGCGGGATATCAACGACAACCTGTCTCAGGTTCTGGTGGATGAACTGGGCATGGTAAAAGCCACCGCATACCTGGGAAAAGATATCGACGGTGACGGTGTTGCCGAACTGGATCCGGCGGACGATTTGATGGGACTTCCCGAAGCTGGTGAATCCGAAGACGCGGCCATAACCGCTTTTCTCGAACACGTCGACTCCAATAATATTGTTGCGGATGGCAAAGCTCTTTTAAAAAATGCAAGCCGGAGATTTGTCTATGATTTGAATGCGTACAAGAATACCTCAAAACCGGCCGTAGCCGTGTCAATTCAACGGGAACAGCATGCATCAATTCTGGCCGATAGTCCTTTACAAATTCGGTATGAGTACAGTGACGGCAGCGGCAACGTGGCTATGGTCAAGGCACAGGCAGAACCCGGTGAAGCAAAGCAGGTCATCATTAACCCGGATGACAGCTATACCGTTGCTGCGATTGATACCAGCCTGCTTGTACCCAGCCAATTAAGGTGGATCGGAACGGGTAGGGAAGTGCTCAACAACAAAGGCAAAACCGTTCGTAAATTTGAACCCTATTTTTCAGTAACCCCCGGGTTTGAAGATTTAAAGGAGATAGTGGAGGCAGGTGTCAGCCCCATGCTGTATTACGATCCAGTAGGGCGTCTGATAAAAACCCACATGCCGGATCAGAGTTTTTCCAAAGCGGTATTCGATTCCTGGCAGGAACAGCAGTTTGATCAGAATGATACCGTGATGGACAGCCAGTGGTATCAGGATCGGATAAACCGGACCATTGACGCAGAATTGCTGGCCCTCGGCAAGAACCCGATGTTTGAACAGGCGGCAGCACAACGAGCGGCCGCTCACCACAACACCCCCAATGCAATCTATCTCGATTCTCTGGGCAGGCCGGTGTTGAGCCTGTCCCATAATGGTCTGGATGCGGGCAATAAGGAATTATTTTACCTGACATTTGTAGCACTCGATATTGAAGGGAATGCAACGTCGGTAAGAGATGCCCGGGGCAATACGGTCATGGAATATAAGTATGACATGCTCGGGCATCGGGTGTATCAAAATAGTATGGATTCGGGCGAGCGCTGGTTATTGAATAATGTTGTCAGCAAGCCGCATACGACCTGGGATGGGAAATCTCAAGTGTTCATATTTCAGTATGATACGATTCAGCGTCCCGTTGAAATGAAAGTGACCGGGGGAGAAGATCCTTTAAACCCGCTCGATAATGTCTATGAAAAATTGATCTATGGAGAAGACCGGCCCAATGATAAGGTGTTTAATCTGAGAGGTAAGCCGGTGTCGCGCTATGACACTGCAGGAAAGCTGACCTTTCATCATTATGACAGAATGGGTGCTTTGCTGTCCAGTACGCGACAGGTCACCATTGATTATAAAAATATGGTGAATTGGCAGGGTAGCGGACTGGATGCTATGCTGGAGCCGTCATTATATAACACACTTCATAACTATGATGCGCTGGGCAGACCGGTTTCTTCGACTTCTCCTGACCTGAGTGTTACCGACTATGGCTACACCGAGGCCGATCTTCTGGGGACCGTGAACGTCACCCAGGCCGGTGTGGCAAAAAAAGAATATGTAGAAGCTATCCGATACGATGAAAAAGGCCGTCGCCTATCAATTCATTACCGCAGTGGAATTGTGTCTAAATACCGGTATGACCCGGAAACATCCCGTCCCATCCACCTGGAGACCCGCAAGGGAAATGGTGAAATCCTCCAGGACATCTACTACACCTACGACCCCATGGGAAATATCATCTATCAGGAGGATAAAAGCCAGCCCATTGTTTTCTTTAATAACCAAAAAACAGAATCGGTTTCCAGCTACACCTACGATGCTCTCTACCAATTGATTGAAGCAACCGGGCGTGAACACGCGGGTCAGCAAATTAATTTTTCCGCTGCAGACAACTGGCAGGATGGGCCTTTTCAAAAAACATATGCACCGGGTGATGTCATGGCCTGGCGCAACTACACCCAGCAGTTTGAATACGATCCCGTGGGCAACAAACGTCAGCACAGGCATGTTGCTGCTGCCGGAAACTGGACGCGAAGTTACGCATATGATCCCGGCAACAACCGCCTGACAAGCACCACGGTGGGCGCTGACACCCATACTTACAGCTATCATGCCAATCACGGTTATATGACCCGCATGCCCCATCTGCCGGTCATGCAGTCCAATTTTAAGGATCAGCTGCAGGCCGTATCCCGGCAGAGCGTAGCCGGCGGATTCCCGGAAACCACTTACTATATGTATGATTCCGGTGGCCAGCGGATTCGAAAGGTCACTGATACTGCTGCTGAAGAAGGGGGCGTGCCGGTCAAGCAAAGTGAACGCCTGTATTTAAGCGGTTCAGAACTTTATATAAAACACAGTGGTGCCAACGCGGGCCTGCAGCGCTCCACCCTGCATGTAATGGACGATGCGCGGCGGATTGCCATTATTGACACCCGCAACGATATTGATGACGGAACCGACAAAAGCACCGTGCGGTTCCAGTTTGGCAACCATCTGGAATCTGTCAGCATTGAAACCGATGATAACGGCGATGTGATCAGTTACGAAGAGTATCATCCATTCGGTACCACTGCCTACCAGGCCATGAGCAGCAGTTTCTCAGTCTCGACCAAACGCTACCGCTACACCGGCAAAGAGAGGGATCAGGAAAGCGGGTTTGTCTATTTTGGTGCCAGGTATTATATCTGCTGGCTGGGACGCTGGCTCAGTGCCGATCCTTCGGGAATAAAGGATGGCGTCAACGTATACTGCTACGTCAACAACAAACCCATCTCTTACCGGGATCCATCCGGTCTATGGGATTGGCCCAGCTGGGAAACGGTCGCCGTTGTTACCGCTGTGGTGGTGGTCGGTACGGTTGCAACCGTTGCGACCGCAGGTGCTGCCGGTCCAGTGGTCGCCGGCGTAGTGGCCAGTGTCGGCCTGTCAGGAACGGCTGCCACGGTGGCCACCGGTGCCGCGGTTGGTGTTGTTGCCGGAGCCGTCGGAGGTGCTGCTGCGGGCGCTGCCGGGGAAACCACCCGACAGGTGGCGCATGGTGAATCTCTGGATGGCGGACGTATTCTCAGCGAGGCGGGTAGCGGTGCGGTCACCGGTGCCGCCATCGGCGGTGCGATTGGCGGCGCGATACCGTTGGTGGCCGCAGGGGCAACGGCCGCTGCCGGCACTACTGGTGGTGCTGCAGTGGTGGCAGGTGCGAGAAGTGCAGCTCAAAGCGTTGCATCCTCGGCTGTGGGCAGGGGAGCCGCTGCGGTGGCCCAACGGGCCGCAAGTTCTTCTGCCGGACAGGCTGCCGGCGCTGTGGTACGGACAACGGGTGGGGCTGTTCAGGCGGTTCACAATGCCGGTCTTCGTGCCGGCGGGGCTGCCGCTGCCCGGACGTTTGCGTCCGGGTCGCAGGGCGCCCAGGCCGCAGCAAGGTTTGTTGCCAGCGGCGGCAGTGCTGCTGCCACTTTTCGGCAGGCGGCAAGTTCCGCTGATGATGTGGCGGCGGGTGCCGCTGGCAGCACTGCGGGCGCTGCTGATGATGTAGCCGTTGCTGCAGCTGATGATACTGCAACGGGTGCAGCTGCCGGTGTGGCTAATAGCGGCGATGATATGGTGACAGTTTACCGGGGTGTGAATCAAAGCCATTATGATTTTGCTGCTCAGTCACAGGGAGTTGTAAGACCGAATAATCAATGGTGGCAATTCTGGAAAGGCCGGGGATCCAGTCCCATTGAGCACAATGTCGGCCGTGGAGGAACATTGAATTCTCCTTATACCTCCTGGACAACGGATCCTGAGGTTGCGATCAATTTTGCTTTGCGTCCAGGCCCTTCCCCCGGTGTTGTTATTACGGCTGAGGTCCCAAGATCAAGCATCATTGCAAGCCCGAATATGAAAGACGTCGTGCTGATTCAAGGTGGTGGTATCGTGTCTGAGGCAGAGGTATTTTTGAGAGGAACTATACGGGGAATAGTGAGGAGTGTTACACCATGATAAAAATTATAAATTCTTTGGATGACTTGGAATCTGATGTATGGGCTGTACTTCGCGTAGACCCAAATACCGGAGTTCCACTCAATGAACAATTTGAATGGGCCCAATCGGGGGATGCTGCATTCTATTGTTTTTCAAGCATGGAGGATGCACGCACCTATGCATTGCAACAATTGTCAAAAAATAAATTGACGGAGTGGTGTCTGTTCGATCCGAACGGTACACAGGTAGAGACCATTAATGACCCTGAGGCCTTGATTGAAAATATTCCCAAAAAGAAAGGTCTGTTTGAAAAAATGATGGATCTTTTTCGTAGGAAACGGTGATTTCGGGAAAGACTGAGGATTACATCCCCATTGTCAAGATGTCAGGTGAACCTTTTTAAAGAATAGTTATAAAGTTAGCCATAGAGTAAAGAAAAGCTAAGGATTAATCTCAACGAATAAATTTTTGACCAGGTGCAAAGTCCATCTAAAACTAAACTGTAACAGTGAAGGATCTAAATACCATGAAAGAAGAAAACTACACCCTCAGTGGAAAAGTAATAGGGAAAGATGCGAAAGCCGGTATTCAGGGGCTTCGGATCGAAGCCTGGGATAATGATTTGTTTTTTGATGATTGTATCGGAGCCGCGGAGAGCGGTGAAGACGGCGGGTTTGAAATTCGTTTTGACGCACCTCATTTTCGCGAGTGGCTGTCAGACCGCAATCCAGATCTTTATTTCAAGGTATATAGTGGCGACACCCTTTTGCAGACAACGAGTGACGACCTGTTGTGGCATGCTGGCCGGACAAAAAACGATGTGGTGATACAGGCGCCGATGGAAGCGGGTATGGAACCCCATCTTCTTTCCGGTTATGCCGTTAGAGGCGTTGTCCGCAATCCCCGGGGCAGCGGCCTGCCGGGATTGGTGGTGCGGGTCTTTGACCGGGATATGCGCAGCGAGCAATTGCTTGGCAAAGCAAAGACCGATGCCGATGGAAAATATGAAATTGAGTATTCCAGAAATCAGTTTGACCGGGTGGAAAAAAAGACGGCCGATTTGGCTGTAAAGGTTTTTGGCCCCACCGGAGAACAGCTTCTCCATGATCCCAACATCGAAGATATTGTATTTAATGCGCGTGACAGGGCCAAGGTAAATATTGTCATCAATACTGCAATTACGCCTGCCGCAGATGAGTATACGTTAACGGATGACTGCATCCTTCCCTTACTGGAAAAAGTGGATGTTGCAACCCTTCGGGAAACCAAGGGAACCCGGGACATTTCTTTTTTAAACCGGGAGACGGGTATTGACAGGCTGCAGCTTGAGCATTTTGTCGTGGCGCACAGGCTCCATCAAAAGACGGATATTTCATCGGTTTTTTTCTATGCGTTACTGCGGAAAAACAGCATTTTGAAACTGGATAGTCAAAAACTATGGAATATCCGTTTTCGGATTGATCTGAACACGGATATCCATCCGCTGATTTTTGAGATTGCGCTGTTGGATGACAAAATTATATATACCGACGTCAACGCAGCAATGAAAGAAATGATTATTCCCGATATTTCGGAAGAAGAGCTGAAACGCATACTTGTTTTGCTGAAAAAGTATAAAGCCGAGGCCGAAGAATATCAGCAGAAGGAGAAACCGCGCCGAGCGGTCGAATTGATTACCAACGTGCTGATGTCAGACAAACTGCCGGAGCTGGTAAAAAATTTTGGTGGTAAAAATTTTGATTTTGATGCCCTGGTTGATTACCTTGCAGAAAACAAACTGCTTGATGACAAACTGGATAAAAAACGTGCCGGAGCCAGTATTGCACTGGCAGATATTCTGGGGTTTGATAAGGATATTATAGATAGTATTCGCAAAATCAAACAGATCAAAAAACCGGAAGATGTCGAAACACTGGCGGCCATGAACCGCAAAGAGTGGTCGGCACTGCTGGAAGCGTCTGCTGCCGACATAACCCTCGCTGGAAAACCCATTGACAAGCGCATTATTGATCGTCATGCTTCGAAACTGGTGCGCAGATTCGAAAAGCAGTTTCCCACAACAGCCTATGTGTCCCAGTTAAAACGGGAATCCAAACCGACCTTGAAGCATCACGCACGGCTGGCAGCTTTGCTGTCAGAGCATCCGGAATTTAAATTGGAGAGTACGGGTGTTGATGCCTTTTTTAATGAAAAAGGCATTGATATCCAGTCGAATCGGGGCGCAATAAAAGAATTGAAGCGCCTGCAGCGCGTATTTAAGCTGATTCCCCACTATAGTAAAACCAATAGCTTGATGGCACAGGGGTTGACATCCTCCCAGAGTATTGTGGCGACAGGACGTTCCCGGTTCATCAATAAAATAGCCCCCCGGGCCGGCCTGACGGTCAAAGAGGCCAATGAGGTGTTTGCCAAAGCCGAAAATATCAACACGGCATCCATGTTTATCATGGGAGACGTCCAGGAGATGATTTCCGGTTCACCCATAGCGGCGCTGAAAAAAGCTTCCCTTCCGGCGGTTCTGGAGGCGGTTGGGGAAGATTTTCCAGATTTAAAAACCCTGTTTAAGCAGGCAGATATGTGCACCTGCGAGCACTGCCGGTCCGTATACAGTCCGGCGGCTTACCTGGTGGAGTTGCTTCAGTTTCTGGACAAGCGCTCCGTGGTTGACCGCAGTGTGGATCCCCCGGTTGAGGGGTATCTGGCAAAGAATGTGTTGTTTGATCGAAGACCGGATATCGGCGATCTGGATCTGAATTGTGCCAATGCCCAAACACCGCTTCCCTATATTGACCTGGTTTGTGAAGTTCTTGAGGCTGCCGTGTTCCCAGACCAGGGCATTCCCATTAACGGGGTCGTGTCTGGGGGCGCGATTCCCCCCGCCCTGAAAATCCAGTTGGAAGCCGGAGGTCTCGTGGTCAGTGATGCTGCCGTCATCCATGAACCGGACTCACAGGGAAATTTCATCCTTCGAGATGAAAAACTGGTTTGTAAAATGGTCAACCAGGGGGCACCGACGGATTTTATCGCCTATCGGTTGCATCAGACCTTTGGTTCTGCGCAGGAACTGGCAGCCGCGCCAGAGTATGTGAACAGTGATGCATATGATCGCTTGGCCGTCGCTGAGTTTGCCTTTGGTCTGCCATTTGACCTCAACCATGTGGAGTCCATGGCTTATTTCTCACGATTTAATATTTCACGAGCCGAGCTGATGGATAGCTTTCACCAGGGCGGCTCTCCCTCTCCCCAGGAAATTGCTGCGGAAAAACTCGGGCTCACCCCGGCTGAACATGATTTAATTAAATTACCCCAGCCTGCCGCCCAGGAAGGCTATTGGAATATTCCGGCGGTGGATATTATCGCTGAAATGGAAATCGTCGACACCATGCTGACCCGGACAGGACTCAGCTATAAGGACCTGGCTATCCTGCTCCAACTCAAATTTATCAATCCTGCCGGCAGCCTGTTTATCAAACACGAGGATCTGGCCTGTGATACCACTCAAAAGCGTATTGAAAACCTTGATGAAGATGCGCTGGACCGGATTCATCGGTTTATGCGAATTCGCAATAAAACCGGCTGGTCCCTGGAACTCCAGGATGAATTGCTCAGCCAGCCCCGGCTGGGGAACAATGATTTGAATGGAGATGGCCTGGTCAATATGGCAAACCTTGTCCGTGTCAGTGAATTATCCAACATGAAATTAGATCAGTTGATCGGGTGCTATGGAGACATCCCCCATGAACAACTTTTTCATTCAGATGATATTCCCCTGTACCAGCGTATTTTTCTCAACAAGGCTGCCAATGGTGTTATTGACGACGCATTACTGCCGGAAAATATCGGTGTGCCTGCCCTGTTAGGGGAAGATGTGAACAATTCCATTGCGGCTGCCCTGCAAATCTCCCTGGAGGATTTAAATGAATTGATTGATGGCCTGTCCGTAACGGATTTAACCTTTGAAAATTTAAGTGCCCTTTACGGCCATTCCCTGTTGAGCCGGAAGTTATCTGTCTCGGTTGCCGAACTGCTGCTGTTTATCAAACTGACCGGGCTTGATGCCTTCAACTCGCCCGCAGTGACCCTTGAATTTGTAAAAACAGTGATTGAAGCAAAGACGTCGCCTCTGGCCATCGAAGATATGAAGTTTATGCTGACCCATGACGCACCGGATCTGGATGGTTTTGAAATATCTGAAGACACCATCATTTCCATCTTAAGCGAACTCCAGAAGGGTTACCAGGAGGCCTTTAAAGCCAATCAATCCGCCTTTAGTACGGATCTCACCTCCCAGGAAATGCTGGCCGATTTAAAAGCTGCCTTGCTCAGCTTGCCGCAAATTACAGAAGCGGCGGCGAATACGTTTGTTGAAATGGCCAAAGGCGACTTTGCACTCCCGGCATCAGATGGTGTATTTATCTCAGAGCAGTTAGATGATTATTTCGATACCACCGATGTAGTGATCGCCCAGGCCCACCTGGCAAATACAGATCCGCTTGCCGCAGATTACGATCCCGAAGCCGATCGGCTGGCGATGATTCGGGGTATCCTTGATGGCATTGCCGACTATTTTTTTCAGGCGCAGCAATTGGATCAATTGGTTACCGTCATGACTGCGGCGTTTAATGTGGAAGAGGAACTTGCCAATGCGGTCATTGATTTTGCAGAGGTCAGACAGCTGGCGGCCGTGAATTCGGATATTGCCGTAATTCTCACCACCAGTGATCTGATTGACAGGGTGAATACCGAACCGGTTTTGCCCCTGATTGATGCCGTCACTTTTGGAGAGCAGTATGCGGCGATCCGACTGCTGCATAAACTGTTTCCCCTGGCCGGTTCCCTGGAGCTGAGTGCCGATGATGTATCGTGGTTATTGGAAAATTGTGAGGATCTGTCATGGATGAAGCTGGACGGCATTCCCTATGAAGCCGGTCAGACTCCGATACCCTATCAAAGCTGGCTGGATTTGATGGCCATTGTGGATCGGCTTAAATCATTGACTCCGGTTGCTGATCCCATGGATGCCGGCAATCCCATCTCCTTTCAGGGATTGATGGAACTGCTGATCTTTGATGTGGGCACCCCGACGGAGGAATGGCTGGATTTATTGGCCTTGCTGACCGGTTACGACCGAGAGGGCCTGGAAAATTTAAATGACCGTTTTGGCTATTCGACACCCGATCTTGGGGCCTATTTACAGGCAGACACCTGGAATAAAATAGACGTCTGTATGGCATACCAACGAAAACTGAGCGTCAGCATCGGCTCGGTGGCCGAATTTATCAAACCCAGGCTGACGGCTGCGGATACCATTGCCTTGAGAATTGCGCTTAAGGCAAGATACAGCGATGCCACCTGGCTCACCACACTATCAGAGATCATGGATACCATTCGTCCACAGAAACGGGATGCCCTGGTGGCCTTTTTGCTGGCGGTAAATCCTGAAATCAATGATCAGAACGACCTGTATGATTATTTTCTGGTGGACACCCAGATGGAAGCCTGCATGCCGTCTTCGCGGATTGTCCAGGCCCACGGCGTTGTTCAGCTGTTTGTACAGCGCTGCCTGCTGGGCATTGAACCCGGGGCTGCCGCGGATGTGGAAGCCGATACGGGGTGGGAGCAATGGCAGTGGATGCGCATGTACCGGGTCTGGGAGGCCAACCGCAAGGTGTTTGTCTATCCGGAAAATTGGATAGAACCGGAATTGCTGACGGACAAATCGTATCTGTTCAGTGATCTGGAAAACGAATTGCTGCAAAACGAACTTAATGAATTCACGACAGAAGATGCCATCGCCAATTACCTTGAAAAGTTAGACGATATTGCCTTTCTTGAAGTGGTGGCCTGCTGGTACCAGGAAGAGCAATACACCATGCATGTCTTTGCCCGAACCAAGGGTGGCGATCCGGCCCAGTATTTTTATAGAACCTTTGAAAACGAGCGTTATTGGACGCCATGGCAGAAAGTGGATCTGGATATTACCAGCGACCACCTGCTGGCCTTTATACGCAATCGACGGTTATACCTGGCGTGGCCGGTATTCAGTGATGAGAATGACCCGGACCAGGAAGTGAGCACACCCGCCGTCACAACCACCGAGGGCAGTCCTCAACCCATGAATAAAGGCGATATGCGCACCAAAATACAGCTGGCGGTCAGTGAATATGCCAATGGTGTCTGGAAGCCGAAAAAAATATCCCAGGAAGCGATTACCACACCCGTTGATTACAGCACCACCTATACGGATCCAAAAACCTTTAGCTTTTTCTATGAACGATTCCTGGACAGGATCACCGTGTTTCACTCCCTGGAGCCGGATTACCATATACTGGACGGACACTTCAGTTTAAACGGCTGCAAGGGGTATCCTGAAGTGATTGAAGCCAACAGTATGTATTACCGTGATTTCTATCCTGATTTTGAATCGGCAATTCTCCGGGTACAACGATATCTTTTTCAGCAAAGCGGGCTAAAGAACGAGGGCCTGGCCCTGCGGACCACTTTTACCCTGTTCTTTTTTGTGGATCGTCTCAATAAAACACCCAATGGATATAAAGCGACCTATCCCCATCAGTTTTCCTTACTTGATCTTGTCGGCATGTTTTTTCAGTTAGTTATTTATATGGTTGTTGGAAAAATATCAGACAATAGAGGCGGATTCATAAAAAAACCCCTGGGAACCGGGATGCCGTATTTTGTTGAGGACAGTGCCTATGGTTATGCCGTTATTCCAGGACTTTACGGAAGCATCACGGATCCTGCCACGGGAACGGATGTAACGGTCAAGAGAACGTTTTCCAATATCCTTAAACTGGTTGAAGATATTATGGCACTGGTTCGGGAATATCTGACAAAATTGACTGCCACACCGGCCCCGTCGCTGGATGACTGGATGGCGGAGTTGATTGCAGATCAGGATTACCAGGATATCATGAAAGAAATAAATATTTATCGCCAGCTGCACCCAAAAGAAGAATATAAAAACATGTATCATCCCCTGGTCTGTGATTTGCGAAAGACATTTTACAAAGAGGGGGTGCCGGGCCTGATGAAACGGGAGACTCAAATGACCAAAAGCAATTTCAGTTTTGATGATCGTTTTGATCCCCAGCCCACTGTGCAGCAGCCGTATCCCGTCGAAGACGTGGATTTCAACAGTGATGGTGCCTACAGCAGCTACAACTGGGAAATGTTCTATCATGCTCCCTTGATGATTGCCATGCGCTTGAGCAAGGACCAGAAATTTGAACAGGCGCTGGAATGGTTTCATTTCATGTTTAATCCCACAGGCGTCCTGGATGGACCTGTGCCCCAGAAGTACTGGGTCACAAAGCCATTTTTCCAGGCCACTGATCAGGATTATATTAATCAGAGAATTGACAATCTATTGTATCATATTGCAGATCCCACGACCCCGGAACGGGCAGAACTGGAATTTGCCATCGGTGAGTGGCGGGAAAATCCATTCATGCCGCACACGGTGGCACGTTTTCGCCCCGTGGCCTATCAAAAAGCGCTGTTAATGAAGTATCTGGATAATTTAATTGCCTGGGGAGATTATAATTTTGGTCAGGATACCATGGAGTCAATTGCCCAGGCCACACAGTACTATGTGCTGGCAGAGAAACTGCTGGGCCCCAAACCACGGGTGGTCGATCCGCCGGTTGCGGTTCCCGCTCAGACCTACTATCAGATCGAGAACAGCCTGCAGGATTTTGGCAACGCCTTGGTGGCATTTGAAAATATGATTCCCGACCTGGCCTTGCTGCCCCGGGAGGGGGCGGAGTTGCCGCCGGCCCCGATTACCTTGTCCAGCCTCTATTTTTGTGTCCCGCAAAACGAAAAAATACTTGAATACTGGGGCATCATTGAAGACCGCCTGTTTAAGATTCGAAACTGTCAGAACATCGACGGTGTTGAAAGAAGCCTGGCATTATTTGCACCACCAATTGATCCGGGGATGTTGGTTCGGGCGGCAGCGGCCGGATTAAGCCTCTCCTCAATTCTCTCAGGCATGGGGGCGCCTCGCCCCCATTACCGATTCGAACGATTGTCACAAAAAGCCACTGAACTGATTCAGGAAGTCCGTGTGCTGGGCAGTTCCCTTCTACAGGCGCTTGAAAAAAAAGATGCGGAAAGCCTTTCCCTGCTACGCAGTGAACTTGAACATAAGGTCCTTGCGTCCACCAGAGAGATGAAGCTTCTGCAAATCAGCGAAGCCGCAGAACAGATTGAGGTGCTTAACAAAAATCGGGAAATCACCCAGGAACGCAACGATTATTATGCTAATATTGAGGCCATTAATGCCAACGAGCAACTGAACCTTGATAAATTATCCGAGGCCCACGTTTTTCAAACCATCTCCTCTGTTGTTCGTGCTACGGGGGGGGTGCTTGGACTTATTCCTGATTTTTCAGCCGGTGGTCACGGTGCCGGGGGGTCTCCCGCCATTCACGCAACCTGGGGCGGGTCATTTCTGGCTGAGGCGGCAAGTGCCGCAGCCGGGGTGCTGGATATCTTTTCAGGCATTGCATCCTATGAAGCCAGTCGTGCCTCAACCTTGGGCAGTTATGATCGACGCAGCGATGACTGGAGTTTGCAGGAACGGGTGACCGGTAAAGAAATGGTTCATATCGACCAGCAGATCATTGCCGCTGAGATTAGGAAGGAGATAGCCGAAGCAGATCTAAAAAATCATGATTTACAGATTGAAAATAACGAAAAAATCAATGACTTCATGCACAGTAAGTACACCAATAAAGACCTCTATACGTGGATGGTCGGTCAGATTACATCCGTCTATTTTCAGGCCTACAAGCTATCCTATGATATGGCTAAAAAAGCCGAGCAGTCCTATCAATATGAACTGGGCAGCACGGATACATTTATGGAATTCGGTTACTGGGACAGCCTTAAAAAAGGGCTTTTGTCTGCCGATCATCTGCTCCACGATTTGAAGCGGATGGAAGTGCGGTATCTGGATAACAATAAGCGGGAATATGAACTCACCAAGCATGTGTCCCTTTCCATGCTGGATCCTCTGGCTCTGGTTCGATTGCGGGCGACGGGTGTCTGTGACTTCACCATTCCAGAGGCCCTCTATGATATGGATCACCCCGGGCACTATTTCCGGCGCATTAAGTCCATCAGCATTTCACTGCCTTGCATTGCCGGCCCCTATACTTCGGTGAGCGGTAAATTGTCTGAGCTCAGCAATAAATATCGTAAAACTATTGCCAAGGCAGCCGGGGCAGGGACGCCCAAGGAAGAATATGAAGAAAATGTCAATGGAGATACCCGTTTTGTTTATAATATCGGTAGTATTCAATCCCTTGCCACCAGCAGCAGCCAGAATGACAGTGGTTTGTTTCAGCTCGACTTCAACGATGAGCGGTTTCTTCCTTTTGAGGGTACGGGTGCGGTGGGTACATGGCGATTTGAATTGCCCACCCAGGTGCAGCAGTTTGACTATCAGAGCATTACCGATTTAATCGTGCATGTAAAATATACGGCCCGCGAGGGGGGAAGTACATTGCAAAACCTGGCCCAGACAACGCTTAAAGACAAACTGATGGAGATCAGCCAGGCACTGGAAAAAACAGGCATGCATCGATATCACAGTCTGAGATATGAAATGCCGAATGAGTGGAACTTACTGAAAACAGAAGGTGTGACAAATGTTACCCTGACCAAGGCAGTTTTACCGTATTTTGTACAGCCGCTTGCAGCTTCCATAGCAGAAATCATCTTTATCGCAAGGGTCACGGGGAATCCTGAAACGTTTACGATCAAAATTGATCAGAATCCAGATCTGGTGCTGCCAGAAAATCCTGAATTGGGTTTATGTTTAGATGTAACTACGGAGGTTGTTCTGGATACCACTTTTTCCTTGAGTTCAATTGACGTTAATCTGGACGCGCTTGAAGACCTGGCAATGGTGATTAAATATACTTTCACCTAAATATAAAGTCTACCCGGAACGGGTATGCCATAAGGTTTTTTCCGGCTTTCCATGGAATATCAGTAAAAATAATAACAACATCTTTTAACAAAAACCGCTGTGCCGTCTGAAGTATGGTACAGCGATTTTTCTTTGTTTACCGGACACCATATATCACTGAACGTCAGGGGTACCCTCCCATAAAAGAGGAAAGATCATCAAGAAGTTCTCGACCCAAAGGCCGGTCGAGAAGGTCACAGACGGGCCTTTCACGCCGCGCCTGACAGTCAGGTACCCTTGAGTTTATTGGCCAGATCATTATCAATCACATAAATGCAAATCTCATTGGCACCCTGCTGTGAATACTCAAATTTACTAACCAAGTTATCAATAAGAAATTTCACATCGCGTTTAATGCGTTTATCATGGGCTTTAAAATTTTCAGTATCAAAATCCTTTATGGCCCGCCTGAAATTTGCATTGTCAATAAAAGGCTCTAACACCTGTTTTTTTAAGTTATGCACATACCGTTCATGAAGTTTTTTAAACAGCCGGGTCTGGGTAATGTCCTTTCCTTCGATCATGATCTCGTGGGAAAGCGTAAACCCTGTATATTCCTTTAATACATCCAGGCGCAGGTCCTGGCGCCTTTTTGCATCGGCACTTTCAGACAGAAGCCTGATTTCAATGGTTTCAAGAAATGTTTCGGTAACATGAATCTCTTCTTTGGTAAAAATACAGTTCACAACAGCGCCGATCTCATTGGTCACAGCGGAAATATAATTTTTAATATCCTTTGCGATTTGCTCCTCGTTGTAATAATAAAGACACTCTTTGACCTGCTGGAGAATACAATAGTCATACATCCTTAAAAGTGAAGACAAAAACCCCGAGGGAATCATCTGGCGTGTAGGGTCTTCGAGTTTATTGAAAAACGAACACAAATCAAGCATGTTGATGTGCCTGCCTTCCTTAGCAAATCTCGAATAAAACCGGTCAAAAAGTTTAATGGAATCCCGACCGGACAGGCCCTGTTTCCCATATTCTTCAGACTCGGCAATAATTTTTTTCATCGCCTTTTTGTCCAGCGCCTTTTTGTCCTCGTCATTCAGCCATTTAGGAATACTTCCTCTGAAAATCTCCATAAGCAGCAGGATAAGACTCTCATCGCAAAAGTTCAGGTATTTTTTTGGATCTTTTATCCATTGCTCTAAAGCAGGAGATTTTTTTCCGATTCTGGTGCAAATAATAACCCTTGCAAAATTTTCAAGCACCATGGGCAGAAAGCTGCTTTCAATATGGCGGCCAAAAATGGTCAGGTAGATTTTAACTTCGGTGGTCAAATCAAGAACGTATGGGATATCTATATACTGAATACGGTCTTTAAAAGAGGGAAAATCTTTAATATTTTCTTTATCTTCGGGATTCATAAGAGCAAAAAACAACGCCTCCACGTGTTCCTCTACGTTCTCTACCTTGTGAATCGCCTCTGAAATAATATTATGAAGCTCAACCATGCGCTCGACATTATGCGACTTAATATCCATAAGAGCATAGATACCGTTGTGAATTTTTGCATAGGAGGAATAAATATAGTTAATAACGTTGGAATCACGAAAAAGCTCATTAATTCGGCTCTGGAGCATCTGGTTAAGGATAACGTTTCGCCGCAACGGCCTGTCCCCGGGGTTGAAAACGGAGATACCGTTGCCAAGGCGGCGGTTGAAATAATAGGGTCTGGCATATAGCATCTCAAACACCTTGGCAGGCGTGCCCAAGCGTTCCAAAAGGCTCTGGTAAATGGAGGTGCACACGGTGCAGACCTCATCTTTAAATACCCATTCATACTGTTTTTCCGTAAACAGCTTCCATTTAAACTCATCGTTTTTGATCAATTCGTCCAGAACAGCGCGTCTCTGCTCCTTGGGTATCACCAGAAAGGGGTTGTCATGGCACAGGCAGGGGATCTCAATAAATTCAGGCTCCGGCCCTTCCAATTCGACCTTTTTTTGTTTTGTGCCCGGCTTTATTGCCGTTGATTCACTGTCAATGTACTGGATTAGTTTTTCAAAAGAAGAAAGGCTCATCAAAGACGGTTCACGACCTTTAAGTGTTTTGACATCCAGGCGCCAGACCACTTCATAGCGCAACCCTTCTTCGGTATTGGCATACTGCTCAAATTTTTCCAGAAGATTATTTAAAAAAGTGGATTTTCCGCATCCGTGGGGACCGTAAAACACATAGATCCGGTTCTGCTGGTTACCGTGGCGCAGATAATCCATCTGTTTCACAAACCGATTGGCAAACAGCATATCCGGAAAATACGGTGTATCGGAACCTTCCATGAAAAGCGTACCGGTATCATATTTGGTAATGGCAGAACTATCTATATCATTTTCTATTTCAGTCACATGAAGTTTAATCATGTCATGAAATGACTGAAAAATATTTCTTAAAATCCGGGAAGGGTTGGCATTAAGAAGCTGTAAAAATTCCTGGAAAGATACCGGTTTATGCCGTTGGTAATCCTGGATGTTCCGGTTTAAAAAATCCAGGGCCTGGGTTACGGATTCAACGGCATCAGAATCCACAGAACTGGTGTTGGTATCCATGGTCATGCCACCTCCCGTCTGTTTAACTTCCGTTTATCCATTATATAACATACCCTTTGCCACTTAATTTTTTCACGTTTGACGGCTGTTGATGTTGTTCCGGTACCTCCTGCAGATGGATCCAGGAAATGAACAGGAAGAGCCGTTTTCTGTTCTTTTCCAACAGGAATACTGGTTTCAAGGTACACAGGTCCTCCCCATAAAAATTCAATACCGATCATGGTATTTTCAATATAATCTGCTTTAAGGGGCTTGTTTTCAAATTCATGGACAAGGTAAAGTATACCGCCTTGGGTTTTTTCCTCATCCACATATATCATTGGTGGGTGATACAGGGTGTCGATGACCATATTTTTATAATCCTCGGCTTTCTTGGATTTAATATAGTACTGCCAGGTCATGCGTTCCCTGTTGAATCGCTTGCCTGTGACAAACAATTTATAATGGTCTATAAATTCCTGGTCCACAAACGTGTTGATAAAGGTAAAATCATTCATATTCTCCCTGACTTTGAATATAAAATCATGGCCGTTTTTCTTTCCTTTATCAAAGTGTTGCCTATTTCTCTCATCTTTGAGGCGGAAATACTCAAGGGAATAACATCCCCTGTTCTGCATATCTTCAATATGTTCAAACAGGCGCAGCCCTAAGGCATAGGGATTGAGGCCTATCTTGGGCAGTGAGGTTACCGTGGCATTTACCTTTGCGTAATCTATTTCATGGCCGCGGATACGTTCATCCTTCATGAACAAGTATTCGTGCCAGTAACTGGCCCAGCCTTCATTCATAATCTTTGTACGGATCTGGGGCTGGAAATACAATGAGGTGTCGCGCACGATCTGGATCACGGATTTCATCCACTGATTTTCCTCGGCCCGTAAGAACGGCGAATGCCTGAAAATATATTCCATGATGTCCAGCTCAGGCTTTTCTTTGTTCTTTTTCTCTTTTTTATACATCTGCTCAAATTCCGGGTACCGGGAATGAACCAGTTCAAAAAATTCGGCAATGTTATTTTTACACTGATTGAACCTTTCAATTTCTTTTAAGTATGTATTGTGGGACACCTGTTTTATTTTCTGCAAAAAAACATCAAAATAGTAATCCTCTTTGGATAACCTGGCCACAGGCTGATTTCGGGTTCTCAACATACTGTCCAGTGCTTTATGATAGCCCACCAGATTGTCTATCCCCCTGGCAAACTCAATTATATAGTCCACCCATCGCCTGCCCTTTTCGCTTCTGAGCTGGGCGATCAAACGCTTATCTGCCAGAGCCTGACCGGTAAGGTCAATGTCCCATGTATTTACATAAAACAAATTGTTCTGAAAAAAATCAATATGGGCCAGCACATGATAAAAAATCATAACATTGAGCCAGTCCGGGTTATTATCGTTATAGTAGGAAATGGCCGGCCGGGTGTTGATAACAGTTTCATAAGGATTGGAAGGATAGGCTTCATACATGCCCTTGCCTGACAACACCCTGACATCATGAACCCAGTAATCATACAGGGTAGGAATCATCAGTTTGGGGGACAGTTCGATCATGTCCCGGTTGGTGACAATATATTCAAGGGTTTCATCATCAAACTTCAGGCCTTCATCCCTGGCTCTGACCTTGCACTCTTCCATAATTTTTTTTACATGCTGGCTAACAAGCTCCATTGGGCCCTACCTTTCTCTATTGTGTTTGAACGAAAAGTCACCCACCTGCCGCGTTGCAGAAAAATTTGCCAAATTATAAGATCGGGCCTCACAACCATGAGGTTGCTCCGGTTACAAATTTTTCTGCGCCTTGCATCTGGGCAACTTTTCGCCCAAACACGATTTTCCGTTCAGGCAATATTTATCAGGAGATCAAATTTTTAATCCCCTGAATAATTCTGGTATCATCCACATCTTCATGCATGACATCCAGCTTGATATGGTCCTTATGTTTTTCAAGTATTCCGGATTTTCTTAGGTATTTTTCAACTTCGGTCTGCCCTTTCCCCACATAGGAATGCTCTACAACGGAGATGCCAATGCGGGCGGCATAGCGCACCATTTTTTCTATTTCTTTTAAAGTGTTGATGCCATCCCTGTCCCAGTCATCGCCATCGGTTCCATGGAAAACATAGATATTGTAGTCTCTATCCAGGCTCTCCCGCTCCACGAGTTGGTTCACCAGTTCAAAAGCGGTATACACCTTGGTTCCCCCGGCCACCTTATATGAATAATATTTATAAAAATCCTCAACTTCTTTTGCCTGGGTGTCATGGAGAATAAACCGGGTATCCACCTGCTTTTCATATTGATACAACAGCCATGAATAGAGCATCACATGCTGGGAAACCACCGCCTCGGTCACCTTACCGCTCATGGAACCGGAATAATCTCTTAGAAAAAAAACCAAGGCCTGGGATTCATATTCTTTCTCCCTGGACAGAATTCTGTATACAAGATCCTGGGGGGAGACAATAAACCGACCCGGGTCTATGTCGTTGACATCCGGAATGGTACCAAGGCCAATATTGGTCTGGACAATCTGTTTTAACGTTGCTTTTTTATCCAGAATCTGGCCCATGCCCCGGTTTTTATCTGTCAAATCATAGGTATAGCGGGATAGAACCCGCCTTTTGCCTTTATTCTGGAGGTTGGGGAGCTGGAAGTCCTGGGACAGTACCTTGCCTAATTCATAGGCACTGGACTCGAACTCATGTTCGGTCCCCTGGCCTTCGCCCTCGCCTTCTCCGGCGCCCTGTCCTGCCCCCTCGCCCTCTCCCCCCTCCGGACGCACCGGTTGTTCACCGATGATATCTCCCTCTTCTCCCTCGCCGGTACCGCTGGAAGGCTCGCCCTCTCCGGTTTCCGGATCAAAGGAAGGTTCCTCGTGGACAAACTTCTCCTCCACGGTGGTGGGAACCACAATAATTTTTTCCTTTCCCCCGGTACCTGGTTTGACAATGCGGCCTATACGGATTTTACGCTTAAAGCCATCCTCTTCCCGCTGGCGGTCCCGTTCCAATAATTCATCAAGGGTTATCATACGCTTCCCCTTTGTTTTTTATACAGTGTGAGCCGTTACCAAATGTCTAACCGAAAACCCGTGTTTGGACGAAACGTTGCCCAGGTGCAAGGCGCATAAAAATTTTCAACCGTAGCAACCTTATGGTTGTGAGGATTGGAAATTTTTATGCAACGCCGCAGATGGGTGACGTTTCGTTCAAACACTATTTGTCATCTTCCTGGCTGCAGAAGTACTCTATGGTTTTCTGGGCACACGTCGGGCAGTACCCAAGCTTCTTATCCATAGTATAAATCATTCTCTCATACAGTTTTTGATTTTCTTCGTTGGTCCGGTTAGCCAGCGCTCCAATTAAAGATCCGGCACCGGCGATATCCGATTTAAGCCGGACATCGGTAATGGCTTTAACCAGTTCGAGGTTGTCCATAAAATCATAATTGGCATCCACAGAAAGTTTCTGGCCATATATCTTTCTAATGGAATTTCTAAAGGAGGCCCGCTGTTCTTCAGTTTTAAGACCCAGGCGTTCCTCAACATTTTTAATGTAACGCTCATCAATTTTAAGGGCTCGAAGTTCACCCGTCTGGGGATCTTTATACTTCCACATCATATCAGGTCCTAAATGCTCGGCATCCACACCGATGATCATATTTACATAGTTAAGTACATCCTTTTTGATGGCCAACGGTTCGTCCATATATGCGTTAAACATCTCTGTCATAATGCGTTCCCGGTAAAGCCCCCTGGCAATTTTTAAATCCTCCATAAACTTGGTCCGGTCAGCAGGTTCCTGGACATAATCAAGTACTACCCGTTCCAGGGCGTTGAAAATATCTAAGGCAAACATGCACTTACCATCATTGGTTTCAGAAGATTCCAGCAAAAGCTGCACGGCCCGGCCAAGATTTCTCTGTCCTAAGCCTTTCTGGCCGAAACGTTTAGTTATATCCGTATCCTGGTTGAGCTGATCAATTAATTCAGCCAGGGTTTTAAGGCTTTTTTCACCGGCCACTTCTCCTGCGGCAAGCTTCATGGTTTCAACCGGGGTAAGTTTATCGGACGGGGGTAACCGGGTCAGCACCACGGCAACGGATGCAGCATAGTTCAAATTTGGATCCTGGTGAAGTACTTCATGCTCAAGGGAACGCTTTACATCAGTACCGATGGCATATTCGGTCAACATTTTCTGGAGTTTATAATCCGTATTATGGGCCACATAGCAGATCCGGCACCGGTCAACAATGGGCGCTTCCTCACGTTCCATTAAAAAGGTATTAAACTCGGAGTTATTTGAAGTCGCGATGATCAGGGTGTCAATGGGCCATTTAAAACCATCCATTTCAATCACACGGTTCTGGATTACACCAAGATACACCTGCACCAAATCCTTTTTGTTTTTATAAATTTCGTCGGAAAAATGGATGCCGCCGCCGGCCACCCGGGCCAAAGCCCCCCGGCGCAGGTCAAACCGGTAGGGGTTGTTGGAATCCGGAATATGCAACAGGCGCTGGATGGACTCTTCACCCATAAGATCCACGGCCGACGAGGTGATCTTATCCTTGGCCGGATATTTACCGGTAATCGTGCCAAGACTTTCTATCAACGGTACCGGGACTATTTCAATGAACTCCATCATTTGGTCAGGGTCATCATCACAATATTCCCGAATCTGATTCCATATATAGGCCGAGCAAGCACCTAAAGGACGATATCGGTCATAAAGATTTTCTATCTCCTTGTCCTTGAATTTAAATGATTTTGAAAAATAATCCATGGAAGCATCCTTATTACCCCTAAAGCTCATCGCAAGAATCATGGGGTCTTCATAGGTCTGGGATTCAATGACATTGATCTTTCCATATCCACCTACCCGGTCAAGATTCTTGAATCGAAACGTATATTTCATATTATTTGGGATAGATAAAAACTCCCGGTATCGGTCACACAGGTATTCAACGAAAAAAGTTTTTCCATTTCCCGGCTCGCCCACCAGGACAAAAGCCATTTCCCTGGAAGACCCACCCTCGGAGGCATCCTTGACAAAAGAGACAAAGGCGTTAATTTCGTCATACATGCCCACCAGATGCCTTTTGCCTTGGCTGAACAGGTCAAACTGGTAGGTAGTCTTTCCCTTGACCGTGACCTTGCGGATACCGGCGCCCAGAATCATACGGGAGACACCCTGGAATGCATCCTCAAATATCCGGGTCCCCTTTTTAACGGCTTCGACGTGATGGTTAAAGCTCTTAGGATCTGTTGTAGTGGCCATTTTACCCTCCATGGGCAGCAAAGGCGGCAAGTGCTGCCAAATCTTTGATTGGAATATAGTTAAATTTTTCTTTTCCGGTTTAATCGGTTAAAAGCGCGTTAGCGTTCCGGAAAATGACAATATAATGCAAGCGTTTTTATCAAGACTGAAAATTTGCGCTTCTTAATAATTTAAAACAGAACTAACTTAATATAAAGATATATCAAGCGAAAAAAAAGGTGTCAAATATTATCGTACCCTTATCGCCTTTGTTATAAATACTTTTGGTCTCCCTGATTTTATGATAACAATAAAAGAATAATTGCAATTAACTTTCGCAAATGAGGGAAATAATGACCCGTTCAAAGCTGTTGACCATTGCGGCTCTCAGAGATGAGCTGAATATGGGCAAGGCCACCTTAAAGTTTATTTTAAATCGATTCGGCCCGTGGCTTACCACACAGGTTGTCGACGATGAAACATGTTACACTGAACAGGCGGTTACCACCCTTTTAAAAATCAAAAAATTTCTGGATGCAGGTATGCTGCCCGAGCAGGTTGAAGCTTTTCTTGCACAGGAAGCAGAAATGCTTAAAGCCACGGCAAGCGTACAACCTTCTGCCGACAATCAAGGGACAATCCCCGTGGATATGGAATCTGTATCTATATTCAAAGATATGTTCCAGGTATATATAGAAAAACAAGACCGTATCGCTTTAGCCCAGGAAGCACTTGCCCGGGTGGAAGAAAAAAAAGCCGATGCAATGGAAAAACGGGCTGTCGCTGAAGAGAAAAAAGCCGATGCAATGACAAATATCGCCTTGGCATTGCAGGAGATGAACCAGCGGCACAGCGCTACTCCCCAGGCCATGGAAATTGCCGGACGTGCTGTGGAAACCCTGGCGCTTGAAGAATCAGCCGAGATTGACGAAAGCCCTTTGGATACCAATTTTAATGAAAATGAAAATCTGTTTGAAGATCCTGTACCCATGGACGATGAATTCAAGGATCAGGACCACGAGGATATTGGCGACATGGACTCGTCCAACATGGATGATCTGTCTTTGCTGGTCAATGAAACAGCCCTGACTCTTGAAGATATTGATGACCTATCCTCATTGATTGACTCTGTATCGGAGCCGGACAGCGACCTTGGCGACCTTGAAAACCTGCCGGAAGAAACGCAGTCAGCCCCTGAGATGAACAATCTGTCAGATGATATGGATGATTTGTCAAAGCTGATTGATTCTGATCTATCTTCGCCCAATTCCCTTGATAACAAAGATGACAATAAAGATATCAATGAAGACGATCTTGATGATCTGTTCAGCCTTGTGGATATGGATACCGATGTCCCTAAAGATCTTAATGAAGACCTGGATGATCTGTCCAAGCTTATTGAGCCTGTAGGTGATGAGCGTGGCGGCGATTTAGATGATCTATCCGCCCTGCTTGGAGAACCCACACAGTCCCAGGAACCCATCATGGATGATCTGTCCCTGCTTGTGCATGGCACCGGGGAAGAATCAGGGCCGGTTCCGCCTGGGGTAGATACCCAGGCTGATGACCTTTGGTCCCTGGTGTCTGAGGCAGAAGGTTCAAACCAAGAGATCCAAAGCCCGGCTGAGCAGTTAGCTGATGCCCCTGGAATGGATGACCTTTCTGCGCTGATAAATAAAGTACCAGACAACAGCCAAATCACAACCGACACAACGCCTGCTTATAAAAACAGCATTGGAGCCCCTACGGATAGTCTTAAGGAAACGCCCTTGATAAAACTGGATGTTTCGCCGGATCAGGATATGAAAAAATACAAGGCTGCCGTCATGAAAATCCTTATTGAATTAAAGGAACAAGGATTTACAGCTCAGCAGACAACGGATCGCTTCAACCGCGACGGTGTCGCCACCCTGTCCGGGAAACCCGCCTGGGGATTAAAAGCTATAGAAAAAATTTACGGTTTTATTGATTCTGCAAATTAAAAATTTTATTTTGCCCCTGCAGCGTCGGCGAAACGCGTGTCCACAAACTCATCCAGATCAATAAGGGAGGTCATAATATTCATTTTATCCATCATATATTTCTGAATTATATCAAGATCTTCTTTTTGGGGATAAAGTTCTCCTGTCAGAATCCGGTCAGGCGGATCTGTAAGCACCCGTTGGATAATATCCTTATTCTGGGAAAAAAACTCAGCACCAATAATTGAAGCCGGCTCAGGCTGGGCATCAATGGCAAGCCCGGACCGAACAAAACTTGTGCAAATTTCCTGAACAGCTTCAGGATTCTTTTCAATAATCTCTGTACGCATGACAAAAACACAACAAGGATGCTTGGCCCATAAATTTTTTGACAGTTCAAATTCTTCACCATGACCGGCGGCTATAACCTGGGAGCCAAATGGTTCAGCTACGATAAACCCACCGATTTCGCCTTCTTCGTCATACTCAAGGGCTTCGGGCATCTGGAAAGGGGCAACCACCTCAAGGGTGACATCAATTCCCTTTTCCGTGGCACGTCCGGGTTTCAACCCTTTCTCGGATAACAGCTTGTGAAACAGCATATTGTGGATGGATAGCTGATATGGAATCAATACGGTCTTACCCGCGAAATCTTCAACAGAATTGATGTTGGCTCTTTTATTTTTAACCAGAACACTGCCGGATTTATGGGCTAACAACAACAGTTTGAGATCAACACCGGATTTAAAAAGATCCATGGCTGTTGGTGCCAAAATCAGTGCCCCGTCCAAAGATTTTACGGAAAGCGCATCAGCAACTTCATTCCACCCGTTTTTAACCACAGGTTCCAGCGTGCAGTGTTGAAAGGTTTCCATACTTTGTTGTAATTTTCGAGCTGTTACACCGAGAATGAAATGATCAGTGATTTTAAGATATCCGATCTTGATCGCGGGTTTTTCCGCCATTTCAGGCACCTCCGGGGATGATTAGTGTATAAAAAAACAATGCTGAACCTCATTAACTGATTATTCGTAAATTTAATTTAAAGTCAGTCTTAAACTGGCTAATTACGGAATTTTGCGCAGCATTTAAATTAGAATTTGCCATAATTTCGCAACAAAGTAAACCCAGTGCTATATAAAATTAAGATGGCAGATTAAATAAGGAGCTTCTGATAGTAACTTTAACGAGTGCCTGAACGGAAATACGTGTTTGAACGAAAAAGTTCCCAGATGCAAGGCGCAGATGGGTGACTTTTCGTTCAAACACTAACTTAAAAAACCGGAATGCCCGGTTAAGGCCCATGATCGGAATAACGGCCATGGGCCGACCTGACATATCTCCTGCCAGGCTTCGGCCCACAACGAAAAATAAAAGTAACTTAACAACTTATTGATACTTTCATATAAAAAACCTTCCAAAATATGGTTTAGAAGTTTCATTCGTATTCAAGGCGTGACAATGGAGCATATTGAAATATGTGCTCATTGTAACAACGAAGAAGACGGATGAAACAGCAAACCATATGGGAGGTTTTATTTTGATTGTGGGCCTAAGTCAGCTTTTTTTTTGCTTGAATGATCATGCTTGCAAAAATCAGATCCTGGGGAGAAGTGAGTTTAATATTAAACCGTCCGCCTTCCACCATCGCCACCGGTATTTTCGCATGTTCGCAGACCGAAGCTTCGTCCGTGCCCAAAAAGCCGGTATGCCGGGCATGGGAAACGGCCTTGAGAATCAGGTCCAGGCGAAAAACCTGGGGTGTCTGGGCCCGGAACAGTCCATCCCGGTCAAGGGTGCAGATTATTTTGCCATTTTTATCGGCCCTTTTTACTGTATCACAGATACCAAGAACCGGGATGCAGGCACCGTTTTTCAAAGCACCGTCAAGGCACCGATCAACAATCTTTTCACCCACAAATGGCCGGACCCCGTCATGAATCAGCACAAATGTTGTTTCTGGTCGGGCATAAATTTTCAACGCTTTATCAAGTCCGTTTCCCACGGAATCCTGACGGGTAACACCGCCTTTGATAATATGCAAAGGTGTGGAAAATGAAAATCGGTGTAAAAGGTCATTGCGGATAAAATCCAGATCCTGTTCCGGAACCACCAGAATCATCTCGTCCACCCGGCAATGGGTATCAAAGGCGGCAAGCGTGCGGACAATTACCGGAATACCTTCCAGATCAATGAACTGTTTTTTAACAGTGGACTGCATGCGCAGACCTTTTCCGCCCGCCACAACAACGGCAATATTTTTAAACGTTTCTTTATTTTCTGCGCCAGACATGAATTTTAAATCAAATAACTTAATTCACCGGGCAAGGGAATGCCCTTGCCCATATGATCTTCACCGTAATTGACACCCGAAAGGATTTTCAAATCATTCAATGCCCTGGAATCGCCCGTAAAAACGACCGTCTCAATCTCCTCTTTTTTAATTTTCCCCCCGGCCCACTGGATATCAAGGACCGAAGAGGCATCAAACTGGTCTTTTCCCACATAAAGCTTGACTTCTCCGCCATAATGCTGGACGATTTTGGCCACCAGAAGGCTTGGTCGGCTGTGAAAGCCCCTGTCTTTGGGAATACCTACCTCAATTGTGTCGGATTCCATATTCATGTTCAGAACCTTTGTGGCCACAGCCTTGCCGGAGGATAAAAAACGGCCTGCATAATATAGACAATAATTCATGGCACGATCTAAAACAGTATCCGGATCAATGAGATCGGAAAGGGACAGACTGATATTTTTATAAACATGTTTAAAACCGGTATCATACAGGTGCCGTTCATAAAAATGAAGCAAGCGCCCTAATACCTGCAAAATATGAAATACAATGGAAAAATGACTGCGCAACTGATTTAAAAGTTCAGTATCAGGGGACTGCAACGTGGTGACCACATAAGAATCAAAGGAAGACTGGATGTTATGCACCCGCATCTCATAACTTCGAATTGTTACCTCATTGATAACATCAGGAACAAGCTTGTAAATGGTCTCAAGATCATAACGTTCGTAAAAGGTAAACTGTTCAAAATCCCGGATCAGCTCAAGAAACTGACTGGCAATTCGTGTCAGATTCTTTTTCTGACTGCCTTTGGGCATGGCGTTGTCAATATTATGTTCCAGTTGGCTGGCCGTGGCAATGCCGGGGAAATAGTCCAGATCATAGCCGGCTTCCGGAATGGTGATACCCAAACGCTGTGCCTCCCTCAGGGCAACGGGTGCTGCCTGATGAATGGCATTCTGGAGAAATTGAAGCATCTCCAGTGCTTCCTGTTTAAAGGCACTGTGGTTCTGATCCCCGAAATTGTAAAAGTCGAACCGGTCCAGGGTGTGACGCTGGGAATAACAGGCTAGGGAAAGATGTCGAACTGATGCTGATATTGCACGGTAAAAAACCCAGTCCTTATTTTTTTTTGCACCGTGAAAGTCAAGAAAATCCTCCATGATGTGGGAGGTGATTATCAATTTTGAGCACAATTTCTTGGTAAAAAGATAACTGTCGTCATTCAATTCAATAAGGAACAGAACGCATTGAAGATACTCATATGAAAAAATATTAGCTTTTTCTTTAAAAGATATGTCACAGGTGTCATTCATAGATATACTCAGTATTTAAAATTTCGGTCTGACCGGCCCGTAAGCCGAATTCTGTTATCTTTTTGCAGTTACCCACAAAAAAATCAACGGTCATTCATCTAGGATGCATGTTGCCATACACCTCAAGCAACCTACCCGGAGACTTGGGCGGGCAGCCCTCAAGCGTCTCTCTATTTGGTCTTGCACCGGACGGGGTTTACCAAGCTTTCCCGGTCACCCGGGAAACTGGTGCGCTCTTACCGCACCGTTTCACCCTTACCCAGCCACTCATTGAATGGAACAACTATTAGCATTAAAAACACCTGTTCGACTCAATGAGTAGCTGGGCGGTCTACTCTCTGTTGCACTTTCCTTCACGTCACCGTGACTCCACGTTATGGAGCGTCCTGCCCTGCGGTGTTCGGACTTTCCTCCCGGCGTTAATTCGCCCGGCGACCGTTTGTTCCAGTCAGACCGAAATTAAATTTTTTTTTCAACCCCAACCTACATTTCGCTTGTTTCTGTAACTATCCTAATTATAAAAAATAAAATAGCTCATCATCACTCAACTTTAACTTCACTATTAATAAATTCAGGTGGTTATGAATTAAATAGCGAAATGTAGGCCCCAAATGTTAGCTTTTCTCATAATATAAAATTCGGCTGCACTGGGGGCAAAATATCAACTGGTTTCCGCGCTGAACTTCAATATACAGCTGAGGCGGAATATTCATAAAACACCCTAAACAGACCTGATCCTGCGCTTGGGCTACGGCAGATCCCTGGTTCATTTTGGAAATGCGTTTAAATCGATCTAAAAGTTTAGGATCTATAGTTGCACCGATTTCTTTCTGGCTTTCAAGATATTCTCCAAGAAGCTTGCGGTCTTTAGTGGTTTGTTCTTCAATCTGATTCTGTTCCGCTTTGACCTGTTCTTCAAGCTGCTGATATTCTTTTGTACTTTCATCCACAATAGCCTGGGACCTTTCCCGCTCTTCCATGATCTGTAACAGTTCTGTCTCTAAGGCATCCTTCCTTTTTTTGTTATCATCCACCTCCCTGAGCAATACCTGATACTCTTTATTTGTGGTAACATTTCGAAGGGTTTCATTACTTTTGATAATACGAGCATCAACAATTTTAATTTCATTTTCACTGTCAAGACAATTTTTTTCAAGCTTTTCAAGTTCTTCTACATTTTCCTTGAGCGCTGCTGCAAACTGTTTGAGCCTGGATGCCAGCTTGGTTTTCTTTTTTTCAACCTCATACAGTACGTCATTAAGACGGACTATTTGGGTTTCAGCCTCCTGAAGTTTTACAAGGGTGGCTATCTCTGGTTTTGACATAAGGTGTTACATCCTCATATGGTTAAAAATGGATCTTGTTCCTGATCACATGTATTAATTGTAATTTTATATTTTTCGGCATCAAACATCTGACCAAGACGCTTTTTCAAAAGCTCAACAGCAATAAATTCGGAAGAAAAGTGGCCGACATCAACAGCGGATTTACCATAGGCCTCTATGTCTCGTGCCTCGTGATATTTCAAATCCCCCGTGATATATACATCCATTCCTGAACTTAAAAATTGAGTTGTCAAAGAGCCGCCTGAACCCGAGCACAGTGCTGCTGTTGATACCATATTACCGGGATTGCCAATAATTCTTACCCGGGGAATTCCCAATTTTTTTTTAATCCGGCAAGCCAGTTGTTCAAGTGTCATGGTTCCACCAAGCTGCCCGATGCGCCCAAGCCCCTGAATCTGCCCGGTGGATTCACCGTGCATTGCATCGGCAAAAAAAACATTGGTACAAATGATCCCAAGTTTTTGGGCCAGATAGTCGTTCAAACCATCCTGGGCTTTATCCAAATTTGTATGGGCGCTAACTACAGCAATCCGGGCTCTGGCACTGGTCAAAATCGCAGCACCAGGCATCTTGCTAAAATCAATTTTCTTTTCAGGTGACATAATCAAGGGATGATGGGTAATCAGCATGTCACACCCCAACTTTTCCGCTTCGGACAGTACTTTGTATGTAACATCCAGGGCAATTAAAATTTTGGACACCTGCCAATCGGGATCTCCGGCCTGAAGCCCTGAATTATCCCAGGATTCAGCCAGGGAGAAAGGCGCAATTTTATCTACAATGTCAATAATCTGTCTTACAGTAGGCATGCGTTGAAGAAGTCCTAAAACTCGATGATCAAGTTTTTTAAATTTGCCCAACTTCGGCGTTGGAAAAAATCTTAATGCTCAAAATATGCTGTATATTCATCCTGTTAAAAATTGTTCCCGCCTTAAATTTGAACAAATCCCCTAAAAACTTGATGATCGATTAAAATAAAAAAGCGTGGAGTACACTCCACGCTTTAGATCTAGTTTTTTTCGTAGTGCTTTACAGGCATATCCATGTATGACCTGATCATCCTTTCTCTATTTTCAGCATATCAATTGGCTATCCATCCTCTTTAAGACCTCATAAATGAATAAGTTCTTTGGTGGGCCCACCTGGATTCGAACCAGGGACCGACCGGTTATGAGCCGGTGGCTCTGCCAAACTGAGCTATAGGCCCGGAAAGCCGCTTTGATACTGTGTTGCAAGCAAATTTGTGATATATATAGTAACGCCTGTTTACTGTCAAGCGTTAATTCTCTATAAAAGTTTTTAATTTTTTACTTCTAGTCGGATGACGAAGTTTACGCAAGGCCTTAGCTTCAATCTGACGAATACGCTCCCTTGTAACGGTAAAATCCTTTCCAACTTCTTCTAAGGTATGATCAGACTTTTCTCCGATACCAAAACGCATCCTTAACACTTTTTCTTCCCTGGGCGTCAGCGTTGCCAGTATTTTACGCGTCTGTTCGGCAAGGCTTAAATCAATGGCGGCCTCGGAAGGAATAGAAAATTTCTTATCCTCAATGAAATCTCCAAGATGACTGTCTTCTTCCTCACCAATGGGTGTTTCAAGGGAAATAGGCTCCTTGGCTATCTTAAGCACCCGCCGAACCTTATCAATGGGAATTTCCATTTTTTCGGCAATTTCTTCAGGGGAAGGTTCCTTACCCATCTCCTGAACCAAATACCGGGAGGTACGGATCAGCTTGTTAATGGTTTCAATCATATGAACCGGAATCCTGATAGTTCTGGCCTGGTCTGCAATGGCACGGGTAATGGCCTGGCGGATCCACCAGGTGGCATATGTGGAAAACTTATATCCCCGGCGATACTCAAATTTATCCACGGCCTTCATCAAACCGATATTGCCTTCCTGGATCAAATCAAGGAACTGCAGTCCCCTATTGGTATACTTTTTGGCAATACTTACCACAAGTCTTAAGTTGGCACGCACCAGTTCACGTTTGGCAGCATCCGCTTTTCTACGCCCTATTTCAATCCCCTGAACAATTGCGTTTAGATCCTCCGCACTGCCTTTAACTAAGTCCTTTTTTTCTGTAATCTGCTCACACAATGCCTGAATATCATTAAAAAGGGTAGTGGCACGATCCGGAGTGATTTCGCTTCTTCCCGTGGCCCATTCAAGAAAGCCAGGCTGGTCCTTTGTTTGTTTCATCATTGTGCTGGGCTGGACATTAAACGTTTTTGCACACCTGGTCAGCAGATCGTCCACGGTTTTAAACCAGAGTATTGTGCTTCGGATACTCTTTTCTATATTATCAATGACATTGGATTCAAATCGCCAGCTTTTAAGCAATTCAAAAATTTCTTCTGTGTTGCCGTCAATCTGTTCCCTGAGGTTGCTGTGTTTTTTTGTACCTTTCCTGATGTTTTCAAGCTCATCACGGCAGGACTGATTCTCTGCATGCAAGGTTCTTATACGAGCTAAGGATTCAAGGAACTTTTCCTGTTTGGTGACTTCATCAACCACCCCGTCGCCCTCATCCACGTCCCGGAGTACGTGTTTGGGGCGCATGGCTTTCTCTTCCATTTTTTGACCGTACATAAAAATGGTGTTCAGCGCCAAAGGACAATCCAGCATGGCCCGCAGTACATCCCGTTCCCCAACCTCTATTTTTTTGGCGATCTCAATTTCACCTTCACGGCTAAGCAGGGTTACCATACCCATCTCTTTAAGATACATCTTCACAGGATCAGTAACCGCGCCAAATTCCATATCGGAACGTTCACGCCCGGAAGAGAGTGTCCTCTTACTGCCTTTCTTATCCACACTGTTTTCAAGACCTTCGTCATCATCCTTTTTACGGGACCCAGAGGTTTTCACTCTTTTGTTTTTTGATGACCGGGAAGCCTTTTTAGGGCTTTTGGCCTTACCTGGTTTAATGGCAGACGTATCCTCGCCTCTGTCACCAACCAGTTCAATACCCAGTTCCTGAAACTGAATGACAATATCATCTATCTGCTCAAAGGATTGCAAATCATCTGAAATGGCGTCGTTGATTTCAGCAAAGGACAGGGCACCTGTTTTCTCTCCCTTTTTGATGAGCTTGCGCATTTCATCCTTGCCGATCATCACGCTTTTCTCAGATCTGCTGTTCTTATCTGCCATATATGCCTCCCAAAGGCTTAAAGTTAACTGTTATGCAACTTCTGAATCTGCTGCTGTTTAAGTTTAAGCAGCTCAATCACATCAACATCACAGCCCTCTTTTGCTTTTGTTAATTCACTGACAATTATTCTGTCTGTTTTATTTTTTATTTTCATGACCCGGTTAACCAGGATAGCAAATGTCTGCGCCGGATCCTGAACCCCGGTATAATTTTCCATCGCCATGGATGCAATCAACTGCCGGTCTTCATCGGTTTCAACCCGGGCCATGACCGCACCCACAATATTTTGTGTGTCCGTTACGCTGTCAATGATCAAAAAGCCTAACTGCTTAAGCTGCCTTGAATAAAAGGAGGGGAGCACCTTTTTTTCCACGGCAACGGGTATCAGTTCAGGCCAGTGAAGCATCATGGAAAGAATCTGTTTTTCCCTTGGGTCAGATTCCAGAACGCTTTTGGATGTGTCGTCAACCTCAGGAATCAAAGGTCCACGGGCCTGTCTGTTTGCCTGTTTCTCATAGGCATCCTTTACTTTCTCAAGAACAGCCTTTTCATCAATATTAAGTGTTTCAGCGAGTTCACGAACATAGATTGAACGGACCGCATAATCCTGGATCATAGCCAGGTGCTGCTTCATCTCATCCAGAATTTTTATACGTCCCTCAACGGAAGTGCCGTGGGTATCCAAGGCCAGCTGGAGCAAGAACTGCATCACTGTCTTAGCAGTATCTGCAAGCTCAAGAAAGGCCTCCCGGCCATGGGCCATAACATAGGAGTCGGGATCATTGTTTCCCGGAAGGACCAGAATCCGGGTATCAATCCCCTCTTGAACAAAAATATCAATGCTTCTTTTGGCAGCCTTTATACCTGCTTCATCAGAGTCAAAAACCAAGGTCATGGTTGTTGCATACCCTTTAAGAATTCTGACATGCTCCCGGGTCAAGGCTGTACCAAGGCTTGCTACACTATTTTTAATCCCGTGCTGATAAAGGGAAAGGAAATCAAAATAACCTTCCACAATAAACACCTGACCCTGTCTGCGGCACGCCTGTTTTGCCGCGTGCAATCCGTAAAGAATACGGCTTTTACTGTAAACCGGGCTTTCAGGAGAGTTCATATATTTGGGCATGCTGTCGTCCATGACCCGGCCGCCAAATCCGGCCACCTGCATGTTAATGTCAAAAATGGGAAACATCAGCCGGTTTCGAAACCGGTCGTAAAACCCATTTTTCTGTTTTCTTTCCAGCACCAGGCCGGAACTGACCGCAACCCCTTTAGCGACTTTTTCTTTTCTTAAAAAATTGACAATAGCATCCCAGGCATCGGGGGCATACCCAAGCTGAAACTGCTCAATAATCTGGTCACTGGTTCCCCGCCGTTCAAGGTATCGCCTGGCTGAATCGCCTTTTAAAGGGTCATTTAAGAATCCTGTATATGCCTGCATCACTTTTTTATTCAGACGGAAAAGAGATTCCCGGGTATGAATGGCTTTGCGCTGTTGCGGATTCATTTTTGGGGTTTCAATAACAATGTTGTATTTTCTGGCCAGCATCTTTGCAGCTTCGGGAAAGGAGATCCCATGATATTTCATGACAAAAGACAGGACGTTACCCCCGGCATTGCAGCCAAAACAATGAAAAATTTGTTTCTCAGGATTAACTGAAAAAGAGGGTGTTTTTTCGGAATGAAAGGGACACAAACCAAAAAAATTTCTGCCTGACTTTTTTAGAATAACAGTCTCGGAGACAACATCAAAAATATCCGAAGCAGCTAAAATCTCTGCAATTTTTTCTTCAGGGATCAGCATTTTGGGTGGTGCAGGCTCCAAAATTTCAAATCTTTACGTAACTCAAATTAGAATAAACAGTGAATACGACATGTCAACAACTACGGGCCATGGAAATTTTAAAATCGACCAATAAAGCGAGGGATTTTTGCCTGGTTTTAAGGCGCGTCAATGGGAGCATATTGGAATATGTACACATTGACGCAACGCGGAAACCAGGTAAAAAGACAATCTGTATGGTGGATTTTATTGTTTCCATGGCCCTAATCATACAATTGACTATAAACATCCCTTGGTGGATAATGCACCTGATACCTGAGAAACCGGACGGGTAGCAGCGTGCAAGGACCGGCCAAACGCCTTAAATATCGACTCAAGTACGTGGTGTTCATTCTCACCGTATAAGGTATTAATATGCAGATTAAATCCGCCTTTGACACAGACAGCTTGGAAGAACTCCCTGGCAAGATACGCATCGAAAGGCCCCCGGGATTTCAAATCGTCGGGAATATTGTAAACAAGATAAGGTCGGTTGGACAAATCAATGGTCACCTTTGACAAGGATTCATCCATGGGAACGCTTGCATCACCAAACCGCTGGATACCCCCCTTCTCAGACAACACCTGCTGAATCGCCTGTCCCAGCACAAGACCTGTATCCTCTACAGTATGATGATAATCTACATCAAGGTCGCCTGTTGCTGAAATGCCAAGGTCAAAAAAACCATGTACTGTAAATGCTGTAAGCATGTGATCAAAAAAAGGAATGCCTGTGCTGATATCAGCCTTTCCCTGTCCGTCCAGATTTAGTCGGATATTTATCCGGGTTTCCGTAGTCAACCTTGACACCTCAGATTGTCGACCCATAAAAAACTCCTTGAAACGGGCAGAAATTTGTTTTATACAATCTTCTAATTAATCAGCACTCTGCTTTTCTTTTCCGGCTTGTCACGGCGTAACGCAATACGTCATAACGAATCTTTTTAAAATATGCACATTTCTGATATTTGTCAACACCGAATTCATTACCGAACAGGACAATCGCATGTAAAGCTCAATGATTAAATTCTTTGGCTTATTTTCGGGGCAACGGCGTCCGGCTTGGATTATGTCTGTTCACTTGCAATTTTTAGGTAGAATACTGTACTTTTAAAAGTATGTTATGAAGGAATTATGGAGGAATACCTAATGACTCAAAAAGGAGAAGAACTCTACATTGTCTTGTTGAGCATTCACGGTCTCATTCGCTGGAAAAATCTTGAACTGGGCCGCGACGCAGACACAGGCGGCCAGACGCTCTACGTGGTTGAACTTGCCCAGGCATTGGCCAAACAACCCGGCATCAGAAAAGTTGACCTGATCACCCAGCGCGTGGTCGACAAAAACGTTTCTCCAGACTATGCACAGCCCATAGAAAAATACGCCAACAACCTTCGCATCGTCAGAATTGATGCCGGACCAGAGGAATATCTCGCCAAAGAAGAACTTTGGGATCATCTCGATTCTTTCAGTGACAATCTGGATGCCTTTTTTCATGCCGACAACGCCTTTCCAGATATTATCCACAGCCATTATGCCGATGCGGGTTATGTAGGCTCACATCTTGCCAGCAGACTGGGAATCCCCCTCGTCCATACAGGTCACTCCCTGGGCCGTGTCAAGCGAAACCGCCTGCTGGCAAGTGGACTTAAGGCAGAAGAAATCGAAACCCGCTTCAAAATGAGCCGGCGGATTGAAGCCGAGGAACTGACCCTGGCAACGGCAGAACGTGTAATCACCAGCACGCTTCAGGAAATTTCAGAGCAATATGAACTGTACGACCACTATCAGCCGGACCAGATGCGGGTCGTCCCTCCTGGTACAAACCTTAACCAGTTTACCCCCGCATCAGGCGATGAGGTGAAAAGTTCTCTATTTAAAGAGTTGACCCGCCATCTGAAATCACCCGAAAAACCTATTATTTTAGCACTATCTCGACCGGACCCACGGAAAAACATCAGCGCACTCATCGAGGCTTTCGGTCAATCCACAAAACTCCAGGAACTGGCTAACCTTATTATCATCGCCGGTAACCGTGATGACATAGATGACCTCGAAGACGGCGCACAGGAGGTTTTCCATGAACTGCTGGTCACCATAGACCGTTACGACCTCTACGGCAAGGTGACTATGCCAAAGCACCACAGGCGTGATCAAGTCCCCGAAATCTACAGGATTACCGCGGCTACCGGTGGCGTATTTGTCAACCCGGCCCTCACGGAACCTTTTGGGTTAACATTGATTGAAGCGGCCGCTTCCGGGCTGCCCATTGTCGCCACCGAAGATGGCGGCCCACAGGATATTATAAATAACTGTAAGAACGGCTTTCTTATTGATCCGCTTGAACCGGAAACAATCACGGCCGCCCTGTTAAAGCTGTTTGGGGACAAAAATCTGTGGCAGAAATATGCCACCCAGGGACTCATTGGCGTTAAGGAGTACTATTCATGGGAAGCTCATGCAAAACGCTATTTTAAAATCATCAAACCCATCGCTGAACGTTCTGAACAGCTGCAACGCAAACCAACCAAGCCACGCAAGGGATTGTACCACGACAGGGCCATAGTCAGTGATCTCGACTACAACCTGATTGGTGACGATGAATCTCTTGGCAAACTGATGACCCTCCTTCGACAACATCGCACCAGCAGCGGCTTTATTATCGCCACTGGAAGACGCCTTGACTCCGCCTTAAAATTAATGAAAAGACATAAAATCCCAGTACCGGACGTACTTATCACAAGCAGCGGCACAGAAATATATCACGCCCCGAAGCTGACCACCGACACCGCCTGGACGAACCATATCGATTACCAGTGGTCACGACGCAGGGTAAAAGGTCTTCTCACCGACTTTCCCGGGCTGAAAAATCAACCCAATATTGAGCAAAGTCGCTTTAAGCTGAGCTACTACATCGACCCTGAAAAAGCTGACATTGAAGAGGTTAAACAACTGCTGCATCGTGAAGAGCAGGCGGTTTTTGTCCAGGCAGCTTTTGAGCAGTTTCTTGATATCCTGCCCCTGAGAGCCTCCAAGGGTATGGCGTTACGCTACGTTGTTGAACAATTTTCCATACCGCTGGAAGCTGTTTTTGTTGCCGGTGGTTCAGGTGCTGATGAGGATATGATGCGAGGCAATACCCTGGCAGCAGTGGTGGCCAACCGCTACCATGATGAGTTGTCCCAGCTCGATGATAGTGAGCGGATCTATTTATCCAACCTACCACATGCCGCAGGGATCCTGGAAGCACTTGAATTTTATGACTTTTTTGACACCTGCAAGGACCCACGGGAATCGGAGGAAAATAATGATGGTGAATAAATTACTCCTCTGTACTGATATGGACCGAACGATCATCCCCAACGGTCGCCAAACAGAACACCCGGATGCCCGCCGACAGTTTGCTAAGCTCTGCAGCATACCGCAAGTCAAGCTGGTTTATGTCACTGGGCGCTCTCTGGCACTCGTAAAACAGGCAATTTCAGAATATGATCTCCCTGAACCTGAATATATTATCTCAGATGTAGGTACAATAATATATGAAAAAAAAAAGAGTCTATGGCAGAAAATGCAGACCTGGCAGGAACGGATTGCAAAAGATTGGCAGGGAAAAACCCATGACCAGCTGCAAAAGGCCCTCAACACAATAGTTGAGATTGAGCTGCAGGAAGCACACAAGCAGAACGACTTTAAGCTAAGCTACTATATAGCTATAGATGCCGATCACAAAAGTATCATTACAAAAGTAGCGACCCGGTTGGCAAAACTGGGAGTAAATGTCAGCCTGATTCATAGCCTTGATGAACCAGAGCAAATCGTCCTGCTGGACATCCTGCCGCGCAACGCAACTAAAAAGCACGCCATTAAATTTTTGCAAAAGCAGTTAGGCTACAAAACCCGGGAAATAGTCTTTGCCGGAGACAGTGGCAACGACCTGCAGGTATTGAGCAGTTCAATCCCTTCGATTCTTGTGGCCAATGCGGAAGATGATATCAAAAAAAAGGCCCGGAAGCTCGCTGACAAAAACGGCCAGACCAAAGCCCTCTTCCTGGCAGAGGAGGATAACTTTGCCCTTGGCGGTAATTACACAGCCGGAGTTTTGCAGGGGCTTATATACTTTGCCCCGGAAATAGGAGAAAAAATAAAAATACCATGAGAAAGAATAAAGACAAACTCTACATTTTTGGAGAAGTGCTTTTTGACTGTTTTCCAACCGGTGAAGAAATTTTGGGCGGGGCGCCGTTCAATGTCGCCTGGCATCTCCAGGCTTTTGGTGATCAGCCAACATTAATTTCCCGGGTGGGAAAAGATAACCAGGGCACCAGGGTCTTAAAAGCAATGGAAAAATGGCAGATGAACATCCAAGCGGTGCAGGTCGATGATAAAAATCCCACCGGACAGGTTGACATTACAATTGATGCGGGTGAACCACGCTATGATATTACCGCACCGAGCGCCTACGATTTTATCACCCACGCTCAGCTGCCCGCATCGCCTGCCTATGGCATCCTTTATCATGGAACCCTTTGCCTGAGAAACCAGGTATCCCGCAGCACCTATGAGAAAATAAGCCACAATAATAAACTGAAGATTTTTCTTGATGTCAACCTGCGTTCACCCTGGTGGCAGAGAGAAGAGGCTCTCGCCTGGCTCAAAAAAGCCCACTGGGTGAAAATGAATCTGGAGGAACTTAAACTGCTGGGGAAAAATGACACCACAAGCATAGAAGAACAGATGGCTGAGCTGCAAACAACCTATGAACTTGAACAGCTGATAGTGACCCGGGGGGCACAAGGTACCATCATCAGAACCGCTACAGGTGATTTCTTCTCGCTGGTTCCAGAAAAAGCCTTGAAAATCGTTGATACTGTCGGCGCTGGAGACGCCTTCAGCGCTGTATATATTCACGGTTTACGAAACGGCTGGTCCGTTGCTCAAAGTCTCCAAAACGCTCAGAAATTCGCGAGTAAAGTTATTGGCTTACGTGGTGCAACCACAGCAGACCTGACCTTTTATCAAAAATTTATGGCTTCAATTTCTTCATAGGCCTTATTTTTTTTTATTTCATACTAGAACTTGATGATCGAGTGCAACTAATTGAAATTGTAATAATCATTATTTAAGGTAAAATATGTACGAACAAGTTGCCCATACACTTTTAAATGACATTCTTAACCGTATCAAACCGGAAATTTCCAAGCAGGACCTGCGACATTTTTACACCCGCCTTGGAGCAAATTTTTACAGCATTCACTCCCTGTTTCAAAAGCTTTACGGAGAACGCGAGGATTTTATAGAGCAGGCTCAAAAACTGGTTGAAACCATGGCTCTGCAGTATATTAAGCGCCCGGAAAATCTTCGCAGGCTCGATCTCGCCCGGGAAAAGGATTACAACTGGTTTCTCAGCCAGCAGCTGGTCGGAATGGCTCTCTATTGCAAAGGCTTTGCAGGTAGCCTCAAAAACCTGCAGGGACACCTGAATTATTTCCAGGAACTGGGTGTTAATCTGGTTCATGTGATGCCGATACTACCCTGTCCGGAAGGGAAAAGTGACGGCGGCTATGCCGTTAACGATTTTAGAGAGATCAACCCTGAACTTGGAACCTTAGAAGATCTTCAACAATTGACAGCCGAAATGAAAAAGCGCGATCTCCTGCTCGTGCTCGATGTCGTTGTCAACCACACCTCCGATATGCACTACTGGGCAAAGCGCGCCAGAGCTGGTGAAAAAAAATATCAGGACTACTACTACACCTTCGCAACGCGCAACGTTCCGGATATGTTTGAACAGAGCATGCCTGAGATATTTCCGGAGACATCGCCTGGAAACTTCACTTGGGATGAAGAAATGGGCCGCTGGGTTATGACCGTCTTCAATGATTTTCAGTGGGATCTTAACTACAGCAACCCTTCAGTTTTTATTGAGATGCTCAACATAATCCTTTTCTGGGCCAACCAGGGAGCCGATATTTTGCGGCTTGATGCAGTGGCATTTCTGTGGAAAAAAATAGGCAGTACCTGCCAAAATGAACGGGAAGCACACCTGCTCTTACAACTTTTCAAAGACTGCTGCCAGGTCACCGCACCTGGGGTAGTCTACATTGCCGAGGCCATTGTTGCTCCTGTGGAGATGATAAAATATTTTGGGGAGGATGCAGTTATCGCCAAGGAGTGTGAGATTGCCTACAATGCCACCTTCATGGTGCTGTTATGGGACGCGGTAGCTACCAAAAATGCCCGCCTACTCAACCAGGGTATCAAGAACCTGCCGGTCAAACTGGAAAGAGCTACCTGGCTAAACTACGTTCGTTGTCATGATGACATAGGCCTGGGTTTTGATGACCGGGACATTGTGCTTTGTGATTACGAACCCGCCCGACACCGAAAATTTCTGGTTGATTATTTCACCGGAAAGTTTGAGGAATCCCACGCCCGCGGCCTGCCTTTTGGACAGAACAAGAAGACCGGCGACGCTCGTATTTCAGGCTCCCTTGCTTCACTCGTCGGTCTGGAACATGCCCTTGAAACCGGCGACAATAAAGCGATAGACGATTCAATCAAAATGATCTTGCTCCTGCACAGCATGATTCTATCCTTTGGCGGTATCCCGCTTATCTACTACGGCGATGAAATCGGCACCCTCAACAACGATTCCTACCGTGATGATCCCCTTAAAGCAGGGGATTCACGTTGGGTACACCGACCATGGTTTGACTGGGAGAAAGCGGAAAGGAGAAACCGTCCAGGCACCGTCGAATATAAAATCTTCACTGCCTTGAAACAGATGATTTCCATAAGAAAAGAAATTACTGTTTTTGCCGATTTCAATAATCGAGAGCTTATCGAAGTAGAAAATCCGCACCTTTTTGTTTTTGGTCGTTACCACCTGCAACAGCCAAGCGAGCAGGTTCTGGTGGTTGCCAATTTTAGTGAGCATCCTCAACATCTCAACCTCGACGACCTCGGGACATGGAAAGCGCAATACAAAACGCTGGTGGATTTATACAGTGGGGAGAGTCCGGATATCTTTAAAAACAGTCTTGTCATTCCCGGATACGGTTTTTACTGGCTATGTGAAAAGTAATAAACACTTGAAACCTTATAAAAAATTTGTATACTAAAGGGGTCTGCTATTTTAAGGGAGCGTTATGGATATTCAGACTTCAGGAATAAACAGCTATTATAAATATCAACCCGTTCTTGAGCAGGGATCTGGTCTGATACCTTCATCCTCCGGGGCCGATCCTCGAACAAAGGATACGCAGGTCAATGCCCCTCTGTCCCTGTCTGACGGTGAAGAACAAGCTGATCCGGTTGCCCAGACCCAGGAAGATGAAACCGTCCAGGAAAAAGATCAGCCTTCAGAGTCCGATGCTGAGTCGGAGTTTACCCAGGAAGAGAAACTACTTGTCGAAAAACTTCAAAAAGTTGACGCTGACGTGCGGGCTCACGAAATGGCCCACATTGCCGCAGGCGGCGAATATATCACCTCTGGTGCCACCTTTTCTTACCAGGAGGGCCCTGACGGAAAAAACTATGCGGTAGGCGGAGAGGTCAGTATTGATACCTCACCCGAACCTGGAGATCCCGAGGCAACATTACAAAAAATGCAGCGGGTGCGTGCCGCAGCATTAGCCCCTGCCCAACCATCCTCCCAGGATATAAAAGTGGCATCCAACGCTGCATCCCTGACAGCAAAAGCCATGGCTGAAATCACACAGCTTATGGCAGATGAGCAGGCCAAGCAAATGGAGACGGCGGTGTCCGGTTATACCCAACAGCAGGTTTCTGATGCGTATGCCAAAACAGGCAGCATCCCCAGCCAGGATACCCAAAATTCATTTCACATCGCTATCTGAAAAAAACCTGTGATTACCGTAAATCAATCATAACTATATTGTTATAAAGATAAATTTTTGATATCGTTAGACATAAATTGCTACAAACCGGAGTAAAATTGATAAATATGAACATCCATAACAATGTTTCAGCTTTACAGGCTTTTTCAAACCAGATATCGGTTTCTTCAAACAATGTAGCCAACTCTCTGTCAGACGAGTTCAAGGCGGACAGAGCGCATAATGTTGAGGCAAAGAACGGACAGGTACAAACGTCTATTTCCAAAACCCAGGCAAGTGCGCCACGGGTTAAAGATCCTCTTAAAAACGACGGTTCCTTAAAGGAATTATCCAACACAGACATTGCAGAGGAAATGGTTGTGCAGATGCAAGCACAGAACGGATTTGATGCTAACGCCAAAATGATTCAGGCCTATGATGAAACAACCGGAACCCTATTGGATATCATTGGATAAACCAGCAGGTTTGGAATAAGGCCCACACCACTTCTATTGTGCCAAAACTTACTTCCCTAATCCGCATCATCTTAACCTTTTTTGGTGCTTTGCTGATCTGCTTTGGCTGCGGCAAGGCTAACGTAACAGCCCCTGACAGCCCCCCGACGGATCAGCTTGCCCTTCCCGGGCAATCCTCTGATGAACCTGGATATAACATACCCTGCCCCCGGCCCGAACCCAAACCTAAAATTGACAGTTCACCCCCTGCCAGCAAAGCCCGTCAAACCATTGTCCAGGCGGCCACCACTGCCGTGGGTACGACCTATCGCTGGGGAGGTCTTTCTCCCAAGGGTTTTGACTGCTCAGGGTTAGTCGTATATACCTACCGCAAAATAGGGATTCATGTACCAAGAACAGCCAAGTCCCAGTTCAAAAACTGCACGGCAGTCACCCGGCGCAACATCAAACCTGCAGACCTGGTTTTTTTTTCAGTGCCCAGAAAAAAAGGGTTTGTGCACGTAGGGATTTACATCGGTAAAGGACAATTTGTCCATGCACCAGGCAGGGGGCGCAAGGTGACACGCGCCTCATTAGACAATATTTACTTCAAACAGCAGTTCATCAAAGCCGGAAATTTTTTTAAAAAAGAGGCTGCCTAATGGGATCTTAAATCCAGTTTCGGCACTAAAAAATATGGTTCGATCAACGCATGGGGAACATATGACAATTTTGCCTTGCGTAATCCAGGTATTCCAAGATCCTGTTCCCGATTGATATATCGTGCGGTTCCTTTTAGAACTTTGGCAGTCTCATAATTAATCATCTGGGCGGCCCCCTTAAAAGAGACATCGGCTTTTTCAAAATGAACATCCCAGGTATCAGAGGATAAGGGGCTGAAAACAGCAAAAGCCACAATTTCATCTTTAACCAGCAGCATCAGTCCGCTTAAACCCAGATCGCTCCAGTGGGAAAAGGCAATGGTCATGGCATCAGATTCTTCAACCAGAGAACTGGAAATAGAAGGCATGCCGGCAAGCAGGCGCCGCTCAAATTGCATTAGATCCTTACAATTTTCCTCATTTATGGGAACGACGGAATACTCCGGGTACGCCCGCTTAAACTGGGAAATGAGATTTTTTTTCTTATGCAGCTTATTACCTTTTAACTCTGCCAGGTCCTCTGTCTGGTAAACATAATCTGCCGCATCCCGGTCAGAGGTAATACTGAAATAACGTTCCAAATCCGGCCAGATCTCCACATAAGATTCAGGCACCAGTCCAATATTTCCTGACAGTCCTGCGGCAACAGCCTTCTTGGACAACGCAAACAATTCTTCAGGTTCTAAATCCTCTCCTATGGGCATAAACAGGGTCTGGCTGCGATCGTCATGAATAACCAAGCTGTTCTTATAAAAGAACCACGAATAGCGGTACAGGCTCTGCCAACAGAAAAGATTGACAAAGCTGTACTCACATGAGCAGGGTGGATAATGGCCCAGGAAATCAAGGATCCGAGAACGGGTTTCCAGATCAAATTTCCCGGGCTTTAGTATACTTGGTTCAGTCTGCAGATCATCCGTACTGTTACTGGCCATTGGCGGCGTATCATAAGCAGCCGATTCTTGGCTATGGCATATCATTGTTTTTCCTTTTCCATGAAAGTCATAGTCAACGGCTAAGTGACTTTCATGTCTTGTTAGGGGTCAAGGCTTACTAATTCAGGTCAACCCTTGGCTGTTTTATATGAAAGAACTAAACTAACCAGTTAGTTTCTTTCATGATTTGTTGTGGCCTAACCTCGGTGAAAGACCAGGTCGGCCATGGCCGTTATTCAAGTTTAAAGGGGATGTAATCCTTCATCTGCCGGAATCCCAAATTTTCATAAAATCCACGGGTTCCGGGCTCACCGATTAATCCAATCCAGTCCACGCCCTTTTTTTTAAGTTCCTGGATCAAAAAAGTCACAATCAGGCTGCCGATACCACGTTTCTGATAGGCAGACAGCACAACCACGTCTTGAATATAAGCATCACTACACAGATCGGAAAGGGCCCGTCCCATTCCAATTAATTTTTTTCCCCAAAAAGCACCTGCAAACAACGCTGATTCTTCAGGAATCCGACGCAAAAAGTCATCTGTAATTTTATAATTGTCCTGCCACCACCCGGCATCCTGGTATAAGGCTTGAAGTTCATCCACAGGAACAGTGCGCACAAGTTTTATCTCAAGTCTATTAAGCTTTTCTGTCCTCATAGACCTTCGCCTTTCACTCGATGATCAAGTTTTTGTTAATTTGCCCAACTTCGGCGCTGAAAAAGTTTCTATGCTAAAAATGCTTTGTATTCATACGGTTAAAAATAATTTTCGCTTTGAATTTGAACAAATTCCATAAAAATCTAATAATCGAGTTTCAACATTTTTTCTGCAAAATATGGAAGCACAAAAGCCGCACGATGCACCCGAGAACTATAATATTTAAGCTGGGACTGAAGCGCCGGTGGTACTGAACGTGCCGGTGCCGTAAGCTTAGGCCCTAAAGATCCCATACACATACTAATGTGACCGCCGGTATATGTGGGGACAATAATGTTTGCATAGGCATATATGGGAAACAAAGACCGTGTAATGCCGATCAATTTTTCAACCAAATCCGGGTGAAGAAAAAAGGATTCGCCTTGGGTTGCAATCAGACCGCCGGGTTTAAGCGCATGCTTTAAATCCTGGTAGAACTGATTTTCAAACAAGACCTCTCCGGGGCCAACCGGGTCCGAGGAATCAACAATAATTACATCATAATAACCAGGGCGTTCCCGGACAAAGGAAGCCCCGTCTTTGATATGAACAGTAACCCTGGGATCGTCGAACCCACAGGCCATGGACGGCAGGAACCGTTTTGAAACATTGATGACCTCTTCATCAATTTCACAAAAATCAATGACGCAGACGTCATCGTGACGATTAATCTCACGCAAAACACCGCCGTCTCCTCCACCGATCACAAGCACATTTTCTGGGTTGGGGTGAGAAAACAGGGGCAGATGCCCCATCATTTCCTGGTAACTGAACTCATCTCTTTCAGTTAATTGAATGATGCCGTCGAGCACCAGCATCCGGCCGTGGGAACGGGTCTGGTACAGGTCAATCTGCTGAAACCTGCTTTTTTTACTGTAAAGAAGTTCATCCACTTTCAGGGAAACGGCAATGCCTTCCCACATGGGACAAACTTCTGAAAACCATCCTTTATGTACAATACCTGCATTTGTCATTATTGTCTTAAAGCCACCTGCATCTTGTAGTGGCTGCCCCGAAAATATGACAGGAAAAATTCCGACAACTCACGGGGCTCATATTTATTGCAGGAAAAAATATCCAGATATGCAGTTTTTGTTGTATGGGCAAAATGTCCTGATATCCCAGACGTTTCAATGGATCTTGTCATGGAAAAACCAGTTGCAGTTTCGGTTTCATCGTAATAAACCAAAGGTGCCTTTTCTGTGTCCATGATGCCAAGCTTTCCACACACGCTGCCGACAAATTTTTTTATACATTCAGAATCTTTTATCATATCAGAACTACAGTCATATACATCAACAGACGTCGATACACCCCAAGGTTTTAGGTTTTCGTACACTCTTTTCCAGGCTATGGGAAGTGTTCGTCTATCCATTACCTTTTCATCGCTGTTTGTCACGCAACTTTCGAAACCAGACGGCAGTATCCCCCTGTTTTGATCCGAGGAAATGACGACCCGCTGGGATGAAAAATGTGCCTCTATGGAATGAATGGCTGTGTCCAGATCAATATTGTCTGCACATGTAAAAATATCAACTGCCGCATAATTATGCTCGGGCCAGGCATGAACCGTAAAATGGGATTCGGCGATAATCACCACACCGGACACCCCCTGGGGTTCAAATTGATGAAAGGAACTGCTGATGATTGTAGCCCCGCTTTCCCTGGCCGCTTCAAGCAGAACGGATTCAACCCCATCCTTATCAAGCAGGACATCGGATGCGCAATCGTAATATTCAATGGTAATATGTCGCCCCAGGGCAAAACCCAAATCAGGATGACAGACTGCCCGCTTTTTATTTTTATCAAGCAATTTTTAAAAACACTCCGAATAAAAAAATTAAACCATGGTATGACCTGATTTTTCACTGTCGTTCAACCCACAACGAAAATTGAAAGATATGTGTCGGTTATATAAACTTTAATATAAAAAAATCAACTTGGCGGTTAGAACACTTCCATAACAGAGGAAAATCTTTGAAATTGGGTTTCTCTCGGCAAATTTTTTTCTTTTAGCCGTTCAATCATGGATGACGTATTAAAACGCAGATAGGGGTTGACCTTAAGTTCTTCAGATAAACAGGAAACAACATGGTCCGGATTATAGGAAGATGCGTATTCGCTCAAATTCGGGTTATTCGGTTCAATAATTTTGGCATATTTCAAAGAGTCAAGAACATAATCATGTCCAGCATAAACCAAAGTATCACCGGGCAGGGCCATCAACTGCTTTAAAGAATTAAAAAAGGATTCAAGGTCCCCTGAAAAACAATTGCCAACCGTGGCATTGAACAATGTATCACCAGTTACAATAAACCCGTCCCCTTTGAAACAAAGCGAATCCTTTGTATGTCCGGGGGTCAGTATCACCTCAAGCCCGGTTCCGTCTCTAAGGTCAAGAATCTGACCATGGGAAAGCGTTGTACAGTCAATAAACCTCGCATTCGTTCTTTTGAGAAGGGCATTATTTCCCTGGGTGTGATCGGCATGGGTATGGGTGTTGGTAACAATGTTAATTGGAATATTTTTTTGTGTGGCAAATTTTGCCATATCCTCAGGAGCACCAGGGTCAATGGCAACACATGACTTTTCACTGTAAACCAGGTAACCCAGATTGTCTGCACCGTATTTAAACTGTTGAATATCCAAACACTCAATCCTTTATTTTAAAACATTTCGTCTTCGTCAAAGTCATCTTCACCCTCATTCCGGTTCGGACTGCCTCCTATGGGTTCATCATCATACACATCAATATCATCCCCATCCATGAATTGATCATCAAGCTGTATGTCGAGCCCGTGATCGTCAAAAATTATACTGATGGCCTCTTTGAGATTACGTTCAAAACTTTCAGTATAGCCGTCATCCTCATCGACCGAAAACTCATATAGTTCCTCATGCTCTTCAATCAGGTCCCTAAGATCGGCGTCCATTTCAGACCGGGCATAAAAATCGGTTTCATAAGCATCAATAATCTCTTCATACAGCTCATATAAGTCAAACGCCTCAACGGCATCAAAAATAGTCATTTTTTTTGCCATATTCAAACTCCAGGATTTTTATATAATTTCTATGGTAATAATGGTTTTATGATTGTCAAACCCCCAAACACCATAATGTTTACTTCAAACATAATTGCACCTGAATAACGTATTACCCATTTATTGCTTGATACTCGATGATCAAGTTTTTATTAATTTGCCCAACTCTGGCGTTAGAAAAAATCTTCAATACTGAAAATATGTTGTCTATTCATTCGGTTACGAATTATTTCCGCCTTGAATTTGATCAAATTCCCTAAAAACTTGATGATCGAGTGACAAAAGCCTGTTTAAAAATTGATACTGATTTCAACTTTTCTTTTCGGCTTGTTTATTCTGGTAATCCGTCAATGCCAGATAGAAAGCACCAACAGAAAGTTCGGCGCAATGATGGTGGTCTTCAGGCAAAGTTTGAAGATATTCGATAATCATATCCGGAGTAATATTCCAAACATTATCAACGGAATGACCTAACGCCAGACGGACCACTGAATTGCAGCATGCTGCCGTATACACGCAACCGTCGAAATCAAAGGAAATGGAACTTAAGCAATTATTGTGGTCAACCATGATAAAAAACTCTACCGTGTCTCCACACACCCCGGTCCGGGTTCCGTAGCCATCGGGGTTTTCAAGCCGCTCTCTGGAACCTGCTTCGTAGGCCATTTCAATTAGAGTAAGAGAGTGAACATTCCAAAAATCCGGGCTTTCCATGAAAATACAACTCCTTAAACAATATCGATTGTGTTATAAAAACGTTTCGTTGTACCTTATTTATAAATATCATATTCCTATAAAATAAAAAACAGACCGAACAGGAAATCCTGCCCGGTCTGCTTTTATTTTAAACATTTATGAAGCAGCTATGCCTTTGTCGGCAAAACAGCTACATCAACATGTCATCTTTTAAACCTGAGGTCTGGGAGAAAGCCCTGCGCCTTTTACGAGTTCGGGCACCTTTTGTTCCCATTCAATGGCCATAATATGGAAACCTTTTACGCCTTTGCATTCCTTGAGGCGCTGCATCTGCTCAATGGCCATCTTGATGCCTTCTTCGGCTTGTTTGTCTTTATCAACACCGGCAAGACGGTCGATAACCTCATCAGGAATATCCATGCCGGGCACCTTGCTCTTCATATATTTGGCCATGCCCAGGGATTTCATGGGGGTGATACCGGCAAGGATAGCCACTTTCTCATCCAGGCCGCGGTCAACCACCTGTTTCATCCACTCTTCAAACTTAGCTGTGTTAAAGATACACTGGGTCTGGATGAAATCCACACCCGCCGCCACTTTCTTGGCCAGACGCATAACACGCAGTTCAAAGGGATCGGCAAAGGGATTGGCAGCCGCACCAATGAACATTTTGGGCGGTTCCGTAATATCTGCTCCCCCTTCAAATTTGCCTTCATCACGCATATCTTTGACCATTTTAATCATGTTAATGGAATCAATGTCATATACGGGCTTTGCCATGGGGTGGTCGCCAAACTGGGGATGATCGCCGGACAGACAAAGCATGGTGTTGCAACCAAGGGCATAGGCCCCGAGGATGTCAGACTGCATGGCAAGACGGTTTCTGTCCCGGGATACCATCTGGATAATAGGATCAAGTCCCATCTGTTTAATAGCGATGCCGGCGGCAATGGAGGACATCCTGACCATGGCGGTCTGATTGTCCGTGATGTTGATGCCGTCTACATAATCCTTGAGCATGTTGGCTTTTTCTTTGACAATCTCAAGATTACAGCCTCTGGGAGGACCAACTTCAGAGGTTACAGCCAGTTGGCCTGAGGCCAGTACTTTTTCCAGTCTGCTTTCAGTTTTCATTATGCATTGTCCTCCGTGATAATTTTGGATGATGCCAAGTCCTCCCGGACAATTTTTCTAGGTCCGCCGCCGCCTGCAGGCCGCCAGTCCTTTGCCGCAACCAGGTCTTCATACCGATCCTGAAGACCCAGTTCAACCATGCGATCCCAGATCAATTGCCATGCACAATCCACATCCGGGCTGATCTCACATTTCCCGTTGCGCGAGCCGCCGCAGGGGCCGTTCATAATGCTTTTTGAACAACGTGTAATGGGACAGATGCCAGCGGTGATTCCCAGCATGCAGTCACCACAGCCCATACAGCGCTCGACCCAGATGCCCTGGCTTTCGGACGCGCCCATGAACGTGGTATTCACACCTGGAAAAACCGGCATCGGATACTGGGCAGCAACGGTCTGAACCCCGCAGCCACAGGCCAGGGAAACAACGGCGTCCACTTGGCCGGCCAGTTCCGCGAGCTGGTCAACATATTCCGGATCGCATTGGCGTTCCAGGGTGTGTTCCAAAACCTCAAGCTTTTTGCCCTCTTTGGCACTGTTCAGGCGAAGGGCGGAAGACAGAAGCCCCACCTCTTTTCTGCCGCCTGCTGCACAAACGGTAACACATTCGTTACAGCCGACCACAAGTATTTTTTCATAGGGCGCAATGTACCCGAGAATTTCCTGCAAGGGTTTTTGTTCTGCTGTTATCATGTTTTAATCTCCAAAAGTTTTATATAAAAAATAACCCGTTAAATCTCTTTCATTGTGTTAGGCAAGGCCTAAGTATATGCAACAAATTTAAAAATTGCATCGACCGTTTTTTTTTAAACGGCCTGACTAACCGGGCTTGGCCCTAAAGCTTTAATCTTTTCTGTAAATTCTTCGGCCGCCTGGGCAAATTGTTGACCCATAGCTGCGGAAAAGTGCATCATGGCCACACGTTCAGGTTCCCAGCCTAGGTCTTCCAGGGATTTTTTGATCTTTTCCACGTGGGCCGTTGCATGCAGGTTGCCGTTTTTAAAATGGCAGTCCCCTTCCAGACAGGCAGCTATGTATACACCGTCAGCCCCTTTTTCAAGGGCTTTCATCAGATGGATGGCATCCACTTTACCGGTGCAGGGAACCCGTATAATTTTTACATTGGACGGATATGAAATCCGCCTGGTGCCGGCCGTATCTGCTGCGGTATATGCACAATAATGACAACAAAAGGCCACGATTTCCGGTTCAAAATTATCCATTAGTTTTACCTCTCAAATAAACCATCAAGTTTAGCCATTATCTGGTCATCTTCCCAGGCCCTTAACTGAATAGCCTTGGCCGGACACTCGGCTACACAGATTCCGCAGCCTCGGCACTTGGCCGGATCAATTTCTGAATGCCGTTCATCATTTATAAAAGGAACATCATAAGGACAGGCTCTAACACAAATCAGGCAGACTGCACACATGACCGGATCAACCGTGGCATAGGCAGCCCCTAAAGTAATCTCTTTATTGGCCAGCATGGTTCTGGCCCGGCCTGCAACCGCATGGGCCTGGGTGATGCTTTCACGGATCACTTTGGGGGAGTGGGCCGTACCAGCCAAAAAGAACCCGTGAAGGGCCATATCAACGGGTTTGAGCTTCACATGGTCTTCCAGAAAGAAACCGTCTTCGTTTCTGGGCAGATGGAACAGGCTGCATAGTTCGTTGTTGGTATCCGCGTCGGCAACAAAACCGGTGCTTAAAGCCACGCAGTCGGCTTCAATCTCAAGATCCTGTCCCAGGATGAAATCATGGGCACAAACAATGGTCTTACCCGCTTCTTCCCGAACAACCGGACGGTGCTCAAGGTCAAAACGAATGAACTTCACACCTTTATCCCGGGCTATTTTATAATAATCTTCCCAGAACCCGTAAGTTCGCATATCCCTGTAAAGCACAAACACTTCAATATCAGGGTTTACGTCCAGAAGACGCAGGGCATTTTTAACGGCTGCCTGGCAGCAGATCCGTGAGCAGTTAGGATTATCCCCTTCCCTGGAACCGGCACATTGGATCATGACCACCTGTTCCATCGCCTTGATTTTACTTTCATCGTTTTCAAGGATGCCGTCAAGATCAAGCTGGGTCATGACGTTGTCAAGTTCGCCTAAGCCATATACGGCCGGACGGTTGGGCTTTGCGCCTGTGGCAAGGATGGTAACGCCATGATTAATTTGTTCACACGCATTGCCCGCGCCGGTTTCAATGCCGGTAGTAAAGTTTCCGGGTACACCTGTGTGTTCAGCAACAGCTGCGTCGGTAAACACCTTGATATTTTCATGAGCAGACACCTTGTCCACAAGATCCTTGACAAAGGCTGCCACATCATCACCTTCGATGGTTTGAGACAAATTCAATGCCTGGCCACCCAGTACCGGAGCCTTATCTACCAGATAAGTGAGGGTACCCTGATCAGCCAGTTCAAGGGCAGATGTCATACCGGTTACACCACCGCCCACAACAAGGGCATTCTGGCTTGTGGGAAGCATATTTTCAGTCAGGGGTTTTGCCATTCTGACACCGGAGATACCCATCTGAACGAGCTTAAAAGCTTTTTCAAGGGATTTGGTCGGGGCATCATTATGTACCCAGGCATTCTGATCTCTTAAGTTAACAAGCTCAAGCAGGTAGGGATTGAGCCCTGCGCGTCTGAGCATGTCCTGGAACACAGTCTCCTGAATCCTTGGGGAACCGGAACCAATGACCACACGATTCAGGTTATGTTCCTTGATCAGACCTTCGATCTTTTCCATGGACTCAAAGGAACAGCTCAGTTGAAACGCCTCGGCCACTGCCACGTCAGCATTGGCTTTGGCATTTTCCAGAATTTTATCAATATCCAAGGCCTGACCGATTTCTCCGTCACAGTCAACAATAAAGAAACCGATTTTGGAATCTTCGCCGTCAACATCTCTTTGGGGCGGATAAAGGTTAGCGGATTCATCAACCCACTCCTCACTATCCAAGGCCATACCAGCTATGGAGGCGGCAGCTGACGCCTGAACCATGGTTTCGGGAATGTCTTTGGGGCTTTCAAAAACACCGCAGACATACACACCGTCTTTGGAAGTTGTCACAGGATCAATGGTGCCGGATTTGGCAAAATTGTGTTCGTTTAAATCAATGCCAAGTGTCCCGGCCAGCTCAATGGTTTTCTGGCTGGGCCTGAAACCGGTGGAGAGCACAACCATGTCAAAGTCCTCTTTTTCCATGGCTGACAGCTCTTCTCTGGCATAGGTGATCTCAAGCGATTTATCAGGCAGTTCAATGACGGTATGGGGCTTGCAGCGGATTAAACGGATACCGAAATCTTCTTTGGCACGATTGAAGTACTGCTCGTAATCCTTACCAAAGGTCCGCATGTCCATAAAGAAAATGGTGGTTTCAATATCATCACCAAAACGCTCCTTGGTCACCATGGCCTCTTTAAGGGCGTACATGCAGCATACACTTGAGCAATAGGGAACATCGTGTTCGTTAATACCCCTGGATCCCACACACTGTATCCAGGCAACTTTTTTCGGCCGCTGCTGGTCTGACTTTCGTACCAGATTGCCCTGGAAAGGTCCGGATGCGGACATAATCCGTTCATATTCAAGACCGGGAAGCACATTATCAAATTTACCGCCGCCGTAATTATCCAGAACACTTGTATCAAACATCCCTGCGCCCACACTCAGGACAACGGATGCGACATTAATTTGAATTTCCTGCTCACTGTCATCGGGTACAATAGCCCCGGCCTTACATACAGCCTTAAGCGCCTCGACATCATCTATCTTTTCCATATCAATGGAATAGGCATAGGGTGTAGCCTGGGGATACCGCATACAGGTAGGCGCCCTGGGATCAAGTCCCGGGTTAAACCGAACGGCTTCTGGAAATTTTTTCAGACACTCACCACAGGCTGTACATTTATCAATGTCAATGAACCGGGGAGCGGTTTTTAATGTGGCCGTAAAATCACCGGCCTCTCCGGACAGGCTGGTTAGCTCTGTCATGGTGCTGACCTCAAGAAACTTTTCCCTGGATTTTGCGGACAGATGGGGAGAAACTGTACATAAATCGCAATTGTTGGTTGGAAAAGTGCGGTCCAGCTGGGTCATTAATCCACCAATGGCATAGTCGGAATCAATGAGCAGGACCTTTTTCCGGGACTCGGAAAGATCAAGGGCCGCCTTGATGCCGCCAACGCCACCGCCAATGACGAGCACGCGTTTTTCGTCTTGTTTAATTTTTTGCATGTGTAACCTTAACGTTATCAGTTAATATCCATGTGTATCCATCTCCTGTAAACGTGTATCATATACAAAACAGGCAATGGATGCTTTCTTGCCTAGATCATCAACGGATTGTGCCAATACCCTGCTGTATAGCGCTGCAGACAGACGAATATTTATATCTGTATGACAACGGTGTAACAGCGAAATGGTCATAAAATTGTCGGCTGCGGGTATCACAAAAAGGACTATTGATATTTTCAAAAGAAATTATCGGAACAACGAAATTCTTGAGAACAAGTTTTTTTCGAAAACTCATAGCCAATATCCCTATCTTATTTAATGCTGCTCGATCTGGCATTGAGCAGTCAAAATTAGGTACCCTCAAGGCACGGTGGAACTGCTATCTACCTATATTTTATTTAACCAAAGATTCTATATCAGATAATAAATCACATGTAAAATGATTACTTATTAATGCTGTAACAGCTTTGCAACTCTTTGTTTGAAAGACTACATTATTGAAAAAAACAACAACTCTTTTGTATTTTAGATAGTTGCTTGTCAATTTTATCCATGTTGCCGAGACAAAAATTGCGGCATGCATATTATGGAAAAATAAGATGGTCCAAAACCAACCCATAAAATTTTGAACCCTGGCCTTGTCGGACAGGCAGAAAAATCCATCCAAGCTGGGCGGCACAATTGCGGCATATGCCAATGCACCATTCATACCCGGGATACCATGAAAACTCGTTAGACGGCGCTGATCCTTCACCACACCCCGGCGCTGTGGCAAAACAACCGATCTCAAATACATATCCGGCCGGATTAGCAAAGGTCTGGGAAAACCCATGCTCGCTATGTACGGCAAATTCCGATTTTGTCACAAATGCGTTGCAATTTTTGCACAAAATGACCGGTTCTATAGTAGGTTGAAGCCCAGATGTACCTTTTTCCTGTGCTTGCCGGTCTGCTTTTTTACAAATTAATTCTACCGTCATGCGTCTTTTTGTCTTTATCTATATAATATAAGGTAGCGCCCACCGGGGCAAATGAAAGAAAAAGGATATTGATCCAGGGCACAAGAAACAACAGGCCGAAGCCGATGTGGAAGAATAAATTCTTCCTTAAGAATTTAAACCGCTCTTTAAACGGCACCATGCGCCTGGCAGGGACAAGATCCGTATTGTCCCAAGCCAGAAAAATCCCTGCCACCACCGATGAGATGGCTATAATGGCAAGGCTTAAAGGCGTAAACAGCCCTATAATCATCAGGGCAACCGATATCAGTACAGGCACCACCGCCCTGGGAATTTCCTGGAGAATCAGATAAAAAAACAGCCCGAATATGGATGTATCGGCACCCGAGGTTTCTTGCCCAAGCACCATTCGTTCTGTTATCCGAGACATGTAATCCATAATAAAAATACAGAAAAAAATCTGGGAAATCAGATAAGCGGCCAGCATGGAAAATGCCATCAAAATAAATGTCAGAAGCCAAGAGACAATGTGCCACAGCCAGATCAACCACCGGGATTCGGGCGTCTGCCATATCATGGAAAAAATGTCATTGTGCCAGTAAAGCACCATGCCGGACAAAACAAGGGCCAACAGTAAGACCACTATAAATCTTATCAGCCCGAGAATTAAAAGTGACGGTGTTCTTAACGCCAGGATAACACCCTTAATATTGTATTGAATACCTGCAATCAATCCCATTTGTTTTCTCCTTTATTATTCCGGCTCTATTTTTATTTTCCAATTGAAACATACCCGGAGCGTGCGTATATTAAATACCGTTTTTTACTATAACTTGCCGTATTTTTCAATTTTACAAAGGGCTTTTGCATTGAAAACAGTTTATGTGGATGGAAAATTTGTGCCTTGGGATAAAGCGGTGATTCCTGTGGATGATCTAGCCGTACTCAGGGGCTATGCAGTTTGCGATGTTATCAGAACCATTGGGGGCAGTCCCCACTGCCTTGATGCGCATATTGACCGGCTTTGGTCCTCGGTCGCCCAAATAGGGCTTACACCGATATGGACCAAAGAAGAGGTCAAGAAAATTGTTCTTAAAGTACTTGAAAAAAATCCCCATATGGACGAGGCCAATATCCGCATTCTTGTGACGGGAGGGTCCAGCCCTGATTTTTTCAGTCCGGCGGATAATCCCAGACTGATTGTTCTGGCAACTGACATTCCAAGCCTGCCATCTCATTGGTACACAAAAGGTGTAAAGGTGATCACCTTTGTCCAGCAGCGCTCCCTCCCCGATGCCAAGGCCACCAATTACATTCCTGCTGTTCTGGCTTTGAAAAAAGCAAAGGCGCAAGGTGCTGTGGAGGCTTTATATATGACCCGGGACAAAATAGTTCTCGAAGGCACCACCAGTAATCTGTTTGCCCTAATTGAAGGCACCTTGGTCACACCGGGAAAGGAGGTGCTCAAGGGCATTACCCGCAAAACCGTCATAGCCCTTGGGAAAAAACTGTTTCCCGTATCTGAACAAGACCTTCCCCTGGACACCCTGCTGTCTGCCTCTGAACTGTTCATCACCGGAACTAACAAAGGCATCGTGCCTGTGGTTCAAGTGGATGATCACATTATCGGCACGGGCATGCCCGGCCACGGCACCAAAGCCTTGATGTCGGCAATGGCAGATCAGCGGAGTAAAGCGCGTCATTAAGCGTCCGTCGTTTGGTACTTTTGACCATGGGCCTTGCCCCTAACTGGAAACGAATGAAACTCAATGATCAAGTTTTTGTTAATTTGCCCAACTTCTTCGTTGGAAACAAATTCTTAATCCTTAAAATATGTTGTATATTCATCCGGTTAAAAATTGTTTCCGCCTTGAATTTAAACAAATACCCTAAAAACTTAGCCATCGAGTGAAAGGATAATATCGAATGTCAGATCGTTTATATAAAAATTACGTCAACGGTAAGTTCATGGATAACAAAACCGGCGAACGGTTTCCTGTGATCAACCCTGCAACAGGAGAAGAAATCTATCAGGTGGAAGTGGCAGACGAATATGTGCTGAATGCCGCTGTGGAAAGTGCAAAAAAAGGATTTCAAATCTGGTCGGCCATGGATGCTGTACAGCGCAGCCGGATTCTCATGCAAGCCGTGTCCATTCTGCAGAAAAAAAATGATGAACTGGCTCGTATTGAAGTTTTGGACACTGGGAAACCCCTGCAGGAAGCTGCCGAAGTGGATGTAGTCACCGGGGCGGAGGTCATTGAATTTTTTGCAGGCATCGCACCGGGCATTGAGGGCTGCCAGCAGGACCTTGGCCGGGATTTTTACTATACCCGCAGAGAGCCTTTAGGGGTTTGTGCCGGCATTGGCGCCTGGAATTATCCCATCCAGATTGCCTGCTGGAAATCCGGACCAGCACTTGCTTGCGGCAACAGCATGATTTTCAAACCCTCTGAAGAGACACCCAGAGGGGCGCTGGAACTGGCCCGGGTGTACACCGAAGCCGGTGTACCGGACGGAGTATTCAACGTTGTCCAGGGAGCGGCGGGTGTGGGGCAGTGGCTCACAGGACACCCCGGCATCGAAAAGGTTTCGTTTACCGGCGAGGTGGGTACAGGAAAAAAAGTGATGGCCAGCGCGGCCACAACCCTTAAAGATGTAACCATGGAGCTTGGAGGCAAATCCCCGTTAATTGTATTTGAGGATGCAGACATAGACGATGCGGTCAGCGCGGCCATGCTAGGCAACTTCTATACCCAGGGAGAGATATGCACCAACTGCACCCGCGTATTTGTCCATGAAAAAATAAAACCGTTGTTTTTAGAAAAACTTTTGTCACGGATCCAGGCCAACATTAAAATGGGCGACCCCATGGACCTTTCAACCAACTTTGGTGCCCTGATATCCAAAGACCACCGGAACAAGGTGCTGGCCTATATTGAATCCGCAAGGCAACAGGGTGCAACCCAGTTGTGCGGAGACACCCTGCCCGATCTGCCCGGACCTATCCGTAACGGTTATTTTGTACCACCCGTAGTATTTTCCGATTGTACCGATGATATGACCATTGTCAAAGAAGAGATCTTTGGTCCGGTGATGGCAGTACTTGAATTTAACAACGAAGAGACGGTGATCCAGCGGGCCAACACCACTCACCTTGGCCTGGCAGCCGGGGTGTTTACCAAAGATATTCAGCGGGCCCACCGTGTGATTCATCAGCTTGCGGCCGGCATCTGCTGGATCAATGCCTATGGCAACTCTCCGGCCCAGATGCCCGTTGGCGGATACAAGAACTCGGGCATTGGCCGGGAAAACGGCACAGAAACCATCCGTCACTACACCCAGGTCAAGTCCGTTTATATGGGCATGGGGCCCATTGAATCCCCTTTTTAATTTTTCCACACAGTTTATTAAAATTATGGCCATGGCGCGCAGACCTCTGCACCATGGCCTTTTTTTCTCCAAATCAACTAACCCACTCATCAATCTGCTTTAAGCTGTTTTTTTGCCTGCACACACTGGTTGAAAAAGAACTTGACTTCATCTTACCACATCTATACCCTCATTAAGGTCGAACCAAAACAAATTAAGACAACCGCGAACGATCCACCTTAACCAATAAAAAATAAAGAATATTTCTTTTTAAGCTATTTACACTATTGTCTTTGACAAACAAGCACCACACATAAAAACACCTCAATGGTAGGACATTAATGAGTATAAATCATCCCAACAATTTCCAACCGGTCACGGGAACCAATAAAGCCGAAGCCATCCGGCTTCAGATTGAGGCGGCTATTCTGGACAATATTTTTCTGCCCGGTGACCGGCTTCCCAGTGAGCGGGAACTGCAGGATGTTTTTAAAACCAGCCGGGGATCGGTACGGGAAGCATTGGGGGCATTAAAACAAAAAGGGCTTTTAGAGGCAAAAAAAGGGGCCAGGGGCGGTTACTATATCCGGGAAATCGACATCAATGACACCATTGATCAATTGGCGATTATGATCAAACAGCAACAGATGCCCCTGGCAAAACTACTGGAATTCCAATATGCCATGGACCAGGCAGTTCTGACCGCAGCCGTGACCAATGGCGAAGCCTCTGATATCGACCGATTGGACGCACTGGCCGATGAACTGGTCTTGTTATGCCGGATAGAACCCCCTGATTATGAACAAATTTCCGCCCTTGACAAGAACCTGAATCTGCTCATGGTAAAAATGACGGAAAATCCCTTTTTTGAATGGATGATGCGATCTGTTCAGCTCACCTTCAGATCCTATGAGTTTGTCGTATACCAGACACCGTCAGTGCGTAACGCCATTGCCCAAAACTGGAAGAATGTAGCCTTGGCTGTCAGGGACCGGGATTTTCAAAAGGCAACCAGGCTGTACGGCCACTGGTATGTGTTACTGGAACAATGTCTTCGCCAACAGTTCGGCGATGGGGTATGCCAGCACAAAGAGGCACGGCCCTGTAAATCCGATGCAAAAAATTAGAGCAAAATCACATCTTGCGTTAAGCAATATAAGGAGCAGTAAATTTATGACACAAAAGCAGTATGACTACATTATCATTGGGGGAGGGTCAGCCGGTTGTGCCCTGGCCAACAGACTGAGCGCGTCGCCGGACAACCGTGTACTGGTGCTGGATGCCGGACGCCCCGACTATATATGGGATCTGTTCATCCACATGCCCGCAGGACTCACCGTGCCCCTGGGCAACAAATGGTATGACTGGTGCTATGAGTCCGACCCGGAACCATTCATGAACAACCGGCGAATTTTCCACGGCCGGGGAAAAGTACTTGGGGGTTCAAGTTCCATCAACGGCATGATTTATATCCGGGGCAATGCCATGGATTACCAGCGGTGGTCAAAGGATACAGGCATGGAGAACTGGGACTATGCCCATTGCCTGCCCTATTTCAAACGACTGGAAGACAGAATTGCCAACCCGGACAGGTACCACGGCAAACAAGGACCACTGAACCTGGAGATCGGTCCGTGCACCAATCCTTTGTTCCAGGCGTTTTTCAAGGCGGTTCAAGAGGCGGGCTTTCCATTAACCCGCGACGTGAACGGATTTTGCCAGGAAGGTTTTGCCCCTTTTGACCGTAATATTAAACAAGGCAAACGCTGGAGTTCGGCCCGGGCTTACTACCATCCGGTCAAGCACCGCAAAAATTTAAAGCTGATCATGCGGGCCATGGCCACCCGTATCCTGTTCAAAGGTAAACGCGCCGAAGGCGTGACCTTTTCACGGGGAAAAAATCGAAGCGAAACCGCATATGCCCGCCATATCATTTGCTGCGGTGGGGCCATTAACACCCCCCAGCTGTTTCAACTTTCCGGCATTGCAGACGCCGGCCTGCTCAAGGATCTGAACATCCCCGTGGTTCAGGATCTGCCGGGCGTGGGCCAAAATCTCCAGGATCATCTGGAAGTGTACGTTCAGTATGGATGCAAAGAACCCGTATCAATGGCCCCTGCCCTAAAATGGTACAATAAGCCCCGGATTGGTTACCAGTGGCTTTTCCACAAAAAAGGAGCCGCGGCCTCCAACCATTTTGAAGCCGGCGGATTTATCCGCAGCAACGAAACAGTGCCCTACCCCAATATCCAGTTCCATTTCCTGCCCGTAGCCATCCGTTACGACGGCTCATCCCCCAGCACGGACCATGGATATCAGGTTCATATCGGTCCCATGTATTCTGATGCCAGAGGAGAGATCAAAATCAAGTCAAAGGATCCGTTCCAGCACCCGTCTATGCGGTTCAACTATCTGTCAACAGAACAGGACCGCAAAGAATGGGTGGAGGCCGTAAGGATCGCCCGTCAAATCATGAACCAACCGGCGTTTGAGGCCTTTAACAAAGGAGAACTGTCGCCAGGACCTTCAGTGCAGACCGATAAACAGATTCTTGACTGGGTGGCCGCCGACGGCGAAACCGCACTTCATCCCTCATGCACCTGTAAAATGGGCAAAGACAAGATGTCGGTTGTCGACCCGGATACCATGCAAGTTCACGGCACCGAAGGCCTTTATGCCGTAGATGCCTCTGTCATGCCCTATATTACCAACGGCAATATCTACTCACCGGTCATGATGATCGCTGAAAAAGCCGCAGACCTGATCCTTGGCAACACGTTGCTGAAGCCGGAATTTGCCGACTATTACAAGCACGGCGCCGGTGCGGTAAGCGCCGCGAAAAGGTAGCCACCATGGGCCGGGCCCTATCATCAGCCCGGCCCATCGTTTTAAAAATAAATATAAGGAGATTCTATGTTACGCAAGACAAACCGAATCATAATCACCGTATTCATCGCAGCAATTTTTACCTGGGGAACAGCATTTGCCGACAAGCCGCCCAAAATAAAAATCGGGAGCGTGGGCTGGACCGGAGTGACTATTAAAACCGAGCTGGCAGTGGCCATTCTCGAGAGCATCGGATATGACGCAAGGAACCTGACCATGTCAGTACCCATCACCTACATGGCCTTATCCAAAGGGGATGTGGATTTTTTCCTGGGCAACTGGATGCCGACCATGGCCAACATTGCGAGCAAGTATTTTAAAAATGGCAGCGTGATTCAGTATACGGCCAATATGCCCGGCGCCAAATACACCCTGGCCGTTCCCTCCTTCTGCGTGGCCCAAGGGCTTAAAGACTTCAAGGATATTGTAAGATTCGGCGATGCGCTTGACTGGAAGATATATGGCATTGAAGCCGGCAACGACGGCAACCAGGTCATCCAGAGCATGATCGACAAAAATATGTTCGGCCTGGGTAAATTTAAGCTGGTCGCCTCCAGCGAAATGGCCATGCTGGCCGAAGTTCAGTCATTTGTTCAGCAAAACAAACCCATTGTCTTCCTGGGATGGGCGCCCCACAGCATGAACGAACGGATTGACATGACCTATCTAACCGGCAGCACCTCGGAAACCTTTGGCGGAAACAACGGGACCGCCACGGTCTGGACCAACACCCGCAAAGGCTTTGAGAAAGATATGCCCAATGTGGCAACTTTCCTGAAAAACTACACCTTTCCCATCGCCATGATCAACCAAATTATGACCTCTATGCACACTCAAAAAGGCCTTTCCCCCCGGGATGCGGGCCTGATCTGGCTCAAAGAACATCCCGACACCTACCGGGACTGGCTTAAAAACGTGACCACCACAGATGGTAAACCCGCGGCCCCGGTCTTCGAAGCCGCCCTTGAACGTATCGGCAAATAAGCTTATTTGACGGGCAGTGCCTGGCAGACCAGTTCGAGAAGGTGGGCTGCCCTGGCCGGAATATTTTCACGGTTAAGGCTGTCCTGGAGCTGAATTATGCATCCGGGACAGGCCGTTGCCACAATTTCGGCCCCGCTTTGGGCAACATACTTCGCCTTTTGGCTGCCGATCTTTTGACTGGTTTCATAATGGTGTACGGAAAAGGTCCCCCCCAGACCGCAACAGGTCGCCGCATCGGTCATCTCAACATAGTCGACCTGGGGCAACACGGCGAGCAGTTGCCTGGGGGCCCGGGTCACGCCGTGATTTCTCAAATGGCAGGGGTCGTGGTAGGTAACCTTAATCCGTTCCTCTGATCGGGGAAGAGATGCCAGCCTGCCTGCCAGGTCCATATCCATCAAAAAATCCATAACGTCCCGGGTCTTTGCAGCAAAGGGCTGATAGTCGACACCTAGCGTAGGGTAAATCCCGGCCAGAGTACCGTAGCAGGAAGCGCAGGCTGTAAGTACATAGTCAAAAGCGTGCAGCTTCAGGGCCTTTAAATTTCTTTTGGCAAGGGTTTCCACCGCATCTTCCGCACCGGCGGACAGAGCGGGAAGCCCGCAACAGCCCTGTTCATCGGTGAGGGTCACATGGACCCCCATGAAATTGAGAATACGAACCAGGCACTCACCGATTTCAGGATACAGGTAATTGATACCGCAGCCAGTAAAAAAAAGCACCCTGGGACGTGTTGAACGCGAGACCGTCTGCCGGATATCCCGCTTCAAAAAGGGTGTGAATGACGGCTTTGGAAAGGTACGTTCTTTAGGGATGCCCGGCACCGGAAACCGCAGTTTTAAGCCGCTTGTTTCAGGAATCTGCCGACACAAGAGCCGGGAGGCCAATTCGCCGCTTTTACTCATCCAATCCATGGCCTTTTTATGCGTCAGCAAGGTCGCCACACCTCTTCCAAATCCGGATAAACCCTTTTCCTGAGCTACTTTCATGCGGGCCGCCGCCACGATATCCGGGGTGGGCACCTGGTTGGGGCACAAATTCGTGCAACTGCCGCACAGCAGACACTGGGACAAATCATGAACCAACCTGTCTTCGGTAAAGACTTGCCCGTCCATCATGGCCTGGGCAAGGGCAATTTTTCCCCGGGCCACACCGCCTTCCTGGTTCTCAGCCTTGAACACCGGGCATGTGGCCCGGCAGGCACCACACTTGACACAAGCCTGGCTCCACTCCCGGTAGTGTTCCAGATCCTTCATTTCACCTCTCCGGGAATTCGGCAGGCATCGTCTGGAAAAATCTTGCCCGGATTAAGAATATTATGTGGATCCAGGGCTTTTTTAAGCATTTTCATATAAAGGATAGACTCGCTTGACAGCTCAAGAGAAAGGTAGGGGGCCTTCATAATGCCAACGCCGTGTTCTCCGCTCATGGTTCCGCCCAACTCCAGTGTGGCCCGGAACAGTGCCTCAATGGCATGTTCGGCATCGGCCATTTGTTCGGCATCGGATTTGTCCGCCATGATGTTGACATGAATATTTCCGTCGCCGGCATGCCCGAAGTTCACGATGGGCAGATTGTATTGGTCGGAAATCTTTTCGATCCGGCGGATCATTTCCGGCAGCCTGGACCTGGGCACACAGATATCTTCATTGAACTTCTCCAGTCCAAGCTTTTTCAATGAGGGGGAGATCGCCCTGCGGATCTTCCAGATTTCTTCGCTTTCTTCAAACGTATTGGCCACCCGGTTCTCCAAAACGCCCAGGGATTCGATCACAGTAAGGATCCTTTGGGCCTGCTTGTCTAAAAACTCCCTGTCTCCGTCCACCTCTATGATCAGCGCGGCACCCGCGCCTTCCGGCATGGACAGCCCGGCGGTCTGCCTGAGGCAATCCAGGGTCCGGCCGTCCATGAATTCCAGGGTGGCGGGAATGATCTTCTCACGGATAATGGCGGATACGGCCTTGGCAGCACCGTCAATGGCATCAAACACCACCAGCATGGTTTTCTTGGCCTGGGGCTTGGGAAGCAACTTGAGAATGATCTTGGTGATAACAGCCAGAGTGCCTTCCGACCCGCAAAAGAGCTTGGTCAAATCGTAGCCCACCACCCCCTTCATGGTGGTGCCACCGGTTTCAATCCGATCGCCTGTGGGCGTCACCACCTCCAGGCCGATGACATAGTCCTTGGTCACCCCGTACTTGACACACCGGGGGCCGCCTGCGCATTCAGCCACGTTTCCCCCCAGGCTGGAAACTTTCAGGGAGGCCGGATCCGGGGGATAAAACAGACCCAGCGCCTCCACGGCTTTTTGAAAATCCCCGGTCACCACACCGGGTTCCACCACGGCCACAAGGTTTTCCTGATCAATATCCAGAATCCGGTTCATCCGGCTCATTCCCATAACCATTCCCCCGCAAACAGGCAGAGCGCCTCCGGTGAACCCGGTGCCCGCCCCCCTGGGATAAACCGGTATATGGTGATGGTGGGCAAGTGTCATGATCCGGGATACGGCCTGGGCATCGCCCGGATGCACCACGACATCCGGAAGAAATTGTTTACGCGTGGCATCATAGCTATACAGAATACGGTCGGTCTTGTCGTTACTGACAAATTGCGGGCCGCAGATTTCTTTAAACTCCTGGATCAATTTTTCAGATATCATAAAATCAGCTTTATAAATAAATTTATATAAAAGTCAAAATATAAGCAAAATAATAACTATGGCTACCGGCGTGTCCAGTAAAGATCAGATAAAAAGACATAAAATTTGAACATGAGCTTAAAGCAAAGACATAACCACAGTCAACGTGACAAGACTGAGCAAAGTGGAAACACAAATCACGGAAGTAACAAAGCCGGGCGCTACATCATTTTCCATGGCAATGATGCCCGTAAGTACGGCCGACGGCATGGCTGCCTGGAGAATACCGGCAGAGGCTTCAATGCCGGAGATACCCACCAGTGGGATCATGGCAAAGGCAATAGCAGGCCCTGCGATCAGGCGAATCAGGCTTGCCAGAAAGACGTCTTTGCCGAAGTATAATTTTCCAGCCTCTTTGAATTGCAGTCCTAAAGCCAACAGCAGCACAGGAATCATGGCGTCTCCGAGTAACCCTGAGATACGCTGAATCATGATAGGCGGTGCAATACCTGCTACGGGAAAGACCAGGGCCAACGGCAGAATCGTAATTCCCGGAGTTTTAATCAGATCCTTTAATGCGCCTGCGCTGCCGCCTTTTAACCAGCCGGCGGCTATAACACAACAAAAAAAAGAAAAAGTGTTGGCCGTTACCATGTAAATGGTGGCGCTTTCCATGGCGCCAGGACCTAGATAAAACTTTATCAGGGCCAGGCCATAATTGCCCACATTTCCAAAAATACAGGTCATCAAGAAGGCTGTGGCCATCTCTTTGCTGCGCCCCATACCCCTTGCCAGGATCCAGCCAAGGATTCCCGTGATCAAATAAACCAGTCCAATACCGGCCATCATTCTGAATGCCTCGGCTGCAGCTATCTTGACTTCACTGAGCACATTAAAAACAAAGGCCGGAATAAACAGATAATAGGCTGTACGGGAAAGGGAACGACTTTGAATACCAAGTCTGTTCCCAAAAAAATAGGCCGTCAATATCAGGGCAAATACCGGGGTGATAACGTTAAAAAAAATAGAAAAAATTTGGGAAAACATGAAAGCTCCGAAAGATTATTACTGCAACCGAAAGCTGATTTCCCCTGCTGCCGGTCAAACGAAAAAATGTGTACTATAAATGCCCAACCGGGTCAAGCAGGCAGCTTGAGCCTTGGCACGCATGAAGCGTAACCAATCACTTTCAACCTATCGATATTTTAACATATTTCATCTATCATTTTATGAAATGATTAATATTGGGCCAAGTTAAAACCAAGCACCAAGGCCCTGTCCCAGATAAAAAAGCAAATTCTAATAAATAGTTCTTGCTTTCATTAAGGGAAAAAGGTAGAGAGTCTCAATTCGGATATCGTTCAGGCAATGGGCCTTGCTCGAACCGGATAAGGGCCTTGTTTCTAACCGGCCTTTTTTCTAACCGGGGATTTTATTATTACCTAAGCACACCGAAAGGTGCATGCGGCGATCCAACGAAAGATCGGTAGGAGAAGGAAAGGAGAAGGAGATTAGAGATGGTAGAGAATAGTGAAAAGTCGTATGGGGAACAACGTAAAAAAGCAAGTGAGTTTAGGACTCGAGCTGAGTATCTTGACCATGAACTAACTATTATGAAATTCCGTCGCTGGGGGATCAACTTACCCTTCCGGGATTACAGCATCGAAATCGAGGACTTTGTGCCGGCCATTGCCGCCACCATCGGAAAGGTTGTGATGGTAACCGCCATGGTAGCCGCCTTTGCGAATTGCGATGTCTACGCGCATCTTAATCTTACAAGCGGCGACTTCATTGCACAGAATGTTCGGTTAGAGATGCTGATCGCAGGAGCTATCTTTGTCTTGCTTTTTTCGGCATTCCTTAATCCGAATACAAACCTTGCGGGCACCCACGGCCCGATGATTCCTCTTATCCCGATTGCCGCCTCGGCCGGCGGGCATCCGCTGGCCCTGGGTCTCCTGATAGGCTTATTCGGCTTTATTCTCGCCGTTACAAAGGGCGGTTCCAAGCTGATGAATATAACCGGAGTCGGAGTCCGGGGAGGGCTTTTGCTCTACCTAGGTGCAGTTGGACTTATTGGACAGCTCGGCAGGCTTGAAAAATGGGCGGCAGATGGTGGCGTCGCCTCGGTTTCCTTTGCGGTCATCGCCGTAACCGTGCTTGTCTATGCCTACCTGGCGCGTGTTCAGAAACGCTGGCTGGCCATCCCGCTTTGTTCCGCCATCGCAGGCATCATTGCATTCTCAATGGGCGCTGATTTTACCTTTTCCACCCCGCCGGGGCTTCCCCCTTTTGATCCCATGTGGTGGTGGGGTACGGATACAGGGTGGAAAATGGGACTTCCCGGCGTCCAGCAATTCATCGCTGTTGTTCCGTTCGCCATTCTGGCCGTTGCCATGTGGTCGCCGGATTACCTTGGACACCGGGTATTCCAGGAACTCAACTACCCGAAAGAGGCCAAAAACGTTCTCATGGACGTGGACGATACCATGATGGTAGCATCTGTTCGCCAGGCCATTGGTTCCTGCCTTGGCGGCGGCAATATCGCCTCCTCCTGGGGGACATACATGATTCCCGCAGCCATTGCCAAGCGCCCCATTCCCGGCGGTGCGGTTCTCACCGGCATTTTATGCGTGGTGACCGGTATACTCGGCTATCCCATGGACCTTGCCATGTGGCAACCTGTTCTGCGTGTGGCACTTATTGTTGGCGTATTCCTGCCGCTCCTTGAAGCGGGGATGCAGATGGTCACCAACCATAAGGATTCCCAGAGCGCCGGAACCTGCATTTTCGCCTGCGCGTTTGTAAATCCGGTGTTCGGCTGGTCTCTTGCCATGCTCCTAGACAACCTGGGACTCATCGGCGATACCAAACGGGCCCAGAAACTCACCTGGAATGAAAAACTTATCATCCCGGGCATCATGTTCCTCGTCTGTACCATCGCCCTTGGACTGGTGGGTCAGCTTCCTGGGATACCTGGCATCTTCTAAAAAAACATACTGCTAACCGGTCCACGGCAGCCATGTTACAAGCCCGCCGATGCATTGCATCGGCGGGCTTTATATATTTCGACCACAGGCCTAAAAGCCAGCTTGGTAATTGATGGATCGGCTGCAATCTCATGAAAATGTCCCCAATTCCCCCCAATTTTATGTCAATAGTCCAGCTATTAACAGAAAACTTATGAAATTTGGTTCTCATTTTCACGATATTTCGCTTCGATCCCCTAATTACCAAACAGGCTCTTAGGTTATCGCATGCGAAAATGGGATTAGTCAAATACTGAAAATTCCTGCTTTTTGTCAAATTTTTAAACGGCTATAACGTAATATTGTAGCAGAAATGAATTTATTTTTTAAACATTTTGGCATTCTAACAGCAGACCCCCATTTTATTTTTCCGGTGCATAAAAAACCCATATAAAAGTTAATAATATTTAATTTCAATAAGATACACGAAACTATAATAAGTTAACAAAAAAACAACAATCAAAAAACTTTAGTCAAATAGTGAACGATCAAAAAAAATAAAATTTTTGTTTTTGACATTCAAATTAATTTTCTGTTATGACAGTAGTAAGAGTAAATAGTGTACTTTCTTAACAAGACATAAATTGACTTTATTATATCTATTGATTTACAGGTTGCGTAAACGAAGTAACCGAATATAGCAGACTCAAGTTGTCTGAGTTGCGGTATATCAATGGTTTTTGATACCTGGCCTTAATGTAAACGTAAGATTTTCTCTGCTTTATAGTAAAACAATTATTCCACCGAAATTTGGTGGGTATAAATATTGTTCAACAAATAAACATAGTACGAGAGTCTAAACCAAAAAGCATGAAGGAGGGGAAATGGAAAGTTCAATTAGCAGTAGTCGTGATTACCAGATTAATTTCTTTAAACCTAGTACCGCTTTTCTCAAAGAAAACGTCAGTATCATTGTTATCGCTGTAGTCATTTGGGCTCTGGCGGTGTTCGGTTTTCATATCCTGTTAAAGGTGATTGAAAAACCGACACCGGAAACAGGGTATACGGTTTATGAGCAGGTATACCCCAAATTAACAGCCGGTACAGCCACAAGCCAGGACAATATCAGCATTGCCAAAGTTTACTTGGGGCTTATCGCCAAATCTATCGCATTGCAAAAAAATGATGCTTTAAAAGAGGCCTTTACTGCGGCTGTTTATGCTGCAACGCCCTATGATCAGCAAGAAGCATTAACAATGGCTGCAGCCCAGGCTGCAACCGATAAAAGTGTTGATGTAACTTCAATTGCCAACCTGCTTGGCCTTGATCAGGATATCGTGCTAAAAGGTGCAATACCTTTTGCGCTGGCTCCAATGGCTGACAAAATGCTTAGTGTTACAGCCCCTGAGATTCCCGGCATAATGGATAAATACCTGATCCATTACCAATCATTTTTAACGGACTCCAAAATATTTGGTTTTCCTTTTCATTATTTTTACTCTGCTATTTTTCTCCTGGTGCTCTTTAACCTGATATGCTTAGTGTACTGCTATGTCATTGATGGTGTTATGAAAAAACATGGGATGGAAAGTGACGATGAATAAAATAATAAGGAGAATTAATAATATGAATATTTTGAAAATAAAATCATTGTTTTTAACTGTATTCTTGCTTGTATTCATGTTGACCCAACCTGTTTTTGCCGCTAGCGGCGCAAGTTTGGAAGGCGGGTTTAAATTGATCCCGGCCTTGATCCTGATTGCCATGATCATGCTTTTTCTTGCAATCGGATTTTTGAACAAAGCAGAAGGAACAAGTGATTATTATGCTGCCGGCCGCTCGATTTCGGCTTTTGGTTCCGGAATGGCGATTGCCTCAAACTGGATGAGCGCGGCATCCTTTTTAGGAATGGCTGCGATTATGTACGGAAGTGGGTACCATGGGTTGTCCTATGTTGTTGGCTGGACAGGCGGCTATGTACTGCTTCTTGTTATCATGGCAGCGCAGGTAAGACGGTTTGGAAAATTCACAGCCACGGATTTTATCGGCGATCGGTATTACTCCAGTGGAATGCGGGTTGCCACTGCGATCATCGCAATATGTATTTCAATTAGCTACTGCGTTGGTCAGTTTGGCGGCATTGGTATCATGTTTAAATGGATTTTAGGTCTGGAGTACTCCTGGTCCGTTATTATCGGTGCCTCGGTTGTTCTTACCTATACCTTGATTTCAGGCATGCTGGGTGTAACAAAAAATCAACAGATTCAGTATGTAATTCTGATTATTGCTTTTCTGATTCCGGCACATATACTGACATTCAAGTTTGATTATTTCTGGCTTCTCCCGCAGATCGGCTATGGTCAGGTTGTTTCTGATATTGTAGCCGGCACGGCGACACCTTTTATCAGTTCCCTGGGACATTCAATGGCAACGGTGCCAAGCCCCGAATTTGCAATGCCCTGGGATCCGGCAACAGGCAAAGACTTTTTCCAATGGATGGCAACCTGTTTTGCACTGATGATCGGTACTGCCGGACTTCCCCATGTTATTCAAAAATTTTATGTTGTGCCAAAACCAAGTGATGCCCGCTGGTCTGTAACCTGGGGACTGTTTTTCATATGTATCCTTTATTGGACAGCGCCTCTTTATTCAGCATTTGGCAAAATTCTTTCTTCCAATCCTGAAGTCGGGGCATTGGCAAAAGACGCCATCGTTGTTTATACAGCACAGCTTGGTTCGGTTCATCCGCTTATCGTCGGCTTCCTTGCTGCCGGTGCTGTGGCGGCAGCATTTTCAACTGTATCAGGATTGCTTGTTGCTGGTGCATCAGCATTCTCCCATGATATTTATTTTTCAGTATTCAGGCCAAATGCAACAGGTGAACAGCAGATGCGCATGGTAAAAATCGGCACGACTGCTATGGCCGTAATCGTAGCAGCTATCGCCCTGTTAAAACTCGGTCTGATTGCGCAGCTTGTAGCTGTAGCGTTCTCACTTGCAGGGTGTACAATATTCCCGCTTTTCCTGGTCGGAATCTGGTGGAGTCGTGCGAATAGAGCTGGTGGAATTGCCTGTTTGACAACCGGTTCAGTAGTTTCACTTGTAGTTATTATCTATTTTGTTGCAGGCAAGTACGGTGTGAGTTTGCCTGGTAAAGATTTTATGGGTTACTGGATGAATCCATGGTATTATGCTTGGTTTGCAGGCCCTCTTGCAGTGGTTGTAAATGTTGTTGTTTCTTTGGTGACTGACCCGCCACCCATTGAAGTCCAACAGCATCTTGCAAAAGCAGTTCATGGCGTGAAGTAAATTGAGTATGTAAACTTTCTTTCGTCTCTACTGCAAAGCGCAGTAGAGACGTTTCATTCTTTATGAGCGGATATTGCCTTTGAAACCATATGTTTTTATAAAAAACCAGACAGGTATTGTTAAAGTATTGTTCGGCACCCTTGCCGTTGTGTTAATTATGCTGTGCTATGCAGTCTGGCATTACGGAAAAATTAACAACTCAGAAGATCCGCGTGTAACTCAAGCCAGGCAGTTATTACGAATGTACGAAAAGGGGCTTGAAAGTGACCAATATGGTGAAGCCATGAGCATTCTCAATGCTATGGAAACAATCTACCTTAAAACGCCTGGCTATGAAAAATCTTATGAAATCGGTGTTATTTTAAACAACAAAGCAAGTATTTACCTTGTAAAATTGGAAACTAGGTTACTTGCAGGGGAAAAAATTGACAGAAATGAAATCATTGAGGCACTTTCACCAGCCCTGAAATATACCCAAGAAGCCATTCAAATTTATGAAAACTGGTTATCTGTAATAGGACCTTTGTCTCCCGAAGAAATAGATGAAAAAATCAGGCCTACTTTTTTTCCAGATGACCCGGCCCTGGAGCAAGTGAATCTTGATGATGTCATAGAAAAACGTGTAAATGATCTTATCATTGCTCAAGTTGAAACAACAAGAAGATTGTCTGTAACATATGCAAATTTAGGTGTAATCAACAGGTACCGGGGAGAACTACAGGAAGCAAAAAAGAATTATAAAAAAGCAATTGCATTATGGGACAGAAATCACACTGCCAGAAACAATTTAAATGTACTTATGAATAAACCTGTTGAAAAGCGATCTCTTGTTGATAGATTATTTCCTCCCGAGCGCACTAAGGAATAAAACGAAGGGAACGCGGGCGTCCCGCCCGCGCTCCTGGAGATAACAAAATTAACAAGTTATTTAAGATCCATTCCTTAGAATTATACCTCTTCATCTTAAAAGTCTGCAAAAATTCACTCACTGAAGAGTCACTTCGCTGAACGGGCCGACGGCCGCGAATCGGCTTTCATCCAAAGTTTCTATAACCTTGGCCTGACTCAGCGTCATGCGTTCTTGTTTGATCCTTTTTGAAATAACTGCAGGGGTTGGGCTGTCGGTATTTTTGACATATTGGGCTTCGACGGAAAAGTCGTTTTGAACTGGATACCCTTTGATCTGAATAAGAGATTCCCGGATGGAATCCAGCGGTCCCTGCCAATACCGAAGCAGGAAGTTCAATTGCCCCAGCCGCTCGGCTTCAAGCCCAAGGGTTTCGGCCAGTTGCCGGTGAAAATCATCATATTGATCAGCGCCGGGCACAGCCTCCGAAACCCACAAATCCTGACGGATCAAGGTAATACTGGCCGCGCTCTTTTTAAGATCCCGGGTCTCCAGCCGCAGGTCTGCTTCGATGTATCGACACGGATATCCGCCCACCGTTTTTGTTTCAGGCGCCACTGTAATGGTAAGCACCGGATCTGCAATCTCGTAGCGGGCGTTGAGAATCTCCGAAACCCCTTCCGCCATGGAGTTATTGGCCTGAAGCATTCGTGCATGGTTAATGTTCTCAAACGGCAGGGTTAAAATTTTGCTTTTATACCAGTCAATTTCTCGGATTTGGCGCTTCTCCAACAGAAAGTGGGTGGTATCCCGTTGCTCCTTGACCTCACCGAAAAACCGCTTCATCCAGCTTCCGGTGTAGCGAGTCTGTTTATCCACCAGCATGGCCCGGGGGGTGTATCCTACCCGAAGTTCGGATTCCTGTTTACCCAAAAGGTATTCATCGCTCTGGTAATCGTGGACGAACAGCACGTCACCAAAACAGTACGGCGCAGGCACGGCGCATACAAACGCGAGCCAGATGCCCAAAAACATTCCAAGATATTTTATCAATTTTTATAACCCCAACAATTTTTGGTGAAGATAGGATAGACCGAACATGGTCGCCAGTGGAATGCCCAACCCGAAGAACGAGCCCCAGAAAATACTTCCGCTCGGGTCAAACCCATATGGTTTAATAAAATACAGAATGAAATTGATACCGATCCCAATGAACAGATAGATATTGTACCATCTGCGTTTATTTTTTTCCCAATTCTGCAATCGTTCGTTGCGTTCTTCTTGCGTTGTCATGATTTTCTGCCTGATAAACTCTTAATGTTTGCGGATAAAAAGCCACCCTCGGTGCATGGCGCCGGGGTGGCGTGTGCCGGTTATTGTTCCGGTCTTATATCCAGTGAGTATTTCTGAATCACATCATCTTTACACGGTTTTGTCATCAGGCTGACAACGATAAAGAAAATAAATCCGATGAATACCCAGTAGAATTGGTGCGGTGTGCTGATTTTATTGGCAGGGTCACTCAGAAAAAACCAGTGATAGCTTCCCAGTTTGTATTTTGCGTACATCCATGATCCACATGAAAGCGTTGTCATTACCAAGATGTTGGTGATGGCAGCCGTCGTGGTGGCTCGGGTCCACCAGATGCCTAAAATCAACGGAGGACCGACCGAGCAGAGGATAACGATAAATGCCGCCCCGGAGATATCCAGAACCAGTGCCGGCGGTTTAAAGGCGAAGAGCATACAAACAAAAACGATCAGTATGGTCATAACGCGTGTGGCCTGCACAGGTTTATCCACGGGCCAGCTGCTGCCGAAAACTTTTCCAATCAGATCCCTTCCCAGCAAAACGTTAAGAACCATGGTCCAGCCTGAGGCTGTGGCCATGGCGATGGCCAGACCACCTGCCGCCAGTACGGAAAGGAGAAAGGGGCTTTTCAAACCCTCAACAGCAGCGATCATTGAATAATCGGTGACGGATGCCCCGGCAACGCCGTATGCGGTCTTCATATGTTTCAGTACCCCCATGGCGCTGGTGATGCCTTCGGTCTGCATAAGCGGATGAAGGGTTTCGATCAACACCCTTGCACCGGTGCCGATAATAACCAGCCCGCCGTACATGGCGCCGCCGATGGTTACGGCCCAGAAGACGCTGCGTCGTGCGGCCTTGATATCCTGGGTGGTGAAAAAACGAACCACGGTGTAAGGCATAGCGGAAAAACCGAAATGCCACACGAAGAAGAAGCCCACCACGCCGGTCCAAGTGGCCATAAGGGGGTGGGATGCTGTTTCGGAGACATAAGGCATATTAAAGAAATTACCGCTGTTAGCCAGCACCGCATCGGTCAGACCGTTCAGTCCGCCGAAGTTGAAAATTACATATCCGGCGGCCAATACCGAGGCAACGGTCATGGCAAATCCCTGGAAGGCCGTTGAAATGGTGGTGGCGACCATCCCGCCGAAATAGATATATGCGAAAACGACAACGGATGCGAGGATGACGGATACATTGAAGGGGATTTGCAGGATGGCCAGCAAAAATAAGGCCGTACCTACAATGGACAGGATGACATATGCCAGGCCGCCGATGAGTGTGGGAATACCCGCTACCAGACGAAGCCATTTTGTATCATAGCGGTCTGCATAGTAGTCCGTAAACGATGTCGGGGCATACTTACGCAGGGGCGCTGCTGTCAGCAGAGTCGCAATGGGCATACCGCCGATGATGCCGACCAGCGCCCACCAGAAAGGGTAGCCCAAAATAAAAATGAAGGCCGGCAACCCCAAAAAACTGGCCGGGCTAAAATATGTAGCGGCCAGGGCCGACCCATTGACGATGGGGCCGACTTTTCGTCCGGCCACATAGAAATCGGCCGAATCCATGGACGCCTTGCGGGAATACCATCCGATATAAAATATCACTGCAAAATAGAGTACGGAACCTAAAATAACGATTGGATTAACACCCATTTACTGCCTCCTTATATGTGGCTGACAATCAGTTTTCTTAAACAACATCGGCACCCGTAGGGGCATCCTGTGTTTTGCGGTTTTTTCTGGCCTCTATTCTCTCTTCTCTTTTTTCCTCAAACCTAAAGTAGAGAAAAGAAATTATGATGTTCATCAGCCAAAGGCCGACAATCCAATTGTAGATGTAGCAGGCCGGCACTCCCATGAATTTTTTCAGGGGGAAGCCAGGGATTGTCATTTCCAAAATCATGAAAATGAAAATCCACCCATACATCAACGCCGTTCCTGCCCAAAATATCTTCGGCATACCCTTAAACATCTGCCTTCCTCCTCCTTCATAGATTGATTGTATAGAATTCGGGAACCCTTTCCCGATGTCCCCCCATTTTCTTACGCCCAGAGAAAACCAAATATCTCAAAAATAAGTGAACGACATTCGTTGGATGGAAACTATGTAAAAAATGGAGATAAAACAATCCGCAGAAGACTGATTTTCATGTCCGTTGATGACTGAGTGGTTTGTAGGTGAACAGATAGAGGGCTATATAGGAAAAAAACTTACGACGTTTGAACTATCCGGTATTTTCTTTACGAAGGTACACCAGCCAATAAACAACACCAACGAAAATTCCACCGCCGATAAAATTTCCTGTAGTGACGGCAATTAGGTTGCTATACCACATGCTGGACCAGTTAAGCCTGGTCAGTAATGCAGCGTCAATGGCTGAGACTGTGACAGCGGATTGCAACTGCTTGGCAAAAATTCCAGCGGGGATGAAATACATATTGGCGATGGCGTGTTCAAAACCCGCTGCCACAAAGGCCATGATTGGGAAAAAAATCCCCAGGACCTTACCGCTGATTTCCTGGGCGGAAATGGCCAGCAATACAGCCAGGCAGACAAGCCAGTTACAACCGACAGCACGGAAAAAGTAGGCGAGGTTATGGCTACTGCCGGCAACCTCTGTGGTTACTTTTGCCGTTGCTATCTGCAAGGCGGTGGCACCAAAGACACCATCCATGAGGCCGGTTTGAGAAACGATCATCCAGGCGAGAAAGACAGATCCCAGCAAATTACCAAGATAGACCCAGAACCAGTTACGCACCATCTGGATCAAGGTAATTTTTCTGTCGAGCAGGGCCATGGTCATCATGGTGTTACCTGTCCAAAGCTCTGAGCCTGGGATGACCACCAGCATCAGTCCAACGCTGAAGACTGCACCAATAAAAAACTTTTTTAAACCAATCCAACCAAATGCACCGGTTCCAACGACAGTTGCCAGGTGAGCAGCAAAACCGATATAGGCCCCTGCCAGAAAGCCAAGCAAAAGAAGCTGTAAAATTGATTTATGTGCTTTGTTTGTTCCCCAGAATACCAGGGTTGGGGCCAATTCTTCCGGAGCAAGGAAATTTTTCATCTTTGCTTCTCTTTGTCTCATGTATAGGGGCTCGAAAAAAAAATAATGCTACAAATTTTGCGCCGAATATTTATTCGTATTTAAGGCGCGGCTTAGGGAGCATATTAAAATATGTGCCCTAAGTCGCAACGAAAAATACGGATAAAAAGGCAAGCAAAGTGTAGAATTTATTTTTCCCGAGCCCCTATAGTTTAGCATGATGGTTTGCTAATACATATGCCGTACGCCGGCTTTCAGATTCTCGGCATCGGCCATTTCCTCTTTCTCCTTTTTATAAATTTCACGGGCCACACTGTCTTTTTCCCATTTTTTCAAATCATCCTCAGACATCACACGAAACTCGCTCAATGCCTCCCGAATATCATGGGTGGCGTTATCATTAACCTGCTGAACATCAAACAAATCCAGTTTGAGTTCATAAAGGGAATAGTTTGCTTTGTTTTTTTTCAGATGCTCATACACCGAATCCCGGATAGCGCTCCAACTGTCTTTGCGGGTCTGATCTTTAACGGGGGTGAGGGTATCAAGATTTTCCAGCCGGATGTTGTGAAATTTATGTTCCAGCTTTTTCTGAAAAAAAGCCAGCCATAAAATCATGATAATACCCGCACCGATACCGCCCACAGACAACAGGTTAGTGGGAGCGACCATTCCAGCGAAAAACATCATGAGAAAGGCAATCAAACTTCCGCCAAAAAGGCTGATCAAAAACCCGGTAAACAGTTTTTTTATGCGGAAACTTCTGAATTCCAGACCAAAGGCCAGAAGCGCTTCAATATAATGGGCCAGACGCTCTCCGTGAATCTCCACATAGCTAGCCAGGTGATCCAGCCTGCGGCGGGGAGTCTGTAAAATAGTCTGTTTCAAATCCTCTCGTTGATTTTCAAGAAGGGGGAGAAACGAGGTCTGAGGTGCTAAATCCTTGTTGATGGTGGCTGCATTGGACGAATAGGTCATCCGGATCATGGGGATATCTTTTCGTCCGGTAATCTGGGACAGATTCCAACACAGGGTTCCGTAAACCCGCAGCAGATCATTAAAAGAGGTGCATTCATCAATACGGTTGAGCACAAAGATGATCCGGTCTTCAGAGGTATGGGCGGTCAGGGTATCCCGAATGCTTTTATATGCCTCCCGCACGGTTCCGGCCTTGTGGGCGTCAAACAGAACCAGCACCAGCCCGGCCTTTTGGGCCAGATCGCCGAGAACCTCCTGATAATCATATCCCCGGTCCCGCTCGGTAATGCTGTCAAGCATGCCTGGGGTATCAATGATGGCCAGATCTTTCAAAAAAGGAGAGTTGATTTTCTTCAGTTGAAAATGGGCTGCAAAACGCTGGCCGTGTTTGCGAAGGTTTGAAAAAGGAAATTCAGGATCATTGAGCAGGGCCTTGCCGTCTCGATGTTCCACCACCTGAATTCCTTCTGTTTCCGGCACGGAATCATCATAGGTCAGTACGGTAAATGAATCATCTGTGGGGGCCTGGCCTGTAGCCTGAACCTTTGCACCCAGAAATTCATTGATCAGGGAGGATTTACCGGATGAATAATTGCCGATGACCAGCACCATGGGACGCCATTTGATATTGGTTTCAAGAGGCATCTCGCTGTATCCGTACCGCTGGGCCACTGGTGTCAGGTGCTTGGTTACGGTATCCACGATATCTTCCCGAAGGGCATTCATATAATTTTCACGGTGCATGGAATTCTCCGAAATAATGTCAGATAAGATGTGTCGCTCAAACAATGATACCAGGCGACAGATATTGTCATTTTTTCCAAGCAAGATATAACAAAGAATAAAAAGATTATCAAGAGCTTGAAATATGGCCTCAGCCTGACACGACCCCAATATGTTGTGGGCATTTAGCCAAGGGGTGTTATTTAATCCAAATTGCATAATATTTTTTATATCTGATATAGATTCCTATCCTCAAATTATGTATAGTGTGCGCAGATCTTATAAAAAGCGTCAATCATTAAAATCAGTCTTAAACCCTAAAGACAAGGAGCGCTCATGGAAGATATCAAACGCATTGTAACCCCCATAGATTTTTCAGATAATACCGAAACGATCGTCAGTTCTGCTGCGTGTATTGCAGGGAAATTTTCAGCAGATCTTGACTTGATTTATGTTGCTGAAAGTTTTGAGGATTATACAACTTTCCGTACTCCTCCGGCGAATTTGCCTGCGCTGAGAGAAGAGTTGCTTAGTTCCGCTAAAGAACAGATGAACGCTTTTATAGAAAAGCATAAGGAAAAATTCAGTGCTTTGGGCGTATCATCAATTAACGGAGAAGTATTATCTGGAGATATTGCAGAACAAATTATAAAATATGCCGGTGATGCAAACGAACAAGTTATCGTCATGGGTACTCATGGATATAAGGGTTTCAATCGACTAGTGTTTGGCAGCGTGGCAGAAAAGGTTGTAAAAGCAGCATGTTGTGCGGTCATGACGATTAAGCCTTGTAGCAAGGAATGTAAAGCTAATTAGTAATAGCCTCAAACTTAACTCAATATCATTAACTTAACGGAGCGGCTGGTATCCATCATAAAATTGACCGCTCCTATTATTATGATTTCACGGGCATTTTCTAACCCCTCGTGCAAGTTCATATTCAATCGTTTTCACTCGATCATCGAGTTTTCACTATGATTTCATGGATATCAAATAACAGCCCACCACAGCATCTAAAAACCTAATTTAGTTTGGTCCTTCCAGGCTTTTTTATCCCCAAGGCCGACTTGGGATCAAAGAACCAACCGGACAAGCCCCAACATATTGAGGTCAAGGCCGGCTGAGGCCATATTTCAGACTATTGATAATCTTTTTATTCTTTGTTATATCTTGTTTGGAAAAACATTTTAAAAAATAAATAAGGAGGAGGCTCCTAATCCTTTGTCAACGCCACAGTTTAAGAAAATTGCGGAGGTGTCCCCGGAAATATTTGATCCCCCTGCTAAAATATTTTTATGCCCGGAACTTGACCTTCCGGGTTGGCGATATATGTAAGCTCAGAGGAGTTAACCCATAAACTTTATTTTATTGGCAAGGAGAAAAATATGGCGGTAAAGAAAAAGAGTTTTTTAATAAAAATACTCATATCGAAATGGTTTCTCATCACAGTGCTGATCCTGTGCGTCGGCGGATATGCCACATGGTGGGGCATGCACTCGTGGAAGGATTTTACTGCAAAAAGAGGCGGGCAAACCCATGAGACACAAGTTGCCCAGAAAACAGACGCGGCCCATGACATTCTCAGCACGATAAACGACGCCACACATGGAATCCAGACCATGCATCAGTCCGCCATGCAAAAACAGGATTTCCACGCCTCCCCCCAGCATACGGCGGAAACCCAAGAGCACACAGCCTCTCACACGGCTTTGATTAATACCGACGATGAGAATAAAACTGCCGGTCATGCGCCAGATACATCTGCAACCGGACATGGGACGATGCATGCCACGCCGGTGCGCACAGGCCCCCGCGGAGTAGCCTTTGTGGATGCTTGCATTCAGCCCCTTGATCATGAGTTAAACCACAGATTCTTGGGATGGCGGCCCAATGACATCATCAGAATTGCCGATAATATTAAAAATTTGCAATTGGGCATTTTGGAAGTGACCCGTAGAACGGCTGTTGCCCTGGCCGAAAATCTGTCACGAACCGGAAGCACCGACGCCTATGTTCCCGGGCTTGAATATGCCATGAACTCATTCATGATCAAGCCATCCGAATTTATGTTTCCCTCGGCTGAAAGCAAATATCAGGAAGGGTTGGACGAATGGCGAAATTATCAGAGCATGCTAGAAAGAGGTGAGGCTAATTTTTACCGGCGGGTGGACAACCTGGTTCCTCTGCTCAAGGCATATGAAAGCATTTTGGGCAGTTGCGATGAGAATCTGGTCAAGGGATTGGGAAAGATCAGTACCTTTAAGGCCGATGATGTTTTTTACTACACAAAGGGTGTAGCCACTGCCATGGGTACCATCCTTGAGGCAGTAGCCCTGGATTTTGACGACACCCTCTCGGATCAAGGCACGGAAGTGCTTCATCACGCTGTTGAAGCTCTTCACCATGCCTCGCACATGGATCCCTGGATCGTTCTGGAGGGCAGTCCAGACGGCATACTCGCCAACCACCGGGCCAACACGGCAGCTTCCATAAGCCATGCCCGCTTCTATCTGGACGTACTGTCCAGGTCACTGACAGGCAATTTGTAACGCATTTTTTTCAAAGGGGCGTACGCAACCGCGCCCGCCTCATACCTCCCCTTTAAAAATCTCCATAAATCAATATCAATAAATAAGCAATACGTCCAGAAACCTCATGCCTTTGAAGCAAAGGCAAAGGACATGCTGAATATTCGATCGTATTTTGTAAATCTTATATATAGTGTACCTGCCGCCCGCGCGCAAGCCGTTACAGATTCCTCTATGAATTCCAAGAAGATTAACGTTCTTGATGAAACCATTGACGACTCCACCCTGCCCACCACCGAAAATACCTTTTTTCTTCTGACCAGCGTCCTGTCCTCAAAAGGCCACCTGAAGGATAGAGTAATGGCACTTGCTTAACCTTAAACATTCCTTTTAGACTGATATCTCCAAACAGCGAATGCTCAGCCAGCTTCGCTTAAGCGGCAGGATACAATTTTCGTCCTGTTATCGTTAATATATTCTACTGATATTATTAATATATAAGAAACATTAACCTGTAACAATTATGGCACAAGTACTTATCAATGAATTGGTCATTTTTTTTGCCGCCGGGTAATGGGACTTAGGATATATGAAAATCTGATAGAGTATAACTTGCAAACCTATAAAGCCGAAGGCGGGATTTCAGAATTATAAAGGTCTAAAATAATTTGATTATTATTAAAAAGCCCCCTGTTCACTTTTCTGAAAAGGGGGCTTTTTTGAGTTAAAGCGAGCCTACCGGAAGAATTGCTTTGCTGTATTGTTCGTTGAGAACTTCGGCCATAGCAAGATATATAGCGCTCAGTCCGCAGATAATGCCTTCAAAACCGGCAATTATGCCGATAAGGTGTGAACCTGTCCAGTCTTTGACTGCAAGAAGAAAAAACAATACTGTCAGCGATGCAAAAACAAACTGAAGGCCTCTATTTGATTTTAATGTTCCGAAAAACATGAACAGTGTAAAGATACCCCACATGAACAAATAGCAAGCCATAAATTTTGCAGGCGTCGGGTCTGCCCAGCCGAGTTTAGGCAACAGAATAAGCGCCACCAGAGTCAACCAGAAGTGGCCATAGGATATGAATGCCGTAACGCCAAAAGTATTACCTTTTCTGAATTCAAGAATACCGGCAATGATCTGGGCCATACCTCCATAAAAAAGACCCATAGCCAAAATCATTGCACTGATTTCAAAAAAACCGGCATTATGAATATTCAAAAGTACAGTTGTCATTCCAAAGCCCATTAGCCCTAAAGGTCCCGGATTTGCCAAAGTTTCGTCTCTCATTTTCCTAACTCCTGTCTCTAAATGATTAAAAATTATAAAAATAAAAACTATTAATTATTCGTCTGCCAAGCTGCCCGCAGGATTCAACAAAGAGGAGGGGGTGAGAGAATCCATCAGACGGTTAACAGCCGATTTCAAAGCATATGTCATTCTTCTTTAGTCTCTTTTAAAAACACTCTACTGCTAATCTGTCTGGAAGATTCCACAAGAGGGGGGAGTGGAATCCATCAGGCGGTTAACAAATAGTTTCAAAGCATATGTTATTCCTTTTTAGTCTTTTTTTAAAAATACACTTTTGCCAAACTATCCGTCTGCCAAACTACCCGAAAGATTCCAAAGGGGGGGGGGGGATCTGTCAGGCGGTTAACAGATTGTTTCAAAGCATATATTATTTTTTAATCTTTATTTCGTACAAAACCTCAGCAGTAACAGGTCACAAAAGCAATCTTAATTAATTCATCAAAATGTTAAATACTTATTAGCAAGCAGTGTGCCATCTACCGGTTATCGGCTTAGTCAAGCCTGTTTATTGTCGCAAACATCCAGCCCATATATCTATTATTATTGTTAATAATTGGCATGTTTTAATTCTGCTGAAAAAAAATGTGAAGTGGAAAGAGATTTAAACGGGAAAGAACGTGTATCTGGACAAACATGACCCAAACAACACAAGTAGGGATGCAACTATTTGAAATATTTGAAAATAAACGATTGGGCGCTTTTGTCCCATTTTGAGTTATAGTAGACCCGTAGGGAAACGCTTTGCGATAAAGTGCCCTGCGGGAATGGGCGCTTAATAAACCGAATTTTGTCTGAGGCGGACCATTATGCAATATAAGAAGGCCCGGCGAGTATCGGCTGGTCAAAAGATTGAGATTACAAGGCTTAGTGATAATCATCCTCGGTCTGATCCTGGTTATTCTGGATTGTTCACTGTGCGTACAATTTCCTCTATGCTGCAGCACAACTTCTTTTTCATCTGTTTTTTTTATATGAAACATATCCCACAAGCGCCCATGGCCCATGATTATGAAAAACTGGAAGATGGGTTTTATATAGCACTGATGAGCCCATGGGCCATCATTTTGCGATAGAGTGTCCTGCGGGAAATCCCAAGTTTCTTAGCTGCTTCTTCTCTGTGCCACCGACAGTGATCAAGGGCAGAGCGAATAAGCCGTTTTTCAAACCGACCAACGGCATCTGTCAGCGGAAGGATTATTCCTGAATCGGAAACGGCATCCTCTATTGAGAGGGCTTCGGGCAGAATCACAGGGAGGTCAGAATCCGGGAGAGTCATAAAATCAAGACTGCTAAGGGCAACGTACCTGCGAAGAACATTCTGAAGTTCCCTAACATTTCCAGGCCAGTGATAATTGTATAGTTTTTTTATATCTTTTCCAGGCAAAGCATCGAAGTGAAGGGGTGATTCCATCTGGCTAAAAAAATTATCGGCAAGGAGAGCAAGGTCTTCCTTCCGTTCACGAAGGGGCGGGATATCTACCGGTATCACATATAAGCGGTAAAAAAAATCGCTGCGGAGCCTGCCTTTTTTAACCTCTCCCCATAGATTCTGGTTGCTTGCGGCAACAATTCTGAAATCGGAATAAAGCACCTCATTGCTCCCGACCGGAGAATAGCCGCCCCCTTCTATTGCCCGCAGAAGCTTGACCTGCATGTTCAGGGAAAGCTCTCCAACCTCATCCAGAAACAGGGTGCCGCCATTTGCATGGGAAAGAAAGCCTTCTTTGTCATTATATGCACCGGTAAAGGCTCCTTTTACATGACCAAAAAACTCGTTTTCCAAAAGAGATTCAGAAATGGCACCGCAATTGACCGGGAGAAACTGTTCGTTTTTTCTTTGACTAGTATCGTGTATAGCCCTTGCAACCAGTTCCTTTCCTACCCCCGATTCACCGTGGATAACAACACTGTCAGAGCATGCTGCCGCCCGTACAATTACGTCATAGACCTCCTGCATTTTTTGGCTTTTGCCGATAATATTGCAGAACTTAAAGCGTTCACCTATTGAGGACCGCAACACTGAATACTGTTTTTGGAGCTGTTCGGATTCACGCCTCATGGCCTCTTCTCGATTCTTGCGAAACGTAATATCCTGAAGCGTTGTCACTGCGCCTGTGATATTGCCTTCATCGTCAAAAACAGGCGCCGCCAGAAAATATAGATATCTTGCTTTTCCGTTAAAATTTTCGAAATAGTCTGTTGCTTCCCAGGCATTCGGCACAACGTCAGACTGGGCCGGATTTTTTGTGCCGTATTTTTCAAGAAACGTGTCGTAGTCCTGGTCTACGACAAGATCGGCTAGAATAGGCCGCTTTTTGGAATAAAAGACTTTCCACTGGTGGTCTGTGCCTACAATTTCTTCAGCGGAAACGCCGGTAAGGATTTCACAAGCTCTGTTCCAGACCCTTACCTTGTGATCAATCCCAATGGCAAACTGGGCAATAGGCGTATATTCAAGCACAATAAAATCCGGCTCTGAAAATAGCTATTATTTCTATGCTGTTCAACTTTTCTATGGCGTTCAACTTTTTCCCTGACATCTTTTAGGTTTATCAACTTAAGGCCTAAAAGCCTAACAGGCTACATTTATAACAGTTTCTACGGGTTATGAAAAGTTGATTTTCCATATATTTGAACAGAATACTAATGCATCTTATACAAAGGGCTACAACAAAATTAATAAAAAAACGGTGGCCTGGCAATAAGATTCATACTGCATCCACAATGCAGACGATATATGGTCAGGTCTTGAATTGTAAAAAAATGACAATTTAAGACCCGACCTTGAATTCAAAATTCTAAAAGTCTACCAGCGCAAAGAAGAAAATATCATCACCAGCGCTACGAAAAAAAGAGCTGATGAGAGAATCCTTGCGGTATGAAGCGCAGTAACCGTGAATTGATTGGGACCGACTGGATCAGACAAACCTTTGGTAAATGGATCAGATAGAACTTTGGTAAAAATGAACACTGCATAGATAGCACCAAATACTAGCTGAATTAGGCTATTACCCACGGCGACAAACCAACGATTTATAACTTTTTCGGTAGACATTTGGACACCCCCCTTATTTTTGGTGAACATTCCTGAAAGGATAAACTACAACCTGAAAGGATAAACTACAAGTTCAGTCGCCCGGGGAGAAAAGTGCTAAGCACTTGTGAAGCCAAATCTATATTAAAAACCAAGAGCGTTCAAAAATCTGCGATCCCCCCCGGATCGACCGCAACACCTTATCTGCCTTAAGTTTATATATAGGCTGGTTATAAATATTTATTCTAAATATTTATGGTTATACACTTAATGATTTTTGTCATACCTCTCACAAGGTCCAATAAACAATTTTGATGTTTTGTTGCTTTTATGATTAATAATGATTGACAGCCAAGGGAAAGTCAAGGATTAATTTTTCAAAAAATAAATTAAATAAGGAACATCAAAAGCTGATGTCCTGAAAAGATGCTTTTGTTCCAGGATACTTTGAAAAATAGTCAGTTATATGCTAACTTTCCCCATATAAAAACAGCTCAAGGGTACTGCAATGAAACTTGAAGAACATGCAAAACATACCGAAGAACTTTTTGGTATACCAGGAGAAGATATACACAAATGGCTTGATGGATTTTTTGATGCAAACGCATTTGATAAACTGCTTGCAGGGCAAGGGCCGGCTGGCTATGACCCTTATTCTCATAGAAAATTTCGTCATTGCGTCGAGGGTTTAGAAGAAGCTTATGAAAAATTTGAGGGCAAATACACTCGTGAAGAAATTAAAAATGTATTTGAAACACACATAAAAGATGACTACCAGGGTTATCTTCCCAAAAGAGAAGATTTTGAAAACGGTACGTTCACAGAAAAATATCACATTGCTACAGAAGATGATGATGAAAAAATATTGAGTTTTGAAGAACTTACCGATTATTTTCAAGGTAAATCCTACAATTATCAAAAAAAGAAAACCGAGAAATATTCCGATAGTTTCGCTATTCGTATTGTGTTGCCAACTGTATTTGCGCTGATACTGTTCATCAGTTATATATTCATGTATGTGGTTCCAGTTTTTGAAAATAACATGTTAAACCAGAAAAAACTAATGGTAAAGGAGCTGACAGCAACAGCAGCAAGTATAATTACGCACTATCAAGTGTTAGAAGAAAAGGGGAAACTTTCCCCTGAAGAGGCCAAACAGCGTACTATAGATGAAATAAAAATGATGCGCTATGACAGCCAGAATAAAAATTACTTTTTTATCATTGACATGACGCCTAAAATGATAGTGCACCCCTATCGCCCTGAGCTGACAGGTAAGGATCTTAGCAACTATACTGATAAAGAAGATAAAAGTGGCAGAAAACTATTCATTGAGTTCGTTCGCATCGTAGAATCCAATGGAGAGGGATATATAACATACAATTGGCAATGGAAAGATGACCCAAACAAAACGGCTCCGAAGCTATCTTATGTAAAAGGAATTCCTGAAAGAGGTTGGATTGTTGGTACAGGTGTCTATACCAAAGATATCGAAGATGAAATTGAAGCTTTGAAGATGAATATTTTCAAAATTTTTGGCGTTATTACTGACGGGCTCATTCTATTGATAGTCTATTTTCTTATACAAAGTAAACGCGATGAAAGCGACCGTAAAAGGGCTGAAGCAGGTCAAAAAGAAGTTAAAGACCGTTATCGGGCTCTGGTCGAATCTTCAAATGAGGGCTACCTTCTAGCTGTGGACGGCAGAATTATATATTCAAATTTCAAGTTACAACAAATGTTGGGATATTCTGCTGAAGAGCTTCATCAAACCAACATCTGGAATATTATATTTCCTGATGTAGAAAATAACAGCAAATTAAGAGAACATCTAACCAATCTATTTAAAAACGAGGCTGATTCCGGAGAGTTTGAAGCTATAGCTGCCGATTCTGTTGGAAATCATCTTGATGTTATTATTACAACATCTCGCATATTCCTATCTGAAAAACTGGGGCATGTTATTTCCTTACGTCCTATCATTATTCGTAAAAGCTATCTTGGGGTTGGAGCCTCCAAAACGCTTCCGACTGATTACATGCCAATTCATGATTCTCTTATAAGAGAAATCAGGGAGAGTAATAGAATTGGACATGTTGTCCAAAATATGAATAAGCTGCCTGGAATTATACGAAAAATGATCGATACAGGTGCTAAACCAGAGGCACTCTGCATGGTGATTGGTACAACTTATGATGAAGTTATCGTTCGTTGTATCGAGCTATCAATTGATGAAATCGGTCAACCGCCGGTCACTTTTGCATTCCTTTCTCTGGGTAGCAATGCAAGACATGAGATGACCATGTCCTCAGACCAGGACAATGCAATCATTTTTGAAGATACCACACAAGCACCTCCAGACAAGATAAGGGTATATTTCCTGAAACTTGGAGACAGGATTTGTAACAAGCTCAATTCAGCCGGGTATGATTTCTGTCCGGGGGGCATTATGGCTTTAAACCCCAAATGGTGTCTTTCTGAAAAAGAATGGCATAAGAGATTGAAAAATGTAATGAACGCCCCAACGCCTGAAGGGTTTCTTGAGTTTAATGTATTCTTCGATTTGAAATGTACTTATGGCAATTCTGATTTAGCAAACTCAATACATTCACAAATTCAATTGTTGATGCAGGAGCATCCTCTATTTATCAGTTACTACGCGCAAAATGCTTTAATATATAAACCGCCTCTTAACGTTTTTGGCGGTTTGAAAACTGAACTTCAAGATGGCACAAGAACCTTGAATCTTAAAGACGCACTACGTCCCATTGAGATTTTCTCAAGAATTTATGCCTTAAAGCATGGAATTGATAATCCAAGTACGATTAAAAGACTGAAGGAAATTAGAAAAAAGGAAGACATCCCCGAAGAATTCTACAAAGTAGCTGTTTATATATTTAATAATATATGGCAGTTAAGATTTTTCAATCAGATTTTTCAACATACCAGTTTGCGCAAAGTGAATGATGAGTTAGACATTGAAGAACTCAATGATTTAGAAGTTGAACATCTAAAGCAAGTTATTTCCAGGATCTCAATGTTTAGAAGACAAATCAGCCTTGATTTCTTAGGAAGAGTTTCAACAGACATTTAAATATAAAATCCAACGTTGCATAAAAAGTTCAAATCCGCAGATAGTTTTAGCAACAATTCTAAATTTATTCTCGCACAAAGGCACAAAGGCACAAAGGCACAAAGGCACAAAGGGTAATAAAATAAAATCTTTGTGTCTCAGAGTCTTTGTGCGAACTTTTTCAACTAAAACGCTTCATATTTAGAATTGCTGTAGTTTCAGCATCTATCATTCCCGGTCAGCTGCAATAAAAAATCAGCTTGGCAGAATCATGACTTGGATTGGACAATCTTTTGTTTTTAACATTATCAGCAAGTTGCATTCACCGGAAATTGCTGATATATTTGGCTTTTATCCAAAAGTAAAAACAATATTAAAAATGATGACACTGAAATACAACAAAATGGAAAAAAATAATAAAAAATTTACATCGAGCATAGTAATACCAACGGTCTTGGCCATCGTAATGTTTATTGTTTCGTTTTACGCAATTATTATCCCAATGTTTGAATGCAGCATAATGGATCGAAAAAAGGAAATGATTCATGAATTAACGAATACAGCCTGGAGTGTTTTGTCCGAATATAATGATGCATACAAAGCCGGTAAGATAACAAAGGACGAAGCTCAAGCTTTGGCTGCCAAGGAAGTGGGCAAGATGAGGTATGGAAGTGAGCAAAAAGATTATTTCTGGATTATTACCACCGATCCTGTAATGATTAATCATCCATATCGTTCGGACTTAAACGGGAAAGACCTGGTTAATTTCACAGACAAACATGGAAATAAGTTATTTGCTGATGCAGCCAATTTAGTAGATGAAAAAGGCGAGGGAATAATTGAATACTATTGGCAATGGAAAGATGATGCCTCGCGAGAAGTGCCGAAATTATCGTATGTTAAAGCCTATCAAGAGTGGGACTGGATAATTGGTACCGGTATATATCTTGATGATGTAAAGCAGGAAATAAAAAAGCTGCGAAATCAGTTGTTAAGGATATCAATTCTTATTATTTCTTTTATTACTATAATCCTCATTTATGTATTAAGGCAAACCAAAATAATTGAAGAAAAACGTAAAGATGCGGTAAACAAATTGACGTTATCCAACCAGAAATATAAAAGCCTGGTGGGTGCCTCAACCGAGGGAACCTTAATGGTAGTTGAACGTAAGGTTGTATTTGCTAATAATAAATTTATTAGCTTACTCGACAATGAAACCGAATCGCTGGTTGGAACTGATTTTTCAGAACTATTTAAATTAAGCTGGGATGAAATGGTTTCAGGAATTGAAAACCCCAATAAAACCCATGCTTTTGAGACCGAACTTTTGAAATATAAAGCAGGTTACCACCATGTTGTAGCGTATGTAACGCAGGTTGAACATTCAGGGAGCAATGCATACATAATTATCATACAAAATATTACCGAAAAAAAGAGACTTAGGCTTGATACCCAAAAATTGTCTGAGGATGTTCAGCTTTCACTTCAATTAATGAACCAGCCGGTTAAAAACTTGGTAAATGAAAATATTCATTGCGATATAAACATGCCAATAGATGAAGTTCTTGAGCTAATGAACAATAAGCGTAGCGAAATTATAAGTGTAAGAAGTAGCGATGAAACAGTAGGTGTTGTAACCGATAAAGATATCCGAAGTCGTTTAATAAATCATGAAATTAATATGGATAGCCCGGTTGTAAAGTTAATGACATCGCCGGTAGTTAGTATAAACCAGGGAGCCTTACTGTACGAAGCTGTACTGTTATTTAAGGAGCATGGTATTTCGCACCTTATGGTTACCAATAATAACAATAAAATTTATGGTAACATTAGTTATCTTAAATGCCTTGAAATGCAGAACAATCCACTAACCCTTTTAATTCAGGAAATACAAAGCTGCAATGTTATCAATAAAATGAAAAATATTTATAATACCGTACCGGTACTAATACAGGCAATATTTACCAGTACAGATAATATTAGCAGTGTATCACGCATAATTACTTCAATAGCTGATGCCATAAATAAGCGGGTGATAGAAATGGCAATAGACGAAATTGGACAACCGCCTTGCGAGTTTGCATTTTTAGCTATGGGGAGCGAGGGGCGAGGAGAACAAACACTTAAAACCGACCAGGATAATGCTATAATTTTTGCAGAGCAGTCTGATGATAATAAAAGATACTTTTTAAGCCTGTCGGAGACAATAAATGAAAACCTGCATAAGATTGGCTATGCACGTTGCGAAGGTGATCTAATGGCAGGTAATCCTGAATGGTGCAACCACATTGATGAGTGGAAGCATATATTTTCAGAATGGATTAATAACCCTGTCACGTTAAATGTTCTCGATAGTTCTATCTTTTTTGACATGCGCGTGGTTTATGGAAGTAAGCAGTTGGTTTCAGAGCTAACGGATTTTGTATATGAAGAATTAAAGGGTAAAAATGAATTCTTTAGCCAGTTGGTTAAAACAGTAGCCAGTAGTACGCCGGTCTTCGGTAAAAAACGAGTTGATACTAAAAAGTTCCTGTTACCAATTGTCGGGTATTTAAGAACCAAAGCATTGTTTTATTCTATAAAACAAACAAATAGTATGTTGCGGTTAAATTATCTGATGGCATATGATTTAATTTCTGAAAGCAAGGCTGAAGAGATTGAAAAAATGTACAATTTCCTTATGCATCTGCGAATAAAATGGCAGGTAAGCCTTATACTGGACAGTGACTGGCCAACTAACACAATCTCGTTAACTAATCTGACAGCAATAGAGCAGGAGACTCTTAAAAATATAATTAAAGAGGTTATTAAATTACAGGAAGAACTGCAATCAATGCTACAATCAAAACAATAGTTAATAGTTCGAATACTTTTTCAGATACTTTTATGTAAAAAAGAATACAAGAGTTCTTCAAAGTTTAATAATTTCGAGAAACCCTTCGATTTTCCCCTGTTCATTGGCCAATTTATTTTTTGTAAACCATCCGGGGAAGGAAACCGACCGAGTGGCAGCTATTTAGGCTTCATTTGTGCCCAAAAGTGGGAAACATAGCTTATGATATGGGATCGACTATTTCTGAAACGATGGTTGCGGACCGAGCCAGAAAAGGACAGAAAATCTTATCCCTATTAGATCCAACCGTACTGTCTTTATAAAAAACAAGTCTCAACACGAAGGACTGGTAAACTACAGCGTTTTTAACGTTTAAATTTGTCCGAACAATTGTATTCAAAGATTTTAACAATATTTTTTCAAAGGATATAATATGAATCAGGACTATTTTTTATTTTTATCAAGCATTGAGCCTTTTTCTTTTCTACCTAAAAAAGAGATTAAACATATAGCAGATTTGATTCAAGTTGAATTTTACGATGAAAAGAAAATAGTGTTTCGCCAGGGGATATCCAAGTTAGAAAAATTATATATATTAAAAGAAGGAGCAGCGGAACGTTTCTATGAAGATATAGATCAAAAAGTAATAACAGATGCTTTACATAAAGGTGAAGTTTTTGGTGGGATATCAATTATATTAAATGAATCTGTTGTTATTAGATCTCTAGAAATACAGGATAATACGTCTTTTTATACAATCCCTAAAACCGTTTTTTTATCTTTATGTGATAAATATGAGGATTTCAAATATTATTTTACTAATATATTCGGAAAAAGAATGCTTGATAAAACATATTTAAATCTAATTACACAAAAAAAAAGTGATGAGAAACAATCTATACAATTTTTTAGTAATTCAATATCAAGCGTTATAAGACAGAATATACTTTTCTGCGGTGCAAACAATTCTATAAAAGATGCTGCAATTCTAATGAAACAGCACAGATGCGGTTCTATTCTAATAAAACAGGAAGGCAGATATATTGGTATAGCAACAGATCAGGATTTTAGAAATAAAGTTGTGGCTGCAGATTTAAATATTTCAAATCCTATTTCTAATATCATGTCTTCTCCTTTAATAGGTATACCAGAGTATTCAAGCGTATTTGAAGCCTTTATAAAAATAATGAAAACAGGAGTAAAGCATTTAGCCGTAATAAACAATGAAAATGATGCAATCGGGGTGATTTCAAATAGCGACCTTATAAATGCTCAAGGGAAACTTCCCTTTTTATTTATAAAAGAAATAAACAAGGCTGTATCTTATGAAGAAGTATCAAAAAAACAAAAACAGCTTCCTCAAAGCATATATACCTTAATCAATGAGGGCGCTAAAGCTCAGAATGTAAATAACTTTGTTACTGCAATAACAGATGCGATTTTAGAAAAATTGATAAAGTTTGCGATAGATGAAATAGGACAACCTCCTGTTAAGTTTGCTTTTATGGTTATGGGAAGCGAAGGAAGAAAAGAACAGACGCTTAAAACAGATCAGGATAACGCTATTATTTTTGAGGATGTAAATGAAGAAGAATTGGAGTCTGTAAATGCATATTTTTTGAAATTGGGCGATCACGTATGTAATATGCTTGATAAAACCGGATATGATTTTTGTAAAGGTGATATAATGGCAAAAAATCCAAAATGGTGTCAGCCTATTTCCATATGGAAAAAATACTTTAAAGAATGGGTTTATAACGCGGGTCCTGAGGCTCTTCTCCAAACAAGCATTTTTTTTGATTTTCGTTTTGGATATGGAGATATTAGTTTAATAAATGAGCTTAGAGAGTATCTTTTTAATTTTTTGGACGATCGGAAAGGTTTTTTTAGTAATCTGGCTGAAAACACAGCATACTTCAGATTGCCTATAGGCTTTTTTGGCAATTTTATTCTTGAATCTAAAGGTAAATTTAAGAATACTTTTGATATTAAAGGAGCGATGATGCTTGTGGTAGATTTTGCAAGGATATATGCTCTTCAAAGTAAAATATCTGCTACAAATACCATGGAACGATTAGAATTGTTATATAAAAAAAAGGTTATAAGCGAAACCGATTATAATGAAATAAGCCATTCTTACAGCTATATGATGAATTTAAGATTTACAAATCAAATACATGCAATCATCAATGAAGGTGGAGAACCTAATAATAATATTAACCCTAAGAAGCTATCAAAAATAGAACAGCAGACATTAAAAGAAATATTTAAAAAAACAGAAAAAACAAGGGCAAAACTTCAACTGGATTTTTTGAAAGTAATATAATCAGAAGAAGGATTGGCTTAGGGTGCGAAAAATCCGAACTCACAAATCGGAGGGAGGTGTCTCTTCCGGTTTGTAATCAATGATTGTTTGAGCTTCGTCTGATGGTTCTTCCAACAAAAGTGGCTGTCCTCCATCTTGGGACTGATATTCCAGACTGAGACGATGTTTTTCGACTTCAAGGTGGCTATCAATGCTTTTACTGGCAAGCAGATAACGCAGGTAAATAATCCAAAGACCTACGCAGAAAAAAATTACTACCAGTGCTACAAATATCCATTTGTACTGAATAAAAAAATCAAACCCAATGTGCCCCAAATAGGTGAGCATGTTGGGAATAATCCAGTATGAAATCACACCAATGAACACCAAAAAGCCGATGTTGAAAATATTCATACGGCCAATGCGGTTTAAAATCGACTCCAATTTAGTTTCAGTACCAGCTTCAGTTCCAGGCCCTGAGTCGTTTTCAGCCACTTTCTCACCATGAAAAATCACCAGATAGGCTTTGACAACAAATGCAAAGAGCATCATAGCCCCAATAGGAATACAGACAGCCGCAACAAACCAGGCACGAAAGGGAAAAGGTACTTCTTGTGTATTGAGTTGCACCGTGTAATTTTCAAGGGGACCAAATACCCTCTCAAAATTTTGTTTGTTGAAATCGCTTAGATTATCTCCACTGGATTCGTGTATGACATTGCCCTGGTTATCAAGGACCTGAAGGATGGATTGTTTGCCTGCCGTCATGGCCGCAAGGGCGAAAATTTCGATTTCAAGCAAAAAAAGGCCTACAATAATGATAGTAAAAAGGCCCTTGTTTTCCTGCAATAGATTGGTGATTCGAGATGATTTCACGGCATTTCTTTTCTAAACATTGGCAATTTGGCCAAATTACACATAAAGAATAAGAATTAATTTTAATAATTTCAAAAACAGCCGATGCCATTTAATTCTTATCATGTTCGCTGTGTCTTTCCTCATTAAAATTAATGCATTCTATTTTAAATTTAAAAAAGGTGGGACAAACTTTAAGTCCCACCCTGTAATGTTTTCTTACACAGCTTTACATCGCTGTAGAACAAACACCTGCTGACAGGAATTCTCTGTTCAGACGAGCAATATTTGTTATTGAAATGTTTTTAGGACATGATGCTTCGCATTCTCTTTCGTTTGAGCAATTGCCGAAGCCACAACTATCCATGGCTCTTACCATAGCCAATGCACGTTTAGCGGCCTCAGGTCTACCCTGGGGAAGCAGAGCAAGATGGGAAATCTTAGCGCTGACAAAAAGCATTGCAGAAGCATTCGGACATGCAGCAACACATGCGCCGCAACCAATACATTCTGCTGCATTCATTGCAAGCTCACTGGTTTCATAGGTAACCGGGAAAATATTTGCGTCGGGAGCACCCCCGGCTTTAGCAGTTATATAACCGCCAGCCTGGATGATCTTATCGAAGGCACTTCTATCCACAACAAGATCTTTTACGACCTTAAACGCTTTTGCTCTGAAGGGTTCAATAAATACGGTGTCGCCATCTTTGAAACGTCTCATGTGAAGCTGGCAAAGCGTAGTACCTTTTTCTTCTCCGTGAGCAAACCCGTTTACAACCTGACCGCACATTCCGCAAATACCTTCGCGGCAGTCATGATCAAAGGCAATGGGCTCTATGCCCTTAATTGTAAGATCATCATTGACGATATCAAGCATTTCCAGAAAAGAGGCGTCAGTGGAAATATGTTTTGCTTGATAGGTTTCAATTTTGCCTTTTTTCTCACCCTGTTTCTGGCGCCAGACCTTTAGTGTTAGATTGATAAATTTTTCTTCCATCACTTGTAGCTCCTTTGCGTTAATTTCACACTCTCAAAAACAAGTGGCTCTTTGTTTAATATAGGATCCTTGCCTTCACCGGCGTATTCCCAGGCAGCTGCATGGCAGAAGTTTTCATCATCTCTCTTGGCTTCGTTTTCTTCTGTCTGGGACTCTTCCCTGAAATGCCCACCGCAGGATTCTTCACGGGTCAGCGCATCACGAGCCAAAAGCTCGCCGAATTCAAGGTAATCAGCAAGTCTGTAGCCTTTTTCCAGAGTCTGGTTAAAATCTTTGCTGCTTCCTGTGACATTAACATTCTGCCAGAATTCTTCACGAAGTGCGGAAATCTTTTGAATCGCTTCTTTGAGCCCTGCTTCATTACGGGCCATACCACAGTATTCCCACATATAATGGCCAAGCTCTTTATGAATATCATCAACAGTTCTCTTACCGTTAATGTTCATAAGCTTATTCAATTTCTCATTAAGCTGTTTTTCTGAATCTTTAAAAGCCTGGTGAGAAGTGTCTACATCCGTCAGGGACTGGGTTGCAAGGTATCCGCCGATGGTATAGGGAAGAACAAAATATCCGTCTGAAAGGCCCTGCATCAGTGCGCTTGCACCAAGACGGTTAGCTCCGTGGTCAGAGAAGTTGGCACCACCCAGGCAGAAAAGTCCGTCACGGGTTGTCATAAGGTTATAATCAACCCAGGTACCGCCCATGACATAATGGATGGCAGGATAAATTTTCATGGGCACTTTATACGGATCTTCGTCCTGGATCTTATCGTACATCTGGAATAGGTTGCCATATTTTGCTCTAATGACATCTTCGCCATCACGTTTGATTGCTTCGGAAAAATCCAGATAGACGGCAAGGCCTGTGTTTCCAACACCTCTTCCTTCATCGCACGCCAGTTTTGCATTACGGGAAGCAACGTCGCGAGGAACAAGGTTACCGAAACTTGGGTATTTACGCTCCAGGTAGTAATCCCTTTCGTTTTCAGGGATCTGATCCGGACTGCGGTTATCGCCGGCTTTCTTTGGAACCCAAATTCTACCATCATTTCTAAGACTTTCACTCATAAGCGTCAGTTTAGACTGATAGTCTCCATGCACGGTAATACATGTCGGATGGATCTGAGTATAACAAGGATTGGCAAAGGCCGCGCCTTTTTTGTAAGCTGCCCAGCATGCAGAGACATTGGAATGCATACCACTGGTAGACAGAAAGTATACATTGTCGTATCCGCCTGTGGCAAGAACTACGGCATGGGCTGAATGGCTTTCAATTTCTCCAGTTACCAGATTACGGCAAACAACACCTCTGGCGCAACCGTCTACAATAACGACGTCAAGGATATCACGCCTGGGGTACATTTCTACACCGCCAAGACCGATCTGACGACTTAACTGGCCATAAACGCCGAGAAGTAACTGCTGCCCCGTCTGCCCTCTGGCATAAAAGGTACGTGAAACCTGGGCACCACCGAATGACCGGTTGGCATGAAGTCCGCCGTATTCTCTCGCAAAAGGAACACCAGTGGCAACACAATGGTCAATAATGGCATTAGCATTCTGGGCAAGACGGTAGACATTTGCTTCTCTTGCACGGTAATCGCCGCCCTTGATTGTATCATAAAAAAGGTTATATACGCTATCGCCGTCACCGGGATAATTTTTTGCTGCGTTGATACCGCCCTGGGCAGCAATACTATGAGCTCTTCGCGGAGAGTCCTGAATGCAGAAATTTTTTACATGGTACCCAAGATCTGCCAAAGTTGCCGCAGCTGAACCGCCGGCAAGTCCTGTTCCCACAACGATAATTTCAAATTTTCTTTTATTTGCAGGATTGACTTTTTTTAAATCAAATTTATATCTATCCCATTTGCCCTCTAGAGGACCTGACGGAACATTGGAATTTAATTGCATGTATCCCCCTGATTAATTGATAGTTATAGCTATGCGATCATATTAAAAGCGATTGGAATTAAACCGAATCCTGCTCCGACAATCACACTAAAAAGTATGCCAAACCCTCGAACGATAGGCATATACTTCGGATGACTGGCGCCAAAGGATTGGAAAGCACTCCAAAAGCCGTGATTTACATGAAAAGCCACCACTACCATAGATACGATATAAAACGCAAGATACGCAGGCTTAGCAAAAACCCCGGCTGTGACATCAAAGGTAGTTAAGGTGGAATGGTCGGCAAATTTCATAGAAACAAGATGAACTACTATAAAAACCAATATAAAAAGACCTGTGTAGGGCATAGTTGCCGATGCCAATGTCCGGCCGCCGGCGTTACTCTTCTTTTTATATCTTACAGGTCTTGCAGCAAGGTTTTGAAAATAGAGAATAAGTGCCGTACCGATATGAATCAGGGCAAAAATAATCAAACCCGCTTCTGCGATGTGGATAAGTACCCCAAGTGCATGAAGATGCTCAACATAAGCATTAAAAGCATCTTTTCCGCCATAAACAAACAGGTTTCCAATGAGGTGACTTGTCAGGAAGAGGCAGAAAGCGAGACCGGTTACTGCCATAAACTGCTTCTTGGCTATAGAGCAGCTAAAAGTTCGTACCAGCCAGTTCATAATTTAATCCTTTCTAAATTCGGCAGCATTACATAACTTACCAAAAATATTATAATTTATGCAATATTGCCTTAAATTTTAATAAAATTAAATACTAAATCGTATTCAGCGAAAAAGTGCCAATATTTTTTTATCCCTCCTTATTATCCCTCCTTTTTTGCCTAATATTGTTAATAATATATACCTATTGCAATACCAATCAAAAACCAAGCCCTGTCGAATGCAAACGAACTAAATAAGCTTAAAATGTATAAACAATACATATTGAATTGTCAATATAAAATTTCCAATTTATCTTTCTATAATTTTGCTAATATTTTCAAAGACTTCACCTTTCCCATCACGCTTTCAACACGCTGTTTTTAATGCGTTTTCCTCATACTATTATCATACTGTATTTATGGATCTTCGGGCCATGGAATTTTTAAAATAGTTATTATTCCAACTCGTTCATCTGGGCCTCATTGACAGCCACTGCCGCCATATTGACAATGTCTGAGACATCATCTGCACGCTGCAGCACATGGATGGGTTTTTTCATACCCATGAGGATAGGGCCGACAGCAACTGCATTCCCCAATTTAGCCAGCATTTTATAACTGATATTTCCCGATTGGAGATCCGGAAAAATAAAAATATTTGCATCTCCTTTGAGGTTGGAGAAGGGATATTGATTTTTAACAATTTCCGGGTCTAAAGCAACGTTCGCCTGGATTTCCCCGTCTACCGTCAACTCCGGTGCCCATTCCTTGACCAAAGCAGTGGCTTTTTTCACTTTCAAGGTTAGTGGATGCTGGACGCTACCGAAGTTGGAAAAGGAGAGCATGGCAACACGTGGTGTAATATCAAAATGCTGTGCCTGTTCAGCTGCCAGAATGGCCGTTTCAGCCAACTCTTCTGCAGTCGGTTCAATGGTAACGGTCGTATCAGCACAAAAAACCACCTTTTTCTTAAATACCATCATATACAGTCCATGCACTTTGGACAAACCATCCTTTTTGCCAATCACTTCCATAGCCGGCAAGATGACATCAGGATAATGGGCATTAATGCCGGAAAGCAGAGCATCCGCATCGCCTTGTTCCACCATGATAGCACCGAAATAATTCCCATCTTTCCGCAGGCGGCGGCGGGCATCATAGCGTGTCATGCCCTTGCGTTGACGTTTGGTAAAAAGTATTTCCGTATAAATGTCGAGTTTTTCACTTTCGCCGGGGTTGATGATTTCCGTGCCGCGCAGATCAATATTAAGTGCCTTAGCTTTTTCGCGAATGACTTTTTCGTCGCCGATAAGAATCGGGATAGCAATTTTTTCATCCAGAAGCACCTGTACCGAACGTAAAATTTTATCCTCTTTACCTTCTGGAAAGACCACCCGTTTAGGCGCTGCTTTCGCTTTGTTAATCATGGTACGCATGATCTCTTTTGAGTGCCCCTGCAGCGCTTCCAGTTGCTCAACGTATTTCGTCATGTCCAGGATGGGTTTACGGGCGACACCGGAATCCATGGCGGCCTGTGCAACGGCGGGTGCCATGTGTAACAAGACCCGCGGATCAAAAGGCTTGGGGAGAAGATATTCCCGCCCGAATTTAATTTCATTGTTGCAGTAGGCCCGGCGGACTGAATCCGGAACATCTTCTTTTGCCAGTTGGGCAAGGGCATGGACTGCTGCCAGTTTCATCTCTTCATTAATGGCGCTGGCATGTGTATCCAGGGCACCACGAAAGAGGAAAGGGAAACACAGGACATTGTTTACCTGGTTATTGTAGTCAGAACGTCCGGTGCCAATGATAACATCACCACGCACCGCTTTTGCATCGTCCGGGGTGATCTCAGGATCAGGATTGGCCATGGCAAAAACGATGGGATCTTTGGCCATGGTGCGCAGCATGTCGGCGGTAAGCGCCCCTTTGACTGAAACCCCGAAAAAGATATCCGCACCTTTCATTGCATCGTCCAGGGTACGGGCATCCGTCTCTATAGCCAAACGCTCTTTGTACGGATTCATCCCCACAGTACGGCCTTTATATATGACACCTTTAGAGTCACAGAGGACAAGGTTATTTTTGTTAATACCCATGGAGATCAGAAGGTTGGCACAGGCAATACCAGCGGCTCCGGCCCCGTTAAAGACAATCTTGACATCTTCAATCTTCTTTTCGACGAGTTCAAGGGCATTAATCATGCCGGCAGCGGCAATGATCGCTGTCCCGTGCTGGTCATCATGAAATATCGGAATATTCATGGTTTTTTGCAGCTCTTCTTCAATATAAAAGCACTCCGGGCCTTTGATATCTTCCAGGTTGATACCGCCAAAGGTTGGCTCAAGCAGCTGCACTGTACGGATCACTTCATCCGGATCTTTGGTATTCAGTTCAATATCAAAAACATCGATATCGGCAAAACTTTTAAACAGAACGCCTTTCCCCTCCATAACCGGCTTACCGGCAAGCGCACCGATATCTCCAAGACCGAGTACTGCCGTACCGTTGGAAACAACAGCAACAAGATTTCCCTTGGCGGTATACTCATAGGCCATTCCCGGTTCTTTTTTAATTTCCAAACAGGGTAGCGCAACACCTGGGCTGTAGGCAAGAGACAGGTCCCTGCTCGTTGCACATGGCTTAGTGGTGATGACCTCAATTTTACCTTTACGGCCACTTCGATGATATTCCAGAGGATCAGTGAATTTTGACATTGTTCTTTCCTTTAATTTTGATCAGACAGGTGAAGGGATTGTAACTCAATGATCAAGTTTTTGTTAAATAAAATAGCTATATTCTTAAAATTTTGTCAAGAAGCAAACACTGGTTGGAATGGTGATTGGTACTCCTGACCGTGATGAACCCCAACGTTGCAAAAAGCCAACCCATGGAGGCAACAGCCCATCCAATGCCGGATTTGGGTCAAAATAACAGGCCTCATGCATTTTTTATCTTAAGCATATTATTAATATCTCACTAAGATTTCATATAAAAAAGACTATTTTACAAAATAAAGCCATGTACTTCAAATCCATTTCAGATTAAATGAAAACCTACTTAAAAACAGAGCCGTTAAAAATGCTTGACACAAACGGCCCGCTTAATTAGGTATGTAGCCAACACTTGATGCACAACACTAAGGAAACATAAAGGAATTGCCGGAACTTACCGTTTTTTTTGATTTTTTATATTTTTCAGCCGCGTCTTTTTCAGACCGTCTGCACAGAGAGCCTTGATGTAGCGCTTTCAAGAAAACAAAGGACCTTAAACCATTGGCGTACCGGCAAACCGGAAAGCCCATGGTTTTTTTTTGCCGAAAGTTTAACTCGATCATCAAGTTTTTAGGGAATTTGTTCAAATTCAAGGCGGATACAATTTTTAACCGGAGGAATATACAACATATTTTGAGGATTAAAAATTTTTTCCAACGCCGAAATTGGGCAAATTAACAAAAACTTGATCATCGAGTTTAACAACCACCATTTAACAAAGGAAGAGTACCCATGAAACAAAAACACCTTGTACTTGCAGTACTTGTCATTATCCTATCGATGCTTCCGGTATCAGGGGCCATGGCGGCAGACGTTTACAAAATCGGAGGCATTTTTTCGGTCACCGGAAGGGCCTCTTTTTTGGGAGATCCTGAAAAGAAAACCATGGAAATGATGGTTGAACAGATCAATACGGCCGGCGGTATTGACGGACATATGCTTGAGGCGGTGATTTATGATTCCGAAGGAGATCCTGCCAAGGCAGTATCCGCCGTAAACAAGCTGATACACAAAGACAAAGTCATCGCCATCATCGGTCCCTCCACCACCCCCACCACCCTTGCCATTGTTAACTTCACCAAGCGGGCCAAAGTGCCTTTGATCAGCTGTGCCGCAGGTATCAAGATCACCACTCCGGTGGATCCCTGGGTATTCAAAACCGCCCAGAGTGATTTACTGGCTGTGGCAGCCGTGTACCAGCAGATGAAAGCCGCCGGTATTAAAAAAATCGGCATTCTCACGGTGTCCAACGCCTATGGCGAAAGCGGGAAAAAACAGCTTTTGGGCCAGGCTGAAGAATTCGGCATCCAGGTGGTATTAAATGAAAGCTTTGGCGCCAAAGATACTGACACTACGCCCCAGCTGGCTAAAATCAAGGCAGCCGGCCCAGACGCCATTGTGTGCTGGGGAACCAATCCAGGGCCTGCTGTGGTGGCAAAAAATGCAAAACAGCTTAAAATCGACATCCCGCTGTACCAGAGCCACGGGGTGGGGTCACCCAAGTTCATTGAACTGGCGGGGGATGCAGCCAACGGCAATATCCTGCCCACCGGCAAGATTCTTGTGACCAGCCTTCTGGATGATTCCGACCCCCAGAAAAAAGTGCTTGAAGATTATCAAAAAGCCTATCAAAATAAATTTTCCGGAAACGTATCAGGGTTTGGCGGGTATGCCTATGATGCCGTGAACCTTCTGGCCGGCGCATTAAAAGGCAGCAGCGGAGACAAGGAAAAAATCCGGGACAACCTGGAATCCACCAAGGGATACGTGGGCGCCACGGGAGAATTTAACTTCACCCCCCAGGACCATAATGGTCTCTCCCCAGATGCCTTTGTCATGGTGGAGATTAAAAACGGCACCTGGACATTATTAAAATAGCAAGAGGTATTCATGCAGGAAATTGTCCAGTATCTGTTTTCAGGTATTACCACCGGCGCCGTATATGCCGTGATTGCCGTGGGGCTGTCCATGCTTTACAGCTCCACGGAATTGATCAACTTTGCCCACGGGGAGTTTGTCATGATCGGCGCCCTTGCCATGGTGACGCTGTGGGTGCACATAGGGCTTCCGCTGCCCCTGGCCGTGATATGCGCCGTGGCAACCGGGTGTGTGTTAGGGCTGGTGTTTGAGCGGCTTGCCATCCGTACGGCCAGGAATCCTGAGCCAATTACCCTAATTATTATTACGGTGGGGGCAAGTATTTTCCTCAAAGGTGTGGCCATGATTGCCTGGGGAAAAGATCCGTTCAGCATGCCCTTCTTTTCCGGTCATGAATCCATTGAAATTTTTGGTGCCGCCCTTCTGCCCCAAAGCATCTGGATCGTCACCGCGGCCCTGGTGCTTGCAGGCGGCATCCATCTGTTCCTGAAACGAACACTCACCGGCAAGGCCATGGTGGCCTGTGCCGTCAACAAAAAGGCGGCCTGGTTGTCGGGCATCCCGTCTGAAAAAATGGGAATTCTGGCCTTTGGCATCAGCGCCGGCTGCGGGGCGGTGGCAGGAATCTTCATCGCCCCCATTACCATGAGTTCCTATGACATGGGCACACTCCTGGGGATTAAAGGATTCTGTGCCGCCATGATCGGTGGGCTTGGCAGTCTGTGGGGGGCCTTTGCAGGGGGATTGCTTCTGGGCATCCTTGAATCTTTGGGTGCGGGCCTTATCTCATCAGGCCTGAAAGATGCCATAGCTTTTGTGCTTCTGCTTCTGATTCTTTACATCCGGCCGGGCGGACTGTTCGCGGCCAAAGATGCCAAGCGGTTCTAAATTATGACGGATAAAAATAAAACCATCTGGATTGAATACCTGGCCTTTATCTGTGCGGTGTCGGTCTTTGGACTTGTCACGGAAAACACCTATTATCTTCAGATCATGACCTTTATCGGGATCAACACCCTTTTGGCACTGGGCCTTAACATGCTCATGGGATACACTGGCCAGGTCTCTTTAGGCCACGCCGCCTTTTACGGCATCGGGGCTTACACCACGGCCATCCTCTCCGGTACATACGCCATAAACCCCTGGCTGGCCCTGGTGTGCGCCGTGACTGCCGCCGTACTCATTGCCTTTATTGTGGGTCTGCCCACCCTGCGGCTTTCCGGCTATTATTTAGGCATGGGTACCCTTGGGTTTGGCATGATTGTGAATATCGCCATCCGGGAATGGGCCGACGTGACCGGCGGGGCATCGGGCTTTGTGGGAATACCCATGCTGGAGGCAGGCCCCCTGGTCTTCATGTCCGGGGTCAGTTACTATTTTCTTGTCTGGGGCATTGTGTTGGCCGCCATGATCATTTGCCGCAGGCTTCTTGCCTCCCGAACAGGCCGAGCGCTTCGGGCCATCCATGACGGAGAAAATGCCGCCGTTGCCATCGGCATCAATACCCACTTTCTCAAACTTGAGATATTTATGTTTTCGGCCGCCCTGGGCGCGGTTGCCGGATTCCTGTACGCCCATTTTGTCCTTTTCATCAGTCCTGAGTCATTCGGCTTCATGTTCTCCATAAAAATAGTCACCATGGTGGTGATCGGCGGCATGGCAAGTGTATGGGGGGCGCTGCTCGGCGCAGCCGTATTAACTCTTTTACCCGAAGTACTCCACGGATTTGCCGAATATGAAATGATTATTTTCGGACTGATTTTAATGGTTGTCATGATTTTCATGCCCCAGGGGCTGACCCGGGGGATCATGGATATTATCCGGACAGCCGGGAGGGCCAGGACATGATACGGTCACAACAAACACCTGGGATCCGGACCGAACAAATCCTCGAGGTGCAGGATCTGACCAAAATGTTCGGTGGCGTCAAGGCCCAGGACCAAATCAGTTTCTCCATTGAAAAAGGTATTGTATGCGGACTGATCGGTCCCAACGGAGCCGGAAAAACCACGCTGTTCAACATGATTACCGGTATTTACCGCCCAGATAACGGTAAGGTGATCTTCAATGGAAAAGATATCAGAAAAACGCCCGTTCACAGACTGGTGAAAGCGGGGGTGGCCAGAACCTTCCAGCATGTGGAGCTCTTTTCATCTATGACCTTGCTGGAAAACATCATGGTGGGCATGCATGTACGCACCAAAGCAGGCTTCTGGGCAGCTGCCACCCGGCTTCCGGCTATGAAAAAAGAAGAGCGGCAGTCACGTCGGCAGGCTGAAGAACTACTTGAATTCACAGGTCTTTCCGCCGATGCCCATAAGGAGGCAGGAGACCTGCCTGTAGGCCGACAGAAAACCGCACAAATCGCCCGGGCACTGGCTTCTGAGCCCCTTCTTCTTCTGCTTGACGAACCGGCGGCCGGATTGAACCCGGTTGAAACCCACGCCCTTGGTAAACTGATCCAAAAAATCAAACAATCCGGAATCACTATGATGCTAGTGGAACATGACATGAGCCTGGTTATGGAAATGTCCGACAAGGTGGTTGTTCTGGACCAGGGAAAAAAACTGGCCGAAGGTACCCCCCGACAGATCCAAAACAATGAGGCGGTGATGTCAGCCTACCTAGGCAACGGATAAAACACTATATTATGCTGAAAATTAAAAACTTAAGATGCTGTTACGGCAATATTGCCGTAGTTCACACCGTGAGCCTTTCGGTGAGACAAGGGGAGCTGATATCCATCATCGGTGCCAATGGAGCAGGCAAAAGCACCCTTTTAGCAGCGGTCTGCGGCCTGTTAAAAAACTGGTCCGGAGAGATTGAATTCAAAGGACAAGCCCTTAGAGGCATGTCAGCCCCGGCCATTGTCAGACAAGGTATCAGCATGGTCCCCGAAGGCCGGCAGATATTTTCACCCCTAAGCGTTATGGACAACCTAAAAATGGGGGCATATACCCGGTTTCGAAAAGATGGGAAAAGCCGTGTGGCCGAAGACCTTGAGATGGTGATACAAATGTTTCCCATTTTAAAGGAACGGGCAGCCCAACTGGCCGGCACCCTGTCAGGCGGCGAGCAACAGATGCTTGCCATCGGCAGGGCGTTGATGGCGCGCCCTGCCCTGCTGGTGCTGGACGAACCCTCCATGGGCCTTGCCCCCAAAATTGTGGAAAAGATCTTTTCCACGATCCAGGATCTGTCACACAGCGGCGTGACCATTCTCCTGGTCGAGCAGAATGCCAGGGCCGCTTTGAAAATTTCTGACCGGGGCTATGTGCTTGAAACAGGTAAAATGGTACTCCAGGGCAGCGCAGACGAACTTTTAGTGGACGACGATGTAAAAAGAGCCTACCTTGGCAAGGATTATGGCGACTTTTTGGACGAAAGGAATCAATAATGTCCGAACAGAGAGATAAAACCGCAGATATGGATGACAACGACAAGGCCCAGCGACAGCTTGAACGGCTGCAGACCACATTGAACCGGGCCTGCAAAAATGTCCCCTTCCACCGCAACCGCATCCAGGAAGCAGGTCTTTCCGACATTACCGAACTCAAAGACATTGAAAAGCTGCCCTTCATGGATAGAACCCACCTGGCCACCCACTACCCCTACGGACTTTTTGCCGTTCCTTTGCGGGATATTGTACGCATCCACACAGCGCCGGGATCCGGTACCAGCCCCTCCATCAGCGGATATACAAAGACGGATCTGATGATCTGGAGAAAAATGGTTGCCGGAGCCTATGCCGAAGCCAATGTGACGGACAGGGATATTATCCTGGTCCACTTGCCACCGGGACTTGCCAACTGGGCCAGGGACTACAAAAACGGGGGCGAGGCTGTAGGCGCCGGCGTGATTCCCAATGCGCCCCTGTCCGTGGGCAAAACCTTGATGGTGCTCCGAGACTACAAGGTAACAACCCTTGTAACCACACCGGTCTTTGCCCAGCATCTAACAGCCCACATGTTTGACCGGGAGTGCCATCCCAACGAACTGAATCTCAAACAGATCATCCTTGTCGGAGCACCGGATGACGGTTACACGGTTTCCGAAATAAGGGATAGTCTCCATGTGGATGTTTGGCTTAATTACGGCTTAAGCGAGATCCCGGGACCTGCCATTGCCCATGAATGCCGGTATCATGACGGCCTGCATATTAATGATGACCATATTTTCCCCGAAATTATTGATCCTGCCACAGGCCGGCCTGTTCCGGCAGGGGAAAAAGGGGAACTGGTCCTGACCACGCTTTCAGCACGCGCATTTCCGCTGATCCGCTTTCGCACCGGTGACATGGCAAAAGTCCTGTCCCAGGCATGCCCCTGCGGCGCAGCCTCTACCCGGATACAGTGGCTGGCCGAGCAGGCTGACAATTACATGCTCATCTCAGGCATCCGCGTATCCCAGGCCCAGGTCAAGGAAAGCCTTAAAACCGCATTAAAGCTGACGTCCATCGGCTGTACCATGGAAAGATCCTGCCGGTCCGGTACAGACATACTGTTGATATCACTGATCATGGACGACCACCTGTTTTCAGACGAGATCAGAAATCTGCAGCAACTGATAGCATACGCTGAAGAAATCCTGACTGAACAAAACGGCATCAAGGTGAAAATCCGCCTGACGCAGCAACGGGTTTAGAGATATGGTTAAATAAAAAGCTCCCCCTCACTGCGAAAAACGTGATCAATTCCCTGTTTGGAAAACACAATCTGCCACAGCTGGTTTCTCCTGGATCTAAAACTGGCGGCACAGGACAACAGATAATAGCTCCACATACGGAAAAACCGCATATCATACTGGTCTTTGAGCCGGTCCCAGTTTTGGGTGAAATTGTCATACCAGGCCATAAGGGTCCGGTCATAGTACCGTCCCAGGCTGTGCAGATCTTCCAATATAAACGTTCCTTCTGCTGCCCGGAAAATCTGGCTGGCGGACGGCAGCATGGAATTAGGGAAAATATAAGCGCCGATCCATGGATCCGTACCCTTGGCTGGGGTATTTCCGGCAATGGTATGCAGCAGGAAAATTCCGTCATCTTTAAGGCACCGATGGACAACTTTCATAAAGGTTTTGTAATTTTTCCATCCCACATGTTCGAACATACCGATGGAAACAATCCGGTCGAATTGTTCATTTAAATCATGGTAATCTGTCAGTTCGATGTTTACATCAAGCTCTTTGCACTGTTCCCTGGCATACCCGGCTTGTTCCTTTGAAACGGTAATTCCCTTGACCTTAACCCCATAGGTTTCAGCAGCATATTTCGCAAATCCGCCCCACCCACATCCGATATCCAGCACCGTCATGCCCTGTTCCAACCCAATTTTACGGCAGATAAGGTCCAGTTTCCCGGTCTGGGCCTCATTCAGATCGCAGGCATTATGCCAGTATCCGCACGAATAATTCAGGCCCTTGTCCAACATAATTTTAAAAAGCGTATTGCCGGTATCATAATGCCGTCGCCCGACAATAAACGCCCGGGCTCCCCTTTGAACGTTCATAACCCTGGCTTTAAACATTTCCCAAAGAAGTGCCGGTTTCAGGGATTTGCTTTTTTTATCTATCCGGTATTCCAAGAGTCGTTTGAAAAATTCGTCCAGGGCGTTACAGTCCCACCAGCCGTCCATGTAGCTTTCCCCCAAGGCCAATGAACCGCCGGACATCACCCGTTGGTAAAACTTGGGATTATTGATTTGAATATCCCATGGGCGATTTCCGTTGATACGGATATCCAACGGGGTTAAAATACTTTTTATAACCTGTTTTGCTTTTTCTCCTTTCACGATTCACCTTCCTTTTCAGGCCCGTTCCCCGCATTTATTATAAAAAACACAAGTTACCGATACCTAAGATAAGAAATCTGAAAATTCGATTTTTACAGACTATAGTTCCAAGCCTCACAATTAATGACGTCTTATTCTGTCATACCGGCAAAACAATTTCAACGGCCAAAAAAAATTACCATATAGCCAAAAAGATCTTTGACATGATCATCAAGTTTTTTAGGAAATCTGTTCAAATCCAAGGCGGAATTGATTTATAATCGAATGAATATAAAACATAATTTGAGAATTAAATTTTTTCCAACGCCGAAATTCGGCAAATTAACAAACGCTTGATCATTGAGTTTGAGGTCTTCTTTGTTGTCTTCTCAACTGCTTGACAGCATATTTCGCACCGGATAGTATAACGTGTCGGCCGGAAAGAAAAAGCAAAAACCCGTGGTGATATGACGCTCGTTACCGGCCGATGCGACAGTTACCTGCGGATTTATAATATTTGAAAGGGACTTAATGATGAACGGCAATAATAGCAAGATTCTGACACTTAAAGAGGCACTACGTGAGCCACGCAAACACCGCGATATGGATCTGGCAATGGAGCCCATGGATAACTACAAAAAAACGCCGGGTGGCCCAAATGGACAGCCCCTGAGCTTCTGGAGCGCCTGGAATCTGACGGACCGGCCACGCAGAATAGCCCTGCTTCTTGATGACTGCCAGGAAGAGTATCGGCCGTATGCAGGTAGTGTTCTCCCGAATATCATTAAACTTGTGGATACCTTTCGAGGAGCTCAATCAGCAAGCGACGACGTGTGCATTATGTGGAGTGCATATACCCGTACTTTTGACGACGGCATCAGCAATGCCATGGATCGATGGTATGGTCCCAAGGGCCTGCGTCCGGAAGACCCGGAAAATGCTGTGTACATTTTCACAGGTGAGCCGGGAATGATGCCCTGGTCGGAAATTGCCCCAACACAAAAGGAAGTGTCCGACGGCTGGTTTTATCATGGAAAGCATCTGGATATGTTCTGGAACTTTGATGAAAAAGGCAATTCCTATCTGGATGAAAAATTAAAAGGCGCCGGCATTGATACCATCGTACTTGGCGGCCTCTGGACGGATGAATGCATTCTCAGTACGGCTTACGCTGGCAGTTCCCGCGGTTACGATGTCGTGATTGCAGGTGACGCGGTGGCAACGGCAACAGAGAATCAGGAGATCGCTTTAAAGCTAGCCGGCGGCACTATCGCCAATGTACTGTCCACCGATGACATAGTAAAATACATGAAAAACGACTTTGCCACTGGAGAACCGGGTGCTGTCAAAGGTACACGCCATCCCGACGGACGAAAGGAATGACATCAACGGCTGTTTTTAGAATCAGGGGAAAGCACAGATTTCAAAGCAGACGGACACAGATCATTAAAAAAACACTGGCCGCACGCGGGCTTTCGTGCATGACAGATCCGTCGGCCCAAATAAATAAACTGCAGCCCGATATCGTTCCACACATGTCTGGGTAAAACATCCATCAATTCAAACTCCACCTTAACCGGATCTGTCGCATCGGTCAGCTCCAGACGCCTTGACACCCGTAGCACATGGGTATCCACCACAATGGTCTGGATATTGAAACATACGGACCGGACCACATTAGCGGTTTTTCTTCCCACACCGGGCAGACTGGTCAATGCCTTGATATTACGGGGGACCTTCCCATTGAATTCTTTTTGAATTTTATTTGCACAGGCCTTGATATTCTTTGCCTTGTTATTGTAAAAGCCGGTGGAAAAAATTATTTTTTTGATATCATCAAGGCTTGCCCCGGCAAGGGACCCCGGATCAGAGTAGCGGGTAAACAATACTTTTGTCACCTTGTTGACTTGATTATCCGTGCACTGGGCAGATAAAATGGTTGCAATGAGCAGTTCAAAAGCAGACGTATGATCAAGCTGTGTATTGACAACCGGATAATGCGCCTTTAACCTTTCAATAATAACCGACACAAATTTGGATACCTGTTCCATACCTTAAAAATTATATATGAACCCTATTAAAAGCACAAGACAAGTCAAGGCCTTAGGCCTCTGCTCGGGCGGGCTTGACAGCATACTGGCAGCCCTTTTACTCAAGGCCCAGAGCATTGATGTGACCTGGATCAGTTTTGAAACGCCCTTTTTCGATGCCAAGGCCGCAAAAAAAGCCTCGAAACAGACCGGCATCCCCTTGATTGTAAAAGATATCACAGATGCCTACATGGAAATGATAAAAGCACCCAAAGCAGGTTTCGGCAAAAATATGAATCCCTGCATGGACTGCCATACACTGATGTTTGCCGAGGCAGGTGCCATGATGGCGGAGATAGGGGCTGACTTTTTGTTTTCAGGTGAGGTGGTGGGACAGCGGCCAAAATCTCAAACAAAAAATTCCCTGCGCTATGTAGAAAAAAATTGTGGATTTGAGGGTCTTATTCTTCGTCCTTTAAGCGCAGGCCTGCTGCCCGAGACCATTGCCGAGCAAAAGGGGCTCGTCGACAGAAGTCGCCTTCTATCCATCAGCGGCCGGAGCAGAAAACCCCAGACCGCACTGGCAAAAAAGTACGGTATCACGGAATACCCATCTCCTGCCGGCGGATGCCTGCTCACGCAGAAGGGGTATTCCCAGCGGTTAAAGGATCTTCTATATGTCCAGAAAACAGAGGATAAAACCCAGTTGCATCTGCTCAAATACGGCCGTCATTTCCGCCTAGATAGCAAATCCAAACTTGTGGTGGGAAGAAATAAGGCAGACAACAAACAGATCATGAATTTTTATGATCCCAAAATCCACATCCGGCTTCGCTGTACCCACCTGCCCGGGCCAGACGCCCTAATTTTCGGACAGGCCGACGAGACCGCCCTGCGCCTGGCAGCCACGATCACATCCGGGTATACCAAAGCACCTGCCGGTGCGTTAACTATCATCAGCATCTTTAAAAAACAGGAAACAAGAGAAATAGAGGTTGTCACACCTGAATCAGGCGCATTCCATGATCTGTTGATACAAACACCCTAACCGGCCCCTGCCCTGTTTATTGATCGTGCTCTTGCTCTTAATCTTGCTCCTTTTAGAATTTGCTTTTCTTCTATTATTCAGAGCACGATTAAGCATCATCAATCCGGGCCGCTTTGAGTTGCCCACAGGCCGCCGAGATATCATCCCCTTTGCTTTTCCTGACAATGGCGGTCATGTTCCGGTCTAAAAGTATGGTTAAAAAAGCGTTGATTCGATCCTGTGAAGGTCTTTTAAAGGGTGCCTGGGCATGTTCGTTGAATGGAATAAGATTAACTTTTGCGCGAATAGGGGCAAGCAGGCGGGCCAGGGCACGAGCATGACTATCACTGTCATTGACCCCGCTCATCAGAATATACTCAAAGGTAATTTTATTCCTGGGCTTCATGTCAAATTTTTTGCAGGCCGCAAGCAATGCCTCAATGGGCCAGGTAAGGTTAACCGGCATAAGACTTGAACGTAGTTCATTGTCCGTGGCATTAAGCGACACAGCAAGGTTAACTTCGGTATCAAGGCCCAGCTGAATGATTTTAGGCGCAATGCCGGAAGTGGAAACTGTTACTTTTCGACTAGAAAACTTCATCCCGAAATCCGTATCAAAAATCACACCAAGGCTGCGCAACAGGTTATCATAATTGGCCAAAGGCTCCCCCATACCCATGAACACAATATTGGACAAAAACAGGGGCTCCATGCCCTGTTGAGCCACATAGCGGCGGGCTTCTCGAACCTGACCCACGATCTCTCCCATGGTCAGATTTCTTTTAAACCCGGTCTTGGCAGTCAGGCAGAACTTGCAGTTCATGGCACATCCGGCCTGGGTGGACACACAAAGGGTATAATGGTCTTTTTCTGGTATGAGCACGCTTTCAACATACTCCCCGTCCGCCAGCCGGTGTAAAAATTTCTTTGTTGAATCAACAGAAGTTTCCATATTTTCCAATTCCAGGGTTCCCAAGGAAAAATGTTCGGCCAATTCTTCCCGCAACGGCTTACCCAAATCGGTCATCTCTTCGAAACTGCCTGCAAGCTTCAGGTAGAGCCACTTGAACACTTGGTCTGCCCTGAAACGCCGTATGCCTTTATTTTCGAACCAATCACCCAGATCCTGCCGGGTAAAATCCAGTATATCTTTCATTGCACGCACCTGCATATTTTTTATTCTTTTCTTGACATTACACCGATTATTTATTAAATTCAATGATTTGATTTGATACTGAGAAAAGGGTTATCTTACACAATGTTTGACAATTTAAGCGACCGGCTGGATTCTGTTTTCAAAAAACTTAAAGGACATGGAACCCTTACCGAAAATAACATCGAAGACGGCTTAAAACAGGTCAGATTGGCACTTCTGGAAGCCGATGTCAATTATAAGGTTGCAAAAAATGTCATTTCAGATATAAAGGCCCGAGCCCTTGGTCAGGAGGTCATGCAAAGTCTGACCCCGGGTCAGCAAGTCATCAAGATTGTAAATGAAGAATTTACAAAAATGATGGGCTCCACCCACCAGGAATTGAACTTTGCCACCACTGGGGCAACGTCCATTATGCTGGTGGGATTGCAGGGTTCCGGCAAAACGACCACAGCGGGCAAGCTGGCGCGGTTTCTGCGCAAAAACGGCAGAAAACCATATCTTGTGCCTGTGGATGTTTACCGCCCGGCCGCCATAGACCAGCTGACCAAGCTGGGAAAACAGATGGATGTGCCGGTATTTGCATCCACAACCGACATGAAGCCGCTCAAAATTTGCCAGGATGCAAAAGTTGCCGCAAGGGACCTTGGCTGCGATACCCTGCTCATTGACACCGCAGGGCGACTGCACCTGGATGACGCGCTCATGATCGAGCTTGAAGAGATTAAAAAGGGCATTAATCCGGCAGAAACGCTCCTGGTGGCAGATGCCATGACCGGCCAGGATGCGGTGAACATTGCCGGTGAATTTGACAAACGGCTGGATATTTCAGGCTTTGTGCTGACCAAGATGGATGGTGATGCCAGAGGCGGTGCGGCGCTGTCTATCAAAGCAGTGACAGGCAAACCGTTAAAGTTCATCGGTGTGGGTGAAAAAACCACTGCGCTTGAGCCCTTTCATCCGGACCGCATGGCTTCAAGGATTCTGGGCATGGGAGACACCCTGTCTTTTATTGAAAAGGCAGTGGAGGCGGTTGACCAGAAAGAGGCCCAGGCCCTTGAAAAGAAGTTTAGAAAAAATCAGTTTACCCTGGATGATTTTAAGAACCAGATGCAGCAGGTCCGCAAAATGGGGTCCATAAAGGATCTTTTAGGCATGCTGCCCGGGGTAAATAAAAAGGTGCTCAAAGATTTGAACATCAATGATAAGGAATTTATAAAAATAGAGGCAATTATCAACTCCATGACTCCCGAGGAACGGGCTAAACACGCAATCATAAAAGCGGCCCGCAAAAAAAGGATTGCCCTTGGCTCGGGAACATCAATTCAGGATGTGAATAAATTGCTTAAAAGCTATACCCAGTCCATGAAAATGATGAAAAAATTTAATAAAGGCGGCATGAAAAACCTTCGTGGCATGCTTCCATTTTAAGGAGACTACAAAGATTATGGCAGTAAAACTTAGACTTACCCGTAAAGGCACCAAAAAGAAACCTTTTTACAGAATCGTTGCCGCTGATATTGAGGCACCCAGGGACGGTAAATTCCTTGAAGCCATCGGTACCTATGACCCCATGCAGGACCCCGCCGTTGTCACCCTGAAACAAGACCGGGTGCAGTACTGGCTGGAACAGGGTGCAAAACCATCCACAACGGTAAAAAGTATCCTCAAAAAACAGAGCGCTGAAAGCGTTTCTGCCTAAGGGAATCTTAAGAGCCTGCTTGGTTATTAACAAATAGGCTCTAAGAGAATAAAACCGCCGGACACGCCTTGAAAGCAGCCGAACCCATATGTCATTAGATTAGGAGAGGTTTTTATGAAAGAGCTTATTGAGTATTTAGCAAAGGCATTGGTAGACAATCCCGATGAGGTTCAGGTATCTGAAGTGACAGGTGACCAGACTTCCGTGCTTGAACTCAAGGTGGCAAAGGAAGACCTGGGCAAGGTTATCGGTAAACAAGGCAGATCAGCCAGGGCCATGAGAACAATCCTAAGTGCCGCGGCCACAAAAATGAAAAAACGCACGGTACTGGAAATCATCGAGTAGTTCCATGGAATTTTCGGACACCTGGCTGACCATTGGCAAGGTCACGGGCGTTCACGGCCTTGGGGGAAACCTCAAAGTGTGGTCTTGGGCCCAGTCGCCCGACACCTTCACCCAAGGACTTACCGTGGTGCTCAAAAATGAGGACGAGTCCCTGGACCCTGGCCGGGAATATATAATAGCCCGGGTCGGCAGATACAAGAAAGGGGTACTTTTAACTCTTGAAGGGGTTAATACCCGGGAAGCTTCGGAAGCCCTTGTGGGAAAACTTGTCCTGGTTGATAAAAACAACCTGCCGGATCTGGATGAAGACACCTGGTACTGGGAGGATTTGATCGGATTGAAGGTTGTGGATGCCTGTGAAGGGGAACTTGGAAAAGTAGAGCAGCTTTTTCCAACAGGCGCAGATGACATCCTGGTTGTTACGGATAAAACGCCCCAGGGCAAACAGGAAGTGCTGATCCCTATGAATGCAGTGTTTATCAAGGATGTAAACCTTGACAACGGTGTGATTACAACCGAGTTGCCCGAAGGGTTTATCACGGACTGATTTTGGCCATGAAGTTTACCGTACTGACATTGTTTCCGGAATTTCTGGAGGCCTTTTTTGCCAACGGCATGATGGCCAGGGCTTTGAACCGGAAGGTTATCAGCGCTGATAGTATCAATATCCGGGATTTTGCTTCGGATCGGCATAACAGCGTGGATGACCGCCCCTATGGCGGAGGAAGCGGCATGGTAATGATGCCGGGGCCTTTGGAAAAAGCCATTGATTCTGCCAGACAGAGGTCAAGCGCCTCTTTGGTGGTGTGTTTAAGTCCCCAGGGCAAACCCTTTACCCAGGCCCGGGCCTGTGAACTTGCCGCAGCTCAACAGGACCTGATTCTGATTTGTGGCCGGTACGAGGGGATTGACGAACGGGTCTATACCCGCCAGGTGGATGAAGAAATCTGCGTGGGGGATTTTGTGATGACCGGTGGAGAGATTGCTGCCATGGCAGTGATTGACGCCGTTGCCAGAATGATTCCCGGGGTATTGGGAAGTAATGAATCATCCCAGTGTGAATCGTTTATGGACAACCGGCTGGAATATGCACAATACACCCGGCCTGATATATATGAGGACATGGCCGTACCCGGGGTGCTCTTGTCTGGAAACCATGAAAAAATTCGCCAGTGGCGCAGGCGCTCTGCCCTGGAACGAACTTTCATCAAGCGACCGGACCTGTTTGAAACCCGGATACCGGATAATGAAGAAAAAGAAATTTTGTGGCAATGGTGCCGGGAACTTGAGGCGTTGATTGATAAATGAGCTCACCTCTTTACCTGGCATTGATTCACTACCCGGTGGTCAATAAAAACGGGCAAATCATTGGATCAGCCTTGACCAACATGGATCTGCATGACATTGCCAGGGCAGGCCGGACATTTGGGGTAACTGCTTATTATGTGGTCACCCCTTATAAAGACCAGAGAAGCTTGGCCTCACAGATCATGGATCACTGGACCCATGGCCATGGCGGAACGGTTAATCCGGCACGAAAATCCGCCGTTGAACGAATCAGGGTGGCGGATACATTTGAAGCAGTCTGCAATGACATAGAAAATGAACAGGGGCAGACCGTGGTAAAAGTGGCCACCAGTGCCAATACCCAGAGCCCCACACGCAGTTGCAGAAAGCTTGGACAGGAATTGAAGGGTAATGCCCCCCATGTGATTGTGTTTGGCACGGCATGGGGGTTGGCACCGGAAGTGATCAACCAATGTGACCATATCCTTGAACCCATACAAGGGGCAGGATCATATAATCACCTAAGCGTCCGGTCCGCAGCATCCATATATTTAGACAGATTAATAAACGGCTGAAAAAATAGAAGGAACAAAACATGACAGCAAATCTAATCCAGAAAATTGAAAAAGAACAGATGCGCCTTGATATCCCGGATTTCGACTCCGGGGATACCGTAAAGGTTCATGTAAAAATCAGGGAAGGTGAAAAGGAACGTATCCAGGTCTTCCAAGGCGTGGTCATCAAAAAAACCAAAGGCCTTTCCAGCGCCCGGTTCACCGTTAGAAAAATTTCCGGTGGCGTAGGTGTTGAAAGAATCTTCCCCCTGTATTCTCCTGCCATTGACAAAATTGAAGTGGTCACCCGGGGACGTGTAAGGAGATCCAAACTTTACTATTTGAGAAATCTGCGAGGCAAAGCTGCAAGAATCAAAGAAAAACGCTTTGCCTGATAGCCGCGGCAACGTTTCAGCCGACATGCTGGCCTTTGAAAAGCAGGCTATGTTGAGCGGATACAAAGTGATTGCAGGCGTTGATGAGGCCGGCAGGGGACCCCTTGCCGGCCCTGTCGTGTCTGCGGCGGTGATACTGCCTGAAAATTTTGATGTTCCCGGCATCAATGACTCTAAAAAGCTTTCTGAAAAAAAAAGAGAGACGCTTTTTCCAATGATTCAAAAGCATGCCATTGCCTTTGGCATTGGCTTGGCCGACCATGAGGAAATTGACCAAATCAATATTCTGCAGGCATCTTTGCTCTCCATGAAACGGGCAGTTGAAGCTTTAAGTGTTACACCGAATTATCTGCTTATTGACGGCAAATTTACCATAGACTGCAGCATAGACCAGCTTTCCGTTATTAAAGGGGACGCGTTGAGTCTGTCCATTGCAGCAGCCTCTATCCTGGCCAAAGTCGCCCGGGACCGGATCATGACAGACTATGATTTACAATATCCCGAGTACGGCTTTCGCCGCCACAAGGGTTATCCGACCAAAGCCCACAAAGAGGCGATCCTGACCCATGGTCCCTGCCCTATTCATCGCAAAAGCTTCAAGGGTGTAAAGGATATATGAGCTTTGGGGGAAAACAGCTTGGAAAAAAGGGAGAGCTGGCTGCCCGGCAATTTCTTTTGTCCCGGGGCTATAAAATATTGGAATCCAATTATTCAACCCCACAGTTTGAAATCGATATCATTGCAAAGAACCATGACACCTTGTGCTTTGTTGAAGTTAAAACCCGGACCGGCGTTAGAAAAGGTTTGCCCCGGGAAGGCGTAACAATAGCCAAGCAGAAAAAAATTATCATGGGTGCCCAGTACTACCTGAGCTTAAATAAAATAATCAACACCCGGGTACGATTTGATGTGGTGGAAGTGTTATACAAGGATAGTTCTCATACCGCCTGTCAGATCACTGTAATCCCCAATGCCTTTCAAGGATGTTAACATGCCCGGCACGCTTTATATTGTAGCAACTCCTTTAGGCAACCTTGAGGATATAACATTTCGGGCGGTACGCATTCTAAAGGAAGTGGACCTGATTGCAGCCGAAGACACCCGTCATTCAAAAAAACTACTGGGTCATTACGGCATCACAACCCCCACAATTGCCTGCCATGAGCATAATGAAACCCCAAGAGCACATGACCTGATCAAACGGCTTGAAAACGGGACTACAATCGCCTTGATCAGCGATGCGGGCACACCTTTAATTTCAGATCCAGGTTACCGTCTGGTTTCCCAGGCCGGAGAAAAAGGCATTCCAATTGTGCCGGTTCCCGGATGCAATGCTGCGGTTACCGGGTTGAGCGCATCCGGCCTGCCCACAGACACATTTCTTTTCCTGGGCTTTCCGCCTAAAAAACAGGGCCGCCTGAACAGTTTTCTTGAAAATGCCGCCCATCACAAGGCCACACTGCTATTTTATGAATCCCCAAGGCGCATTATTCGGTTGATATCTTCGGCGATAACGGCGTTTGGCGACCGCCAGGCCTGTCTTGCCAGGGAATTGACAAAACAGTATGAGGAATTTATTCGTGGTCCTCTATCACTGATTTTATCCACCCTTGGGGCAAGGGAAACCATAAAAGGCGAATGCGTTTTGCTAATTAAAGGAGCAGATGAACAGCCGGAAAGCTTGTCCATAGACCAGATTGAAACCATGATCACGGATGGCCTGAATCAGAATATGCGGACCGGTGAACTTGCAAAAAAAATAGCCGAACTGGCAAACTGCCCTAAGCCCAGGGTTTACGATATGATCCTCTCCCTAAAGAACCGTTCTTAAGGCCCATAATCAAAATAAATCCTCCCAAATGGTTTGCTTTTTCATCCGTCTTCTTCGTTGTGACAATGAGCATACTGTCTAATATGATTTCATGATCACGCCTTGAATACGAATAAAAATTCTAAACCATCTTTTGGAAGGTTTTATTCCGATCATGGGCCTAAAATCTTTTACCCCATCCACCTGCCTTAAACCAGCTACAGATCACACACAAAACGGTTACGCCCTTTTACAGGTTGATAAACCCCTTGCCAAATCAGGGTCAAAAGCCTTATAAAGAAGCAAAATATTAGCAAAGTATAAAAATAATGTTAGAATTGAAATTCCGATAAAATGGACTGACTTACTCCAGCGCGCATATATCCAACTCTCACAAAGGGAATAAAACTATCATGAGCCTTCAAATATGCTATATCATTGTAGGGATGCTGCTCCTGTTTGCAATTTTTGATCTGATTGTTGGGGTCACCAATGATGCGGTTAATTTTTTAAACTCCTCAATCGGATCCAAAGCTGCACCCTTTAGAATAATCATGATGATTGCCAGTCTTGGTATTTTGGCCGGCGTAACTTTTTCTGCCGGCATGATGGAAGTTGCCCGGAAAGGTATTTTTCATCCCGAACTTTTTACCATGCCCGAACTTCTGACTATATTTCTGGCAGTCATGCTCACGGACGTCCTGCTTTTAGATCTTTTCAACACACATGGGCTGCCCACCTCTACGACTGTATCCATTGTATTTGAGTTGCTCGGGGCTGCCGTGGCCCTGTCCATGATAAAACTTTCTACCCATACCGATTCAGGTCTCGGGCTTTTGGATTATATTAACTCAACCAAAGCCATCACAATAGTCTTAGGGATATTATTATCCATTATCGTGGCCTTTGCCTCAGGTGCAATTGTTCAGTTTATATCCAGGCTTATATTCACCTTTAATTATGAAAAACGGCTGAAGTATTACGGTGCGCTATGGGGCGGTATTGCCCTGACCGTCATTACCTTTTTCATCCTTGTAAAAGGGGCCAAAGGGGCCACGTTCATGGATCCACAAATGGTGACATGGATAAAAACCCACTCGTTTGCTATCATGGGCGGTATTTTCGTAATCTCAGCCATCATCCTTCAAATTATGATCAGCGCATTCAAAATAAATATTCTTAAACCCATTGTCCTTGTGGGTACGTTTGCTCTGGCCATGGCTTTTGCAGCCAACGATCTTGTCAATTTTATCGGTGTCCCCCTGGCAGGCCTGAATGCCTTCAAAACAGCTCTGGCCTCATCTGATCCCTTGAACATCACCATGGGGGCACTGGGAGGAAAAGTTCACACCCAGACTTTTATTATGCTCATTGCAGGTACCATCATGGTGGTAACCCTGTGGGTATCACGCAAGGCAAGAACAGTAAGCGAAACAGAAATCAACCTGAGCCAGCAGGATGAAGGCATGGAGCGATTTGAATCCGTCTGGCTTTCCAGACGCATCGTTAACCTGTTCCACAGCCTGTTTACCTCTGTCAAAGCCATCTCACCGCCCGTCATCGGCAAAATTGTGGCCAGAAGACTCAGCCCGATTCCCGAAGCTTCCCATGTCGGGGTACTGAAAAAACCATCTTTTGATCTGCTGCGAGCCTCTGTGAATCTGATGGTTGCATCTGCCGTGGTCTCCATGGCCACATCCTTGAAACTGCCTTTGTCCACCACCTATGTGACGTTTATGGTCGCCATGGGTTCTTCCTTTTCCGACCAGGCATGGGGCAGAGAAAGCGCTGTATACCGTGTCACCGGAGTTTTAACAGTAGTAGGTGGCTGGTTTATGACCGCCCTTATTGCCTTTGTGGCCGCCTTTATCAGCGGCAATATCATTTACCATTTTGAAATGTACGGCGTGGTCTGCCTGATGATTTTTGTATTTTTGATGATCCGCAGAAATAAAAAGTACCATGAAGGCCATGAGAAGACCAAAGAGGAGATCACCATTTACCACCTTGAAGTGGTGGAAGATTTCCAATCTTCTGTTTCAGCAACTTTTGATCACATTGCCCTTCATCTTCAAGGTATAAGACTCTCTTTAGGGACGGCCTTTGATGCGCTGTTTCAAGAGGATTTGGACACCTTAAGAACGCATCGCAGGAAGGTCAAGCAGTTCCAGGTACACAGCAATATAATCATTGCAAATATTTTTAAAGTGTTACGGCTCCTGCAACGTGGGGATCACAAGGGTTCGTTCAACTATTACCAGATTATCAGGCGTCTTCAAAAACTTAACGACGGATACAGGGACATAGTGATCAGATCCAGCAGGCATGTGGCCAATCGGCACAAGGGGCTTTTACCGGCCCAGATTGAGGAACTCAAGGAAATCAAAACAGAAATCCTCTACATTCTTGAGCAGGTTGAAATCGCATTCAATAAAAAGGATATTGTGGACTGCAATCACATCGCTGCAAGGTTCCACTATCTTAAGGACCTGGTGGATGAATACAATGCCAATCAGATTGCCAGGATTATGGAAGAATCTTCAAAGACACGTCTGAGCATCATGTACTATGCCATTTCCGGCAATTGCGTCATGATGGCTAAACAAACTGTCAAGCTGCTTGAAATATTTAATGAGGCCCTGCCCTCAAAAGACGGCGATCACTCCTGCAGAGGCCGGCACATGGATTGATCCTTTTTCATTGAATCAGGAATACGGCAAAATTGTTTTTCTAAAAATCGAACCTAAACCGAATTAAGGCTTCTGTTGTTTCACCATCAGAACAAAAGCCCATAGCAGCACGCCCACCTAAAAAATCGTTCACAGGGCGGCTTGAGATGTCACATTCCACTTCATGATATATAAGATGAAACGTGGAAGAAACGTCAATAATATTTAACCGGGAATTAAATTCAAGCACCGGAGAAAGATTATGATCAAGTTCGCCTGAAAAAGATACGATTTTGAGCAATTTTTTTTCAGCATTTTCCGTTTGGGGGACGGTTTCGTCCAAAGCTGAACCGCTATTGCTAAATGTCTTGCTGTATTCGAACCGAAAGTTGCGAATCAAACGCTTTCGATACTGATCCAAATTTTTAACGATTTTGGCATGTTTAAACAATTGAGCGGCACCGGACAAGGCTATTTTTTCTGCTGAAGAATTTTTTCCATTTTCAGAGGTTTGCTGCCCCCTTGCCAAAGGCGTCGGGTCAAGCGCAGGCCATGAAGAAGGGATAGGATCTGTTCCGGTTAAATAACCGGTCTGTGAGATCAAAAGTATCAAAACCATCACCAAAATGTTCAAAATTTTGTTTAAGGAGTTCATAAGTCCTCCTTTTTCTTGGTCGGACGACCTTTATACGTTTAATCCGGCCCGACCGTATTAAAATTTTCCATTAGTCCTCACATAAACTGATTTAAAACTGGATTCCCGAGTTCTTAAAGAGAGAAGGGGTAATAAAACAATAGTGTTTAAAATACTTATTATACCTTTTATAAATTAAAATTCAAGGGTGTTGGTTTGTTAGCAGCAATTCTAAATTTGAGTCGATACGCCATCGTGCTTTTAATCTTGCTCATGCTCTTGCTCGAAATAATACTTCGAGCAAGAGCATGATTAAGAGCACGAGCAAGAAAAAAACAAGCAGAAAAGATAATTCGTTATTAAATTTAGAATTGCTGGTTTGTTATCGCAAAATCAGGGATTGGTTCTAACGTCGGCCGCTGTTGGGGTAGTCCACCGTGCCTGCCCTAACGCGGGCAACCACAGAGGGATTGCCCCTACGAAAAAGGTCCTACAAAAGAATCAAACCCCAAAAGCAAAAGCGGCCCTTTCCTGATTTCAGGAAAGGGCCGCTTTAATTTACATCACAAAACGGATGTCAGCTAAGAAAATTCTTAACTTACATCTTGGAACCTTCTGCATGGCTCTGCAGTTTTACTTCAACCTTTTCGGTCAGGCTGGCATAGTATTCTCTAAGGATAACCAAAACTTCTTCACGGCCAAAGTGATCAACAACGGGTTCGTTGTTGGACAGGGCGTGACGCAGTTTGGTACCGGAGAGGATAACACGGTCGTCTTTGCCATGGGGGCAGGTTCTCATGGAAGCCATGCCGTCGCATTTGTAGCAGTAGAAGGTCCAGTCAATTTTCAGCGGTTCGCACAGCAGGCGTTTGCCGTCATCTTCGGGCATGGGGATGGTATCAAAAATTTCCTGTGCTTCAAACAGGGTGTAGAAGTCACCAACGCCAGCATGATCACGGCCGATGATCATTTTGTTAACACCGTAGTTCTGACGGAAGGTGGCATGCAGCAGGGCTTCACGGGGACCTGCATATCTCATGTCCAAGGGATATCCGGCGTTAATAACATGCTCGGGTACAAAGTAACCTTTGATCAGGGTGTCGATGCATTTAATACGTACGTCTGCAGGGATATCGCCGGGTTTCAGGTTACCGATCAAAGAGTGAATCAGAACGCCGTCACATACGTCAAGGGCGATCTTGCACAGATGCTCATGGGATCTGTGCATGGGGTTTCTCAGCTGCATGGAAGCAACGTTGGCCCAGCCTTTTTCATCCATGATAGCCCGAGTTTCTTTGGGGGTCAGGTAAACACCTTTGAATTTTTCGGGGAATTCGCCTTCGGAAAGAACTTTTACAGGACCTGCCAGGCAAAATTCTTTTCTAGCCATAACCATCTGAACGCCGGGATGATCTTCCATGGCGATTTTCCAGAATACGTCATCTTCAGACTCTTCGCCATGACCTTTGTAGACTTTCTCACATTCCCATTTTTTCTCGTCTTCGGTCATTTCGAATTTTTCTTCGACCTTCATAGTGGCATAGATTTCACCATTTCTTTCCAGGGTGATTTCATCGCCAACATTGATGTCTGCGGCAGCATCGGCAGCAGTGTCAAGCATAACGGGAACCGGCCAGAAAGTGCCGTCAGCCAGCAGGAAGTCTTCGCAAACACCTTTCCAGTCAGCTTTGGTCATAAAGCCGTTCAGCGGAGAGAAGCCACCGATACCCAGCATGATCAGGTCGCCTTTAACCTGGGAAGAGATTTCAATTTTTTTCAGACCTTCAGCTTTTTTCAGTTCAGCTTCCAGTTCTGCGCCTTCAAGCTTGCAGCATACAAGACCTTTTCCACCATGGGGTGCAACTAATTTAGACATTTACGTCATTCTCCTTATCTGTGGTTAACTACCATTATAGGTGTCAGATGCCTTGACCCGGCACCTAACTTCAATTTTATTTAAAAATCTCGTAAGATTTAATGATGATTCGTCAATTTGTCAAGAATTATATTTGCTTAACTTTAACAGTTCCCCCACCTCATCCATGGATACTGCATGGGCATGGGCTTCAAGCCCGGGCTGTTTAAATGCAACAAACCAGGTTCCGGCCGAGTCAGCCGCTTTTTTATCGTAAATGGAATCCCCGATGAATACAATCTGCCGGGGCAGCAGTGAGAACGCCCCCATAATTTTTTCAAGCTGATCAGGGGAGGGTTTGGGATTAACCACATCAGATGCCGTAACAACAATATCAAATGATTTTTTCAGCTTATGTTCAAGGAGTACTTTTCCCATGGTATTTGTTCGGTTCGTGGCCACACCGCGTACCAGACCGGCCTGCTTTATGGCATCAAGCAACTCAATCAGGCCCGGTTCCATCATCATCAAAGGGATCACGCTTGCATACCCAATACTTTTAATCATGTTGTATACAGGCAGATGGTCATCCATCTCTGGAAAAAGATACTCAACAGCAGCCGTTACCGTCATCATATGAATATTTATAAACTGCTCATCGTCAAGGGGTGGTTTATTAAAACCGTCCAGGAGATCATTGTAAAATTTACGGTTGGCCAAGGCCGTATCAAACATGACACCGTCACAATCAAACACGACGGCCTTAATTACTGCTGTATTCATTCTGTTAGATTCCTTGGGACTGTTCATTCTTTTCATGTTTCCATATATCACTCTAAATCACTCTTTTCCATAGGCTCTGCCTATTCAAAAATGGCATATACCCTGATTCTCAAATGGGATTTATTGGGGTTATCTGTTGTCAGTGTAATAAAATCATAAATATCCGCAGAACGGTCGGAATAACAGGAAACCTTGACCTGCCAATTTTTCTGCCCCAGACCAGGCTTAATCAGCTCAGCCTTTATCAGCTTATTATACTTAAGCTTCATGCCAAGGATCTTCAATTCATCCATCTGTATCGGTTCAATTGTGACCACTTCACTTAAGGTCTGGCCGGGAGCCCCGATGAGGTTCACAGTGGAGGAGGGACTGATTCTGACAATCTCTTTAATTTTGGCGGTAATTTTTAAATAAAACTTTTTGTTTTCAGGGTCATCAGTTTTAACCAAAATATTTTTAATCAACTCACGTCCGCCATACCCTGCGGTCTTAACGCCAATGGTGATTTTCCCTTCCCCGCCCGGGGGAATCTGCCTGTCATAGGCTTTTTTGTCACAACCTCAAGGGGGCCGGACACTGGTAATGTTCAGGGGGGCATCCCCATGATTTTTTATTATAAAATCATGGGTTAAAGGCTGTCCTTCAAGCACAGACTCAAACTCAAAAACAGGGGCCACCGGCACGGCGATAGGACCAGCCCAGACATACGCCGGTCCCGCAAAAATAAACAGAAATGCAAAAACAATTATAAAATTAACGTATTTCATTCTTTTTTATCCATTTTTTTTTACCAACGAATAGAGAAAATAGCCTATTCAAACCTTAAATTCAAGGGTACCCATTAATTGCACATAAAAATCGGAATTATCAATTGGTCAGGTTCAGCTTGAGTACATAACTGGAAGCGGGCACAACCATATTTTCTCCATCAAGGGCCAGGATATTGCTGGTATTTGTTTCAGATACAGTGTTGTATGAATTTAAAATCAGGCTTCATCTGCGTCATGGTCAAGTGCAAAGGCTCTTGCCAGGTCGTAGAATAGATAATTCATGGATTTATGGTCTGCCAGAAATGAGTGCCTGGCATGGGGGAAGGTAACCAAATAAAAACTTTTCTTATCAAGCAATTCAAGGCGGTGCACATAGCTGCGGATAAAAACAGCAGTAAATACATGCCGCCCCGGCCGGTCATCCTTTGCCGCCACAAGCTTAACCGCGCAGGTCTTTTGTTCAAACCCGTTTTGGGCAATAAGCTGTCCGATAACCGATTCCCAGCAGATATCCGGCAAAGTTCGGCCAAACACAGACCCCAGGATTTTTCCAGCCGCTTGATATGTTCGGGCAGTCCAATGGGAATTCCCGCGGCCACCCGGATGGTTTCAAACAATCCGGTCTCTTATAAAACACTTGTGTTATCGGCCGGAACCCGGGCAAGATTCTGAGGAAAAAAGCCGCCGTCCACGGAAAAATTCAGCCGCCCATCATGAACCATGCCGGTGCGAATGGCAATGGAGTGGTGCATAGTGCCATGGAAGCTTAGGTATCCAAATTGAATCGGTGTACACATAGCGCTTTACAGGCTCGAGCGCATCAATAATTTCCATGACGCGGATCTTGGGGCAGAATGTCTACGCAGCCCCTCTCTCTTTCAGGCAACCTTCAACCACAGATACAAGATTAAACATATTGTCATATAATTCCAAATGGTTGTGGCCTGTCACCTCCACCGAATCATGTTCTGTGACCCGGGACAGACCATTGCGCATCAGGTCCACAATCATGGTCAGTTCAGCATCATCTTTGGTGCTCAGGGATAAGATTTTCGCGATTTCCCTGTCCTGTTCAGATGTGTTCCCACGGGCAATAGTTCTCTTGATAGGGCGTGTCTCAACAGTCTGATCCTCAACTTTGAAAAAGCGTTCGGGCGACGTAGAGACCACCTGGTGGTCCCCGGCCTGGACAAGGGCAAAAAAAGGGCGGGACTGCCAGGACTGTTCAAGCCGATTTACGACAATTTTTCCCTGGCCAGGACATCTTTTTGCCCCCTATCCCGGTCAAACACGGGCAGACAAAGCCGATTTTCACAATTTTTTCGATCCTGGATCAAAATGGCGGACGGGGCATACAAACAGATATCGGGCAAACTGTTGCCCACACAGGTCTTGGGAAGGTCTTCTATTTTGTCTTTTAGATCATATGCAAAATAGCCGAACAGACCGGCGGTTATGGGCATTAAATGTCTTACCAAACGAGGAACTTTTTTTATCAGGGTATCAACCAGGACAAAAGGATCCTGTTCTGTTTTATGGCAGACAAAGTCCCCGGCTGAATTTTTGACTTTAGTACAGATCGTATTCCCGGTTCCTTTTATCGTCAACCAGGAATCGACGTCAGCAATTGGTACCTGGCACAGTCCTGATCAAATCCGGTCAAAAGTACCACTGGACCCTCTTGGTGGGAAAATCGGGCAGCAGCATGTTCAAATGGCAGATCAAAATTTAAACCCCGGATCACAATGTCGGTGATCCGGGGCAAAAATTTTTTTCAGGCATTACCTGAGAAAGGGATTCATCCGCTTTTCATTGGCAATGGAGGTCTCAGGCCCATGTCCGGGATAGACAATGGTCTTTTCGTCCAAATTCAGCAATTTGGTCTTAATGGAAGATATCAGGGTGTCATAATCACCGCCGGGAAGGTCGGTACGTCCGATTGAACCCATAAAAAGGGTGTCTCCGACAAACAGTTGACCGGGCGTGTAAAGGCAGATGCCTCCGGGTGAGTGCCCCGGGGTGTGAATCACCTTAAAAGAAATATTGCCAAAGGTAATCGTATCGCCGTCTTTGAGATGAATATCGGCAGGCGGAGAATTTTCTGCCCCAAGACCAAACATGGCAGCATGATTGGACAGGTCCAAAAGCATTGATTCATCATCAGGATGAATGGCAATCTGAGCAGCAGTAGCGTCCTTCATTTTCTTATTTGCACCAACATGGTCAAAATGACCATGGGTATTGATCAAATACTTTACCTTCAGTTCAGCTTTGGCAAGGGCCATGAGGATTCGGTCTGCATCATCGCCTGGGTCAATGACAGCTGCCTGTTTTGTATCTTCACAGCCGACAATATAGCAGTTGGCCATAATGGGGCCGACTTCAAGTTTTTGTATAATCAAAACATCCTCCTTATTCTTCACATCATCGTCTATGGCTCATACTGGGCCCGAATCCGGTCCAGGACCCCGTTGATGAACGGCCCGGAATCCCGGGTGCCAAATTTTTTGCCGATTTCAACCGCCTCATTAATGGATACGGATGACGGGATATCCGGCAAATTAAGCATTTCAAACACGGCAATACGCATGATATTTCTGTCCACTGCCGGCATACGGGAAATTTTCCAATTCTTGGCCCATTGGTCCAAAAGCGCGTCTATCTTTTTGCGGTTCTCCAGCACCCCTTCTACAAGCGTTTGAAAAAAAAGACGTGAAGGTTCACTTAATTCTTCCCCGTGCTGTTCAAGGAAGTCATCCATTTGAGACCCCGAATCCGTTTTAGTCAGATCAAAAGCAAACAGGGCCTGCAGGGCCAGTTCTCTGGATTTACGCCTGTCGCCCATGCTCTATTCCATAGTCGCGCACAGGTTTGCCATTTCAATAGCGCCCATGGCCACATCAAAGCCCTTGTTACCGGATTTTGTACCGGCACGTTCAATGGCCTGCTCAATGGTTTCAGTTGTGAGAATACCAAACATCACCGGCACTTTAGCCTCAAGGCTGACGGAAGCAATACCCTTGGACACTTCGGCACACACATAATCATAATGGGTTGTGGCCCCGCGGATCACGGCACCTAAACAGATAATGGCGTCATATTTTTTCAAGGCAGCCATTTTGGCTGCCGCCAAAGGAATTTCAAAGGCACCAGGGACCTTGATGATGGCAATATCCTGATCCTGTGCACCGCTTCTGATCAGACAATCCAAAGCGCCTGACACAAGCTTCTCCACAATAAAGTCATTGAATCTTGCGGCAATAATACCAAATTTTTTGCCCTTGGCATCTAAATTGGCTTCAATTATCTGAGGCATATTTATTATCCTTATTTTATATGTAGTAAATGGCCCATCTTGGCCTGCTTGCATTTCAAATACCCCTGGTTGTAGCAATTGGGCGCCACTTCAATGGGCACCTGTTCCACAACGCTCAGGCCGTAACCTTCAAGCCCCACCATCTTCTTAGGATTATTCGTGAGCAGACGCATTTTGCGTACGCCCAGATCCACCAGCATCTGGGCACCAACACCGTAATCACGCAAGTCAGCGGAAAATCCAAGTGCTTCATTTGCCTGAACCGTATCCAGACCTTGACGCTGGTATTCATAGGCTTTTAATTTGTTCACAAGGCCTATACCCCGGCCCTCCTGGCGCAAATACAGAATGACGCCGCTGCCTTCCTCGTCAAGCATTTTCATGGCCCTGCGGAGCTGATCCTGGCAGTCACAACGCAAAGAAGAAAAAATATCACCTGTCATGCATTCGGAATGCACCCGCACCAGAATATCCTTTTCCGGGTCAATTTCACCCTTAACCAGGGCAATATGGGTAAGATTGTCAATATCATTCTCATAGGCTATGATTCTGAACTCACCGCCCACCCGTGTGGGAATAACGGTTTCAGCAGCCCGTTTTACAAAGTTTTCTGTTTTTAACCGGTATTTAACAAGATCCGCCACTGTGCAGATGCCGATGCCGTGCTTTTTAGCAAATTCTTCAAGGGAAGGCATCCGGGCCATGGTACCGTCATCATCCATAATCTCACAGATGACACCCGCCGGCTTCAGACCGGCAAGGCGTGCAAGATCTACAGAGCCTTCGGTCTGGCCGATGCGCACCATAACCCCACCGTCCCGGGCCCGCAAAGGAAAAATGTGGCCGGGCCTTGCAATATCCTGGGGTCCGGTCTCATCGTCCACTGCCGTCAAAATAGTGGTCGCCCTATCTGCGGCAGAGATACCTGTGGTCACACCGCGTTTGGCCTCAATGGAAACCGTAAACCCAGTCCCGTACTGGGAAGTATTGTGATCGACCATCATGGGAAGATCAAGCTTATCTGCAATACTTGAATCAAGGGACAGACAGATGAGCCCTCGGCCATAAGTGGCCATAAAGTTAATGGCTTCCGGAGTTACGGCCTCGGCCGCCATTGTTAAATCCCCTTCGTTCTCCCTGTCCTCGTCATCCACCAGGATGACCATCTTTCCTTTTTTTATATCGTCAATCGCTTGTTCAATGGTTAAATGGGGCATTTTGTTATCCTTTACAAGAATCCGTTCCGGGCAAGAAATGACATACTGATGTCCAAATCGGCATCAGCGCCGGCGTCATTGGCACTCTTAGCGCTTTTCCCCTGCCCTGATAAAAATTTTTTCACATATTTTCCCAGCATATCCGTCTCAATATTGACGTGATCCCCTACGTTTTTAAATCCGATTGTTGTAATCTTTGCGGTATGGGGAATAATGCTTACCGAAAAACCGTTTTCCCAACATTGGTTGATGGTCAGGCTGATCCCGTCAATGGCAACCGAGCCTTTTTCTATCATCTCATCAGCCAGGTTTTCCGGCACCTGGATGTCATATATGATGGCATTGCTCCGGATCTCAATTTTTGAGACCGTACCTGTGCCGTCTATGTGGCCTGATACCAGATGCCCGTCTATGCGGTCCGACAACTTCAGCGCCCGTTCAATATTGACCCGGGCCCCGGGTCCAATGGAACCGAATGTGGTACGGGACACGGTTTCCGGTGCCATGTCCACTTTGAACTGCCCTTTGCCAAGACTTACAGCGGTCAGGCAGGCCCCGTTCACGGCAATGGAATCGCCAATGCCTGTACCAGAAAAATCCAGGTCACAGGCAATCACCAAAATTTTGCCCTCTCCATGGGTTTCAATACGCCGTATGGTGCCCAAACTTTCTATGATCCCAGTAAACAAAAATTATCTCCCGCCATCAATCAATCTATTCTGCGGTTCAATATAACCTGTAATCAGCATATCGGAAGCAAACGACCGGGTACTCACCCGGACCAGTTCAACCACGTCTTTTATCTTTTCAGGCCCCGATCCGTTAAACACCGGGATACCGTCATTTCCGCCCATAATTTTCGGAGCAAGAAAATAGCAGACTTTGTTTACAATACCTGCTGCCAGAGCCGATGCCGCCACACGCCCTCCGCCTTCAATCAGAAGGCTTGTGATGGACAATTTTCTTAAACTAATCATCAGGTCATTTAAATCAAGCAAATTTTCACAAACCCGGCATTCAAGAATCTGTGCGCCCTTGTCTTTGAGACGCTGAATTTTGCCTGGATCACAACCCGGGCCTGTAACAATGATGGTGGGAGCACTTGAGTTTTGAAGCACAACCTTGGCATTTTCCTGGATGCTCAAACGGGTATCCAGAATGATCCGGGCAGGATCCCGGGTCTGTTTTCCCTCTATTCTGGCGGTCAAAGACGGATCATCCCCATGCAGGGTGCCGGCGCCAATAAGAATGGCATCATTTTGGTGGCGTAATTCATGGCCGAAATTTCGTGATGCGCTGGAGGTGATCCACTGGGAATCCCCGGTTCTGGTGGCAATATATCCGTCAAGGGTGGCAGCACATTTTAGGGTGACAAAGGGAGTTTCGTGATTTTGAACATTCCAGACAAAATCTTCGATCAGGGTCAAGGCCTCTTGTTCCATAAGCCCTGATACAACCTCAAGGCCCTTTTCCCTTAAAAATTCAATCCCGCCACCTGCAACATTGGGATTGGGATCTTTACAGGCCACAACAACTCGACTGATACCTGCGTTGAGAATTTTATGGGTGCAAGGCGGGGTTTTTCCAAAATGGTTGCAGGGCTCCAGGGTAACGTAGATAGTAGCATTGGCCAATTTTTCAGGGTTCTTTGCTGCGGCATCATCAATGGCCACCACTTCGGCATGGGGGCCGCCTGCTTTAGCGTGAAAGCCTTGACCAATGATTTGGCCGTTCTTTACCACTACGGCACCCACACAGGGATTGGGAGAGGTATACCCTTTTCCCCGGGCTGCAAGTTCCAAAGCCCTTGCCATATAGTTCAAGTCAATCATCGGTCTTAACAGGGCCTCCCATACCCGGCTCAACATCTTCGGACCTGTGCTCCCTATGAATCAGACTTTCAAGTTCCTGAATAAAATCCGTTACATCCTTGAACTCCCGATACACGGAAGCGAACCGGACATATGCCACATCATCCAGGTCCTTAAGAGCATTCATGGTTTTTTCGCCCACCACTTTGGCAGACACTTCCCGGTCCCGGCTTTCCCGCAGCTCCCGTTCAATCTCATCCACGATCTGTTCGATCTGATTGACGCTGATGGCCCTTTTTTCACAGGCTTTCTGAATGCCCCGCATCACTTTTTCCCTGTCAAACTCCTCCCGGCGGTTGTCTTTTTTGACGATCATGACAGGGACCTGTTCCACACGTTCATAGGTAGTGAAGCGCCAGCCGCACGCCTGGCATTCTCTTCTGCGCCGGACCTCGAACTCAATTTTGCCCGGCCGTGAATCCACCACTCTGGTGTTCGGGTTACCACAATAAGGGCACTTCATATTAACCTCTTTGATTAATCAAAGCCGGATCAATTCCACCCCGGCCTGGGCAAACATCTCCAGGGAAAGGGGATCATCGTATCCCGTCTTGAAGTACACTTTTTTTATCCCCGCGTTGATGATCATCTTGGCGCAGATGGAGCAAGGCCGGGTGGTGCAGTACAGAGTGGCACCGGCAACAGATATCCCGTGGTAGGCGGCCTGGATAATCACATTCTGTTCAGCATGGACGCCCCGGCAAAGCTCGTGTTTTTCCCCGGAAGGCACCTTGAGCTGTTCCCGCAGGCAACCGGTCTCTCCACAATGGGGGATTTGGGACGGGGCGCCGTTATAGCCCGAACATAAAATGCGTTTATCCTTGACCAGCACTGCGCCCACTTTTCGCCGAAGACAGGTGGACCTGGAAGCCACAAGGTCTGTGATGGCCATAAAATACTCATCCCAGGAGGGACGGCCGTCACCCTTGTTTGCGGAATCCGGGGGGAAAGGGGGCATCAACAGGCCGTATCCCCATATAAAGGATACTGGGTGCATAGTTCTTTGACCTTGCCGGCCACGCCCGGTACATTGGCCTCGTCATCCAGCACATCGCAAATAAATCCGGCTATAGTGCCCACGGCATCTTCGTTCATACCCCGGGAAGTGACCAACGGCACGCCGATACGAACACCCGAAGTAACAAAGGGGCTTCGTTTTTCATTGGGTACGGTATTTTTATTCACCGTAATATTCGCCCTTCCCAGGCGCTCTTCCGCATCTTTTCCGGTGATATCCCGTCCGGAAAAATCCACCAGGACCATGTGATTGTCAGTACCATTGGATACCAGCTTGTAACCCCTTTCCATGAGGACCTTTGCCAGCACAGCGGAATTTTTAACCACCTGTTTCTGATATTCGGTGAACCCAGGCAACAATGCCTCTTTAAAGGCCACGGCCTTAGCCGTAATAACATGCATCAAAGGCCCACCCTGGATACCGGGGAAAATCTGGGAATTAATTTTTTTGCCCAGTTCGGCGTTGGAGAGAATCAGTCCACCCCTGGGACCACGAAGGGTTTTATGGGTGGTGGAGGTGATGATATCTGCGTATCCCACAGGTGTGGGATGTACACCTGCAGCTACAAGCCCTGCAATATGGGCCATATCCACCAAAAAAAGCGCGCCACAGGCCTTGGCAATTTCGGAGAAGCCCTTAAAATCAATGGTTCTGGGATAAGCCGAAGCCCCTGCCACAATCATTTTAGGCTTATTTGCCCGGGCCAGGTCTTCCACCTGATTCAAATCAATGGTCTCGGTGTCCGGATTTAAGCCATAATGGGAAAAATTGAACAAGCGGCCGGAAAAACTCACACCGGCACCGTGAGTTAAATGCCCGCCATGGGAGAGATCCATGGCCAGAATACCATCCCCGGGGGAAAGCACGGACAAATAAGCCGCCATATTCGCCTGGGATCCGGAATGGGGTTGAACATTAGCAAATTCCACACCAAACAGCTTTTTTACCCGTTCAATGGCCAGATTTTCCGCCTGGTCCATGTACTGGCACCCGCCATAATAACGTTTTCCCGGATACCCTTCAGCATATTTATTGGTCATGATGGAGCCTTGGGCTTCCATTACTGCCCGGCTCACCGTATTTTCCGAAGCGATGAGATTCAGCCCATATTCCTGCCGACTATATTCACTATCAATAACTGAGGCAATCTCAGGGTCACAAGACTTGATAAATTGTATATTTTCCATAATTCAATCGCGCGTTGGAATTTGACAACACGGCCATTTTTATTTATATATTCAAATAATTATACTTCTATTAAAAGGGCAATAACAGGTATGATGTAACCTGTTTAAATATGTCAGCCGATATTCTCATCTATACTTACCCGATTTTACCCAATTTCATCCAGGGAACGAATACGATCCAGATGGCGACCGCCTTCAAAGGGGGTGGCAAGCCATTCTCTGACCAGTTCAAAGGCAAGAATATCACCGACTATACGACCACCCATGACCAGAATATTTGCATCATTGTGCTGCCGGCTCATCCTGGCGGAAAAAATATCCGAACACAGGGCTGCCCGTACACCTTTAAACCGGTTTGCCTGCATGGACATACCAATGCCGGTACCGCACAAAAGAATGCCCCGGTCGAATGTGCCGTCGGAAACCGCCCCGGCCACCTTTTTACCGAAATCGGCATAATTCACAGAAGCAGTGCTATGGGTACCCGCATCCTCAACTTCATAGCCAAGGCTGGTGAGCAGGTCCTTAATCTTTTCTTTTAATTCAAACGCGGCATGGTCACTGCCGATAATGATCTGTTTATCCTTATCCATATCTACCCGGACCCTTATATTTACTTATGATTTCGATGCAATGAAATCATAAATATCCTGGACGGTTGACAGTTTTTCGGCCTGATCATCGTCAATTTCAATTTCAAAAATCTCTTCCATTGACATGATAAGCTCAACAATGGTCAGAGAATCAGCACCAAGATCTTCAATCAACGACGCCTGGGGCACCACATCCTCAATATCAATGCCGGGGATTTTTTCAGCAATAATTTTTCTTACTTTGGTTTCAATGGTCATGATCTGACTCCTTGAAGTTCCTTCCGGCTAACTATTCGTCTGCGTCCATGTCAGGATTTACATTTCTGCCTTTGTATGCGCCGCATTCAGGACATGCAGTATGGGGCAGTTTGGGCTCCTGGCATTCGGGACACAGCGTTACAGTGGGGGCACTGGTTTTATAATGGGTACGTCTTTTTCTTCCTCTTGCTTTGGAAATTTTCTGCTTAGGTACGGCCATGACTCTCTCCTAACTATATTATTTTATTTGGTTTTTATTTAATACCTGCCAAAATTTAAAACATATCTAATTACCCTATTTTTTATTTGAAGTCAACCAAAGAATCCTGGGAAGAATTGCTGATTGCGTTAGCCCCCGCAATTATGATAGATAAATCTTCGATTTTACGCCTTTTTAGTACGAATTCGGGCGGTACAGGTTAAAATGTCCTGTACCGCCTGTTGTTCGTGAAGTTTAACTTTTGGAGATCATAATGGATACAATAATTACACGCTTTCCGCCCTCCCCCACCGGCTACCTGCATATCGGCGGTGCCAGGACTGCACTTTTCAACTGGCTGTGGGCCAGAAAAAACGCAGGGCAGTTTGTGCTACGTATAGAAGATACTGATGAAGCCCGTTCCACAAAAGAGTCTGTGGACGCCATCCTGGAATCCATGGCATGGCTGGGAATTGACTGGGATGACGGCCCCTATTTCCAGACCCAGCGCCATGATATTTACAATGAACACATTGACCGCCTGGTTGAACAGGGCCATGCCTACTATTGCGACTGCACACCCGAAGAGGTTAATGCCATGCGCGAAGAGGCCAAGGCCAAAGGGCTTAAGCCCATGTATAACGGCAAGTGCCGGAACCGCGGGCTTAAAAAAGGGGAAAACACCGTGGTGCGGTTAAAAACCCCGGACACAGGTGTCACTATTGTGGACGACATTGTCAAGGGCAGTACCGCTTTCCAGAATACGGAAATTGATGACTTCATCATCCAGAGAAGTTCAGGTATGGCCATGTACAACCTTGCGGTGGTGGTGGATGACATTACCATGGGCATTAATACAATTATCCGGGGGGATGACCACCTGGTGAATACGCCCAAACAGATTCTGATTTACCAGGCATTAGGCGCACCCTTGCCGGCGTTCGGCCATGTTCCCATGGTACTGGGATCGGATAAGGCCCGGCTGAGTAAACGTCATGGCGCCATGTCCGTGGGTGAATATAAAAAGATGGGATTTCTGGCCGATGCGCTGATCAACTACCTGGTCAGACTGGGATGGTCCCATGGCGACCAGGAATTTTTTGAACGCCAAGAGCTTATTGAAAAATTCGACCTTAAACATCTTGGCCGTTCTGCCGGCATGTTTGATATGGACAAGCTCTATGCCCTGAACGCCAAACACATCCAAAAAAAGAAACCCATAGAATTAGGCGATGACCTTGTGCCTCACCTGGCGGACCTTGGCATTGACGCCCAGAATGATGCTTTTACCCAGGGGGTGATCGAAACGCTTCAGCCCAGAAGCAAAACTCTTGTGGAAATGGCCCAGGGTGCGATTTTTTATTATAAGGATGAAATTGAGTTTGAGGAAAAGGCTGCCAAAAAATTCCTTAAACCCGAAAACCAGGATCTTTTAAACAAATGTGCTGATGCCTTTGACGGTCTTGGAGACTTCAGTCAGGGTGCCCAGGAAGAGGTCTTCAAACAGATCATGAAAGAGACAGGGCTCGGATTTGGAAAGATTGCCCAGCCCCTGCGGGTAGCGGTCACCGGAACAACGGTGAGCCCCGGCATATTTGAAATGTTTATCGCCCTGGGAAAAGAAAAAACCGTCCAGCGCATCAGAAAGGCGGCACAATTTTGTGCGGCCCAGGGCTAATGAAAAACTAAGTGCCAAAAATCATGCCGCAGCACCCCACGAAGTCGGCCGCAGGTTGTAACCGATCAAAACTTGAGGCGTAGTCAAGGCAGACATCTTTGACTGCGCCTATTTTTTTTAGCACCCGCGGCAGCCATCCAAGCTGCCCCAGCGCACCACAATCCAGGCATGGTAAGAGATCCCTTTATTCCGTTACTATTGCTCTTACTTTAGCCAAAATATCACTTACTACTGAGGTCGGGGCCTTTTCAACAAACTTCAAACCTCGTTCCACAAAATCAATTGTTTTAACCTGATGACAAAGCACAACACCAGAAATCTTTTCTCCGGTTAAAGCTACTTCAAAACCATGCCCCCGAACCCTGCTCGTGATTGGGGCGACCAGAGCCAGCAGAATCTTTTTATTGAAAATTGCAGGAGAAAGGACCAAGGCAGGCCGATGTCTCATCTGCTCGTGACCTGCGGCTGGATCAAAATCTGTCCAGACAATATCCCCACGTTCAGGGGCAAATGATCAGACCTCATCCTGACAGTAGTCCTCCCTCAAATGTGTTAATTTTATTTGCCGGATTTGAAATATCAAGAACTCAATAACAAAAGTAGTCAACGCCTTTAATGGTAGGACTTACACCCCACATAAATAGACATAAATATCGCTTTTCAGAAGTCCATCAGAGGCAGGAGCATAATATATAAAATGTAATCTCGACTTTTCTGAAAAGGAAATTTAACAGGATATTAAGTTGACCGTTGCAATTTTCGACCTGGGATGTTTTAGATATTAAAATTCATAATTTTCATCAACAACTCTTTGCATAGAATAATCTATGTAAATTTGGAGGTCCAATGAATCATCATCAGCTTGAGATCGCAAACCATTTCTTTTGGGATTGTTTTGATCTTTATCAAAGGTACCTGTTATCCATTGATAAGCTTTATGTTAGAAAATCGGGGAGATTAAAATGCTTCATTGATCTTAGGATTGCATATGAATGTATTCTTAAAGCGAGTGTTGTTTATTTTGAGACATCGGATAAAAGTAAAAAAAATTTAATCAAAATGGTTGAGAAGTACAGCCACCATACAGACAAATTGGAAAAAGACGTTATTCAATATCTGCCCGATGATTTAAAAACAGAAATTGAGTTTTTCTCTAAGGATATAAAAAAGCTTCCTATTAGTCTCCGCTACCGCTTAGACACGATGGATTACATAGATGCTTTGGAAGAGGAATATTATAAAACAGTAGGGCAAGAACACTGGCTTGATAGATTTGCAGAACTAGTTGGAAATTTAAATGAATATATCAATACACAGCTACAATCACATTCAAGGGTTGTTTCTTTGTATGATGTATTTGAACCTGGAGAGTTATTGAAGCAGGACTATAACAAGTACGATTGGCAAAGAGAAAAAATGAAGAGTGAAAAACTCCAAAAAGAAATAAAGGAGTCCTGACTCATGCCTGAAGCCACATTTGAGAATAGATTAAAACCCTCTGAAAAGGAAATTGAGAGCATTAAGAAACATGTAGCAAAGGCCAGAAAGATTCTGGAACGACACAACAAAAAACTAAGCGGAACCTTTTTTGGTAATTTCCCATGTGGCGCTTGCGGTAATACAAGCGATATCTTATCTAAATGGCTTCAATCAAAAGGATTTAAAAACATAAAATATGTATCTGGGCAAAGAGGGAATACTTCCCATGGATGGCTTGAGATTGAGGGGATAATCATTGATATTACCTCTGATCAGTTTGAGGATGGTTTAGGAGACGTTTATATTGGAACAAATAGGATCTTTCACGATACTTTTTTAAATCAAAGATTCAGTGATCCTGATATAGCACCAACGGTAGAGTGGACATACAGCAAATTCTGCGACTTAATGGAAAGTGAGCCCCAATGAAATCTGTATGGAAGGCGGGGGCTATGGAAGAGTCAATTTCATACCGGATAAAGTTGAACATCGAAAAATCAATTTTATAGAACACAAAGTTGACCAAGCACTTATGGTATATAACCGGACTACGTGAAATTCAGAACCACTCAGCAATAACAAATCAAGTACACAGGGCCACAGTTCAGGTACATCCCTGTGCCTTCCTTAAAAATTTCGGCTTTTGACCCCGTAACTTTTGTATACTGTTTATGTCCTGATTTATCAGGATGGATTTCAACATTTTACAGGAGGGCATGCATTATGAAAATTTCACAGGCAATTAAAAATTTTCCGGCGTATCAAAAACTCAACTCAAAAAAACACTATCCAAAACTATCGGTATTTCCTGGCGGTATTTCAAAAGAAATTCGGCAGACGGGATGTATCAAAAGTAACATCGGATGAAATAATGGAGTTCCTGGTCAAAATTACTGAAGGCCTAAAACCATCAACTAAGAAACTCAAAATAAGTATCGTGCCCCCTAAATTAAAAAAATTACCCGGGGCTGCCTTAAAAATCGGTGGTAATACCATCGGCACCTTTGATATGATGATTGCGGCCCATGCCAGAAGCCGGGATATGGTGCTTGTAATCAATAACGAAAGGCATTTTTAACGGGTGCCGGATCTTAGAATTAAAAACAGGGCCGGGTAATGCCGGTATATTTTATGGACAACCTAAACAAAAATATCAAGCAGGCTTGCCAGGTAATTAAAGATGCAGACGCACTTTTTATAACGGCCGGTGCCGGTATGGGCGTCGATTCGGGTTTGCCTGATTTCAGGGGGAATGCAGGTTTCTGGAAAGCTTATCCGCCCATAGCGAAACTGGGCAAATCGTTCAGTGAAATGGCAGATCCTGTCTGGTTTGACAAACAGCCTGAAATTGCCTGGGCGTTTTATGGGCACAGGTTGAATCTTTATCGTGAAACAATCCCCCACGAAGGCTTTTCAAAATTGCTTGATCTGGGAAGAAGCAAGCCGTACGGATATTTTGTATTCACCTCGAATGTTGACGGGCAGTTTCAAAAAGCCGGCTTTGACGATGCATTGATTGAAGAGTGCCATGGTTCTATCCACCATCTTCAATGCAACGGACCATGTTCCAGCGACATCTGGGCGATTGGGGAAGAAAAAGTCAATGTTGATATGGAAACGTTCAGGGCTACAGGCGAGTTGCCGAAATGTAAAAACTGTGGAAAACTGGCACGTCCCAATATTTTAATGTTTGGAGACTGGAACTGGATATCGCACCGCACCAGTGCACAAGTGGCACGTTTGCAGAAATGGCTTGAAAAGCTCAACAGCTTCAATGCAAAGTTGGCCATTATTGAAATGGGGGCAGGCCTTGCCGTACCTACGGTAAGATATAAATCCCAACGAACCGGCCGGAACTTAGATTCAACCTTGATACGCATCAACCCAAGGGATTACCATGTCTGTCAAGGCGCAATCGGCCTGCCGCTTGGCGCCCGGGAAGGCATAAACCGGATTTTGTGCTGATGAATAAGGATGATTATCCAAAAGCCGGCTTACAAAGGCTCTTTCAAAAAGGGGCCGATAATTTTGTACTCTTGCATAAAAATGGAGAAGCTGTCGCCTTTCAATCAAATCAGAATGGAAATGTTAATATCATTGATCGTCAAACGGATATTGATTTCAGCTCGACAGGCCTATCATTACTTGATGATGGTTGGAAATGTGTTGGGCCGGGATTGCAATACAGCTGGTTGTTTGAACAATTCAATTGATTGGAGATTAAACATACCCAGACGGGGTCGGAATAATTCCAATCCCTGTTTTTTTATTTCGAGCCGCTATACTTAATGACGGGCATAATTACCAATATTTTATTACTTTTCTTACCTAATAATTGGATAATTAATTATCCAATACCACATCTCTCTCACCCACAAAGTAACATAACATCCTGTATATAAAAACTTTTCAATAATGGCACTTATATTGCTTTAAAACAATTTTAAGAATAAAAAATTTGATAAACATCTGCATAAAATGAATTTAATGTAAAAACCTTTCCACCAAAGGAGAAACGTTATGAAAATTTATTATGCAATAGACCTAAAATCCGGCACCTGGGATATAGTTTACACAAAATGGCTGGCGGAAACGCTGCTTAATCGTGGCATGATCGTAAACGAAATTCCCAAACATGTGACACGGAACAATCTCCATAAAACAATGCCGGGGATAGTCAAAAAATTTGAAGAAATGTTACTCAACAAGGAGGAAACATGTACTTCATCTGTCCAGGCTGCGGCTACCATGAGCTAATCTGGGACAAAACCACAGGAAAGGGTGCCCAAGGAATTTTGCCTGATTTGATTCCTTGAACCCAAAAAACAAACTCAATGCCCGGTAGCCTGCGAATTTGGTTACCGGGCTTTGACATCTGTATGGAGCGACAACAGCTGCACACAGACCTTGAAGTTGATGTCAGCAAATCGAACCTATGGGTAGAATCTATTTTTTCTTGCCGGCGTGGCTATATTCAGGATAATCTATAATAAAATTTGCTTTTACAATTTCGACAGGCTGTTACAAAATGCTAATTTTATAAATTTCTTCGTTGGAAACATAAAAAATTAATCACAACGTTATAGAGAAAATTTAAATGGAAAATCTTGAAACCAAATGGGCGATACGGCTTCTTAAAGAACATGAGGATATCTGTTGGGAATATGGCATTAACCTCACAACTCCATTAATAAATATATCTTCGGGCAAACAGACGGATGGTTATTGGAGTCCCCGGCATAGGACTATTTCGATTTCAAGGCATCTTATCAAGACGGAACCATGGGATATCGTGTTGGAAGTACTGAAACATGAAATGGCCCACCAATATGTTACTGACTTTTATAATGATGCCGATAAACACGGAAACTACTTTAGGAAAGCATGCAAAAAATTGGGGGTGCACCCAGCCTTTGTTACAAACAAAGACTATGCTGTAAAACTGGAGGATTTCAAAGGCAAATTACCTTCTGATGCGAAAAGGATGCTAACGAAAGTTGAAAAGCTTATGGCCCTTGGGCAGTCCAGTAATGAAGCAGAGGCCCAGGCGGCTTCGAGAAAAGCCAACTATCTGTTAAACAAATATAACCTTCAAATGGTCGAAAATGATAGTCCAGAAATAAAATATCACACGATTTGCCATAAGAAGAAGCGCATTGAAAGTATCCAGCGAGCGATCATGTCTATTTTGCAGAAATATTATTATGTTTCCTGTATATCATCCTACACCTATGATTCCCAAGATGATGCCGAATATAGAAGTGTTGTCATAGTGGGGAAAAAAGAGGCTATCAAGGTAGCTGAATATGTTTATCATTTCCTATTTGATACAGCTCAGACCCTTTGGCAGAAATATCGAAAGAAACATAAAGCTGAACGAGGTGATAAAGTTTCGTTCGATATGGGTTTCATTAAAGGGATTGAAAATAATCATAAAAAAATGCTTGAAAGCGCTCAGATTGAATTAACCGATGATAGACGTTTACCTGTAAGCACGGTAAAAGCATTGGTAGAACAGAATCACATTAAGAATCAAGTTGAAGTGTCTCGGGTTTTCCCCAGAATAGCCAAACGATATTATGGTAAACATCGTCCTTCATCAAGTGCATATAAGAATGGCTTTAAGAATGGTAAGAATACTCATATAAAGAAAGGGGTGGCCAATCGTGGGGAAGGTATCTCAGGTTTTTTGACTTAAAGTGGCAAATGAATGATTGAATCTTTTTGCAATAATATCACTTGATGATCGAGTATCAAAACCTGATCAGACCGCAGGCGGGCAAATATGAATCAAGCCCTGCCCGGTTCAATTGCCCGGATAGATTCAAGGACAAGGGAATATGAGATACGCTCCTGCTCAAGTCTTAGATTTTGGGCGTATGTATTCCGGCAAAGGGCATTATATACCTTTGCTTCATCAGGTGTTAACAACGGCAGATCCCGGTGCGTCGGCGAAGGCTCATTTCCCCAGAAAGTTTTATGGGCCAGAAGCGTGTCCTCGTCCATGAGAAAGGAACGGGTTTGGGGCAGATAGTGGCGAATACGGTCCAGCATGGCAAAACCGTGGGTATCCAGATCCCCCCAGTACCAGACACAACGTTTGTTAATCCAGGGTACCTGGGAAAGCACAGACAGCCCGTATCCAAGACCGATGATCACCACTCCATCAGGAAAAGGGGGAAAAGCAAGGCCGGTGATTTCATTTTCCACCACAAAGACAGTCTCCGGTTTTAAATTCAACTGCCGAAATTGATCTTCCGGAACTTCCAGATCGGTCAGCCCCATGACGGAAAGGGCGGGATCAAGGATGCGCAAACGAATCCGGGCAGGTTTGCAGAGAAACCCAAAGCGATGTTCAAAGGCATGTTTCCCTTTTACCCCCTGATTAATGGCGTCGGGCGCTATCACGGCGGTCAGCAGCCGGGTTAAGATATCTTTGTGGGTTTCTATAAATTTGGTGTCGATTCCTGGAATTTCCAGCTGACGAAGATAAATTTGTGGTCTTGGGTGGGCTTTCATCCAGGCTACAACCGCCAGCAGTTTGTCCCACAACGGTTCGTGGGCAAGGACCAGCATGGGCTTTTTCAACAAAGGGGCTTTAAGTTCCGGAAACCTGTTCACAATTTCACGGAATAATGTTTCAAACTGGTGGGCCTGGCCCTTTTTCCCAAGATAAAAAATAACATCTTCCAGGGTATAAAACACCACAGCTTTGGGAATTTTATTTTTACCCAGAACCCGGTGATTTATCGTCTGCCATTCAATGGAAAAGCCGGGCTTATTCTCCCCTGCCCCATGGCGAACCAGATGGGCCACCCACTCCCGGGCGGCCTCAAATTCGCAAGTCAGTTCCCCGGCATTGGGCCGTTTCAACGGCATACGAAAGGGATCAAAAGGGTCGGCTCCCACAACCTTTACAAGGAACTGCCCCTTGTCCCACTTTTTTTCAAGGTTAAGTTTTATATCTTTGTTTCGGGTCCAGGGTTTCATGGCGTGTTCTGTTCTTTGGACTGCCTGTACTCTTCCACACTCATGTTGCGCAGCCTTGCCGTTTGTCCGTCCCGGCTGTAGACCAGACCTACGCTGGATACATAGGGCTCGATGATGTGGATCTTCTGTAACGGTGTGACAATGAGCAATTGCAAATTCAGTTTTTTAAACAGTTCCAGGCTGAACCGGGTAGAGTCGTCCGATCCCCTGCCAAAGGCTTCGTCAATGGCCACAAACCGGAAGGTCCGGGAGCGGACACTGTTCCATTCCAGGCCGAACTGGTAGGCCAGGCTTGCCGCCAGCACGGTATAGGCAAGCTTTTCCTTCTGGCCGCCTGATTTTCCGCCGGAGTCAGCATAATGCTCATATTCGGTCTGGTCTTCGCACCAGCGTTCCGAAGCGGCAAATACGAACCAGTTGCGGACATCAGTGACCTTTTTTGTCCATCTGCGGTCCAGGTCGCTTGTGCCTTCCCGTCCCCTGAATCGCTGGATCAGGGTCCGCACCTGTAAAAATTTTCCCTCGGAGTAATGATCCTCATCAGATCCTGTTAACGCCCCTTCGGTGCAGGCTTTAAGCTGCTGCTGGAAGTCCCGGATCTCCACATCCGCATTGAGCTGGGCCTCAAGCAGGATATACCGTCCCGGGTTGTACTCGATATCGGACAAAGAGTGGTTGATTCGGTCAATCCGTTCTTTGATGGTTTCCCGCTCCCTGGCAAGCTGGGACTGGAAATTGGCCACCTCCCGGATGGTGTTCTCGTTGAGCAACGCCTTGAACCGGGACTCAAACCGGGGCAGATTGTCGGTCTTAAGTTGATCCAGCATGGACTCATATTCCGGTCCCGAGGCCACGGCATCGTCTATCTCCATGGTTTCCGACGGAAAGTCCCGGCGAAACCCGTTCATGGTTTTGATGATTCTTTCTTCCAGCCTGCGGACCCGTTTATCCAGATTATCAATCTGTCCCTGGATGATCTCCCTCAATTCCGTTTTCCGGTTGGCACAGGATTCAACCGTGAGAACATGGGTGCCAAACTGCTTCTGGCGCATGTCATCCAGCTCTTTGAACAGAAACTGCCTCTTTTCAGGGTCCATGTCCTGGGCAGGTTCCATATCTGACTCACAGATTTTTTTACCGGCATGGGCCTGGTCCTGTTTTTCCAGGTTTCTGGCCAGCTCGTCCCGGGTGCCTCTTTGTTGAATTTCAATCTCTTTGACCCTTTTTTCCAAGTCTTCAAGTTGACGGTTCAATGTGGAAAGGATATTGGAGGCGGCTTCCAACTCTTTTTGTTCCTGCGCCAGCCGGGAAATGTTCAAGGCAACGGACTGCCAGTCCAAATCGGAAAACGTTCTATATTCACCCAGCCTGTCCAGGTTGGATAACTGCGCTCTCACATTGTTCTGACGGGTATCAAGGGATACAATCTTATCAGCGGCCGCCTGCATCTGTTTTTCCAGGGTACCGGCCTGCTGTTTCAGCGCCCGGATCTTGGCCTCGTTGGTCCAGCCCAGGATATATTGGGAGCGGTCATTGATACGTTTTCGGTCATCTTTTTCATGGCGGATGCCCCCTGTTTTGATCTGGCCTGCACGGGTAACGGCCATAGGCTCTTTGCGAAACCGCTGCATTTCATCACAACAGACATAGTTAAAACGCCGGACCAGCTCGCGCTCCACCCATAAATAGAAATCAGACTTGCTTTGCAGTTCCAGCTTATTTACCAGGGATTCGGGTGAAAGATGAATTTGCGTATCTTTGATATCTGTTTTAACCAGGTAATAAACCAGCCTGCCATTGAGCGAGGTGGCGTCCACCCATGCGGCCACATCCGGGTAAAGGACATCTTTTACCAGCAAAGAGAGCCCAAAATTGTGAAGCAGTCTTTCCACGGCCCCTTCCCAGTCGCTTTGATCATCCCGGACCCGGATCAGCTCCCCGGCAAAGGGCAGCTGTTTTTCATCCACGCCCAGATGGGAGCAAAGGCGGTTCCTGATTTCAATCTGCCGGACATGGATATTGCTCTTTCTCCCGGAAAGGGATTCAAGCTCTTTTTCAAGTTCCTGGTGGGCGGATTTCAGATCCCTGAATTCAACCTCGATATCGGTACGCTCATTCCTTAAGTCGGCCTCTTCTTGTTCCAGCTTTTTTCGACGCGCTTTGATCTTTTGGGCATTATCGTGGAAATCATCCCGGGTTTCGACCAGCGCCAAATCAAGATCCCGGGCCAGCTGCCCATATCTTTGGGCTTTGGCTTGCCTGTTCTGTTTTTCCAGGGTCAGACGGTCCAGATCCGCCCTGATCCGCTCCAGCCGGTCGCCCCCGTTCTCGGCAATGGCCTGTTTCAGGCCATCCCGGTCACCTAAAAGCGCACTGTGGTCCAAGTCCAAAGCATGTATTTTATTTTCCAACCGCTCCTGCTCATCTGCCAGATTTTTCAACCGCTTCTTTAACAGGGTCCATTTATGGGTGGCAAAAAAGGGGGTCAAAGCGTTCCGACAGTCGCGCAGCAGGCCCTGCTGTTCCATCAGCTCCTGATGGGTTTGACAATCCTTGACCAGAGGCGTCAGTCGTTCAATCTGGTGCTTGGCTTTTAATACCGCCTCATGGGCCCGGCTCAGGTCGTCAAAATGGTGAATCAGGGCATCAATGCGAGGCGCCGTATCAAAGGGTTCCAGCATATGCTGCCGGACAAAATCGTTGAGATTGCCCACGGATTTCATGGACACGGTCTGGTGAAACAAGGCCAGGGCCTGCTCGTTTTCAATGCCGAACCTGCGCCTGAAAGCTGCGCCATATTTGGGAAAGGCGTCAAAAACCGTGACTTTGTCCTGTTTTTTCAGCCGTTTTTTCAACAGACTGATATCTGTGCCGAAATCACTAAAATCTTTTGTGATGGACAGCTTGCTGTCCGCCACAACATAAAACCGGTCGGGCTGGCCTTTGATCTCCTTTGTCCAAAACACCTGGGCCAGGGTCACTTCCTGGGCAAAGCCCTGGTTTTTAAATACCCCTAAAATCACGGAAAAATTATTGTGGTCCCTTAGGGCCACGGCTTTTGAGGCATGCCCCATGTCGCTGCGCTCGGACTTGTAATACCCCTTGACGTATGAACGCAGGCTGCGCTCTTTTGTATCTGCGCCGGCAGCCTTATTGTAGGCGATCCGCTGGGCCGGAACCAGCAACGTGGTAACCGCATCCACCAAGGTGGATTTCCCCGAGCCGATGTCTCCTGTAAGCAGGCCGTTTCTGCTGTGAAGATCCAGGCGCCAGACCTCTTTGTGAAAGGTACCCCAATTGTAGACCTCCAGAGCGTCAAGTCGGAAACCGGCAAGAGCATCGTTTTGGACAAACTCCAGCACGCCCTGTTCCATATTATCCGGTTTCACTTAATCCTCATTTTCGTTTTCATTTTTCTTCTGATATTGCTTCAGCCGTTCATCAAATTCATGGAGCCACTGGGCATCCACAAAGGCTTTGATGATCCGGATCACCTCAATTTTGTCCCTGTGTCCTTTAAGGCGGCGGATAAACCCAAGTTCTGCTATTTTGTTTAAATGGCTTTCGATGCGATCCAGAAATTTTGCCTCATTGCTGCCCGAAGCAAAAAAGATCCGGACCATGTCTGCAATCTCGTCCACGGAAAGAATCAACCTTGGATCTTGTCCTGCGGCATCATTTTCGGCAAGTTTTTTGCGCAGCAACGCAATGATCAGACTTACCGGGTAAGAGAGTTTTCTGCGACCCACAAGCCGGGGCAAAGGCTCTTGCCCTTCAGCCGGTTCCAGGGTTTTAAGCCAGGCATAACCTTCGGATTCGTCCAGTACCAGTTCAAGGCCCAACACCCGCACATACTCACGAACGGCAATCTGGCCCTCTTCCAGATCCTGCCACAGGGACGAGTCCTTTTCCCGGAACACCACCCCCTTCATCAGGGCAATAAGCGGCTTGCTGATATTTACAGGATAAAAATCAAGTTCTTCCATATTGTTTACCGGTTAAAAATAACTTTACAAAATTCGGCCCGCCGAGGCGTACCTGAAGTATCGGTCCAGAAGGCCTGCTGGATTTCTTTGTCGTCGAAGACGGCTTTTTCATCCTCTCCGGCAATGCTCAGATAGGCCACAAGTTCGGCCAGCCCCTTTTCCAGGGGATGGTTGTCAAGGATATCCCCTAAGCTGACCTGATCCTTTGCCTGGAGACAGGCCCGGATCCGCCGTTTCAACTTGAGCCGGTCCACAAACACCCCTGAATGGAGGATGTCCGAAGGAATATCTGACCCATCCCCAAGGGCAACGGTTTCCCGGATCACAGGTTTAATGGGAAAGGTGTACATGGGGCGCTCCATGGGCAGGGAAACCCCGGGCGCGGCGTCATCAATGCACATGAAATCATTGCCCGGCGGATCATCCTTCACCTGAACACTTCGGGTCTCAATGGACTGGATCACCTGCATGATCCGCTTGTTTTCCAGAAACGCCTGGTCATCCAGATACCGCCGAAGCTGTCCGGAGAGCTTGGCCACAGTGCGCTGGGTATGTTCTCCGGCGGAAAGCCAGTCGTAATGAATCCGTTTCAGGCGCGGGTCAGGAGACAGGGATCGGACAGCGTCAAGCTCAAACACCCGGGAGAGCAGATCCGTTAGGTCCTCCTGCCGGGCCGGGGACATGAGCAGGTCCCAGAAGGAGCTAAAGCTTTTGCCCTGGTCTGATTCGGCGATCATGTCCCGCTCCCCAAAAAAGTCCTCCAGCAACTCACCTTTACTGCCTTCCCACAGGGTGATCCGCTCCCGGATTTTCTGATCCAGATCCCGGAAATTGTACTCCACCTCCCTGAAATCACTGAGCAGTTCCCGGGCGGTTTTATTGACTTGAAGAAACCGGTCCTTAAGCGCCGTGTCGTCCAGCATATCTAAATGACCCTGCCGGGCCAGCTCAAGCTTGGCCTCAATATCGGCCTTTTGTTTTTCAAGGCTTTTGATTCTTTGGACCGCATCCGCCTGGGTCCCCCTGACCATCTGCTCCAACAGTTCAAAAATAGTCATAAGCCGGGATTCGGTCCCGATAAAGGCCCGGGAAACAAGGCTTTCAAGCCAAGTCACCGCCTTTTCCACCCAAGGCATAAGATCATAGTGGACCTCATCCGAATCCTGGGGATAGAATTTTCTAAGCCACCCTTTTTCGTCTGCGGCCCAGTCATCCAGATAGGTTTCGGCAGCTTTGGGAAAGGCATCCTGCCCCTGGGTTTCCCTTAGGACAAATAGATAGTCCTCCAGGGCCGAAGCCAAATCTGCCCGGCTCATGCTGCGGTGGTTAGGCAGGATAAAGGCCTTGTAAAAAAAAGAGACAATCAGCGGGGCATGGTCGGCGGCCAGAAGCTTCCACGCCGGGTGGTTCTTTCTTAACGCTTTGAGGGTGTGGTAATCAAATGCCATTTACAATTTTTTTCTTCCAAGACGCTATGCGCCGAAAATCATGCCGCAATATCCCACAAAATCGGCGCTGGGCTCCAAGGGATCGAAACTTGAGGCGTAGTCAAGACAGACACCTTTGACTGCGCCCATTTTTTTTGCAGCAGCGACAGCCGCACAGGCTGCCCCAGCACAGCACATATTGTGGTGAGACAGTCCCTGGTGAATAATCTGCTTTTCATCCATGGCTATTAACGCGTTAATGGCGGCCGCGTCATTTTCCTTTGCAACCCAATCAAATGCAGCCTTGCCTGACCCAGCCGGGTCAAATCCGAATCGCGGTCCGTAATGGGTCATGTCTGTGGAACCCACCACCGCCAGGGACCGATCCAGGCTTTCTGCAGCCTCAACTACGATTATCCCCAATGTTTGCGCCGCATCCGAGGGCGGCACGGCGCACACCACAATCCGAGCTTTTGGGAAAAAATATTTTATAAAAGGATATTGCAGTTCCAGAGTGTTTTCTTCGGGGAATCGGGCGGGTGTCAATTGCTTCAGGTCAACACTTGCGGCGTCGGCCTGCTTTACCAGGATATCTGTGAGCGCCGTATCAATTTCAATAGCACCCAAAGGAGTATCAACGGCCGTACAGTCCAGAACAAAGACCGGGGAATCGGCATGCATGTGAACCCCAAAAAGAACAATGGTGTCCACAGCCCGGCGGCCATGGGCCAGTGCGGCAAACACCCGGCTGGCCAATTTCCCGGAGTAAATCCAGCCTGCATGGGGAACAATACCCGCCACTGGATTATTCAGAGTTTTTGTATCTGCTTCTGTTCTAAAATCATCGTTAAACCGTTCAATAGTAGACCGGCACTGGCCAGCTGATCCCGGATACCAGGATCCGGCAAATCCCATTTTTTTTACATCCATTTTTCCCTCCAAACCGTAAAAATGACTGTTCTTTAGGATGAACCTGCACGATTATCCCAGTTTTTCCTAACCTTGGTGCGCAGCCACGAGAGCCATGGCTCAATGCCTTCCCGGGTCTTGGCAGATAGCTCAAATACCGGCATACCCGGATGCACCTTGCTCATATTTTCCACAGCCAGGGCCGCATCAAAATCCAGGCAGGGGTATGTCCTTGGCGATCACTTCCAAATTGACGCCGACAGTATTTCAATATAATGTGTAATTATAGTTATGAAAAGCAGAAAAAAATACCTTTTTTATAACTATTTTTTGTGAAAAAAATTAGTTAAAATCATTCTAAGTCCTTATACACAAATCTTTCTGGGACTTTAAATATTATACCTATTTTACAGAACCTTTTAATTTTACAGGGAAATTTATTTTTATAAATCTAATAAAACACTTAGGCTAAATCAGCACAATGTCTTTTATAATGATAGGCATCAAAATTGCGTTAAAAATATTATATACTATTAACTTACAATAAGGAGACAACAAAGATGATGGGTACGGTAAAACGGTGCGGATGGCTAACGGGGTTGATATTATGCAGTTTTTTAATTATTACGGCAAGTTCCCATGCTGCAGCCGTTATAACCGGGACATTGGATTTGAATACCTTGGAGGCGACCTTGTACACAATGCCTTTTGACGGCAGCACGGGTTTAACTACAATTTCCCCTGCGTACCTGGAGGTTATTGCCCAAAAGGATGAAGTCTCAAGCTATAATGAAACTTTTAACGGAACGGCAATAAGTGCTGAAGTTGACGGGGCAAAAGCAACTTTTGATACCTCTTTGCTTTCTGTGGAAATCGCACCGGGCGATGGCAGATATTATTCTGCTTCAGGCTGGGGCTACACAAATCTGACGCCGGCCACCGCTGGCCTGCTGGCGATCAGCATTGATTACACCTGGGAAATAGATACATCATCTTTTTCAGAAGCAGATTGGTATTCTATTGATTTCTATCTGGCTGCGTCCACATGGGACGACGACGGCACTAATAAATCTGTTTACAGCGACGTCTGGATAGATGATGAGTATACATCCGGCACCAGCGGATCAGGCACTCTTGATCTTTATGTTCAGGTGGATGGAGAATTTGATGTTTGGGTAGATGGAGGGATTGATGCCTCTGCATATATAGCGCAGACACCTGTTCCCCTTCCCTCTTCTTTTGCCCTGTTTTTTACCGGCATTGCAGGTCTTGCTGTTTTTAACAGACGAAATTTTATGTAAAACAAAACACGATTTTGAACAGTCCAATACCCGTACCCCCGAGTATTGGACTGTTTTTTTTTGCAAAGTGACTACTGCGTGAACCTGTAAAACCTATTTATTTCAACAACAGTGTAAACACAAAAACATAGAGATCATCAATCCTAATTGTTAAAAAAACTATCCGCCGAATGAACCTGCACGATTATCCCAGTTTTTCCTTAACCTTGGTGCGCAACCATGAGAGCCATGGATCAATACCTTCCAGGGTCTTGGCGGAAAGTTCAAACACCGGCATGCCCGGATGCACCTTGCCCATATTTTCCACAGCCAGGGCCGCATCAAAATCCAGATAGGGCAAAAGATCTATTTTATTTAAAATGGCAGCATCCGCCACCTGGAACATGAGCGGGTATTTTAAAGGCTTATCCTCGCCTTCGGTGACGCTTAAGACCACGGCCCTTGCATCTTCGCCAATATCAAATTCCGCAGGGCAAACGAGGTTGCCGATGTTTTCCACGATGAGCAGGTCAAGATCATCGCAGCCCAGTGCCTTGGCCGATGATTCAATGAGATGGGCTGCCAGATGACAGTCCCCCCCGAACTGGTCCGTGTTGATCTGGGTCACCTTGGCACCTGTTACAGAAAGCCGGTCCGCATCATTGGTGGTGCAGACATCGCCCACAATCACACCGACCCGGATATCGGGCATCAGCTTTTCCAGGGTCCGACACAGGGTTTCGGTCTTACCGGATCCCGGCGATGACATCATGTTCAGGACAAACACCTGTTTTTCTCTAAAAAATCCCCTGTTTCGATCAGCATCGGATTCGTTTTTTTCCAATACCCGTTTTTGTATATTTATCTCCATAGGTTATCTCTCAATTGTTTATTATTTCTAACTAAATCGTTTAATCGTCTGCCAGTTCGATGGATGAAATCTCAATCTCCCGTCCCGAAATCATGGTCACCTGCCCGTTTTTGCATGCAGGACATCCAAAGGCAGGGGTATCGGCCTGCCATTCATGGTTACAACTTTCGCAGCGCAGGCACACCGGCACTTCGTCGATTATCAGTTCAGCACCTTCAAGGGGAGTATCTTTGGTGATCACCTCCAGGCAAAAAGAGAGGCTGTACTCCACCACGGCAGCCAGTTTGCCGATCCTTAAATTCAATTTTTCCACCCTGGGATTTTCAATGTCATCGGGGATGGCATCCAGGGCGATGGTTACAAGCTGTTGGGCAATACCCATCTCATGCATGCTTATTGATCCTGCCTTGCTTTAAAGAACTGTTGTTTAAATTCAGGAAATCTGTCCTCTTGTATTGCATGACGCATTTTAGCCATAAGATCAAGATAATAATAGAGATTATGAATGGTATTCAGGCGATAGGACAAAAGTTCCCGGGATTTATACAAATGGCGCAGATAGGCCCGGGAGTAATTGCGGCAGGTATAACAGCCACAGGTTTCATCAATAGGGCGCTCGTCCGTTTTGTATTTGGCATTGGGGATATTAACGGTACCGGTATGGGTAAAAAGCTGGCCGTTTCTGGCATTTCTGGAGGGCATCACACAGTCAAACATGTCGCAGCCCATGCCCACCAGGGTCACAAGATTTTCAGGCGTACCCACCCCCATAATATACCGTGGCTTTTGTGACGGCAGAAGCGGCAGGGTATGGTCAGCCATCTCATACATCACGTCGGTGGGTTCTCCCACGGAAAGACCGCCAATGGCAAAGCCGGGAAAATCAATGGCAGTGATCTGTTCCGCGGATAAAGAGCGAAGTTCTTCGACCATTCCGCCCTGCACAATACCGAACAAGTTATTAGACGCACCGTTTTCCTGCCAGAAATCAAAGCCTCTTTTCGCCCAGGCCGTGGTCTTATTCAAGGCATCAGCCACTTGCTGGTCCGTCGCCGGATGCCCTTGGCACCAGTCCAGGGACATCATGATATCCGACCCCAGAATCATCTGAATCTCAACGGCCCGTTCCGGGGAAAAAAAGTGCCGGGAACCGTCAATATGGGATTGAAAATGCACCCCTTCATCGGTAAACTTGGCCAGCTTTGCCAAAGAAAAAAACTGGAACCCCCCGGAATCGGTTAGCATGGGCTTATTCCAGGCTGTAAAGGTGTGAAGCCCTTTCATGGTTTCAATGACTTCAACGCCTGGCCGCAAATATAAATGATAGGTATTGCCAAGAATAATCTGGGCCCCGCAATGTGCCAGATCCTCCTTTGACACGGCCTTCACAGATCCCACAGTGCCCACGGGCATAAAAATAGGTGTTTCAACAACACCGTGGTCCGTGATAATCCGCCCCAAACGGGAGCGGTCCCGGGCGTCACCTTTTTTACTATTATCTTTTATCAGGTCAAATGTAAGCATCTTTTATTTTTACTCTATTCTATAAACATGGCATCGCCATAACTGAAAAACCGGTACTTTTCAGCCACGGCGACCTTGTAGGCATCCAGAATCCGTTCCCGGTCATAAAAGGCGGAAATCAGCATGAGCAGGGTGGATTCAGGCAAATGAAAATTGGTGATCATGGCATCCACGCATTTGAACCGGTAGCCTGGATAAATAAACAGATCGCACCGGCCCTGGCCGGCCGAAATTCTGCCCCCAGGATCGGTACAAAACTCCAGGGTCCGCACAGCAGTGGTACCCACGGCAATAACCCTGCGGCCGGCGCCACGGGCCTGGTTAATCTTTTCAGCAGTCTGCTCATCTACAATAAAATATTCCGAGTGAATCTGGTGATCCCGGATATCCTTAACCCGCACCGGGACAAAGGTGCCATACCCCACATGCAGGGTAATCCGGGCCACGTCCACACCCTTTTCAGAAAGCGTTGCAAGCAGGTCGTTTGTAAAATGAAGCCCGGCCGTAGGTGCGGCCACGGCACCTTCGGCTTTTGCATAAACCGTCTGGTAATCCTGCCGGTCTTTTTGCTCATCCATTTGCGCCAGGGCGCCTTTCCCCTGCCCCGGATTCTGATTCCGTTTTATATAGGGCGGCAGGGGCATTTTGCCTGCTTTTTTTAATCGGGATAAAAAATCATTGCCGTCATCAAAACAGACCACAGAAATTCGGTCCCGGTGTTCAATCACAGTGGCTTTGATATCCTGTCCCAGATCAAGCACCGTGCCCGGTTCCGGCCTGCGTGACGCCCGGATAAGACAGTCACACTGAAACCGTCCGTTATCGGCCAGGTGTTTCATGCCGGCCGCATAGTCAATAATGAGGACCTCTACGCGTCCCCCCGTGGGTTTATGCCCCAAAAGCCTTGCCGGTACCACCCGGGTATCATTAACCACCAGCAGATCACCGGGGCGCAGCAGATCAGCGATATCAATAAACCTGCGATGGCTGATGCTATGGCTTCTACGATCCAGGTGCATAAGCCGGGACAGACTTCTATGTTCACAGGGTGTCTGGGCAATCAAGGATTCGGGCAAATTATAATGGTAATCAGACAGATTGTACATCAACCGCCCCCCATGGCAAGGTATACGACCGCCAGACCCGCAAGCATCATAAAGAACCCAAACCGCCTTAAGGCGCCTTCAGGCATTTGCTGAATTAGCGTTACCATCTGCTGCATTTTATGCGGCGCGATGAAATAGGGCAGCCCTTCCACAATCATGACCATGCCCATCACACAGAAAAAAAATTTCATTAAAAAAATTTCCTTTTATAACCTTTGCGGCGAGAAAACCCCGAAGTCTTCAGCTTCGGGGATGAATCACCGCACGCGGTGTTAAATTTACCCCTGAGATTCAATATACTCCCTCACTGTTTCTATTGATGCATTCCCTACAGAACAGCAAAAATAGCCATCACTCCAAAATGTCTTTTCCTTCCAAAAGTGGCGTCTGAGTTCAGAATGATTTTGCCAAATCCTATGATAATCCATCATACTACCATTAGTGTTTTTTGATGAAAAAGTACCTCAATCTGCTTGATACTTTTGACAACAGGTTTGCCACCGTTGGTCATCTTTAGATAGTGTCCTCTGTTTTGGACACCTAACGCTCTGTAAATCCTGTAATTAAATCTGACTATATCATTAGGGCGAATGGAATATTGCTGCTTTCGGATTTGCCGCCTGCCTTTGGATACCTTTACGCCGCGATACTGCCTCAGATTTTCTCCGTTCAAATTTTTGTTGCGAGTCTGGCGGCCGCAATGCAGTTGTGCACCAGCAACCTTTTGATCTGTCCTGATATCAATCACTTTTGCATCATAAAATTTTTCCAAACAGCGGTTGTTTTTGCGTTTCTGCTGAAAAAATATCGGCTCACATCTCTCCTGGTTCCTGCCTCCGGCTATGCAGAATGCATCGTTGTAGTGTGTCTTTGGCAGTCCTAATGCGATCCGCTTTTGTTTTGTCTTATGACCGTATGTGTGGTCGCACTCAAGTGCATTAACCAGTTTCCAACGGACTGTACTCATGAATGTTTCCGGCTTGAACGACTTGGTTTTGGGTTCCCAACCATAGAGAAAACCATTTTTCTTATGTTCGGCCGGAATATGACATTTGTTGCATAGAGTGATCAGATTTCCCGGTCTGTCCGACCTGTCCAATTTCCAATACCCCATGTGATGTACTTCCAAAACGGGATGCTTGGATTTGTTCTTGCAGTCCGGATTCTGACATGTATGGCTATCACGGTGCAGCACATATTCCCTTAGATTCCAGAATCCTGATTGAGCCCCTTCCTGATACTGCTTGCCATTAATTTCAGGAATCTTGATTTTTTGAATATCAAAGGCCGCCACTTCCACTATGGTATCCGCAATCGGGAATACGGACTTCAGCCGATCAATCGTCTTGATATGGCTATCAAGCTTATGCTGGATGCTTGGGGCCAGCCAACCGTCACTTTTCCTGCGATTATTGAAGCGTGCTTTTCTGTGACGCAGCCGGGATCTTCTTTGAATCCGGTACATCCTTCGTTCCTTGTTTCGTTCCACCTGTCCCTCAAGCAGACTGATTTCGCAAGAATAGAACTCTTTTGTCGGGCCGGTGATTGAAACTCCCATCGTTTTAAAACCGGCATCTACGCCAAGGATTAGATCCTGTCCGGTCTCACCGCTAGCATAATTTAGCTGGATGGTAAAAGGGTGATAACCGGCAATGACAGCCTTTCCTTGTTTCAACAAATTCTTTGCCTTTTGCGGTGTCGTCGGCATCAATGTTCCGCCTCGCATATTTTTTACACAAACCCTCAATGAAACTCCTTTAATTATTTTGGCAGAGACTCTCAAGCTCTGCCCTTGCAATCGCAAGTGATCCACATCGCCAATGGTATCCGCAGGTTTGATGCCAGTATCACTTCTGCTACCCTCACAGATGTTTAAACACTGACCGTAGAGTTCGGGGCGTGTGGGCGATTGGTCAGATCTGTACCCCGAAGTACCTATGTATTCTGCGGTAACGTAGCCCCGCTTACCAATAACGCAGGACTGAGGCTAATCAACCGGGCTTGCGGGCTTTCCCCACAAGCCCCTCGGTCTTCAGCCGAGGGGTTGTTGACTCTTTTATTAGAGGTACCCTTGATAATTAAAAATATCAAGGTTATAAAGGAAGGCTGGTAAGAACTCAACCCCGGGTATGAATGTCTTCATGCGCCGGGCACCCAAAGGAACCAAATATCACATGGCATTTGAACCTGTTATCGGACTAGAGGTCCACGCCCAGCTTAAAACTAAGACTAAAATTTTCTGCAACTGCTCAACCACCTTCGGCAATTCCCCCAACGCCAACACCTGCCCCGTATGCACGGGTATGCCAGGGGTTTTACCGGTACTGAATAAACAAGCCGTCACCTTTGCGATCAAAGCCGGTCTTGCCACCAACTGCACCATCAACCGGGAAAGCCGGTTTGACAGAAAAAATTATTTTTACCCGGATCTTCCCAAGGGTTACCAGATTTCCCAGTTTGCCATGCCCATTGCCGAGCACGGCTTTCTGGATGTTGAAGCCGATGGAAAGGAAAAGCGCATCGGCATCACCCGCATTCACATGGAAGAAGATGCCGGAAAGCTTATCCACGATCCCGTGCGGGGTAAAAGCCTGGTAGACCTGAACAGAACAGGCGTTCCCCTTATTGAAATTGTCAGTGAACCCGACCTTCGCACAGCGGCCCAAGCAGGTGCATACTTAAGAAAACTGCACGCCATTTTAAAATACATTGACGTTTGCGACGGTAACATGGAACAAGGCTCATTCAGATGTGACGCCAATGTTTCCCTGCGGCCTGTGGGGCAGGAAGAATTCGGCACCCGCACCGAGCTTAAAAATCTGAATTCCTTTAAAAATGTGGAAAAAGCCATCCTGTATGAAATCCAGCGTCAGACCTATGTATTGGAAGATGGAGGACAGGTCATCCAGGAGACCCGCCTGTGGGATCCAACCAAAAACCGCAGCGCATCTATGCGGGGCAAGGAAGAGGCCCACGATTACAGATATTTCCCTGATCCCGACCTTGTGCCGTTGATTGTGGACGATGCCTGGATTCAGGGAGTTCGCGATAGCATGCCGGAACTGCCCGATGAGAAAAAGCAACGGTTTATCACGGAATACAATCTGTCTGAGTATGATGCCGGTGTTTTAACAGCCGACCTGGACATGGCCAATTTTTTTGAGGATACCATTAAACCGCTGAAAAACATCAAGCAGGCCGCCAACTGGACCATGACCACCCTCATGGGCATGCTTAACGCCAAGGGCGTTGAAATCAGTGATTCACCTGTTTCTGCTCATGAGTTTTCAAAACTCCTTGGACTTCTGGAATCTTCCCGAATTAATGCCAACGCCGCCAAAACCGTTTTTGAAGAAATGATTGAAACCGGCAACGATCCGGAATCCATAGTCAAAGAAAAAGGCCTTGAACAGGTATCAGATCAGGGCGAACTTGAAGCGATGGTGGATGAAATCATCAAAGAAAACCCAGAAGAAGCTAAAGCATACAGGGACGGAAAAACCAAGCTGTTCAGCTTTTTCATGGGTCAGGTCATGAAAAAAACCCGGGGGAAGGCAGACCCCAAAGTGGTCACGCCCATGCTTAAATCAAAACTGTAACGGGAAAAGCAAATGAAGAAACCGCATACTTTTGTTAAAGCGATTATGTCCGTTTTCATCCTTGGGGGATTGATATTTCCATGTACGGCCTTTGCCGATACGCCTGAAACCCTTGCAGTGCTCTCCTTTAACATCAATGCCGACAAGAACCTGGACTACATTAAAAAAGGCATCTCAACCATGCTCTATTCCAGGCTCACCTGGCCTGAAAAAGTCGTTGTTGTACCGCCCAAAAAGATGGCGTCCCTTGAGGCCGGATTAAAAGAATTTTCCGGCAATGAACTGGTCCATGAGGCGGCCGCAAAAACCGGATCCAGATATGTGCTTCACGGCACCATCACCAGCCTTGCAGGAGCCTTCAGCATTGATGCCAAAGTTTTTGACACCAATGAAAAAAAGTATATGGCTTTTTTTGAACAATCCAAGAACAGTGACGACCTGATTAAAAAGGTGGACCGCATTGCCGCGGCCATAAACCATAAAGTCTTCAACCGTACAACCGTCACCTGGGAACAGATGGAGCAAGAAAAGCAGAAAAAAATCAATGAGTTAAAAAATCAGAATCCGGAAAACCTTATGCAGATGCCAACTGGGTGGCAACCCGAAGAAAAGGTTGGCTGGAAAGTCTGGAAATATCTGTTCTAAGATAACCACGGAAGACACGGAAAGCGGCGAAAGTTAGGGGCAAAGCCCTCAATCTCATTTCCGTGTCCTTCCGTGTTTTCCGTGGTTCACAAAAACGATCATCCCATATAATCCACCAGGCTTACCCCCATCACAGAAGATGTCGAACTCAACGCCGCTTCATAAACAGTCTGGGCAGATTTAAGATTCATAATGGCTTCCACGGTATCTGCATCCCGGACCGTGGAAAGCTGGTTGGTCAGTGTTAAATCCGAATCAGATATGGTGGCTTCGGTAATAGTTGTGCTCTCGTAAATAGTACCCACTTTTGAAATGTTTGAGGTAAGACTTTCATAATGATTTTCCAGCCGGGTCATTGCCCGCTGAATACCGTCTACATCATCATTTGCCAGGGCATCTTTAAGATCAAAAACGGTATCCCAAATACTCCAGGAGGCTTCTTCTCCTTGCTGGGGGCCGGAAGACACATCCTCAGCATTGAAGCCAAGATTTTCGGCAGCACTACTTGAGTCCGCATTGGAACCAGAAGAAAACAACAAGTCAAAGGATTCAAGCTGCCGGCCGGTGTCGGTGTCCTCGCTGATGGTAAAGGAATCGGTTTCTTCGTCATAAGTCACCGAATAATTGACCCGGTTGCCGTTTTCAGCCGAGGCGGTTTCAAGGGCCTTTTCCACAGCTGCGGCATAGGATTGAGGATCCGAGTAAGTATCGTCTTCTATCACGGCAGTCAGTTGAACCGAAGTTTCTCCCCCATCCAAAAGGGTTTCGGTGAAATCAATGGTGTCATTTTCTTCAGGAACCACGGTTAACTGCTGCCTGACCACCGGAAAATCACTGGTCATTGTTCCAAGGGTAACAGTTTGGCTTTCAAACCCCAAATCTGGCAGAATACTGGCATTTTCATAGCCTTCCACGATATCAAAAGAAACGGTATTCCCCACCCAAGGCGTATCGTTCAAATTAATGACAATATCTGACTCCCCGTTATCATTCACGTCAATTTCTATGGTATCACCGGAGATTTCAAGCTCGGAAGGCAGTCCGTATCCCGGATCATTGGAGACGTTCCAGGTGCCGTCTTCGGTATAGGTAAGCGTCAACGGTTTTGTTCCCTCGGGTGCCGGGGTATATTCGGTCAAAAATGTCGGATTAACAATTTCAATTTCCACGTCTTCGAAGTCCTGGCCCTCTGACTCAAAATTTGAAATTCTGACAGTTTCCGTGTGGATCGCTTCAAAGGTGACGCCCATCGGAGTGTCACGCTTTCCGTCTATACCAATGCCAAAGGTATTGGTCTCCTTATCATATCCCACCTGGTAAAGGACATTATACCCATTTTCTTCAGAGGCTTCATTCAATGTATCTTCAACAACGGCAGAAAGTTCTTGCTTATTGTAAGTGCCGCTTGTAATTGTTGCCTCAATGGTAAGAAGATTTCCGTCTCCCGTACCAGGGTCTTCGGTGAAAACGATCTGATTGTTGGTGGTGTCTATCATGACTTCATCTTCATAAAACAAATCACTGCCGCAACAGTCCAGGGATATGGTGGTGTTTTTCGATGTGCTTATGTTTACCGGGTCACTGCTTCCGTTGTAGGTTACACTGGTGGGATTATCATCATCGTCAAAGGTAAAAGGCGTTGTCCGGTTATCGTCACCACCGAACACATATCCACCATATGCATCTGTATTGGCTAAATCCATAAGGCTGTCAAGGTAAACCAGCATATTCTGTGCAGCGTCAGAGCGCTCCTGGTAAGAAGCCGAGGCATTGGCCAAAGACGAAGATAAAAGTTTCATCTCAGACAACTGATCAGCCATGGAACCAAGAGCGGTTTCGGCCGTGGTAAGCATGTTCTGGGCCTGATCCACATTAACCTGATACTGATCCAATGCGGCCCGGTCGGAATTGATGGTCAGTACTTGCTTCATACCCGATGGATCATCAGATGCGGAACTAATTTTCAGATTGGTGGATACAACTTCATTGGCCTCGTTTAAATCAGAGGTGAGCCGACCAAGCTGATATGTGGCCTGTTTGTATATGCTTATGGTTGCTACTCTCATGGCAGACCTCCTATAATATCATATCTTTGAAAAATCAACGCGTTGCAAGCAGGGCGTCGAACATTTCCTGCACTGTTGTCAGCAACTTAGCCGCTGCAAGATAGGCCTGCTGCTGGGCTGTCAGATTAATCATTTCTTCATCCAGGGACACGGCGGATGTTGAATCCCGCTGCGCCGTAAGCTGGTACACCAGGGTTTCGGAATACTCTAAAGCGGAATCAATACCAGCCGCTGTGGACCCGATGGTCGAGACCAGGGAGGCCTGGTAATCATCCAGCGAGGTGGTGGTTACCGAGACCGCAACACCCTCTCCCCTGGTATATGTATACGTTTTCATATCAACACTGTCGTAACGGGTATCAGCCATGGCCAGGGCGTTGGTATTGTCGCTGGCTGCAAGCGCTCCGGTTTGGGTATTCACGATACCTGATGCCAGCAGGTCTGTGTCGGATACCACGTCATTGACACTGATGTTTGATGCGCCTGTACCGGTAAAAAAGGTATTCACCCCAAGTGCCGCAGCAAGACCGCTGTCTCCGTCCTCATTTCCTGCAAAGGCATAGGACAGATCATCTGCGTCCCTGGATTCCAAATCCATGCGAATATACCCGTCACCGGAAACAGACCGGTCAAAGGTAATTTCAATATCCCCTATACCGTCTCCGTCCAGATCAATCTGAAACCCGTCATCATCACCGTTTTCCGGAATAATGGCGATGGTGCTGCCCGTGGGGACGTTGGCAACGTCCCAGGTGCCGTCCCGCACAAATTCAATCCCTTCAGCCTCAAATTCCAGGGCACTGTAGTTTAACACCTTAATTTTAAAATTTTCTTCTTCAATGTTGTCACTGCCCGAACAGGTTACGTTCTCAATGGCACAATAGTCATCATTGGTATTAAATTCGATTTTATTATCTTGTGTAACCGAAGCGGTCACACCGCCTGCGCTTCGGTTAAACTCATCGGCAAAGGAGTCAAAGGTCCAGTGCCAGTCCGAAAGGGTCTGCAGAGTCTTTTCATCGGCATTGGCCACGGCTTCACCATTTTCATCCGTGGTGACATAAAAGACATCGCCATTCACCAGGGTGCCGCTGTCAAAAGCCAGGGTCATGCCGTCCACTTCCACGATAATCTGAGAATTTTCATCCTCATTGCCTTCCAGTTCAATGGTGCCAGAATCGGTTTCAGACGCCCATTCAATCACAACAACATCTTCATTATTCGGCAGGGTGCCGCCGGAAATTACAGTAAACTCATAAGTATCATCGACACTTGCCGCCGTTCCTGTAACCGAACCTTGAAGAATATCGGCCTGACCGTCGCCATCGGTATTGATCCGAAGGGTGTTTCCGGCGACAAGACTGCCTTGGGAAACTTCAAAACTTAAGGTTGTCCCTGTGCTTTCAATAATCTCAACCACGCCGGACTCATCAATGTCAACATATCCGGATTCGCCGGTGGAATTGCCGCTACTGTCGAGACTTTCCCAGTAAATAGTGGCCGGATCGCCAAACGTGACGGCTGTCGTCGAATTTTTTGTACTTGAGAGGGTGTCATTTTCAGGCGATTCACTGCCGGACCCGGTTCCTGTGGATACGCTTAACTCTGCATTGCCACCGGTGAAATTGGAAATCTCAATGGCATCTTTATCATCCTCATCTATTTTCACGATGGTGACAGATGTTCCGTTTTTGATGATCTCATAGCTTTCCGGGTACTGACCGAGACCGGTTGTTGTTGATGATAAGGCATCGTATAGCGCCTGGGCCTGGTCTTCATCCGTGGCGCTGACCGGGGCTGTATATGATATAGAAGGAAGAAGGCCATCCACTTCAAAGGAGATAGCCTCCCCTGAAAAATTTTCATATCCGCCTGTACCTCCCATGGTGACCAGGCTGGTTCCGGAGGTCCCGAACAGCCCACCATCTGAACTAATTTTCATACCCGGATCCATGACAATGCTCACAGAACCGGTAATCGCTACGGCATCGCCTGAATTCAAAGATTGAGTTTCAGAACCGCTGGCATCCAGGGAAATATTTAGTGAATTTACGTTTAACTCGTAGATCCCGATGGTGGCACCAGACGCACTTTCAATGAACGCGCCGTCGGACGTGCCATCCACAGCCAAATCCGTGTTCTGGTTGGTCTCATTAATGGATTCCGCCACTGTTTTAAGCTTATCTTCAAACTGTTCTGCAAGGGACCCTTCAGAAGACTGCACTTCAAAACTAAAATCCTCCGTCACCCCGTCAACATACAATTTAAATTCAATAATATCTCCGTCGTTCGATGAACTTTCAATAACGGAAAGATCAAAATAGGCAGACGTCGTCGACGCATAAGCAGCTATGCCGTCTATATTGGAAAGCTCTTCGGCAATATCAGCAGCGGAACGGGTGGCACCGGACCCACTGTCTGAAATTTCCAGGGTCTGGGTATCGGACCCCTTGGTAATGGTAAGGGTCTGTTCAGGCAGTGCATTATTCAGGGCCTCGGAAAAGTCTGATGAACTGGATGAAAGACCGCCCAGCGACCCACTGGACTGCATCACGGTCTTGTCTCCCAACGTCCCCTCATCAATTACCGTGAGCTCATAGGTGGCACTCTCCTCTCCAGACCCGGTGATATTGGAAATTTCAGATGTGGAGATCGACATATCCACAGTCACGTTCTGATATTCCGAGGTGGTGTCAGTGGCATCCTGGATCACCATGGAAAAATCCTTGGTGTAGTCAATTTCATCCCCGTAATACAGACTCTCAAAAGTCCCGCTGTCCCCGGCCTCGTAAGTACCCTCCAAGGCGCCGGAAAAATAGGTCTGCCCCGCCCCTTGGGAATGCTGATAGTTCAGGGTCCAGATCAAGTTGGCGGCAAGTTCATCGAATTCAGCCTGGGTTTCGGGAATAACCACATCCCTGACCTCAAGCCATCCGGCAATGGAACCGCCAGGTATATCATCGGTAATATCATAGGTATTGCCGGACTTGCCGGTCCAGTACACACTGCCCTGGTCCATACTTAAATCGTATGAAATTCCGTCCTCCGCCAGCGGCAGGCCGTTGGTGAGAATCAGGTAGGAGCCGTCCTCTTTAACTGTGACATCAATGTCAATGCGCTTTCCAAGATCATCGACCAGGGCATTTCGTTCATCCGCAAGGTCATTGGCATTTCCGCCTGTACTTTCGGCGGTGATGATGGCCAAATTCAACCCTGCGATCTGCTCGGAAATGCTGTTTACTTCGGTAACAGTAGAAGATATTTGGCTGTTCAGGTCGTCGGTCAAATCAGACAGGGACCCTTCAATGGCATTGATGCGTTCCGTAAGCGCAAAGCCAGCATCATATACTGCGTTTTGTTCAGTTTCACCGGACGGGTTGTTGCTCAAATCCTCCCAGGCAGACCAGTAGGCATCCAAAAGGGTATTCAGGCTGTCATTACTGTCTTCGGAAAACAGATCTTCAATGGAAGACATATATACTTGTGCCTCTTCCAGGGCAGCCTGACTGGATAATTCAGAAGTCAATGCATTTTCAATAATCTGGTTCACGGAATTAGTTACAGAAGAGACAGTAACCCCTGTACCGTAAATATTGCCCCTTGAGGTCACCGTGGATGTGGTGGATAACTCCGCAGACTGGATGCTGTAATCATCATTATCCGCGTTGGCAATATTCTGGCCTGTCACGCTGATGGCGGCCTGGTAGGCCGTGACGGCATTGGACGCAGTATTTAGTATGGCATTAAGGCTGCTCATGGGTCACCATATTCCTGTGGTTAACCTACTTTGTTAACGTTTCATGGATATAACCGTGGTCATCATTTCATCCACGGTACTGATGATTTTGGCATTGGCTTCATAGGCAGTCTGCAGTCCAATCATGTCAACAAATTCCTCGGAAATATCCACGTTGGACATCTCAAGGGCATAGGATGACAGGGTACCAAGCCCGTTTTCCCCGGGTTTATTTGTGACGGCTGACCCGCTTTCTGTTGTGGCTGAATAAAGATTGCCACCTTCACTTATAAGGCCGTTTACATTGTTAAAATCTGCCAGGGCGACCATGAACAAGGCAAGTTCCTGACCATTTGAATAAGAGCCGGAGACCAGGCCACCGGAATCCACCTCAATTCCGGTGAGATCCCCTGATGCATAGCCGTCTGAATCCTGATATGTGGTGGAAGAGGAGATGGCGTACTGGGTGGAGGACAACGAATCATTAATCCAGTTACTGCCGTCAAATTTTGACCCGATATTAAATGAGATATCGGTTTCTGTTGCACCGTACTCGCCGCCGAGAAAATCAGCCGTAAACTGGTAATATCCTGTTTCTTCCGCCTCATCGGTTGTTACTGTGCGCCATGCAGTCGAGCCTGAAATATTAAAGGAAATTGTACTATCAACAAGCCCCTCAAGTTCATCTTCAAACGTGAAGACAATGTCGTCTTCGTCGTCCTCATTCCCAGACCCATCAAGGTCAATGGAACAGTATGTGGCATCGCCTGAAAGGGTTGCACTGCTGTATTCATCCGGCGGAACATATGGATTCACGTCAAAGCTAAAGGTATCTTCACCCGCCAAATCGATTATAGTAAGAATACTCGTACCAGTACCATCAAAATCAATGACAAACCCGTCCGCATTGGAGGATGTAATTATAGCATCCGGATAATCTACGGGGATTAATCCATCTGTCCAGTCCCAAGTAGAAGTAGACCCGTCATAAGACACGCTGATATCCTTTACCGCAACATCCATGACGCTCGGATCGGAGACATCACCTATGGTGCCTACCACCCCATTATTTTTTATCAAAGTGTCGGCATCGTTTGCGTTGTCGGGGTCCAGCTCATTCCAGTACCAGGTTTCCGTGCCCACATCCCAAAAAATGGAAAGATCTTCAACAGATGTTGTCATTACACTGGAATCGTTGATAGAAAGTGTCGTATTGTTGTAAACTTCTCCGTCGTAAACCACATTTTCAAGATCCTGGATATGGAGTTCGCTGGGATTGTTAATATCAAAGGTGAGGGTGGAATCCGCCGTGGCATATTCATCCAGAGAAATTTTTAAATCCGTTACGCCTGAACCATCAAGATCGATATAAATAGTAGTTTCATTAGAAAAAATGATATCTGCGTTACTATAAGCATCGGGCAGTGGGTTCGTGCTCGTATCAAAGGTCCAGTCATCACCGTCATAATATAATGACATATCATAACCATCCTCTTGAATCACATCGGAATTTTCAATTTCAAAATGAACATCGTCCACGGTATTGTTTCCGGTCACTTCCACGTTGCCAATCACACCTGTGAGTTCTTCCATGGTCATGGAAACGACGTCACCGGAACTTTCTGAAAAGGTAATCGTGCCCCTTGCCAGAAGCCCTGCCGCGTCTGTATCTGCCACAGTGGCACGATTGTCTTCATCGGGATCACAGGCAACAATGTATTCCCACTCGGTATCGGATTTTTTATCGTAATAAATGGTGACTTCATGGGATGAACCCAGGGAATCATAGACCGAGACCACGGTCTGGTATTCATAACCATCCGAATCCACTGTAGTGCCGTCATCTTCATTATATTGAAACAGGTTGGACAAAACCATGGATTTGGACTCGGCATCGGAATCCAAGTTGGTAATTACCGTGATTTCGTTTGTATCATCCGGCGGGCTTGTAAACTCGGTCAATATCAGGTCGGTAACGGCCCCGTATTCCTCACCCGTATCGCCTTCAACATACCACCCCTGGAGATTATATCCTTCGGAAGTGACAAGCGCGCCGTTTTCATCAAATGAAAAATTACCGGCCCTTGTATAATAATTTTCTTCAGATCCGGACTCGGAAACAACAAAGAAACCATCCCCGCCAATGGCAAGGTCTGTTGCATTACTTGTGGTTTCAAGGGAGCCATCGGTGAACACCTGGGCAACATTATCAACGTTCATACCAAGCCCCACCTGGGAAGAACCGGCATTGGTGCCGATGGTCTGGTAAAGGGTATCCGCAAAGGTAGCGGTTCCCTTTTTAAACCCAAGTGTATTGATGTTTGATATATTATTACTTGTGACCTGAAGTGCATTACCGGTGTTACTCAGGCCGCTTGTGCCGGCATAAAGGGAACTGGTTAATGACATGGGGTTCTCCTTAGCATTACTAAAGTTTTATACTTTGAGGCAGATCCGGTTCTTCATATCTGCCAGTGCTTTTATTCAACAGAGGTTATGCTTGATACAGAAATCAGACGTCCGGTATCTCCAATTTCAAGGTATTGGGTGCCGTCCACGGAAGTGATGGCACTCACCTCTCCAGAAATGTCGATGGAGGCTGTTCCTGTATCCGCTGTAACCTTATAATAATAAAGTCCGTCAGGGCTGGCGTAATCGCTGCTTGTCAACCCGTCCCAGGTGACTTCATTTTCTCCTGTGGTTGTGTCGTCCGCTGATATCTCAATAGAATCAATTTTTTCATCATCGGCGCTATATATTGTCACTGTGACATCAGAGGCCGCGGTGAGGTTAAAGCTCAGTGCATCCCCCTGAACCTGGCCGTCTTCCACCTGAACGATTGGATAACTGGAAGATACCGAGGTGCCAAGATATTCAATAATGGACATCGAATCACTTGAAGATGAGGACGAAGACGGGGTTACGGTGGTAACATCGTCCGGATCCACCATCACACCGTTGATCACAAGATATCCTTTACCGTTCTGGTACGAGACGGCATCCACCCTTCCGGACAGATCGGATGAAACCTCTTTATAGCCATCCCCGGAATTAGCCATTACCACATAGGAATATTCACCGTCTTCCAGGCTGTTGCCCGCATCATCCGTGCCATTCCATGAAAACAGATAAGATCCTGCCTCAACTTCGCCCTGGGGAAGGGTAGCCACCTTGGTCCCATCGGAATCATAAACATACACAGAGACGTCAGCAGACTCATCAACCTCATAAAAACCGGAAGTTACAGATCCGGCATCAATGGTCATTGAGGTCGCTGTTGCTGTAACGGTCAGTCCTACAAATGAATTGACATCAATGTTACCGCCTAAATCCTCAGCATCCGCCACCATTTCATCAAGCTTGTCATTGACATTAATCAGCTGTTCAACTTGGCTAAACTGGGCCAACTGGTCTGTGAATTGTTCCGTATTCGCCGGATCAAGGGGGTTCTGATTTTCAAGCTGGGCCACTAAAAGGGTTAAGAAGTCTTCTGTACCCAACGAAGAGGCTGTAGCGGCGTCATTTGTTGTTGAGGTCGCCTCAGTATCATAAGCCTCATAGCTGTTAACCAGTGGTGAAAGTATCGAACTGTCAGACATGTCTGCCTCCTGTGGCTGTTACTACCTAAGTGTTTTAATGATAGAGTCTTAGGTTTTAAAGAACCAAAGACATCTACCCTGGTCATAATCATAACCAAGAAAAGTGCCTGAGAGATTCACCCATAAGCACAGCATTCAAAATATTAAATTTATATCACATGATTAGTTACAAATGATACACCAACAAAACCTATTAAAATAATTATTAATTAGGTTTATTTATATAATAACAAAACATATATATGAAAATAATCATATGATATAAATAGTACTAAGTTTTCTAACATAAAATTAACCCGTCAGCATTTCGTATTTATACGTGGTATTTTTTACCTATTCCACTCACTTAATTCAATTGACAGACAAGGCCTGACCGACAATCAGATAATATTTTTATTTAAAATAAATATCATTAGTTTAGTATCTAAAAAAAAGTTATTTATCGTTTAAAAATAATATGTTATTTAAAATTAATAATTTGATATATGATAAAAATCATTACTTTGTCATATAAAGGATATATCCTTTAGGGCGATAGGAGATTGAATACCCGGAAGAATTTGCCTGTTATTGGTTCATAATATTTTTAAGGAGAAAAATCATGGCAACCGGCACCATTACCTCACTTGGACTGGGGTCAGACCTTGATCTTCAAAGCCTTTTAGACACACAAAAGGAAGCAGATGATGCCATTGCAGGAATGGCGCTGGACGAGATTGAAGAACTTCAGGCAGAAGAGGAAGCTCTGTCTTCCGTTCAAAGCCAGCTTTTAGGCATGAAATCAAGTGCGTTGAACCTTTCCTTATCCTCCACCTATCTTTACAGGGATGTAACTTCATCGAACAACGACGTGGCAACCGCGACGGTACTTGACGGAACAGAGACCGGCACCCACACCGTTACCACCTCCCGCCTTGCATCTGCCAGTTCATATATGTCAGACGGATTTGCGTCTGAATCCGCCACCGTCTATGTACCCACCACCCAGCAATCCAGCGATAGTTACAGCAGCGTGACGGATACGGTTCTTGAAGAGGCAGAGACACTAACGATCAACTATGGAAACGAAGATGATCTTTTAACATTTACCATCACCGGTACCGCAGGCGGCATGAGCGTTGAGGGACTGCTTTCTGCAATCAATGATGACGGGACCATAAGTCAATATGTGACAGCATCCACCTACGAAGATGAAGATGGCATACATATTCAAATTGAGTCCGCTACCGGTGCCACAGGAGAAGAAGGCCGTGTGGACGTAGAAGGCTCGGACGGGGTCACCGCCTTCACGGCACCCACAGAAGAGCTCTCATTTACTGTAGGTGATGGTGAGGTCTTTACCATCTCAATGCCGGCGGAAACATCCCTTAAAGGTTTCGCAGAACGTATCAACGAAGCTGACGACAATCCCGGTGTCACGGCAACGGTCATTTACACCGGCACAGGAGACAATCCTTATCAGCTGGTTCTTGAAGCCGACGACAGCGGAGAAGACAACAGAATCAGCATCATCAGCCAGCCGGACGGGCTAGGGTTAAGTGAATCAAATGGTGAAGGGTATACCATGACCGGGGATAGCGCCATCTCCTTTGAAACAGCTGTAACCATTGATAACACCAACAACACCATTATTTTTGAAGAAGTGGATGAAGACGAAGAAGCCATTTCTTTAACCGCAGAAATTGATGCAGGAGATTACGGAACCCCGGAAGAGCTTGCCGAAGCGGTTGAAAAAGCCCTTGAAAATGCATCCAAAGAGGATGGAAATAATAGGGATTACCAGGTGGAGATTGACTCTGATACAGGCATCATGTCCATTTCAGAAGCCGGCACCCTTGAAAGTATGACCATTGACTGGGAAAATGCAAACAGCACAGCAGCCGCCACCCTGGGATTTACAGAAACCCAAACCATTACGCCAGTGGACTCCTCGCTCAATGCCTTGCTCACCGTTGACGGCATCACTTACCAGCGTCAGGAAAATACAGGGATTGATGATATTGTTGACGGGGTTGCCCTGAAACTTTACGCCACGGGTTCATCCACAATTACCGTAGAGAATGACACCGAGGATATTGTAACGGAATTAACAGCGCTTGTTGAAACCTACAATACGCTGCTGACCGAAATTGATGAGAATGATGATTACAACGAAGATGAAGAAACCTGGGGCACCCTGGCTCAAAGTTCCACCATCAGAACCCTTGAGCAGACCCTTCAGGATCTGATTACCACCACTGTGGATACAAACGGATCCATTACCAGTCTGTTGGACATCGGTGTTGAAGTTAATGATGACGGCACCCTGACCTTAGACGAAGACACACTGAATGAAATATTAAGCAACAGTTATGATGAGGTAATTGATCTGCTTAAGGGTACGGATGATGAAGAAGGACTCGGGGATATCCTTAATGACTCCTTTGGCAGCTATGCCTTGTCCGGTGGATATCTTCAAGATGAAATAGATGCCGTTGAAGACAACATTAACCGACTGTCCGAGGATTACGAAGAGGATATGGAGCGCATTGAAAAAAAATATGAAATGATGGCAGCAGAATACACGGAACTGGACTCTTATCTTTCAGAAATTGCCAGTATACAGAACTACATTGATACAATGATGTCCACAGATGATGAGTAAGCTGAACCACGGAAAGCACGGAAGGACACGGAAATTTGAAATTGAGCGCTTTGCGCTCTAACTTTCCGTGTCTTCCGTGGTTATAAAATAAAAACCGCCTGCGTTACTCAAAGAGTCAAGCAGGCGGTTTTCGTTTTTACGTTAAATCTCAGTGATGAGAATCGCCTTTATCATTAACCGTGTCATAGGCCGCCTTAAGAAAGCAATAGGTCATGCCTGCCCCTAAAATGCCAATGGCATACCAAAACCCACCAAAAAAAACTGAATGGCCCATGTCCCAGGCCCATTCAAAACAAAAGGGAAACATTAAAACCTCCTTTATCCGTTTTGAGCTGCCGCATCGGCAGATTCGTTAAGTTCCAACTCCTGGGGAAATACCGGCAAGTACCGGTATGCAAAGGCAATCAGGATAATTCCGTAAGCAACAGGCAAGATAGTGGTGGCCACTTCCTGCCAGCTTGGGATATATAATGCCCAGGTGTCAAAGGACATCACAGGTACGGCCATGATCTGAAGCACCATAACCCACCGGTTCAGGCAAACACCAATGACGCCCAGAATGATGGCCATAGTGCGGGTGGTGGGATTTTCCCGGGTACTTTTGATAATGAGAAGCAACCCCGGCAAAACACCGCAGAGAATCACTTCGGTAATCAATATCCAGTATCCGTAAAGCCCGTTATTGCTGTAAAAATGCCCCAGTTTGAATCCCATGGAAGGCGCGGTTACAAATGCCCAGTAAATGGTATCAATGATTTTGGCAATAATATAGGTGGTAATCATCCACCCGGAAATTTTTGCCAGCAGATTAATGGTTTTATCGCCGACCAGCTTTTTACCCGTGATTATTTCCGTAATCTTGGTCACCAGCAGGGTGAAGCAAGGACCAAATGCTGCAGCAGACCAGGTAAACAGGAAAAAGGTCCATGGCCAGATCAAAAGGCCTTCGCGGTAGGCAAAAGGACGGCCAAACATAACGCCGGCTACACCGCCCAGGGATCCCTGGTGGAAAAAACTCAAAAAAGCGCCGGTGGCGGCAAATACGGCCATCACCTCGTGCATGTTGTGGGCCAGATGGTGAAAAAAGGGCACCTTGTTAGCCTGACGGTTTTCCAGGATATTGGGAATAAATTCAATGGTCAGTACTGCAAAATAACAGGACAGACAATAGGCCACCTCTGTAAGCATTGAATGCACATTGGCATGCCAGAAAATAAACCAGCCGCGCAACGGCTGTCCAATATCAATGGCCAGGATCAGCAGCGCGGAACTGTAGCAGATAAAACCAATGATCACGGCAAAGTTAATAATATTTTTCAGATCATCAACCTTGAAAATGTATTTCAAAAGACCTGTGAAAAAAGCACCGCCACCAACCGCAATGACTGCCAGGTCAGCCCAGATCCACAGGGCGAATCCATAGTAATCGTTCATGTTGGTCTGATTCAGGCCTTTAAACCAGCACAGAAACATGGCATAAACGCCCCAAAGCAGTACAGCACCCACGATGATAATGCCAATCATGAAGATCGGGAATGCACACCGTTTGGCGCCTTCGGGTATTAATGCATCATCCATATCTAATTACTCCTAAATAGTTTTATGCAAGTTAACCATGGGATGAAGACGCCCCATGATGGGTTTTAACATTTTCCCACTCACCTTTAAGATAGTTATCCCCGGCCTTTCTAACCCACTCCCGCTCAGACATGTAATACACCTTGGGGTTGGTACCAAGACGTTCAAGCAGCCTGAAAACTTTCGGGTTTCTGGATTTGCCCACAACCTTATGATTCATGGGGTCAGGATGGGGATCAGGTTTAACGATCTGATGGACCTTGTGGGCAGGGTTATTCAGGTCTCCAAACACAATGGCACCTGCCGGGCACGCTGTGGTGCATGCGGTCTGATACTCCATCTCTTCTATTTCACGGTCTTCAATCATGGCCTTTTCCCGGGCCAGCTGATACCTGTGGTAGCAAAAGGAGCATTTCTCAACCACACCGCGCATACGCGGGGACACATTCGGACTTAAGTAATTTTCCATACCCTCGGGCCATTTGGGATCCCACCAGTTAAAGTATCTGGCATGATACGGACATGCCCCCATGCAATACCGGCAACCAAAGCAGCGGGTATAGATCTGGCTGACAATACCTGTATCATAACCATAGTCGGTTGCAGTGGCAGGGCAGACGGATACGCAAGGAGAATGTCCATGGTCACCGATTCCGCCGCAGTGTTGGCAGGGACGGGGCAAATAAACTATTTCAGTTTCCGGAAAGGACTTTCCATTGGTCAGTTTGTACACCCGCATCCAGGTGATGCTGTCCTTTTTGTTGGATTCATCCTCCTTAAACGGAACGTTATTCTCGGACATGCACGAGACCATGCAGGCACCGCATCCCGTGCATTTGTCCAGATCAATAACCATTCCGAACTTATGGACTTTTTTATTTTCTATCATCAGAACCTCTTAAAAAGATTTCTTAAAACAGTTTACGCCTTGGAAAGGGAGGCTTTAATTCCAAAGGCAGCATCCAGTCCTGAACCAGGCTCGATGACCGGGCCGATCAGATCATTGACATTGACACCTTTACCGTCCACATAAGGATTGTTGAAGGCATGTCCAAGCCCCCTTGGCATACCGATCACGCCGGGCAGAATACCTTCATTAAAGCCGATTTTCACCTTTGCCGATCCCATGGCGGTTTTAAGGAGAGCAATATCACCGTCTTTCAAGACGCCTGCAGTGGCCGGATTAATTTCAACAACACTGTATTTTCCTGAAAGGACCGTATCGGGAACGGTTTTAACAGCAAAGGGAGAAGATGTCATTGAACCGCCGGCAAGCCGCATCTTATCAACAGGTACCAGGGTGTAATCGCCTTCACCCATGGGCACAGCAGTTTGGGGAGCGGAAACAAGAAAGGTAAAATCCGTTGCAGGGGTTCCCACAGGAGGCTTGTCATCAATAACCACATACCCGTCGCCGGACAGGGTATCCCAGATTTTGCCCGTCACTTCTTCAAGGCAAGCCTCATAAGATTCCCAGGAAAAACTTTGTGCAACGCTGTCGCCCATGGCCTGGGCAAGAAGGATCAGTGCATCTCCCGGGTGTTTGGTGTCGAATACGGGTTTAACCATGGGCCGACACAGCCCCACGACTGTTTTAGAAAGACCCGCACCGGAAACGACATCTTCGAGGCGTTCAAGGAAAATGGATGCAGGTAAAACCACATCAGATCTAAGGGCGGTTTCATCCATAAAAGAACTAAAGCTGACCTTGAATCCAACTTTGTCCATGACGGCCTTGACTTTTTCAGGGTTGTTTAACGCATAACATGGATTGGCATTATAAATAAACAGGGCTGATAGGCCACCGTCCGTTTCAAGCTTGTCCACCAGTTCATTAACGGAACCGGCAAGTTTAGCCTTGCCTGCGCCCTGTTCAGCAGCCGCATCCATTACATTTTCGGGGAAACTTAAATAACCGGCCGGCAACATGACAAACACACCGCCTTCTTGGTTCAGGCGGCCTGCCAATGCATTAAGGGCCTGGACTGCAGCGAATTCACGAAGGCTTCCGGCATCCCCTCTGCCCTTTCCCGGAACGGCCACAGGAGCCTTTGCCTTGATAAACGCCATGGCAAGGGCCTCAATATCCGCAGCTTTAACACCGGTGATCGCTTCCACTTTTTCCGGTGTATACTCTTTTTCGAGCATGGCAGCGAAAGGAAACTTGTTTACGTCCCCAGAAAGCGTTTTATTTGAAATTTGTTTTTTTGCAAGCAGTACTGCACAAAGACCCAATGCTAAATCGGCTTCAGTACCGGGATTCACGGCAATGATCTTATCTGCGGCATTGGCCGTATTGGACAACCTGTAATCAACCTGTACAAGTTTGGCCTTGCGTTCACATCTTGACGCATTGGCCTGGATACAGGCAACAGGTGAACCCCACCCCTCAATAATTCCCGCACCGAAACTTAAAATGAAATCAGAATGATCAAGATCAAATCCAAGGCTTCGATCTGCACTGTGAAGGGCAGCAGCCGTCAGCGCCAGATTGGATTCAAGGCTTGGCATGGTATAGGTATTCGGAGAGCCGAAAGTAGCCATAAACCGTTCAAAAAGCTGGGCCATGGATCCGTTGTCCGCACCCGTAATTAGACCAAGGGATTCAGGTGCGCCGCTTTCACGGATTTCACCCAATTTTTGGGCAACAAGTGAAATGGCCTCATCCCAGGAAATCTTTTCAAACTTGTTCCCGTTTTTCTTTAAAGGGGTTTTTATTCTGGCAGGATCATAAAGATACTGCAGGCCGGAAATGCCGTGGAGGCAGGCACCACCATCATTAATAGGGTAATCGTCAAGGCCTTCGATTTTAACAGGCCGTCCGTTTATTTTTCTGACGCTGATTCCGCAGGCACCTGGGCACAGGCTGCATACGGACCGGTCATAGGTTATTCTGCCGTCTTCAGGGACAGGGGTCCAGGGCCAATTCTGGGTCCAGATGGAAGAATCATCTGTCAGCTTGACACCCACAGGGGAAAGCGCAATACCGGCTGCCGCGCCAAGTCCCAATCCCAAGAAGCTTCGTCTGTCAATTTTCATAAGTCATCCTTTATAAACTTTGAAATTCTTGTCCTTGAGGTATCTTACTTGTGGCACTGGAAGCAGTAGCCCTTGTGACCCATTTTTTCCAGGTGGCATTCCGCGCAGTCATCCATCTTCATACGATCCCAGGAATTCTTTTTAATCCCCCAGATACTCTTGCCCCAGATATCACGGCTGTAACCGGTAATTCTATTTTCCTCATAGGGCCGCGAAGATGATGATTCACCAATGTAACCATGGCAGGTCTTACAATCCATGCCACCTGCAACCGTATGTGCGGCATGGGAGAAAAACACGCAATCAGGCTGTTTGGCATAAATCAGCCAGGGCACTTCTTTCCCCTGGGCCACATACTCTTCCGCAAAGACGGCTTCGTCATCGGTCTCTCCCATGGGTTCATCCGTATGGCACTCCATACAGGCTTCCAGACCCGGGATTCCGGAGAAGGTACCGTCTTCTCTGAAAAAATGGCAGGTTTCACAATCACCTGTTTCTTCGACATGAAGGTTGTGATCGAAACTAAAAGGCTGCTCCTTTTTTGAATAAAGCAATTTTGGAAACAGCAGCCAGCCCGACAGGAAGCATACCAGAAATGCCCCCATAAAAAAGATGACGCCAAGGCCTAACCCTTTGTCATCTTCTGGACCATTGTTGGTGCCGTGGTGCGCACCCCCCCCAGGACCATCGTTTGCTTTGTTTTCTAACTCGCTCATGAAAACTCCATCAATGTTAAAATGTTGATGTTACCATACCGTTGCGGCCCCGGATAAGTCCCCAGGCCAATATTTTTCGCAGAATAGCATTTGCCATGCCAATTTTCTGCAATACGTCCAGAAAATACAAATTCGGTCATTCTATATTAATATATGTTTCCCTTGTCAAGTTTAATTGGGAAAAGACTTAACCGCGAAAACCCTGAACAAAAACGATTTCAAAAACATTTTCTTCTGCAATTTTATTTATATAGAAAGGAGATGGAGTATTTTTATAGATTAACGATTTTTCAAAAAAAAACTTGGCGCCAATATTTTTTTGAGGCAACGCCGGAGGTGCTATTGATCACCTGAGATGAAACCGGCGCAGCCAGGTTGATGACGGCGGTAATATAGGCAGGCTCCTGCTGTTCAAAGCCTACCTATGCGTAACTGTGAAGCCCGGCTAAAAAGAAATTCACGCCGAAATAGGTAAACAGAACCCCTAAAAATCCGATGATGGAAACAATGGCAAGATTTTTTCCGTGCCACCCGCGCATCAGCCTCAGATGCAGAAAAATGGCGTAAATAAACCAAGTGATCAAAGACCAGGTCTCCTTAGGATCCCAGGACCAATATTTACCCCAGGCGGAATTGGCCCAGACAGAGCCTGTGATGATACCGATGGTCAGAAAAAGAAACCCGAAAACAATCATCTGGTAGGTCAGTTCGTCAATAATATCCCAATCCGGCAATTTTGCAAACAGACTTTTTGCTCCGGGATCTTTGGGTTTGATGAAGTACATAAAGCTGAACCCAAAAGCAAGGGCAAAGCCTGCATATCCCAAAAAACAGGTAATTACATGGGCAATAAGCCAGTTGGACTTAAGGGCGGGGATCAAAGGCGTTATTTTCGACGTGATGGACGGATCAAAGCTGGCATAGGCAATACCCAGAAAAATCAAGGGAGAAACAAATACGCCGATGATGCTTTCCTTGTATTTAAATTCCACAAACACATAAAGGGCGGCAGCAGTCCATGAAAAAAAGACCAGGGACTCATACATATTGGAAAAAGGTGCATGCCCGTATCCCATCTGGTAGGACTCCAGCCACCGCAGTAAAATCCCGCAGGTATTGGCCACGAGCCCGATAACAATCACCCAGAATCCAAGCCGGGCGAGCGCCTGTTTTTTGAAGGAAAAAGATCCAATATAAAATACCGATGCCAAAGCATAGATAAATGTTGCAGCCGATAAAAGCAGGGATGAATTCATTTGCCTGATATGTCCTTTAATTCCTTTACAAGTTTTTTGACAGTCAAATTGGTGCTCTGGGTATTACGGTTGGTCCGGCCGCCCACCCACACCCGGGTGCTCCCGGATCCGGCTTGTTCAAGGCCGATACACACGGACTGATGGGAAACAAAGAAAGTGACCCAGCAGCCGATAATCATAAGAAGAAAGCCTGTGTACACAAAGGGAACGCCCGGATCCTTTGTCACCTGAAGGCCGGTGTAATAAGCTTGATCCCAGGATTTAACCTCAACTGTAAATCTGCCCTTGCGCATTTTATCAAAGGTGGGAAACTTGGTGGGCAAAGCAATCTGGAAATTCTTGCCATCGGTTGTATCAAGGCGTCCGATAAACACCTCACCAAGGTCATGACCATTGAAGTTATAATGGGGTACAAATCCTTCAAATATAAAATTGCCGGCACCAGCCGGCAGCGGTACGACCCCACCGTTTTTTATAGTGTGTGTCTCAACGATTCCGGTGTCACTGTCAGTAATTTCAAACAGGGCTTCATCAGGTGTTGTTGCACCGTAGTAAGCCTGAAAGATATTGATGCCTTTGTATCTTAACGGATGGTTAACCAGAACATCCTCTGTAAAACTTTCCTGGTTGTTTTCAAGGATGGTTAGATTAGATTTAAATTCGTCCGGCGCCCCTGTATCATAAAATTTAACCTGAAAGTCATTGCACCGGACCGTGAACGGCAGCTTTATGGGTAACCGTGTAGAAGCATCAAACACGGTATCAGCGGTTTGCTCTTCGTCCAGCCGCAAATTGGCCTTAAATCCCAACGCAGACCCGATCAGGGCACCGGCAAGCAGCATAAGCACACTTGCATGGACCACGTAAACCCCAAGGCGAGACCACCGGCCTTTTTCTGCATACAAAAACACTCCGGTTTCACCTGTCTCTTCGATAACTTTACCGACCCGGCCGGCAAGCACCTGTTTTGCCTGACGCGCAAAGCCGTCCATAGGAAGGAGACACTCAAACTGCTGTCTGTTTTTAGTTTTTTCAAACAGTCGGGGCTTAACTGAAATGTTTTTAGGAAAAATAATTTTCCAGGTAACCGAAAGCCGATCAATGGAACAAACAACAATATTGACGCATAATACCACCATGAGCAGCAGAAACCACCAGGCTTGATACATCCTGTCCAGTTGGAGTACCTGGATCATATTGTATAGTCCTGGGCCGTAAAGCCTGATATAGGCGTCAGGACTTCCGTTCTGCAAAAGCACAGTCCCAATGATTGAGGTTAAGGCTAAAAGCACCAGGGTATAAACAGTGAGTTTCACCGAGGCAAAAAACATCCAGATCTGATCGGCAAAGCTATCTTTTTGTTTCAAAATAATTCTTTCACTCAAATTTGTAGGTTGGACCTGCGTTCAACCGTGGTCTGTACGGCCTGCCGAATCATAGGCATGCTGCCGAAAATAATCACCTTTTTCCGGGACCGCGTGATACCCGTATAAAGCAGCTGCCGGGTAACAACCGGTGATATCTGTTCAGGGACGAGGATCAGCACAGTGTCAAATTCCGATCCCTGGCTTTTATGGACGGTCACGGCAAAGCCAAGCTCCCATTCGGGAAGATCAGACAACCTGAAGTGTCTGATACCTGATTGCTCTGAATCCCCTGATTCTTCCTGGGCAAACCAAGCCGTGGATATCCCGTTTTCTTCAAGGACCACACAAGTATCACCGTTAAACAGCGACCTTTTGTAATCATTACGCCGGACCATCAAAAGCTTTTTAAAAACAGGCCGGTTTATAACATCTTTCCCTTTAGATCGTAATATTTTTTCACATAGATGATTAATTTGTAATGTTCCGCTGTTCCCTGAATTATGAGCGCACAGTATCCGAAAGCCGTCAAGTACAGCCATGGCCTGGTCACAAGATGCTGCCGCCCAAAGCGGCTTGTACCCGTCCAGGATACAGGATTCAAGGCGGGTCTGATATCCTTCGTCTTCGTCGGTATCCACAAATACAAGATCAGGATAATCTGCCTTTAAGAGATCAGCCACAGTCTCAGCATCACTGGCATTAACGGCTTTTGCAAGCTTTTCAATGCCGACTTTACCCCCGGATCTGAAATTAACATCCAAAAACACCCGGAAATCGGACAAAACATCGGTATGACACAAATCAAAAAACACGGCACCGGCCTGAACCGGAGAAAGTTGATTCATATCACCGAGCATGACAATACGTGCATCAGGACTGATGGCTTCAAAAAGTCTTGTCATAAGCGCCATGTCAATCATGGATGCTTCATCAATAATCACCAGGTCTGCGGCCAGGGGGTTCGCTGCATTATGCCGGAAGCCTGTTCCGTTTTTCACGGGTTTAAGCGCACTATGGATAGTAGCCCCATTTTTCAACCTGGCGGCGGCCTTGCCGGTTGGAGCCAAACAGATCACCCGAGGCGGTTTCAAGTCATTTTCATTGGCCCAGGCAATCAAAAGTGTCTGTATTATATCGGTAATATAAGTTTTTCCGGTACCCGGCCCCCCGGATACCATTATAAAACCGGAACAAAGGGCCTTTTTAACAGCCTGCTGCTGTCCAAAAGTCCTTTGGGTATCCCGGCTGTCAAAATAAGATGCCGGCCTGTGATCCACAAATTCATCATCAGGTCCGGAAATCTGCCTTTTAATCCGTGCTCTAATATTCTCTGAAAGCCGGCATTGAAAATCATAGTACCGGGAAAGATAAAGATTGTTGTCACGGTCAAGGATCAAGGGATATTTGGCAATCCAGGATGCCATGTCATTTTCTTTTTCCCCGTAATTAGAGGCTTCCATGCCCACCAGGGCAGAATTTTCAAGAATATTGTACCAGGATTCGAGTTCAGGAAGCCGGATAAATTCTTTTCCCTCGGACGATTCCAGGGCAGTACCGGCCAAGCTTGTAAGATCCAGACAAATGCAGCCTTTGGAAAGCGCCCTGCAGGTCAATGCTGCGGAAAAAATCTCCAACGGTTCTGCATCGTTAAAGATATTGGCCATGGTTGTGGAAAAATAGTAGTCCAGATGGGAAAAAAAACCCGATTCATGGAGCACGTCAAGGACATTGAGGGAAAAGTCATTCATACTCTTATTATACCAGAGAGATCAAAAAAAAGTATGTGATAGGCCGCCGACCTCAGCAATTCTAAATTTAATAAAGTATTCTCTTTCCTGCCTGCTTTTTTCTTGCTCGTGCTCTTAATCATGCTCTTACTCGCAGTATTATTTCGAGCACGAGCACGAGCAAGATTAAGAGCAAGATGGCGTACGGACTCAAATTTAGAATTGCTGCACCGACCTCCCTGTTTCTTTGACTTGATGGAGTTCTTTTGGCTGTCAGTTGAATTCAATGGGAATTCTTTGTTGATATAATATAAAATCCGCCCCGTAAGAAGCGGATTCATAAAAATTTTCAAAAATAATTTATAAAATTTCAGGCGCAATCATGCAATGATATGATGAATGGACCCTTTGGAATCATCCCCGGGAACAAGCCTGCTTGATGTCGTGGAACGACGGTCAGGGTTTTTCCTTCGATCCTTCTTAAAGGACAACGAGACAATCACACCTTCTCTGACACTTTTCCTGCGGTCATACGGCTTCTTGCGCCTGTCTTTTTTGCGACTTGAAATATTGGGCTGGTATCCACCGCCTAAGCTTTCTGATCTGTCTCCAGTGTTTATAATCCTATTTGTAACCGGTAGTATTTTATTTTCTGCAACCATAATAACCTATCTATCTTTTTCTTTATTTTTTTTAAAAAAATAATTCCTAATTACTCAATTATAAATATCGGCAACGAATTTATATTTCTTTAATAAAATATAATTAGTGCATAGCCCAAAACCCGTGTTTGGCTGCTACGGCTCATTTCTTATTTTCACATTCATCCACATACCTGTGAATTCTTAAAAATGGTATAAACAGCGTATCTGTGACTTCAAAATGTGTAATAAGCCAGTCCCGCAATTCCACAATATCCTCAATGGCCAAATTGTCAACGTCTTCTGCGATTTCACGACGAAGGCCAATGGCTTTTTTGATAAACCGACGATGTATCTTTGAATGAGCGTCAAGATCAGGATACCCTTTTTGGCCAAGAATTTTTTCCTCCTTTGAAAAAAAAATCTTACTGAAATCATTAATCTCGGTAATCAAATTAGCCACATCCTTAATGTCGCCCTTATTTGCCTTAATTTCAATGAGGGTATTAAACATATCCATAAGCTGTTTGCGGCATTCATCAAGTTCAGGCACATCCACACTATATTTCTCATCCCATTCAATAATATTGGTCATGGGTCACTCTCCTTTGTTCTTTTTTTTGTTTTTCCCCAACCACAGGGTGGCCATCATGCCGATGGATATCAGTATGGCAACAATTACGGCAAAGGTAATTCCATGCCGGCCGAACTGCGGGTAAATGACAAAAGGCACCAGATAGCCGTACAAAAATGAATGCAGCATTCCGATACCAACAATCCTGATTGCAATTTTTGTCACCCAAGTCGCTCCAAAAGTCGCTGGTGAATATTTCCAAACCCGCCATTGGACATGACCAGAACAATATCTTTGGGTTTGAGTTCCAAGGCAAGAAAATCGATCACCTGGCCAGGATCGTGGAAATGGTGGGCAGCCCTGCCCCTTTTGCAAATATCTTCGGTCAGACGTTCGGGTGAAAACCGATCTTTTTCAGGAATATTCTTTTTGACCCCGGGAGAACAGATGCACACCAGGTCTGCCAGGTCAAAGCATGCCGGATAGGTCGCTTGGAAGACATTTCTCATGCTGGTATTAGTTCTTGGCTCAAATACGGCAACCAGGCGCCCCTGTGGATAAAACGGTTTGACTGCGGCAATGGTTTCCTTAACCGCTGTCGGATGATGGGCAAAATCATCCATCACCGTGATACCGGCAACCTGCCCCCTTATTTCCTGACGTCTTTTAACACCGCTAAACGTTGAAAGTCCACGGGCAATGTCCGCCTCTTTGATCCCCAAGCTGCGGGCCGCGGCAATACAGGCCGTTGCATTGAAAAGGTTGTGCCGCCCGGGCAGATCCGTTTGTATATTCATATCCGTATCAGGGCCTGTGATGCGGGCAAGGGTATGCAAACGGCCTGTAACAGGATCCGGCTCACTGCTCAGGCGATGGTCATGCACCTGCCACATGGCGCAGGGTCCGTAAGTCTGAATTTCGGCACCTCCCGCCCGTTCCAGTACCTGCATCAGATTAACATTTTCCTTGCAGGCGATAATACGACTTTTATCTTTGATCTTTGAAACCAGGGCATCAAACGCCCGGCAAACGTGATCCAGATCGTCAAAGATATCGGCATGGTCAAATTCAATCCCGGTCATGATGGTTATAAAAGGATCATAATGCATGAATTTTGGCCCCTTATCAAAAAAAGCCGTATCATACTCATCGCCCTCTATCACCATGTATTCCCCGTCACCAATTTTAAATGAGGCGTTATAATCCTTTAAAATCCCCCCGATCATAAATGAAGGGGAAAGACCGGCAGTATCCAACAAATGTGCCATGATGGCAGAGGTGGTTGTTTTACCGTGGGTGCCGGTGACAAGAATAATCTTCTTGTCATTGGCAAGAAAGCGGTTCACAGCCTGGGGCATGGACATATAGGCAAGCCCCCTTTCCATTACGGCAACCGCTTCCGGATTATCACGAGTCACGGCATTGCCGATAATAACAAGGTCCGGTACCTGATTTGGATCGTCACTGATATTGGCCGGATGAAAGCCACTAAACAAAGTAATCCCGTTATATTCAAGGAAATCGCTCATGGGCGGATAAACATTCTGGTCCGACCCTGTGACAATATAACCCATTTCTTTAAGGATACAGGCCAACGTCCCCATGCCGGTACCACAGGCTGCGACCAGATGAATCCGCTTAATTGAATCAGCCATTAAATTTCTGCCATGACCTGCCGTGCGGCCTCCAGCGTGGCTTCAATATCCTCGTCCGTATGGGCCGCAGAGATAAAACAGGCCTCAAACTGCGATGGCGCAAGATAGATACCTTTGGCCAGCATACCCCGATAAAATTTTGCAAACCGCTCCAGATCACAGGTTTTGGCATCATTGAAATTACGCACCGTTTGACCGGTAAAAAAGAACCCGGCCATGGAGCCGAAATGCCCCGCGGAAAAAGGAATACCTGCGTCATCGGCCGCGGCTTGAAGACCGTTGATCAGCATATCTGCCCGCCGGTCCATGTCAGCGTAAAGTTGATCATCCTCAAGGGCTTTTAACGTAGCGACCCCCGCGGCCATGGCCAGGGGGTTGCCTGACAAAGTTCCGGCCTGATAAATAGATCCCCCAGGGGCAATCTGCGACATTATTTCACGTTTTCCGCCATATGCCCCCACGGGCAGTCCGCCACCGATAACTTTACCAAAACAAGTCAAATCCGGATCAATATCAAAATAGCCCTGGGCGCACGCCCTTCCCCCGACCCGGAATCCGGTCATGACCTCATCAAAAATCAGCAGGGTGCCGTGGGTTGCAGTTTCCCGGCGTACTGCCTTTAAAAACAGGGGATCAGGAGCTACCATGCCCATATTCCCTGCCACAGGCTCAAGAATCACACAAGCAATCTCCTTGCCTTTTTCAGCCATGAGCCGTTCAAAAGCGTCGATGTCATTATATGGCAAAGACAACGTATTGCGGATCACATCAGCAGGAACCCCCGGGCTTCCTGGGATGTTTAAGGTAGCGACACCGGACCCGGCTGCCACAAGCAGGGTATCTGCATGGCCATGGTAACATCCGTCAAACTTGATAATAAGGTCCCGGCCCGTCACGCCCCTTGCCAGACGAATGGCACTCATGGTCGCCTCAGTACCGGAGTTAACCATTCTGACCATATCCACGGACGCCACTGAATCCACAACAAGCTGGGCCAGTTCATTTTCACGTGCAGTCGGCGCACCAAAACTTGTGCCTGAATCCAACACTTTTTTCAAAGCATCAACCACAGGCTTTGGGCGGTGGCCAAGAATAAGCGGCCCCCAGGACAGGACATAATCAATATAAGCGTTGCCGTCAGCATCAAAAATCCTGGCGCCCTCTCCTTTTTCAATGAAAATGGGTTCTCCGCCCACCGAACCGCAGGCCCGAACCGGAGAGTTAACCCCGCCCGGTATCAAATTCCTGGCCGATGAAAATAAAGCGGCTGATTTAGTACGTTCCATATTTAATCCTTTATATATATATTTGCAGATAGTATCACGGTTAACATTAATTAATCTTGAAAGATGGAATATACCAAACTGAGTTGAAAGGGGTCAACTGCTTTGATTTTTGTCGGCAATTCTAATTTGGGTCGATACGCCACCTTGCTCTTAATCTTGCTCCTGCTCCTGCTCAAAATAATACTTCGAGCACGAGCAGGATTAAGAGCAAGAAAAAAGCAAAAAGGAAAGACAATACTTTATTAAATTTAGTATTGTTGATTTTTGCCCATAACATTTGACCTCATGGAAAAAGGCTTATATAAGTTGGGGTCGAATTATGAACGATGAATATTACATGATGCTTGCCTTGGATGAGGCAAAAAAAGCCGAAAAACATGACGAGGTACCCGTTGGGGCCATCTTGGTGGACCCGGCCGGCAAGGTAATCGGACAGGGATATAACTGCCCGATATCTGAAAACGACCCCACAAGCCATGCTGAAATCAAGGCCATTCGTTCGGCCTGCAGGCACATAAATAACTATCGTCTGCCCGGGACAACGCTTTATGTGACCATAGAACCATGCATCATGTGCATGGGGGCAATAATCCATGCCAGAATCCAACGGCTGGTATTCGGGGCGCCGGATCCTAAATGGGGGGCTGCGGTCTCCCTTTACCAAATGGGATCGGATGTACGATTGAACCACCAACCTGAGATTATTCAGGGAATATGTGAAAAACAGACAAGACATATTATTAAAAGTTTTTTTGAGGAAAAAAGGAGAAACCGTGACAAACACAGTTGTTGTGGGAACCCAGTGGGGTGATGAAGGAAAAGGAAAGATTGTCGATCTACTCAGCGAGCACGCTGATTATGTGGTCAGGTTCCAGGGTGGGAACAATGCAGGGCACACCATGGTGGTCAACGGAAAAGAAATTATCAGCCACCTGATCCCCTCCGGGATACTTCAGCAGAAAAAATGCTTTATCGGCAACGGTGTGGTGGTTGATCCTTTTGTGTTGCTGGATGAACTTGATTATCTGGCGGGCAACAATATTGATGTGTCCCCCAACATGCTGAAAATCAGTAATCGTGCCCACCTCATCATGCCTTATCACCAGGAAATCGACAAAGCCCGGGAAATAAAAAAAGGAAAGGATAAAATCGGCACCACCGGTCGCGGGATCGGCCCCTGCTATGAAGATAAGGCAACCCGCGTAGGTATCCGGTTCTGTGATCTTCTTGACTTTGATCTGTTCAAGGAAAAAGTTCAGACGGTCATGGCGGAAAAAAATTTCTACCTGAAAGAGTATTTCAAAACCGATCCCATGGATCCGGCACTTGTTATTGATCAGTTTGAAACGATCCGGGACCGGCTTCTTCCTTATATTTCAGATGTTTCCGTATCCCTTGACCAGGGCATCCGGCAGGGTATGCAAATTTTATTCGAAGGTGCCCAGGGCACGCACCTTGACATTGAACACGGCACCTACCCCTTTGTCACCTCCTCCACAACGGTTTCAGCTAACGCTGCAAGCGGCTGCGGCGTGGGGCCCGGACAGCTCAATGAAATCATCGGCATTGTCAAGGCATACACCACCCGGGTGGGCGCAGGTCCCTTCCCAACGGAATTATTTGATGAAACGGGTGAAAAAATCCAGAAAACAGGGGCTGAATTCGGCGCCACCACCGGACGCAAACGGCGTTGTGGATGGCTGGACATGGTGGTATTAAAAAATGCCGTCCGCCTGAACAGCCTGACCGGACTTGCCATCACCAAACTTGATGTTCTGGATGACCTGGATGAGATTAAAATCTGCACAGGTTATGAATATGCGGAAAAAGTCATAACAGATTTCCCAGCTCAAATTGATGTCCTGGCAAACTGTACGCCTGTTTATGAAACACATCCCGGCTGGAAAGCGCCGACATCAAATATAACCAATTTTGAGGATCTGCCTGAAAAAGCCAAAGCCTATCTTGCACGGATAGAAGAATTATCGGAAGTCAAAATTAAAATTGTATCCGTGGGACCTGGACGTGAAGCCACAATTATCAAAGAAAATATTTTCTAAATTGACTTTATCTTAATTCTGGTATATTAAGGGACGTCTTTTGTGTCGGGATGTGGCTCAGCCTGGTAGAGCACCTCGTTCGGGACGAGGGGGTCGGAGGTTCAAATCCTCTCATCCCGACCACAGACGGATAGAATCAAAAATCATACCCTTATCAGATCCTGCATTCATTGAAAATAACTCAGGGAATCCTGCAGTAATTCTAAATATGAATATTTTTAGTTGAAAACTCGCACAAAGCCACCAAGACACAAAGATTTTTATTCGACTTTGTGTGCCTTCGAGGCTTTGTGTGAGAATAAAATTAGGGTTGACAGGAATCCTAATTTATTCTTATTCTTGGCCACAACAGCTCTTTACATATACGCCCTCAAGACGTATAGTCAATTCATGAACAAAGTCGTCCTACAATAAAAAAGCCCAAAAACAGTTCAAAAAAGTTCCGGCCCATATCCAAGGTAAACTTCAGAGTTGGATTGAATCAGTTGAGGCGTTTGGCATTGACGAAATCAGAATAATCCCTGGGTACCACGATGAACCATTAACAGGACAGCGATCCATCTGTCTGTCCAGAGCGTACAAGGCTTTTTATGTAGAATATGATGACAAAATCATGATTGAAATAATAGAGGTGAACAAACATGACTACTGAAAAAAAATACGACAGCCCAGAGCTGGCAAAAGAGTATGGGCCCTTGACTTTTGGCCGGGCACTCTGGTCCCACCGGAAATGTGAAGAGATCTCCCAAAAGGATTTTGCCAAAATGCTTGGTATCTCACCGTCAAGCCTTTGTGACCTGGAGAAAGGAAGGAAGTTGCCATCTGTTAACAGGGCAGCAAAAATTGCCAAAATTTTAAATGAGCCTGAAAAAATTTGGATTCGGTTGGCCCTTCAAGATATGTTGAGAGAAGCGGATTTAAGATATGAAGTTTCAGTGGCATAACTTCGATTGCGCGTCTTTTAGTTCCACATATTTACCCAAGGTGCTTTATGAAGAAATCAACAATACTTGCTCTACTTATGGTTGTCACCAGTGCATTCTTTTTTTCAGGCTGTGTGGTGCCGGCTGACGGGTACTACTCCGATCCATATTATACGTCATCCGTGACGGTGGCGCCGGCCTTACCATACGTAATCAACCTATATGATCGTCCGTATTACACATATCGGGGCTATTACTATTTTTATAACAATTCCGGTTGGTATTACTCTAAACATAGAAACGGCAGATGGATCGTTTTACCCCGAAAACATTGGCCACGGGAGACGCGCTGGAAAGGGCGGCATTACTATCACGATCATCGTGATAAAAAATATAAGAAACCCCATTCTAAAGACCCAAAAGATCATTCCAAAAAAAATCCTCGGAACAATAAAACTTACCAACAGAAAGTAGACACACGGTATAAGGATAAACAGCGGCCCTCAAAGGATACTCGGTATATAAAAAAAGATCCCCGCAAGGATAACAGCTATAAAAAGGACCATCGTAAGGAACAAAAGCGGCTCCATAAAAAAATGCCGCAAAAAGAAAAACGCCGTCATGATATGAACAAGCGTGACGAGCATAAGCCGCTTAAAAAAAAGCAGGAGAGGCGAAATCAGGACAACGTTCATACAAATAAAAACAGTCGGCGACATAAAGACAAAAAGCACAACGAAGAAGAAAAAGAACAAAACAATGAGCTGACCCCGTTTGAGCGTCGGCGTCATCCCTAATCACTCGCCGTCACGAATTCAGTTCAGGAGCATGGTCTGAATTATTTAGGAATGAGTCCGAAATGACTTAATCCGGGAGCGCGGGCGGGACGCCCGCGCTCCCGGATATAGCAAAGTAGGCAAGTTATTTAAGACCCGTTCATTAGGATAAATATTGAAAAAAATCTTGAGGTGTTACCATGAAAATACGTCTTCATAAAAATGCCACAACAACCCCTGCCCAGCGCGCATATATTCAAAACAACCCCCACCTGTCCGTTGCCGATCTGGCAAAAAAAACCGGGGTCAGTAAAACCACAATACGCAGGTGGCGAAACCGCATGGATGTATATGACCGCCCGCATACACCCAAGCGCATAAAAACGGCTTTGGCACCCATTGAAGAAATTAAAATCATTATCTGCAGGATGGCATTCAGGGCAGGCCTTGATGATTTGCTTCAAATTTCCAACTCTTTTTTTAAAATCAATTGTTCCAGGGCCAGTCTCAACAGATGTCTCAAGCGGTATCAGATATCCAGGATGCCGGCACTTACGCGATCTGTTCCATTTAACCTTAAAGATTACACAGGCACATATTTTTATTACAATTGTTTTCATCTGCCGCCTTTTTTGGAAGACAAACAGTCTGTGGTGCTGCAAACCCTTCTTGACTGCTCGTTCAGGACCTTTCATGCGCAGTTTTCCTCCATGGCGCACACATCATTTATTTCAGATCATATCCAAAATTTCCCCTTAAGAGTTTTGGGCATTATTTATAATAAGCCGGTAAGACTATGTGGCGAAAACCCCAATATAAAAAAAAAAAATATGAACGATCCTGACAACGATATTGAACTGTTATGCAGGACATTGGGCCTTTCATTCTTTCACATGGATAATCTGCATACGGATACCATAAATGAATTAAACTTGCAGGCGAAAAACATTATTAAAAAATTAAAGCCTGAACAAGAGACAATCATTTGGGAAACAAACGAAGCTCTGACAAAACAGATATGCCATTACAACTTTGAACTGCCCCTTGGCTCTTTAAAACAAAAAACACCCTACCAGGCCATGGAAGCACATTACACCCAATTCCCAAACAGTTTTAAACACAAGCCCATGCCATCGTTCAATATCTCATTTATAACCACGGAAGACACTGAAAGCACTGAAAGTTAGGGCGTCAAGCGCTCAATCTGTACTTTTGGATGACTGCAGAAGCTGCTTCCAGGAACCCGCAGCCGGCACTACGAAGAACATAACTCTCTTCTTCAAGAATCAAACTCATTTCCGTGCTCTTCCGTGTTTTCCGTGGTTCAGCATATTGTTAAAATTTTATCACTATTAAAATCTCAACTGATTGGTTTTATTTAAATACAATATTAATATTAAAATTCAATAAGATATAAACTTCAAACAGGTGAGACCTTCATCCTTTTCCATGTTCCGTTATAGTTGTCGATTAAAGGTTCCCTTTTTTCATCACGATAACATACCAGAACAACGGATTAATCCAAGCGGCCGGCCCCCGCTAAAACCTTTAACCCATTCATCAGACGGATCTGACGAATGAACCAAGTGACCCGGCAATGATGCTGGGCGCTTAACTACCCAAATTCACGGAGGAAATAACATGGCTTTAAGTATCAACACCAACGTTGCGGCACTCACTGCGCATAGAAACATGGTGGCCAACGACAACAACATGACAACATCCCTGACCCGTCTTTCCACAGGTTTGAGAATCAACTCAGCTGCGGACGATGCGTCCGGTCTGACCATTGCTGATTCTTTGGCAGCACAGGCAGACGGTCTTGGCCAGGGTATCCGGAACGCCAATGACGGTGTTTCCATTGTCCAAACCGCAGACGGCGCACTTGAAGAATCTGTAAACATCGTTAATACCATTAAAACCAAAGCCATCCAGGCTGCATCCGACACCCAGACCACGACGACCCGGTCAGCCATCCAGGAAGATATTGACAAGCTAATGGAAGAGTTGGATAGCATTGCCACCACCACATCCTACAACGGCATGCAGCTTCTTAACGGCACTTACACCAACAAAGTCATTCAGACCGGTTCTTCTGCCAATCAGACGTCTTCCATCAGCATCGGTGATACTGAATCTGATTCCATAGGCCATATTTCAACAGCTACTTTGGCACTGGATAATGAAGAAGGCAGCACCGTTCAGTTATCCATCACTTCAGGCATCACCGGCGAAGAGATAGCACTGGAATCGATGACCATTGAAGCCAATAACAAAGAAGAAAACGGTCTTGGCGCACTGGCCGATGAAATTAACACGGTTTCCGGCTTTACTGGCGTCTCTGCAATAGCTGTTGTGGAAACCACCGTTGAGAATGCTATTCAGGAAGGCACCACGGGTTCCGACTTTGCTATCAACGGCGTAACTATCGGTGCCATCAATGTTGAAGCCAATGATGCCGATGCCTCTCTTGTCACAGCCATCAATGATAAAACGACAGAGACAGGGATTTCCGCCGCCATTAACGACGCCGGCTCCATCACCCTGACATCTGATGACGGTCGTGTTCTTGATGTTACCGGAGATTTAGGCGGCGTATTCGGTGATACCGTTTCAGCGGCTGACCTATCCACTGTTGGTTACATCACCCTGACCCAGGAAGGCTCCAGTCAGTTCAACATTACCGCAACAACAACCGGCGGTACGGGTGATGAGCTTGATCTTAACGCGGACTATACGTCCACTGGAACAACGATCATAGCTGATGGCTCCAGCATCGGTACAGGCTCTACATTGACGGCAGGAACAGTTCTTGGGGGAAATGCCCAAGTAGAAACTGTGGAGGACATTGTGTCCGACTACCAGCTTGAAGCCGGCTCTACATTGGCAAGTGGATCAATACTGGCCGAAGGTACTAATATTACCGGAGACATTACCCTTGCCTCCACGGCTACGCTGGATGACGATATCGGTATGACCGTATCTGCCGGATCAACCCTGGCATCCAGTTCAGTGCTTGGACAAGGCACGGTGATCAACCAGTCATTTACAAATGGGGGCCAGACATATGAGGCAGGAACCACTTTAGCTGCAGATGTTACGCTTGGGGACGACCTGATTATCACCTCGGATATGGAGTTGGCAGACGATTCCACACTTGTAACAAACACTGTCTTAACCGCAGGAACGGAATTAGGCGCTACAGTCACCACCAGTGCGGATACAACATTATCTGCCGACATGACGCTTGAGGCGGAATCAACCATTGCCTCCGGTTCGACACTGGCCGCCGGCTCTACTTTGGGAGATACGACGACACTTCAAGGCGAGATGACGACCACTGATGACATGGATCTTGCGGCTGGTTCTATACTCACATCTAATTCATCCATAGCAGAGGATTCCATTATCGGTGGTTCAGTGCAGGTTGAGGGCACCGACCCTCTGGAAGAAGATATGACCCTGTCTGCCGGAACGAGCCTTGCCTCGGGTACGGTACTATCTGTCGGAACAACTGTTAATCAGGATATCACTGTCACTGATGGTAGCGAGACCACCACTTATACTGCCGGATCGACCCTTACAAAAGACGTCACCTTGACTGGCGACGCCGTCGTCCTGACAGAAACAATGACATTGGAAGATGGCAGTACAATTGGAACCGGTTCGATACTTGAAATAGTCTCCGACAGTGATGACGTAACTATTTCCGACCAGGAAGGAATGACTTTGGCAGATATCAGTGTCATGACCCAGGAGGATGCAGAAATTGCCATCACCATTGCAGAAGCAGCGTTGGCGGACCTGGATTCCACACGAAGTTCCCTGGGCTCCGTGGAAAACCAGTTGACATCCACCATCTCCAACCTTTCGGTGACCAAAACAAATGTGATGGCCTCCGAATCCACCATCCGAGATGTTGATTTTGCTGAAGAGACATCCAACTATTCAAAACTGTCTCTGCTGGCCCAGACAAGTTCCTATGCGCTGAGCCAGGCAAACGCCTCATCTTCAAACATCACCAGCCTGCTCCAGTAATATAAAAACAGCAGCATAACCTGACCTGCCGGCAAGGGATAGACTCCCTTGCCGGCAGGTTTTTTCGTTTCTGGAAACACGTCTGAAAGCGGGGGTTTTAACCTTTTACAGCAACAATAAAAATTCGTCACAAAATCTGTAGCATTTATTTTTTCCGAGTCTCTTAATCATGGAGCACGCCAGGTTGACAGAGAATAAATTCACTCATGTAATTGGCAACGGTGGTGACCTTGTGACTGAACAGCGGAGCCTGATGGCAATCGGTGGTGAAGTCGCCGACAATGCAGCAGTTGCCGATTTTGCGCGAACGTATGCCGGCCAAATCGGATCCGGCAATGCCACAGGCTGAAACCACATCCTTTCTATTAGCAAAGGTTTCAATGAGCATTTTTTTATCCACTTGGCGGTCAAAGCCCTCAACGATAAAATCGCAGTCGGAAAACAGTTCAGCGCAGTTTTGCGCGTCAATATGCTGAACCTCCGCCTCAAGTTGCGCCTCAGGATTAATACGGCTTAAATTGATCTTAAGTGCCTCGACCTTGAACAAGCCGATCTGGTCGGCAAAATAAAACTGACGGTTGAGGTTACCGGATTCTACCCGGTCGAAATCGACCAGTTTGAGTTCCATGACGCCGCTTCGAACCAGGTTAAGGGCCACATTGGAGCCGATACCTCCGACCCCGGCAAAACCTATTTTCATCAGATACAGTCCCAGTCTTTGTAAATCGGCTGATAACCCTGGGCCAGAATCGCATCGGCCACCTGAGCCACGCTGCGCGCATCGGTAATTTCAAATTGCGGCGTCTGACCGTCGGGGATCTCGGTGTATCCACCTACACCGGTACTTGATCCGGCAGAGTAACGCGTAACACCCAAGGGAAGAATGCGGTCACGAAAGGTGGCATTTTCACGGGTGGAGACGGTCAGTCCCGAACGCGGCAGAAAAATACGCAGTGCGGTCATGAACTGAACAAAGGTTTTGTCATTCACCAGGTAATCGGGTTGAAAATCGCCTTCCGCCTCATTAAATCTGGGCAGGGAGATGGCGACCTCGGTATCGATATATTTATTTTCAAGGTAGCGGGCATGTAACCCGGTGAAAAACATTTCCCGGCGGGGTTCGGAAAGACCAAGCAACGCCCCAAGGTTAACAACCCGCATGCCGCCCTTGGCAGCCCGTTCAGGCCCATTGAGGCGCCAGTGGTAATCCATCTTTTTACCGGCCAGATGAACCCGTTTATAGACGCCTTCGTCATAGGTTTCCTGGAACATGGTCATGGAATCGACACCGACCTCGTAAAGTTGGCGGTACTCTTCAACCTCAAGCGGATAAATCTCGATCGCCACGGATGCAAAATGCTTTTTAAGCAGTTTAGCCGCATCCAGCAGGTACGACATGGGGGTCATGTGCGGGGCTTCGCCGGTGAGAAAGAGTATCTGCTGCATGCCGGTTTTGGCAATGGCCTTGGCTTCAACCTCAATCTCTTCCAGGCTGAGCTTTCGGCGAAGGATGGAGTTTTTGTGATTAAACCCACAATAGGCGCAACCATTATTACAGTGATTGGATATGTAAAGCGGAATAAACATTTGAATCGTACGTCCAAAATACTGCACGCTCAACTGATGGGCTTTGTGAGCCATGGCTTCAAGATGTCCGGCAGCCCTGGGACTCAGCAGAGTCAAAAAATCCATAGGACCGGGTTTTTCCTTGGCCAGACTACGAATGATGTCTTCATCACTCAACTGGTCAAAAAAATTGGGAACATCAAAATCACGGTATTGTTCAACTACCTTATAGAATGACATAATTTGATCCTTTTTATAACCACGGAAGACACGGAAAGCACTGAAACTTAGAGTGCAAACCCCTCAATCCGTACTTTTGGATGACTGCCAAAGACGATCAGTAGTCAAACTCATTTCCGTGTTCTTCCGTGTATTCCGTGGTTCAGCGTTCTTATTCGTCAAGAAATCCGGTGAGCGGAGAAGAGGCACGGGCAAAAGTGGACGCCTCGGCCATTTCAGCCAGATAGGCAGCCCGTCCGGCTTTAACCGCGAGATCAAAGGCGCGTCCCATGGCTTCCGGATCCCGGGCCGTGGCAATGGCAGTATTCACCAGAACCGCATCTGCGCCCATTTCCATTGCAGCAGCTGCCTGGGAAGGTTTGCCGATTCCCGCATCAACAACAATGGGCACGGAGGCGTTTTCAATTAACATGGCAATCAGCGGTTTGGTCTCCAATCCCCGGTTAGTTCCGATTGGTGCGCCCAGGGGCATGACCGCTGCCGCACCGGCATCTTCCAGGCGTTTGGCCAGGGGCAGGTCCGGCAGAACATAAGGCAGCACCTGGAACCCTTCTTTGGCCAGAATTTCCGTTGCCTTCAAGGTTTCCCAGTTGTCCGGCATCAAATATTTCATATCGGTGATGACTTCGATTTTGATAAAATCACCACAACCAGCTTCCCGGGCAATACGGGCAACGCGTACGGCCTGTTCTGCAGTGCGGGCACCGGAAGTATTAGGCAGCAGGGTCACATTCTTGGGAATGTATTCAAGAATATTTTCAGACTGAGCAGAGATGTCGACACGACGCAGAGCAACAGTGATCATCTGTGAACCACTGGCCGCAAGCATCTTGGGGATTTGTCCATGGTTGCCAAATTTCCCGGTACCAGTCAGTAACCGGTTACTGAATTCTTTCCCACCTAATAAAAGTACATCGTCGTTCATAATCAGCCTCCTCCGACAAAACTGAGCATCTCCAGGCGATCTCCGTCCTGGAGTTCCGTTGTCGGCCAAAATTCCTGTTTAATGATTTGTTGGTTAAGTTCGATAACCAGCGCACCTGCATCGAGCTTTTTCCAGGCGATCAACTGCGCCAAAGTGCAGGGCTCTATATGTTCCTTATTTCCGTTGACAAAAACATTCATAGGCAAAAATCCTTAAAAAAAAAGCCGTTTACCCCTCAAAGGAAGGGCAAACGGCTATGAAAATACCTAAATCCGGATTTGTCCAGAGTTTATTGCTGTTTTGTCCGCTCTTCCCTTCGCCAGTATTATCCGGATCAGGTTCAATGGGTATGATCTCAGACGCTGTGTACGCGCCACCCCAAACGATGAATTAGGCTATATAAAGAATGAAACGGTTTGTCAACTAAATTTCAACCGTTCCTTTAAAAACGGTTTGGGCAGGCCCGGTTTTAAAAATATGACCACAGGATTTATCCCAAAAAATATCCAAATCTCCGCCGTCCAGATGAACACGCACCTGCCGCCCTGCCCGCTCCGTCAGATGAGCCGCCGTAACCGCAGCACAGGCCCCGGTGCCGCAGGCAAGGGTTACCCCGGCCCCGCGTTCCCACACCCGCATTTTTAATGCCGTATGAGAAAGGACTTCTATGAATTCCACATTGGTTTTTTCAGGAAAACGAGGATGATTTTCCACCAAAGGACCGATGGTTTCAATGTCCACCCTGGACAGGTCCGCCACAAAAATCACGGCATGGGGATTCCCCATGGAGACACAGGAAACGGACATTGTGCCTTGCTCAGTTTCAATGGGTACCCCAAGGGCCCTATCCCCGTCATGGACAAAAGGAATCTGTTCAGGAATAAGCTTTGGTACGCCCATATCCACGCATACGGATATCACCTGTCCGTTTTTCGTTTTTTCAATCCGGGGCACCACGGTTCCGGCCAAAGTCTGAACCGTCATTTCATCTTTGACAAGAACATTGTTCTCGTACAAATATTTAGCAAAACAGCGCATACCGTTACCGCACATCTCAGGTTCGGACCCATCTGAATTAATAATAACAAACCGGATGTCATGGGTATCAGAAGGCAGGGCCAGGATAATGCCGTCGGCACCAATGCCAAACCGTCTGTGGCACAAACGCACCGCCAGATCCGAATAGTCGGTGTGCCCGGCAACGATTTTGTCCCGGTCATCCAGCATGATAAAATCATTGCCGATACCGTGCATTTTCCAGAAATCTATATGCATTATTTATCCTCTTTTCTTGCTTTTGCTCTTAATCTTGCTCCTGCTCGAATTCACAGCATAGAGCAAGAGCAGGAGCAAGATTAAGAGCAAGACTAAATATCAATTCATTTGCGATGAACTGTAATCATTGCACCCGGGACAGGGTCTCCATAATTCGATCACCAAGCGCCTCGACCTGCCAGTTTCGCATGCCCGGAATCTGCAACAAGCCTTCCTGGCTTGACGGCTTGTCTGCTGCCACAGCAGCAATCATATTGTTATTGATCAAAAATCCAGGCTCCATGGCCAGGGCCCGGGACGCGGCTTCACGCATTTTCTTTAATGCATCAATGCGCCCAAGGACTTGGGAAGTTTTCCGTGGCATCCGGGTTCTGGGGTAAGAGGGCAGTTCCCGGTGGGGTAAGGCAAGGGCGGTTTCAATGGCCTTGACGCACAACTGCCCGTACATGCCTGCCTGCTTAGGACTTAATGCCCGATATTTCAATATCGCCTCAACACTGGCCGGCCTGCGCTGAACCATGGTCATAATCGACTGGTTGGACATAATTTTAAAGGGTGGCAGATCTTTTTTCTCCGCCTGAGAAAGCCGGACTTCCAGCAAATGCTCCAGCACGGCAAGGCTCCGGTTGTCAAGTTTACCGGCTCCCTTGAACTTTTTAAACAAGGGCCTTAAATGATTACTCTCGTATTTGACCCTGGCCTGCAAATTAAATTCTTCTTCGGCCCAGGCCAGGCGCCCGATTTTTTCAAGACGCTCCTTTAAAAGGTCATGCAGTTCCACAAGCGTTGCCACATCACCCACACTGTAGGCAATCATCTCATCTTTCAAAGGCCGTTTTGACCAATCCACCTTCTGGTACTTTTTATCCACATCAATATCAAAAAAGGATTTCAACAATGCGCCCAGGCCCCGGGCCTTAATATTTAAAAACCGGCAGGCGATCTCGGTGTCAAACAAGTTCTCAATTTCAACGGACAACTCCCGGTCAAGGCTTCTGACATCAAAATCTGACCCATGGAACACCTTGATAATCTCCGGATTTTCAAGGATTTGAGAAAAGGGTGAAAAATCATTAATCAAAAAAGGATCCACCAGCCAGGCCTGATTTGGGCCCGCAATCTGGATCAGGCATATCTTTTCTGAAAAACAGTGCATGGAATCGGCTTCCAGATCCACGCCGATTATCTCACAGGGTTCAAGTTTCAAGCATATTTGTGCCAGGTCTTTGTCCGTTGTTACAAACTGATAAACCACTTAGTTTTCCCTTGATTGTTTAAAACACATCTTTTAAGATTCTTTTTTTAAATTAACAGCATCTTTTAGTTATAATGCTTAATCATAAACGCTTGATCATACGCTGCCTTGAAAAATTGGGCAAGGTCAGGCATGATATAAACAGGAAGCAAAAAAATGATTCAAATAACTTTCCCGGATAATGCAGTAAAAGAATTTGACACACCACCCACAGGCATGGATGTGGCAAAAAGCATTTCCGAAGGATTTGCCCGCAACTGCGTGGCCATGGAAATAGAAGGGCAAGCCATTGATTTAGGCGCTGTCATTGAAAAAGACAGTGCGGTGAGCTTTATCACAGCCAAAGATGAGAAGGGGCTGGATATTCTGCGCCACTCTTCGGCCCATGTCATGGCCGAAGCCGTACTCAACCTCTATCCGGACGCCAAGCTGACCATCGGCCCTGTAGTGGAAGATGGGTTTTATTATGATATTGATATGGAACCGGTGAGCGAAACAGACCTTGAAAAAATAGAAGCTGAGATGAAAAAAATCATCAAGGCCAAAGCAGGCTTTGAACGCCGGGTGGTTACACGAGAACAGGCGCTGACACTTTTCGCCGACAACCCCTTTAAGGTGGAGTTGATCAATGAACTGCCCGAAGGTGAAGAGATCTCTTTGTACCAAAACGGTAAATTCGTTGACCTGTGCCGCGGCCCCCATATCCCCAACACCGGTATGATCAAGGGTGTAAAACTATTAAAAACCTCCGGTGCCTACTGGCGGGCAGACCAGTCCCGGGAACAACTCCAGCGCCTGTACGGCATCTCCTTTTTTGACAAAAAGAAGCTCAACGCCTATCTGAACATGATCGAGGAAGCCAAAAAGCGGGACCACAGAAAACTTGGCACCCGTCTGGATCTGTTCTCCTTCCATGACGAAGCACCGGGCATGCCCTTTTTCCACGCCAAAGGCATTGACATGTGGAATGCGCTTTTGGATTACTGGCGCATCGAGCATAAAAAAGACGGATATGTGGAGACCAAAACCCCTGTAATGATGACCAGAAAACTTTGGGAACAAAGCGGCCACTGGGAAAATTACCGGGAAAACATGTACACCTCCACCATTGATGACGAAGAATACGCCATCAAGCCCATGAACTGCCCCGGCGGCATGATCCTTTACAAAACAAAATCCCACTCATACAAAGACCTGCCCCACCGGGCCGGAGAGATCGGGCTGGTGCACCGCCATGAACTTTCAGGGGCGTTATCAGGCCTGTTCCGGGTCCGGGCCTTTCACCAGGATGATGCCCATATTTTCATGACCCCGGACCAAATCCAGGAAGAAGTTTTAGGCGTTCTGAAACTGGCTGAACGAGTCTATGCACGTTTTGGACTATCCTTTCATCTGGAGCTGTCCACAAGACCTGAGAAATCAATCGGCACGGATGAACAGTGGGAAACCGCCACCAACGGGCTGCGCAATGCCATCGAAGCCTATGGCCAAGAATTCATGATCAATGAAGGGGATGGTGCATTTTACGGCCCCAAGATAGACATACACATCAAGGACGCTTTGGGCAGAACCTGGCAATGCGGCACGATTCAGCTGGACATGGCGCTGCCGGAACGTTTTGATCTGACTTACAAGGGCGCGGACAATGAAAAGCACCGGCCCATCATGATCCACCGGGTAATCTACGGTTCCATGGAGCGGTTCTTTGGTATTCTTGTGGAGCATTTTGCAGGCAAATTCCCCCTATGGCTGGCCCCGGTTCAGGCCGTGATCCTGCCCATTAACCAGGAACTGGCCCCCTATGCAAAAGAAATCCAAAATCTGCTGGAGGTCCATGACATCCGTTGCGACGTGGATGAAAGAAGCGAAACCCTTAAAAAGAAAATCAGAGAAGCCCAATTGAACTATATTCCTTTAATCATCACCATTGGTGATAAGGAAAAGGACGACAAGGTATTGTCCGTGCGCACTTTGGACGGCAAGGTCAAGATGGGGGTCACCCACAAAGAGTTCCTGACCAAGGTCTGCGCCCATATCAAGGAACGGGTCCTGGAGGGCATTAGTCTTTAGGAATGAGACCGAAATAACTTAATCTCGGAGCGCGGGCGTCCCGCCTGCATTTTTACTGCGGGCGGGACGCCCGCGCTCCCGGATATATCAAAATGGACAAGTAATTTAAGACCCACTCCTTAACATATTAAAAAATGGCTGATTTTTCCGACAAACTGGTACAGATTCTAAATTACGGCTCCTTGAACTTGGGCTTAGGCATCGGCTACGCCCTTGAAATATTTGATGTCATGGATGAGAAAGGCTCTGCCCTGACCCTTGGGGAACTGGCCGGGGCAACGGGTCTGAACTCGCGTTATCTCAAGGAGTGGCTGGGTATTATGGTCACCGGCGGCATTATCAAGATGACACAAAAGCCGGACAATGATGACACCTTTTTCCTGCCCCCTTCCCATGGGGATCTTTTGTGCAGAAGAGCCGGTAACAACAACCTGGGGGTATACACCCAGGAAATCCCCCTGCTGACCGCCTGTGCCATGGAGGCCGTAAAACAGGGATTTAAAACCGGCCAGGGCGTTCCTTTTTCCATTTATCCGGATTTTCAGGCATTCATGTCGGAACTGGCAGACGCCAAGCACCGCAAGGTGTTAATCCAGGAATTTATTCCTTATGTTGACCAGGGCCGGCTGGAAAAAAGGCTGCAGCAAGGTATCCGGGTCTGCGATATAGGCTGCGGCCAGGGCGTGGCGGTCTGCCTCATGGCCCAGGCCTATCCAAAATCTAAGTTTGTCGGCATGGATAACCATGACGAAGCCCTTGAACAGGCCCGGGCCTTATCCGAATCTTTTGGGTTGTCCAATATTACGTTCATCAACCAGGATGCCGCTAAGATCCGTGAAGCGTCGAAGTTTAACCGACACTTTGATTATGTATGCGCCTTTGACGCCATCCACGACCAGTCCCATCCCCTGGACGCGTTAAAAGGGGTGAAATATATACTGCGCGATGGCGGCCTTTTTTCCATGATCGATATCAAGGCCGCCACCAATATTAAAAACAATGCCGATCATCCCATGGGGCCGTTTTTATACACGGTAAGCCTCATGCACTGCATGCCCATCGGACTGAATGACAACGGTTCGGGCCTTGGCATGATGTGGGGGAAAGAGCAGGCCATAGATCTGCTCAAACAAGCTGGCTTTTCAACGGTTTGTGCCGAAGAAATCCCCAATGATGCCTTTAATCTGCATTTTTTATGCACCCCATAATGACAAAAAAAACACAGGAGGAACACGCCATGGAAATCACCTGCCTGCTTGAAAACAATACCACGGACCCGCAACTTGAACCGGCCCACGGCTTAAGTTTTTTTATCCGCACAGGCACTCGGTCCATTCTTTTTGATATGGGACCGGACCAAAAATTTGCAGACAATGCAAAACATTTGGGTGTGGACCTGTCAAAAGTCGACATGGCCGTGCTGTCCCACGGGCACTATGACCATGGCGGCGGCATCCCGCAGTTTCAAAAAATCAATGACAAAGCAGAAATCATCATGACCCGGGGGGCCATTGAAGGCAAATACTATGCCCGCTACAAGGATCATGATCCCCGATATATCGGCCTTGACACCGATGCCATTAACAAAAGCCAATGCCGGTTTATTGGTGCGGATCTGGCCTTATCCAGGGATTTAACCATTATCACCGATTTTTCAAAAAAAGGCTTTATCCCCCAGGGTAATTCAGCCCTGTTGAGGCAGCAGGAAGACGGGAAACTGATTGAGGATGAATTTTCCCATGAACTGGCCCTGCTGATCGTGGAAGACGGCACCTCGGTTCTGTTCACCGGATGCGCCCACTCGGGCATGGGGAATATGATTGATACGGTTCTTACCCGCACAGGCCTGGATCACATTGACCATGTGATCGGCGGATTCCACCTGTATAATCGCATAACCCGGGTCACAGAACCGGACAACCGCCTGGATATTCTGATCAATGAATTGTCATCCTATGGCGGCACAACCTATTATACCGGCCATTGCACGGGCCCTGATGCCCCGGCTTACATGTCCCACAAAATGACACGCCCAATTAACGTGTTTGCCACAGGTACCCGGCTTGAACTCTGAATTATTATAGATCAATTCAGAAGTAGATAAATCCGTCTCCCGCCTGGGAATTTTCATGACCGTTACCGGACGCAGAATCGTCTATGCCGTTCCAGTGGATGCCTGCCAGATCATTAAAGGCGTGGCAGGCATCATGGCAGATGAACAGATGTTTCGCCAAATTCCTATGAATCTATTCATGAACAGTCTGACCGCCTATTCAGGTGATAGATGGTGATACCTGTTAATAATAGTCTTCCCGATGACAGAAACGATTATGGGAGTGGACTATTAGCGTGTAGTCCTGCCTTTCCGAAACCCATAAGCAACCCAGACTCCCTGTTAGTCCACCTTTTTTATTTCCAAAGAAAGAAGAGTCTGGTTTTGCATTATAAAGTTTTTTTGATTAAAATGTAATAATTCAAGGCCCGAACCCTTTCGCTCCCAACTATTTCTGTACTGGATACTCACTCAATTGATCACTCAATGTATCAATCAATGATCTCGCGTGAAAAGAAATCACACTATTGATCTTGTCGACCATTTCAATTGATCCATATTGGGCTTTGAACTCCGTTGCCGTTATTTCAGTAACAATCATAATCCTGTTTGCCAAATTTAACGCTGCTTTGATTAGAATATTTGGTTTCATGCCGATCTCTTCACTGAGAGAATCAAAATGATGCTTTTGAAGATGGCCAAATTGTCTTTTCTTCCCGGCAATCTTCATCGGCATTTTTTTTGTAAACTGGGGATAAACTATCGTAGAAACCAAATCATAGAATGGCGCAAGTGTTGTTCCATTTTCATCGTGCAGCAACGAAATGTTTTTTGCGTGGCCATCGGCATTACCGATCAATCCATTAAACAAAATTAGATTCAAAAGCTTTCTTGAATCCTCAATAGGATTTGAACATTCTATTCGGATCAAATCAAAGCACTCTTTTAAAGAATAATTATATTTCTGCTGAGCGTTTCGGTTCAATGCCTGACAAAAATCTTCCTGGACAAGCCGAACAATACTCTTTTCTTCTATCTTTCTGTCATAACGCCTTACGGCATACAACCAGAGCTCCCTGACTTTCAATATATCGACATCTGGGACATCAAAACCCAAATTTTTAGCCAGACTCATGCAATAGGCTTCGTTGGTCACAACACCCTGCAAATCTTTGACAGGGGTCTTGATGATATGAGTGGTTGGCGCCCCATTTAAGGGCAGATAGATTCGATGATCTTTGATATAGACCGGCAGCTTCTCCATTCCTCCCGCCAGGGAAAGTCTTCTTTCTTCTGCAGCCAGCAACGGATTGATCCCCAACTCAGTTATTTTTTCTGCTAAATCCTTTTCTGAAAAAGGTTCATATTTGTAGTCATTCGGTCCAGGGCAATCGACATCAGGGGGATAAAGAGAAACGGCACCGGCACAATCCCCGCCAATAGCACGGAGCAAGGAAAATTTATCCTCTTCAGCAATGCCTAATTTCCGTGACAAAGCCGTCAATACCTTTGCTTCAGGCAAAAGATTTGTGAAATAGGAATAACAGCTATCATTCAGAAAAGGTTTTTCTTGTAAAGGCAAGGAAACGGATAAATGAAAACTATCATGCTCTCCCAACCACTCTTTTGAGTATTGAAAACAAAATCTGTTTTGATCATCCAACCAAAGCTCACCGGCAAGTATGCCATTTATGTACACAAAAAGTTTATTCATCACTCAGATTCTTTTTGATGTAGTTTATAAGCTTTTTTTTGAATTTTGGTATCAGCACAGTTTCATATCCAAGACCTTCGAGCACCTGCAATACTTTTCCAAGCTGAACTGTAGGTTTTCCGTTCTCTAACTCAGACAAGAAACGTATCCCAACATTGAGATAACCTGCAGCTTCTGCTTGGGTAAACCCTTGTTCTTTCCTGACGGTTTTTATCAATTCGCCGATACGTTTCGAATCCAATTGTACACCTCTTCATAAAATATTCCCTATCGGGAAAATATCATGCTTAATAATGTAAAACAACTCCATTATTCCCGATCAGGAAAAATCACTCCGAATTGGAATGAATTTGAAAATAATTTACCGTTCGGGAAAAATATAGAAAATAGTTTACCATATTGTTGTCGGTTGGTTCGGTCTGAAAAATAAAAGCTATGGGTTTTGTCGAAAGCATTGTAAAATATTGCGAATGGGCTCAGGGCACATTAACTTATTGAAACAATAATAAATAATGACAGGATGACTATTCCCAAAGCCATTCAGTTGATGGTAGGCCGAGTTGATCAAGAATACAGTCAAAGAAAAAGACGAATTGCTCAATGAAATGAACCAGATCATGTTTGATTTCTGGTTTTACTTTGATTTTCAAATCGACATAGACCGGACTTTATATTATTACTTTATTGATACAGAACCTAAGGTGCACCTGTTTCAAAATTCTTAGAAAAGCTATCGTACCATTTACGCGGTTTCAGTAATTTCAACGTACGACGCTCGTCTTCAAGTTCGATTCCCATCCCCAGAATCCCGTATCCGGCATACATACCGCCTTGTATCTTTTTTTCGCGCAGATGCACATCGGCAAGCACCAGTAATTGTTCCCCGGTAATGCGGACCTTTCTGAGCAGAATGGACTTTCCGTTCAGTAACACCCTGGTTTCGCCTGTCACATTTTTAATCGTCAGCAGATCGTTCAGCCATTGTTTCTTCTGCTTCGCAAACAGATGCACAAGCAGACCGCTGTCACGCAGTTGCAGGTTCAATGCTGCATTCAGAAGCAGAGGACGCGTCCAGGTCATGTGGCCTTGTTTGATATCGAGTTGCCCCCACCACTCCTCGGCCTGGGTTCCGTTTTTGCTGAGAAGAGAGCCGTTTTCTATTCTCAGCCTGGTGCCTGAAGCATCAAAGATCATCTTCTCCAGATTTCCATCAGCGAGACGGGTGTTGATACGCAGGTCACCCCTGATTGCCTGGTCTCTGAAATTGACTTCAACACCCTCTGCCTGCATGTCGAGATGGCCGCGGCCTGAACCACCATTCAGGCGGAACTCTCCGGCAAGCGTACCCTTGCCGGAACGAATTGATATGCCTGCATTTTTCGGCAGATAACTGTTATAGACGGTAATATCCGGAATTTCGGCAGCTATCAGTCTGACCGATGTATCCAGATCCTGCAGCCCTTGAATCGAGTCGAAACTCCTGCCCACTGTGGTTATCTGAAAAAGATTTCCCCTGATGTATGAGACGGTTTCCCCTTGCCTGCGCAGTCTGAAAGACCTTATAGAGCTGTCTAATTTAGCCACAGGTGCATCTGCGTCCCCTTCTATCTGCGCAGTGACCATTCCCGATCCGGTCGCCTCAAAATTAAGAAACCTGCTGGACAGATTACCAGAGGTAATCCGTAACTTGCTGCCGGGAGACACCTGCCCGTCAAGAAGCAGCAGATCAGCGTTCAGCCGGCCATTTCCCGAGAATTCCACTCCCTGTAAATTTTTGAGAAAGCTGTTGATGAAATCGATATTCGCCACAGATCCTTCAAGTCTGACCACGCCGCTCAACAAAGGCGGCGCCTCAGGTTTTTCTGCCTGAAAAAAGTCCGGGCCCATCTTCAATTTTGCCTCACCAATGGTAATACGTGTTTCTAAAGGTTTGGTTTCATTGGAGGAGGAAACTGCCTGCATCAGGATGCGGGTTCCGGAAATATCAAGGAAACGGCTCCCAGGATCGATTTGTTTGATCAACAGATCCAGTTCAAGTTTTCCGTTTACAGGTTGTTGGAGCAGCATACCAGTGACATTCTCTCCAGCCAAGTGAATATCGCCTGAAGAACGGCTGCCGTCAAAGACAATATGACCACTCGTGCGGGCAGACCCTGAACTCAGCCGAAACGGCTGATTTTTCGGCAGATATCCGTTGAGTATTTCAAGGTCGGGCACCAATGCATCCTGCCACTTTGCTTCAAGTTTTACCAAATCATGCCGGTTGCGGATATCGACCGGCGGGCTGCTTGCAGTCAACTGCAACCCCTTGCCGTGCATCAGCAGCCTGCCATCTTTCACCTGATGCAATTTCATATCCCGCAGACCCACTTTCAGATAAATTTCCTCATCTTCAGCTGACTGCTGAAGCGCTGCCGAAACATTACCGGCACCGCTTGCTGTAAATCCTGAAAAACGGCTGAACAGTTTGTCGGATGCAACCTCCAGGATGCTCCCCGGAACAAGTCGCCCTTCATGCACACGCAGGTTGGTTCGCACAACGCCTCCGCCACCGAATTCAAGAGCCGTTCGGTCAGATAAAAAATCGCTGAGAAAATCGAGATTGGCGATCTTACCCTCTAACTGAAGAACACCGCTGAGTGGCGGTCTCCCTTGAAAATTCTTGAGTTCATTCAAAGGAATCGCAGATGTAAGCCGGCCCTCTATAATTTTCAGATCCGTCCGTAAAATGCCCGGATCCGTCTGATCTGCAATCTTCAAATCAGAGGGGGCCGTCTGCAGCTCGATACGTGTGCCGGAGAGGTCGAGTTGCCGGTTGATGATGTCAGCCTGTTTCAAATGCAGCTCAAGCCCGAGACTGCCTATCACTGATTGGTTAAGAATTTCACCACTGACATCTTCTCCAGCCAGTTCAAACATACCGGAAACAACTTTGTCGGCGTAGTCGATATACCCATTCAGACGGGCACGGCCCGCATGCATCCTAAACGGCATTTCACCCGGCAGGTAACCATTCAACAGTGAGATATCCGGTATTACCGCCCCATGCCATTGCAATCGAACCACAGGTTCTGCAGACACCTTACTGAAGTTGACGGGCGGGCCGGTGAGAAGCAGGTGAAAGGCCTCACCCTGCAGGAAAAGCTGTTCCTGCGGTTCTGTATGCATAACAATATTTTTCAGTTCCACCTGCAGCTGTGTCCTGGAATCACCGGACCTTGAGCTGACATCCCCCTTCACCGTGCCTGCCCCTCGGATACGGTACTGGTCATATGAACCGGAATCATTTTTCCCATCCACTTCAACAACCAGATCAGGTGATGTGATGGAAAGCTCACTGCCTTCTATTAACCGTCCCTTTTCGATCAGAAGATGAGTGTTGAGTGAACCCCTTCCGTTAAGCCGCAACCATCCACTGTCACTGAAATAACGGTTGAGGATACCAAATGAGGTGAGGTGACCGCTCAAGCCGATGCGTCCTGAGACAAACGCGGTGGTTGCCGAGCCGGCCTGTTCCCCGGGCACAAAACGCTCAAGCCGTAATTCGATATCACTCTCCAAAGAGGTGCCGATAGACTGCGGACCGGACATGAGGTTTCCGGACTTCATGTACAACGTCCCTCTCCCCAAAGCCAGCGAGCCGTCTGTACCGAATGTCAACTCGTTGAGTTGCACCCCTCCATGTCCTGTAAAAGTATAGCTATCAATTTTGATCTGATCAATCTCTGCAATGTCGGCATGCCGTATTGTAAACGCCCACCCTGCCACGCTTTCGTTTTGTTCAATAGGAGGCGGAATGCTGATCTTCCCAAAAGGTTTCAAAGGTTCCGGTTGGGCCGCCGAAGCAGCAGAACTTGGGCCTGCATTCGCACCCGGGCGACCTGTAATCTTTGAGTTTACAGTTACCGTAAAACCAGACATTGTTGAACTTTGCAACTCTATTGTCCGGGAAAACAGTCTCCACAGTACCAGGTCGAACTCACCCCTGGACATCAAAATCGACCACTGCCCTTGCGGCGCCCGGCCCTCTGTCTTTATATTATTAAGACAGAGGTGTCCCGGCAGAAAAGTCCAGCCCGAGGACCATTCTATTTTAAATTGATCAGGATGACTGCTCAGCTTCTGTTGTATATATGCCACGTTCAAAAACAGATTTCCTGTCACCAGATACACGAGTTCAAGCATCCCTGCCAGAGCAATGAGCTTTATCAACCAGTTACCCGTTGAGGGTGTAGCGCGAGCCATCGGTTAATTCCTCCTCAGTTCTTAGGGGTAGTGTTTGGCCTCTCCGAAACAATCAGAAATAATTCAATTTTACAACAGGCTTCATTAAAAATAAAAGCTATAGATTTTCTTGAAAGCATTGTAAAATACTTAATATGCAAAAATAATCACCAGGGTAAGCCAAGGACCAAATCAGGAGACAAAAAATGACCCCACAGCCTCAAGAAAAAAAAAATATAACACCGGCTGAATATCTGGCCATGGAACGAGTCTCCCTGGATATTAAGCATGAATTTTTTGATGGTGAAATCTTTGCCATGGTCGGAGCTAAAATCAACCATGTCCGTATTAATGCCAACCTTACAAGAGAAATAGGAAATAAATTTAAAGCCGGCAAATCCCCTTGTGAAGTCCTTTCTAATGACATGCGGGTAAAGATCGAAACAGGTTATGTTTACCCGGATATTGTAATCCATTGCGGTGACGCAGCGTTTGAAGATAATGAGTTTGACACGCTGACAAACCCGGTTGTCATCATAGAAATTCTTTCAGATTCAACAGAAGCCTTTGATAGAGGAAAAAAGTTTGCTTATTACCGGGCAATCTCAACACTTCAAGAATATATCCTTGTTTCCCAAGAAGAATATCTTGTTGAGCAATTTAAACGTAGCGATGCCGGCAAATGGGAGTATCGTTCATACGAAGATGCTGACCATATATTAAAAATGGAATCCATTAATTGTGAATTACCGTTATCTGAAATTTATTGGGATGTTGAGTTTAAATTAGAACAGAAGATTGGACCCCCCTAAATTCGGGGCGGTTTATAATAGACATTATGAAGGGGGCAATACTAAAACTTACCAGCTTCGGCATGCCCCTGATCAACCCTTGTTATCGCCTTAATCGTTTTAATCAAATGCCATTTCTGTTTTCCACTCTTTCCATACTTTACCAACCAAGCCGGGTCCCGGTTTAAGCGTTACTTTCCCCGGTCTCCAGCCGGACGGCGTCGCCTCGGCTCCTTTGGTTTCCCTGACAAGCTGGAAGGCCTGTATCTGCCGGATTGTTTCAGATACGTTACGTCCCACAGGCGGTGCCAGCATTTCAAATGCCTGGACAACGCCGTCGGGATCTATAAGAAAACGGCCCCTGACATCCACACCGGCATTCTCATCATATACACCATATATCTCCCCAATCTTTCCACCGCCATCAGACAACATGGGAAATGGAATTTTTCCTGCTCCCACCATTTTTGACAGTTCTGCCTCTTCCCACATTTTATGAACAAACATGGAGTCCGTACTCATGGAAAGAACCTGTACGTCCAATTTTTCAAACGCTTCATTTTTCTCGGCGACCGCCGAGATTTCGGTTGCTCAGACAAAGGTAAAATCGCCGGGATAAAAACAGAGATCAACCCATTTGCCACGATAATCAGACAATTTAATAGCGGTAAAATCACCCTTGTAATATGCAGGCGCCTGAAAATCAGGCGCTTTTTGTCCCACACGAATCATATTCACAACTCCTTTTTTAGTTTCTTTTGCTTCCTCTTTAATTTCTTCTTCCTGTTCAACCAGACCACCGCCTGGTCTCTCACATCCAACCGAAGCCATTCGTTCTCCTTTTTCTATGGGTTATAACAATCATTTTTAACAGACTCTTACGTATACCTCAGCTGTTTTCGTGCAAGCCTGATCAATAACCAACCTGTAATAAATTGTAAAACAATCAATCCAAAGGAAAGGGCCATGTAAATATAGCCAAATTTCACTATAATTCCGCTTGCTGCGATCACTTTGTTTAAAACGAAATGGCCCATAACAACAAAAGCGATACCGGGACAAATCAGCGCAAGAGTCACAGGTGTGTCCTCCTCATGGTTGAGTAATGCCTTAAAATAATTCATCCGTTTCATGACCGCCCATCCCAGAAGAAAAAATACGATCTGAATGGAAAAAATAATTGCGAGCAAAATATAATCTGAGGCGCCATGACCGAGTTCCAGAGAATGAAGACCATGGCTTAACCGCATTGCGGCGATCCCTGCTGTCGTCAATATCGGTATCACCACCCAGAGCGTCGGCAGGGATGACCGGGACACCCCTTGTTTGATCATGTCATTCATGCCGATAATCAAATTGACCAGCCCGATGAATAACGCCCCTGTTGTAAAAAAGATTGCTAACAAATAACTAATTCCGATAACAATGGTGTTTTGGCTCATTGCAGCTGGGGCAGCCAGCCCGACACCAACCATGGAGAAGGCAAAACTGGGTAACATTTGGCTAAGTGAATTGTTGGCTGTGTGATCAAAACTGCCGCTCTGCAGGACAAGACTAAAAAAATCGAGATAAATTCGACTGGCCCACACACCGATGATCGTAAATACAATAATCGAGACGGGGAAGATCCACTCAATGATATTCCATAGCCCCGGAATAAAAATGGCTGAAAGAATAAAACAGATATTGAGACTCATGGCATAAGTTAACGGCATTGCCATAAGTTGTGTATGGGCATTGGTTCCGATAATTTTTTTTACTCCTCCGTTTGCCTTAAAAACCCGGTATTGAACAAAATTTAAAAACAGCCATTTAAAATGTAACCAGGCAAAAAAAAGAATGCCGACAAGCCCTAAAAGCATCATGCATTGTTTCCCTGTACTTGCGGTTTGTATATGGGGAAACCAATCCGCATAAACGGGAATCGGTCTCCCAGGATGGGGGACCCAGAACAAAAAATACATAAAAAAAGTAACCACCATCCCCCCTGCACCCAAAGAGGCTAAAAAATGTAATGCCGACCAATTGTTAATTTGTTTCAAACGTTCCCCCATTCTTTTTATTTCGTGTTAACAATGTTCTACCTCATTTGCTTATTGGTTACATTAAAGCCGGCGTCACGAAAATAATGGTTCAAGCTCTCTTTCATATATTTGACCCAGGTACACATCATTATGGAAAAAGAATTATTAACATCAAATGTTTCAGCCGGCTTTACCATATGGTTAATATGCTAACTAAAAATGATTTGAAATACCAACATAATTTTACAGACAATAAAAAGTCAACGGCCAACCTCAATGATTTGCACAGTGGTTCCCAGCCTATTGGATAGACTTTATCTTTTTGGGCCGCTTGAGCCTTTTCATCATATTCCATCGTCTGAACGAAAACTGAAAATTTTGTAAAATCAATGTCAGTAGGGCTTGCGTACTTATGTAATCATATCGTATTGTTTTGCAGCATATTTTCACAGGAGGTCATAAAAACCTGGGAACCGTTCTTGAACCGGATAAACCGGCATTTGAAGCACTTACAAAGGCACAAATGCCATTTGGCAAATATAAAGGACGCCGCCTGGCAGACCTGCCTGAGCCCAATCTGGTGTGGTTCAGCAGACAGGGGTTCCCTCGGGCAAATTAGGGAAGCAGTTGGGCATCGTTTATGAAATAAAACGCAATGAACTGGAATACTTATTTGAGAAATGAAAACACTTCACCTTATCCGTCATGCCAAATCGAGCTGGAAGGATAAAAACCTTGCAGATATTGACAGGCCTCTGGCCCCAAGGGGCATCCGGGCATGCGCTGTCATGGCGCCTGAAATTTCAAAAACAGGCTGTGATTTCTCCAATGTTTTCACAAGCCCTGCAACCCGGGCCAAGGAAACCATAGAAAGGATTGCCGGCAATCTTAAAGGGCTCTCTTTTACCTGGACCGTGGCAGAAAAACTATACACCTTCAGCGCCCACGACCTTTTGGAATTCTGCCGGGATGATCTGCCCACCAACATTGACCAGGCCGTTATTGTGGGCCATAACCCAGCGTTTCATGGCTTCTGCAACTGGGTGGGAGACACAACCATAGAAAAGCTGCCCACCTGCGCCTATGCCCGGCTGGAACTGGATGCGGATTCCTGGACAGATATCGACCCGGGCAGGATGCGGCTCACTGCATTTTTAACCCCAAAAATGTTTCGCTAATGGAAATCGCCCAGGATAGTGATCGGGTCAATGATCAGGATAGTGTCCGGGAATCAGGTGTGATATCGGTACCCGCATCCAGGAACCTGCCGTCAGTCCTGCCCGCTGATATCAAGGATTACCTGTCCAATCCCTTGATTATTGATTTCGAAGCCACACCCGATGGTGCGGTGTTTCACATCGGCGCCGTATATAATGGCCGAATTTTCAATAAAGAGAACATTTCAAATCCGGCCCCGGCACTCCAACGGCTTTCCCGGTTTGCACAAGGTGCAACATATATCCTCGGGCACAATATTATCAAGCATGACCTGGCCCTGGCCAAAACCCATTGCCCGGATGCCGGAATCCTCTCTTTGATCCCCATTGACACCTTGGTGCTCTCTCCTTTGGCCTTTCCGGAAAATCCCTACCACCGGCTCATCAAAGGATATAAACTTTTAAGCGCATCAAAGAACAATCCTGTGGCCGATGCAAAGCTTTCCATGGTGCTGTTTGAAGATCAACTGGCAGCTTTTCTTCTTTTAAAAGAAAGCCAACCCAGGCTCATTGCTTTTTTTGCCTGGGCTTTTGACTTGCCAACAGGGACGTTTCAGGGGATCAGTCAGCTTTTTGAACGTCTTGGCGGCGAAAAACCCGATGAAAGCGGCCCCAGGGATCTGTTTTTAACTTTGTGCCGGGACCGGGGCTGTACCACGGCGGCCCGGGAAATATGGAACGAAATCGGGCAGGCGCCGCACAGGAAACCCGAACTTGCCTACCTGGTTTCCTGGCTGCGTGTGGCCGGGGGCAACTCCGTTCTTCCCGGCTGGGTACTCCACGAGTTTGACGGCATCGCAGATCTGGTTTTAAGACTTCGGATGGCCTGCGGGAATGACGCCTGCAGTTTTTGCACACAACACAACAATCCGGACCATCTTTTAGATAAATATTTTGGTTTCAACGCCTACCGGACCATGCCCGACGGCCGGATGCTCCAGCGGGAAATCGTTTCGGCCTCCCTGTCCGGCCGCCACCACCTGGCCATACTGCCCACAGGCGGCGGCAAATCCATCTGCTACCAGATTCCGGCACTTCATCGGTACGAACGCACAGGGGCGCTCACCATCGTCATATCACCGCTCAAGGCGCTGATGAAGGACCAGGTGGACAACCTCAATCATGCCACCGGCACCCAGGCAGCCGCCGCCATCAACGGCAGTCTGACCCTTCCCGAACGGGGAGCTGTGGTGGAGAAGGTGCGATTAGGCGACATCGGGCTTTTGTACATCTCTCCTGAACAACTGCGAAACAAAAGCGTAGTGGAGCTGATCGCCTCCCGCCAGGTGGGCTGCTGGATTTTTGACGAAGCCCACTGCCTGTCAAAATGGGGACATGACTTCAGGCCCGATTACCTAAACGTGGCAGACCTCATTGCCGACCAGAAAAAACAAACAGGCCGAATGCCGGTGATCGGTGCTTTCACGGCCACGGCCAAAAAAGATGTTAAAGAAGAAATCCGCCAACATTTTAATGAAAAACTCGGCCTTGACCTGGACAGCTTTGAAGGGGGTGTAGACCGGGATAACCTTCACTTTTACGTCTATCCTGTCACAGCTGCTGAAAAATACGATGTCATTGCCCGCACCCTTCACGATAATCTGTCGGAAACAAAGGGCAGTGCCATTGTCTATTGCGCATCCCGGAAAGGCACCGAAGAATTAAGCCAATTTCTCAACGAGCGCGGCATTGTCTGCCAACCTTTTCATGCAGGCCGAACCGAACCGGACAAGCGCAACATTCAAGATGACTTTTTATCAGGTACCATCCCTGTGATCTGCGCCACCAACGCCTTTGGCATGGGCATTGACAAAAAGGACATCCGGCTGGTCATCCATGCCGATATCCCGGGTTCCCTTGAAAACTATCTCCAGGAAGCCGGCAGGGCCGGACGGGACCAGGACCTTGCCGACTGCATCCTTCTTTATGAAGAGGACGACATTGACAACCAGTTCTCCTTGAATGCCTATTCAAAACTCTCTTTGCAGGATATCAAAAAAATTCTCAGGGTGTTAAAGGACCGGGGCAAAAAATCTCCTGAAATCGTGATCACCCCGGCAGAGATTCTTCGCCTGGCAGGATATGAGCATATGGGCGGCGATGATCAAAGGGCCAGAATTGCCGTGGCCTGGCTGGAGAGACGGGGTTTTATCCGGCGCGATTTCAACCGTACCCTGTTTTTCAAAGGCGTGCCTTTGGTAAACAGCCTGGATGAGGCAGAAAAGAAACTGAAAACACTCAACCTGTCCCGAACCGTTCAGTCGGTATATATGACGCTTTTACAGACCCTTTTTAATGAAAAGAAAAACGCCCTGATCTCGGCGGACATGCTGTGCGAGGCATTAAGCCCCATTGAAAACCTGCCGGATAAATACCTGGACCCGCGCACCATCATGAATGAGCTGAACAACATGGCCAATGCAGGGCTTATCCGGGAAGGCTCGGTGATGACCGCCTTTATCCGGCCCAAGGGACGGAATAACGCCGGAGAGCTGTTAACTCTTTTTTCCCGCATGGAAAAGACCATGGCCGACCTAATGGCAGAGCTCTCCCCGGAATCCAGTGCGGACAAAGCCGACCTGATCAACCTGCGTCTGGTGGCCCAGCGTCTCAAAGACAAGGGTTTTGAAACCGCCACCACAGATATTTGCACCACCTTGCTGCACATCATGGCTGCCGACCAAGGGGAGTCCGGAGGTAAAAGTCTAAAGATCGCGGGTAAAAAAGGCGCGGAACAGCAACGGGTCTTTGTCAATGTGCCCTGGCAGATTTTAAAAGAACGCATGGACCTGCGCCACCGGTGTGCCCGGGTTTGCATTGACGCCATCATCAAAACTCTTGAACCGGATCTTAAAACCGCCCGGAAAGAGATCCTGGGCCAGTTTTTCCTCTCGGACATCATCCAGGCCATGACCCAGGACATTTTTCTGTCCGGGTTCAAGGGAAACGGCAACAGATTGGTGGAAAAAAGCCTGCTGTTTCTGCACGACACAAAGGTGATCACCCTTCAAAACGGTTTGGGGGTATTCCGCCAGGCATTTACCCTGTCCATGGAAGAGGCAGCCCTGCCCCGGCAGTACACCCGGGGGGATTACGAACCCTTGTCCCAGCACTATGATCAGAAGAATGTCCAGGTGCATGTCATGGAAAAATATGCCGAATTCGGCATGGAAAAAATCCGCAGCGCCCTGGACTTTGTCCGGGATTATTTTCAACACTCCCACGATAAATTCATCCGCCAATACTTTCCCGGTCAGAAAAAAATCATCACCACGGCCATGACGGCTAAAGCCTATGCAGATATTATCCAAAGCCTGGGTAATAAGGTACAGGAAGCCATTGTGGCCGCCCCGGAGAACAAAAACCTGCTGGTGCTGGCAGGCCCGGGCTCGGGAAAGACCCGGACAATCGTCCATAGGTGTGCCTGGCTGATCAAGGCACGCTCAATCAACCCGGAAAGTATTCTTGTCCTGTGCTTCAACCACGGCACCATGATTGAACTTCGGGCCAGAATCAAAGCCTTGACCGGAAAACGAAGCACCAGAGTGACGGCCATGACCTTCCACGGTCTTGCCATGCGCATCACCGGCCGCTGCCTGCTGGACCCGAACAATGGACAAAATCAGAACCGGGAACTTGATTTCAATAAAGTGATTGACGAAGCCGTTGAGATCCTTGACGGCAAAAGGCAAATCCCCGGTGTGGACACGGACCAGGCCCGGCAGTATCTGCTGGCCCGGTACCGTTACATTCTGGTGGATGAATACCAGGACATTGACGCACGCCAGTACCGATTTATTACGGCACTCACCGGCCGGCTGGCAGCCGACGACGATGCAAAAATCGCCATCATGGCCGTGGGAGATGATGACCAGAGCATTTACGGATTCAGGGATGCCAACGTCAAATTCATCCACCGGTTCAAGAAAGATTATAAGGCCCGGGAATTTTATCTCACCGAAAACTATCGCTGCCCCCACCCGGTGATTGAATCAGCCAATGATCTGATCGCCAAAAACAGGCAGCGCATGAAAACCCAATCACGGTGCCGGATCAATGACAAGCGAAAACACCTGGCTCTGGCCCCTGACAAGACGCCTGAAAAAAAGCGGGTGGCCATGGTCTGCTGCCGGGATATCCAAAGCCAGGCTGTCTATACAGCAGCCTGTATTAAAAAACTTCTGGACCAGGAAGGCACAACGCCCCAAGACATTGCCGTGATCTCCCGCCAGGGTATTGGATTTCCCGCCCTTGTGGCGCTTCGCATGGCCTTGGCAAGGCTTGGGATTCCCATAAGTTACAGTCTTACATCCAGCCCGGGGTTTCCGATGTTCAAAATCCGAGAATTCCAGGAAACCTTAAATTTTTTAAATAAACACAAACATGAAACCATGGCCCCAGAGGCCCTAAAAAAAGCGGTGATGGATCTGTTTGAAAACAGGTCTCCATGGACGGAACAGGTCCGGGGGATTTTAAATGATTTTTGTTCTGTCATCAGCGGCACAGAGATTTCGGTTGCCCAGGCACGGGAATTTTTCCTGAGCGCGCTGATAGAAGAAAGACAAGCCCGGAGAACCGGTACCGGCGTTTTCACCGGAACAGTCCACAGCATCAAGGGCATGGAGTTTAAACATGTGTTTATCCTGGACCACGGCTGGAAAGACAAAGAAATAGAAGAGGAGCGCCGCCTTTACTACGTAGGCATGACCCGGGCCATGGAACACCTGACCCTTTTTGCCGTTCAAGATTCCGGTAACCCGCACACTGCCGTTTTGGCCCACCACCCCTTTGTCTGCTGCAAGCAAGCACCAAATGCCGAAATAACCGGTTTTTCACAAGATGTGACCATATCAATCCTTGGCATGGAAGATCTATATATCTCTTTTCCCCAACGGTTCTTCCGGGATCACCCCATCCATGAAAACCTGGCCGCCCTTAAAACAGGAGACCGTATATTTCTGGAAAGAGACGGTACCTATATCCGCATCCTCAACCCGGACCGCCAATGTGTGGGCAGCCTGTCCCGGAAAGGCGTTAAAAAATGGAAAAACCGCCTGCCCGGCATCATCAAAGCCCAGGTGTTAGGAGTGGTCATCCGCCATGCCGATAAAAATGACTTACCGCTGAAAATCGAAACAGGCATTGAACAGTGGTATCTGCCCATTGTTGAAATTCTTCACAGAAATTGTCCTCCTTAACAAAATCCATAACAACCACCGCATGTAAAAACCGGTTAATCTCCAGTTTATTTTTGGCGTTCCAAAACAGGCACAAGATATAGTTGCCGGATAATTTCGACCTGTGCGAACCCGCATGCAGCTTGAAGGACCAATCGTATCAAAAAACTTGGTGTTTACGTTAAATTAACGTAATATGGTTGTTATGAATCAAGTGATTTTACATAGAAAAGCGGAAAAACAGTTAAATAAGATCCCTTCCTATATCAGAATCAATTTTCAAATATGGGTCCGGGACGTCGAGTCAAACGTGATTACAAGCACACGGACGGTTCCTGGGTATCATGATGAACCTTTGAAAGGGTAAAGAACCGGTCAAAGGGCCATAAGATTGTCAAAGTCGTACAGGGCCATATACATTGAACATAATGATGATATTATCATTGAAGTAATAGAGGTTAACAAGCATGAATATTAAAGATACGCTTACCGCAAAATTGGAAAAAGAATATGGACCGGTGACTTTTGGCCGCGCTCTCTGGGCATACCGGAAAGGCGAAGAAATGACCCAAACAGAACTATCACAGGTTTTGGGCATATCCTCATCAAGCCTTTGTGATTTGGAAAAAGGGCGGACCATTCCCACCGTTCGCCGGGCCGCCAGAATCGCAAAACAGATAGGGCAATCAGAAAAGGTATGGGTGCAATTGGCTGTTCAGGATTCTTTCGTTGATGCAGGGCTAAGTTATAAGGTTTCCGTGGCATAAAAAAAGCTTCTGGTTTACCCAGGGCATTGAATTTGAACCTTCCTGGTACTGTTTTGCCGACAGCTGAAACTGTTGGAATATCGACAATGCAAGTCACTCATACAGCTTCAAATGTGGTTTTTTAGCGAAACCTCAACACCTGCTTTTCAAAATTAAAGCATATGTCATGAAAAAGTACAATTTTTCAGGCTGGTGATTTACTGCTAAGCCTTCGTTCAACCGCTTCTATGCTCATAAGTCTTAATAAAGCAACGCTCCAATAAGCCCGGCAAAAGGGATGATATATGCGATATCAACCTTGAACCTCATCAATGCGGCCAAGGCCGCAAAAAAGATAACCGGCGTGGCCCAGTGGTATTCACAGCCACGGCCGATGACCACGGCAGCGGCAAAGACCATGCCCACCACGGCTGCACGGATTCCGGTCAAAGCAGCCTGCATGGTCCCGGAACTCTTAATCCGGTCCAGCACCTGGGAGGCTGTAATCATGAGCAGGGCCGAAGGAAAAAAGATGGCAAAGGTGGCAAGGGCGGCACCGATCACCCCCTTGATTTTATACCCGACAAAGGCGGCACTGATCAGGATGGGGCCCGGGGTGACCTGACCCATGGCAATGGCTGATGTAAATTCCGGCAGACTTACCCAATGCAGCCCATCCACCACAATCTGTTGAATCAGCGGTATAAATACAAATCCACCGCCAAAGAGCATCAGGCTCATGCCTGAAAAGGTCACAAAAATCCTGGCCAGGGAATCATTACCCAACCCGGAAACCGGGATAAAAAAAAGAATCAGAAAAACAGCCAGTATCCCCAGACCCAGGTAAAACCTGAATTTGGACATACCTGAACTGGCCGAAAACCGGTCCTGGGACACTTTGGACATACCTGAACTGGCCGAAAACCGGTCCTGGGACACAATTGTGGTACCCGGTTTTTGCCCGGGATATAAAATCAGACCCGCAAGCCCTGCCCCCACAATAATCATCAAGGTGGTGTAAAATCCGCCAACACCTAAAAGGACCACTGCGGCAGCCAAGCCCCAAAAAAATCCGGACCAATGGGTTATGGCCTTTTTGCTCATGTTCCATGCTGTAGTGATGATAATGGCGGTAACGGCGGGTATAAAACCAGCAAACAGCTTGCTGACCACCGGGATATCACCATAAGAAAAATAAATGTGGGAAAGTCCGATCAAAAGGAAAAAGGAAGGTAGAATAACGCCCGTGACACCTACAAACGCGCCCCAGCCACCCCGGAGCCTGAATCCTACATACCCGACGGTATTGACGGCAACGGGGCCGGGAAGCAGCATGGCTAAAGAAACCCCGTTGAGCATATCCTTAGTGGACAAAAGGCTGCGTTTGCGGATCATTTCATTTTCCACCACGGCGATCAGGGCTGTAAAGCCGCCAAAAGCGATGCAGCCAATTTTGACAAACACCAGGAAAAGAAACCAAAGGGAAACTTTTTTATCTAACATTTGCCCTGATTCCTTTGGGTTCTTTATCTGCCTGTCTGGCATCTATTTTATCTTTTCAAATTTATTTTGTCAGATTTATAGCGTCAAGGCATGGGATCAAAATGAAGGGATAGCCCGACACCGGTATCTTTCAACGGCGCCACCCCGGCCAGGGCAATCTTTGAATTAAGATCCGTGCAGTGGCAGGCATGAAGTGCCAAGGGCGTGATCTGTCTGAAATAATCCAGGGTTCCTGCCATCTGGGAGGCTGGCGGATTGAGCAGATGGAAACCGCCGATGATGTCTGCGATCCGCTCGTCCCCACACACCTGTTGGGCATGGGATATGATGTTGCAGATTCCTGCATGGGAACAGCCCGTGATAATAACAAGCCCCTGGTCCGACTTATAGGCCAGGGCGGAATCGTCCAAAATCAAGTCCGGAACAGGTCCGTCTGGTGTTTGCTTCATCCCGATAGGCGTCTGGCCTTCAAAGCTGTTTTCCCTGGGAATTTCACCTAAAAAAATAAGGCGGGGACTTAAGTTTACAGGGGCTTTGGCCAGGGCCAGTTCCATGTGACGACCGGCTTTTTCCTTTGTTACCAGACACCCGATCTCCGATAGTCCGTCAACACGTACTGAAGAAAAAACTTCCGGATGGGCCACAAGTTTCGGATATTTTACGTCCAGGCCTTCAATCGTCCGTTCGGTCAGGTAACGGATAAAAGGACCCAGTCCCCAAGTATGATCCAGGTGACTGTGGGAAAGGACCAGAAAATCCAGACAGGACAGATCCTTTCCCAGTTTTTCGGCATTTTTTAAAAACAGATTTGAATAGCCCAGATCAAAAAGAACGGTTACATCTTCATCTTCAATCAGAATTGACAGACCAGGCTCGGCGGTCAAATACCGGTCGATAAACGTATTATTGTCCACCAGCAGGGTAAGATCCATCATTGTATCCTCTAACTAAAAAGTCTCAAATTTTAAGCACCATGAAGATATATTCCCCGTCGTTGATATCAATGGTGAGGTTTGCCCCCCTGCCCTGGGCATAACGAATCCAGAAAGGCTGATCACCGATGCCGCACTCATAATCCGGATAGGTCTGTCCGGTGCGCCCGTTTTTCCATGACAGGATCATGGGATGGGAGCAAAGCTCAAGTGCCTTATCTTTAGCCGCCTGTTTGGCCGCAGTAAAATCCATGTCTGGCAAATTAATATTCATATTGATATATTCTTCACACTGATTTTGGGAGATATTGCGAATCGCTACCATAAAAACCTCCATATGTCGGTATGGGTTTAAAATCAAAGTTGCACGTGCAGTTTTTACTTGTACAATAAAAGATAACCTTAGATTGGTGGTTTGGCAAGATTCTTAAAAATTGAAAAGCGAAATACCGGGGCGTAATCCAATAAAAAGAATGAAAAAAAAATTAATGACCTGGATAAAAAAAGTCATTGCCTGGCTGCTTATTGCCGTTGTGGCAGCCACCTTTCTCCAGGTTGTCGCTTTCAAGTTTTTCAATCCGCCCTTCACGGTGAATATGGTCTATGAAAAGGCCGTTGCAGCCCATCAAAAGATGCCGTTCAAGCCCAGGTCCTATGAATGGAAGGATCTCGCGCAGATCTCTGCGTATCTGCAGCAGGCAGTACTGGCCTCCGAAGACCAGCGCTTCATGCGTCACCATGGATTTGATTTCAGAGAAATAAAACTTGCCCTGGTGGACATCATTGCCCGCAAAGGATTCCGGGGGGCATCCACCATCACCATGCAGACGGCCCGTTCCCTTTTTCTCCCTTCAAGCCGCACATTCGCCAGAAAGATTGCCGAAGCCTGGTACACGATCCTGATTGAATTGGTCTGGGACAAAAAAAGGATTATGGAAATGTATCTGAATACCGTGGACTGGGGAAGGGCCAATGTGGGTGCCCAGGCCGCAGCCCGGGCTTATTTTTCCTGCGATGCCAAAGCATTAGCGGCGCAACAGGCAGCCCTTCTGGCCGCCATACTGCCAAGCCCCCACAAATGGTCTGCGGTCACCCCCGCCCCCCATGTCCTGGAGCGCCAAAACCGCATCTTAAAACAAATGCAAAACATGCCGATACTCCAATAATTACTGTTGGAAGTCTACCAGTTCTACATCAAAAATCAGGGTGGACTTAGGCGGAATCGCACCAGGATATCCCCGCTCCCCATATGCCAGGGGATAAGGAATCAACAGTTGTCGGGCCTCGCCTTTTTTCATGCCTTCAATCCCGATATCCCAGCCTTTGACCACCTGCCCCTTGCCAAGGACAAATTCAATGGGTTTGCCCCGGTCCCTGGAGGAATCAAACTTTTTGCCGTTGGTGAACAGCCCGGTATAATGCACCTGCACTGTGGCTCCGGAGGTAACGGCAGGACCGGAGCCTTCCTGCACCGGTACATACATCAAGCCGGATTCGGTTTCCACGGCATCAGGATATTTTTCATGCATCTGTTTTTTAAACGCTTCCAGATCTATGGCTCTCCTGTTTGTGATATTGGCTTTCTTGTTTTCAAGAATGGCATCAAATCCAGCCTGGTCTGTTCTGAAGGCTTTTGCCTCATCGCCGATGGCCAGAATCTCAACGGTTTTAATTTTATCCCCTTTTTCAATGGCATTAACCACCGCCATGCCCTTGACTACCTTGCCGAACACCGTGTGTTTGCCGTCCAGCCAGGGTGTGGCTTTATGGGTAATGAAAAACTGGCTGCCATTGGTACCGGGTCCGGCATTGGCCATGGACAAAATTCCGGGACCCTCATGTTTTAATTCAGGGCTAAATTCGTCCTGGAACCGGTATCCTGGACCGCCCCGCCCGGTGCCTTCAGGATCTCCACCCTGGATCATGAAATCAGGGATCACCCGGTGGAATGTCAGTCCATCGTAAAACTTTTCGCCTTTTTTAACATCAGTATCCATTTTGCCCAGGGCCAGCCCGGCAAAATTGGTCACAGTCAATGGGGCCTGTTTGTAATAAAGCTGTAGAAGAATAATCCCTTTGTCTGTATTCATTTTTGCATACAGACCGTCTGAAAAATCCGCATCCCCTTTGGCCATGGCACCGGAAGGAATCATAGTCAAAGAAAAAAGAACCCCCCAGACCAGGATGGATCTTAATACTTTAGAACAAACCTGATTGCAAAAACAAAAAAATGTTCCCTGACCTAGCCGGGCCGTTTCATTATTATATTTCATCTGATGTATCCTAACTTTAATTTTTTATGTTGCCGGGCAACTGGAACAGTTGAATTTTCCGGTCCTGATTCCCGGTCCCTTTTGAATCCAATTTCGGATCAAATATTAACATGTTTCTGCTAAAACACAAGGGTGACGGAACGCCGCCTTTTTTCCAAAGACTTAAACCACGGCCTGCATCGATTCCGCCTTGCCGGTTGTGGTTTTTTCTTTAACCCGGATCAAATTTAAAAAAGTGCTGTTCACAGGTGTGGGAATTGTGTCCTCTTTGCCCATAACCTCAACAGCACCCGCAAAAATTTCCACTTCTGTTTTTCTTTTGGCCTCCATATCCTGGAGCATGGATGTTTTTCCGTCCGGGGATAAGGTATTGAGCATGTCCACACACTGATCAATATCGGACGACTGAAGATTGATCCCCCTGTGCCGGGCCAGGACCACGACCTCCTGCATCAGTGCGATCATCAGTGCCCGTGCCTCAGGCAAGTTCTGGAAAATACCGTAGGGCGCACCAAGTACGGCAGATGCCTGGTTTACGCCAACGTTAACCATAAATTTCCACCACATGGTCCTAAGGATATCCGGTGAAATTTCGTTGGGAATGCCCCCCAGATCCAGGACCTTTTTTATCCGTTCCAGCCGATCGGTTTCAGCTGCATTGGGGCGTGCCGAATCATTCCCGAATATAATTCTCCCTGGATTGGCAAAAGTAAAACAGTTATTTTCATGCACCGCATCAATACCGACGGCAATGGCAGGAACAATTTTTTCGTGGCCGCAGACATGACCGAGCAATTTTTCACTTTCAAGCCCGTTCATTACGGAAAGAATCAGAGTGTCCGGCCCTGTCAGTGAGTTGATATCTTTAAGCACCGATTCTGTCAAATGGTGGTGTTTCAGGGCGACCAGCACCAGATCAAAGGGACGGTCCACCCGGTCGGGATGCACCACTGGAATCTTGTAATCCCTGCCGTTAACGTTAATGGCTGCGCCATCAAGGCGGGCAAAGCGCTCTCCCCGGGCTGCAAAGCAAACACGGATATCTGAATTGTCTGTAAATAAAGCGGCATATGCTGCGCCCATGGCTCCGGCCCCGAAAATGGCGATTCTGTCTATGGATTTCAACATTTTTTCCTGACGTCTTTTAGGTTTATCAACTATTCGTTTTATCAAGCAGTAATTTTATGCTGTTTAAATAGTCGATATTTTGACAAGGTTTGGAAATGTGGTCAACAAAACGATCGCCTTTTTTTAAATCTTTTATAGACTCCAGAAATTCTATGTTACCGGAAATAAATAAGATGGGAATTGTTTTATTTTTTGACCTGATATGGTCATATAAATTCTTACCATTTATATTCCCAGGCAAAATATAATCAAGGCTTATCAAATCATAATCATTATTATCAAAAAATTTTAAAGCAGCTTCTCCGGTATATGCTACATCCACGATGTGATTACATGGTTCATTTGTCAAAACAAAACGCTGAACTTCTGCAATTTGAATTTCATCCTCAACTAACAGAATCCTTTTATTATTATGGCAACTCTCATTTTTTATAATTATTGCTTCTTCTTTTGTGAGTTTTTTTCTAATTAACGGAAAACTCAATTCAACTGTCGTGCCAATATTTAATTGAGAACGTACTGTAATTTTGCCGTTATGAAGCTCAATATATTTATTAACATTCGCCATTCCATACCCAGAACCTTTTATCGAACTGTCATAAGATGCTAACTCATCTCGACTGCCTTTTAGAGAAAAAGATGGTTCAAAAATTTTATCAATATGCGCTTCAGGGATTCCACAGCCATTGTCACTGATAATTATAAACACTGTTCCATTGGATTGTCGAAGTTGAATAGAAATAAACGGATTTTCAGATTTACTCAATGCATGAATAGAATTTTGAAAAATATTTACAAGGCAATGTTCTACCATTCCTGGGTCAGCAAGAAGATTTATGTTTTCAGACAACCCCTCTTTTCTAATTTCAATGCCTTCTAAATCCTTTTTCAATAAACTTAGCACCAGCTCAATTTTTTCATTAAGATAAAAATACTCATATTTGGGTTCTTGATCTTTGGCAAACGCAACCAAATTTTTGGTTAAATTTCTTCCTCGCAAAGATTGATCGAGTATAACCTGGAGTCTTTTTAACGTTTCCGGTTCGTTACACTTGAACAACCCTAACTCGGATTGCCCCATTATACTCCCAAGAATATTATTGAAATCATGAGCCATTTTTCCTGCGATTTTCCCAACCAGAGCTAATTTTTTATGTTCTTCAAGGGATAGGGATACTTTAATTTTTTCTTCTTCGTTTTCTTGAAGCGTATCTAACATTGTATTGAAATGATATCCATATTTAATTAATTCATCTTTTTTATTGCCGGCCCAAAAAAATCGTTCATCAAAATTTCCTTCTTTAACCTTACGCATCACCATAGCAAGAGAGCGAATCGGTGTAACAATCGTTTTTGAAAACAGATAAAAAACAAAAAGCAATAAGGCTACGCTGATAATCGTTAAAGATAACGCCATATTATTCAGATTTTTTCTTTTGGATTCGGCCTCAATATATTTACTTTTGAATAATGCTGAAGCTTCCGTAAAAACGTTATCAAACTGTTCGAAAAGACTGTTGTTTGCCAACTCAAAATGTTCTTCGGTATTATTAATTAGATTCGCGAGTTTGAAGTCCTCCTGCAATAAATTTTTGAAGGACAAAAGATATTCCTTGGTTCTGTCGTCTGATGAATGTATTTGTTCAATCTTTTTATAAAGGTAATCAACTACCATGACCAGTGAACGATAAACAGGCTCATCCTGCTGCATGATGTAGACGATGAAAAAATGATTTAAATTGAAGAGAGGCTTAAACAATTGCCTCATATCATTATTCAAAACGTTTGAAATCAAAGATCGATAACTTGTATTCAGACTTGTCCTGTGAAGATTCTGGGTTGTTTTTAGTTGTTGTGCTTCATTGAAAATTGTTTCGTGCCGAACAATCCCAACCCGAATAGAATGCAATTTCGATTGAATTGTTTTATTGGTTTCAAGATCTTCTAAATCTCTAAGCTCTGTTTTAATACTTGAAATTGAAGACCCATAGTTTGCAATAGCGTCTGGATTCTTTTCTTCAAGAACTTTTTTCTCCCAAAATCGAATTTCATAAAATTTACCATTTAATAAATGCAATTTTCTCTCAGCCTGAGACATCTCCAACATCTGTGTTGCTAATATTTTTTGCTCATTAAGAAAATAAGTTAACAACCCATAATTTACCACGAATAATAGGATAAGCAGGGTTACTATCGCGCTGATTTTGCTGGTAATTGTTCTGAACAAATGAACACCTCTACTATTTTATTAAAGAAAGCGTTACGGGGATATTGGATGGAATTTCTTCACCCCGAAAATACTTTGCCGTTATTTTAAGAGCCATTCGTCCCATTTCCTGGGGATGCTGCGCTATTGTTGCAGTTATTTTTTTTGTTTTAACAGCTTGAACAGCTTCTCTAATTGCGTCGAATCCCACAAGAATTTTGTTTTGGGATAATTCAAGTTTTGATAATGCGTCCGCCACCCCAAGAATCATATTATCATTATGTGCAAAAACAGCATCGAAATAGACATTCTCACGCAGGAGTTTAGTCATAACTTGCTTAGCTTGCTCTCGGTCAAAATTTGCCACTTCTCTGGCGATTACTTTTATATTATTAATTTTTTTTATTTCATCATTGAATCCATAGCCACGATCATGGGATGCCGATGTTCCTGGAATGCCCTCAATTTCGACTATGCTTCCTTTATTTTTTAACAGATCCGCCACTAACCTAGCCGCGATTCTACCACCTTCAAGATTATCTGAGGCTACATGACAAAGAATTTTTCCGCAGGCTGATTTTCTATCCACAGTTATGACCGGTATCTTATTCATAACTGCCATCTCAATACCAGGAACGACAGACTCTGTATGTGTTGGATTTAAAATTATGATATCAGGATTACTTTTTTGAAAGCCAGATAGGTCCATCAATTGTTTTGAATCGTTATTCTCAGCACTTTTGATTATAAGTTCAATGCTATATAATTCGGCTGCCTTTTGAGCCCCACCAACCATTGATACAAAAAAAGGATTTTTCATATCAGAAATAGAAAACGCGACTTTTTTACCAAAAGTTTCATAAGTGATAATATCTAAAGGTGTAGTCAGTTTATTAGGAACAGGCTCTGCGTTTATTTTACTTTGGGCGAGCATCACACCATATGCCCCCATAAGTTCCGGATGCTGCTCCATTGTTGCGTGGATTTTTTTATGTCTGATTTCATTTCTGACAGATTCTATATTATCGTATCCGGCAATGAGGATATTTTCATTCAAATCTAAAATGTCTATCGCTTGTAATGTCCCAAGAGCCATCTTGTCGTTTGCACAAAAAATTGCATCAATCGAAGAGTGTTTTTGCAATAAGTTCATAGTTACAGAAAATGCTTCTTCAGTATTCCAATTCCCCGGCTCTGACGCTACAATTTCAATTGAAGAATTTTTTGTGACGGCTTTTACAAAACCTGACTTGCGAAGCTCTGCATTTTCTACACCCCGAATGCCTTCGATGACAAGAATACGTCCTTTCCCTTTAAGTTGCTGCTTAATATATTGCCCTAAAAGCTCACCACCCGTTTGATTGTCAGACCCTACAAATGGTATGCTTAATCCCTCTTGACTAAGCAAATTACTATCTAACGGATTATCAATATTGATAACTACAATGCCTTTATTAATCGCTTTTTTACAAACAGGCACCAATTTTTTTGAATCCGCCGGCGCAAGTACAATTGCACGAATGTTTCTTGAAATCAGACTTTCCATAATACTGATTTGGTGGTCAGTGTCCGTCTCATTTATAATTCCAAAAACTTCTAATGGAATTTCATTTTCTTTTGCGAAATTTTTAGCACCCTGTTCCATTTTTGAAAAAAAGGGATTAGTTAAAGCCTTCATCACCAGAGCAATTGTGTGATCGTTATCAGCAATCACTGTTGAAGGGATTAACGAGCTTGCCGCGCAGAAAAAAATCAAGAATAAAATAACCAGCCTAAGTAATTTTTTCATTGTTGTCCCTCCTGTTTTTGAATTTACGAATTTGGATAGAATACTACACTTTGAGAGAATCCAATACAAAAATATCGTATTAATTCAAGGTTTAAGACAAAGATAAAAAAGTGAGACTGGACTAAATCCAGTCTCACTTTTTCATAAAGTACTCGGTGTTGATTAAATTTTTTTAGGGGCTTTGGCAATAATAGAGATGACTGCACCCACAAGGCAGGCAGCACCCGAAATAATGAAGGAGTCATTCATTTTGAAGACCATATTTATTTCTCCAACGCAGAGATTGGGGAAATTAACATTCTGTAACAGCCTGTCGAACAGAAGTTTCAGGCAAAGGCCGGCCTGTGGTTGAAATGGTTACCCGCTGAAGGAGTATCCCTTTCATGGTTAAAGTTTAAATTAGGTTTACATTTTGATTTGAAGTTACTATAGACCACCTCAATGTAAACCATTGCTGAGAAATAATTTCGGAGACCAAAAATCGAAAAGTATCTGCATATCATTCCCATTTTTTCAGGGCTGACAGAAGACCAGGGTAGGACCCTATCCGATTTAGCCAGTGAATTGACCGTAAACAAAGGCGAGTTGATCTTCCAGGAAGGTGACAGGGGCGAAGGGTTTTATATTGTAGCGGCAGGCAAAATTAAAGTATTTAAAATGTCTTTTGAGGGCAAGGAGCAGATCCTGCATATATACGGCCCCGGCCATATATTCGGTGAAGTGCCGGTGTTTCAGGGAACAAGTTTTCCGGCCTCTGCCATGGCCCTGGAACCCTCAACCATTCTTTTTCTGCCCAGGCAGGCATTTGTCCGGCAGATTGGAAAGTCCCCTGCCCTTGCCATGAACATGCTTGCAGACCTGTCCAGGCGCCTAAGGGAATTTACGGTTCAGATTGAAAATTTAAGCCTGAAAGAAGTGCCTGCCAGACTGGCCGCTTACATTCTGACCCTGGTCCAAGAAGAGGCGGAGCATTCACAAAAGATCGCATCGCCCCCCAAAAGACTGCCGCCGGCCAGCGTGTCGCTGCCTGTTTCCAAGGTTCAGCTGGCAAGCCTCATCGGCACAACCCCTGAGACCATTTCCCGGGTATTAAAAAAGATGGACCTGGGTGGATTTATCAAGACGGAAGGAAAAAAAATTTTGATTTTAGATCAGGAAGGGTTAGAAGAGTTATCCCATACCGGCCGTCTTTAGTGTTTGAACGAAAAGTCACCCATCTGCGGCGTTGCAAAAAAAATCTACCAAATTATAAGATCGGGCCTCACATACTTGAGTACGCTCCGGTTTTAAATTTTTTTGCGTCTTGCATATGGGCAACTTTTCGTCCAAACACGGGTATCCGTTCAGGCGCTATGTATAAGTGGAAAGACCACCGAAAAAATAATTTTATCCCGCTGATATGATTTTACGAGAACGTCATCAATGGGGGCATGATTTTCATACAATGTTTCATTCAACCATTCGATTTTTTTTGCAGAGGTTTTTAAACCGGTTCGCCGGTATTTGAGCAAGGCTTCTTTGATGGTCCAGACTTTAAGGATGGTTTCAAGGTCTGCCTCAGCGTATGCGCTTTGTTCTTTATTGGAAAATCCGGCGTGTAAAAGGGCCGGGATATCCACAGGGCTTATGGCCTCCATATCAACGCCTATGGCATCGGCGTTTCCGCACAGAGCAGCCAAAGCGTAATCCCCTGAATGTGTAATGGATATGGCATAATTAAAGGATGGTGCCAGGCATGGCGCCCCGGATGCGTCATTATGAATCTCAATGGTATCCGGGGACAGGCCTGTCTCCTGCATGACAAGGTTTTTTACCGCCCATCGTCCGGCCAGGCGTTCCACTTGCTTTTTCAGGGCAAACAATTGATTCAGCCCATTCAGTTCAGCCGAGGAAAGCACAGGCAGTGCAAACTGATCCGGACGAAATTGACAGCCGGGCCTGGTCTGGTAACCAGGCCCGACGATTTGGGGTAATAACGCCTTGAGCATTGCCGGGATGTGAACAAGGCAAAAATGAATGCCTTGTTCCCGGAACAGCAGGGTCATGCGTTGCATTTATCCGGCGATTAGGCCGTTTCCAGCTTTAACTTGGACAAAGCAAGACGGTCCTCTTCGGCCAGGCGATCCACCCGGACCATCTCAAAGTCCTGGATGTCGATAATCACACGGCCCGAAGTCTCTGCCAGCTGCATATGGTAGGTTTTGGTGTCACCAGCCTGGGACAGACGACGGGTCACGCAGAAATAAGGCGTATCCGACAAAACAGTCCCTGAAAATGACACCTTACGAATAGTATAAGGCAGCATCACGTCAGCACTGGTAAAAAATTCCAGAATGCCGCCGGTTTGGAACATGGCATCCATGATCACCACGGGAGTGGCAAATTCAGGATAGGTTTGGCCTTTAAAAAATTCACGTCCGGGCCGCCATTGAACCACTGTGACCAGGTTATCCTCGTCCAGGGAGGCCAACTTTTCTACGGAACGGAACAGCCCGTCCATGAACAGGCGGTCCGGCTGGTAGATCTGTTCCTGCCACTCGGCATCGACCTTAAATTCGGATAACGCCGGGACAGAGATCTCACCCAGGACAGACGAATCCGTCCCGATTTTAAATTTACCCTGGTAATGCAGGGTATCCTGGACAAGGGCTTTGCCTCCCGGGGGGGTGAATACAGAGTGGATCTCAGTTTCTATTAATCCGTCCGCATTTTTTTCAGCATAAATTTCAATATGTTTGGGACGATTTTTTAACAATTTGATGCCATAAGGGATCTTAAAGTCATTGACCTCAAGAACGCGTCCCTGGGCACCGCTGTATTCCAAAGCCGCTTCAGCCATAGTTTCCAGACCGGTTGCCCCTAAAAAGATAGGTACACCTTTTCTGGCATGGTCAAAAAGGAAAAGATCCCTATCTGCTTCCAGAAGACGTTTAAATTTCAGCCCATCCCGGCCGGCATCCTTTTCTACGGTATCCAGAAACGGCCCTATGGCAAGCAGGCCGTCCGGGTCAAATGCAGCTGGATTCTTTTCAGGGGGGGCACCAATCAAGACTTCATTGCTGACCGGATTATTCAGTTCTTCCTGGAAAAAGCGGACGCCTTGGGCCACAGGAAGAAAGGCAATGCCTTTTTCCTTTAGCACGGCTTCAATGGTGCCTTGGGCAGCCATCCCGATCTCAGCCCAGGCGGTCCACTCAAAAACTTTGTAGGTCAAATCCGGTGTTTTCAATGCGCTTGCCTGTATCATGGCACCCATCATGTCGTTCCCTGCGGTGTAGTCTGACTGGGCCTCATTGCCGAATCTGGCCGTGATGGATGAAAAACCAATGATATATCGGCAGTTTTTGCTTTCAATGGCTGCCAGTACATTGGCGATCCCTTTAACCTTGGTGTCAAAAACCAGACTGAAATCATCCAGGGATTTTTTTTCAATCATAATGCTTCGGTCAACACCTGCGGCATGAATCACCCCGTCAATACGGTCGTATTGGCTTACGGCCTTTAGAACAGCATCGAAATCAGTGACATCCACGGCATGGTAATTCACAGTCTTTACTCCGGCACGCAATTGTGCCAGATTTTCCCGGGCCGTAAGAATCCGTCGCAATCCGGCTGTTTTATTTTTCAGCTCAACGGGTTTGGCTTTCGGATGGTTGGACTTGAGTGCGGCCATGATTTGTGTGTCATCCATGGCATCGGTCACAGAAATCTCCAATTCATCTTCCACCGGGCTGCGTCCTAAAATAACCAGATTCATGTCTGGACGGATAACCGCCTTGAGCAGTTCATAGGTGATGCCCGCAGCACCGCCTGTGACCAGCAGGGTGTCTGTATCTTTGATGACCGAGGTATCCTGTCCTTGGGGTTGTGATATCTCAGGACTGCCGGTCTTTGCCCGGATACCGAATCTTGAACCCTTTTCAATGCCCACCTCAAGGCGAGTGCTGATGCTGAACACTTCGTCCATAAACAGGGAGGCGGCGTTGGTCATATCGGCAAGATCATTTTTATCCATGAACTCCACAAGTTTTACCCCTGTTTGCGGGTACTCCTTGGATACGGTTTTCAACAAACCTGAAATACCGCTGAAAACAGGGAAAATCTTATCCGGTGCCGGTTCTTTGAACCGGGCCAGGGCAGACTGAACCGATAAGGCAGCCAGACGGCCGTGCGATTTATCCAGTCCGCTGCCAAATGCCTTGCACAACAGGAATAAAAATTTAACGGATGCGGATTCTGCCGCCAGGTTTTCACCTGGATCCACGGCAAAATCCAGGGGGTGAAGGAAAAAGATTCCTGAAATACCCTCATGGTCCGCCTTGATCCGGGAAATAACGCCTTCAGCGCTTTCAAGCGAGTTTAAATCAACAGTGTAATCATCTTGCTCACTGTTGCCCACACAGATTACATGTCCTTTATTCTCTTTGATCAGGTCTGCCACAGCCAGGCCAAATCCCTGGTTGTCCATGGTGATCAAATAGGTTTGCCCTTCAAAATCACGGTCGGCTGGTGCAGGATTGGACAGTTTACGCAATCCAAAGGTATAGCTTTGGATTCCCGCGATATCCGAATCGTCCGGGGTCTGGGTTCCGCTTAACTGACCGGACTGTTCTTTTTCAGATGCTTGCACGCCCGAAGTTGCCGGTGCCGAAGGCGCTTGGGCATTATCGTTGCTATTCCCAGCGATTTCGGCCTGTATATATTCACTGATTTTACTGATGGTGTTCAATTCAGACAAATTGATATCCTCGGGAACAGACAGACCGTATTCTTTGGTGATTTTGCCGAAGGTCTCCACCTGCTTGACCGTATCAATGCCCAAATCCGCTTCCAAATCCAGGTCCGGTTCAAGCATGTCCTGGGTATAACCGGTTTGCTCGGCGATCATGGCGGTGATTTCCGCCGTGACGTCCGGGCCGCTTTCAGCACCTGAAGCCGGTGCCGGATCAACTGTACCGGCGTCAGGCTGTGTCGGAGACTCCTGTGTCTGAATGCGACTGCCGATATAATCAGCAATTTTTTGTATGGTGTTCAGTTCAGACAAATTGATATCCTCGGGAACAGACAGACCGTATTCCTTGGTGATTTTGCCAAAGGTCTCCACCTGCTTGACCGTATCAATGCCCAAATCCGCTTCCAAATCCAGGTCCGGTTCCAGCATATCCTGGGTATAACCGGTTTGCTCGGCGATCATGGCTGTGATTTCCGCCGTGACATCCGGGCCGCTTTCAGTACCTGAAGCCGGTGCCGGATCAACTGTACCGGCAGCAGGCTGTGTCGGAGACTCCTGTGTCTCGATACGACTGCCGATATACTCAGCAATTTTTTGTATGGTGTTCAGTTCAGACAAATTGATATCCTCGGGAACAGACAAGCCGTATTCTTTGGTGATTTTGCCGAAGGTCTCCACCTGCTTGACCGTATCAATGCCCAAATCCGCTTCCAAATCCAGGTCCGGTTCAAGCATGTCCTGGGTATAACCGGTTTGCTCGGCGATCATGGCTGTGATTTCCGCCGTGACATCCGGGCCACTTTCAGTACCTGAAGCCGGTGCCGGATCAACTGTAGCGGAGTCAGGCTGTGTCGGGGTGTCCTCTGTCTGAATACGGTTGCCGATATACTCGGCAATTTTTCGTATGGTGTTCAGTTCAGAAAGGCTGATATCCTCGGGTACGGTCAGACCAAAAGACTTGGTGATCTTGCCAAAAGTCTCCACCTGCTTGACCGTGTCAATACCCAAATCCGCTTCCAGATCCAGATCCGGTTCCAGCATGTCATGGGTATAGCCGGTCTGGTTTGCGATCAGATCGGTGATTTGCTTTAAGACATCTGTGGCCGCTGCATTGCCCGCAGCTTTTCCAGGCTGTTCTGTCTCTGCAAGTGCCGGCTGTTTGGGTTCATCCTGAACCTTTGATATCAGGCTTTTAGGGGCACCCTGCCCGACAGCACCAATAGCGTTCTTCTCTATCTTCTCCTGGGTCATTGCATCCGGGTGCTTATCCCTGGGAAGAACGCAAAGGGTTTTATTTATGATGCCCAGTCTGGGCTCTGGGCTGCCGGTAATCCCGGTCAGCCACTTATGGTAGGCTGGGTTGTTTTCCACGTCGGCTTCCTGGACCTGGTTCACCATTAAAAAGGCAAAATGGGATCCAAACCCGGCGCTGAAATGCAGCCCATAGCGGAAATCGCCATGCCCTGATTGTGTAAAATTCAAATCTGAAAATTCGGCAGGTACATTATCCAGGTTGGCCACAGGCGGAAACGTATTTTTCTGCAAGCCTTTGACCAGTATGGCATCCTCAATACCCGCGCCCAAGGTATGGCCCGTATATCCCTTGGTGTTGGTGATAGAGATTTTTTTGTAATCATTTGGGAAGGCGGATTTTAACGCCATAACTTCAGCCGAGGCACTACCGCCCCGGGCCGGTGTAAAGGTCTCATGGGACATAAATACCAATTGCTCGGCTATGTCCGTGCGGGATATGGCGTTTTGTCTTTCCACCCGGTCTACGAATTTATTGAGTTCATTTGCAAGATGGCCCACATCAATACGGGAGGGATGAAATGCGCTGTTACCGAGATGGGAGCCTAAAATCCGGGCCTGGCCGTTTAATCCCCTGCGTTTCAGGGTGTCTTCTCGTTCCACAACGAGTCCCACGGCACCGGAACCTAAAATCGTACCGTTTCGGTCCTCATCAAAGGGTTTAGCAGCGTCTGATACCACTTCCTTACTGGTGGCGGCGCCCATGGCCAGAAATCCTGATCCCACCCACGGCATTTGAGCCTCACTTGTTGCCGCTTCCCCGCCGATGACAATCACCCTCTCGCACCGGGCGTTTCGAATCCAGTCATTTGCCACGCCAATGGCCTGGGTGGTGGAAGCACACGCCCCGGTCAGATGAATATTGGGCCCCTTTGCCCGGATGAGCTGAGCAAAATGTGCGCCGCCTAATGACACGATGTCAAAAAGAATATTACGTTCAAATTTATACTGGCCGTATACTTTGCGTCGCTCACGGATCTTAAAGAACCAGTCCGTGATAACATCCTTCATATCCCTGTCCGCAAGATTTTCCATCAGGTGATAGTAGATGTTTTCCAGCTCTTCATAGGGTTTAACGTAAAACTTGTTATAATAATAAGCATTAAGATGGTGCAACAGGGTTTCAAAACCAGGGAAAATACCTGTCATGATCACGCCGGTTGTTTCCTGCATCTCTTCGGGCAATACAAGTGCATCCGGGATGCTGCTGCCGGTGGAGGTTTTTTTATACCCTTGAACCAAGGGGATATGGGCGTCTTTCAAGGCTTCAAGCCCTGCGGCCATGGCCAGTTCATCCACAAGGTCAAACTTGCGGCTGATGCCGTATTCCGTAGACAGATCAAAATAGCCGAGTTTTCCGGCCAATTGGATCACATCACTGGTGTTCACAATATCCACAAACCTGGCATTACCGCTGGGTTGCTTGTATACCCGGGTAATATTCATGTCCACAATTTTGTTTTTTTCTTCCTGGGTCAGGGGTTCAATGAAATTATTCCCGGCCAGAATACGGTCAAAGTTTTTCTCGTTGAATACCTGGTGTCCTTTGCCCGGCAGGCCCACGGAAACACCGGCAATACAGACAGAGCCGGTATACAAGCCTAAATTTTCAATGGCCGCCAGGGCATTTTTCTGCTGAAACGCCTGATATTCTCGGTGAAGTGCTTCCTGGACCAGAGCTTTGTTCTGCTCTACAAATGTGTTGAAGGACATATCGTTGTTCATCATTGCTTTGGGGGCCTCTGTTTTTTGCAGGCCCTCATGTTTCAAATCCTTATTATTTAAGTCTTTAGGTTCAAAATTCATCAGTTCCAGAGGGGCTGATTCGCGTGCTTGGACAGTGTCCGTTGCCTTGGGTGCGATAAACCGCTCTGCGGCCAGGTTAAAACTTTCAAGCTCTCCTTTTTTGGCATCTGCCGTAGGCATGGATTCCGGATTTTCAATGGAGATGTTTTTCAACAGGTTACACAACAGTCTACCCGGTCCGATTTCAATAAACCGTTTGCAGCCCTGGGCATGAACACCTTTGACGGATTCCACAAACTCAACCGGAGAGACGATCTGGCGTGCCAGATGGTTCCGGATCATTTGTTCATCGGCAGGATAGGGTTTAGCTGTCAGGTTTGAAATGATTTTATGGGCATTTTTAAGATTAAATTTTACGGACTCAAGGATTTTGGCCATATTGGCGGCTGCAGGCTCCAATATCGGGGTATGAAAGGGTGCGGACAGAGCCAGTTTTTTATGGAAAATATCTTTATCTTTAAGATAGGCGCAAAAAAGATCTATACCCTTTGATGTCCCGGCAATGGCGGTCTGTTTTTCGCTGTTTTTGTTGACCAGCCAGATATCGTCTACACCGGACGTTGAAATCATGTCCTGTGCGCCTTTTTCCCCGTCAAAAACCACCATGATTCCGCCGGGATTTTCGCTTGCTGCCCGGGCCATGAAATCAGACCTGGAAATCACAAGGTTCATGGCTGTGCTGAAATCAACCAAACCTGCACAGTAAAGGGCTGAGTATTCTCCGACACTATGCCCGATATAAAAATCAGGTTCAAAGCCTTTGAGATGCAATGCATGATAGATGGCCGCCGTGGACAGAAAAATGGCCGGTTGGGTGTTTTCCGTCTGGTTCAGCGGGGCACCGCCGGCATTCATGATCTCCAGCAGGGAAGCTCCCCGGCGCTCTTGGAAGATGGCATCCCCTTGGTCCATCAGGGCTTTGATTTCAGGAACCGTCTGATAAAGGGCATTCAGCATGCCTGCAGACTGGGCGCCCTGGCCCGAAAGCAGGGCCGTAACAGCAGCGACCCGAACCTTGTCCGGCCATGCCCCTGGGGTGACCGCGGGCTGTTCCACAGAAGCGACAGCGTCCTGGGACCGCAGGAACCGGGGCACCCGGCCAATGACCACATGGGCGTGGTTGCCGCCGATACCGTTGACATCAGCACCCAGAAGCGCGCCATCGGCAAGCGGCGTTATCTCTTTGACCGGGTGCAGCAGGCTGTCCTTTTCTATGAGTGTGGATTGGGGTTTGTATCCGTGAGTAGGCAGCAGCACCCCTTTATCCGACATCATTAAAAGCCTTGTCATGACCACAGCGGGATTGGCTGCTTTAAAGTACCCGAATTCAGTTTTGACATTGCCGTATGCCACGGGATGGTTCAGGCTTTTTTCAATGGCCTGTTTTTCAACCAAATCCAGGAACGGGTGGGACACACCAAATACATCCAGATATGCCAGATCGGGTTTCCGGGTTTTAAATACCCCGGTATCATTTGAGATTACCTTTTCATATTTATTTTCAGAAGGAGACAGCAAATGCTCAGGCGCGCTTGCCGCCAGGTTCAGGCATTTTAATTCACCCAGAATAGGCATATCGTTCTGTTTTGCATATTTATAGGTGGTTACAACCAGGCAGGCCGCACCTTCGCCCATGACATAGCCATTGGCGTTATTATCAAACAGGCTGGGTTCGGTTTCCGCCAGAATGCCTAAGCGTTTAAATGCCAGCAGTACCCCCGGATACAGGTTGGTGTCCACACCGCCGGTGACCACGGCATCCAGGTCGCCGGCACGCAGATTTTTAACGGCCACATCCAAGGCCATGGTAGCGGAAGCACATGAGGCATCCAGCACAAAATTGGTGCCCTGAACATTATAATGTTTGGAGATGCGTGCAGACACAATGTTTGACAGCATTCCGGGTATGCTGTCCCCGGTCATGGCAGGATACCTTTTGCTTAAAAGATCTCCCACGTGGCTTGAAATGGCTGAAAGGGTATTTTCATCCACCTCCGGGATGGACTGAATCATGCGCTGGAGCAGCGGAATACGGGTGCGGATAATAGATTCAACGTTCCGGGTTCCGGAAATTGTACCCAGGATGACGCCGATTTTATTGCCGGTGGTCAGTTTGTCCTTGAGGCCGGCCTGTTCAAGGGCCTGGCCTGCTGCATCCAGGCCGAACAACTGGGCCCTGTCCATATATGTCATGGCTGAAGGCGGAATCTTAAAAGTTTTCGGGTCCAGCATGAAATTGTCAACAATGCCGTTATTCATCATGGGCAGGCGAAAGCCCGAATTTTCGTTCTCTTCGGCATAGCACTCATTGGCTAAGCGCTCGGACGGCATGGGATGGTAAGCCTTTTTCCCGGAAACCATGGCATCCCAGAATGCGTCTTTGTTTCTAGCCTTTGGCAAGACAACACCTATACCGGAAAAAACGATCCTGTCGTCATTGGGATCATGGTCAAGATCTGCAAAAATCTTACGGGGAAGTGTTGTGTCAGTCTCGTTAAACTCGCTGACCACGGCATGGAAGTTAATGCCCCCGAATCCATAGGCACTCACCGCTGCCATGCGCGGGCCATTGGCCGGCGCCTCCCAGGGTTTAGACTCATTCAGGACAAACAGGGAGGAGTCTGCCATATCAATTTTCGAAGATATTTTTTCAAATGTGCCGTTGGGGGGCAGTGTCTTATGGTTTAAGGCCAGCAATGTTTTTATCATGCCGGCCATGCCGGCAGCCCCGAGTAAATGACCAATCTGGGATTTAATGGTTGATACACCAATGGGAGAGCCTTGGTCATACACCTGACGCAGGGTATCCATCTCCACGGCATCCCCCACCGTTGTACCGGTTCCGTGGGCTTCGATAAACTGCACCATCCCGGGAGAAAATTCTGACTTTACCTTTTCATGACAGCGCTTAAATGCGAGCATCTGCCCATCTTTATCCGGTGCTGCAATGCCCTTGCCTTTTCCGTCGGAAGATGAGGCAATGCCCTTGATGACACCAAGGATGGAATCTTTTTCCCGGATGGCGTCCTTAAGGCGCTTCAGAATTAGGACACCTGACCCTTCGCCCAGTACAAACCCGTCAGCCCGTTCATCAAAGGGAAATGATCCAGTGGGGGACAGGGTGCCCATTTTGCAGAACCCCACGAATGATTCCGGTGTCATGTTGGTATTGATACCACCCGCAATCACCATGTCATGGGTTCCGCTTAAAAGTTCATGAATCCCGCAGTCAATGGCGGAAAGGGCTGTGGCACATGCGGCATCCACCACATAATTGGTGCCGAAGACGCCTAAATGATGTGCAATGCGGGCCGATTCCATGTTCAAGGTGACACCGTGCACAGGTTCGTAAACCGAACCCTGGGACATGTTTATGCGTAACTGGTCAATGATCTTATTTTGTTCCGATTCGGACAGGGCATTGAATTCAGGCGTATTGCGCAGATATTTTTTAACCTCGGGGAAAAAATATTTAAAATGCAGATCCGATGCCATTTCATTGCCAAGGCAGGTGGCCACAATAACGCCCGTGCGCTGCCGGCATTTTTCTGCAATCCGGTTGTCATCGGTTAAAAGATTTGCGTTTTCCACTGCCTGGTAAGCGGCATGCAGCAGCATCTGCTGGCTGCGGGACAATTTGGATGCCTTGGCCGGTGTATACCCGAACCGTTCATTGTCAAATTCAAAATCATTTACCAAGCCTGCAATCTGCGTATAGGACTTGTCTACAGCCTTTGGATCAGGATCATAGTAAAGGGAATTTTCCCAGCGACTGTCAGGTACCTTGTCAATACTGTATTTTTTATTAATAATATTCTGCCAGAAGGTGTCTGTGTCATGGGCGTCAGGAAACACGCACCCCATACCTATCACGGCAATGTCATCATTGATCTGACCGTCGGCAGAGGTTAGGACTTCAAGTGCGTTGAGCCGGGCAATAAGCGCATCCTTTTGCTGGAACAGCTCCTCATGAATTTGGGCGATGGTGGTCTGATTTTCAAAAAAAAGAAGGCCTTCACCGGTCATGAAATTGCCGTTTGATAACTGCTCTTTATCGGTGTATAAAATCCACTGGCCATCGTTTTCATGGCTGAAATCAGGCGTCTTGCCTTTGGCGCCGATGAGAAGTGAACCTAAATTATCCTTTTCAAAGGCGCTTTTGCGCAGGCCTAAGTTCATGGCGTCATCTGCCAGGCGGCAATGCTCATTTTTCATGATCTGGCCGGCAAAACAAGTGTCGGCTGTACGGCAGGCAAGCCCCACGGTGGAACCGATGATAGTGGTACAGTTGTGTTCCTGAACCACCTGCTGGTAGACGGGTGTTATGGCGCCTGTTTCAACAATCTCCTTTGTGAACAGGTACGCGGTGCCCAGTTGAATGCCGATCTTTACCCCTTCTTTTGCCAGAAGCGCTGTCATGGCTGATATAAAATGTGACCCGGCAGCGCTGATAATGCCCCCGGCAAACAGGACGCTCACATCCGGCCGTTGATCCGAAGGCAGATCCAACAGGGTTTCAATACTCACTTCCCACAGCACCGAACTGGTCATGCTGCCAATATGACCGCCGGCTTCATTGCCTTCCAGGATAAATCGCCTTGTCCCTTTTTCAAATGCGTTTTTCAGGACGCCGGGCATGGGGGTATGAAGATATGCCCGGGTGCCGCAGGCTTCCAATTCATTGATCTGGGACGGGATACCACCGGCAAAAAGTGCAAAAGGTGTTTGTTTGGTCTTGATCAGTTCCAGGTGATGATCCAGGGTGGGGTTAAAGGCTTTGATACCGATCATGCCGGCACCAAATGCGGGCAGATCATCTGATTTTTCCGGCAGAATTGTGTCTGCAATCTCGATGGGAAGACTGCCTAAAGCAAAAAAGGGCAAACCACCGTTATCGTAAACGGCCTTGGCAAATTCTTTGTTGTCGGAAATGTTGGCCATGGGCCCCTGGGTAATGGGAAAACGGGTGCCGTGCTCTTTTGCCAGGGATGTGTGTTCTGTTAAAGGATCAAACTGCTCCACAGCGTTCAAGGCATTTCCCACAGAAGTGAACAGAGCCCGGATCATTTGTGCTATCCCGCTGCCGCGCTTTACAAAATGTCGGGCAAAGGCTGCGTCCTGGCCAAGATAGAACAGGGATTGCATGGGTGAGTCATGATCCTGACCCAGGGATGCCATGTTTTGTTCAATTTCAGTTTCAATGAAATCCAGATTCTGTCCATCTGCTTTTTTTCTGCTGATTTTTTTGATCAGGTCCTGGACGATCTTTGTTCCGGGTTTGGCAAACACCCGGTGTTGTGTGTTGCCGTCACCGTCCAAAATGACAGTGTCGGTCTCTTCCATTTTTCCAAGGGCCGCTTTAAACGTCCCGGAAACCGGTGAGTCTTCAGCTAAATAAAGCTGGGCATCCAGAACCAGACCTGCAGCCCCGGCTGCAAAAAAACCTGGTGCCGTGTGAAACCCCACGCCGCCATGGACAAAGTATGGAAGGTCACTTTTTTGTGCATAATACTGACTTAGCATGAAGCTTGACGTAGAAGAAGTCCTGCCCCCGGCTTCCCTGCCTTTTAAAACTATCCCATGGGGATTGATGCCTTTCAGGATGGTTTCAAGTCCGGGTTCATAAATTTCCATCATCAGAATCTCAGCGTTTACCCCTTGCCGCTTGATGAGTGAATCCGGATCATGATAGGCGACAATGACACATTCGGGCAGATCTGCCGGGTGCTGATTAAAATAGTCCCATATATCTTCATCCTCCGCATAAATACGGATACCGTGGCGCAGATTTTGATTTTTAAGTTGCCGAAGCAGGTCAGAAAGCTCTGACGTGCCTATGAATTCAGTATCCAGAACAGGCATGGCACCGGCCAGCCAAATATTTTTAAAAAAATCAAGGTCATATGTTTTGGGGGGATGATACGCCAGCAGAGGCAGGCGGGTGGTCAGTATTCTATTAAGCACAGAACTTCTCCTTGTTGTTTTTCGGTTTTCTCCGGCAATTGTAAACAAAAAATGTGCCACGCTTCTTTGACAGCATGACAACATTCTGAATATATAATGAAAATAAATTTTTTTGATCTGAGAATAAAATTTGAATTATAAATTATTGTGCAAAAAATGTATCCATGTCATACAATAAATGAACAGCAACTTAACCGTCGGATCGGAATATGAAAGAAGTAACTGATTTTCTACCCGAAGAACTGGATTTTTTTAAATGCGTTCATTACGCAGGTGCTGCCAACCCCTTTGGCAGGGAGCGGGTTTTGCGGGAATCTGAAATTGCAGGCGTTTCACCGGACAGCCCCAAAGAAATCAGAGTACTGAAGGCATGTCAGGCCGTGGGGCATCGTCTGGCGCAGGTGAAAAAGCGCGGCAGGATCAATCTGTCTTCTTTTAAGGGCGAGGCAAGGTATTATTTACGGTCTGCATTGCTTTTTCACTTTTTCCATCTGTTCAGAAAAGAGATCGACACCCTGATCACACGCCAGCTTGATCATGCTGAAGAGTCCCTGGACGCACATTTTGCGCCGGAGGCCCTGAGTCTTTTGCGCGGCTGGGGCTTCAGTATTGAGGAGAGCATACACTTCACTGCACTGGCGTATCAGTTTCGCCGGGCCTATTATTTTATTTTCCGGCATCTGGTGGGGCGCAGCCGCTGTATGCAGCAACTGCGGCGGGACCTGTGGCAGAACGTGTTCACCCATGACATCCTTATGTATGACCAGTATCTATGGAACCGCATGGAAAATTTTTCCACCCTGCTGTTTGGTGAAACCGGCACGGGCAAGGGAACCGCGGCCCTGGCCATGGGGCGCTCCGGCTATATCCCCTTTGATGAAAAAGAAAACAAGTTCACCCATAATTTTGTGAATACTTTTACCACGCTCAATATCAGCCAATTTTCTGAAACCATCATTGAATCTGAACTGTTCGGCCATATGCGCGGCGCATTTACAGGGGCTGTCAAGGACCATAAAGGGGTATTCAGCCGGTGCAGCCCCAATGGCTCCATTCTTCTGGATGAAATCGGCGAGCTCTCCACCCATGTGCAAATAAAACTGCTTAATGTGCTCCAGGATCGAGTCTATTCCCCCGTGGGAAGCGATGAAAAACACCGTTTTCACGGCAGGATCATTGCCGCCACAAACCGCAGCATCCGGGAGATTCGGGAAAAAAACATATTCAGGGATGATTTTTACTATCGCCTGTGTTCCGATATCATCACAGTGCCACCCCTGCACAAAAGAATTGCCCAGGATCCCGAGGAACTCCCAGATTTGCTGGCACACACGGTGACCCGTATTGTGGGCCAACCTTCACCGGAAATCGTCTCCCGTGTACTTGAATACATTGAATCCAGGCTAACCCTTTCATACCCATGGCCGGGCAATGTACGGGAACTGGAACAATGTGTCAGGCGCGTTATTCTGCGCAATGCCTATGAAACAAATGAGGCGCCGGCACCCGAGTCCAAAGCCGATTCTTTAACCCGTCAGATTCAAGAAGGCCGTCTCAGTGCCCAGGACCTGCTTATCCACTATTGCACACGCTTGTATGAAAAGCACGGTACCTATGAGGCCGTTGCCCGCATTGCCGGACTGGACCGGCGAACGGTTAAAAAGTATATTGATTCCCAGGATCAGGTTTACTAAAACAGAACATATAAGGAAAAACCCATGTCAAGTTCATTTGGAAAATTGTTTCGTGTTTCAACCTTTGGTGAATCCCACTGTCCCGGGGTCGGGGTGGTTGTGGACGGGTGTCTGCCCGGCATGCCTCTGGCTGAAGCCGATATCCAGTGTCAGCTCGACCGCAGGCGCCCGGGCCAGAGTGCCGTGTCAACGGACAGGCAGGAGTCGGACCAGGTGGCCATCCAGTCCGGCACGGAACGCGGCCTTACCCTTGGCACACCCATCAGCTTGTTTGTACCAAATAAAGATCAACGCCCAGGCGATTATAAATCCATGGCAGATATCCCAAGGCCCTCCCATGCGGATTATACCTACCAATCAAAATATGGAATCCGGGCCTCGTCCGGCGGCGGCCGCTCTTCAGCCCGGGAAACCATTGGCCGGGTCTGTGCCGGGGCCATTGCCGAAAAGATGCTTAACACCGCACTGGGTATTAATATTGTTGCCTGGGTTAGCCAGGTGGGGCAGATCAAAGCACCGGCAATAGATGACTCAAATCTTACCCGGGCCATGGTGGATGCCAACATGATCCGTTGTCCGGATACGGATGCGGCAAAAGCCATGGAAGCGGCTGTTCTCCAGGCGAAAAAAGAAAAGGACTCCGTTGGTGGTGTTGTTTCATGCATCTGTACCAATGTGCCGGCCGGCCTTGGCGAACCTGTGTTTGACAAACTTGAGGCACTTTTGGCTCATGCCATGCTTTCCATTCCCGCCACCAAGGGGTTTGAAATCGGGTCGGGGTTTGCAGGCGTTGAAATGCGCGGTTCCGAACATAATGATCCTTTTATTTTCAAAGACGGACGGCTTGGGACCACAACCAATTTCAGCGGCGGCATCCAAGGCGGAATTTCCAACGGCGAACCCATTGTGTGCCGAGTGGCATTTAAACCCACGGCCACCATCGGACTTGCCCAGGAAACTGTGGATTTTCAGGGCCGACAGACCACACTTGCGGCCAAGGGCAGGCATGACCCTTGTGTGGTGGCCAGGGCTGTACCCATTGTAGAAAGCATGGCCGCCCTTGTGCTGGCCGATGTCATGTTGCAGCAGCAGGCCCGGTTAGCCGGTGCGGCACTCATGGGCGGACATTAAAAGCCTGTTTAAATTAATTAGACAGCATATTAGAGACATATTTGTATCCAATATACTGTCTCATAGTTGTCTCACTACGCATTCCATATTTAATTTGTTTGGTTGGTTTTTTTATAACTACTTGTTATCATATACCATATTCTATTACACTTGAGACTTGGCACAAGGTTTGCTTTTAAACTATTTATAGCTGAAGATTAACCACCCAAAAAAGGAGGCTTCTTTATGAGACTCAAAGACATTAAGAATAATTATAACCTGATAAATTCCGTTGACTGGGAAATGACCCCTGAAGAAGCCATTGCTCTGCATTTAGAATGGGGACCCTTGCGTTCACAGAGATATTACAACTCCAGGGATAACAGCAATGAAACCGTTTATTTTGTTATCAACACCTGGAAGAAAAAACCCATTCTGACCCTTGTCAGAAGAAAGGGGTTTGATTCTGAAGAACTTGGCAGTTTTGATCTACCCAATGATGTTGTTTCAGACTTTATGAAGGGTATCGGCAAGTATAAAGGGGTTTACGCAGTGGAAGGAAAAGTCAGGGATTGGATTAAAAAAGAACTTGATGCTTAGCCCGCCATCTTCATATAGTCACCGAACTTAAGTTACTTTTATCCGGAACCGGAGGATGGAATCCAGAATCCATCCTCCGGTTCCTTTTTAATTAATTCTCCGCGTTCTTGATAAATTCCTTCACCATCATATCCCCCAATTCCATGGAGCGTTTGGTAGCGGATTCAACTGCATTGATCAGAGTCGTGCGAAGCCCGCCCTGTTCTAAGGTATGGATACCGGCAATGGCAGTCCCCCCTGGAGAGGCTACCCTGTCTTTGAGCTGGCCCGGGTGTTCCTGGCTTTCAAGAAGCAGGCGTGCCGCACCCAACACGGTCTGGGTGGACAAAAACAGGGAATCTTTCCTAGACAGCCCCATTTTTACTCCGGCATCAGCCATGGCATCCACAATGGTGAAAATATAGGCCGGACCGGATCCGCTTAAGCCGGTAAACGCATCCATGAGTATGTTTTCCTGAATAAATACGGTTTTCCCCACGGAATCAAAAACCGCTCGGGCCATTTCCACATCGCCCTCTTGGACAAACTGCCCCGAACATATCGCTGTGGCGCTCTCTTTGACAAATGCACAGATATTGGGCATGGATCTGATCAGGCGCAGCTCCTTTTTAAGGCCTGCGGCAATGGCAGCCAAAGGCACGCCCGCAGCAATGGAAATCACAAGCTTGGATTTGTCCAGGGCCGGTGCCGTCTCCTTGAGTACGGAACCCAGAATCTGGGGTTTGGTGGCGTAGATGATAATTTCTGATTTTTCACAGACTTCAATATTGCTGGTTGTGGTTAACACCCCGTATTTTTCATGAATTTCCTTGAGTGTCTCGGGAAAAATATCCGAACAGATGATATTCTCGGGTTTAGCTGCCTTGGACATCACAAGCCCGCTGACCAGGGCTTCCCCCATGTTGCCGCTTCCAATGAAACCGATTTTTTTATCCTGAAGCATTCCGCCTCCTTTTTGGGCTGAAGTAATAATAAAATTGCCTATACTATGGCCCAGCCTGAAATCGTGTCAAGGCAAATATCATCCCTGCATAATGAACGACCAGAAGGGTTTGCTGTGCATCACCCAGGCATTCAGAAGCGCCGTTGTCAGGACCGACTCCATATGATCCCCCCGTAAACAAGCGTTAATACAATGGTGTATGCCGTGAGAATATAAAACCATTTTCCGGCAAATTTGGGGGTATGAATCGGCGCCAAGTTAAAGGCGGCCATGACCAGGAACAAAGCATAAAGGAAGCCTGAAAATACCCCTGAGTCAAAAACGCCTTCAAGAAGGAAAATAAAGGCCAGAATAATGATATTGTTATCAAGGGCAAGGCCCCTGTACGTTGACCCATCGACAAGGCCAAATACATTAAAATAGCTCAAACGGATGGCAGCAGCCCCGACGATTACAAAGGCACCCGGAAGAAACCATGGACTGAACTCTGCGTAACTCAACAGGAAAACAGCCGGGCAGATACCAAAGCTTACCATATCGATCAACGAATCGAGCTGCCCCCCGAATTCCTTTTGCTTATCCGTCCTATTTTTCATGTTCCGGGCAATGATACCGTCGGCCCAGTCAAATAAAACCGCCCACATCATACCAATGACTGCGGCTTGAAAGTTTTGTAAAATTGCATAATAAATCCCAAGAAGTGCGCATAAGAGTCCTGTCAGCGAACAGATATTGGGAAGATCCGTGGCAAAAAAAAGCATTCCGGCCTGATGCCGGTCATTTTTAGAGGTATTCATTATGTGCTCTTTATAATTTTTTATAACCAAGGATGGAGACCAGAGCATCCACCAGATCGGAATTTTCTTTATTTGTCCGGGCGGCAATGCGGATAAACCGGTCCGCCTCCGGCATGGTTTTCCCGGCACAGTGCTTAATGTACATGTTATGCTCAATGAATAATCTTTTCGTGACCTCTGGACCGTCAGGGCCGCCATCGGGCAGGCGACAAAAGATAAAATTGGCATCCGGGGCATAAATGGTTCCCCCCAGCAGGCTTTTCAGATCTGAATAAAGCTTTCCCCGGTCTTGTTTAACCCGGTTACAGCTCTTAATAAAATCATCACTAAAATCCGGCAGAATTCTTAAAAATTCTTCAGCAAAGCCATTAATATTCCAGATGTGGACACCCTGACGGACCCCATGGGCCAATTCTGTGTTTGCGGTCAGAAGATATCCGATGCGAAGACCGCATATTCCGTAGGCCTTGCTCATACTTTTGAAAATGGCGACATTGGGATACCGCTCAATTTCAGGCTCCATGGTCAATTGATGCGGATCCTGTGCAAAGTCAATAAAAGATTCATCAATAATTAACCGGCAATTATGGCGTCCTAATTTTTTTGCCAGGAAGATCAGATCAAACTTTGGGATCGCCATTGAAGTCGGGTTGTTCGGAGATACAACGACTGCAATATCCGCTTTTTCCTTAATGGCATGCGCTGCAAATTTTTCTACATCCAGTTCAAAGGAATGAAATTCAAGCGGGAATTCTATGACATGTCCCTTGGGTGCGGCATTGGCATATTCATTAAATGACGGTACGGGAACAATGAGCTTTTGGGAAAGTTGCCCCGAGACGATTTTAATAAGCTCTGCCGCACCATTGCCGACAACAATATGCTCCGCTTTTTGATTGATGATTCTTCCCACAAGTGAGGCAAGGACATTCTGGGCAACAGGATAGTTCAACACCAGGTCATGGATCTTATTCTTAAAACGATCAAATACCTCTTCCGGTGGGAAATATAGATTATACAGATATGCATGATCTATGAAGTCGTGTCGGTAATATCCACCATGTTGGTTTGAAATATATTCATATTTTTCCGCTTGATTATGATATTCACGCAATGGCATGACCCTGTCCTTTCAACCCCCAATTTGAATTCCCCTGATGGGTATCAGCGTTTTGATCAATGTTATAAAAGAGCAAATTCTCACTGAATCTTGAAGGGAACAGCCGTTCGGCCGATGCAAGGTCTTCCAGGGTGTCTATTTCATACCAGGGCTTGCCGTCAAAGGAGATTGCCTTAAGAGACAGGCTTTTTTGCGCCACCATTTCACGAAATATAACCTCATAATAGTCATTGACTCTTCCGGCACGAATATACGCGTTTAAAACTTTAACAACCTGGCGCCAGGAGGAAAGGGAAAAACTGTAGATATTCACGGTTTTATACTTTGTCCGGAGCGGGGTCTCGGAGGTGTTACTATGAAATGCATCAACCCGACGGGATTGATTTACAGTGACCGTGGAGCCGTTCAACCAGGGTTTTATACTCCCAACAGCTATCCTGTCAGGATAAACCATTTCCTTTAACAGGGACGGATCAAAAACAAGATCGCTCTCAATCAGGAGAAACGGTTCATTAATAAGATTTCTGGCCATCCACAAAGAATAAATATTATTGGTAGTTTTGTAACGAGGACTGAAAACATACTCAATGACAAGGCTACCTGCTCGGTCCTCCAGAAAATTGCGGATGCTGTCTTCCAGATGCCCTGTTACCACAACAAGGCGTTTGAAACCATGAGAATTCAGGCTGGTGATCAGTCGGTCCAATATGCAGGTTTCATTCACCATTGTAAGGCATTTCGGCGCGCTTTGGGTCAAAGGCGAAAGGCGTGACCCCATACCGGCGGCAAGAAGCAGGGCTGTTGTGATACGTTTTTTATGATAATACGGCTTTGGTTTTGTCATAAATCTCCCTATGATGACTATTTATGTTAAAAAAATAAACGAATCCGGATGTCTGTTTTATAGGATTTCTTTGGTTCTTATGGCCATGACAGCTTCCATTCCCTGGGTTTTGCTGACGGTATAAATCCTGATTTCCGGCGGTTTGCGTAAAAGTGTTTTGGTGCCCAGCAATACTTTGAACCGAAGGGTTTTTATGTGCTGCTCGAGATCTTCACGGGTCTCCCATTCTTCGAACAGGCAAAAGTTGTTTTCATCCTTGATATCACGATAAACTTTATAAATTTTGCAGCCATGTTCTTTGCCCACGGGTTTGATCAGCGTAAAAAGGGTCTGGATAAGTTCCAGTTGCTTTTCCGGCAATACGTCTAAAGTAATTCGGACAGCGATCATTGAGATCACCTCGTATAAAATTTAGCTAATGATTTAAATCGTTCGTAATTTCAAAGAAAACTATTTATTCTTTTTTTGTTTCCGCTTCTCCTTAGGTGTAAGTTTGCTTTTTTTCTGTACTTCACGTTTACCTTTGTCCCTTTTTCCCTTGTCAGCCATTCAGGCTCCTTTTTTCGTTTCAGGTTTAAATTCCACAAGACGGTCATATATGACCCTTTATGTAACATGACGATTCTCAGTTCATTTTGATTTAAGTCTGCGATCTTCAATATAGATGAAAGCGTTGCCGGTTGTTGTCACAAATTATTCCTGCAAATGGAGAAGCCGTGTTACGGTAATACATTGATTTGCAAGGTGGGTAAAAACAATGTCTGTTTAACCCGGATTTAAAAAAAATCACTCTTTTTCCGGCAGAGGACCTTTCATGTAATACCTTTCTTTCTATTGTCCGGCGTCACGGCAATATTGTTTATAGAGCAATCATGAGACCACTGTTGCCGCAAGACCAAATATAAATTTAACTATTTGATTTATTTTAATTAAAATCCAATAACAATAAAAATTGTCGCCTTTAACACAAAGGGGAAAAGGTCATATTTGTGCAAACGGCCATATGTGACCCCTTGCTTCATGGGTTGTAGGAAAAAGTGGGGATAGACGACAAAAGCGTGGTTGGGAGGCTTTCATCCGGGTGGGGAACAGACGATTATGGTTTAATGATGTTAAGTTTGCGCATACGGGCACGCAGGGTGCTTCGGTTCAGACCTAGAATCTGGGCAGCGCTGTTTTTCCCACTGACTTTCCAGCAAGTCTGGTTGAGTACCCGGATGATATAATCTCTTTGGACAGCATCCAGGGTTTTATTATTTTTTCCTAATCGTTTATAAGGTTTGGAAAGATCGTCAGCCAGACGAAGCTTTGGGCCAGACGAGTTAATGATCGAACGTTCAAGAACATTCTCCAATTCCCGTATATTTCCCGGCCAATGATAATTTTGTAACGCATTCATCACGTTCCGGGGGACCATTTTAATGTCTCTCCCAAATCTTCTGGAAATTTTCTTAACATAAAAATCAACCAGAAGGGGGATATCGTCTATCCGGTCCCGAAGAGGCGGCATTGTGATCGGAAATACATTCATCCGGTACCACAGATCATCCCGGAACCGTCCTTTTTGGGTTTCTTCTTCCAGGTTACGGTTCGTGGCGGCTATAATCCGGGTATCTACTTTGATGGTTTTCGAACTTCCCAGTCGTTCAAATTCACCGTCCTGGATAACACGAAGTAGTTTGGATTGTAATTCCAAAGGAAGTTCTCCGATTTCATCCAGGAAAAGAGTGCCCCCATTGGCCGTTTCAAATCGTCCCAGTTGTAAGCCTGTAGAGCCGGTGAACGCGCCTTTTTCATGACCAAACAATTCACTTTCGATCAAACTTGAGGGAAGTGCCGCACAATTAACTTTTACCAGGGCTTTGTTTTTTCGATTACCATAGCCGTGAATGGCCCGGGCCACAAGCTCCTTGCCGGTTCCGGTTTCACCCAGAATCAATACGATTGTGTTGCTGTCGGCAATCTGTTCGATTTTATAGAGTACATACTTGAGCCCATCACTTTGCCCGATAATATTCTCATGGTCGTGTTCGAGCTTGATTTCCTCTTTCAGGTATGCCCGTTCTTCTGCCAGCTTATTTTTCAGTTTTTTAATTTCTAAAAGGGCGGATTCTGCAACCTGCTTTTCTTTTTCAGCCGTTTGTTTGGCCCGGACAAGCTCAGCCGTCCGGATTTCAACGATATCCTCAAGGTTTCTTTTGTGATGCTCCCGCTCGGTAACATCTTCAATTGCCAGCAAAATTAATTCTCTATGATCTGTTTCGCTATGGATTCTCCTGGCATTCAGATGCATTATTTTGGGCCCGATGGTTTCAAACTCATGTACCACTTCAAAATCATTAAATACGCTGTTATGAGGGAGGATATCCTCGAGCAGTTCCCGAAGTTTTGGAATGTTCCACTGCCGGTTGCCAAGATCGTAAATCACCACGCCTTCAGTCTCAAGAGGCTTGACACGGAACATTGTGTAAAAAGATTGATTGGCATTGACAACTTTTAGATCAGAATCAAGTAATACGAGTGGTTCGCGTACCGCCCCTAAAATGTCATTAAATATGTCCAAAAACGAATGCTGCATTTTTATAGCCCTTATATTGCAATGTCACCACAGAATAGATAGGTCATGGTGATTTGTCAAAATTTGTGTGATATAGACAGTGGTCCGCCCTGATTTCCGGACAATTGTTACAATCTGATTACCCCTTGACAATACCTTTTTCAAAGATCAAGGTTTTGACTGAATTTAAAATACTTGCGTTTTTTACAAGGAGTCCTTTATGAACATCCTTCATATTTCTGATCTGCATTTTGGTCCTCGCCACTGGGATGGGAATGATAAGATTCTTTTGAAAAAACTTAATTCATATGATGCCGATATTGTCATCAATACCGGAGACAGCACTACCGACGGCCTGGAGGATGAGTATGCCAAAGCCGGTCGTTTTTTAAAATCAATTACATGCAAAACTAAAATTTCAGTTATCGGGAATCACGATAAAAGAAACATGCGCTCCCATGAACTGTTCCGAAAGTACATTTACAAACCGGACATCATTTATATTCCCGAGATGGTACCGTCCAAAAAGAAACATCTATTCTTAAACCGGGACATAACCAGAGTCCGCGATAACTTTACCGATATAAATTTTATCAAACGTATTTCGGTAAAAAATCTAACGGTTCTGATTATCAGCATAGATACAAATGAACTCTATAGTGATGAGGGGTATGTTGAAGAAGAAATTTTGAAAGCCGTCTCAAAAGAGATCAGGCAGGTAGAATATGATCTGCCTATTTTGCTGACCCATTATTCCATTCTGGGAACAGACGAGTGCCCGTTAAGAAACTCATCCCTCTTGATCGACTTTGTGCATCAGCACAAGATAGAGAATGTTTTTTGTGGTCATACCCATGAGATGGAATTGATGAAAACCACGGATCTTTATCATGGCCGCTCCTTTACACAATTTTTGTGCGGGACCTTATCTTCCTCCAATCACCCCAATGACGACAACATGTTTTTGTACTATCAAAATTTCGGCTGTAAGGATATGCATCTATTTCTGGTGAGAATTTTCCCGGAAAAAGACAATCTCACATTTAAAGAAGAAATGGTTTTTTAAAAAAGGTGATGGTTGGTATAATTGAACACTTATGAATAAAAAAGCAACCGCAATCGGTCGCGGCAAAGAAAGTTGAGCTTGTCTCAATTTTTTATCTTTGGCACTGGAAGCTCTTTCGTCAGACAGGCTCTATAATATAAGCTGTGAACATCGGCGGTAACAATTAATTTAAGTGAGGATTATGAATAAAAAGCAAATTGAATTTTTTAAAACTATTTTGAACCGTCAGATTGATGACTGTCTGCACCATGCGGACCATGTGATGTCGGAAAGGTCATTCCAAAGCAGTCAGCAATCAGAATCAATGGACAGGGCTTCAGCAGACACTGACCAGTCTTTAAAATTAAAGATCAGATCAAGAGAAAGTCTGTTGATTCAAAAAATCCACCAAGCTTTGGAACGGATTGAAATCGGTTCTTATGGTATCTGTGAATCTTGCGGTGAAGATATTTCCATACTCAGACTTAAAGCAAGACCTGTCACAACCAAATGCATCTCTTGTAAAGAAGAGGAAGAAAGAATAGAAAAATTGAGTAACAATTAATGAAATAGGATCATTATAATTTCACTGTTGTAATTTCTCTGGTAAAATGTCAAAAAAACAGCATGAGATATGAAGGTCCCATATATCGTCCACCCAGTGAAGCGGATTCACTTTTAGTACAAGCCACGGTCGGATGCCCTCACAATAAATGCACTTTTTGTACGATTTATAAAAATGGTCCACGCTTCAGGATCAGACCTGTTCAAGAAATTATGGAAGATATAGATTCTGCATCCAAGAGTTATGGACCTAATGTCAGAACGCTGTTTTTCCCGGCAGGAAATACCATTGCGATGAAAACAGATGACTTGGCTGCAATCTGTATTTATGCTCGCAAAATTTTTCCTGATTTAGAACGTATAACTGTCTACGGCTCGTCCCAATATATCCATAAAAAAGGACGACGTGGTCTAAAACAATTGGCAGATGCCGGGTTAAATCGTATCCATGTTGGTCTTGAATCCGGCAATGATGATGTTCTGCGCTATGTGAAAAAAGGAGTAGATGCCAAACGTCAGATCGAGGCAGGTCAATGGGTCGTTGCCGCGGGAATAGAGCTAAGTCTCTATGTTGTATTGGGGTTGGGAGGCGTGGTTTTAACTGATTCGCATGCAGACTCAACGGCAAATGCGCTCAACCGGATTAATCCTGACTTTATCAGGCTTAGAACTTTTGTGCCGAAAATCAACACACCAATTTTGGATGAAGTTGAGTCCGGCAAATTTAAAATGCTGGGACCGCATGGTGTTTTAAAAGAAACCGAACGGTTAGTCCGACAGTTAAAAGTGACTTCGTATTTAGCCAGCGATCATTACACAAATTATATTGATGTACACGGCAAACTACCTGAATCGCAAAACCAAATTATCGAACAGATTAAAGCAGCATATCAGTTACCTGAATCTCAATTTCGTCCTTTTTTTATTGGAGACAAATAAGTTTTATATTTAAAACTCCACAATATATTGATTTAATATTACAATTCATTTTCCCAATCTTTCTCATTACATCAATTGGCCCATATTTTGCTTAACATCTTGACATGAAGATTGGCGTACGAAAACTAAAATCAAAGCTGGACCAACTTTATTCGGTATACAACCAAAAACAGTATGTTGATCCTGATCCATTGCTGTTTCTTTACAACTATCCGGATGTCCGGGACAGGGAAATCGCAGGAATCATTGCCTCGAGTCTGGCATATGGCCGGGTGGCCATGATCATGCAAGCTGTGTCGGCTGTGCTTGAAAAAATGGGACCTGACCTTCGCAGGTTTGTAATGAATGCCGATCCGGAAAGCATCGCCGGCATGTTCCAAAACTTTAAATACAGGTTCGCCACAGGGGATCACTTAAGCGCCCTGATCATGGGGCTTCAGGCGGTTCTTGCCGATTACGGATCCCTGGCCGCCTGTTTTACTGTGGATCAGACGGGTGGGACAGATTTGTATGAAGGACTTGCCCGGATCAGAACACGGGTTGTACGGGAAGGGGGTGCCGGGCATCTCCTGGCTGATCCCGGAAAGGCGTCTGCCTGCAAGCGCAGTCACCTGTTTCTAAGATGGATGGTGCGCAAAGATCAGGTTGATCCGGGAGGCTGGTCCAATGTCCCGGCCGCAGCGCTGACCTGTCCTGTGGATGCGCACATGTTTAAAATCGGCCATATGCTTGGATTTACAAAACGCCGCAGTGCCGACGGGGTCTGTGCCGCCCAGATTACCCAAGGCTTCAAGCGGATATGCCCTGAGGATCCGGTGAAATATGATTTCTGTCTGACCCGGTTCGGCATCCGTGACGGGCTTGATATGTCTGAACTAAAACGGTTTTTAAAGGACGATAATTATCATGTATAAAGGGTATGAACTGCCCCCCTTAATCAAGGGTAAACTTTTAAAACGATATAAACGCTTCCTGGCTGATATTGAACTGAAAAACGGTGAGGTGGTCACGGCCCACTGCCCCAACTCAGGATCTATGAAAGGCTGTGCCCGGCCGGGTAGCGAGGCGTGGATCTCACAAAGCACCAACCCGAAACGAAAACTTAAATACACCTGGGAACTTACCCGGATTGACGGCACTGTCATCGGTATTAATACGCTAGTGCCCAACCGGCTGGTCAAGGCATCTGTGGAAAACGATCTGGTACCGGAGCTTTCCGGTTACAGCCGGGTGACCTCAGAAGTAAAAACATCCGAACACACCCGCCTGGACCTGATGCTGGAAGATGATAATAAAAAGCCGTGTTTTGTGGAAATCAAAAACTGCACCCTGGTGGAAAACGGGGTGGCAAGGTTTCCGGACGCCATTACGACGCGGGGACAAAAGCATATCCAGGAACTTGTGGCCCTTGCTGCCGGTGGCCACAGGGCGGTTCTGTTTTTCCTTGTCCAGCGCACAGATGCCGATAACTTTACCCCGGCTGCTGATATTGATCCTGAATATGCAGAAAAATTGATGCAGGCCACGTTAAAGGGGGTTGAAATTATTGTCCGGGATGTTGTTTTTAATCTGGATGCAGACCCGGCACTAATTCGCCTGGATCGTTCTTTGAATTTTTCCAGGCCTGATTGACAAACTACCACGATGTAGTATCTTCTTGAAAAGAAATTCATCCTATTAAAGAAATGAATATTATGGGATAAAAGGAGAGCAGATATGTGGGATTATTCGGAAAAGGTTATGGAACATTTCTTGAAGCCAAGGAATGTGGGAGAGCTTGAAGGAGCCAACGGAATTGGTGAAACAGGGTCTTTGAGTTGCGGTGATGCACTAAAGCTGTACTTAAAGGTAGACGAGAATGAAAAAATCATAGACGCCTCTTTTATGACTTTTGGCTGTGCGTCTGCCGTGGCCTCATCCTCGGCGTTAACCGAGATTATCAAGGGCATGACTCTGGATGAGGCCGCTAAAATAACCAATGACGACATTGCCGATTACCTGGGTGGGCTGCCCAAAGAAAAAATGCACTGCTCGGTCATGGGCCAGTCAGCCCTTAAAAAAGCCATTGCGGATTTTCGCGGGATTCAGATTATTGAAAAACCCGGAGAGATGGTATGTGAATGCTTTGATGTTACAGATCTTGAAATTATTGATTCCATTAAAAACAATGACCTTGAAAACACGGAAGATGTAACCAATTATCTTAAAGCCGGCGGCGGCTGCGGCAAATGCCTGGAAAGAATTGAAGAAATTATCCACAAGACCAGGGCGGCCATGGAAACAGATGCGGCAGACGGATGATTTGAAAAAAAGGATTGATATGATCTACACCGATAATAACGCAACCACCCGGGTGGCCGACGAAGTTATTAACGAAATGCTGCCGTATTTAGGCCAGTTTTACGGCAACCCGTCCTCTATGTATGGCTTTGCAGATTCAGTAAATAAGAAAGTCCAACAAGCCAGGGCAAAGGTGGCGGACCTTATTAATGCCGACCCCAACGAAATAATTTTTACCGCCTGCGGCACGGAAAGCGATAATGCTGCCATTAACGCTGCCCTCAGCGCATTCCCGCAGAAAAAACATATTATCACCACGGCAGTTGAGCACCCGGCCATCAGAAGTCTTTGTCTTCACCTGCAGAAAAAAAAGGGCTACAAGGTGACCTTTGTGCCGGTGGACAAAAAGGGCCGTCTTGACCTTGATACTCTTTACAAGGCCATGTCCGATGATACTGCTGTTGTCTCTGTCATGTGGGCCAATAATGAAACCGGAGTGATCTTTCCCATTGACGAAATTGCAAAAAAGGCTAAGGAAAAAGGGATCTGGTTTCATACGGATGCGGTTCAGGCTGCGGGCAAAATTCCCATTGACGTTCAGGCTGCGGGGGTAGACATGCTTTCCCTGTCAGGACATAAAATCCATGCACCCAAGGGTATTGGCGTGCTGTATGTCAGAAAAGGGATCAAGTTTTCGCCTTTTCTCATTGGCGGTCACCAGGAAAAGGGCCGCAGGGGCGGTACGGAAAACACAGCCTCCATCATCGCTTTGGGGAAGGCCTGTGAACTCGCAAAAGCCAATCTTCCCCTGATAGATACACAGGTTCGAGAAATCCGGGATTACCTTGAGACCCGGCTTTTAGATGAAATCCCAGCGACGTCCGTGAACGGGGACAGGGAAAACCGCCTGCCCAACACCTTGTCCATTGGTTTTGATGCCGTTGAGGGCGAATCCATCCTCATGCTGATGAATCAGGCCGGTATATGCGCATCTTCAGGTTCTGCCTGCACCTCGGGTTCCCTGGATCCTTCCCATGTGCTCATGGCCATGCAGGTGCCCTTTAAATCAGCCCACGGCTCCATTCGATTTTCATTGTCCCACTATAATACCAAAGCGGAAATGGATACCATCGTAGAGACCCTAATACCGGCCATCGACAAATTGCGGCAGATGTCGCCGTTCTGGAAGGATGGTAAAGTTGTGTAATTACGATTTTTTCGCTTTGGCCATCCGGCTGCCAAGGGCTCTTTGAACCTGAATCAGGTCCCCATAAGCAGCCAGATGCCGACAACTGCCACAACAGCGCCGCCAAAGGCGCGCATGGACACTGATTCCTTGTGCATGTAGATGGAAAAAGGAATAATGCATACAGGGGTCAAGGATAAAAAGGTGGATGCCACGCCCGTGGTCAGATAGTGAAGGACCATAAGGGAAAGAGAAACCCCGACAAATGGACCAATTAAGGCTCCTGTCGCTGTCATGAGCACTGCTTTTTTATCCTTTATGCCCGATGCCACAACATGCCATCTGCGGCTAAGGGTGAAAAAAAGAAGAAAACAGACAAAGGCGGCAAGTGCCCGAATCTGGGTGGCACTGAAGGCATCCAAATACTTATCATCCACCAGCATCCCTTTTTTGCTTAAAATATATCCAATGGCCTGACCAAGCATGGCCCCGATACCAAAAAGTACGCCTTTCAGGTTTGCAGTTCTGCGGGTTTTACCCCAAGGCGGGGTCCCGGGTTTTTCTAAGATAACCATGGCTACTCCGGACAGAGTAACAAACATTCCGGCCCATTGTCCCGGCGTGTAGACCTCCTTCAAAAAAATCCATCCGATTACGGCTGCGGCCGGTGCACTGAGGCTGAAAATGAGTAGCGTCAGGCGCGGACCAAGTGCCACAAGGGCATTGAACAGGAAAATATCGCCCATGAAAAATCCAATAATTCCGGATAGGGAGAGGTATATCCAGGCATGAACAGGGAAGTCAAAAGGAAAGATCCAGCCGTTCCTGAAAAAAAGAAGGGCGCTGAAAAACGTAAGTGCACAGGCAATCCGGATGATATTGACGGCCAGTGCCCCAATACGTCTGGACGCTGCTTCAAAAAATTGAACACTGATGGTCCAGCACAGCACTGTGGTCAGTGCAATGAGTTCTCCGATAAGGGGCATGGGACAGATTTAATCCTCGTCCAATTCACTGCGAATTTGTTCCATCCAGTCCGGACTTTTAAGCGCCTCAATGATCATATATCCTTGGGAATAGGGCTTGATATCAATGATGGGACTGCCGTCCACGGCCTCTAATCCCTGTACGGTGAGTACATTGCCCTTGCGTTCTTTTAAAACCACGGCTGTGACCAGTACCGGGTTGGGCCGGGCCGGGCTGCAGGTTGCAAATATACCCTGTTCGGGCAGGTCTTTTCTGCCCATGGGATGCACTTTTTTAAGATTGCGCCGGGATGGATCTATCAGATGGGGCCAATACAGCACCAGGATATGGGAAAACCCTTCAACGCCGTCTAAAAGCGGTTCCCATTGTTTATCAATGACCAGTTCGCTGATACCTGTTTTCACCTGGCGTTGATGTTCCTTGACTTTTTCCGTGCGCAGTTCAAGGGACAACCCGGAATCCTTAGCCATGAGCATGGGTGTTTTAAACGGGCTTCGCACAACCCCCACCGGATGCAACGCCATTAAGGGCTGGGCATTTTGCTGATCAGTACGCATATTTTCCTCCATCATTAGTTGGGCATGTTTAGGGACAATAGGATATCGTATCCCTTTCCGGCCTTTATAAACGCCGGGTGTTTTTTTTTGTCAAGGTTTTTAAGCGTTCAGGTTGACATTTCAACTGCCTTCATCCTATACAACAGAAAGGTTATATTTGGATACGGTTGAACCAGCAAAACAATTCTAAATACAATAGGGTATAGACTCGTTTGAGTATCAAACCTGAACAGATTCTTGTTGTTGATGATGAAAAGCGGATTGTTGACAGCATTGACAAAATCCTTACCAACCAGGGGTTTCGTGTCTTCTGTGCCTACGATGGCCTGCAGGCGGTCACCTTGTTCAATGCACACAGATTTGATCTGGTGCTGATGGATATCGCCATGCCCGATATGGATGGGTATGAGGCCATGGCCAGGATGTTTGAGATAGATACCGAAATACTTGTCATCATCATGACCGGATTCTCCTCTGTAGAATCTGCGGTCTCTGCTCTGAAGCAAGGTGCCTGGGATTACCTGAAAAAACCCTTTGAATTTGCGGATCTGATTAAAACCGTTAAAAACGGAATTTCTCAACGAAATCTAATTGCTGAAAAAAAACTCTACGCCGCTCGCCTTGAGGCCTCTGAAAAAAAATATCAGTACATGATTGACAATTCACCAGATCTGATTTTCACTCTGGATGAAAACTTTTATTTCTCTTTTGCCAACCAACAGTTTGAATACCTACTTGGGTATTTGCCCCTGGAATTAAAAGGCACTCCATTCGACGCAATTCTCCACGAGGATGACCGCTGCAAACTGTCCCGGCTGTTTCAGGCCGACGGGCCACCCACTCAGGATCAATCGTCTGACTGCAGCATTGCGCTAAATCTGCGCTTTAAAAAAGCCGAGGCCGGGGAAAACGAATATGATCCTTATTCCGCCTTTGCATTCATGGAGATAAAGGCCTCAGTTCTTGCCCTGCCGGATATCGGATCTGTTCATGATTTCAAAGGTATTTATGCTGTGGCCAGGAATGTCACCGAGCGTATACAGCTTGAGACCCAGCTTCGCCAGGCCCAGAAAATGGAAGCCATTGGTACACTTGCCGGCGGTATTGCCCATGATTTCAATAACATCCTTATGAGTATACAAGGGTATACCTCCCTGGTTAAAATCGGGTTTAACAGTGAATCAGAGGAATATAAACGGTTGTCCAACATTGACGAGTATGTTCACAACGGAGCCGAAATGGCACGTCAACTTCTGGATTTTTCCCGGAAGAATAGCCGCCAGGCAGCCACCACCCTGAATATAAATTATTTGCTTAAGACCTCAGCCAAAATGTTCGGCCGCACCAGAAAAGATATCATCATTCATCAGGAATTGGATAAAGCTCTGTGGCCCATAATGGTGGATGAAAGTCAGATCAAGCAAGTGCTTATGAACCTGTTTGTCAATGCGTGGCATGCCATGCCCAAAGGCGGCCGGATTGTGGTAAAATCTGAAAATGTGGCCTTGGATAACCGTCAGGCCCAAAAGGTTGGTCTTGACCAGGCCGGAAATTATATCAGAATCTGTGTGTCAGATACCGGTACGGGTATAGACAAAGAGACCCTTTCCCGCATATTTGATCCCTTTTTTACAACTAAGGCCCGGGGACAGGGAACCGGCCTGGGACTTGCCACAGCATACGGGATCATCAAAGCCCACAAGGGCACTTTTCAAGTCGAATCCTCCCCCGGCAAGGGCAGTGTATTCATGTTTTTTCTACCTGCTGTAAAGGGCCGGACGCACACAAATCATGCCCTGCCTTCTGTGGAAAATAAAGCCCGCCTTATTCCGGGCAAAGGTCGGGTGCTTTTGGTAGATGATGAAAAAGAAGTAATAGAAGTCTGCAAGGAGATGCTTGAAGCCCTTGGCTACGAGGTCCTGATTGCCGGTGCAGGGGCCCAGGCCGTATCCGTAGTTCAAAATGATACCAAAGGTATTGACCTAATAATTTTAGATGTCGTCATGCCCGGCATGGACGGGGTCCAGACCTATGACGTTGTACGGCATCTGAATCCGGACATCAGGGTGCTGGTCTGTTCCGGACTTTCTCCGAAAAAAGAGATCCGGCAGATGATCGACAACGGGTGCAAAGATTTTTTATTAAAACCCTTTGATATTGCCAAACTGTCGGAAAAAATTGAATCCGTATTTAGTGCTTGAGGGGCTCCGAAAAGATAAATACTAAAAATTGTGCGCCGAGTCCCTGGAGGCAAACCCTATAATCGAGGAACACAATGACCTATACCATCCACCCCGTTGCCATGGGGACAAAAGTATTTGACAAAAGCATGATGACCTACCAGTACGGACAGGGTGAAACCTATACTATTCCCATTTTCTGCTGGATAATTAAAGGCGGTGAGAAAAATATCTTGGTGGACACCGGCGAAATGAATCCCATCCAGTCTGAACAAAGGGAAAAAGCCATTAACGGGAAAATTTATACCTTTGAACAGGGCTTGGAAAAACACGGGCTTGCACCTGAAGACATTGATATTGTCATCCACACCCATCTGCACAACGATCATTGCGAAAACGACTATAAGTGTGAAAACGCCATATTCTACGTGCATGAACAAGAACTTAAATCCATCCACAACCCGCACCCCTTAGATTACCGGTACCTGGAAGATTTTATTGAAGATGTAGAGGAAAACGGACAAATCAAGATAGTAAAGGAGGACGGCCCTATTGTTAACGGTATCTTTGTTAAACATACGCCGGTCCACACCAAAGGCGGTTTGACCGTTTTCATTGATACCCCTAAAGGCAAAGCGGCCATCACCGGCTTTTGCATCATTGAAGAAAACTACAATCCCCCGCCGGAAATCAAGGGTATGGAGATGGACGTTATCCCGCCGGGCACCCATGTGGATGCCTATGCGGCTTATGATATCATGGTGCAGGTAAAAAAAGAGGCGGACATCCTTATCCCTTTACATGAACCCCGGTTTGCTTGTGGCGATCCCTTGGGCATTTAAGGAGTAGGGACTCCATAATAACGGCCATGGCCGACTTGGTCTTTCACCGAGGTTAGGCCACAACAAATCATGAAAGAAACTAACTGGTTAGTTTAGTTCTTTCATATAAAATACTGAAAGTCTTTTTTTCAGGAGACATTAACCTAAACATTAGGAGGATACAGAATTCCAATGAGAATAAAAAAATTATTAATCACCGCAATCATCTTCGCTTTTTCCGGAAGTATTGCCTTTGCACAAAACTGGCAGGCTGACATAGACCACACTGAAATACGGTTTGAGATCAAACATATTTTGACAACTGTCTCCGGGTACTTCAGTGACTATAAAGCAGCTGTTTCTTTTGATCCCGAACAAGTCGAAAATGCAGCATTTAATTTTACGGTACAAGTTAAAAGTGTGGATACCAATAACGAAAAAAGGGATGCCCACCTCAATTCTCCAGACTTTTTCTATAGTGAGAAATATCCTGAAATGACTTTTGTTTCAAAAAGGATTTCAAAACTTCCCAACGGTCATTACGCCTTAGAAGGGGTGCTGACCATTAAGGATGTGTCGAAAGCAATTAAAACTGAATTTCAATATTTTCCTCCCAAACCGCATCCTCTTTTAGAAGGAAAGGAAGTCAGCGGTTATGCAACACAATTTACCTTAAACCGATTGGATTATAACGTAGGAGATGGAAAGTTTTTTAAAATAGGGGTTGTGGGGCAGGATGTAACCGTCACCATTACCATGGAAGCATTAAAAGACAAGTAAATCTAAATTTAATAAAGTATTATCTTTCCTGCCTGCTTTTTTCTTGCTCGTGCTCTTAATCATGCTCTTGCTCGCAGTATTATTTCGAGCAAGAGCACGAGCAAGATTAAGAGCAAGATGGCGTACGGACTCAAATTTAGAATTGCTGTTAAAAAACAAGTAAATCATCACAGGTCCTAAGATGCCCTTATCATATAGAATAAGGGCATCTCCCACAAATCTATAAATATTCAATTTTTAGATGGGAGAACTTATGTTGAATACGTCGAAGATAAAAGACCGTGCAGCCGGTGCCATTATGGGCGCTTTTATCGGAGATGCACTGGCTTTAGGTCCGCATTGGTACTATGACCTTACCGAGCTCCGCCGGGATTATGGTCGTTGGATTGACGGATATACGGACCCCATGCCGGGTCGCTATCATGATGGCCTGAAAGCAGGGCAACTTTCCCAAGCCGGATTTATCCTGTCTCTGATGGTACGGTCCTTGGTTGAAAACAATGGGTACAATCAAGCTGATTTCTGCAGGCGAATGGACGAAGACCTTTTCCCGCTGCTTGACGGCACGCCGGTGTCAGGACCCGGCAACTATACCAGTCAGTCCATTCGGGACGCCTGGAAAAAACGGGTTCAGCAAAACCTGCCCTGGGGACAAACCGGCGGCCACGCAGACACCACCGAAGCTATCGAACGAACCCTTGCCATTGCCGTGAGATATGCCTTTGAGCCGGCCCAGTTAGCCACAGCCATTGTCGATAACACGATACTGACCCAGGTGGATGACACCGTGGTCTCCATGACAGTTGCTTTCGGGGCGGTGCTGGGTCTTTTGGTTCAGGGAAACAGGCTGAATGCCGGCATTTCGGATAAACTGATGAAACTGGTAAAAAGCGGAGAGCTCCCCTTTCATGCGGTGACCCGGGATAATCTACAGCCGCCCAGACCTGGTGATCCCGATCCGCCCCGTGCTGGACGTTTTGCCTCGCCTGATGCCTTGCTGTCCCCCTCCTACATGGCGGCTGCTGCATTCGATCCGGATATCCGAATTGAACCGGCCTGGAAGGTTTCCATTGTTTATGGCATGCCCTGCGCCATTTACCATCAACTACCTGCGGCCTACTACCTTGGGGCACGGTTTCATAACGATTTTGAGTCCGCTGTTCTCCACGCCGTGAATGGCGGCGGTCAAAACCAGGTCAGAGCGATCCTCACAGGCACGTTGACCGGTGCTCAGGTCGGCTTAAGCAAGATCCCGAAACGATTTTTTGACGGCCTTGAGCAGGCGGATACGCTTCTGGAACTGGCTGAATCTCTGGCGCAATCTTTTTAACGGATATGTATTATTGCCGATTAAAATAAAGGCGTTCAGAATAATTGAACCATCTATCAATCAAATCAGTTGAAATTTAGGAATGATACCAAAATAATTGTAAATATTCGGGTTAGTAATTATTTTTTCTCCCACCTCAAAAAAAAAACGGGACACGGACATAAAATATTGATACAAGAAGAAGTATGGTGTTTTCTTGTCAAAATTTATCCGCAGCGTGCATCCATCAAATTGATGGTCGGGTTATTGATCAACCGACCGACTCACAGCCATATATTTCAATCCCAGAGGGAGAATATCTGGAATTAAAAAACCAGGTGGGTTATTGGAAATCCATGCACCAAAAAGCTCTTTTGCGAGAAGAGAGGCTCAAGCAGGAGATAAAAGAAAAAGATGGCCAAATCCGGGATCTAAAAAACCGGCTATTTGGAAAAAAAAGTGAAAAGAAAACGTCAAAAACAGAAAAAACCGATCCAAAAGCAAATAAGGACAAAAGGCCTCGTGGCCAACAACCTGGAAGTGAAGGTCACGGCCTGACAGAGCGTCCTGACCTTCCCGTCGTAGAAGAGAAAGCTTGTTTTCCGGAAAATCCAGTATGTCCTTGTTGCGGGTTGCCCTACGCACTTGATGAGAATACGGGGCCTGAAACCCAAATTATTGAGGTTGAAGTCAAAGCCTACACAAAGAGAATTGTCCGCCAAACAGGGACAAAAATATGCTCATGTAAAGGAGTGCCTCAAGCTCTTACTGCGCCGATACCTCCAAAACTGATGCCCAAAAGCCCATACGGCATTTCAATCTGGACAGATGTTTTGTTGAACAAATTTCATTATTGCCAGCCGACCAATCGTCTCTTAAATCAGTATGGGGAGCTTGGTTTACCCATTTCGGCCGGTACAATTTCAGGTGGTTTGAAAAATCTTAAAGAATTATTTCAACCCATCTACAACAGGCTTTACCTTCAGCAAATGACCGAAGACAGATTCCATCAAGATGAAAGCATCTGGAAGGTCTTTGAAGAAATTATAGGTAAAATTGGCAATAAATGGTGGTTATGGGTCAGTCGTTCTGAATCCGTTGTGTATTTCATGATTGCGCAAGGACGAGGTGCAGATGTTCCGATATCCTATTTTGAAAATACCCGGAAAAGTAAAATCATTGTTATCTGCGACCGGTATAGCGCTTATAAAGCATTGGCTAACAAAATGCCTTTCATTATTTTGGCCTTTTGTTGGGCACACGTCCGACGTGATTTTCTGGATGCTGCCAGGAAGTATCCGGAACTGGAAGAATGGACATTTAGCTGGATCGAAAAAATCGGAGAGCTGTATCATATAAACAATCTGCGTTGTGCATCCTTTAATAAAGCATTTCCTGTGGAATGGCAGTCGGAATCATTCAAAAAGCAACACGAATCTTTGATTCAAAAGATGAACGAAATGACGCAGGACCGAAATGCATTTATAGAATCACACGATCCCGATAACCCTAATTTGACGGTATTATCCAATGCCAAATACAAAATTATGAAAAGCCTGAAAAACCATTGGGACGGATTGAGTGTGTTTGTCGAACACCCGGAAGTCCCCATGGATAATAATAAAGGTGAAAATGCCATTCGCAATCCTGTAACAGGTCGTAAAAATTTTTATGGTTCAGGAAGTGTATGGAGCGCCCAACTGGCAGCGATGATGTTTTCACTTTTTAAAACCTTGGATTTATGGGGACTAAACTGTCACCACTGGTTAAATTCATACCTTAACGCCTGCGCTGTAAACCATGGGAAAGCACCTGAAGAATTATCACAATTTCTTCCCTGGGAAATGGATGAGGCCCGCCTGGATAAATTGTCAAAACCGATAGATACATCATGATCCGATACTGTGGCCGGGTTTTCACCCCAACAGAAATAACACAAATCAGGGCTCTCATAAAAAATAACCCCCAGTTCAACCGAACACGACTTTCAATAGAGGCCTGCCGGATTCTCCAATGGTTTAAACCCGATGGGAAAACCAAAGATATGTCGTGCCGTGTTGCGATGCTGAAGATGAAAAAAGATGGAGTCATATGCCTGCCGCCATCTACTCGGAAAAAAAGGCCTGATAGACGCATTAAATTAACGTCAGCTACTGATCCGCAACACCGGATTGTCTGTCCGGTTCACCGTTTGGCGGAACTTAATTCGCAGATCGTTACCAGAGCGACATCTGCTTTGTGGAATGAATACATCGAAAGGTATCATTATCTTGGGCATAAGCCTTTGCCGGGTGCCCAACTTCGATATTTCATCACTGCCGGCGAACAAATCGTTGCCCTGGCAGGGTTTGGTGCAGCGGCTTGGCAAACCGCACCAAGAGATCAGTTTATTGGATGGACTCATGATCAAAGAAAGGCAAATTTGCATTTGATTGTGAATAATGCCAGGTTCCTTATTTTGCCGTGGATTCAATCGAAAAATTTAGCATCCAAAATTCTTTCGTTGATAACACACCGACTCCCGAATGATTGGCACAACAAATATAACATCCGGCCTGTAATGCTTGAGACGTTTGTTCAAAAAGATCGTTTCGCAGGAACCTGTTATAAAGCCGCAAATTGGCAAATTGTTGGAGAAACTAAAGGGCGTGGTAAATTAGGTGCTAACCCAAAGAAAGGGACAGTAATTGTTCCAATCAAAGACGTTTGGGTTTATCCTTTGGACCAGAATTTTAAGGCTTTACTCAAATCAACCTAAAAATGACTAACCCGAATATTTACAAATAATTTACCCTGGGAGCGCGGGCGTCTCGCCTGCATCTTTACTGCGGGCGGGACGCCCGCACTCACGTATATAGCAAAATGGGCAAGTTATTTAAGCCCCTTTCCTTAGAGGGCTCTCAAGCTCGGCAATACCCGATCTCTACTGTTTCTTCATCTCCTGGCCGCAACACGATAATGGAACTTTGCAGGCGTCCTCGGATCCCGCAGTGCAGGAACATGGTTTTTTCACTTTTAATTCAAGGCCACAAACCTCACATACAAACACATCGCCTTCTTTCATATCGCAACAATTAGCCATTCGTCTACCTCCTTTGATTTGGTGTTCAATTTACAATTAAAGATATAGGCTGAAATTTTTAAAGATTTACATATAGTGAGTATATTTCAGCTATCAATTACAATTTACTTGCATTTATGGTTCATTACAATAATTAATTTAAACAGATGCTCGGAAGATGTTAGTTCGCGATCGCATTTTACCTGTCGTATAATTCTGGCAACAACATCTGATTTTTCATCCCCCCAAAGCGAATATTTCAAAAGTCATCCGCGAAAACCGGACCAGGCAAGCTTTTATTCAGATAAAAACAGCATTTTAAGGTTGCCATAGGGGCATCCCATATGCAATACACATATGTTGAAATGCATTGAAGCAAAAAGATATGAACGGATAGTGATACACCAAAAGCTTAAGGAGAAAATCAATGAAAAAATGGCAATGTACTGTATGTAAATACATTCATACAGGAGACGAACCCCCTGAAAAATGTCCGGTGTGCGGTGTCCCCGCAAGTAAGTTTGTGCTTCTTGAAGAAGATTCAACCATTGATACACCTGAGGCTGAGCCGGCGGTCGATGAAAACAAAACCGAAACAACGGATGCGCCACCTTTAGAAGAAGAAGGCCGTGCGGCTATCTACCGAAGAAAGGCGACTGTCTACCTGGAAAAAGCGGCTGCCCTTATGCTTGAGCACCATGCACATCCAATGTCGGTTCACCTGCCTAACGGTGTCATCCCAGTGGCCGTAGCCTTGTTCATTCTCGCTTGGTTTTCCGGTTCGGATCTGCTGGTAAAGGCTGGATTTATCAATCTGGTATTTGTTATCATTTCCCTGCCTCTGGTTGGGTTGACAGGCGTTCTTGAGTGGAAAAGAAACTATAATCAGGCACTAACAAAGATTTTTAAAATAAAAATCGCCGCTGCAACGATAACCGCGATCTGTTGCATTGTGTCAATTATTTGGTATCTGGTCAATCCGGAGGTGCTTGGATCGCCCGGTGCCTGGCTCTTTGTCATGATTAATCTGTTGATGCTTGCCGCAGCCGGAGTGGCCGGATTCATTGGCGGGAAACTGGTTTTTAAGGATTAAAACTCGATCATCGAGTAAAAGGGCTGTTAGAGCCGCACACATATCAGTGAAAACAAACAAAACACCCGGACACCAGCAAAACCGCTTGCCCCCGGGTGTTTTGATCAAATCATTTATTTAAATTTGCCTGATTTAAAAATTTGTGTCAACGCGCTGGCCACAGTGTTGTATTCAAACCGGAAGCCGGCTGTTTCCAAAGCAGCAGGAAGCGCTTTCTGACTGCAAAGAAACGAAGCCCCAAGCTGCCCCATAAAAAGTCTAATAAAAAAAGCCGGGGCAGGCATGAACGCCGGGCGGTGCAATACCCGTCCCAATTCCTTGGCAAACTCTTTTTGACGGATGGGGACCGGCCCTGTGAAATTGTAAATTCCCTGGGCATTGTGCTCCATTAAAAAAAAGACACCCCGGGCCAGATCATCCAGATGAATCCATGGAAACCACTGGTCCCCAGATCCCAAAGGCCCACCCGCGAACATCCTGAAGGCCCGGGACATCACGGCAAGCGCCCCTCCTGAACCAAGAACCACACCGAATCTCATTATCGCCACCGTTGCCCCCTTTGAAGCGGCTTTTTGGGCCTGCGCTTCCCAATCCCGAGACACCTGGGCCAAAAAACCTTTGCCGTACGGTTGTGTTTCAGACAAAGGTGTATCACCCCGGTCACCGTAAGCTCCTGCTGCAGAAGCATTGAGCAACTGTCCACCAAAGTTGTCGGGCATGGCATCCACCAGATTTTTGGTGGTTTGAATTCTAGAATTATAAATGGCTTCTTTATATTCCTTTGTCCAGCGGTTAAAAATATTTCGTCCCGCCAGGTTGACGATGACATCCGATTGCGCCACAAGATCCTGCCAGTCTCCCGGCAGCGAGGTATCCGCACTGGTCCAGAAAAAATTATCGTACTCATCAGCCATGGAATTGTTTCGCGAAGTACCGAGTCCGTTTACCTGCCAGCCCGCATCCAGATATTTTTTTGCAAGGGTCTGTCCCACAAAGCCGGAGGCACCGGTGATTAAAACCGTTTTCATGTGTTAACTCCCTTTCATTTATGATTAAATTGCGTCTTAACATTGTTAATACAGTTATTAGCACAATTTGGGCCAACCAACTATAAGATATGTGCAAAATATCATATTCGACTCGGTTTTTTTTAAAAAAAGCGTTGCATATTTTTTATCCGGCATTATTTTTTGTGATAGAATAAATAAGCAAAAGATTATTTATTTATGCTTTAAAAAACCCAAAGCTATTTACACAAAAAAAGGGGAAATTATGAAAAATAATAAATGTACATCCGAAAAAGTTTCTAAATATTTTTTAGCTGGACTGTTCATTGTACTTTCCCTCGGGCTTGTTGTGATGGGGGTTACCTTTCTGCCTTTTATCGGTTTTGTTTTAGCTGTACCTGTGTTAGCCATCGCCTTCATTTTTATTCGTACACGGCTTAACGATCAGTGCAATCTTGATTTTAATAACGATGCGTCCTGACAGTACGTATCAATCTGGTTTAATCCAAATTTGTTAAGGGGCTTGGAAAAAATAAATGTTACAGGTATTGAGATGAATTTTCATTTTTTCAGAGCCCCTGATATTTTGTACGGGGGCTTTTTTCTAATAAGGGACTTGATATGTGTCTGAAAATATAAACCCAGCAAAGAGGTTCTTGCGAAACGAGATTGTTTATTGTACTCATGGAGCATTAATAATTTTTAAACAAACTATTACAAACCGCTTTAAAGATCGGCTGATAAGTATGGACACCTGCTCAAAGAAATGCGTCAACCAGGAAGAGGTAAAAAAAACGCTGAAAACCATGCCGTCACCCGACACTATTCAGGGGCTTTCCGAAATATTTAAGGCATTGGGAGATGCCTCCCGGATAAAAATTGTCACAGCTCTTCTGGATCGGGAACATTGTGTGTGTGATCTTTCGGTACTCTGCGGCCAAAGCGAATCTGCCGTATCTCACCAACTTCGTGTATTAAGAACCCTTCGGATCGTTAAAAACCGGCGCCAGGGAAAAAATGTATATTATTCCCTGGATGACGACCATGTCCGTGCACTGCTTCAGATGAGCATTGAACACATCTCCCACTAACTCAAAGACCTTCTCTTACGCCACTGCCACCCATTACGCTTATTTTCGGACAGACCCGAATTTTTCCCATCGACAGATTTTTTTCTTGCACATATGAACAAACGCTCATATATTCATATTTAGGTAAAATAAATGATTATAAATAGTAAAATCAGGATAAAATCATGATGACCACTACAAAAAACATTTTTCTCGAAATCTGGCATGTTTACCTGGATGTATCGGTATTCATGCTTTTCGGCTTTCTGATGGCAGCGCTGCTCTACGTATTTTTCAAAACAGACCGGATTAAAAAATATTTAGGTAAAGGCCGGGTGAAACCGGTGCTGCTCGCAGCCCTGTTCGGCATCCCTATTCCCTTGTGCAGCTGTGGGGTGATCCCCGTGGTTACGGGCTTAAAAAAACAGGGCGCCAATGATGGCGCAGCCCTGGCATTCATGATCGCCACCCCGGAATCCGGTGTGGATTCCATTGCTGTATCCTGGGCCATGCTTGATCCAGTAATGACGATCATGCGGCCCATTGCAGGATTTATCACAGCTATATCCACCGGCATTACCGCAAACATATTCAGCAGCCGGGAACAGAAAAAACCGTCCATCGCACCGGAGCCTTTTTTTGTACAGGCCCCACAACCAGCCCCCCCCTGCAGCTGCGGTTCCGGGACTTGCGGGGATGACCCCGGCAAAACAGTTCATGAAGCCCCCCTTTCAACGCGTCTGGCACAGGGATTGAATTTTGCCTTTGGTGAACTGCTCACAGATATTGCCAAACCCTTCGCCATTGGGGTGGTCATTGCCGGTTTCATTACATTTTTTTTCCCTTCCGGGATCAGTACATGGTCCCAGAATAATCCACTCCTTTCCATGCTTGTCATGCTGGTTGCCGGCATCCCCATGTATGTGTGCGCCACATCGTCAACACCCATTGCCGCAGCATTGATCATTAAAGGACTAAACCCGGGTGCCGCCCTGGTATTTCTGCTGGCAGGCCCGGCCACCAATGCCGCCACCATAGGGGTGGTAAAAAAAATTTTTGGCGGCCAGGCCCTGGCGATCTATCTTGGCATGATATCCGTCTGCGCCCTGGCAATGGGCTCCCTATTGGACTTGACTTACAAGCTGCTGACCATCCAGCCGTCCGTAGTAATGGGAAAAGCGTCTGAAGTGTTGCCCTACGGCGTTGAACTGACCGCCGCCCTGATCCTGGCAGCGCTTCTGGCAAGAAGCCTGTTTAAGCACCAGGACTGCCACGACCACAACCACAACCACGCTCACATGCACAACGGGAAGGCGCCCATGTAAAAGATATAAGGGATATGGAAATATTAATACCCAGAAAGTTGAACACCGACGAAAGTGGGACAAAATTTTTAACGAATTCCGCTATCAGAAGGTTTCCTGGTAGCGGGATTTGATTTTTTATGTTTTCATAGCCGAATCAAGAAAGTGAGTCAAGAGCAGACCCGGCCTTTAATGGGCGCCCCCATTCTTTGCCCCCCCCACTTTATATTTGAAACAAAAATATACATAACACCGTAGCCATTTTTTCATAAAAATCATGTTGGTTTAATTGCATCTCGGCTTTTGACAAATGACTGGAAAATTTATCCAAAAATTCTTGTTGGATGATTTTCATCGTGTTAATCTCCAAGAGATGACGTTTTGAACTGTTACGATCAACAAATAGATCGGCCGCATGGGACCGATCTCAGGACGCAAGGCCTTTCAAAAATTCATGAAAGACGGGGGGTTAAGCTTCTCCAAGCCATCCAGGACGTGTATCTTGAAAAGCAGGAGAGCATTGCCTGACATCACCAACAGATGTATAGCTGCCTGGTGGCCCCGGGCGGCTCTGTCTTTCACAACGGGCTGACAGCGTCAGCCCCGTCAACAGGAGCCTGTTTCATGTTTGAATGGATAACCAGCATAGAGGCATGGGTTGCCTTGGGCACACTGACTGTTTTAGAGATTGTCCTGGGAATTGATAATATTATTTTTATTTCCATTGTGGTGGGCCGCCTGCCTGACAATCAGCAGAACGTCGCCAGGAATATAGGCATCCTGCTGGCAATGGTTTCCCGTCTTGCCCTGTTGTTTTCAATTGCCTGGATCGTTGGGCTGACAGACCCTTTTTTCTCAATTTTAGGAAGGAACATTTCCGGACGGGATATTATTCTGATTGGCGGGGGCCTGTTTCTCCTGGCCAAGGCCACCCATGAAATTCACAACAGCCTGGAAGGGGCCGATCAGGACACCCCGACGGGAACCGTTTCCAGCCTTGGGAATGTCCTGTTTCAGATTATAGTCCTGGATATGGTGTTCTCATTTGATTCTGTGATCACGGCTGTGGGACTTGCCAGGGAGTTTTCCGTCATGGCCATTGCCATCATCCTTTCTGTGGGGGTGATGCTCCTGGCAGCAAAATCCATAGGTAACTTTGTTGAAACCCATCCGACCATTAAGATGCTTGCCCTGTCCTTTTTGATCATGATCGGTGTGACTCTGATGGTTGAGGGGGCCGGCATCCATGTGCCCAAAGGATATATTTATTTTGCCATGGCGTTTTCCGTCATGGTCGAGATGCTTAATTTAAAATTGCGTAAAAAACAACAAACGCCCATTAAATTGAGACAAACACTCAAAAAATAACAGCGCACAAATTAACATGTGAGGAGCATATGAAACAAAACAACGATATACCTTGGCAAGAATTGTTTCCAAGGGCCTCTGACATACCTGAATCCATTTTAGAGGATCTGCCCTGCATCCAAACCCAATATCTGATCAATGGAGAAATCCGGAACTGGGACGGCCCCCGCCAGGAGGTGCTATCGCCTGTCTGGGTGGCCACAGACAAGGATCCGAGTCCCTTTTTTATCGGAGAATACCCCTTGTTAACACAAGCGGAGTCACAGCAGGCACTGGATGCGGCTGTGGCCGCCTATGATCATGGCCGCGGTTTTTGGCCCACCATGTCTGTGAGTCAGAGAATTGAGCACATGGAAACATTCGTGTTTCGAATGATGGAAGAAAAGGACCGGGTGGTACGGTTTCTCATGTGGGAGGTTGGCAAACCCCTTCAGGATTCAATCAAAGAATTTGACCGGACCATCCAATACATCAAGGAGACCCTTGCGGCTCTCAAAGACCTGGACAGGACAGGTTCCCGGTTTACCATTGAAGAAAAAATTATCGGCCAGATCCGGCGCTCCCCTTTGGGTGTGGTGCTGTGTATGGGGCCCTTTAACTACCCACTCAACGAAACCTTTACCACCCTGATACCGGCCCTTGTCATGGGAAATACCGTGATTTTAAAACCGCCCAAACACGGCGCCCTTCTCTACGCCCCTTTGCTCAAGGCCTTTTGTGATGTTTTCCCCAAAGGGGTGATCAATATCATTTACGGCCAGGGCCGAGAAATGATTCCCCCGCTCATGGCATCGGGCCAAATTAATGTCCTGGGATTGATCGGGACGAGCCGGACGGCCAACGAGCTGAAAAAACAGCACCCCTATCCAAACCGGCTTCGCTGTGTTCTGGGGTTGGAGGCGAAGAACCCAGCCATTATTCTCAACGGAGCGGATCTGGAGTTGACAGTCAAAGAATGCATTCTGGGCTGCCTTTCATTTAACGGCCAGCGGTGTACCGCCCTTAAAATTTTGTTTGTCGAACAACCCATTGCCCAGGAATTTCTTGACCGATTTGCTGCGGCGATGAATGAACTGGTCGTCGGCATGCCCTGGAAAGAGGGCGTGTTTGTGACACCTATGGCAGAAAAAGGCAAAACCGACTACCTGAAGGATATAGTCTCAGATGCAGTTGAAAAAGGGGCCAGCATCGTCAACAAAGGCGGCGCCAGGGTTTGCGGCAGCTTCTTTTCCCCGGCAATCTTGTATCCGGTCACTCACACAATGAGGGTCTTTCATGAAGAGCAGTTCGGGCCGGTTATTCCGGTTATAGCCTTTACCGATGTCAAAGACCCCATTGAGTATATGATCCATTCAAATTACGGCCAGCAGGTGAGTATTTTCGGCAAAGATCCCGACCAGGTGGCAGAAATGATAGATCCGCTGGTAAATCAGGTATGTCGGGTCAACATCAACTGCCAGTGCCAGAGGGGGCCGGATACCTTTCCATTTACCGGACGGAAGGATTCGGCGGAAGGAACCCTTTCCGTGTCTGACGCCCTGCGGGTTTTTTCGATCCGGACACTGGTGGCGGCCAAGGAAACGGATCAGAACAAAAAAATCATTACGGATATCGTTCGACAACGTAAAAGCAAATTTTTGACAACCGATTTTATTTTATAAAAATGCTAAGGCTCTACGCCAGTGATACTCTTTTTTTGTGTTTCGGCATTTTACCCTGAAAAAATGAAAGGAAGACCGCCTTGTTACAAAAAATAAAACTCATTTCAGGATTGATTTTGGTGGCCATCACATTGGTTATTTTTTTTCAGAACACCCAGGCTGTGGAAACCCATTTTTTATTTTGGACGATGACCATGCCCAGGGCCGCACTTCTGGCAATCACCATGCTCATTGGTATTTTTATCGGCATGTTGATCGCGTTTACCCTGTCGGCAAAAAAGCGCCAATAGCGCAAGTTTTTACTTAAATATAGAGAACGAGGAAATGACTGTATTGCAGCCAACGCCTTTTTTAAATGGTACCTGCGTTAGTTCAAATCGGGGAACACGATATAAAATTAATGGGTTAGTAAAGTGTTCCCCGGATTCCTATAATTTGGCCCCTTTTTTACTTTACTTCTAATCGCATTAAGAGATAGATATGATCAGTTTATCCTGACTCTTTTCCACCGGATATGGGGTAATTGGGTGAGGCATAGGCCCGAAGATTTTTTTCCCGTCTACATCGTAGGTTGATTTGTTAATGCTGCAACACTGAACGGTGTTGGTTCCAGGAACCGGATCCAATCGGCGATGGCCCAGATGAGTACACCGATTGTGAAACGCTCGGTACTCCCCGTCATCTCCGCATACAACCAAGACCCGGACCGGTAGATTGTTTCCCTCGAACCGTGCTGCCCCACCAGGTGCGTTGAGTTCTGAAGCTTTGGATAGGTCGATGGTCAATTTCCCGTTGGTGTAATTCCAGCAGCTGTCCACTTTGGGTTTGTCGGTTGCCGATATACCCAGCAACCGTTGAAAAAAACTTCTTTTTAAAAATTTGATTTCCATATGATAATGTCTCCTTAATTGTTGTTGTCTGTAATTTCCGGACGGTCTGATTTGACCCCCATTCTGCGAAATTAGGTCTCGTGTCTCCGGAATTTCGATCCGGAATTTCGAAATCTAATATTCTCCTTAATGGTCATCTTGCCAAAGGATGTCCTCACGACCGACCTGACTGGTATCCCATCTTCAGATAAATCTACGTCAACGACTTCATTTGGGCATAATGGAATTAACCCATATTTTAATCCAATTTGATGAAGTAACTCGCGGTCAGATTGCGTTTCCATCACGGAATCAATTTGAACACCATTTTGAAGGTCTTTCAATAAAGTCCAAGTACTAAAATTAATAAATGCAGGGCATTTCGTTTCTTTGATTTCTTGTATGAACATTTTGAATGTTCTTTTATAATCTTTTTCTTTCATATCTTGATCTCATTTTATTAAAGGCGAACAACGCTGATCAGCCGTGCGGCTTTTTGCGTCTGCTGTATTTAGCCTGGTTCGGTCATTTAATCTGCATTAAGATTTTTCAAAATCTTCTTTGCCAATGGTTCTTTGATCTCGGTATGCCTGGGGACAGCTTCCAGCGCTCCATTCTTTGGATTAATCCAAAGTGAATGGGACGCACCTTCCCGTTTCAGATAGCAAACCCGCAATCCTCAAGCTTCAAGTCTCGTCGTTTCATCCAACCATCACTGTGTCTTGGATAGCGTCCTCGGGCGAACCTCGGAGAATGTCAGTCTTACAATCCTATATGATCAACTCAATAGCCTGACGCAGACTACCCTTGGTTTCCTCTATCGTCTCTCCCTATCCGTTGGCGCCGGGCACCTCCGGACAGATAGGCCAGAAGCCGCCCTCGGGCGCGGCTTCTATGATTACTGTGAGTTCTGCCTTCATTGTAATCTCCTATCCTTTGTTGTTAACCGAACGGCCGAGCTAAAAAAATCCGTAATCGGGGGACATCCATGATACAAAATTAATCTTTTAGTAAAGTGTCCACCGGAATTTAGTAAGATGTCCCCGGAATTCGCCGGAATTCGCAAGGTTGATTCATCCCATAAGATGCAGACCTGGTTGTAATCATCTATGTCCTCAATATAACCTGTATATCCAGATAAGTAATTACCTTTGAAATCAGGATCTTTCGTCCCATCTTTAACTCTAATGTAGTCGCCTTTTTTCATGTGATGTACTCTCTAAAATGTCTGGGGTCAAACCTTGATCTATGATTATTATTCTCGGAAAGCCTCTAAAATCAACAATCAAGGTTTGACCCTCATTCTCCTCTATCCCGATTACATTTCTATACGCAATAAACCCTATTCTTAATTTTTGGAAAATTCCTTGATCCAGGATCTATCTTTTGTCACTTCCCATTCATCTTTAAGTATAGTTTTGAGATGCTCAATAATTTTATCGATTTTTTCGTTATTCTCTGTCGTTGTAAAGGTTGATTCTAAGTTGTCACGAATACCAGAAAGTAATAGGTCTAATTCTTTAAAGTTTTCATCAGCCGGTTTAAACAAGAGCTTAAGCTTGGAAGACAATTTTAAATATTCATTTTTTGATTCAATTTCCTTTAATCGGAAATCATCTATTTTTTTTTGAAAACTATCTTTTACTTTTTCAGTCTGCTTTTCTTCTATCCAATCCCTAAGTTGCCCCATTCTGTCTTTGTAATACTGGCATTGATACAATATTTTTATTAAATCAGAGGCTGTATTTCTCACTTCTTGTAGCCATAAATGACGGAATTCAGAAATTTTATTTTCATGTTCGGCCTTACGACTTTTAATTGCTTGATCCTCTTGGCTTTTAATGCTTTTCCTGGTCATTATATACGTTAGAATAGCGCTGGCTATAACTGCGGCGAAAGTAGCGATAAAGGCAGCATTGTTTTCAATAATTTGTATCCAATCTTGTGCTTGATTTTTTATTTCGACAGGTATGTAGCTTTCGGCTTTTATTATGACATCAGAATATAATTTGTTCATATGAAATTATTCCTAATAAGGATTAATTGGGCTGAAATGTAACGGAGCGCTGGAGCAGACCTGCTCAGCTCGGCCGATAGGCTCGCCCGCTGCGCGGGCAAGCCTATCAGTTAATTCGGCAGAATGGGCCGATATGGATAGGCGAATTCTGCCTATTGTATTTACAGCTTGTACCCGATCATCCTCAAGAAATCTTTGCGCTTTTTAATGTCATCCTGTGTTTCAACGCCTTTAGAAGAAAAACCGTCCACCACACCCAGGATGCCTCTGCCTTGGTCGGTCTGGGCCATGATCACCTGGGTGGGGTTGGCTGTGGCGCAATGGATGCGCACCACCTCGGGAACGGCCTGGATGGTGTTCACGATGTTGATGGGGAACATATCTTTCATGAAAATGATAAAGGTATGACCGGCTGACAGGGCCTGGGCGTTCTTTTTTGCAAGTTCCACCATCTGTTCGTCCGTGCCGGAATGACGGATCAGGCACTCCCCGGAAGCCTCGCAGAACGCCACACCGAATTTGGCGTTGGGTACGGTGCAGACAATGGCCTCATGAATATCTTCAACGGTTTTAATGAAATGGGAATGACCCAGGATAAAGTTGAGTTCTTCGGGATTTTCTATGGTTACGCTGATTAGTTCCATTAGATCTTTCCTTTTATGATTTTAGTTAGTGCCTGAACAAAAACCCGTGTTTGGACGGCTCGTCAGAGGGGCGTATGCCCACAAAGTTACCCAGATGCAAATTTTTCTGTAACGCCGCAGGTGGGTGACTTTTCGTTCAAACACTATTCAAGGGACAATGCGCCCCATGACAGATCAAAGGCCTGGTCGTTCTGCTCTAAGTTGGTGATCATAAGTGACGGCATAATCCACGCCTGGCTGTCACTGCTCTGGGCCACCCGGATTACGGGAAAGGCGGTCTGCCGGGCAATGGTTTTTACCGTAAGAAACCGGGTGCTGTTTTCCCCTGCCGGAAATCTGGTAAAGGCCAGGTGGTTGACATTGTTGTGTTCTGCCGATTTCTTGTAATTTTCAAACTCTTCCATATTGTAGATCCGCCCGGGAAGCACCTCCATCTGGGAAGTGGTCCTGGTATCCGTGTCCATGGAAATATAATATTTGTGATCATCCACACAGATTTCATACCCGTCGTAAAGGGTGTACACATTGCCGAGAAGGGTGATTAATTTTTCAAAATGAGAAATTTTCTTGGCATAGCGTTCACCTTCCTGGTTTTTGCCCACATGCCGGTAATCGGCCATGAACAGGCAATGCTCGGGCAACAGCAGCAGTTCATTCTTGTTGAACTCCTTGAGGATATGTTTTTTAATGGCTTTTCTGACCTTTTCCGATTTGGTGGGACGGCCTGAAATCAAAAAATAGATGCCGGACAAATTTTTGTCCTTGCGCCATTCATTGAGCAAACCTGCCTGTTTGCTGCATAACAATTCCAGAAACCGTGAAAAATCCCGTTCAATGAATCGGTCATTGTCCCACCAGGGACCGGTTTCCTCTGGGGACCGGTTCTGGGCAAAAGTGTCTGCAAAATATTCCCCGGCCTTTCTTTCGGAAAAGGATTCCTTTCGGTTAAGGGCTGTGGTAATGCCAAGAGCCGGGTCCTGGTAGGTATTGGCCAGAAGAACGCTGACATCTGTGGTCAGCCCGCCAATGTCAATGTGGCACACCACAAACTGAAGATTTTCGGCATTGGGATCACGCTGGGCAGCCTGGGAAAAAATAAAGTCTACTTCCTTTAAATCCGGCAGCCGGTCTTTTTGGCCGGACAGGTCCCAGAAGGGTAACAACTTGAGCAGATTCAGAAAATAAAGCTCGCACGCCCCGCTCTCATCTGCAGAAATATTAACAAAAGTTTTACGTAAATGTCTAAGATCACTTGGGAAAAGCCACTTCCATTTCCGGTCCGAGGATAGGTTCATGCACACGGAATAGATATTTTCCCTGTATCCGTTTCTTAAATTTTCAATGAACAGGTCCGGTACCGTAACCCGGATTTCCGTGATCACCGGAATGGCAGGGCCGTTCCAGGGCCGGTCCTTGTTAGGCTCGGTGATGTATTTGAAACTGTGTTCAAGGATTTTTTTGATATAAAGCTTGAACTGGGGCACATCGCCCCTGTAGGCGGCAAATTTGGAGGCAAATTCATATTTGGCGCTTTTAACAATCTGGCTTGAGCTGACATGCTCTTCACCCATATCGGGCACAAAAGCAAAATCTCGCTCATCGCCGGAAGGCGGATTGATAAAGGCCGAAGGGAATCCGCCCTGGACATCGGAGTCACCATGGACCACATACTGCCATGAGTCGGTTATTTTATCCCGGCCAAAGCTGCAGGGCCAACACAAAACACTGGTCCGGTAGGACCCGAAATCAATGAAAAGAATATATTCCTCGTGGTTTTGGATGTCCCTTGGGGTGCGGCCGGCAATGGTTTCATAGTAAAGTTTGCCGTCATCCTCCAGCTCCATCTGGAACTGATCCACTTCCTTTTTCTTGCTTTTGAACAGGTTAAACCACATCTTGGGCGTCCTCTTTAATACGTCTTTCAACAAGGGTGAAATCACCGCGCACCAGCATGTTGGGAACGTAAAATTCCGCCATGTTCATGATGATGTGGGGCAAATCCTTTTCCGCTGCACTTAAAAAACCTTTGTTTTCCGAATCCAGGCGCTGACACATATTTTTCCACAGGACATCAGCAATGGCCTGACTTTTGGGGGTGTCGGCCAGAAACTGGTCCAGGTACTGGGTGAATATGGCGTTCCAGAACGCCGTGTGGTCCTGAATCAACCCTTCTTCGTTGTATTTAATCTCCCGGTCAAAAAAGTGCCGCAGGCTTTGGTAGGTATCGTTGAGAATGGCTTTGCGCATGCGTTCCTTGACTTCTGCCACCTCATCATAGCTTTCAATTTCATAAAGCAGGTCAACGGCCTGGGTGTACACCTTTTCAGCCTTCCTGATCCAGGGCATCAAAAACATATTGTCAAGGGCGTCTCTGATGTTGGAGGTGGTGCAGATTTCGCCGAGCATCTGCCTGGACCAGGCAATACCGCCGTCCTTTTTGATCTCGTCTTTAATTTCACGCAAACTTTTGTACCGGGACAGATTACGTATCCAGGTATCCACATGGGGGCCGGGGGAGATAAAGTTCACCGGATATTCGCTGTTGCAGGGGTTGGTCAGCTGCACCACGACATCAAAGGCTTTATAACTTTTGAAATCGCTTTCAAGATCCTGCTCCACATTGGTGTTGCCGCAATAGCTTGCCACGGCACTGTCCCCCTGCAGGGACAGGATCAACGGCAGTTTCTGATACGCGTGGGTGGTTTCCAGCACCGTGCGGTATTTTTTAAGAATGGCATCTAAAGGGTGACCCGGAGGGATGGCGATTTTATGCTGGAAACAGGTCACAAGAATACCGGGATAGCGCTCAAGACAGTCCAGCATATTCGCCTGGAACTTTTCATGGCGATCCTTCTGGAATTCAACGGCGTCCGCACCCTCTTTGATGCCCGGATATTCAATGACCGGTAATGTCATGGGGGTCTGGTCTTCGGGCACGGCCACCCGGATGAGATAATCATCCGGTTCTGCCCCGGAAGAAAGATCATACAGCCGGTTGAACTGTTCTTTGGTCAACCCGTCCCGGATTACATTGCCTGTGGAAATGCTGATCTGGCTGACCACCACCTCGTCAGTCCAGGATACCGGTTCCACAAGGCAGGGAACCGCCGTGTTCTCCGAGGTGTTACGCTGCTTGACCGCAAACAGACCACGAAGCGCGTCATTGTCAAACAAGTCCAGAAGATAGCTGGTCTTAAAGGATTTATCCGTGCCCGTGATATGGATATATACGGGCATATCCATGTCCGGTGCCGTTTTCAGGCATAGTTGGCAGCGTTCAATGACCTTGTCCACCCGGTATGCCTGCCGGGCCGGCGTGCCGGCAAGCTGCTGAACCACTTCCTTGATACCGTTCTGAATTTTCAAAAGCCGGGCTGTGTTGTCAAACATATAGTTAAATAAAACTCCTTGATGCTGATTTTATCAAAACATTCTTTCCTAAGGGATTTTCACAATCTGATAATTTCCGTCCTTGGCCTTGACGATTTTAAGCTCGGTATCGTCGGCCCGAATGGTCATGTCCGTGATGTCATGACGGAAACACAGGGTGATGCTATCCCTGGAAACCATAAAAGTAAAAGGGTTAAAAAGGTTGACACTGGCCTTCTCAAATATAGTGGAGGAGCCGTCCCTAAATGTTGCCTTAAAGCTGTCCAAGGGCTCAAACAAGCGAATGATATTGGTGGTACCGGGCGTGATGGTCACGGACTGAACAGAAAAACTGTCGTCCTTGGAGAGTTGGATCAGTGTTGTATTGAACTGGATAGGGTCCCGTTTTAAGGATACATTTGCCTCCTGTTCAAAGGATGATTTGGTAATCAAATTGGACAACACCAGGCTTGTGATGGGATCATTGGTCTGGATACCGTATTTGCCCTTTGCATCCCCCATGAGCAGTTCCCGGTGGACACTGACCTTAATCCGGTCCTGGGACAACTTGGAAAGGTTCAGGGTCTTGATCCGTTCTTGAATGATGCCAAGCTGGTTGGTCTGGCCGGTCTCCGTACTGAAATAGGTCAGGGTCTTATCCGATAGTTGCAGGCCCCCTGCCTGGTTATCATCAAACGCATACCAGGCCATGTCCGAAGGCAGCCCCTTGCCTTCCAGTACCAAATGTCCGATGCGCTTGGGCACCAGGGTGGCGCTGCCCTGGTGGAAGAAGGCTGCAAAATCAAGATTACCGGAACGGTTGTTCCGGGTGAGCAAATACCAGGATTTACCCTTGAATTTTGTGTCAATGCGAAGGGGGGTAAAGGTGTATACATTCTCCAGAAAGCCCTTCATCTTGTAACTGATGCGGTCACTGGCCATCAGTTCTGAAAAGGCATTTTCATCCCGGATTTTTTTAAAATCCCGGTAGGTGATCATGTTCTGCTTCATGTAATTGGAAATTTCAGTGTGCCTGATGTTTAAGTCCCCAACCTTAAAATAAAAAATATTGGAAGCATACCCGGATTGCATGGTTGAATAAATCCGTGCCAGTCGCATGAATTGCGTGCCTGCCAAAATCTGCCTGCGGGATCTGATCAATTCCTCAACCTGACCGTTATAGTTGAAATACACAAACAAGATCAGCCTGTTGCCCCGGCTCATGTCATGTTCACCGCTCTGACGGTAATCGGGCAGAGTCATGGTATGAAGCATGGACGAGACATATTCGGTTTTTAAAAGTTTCTTAGCCACATCTTTTTGTTCCGGCTCTCCGTCATATAACCAGGCATGCAAATCGGGAAATACGGATTTATAAAATTGCATTTCAGGGCCGGCATCCTGGCCAATACTGCTGACAAAAGGAATATTTTTCAACAGGTTGCCATATTTGAATCCGGCCAGAACGATCAGGGAAATAAGCAGAACAGCGAAAATCCAGGGGAACCAACGCCGTTTCATCTTGCTGATGCCTTTTTGCTTCTGGAGTATCGAAAGCAACGCAGTTACACGTTCCTTACCTATATAGGTGTCATCATGCACCACGTTGCCCCCATAAGCAACAAGGCTTTTCTTTTTATCCGCGGACCGGAAAAAGGCCCAGGCATACCCGATATTATCGCCTCTGGCAGCACGAACCGTCAGATAATCCACCAGGGCTTTGCGTTCGGCGTTACTGAGCTTATTAAAAGATACAGGCTCCATGTCCGGGTCAATCTCAATTCTCCCATTCACCGGAATAATCCTGATTTCCATCTGGGGGCCAATACTCTGGTAGCGTCTGACATCCTGAAAAAAAGTGCACTCCGAAGGGATTTGTGCCTGGTATATCAATGGACTGTCGCTGATCTTTTTAAGCGTCAGTTCAAACTCACTTAAACGTGCCATATGGGGTAATTCTCCTTAAGCAGTAACCGTATTCATTTTGCGGTATCTTTTATCATTATCATCCTGATAAAGCAAAAAAACATATCACATAAGTGACTGAAAAAACAGAGTCAGTAAAAGGAAAAAATGATTTCCCCCAAAGCGTGCTGCTCTTTATGGCTTCTGTTTATTCCGGTATATTCATTGTCAAAACCGTTGATTTTTCAATTCCAAAGGCGCATAACCTTTTGGGGCGCATGTTCAGCCCAATAAAATTTAAAGAATTATGGAAAAAATTGATACAATAATTATCGGGGCAGGATTAAGCGGCATTGCCTGTGCCGCGCGGCTTGTGGGGCAAAATAGATCCGTGGTTGTTCTGGAAGCCAGATCCAGGATTGGGGGCAGAATTTTATGCCCGGGACACCAAACTTTTTTTGCAGACTTAGGCCCCTCCTGGTTCTGGCCCATGGTCAACCCGGAAGTGTCCGCCCTGGTACAGAATCTGGGGGTAAAAAGCTATCCCCAGTTCGAACAGGGACTTGCATTGTTTGAAACCAAAACCGGCGATGTCCAGACGGTGTCCGGCTGCCCCATGGAACCGCCGGCCTTCCGCCTTAAGGGCGGCATGATAGTCCTTATCAAAGGACTATTGGCCCGAATCGGGACAAAATTCATTCGCCTGGACCACCCGGTTTGTGAAATCCAGCGTTTGGACAATGGGTGCCGGGTAACGGTAGGACATCTTGACCAACCGCCCAGGTGTGAACTGGATGCGTCCAATGTTGTTCTGGCCCTGCCGCCCAGGCTTGCGGCCCGGTCCATTCTATTCACCCCGGACCTTTCCCATGACCTGACCCAGGCGATGCTTAAGGCATCCACCTGGATGGCCGGGCATGCCAAATTTTTTGCCTTGTATGACCGGGCATCCTGGCGAAAGATGGGGCTTTCCGGCCAGGCCTTCAGCCAACGCGGCCCCCTTGGAGAAATCCATGACGGGTCCTGTGCCGGTGATCGCCCCTATGGACTGACAGGCTTTGCAGGCATTCCTGCCTTGAAAAGAAAGGACGAAGAAACCATGTCCCGGGCCATCCTTGCCCAGCTTATGCAGCTTTTCGGCCCCGATGCAGAACACCCCCTGGCGCTTTATTACCAGGATTGGGCCATGGAATCGTTTACGGCCACGGAATATGATAAAAGATCCTGCCACAACCATCCTGAATTTTACCCGCCAGGCGGTAAAACAAGTACCTGGAACAACACACTTCACTTTGCAGGCACCGAAACCGCAGGCCGGTTTGGCGGCTATCTTGAAGGAGCCCTTGTCAGCGCCCGGCGGGCAGCGGCAGCGACCTCAGGATAATCGATAATCTATTGTGTTAGGGCCATATTAGGCCCATAGCTGTTATTCTTTGTTTTCCTGGTACATATGGACATCCTGCTGGGGATAGGGGATACTGATGCCATTGGCATCAAAGGCCAGCTTGATGTTTTCCTGGAGAGCAAAGTATACACTCCAATAATCCCCCGTTTTGACCCAGGGCCGGACCACAAAGTTAACGCTGGAATCCGCGAGTTCAGAGACCGCAATAAGTGGCGCAGGTGTTGGAAGAAGTCGTTTTTCTTCTGCCAGAACACCCTGGATGACTTCTTTGGCTTTTTTTATATCATCATCATAACCAATGCCCATGACCAGGTCTACACGGCGGGTGGGGTTGGCCGTAACATTGGTAATAACATTGGACGTAATGCCGGAATTGGGCACGATCACTTTTTGATTATCCGGGGTACTCAACTCCGTGGTAAACAAAGAGACATTCTTGACAGTTCCGGAGACCCCGCCAATGTCCACATAATCATCGACTTTGTAGGGTCTGAACATCACCAGCATCACGCCTGAAGCAAAATTGGACAAAGAATCCTTCAATGCAAGACCAATGGCTAGACCGGCAGCACCCACAATGGTCAGAAAAGAGGTGGTATTGATGCCCAACTGGCCTGCGGCAGCAATGACGACCATCACCATGAAGGTATAGTAAATGATGCTGTCAAGGAACCGCACAAGCGTGATATCCACCTTGTTTTTTTCCATTAATTTCGTGAGCAAATTGGTAAGTCTTCTGGCTATCCATTTTCCTATCACCAGAATCAATAGCGCAGCAATGATCTTTACAGAGTAGGTGGTCACCCAGTAGGTCACCATCTCTATGTATTTTTCAATGTTGATTTGTTTCAACCACTCCATGTTACCTCCTTCTAAATTTTGTTATAGTTGTGTAACATCGTTTTCAGGTCCGGCCCTTTTGCCGATAATGACAACCCTATACATAAGTAAAAGAAATTATCAAGCAAAGCAACAGGATAAAATAAATTGGGCCCCCAGTTCATCAGAAGGGCTGGATATTTGCTATAAGGAACGCTCAAATAAGGGAATCCGGACGGCCACCTACTGTCCCTCACTCGTGATCGGTGAAAAATCAGTGGCCACAAGTGAGAAGTAGGTGGTCATTCAAGGCGCAATACCGGAACCATAAGTCTAACACGGGCAAACCACAACTCATGTGTTCGACATCATTTTTTTGTGACAGAAACTGAGAAGTGAGCACCTAAGGGGAATAAGATCTGAGATTTAGCGAACATAAGATGACAACTCAGTAGTGCCGTCTTTATTGCGGTCATGATTTGTTGATATACGGGGAATGGAGTTTGGCGGACAGTAAATTTTGATAGAAGAAGAGGGAGTCTTTCAAGTTTATTCCAGTTGTACACCATATTTTGTTAATATGTCTTGAGGGGTGATCGTTTCTGGTGTGCCGGTTGGCCGGAGTACATTCCTGCCACATAGAATGAAAACTTCATACGCATCAAATATTGCATACCGATCCTTATCAAATATAATCAGCTTGTTTCCATTTTCTTCTTTAACTTTTTGTCTGAACTTCCTGATTCCGGTGTCTTGACCTTTTTTCTCCAATTTATCCTGTTGGTCTATCCAATCCCTGAAAGCCGTTGTCAGTGCCATGACAAAAATGGTGAGATACACATGAACGATAAAACCGGATTTCGTATTTATAGGTGGCCTTTCTATGAACCAGGCCTGCTTGGCCTCTCTAAATAAGGCGTTTTCAATTTCACTGCGGGCGTCGTATGCGTCATAAACCACCAAGGGCTTGTCAACAGGTCCATTTGTAAGAATAATCAGGGTTTTGGAACCGGGATTATTAGCCTTAAAAGGATCATCCTTAACCACAACAGCATTGATGGGATTGGCGACAAAGCCTTTGGAGTTTTGATGGCTGCCGCTGCCCTGTGGTCCGTAGAATTCTGCTGACGTTAACCCTTCCAGACCTTCAACATCCCAATGATCTGTAACCGTTGTCTTGTTTTTACCGGCACCCACAGTGCGTATTTCGTCTTTAATTTCCGAATGGCCTGTACCAATTAAAGACAGGGCATCGTCATAAACATTCAAACTGGATTTAGCAGGAATAAAAAAGGTGATGGTTTTACTGTTGAGCCACCATAAAAAAATGCCGTCCGTGAACCCACGGTCAATGGCAAGGGAAGTGATTTTGGCATGTTCCCCCAGATTGTCAATTGCCTGCTGAACCACTTCCTGAGCAAAAGTTATGTCATGAACCTCAATTGTAGCAAAACGCATGGCTAAAGGAAGGCGGCTGTTTGGATCCCAAACCACCCATATTTTAAATCCAAAAACAGTTTCCAGAACTTTTCGAATGCGCTTTTTACGAAGTTTGAGTTCGGGCGGTTTTTCTTTGGTTACTTTGCCACAGCCGTTACATTTTTCTGTTGATTCAATCTCGGAAGCATCAAGCAGAGCATGAATTTTTTTTGGAAAAAACTTATGTGCCGCTAAAATCGATATTCCCCTGTTAAACATTTTTTCCAGGGTTGGTGCAACAATTGATGCCATTGTATTTTTTATGAAATCACAAGATACCGGTCCTCGGATTGGAATGGGCGCTTTTTCATCGCAAGAGGATTTTTTCTTACCCCTATTGCAAGTCCCTTCTTTTATCTCCCTGCCGTTAAAGCCGACAAGACGCATTAAGGCCTGACTTCGAAGAATAACAGAGTCTGTGTGCCAAAAAAAATGAAGGCCAGCCACAATACGCATCATATAAATAAAAATGATACGCATGAATGGGACCGGACTGTTTCTTTGTTTTGATTTTGGTTCAAGTTCCATGAGCAGGTTGGTAAATTCGAAATGATCAAGAAAGTAAAAAAACTCATCGAATAATCCAGCTTCCCCAAGGCCATATACTTCAGGGATATCTTTACCTTCGGCAAGATCTTTGGCGATGCCTGTTTGGTCCCTGTTTGCTGTATGCCAGGTCAAGCGGTCTACTATATTTTTTGATGCATTTTGGGCTAAACTCATAGGGTTATGGGTTAGCAGAAAAACACAGGGAAGGCAAATACGATAAGATTATAAATATTTGAAATAACAATAAATACTTGTCTCTACATCGTGATTTTGGTCCATTTTTAACATTGGGCGTGAGAGGGGGTATACACCACCTTTTGAATGTCGTTTAAATGGCCAGTGAAGGCTTCTTGCAGGGGATTTTGAAGGGTTCTCAAAAAAGCGGTCGGCCCCGCCAATTTTTTGTTTCCTTGAAAAAAATCACTTTTTTTAAAAAAAAATAAAGCAACCGATAGCGTGATCAGCTATCGTTTCATTAATCGAAGGAATGAGTCCGAAATAAACCTATGAGCGCGGGCATCTCGCCCGCATCTTTACAATACTTGCAGACCTGCGGGCGGGACGCCCGCGCGCTAGGATATAGCAAAGTGGGCAAGCTATTTAAGACCCGTTCCTAAAATGCGTGGATTATGGATAGATCAGACCGATTGGTAATGGCAACTCCGGCCTTGATTTTGAGAAAAACTGTCTTCCTTATAGCAAATATCCAGAGAAGGGATATCATTTTGTAATCCAGCTCAAAATCGGATATAGTTATAGATTAAGTTTGCAATAATTGCTTTACTGAAGCCCTGTACGATACTGAGACAAAGGATACGTATGTTTAAATTTTTTTGTAGACTCACTATTTTATTTGTAGGCTTTATTTTTTTCTTCGCAGCGCCCTGTACCGGAAATGACCCGGTGCTCAGACTTGCCACAGACTCCTGGCCGCCCTATTCTATAGGACAGGAAGGAGGCCGTCTGGAAAGCGGGTATGCGTTTGATCTCTGCACCGAGGTGAGTAAACGTATCCATACCAAATTAAAGGCAGATCTTCTGCCATGGAATCGGGTATTGGCCTGCATGAAAAATGGCACCTATGATATTACCTTTCCCATTCAACGCAAGCCTGAAAGAGAGGTCTTCATGGTTTTTACGAATGTGGTTCTTGAGGACCGAGTTTTTATATGGCACCTGAAAATGTGTACAAACAGTCTGCCCGGGTGGCAAAACATTGATGATCTCAAACCTTACACCATCGGCATTGTTTCAGGATATACCTATCGGGACAAGATGGACCAGGCCATTGAAAGCGGCATCATAAAAACGGAAAAAGTCAACTCGGCTGAATCCAACTTTAAAAAGCTTTTAGGCAAACGGTTTGATGCATTTCTGGAAAGCGAATCCGTTGTGATGAGCTTTTTTCAAAAGTATCCAGAATACAGAAACCATATCACCCACGCACCCCAAATTGTATCCAAGGATGTTTTCAGAATCGGAATCTCAAAAAACTCACCATTTGCGGAGATGCTGCCGGAGATCAACAGGGTGATCCAGGAAATGAAAAAAGATGGAACCATTGACCGGATTATGACAATGACAAGATAAGATATTGATAGTGTTCGAGTTACTACGCTAAACACAACCGCCCAAATTTGCTCCAAGTCAGCCACGGCTGCTTTTCTCTTTTTCGTTCGCGTTCTGCGATATCGCAATTATGAAATTTTTGAAACAACCTCCAATTAAAATAAATCCATTTAAATTAAATTGATTACATGAAAAACCAGGGAAACCCTTAAGAAATATATTCCCCAAAAAAAACACTTTTTTTTCTCACCAAATAAATACCCCCAAAAGCTGTAAACATTTATAGTCTGGGCATTTGACTCCATTCTCAATTGGCGGCATATTTTTTGCTTAAACTTAAGCACATCAATTAATTTAACGTGCATTATTTAGGTAAGTCTATGGTCAAAATAAAATTGCCCATCTGCTTGTCTTTTAAGCCGCCTTAAGCGTTACGCCAAGGGAATCCATATTTTCCAATATGCTTCCATTGGCATACCTTGGTGACGGCTTAAGATCCGACGCGCCTTCGGTTTATTAAATTTTGACTATAAGCCTAAGGCAATAAGCAGTAATGGGTAAAAACAGTTTCGCAGATATTTTTTCAATAACGGCCATGGCCGACCTGGTCTTTCACCGAGGTTAGGTCACAACAAATCATGAAAAAAACTAACTGGTTAGTTTAGTTCTTTCATATAAAAAGCCTGTAGATCATAATCAGGCAAGGAGTTCCCTAATGATACAATCAAAAAAAATAGGATGGGTATCGGTTCTTTTTTTCGTATTAATGTTTTCCCTGCATCCGGGAATTGTGGCGGCCTCGGATTCAACAACACTTTCCTTTCCGGGAAATGGTTATGTAGGTGTTTCTTTGCATACAGAAATACCCGAGACCCTGAACTGGATGATTTTAGGCATCACCCAGTCTGATTTTAATCATTGCTGGGTTACGGCAACTGTGGATGGAATCCAGGGCGTTATCCATTCAGACGGTTGCGGCGGCGTCCACTTTCTTTACTGGCCCAATTTTTTAGAGCTTTGTGAACCAGAGTCCATCCGCTTATTTAAGCCGAATAAAAAGGCCATCGGATATGCAGAACTTGAGGGATTTGGTATTAATTTATCTCGCATTCCCCAAATTCTCAGAAATTTGCTGGCCCGCCGCCTGGGAAATCTCATGATACACATCTGGATACAAGAAATGCTTGCCTACCGCGGGGTGGAATACGATTGTTTTTTTATGCCCCAGGATGATAAACTTTACTGCTCGGAACTGTTGGGCCATGGCTGGAACAACACCGGATCCTCTTTTGAAGTGTTTCCATCGCAGGAAGCCTGCACCTTAGATGGCTGGGACGTGGATACCCATCAGCCTGACGGCGTTACCTATGGGATGCTGTTAAAGTTTTCAGGAATTGACGAAAATACGGCAATTTATAATGTGGCAGAAATTTTAAACAACCCCTATTTTAAGGAAATAAGCGTTGATTAACCTGAATAGAACAACGCTCTTGTATTTAAAATTTTAAAAAATTATACATAGCAACAGGTGATTAAAAAAACAAACAAATGCCACGCAGGTGTATTCCGTATGGACGGCCCGACCAGTTTATAATATTTAGGTGAATTTAATGACAGGCAGCGTTGGACAAAATGTACTTAAAGAACTTTTAGGGCTGCTAAGCCTGGAAAAAATTGAAGAGAACATCTTCCGGGGCCAAAGCCAGGACCTGGGCTATGGCAGCGTATTCGGCGGCCAGGTCCTGGGTCAGGCATTGTCTGCGGCATCACGCACAGTGCCGAACAATCTTTGTGCCCACAGCCTGCACGGATATTTCCTTCGAGCCGGAGATGCCGCCAGCCCCATTGTATATATGGTTGAGCGCACCCGGGACGGCCACTCGTTTAGCACCCGGCGGGTTAAAGCCGTACAAAAGGGCCGGACCATCTTTTCCATGTCAGCCTCATTTCACAAATATGAGGAAGGCTTTCACCACCAGGATCCTATGCCTGATGTTAAAGGCCCTGAGGGCGTGGAAAATGATTACAACATGATCGTACGCTATGCAGAAAATATTCCCAAAGATATTGCAAAAAAACTGTTGTGTCCCAAGCCCATTGAACTGCGGGCCATCAATCCGGTAGACCCCTTTCATCCCGTTCCCATGCCCCCGGACAAATATGTCTGGTTCAGGGCCACCGGGCCCTTGCCTGACGATGCCGCAACCCACAGGTACATGCTGGCCTATGCATCAGATTTCCACCTGGTTCCCACAGCCCTTTATCCCCATGGCAAAACCTTCTGGTCCCCGGACATGCAGGTGGCAAGCCTGGATCATGCCATCTGGTTCCACAGGGATTTTAGGATGGACGACTGGCTGCTCCACGTGATACATAGTCCCAGTGCAGCCATGGGCCGGGGACTTAACCGCGGTTCCATCTACACCCGGGACGGTAAACTTGTGGCCAGCGTGGCCCAGGAAGGACTGATCAGAAGGGTGGACAAAAACAAAATACAAGGGAAATCTTAAGCTGTTCACTGCTTTTCTGCGATCAAACCGGCTCTAATCGTACGTATCAGATTGGCAAGGATTAATAAAATCAGCGCCCAGAACACCACCCAGGCGACGGTATCAAATTGCGGCCCGCCTGCAATTGCTGCATAGACATAGGGCAACAGGCTATTAACCAGCACGACGAGTCCCCAGAAAAGGATCTTGGGCCATGCCATGACCCGGCCGTTAAGGGAATTGATTAGGCGGGCAGAGCCCACAATAAACCCGGGCACTGTGATCATGTCCAAAACCAAAAAAATCAGGGGATCAATCCCCAGGCTTTCCAGAAGGCTTTTGAATACGACATACTTGACGATATCGTAGCACCATAAAAAGCATATTCCTCCAAATTCATGGTGCCTTCTAATTCTCATGATCAATCAATTAGATATTGTCCTTGACTACATGAAAAAAAATTTTCGATGCTGTAACAGTACTTCGCCCCGAATGAAGAAAGGAAACAACCCATACGCCCTGGAAAAACAGAATCATGCCCGGATGCCACAGGGCTTTAAATCCTTGATCCAAAGAAACGGTTAATTCGGGATCAGGAAAAAAGCCCAGCAGCGCGATGGTGTAAACAATTGCTGCCAGGGCCATGATCTGATACATGGAAAATTTGCGTTGGCCCCTGAAATCCGCCCGGAAGAATTCAGAGACTACCCGCCAGACCTGGGTCACCACAAGGGTTTCCATAAGGGCAATGCCGGCAAACCCCTGGAGGAACAGCAAGGTTCCGGCAAGGCCGGATATCGCATAAATCACGGCGGTAATAATCTGGATGGGAATCATTTTTTCACCGGCCAGACCCGACGCATAAGCCACTTTTTTGGTCTCCCCCGTAAAGACCACATTAAAACGCTCAAAGAGCTTGCGGGTGTGGGCGGTACACTGACTCAACGGCTTGCCATAGCAGCAACCAAAGCTCAGGCAGGCAAGGCGCCCCAAAGACTCCCCAAACGTATAACCAATGCTTAAAACTGCCATCATTACAGCAACAGGAACATGAAATTTAAAGGCCGTACCCAACGTGACATTCACCAGCATAATGATCCAGGGTGCGGTCACCACACCGGCAAACACGGCCCCGCCAATGGTCAGGGTGGCTTTTTTCTTTTCAACAATCCGGGCAACAATTTTAGAAGCCGGAATGGTTACAGCCAGCAACAGAACAGTTAACAGCACTAAAACGGAAATGGGCACCCCGGCCGATGCGGCCAAAATTACAACCATAATCACACCAAAAGTGTAAGCATTGGCGGACAAAAGGCCATACCAGGTCAAATTCATCCCCCGCCACTGGCCCTGGTCCATCTTTTCCAAGGGAAACACCGCCACCATTTGCCACTTTTCCTTGGGCAACGTTTTAAAGCCCCATCTCAATACAATGCCAATCAACAGACCCAGCCCAACAACAAAAAAAATAGCCGCCATTAAAGATCTCCAAAAATTTCAGTTTCATCAGGACAGCAGGCGTGGCCGATACCTGAACGTACGGTCACTTCGGTTTCCACAAGGGGTCTGCCAAACCCTTCACTGAAACGACTGCTCACATCGGTGCGCATCTGATTTTCCAGCAGGTCTTTGGAAAAACAGATACGCTGTTTTTGAAATATAACAATGGTTGTGGAGGACCCCGGACGGTAAAGGCTTTTGGGGCACCCCTTTTCCATGAAAAGTCCGGGCACCACATCCCGTGGACTTTCATATCCTTTTTTACTGTAACACTGGACAATTTTTCCGATCATCATGGCCACCACCTCCACCATGCACACAAGCCCGCATCCGGTTCCCCCGTGCACATCTGTGTCAATGATGGTGACCACCCGCCGGTTTTTAGAGTACGGCGTGACTTCCCGAACCACAGCCCCGGGGTTGCAGGAGTGAAAATGCCCGTCTATCTCATAAATATCCAATACTGTTCCTGCCACGGGCGTATGGTTATAGTGATATTTATCCGGGGTAAGCCGGGTTACGGCGAAACAGCCACGATCAAAGGCATCAAGCCACTGGGGTTTATCCCGGCCGATAAGCTCATTAAAATCAAAAAACTTACCTTTAATAAAAAGGGCCGATGTGTCTAAAAATGACCCCACCAGAATACGCGAATCTGCCGGAGAAACGACGGCATCAGCGCCTTCCGGCATGGGGCGAAGCTGTTCATACCGAATTTTGCGTTCAAAAACTTTTCGAAATGTATCTAATTTTGCAGGATCTCCTGTCACCTCACTTAAATCAATCCCTTGGGCGGCAAAAAATTTCCCGGCATCAGTCGGGGGGTTGAAAAAAGGCAAATCATAAGAAACAGCCCCGATCAGGCTGGACATCCGGGCCGAGATCATCAAATGAAACAAAAAGGATGAATTTTCGCGAATTGGCGAATAAACAGCACTGATAACAGGATCTGCTTTAAGGGCTTCGGTTTTGACCTGCCCGGTTTTACGGTCGATATATTGATGTTTCATAATGCAGCCATTATGCCCACGCTTTGTTTTAACGGTGTTAATTTACGACTAAAAAAATATGTGTAAAATATTAGAAAACCTTAAGTTCGTACAAGTAGAACCTAACGGGAAACCCGTGTTTGGACGAGAAGTCACCCCTCTGCGGCGTTGCAGGACAATTCGCAATCCTCACAACCATAAGGTTGCTCCGGTTGCAAATTGTCCTGCGCCTTGCAGCTGGGTAACTTCTCGTTCAAACACTAATTATCCTGCCAGGCCTTCATCTCCCGGCTTACCACAAGAACCATCAAGTAAATAAACTTCTTAAGTGTTTCAGGCGCACAGGTATCATCCATGAAATCCTGACGCATGGATTTTAAAAATTTAAGTATATCCCGGCTGCCCAGAATCTGACCAAGGGCCTGCCCGTACGAATTATCCCGGTATCTTGCCCATAGGTCGATCTGCTCAAAAGCCTTGCCGAGCAGGTCAAACCCCTGGCTGACATGGGCCTCTCTTAAGGTCCGGCCGTAATAACTTTCAGCTTTTGCATTAAACTGTCTGCCCGGCATGGACATGGGTTTATGCTTACCCGAACCGTCAAGAATACCCTGGGTGATCCGTCCCCATGCGGCATGGGTCTGCGGTGTATTGACCCGATTGTCAAGGTCATCGAGAATGGGAGCGGCGTTCAAGGCCGATATAAGATCAGCACCCTCAGTTCGAATTAAGGAAATCAAGGCCCTCTGGTATTGCCGGACCACCACCCGGGTGTAACCGGGATACCTGTGGCTTTGTCTGGTTTTAGCCGTATTTTTCAAAATTTTAGCCAAAAACCGGTTCCGGGTCCGGGTTTTAACAAAAAACGTTGGCACACCAATGGCCGTACAAAAAAATATCTGGCGGCGCTCGCTTTCCACAGTTGGGGAATCGGGTATCATGGCATGGTCCACCTGCCGGGAATAGATACACTTCTGGACCAGGGCCGTGATCAGCACCTGCAGGTCAGCAGCCTTTCCCATATCCCTGACAACATCTTCAAACACGCTGAAGTAACGGTGTTCAAACCCGGAATACCCCATCTGGTGATATTTTCTCAAACGGACCAGCTGGTACAAGGCCATGCGCCCGTCAAACACACCCATTTCGGTCAGGTCTTTTTTAAGGTTGGCTTCGCTTTCTAAGCTGCCGTTCAAGGCCGGGCTATGGAAGGTGCTCATCACCGAGGTAAAATAGTCAATGAGGCGGCCATCCGGCACAAAATCCCCTTTCAGCCTGAATATATTTGCAATCAAACGGTCAAGCCACACCGGGCCAAAGGGGGTCAGAGATTTGCCCATGACCTTAAGATGGGCCTTTTTCTTCCATCGCCGCCAGATCATGCGCAAATGGGTATGGGTCAGTTCATGGGGCATAAAGCCAAGGACCTGTTCAGGGTGAAACTCCTGGAAGTCAAGCCTGTGGGGGGCGGCAGAATAGGTGGTGGCAAACAGGGGCAAAAAATGCTCCCAGATTTTTATGGATAGATCGCCTGTATATTTTTCATCCAGGGCCGTAAACCCTGAACCCGGATCAGCCAAGCACCGGGACAATTTTACGCTGCCAAGACTGATGTGAGTGCCGTTATTGGCCAGACTGATATTAGAAGTGTTGGGCAACACCACAAGGTTGGAGTTGATAATGCCGGCCTCCTTGAGTTGGGTTACGGCATTGATCTGGCTGCGTGACAACACCTTGTGGCAGACCCCCATGTACTCTTTTTTATCTTCTCCCCGGTCCCATCCGGACAGGCACGGACTCATGAATAATTCGCGGTAAAACGCATCTGAAATAACATCATTAAGCCGTTTCTGGTCCCCGGGCGGGGTGGCGGAAAAAAACACTTTTACCTTCTGGCCGTTTTCATTGAGTTCAAATTTATGGCCGGCATAGGCCACCAGAGCCTGGGTCAAAAGAAAACGAAGCAGGGTTTCGCCGGCAAGTTTCTCTCCCAAACTCCTTGGACCATCAGATTTGACCGGGTAAAAGGAAAAAAGTTCAGGTGAACTGTTGTCATTGGAAAAATGGGCGAGCATTTTTTCGCCCCAGGTTTTTATCGGTTCCGGCACACCATTGTCATCACCAATCGCATCGCCCAGGGCCAGCTTGAGCAGATAGGAGACAGGCACCCGCACTTGATTTTCCCCGTTTTTTTCAAACACGAAACAGGCTGCATCCTTGCGATATTCTGATGCGGGAATGGATTTATCGGCCTTAAGATCCTCATTAAACACTCGATTGGCAAACCGGTTAAGCACCCGGCGGGGAAACCATACCCAGGAATTCTCCCAATCTTTGCCGTCCTTATCTTTGAGCAGTCGTTCCAGTGCCAAGACCCTTCGCTGGGAGGTTTCTCCGGTTCGGGCCTGTTCCACAAGATTACGGTAATAATTAGAAGTCTCAATGACCCGAGCCAGGTCTATATTTTCCCGTTTTCCCGCGACCACCACCTGAAATTCATTTTCAGCACCTGCCGTGGCATCCCCGGTCATGAAAGGCAGGTTCCGGACAAAACGATCAGGAGTCTGATCATTCAGGCCGACAGCAGCCCTGATGCGATCCAGACGGCTGACCATGTCAAAGGGTGTTAACACATTATTTTCGTTACGTTTTATAGCTGCAATCATGTTGGGAAGTAATCCTGTCGCGAATGTTTATGAATATTTTACTCTCAGAAAGAAAATAGTACGTTATTATTACATTAATGTTATAAGGATGCTAAGATTTTGTGAAACAATTGTCTGTGTGGGAAAAAGGGGAATCCGGTAGCCCGGCCGGCGGAATTCATATGGGAGGAAAACAACTACATATCTATTTTTTTTCTTAATGCTTTGACCCTGCTGCGTCGGTTTTTCGAATCAAGGCGCCGGTTCTTTGATGCCCAGGTGGGCCGGGTGGGTTTTCTTTTTTTTACAGGCCGGACAGCACGTCTGATAAGTTCCGCAAGTCGTTCCAATCCGTCCTCGCGATTTTTTGCAGCGCTTCTATAGGTCATTGCTTTAATCACGATAACGCCCTGCCGGGTAATGCGCTTGTCCTTAAAAGATAAAAGTTTTGCCTTAATTTCATCCGAAAGATCCGAGGCCTGGATATCAAAACGGATATGAACACCTGAAGATACCTTGTTCACATTCTGCCCCCCAGGCCCCCGGGACCGGATGGGGTAAAATTCAATACTGGTATCCGGGATGGATATGTGATCGGATATTTTCAAAGTCACCTTCCTTTCTAAAAACCCCAAACCCACTTTATCCCTAAAACCACGGTAACCAGCAGGGCGCAGCCACCTGCAAGATTCAACACAGGACCGTTTCTGTACTGCTTTGCCCAGTTCCTGTCGTTGAGCAGCCATAAAAATATCCCCACAAAAAGCGGTGTGCCCAGAAATGACAGGGCCAGCATGATCAGCAAAAGATTAACCGGCCTGCCGGAAAGAAAGGCACCGGGAAGGGCAATGAGGCACCCGACCAGAATTGTCATCCGATATCGGCCACTTTTGGGGCGCATCTCCCAGTTCATTTTATCCCCAAGTACATAGGCCGCGGCAATAAAGGTGGGCATAATCGTTGAAAACACGGCACACCAGATCCCCAGACAGAAGAAACCATGAGCGTAGGTACCTAGAAGCGGTGCGATGGCATCGGCCATTTCAAAAAGGGTATTTACATGGATATCTGCCGGATGAAGTACACAAGCGCCGGTCAGATAAATGGCCGTGCAGTAAAGCCCGAATGCCCCAAGAAGAGAAAGAGCCGTATCAAAACGGGCTGTTCTCAGATCTGACACCCCCCACCCTTTTTCATGCACGGTATAGGTCTGCATGGACAAAATGGTTACATGAATAGAACCGCCCATGATAGCGGTCATCATTAAAATTTCAGCTTTTCCGAAATGGGAAAAATCCGGCAAAAGCCCGCCAACGGCCATGCCCAGATCCGGCTTTGCAATAAAAAGGGTGCCGATAAAACAGACCACAAGCAAAGAAACAATAATCTTGCACAACATCTCAACAATCCTGTATCCCCCATGGGCCACCAGAACATAGAAAGCACCGGTAAATACGATCCCCCACCAGGGCACGTCAAGGCCGGTTACGTATCCGGTCACGGCAACCAGAATTTTTAAAAGCACCACATTGCAAAGCCAGATCACGGCAAGGGCGTCCAGGGTCACAAGCCAGGCAGGCAGAGTGCCCCATTTCTCCTGTACAATGGAAACAATCCCCCGGCCCCCGATAAGAGCGGTCTTGGCAGCCATGTACTGACAGACAAAGGCCAGCACCACACTGAGTAGCACCACCCATAAAAAATCATAGCCATAGGTTCCGCCGGCCTTGGCAACACTTAAGGTGGTTCCCGGACCGGCGGCCACGGCACTGATGATCCAGGCCGGTCCCAGCGCAGAGACAAAGCGCTTAAAAGACATGCCTTTCCCGGCTGAACTATTTTGACCTTCCTTTAAATCCGCCATAAAAGCTTCCTGTATATCAAAGGCAATGAACTTCAGCCTTCAGATGTTGATGGATATCCGCTTCGCTAAGTGCGTACAAACTGTCTATAAAATGGGGCAGAAAAAAACCCGGACCTGCCACCCGGTCTGCGGCCAGTTCCCCGGCAATACCCGCAACGGCAACGCCTGCAACCGCAGCGTCAAAACCGTTTTCAGCCACGGCATAAAACGCAGTGCAGATGGCGGAAAGCATGCAACCGGTACCGGTTACCGCGCCCATGAGTTGAGATCCATTGGCGATCTTGACCATTTTACCCTGCCCCAGGATCATATCTGTTTTCCCGCTGACAACAAGCGCAGATGCGGATTCAAGAAGCTCCGTTGCACCGCTTGGCAAGGCATCAACATTTCGATCGGGCCGGCCATGCCCGGTCAGAATAGCCCTGGCCTGTTCCGGCGAGATCCCGCTGTCTACCCCCTTGGTGGACGAATCGCCTGCAGCAAGGGCGCAGATTTCCGAAGGGTTGCCCCGGATGATTTTTGCCGGGGCAAGGGCGCAAAGTTCCCGGGCAATATCAGTACGGAAAGGCCCTGCACCAGCCCCCACAGGATCCAGGACAACAGGTTTTTCCCTTTTTCCGGCAAGGGACATCAAAGACTTCATGACCGAAATCCGATCCGCAACCGGGGTACCGGTATTAATGCAAAGGGCGTCCGATACACCGGACATATACGCGGCATCATCTTCTGCCCAGGACATCATGGGTGATGCCCCAAGGGCCAGAAGCACATTAGCGGTCTGGTTCATGACTACAAAGTTGGTCACCACATGGATCAAAGGTCTTGTATCGCGCAACGCGGCAAAAAGCCTATAGGTATTTTCGGCCAGTTCATGGGCGTGCATATGATCTCTCTTTCAATCATTGTTTCCCGGGCAAGGGGAGCATAAACAAAACAAGGCAGGGGGAGCAAACGACATGTGAATTCTACCGGTAAACAAAATTTATACAGGGAATCAAAAGGCGGGAATAAATGAAAAACCTAAATTTATATCCGCTTCCCTGCGTCAGCATTATCCGCGTCAGGTTCCAAGGGTCAGGAATCGCTTCCTTCTCAGCCGGTTAAAGCACCCCCAGCAAACGTTATTTTCAAAAATGTACTATGTACGGCAAATGATGCTTTGTCAATACATTTTAAACACACCAAGGAGGCGGGCAAGGAAGCAAATTCAACCAGTTTTGTTTGACAATCGGCTTGAAAGAATTATTTTGTTACAAAATATACCACAATGTAGTACCGCTGTTTAATATTAACTCACGCCTCAAACCATTAAAGAGAATATTACTTTTGAATACTTCCCCCAACGAAATTCAATCATCATCTTTTTTCTCTATTCTGACATGTGGTTTAGTTACAGGGTCGTTACAAGTTGTCCTTTCCGTATCATATGCAGCACTTGTCTATAGTGGGCAACTTTCTTTTTATTCCGCCCAAGGGATAGGATTTGCTTTACTCGGTGCTCTTATTACCGCAACATCCATTACTCTTTTTTCTGCCTTACCCGGGACTGTTGGAAGTAATCAGGATGTATCTGTTGCGATTTTCAGTTTCATTTCCCTGTCAATTGTTGCCTCCATGCCTCCTGGAACTAATTTGGAAAATACATTTTATACGGTCGCTTTAACCATTTCGATTACCGTACTGCTTACAGGATTATTTTTTCTGGGATTAGGGGCTTTTGATTTGGGCGGTTTGATCCGATATTTGCCTTACCCTGTAGTTGGCGGTTTTTTGGCCGGGACAGGCTGGTTGCTGTTTACCGGTGGATTTTCGCTAACTGTTGAAACTGAAAATCTTAAAGAATTTTTTCAATCCCATCTATTGGTCAGATGGCTTCCCGGTCTTTTATTTTCATTCATTCTCCTGGTTGTTTCCAAACGATATCGAAATAGCATCATATTGCCTGGGATCATATTTTCGGGATTTTTCTTATTTTATGGAGCGGCATGGCATCTGGACTATTCCATTGATGATCTTTTGAAAAACAGATGGCTTTTAGGGCCTTTCCCTGAGCAAAACCTGTGGAAGCCGATTTCTGTAACCAATCTTTCCATGGTTGAATGGAATGTCATTAAAAATCAAGCTGCCAATATTGTAACCGTTATGGCTGTTAGTTCTTTAACCCTCCTGCTCAACGCAAGCGCCATGGAATTGGAAACAAAGAAAGATATCGATCTGAATAAGGAACTTCGTTTGGCAGGTATTACAAATTTGCTTTCGAGTCTCAGTCCAGGTTTTGTTGGTTTTCGACAGCTTAGTTTGACCAATTTGAATTTTAGGATGGGCGCTCAAAGTCGAATACCCGGCCTTATTGGAGCATCTGTCATAGCGCTCACTCTTTTTTGGGGGATATCAATAATTTCGTATTTACCAAAAGTTATAATGGGCGGCGTTCTCATGTATTTAGGCCTGACTTTCCTTGTGGAGTGGGCCTATGAAACATGGTTTACTTTACCTAAAATTGATTTTGCTATTATCTGGCTTGTTTTGCTGGTAATTGCTACTTTTGGTTTTATGCCTGGTGTTGGCATAGGCCTTGTTGCTGCAATAATTATGTTTGTTGTCAGCTATAGCCGGGCCGAAGCTGTGCGTTACGAATTAACGGAAAATAACTATCAAGGTCTGTTCTCAGGAAACTCAGATCCGAGTCTGATTGTAAAAAAGGAAAAGGAATGTATATACATCCTTCAGTTACAAGGCTTCATTTTTTTTGGCACGGCTCATCGATTGTTTGAGCAGCTAAAAAAAAAAATAGATTGTATCAGTATCTATGAAGATAATTTTATTATCCTCGATTTTCAGCGAGTTGATGTTTTAGATTCAACCGGTATGCTGAGTTTTAAAAAATTAAAAAACCTAATAAACATCTCCCAGACTCATCTTATAACTAAAGTTTCCTGTAAACTAATTGATCATCTTGCTATGCAACCATGCGTAGCAAGGTTTTAACGAAAGATTTTTGTGGGTTTTGCCCCGGCACAGGGCAAACCCTATAAAAATCAGAACTCAATGCTGCCTCCGCTATAGTCTTGCGCACATCAGAAAATGCAAATCCGGCTCGTCCCCGAATTTTATGTCTTCTGTCTGGTGCATTTTCCAACCTGTCGGCATAGATCCATGTCAGCGTTGTGGCCATCATGCAGAAGTTAAGATGATTCAGTACGGATTCCGAATTCCGAACTTGTGATTTTGAGCTACCAATTTCCTGCTTGATCTCCTTAAATCCGGATTCTATTTTCCAGCGTGCGCCATAATATTCTATAATTTGCTCAACAGAAAGCGTTAAATCTGTGGTCATGAGAGCAACGTATCGTGTTTTCCGATAAACAAAAACAACTCGTACCGGACATTTCATCGTTTTCAACATAACGATTTGTGAATACGCCTGTACTTCCCTTGTTTTGCCGTACAAGAAAACCATATAAGCCCGGCACTTTTTTTTCCAGCATGCTGCACAATCAGCCACAGAACCCAGACGGCTGCCATATTTTCGTGGGCGACCAACCTTGCGTTTTCCTGTAGAAACAGGGGCAAGATCATATAGCGTAATATTTGTTCGCATACGAGAGAGTAGATGGAAAAAGCCGCCTTCACCACGACCCAGCCTGGACCAGAGGCCGTCATTGCCAAACCAACTATCTGCAATAACTAACACTGGTTGCTGAAAATAATTTCGAATATCCTTTATCATCGTGGCAGCCTGTGTCATCTTGCTTTCAAAGGAAAGAACCTTCCCTTTTCGTTTGGCAGTAGCAGATTTTGCCTCAATATTCTTTTTCATCATATAAAAACGAAAATCAAGGGGCAGGCAGGCCCATCGAGATTTTATTTTTTTCAATAATCCTACTGCCAGAATACACTGTGACCATGGATATGAACTCTGGTTTGACTTTGCTGCATGATCGTGAAAATGTGCGCAACCAAAAATTTTCCTACCACTTTTTGGGTTTATGGAATCATCCAGTGCTACCATTATTCGTCCGTCTGTACCTGGTGACGGAATCATTCCCCACATAGCTTGCCATAATTTTTTCCATGGCAGTGTTGGACTCGCCATAAATGCATAAAACCTCTGGCTATGCAGTTTTAGACCAAACAAAGTTTGAAGGGCACGTAACAGGTTAGAGGTGATTGATGATGTAAACGGTACCACTACAGCGAGCAACGTGTATGCAAACCAGACTTTTCTTTTCTGTCCCTGAGCTGTATTAGAAAATTCAGCTTGCAAAGGCTCTGTCAAATCACGTAATATAAACATGGTGGGTCGTTCCTTTTTTGTATAGTTTCAAGTATTTAGGCAATTGAAATATACTACAGGAGCGCCTACTTTTTCAAGGGTTATTGGGTCTTTATTTCAAATAAAAACAGTATGTTATCATAAAAAATCACTTAGGTTTGGCATGAAAAATGAAAATCAATTTCCATGCCAATTGCATTTTAAGTTGCCCTAAGGTCGGTTTTAATTTTTAGGAAACTTCAGCTTATAATTACCGCGCCCAATTCAAAAATACATCAGCAACTTATAAACGGAGGCCTTTCCTCATCACACCCTTTGATTCACTACTTCCCCAATTTAAATGCCGGAGTTAAATGGTGTAACAAAAAAAGGGGCAAACAGACATCAAAACATCTCTGCGAGCCCCCATCACCGACGGAACGCTTGTTTATAAATTACCCAAAGGAAATGGATCTTGCACAACTTCTACAATATTTTGAACGAATGGAAGTTGAATCCGAAACATGCATATTCAAACAAGGGACTTTTGCAGATACCTTTTTTTTCGTTGAGTCAGGCCATGTAGAGGAAAGGGGGGAAACACAATTACATGAGTCTATATTGCAGATAGAAACAATGAAAAATGGGCTCTTTATCGGTTACATCGAATTTTGTTTGGGTCTTCCTCGAGCAGTAGATGTTTGTGCGACTGAACGATGCATAGTTTATCAGATGTCCAATAAACGACTGAGACTGCTTGGAAAAGAAAATCCAGAAATTTCTGTCATGCTGCACCAGATGTTGGTATTTTTGTTATCTGAACGAGTTACACATCTCGCAAAAAAGATACACGCATTGCAGTGTAAAAAAAGCAGAACAAACTCTTCTTAGACGATATCAGAAAGAATATTGTCAAAGATCAAGAAACATTAACACAAGGGGAAGTGGGCAAGGCTGCGCCCTGCCCTTTTCTCATGAAGAATACGGCAAAAAAATCAATTAACCATACGGTCGTGCCCTTCCCACTCTTTCTCCCGCAATTTGAACTTTTGTAACTTGCCTGTAGCGGTTTTGGGCAAGGGGCCAAACTCAATAGACTTGGGGGCCTTGAACCGGGCCATCTTTTCCTTACAGTATGCAATAATTTCAGCCGGATCCGGATTGGTTCCGGCCCGGGGTACAACAAACGCCTTGGGCGCTTCACCCCATTTTTCGTCGGGCACCGAGATTACCGCCACTTCCAGCACATCCGGATGTGTGTACAGCACATTTTCGATTTCAACGGTGGAAATATTTTCACCGCCTGAGATAATAATGTCCTTTTTCCGGTCCATAATCTGCACATAATTATCCGGGTGTATAACCGCCAGGTCCCCGGAATGGAACCATCCGCCCCTGAAGGCCTCGGCAGTGGCTTGTTCATCCTTGTAATACCCCAGCATGACGTTGTTTCCCCGCATGACGATTTCACCTATGGTGGTACCGTCTCTTGGCACGGGTTCCATGGTCTCGGCGTCCACCACATCCATGTGCTCGGCCACAATATAGGGTACCCCCTGGCGGGCCTTGATGCCGGCCTTGGCCATCGGGGAGAGGTCATTCCATTTATCCTGCCACTGGCATACGGAATGCGGACCAAATACTTCGGTCAAACCATATGTCTGGGTAATATTAGCCCCGATATGTTCCATGTTCTGGATCACCATGGGTGCAGGCGGAGCGCCGGCGGTCATAATTTCCAGGCTGTGGGAAAGTTTAACATCGTTGTCCTTGGCAAAAACGGACATACCGATAAGGATGGTGGGCGCGGCACACAGATGGGTGACGCCCACCTCGGCGATAATCCGGTAGATTTCAACCGGATCAACCTTTCTCAGGCAGACATGGGTGGCGCCCATGGCTGTGATGCCCCAGGTAAAACACCACCCGTTGCAATGGAACATGGGCAGGGTCCATAGATATTTGCTGTCCAAATCAATTTTAAACTCCAGCAACTCGCCCAACGCGTTAAGATACGCACCCCTGTGGTGGTACATCACGCCCTTGGGCAGGCCTGTGGTGCCGGAGGTATAATTCAACGCAAGAACTTCCCGTTCATCTTCAATGGCAAGGGCAACCGGATCATCCGGACTGTCTGCCAGAAAACGTTCGTATTCAGGTCCGTCAAGGGGCATGGAATCGTCGATGTCACAGATATTGATAAAGGTTTTCACTGCGGTAAGTTCGGGCACGACCTTGGACAGAACGTTACCGAATTCATTGTCCGCCACCACGACTTTGGCGTCGGAGTGATTAACGATATAGGACATTTCATTGGCAGACAGCCGGATATTGATGGAAACCAGGGCTGCACCCAGCAAAGGCACGGCATAATGGGCTTCCAGCATCGGCGGTGTATTTGGACAGATAAAAGCGACCTTGTCACCCCGGCCAACGCCAAGAGCCTTCAGACCATTGGCCAGACGAAATACCCGTTCCTGAAACTGTGTCCAGGTAAAGGTTTTATCCCCATAGATGACTGCAGTTTTGTCCGGATAGACGTTTACGGTTCTATCCAGAAAATTGGTGGGGCTTAAAATTTCGTAGTTAACGCTTTTTTCCGACATGACAGAGCTCTCCTTATTAGTAATTTTATAAATGCGTTCCGTGCCTCATTAACAACGAATCTTTTAATCGTTCAATCGGCAATGGTCTCATATTTTTATGGCCGGTAACCTGACACGGACTAGGTTTAAAACCTACAGATATTTTCCCTTACATTTTACATCAAACCAAACAGCCCCGCCGACAAAGGCTTCAAGGCTATTTTTTCATTTCATAGCCCCAGTGCACGGCAGCCTTGACAAGTTCCGTGTAATGTTTGAGCTGAAGCTTTTCCTTGATATTTTCCCGGTGAGTGCCCACGGTTTTCATGCTAAGATTCAGTCTTGACGCAATTTCCTTTGAGTCCAGCCCCTCACCCATGAGCCGAAACACCTCAAGTTCCCGATTGGTCAGGGTGTCAACACTGAAACCCACGGCAGACGGTTTTCTGGAAATCATTCGATTGAGCAGTTTTTCCTTGACCTTATCACTGGCATAGATGTGCCCGGACAAAACCTGACGCACCGCCTCCACCACCTGGGCAATGGCCCGCCGTTTCATCACATAGCCTCTGGCACCAGCCATCAACGCCCGTTCCGCATACATTGAATCATCATACATGGACAAAACCAGAATGGGCAGATCCGGGTATTTGTCGCGCAGTTCCGCAACCAGGTCAATGCCGTTGCTTTCAGCCAGGGAAATATCCACAATCATAAGATTCGGCATATCCTGTTCAATGATCTGCCGGGCCTTTGCCGCCGTATTCGGACAAGCCACCACGGTCAGATCCGGTTCCCGGTTGATCAGTTCACTCATACCCAGGCAGAAAATAGGGTGATCATCCACAATGACAATTTGGGATTTTTGATGGGCCTGAATCATACCGGGATATTCTCCTTTTTTTTCAGGACCGACGAATCTAAAATAACATGGATCTGTGTTCCCTTGAGTCCTGTATCAATGTTAAATTGCGCATCAATGATCTTAGCCCGGTAGGCCATAATCTGCAAGCCAATACCCCGGCCCGAAGGCTCAGGATCAATGCCGGTACCATTGTCCGTGACCTTCAAATGGATCAGACCATCTGCCGCATCCCGGATCAAAAAAATTTCTATCCGGTCGCAGTTTGAATGTTTAACCGCGTTGTTCACAGCTTCCCTTGCAATATGGTAAAGATGAATAGCACAGGACTCTTCCAGAATATCCACACCCTCGTCCATGCGGTACGCAAACCGGATTCCGGGATAATAGGCAAACTGATCGGAAATCTCTTCCAGGGCGGACTGAAATCCATGGCTGACCAGATGGACCGGGCAAAGTCCCCTGGCAAGTTGCCGGGTCTTTTCCACGGCATCCTCCATGAGCACACCCATTTTCCGGGCAAGTTCTGCGGCGGAATCGTTCCGGGATTTAAGATCTTTCCGGATCACGGCTGTCAGGCCTGAAATGCCGATTAGATGGGGACAAAGATCGTCGTGAAGCTCCTGGCCAATGTTCATCCGTTCCCGGTCCCCGGCCTGCATCACCTGTTTTTCAAGTTTTTTGGACCGGATAATATCCCGTTCTAACTCCTGATGGGCTGTTTCAAGCTGGTCCATGAACAGGTTAAAATAACGGGCAAGCTGGCCGACCTCGTCCCCGGAGCGGCGCTTCATCCTGGTGGAGTAATCCCCTGCCGTGGCCGTGCTGAACCGGGCCATGAGCTGGCGAAGCGGTGTTGTAATGGTTCGGCTGATGCCAAAGGTTACGGCCAGCATAATGCAAAAAAACAGCAGGGAAATGCCTAAAAATACGTTGCGGATGGTTTGCAGGGGCTGGTAAAGCTCATCCAGATAGGATGACGATGCCACAATCCACTGGTATTCAGGAATATAATTGAAGATCACCAGTTTTTTACGTGCCCGGGTCTCCCCGGGGTTTTTCCAATGGTAAACAGACCGGCCCTTTTTGCGTTGCATCATATCTTTGAGATATTGATCGGGCAATTCAGGGGTCTGAAAAATATTAACATCCTGCAGGGCCGGATGGATGATGGCCCGGCCGTTCCTGTCAAAGACAAAAGCATAACCGCTTTGCCCGAATTTTAAGGAGAGGATACTCTCCCTGAAATCCTGGACATTGACAAGTCTTATGAATTCGGACCGGTAGGCCGAGGCGGCAATAATCCAGTCCCAAGGTTCAAAATGGGCCATGTAAAGGGCTTTAGGATAAAATTTTTTTTCTCCGGGATTTTTCCATTCATACTCCAGGTATCCTTGTTTTTTTTCTATCATCTGCCGGATAAAGGCGTGTTCAGCCAGGTTAGTGCCGATGAGTTCGGCTCTCGGATGCACGGTCACCCCCCCGTGGCTGTCCAGGCAGTAAAGATAGCCCGATGTCCCTATGCTCTGGCTTAAAATCACTTCAGCCGCCCTTTTGCGGGCATCCTCCCGGGAAATGGTACCGGCCAGTGCTCTTTGGTACAGGTCGGTCAGTATGTCCAAATTCTTTTCCGCCACGGCCCGCAGATGATTTTTAATGGCGACATTCACAGACGTATTGACCATGTTGTAAATCATGGCGGTGGTATTGGTCAGCTCGCTTTCAATCCGGTCTTCAATATTGTTGCGCACATAGACATAAATAAACAGGTTGCACAGAAACATGGACATAAAAAAAATCAGGGCAAAACTGATGAGAAACTTGTACCGAATCTGAAGTGAGCTTAAAAAAAGCCGGATTCCGGAAAATTTTCCCTGTTGAGTCTCTTTTGTTACATGTGTTGTTTCAAGTTCAGCCACGCCACCGCCCCATCAATTAATATATACGCTGCCTGTTTTTAGCGTTAGGTCAGGCAGCTATGGATTGTCAACGATAATGTTGATATAACCCCCATGGGGTTTGACCTGGCCCATCAACAACCAGGCCCACCCACGACAAAATATCAAAAAAGACGGAAAAAGCCATGAAATTCAAAAAAGTTATTGCCCGGTTCGATGCAGACAATATTGAACTTGCCGAAGAAGTGATCTGCCATATTTTCTTTTCATTCAACCTGAAAGGGGTCATCTGCGAGGTCCCCATCCCCGAACCCGATGAGGGATTCGGCACCCGGACCCTGAAACAGCCTGAGCACAACAGCATTATCGGTTACCTGCCGGACACGGACGATTCCGATATTATGATTTCCAAAATCAAGGCACGTCTGGCAGGATTGTCGGATATGGATGTCCAGGTGGATGTTTTATCGGAAGTGGTGGATGAAAAAGACTGGGCCCATGCCTGGAAGGAGTATTTCAACGTTACCCGGATTACGGACAAAATTGTGGTGAAACCCGAATGGAAGGACTATACCCCGGCACCCGGAGAGATTATTATTCACATTGATCCGGGTATGGCATTCGGCACGGGTACCCACCCCACCACATTCATGTGCCTGGCCCTTTTAGAAGAACATGTACAACCGGGCAAAACCCTGTTGGATGTGGGATGCGGCTCGGGCATACTCATGATCGGCGCTGCAAAGCTTGGGGCAGGCGCCATGACCGGCATTGATATAGACCCTGTGGCCGTGGATATCACCCAGCAAAATTTGGAAAAAAACGAGATTGCACTTGATGGCGTCACCCTTGGGGCCGTAACGTTGGATAAAACACCTGAAATCCAGTATGACCTTATCTGCGCCAACATCATTGCCCAGGTTATCGTATCCATCATGCCGGATATCGCCGCCCGCCTGGCACCGGACGGAAACGCCATCCTTTCGGGCATCATTAAGGAGCGACTACCGGACATTTACGCAGCCCTGGATACGCAAAACCTTGAGTGCGTCAAAAAAATCACCCAGGAGGAGTGGGTGGCGCTGGTGGTTTGCCGTAAAAAATAATCCGGCTATACAAACCTGGACCACTCATTTTATGGTGCTGTTTTTAGCCTGGTACCTGATGATCAAGTTCCAGAGTCTCAAATCAAACTGATTGCTTATTTATCACTCGACTATCAAGTTTTTTCCTTACGCCCGTAAACACTGGGCTTAAAAATGAACATTTTCGTAGTGCCAGGGGTTCTGAACTTGATAGTCGAATTTTAATTCATCAATGTGGCCATCCATGAAAGTATCAATGATCTTGTCCCTTTTGTTCTTAGGCCCATGATCGGAATAACGGCCATGGCCGACCTGGTCTTTCACCGAGGTTAGGCAACGACAAATCATGAAAAAAACTAACTGGTTAGTTTAGTTCTTTCATATAAAAACCTTCCAAAATATGGTTTAGAAGTTTCATTCGTATTTAAGGCGTGACAATGTAATCATATTGTTCCTGATGCTCATTGTAACAACGAAGAAGACGAATGAAAAACAAACCATATGGGGAGGTTTTATTTTGATTATGGGCCTTATGCCTTTGGGTAGGTGGCTTTAAAAATTTAATAGGCTCTGTTCTCTTGCAATTCCTGTCCTGGCAACCGGAAAAATTCATTAAACGTCCTCCCGGATCACTTTATCGCCCACCGTTTTGATAAGTTGATCCAGAATCATAGCATCCTGGTTGTCGGCTGGCCTCCAAGAGTTTCGAAGAACCCGATCGCCTTCGCTGTCAAAATTCATATCTGATATCACAATTTCAGTGTATTTCAGTCTCGGATCCTCTTTATGATGTGGCCAAACTTCAAAAGCCTTTAGGCTGGATAGCTTCAAAGTGAATTGTTCACAAATTCTGGGGATGATATATTCAATACAGTTGGTTGCCGATATTCCTGTATCATCTCCTTGATCTATTAACAGCACCCAGGCGGTTTCAGTCGTTACCTCTTGAGCAATGATCAAGTGACAGAACGAATCCATTAGGCTTGGATCTTTCTGTTCCCGTTCGGTTCCGGAGCCTTTCCAGTTGTAGATGGCTGAATATGTTATTTTAAAATACATGGTTTTCCTATGAGTTGTAATTGCCACGATATCAGTGATATTCTGTTTTGAAAAGGTAAACCATATGGAAGGGTTTATTTTGATTATGGGCCTAAGTCTCCACCCACAGTGCGCCTGGGCTCAGAAAGCCCCCCAAAAGGGGGCCTGAAACAAATTCACGGTTAAATCCCCAAATAGGCTTCTTTAATATGGGGATTACCTAAAAGTTCATCCGCCTTGCCCTCCAGGGCAATTCGGCCGTGTTCCAGCACATAACCCCGGTCTGATAAGCGCAGTGAATGGTTTACATCCTGTTCAACCAGCAGCACGGTGGTACCTTGGTCGGCAATTTTCCGGATGGTCTCAAAAATGCTGTTGATCAAAACAGGGGCCAGTCCAAGGGAGGGTTCATCCAGCATCAGGATTTTGGGCCTGGCCATAAGTCCCCGGCCAATGGCCACCATTTGCTGCTCCCCACCGGACATAGTCAGGGCGGTTTGATTTTCCCGTTCTTTCAGTCGTGGCAACATTTCATATACCTGAGCCAGGGTCTGTTCTTTGTACTTGTCCGCTTCCTTATTATATGCACCCACAATGAGGTTGTCTTTTATAGTCATCAGGGAAAAAAGCCTGCGTCCCTCCGGGACATGGACAATGCCGTGATTGACGATCTCTTCGGGGGGCAGGGTATGCATGGAACGGCCTTTAAAGTAAATCTGACCGGAAGACGGTTTCATCAGTCCTGAGATGGTGCGAAGCAATGTGGATTTCCCGGCGCCGTTTCCGCCGATGATGGACACCACCTCACCTTCTTCAATGTGCATGGACAGGTCAAAAATGACCTGGACATCCCCATAGCTGACATCAATATTATTTACCTCAAGAAACCCCATATTCATCTCCCAGATATGCTTTGATCACGTTTTCGTCGGACGCCACCTGTTCAGGTGTCCCTTCTGCGATTTTTTTTCCAAAATGGATGACAACAATACGGTCGGATAACGCCATGATGGCCCGCATGATATGTTCAATCACCAAAATGGTGATGCCCTGCTCACGCAAAAACCTTATAATTTCAACCATTTCATCAACCTCGGCGGGCCGCAGGCCTGCCATCACCTCATCCAACAGCAGAAGTCTTGGCTCTGTTGCCAAAGCCCTGGCGATCTCCAGGCGCTTTCTGTCCGCAATGGTCAGATCTGATGATTTGGCATCCTTTTTATCGTCAAAATTGAGCAGTTTCAGCACGTCAATGGCCTTGGCCTCAGCTTCAGTCCTGCTGGACGTGTTAGCAAAAGCCCCCACCGTAACGTTATAAAGTACGCTTTTGGACGCAAAGGGTTTAACGATCTGAAATGTACGGGCGATCCCTTTTTTGCACAGATCCCAGGGCTTTTGCCCATTAATCACATGCCCGTCAAAAATCACCTCACCTTTTGTGGGGGGAAACACCCCTGCAATACAATTAAATGCCGTGGACTTTCCTGCGCCGTTGGGGCCAATGACCCCGAGAATTTCGCCTTTTTCCATGGACAGACTTAACCTGTCCACCGCTGTAAGGCCGCCAAACTGCTTAGTTACATCCTTTAATTCAAGAAGATTCATTTATCCCCTCCTTTGATAAAGCCATCGGCCATACGATTTACCACCCTGTCGTATATCCGGGTCAAAGGTTCCTGCAGTCCCCGGGGTTGATAGATCATTACAAGAATAAGTACAACACCGTATATCACCAGATGCATCCCGGGCAAAACATCTCCAAAATAAATTCTTGACAGGTCACTGACCGGCCGAAGCAACAGTGCCCCCAAAATAGGACCTGCAATAGACCCTCGGCCGCCAATCAAGGCGATAAAGGCAATCTCAAAGGAAATATCAAGGGAAATCGTGCTTTTAGGGTGGATAAACAAAGAGAACTGAGCATAAAAAGTCCCAGCCAGAGCTGTGAAAAAACAGCTTAAAGCCATGGCAATCACCTTGGCCCGGGAAACATTGACGCCAAGAGCCTGGGCCGCTTCCGGTTCCTCTCCGCCGGCGGTCAGGTAATATCCCAGCTTGGACCTGGAAACCGCCCAAGTCAGAAACAAAATAATCAGCAGCATAACCAGGATAATATAGTAATATGGCACTTTGGATGAAAACATAAAATCGGCCCAGCCAATATTCAATGGTGGAATCTGTAATCCCCGGGGACCATTGAGTTTGAACGGCCCCAGGTATTCTATATTCTCAACCATAACGCGTACGCCTTCAGCAAAGGCGATGGTTGCCAGGGCAAAATAGGCCCCGCGCATTTTCAAAGTAGGAAGCCCGATGACCATGCCGGCGACAACAGCTAAAATACCGCCAACGAACATACCTATCCAGGGACTGATTCCGTACTGGAGGGAAAGCACCGTTGAGGTATATGCGCCGATGCCCAAAAATACGGCATGCCCCAAAGGCAGCACGCCTGCAAATCCGCCAACCATGTTCCAGGAGGTGGTTAGATAAGCGTAAAAAAATATCAAAACAATGATATGCAGCCAGGTAGGACTGCTGATGACTGCCGGCAATGCCAGCACCAGAATCAGCACCGCCCCGAGCAGTACCTTGTTAATGGTATCCTTGACCACCTGGCGCGCCAGGGCAGACCTGTCAAGCAAGGCATCGTCTGTCTCGTAAGGGGTGTTGTTGTCCCCTGTGCCCGTCATGGGTTTACCAGTCATATTTTACTCCGAACAATCCTGAGGGTTTAACAAAAAGGACCAGAAGAAACAGACCATATACAATGGCCTCTGTCCATGTGGCGGTCATGAACTGGGGACCCACGGATTCGATGATCCCGACAATAATCCCGCCGATGATGGCCCCGGGAATGGAACCAAGCCCGCCTAACACCACAATGATGAAGCCTTTAATATCAAACAGAACGCCCACGGAAGGAAAGGTGTTGTAAAAGGGAACCAGGGTAACGGCAGCAACACCGGCCACTGCCGTGCCAAGCCCAAAGGCCATGTTGTATATTTTATATTGATTAATGCCGGACAGGCTGGCCGCATCGCGGTCAAGGCTGCAGGCCCTGATGGCACGGCCTGTCCTTGTTTTCTGAAAAAAGTAATATACAGCAAAGGCGGTTGCAACAGCGGTAATGGCCCCCCACAGCTTGGGAACGGAGATAAACATCTCCCCGAGTTCTATCATTTTACCCTGGAGCGGATTATCAGGAAGGGAACGGTACTGGGGGCCAAAAATCATCAAAGTCAGGTTGTCCAGTACATACCACACTCCGGTGGTGACAATAATCACCGTGCTGGGTTCCCGGACATCCTTTTCCGCCTTGAAAATGGGCTTTATCACAATATCCTGCAGATAGTATCCAAATACATACATGACCGGAACAACTATAAACAGGGCAAGGTAGGGATGAAGCCCTGATAGGGAAACAGTCCAGTATGCAGCGTACATACTGACCATCAAAAGAGTGCCGTGGGCAAAGTTAACTACCTTGAGTACCCCGAAAATGATGGTCAGTCCAAGGGCGGTCAACCCGTAAATCGAGCCCATAAGGATGCCGTTGATTGTATCTTCAATTAAATAGATCATTCTTTTCTCCGGACGGTTATGTTCCGCTTTGAAAAGGTGTTTGCCTTTTCAAAGCGGGGCATTGGGATGGGCTGTTTTACGGTTTGGGAAAAACAGGGGTGTATCCGGCGCGTCTGGCGCTTTTGGGCCACACGGTAATTCTTTCAAGGCCGTTACCCACATCATTAATCTGTACAATAACCGGGGATGCGTGGGAATTCTGGCCGCTGTTGTCAAACTGAACGGCATCATAGCCTACAATCATGCCGGGACCTGAGGTAAGGTTGGTTTCGGCCAGGGCCTTGCGAATGGCGTCTTTGTCGAAGCTTGCTGCGCGTTCCAGGGCATCTTTGATTACGTACATGGAGACATAGGCGTCCACAGCCTCTCCGGTGAGGTTATAACCGTATTTGGCCTTGTATTTTGCATTGGTCTCTTTAGCACCGGGCTTGTTGATGTCGGCTTCCCACTCCACAATATCAAAAAGGTACCGGGCATTTTTACCCACGGCCTTGATAAAGAAGGGATCAGCATGTCCCCCGCCGGTGGCGACAATGGCTTTTAAGCGTACCTTGTATTCAGCCAGTGTGTTGGTCAGAAGGATGGCGTCCGCAGCATTGGAAACCAGTAAAAGAACATCTGCCCGGGACCGTCTGATCTTCTGGACCACAGGGCTCAGGTCGGTGGCGGTGGAGGGATAGGGTTCATCCAGAACCACCTCATATCCGTCTTTCTCGGCCAGCATTTTCCACTGGCCTGCCATGCCTTTTCCCCAGTCACCGTTTTCATAAACAAAGGCAAGTTTTTTAACGGGTGTGTTGAATTCAGTCTGCATATCCTTTAAAAATGAGAACTGATCCCGGGTCCACCAGGAGTCCTTGGCCGCAATCCGGAATACGTTTTTAAACCCCTGCTCGGTAATTTTGTCGGATACGGAGACCGGCACAATAAAAGGCACCCCATATCGTTCAGCCACGGCTGTGGTGGGATAGGTCACCGCAGAGTTCCAGCAGCCGGTCAGTACGTTGACCTTTTCGGTATTAATAAGCCGCTCAGCCTCGGATACGCCTCTTTCCGGCTTGGATTCGGAATCGGCATAAAGCATTTCAAGTTTGGCACCCCCCAGGGATTTAATGCCGCCGGCGGCGTTGATCTCCTCAACGGCCATCTCCCTTGCATTTTTTCCCTGTTGTCCTACAGATGCAGAGGGACCCGATAAAGGGATAATGTTACCGATCTTGATGGTTGTTTCACCTGCCGTCGCAGGGCCTGTAAAAATAAGTCCGCTGATTAAAAGTCCGGCGGCTGCCGTTGCGGTCCAAAAACGATTAAACTTCATTTTTTTCTCCTTGTGGATGTTAAAATAGTGCACAATTCATTAAACTTTTCGCACGCGGTTTCATAAACGTAATAATGAAACATCAGCAAGGCGTGTGCCAACATCTTCGAATTATAGAAAAATCAAGGCGCAATAATCTTGATCTTTTAATTTAGTATGAAGTTCACGAAGGACATGAAGAGATTAACCCTTCGTGAACTTCGTGGTAAATTAAACAAGAAATAAGGATAATACTTTATAAAGGGTGTTGAAATCGGCCACTTCTCTTGCAATAAAATCAGCAGGTTAACCTTTAAAGCCTTGTTTTTAGATAAGATCTTGATTTTACAACAGATAATAGCCAAAATGAGGCCTCTATTTCAACACCCTTTTATAATCTGCATGAGGCATTCGAAATCTGTTGAGAGTCGGTGAGTGCTATTCCTGATAGCCAAAGTCAAAAAATGACCTACTGCCAGCCATACGTCAACAATAGTTGACTGCGTCAACTATTGTTGACGCATAAGGTCAACTTTTATCCCGTTTCTTTAATCGCTTGCTTAATGCCTGCTTGGAGATACCCAGGAGTCTGGCGGCCTGGCTCTGATTATTATTGGCGCGTTCCAGGGCCTGGTTAATGGCATATTCGGTCAATGCCGCCAGGGTGGGAAACCCACCCATTAAATCTTCCAGGACAATGTCACGGATAGGAGCGGTATTGGCTGCCTGGGATTGGGAGACGGTCGAGACATCTATCAGTCGGTCCAGGATCGTATCGACATTGAGACTTGTGTCCGTGCTTTGTGCCACGGCATCATAAATATAGGTTTTCAGCTCCCTGATATTGCCCGGGAACGGGTGGGCCGACAAAACGGCTGCAAGCTGTTCTCCGGTTTTAACAACGGGTTTACCCATGGCTTTGGCGGCCTGGTCCCTAAGATAGGCGGCGATCAAGGGAATGTCCTCTTTGCGCTCCCGTAACGGGGGAACCTGGATCAGGTGGGTGGAAAGCCTGAAAAAAAGATCGGACCGGAACTGGTCCTGATCCACCGCCGCAAGCGCATTACGGGATTTATTGGTTGCGGATATAATCCGTGCCCGGCAGGTCCGGGGCCGGTCCGATCCCAGAGGGTAAAAAATTCCCTCCTGAACCAGTCGCAGCAGCTTGACCTGGGAGGCGGCGGAAAGATCCCCGATCTCATCTAAAAACAAAGAGCCGCCTGCCGCTTTTTCCACCAGACCCTCCCTGTGTTTATCCGCCCCGGTGTAAGCCCCCTTATTGTGGCCGAAAAGCGTGTCTGAAAACAAATTGTCATCAAGTCCTGCCACATCCACCGTAACAAAAGGGCCGTCAAGCCCGGATACATCATGGATAGCGCGTGAGATCAACTCTTTGCCGGTGCCGGTTTCGCCAAGAATCAGGACCGGCTCCCGGCTGCTGGAGATGGACTCAATATACTGAAAAAGTCCGATCATAGTGGGGTTTTGGGTAATGATGTGCTGGAAATGTTCCGGATATTTAAGATTCCGGTTAAAGGAAACCCCTTTAAGGGTCATGACTTCATTTCTCAACGCACAGATTTCCAGGGCATTTCTCAGTGCCGAGGCAAAGGTGTTCATGTTGATGGGTTTGACCAGATAGTCATGGGCCCCTTGCTTTAAACACTCAACAGCAGTTTCAATCTCGGAATTGGCCGTGATAATCACCACGGGAATATGGGGATGGGTTACCCGGAGTTCTTTCAATACCTCAAGGCCGGATTTGTGGGGCATATTCAAATCAAGAAAAAGGACACACCCACCAAGATCAGCCATTACACCAGGCAGCCGTCGACTGTCCTGAACCTGAACCACCTGATTGACACCCATGGAGGTGAGCAAAAAACCGTACGCGTCAAGCTCTGAAGGTTCATCGTCCACCAGAACCACCGGAACCTTTGAATGGCTGAAATTAATCATGATTCTATTTGTCGTCCTTTTTGGTGTTTTCACCAAGGGCCAAAGGAAGACAAATTTTGAACATGACACCCGTGTACCGGTTTTCCACATGAATCATTCCTTTCATCTCCTTTTCCACGATCATTTTGGCCATGTACAGGCCGATACCGGTGCCGGTAGCCGTTCCCTTGGTGGTAAAATAGGGCGTAAATATCTTTTCCATCAAGTGGGAGGGAATCCCGCAGCCCGTGTCTTTAATTTCCAGGCAGATCTCATCACTGTTTTTAAAAACAGCCAGATTGATTAACTTGTGAACCGAACGGTTCGGAGAGTTGGCCTGGCGTTCATTGATGGCATCCTTTGCGTTGGAAATGATGTTGACCAGGACATGAACAAATTCATTCTTATACCCCAGGATCGGCATGGAAACCACCGCGTCATCCAAATCCAGATCCAGAATGATATTATTCTGTTTTAGCTGGGGTTTGACCAGTTTTATGGCGCTTTGTATCGCATCCATTATCTCAAAGGTGTGTTTATTTTTGGATGGCCTGAAATATTCCCTGAAATCGTTGATGGTTCTTGACATGAACTGAATCTGGGCATCGGACTCCCGGACCATTTTTTCAATGAACGAGGCAGAAATCATCCGGTTATAAAAGGCCGGGGTCAGGGAGGCAATATACGAGGACAGGGCATTAAGTGGCTGGCGCCACTGATGGGCAATGGCAGACAGCATTTCACCCATGGCGGCCATTTTCTGTGCCTGACGAAGGTTTTGCTCGGCATTCACCCGTTTTGAAATGTCCCAGATACTGTACATTTTGACCATTTCCCGACCCAGTTTCAACGTAGAAATTCCGATCTCAGCCGGGAACTCCGAACCATCCGCCCGGCTAAATGTCCATTTAAAAACATCGGCTCCGCCCGAAGCGCGAGACTGCTCAACCTGGGTCAGTTTCAGCTTTGAGGCAGTGCCGTCCATCTGGGTTTCAGGAGAGAGATCCAGCATGGTTCGGCCGATGATTTTATCTTCGGTAAGCTCAAACATATCCAATGCCTTTTGATTACATTCAATATAGATCCCGTTTTTTGTGAGCATAATGGCATTGGTGGCCATATTAAAAAGGGTCCGGTAGCGGGTCTCAAGCTCTTTTCTGCGGATGATTTCCCCCCGAAGATCTTTATCTTTTCCCGAAACAATGGCCTCAAATCTATTTTTGGAAATAAACAAAATCAAGGCAGACCCGCCCACGGTGAGAAACAACAGCAGGGCCAGAATGCCTAAAATTTTCATGACCAGGGCCATGGCAAAAAGCATATCTGTATTTTTGGCCAGGGCCAGGGCCTCTTCCTGATCCACATTGGTACAAAGGTACCATCCGGTGTCCGTAAGCTTGTGAAAGCTGAGCATTCGATCCCGGTAGGAAAAAGAGCCCGCATCCCGCCCGGGGAAATATGAACCGAAAGTTGAAAGGCCGGGATCGGATTCCTGAATTTTGGTGGTCATCATCAGGCTTTTGTTCTGGTGAACCAGCACGGTACCCTGGCTGTCAATGATAAAGGCGTACCCGTATCTGCCGATACGCAGATCCATAACCGAAGCCTGCAGGGTATCTAGGATAATATTGGCACTTAAAACCCCGACCATCTGATTGTTATGGACCAGGGGCACTACGACGGCAATGACCATCTTCCAGAAACCCGCATCCATAAAAGGCCGGGTTAACGTTAATTTTTTTTCTTCCATAGCCCGCCTGTACCAGGGACGGGTCCGGGGATCATAATCCGCCGAGGCACGCCAGTTGGCTCCATCTATCATGGTGCCGTTAAAAAGCCCCAGATAAACATCGGAAAAATTCCCGGCTGCCATGGTCATTTTCAAAATGGGCCTTGGGTCCTGTCCCTGGGTCAAATATAGATCTTCCAGGGTATGAGCCAACGCATCAATGAGCTTAAACCGTTGGTCCAGCCACACCTGAACCATCTTGGCCGCCTCTTTGGTCAGGGCCTGCTGGTGACTCTCCACCGTGTGGCGGCTGATGGACTGGGTGTAGGTGTAGGTGATACCCGCCAAAACAAGAATAATCGCCACTAGTACAGACACCAGCATTATGTTTATTTTCAGCGTTATGGGGCGTTTATTCCTATATTTGCCTCTTGCTCTTTCTCCTGCTCAAATTCACAGTATGAAGCAAGAGCAGGAGAAAGATTAAGAGCAAGATTAATTACTGCCTAAACGGAAACCCGTATTTGGACAAAAAGTTGCCCAGATGCAAGGCTCAGAAAAATTTGTGACCGGAACAACCTTATGGTTGTAAGAATTGCAAATTTTCCTGTAACTCCGCAGGTGGGTAACTTTTCGTTCAAAGACTAAATACCTGCCATACACATGTATTTAATTTCCAGATAATCGTCCAGCCCATATTTTGAGCCTTCCCGGCCGTTACCCGACTCTTTGATACCACCAAAGGGGGCTACCGGGTTGGAGATAATACCGGAATTAATACCCACCAGGCCGTATTCCAGTTTTTCTCCGATGCGCCAGCTTCTACCAAGATCCCTGGTGTAAAAATAGGCAGCCAAACCAAATTCCGTATCATTGGCTTTGTGGACCACTTCCTCTTCCGTATCAAACTTGAAAATCGGGGCCAGGGGACCAAAGGTCTCCTCTTTGGCCACCCGCATATCATCGGTGACATCCGCAACAATGGTGGGCGCAAAAAAAGAGCCGCCCAGGGCATGGCGCGTGCCGCCCGTCAAGAGTTTCCCCCCCTTGCTCACGGCATCTTTGATGTGGCTTTCCACGGTTTCCACGGCAGCCATATCAATGAGCGGACCCTGCTGAACCCCGTCATCAAACCCATTGCCCACTTTAAGGCCTTCCACAGCTGTTGTCAGCTTCCGGCAAAATTCATCATATACGCCGGCCTGGACATACATCCGGTTGGCGCATACACAGGTCTGACCGGAGTTGCGGTATTTGCACGCCATGGCGCCTTCCACCGCCGCATCAATATCCGCATCGTCAAACACAATAAAAGGGGCGTTTCCTCCCAGTTCCATTGAAAGCCGCTTCATGGTACCGGCGCAGTCTCTCATCAATTTTTTACCCACCTGGGTGGAGCCGGTAAAGGTCAATTTACGGACAATGGGGTTGGCCGTAAGTTCTCCGCCAATAGCCGAAGAGGAGCCGGTCACCACATTGAACACCCCTTTAGGCACCCCGGCCTGCTGCCCAAGTTTTGCAATGGCCAGTGCTGAAAAAGGCGTGGCTGTTGCCGGCTTCACTACCATGGTGCAACCGGCGGCCAGGGCTGCACCTGCCTTTCTGGTGATCATGGCACTGGGGAAATTCCACGGGGTAATGGCGGCCACCACCCCCACAGGCTGTTTGATTACCACCAGGCGCTGGGAGGCCACGGTCTGGGGAATCACATCTCCGTATACCCGTTTGGCCTCTTCGGCAAACCATTCAAAAAAGGCGGCGGCATAGACGATCTCTCCCTGGGATTCCGCCAGGGGCTTGCCCTGTTCTGCGGTCATGATCGCGGCTAAATCCGCCTGGTTTTCCATGAGCAGGTCGTGCCACTTTCGCAGGATGGCTGAACGCTCTCCTGCTGTTCTGGTCCGCCAGTCATCCAGGCTTTCATTGGCCGCGTTAATAGCCCTTTGTGTTTCATCTGCACCGCAAAAGGGAACCGTACCAAGGACCTCTCCTGTGGCAGGATTAATCACGTCAACGGTTTTTCCGTTGTCTGCGTTTACCCATTCATCCTGAATAAAGCAATGCTGGCACAGAAGATCGGAATTTTTTATTTTTAACATGTTAACTTCCTTTGCTAACCGGCCAGGCCTGCCAGTCCGGCTTCCAAGATATCAAGCCCCTTTTGCAGCTGATCATCTTCTATGACCAGGGGCATCAACACCCGGATGACATTACCGTCAATGCCACAGACCAGCGTGATTAAACCGTTGTCAAAACAATACGCAGACAATTTTTTGGCCGCGTCTGGATCAGGGGTGCCATCGGCATGGACAATGGTAAATCCCCGCATGGCGCCAATGCCTCTAATTTCACCTACATGATCAAATTTTCGTATCCAGGCACCAAAGGTTTCGCCAAGCTTTTCTCCAATGGCTTGCGCCTTTTCCAGAAGATTTTCTTCTTCAAAAATATCCAGCACCGCATGGGCAGCGGCGCAGGACACGGGGTTGGCACCGTATGTGCCGCCCAAGCCGCCGGGATGGACGGAATCCATGATCTCTTTTCTGCCCACCACCGCGCTTAAAGGCATGCCTGCCGCAATACTTTTAGCCACGGTCATCAAATCCGGCTCCACACCAAAATTCTCAATGGCGAACATCTTGCCGGACCGGCCCATACCTGACTGGATCTCATCAGCAATAAAAACAATCCCGTTGTCTTTACAGAACTGTGCCACCTGGGGCAAAAAGTCCGCAGGCGGGGCTATAAACCCGCCTTCACCCTGGATGGGCTCAATTACGACGGCTGCAGTGTTTTCAGGATCAATGCCGGTAATAAAAAACTTGGTAAATGCCTCGAAATCACCAAAGGGAGCCCGGTACACTTCAGGGGCCAGGGGGCCGAACCCAGATTTATAGGGCTTTACCTTGGTGGTCATGGCCATGGTGAGGTAGGTACGGCCATGGTAAGAACCGTCAAACACCACAACACCCTGTCTTTTAGTGTAATACCGGGCGATTTTCACCGCGTTTTCCACAGCTTCGGCCCCGGAATTGACGAAAAGGGCTTTTTTATCAAAGGTGCCCGGGGCGATTTTACACAGCCGATCGGCCAGGCGCACGGCAACATCATAGGGGTTCACCATAAAGCATGTGTGGGTAAATTTTTCGGCCTGGGCTTTAATGGCCGCCACCACCTTTGGGTGACTGTGGCCTACATTCATCACGGCAATGCCGCCGGCAAAATCAATATATTGTTTGCCTTGAACATCAGTGAGAATGGCCCCTTTGGCCGAATCAACATAGCAGGTGGTACCGGAGGCATGACCGTTTGGAATCACCTGGTTTCTAAGGGTCTGAATGTCATCAATACAAGTCATTTTTTATCCTTTCTGACTTTTTGTCGGGTTGAGCACAAAAAATACGACCGAGATTTATAGCAGGATTCGTGCCGAACTAAAAGATCCTTTTAAAAACCTTTTTTTCAAAAAAAATTAACGTTAGACCCAGTATAAAGAATTTCAAGGTGTTGAATCTAATCTGACTTTCTTTCTTGACGAAAGGTTTTAAAAACAGGTAGTGTAAACAAACGTTCTGACAGACGTTTAAGACTGCCAGGAACAAATTCAGATATGGATATACTTTGCCTGGAATGACGGCTATGGGCTGACCTGGCCTATCGACATTGAGGCCCACTCCACAACAAGACATGAAAGTAATTTAACAACTTATTAAAACTTTCATATAAACAAAGGGAACAGATGTATCGTTTTGTACGGATTCAGATCGTTTAACGATTTTGAAACCATATAACTACGTTGTTCCCGGGTTGGACAAAAAAAAATGAAAAGATCAACCATACACCTGGTACTGATTCTGATCTGGGTTGTTCCAACCCTGGCCAGCCACCCCCCGCTCTTCGAGATACAGCCCCCCCAAAAACCAGTGGACTCGACACCTGCCGTACTTTTCCGCCAGTTTATCCCATCAATTGCGGAACAGTTCATTGGTATACCTGTTGTCGTCGGCGGACGCCCTAAACTGACAGGAAGCACGGATAATTCCTGGCTATTTTACTCCATTTACACCGGGGCTGCCAAAAAAGCAGGGCTGATATACAAAACCTTTATGCCCATGAAACTTTTACTGCGCAACATCCACAGTATTAAGGCAGATGAGGTTAGAAACGGAGACCTGATCGTGTTGAATAATAATCTTGCCGCCATGGTTTACCAGGTGGATCCCAGCGGCCGGATGCACTTTATCTATGCATCAAAAAAAAGGGGGGAGGTCACGACTTTCAACAGCGATAATATTGTTTACCACGCATACTGGCTGGAGCACTTTAAAGGTTTTTTCAGAATCAATGACGATCTGTTGATGCCGGTCCGGCCCAGATAGAGCCCGATCGAAAACCGCAAATTTTGCCGATTACTTCGTTGGACAAAAATTTCCAGGTTTTCGTTCAGGAACTAAATAATTCTTTGTTCCACATCAGGTGAAGTGAAACTCAGGCAGATCTTTTTTCAAGTATCTCCAGAATTTTTTGACAATTTTCGGCAGCCCTGGCCCTGACGGCATCAGCCTTTTCCATGATTTTTTTACGGTAATCGGGATCATTGATCTCGTCCATGTTGTTCACCACAGTTTTATAAGCCCCCCAGATGCCTGCCTCAAGTGCCCTTGCACCCACCTCCAGATCTGATCGGGAAGCGATATTACCGTATTGCGCCACCCGCATCATGGCGTCCCAGGCCTTATCACCCTGGGTCATGGTAAACAAGGGCACTTCAATGGCTTTTTTCAGGCCCAGCTGAAGCTGTGCCTTTCTGAAACGGCTCTCTTCATCCGTATTTTCCGGCAGTCCCAGGGCTGCCACGTAATCGGCAAAGGCATTGGTATCTGCATCAATCATGGGAATCAAAGCCAAAACGGCGTCATGCAGCGGTGGAATCAAAGTTCGCATTTCAGCGTCAACAGTTTCAAACTTTCTGACCCCCAGGGTCAGCTTACCCACCATAGCACCAAGTCCTGCCCCAAGGGCTGCAAGGACTGCCGATACGGAACCGCAGCCAGGTGCGATACTTCTACCGGCAACCTGCTGAATAAAAGCCCGGACACTCATACCGGCCAGGGGTTCGTTTGGCGCCTTAGCAATAATGTACTCTATAATTTTGGTCTTGGGGTCAAAGGGGGAAACAGAATTCAATCCCAAACGCTCAACAGCCAGCCGTACCTTCTGATCTTCATCCAGAATAAAGAGGTTTTCTTTTTCAATATAATACTCGGCAGCCTGTAAAATTGCCTGAAGGGGAACAACACCTACAATCTGTGATCCGGCCACTGCAATTTTAAGCTTGGCAGCTTCCTCTTTAACTGCTTCAAACAGAATATGGGGCGGCGTGACCAGATAGTTGTTCAGGTTCACCGTAACCTGAGCCAGATTATAGTCATCCACATACCATCCCATACCCTTGACCTCCTTGAACCGACCGGGCTGTTCAGGGCCTCTGCCCGCTTCACGCAGATTCAGTGCAATGCGGTGGGCCTGGTTGGGTGTGCCTAAAAGATTCACATTATATGCAATAAGAAAAAACCGGGCACCGGTTACTGTAGCCCCCCATTCGGGTACAAACCGAGCCGGACCGAAATCTGGTTTCCATTTTTCCTGGACAATACGTTCGGGAATGGCTTCATACTGGCCTTCACGGATCTGGGGCAATTTTTTGCGGTAATCCAGAGTGGCGGACGCCTCGTACAGATAGACCGGAACGCCAAGTTCATCAGCCATTCTTTTACCAAATTGTTTTGAAATTTCCACACACTCGTCCATGGTCACACCAGCCACCGGGATAAAGGGGCAGACGTCTAGGGCACCCATGCGGTGGTGCTCCCCATGATGCCGGCGCATGTCTATTTTTTCCCGGGCCACCCTTGCAGCAGCCAAAGCCCCTTCCACCACACAATCAGGTTCCGCCACAAAGGTATACACGGTCCGGTTGGTGGACTTGCCCGGATCCACATCCAGCAGGCTGCAGCCGGGTGTTTTGGCGATGGCATCAGCAATGGCATTAATGGTCTGCTGATCCCGTCCTTCAGAAAAATTGGGCACACATTCAACAATTTTATTCATAAAATAACCTTTAGGTATGAAATTCTAAGCCTTCAAATTTGGGTAGCGGAGCACGGATTATCATAAAACCACCAACTAATATAACATGTCATTTGCCTGATTCCCATACACAAATATAGGGTAGACCACCGGTATTGCTGACAATTAATTCAGCCCCCCGATAACCTGTTTCAAACTATTCAATTTAAGAAATCAAGCATCTTATATATACGCGCGGATAAAACTTGCATTTTCTCCTACATTAAAGGTAGTATCCTAGGGCATGAATTTAAAGATACAGGCGACGACATATCCCAAACGTTAAAAAAATTTAACAAAAAAAGGAGGTTAAAACATATTCGTCAATACAAAAAATTGAGTTTATAATTCAACTTTTTAAAAAAGCAAACACTTATTAATACTGTAAAGTTAAAGGGGATTGAATTTTTAAAACAGTTGTGAAAATATTAGCGAATTAACTTGAATAGAGACTTTTTAGACCCACTGGTTTTAACAATTTTCATCAGGAAAGGATATCAAATGAATACGGTCGATATCCCCAGGCTCAGGGAAATAGTCGGGGAAAAAAACATAAAAACAGATCCGCTTGACCTGTATGCTTACGGCGCAGACGCATCTGTTTACCATGCCTCACCATGGGTTATTGTCAGACCTGACAATACCGGTCAGGTTCAAAAAGTAATGGCCTATGCCAATGATGCAAAAATACCGGTTGTCCCCAGGGGTGGCGGCTCGGGCATGTGTGGGCAGACCGTGGCGATCCAGGGCGGAATTCTTCTGGACATGAAGAACATGAACCGGATACTTGAAATCAACATGCCCGATGTTTACTGCCGGGTGGAACCGGGTGTGGTGGATGATGATCTCAATGCCGCACTTAAACCTTACGGAGTTTTCTATCCCCCGACACCGGCCTCTTCACGTATCGCCACCATCGGCGGCGAGATCGGCAATAATGCTTCGGGTGTTCGTTCCGTAAAATACGGCGCTACCCGGGATGCGGTAATGGGTTTGAAAGTGGTTCTGGCCAATGGCGACCTGGTGACTTTAGGTGCCCATACCCGGGTGGAAGCATCCGGTTACCAGCTTCACAAACTCATCGTAGGTTCGGAAGGCACCCTGGGTGTTGTGGTGGAAGCAATCATCGGCTTTGTACCCATCCCTGAATTCAGATGCCTGGGCGTTGCCAATTTTGACAGTCTCAGGGATGCCGGTAATGCCATCGCTGACATCATGGCCTCGGGCACCATTCCTTCCATGCTGGAGTTGGTGGATGACGTTGCAATCAAGGCGGTCAACAAAACCATGAACTTAGGCCTTAAGGAAGTGGCCGCCTCCCTGCTTTTTGAATCCGACGGAAAAGTCATGGAAGCCGTGGAATACGAAGTTCAAAAAATGAAAGAAATCTGCGAAAAGAACAACGGTGCCGACCTCTGGTACAGCTTTGATGCCAAAGAGCGGGAACAAATCTTCATGGGCCGTAAAAAATTATTCCCTGCACTGTCACAATTTGACGCTGGTCTGGCTTCCACATCCCTGGCGGACGATATGGCAGTTCCCTACTCCAAGATGGCCGATATGGCCGCCAAAATCCATGAAGCTGCCGAAAAGAACGGCATCATTATGACGGCATACGGACATTGCGGCTCCGGGTGCATGCACACCAAAATCATGATGGACACCAGCAGGGAAGAGCAGTGGCAGGGTGCCCAAAGAGCCATTGCCGAAATTTATGAATATGTAAATTCCATCCACGGCACCACTTCTGCGGAACACGGTATCGGTATTTCCAAGGCGGATGCCTTCAAGGTTGAAAAAATGGATTCCTTAAAAATGATGGCTGCCATCAAAGCGGCTCTGGACCCCAATAATATTCTCAATCCCGGCAAGCTGCAGCAGGCGCCGGAAAACTGGGTAACGGCAACAGATCTTAGATATGCGGTCAACAGCTGATAAAGGATAACAGGGATTATTGTTATGCAGAAAGAAAAAACAAAATTTGAAAATCTACAAAAATGGGAAGGCATGCTGGCCAAGTGTATCCGGTGCGGATATTGCTACGAGCACTGCCCCATGTTTAAATACACACGCTGGGAATCCGATGCCCCCAGGGCTAAAAACATTTTAGCCCACGGACTTTTAACCGGCGAAGTGGAATTAACACCGTCAGTTGCGGAAAAAACATTCAATTGTTTTTTCTGCAAACGATGCGAAGCAGCCTGTTCATCCGGGGTTAAAATAACGGATATTATGCTGGACCTCAGAAGGGATCTGGTCAAACTGGGATACTATGGTCCGGGCACCACATCTATCACCGACCGTTCCTGTGCCAGGTGCCTGCAGTGCGTCAGGGCCTGTCCCCATGATGCCCGGGAGTTTATTGACGGTGAGGGTATTGTCGTGGATCCGGTAAAATGCAAGTCCTGCGGCATCTGTGTTGAAATTTGTCCCATAGAAGCGATAACCATCCCATTATCATTCGGCACAGACAAGGCTGAACTGGAGAAAAGAGCGGTCGAGTTCCTCCACTCCCGTGAATCTGCCAAGGTCATTATGTTTGCCTGTAACTGGTCATACCATCCTGACATTCAAAACTCCAGATTGCCTGAATCGGAAATCGAAGAGAAAGAATATGAAATCATAGTGAACTTGTGTGGCGGCCGTCTTGATCAAAATCTTTTATTGACCCCGTTCCTCAATCAAGCATGGGGCGTTCTGGTGGGCGTTTGTCCGGATGGGGAATGTAACCATGACGGCAATGAAGCAGCCAAAAAACGGGTAAAAAGAATGAAGGAAACCCTTGAAAATCTTGATATAAATCCCGAAAGAATCCATCTGGTTCAGATTCCTAATGGCGACAAACAGTTATGCCAGGCAGAAATTGATACCTTTATGGAAAAAATAAATCAGATGGGCCCCATACGTTAAACCGGCGCCCATACATAGATGGTCTTTTCGTCCAATGATGAGTTACGCTCTTCTTGGAAACCACGGCGGATAAGAATCTTAATCCCCGGAATATTTAATATATGCCGAAGGTTTTAATTTTTATCCGCCGTGAACGTTAACGAAAACCCAATTATGAAAAAAAATTTATTAGGGAACCCGACACAAAATTGTTAAAACAACTCCAGGAAGGAGAAAACAATGGCAAAAGTAAAAATACCATATGGTAAGGAAAAAATTGAAATTGAAATCAATGATAATAACCTGCAAGGTGTATATTTTCCAAATGACGTAGAAAAAAGAGAATTTGCCTCTGAATTTTCTCAAAATTTGGAAAAAGCCAATTTTGCAAAGTTTATGGAAGGTGATGAGAGAGTCGTCTTTATCGTAAATGATGGCACTAGACCTACACCTACAGCAAAGGTACTTAAGGTAATTTACGATGACATTAAAGATAAAGATATCTATTTCATCATTGCTACTGGTGCGCATAGAGCCCCAAATGATGAAGAATTTGAATATATTTTTGGAAAAGAAATTTATGAGGACCTGAAAGCAAAAGACAGAATCTGGTCACATGATTCCAAAAATGACGAAATGGTATATTTAGGCAAATCCACAAACGGTACTGAGATGTACCTTAATAAAATTGTAGCAGAAGCTAAAAAAACTATCGTTATCGGTTCTGTGGAACCTCACTATTTTGCCGGCTATACCGGCGGCAGAAAAGGCTTCTTACCTGGCGTAGCATCTTATGAGACCATAACGCAAAACCATAAATTAGCTTTAAATAAAAGTGCAAAAGCACTTGCATTAGATGGTAATCCCGTACATGAAGATATGATGGATGCCATGAATGTATTAAAAGATATTCAAGTGTTTTCCATTATGACTATTCTGGATAAAGACCATAATGTATATGAAACCACGTGTGGAGATCTTGTAGGTGCATTTTATGATGCCATAGACAGTGCCAAAAAAGTGTTTTGTGTTGACATAGAAGAGAAAACAGACATTGTAATTTCTGTGGCGCCTTATCCAATGGATATAGATCTTTACCAGTCTCAAAAAGCGATAGATAACGGCAAACTGGCGCTTAAAGAGGGCGGCATATTAATATTTGTATCACAATGTAGAATGGGTATAGGCGGGAAAACTTTCTTTGACCTGATGGCGTCTTGTGATACCCCCCAAGAAGTTCTTGACAAGATAAAAATTGAATACAAACTAGGTTATCATAAAGCCGGTAAAATGGCTGAGATAAATACCTGGGCACAGACTTGGGGCGTTACTGAGCTACCGGAAGACGAAATAAAAGCGGTTCACATTAAACCGTTTGAGAGTGTAGAGGCGGCTTTGGAAAAAGCATTTGAAGAAAAAGGCAAGGACGCCAAAGTAACCGTACTTCCATTAGGATCTCTATCAGTACCCAATATATTAAAAAACTAAACGATCAGATATCTTCAACGCCAATGATGGGAAAATAACTCACATAGAACGGCGTTACAGAGAAATAATGAAGATTTAATTTTAAATAGCGGCGATGCAGGCAGCACCGCCGCTGTTTTTTACTGCCATAGAAAGAAATCCCCGTGCACCCAATACCAAAAATTAATAAGATACCTTGTTGTCATTTTTTTCTTTTATCTTTGACCAAAAAAGAATTGCCAACCCCCCGTTTTACTTCAAATAAATCAATTGCATTGAAAAGGCTGCTAAGGTTTTTATAACCATAATTTCTAGTATCAAAAGAAGTTTTATTTGAAATGTGTGAACCTACCGCACCGAGATGTGCCCAACCGTTATCATCTTCTGTTGCCTCTATCGCTTGCCGAAGTAAATTTATTAACTTGGTATCTGATTTAATATTTTTTAATTCTTCAACCTTGGCACCATTGTTTCTAATCTCCCGATCTAAGTATAAAAATTTTGAACAGGCATTCACAAACGGCAAAGGAGTTTTGCGTTCTCCGAACCCAAGCACAACTTTGCCCTCAGCAAGAACACGGGTAACTAAAGGGGTAAAATCACAGTCTGAAGATACAAAGCACATCACATCAATATTTTTGGTATACATGATATCCATTGCATCTATGACTAAAGCGATATCGGAAGCATTTTTCCCTTTTGTAAGATCGTATTGCTGTATAGGCTGAATTGCGTATTCATTTAACAAATCTTCCCAAGGCTTTAGGGATGGGTTCTTCCAATTCCCGTAAGCTTTCCTGATTGTAACTACCCCATATTTTGCGACTTCACTGAGCACGGATTCAAATTTACTGGCAGGGGCATTGTCCGCATCAATAAATAATGCAATTTTTTGATTTGATTCATTCATTAGTTAGGTGTACTCGAAATAGCTTTAAATCTGCAATTCCTTCCCATTGGGGCAACCTTGCGTTTGGCCCTTCAATTTTGACCAGCGGTGGATTTCTATCTGCTAATGCATTTATTTTTTCCCAAAGCGTGATATCACCCCAGTATTGTGGTGGCGTTTCTCGTGCGGAAACAAACGAATAAATTTCCATTGGCGTTTCGAGGCCGGAACATATTGCCTCAAGTAATAATTTTTCAAGTTTGCCCAACCCGGTCACTTTATCAGGAAATTCTTCCATCCAACGAGTTACAGCCGCTGGAATCCAAGGCAAAGGCGCATCAGTATTTGCCAACTTTATGAACTCGGCCTGATCTTGGAGTGCAAAGGCGCGATCAACACGTTCTGCAAAAAGAAAGTGATCCGGCGTCAATGATTCGCGTTGGCTATACATGCAAGCCAGTCGATCGGGAGAAAGCTGTCCGAGACCATGATAGGGATCAATGCCCGGAAAAGAATCTATACAGAGAAGGTCGGCATGTTCGTTGCCAAGATACCGCATACAAGCAAGAATGTGACAAAGCATTGACTGGTCAAAGAGGCATGCATCAAACCAAAGGACCAACGTGTCATAATCTGATGCTGTTTTCAGCTTGGCATACTGAGTCTTTAATGTTTCAAGAACGTATTGTTTGCTTAATCCGCCCCCAGTGGAGTCTTCAAGAAAACCCGCCCGGACATCCAGCGTGACGTCATCCGGCCACCCAGGTTTTCTCGGGCCATTGTAAAGGATGTCATGCCATACGAAGACTTCTCCGGGTATTGTGCTCCTTGCCAAATGATCTCCCGCGATGTCACCACTTGTAATATGTAAAATTCGTTTCATTTATATCGGTCTTTTGTTGCCGAACGGGTTGCCAAGGGGCCGGGCAACTTAAATCTTCGATGACTTCCAAATTAAAACGGCCGTTCAAAACAGTCCGACCCCGGCCGTCTCCTGCAACGGGTGGTTTCAGCTTTCATTCAAATTCTTGGCGACTAATAACAGTATTCGATTTATTGTATGCACGCCTTACTTTATTCAATGCCTTGTAAAGTTCTTCTTGATCGTTTCCATCTGATACTGCAATCTGTGCAAATTCAATACTGGCTTTTAGTAAGCTAAATGCCGGACTAAAGATTGCTGGATCGGTTGTCTTACCCCGCAATTTTTCCGATGCCTTAGCAAGCTCATTTAATTCCGATCTCCAATCCTTGGAAGCGTTCTTTTCATTGGCTCCTTTTTTGAAACTATTTTTTGTGGCAATGTCAAAACTTTCAATAATACGTTTGTTTTGCTTGGCTTTCATATAGGACTCTTTCAAATTTCTTTTTATACCACCACCAAAAAAAATATTACGTACCTCAAAAAGTCCATCATATATAATCTTGCCCTTAAATGGCAACAATACTGCCGTGACAGACATAGGAAGCCGATATCGAGGAATTATCTCATCAAAATTTTGATGAAGGCCCAAGACGCCATAAACTGTATCATTTTCAATAAACATCGCACATCGCTTCAAATAGCGTTCAATATAAAAGTCTCCTTGAACAAAATTTTTCCATGCAGAAATTATTTCTAATTTATCTACAGACAATTTCTGAGGGTTCTGTGCAACATAGGAATCAATAATACCTATATTCGAATAAAGCGCAGTGCGCACTTCCATTTTTACTTCCGTCGAACATTCTATATATTCTTCCAACGATTTGATATTAGGAAGGATTTCATTTTTCTGATTGACAAAATACTGAAGTCCCCACATCAAATCAAAAAATAATTTAGCGTCTTTATCTGATACTTTCATGATTTGTCCAATTAATGTTTTTATAGCCCCCTGGGGTGGCTGAAGCGTTTGTTGTGTGCCGGGTACAACGCGTATTCTTAACAATAACTGAAATGTAATTTATTCCTAAACAGTTAGCAAATTATAGGTGATCAAGGTGAGGGTTGCCCAGTGATAGGGAGCTATAGCTAAATTAGAATCCCAATCGGTAAAACACGTATGGTGCAATAAATATCCAAATGAGTACAAGAACCCAAACTCGACCATTTAAAATATTATAATCCATAAAAAGGTTAGTCCAAGACTGTCCTGCTACGAAATGTCCAAAAACAAACTCAAAAATTACCGTCATAATCATCCAAACACTGCTGATCATGAATGCTTGCTTGGCCGACTGAATTTGAAAAACTATTGTTAAAACAAAAATATAAATACCCAACAGTATGATTACTATTAACGTCGATAATTGATGTGCTGACAATTCCGACATAGATTGACCATATAGCTTTTCTCGAACTATCCCATTAGCAACAGCTATAATCACCAGTCCCAACCACGCGAATATGTAGATTAATAATATCTTCATATTTTATATAGTTATGTCATTTGAAAATCAATGCCCTATCCCCTAAGATATGCGCTGGAATAAAAGACTTTCACGCATCGGTATGGGCCCCAGGCAGAATCGCTTCACCTGCTCCTGCCCGATCCAGTCCCGCCTTATTTTCAGATTGGCTGACCGGCCGTCTCCATCATCAATCACCCGGGCCATTCCCTTCATGCCGCGGATGGACTGCCTGCGGTAGGAATCAAAGCAGTATACCCACTCTTCATCCATGGCCGTCACCATAAGATAATGTTCGTCACGGGGAGTCAAAAGGATATTGCACAGCACCACCCCACCCTCCGACAGACAGGATTCAATCTGCCCACCCGGTTCTATGGAGACCTGTTCTTTTTCCAAAAACTGGGTGGAAACGGAAAAAGACCTTCTCCGATAAGCATTGAGCCAGTTGCCCACCAAACGAACGGCATATTTACTGGTACCGCCAAGACCGAACCGGGAATCTTGTCCCACCGTATCAAGACAGTAAAGATAAATATGCCGGACAACCATGGGGGGGATTTCTTTACGGTGAAACAAAAAGGAAATGGCATTGGTAATGGCTGTGGGCACACAGTCATACTCAGAAATCTGGTAGTGAAAGGGCGAATACATGAACAATTATCCTTCAGTTTTAAACTCAGCTTTATCCAGTCCCAGTTTTTTCATTTTGGCATACAGGCCTCTGGGATGAATGCCTGCAATTTTTGCAGTTTCTCCGATTTTACCACAGGTTTTATTCAGCACCATGGCCAGATAAAGTGCTTCTACCTGATTACACACGGCTTCCCGGACCTGGGGCAGGGTCATGGATTCCCATTCCCGGGGCAGGGAAAGTTCCGATACGCCACCGCCCATCTGGACGGGCTTGGTATTATGGAAAACCGACGGCAACTCTTCCAGGGTAATCATATCCGACTTGCACAGCAGAATAGCCCGTTCAATCACGTTCATCAATTCCCGGATATTTCCCGGCCAATGATAGTTGCACAGGGCCTCCATGGCCGGCTGGGAAAATCGTTTGAGATTTCTGCCGAATTTTTGCTGGTTCATGGTTAAAAAATGATTGGTCAATGAGGGGATATCCTCTTTACGTTTTCTCAAGGGGGGAAGCGTTAATGAAATCACCCCTAACCGGTAATAAAGATCTTTTCGGAAAGTTCCCTTTTCAACTTCGTCTTCAAGATCTTTATTGGTCGCCGCAATCACCCGGACATCCACCCATACCGGTTTTTCACCGCCCACCGGTATAAATTCGAGTTCCTGCAGTACCCGGAGCAACTTGGTCTGCATCTGCAAGGGCATCTCGCCGATTTCATCCAGAAAAATAGTGCCGCCATGGGCAAGTTCAAATGCGCCACGCCGGGAGCGCACCGCCCCGGTAAAGGCCCCCTGCTCATGCCCGAACAGCTCGCTTTCCATCAGCTGTTCCGGAATGGCTGCCATATTGATGGCAATGAAAGGACCAGTGGATCTATGGCTGTCTGCATGGATAGCCTTGGACAGATGCTCCTTACCCACGCCTGTCTCACCTAGCAGCAGTATGGTGGCGTCACTGGACACTACCTGCCGGGTTTCATCCAGAAACACCTGCATATCCCGGCTGTTGGAGGCAAAATCGTTAAGCCGAGGCAAAAACCGTCCCCGCCGGTCAAACCGTTCCGCATAATAGAATTGACGGCGCGATTCCAGTGTGGTTTCAAGGGCTTCTAAAAGGCTGTCCATTGGGATACCGGAATAAAGCACCACATCAACACCGGCGGCCAGAAGATTGGCATGTTCTTCCGAGGACTCCCGATTATGCAGCACGATAGTCATCGGCGCTTCGGGCAGTTCATTGAGCAGGGAAATACTTGTTTCAACAGGCTTAGGAATTGCCGGACTGCTGACAATAAACACGTCTGCGCAGCTTCTGGCAAGGGCTTGCCAGGAGAGGGTACTGGGTTTAAAAAACTGGAGCTGAACATCTTGTTCCGCCAGTCTGTTCGCAAGCTCAGTGCGGATTTTTGTCTCTTTAATGGCACATGCCAACCGAATCAGCATAAAAACACATTCAAATATCGGTAAATAATTACTGTTCCTCAGAAAATACCGAACTATATAAAAATATAGAAAAACAAGCAACATATTTTTATATATCAGTTTTAAATTTTGATACATCATAACAATATACATTTAAATTCGGCTAAAAATTACCGATTTGTTTATTAAAATAGGCCATTTTAATATTTCAGTAAATACTTTCCGAAAAAATGAGTAGATGGATCGCACAAAAAACTTTAACTACTTGAATTAATTAATTTTTATTTTTTATGAAACATTGGCACACAGGTTGCTATAGAGGTGCAGGAAGCAAAAATTTAATCCCCCCGGCCAAAACAGCCAAAACAAAATCAAAGAGGAAAGGAAGTCATGACCAGGGAAAAGTTCAGCCGGAACAAAGGCAAGAGCCCAAGATTCAAAGAGAGCTACGATGAAGATTATGACTGGGAAGATAAACAGGAAGACCAGAAACGCCGAAAAAAAATGAACAAACAATCAAAACGCCAGACCGACACCAGAGACAAATGGTAAACCATATTTTAATTTAAAGGAAAAAAAACAATGACCGCTGCAAAAATAATCAACATTAACACGGCCCCTGATGTATGGGGCATTGCTTCCGCCATCGACATATATGACTGCGATCCTGAAAAAATCAGAGATGCGGAACTGATCAAACGTTTTGTTGTGGAACTATGTGACCTGATTGAAATGAAGCGCTTCGGCGAAACCCAGGTGGTTCATTTTGGTGAGGATGAAAAGGTTGCCGGATTTTCAATGGTCCAGCTCATTGAAACCTCATTAATATCCGCCCATTTTGCCAACCAGAGCAATGCCACCTATCTGGATGTTTTTTCATGCAAGATCTATGACCCTGAAGTGGTCCGGGAATTTTCCCAGAACTATTTCGGCGGAAAAACGTCCCAGCTTAATGTCACTTACCGGCACTAGGTTGATAACGATGAAATCCATTATTATTACAGATCCGGAATCTTGCCGACAGGCCTGGGAAAAATACTGGCCGGTCCAGGACATATTTGATCTTTGGGCCGTCAGACAATGTTTTAACGCCGCCTTCAAAAGACCTTTGAGCTTCCATCTCATCGAAGACAAGGGCCGGGTTGTGGGGTTTCTTCCATTAAGTCTGGTTGAAGAGACAGGCGAATACGTATTTTTTCCTGGCGAAACATGGAAAGGCAAAACCTGGCTGGAGCAGAACCGAATCATAGCCGAATCCCCGGAAGTGTTCAACGCATTGTGCGATTGTGTGCCAGGCCCTTTAAACTTAAGATACCTGCGCCGGAACCCATTGCTGGACAGCCTGGAACATGCGAAACCGGATGAAACCGGATACCTGTTTTATCCCCGGATTTATGATTTTTCCATGGACAATTTCTGGCCCGCATTTCCCGGAAAAACCAGAAAAAAACTCAAAGCAGATGTAAAAAAAATTGAAGCACGTCAACTCACCTGGCGGTACAATCATCTGCCGGATATAGCCGAAATGTTCCGTTTGAACATGGCGGCCTTTACATCGGATTCCTACTTCAGCGATGCGCGATTTTACCGGTCTTTTGAACGGCTTGCAGCGTATCTGCAAGATATGGGCATGCTTAGGGTCACCACTGCCATTGTGGATGAAAAAATTGCAGCTGTAGATATGGGCGCCGTTTTCAACAACACATACACGGTTGTAGCCGGGGGCACCCACCCGAATTTTGCCGGTATTGCCAAGGTAATCAACCTGCACCACCTGGAATGGGCGTGCCACAATCGCATGGAAGCCGTGGATTTTCTATGCGGCAGTTTCAACTGGAAAGAACGGTTTCGCTTAAGCCCCAGACCGTCATATGAGATTCAAACCCAGCCAGGCACAGTTGTTTTTCATGGGAGTCGTTATGGGCAAAAAGCAGTCTGAGCCTCAAAAAAGTCAGGTATTGGTGGTGGGCACCACATCCGACTACATTGAATGGATCAGAAAGATACGTCCCGGACAGGCACTTTTTTTGACAGAGCCAAAGGTTCGTCAAAATGCAACCGAGTCCTGTCCGGACAGCGGAGAGGAAATTTTATGCCCCATCTGCGATATTGACGCCGCAATTCAGGCATTAAACCACCACAAAAAAACCTTCGGAGTTACCCTTTCCGGCATTACCTGCTTTGATTGCGAATCCATGGAGACCACATCCATATTGGCAGAAAAGATGGGCCTGCCCTACCCCGATCTTGAGGCGGTCAGGCACAGCAGGGATAAATTTGTTTCAAAACAGTTGTGGAGGCAAAGCAACATCCCTTGTCCCCAAACCTGCCCGGTTAATACCAACATTGAGGTATTGAACTTCCTCGACCAGGTACCGGAAGGCATTGTCCTTAAACCCTTCTGCGGTTCCGGCAGTGAACTTGTATTCAAATGCGTAACCCGAAGGCAGTGTGATACCGCTTTCAATGCGGTGGCAGACGGGCTTGCTGCACGGACCGATAATCCATTGTTTAAGCCCACTGATGCCGGCACATTCCAAATGCTGGCCGAGGAGTGGGTGGCCGGTCCTGAATTTTCCTGTGATTTTCTCATGGAAAAAGACCGGACCGTTATCCTGCGCAAAACCCAGAAAATAAAGGTGGACAGCCGACCCTTCGGCACCATTTCCGGGTATGCAATCTGCCCGGAAAACGGTAATGATGAAAAAATACCTTCCAATGAAATGCTTTCAGACCTGTTCCACAGAGCAGCCAGGGCATTAGGCATTAAGACAGGCGTCTGCATGGTGGATTTTATATTAAAAAACAAAAAACCAGTGCTCATAGAGATGACCCCGCGGCCCGGCGGAGACTGCCTGCCCTTTCTGCTTAAGGAAGCGGGTAATATCGATATACTTGGACTGACCCTGGATGCGGCGGAAGGCTTTGCCTGGAAAAATGAAAAAAAAAGGCCATACACTCCCCTGGTGGCATTCCGTATACATGCCCGCAGAAATGGGGTATTAAAACGCATCAACACAAGTGCCGTGCAAAACGACAAACGGGTAAGAAAAATACACTTGATTCACACTCCGGGGCACAGGGTTACCATGCCGCCCCAAGACTATGATTCATGGCTTTTAGGACATATGATCATAGAACCCAACCGACGCAGATTTTTCGAGACAGAATGTCTTTTGCTCGCCAAACGTATCGACGTTGAAATGGATTAGGCATGTTCACAGCCAATACACAGATGACAGGAACAGATTCCCTTCTGTCCAGAGAAAAAATAATTGAGTTTATAAACCCGTACTTAAAAAACAAAAGAGTGTTCCTGGATATGGCCAAGGCATTCGGGTCTCCCCTGTATGTTCTGGAAACCGATGTCCTGGCAAGAAAAGCGGCCCTATTCAGGGCGGCATTCAGCCACCGGCTGCCGGAAACCGCCTTTTTTTACGCCATGAAAAGTAACAACCTGCCCCATCTTTCCGGGCATCTGCTCAAACATGGATTCGGACTGGATGTATCCAGCGGTGTGGAACTGGCAGTAGCCCTGGAATTGGGTGCGTCATCCATTATTTTCAGCGGGCCGGGCAAAACCACCCAGGAACTGGCACTTGCATCCCGGCACCCTGACCGGGTAGTAATTCTTCTGGACAGTATTGGAGAGGCAAGACGACTGGCATCAATGCTTGAAGAAAAACAGATGCGAATGCCCGTAGGGCTTCGGCTGAACAATAATCCCGAAGGCCTGTGGCGCAAATTCGGTGTGCTGCCGGAAAACCTGTTATCTACGTTCAAAGAAATTCAGGCACTTGGCCGGCTGGAATTCCAAGGACTGCAGTTCCACTCCTCCTGGAATCTTAACCCGGACAGACAGACAGCATTTATCAAAAAACTGGGACAGATCCTTTCCACCATGCCAAAGCAGTTCCTGGATGCAGTCAAATTCATTGATATTGGCGGAGGCTACTGGCCTGCCCAGGGGGAGTGGCTTTTATCGAATGTGCCCCAGGGCTATAGTATTGACCCGGGTGTCTCCATTGATCTGTTTGCAAAAGAACTGTCAAATGCCATTAAAAAGCATATTCTGCCGTTGATCCAATGCCGAATCTGTTTTGAGCCGGGCCGCTGGATCTGCAATGATGCCATGCACATCCTCATCCAGGTTGTAGACTGCAAGGATAAGGACTTGGTCATCACCGATGCCGGGGGAAATACTGTGGGCTGGGAACGATATGAAACCGATTACTGCCCGGTGCTCAATTTAACCCGGCCCAGCCTGTCCGAAAAAAAATGCCATATTCTGGGCTCTCTTTGCACCCCACACGATGTCTGGGGATATGCTTATTTCGGTTCAGCCATCAAAGAGAATGACATTCTCATGATTCCGGCCCAGGGGGCCTACACCTATAGTCTTCGCCAGCAATTCATCAAACCCATTCCCCGGGTAGCGGTCAAGGAAAGCAGCAATCGCTATTTTCTTCTTCCCGAATAAAGATAAACCTGGAAAACATAAGCCAAGTAATATTTTTTGAAAAAAGCATTGCGCAAAAACAGCAGGGTCTGATACCTTATAGTTAAGTATTTTGGGCCCTTTGAATTTGGTCGTTCAAAATATCAAAAAGCACTAAAATACTCCCATTAGATTTCAAATGTTACATTTTTTTAAATAACTTACGACTTTCGAGTAATTCTAAAAAGGAGAAAAGCTCATGACTGCCAAAATCCTGATTCCCTTTGACGAAACTGAATGCGCTCAAAATACCGTTACCTATGTTGGGGCAAACCTGAATAAGGACGATGAGGTCACACTGTTTCATGTAGTGCCGGATACCGCGGCAGCCTGTGGGCTCAACAGCCCCAGTCTCACACCCTATTTTGAAACAGAACGCAATGCGTTTTGCCGGATGGAGGAAAAGCGCGAGAAAGTAATGCGGGACACCCTTGAAGCCGCAAGGTATAAATTAATCGATGCCGGGTTTGCCAAAGAGAAGGTTCATATAAAAACTCAGCCCCAGGGCAAAAAGATTTCCGATGACATTATACACGAGGCACAAAAAGGAAAATACAATACTGTTGCCATGGGACGAAGTTCGACATCAGGTCTAAAAGAATTTTTTATTGGCAGCAACGCTTCGCGGGTAATGCATGCCTTGAACATCCCAGTGATCATCGTTGACTGAACAAAAAAAATGGAAAGGTTATGCGCCGCCTGAATTTTCCCGGCCCAGCGATTTACAACGAAATCGATAGGATTCAGGCGGCTTGCATATACTGAAAAAAAAAGAAATCTATCTACCACGGAAAAGCCCGAAGAGCCGAATATGTTTCTCATCTGCAAACCAGGATTCCAGGAGGATCTGTTTAGCGGAAAGTTCGCGGGCTTTTTCCCGCAACATTTTCCGGGTATCAAAGAGTTCAAAATTGAGCATGCTTATTTTTTTTCTGTGAGATGATACTCGATGATCAAGTTTTTGTTATTTTGCCCAACTTCGGCGTTGGAAAAAATTTTTAATCCTCAAAATATATTGTATATTCATCCGGTTAAAAATTATTTCCGCCTTGAATTTGAACAACTTCCCTAAAAACTTTATGATCGAATGATAGTGAGTGCCCATCCCAAAATATCTTTTTAATCCAACCTTCAGGTTGGATTAAAAATTCCTTCAGGTTGGATTAAAAATTCTATTTATAGACGGACACCAATGAGAATACAAATCACCCCGGACAAGGCTCGAAATCTTAGGGCATAGAACTTTTTATTTTCCGATATTATCCTTGAGTTGCCTGATTTCAATGCCAAGGCTTACGCATTGCTTACCTTCCAGGCAGAGTTCAGCATCACCGGGCTCCAGAAAATGATCCAGCGACTTGTTATCTTTTTTCAAATGCACTTTCCAGCGGCCGTTATCTTCATCATATGAAACGTTGATATCAATCCCGCACTGTCCGATTTCCGGATATATCTGTTCTATTTTTTGGCACAGTTCATTTTTATCCATGATGTTGACCTCGCTTGATATATAAAAAAATTATACGACAATTTCTGTCAAAACCTATGTTAACACCTTAGTTTAATAAATTTTCCGGGCAATCGCCTGTAATTTACCGGTCGTTTAATCTATTTTCTATCCGACCAGATTGGTTTCTGCAAACTCCCAGTTGACTAAATGTTCCAGATATGCGTCGACATATTCCGCTCTCCGGTTCTGATAATCCAGATAATATGCATGTTCCCATACATCAACGGTAAGAAGCGGAATCACCCCCTCGGCCGGTGTGTCAGCGTTTGATGTTTTGATAATTTTCAGCGCATCACCGTCTTTGACCAGCCATGCCCATCCGCTGCCGAACTGGGAAAGCGCTGCGGCTGCAAAGGCTTTTTTGAATGCGTCATAACCGCCGAAGTCCGCTTCGATTTTTTCGGCAATGATACCGGTAGGCACACCACCGCCGCCCGGTTTCATGCTGTTCCAGTAAAAGGTGTGGTTGAAGACCTGGGCGGCATTATTAAAAATACCGGTCTCGCCGGCGTTGCCGCGGGTTTTCTGAATAATTGTCTCAAGGTCCAAGTTGGCGTAGGCGGTTCCTTTGATCAGCCGGTTCAGTTTTTTTACATACCCGGAATGGTGCTTCCCGTAGTGAAAACGAATTGTTTCTTCAGAAATATACGGTACAAGGGCATTGGCTTTGTAAGGCAATGACGGCAGTTTTATCGTGCCGTCACCAGATCCTGCACAGCTGACACCGACCATCTGCAACAGCGCAAGGCTACCCGCACCGGCTGAAAGTTTTAAAAATTTTCTTCTGTCCATTCCACCCTCCTTTTTAAATTTTGAAACAGGGATTTGACTTTTTTGTGCTGTCTTTTTGAATGTACTTTCCGGGAATGTTGTGCAAAGATTCTGCGCAACATATTCATTTTAAGCTTCCGGCTTTAACCTTGTCAATGAAAACCTGGTGGGTTAACATTGGGCTTGCAAACCATATGGATCTCAAGGTGTATTATAGGAGCAACTAAAATAACAGCTGAAAATCAATGAATGAACATACGCTCATACAGTTTGCAGGAATTTTGGTCGCAGCCACCGCCTGTCAGTGGTTGGCCTGGCGGATAAAAATTCCGGGAATTGTTTTTCTTCTGATCACCGGCATCCTGGCCGGTCCCGTGCTGGGACTTTTGAACCCCGAAGAGATAATGGGGGATCTTTTTTTTCCCTTTGTGTCCATATCTGTGGCCCTGATTTTGTTTGAGGGCAGCCTGACCCTGGATTTTACGCAAATCCGGGGACTACACATCGTGGTCCGGAACATGGTGTCCTTCGGCATGCTGGTAACCTGGATCATCACGGCCCTGGCCGTCCGGCTTGGGTTGGGCTTGTCCTGGCAAATCAGCGTACTATTAGGGGCCATCACATCCGTGAGCGGCCCCACCGTGATCGTGCCTATGCTGCGCACGGTTCGGCCCAACCACAACATCGCCAATATCCTCAGGTGGGAAGGCATTATTGTGGACCCCATCGGTGCGGCCATGGCGGTTCTGGCCTATGAATTCATCATATCAGGATCAGCCCAGCAGGCCATGGGCCATACCATCCTGGTGTTTATCCGGCTTGTGGCCACGGGTACAGCCATTGGCGTAATATGCGGCTACGGATTTGGTATAGCCATACGCAAACACTGGATTCCCGAATTTATGCACAACCTGTTTGCCATCTCCCTGGTTCTTGGGGCCTTTGCGTTTTCCAATCATCTGCAGCATGAATCGGGCCTGGTAACGGTCACCGTCATGGGTATCTGGCTGGCCAACATGAAGGATGTGCCCATCAAGGATATTCTTGATTTCGAGGAGCACATCAGTATCCTGTTGATTTCTGTTCTTTTTATAATACTGGCCGCCCGACTGGATATTGATGAACTGATTGCCCTGGGCTGGGGGATGAGTTTTTTATTCATCGCCATTCAGTTTTTGGCGCGTCCCATGAACATCATGGTGTCCAGTATCGGATCAAGCCTTACCTGGCCGGAGCGGCACATGCTGGCCTGGATTGCTCCGCGCGGTATCGTGGCGGCGGCTATTTCGGCCTTGTTCGCCACACAACTCCAAAAAGCAGGCTACCCGGATGCAGGTGTCCTGGTACCCCTGACCTTTTTTATAATTATTTCCACGGTCATTGTGCAAAGCGTTACAGCACGCCCCATTGCCCTGTGGCTTAAGGTGGCCGAGCCCACCCCTAACGGCTTTATCATCTTCGGGGCCAATCAACTGGCGCGTGCTATTGGCAAAGCCTTGATGGATCTTGGGTTTAAGGTTCAGCTGGCCGATACCGGGTGGGATCAGGTGATGAAGGCCAAAAACGAAGGGCTGCCCACATATTTTGGCAATCCCGTGTCAGAACATGCGGACCGGCATATCCCGCTGATAGGCATCCGGGGAGTGCTTGCCCTGTTTCCCCATGAAGCGGCCAATGTGGCTGCCGCCATTCATTATCGTCTGGAATTCGGGGCTGATAAAATTTATATTCTGCCCTCCCGGCCGGAAGATAACCGGTTAACTGCGAACCGGATGTCCATTCAGAACCATGGAAAAGTCCTGTTTGGCAAAACAGCCTCATACCCCACCCTGACTAACGATCTGGCCCGGGGTGGACAAATTATCACCACAAAGCTGACCGAAAAATTCACCTTGGCGCAGTTCACCCAGAAACACGGCCAAAAGGCCCTGCTGTTATTTGCCGTGGACAAAACCAACCGGCTTCACGTGTATGCACACGACAGCCAAATCGTTCCAGAACCCGGCTGGTCGCTGGTGTATATGCTGAAAAATGGTGAGGACAAACATTTAGGGGCTGGGGAAGATAAACACATCATCAATCCTGTCCATTTAAAAAAGGGATACAATGTTGAAGCTTAAGAGTCTGTTTAAAAATTAGAGGATCGAAGCGAAATCTCATGAAAATGAGATTGCAGCCGATTCATCAATTTTTAAACAGGCTCTAAGCCTAGCGTTGGGGTTAAATTTAAATATCGTCTCAAATATTGAACCGTTAGGTTTTACCTGACAAACCCGAATCTATTTCTCTGGAATATCTTGGGCAGTCTACAGTGACCTCTGATTCATCCATCCCAAAATAATTGAGAAGCCGGGCCACCTGAAACGGCCGGCAGTGATCACCCGCTTCAAGAGCCTCAAAATCTGACGGATCAATACCCAGCAAAGCCAGTATGTTGTCCCTGGCGCCTTCGTTTTGAGCCATTCGAGCTACTACTTTCATTGTTGCGGTGCAAATGTGACACTCCTTATTATAGAGGGCTAAAAAAGACTTATCTTTGAATTTTTCCTCCAGCAGTTCTTTAAAAAACAGCACGACTGATCTTCTCCAAATTTTTTTCAGATACCCGGGATAAAAAATTATCCCGGTAGGCGATGACCTGGTCAATATATTTTTCAGGAACTCTACGGGTCTTTTTGAAAAAAACCTCATACAATACGATAAATTTCTGATAACAAAAAAAATAGAGTACTCGAATTTGATCTTGAGACAGGTTAAAACGAAGCTCGTGGACCCCATCATGCAGCACATCAGCATAGGGCCTCGGCAGGGTTGGACCATGCTCCTCTAACAGCCCTATCAGTCGTAGCAGCTTCACCTGATGCTTCCGTGGACGGGAATTGATAAAATCCATAACCGGACAAGCGTTTTCCATACCATCGCAAAAAAGGACCCTCCATCTTGGTTTCATATTCTACCCCTTATCTCACACACCGCCATTCTGGAAACACCACCTTAAAAAACAACATTGCAATACAATTATGACACAAAATTGTACCAAAAAAATCATTTATAATACAAACTTGCCGCAGTTCCAAAACCTGCCAGCTTAAACAGTAAAACACAATTTATATTTAATTTCAAGTAGTTATAACAAATAAACTGTTTTTACTCTCATTTTTTAAACTTTGGCCCTATTTTTGATATATTCTTTTATGTGTTCAATGTGTAGAATAACTTAACGAAGTTAATAACGAATTCGCTTTTAATAAATCATCAGCAAGAAAGGGAAAGGATGCTGGAGCTTAAAAATATATATTTTACCGTACCCGACGAAGAGGGGGGAAACGGACTTGCCGAAAAAACCATTCTTAATAATATCAGCTTTACCTTTGAAAAAGGTAAGTTTTACGGCATCACCGGTCCCAACGGCGGCGGAAAGACCACCCTGGCCAAAACGATCATGGGGATTAACAAAACCACCCGTGGAAAAATTATATACAATGGCAAAGATATCACGGACATGACCATCACCGATCGGGCCAGGCAGGGAATCGCTTATGGATTTCAGCAATCCGCCCGGTTCAAGGGGGTTACGTTCAGGGACCTTCTGGCCATTGCCGCCGGCACCGATGACGAAGGAAAACTAATGGATATCCTGGCAAGAGTGGGTTTCTGCTCCCTGGATTTTCTTGACAAGCCTGTGGATTCCAAACTTTCCGGCGGTGAGATAAAAAAAATCGAACTTGCCACTACCATTGCCCGGAATCCGGGTCTGGCGATATATGATGAGCCGGACACGGGCATAGATCTTTGGACCATAGATCCCATGGTTGAACTGATAAAACGACAGATCACGGACTATGAGACAACAACCATTGTCGTCAGTCATAACAAGGCGTTTCTTGAAGCAGCAGACTGCCTGCTGCTCATAAAGGACGGTCAGATTGCCTATACCGGAGATCTGGAAGGCGCCATGCCGCTGCTAAGCGATTTAAGTGTTTGCGGTTACACAGATCTATGTGAAGGAGAAATCGATGCTCAATGCTATAGATAAAAATTTATTAAAAGCGGTGGCGGATCTGGATGGCATCCCCAAAGGCGTATTCAATATCCGAAAAAACGGAAAACTTTTATCACGTGAGGTGTCAGGCAATATTAACATTGAATCCAATGAAGACGGCACCGGTATTGTGGTAACCGTTAAGCCGGGTGTAATCAATGAATCGGTACATATCCCGGTGATACTCAGCCAGGCCGGCCTGCATGACGTGGTGTACAACACCTTTATCATTGGGGAAGGCGCCGATGTCACCATTGTTGCCGGGTGCGGCATCCACTGCGCAGGAAGCGGGAATGAGGGCCACGAAGGCATCCATGAATTCCGGGTGGGTAAAAACGCCACGATTCGCTACCAGGAAAAACACGTTGCCACAGGTGAGGGAAAAGGCAAACGAACCCTGAACCCCACCACAAAGGTATATCTGGACGAAAACGCCGTGGTGGAAATGGAACTGACCCAGATCGGCGGCGTGGACGAGGCAAGGCGGGTAAATGAAGCGGAACTGGCCGCAGGCAGCTCCCTTTTTGTCACCGAACGTATCTTGACGGAAGGACACCAGATTGCTGTCTCGGAAAACAATATTGTTCTCAAGGGTGATGACAGTAAGACCAACCTGGTATCCCGATCCGTAATCAAAGGGAACTCCAAACAGGATTTTTACGCCAACGTGGAAGCAAAAGCGAAAAGCTTTGGCCATATCGAATGTGACGCCATCATCATGGACAACGGCGTGAATGAAACCGTACCGGCCTTACGTGCTCTGCACCCGGACGCACAGTTGACCCATGAAGCGTCCATCGGAAAAATCGCGAATGATCAACTGATCAAACTGATGAGCTTAGGGCTCACTTACGATGAAGCCGTCGACAGAATCATCCGGGGTTTTCTGAAGTAACGGCAATGGCGATGCCGCTGCCATATTTGGTCATCGCCAAAGCACGCGGGTAAAAATGCAAAGGGGATTGAAAGTTTTCCAATCCCCTGCATTACCGACTATGATGCCTTGTGGATTCTTACGAACAATACCGACAGGTTATGGACCTAATATTTTATGGCAAACTTTTCTGCCTTAAAACCGGAACGTCGGCAACCCATCGAAACCGATGTAAAAACAAAAAACTTAAGCCAAGGCCGTTTGGATAATACTGACCGTTTTTTCCACGAAAAGGGTGCCTGTATTTAATACCAGGTCGTAGTTGGCTGAATCCTGGCATCGGCATTATAATACCGCCCGATAAAGGCCCTTCTGTTGGCATCGGAGCGAACCATAACTTTCTGGGCATCTTCCGCGTTCAACCCCTGGGCCTGCTTGATCATGCCTTCAACGATTTCATGATGAAACAGGTCAAAGCCCATCGCCTGGGAAAGCGCCTCAGCTACCTGCTGTCCACGGCTGTCACATTCCCTTGAAATGGTAACCACCCGGCAGGTATCCACCGGTTTCAAGCCCTGCTTCTTTATGTTAATATTTTATTAAGCTTCATTTGAATGATTCTATTATTTTTTGGATTTCTTCTTGCACTGCTTTTGAAAAGTCGTTCATCGCATTTTTTGCTCGAAACCAAACAAGTTTTGTTTGCGAAGCAAATCCCAGAATAAATGATTTTTCGGGCAGGACCAGGGTATCTGCATCTGACACTTGAAGTAAAAGAGAATTCTCATCAGCATAAAAAAGCGTGTCGGATCTAATTAAATCTTTATAATCGCTGTTTATGGCTATTGTTAAAATCAGTTTATTTTCTTTGCTAAGGTCCTGATCCAGAATTTTTCCAATTTCTATGCCTTTTGAATAAATCTTAGTATCACTAACATTGGGATTATCTTCAAATACAACATAATAAAAATTTCTAGGCAAAAACATAGCGCAGTTTAAAAAAAACGAGAGAGCCACTATCAAAATAAAAATTGATTTTTTATACATGAAGACCTCTTGAATTATTTTGTTGGATGGAATTAAAATCAATTAATGTTAATTATCCTACAAAATCAAATTAAAAAAAACAACTAAAAATGAAGAAAGGCGCTTTGATCATGGATCAGGATATTTTTTTGTAACTTTACATGAATACAAAAAGTCGGTATAATCTTTCTTTGTTCAGCTTAACAAAAGCTGTTTACTCGATCATCAAGTTTTTAGGGAATTTGTTCAAATTCAAGGCGGAAACAATTTTTAACCGGAGGAATATACAATATATTTTGAGGATTAAAATCGTTTCCAACGCCGGAGTTGGGCAAATTAACAAAAATTTGATCGTCGGGTGTTTAGGAGCGTAGACAAAACAACACAGGACCCAGGATCAATCCCAAGGACAATCAATCATACATTAGGATACTCTTTTCATGTCCCAGAAAATAGATACAAAAACCGCCGTCATCACAGGGGCAAGCCGGGGGATCGGCCGGGCCATCGCCATTGAACTTGCAAGGCAAGGGTATTATATCTTTATAAATTACCATTCGGACAAAGAAGGTGCCGGCCAGACACTTGAACAGGTCCAGACCGCCGGTTCACAAGGGGAAATCATGCAGTTTGATGTGGCGAACAGAAAGCAGTCCAAAGTTGCCATTGACAATATCGTGGACCGCTGCGAAACCATTGATGTGCTGGTAAACAATGCAGGGATTGTGGATGACGGCCTGTTCATCATGATGAAGGAAGAAAGCTGGGACAAGGTAATCCGAACCAGCCTTGACGGATTTTATAATATGACAAAACCAATCTTGAAAAGAATGGTTCGCCAAAAACGGGGGACGGTTGTATCCATCGCATCCTTGTCCGGCCTGACAGGCAACCGGGGACAGGCCAATTACAGTGCGGCCAAAGCAGGACTCATCGGTGCCAGCCGCAGCATTGCATCCGAAGTGGCACGGCTTGGCATTCGAATCAATGTTGTGGCACCAGGGCTCATCGAAACCGATATGACCAAGGATTTGCCCATGACCAACGTCAAAACCATGATTCCAATGGCGCGGGTGGGCCGGCCCGAGGAGGTTGCGCAGGTGGTTAAATTCCTGTGTTCAGATGACGCATCCTACGTCACCGGCCAGGTGATTTCAGTCAACGGCGGCATGTTCTAGGACCTCAGATTAAATAACTTGAACGAAATAGCTTACCTTTTGGCCCATCTACTTCGTTGCATCAAAGGCCCAATAGGCCTGCTATTCAATCTTTAATGCGCCTTGTGGATGAACCAAAATTCGGCACTATGTCTGCCCAACTTATTTAATCTGCGGTCCTAAGCGCCAGGAAATTTTATCCGTATTCAAGGCGGGTTCAGTAATTATATCATTCCTGAGCCCTTTAAATTGTATCAAAGAATGCGGATAAAAAAATTTTTCCTGCCAGTGGGAATAATGGGTTCCGGCAATGGGAGGAGAGAATGAAATATGCACCCGCCGTCCCATACCGGAACAATATCCATTTTTAATCTATCCGCTATTCTTCATATTTGTATTCAACTGCCAATTTTTTCAAATCATCCTGTGTGAAGGGTTCTGAATAAAGCGCCATCTGAGAAAGAGGTTTGGTCTTTGATTCGAAAGGAACCCACTGGTCCCCTTTCTTTTCCAAAAAGGGCCAATCCAAAAGCTCTGGAACCGCAGGAATGATACCCTTGTAAAATTCAAGTTTATCGTCCTTAAATTCGGCCGTGGAAAACCTTTGAGATGAAGCAAGCGTTTTGACCGCTTCCGTGGCGTGGCATTGCTCACATTTTCTTCCTTCACTCATAATTGAATGGGTCAAATAAGGAACATAAGATACAAACGGTTCGTTGTTTTTTCCAACTAAGGTTTGAATGGTTCCGCTTGTGACTTTTCCTTTGAATTTTACTAAAACCAAAAAGTCTTTGACTTTCATTGCAAAACTTTCGGGCTTGGATTTTGTCTTGGCAAGTACGCCGAAATGACAATTATAACATGCCATGGAGTTTTGTACATGACAAGCGCTGCATTCCAATTTGCCTTTATGGACGGTATGGGACTTCGTGTCGGGAAGCGCGGGATACTCTTCCGCGTCTTCTGTGTGACAGTTTGTGCAAGCCGTATCCATTGCGCCGTCTTGTCTCATACTGTTGTAAAATTTTCCATCTCCGTGAACCTCTTTTTTGCTATGACAATCCATGCAGTCCATGTCGGCTTCTGCATGGACGCCTTCGCATGCCATCTTCTCATCATACTTGCTTGTAGCCTTCTCACGGGCATGGCATTTTAGACAGACTTCCTTTAACCGGGCCTGTTCGCTTGAATAAACACACCCTTCTTTTGTTTTTTTGAGGTGACAATCATCACAACTTTTTACATGACAATTTTTACACCCAAGGCTGTCGTAAGGTATGCCGGTTATCGCCATAAAACCATCCTTGGCCTCATACCAATAACGCATGCCTTCACCGGTGTAATGTAAGCTTGAGTGGAAACACTCCTGTTGTTCTTCGGCACCAGCAGGCCCACCGAACATAATCAGGGTGGATACAAAAAATAGAGTCAAACAAAATTTGCACTTCATCTTTTCTTTTTCTCCTTTCTCTTTGTTAATAACGACCTATAGCAAACGGCTTTGCCACAATAAAGCATAAATGCTTTCAGACCGATTACTAGGAGATCGTTCCAATAAACGCGTATGACAAACTTCTCAAATCTCAATATATTGTGTCGAATATAATTAGGTGATACAAAACATTGAGCGAAATCCTAGCTATGAACCTCATTCCATATTTTTCAAAATTCACGGAAAAAGTCAATCAACAACGTAAAGATGTTATCATTTTAACTCCATATGTCAGCACTTTATTTTTTCCTTGCCTTTTATCATTTGATTGGGATATTTTTGGTAGTTTAAGATCTTTAATATATAAGGCTGTCGACCAAACATGGCGGCCCGGTGAAATTGAACGGGCACCATAGATGCGATTAATCGGAATGCGTGGTAGACATGGAAGATGGCAAATGACAGTATTCTTGCACGACATCCACCCACGGCGACTCAAGGTGGGGGGCCTTATTTCTCGAGTCTTTTTAATGCTATTTTTATTTTTTATGACCGGTTGCGCAACCCCATAGGCACCCGTTCAGTAAAAATTGATAAAACCTATAAGCAATTTTCAAAAAACACTCTGAACCATGGCGGGCTAAGCGATCTGTCCAACCAGGTGCTTTACCGCTTCTATCTGGTGGATGCATTCAAGGAATCGCCGGGCGACACCATTGGAAAACGTCACGCCATCGCCTGTACGGACAACCGCAGGGAATTGATTTTCGCCTTGTCAGAGCTCCTATAATCATGCAGAACAAAAAAGGCATGTCCATAGAGATGCCGTCAAATCCAGAAAATTTTACCTGCGGATATGATGTTGGTGCATGGTCTTTCTGTGCGGAAACGGCTGGGCGCTCCCTTTGTTGCAGTGGAAAACAGAATAAAAACCGTCCGGTTGTCAGGGATGAACATTCATGCCAGCCCCTTATAATTGAGGAAGTGCGGCGGATTCTTTTAGAACATTTAAATCAGAAATTAAGTGGCGGGGCTATGGGATGTAACGAAGAAGACGGGTAAAAAGACAAGCCATAGGGTGGACTTTATCGTTCTCATGACCCTTAAAAGTCTTTTTCCACCCGCTCCCTTCTAGATAATATCGCATCAGGATCAATTTCACCCAAATTGTTAAAAACATAATCCGGCTGATAAGGAAAAAGGTTCATGTCTTTTTGGGTGGTTACTCCTGTCAGAACGAGACAGGTAGTCATTCCGGATTCCAGACCTCCAATAATATCAGTATCCATTCTATCACCGATCATAAAGCAATTGGCTGAATGGACTCCCATTTTTTTCCGGGCCCAGAACATTATTGCGGGATTGGGTTTCCCAAGAAAGTAAGGTGCTATTCCGGTCACTTTTTCAATAGGGGCAACCAAGGCACCACATGCCGGCACCGGCCCCCGAAGACTAGGTCCGGTCAAATCCGAATTGGTTGCAATAAATTTTGCGCCTTCCCTGATCAGGTGCGTGGCTTCAATAATTTTCTTATAATCATACTCCTCGGTTTCCGCAAGCACCACATAATCCGGATTTTCGGAAGTAACGGTTATTTTATGCTTCTCAAATTCTTCAACAATACCCTGTCCGCCGATAACATAAGCTGAACAATCCACTGGCTTCTGAGTTTTTAAAAAACTTGCCGTCGCCATGGCCGAAGTATAAAAACAATCCTCTGTTACGTTAATTCCCATGTCAGAAAGGCGGCCCTTGAGCTGTTTGGGTGTGTGATAGGAATTATTGGTCAAAAATAAAAACTTGAAATTTCTCTCTTTAAGGCGACTCACAAAATCCACGGCACCAGGAATCAGTTTTGATCCTGTATAGACAACACCATCCATATCAAGAATAAAAGATTTGTGATATGTTCTTTTATTAGTTTGCATCCTAAAAAATTATTATATAACCAAAAAATTAGCAAACGATTTTGTTTCTATTCTTTTAAGATTTCTTGGGAAACCTCGAGAATAAACATTCCTGCTGAAAGCAACGTGTGCCAAATTCAATTCGTCCAGCATGGGGTATATGGAATCAGGGGTTCCCCAGGCGGGGCGGGGCCAAAAAAAGTTATTGGTGCAGATTCAAGACCACACGGGCAATTCGGGCGGCAGCCTCTTTCGGGCTGCGGCAAGGGAGCATACCCGGAATATTCGGTGCCCCTGAGAGGCCGAACACTTTTTTTTCAAACTGAAGTCCAAAGGCAATTTCTGAAAGGGTGCCGTATCCCCCGCCTACGGCCACAAGGCAAAGAGCGGCCCGTGTCAGTATTGCGTTTCTGGCCACTCCGATCCCGGTGGCCAGCGGGATAGTGACATAGGGGTTGGCTGTACCGGGATTTTCATCGGGCAGCAGGCCCACACAAATTCCGCCGGCCTCTGCCGCCCCCTTGCAGGCGGCTTCCATCACGCCCTGGCGCCCGCCGCAGATCAGAGTCAGCCCCATCTGAGCAATGAGCGCTCCCAATGCCAACGCATCTGCAAGCTGTTCTTCCGACGCCTTTTTGCCGCCCAGAATTCCCACCGGAACCCGGCACCGGCCGCCCTGTTTCTGCAGCCGGGTGACCGCATCCGTTTCTGATACTGGCACAAGTTCCGCCGGAATGGTGTCAAGTTCTTCCCAGGCCCGGTTCTCCGGGGAAAAAATCCGCGCCGAACGCAGATCAATAAGGTTGTTTTCTAAATCAAAAGCCAGTGACATGGGAATATCTCCTGTGACTGTACATCTCTGCGACCGTGAGCACCAAAAAAATCAGAGCGCCCCGTTCTCCTGATATTAGTTGTCACGTAAGAAATCAAGCAGGGCAGAATTAAATGCATCCGGTTGCTCAAGGTTTGCCATATGACCGGCAGCGGACAACATGCTCAGTTGAGCGCCGGGAATACGCTCGGCCATATCCGTTGATTTTTCCGGTGGAATCGCCTTGTCCTCCTGGGCGCCCATGATCAATACCGGTATCTTCAGCTGGGGCAGCAACGCCGATGAATCATCACGATCTCGAATCGCTTCCAGCCCCAAAACCAAACCGGAGGAAGGAGTAGCCGTCATCCAGCCGCGCACCTCATCCACCAACTCAGGACGATCAGCAACAGTCTGGTCAGCAAAAAGAAGCGGGGTAAAGGCACTTGGCACCGCATCCGGCCGACCTGCTTCAATCTCGGAGATCAGATGGTTGCGCTTGCCCCGGGCGGTTTCATCATCGGCGTCAGCACGGGTAACGATAAAACAGGCAGCGGAAAACCGTTCCGGATAACGAGCAAGCAGGTTAAGCATCACATACCCGCCCATAGACATGCCGCCGACCACGGCGTTCTCGATACCAAGATAATCCAGCAACGCGATCAGATCATCGGCCAGCAGATCCGTAGAGCCGACTTCTGTGCCCGACTCACTCTCCCCGAATCCCCTCAGATCGGGAACGACAGCCCGGAAGCCGGCGGCGGCCAAAGCCTTCGCCTGGGGGCGCCACATTTGACGGCAAAGTGGAAATCCATGAATCAACAATACTGCAGGCCCCTCTCCTACTTCATCATAAGCCAATTGAATACCGTTAAGCTCCGTTTGCATATAACCTCCCGAATAAAATAAAAGTAAAACCAACCATCTTCACTTACCTGAAAAATATCCTACCAGCTCCCCCGCCGCACAACAAGCCCTTAAAGCAGCCCGTTTTCATTGTTATTAGGTCAGGACCATATTTCAAGTGCTTGATAATCTTTTTATTCTCTGTTATACCCTGCTTGAAAAAATTGCAGGAGCACGGTTTCATGCAGCAAAAAAATATTTTTTACGGCTGGACTATTGTTGCCGTGGCTTTTTTGATCGGCCTTACACAGGCCGGTGTATTCCAGAATGTACTGTCTATCTTCCTCAAACCCATGGCCGATGAGTTCGGATGGAATCGTTCCATCATCACCGGTTCCATCGCTGTTGGTTCCCTGGCCGGCGGAATCCTGTCCCCCCTGGTTGGTCCCCACCTGGATCGCTATGGCCCACGAAAAGCGGCATTCTGGGGAATTACCATTTTAAGTGCGGGTCTAATTGCACTTTCACAGTTATCTTCAATCTGGCAACTGTACCTGTTTTTCGGAACCGGCCGGATGATTGCGTCCGGTCTGCTGGCGCTGGTGGTCACGGTTAGTGTCTCCAACTGGTTTATTGAAAAACGGGGAAGGGCGATGGGGATTTCTCAGCTGGGCAGCCGCATTGGAATCGCTTTTCTCCCGTTGCTGGTACAGCATATCATTCTTTCCTATGGTTGGCGGACGGCCTGGGCAGTATTGGGAATTATTGTATTTGCATTTTCGGCGCTGCCAAGTCTGATTTTTCTAAAACGAAGACCGGAAGACATTGGATTGCTGCCGGATGGAAGAGCACCGAATGAAAATTTGGAAACCGACGCAGAAAAACCGGATGAAAAAAGCCCGAAGTCCCGATTTAATATAGAAAATGAACCCCTGTGGACCCGCAAAACCGCTGTTCGCACCACTGCATTCCGGCAACTGGTATTTGTCATGTGTGTGATTTATTTAGTTGGTGCCGGGTCTAATTTTCACCTGTTTCCGTTTATGACGGACCAGGGATTGCCGCCAACCATGGCCGTTTTGGTAATTACTGTTTTATCGATTTGTGCCGCATTCGGCGGGGTGTTATTCGGCTTTCTGGCAGAACGGATCTCTGTAAAAAAACTAATGGGAGGAGTTCTGATCACCATCGGAATCATCTTCTATCTGGTTTTTTGGGCAGTCAAAGAACCTGTGTGGATGTTTATTTTTGCCGTTGTGTACGGAACGATTCGTGGAGGCGTTCTGCCATTAATATTTCTGCTTTGGACGGAATTTTACGGCAGAAGATCTTCCGGAACCGTGCTGGGGATTGCCGGCCCTTTCCGGTTGGCAGCAAACGCAGCCGGGCCTGTCTCAGCCGCGATCTTTTTTGACCTTTTCCACAACTACTGGATTCCTTTTTCAGTCTTCAGTGTTCTCCTCCTCATGGCGGGATTTTTGTGCTTAATCATAAAGCCTCCCGTCAGCTCGTAATTGACATTAAGAAATGAATCCGAAAAAACTTAACCTGGACGCCCGCGCTCCCGGATATAGCAAAATGGGCAAGTTATTTAAGAGCCGGTTTAAACAAAAAAGCCTGCACATCAAACAGTTACCGGCCCCCGGTCCCATTAAAAATATGGTCGGAATCATTTGCAGACTTGTCTGGATCGGCCAGATCAGTAGCGGAAGACTTTTCCTGTGGGGAAGGGATATGGGCACCATCTACTATCCGGGGGGTGATCAAGACCACGATTTCATTTTTGGTTTTATTTAAAACGGTTCGTCCAAACAAATTACCCAACAATGGGATATCTCCCAGAACCGGAATCTGCTGCCGGGTATGGGTATCTATGTCTTCAATCAGGCCGCCGATAAAAACGGTTTCACCATCCCGGGCCACCAACCAGGTGGACACCGAAGTGGAGCTTACCACGGGGATTTCATTTTCGATTTTTGCTGAATTTATGGCGGGCAGGACGTTCAAAAGAATATTATTGTTCGCATCAATGTGAGGGGTGATCTCCAGAATCACACCGGTGTTGATAAACTCGATGGTTTCCGAGACCACCCCCAGGTTGGTAGTGGAAACCTTGTATCCCTGCTGCCCCCCCACCTGCACCCGGGCTGACCGGCCGTGTATGGCAAGGATTTTGGGGGTTGAAACCGTATTGACCGTCGTTTTTTCCTTAAGCGCGTCAATGGCCAGGGAAATATAATGGTCCGAACCGATCTGGGTGATCATATTGGCAAAAAAACCATCGCCCGAGCCGTCGCCCACCGGAAACTCACCTGGAGTCTTAGGAAGAACGGCCGTGGAGAATCCGTTAGTGGCCGCATTCACGTCGCCCCAGATAGTACTCCAGTCCACCCCATAGGCCATGTCATCGGTGAGGGCCACCTCCAGAATCCTGGCCTCGATCATCACCTGTTTGGGAACGGCATCCAGAAAGCCGATTATTTTCTCGATCTTTTGTATGTTCTCCCGGGTGTCCTCCACAAAGATGGTCTTGGTCTCCTCGTGAATCTCGATTGATCGCGCATCAGACATGGCTTCCAGGGTCTTTTTCACGTTCTCCATATCCACATAATTGAGTTTAAAGGTCCTGGTTTCAAGCACCTCGGAAGTTGCTTGTTCAACCGCGGCTCCCGGTTCTGCCTTGACCACATGATAGGTATTCCCCTTTTTCCGGGCCGTATACCCTCCTGCCAGGGCAATGGCGGATATGGCCTCTTCCAGAGTAGCTTTAAAAATATGCAGAGTTATACTGCCCTGCACCGCACTGGACAGGACAATATTGGTTTCGAATTCCATGGCCAGGGAGGAAAACGCATCCCGGATATCCATGTCCCGGAAACTCAAAGAGATGGGGTTTCCCCCGGATCCGGGCAATAACAACTTTTGTTCGACCAACGCATGATCCAGGATCAGCTGTTTGTAAATCCACCCTATCCGGCCAATGCCCAGAGAAACTTTGAACCAGTTGCCTGCCGTGCCGATTACCTGAACAGTCTCATTGCCTGCCAGTACGGTCAACACCTTTGCCGACAGGGAGGGTCCTCTTCTCACCCGGGTATTGCCGGCCGTCCTGGCCCGGACAGGGGATATGTCGGAACGTTGTTCCACACGAGCTGTTTTTGCGTCGCTCTCCCCTTTGGACATGGGTTGGGCCTGCCCGGCAAAAAGGGGAAAACAAAGGCTGATAAACAACCATACGATGACCAGCGGAAAAAAGCGGAGTTTTATCATAATTTTATAATCTCTAATGTTAGGGTTCCACCGGGGGTATCGATCGTTACCTCTTGGGCTGAAATAGAAAGGATTTTGTATCCGTCCACCTTGTCCCCCACATGAAAAAACTGATCATTGATGACAGCCACGGCACGGCTCCCGTGCAGGATGGCGCCTTTATAGGTCAGAGCCTTTTTGATGGCTTCTCTTTCTTTTTTATTCTGGACCGCTCGGGGTGCGGCCGTCAGGCCGGATGCCGGGACCGCGAAAATGTCCCGGATGGTGGGCGTGAATTCGAACTGTGATTCCCGCTGAAGTGCCTCTGCCGCACCGCCCGTTCCCTGTAGATATGGTCCCTGTAAATCTGGTTCCTGACCATTCGGATCTAAATTAATGGGTTCGGGCCGGTCAGTCCCCGGAGTATTTTCCTGGGGAGCGCCCTCTGCTACATCCGGCCGGGGAGGCCGGACCTGATTTTCCGGCTTTTTCTTGAAAAAGGTGACATAGGCGGTGATCACAAAAATAATGCTCACAACCACCAGAACACCCATCTTTATGTTTTTTTCTGACCGGGACATGGCTAATTGCTTTTGTACATAAACGGTTACCTTCCTATCAATCCTGATATACGTTTGCCTTTATATCGGCCCGGCAGGTCTCCTGGGTTTCATGCCGCTTGATCTCAACAGATTCGATGACAAACACGCGGTTCAGGGTTTCAAGATCATGGATCATCAGATACAGATCAACAAATTGGCCCTCCAGGGTCAACTGAAGCGGAATACGCTGATACTGAAGGCCCTTTTCCGGGGGGGTGTGGCTGAACGTTGTGAGGGTTGTATTCCGCTGGCTGATCCGTTCATGGATTTCAGTCAGCAGCCTGCCGATCTGTGCGGACTCCGGAATTCTCTGGTTGAGGCGCTCAAACGTGGACTGTTTATCGGTCAGCACCCCCTTGAGGCGCGCCAGATCCACCTGTGCCATATCCATATCATTTTTCTGCTTGTTCAGCAGTTGTTGTTCCTGTTGAATCTCCCGCTGGGCAGTGTGGTAATCCTGATAAATAAAAAAACCACCGGCAACCAAAGAGACTAACAGCAACAGGATGGCACACCCGTCAATATGTTTGATGGTAAGAATCATCGTTGAACAGCCCCGGCCGTCACAGCGGTGATCCTGAATCGCACCGCATCGGCAGAGCGATCCACCTGGCCGGCGCGATCCCTGTCTGTTTTAGACAGCCCTGCTGCAACGGGCTTGCCCGCATCTTCCAGAACCACTTGCTCGATTCCCGGCGCCTGTGCCAAGCGGTCTAAAAAACGGCCCAGGGAACGATGATCCCATGACATCCCCTCGCATACCAGCAGGGATATTTGTTTTTTTTCACGGTCCCGTTCAACAGATAGCCGGGTAAGCCATGTGCGGTCATTCATGCAGGCGGCAATTTCGGCAATGATGTCAACCATCTGGCGCCGGGCCATGCGGGACAGACTGCGGTTCTTTTCCTGAATGGCCGTGATCCGGTCCTGGAGTTCACTGATGGCCTTGATACTGGCCGCCACCTGATCCCCCGTGAACCGCTGGGGCGGCAAAGCTTTTTTCTGGAGATCAACTATTCGGTATTGAACCAGCCAGGCAAAGCACAGGCCAACCATCAACAGGATCAGGCCTTTGCCCCAGAACCAGAGGTGGCGGGACCGGATATTTTTTTCGAGCACATCCCCGGGAACCAGGTTGATTTCTCTCACAGCCATGGGATCTTCCTCATGGCAAGCCCCAGGACCGGACAAAACTGTGCTGCCCGGTTGGCATCCAGGGGGAATGTCCCGCCGGCTGATGTATTGCAGCGGCTCAAATCCCCATGAACGGCCCGGATATTAAAAGATCTCTTAAAATAGACATCCAACCCTTTGATTGTTGCGGCAAACCCGTAAAAACAGATCCGCCCCATGTCATGAAACTTTTCCTTTGTGCGCGCATAGCCCAGGATTTTATGAAATTCAAATACCAGTTCTTCGATATCCGGGGTGATGATCCGGGACACAATCCCGGCAATCTTTTCATCCGTCCCATGGCCTGGGCCATCTGAAATGCCGTAGGCCTGGAGCAGCTCAACGGCATTGGTGCTCCCGTCCGTAAATTTAAGCGACCGGTTCAATTTTTCAATCAGCTGATCCCTTCCCCACAAAAACCGGCTAAAGGCGTAGATGCGGTCCCGGCTGATCACCTGAAGGCTGGACTGCCGGCGGCCGATGTGACAGATTATACAGGGTTTTTTCGAAGAATCATCCAGAAAATTGTGCAGCCGGATCAGGGAAACCGGGCTGAAATCAACTGCATCAATGGAAAAACCAGCCTGTTTGCAGGTGTTGACCAAGGCCATCACATCCTGTCTTTTTGCCGCCACAATGGTTGCGATCTGGTGATGTTTGGCCCCTGTAGAGGCAATGGACGAATAATCAATAACGGCTTTTTCAAGGGAATAAGGAATATTTTTTTCGGCTTCCTGGAGTATGGCATCCTCCAAACCCTGACCGTTTGGCACACGGATCTCCACAGGAAAGCAAAGGGTCTGATCAAGGGGCAGGTGAATCACCGCCCGCCGGCCGGAAAATCCCCGTGCCTTTCTGAGTTTTTTTAAGACAGGCAGCAAGTCCACACGGCGTGGGGCAATGCCCGCCTGTTCCCCTGCCGGCAACGGATGGGAGAACCCTGCCCTTATTTCAAACGGCTCTCTGGTCGCCTTGAGCTGCAGGGCAACCACTTCCTGCTCGTCAAAATCAATAGCAATGGGATATGTTTGACTAAACCATTTCATGCATCCACTTTTTTTATGGACAGGAGGCTGTGATCTGATGCGTCTCCACGATAAGGGTCCCCAACACAGGGCCGATAGGCACGAACACCTGGTGGGAGGGGAATTCCCCCCACCTTTGATCAGCCGGGGAAATATAATTTTTACAGGTCGTCATGGGCCGCGTCGTCTGCGGGGATCAAATTGCCGGTGAGCGGGTAAAACTTCCAGCCACTGTCATCGCCTGAAGAGCTTTTGACAGTGATATCGTCCTCATCATGGACACAGATCACATCATTCTTGTTGTTAAAGGGATTGGTAGGCAATTTTCCGTTTTTGATGTAGGGCCCGTATGGGGCCGTAGCCGCATCCTTTACATTCGCCACCAGGCCGTCGGCATCGGTATACTTGGTCAGCTGCGCCACAAAGGCTGTAGCCGAGTCGCCGTCGCTCGTGGAGGCAACTCCAGCAATAGTATGGGCACCCGGGTAGGTATTGTTGTGCTGGTGGTAATACAGTTCAACCGCATTTCTAAGGGTCGTAAGATTGGTCGACAGGGTGCTGACCTTGGCATCTTCTGTGGATACCGTGATCTGGGGAATAATTATCATGGCCAGGATTCCCAGCACAATGACCACAATCAAAATTTCAATGAGCGTAAACCCTTTCTGGGCCCAGCTTTTTTGTTTTTTTAACCCACCGTTCATTTACAAGACTCCTTTCTGCGCAGATTAATCGGTATTTGTTATCATTTTCAATAACATAAACTAAACCATAAACTTATCATCGCAAGATTTTTTATATAACGGCCATGGCCGACCTGGTCTTTCACCGAGGTTAGGCCACAACAAATCATGAAAGAAACTAACTGGTTAGTTTAGTTCTTTCATATAAAAAGTCAAAAAAACTTATTGAATTACTTTCATATTCCGGTTTGGATTGCGCCTGGGTGTTAATGGACCAAGCGGGCCCATAACTCTTATACGAAATAAGGCCGCCCCTGTCCATCCCCAGGGGTCAATTGATTGTAGAGGCCAGGCGGAACATGGGCAGGATCACGGCGGAAACAATGATCCAGACCACCACCCCCATGGCCATCAAAGCCACGGGTTCGATCAGGGCGGTCAGCCGTTTAAAATCCTGTTCTATTTCTATTTCGTAAAACCGGGCCACCCGTATCATCACCGGCGGCAGCTTGCCCACCTCTTCGCCGATAAAGATCATCTGCTTGATTGATTCGGGAATATGGCTGTTTTCTGAAAATCCGGTGAAAAATGTCCGCCCCTGTTCGATATGGTCTGCGATATTTTCCACAAAGACCTGGTAATACCGGTTAGTCATGGAGCGTGCCGATATGGACAAGGCCTCTTTAAGAGGCACCCCGCTATCCAGCATGTTGCCCAGGATTCGCAGAAACAGCCCGGTATAAATATTGTTGGAAACCCTTGAAATCAAAGGGATATGGATCACCAGCCAGTCTATGTGGGAACGCCCTCTTTGCGACAAAAGATAGGCCCGCAGGGCCCAAATTATACCTGCCGCCCCGAGGATTACAGCCCACCAATCATCTTGAAGGATCCGGGAAAGTCCCATCAGCAGACGGGTGGACCCCGGCAGGATCTCATACTTGCCTTCAAACAGCACCATCAACTTGGGCAGAATTCCCACCAGGACGAAAATGACCACCACAACAGCCAGGGCACACAACAGCGCAGGATAGATCAGGGCGGTTTTCAACTGACTGAATACCCCCTGGTTTTTTTCCTGAATTTCAATAATAGAGGCCAGGGCCCGGATCAGAAACCCTCCGCTTTCACCGGACTTGATGATGTTGATATAAACCGGCTTGAACACCTGGGCATGGGCCTCCATGGCTTGGGAAAGCTGCTGTCCCGCTTCAAGATCCTCGACCATAGTCAACAGGATCTGTTTGAAACGAACATGGATGATCTGGCCGGCAATGGTTTCAATGGCCCGGGAAATCGAAATGCCCACTTCCAGCATCATGGACAGCTGGGTGAAAAAAAAGACAATATCCTTGGATTTAACACGGGTGCCCAGCGTTTTGGCCCTGGGTCGGCCAGCGTTTTTATTTTTAGGCGGCGTGGTGGCAATTGCCATGGATTATGCGTCCTCTACCAGGGTGACCCGCTGGATTTCTTCCAGGGTGGTGTATCCCTGAATCACCTTTTTAAAGCCGTCATCTCGTAAAGAGACGTGATCAATGCTCTTGAGATAGGCCTTGATCCGGTCGATGGTGGGATTGCTCAGGATCAGTTGCTGGAGTTCGTTGTCATTTTCAAGGATTTCGTGGATACCGATACGACCCTTGAACCCTGAATCCAGGCACTCGGAACACCCCTTGCCCCGGGTCATTTTTACCCGTTCGGTTTCATCCAGGCCCAGGATTTTCAATTCCGCACTGGGTGGGTAATAATCGGTTTTGCAATGGGGGCAAATAGATCTGACCAGCCGCTGGCCAATGGAGGCCAGCAGGGCGGATGAAATCAGATAGGGTTCAATGCCCATCTCAAGCAGTCGGGTAATGGCACTGGGGCTGTCGTTGGTATGAAGGGTGGCCAGAACCAGATGTCCGGTCAAGGATGCCTGGATGGCGATCTCAGCGGTTTCCCTGTCCCGGATCTCCCCCAAAAGGATGATATCCGGATCCTGGCGGAGCACATGCTTAAGGATCTTGGCAAAGGAAAGGCCAATGGAGGCGTTGACAGAGACCTGGTTTATCCCGGCCAGCTGGTATTCCACGGGATCCTCGATGGCCACGATATTTTTTTCCGGTGTGTTGAGCATGCTGGTCCCGGCGTAGAGGGTGGTGGTTTTACCGGACCCGGTGGGGCCGCAGACAATCACCAGGCCGTAGGCCCGCCGGATTATCTGTTTGAACCGCGATAGAACATGGGGGTCAAATCCCAACTGGTTGATGTCCAGGATGGATTTGCTCCGGTCCAGGATCCGGATCACCAGCTTTTCGCCAAAGTATCCGGGCATGGATGAAAATCGCAGGTCAATGAGACGGCTGTCCACAGTGACCTGTATCCTTCCGTCCTGGGGCATCCTGCGTTCCGAGATGTCCAGATTTGCCATGATCTTGAGTCGGGACACCACAGCGGAATGCCGTTCCATGCGATGGGTCAACAATTCATACAGCACCCCGTCGATCCTGGCCCTGACCCGGAAATTTTTGTCCTGGGGCTCAATGTGGATGTCGCTGGCATTGGAACGGATGGACTTGAGCAAAATCATATTGGTCAGATTAATGACCGGGCTTCCTTCAGCCATTTCCGCGATTTCGCTGATACTGGATTCCAGGTTTTTTGATACCACATCCAGGTCGCCGTCTTCCAGGCTAGTCATGACATCCTCAATGTCCATTTCAGACTGATAACAGTCCTGGATGGCTTTGTGAATATCCTCTTCTCTGGAAAGCACCAGCTGGATGTCCAGGCCTGTAATCTCGGCAATCTTTTCCTGGGTGAAAAAATCGTAGGGGTCCGAGGTGGCAATGGTCAGGACATTGTGGACTTTGAACATGGGAACGACGTTGAATTGAATGGCTTTTTGCTTGGGCAGCACATGGACGATGGCCGGGTCCACCAGTCCCTTTCCGATCCAGACATGGGGAATACCCAGCTGTTCACCCAGGATCTGGTCCAATTGCTCCGCTGTCAGAATGTTCTCTGCCATCAGGATATTACCCAGGCTGTCTCCGGTCTGCTTCTGGATCTGGAGCATGTCATACAGCCGCTCCGGGGTCAGCTTTCCCTTGAGAATCAGCATCTCTCCAAGCTTCATGCGCTTGGGAACAATCTGTTTTTTTATGGCCACGGTATCCGGGTCCCCCTGGGTGTCATGAGGTGCCGCCTCCTGTTGCAAGGATGGTGAACCGATTGCTCAGCCTCACACAAATCAGAATATTCCGGCACACTGGGTTAAGGTTGGAAAGGGCCAGATTTCCCCCTGCCTCCTGGAGGCGGTCCTGCATCTCGACCATAAGTTCCAGTGCCCGGCTGTCCAGAATGTCCACCTGGTTCAAATCCAGGATTATCTGGGTCACACCCTGTTCGATCAGCTTGTCAAACAGGGTTTTCAGCTGAACACAGTTTTTATGGATCAAAGAGGTCCTGGGCGACAGGATTGTTTTGCCGTTGATATTGCCGATGGAAATATCCGCAGTGGTCTTTGGGGTGTCTTTGACAGGCATTATTCTCTTCCGGGCATGAAATATTGATTCACGGTTTCAAGTATTTTTGACGGACTGAACGGCTTTTCCATGAACACTGTGTCTGTCATCCGGCGGATCCATTCTTGATCATCCGGGTGTATCCTGGCCGTAATGATGATGGTTAAAAACCGCCGTTTTTCTTTTAAGGGATCGGTCATCATGCACAGGGCCTGGCCGTCAACTTTGGGCATATTGATATCTGAAATCACGGCATCCGGTGAAAGGGACTCTATCAGCTCAAGCCCTTTCTCCCCGTTTTTTGCCGTCAGCACCCGGAACCCGGCCTTTTTGAATTTTAACTCAAGAATCCGCCGGATATGGGCCTCATCATCAATAATCAAAATGGTTTTCTGCGCGTTATCCAATCTGCAAATTTCCCTTCGGCAGGGTTACGATAAAGGTACTGCCCTGCGAGAGTTGACTTTTCACCTCAATACTCCCATCATGTTTTTTTACGATTTCAGCTGCAATGGCAAGCCCCAGACCGCTGCCGGTTTGCTCTGCCACGGCATCGTTTTCAGACCGATAAAATTTTTCAAAAATATGGGGAAGGTCCCGCGGGTCGATTCCCACGCCCGTATCTTCAATTTCAAATACCACGGCACCCTCATTATCACGGATCGAGAAGGTGACCCGACCGAATTCAGGCGTGTATTTCACGGCATTGCCCAGCACATTGATCAAAGCCGCCTTGAGCATCTCCTTGTCCCCGGAAATTTTTGGCAGGTTGTCCGGAAGCCGGGTCTCAATGGTGATGTTTTTTTCCTGGGACATGGCTTCTATGGATTCCATGCAGCTTTCGAGCAGCCAATCGGTCTTGACCATCTGCTTGTTCACCGCCAGCTGATTGATTTCCGTCTCGGCCAATTTCAGGATGTTCTGGATCAACCGGTCCAGCCGGAGGGTCTCCTCGTTGATGGTGTTGAAAAATTCCTTTTGCATCTCAAGGTCGCTGATCTCACCGTCCATCATCATTTCATTGTAGGCCTTTATGTTGGTCAGCGGCGTCCGCAGTTCATGGGCGATATGGTTAATAAACTCCTGCCGGGATCGTTCCGACTCTTTCTCCCGGCTGACGTCGGTCACCTTAATGAACCGACCAAACAGGGCGCCCTCCGGATCCGTCAATGACAGGAATGACACCAGAAAGGCCTGGTCAGGCTTGCCCCCGGGAAAGGCAAGCTCCAGGGAAGTAGTATTCTGCCCCGATTCCATCAGGTTCTGCTGCTGAATAAAGGCAATGAGTTCCTCCTGGTCCAGGACATCAAAAACCGGCTGGTTGAGGATGGCCTGACGGTCCCTGCCCAGCAGGGTTAAAAAATAATCATTGATGAAAAAAACCGTATCCCTGATGTCCAGCATGAGAACCCCAAAATCCAGGCTGTTGAAAATGTTGAACATCTGGGTATTTTCATAATCCAGCACCTGGACCTTTGCTGTCAGCTGGTGGGTTTCACGTTCTGCTGTCAGCAGGCGGTCATGGATGAGGGTAAAAAAAGATTCCAGCTCACCGACCATGGCCTGGACATTGGCCTGATTCTTTTCAGGAACCGGGGCAGGGCCTGCTGCGGATATAAACTTTTCAAATGGCTTTAACAAAAGAAAAACCCAATAATATCCAGAGACCAGGGCCATAAGGATAAAGACCATCACTTGGAGAGGCAAAACAAAATTTTCCAGAGTAAAAAAACGGTTGCTGGGCTGGGCCATTCCCAGCCGCACGACCACATCCGGTCGACCGTCCTTGAAAACAGGTTTGACGAATTCCAGGTAGCCGGCGGCATCTGCCGTGGTAAACGCCTGAACCTGGAAGCCGGTGCCGGCCAATGCAGCCAGCATGATTTCCTGGGGAATCTGCTCTTGAACGTCCTCCTTGAAAAAGGAAATTATCGGTTCAGGTTTCTGTTTGTCCTGGATCACCAGATAAGCAATATCCTGTTCAGATACCAGGTAGGACAACTCCCTGAAAAAATAGTTTTTATCCGCTTTTTCAAGGTTTCTATCATAGGCCAGGCTCACTAGTTTCACCAGCGACCGCCCGGTGTTTCTGATCTCCCGGCTCTGTTTTTTTACCTCTGTCTTGAATCGGGTATGGGTGATCATCACAACACTGACCAGCATGAAAATAAACAGGAATACAATGACTATTTTTTTATTCTTCATGGAAAACCTTAAGGGCTATGGAAATTTTAATCTCTGGTCATCTTTTAAATAACACAATTTTAATCACAAACAAACGGATTTTGTTCTTGTGGGGACTGCTGAATTTTTTCTAAAATGGCAGAGAATGGCATGGGTTTACCCGTATAATACCCCTGTGAATAATCCACGCCATTGTGGCGTAAAAAATCAAGGATGCTTTCATTCTCAACAAATTCAGCAATGGTTTGAATGTTGAGGTGATTGGCAATCCCGACAATGGATTTGACCATCACCTGGGCAAGGGTGTCCTTGTGCAGATTTTTAACAAACATGCCGTCAATTTTTAAAAACGAAATGGGAAGCTCCTGCAGATACCCGAAAGAGCTGTACCCGGATCCAAAGTCGTCCAGAGCAATAGAAAACCCCATATCCCGTACCTGTTCGATCACGGAGATGACCCTGTCAAAATTTCGGATGGCAACGGTTTCCGTAATTTCAAAAGTAAGCCAGGCGGCAGGAATTTCAACCTGTGACAAAAAAGAAAGAAAGTATGCGACAAAGCTCTCGTCCTGCAGGGACTGACCCGAAAGATTAACGGCCCAACTCATGTCGGCATCCGTGAGCACGGGCGAAAATTTTTTCAGAAGGTCACAGGTATTTTCCAGGACCCATTTATCAATCAGCGGCATTTTATGATACTGTTCTGCTGCCGGCAGGAACAGGCAGGGGGAGACGATCTCACCCGTTTCGTCCTGCAATCGGATCAGAATTTCATGGTGCATGTGCCCCCCCTGCAGGGGAACAATGGGCTGGCAGAAAAGAATGAATTGTTTATTCTCGACCAGGGTTTGCAATTGAGCCGCATACCGGGCCCGGGTCTTTTTTTCCCCCAACCGGGGATCCCCCTCCTTGAAAACGCTCACACAACTGCCCCCCAACTCCCTGGCGGTTTCGACCGCGATGCCTGCCTTAGCAATGATATCTGATACGGTATTGATGCTTTGGGTGAAATTCACAATGCCCGCACGGACGGTCAGGGAGATCAGGGTATCTTTGAACTGGTAGCTGTTTTGACTGATATTGCGCCGGATACGCTCAAACACATCTGATGAATGGCCCATACTTTGCATATCAGACAGGATCACGGCAAATTCATTCCGCCGGATTCGGGCCAGGACATCCTGGTCCCGGAGAAAGCTTTTCAGCCGCTGGGCAATCTGTTTGAGCACCGCATCCCCGGCCCCCATGCCATAGGCATCCTCCAGCAGCTTGAATTGATCTATATTGAACAGGCAGACAGCCGTGCGGTTCTTGATCCAGGAAGGCCTGGACAATAGCATACCCAGACTGTTTTCAAAACCGGCCCGATTAATCAGGCCGGTTAAAGGATCCAGGTCGGATTGAACGATTTTGGCCACCCGCCGGGCCGTCACTGTCATAAGCTTGCGGTCTCCGGTTTCAAATTCCCGGCCCTCCGTGTTCCGAATACAGCCAATGATGCCCATGGGCGACAATGCCGAATCTATCACCGGAGCTGCCACGATAAACCAATCTTCCTGGGAGATGGAAACTTTTGTGCGGAAAAAATGGGTTTGCCCGCCGCTCTTGAGGGCCTCATATTGCTGTTTCACCCGTTTGCGGATCCGGATTTCTTTTTCAGCAAGCCCGTTCGCTGCACTGGCATGGAAGAACCAGTGCCCCATTTCCGGCAGCATCAGAAAGGTTGCATCCACATCCAAAAAATCGGCAATGTCCCGGGTCACATGGCCTAAACTTTTTCGGGTATTCAGATGCCCTTTGACATGCTCATCCGCCTGAAAGATCAGGTTGAGTTCTTCATAGCGCTGGGAGAGTTCTTGAACCATGGTTTCATTTTCCAGGGCCAGGCTGAAGTGGTTGGCCATGCACGAGGCCAGGTCTGAAAAAGGCTGCTGAACATCACGGATCACGACCACGCCCGGACCGGACGGCACAAGGACGACCAGATACAGGTCGGAATTAACATATTCCAGGTCCAGGCAATGGATCAGGATATGGCAATTTTCCGGACAGATTCCCTGCAGGGTTTGAGCCAGCTGTCCTGGAACCGGATTCCCGGCTGCGGCCCGGGCAAGGAGGGTGTCCAGGAGGGTGCCAGCATCGGGGCAGTCATCCCCATTGGCAGACCAGACCACTTCGTAGGTTTCGTCAACAATACAACACAGCAGATTCTTTCCCAACAGCTGCTGCAAAACACGGACATAGGACCCCATTTCCATGTTGTCAAAATCAATAGTGTGTTTCATAAAATTTTTGTAGCCATATATAAACAAAAGCATTTAAGCTTATGCGATGATGTCTTTGGAGACTTGAAATTAAAAAATTTAAAATTACCGGGAAGTATATCAAAACGAACCTCGAACCTACACCATTTTTTTATATAGCTATGGAATAAAGACCCGGCCGCTGATGCCGCTCACCCGGAGGGTCCGGGTCCAGCTGCCTGCGGCCAACACATAGTCAACCTCGGCAATCCGTACATTCCCCCCCCCATCAAAGGTCAGCTTGACCGGTCCTGACACGAGGGTCACGTTTTCCAGACCCGGCAGGGTGTCAAAATCAACAGTATACCAGCTGTTTGTCAGCGGGTGCAGGACCACACCATCCGCATTGACCGGCGGGGTATTGTTCAGCTGCTGAGGCGGTACCGCACTGGGATAGGGGGCCGTATCCACCACCGCAAAGCTGTTGTCTGCGGTTGAGAGGGTCAGCTTGAACGGCCGCTGATACCGTTTGGCAAGAAACCGGGCATGGTCAATCCCGGACACCAGGACCTGGCAGGCCCGGGACAATTGCTGCTCCCCGGCCCATGTGCCCACAACCGAAACAGCAGCCATGCCCAGGATGCCCAGGATCATCACCGAGATCATCAGGTCCAGGAGGGCATATCCCTTGGCAACCTTTGCCGGACGCAGGTCCCTATAAAAATTCAGGCCGGAATTCCCCCTGTGGAACCCGGGAATGATCCCATGGTCAAAATTTATCTGTCTTGCCTGCCCGATCATTGGCACAACTCCGGAACAATCGAAAGGAAGGGCATGCCCATGTTCACCTCTTCGGGCAGGTTGAGCTGGGCAGCAGTCCCGGGGCCGTCATCCCCGGAGAAGCCGGAGACGCCAGTGCCGGCAAGTGTTTCAATCAACCCGGTTGCCCCGTTGACCCGGCGGATTCGGTGGTTATTGGTGTCGGCAATGATCAGATCATTCTCATCGGTCACACAGACGCCGCAGGGATAGTTGAGCCAGGACCATGTAGCAGGAATGCCGTCCCAGGTATATCCGTTAAACCCGTCCACACCCGCCACCCGGTCAATGTACCGACTGACGGCATCCACCCGCCGGAGGGTGCCGTAGGTGGTATCGGTGACGAACACATGATTGCCCGGGCCCACCCCTACCCCCCAGGGATAAGAGAAAAAGGCATCCGTGGCCAGGCCGCCGTCCCCACTGATGTCTTTTCTCTTTTTTTTCTGACCCGCATAGACTGTGAGACGCCCGCTAACACCATCCACCCGAAGCACCACGTTGTTTTTGGAGTCAGTGATAAAATAATTGCCCGATGCATCAAAGGCCAGTGAATTAGGTTCTTTGAGTGAGGCGTCAACGGCCAGCTCGCCGTCATAAAGGGTAGAATCCCCCCCCTCACCGGTGCCGGCCACCGTGGTGATGGTTCCCGTGACCGCATCCACCCGGCGGATAACATGATTCCAGGTATCAGCAATGTACAAATTGTCTGCCGCATCCACGGCCACGCCCATGGGAACGTTCAACCGAGCGGCCGCGGCCGGGCCGTTGTCCCCGGCATAACCGGCCGCCCACAGGGTACCGGCCACATGGGAAATGGTGCCGCAGCGATCCACTTTCCGGATAGTCTGGCTGTAGGTATCGGCAATATAGATCTCGCCTTGGCTGTTCACGCAGGCATCATAGGGGGCCGTCAGCCTCGCATCGGTGGCCGGCACCCCGTTTCCGCCCGACCCGCCCCCGGCAACCGTGAAAATCAGGCCCGTGTCCAGGTCCAGCGCCCGGATCCGGTTGTTCTGGGTATCGGATATAATTACTGGCCGGCTGACAATGCGAATCCCGATAGCGGTTGCCCGGGCAGCTCCCTCAGCAGCAGCCGTTATGATAACGCAATCCTCATATCCGGTTAGGATAGAGTCCAGCACCTTGAGCGTATAGGTGGTGCCGGCATAAGAATAGGTCTGACCTGCCGCTGAAGTGCGCCAGGACAGATCCCGGGTCAGCTGCCACAGCCCGTATTCCACCGTGGCCTGGGCCCCCAGCTTTGCCTGGATCGCCGCCTGGTTCAGGGCCATCGAGTTCACCCGGTGGCCGGACCGGTCAGCCATTTCAAGGGAGATGGCGGCCAGGGCCAACATCAGGATAATGACGCCCACAGTCACGAACCCGCTGTCACGCCGGGCCATCTTAGAATTGTGCCTTCAGGGTTTTAAATACGATGGTGTCAAGGGTTACCGTGATTTCCAGGAGACCGCCGACCCCGCCACTATAATCCGTGACCGTCACAACCGGCACATGGGCCTGGCCGTTGAACACCACGGTTTCCTGGGTTGCGGCCGATACAGATCCCAGCAAAGCAGAAAGGTTGGCCGGTGATCCCAGATTGGCATTCAGGGTCTCATAGCACAAAGCGGCCACCCGGTTCAGGGTTCCCATGGCTCCGGCTGTCATCACGGAAGTCCTGCGCTCGTAGTTCATGGCCGCAAAGGACGGAAAAAACGCATTGATCATGGGACCGACGGCAATGGCCAGCAGGAGCATGGCCACCATCAGATCCATCATCATATATCCGTTGGGTATATACCCCCCGTTTCTGCTGTTTTTTTGTTCTGATTTTCCCATGCCCTGCCTCCGTCTGGCGGTCATGCCACAGGTTGTTTATGCAATCACCCATGAAATTTATCAAAAAATATTAAAAAAATCCATCTTCATGTCCTTCATGCTCTTCATGGTTTTAAATAAAAATTAAAGCTGTTAAATTGGGGACAAGTCATGAGCAAAATAAAAACTTCGGAAATTTAGATACCCCAAGATTATATTATGTTACTTCAAATGCACCCCTCTTTACACAGCCAAGATCAATCCAGACCCCGATCCGTACACTTTGACCTATCCGGTAAAAAAATATTTTGTAATGGTTATAATGGGGGAATGACCCTGGTGGAAGTAATGGTCGCGGTCATGGTCCTCGGGATTCTCATGACCGGTCTGGCCCAGATTTCAAGCACGGTCATCCAGTCGGTGCGCTTGGCCGAGAATCATTCCCAGACCAGCGGGACAGCTGATTTTGCCATGGCCCGGATGGTCTGGTATACGACCGGGACTGATGAGATTCAGGTGCCGCCCGATGATAGCGCAGAGCATGATCAGCTGATCGTGGCCGAACGTGTCCTGGATATGGTCGACAGCAACCGGGCACCCAGCAGCGACGGAATCCCGGATGCAGATACCGACGCCGACGGCCTGGTGAACGAAGGCGGCGGAGATGAAAAGGATTACGTATCCTTTACCCTGGACAAGACAGATACGGCCAATTGGAAGCTTGTGGAAACCGTACCCGACTATCTGACCTCAAATACCGAAGACACCCGAAGCCCCCAGGTGATTTGCGAACATGTGACCGGTTTTGCCACTGAGCTGCTGGCCCCTGGCGTGGTGCGCATCCGCCTGGTCACCGGAAAAAATGAAACTGCCGTCACCCTGGAAACCCGGGCAAGAGCCCTACTGCTTTCCCCCTGACCCCATAGAGGACCATACCAAAGCTCCAGCCTTGGGGTGGTATTTAATCCACGAAAACGGGATGGAACTACACCAGGGCTTTTAGCTGATCTTCAGCAGTTGAACTTATGGATTTTTTCGTGCGTCTAATATGAAATCATTTGTGGTTGTTAGATCTTTTTTTTCTACTTCCACAAGGGCTTCCGCCTGGAAGATAGTCAGCACTTGTTGCCCTGCAATGGTCGTGTGAAGTTCTCGAAATGCCGTCAGAATTTTTTCTTTCTGAGGAGAATCGAAATTTTTTCGGAAGCAGAACATGGCTGGGATCAAGGGAGGGGACTTCTCGATAATGTGTAATTTTCGGCCAATTTGAGGGTTTAGTTCTTTCATGGTGCTGAATCCGGAGTTTGTCACGATACATGCGTCAGCCTTGCCAAAAAAAACAGATAAAACAGCCTTTGATATGTTTCCGACTTTCTTGATGTTTACATTGTTTTCCAAGTCAGTATAGCTGGCATATCTTCCCTTGAACATGGACTCGAGCCAGTATACGGCCAGGGACATTCGAACTGAGTCGTGAAGAATAAGATTATTGTTTTTCAGGTCCCAATAATCTTTTATTTTTCCGTTTACGAGGGCCAAAAGCACATACTCTTCGTAAAGCTTACCCGACATGCGCGTTAGGAACCAGTGGGCGGTTTCAAAATTTTCTGATATGTCGAGGTATTCTTCAAACCGGAGCGCGATGGAGTCTATCTGCCTGTTGATCAATGCCCGGCGTATATCCTGGAGATTCATAAATATCTGTGCCGATGGATCAGCATCTATATTATATTCATCGGCCACGGCTTTTGCCCATGCTCTAATGGAAGCCTTTGCATCGTTTTCGTTGACATTCGTAAAAAAAGACTTCGAGAATCCAATACGAAAAGGCTTCATGTTTTCCCCATTACCCCCGGTGCAGGTGCCGCAGAGAAGGAAAACAGCCCCAATCAAAAACAAAAAGGTTATGAAGAATTTATACACGATATTTTCAATATGCTCCCATTGATGCGCCTTGAATACGGGTAAAAATCCTTGGTCCTATTTTTGGATTTTTTAATTTCCATAGCCCTAAGATCCATTTTTTTTACGGATCACGGATCAGCCCGCGGAAAATCCTTATGACTACAGGGATAAAAGATATGCCCTGTGAATCCAATTGTCCCCGTCTTCTTCGCTAAGATCTTCGAGTCTATCCCGTTGCATATTGAGGAATTCCATAGAATACTGATTTATGTAATCGTCAGCGTCGAGACCTTTATCTTTGCTGAGCTTTTCAAAAATCTTAATTTGAATTCGATTTAATTTCATATGCCAGTATAATTGAATGGATGATAGGTGATGGTTATTCGCGTAGGGCTTTGAAGCGTCTGGCTTTGGCAATCAAAGAAGGAGCCCAGCAGGAGGTAGTGGTGCCAAGGGCATGAATATGGGTATAGGTGCCAAAGGTGTTGTCTTTAAAAAATCCGTCTTTTTTTTCAAGAATACCCTTGCCCCGGGTCATTTTAAATGCCATGGCAGTATTCTCATAATCAATGGAAATCACCTTGGAGTATCTGAATTCATGACCGCGCAACACTTCTCCTATGGCATAAAAAGGATTTTCATTGACCACCTCGACCTCAGTATATCCATGGCCCTGGGGTCGTTTGGAAAGCCCAAACCGTAAGGGTAGAATCCCGGTCATGGGATAAACCACACCATCAAGGCAGATACTCTCGCCAAGGAATATCAAACCGCCGCATTCAGCGTAAATGGGCAGGCCTTTGCGTGACAGAGCTTTTAAATTATCCTTGAACGCCTGATTGGTAGACAACTGGGTAGCATGGGTTTCAGGAAAACCGCCGCCCATGTAGATAGCATCAACTTCAGGGATGTCGGACTGGGATAAAGGACTGATGAATTTAATCTTGGCACCCAGATTTTCCAAGGCCTCAATATTATCCGGATAATAAAACTGAAATGCCGAATCCCGGACAACACCAATGGTAACAGTGGAATTATTAATTGCCGGATTTTGGTTTTCCAACGCATTCATTTGCGTAACAGCGTCCTGCCGGGCGTTGTCAACAACCGGCATGCCCTGCCCTTTAAAAGAGGTAACCAACCGGAACAATTCATCAAGGTCAATATTGTCCAAGGCTACCTGCCTGGCCCGGGTCAAAGACATATCGCTTTCGCCGTGTTCTTCGGAAGTGACCAGCCCCATATGACGCTCAGGAAAATCTTCCTGCTTAAGCTTTGGTATAGCCCCAAGAACCGGAATATTGCAAAACCGTTCAATATTTGCCCGAATTTTTCCCTCATGACGCTTTCCTGCCAGACGGTTGAGGATAACGCCGCAAATATTGATATCAGGATCAAAGTGCATGCAACCCATGAGTACAGCAGCAATGGTCCGGGTGGATTTTGTGCAATCCAGCACCAGTACCACCGGCAGATCCAGCAATTTGGCAAGTTCGCTTGTGGAGGTGGTCCCCTCAATATCAATGCCGTCGAAAAGACCGCGATTGCCTTCGATCAAGGCAATATCACATGATTGAGAATGGGTAAGATAAGAGGCTTGTACGGCCGACTGGGCGCACAGATAGGTATCAAGATTGTAACAGGGGCGACCGGCTGCCCGTGATAGCCAGCCGGCATCAATATAGTCAGGACCCTTTTTAAACGGGGCCACTGTTATATTCTGAGCAATCCACGCAGCAGTTATCCCGAGGGATATTATTGTCTTACCTGAACCACCCCTGAGTCCGGCAATGACAACTCCAGGGACTTTTTCCCTACTGACGTTCATGAATTAAGCTGCAATTTTTTTAATTTTCACCTTCGGAAGAGTGCTGGATGCCTGCACCCTTGAGACCATACATGGTTGTGGATCCTGAAGACCAGAATTCAAGGATCTCATCTTCAACCATTTTGTTGACAACCTTTTTGATCATTCTGGGTTTGTCATCGGGGAAAATTTTGTAAAAATCTTTGATGTAGAATTTGGATTTTGTTTTTGCTTTTTTATTCAGCCAGTCAACCACTGCTTTGGTAGCCGCTTCTTTATCATCAAGAAGGTCGCTCATAATAGACTCCTTTTTATTGAAAGGGGTAAACCGAAGGACAAAATGCCCTCCGGTTCATCCAAATTTAATTATGCTAAATTCAAAAAAATGCTTTTAGCTATAATTAGAATTTAAAATTAGTGGTCTGACGCCAGCTCATGTAGGCCTGCTGACGGAAGTCGTCAATCAGATGATGCGTGAAGTCAAGTTCACAAGCTTCAAAGAATTTTTCCCATCCAATTCTCTCAGCCCAGTCACCCAGACGTTCGTATTTGTTGGCGCCATTTGAATAGGCGTTAACCATCTTTTTGATGGCGTCGGTCATGGACGGCCAACGGGGCATTTCGTTGGGCAGGAAGGCCACAACAACTTTGGAGAACTTGGGATCGGAAATACGGTTGGACACTTTACCACCAGCCATGAGAACAATACCGTCACCTTCGGTGTCGGCAAGCGGCATGGAGGGGCACATGGTGTAGCAGTTACCGCAGTACATGCAACGTTCATTTTTAACAGCTACTGATTTTACCTCAGTGCCGTCAGCCAGTGTCTGTTTAGACGGCTTGATCGCTGCAGTCGGGCAGGCAGCAACGGCCAACGGAATTTCGCAAACCTTGTCCAGGTATTCATGGTCAAGCATTGGCGGTTTTCTGTGATAGCCGAGGATGGCGATATCGGAGCAGTGAACCGCGCCGCACATGTTCAGGCAGCAAGCCATGGAAACACGAAGCTGAGCCGGCAGTTTCATCTGCTGGAAATCATCAAAAAGCGCATCCATGGTAACCTTTACGGTACCGGAAGCATCAGTAGCAGGGGTATGGCAGTGAATCCAGCCCTGGGTGTGAACGATGTTGGTTACGCCAGCACCGGTACCACCGATGGGGAATTTATGGGAACCACCGGGGAACTTTCTGGAAGCCAGATCGTTTTTCAACGGTTCTACTTTGTCTTTGGAGTCAACCATGAATTCAATGTTGTTACGGGTGGTGAAACGAACATACCCGTCACAATGTTTATCTGCAATGTCGCAGATTTCATTGATGTGCGTGGTGGACATCAGGCGGCAGCCGCCAACCCTTACTGTGTATACTTCATCTCCGGAATCGGCAACATGAACCAGCACGCCGGGTTCCAGGATCTCATGATGATCCCATTTACCATTATTGTTTGCGATAACAGGAGGATAAAAGTCGTGATAGTCTCTGGGACCGATGTCTGTGATTCTGTTTTCCATCGGCTTTGCGGGATTATACCCTGTAGAAATAAATGCCATTATATATCTCCCTTTTTATCTTAAGTGATGTTTTCTGTATTCGTCAACGTCACGTTCCCAGCCACCCGGCACTTCATCTTCTTTCCAGAAGATGTAGGGGTTGGTTCTCGGATAGGCAACATGCTGGGGCTGAGCTTCAATGCCGGTTACTTCCAGAAGTTTCTGGAAGCCCTGGCGCATGATCAGCTCACCAAGACGTTCACGGTTTTTGCCCTCTTCCATCCACCAATCCCATACGTTTTCAATGACTTCTGTAATTTCCTCGTAGTCATTATCGGCATTGACTTCAATAAAGGGAACAAGCAGGGAACCCATTTGGGCACCGTCGAGGATCGGCGCCTTGGCACCGCAGAGAATGGACAGACCAGTTTCTTTACCAATCTTCAGGGCTCTGGGCATAACATTGATACAATGCATGCAGCGGGTGCAGTGCTCAGTATTAATGGTCAATTTTTTGTTTTCAAACTTCATGCAGTGTGTGGGGCAAAGGTCAAGAACTTCTTTTTCAATATCAAAGGGACCCCAGTCTTTACCCTTGTGGGCACCGGCGTTGGCAGGATATGCGGGATCCAGTTCAACATATTTGTTAACCGCGTCCTGATCAATGCGGATGTCGTCTTTCCAGGTACCGATAAAGGACATATCGGAACGTGCGATGGAAGCAACACAGCAGTTGGGGCAGCCGTCAAATTTAAATTTAAACTTGTACGGAAATGCCGGACGATGAAGCTCATCCTGATATTCGTTGGTCAGGAAATGACAAAGTGCGGCGGTATCATAGCAGGAATATTCGCATCTGGACGTACCAAGACAGTCAGCAGGTGTTCTCAGGTTGGAGCCGGAACCGCCCAGATCCTGGTTGAAGTCATGGGTCAGTGTCCAGAACACTTCTTCCAACTGGGGAGTGGTGGTACCCAGAAGAATGATATCGCCGGTGGCGCCATGCATGTTGGTTACGCCGGAACCCCTGAAATCCCACAATTCAGTCAGTTGTCTGAGATATTCAGTGCTGTAGTATTTACCGCAGGGCTGGTTTACACGCATGGTGTGAAAATGCTCAACACCGGGGAACAGTTTGGGCTGGTCACAGTAACGACCGATAACACCGCCGCCGTAACCAAATACACCAACGATGCCGCCGTGTTTCCAGTGGGTCCGACCATGTTTGTAAGAAAGTTCTACAACGCCAAGAAGGTCGTCTACACAATCCTGGGGGATCTGGAATTCAACGCCTTTTTCATTTTTGGCTCTAACTTCTGCCTGCTGTTTCAGATCAGAAACAAAGCTAGGCCACGGGCCGTTTTCCAGCTCGTCCAGTAAAGGAGTTTCATGCTTAGCCATTTACTTACCTCCGTTAAAAGTTGATTTACATGCAACAATGAAAAGAGTTTTCCAACTTTCCATCAATATTTTTTCCTATCATTTCAAAACGTTAATGAAAAAACAAACGCTTCAAATCAGACATTATAAGCAAAATAACATAGCTGATATAGAATTTATATGTCCGCATGTCAATAAAAACCTGTCATCATAGGTGTGATTATGCTTCCCGGTGTGGAGCAAGTTCATCTATCAGTGACTGGTTGACTTCAAACCCTAAATCCACGGCTATATCACAATGCTTGATGGCTTGTTTGTAATCTTTAAGTTCAAGATAGGCCACGGCCAGGTTGTTATGGGCAATGGGGAATTGGGGTTGCACGGACAGGGCCTGGAGGTTGGCTTTGATCCCCTCTTCCACCAATCCTTTCATAAAGTAAGCTGTCCCCAGGGTGGTATAGGCCTGAACGAAATTTTTATTATGGATAATGGCTTTCTTTAAATTTTTAATTGCCTTGTCCACTTTTTCTTCATCTTCCTTGGCATTTTTGCCGTCCACCAGCTGCAGCAGAACAAAGCCCATATTTGCATAGCCTTCGGCAAAGCCGGCCCGGGCCTTGGTGGCCCGCTGATTGAACCGGTAACAGCCTTCAATGTCCCCCCGTTGAAGGCAAATCCCCCCAAGCTGGACATAGGCCTCGGCCAGGGTAGGACTGCAGTCAATGGCGTCATGAAGCACGCTCTCTGCTTCCACAAACTCCTGCTTGCCAATCAGCGCAACAGCCAGGTTATAGTGGGTTGTGCCGCATTCGGCATTTTGGACCAGGGATTGCCTGAGCAGTGCGATCTGCTCGTCTGCATTTTGGGGCAGCTTCTTGGAATCGGCCATTTATGTCTCCTTTGGCTCTTTTGTGACTTTATCGTTGTGTTTAAACAAAATTTTTATATAATAAATTCTTTTATTCGGGTGTCAAGGTCTTTCAGGTAAACTTAAAAAACCTGCCCTGTAAAAAATTGACACAACTTTTTTGGGCAAATTGTTTTATCCGCGCATGCAGCGCAAATAACCATCAGGAGTTTGTAAGTTATGAAACAAGGATGCTACACAGCACTTATCACCCCATTCACCCCGGAAGGAGATCTCGACCGGGACGGCCTATCCGGGCTCATTGACTTCCAGATTGAAAACCGGATTACCGGAATTCTTGCCACCGGCACCACTGGCGAAAGCCCTACATTTAAATGGGAAGAACATAATCTAGTTATTGATTTGATTGCCAAACGGACCAGGGGTAAATGCAAGTGCATCGCAGGCACCGGCTCAAACAACACGGCTGAAGCCATAACCGGTACATCCCATGCCGCAGAACAGGGCGTTGACGGTGTCCTTCTGGTGGATCCCTATTACAACGGGCCGTCCTCCCTTGAAATCCGGCGGGAATATTACGAGGTAGTGGCAAGGGAAACCCCGGGCCTGAATATCATTCCTTATATCATCCCTGGACGTACCGGTGCACAAATGCTGCCCCAGGATCTTGCCATACTTGCGGACAACTGTGCCAATGTAACCAGTGTCAAGGAAGCCACCGGAAATATAGACAACATGAAGCTGACCAGAAAACTTTGCGGGGACGGTTTCAATATCTTTTCCGGAGACGATGCCCTGGTCTGCCAAGTCATGGCAGATGAACAGATCCGGGCCTGCGGCGCCATTTCAGTAATGTCAAATATTGCACCGGCATCCATGACCAAAATGGTTGAACTGCTTAATCAGGGTAAAACCAAAGAGGCCTTAACCCTCCAGACCGCATTGTCTCCGTTGCTGGATCTTGTGGTCATCACCACTGAAGAGGAAAGCAAGTACGGACCTGTCAAGTGCCGGGCCAGAAATCCTTTGCCCCTGAAAACCATGATGCAGATCCTTGGCATGCCGTGCGGCCCCTGCCGGGCACCTTTGGGGAAAGTGACCAAAAAAGGATTTGATCTTGCGCTTTCTGCGTTAAAAAAAGTGCAGGCAGACAATCCGGAAATTCTTGCGCCTGCTGCCGCTTTCTTTAATCTGGATATTGAGGCCCGCCTAAATGATTCGGCGGCCCATGAAACCTTATGGTATAATTATTAAAAAACACAGACGCGCTACAAAATTTTATTTCGTAGCGCGCCTGTTTGCCTTATGCATTGCCGTAAGACACATTACTCTTTAGCGTCGTTTGTATCCCCACTCTTCTCTTTGAGATTAAACATCTCCTCTCCGGCATGGAAAAAGGTGACTTTTAGCCATTCAAATCCAAATTGGAGCAGTTTCACATCATCATCCTTAATCTGGGCCACCCGTTCTTCCGGGATGTTGTACCTGGTAAGAAAAGAGGATTCAAACACGAACCGTTTAAACTTATCGATATTATAGCATACCGTAAAAAACATCTGCTTGGCATTTTCGGACAGCTTCATGCTGGCCGGCAAAGATTTTTTACGAACCATGAGATCCAGCCAACCGTCATTGACCTCGTCACGCAGATCCACGCCCTGGTCTTCACGCCATTCCTCTACGGTCCATTCGTCTGGTTCATCAAAGCCTTTGCAGTGGGGTTCCTTGATCATAAAAAAGAACTCTTCCTTATCCTCGTTATCACCCTGCTCCCCTGAGTAGCTCAAAGACCCCACACCAAGGGGATAGTACCGGCAGGTGGTGGGACGGTCTTCATAAATTACGCATCCCTCCTCGTCCTGGACAAATGGACAGGATTTTCGCTCATCATCCAAAAGCTTAAGTGTTACCACAGGCAGATCTGCTTTTTCAAGAAGCTGGGGAGTGGTAAATATGGACAGAAATTTTTCCGAATCTATATCCAATTTTTTGCGCATGGTTAAAATATCATAGGGGGTAAGCATGATATCAATCCCCCTGCAGCACTCGGTAAAACAGGAGACACCTTTATGGCATTTGAATTTAAACCGGCTTTTAAGGTTGAGCTGCTCAGGTGGGATTTCCGCCCGGACCTGTGTTTCATCTGTCTTATTTTCAGCGTTCATTAACTATTTCCTCATCAATTAATAACAAGCAATACAAAAAAACAGATACCATACTTGAAATAGGCAATAATGTCAATCGGATAGCCAAACCGATTCAACAAATGTCTCCACAAACCCTGTGGGATTGTTCATTTTGAGTTTGACACAGCAGCCCTGCTAATCTAAAAACAAAGTGGTTTGAACATAAAAAACTTCAATTAAAATAATCGTTCAAATATTAGAGCCTGTTCTAACGGGCCCTGCCCCGAGTATCAGGGGAAATTTCAGTATCAAGCATTCAAGGAGTCATTATGAAAGTAAAAAAAGCGGTATTACCGGTAGCAGGTCTTGGCACACGGTTCATCCCGGCCACAAAAGCCATGGCCAAGGAGATGCTGACCGTGGTGGATAAACCCATTATCCAGTATGCTGTTGAAGAAGCGTTTGCCGCCGGCATTGAACAGATCATCTTTGTCACGGGCCGGACAAAAAAGGCCCTGGAAGACCACTTTGACCGCAGTTATGAATTAGAAACCATGCTCAAAACCAAGGGTAAAACTGACCTGCTGCGGCAGATCAATGAACTGGTCCCCGAAACAGGCACCATTGTCTACACCCGCCAGCATGATCCTCTAGGACTTGGCCATGCCATCTGGTGCGCCAGGGACATTGTGGGGGACGAGCCCTTTGCCGTGCTTCTGGCCGACGATATGATCCAGACCCCGGACAAACCAGTGCTTTCGAAAATGGTGGAAAAATTTGAACGGTTCCGCGCCTCCATTGCCGCTGTCATGGAAGTGGAAAAGGATCAGACCGATAAATACGGCATTCTGGATGCAAGCCCTCTGGAAGAGGATATGGTAAAAATCAATGACATGGTGGAAAAACCCAAACCCGAAGAAGCGCCGTCCAACCTGGCCATTGTAGGCCGGTACATCCTTACCCCCAGAATCTGGGAGTATCTTGGAAGGAAAAAAACCGGCGCCGGCGGTGAAATCCAGCTCACTGATGCCATGAAGGGACTTTTAACCGAACAGCCGATCTTTGGATATAAATTCAAGGGTACCCGGTTTGACTGCGGGGACAAGGTCGGATTTCAAATGGCCAATCTGTCCTTTTCCCTTAAACGGCCGGAAATGCGAGATAAACTGCTTGATTTCATAAACAAAATCAAGACTGAGGCATAAAAAACATTAAAAGACTTGATTGTCAGATAGTTACTGAATGAAACCTCGTGTTTGGACGAAAAGTTGCACAGATGCAAGGCGCAAAAAATTTGTAACCGGAGCATACTAAAGTATGTGAGGCCCGATCCTAATAACGGCCATGGCCGACCTGGTCTTTCACCGAGGTTAGGCCACAACAAATCATGAAAGAAACTAACTGGTTAGTTTAGTTCTTTCATATAAATTTGGCAAATTTTTCTGCAACGCCGCAGGTGGGTGACTTTTCGTTCAAACACTAGCTGCTTTTATAACGTGAATACAAGGACATCACCTTTTGTACATAAGTCCGGGTCTCTTCATAGGGCGGAATTTTCTTGTATTTGTCCACAGCCGAAGGGCCGGCGTTATAGGCAGCAAGCGCCAAGGCAAGTTTTTCATTATACCGAATGAGCATCCGCTTCAAATAACGGGTGCCGCCCATAATATTCTGGGACGGATCAAAGGGGTCTGAAATATTCAGGGAGCCATCGTTCTGAGGCATGATCTGCATTAACCCCCGCGCCCCTTTGCTGGACACGGCATTGGGGTTAAAACTGGACTCCGCATGGATCACGGCCTTGATCAATGCGTGGTCCACACCAAATACCCTGGCGGCTTTGAGAATAATATTGTCGTAGACATCAGGCCCGGCCCTGAATCTTCTTGTCCGGGCCTGTACCCTGTTCCCCCTCTTTTCCTTGAGATAAAGGATATAGCCTTCGGTCGTAGGCGTATTGGTAAAATGCACCACCCCATCGGCGTCAATATACCGATATATATCCCCCAAGGCTGTGCAGGGGCATATCATACACAGACATATAAAAAGAAAAAAGACCGCCCAACTGCGCGAAATATTTACCTTCCTATTTCTTTTTGCCCTTTTCAACCCGATCCCTGTACGCTTTTAGTGCAACCTTCTCCGGAAACTTAGGGTTAGCTACGTATCGACCGGTATTTTCAAGAAATGTATTTACCAGATTTTCCAGCACAGCATCCTTTTCATGAGCCATGATCATGTTGCGTTCCAGCCGGTAACGATATTCAATGGGAGACCCTAATGTATTTAAAATATCATTAAATTTACTATCAGACAACGGTTCAGATGCGAACAATGACGCTTCCACAGGAATCTCCATTATCGCGGTCATGATCACCACCCAGGCATCCGCCCCGATTTTTCTTGAATCGTCAAAAATTTCAAGGCAGTGGCCATTGTCAAAATCCAATTTTCTGTAAGGTGTTCTTTCCATTTTCAAATTCTTGATTTGCCCGTTATTATTACATGTTTTAGGCAGGATTTAAAATAATTCCAGCTGAATATCCCTGGATTTTTGTTTTTTAACCTGCTTTTTTCCCTTTTCATACCGGGCCAGTTCCTTTTCAATATCATCAATAAAACAGGACCGGATTCTTTGCTGCTCCCGGCCGAATATGCGTCTTTTTCGTGCATATGTCAAATAAAGCATCTCCTTTGCCCGGGTCATGCCCACGTATAAAAGGCGGCGCTCTTCATCCGGGTCTTCCACGGTTTTCCCGTCCCTTGCAAAGGGGATCGTGCCGTTTTCGCACCCTGTAAGAAAGACCACTGGAAACTCAAGGCCTTTGGCTGCATGCATGGTCATCAAAGAGACCTTTTCAACCGTTTTGTCCAGAAAATCAGGGTCCTGATCCAGCCTTAAGGCATCCAGAAGATCACAAGGAGAGGGATACCGGTCTGCCAGTACGCTGAGTCGCTGCCATGCCGCTGCCAGTTTTTCATCTGTTTCACCCAGGACTTTGATATCCAGCCAGCCAGCCAAGGTATCAAGAAGCGCTGATGTGTTCATGGGAACTGAAAGCGTCTCGATCCTGGGTAAAAATTGTGCAAACTGCTGTCGGTCTGTGTCACTGCACCGTTTGAGAAAAATCCGCACCAGAGCCAACAGGTCTTTTATACCTGCCATGTCCGCCCAATGTTCCCTGTCTGCGGTCTGAAACGGAATACCGACTTTCTCAAAGGCCCGGATAAAGGTCAGGGCCTGCTGCCGGGTGCGGTAGAGCACGGCAAAATCGGAAAAGGCATATTCCCTGTCCGTCCCGGACTCCGGACCTGTGCCCTTGTCCATGGACAGAAAAGAAAGCCCCCCCACCCCTTTTTCAATAACCTTTCCCACGGCAACCGCCTCGGCGCTTTCGCTCGCCGTTTCATTGATCGAAATCTTTTGTTTGCCGTCAAGGCTTGCATAAATTTTACGAGCCTCATTTTCCACTTCATCACCGGTACAAATCACTTGGAAAGAGGCATCCAGGATGGTCTGGGTGGATCGGTAATTTTGGCGCAGGCGGATCTGTTCAGATCCGGGAAAATCGAATTCAAACCGCTTGAAAAACCGGCTGTCCGAGCCTCTGAACCCGTAGATAGACTGATCGGGGTCACCAATCACGAATATGTGACTGTTTTGTGCAAGAAGCCTCACCAGCCTGTACTGGCCCAGGTTCAGATCCTGGTACTCATCCACAAAAATATATTTATACTGATGACGAATTTGTTCAAGCAGGACTTCATCCCTGGAAAAAAGCCTGAAACAGATGAAAATCAAATCTTCAAAATCTGCCAGACCGCGTTCCTCAAGAATCCGGTCATAGGCTTTGTACACATCAGGCCAAATCGGATCGAAATTTTCGATGGGGTTATTTTCAGCGTCCCCCTGGCTTTCATCACCAGGTTCCTTTAATTGCTGCTTTTGTCGGCTGATCCAGGCATCCAGCTTTGACACTGTTTTCTTGGGCACCTTTTTTTCGCCCGTCACCGTTTTGGCGGCCAACCCAAGGATTTCGAAACGCAAATCATCCTCCATCAGCCCCCGCTTAAAATTTGAATAACGCTTAAGCATTTGAAGGCAGAATCCGTGAAATGTGGCAGCCATAACAAGCTGTCCGCCTTGGGGAATAAAGGATTCAATCCGGTCGGCAAGTTCGCCGGCAGCCTTATTTGTAAAGGTCAAAGCCAGGATGTTTTCAGGGGCGGCCTTATTTTCCCGAAGCAACCAGGCGATCCTGGCCGTAAGGGTACGGGTTTTTCCCGTGCCCGGCCCTGCCTGGATCACCACGGCCCTTGATTGGGATTTAACCGCCCTGCCCTGCTCCGGGTTCAAACCGTCCAGGATATGTCCGGGAGCAAGGGGTGCTGTGATCTTTTTTTTTTCAGGTAAAGGCAATGCCGCATCTTTAGTTTGTGTCTTTTTACGTATAATCGGTGCGCCAGCTTTTTTTTTAGGGGGCAAAGGGCCGGCAAACAGGCTTTTTTCTCCCTGGAGATGCTCTTTTTCCTCCCGGGTAAAAATATTGACCGTTCCATATTCACCGTCATACCCGGGATCAATATGAATATCCCCGTCTCTCATCTTTTGTATGGCCTGGGCCAGTAAGGGTACACCGGCACTTTCAATGGTTTCAGGCGAAAGCTGTGTGAGTATGGCAAGTTCCGGCCCCAGGGCATTGACAGCCTTATCATAATGGGCTTTCACCTTTTTGGTATTGGGACCCACCCCCAGAATCTGGGATAAAATATCTACCAGAGGCACCAAATAGGAGTGGGGATGCCGGTTTTCAGGTTTAAACCCCTCCGGTCTGTCGGCAAGTTCGCGAACCCGGTAAAGCACGCCCAGGGTCAGGGGTTTCCCGCATTCTGGGCAAATTCCGCCCAAAGCCGCAGTCTCATCGGGATTGAGACACACCCCGCATTTGCGATGGCCGTCATAGTGATATTTTCCCTGATGGGGATACATATCCAGGGTGCCTTTGTAGGCGTTAAGATCATGGGTTTCAAGGGCACGTCGCACCGCATCAAAGGCCAGGTCCGTATCAAAAACCGAAGCGTTGCGTCCCAAAAATTTCGGGGAATGGGCATCGGAGTTGGATATCAGCCGGACCCTGTCCAAATCTTTCACCCGCCAGTTCATGGGCGGGTCTGATGACAGGCCCGTCTCACAGGCAAAGATATGGGAACTTAAATCACCAAAGCACTCTTCAATGGTATCAAATCCGGACTTGGACCCAAACATGGAAAACCACGGCGTCCAGATATGGGCCGGGATAAAAAAGCCCTGGTCAGATATCTCCAGCATGATCTCCAGCAAATCCCTTGCATCCAATCCCAGAATGGGCCGGCCGTCGGATTTAATGTTGCCGATGGCATCCAGGCGAGCATTGAACTTCTTTACCGTATCCAGATCCGGCATATAGATCAGATTATGGTTTTTGCGGACCCTTGCGTCTTTCTTATATATATTAGAAATCTCAGACTGGAGAATAAAACGCACAGGCCCTTTGCATGAAGCCGGCACGTCGGCGTCAATCTGTCTTGCAATCTCATCTTTCAATGCAAACAGCCCGGGTTCGGCAGGCTCAAGCTTTGCCTCTATCTCCTGGATCCAGGCAGGATGGGTAAAATCCCCTGTTCCCACCAGGGTAATGCCTTTGACCTGAGCCGTATGATAGATATGTTCCAGGTCCAGATTTTTAGCTGTGGCCCGGGAATATTTTGAATGGATATGCAAATCTGCTATATATTTCATAGAAACTGTCCGTGGAAAATTAATTTAATGTCAGGCCATTATGTACATGATTTCCCCTTAATTTAAAACCCGAAGATTGATTGACAGTAAACGCTATCAATGGCATTAGAAGTACAGGTGAATATCGTACCAGTCACCAAACAAACCTTTTTACAACCGACAACAAAAAGGAGAAAAAAAATGAAGAAAAAACTTTTAACTTTGGCAATGATAATTTCCATTCTTTTTTGTATGGCAGCATGCGGGGGCGGGTACTATAAAGTCAAGGACCTGCACACAGATAAAACGTATTACACCAAACAAATTGAACAGGAAAAAAACGGAGCGGTGAAGTTTGAAGACACCCATACAGACAGTGTTTTAACAATTCAAAATTCGGAAATCACGAAAATCAACAAAGAAGAATTTAAAGCCAACACCCCCAAAGAAGAGTAGTTGTTTTTTCGATCGGTATTAACCACGAAATTACAGCGTGGCTGATACCGATCCTGTTTACAATTCACCGGCCAAGGACATCGGAACGACAGGCTACCACCCAATCCAACTGGAGGCCAATTATGGACAACACGACAAAAGAACAGATCAAAGCCTGGACGCCTTTGGGACGCCCAACCCTAATCATAGCAGACACAGAACATCCCGAGCAAAAAAGATTCGAGGCGTTTGCCCGCCAATGGCAGGAAATATCGACTTCCATATCCTGGACGGATAGCAGTCAATCGGCCGATCTGCCCGGCTTTTTCCTGAAAAAAAATATTCTGTATTCCGCCCTTCCCCTGGAACGAGAACTGTCACCTTTTTTAAACGGCCTGGACTCCCTTGGCAAACCAAATCCGGGCGATGGCATCCAAAAAACGTTGGACAATATCGAAGTGCCCTGCCGGCTGACCCTGTATATTGCCCTGCAATGTCCCCACTGCCCGGGGATGGTTGAGCGGCTCATACCCCTTGCTGCCGCCTGTGAAAAAATCCATCTTCACATCATTGACGGTTCCCTGTTCCCTGAAAAAGCGCAGAAAGACAATGTTCTGTCCGCCCCATGCCTGATTCTGAATGATGATACACGATGGACCGGAGCTGTAACAGAAGAAGAAATTTTAGACATGATCGTCAATAAGGAGAGCATGGACCTGGATACAAAGGCCTTGAAAACCATACTGGAGGATGGCCGGGCAGAGTGGATCACCGAGCGGATGCTCGCATCTAACCGGTTGTTCAAAGGATTTTCCGGGCTGCTTCTTCATGAAACCTGGTCTGTGCGTTTAGGTGCCATGGTGGTGGTGGAAGCCATTGCCGAAGAGGCTCCAGCCCTGTGTGTCGAGCTGGAAGAAATTTTAATTGAGGCATTCAGCACCAAAGATGTTCCCGTCCAGGGTGACATTTTATACGCCTTGGGAGAAATCGGCACCCCTGATACCCGTGACTGGATCGCCGCCCATCAGACGGCTCTGTCCCACGAAGATCTTAAGGATGCGGCAGAGGATGCGATTCAATCTATTGAGGACAGATTTAGTCTCTAAAAAATAAAGTCAGGGAAACGTCCATGAAAATTGCCATCACCGCCCTTGGAAAAGACCTTGATGCCCAGGTGAGCGACAAACCGGGCACAGCGTCACACCTGCTGGTGATCGACACGTTGTCTAAAGAGCTGCAATACTTTGAGGGGCCAGGGAAATTCCGCCCTGGGTCAGGTCTGCAGCTCGTCACCATGGCCATCAACGAAAATTGCGACGCCTTTCTGGCGGGTTGGTTAAGCCCAGTCAGCCAGCGGCAGCTTGAGGCCCGGGGTATCACGGTGGTAACGGGCATGACCGGCAAGGCGGCACAGGCCCTTGAACAATTTGAACGAGCGCAGACTGCAGGCCCGGCGGCGGTCCCAAAGGAATCCTTCGGCGCGTCCCTTTTGTCAAATACCCAGGCGTTAACCCAAGCCTGCCGCCAGGCCCTCACCCAAATCGGCAGCATGCTTCCGACGATCGCGGGTGTCGTCTTTCTGATTGGCTTGCTGACCGCGTTTATTCCCCAGCGCCTCCTGTCTGATTTTTTCTTTGGCAGCACACTTCAGGGTATTTTTAAAGGTGCTTTGGTTGGAAGCCTTTTTACCGGAAATCCCGCCAACAGCTATATCATTGGAAAAGAACTTCTTGACCAGGGCATTGGCATCGGCCCGGTCATCGCCCTGATATGCGCCTGGGTAACGGTTGGGATTGTGCAACTGCCGGCAGAAAGCGCAGCTCTTGGCAAACGTTTTGCGATTGCCCGAAATTTTCTATGCTTCATTCTATCCATGGTCATCGCACTGATTATGGTGGGGGTCGTGTAACTCGATGATCAAGTTTTTGTTAATTTGCCCAACTTCGGCGTTGGAAAAAAATTTTTAATCCTCAAAATATATTGTATATTCCTCCGGTTAAAAATTGTTTCCGCCTTGAATTTGAACAAATTCCCTAAAAACTTGATCATCGAGTGTAAGGACAACATATGGTACAATCAAACAGCCCAACAAAAAAAATTTTGAATTTTCTATACTCTTTCAAAGGCCTGTTTCTCCTTTTGGTGATCGGCCTCTATCTTGGACTCTGGTGGATAACGCCTGAAAAAACAGCGGTGGCATTTCAAATCAGCATTGATTGTTTTTGTCGTCTGCTCCTGCCGTTCTTCCTGGTATTCTGCTTTATGGTTGCGCTAAATCTCTTCTTAACCCCACCCCAGTTCGAAAAAGTTACGCAAAAGGGTTCCGGGGTGAAACAAGCTCTTTTTGCCGCGATTGCGGGCATCTTGTCAACAGGTCCGATATTTGCCTGGTATCCGATTCTCAAGGACCTTCGGGACCGGGGTGCTGCACCCTCGCTGATGGCCGTTTTTCTCGTCAACCGGGCCGTCAAACCCGCCCTTCTTCCGATGATGATCTCCCTGTTCGGCTGGCCCTTTGTGCTGCTTTTCACACTTTTGACCGTGTCGGCATCTTTCTGCGTCGGTTTCTGCATAAACCGCCTGCTCCCTTAAACTCGATCAGTGAGTCAAACTATGTTGTATTTACGCGCCTTCACCCTTGGCAGCACTCGGTTCTTGTGGGTGTGGTTATTTCCAGAAAAGGTAACAGGTCGGAAAATGCGTCAAATATAATATCCGGTTGCGATGAGGTGATTTCTTCCTGGCTCCCATAGCCATATGTGACTGCTGCTGTCATGATGCCGTTTTTCTGACCACCAGCGATGTCATACACCCTGTCTCCGACAATGACGGTTTTTCCTGGATCAAGATTTTCGGTTTTGAGAATATGGGCTATCAACTCACCTTTATCAGTCAGGGAACCATTCAGATTACTGCCATAAGCTTTGTTGAAATATTTGGAGAGGTCAAAATGATCCAGTATCTGTTTTGCATATATTTCAGGTTTTGAAGTGGCAAGAAAAATCCTGAACCCCGATTTTTTAATCATATTAAGGGAGGTATGAACGTCCGGATAGACTCTATTTTCATACAGCCCTTTAACTGCAAACCGTTTTCGGTAAGTGGTATAAGCATGTTTAATCTTATCTTTATCGGTGGTTTCCAATATTTTGGAAAAAGAATCTCTGAGTGGCGGGCCGATACACCAGGTAAGCTGATCTGCATGAGGTTTTTCCACGTCGAATTCTTCAAGAGCGAATTGTATACAACGAGTTATCCCTTCTTTAGGGTCTATCAAGGTTCCATCCAAATCAAAAAAAATATTTTCAATCATTGTTGCCTGCTTTATTTGTCTTATTTGTCCATGGATTTTCAATATACTCTAAAAACCACAACGATGGGGTCTATTCTTCAAACACCGGAATCCGGTTCAGTGTCTCCAGCACCTCACCTTCAAGCTTGAGCGCTTTTCCTTTAGAGTCAGACAAAACAAAAATGATATCGGCATCCACACTAACCAGCCCGGTTGTCAGGTTGAGAACCTGCTGACGGACCACGGCGCTTTTATTTCCGATGTTTGCCATTCCCGACCGGATGCGGATCAAATCGTTAACCCTGGCCTGGCTTCTATATGAGATATTGATGTTGACCACAAAAAATAAAAACCCCTTTTTCATAAACGACTCAAGGTCCATGTGGTCTTCAAGAAGCTGCCACCTGGCTTCTTCAAGGAATTCAAGATACCTAGCATTATTTACATGCTGATACAAGTCTGTATGGTATCCTCTGATCTTAATTTCAGTCTCCATTTCAGTTCCTTTTGACTTATCTTCCGTCATGAACGGCTTGGAATTTTGCTATCAGGTTTTCCTGCAAATTGTACATTCAAGAGATGCGACCAAATGGATTTTAACATTGGAAAACGATTTTAGAAAGCCCACAATCTATGATTTCGGACCGAATGCCTTGCTAATAGAGCCGATGATTACTTTCGATATTTCTGTCTGTCTGAAAATCAGGGTTGGTCAAACTTCATGTCATAAGTGCTTAGTCAACTATATGCCAAATTGAAGAAAAAATTTGCAATCCTTATCCAGATAATGTTTAATGATTTCATCATTGATATTTTAAATATTTATACAGATCTGGTTATGCTTACTTTTCGGATGTTATCCCTTTAGATAAGTGAATATGAAAGATAAACGGAAACTACAGATCAACTTGATCCGCCTCATTACAATCGACTTAAGTAGTGCTATAACGGGGTTAATTACCTATGAATGGAATGGAACGTGATACGATGGTCTCAAAGCAAAAGCTTGCTTGGTGTCTGTTAATTCTGAGAATGGGCATTGCGACTGTTTTCGCGATGTGGACCATTGACAAATTCGTCAACCCTTCGCACGCTGCCGCCGTGTTTGAAAGGTTCTATCAACTTTCAGGCCTGACGTCTGGAATCACCTATGCAATCGGTGTTGCCCAATCCGCTTTGATTCTCGCCTTCCTATTGGGACTATTTCGGACGTTTTCCTATGGAGCGATTTTGATTCTTCATGCGATATCAACGGTCAGTTCGTACATGAAATACATGGACCCATGGACTTATCCCAACCTACTGTTTTTCGCCGCCATACCGATGCTTTCCGCATGCATAGTACTGTGGGTGCTGCGAACATATGACACCTATACCCTCGACGTGTGGCGAACGACAGCAAAAATAGACCAGGTGGCAGACTGATGTTGTTGAGGGTGGATAACAGATAAATACAGGGGACGCAAAAAGACGCACCCCTGGTTTCAGCGTTCACGGCGGCTTCGCCGCCGTGAATCGCGGTGCTGACTTCGTCCAGCACCGCGATTGCACTCATTCTGGTTGTCGCTGCCATGACGACGGTCGCCTTTCTTGCAAAATTGGGTTTTGTTCCATATGAGACAATTATTTTTGTATCAGGAGCCGTGGTCAATAGTTTTCGGCGGATTCAGAACTTGACCACATCCAAGGCTTAGGAGCACAGTGCGGTGACCGAACGAATGGTCACAATCCAAATTTATGTGTCGCCTTTTGTTGACGGGGTCTTTGCGTTTGTTTTGTATGTAATCTTTATGGCAGAATTTATGCGATGCTCGCTCTTTCCGGTCTTCTCATCGGGAGAGGAGGCTTACAAAACCTTTAGCGATTTTGCCGCACTGTACGTTTCAGCTACGAATGCAGACGTTGTTAAAGCCATCATCTGGGCTTTCATCGCCGGTTTTTCAGAGGGATTGGTTCCAAATTTCATAAGCAAGATCGCCAAAGATGCAGGACAAAAAAAACTCAAGGAGTACACAATAAACCTTTTTTAATGGTTCACCGGCCAGTATCCAATGGAAATGTCAGCTCGTTAACAACCACAAACCCAAACCAACCAGACCAGGAAGATTGTTAATGGAAAATCTCATAGAATCTTTATCCGGTAAGCGCAAAGGGCTTGATATCGCTTTTTCCAAAGCAGTTATCTTGACGCTATCATTTTTCCCTTGTCCATCCCGGGATTTGTGGTAACATTCTTTAAACATTTCACCCGGATCAGTCAAAGAGTAAAGAAAGACATGGCGGGATTTGACACCTATACAAAGCTGTTTCAAAGCATTACCAATGTTATAAAAGGCCAGGATAACACCATCACCCTGCTGCTCTCAGGCTTTGCCGCAGGCGGGCATATCCTGCTTGAGGATGCCCCCGGTAACGGCAAAACCACCCTAGCCAAGGCCCTGGCGTTTTCTGCAGACGCAGATTTCAAAAGAATACAGTTCACACCGGACCTTTTACCTTCGGATGTATGCGGTGTCTCCATCTTTGATCCGTCAACACATGAGTTCAGGCTTCATAAAGGCCCGGTCTTTACCAATATTCTTTTGGCCGATGAAATCAACCGGGCATCGCCGAGAACCCAGTCCGCCCTGCTTGAAGCCATGGCAGAGTCCCAGGTCAGCATTGACGGAAAAATTTTAAACCTGGAGGATTTCTTTTTTGTCATTGCCACCCAGAACTCTGTGGAGTCCAGGGGCACCTATCCGTTGCCCGAGGCCCAGATGGACCGCTTTGCCCTGAAACTGTCCATGGGCTATGTGGGCCCCCAGGACGAGGTGGCCATCCTGACAAACCAGGAAAGAAAAGAGCCGGTTAATGCGGTCAATCCCTGTGTTACTAAATCGGAAATCCTGGCCATGAAAGAGGCTGTGGACCATGTGTTTATCACCGAAGAGCTTAAATATTATATTGTAAACCTTGTGGGGCAGACCAGGAATCATAAAGGCATCACCCTGGGTGCCGGGCACAGAGCCTCCATCACCCTGATGAAGACGGCCAAAGCCTATGCCCTTTTTTCAGGCAGTGATTTTGTCACGCCCGAACATATCCAGGAACTGGCCATACCGGTGATGGCCCACCGCCTGGTCCTGAACCCGGAATTTAGTTTCGCCGGCAACTCAAGCGCCGGCGCCATTCACGATATTGTCAGATCCACCAAAGCGCCGGGGTAAGGGGTGGAAAAGGCATCAACAAAATTTCTTTACCGCGCGTATACCCAATTTGCCAGGTATGGTTTCTGGAAAAAAAACAAATTTTCCATGGCCGGAAATTTTTTGATCTATGCCTTGATTCTAACCGCCTGCCTTGGCCTGGATAGCTTCAGAAGCATGGTTTACCAGCTCTTCTCGTTATTGCTCTCTTTATTTGCAGTTTCCGCCATCCTATCCTTTAAATCCCCCAAAGGCCTTTTGGCAAAGCGGATTCTGCCGGAATTCGCTACCGCAGGCACCCCTGTCAGCTACACCATCCTTGTTGAAAACAGGACCGGCCGCCATAAAAAGGGCTTTGAAATCCGGGAACGTTTCAGCAACGCGATTCCCTCCCTGCAGACGTTTGCCAACACCAAAGAACCCCATGAGCACTTACGAAATTCCTGGGACAGAAAACTCAAAATGAAGCGCTGGCAATGGCTGATTCGCCAAAAAAAGAATGCGGTTGTAACACGCCGACCGGTGCCGAACGTCCCCCCGGAAGGCCGGGTGGCCATCCGGACGAAACTGACACCTTTAAATCGGGGGTACATTTATTTAAAAGGATTCACATTTTTTAAAAAAGAACCCCTTGGTTTCATGCGCGCCTTTTATCATACGACCAACGAAGCACGGCTTTTAGTTCTGCCCAGGCGCTATCATGTCCCGGAGCTGGACCTGCCGGGGTCCAGAAAACACCATACAGGCGGCATTGCCCTGACATCAAAGGTAGGCGACTCCGATGAATTCATCTCTCTAAGGGAGTACAGACCCGGTGATCCCATGCGCTTGATCCATTGGAAAAGCTTTGCCAAAACCGGAAAACTCATTATCCGGGAAAACCGGGACGAATATTTTGTCAGACATGCCTTGATCCTGGATACCCATGCGCCGGAAGGCGCAACCCAGGGGTTTGAGACAGCCGTAAGTTTAGCCGCCTCCTATGTATCAAACCTGGGCACGGGCGAATCTTTGCTGGATCTTTTCTTTGCAGGCAACCGGGTCTATCATTATGCTTCAGGCAGGGGGCTTTTGGGCAACACAAAATTTTTAGAAATCCTTGCATTGATTCAACCCACAAAAGACAACTCCTTTGCACCAATATCCCGGGCTGTGCTCAAGTACAAAAAACGTTTAAGCGGCTGCATTTTAATACTCAACTGTATGGACAATGAACGTTTAGACTTTATAAATAGCTTGAAGGCAAACAGCATCACCACAACCGCCTTTCTTGTGGCCGATACAAATACGGAACACCCCAGTGGCCCTGTTCACCTGGTTGATCCCAACAATATTGAAGCGAGTTTGAACAAGGCAGGACAGATCTCATGAAAACCATCCCCCTTACCATGGCTACGGCCCTTGTTTTCTGGGGGCACCAGACCGGGTATTTGATTCCAGCCTGTTTTATGGGCGTTGTTATCGAACTTGCCCGGTTCATAAAGGTACGATGGGATCCCTCTTTAGACCAGGTAAATAAAATCAGTGATACCTGTATGGTGTGTCTTGCCGGCACCGTTATTTATTTTGTTTCACTCGATATTGAAACAGCTTTAGTGAACATATTACGCTACCTTCCTGTTTTCGCCTTTCCTTTGATTATTGTTCAGGAATACAGTGCCGCAGGGAACATTGATGTTCGTTCCCTCTATCTGTTCAAAAAAAAGATCGTGGAGGAAACCAAAGCGATCAGAATAAATTTAAGCCTTGGGTTTATCGTCATTTGCCTGACCTCTGTGGCTGCCGTAAACAACCGCCTTTTCCCCTATTACCCCGTTGCCCTTGGCATCATTGTTGTTGTGCTCTTTTTCCAGCGAACCAAGGGGGCGGATACCCGGATATGGGTTGCGGCTGTCATTGTTGCCGCAATCATGGGATATTTCCTGCAAGCAGGCTTTCATCATGCCCAGAGGGTCATGACCCGGCGGGCCTGGAGCAGGATAATTGACCACAGAGCCGATCCGCTTAAGGGAACAACGGCCCTGGGACGAATTGGCCGTCTTAAGCTTTCCAACAGAATCCTTTTCAGGCTAATCCCCCCTGAAAATGATGATGGCGGTGCCTATCTTTTAAAAGAAGCCGCTTATATTTTTCTATCCGGCAACATGTGGACCGCCGGACAACAAAACAAATTTGAACCTGTACCACAATCAACGGACGGTAATTTTATTACCGGTCTGCAACCCGTTTCAGACCATCGGGAACCTGAAAAACAACAGGCAGCTAAATCCGAGCCGTCCAGGCCGAAGCTGACCATCCTGACCCGGATGAAAAGGCCCAAAGGGGTTTTAAGAGCCCCTGAAAACACCGTTGAGGTCAACTGCAGCGCTATTTCCGATGTCAACACAAACGGACTGGGAACATTTGTGGTTGATGACGCCCCGGGCTTTATGATCTATGATGTCCGGTATGGCGATCCCGGCACCAGAATCCAGCCACCAGGCAAACGTGACCTTCTCATCCCGGATCGGGAAAAGGCGTTATTCCAAAACCTGGCTGCTAAGCTCGGGCTTGGGCCAGGCAGACCGGTTCAAAAGGTTCTGCCGGAAATCAAAAAATATTTCTTTGCAAATTTCAGCTACACCCTTGATCTTGAAATCGGTGATAAAACATCCCCCATCACAGAATTTATGACCAAAGCCAGGACAGGGCACTGCGAATATTTTGCTACTGCCACGGTATTGCTTCTTCGTGCTGCCGGCATTCCCGCCAGGTATGTATCCGGATATATGGCCTTTGAGAAAAGCGTTATGGGCGACAAAATCGTTGTACGCAGAAAACATGCCCATGCCTGGACCGAAGTTTTTGTCAACGGCAGATGGCTCTTTTTTGACACAACCCCGCCCTCCTGGACAGCAGAAGAAGAGAGCCATTTCATAAGAACCGCGATTCCCGACCTGTTTTCCCTGATGGAATACGGATTAGCCTTGCTACGCTGGGGCAACCCGGAAACCAAAAAGAAACTGCTGTGGCTCCTGGTGCCCCTTGGCATTATGGTCATCAGGCGCTTGCTCAGAAAAGATGAAAAAAAGGAAAAAAAGAGCAACCGCCATGAACAGGACCACGGCCCGTCAGGTCCTGTGACAAATAATCCTGACTTCTATCTTCGAAGACTTAAAGAAGAACTTGTCCAGTCCGGGTTTGCCCAAAAAAACCATGAAACCTATGAACAATTTTTCATTCGAATCAAAGAAAAGGCGTTTTCCCGGCCGGACATCCCATCTCTTATGACCGTTATCCAGATTCACAAACAGCTTCGTTTTGGCCCCGGGCCCATTTCCGGCGAGGATCTGGCGCTATTAAAAAGCCAAACCGACCGATTGATTCAAAAGCTGTCCGCTCCCGGCACCGGTGCAGCAGAACAATCGTGTGTGAAAAATACGGATATTCTCAAATGATAAATCTTGATTACAGTATATTTCAATTGACTTAATACTAATTTTCTTGCTCGTGCTCGTGCTCGTGCTCTTAATCTTGCTCAATGCTATTTGCTAAGGAACGGATTTTAAATAACTTACCCATTTTGATATATCCGGGAGCGCAGGCGAGACGCCTGCGCTCCCAGGTCAAGTTATTTCGGTCTCATTCCTAAAGGATTTAGAGCACGAGCAAGATTAAGAGCACGAGCAAGATAATGGATGAGGTCATATGAAATACATTACAATTACTTTTCAGCCAAAGGAGAATCCCATGGGAAATTTCATTTGGAACCCAGGTACGCTTCTTGAGACATCCGGCTACTACTGGCGAACCTGCACACTCCACGCAGCAGTCAGGCTCGATATTTTCACAGTCATCGGCACCGGAGGGAAAACCGCTCGGCAGGTCAGTGATGCACTCAAAGCCGACCTTCGGGGGCTGACCATGCTTCTGAATGCCCTGAGCGCCCTGCAACTGCTGAAAAAGGACGGTGACATCTATTTAAACACAGAACCTGCTGAAATGTTCCTTTCAAAATCTTCCGACACATACATCGGATTCATGATCATGCATCATTATCATCTCCTGGACTCCTGGCATCACATGCCTGAAGGCATCCTGTCGGGCCAACCAACACGGGAGCGTTCTTCATTCTCCGATGAAGAACGGCGGGAAAGCTTTTTAATGGGGATGTTCAACATCGGTATGGCCACGGCACCGAAGGTGGCAAAAGAGATAAATTTGACCGGATGCACCCGATTGCTCGACATGGGTGGCGGGCCAGGCACCTTTGCAATTCATTTCTGCATGGCAAATCCGAATCTTGAGGCTGTAGTGTTCGATCTTGAAACTACCCGGCCTTTCGCCGAAAAGACCATTGCCCGATTCAACCTTGAAGACCGGGTTAAATTTTCTCCCGGTGATTTTACCACAGATACACCGCAGGAAGGCGAACCGTTTGATGCTGCCTGGCTCTCCCATGTACTCCACGGCGAGGGACCGGAACAGGCCAGAAAAGTCATTGCGCACGCAATTAAGGCCTTAAAACCAGGCAGCCGTATTTTCATCCACGAATTCATCCTGGATGACACCTTTGACGGGCCGCTATTTCCAGCACTTTTCTCACTGAACATGTTCCTGGGGACACCGGAGGGCCAGTCCTACAGCCAGCAGCAACTTTCGGACATGCTCACCGCATTCGGCTGCACAGATATCACACGGCATCCATTTGTCGGTCCGAACCAGTCCGGTATATTAAGTGCAAAAACCGCAGAGAGATGCTGTTTTCAAGAATCTGAAAAATAAAAAGAAGGTGGAGACGAACAGACGTATTATTGAAGTAAACGCCCGTTAATATTGCCTGCAATCCGTTGGACCTGTGAAGCGACTGAAGATATTACGCTATAATCCTAAAAGTAGACGAGGGCCTTTGGGCACGCGTTTTCTTGGAAGACTCTTTACAATTTCCAACGTCCTGGATTTTCGGATTGAGTTTAAAATCGGTATGGAATTCATACCCACAACTCGTACAACGCATGAGCATCCCCCCGATATGCGCAGGGATACGAAGCTGCTTATGACATCCTTCACAATCTTTGATGACGTAATTTTCCATAGGTATTGTATCGGCAGGGGAGTTGTAACTATTAAACAAAAAATCGGCACAATATGAAAACTGGCATTAGTTTACCCGAAAACCTCTTTTGCCCAACAATGAATTCCAATCACGAAACAGGGTTATGGTCATTTAAAGTCTTTTCTTGACAGGCACCTGACCCACAGGGATAGTCTGGGGTTCTCATCAGCCTAAAAAACAGAGCTTTCCCTGAAGGTAGTCTTCACCTATCCATAAAAATGAGTAGTTTCTGGGTGTTGAATGCTAATAATAGCCAGGGGTCCTGAAACCATTATTGGTTGGATTTTGGTTTTGACATAGCCTGCAGTGTGAAATTTAGACTGGTCCCCTCCTCACAAAATACTTCTGTTATTGAATGCTGGTCTCAAATAGGCTTGGGCAAGCCTGTATACCAAAAAGCTCGCTTCAACAATGGGAATGTTAATTGGGGCAACATCTTGATTCGTCTGTGTTCTTTTTTTATTCAGTAAATTTCAGTGCCGGAATAAATTATTTTTTGATTTTTATTTAAGGGTGCGGAAAGTAAGATTTAGCATGGCAACTTGCAAGGCATAGGTTCTCATTCGATAAATCTGAAAATACCATTGAATGGAATCTACTTGATATTTCAAAAGGGAGAAGAAGGGCATAAAGGAAACCGAATTGTAAGGATTGGAACTTATACTGGGGACAATCGGTTTCGGTCAAGGCTAAAGCTGCATTTTATTAATCCTAAAAGTGCATACCCCCAATTTTTTAATTACTTAGAACCTGCGGCACTGCCTTAAAATAGGGCAGTGCCGCTTTTACAGGATTTTAACGTTCAAAAGGCTTTAACTTTATGTATCCGTTTGCCTTTCAAACTTTTTTAATCCGAATCCGGGTGCTGCTGAAGTCCGGAATACCGCCCACCAGATCAACCAGCGGCGTGTCATTTAAATTGGCATCAAGCAATGCCACATCGTTGGGATTGAGCCCTGCGGCAAACGCAGGCTCAGGAATCAGGCGATTACCCGCCATGACGGACGCACCGCCCATAAAAACCGATTGCCCGTCAGCAACATCCAGGGCCGTGGCACCAAACTGGGTATGTCCGAAATGAAAGGACACCCCGACACATCCCTGTCTGATGAGGGCTGTGACTGCCACTTTGCCACGAATACCTTCCGGATTGCTTTTTGAAGATAACACAACGTTATCTCCATCGCGAAGTTTCAACGCTGCAGCATCGGCGGTATTTATTTCAACACGGTTCTCACCTTCAATCTCCATGGAAATGGAAGACCACAGAGATCTTGACTGGGTATGCAGACGGTTTTTATACGTGACCAGCGTGTAGGGGTAGTGGGCTTCAAGATCATCCATTAATGTCATTTTTGAATCTCGGGGAGCGATCCATTTCGGGACGCCACCAAATCTTTCACCGGAAAGGCTGTTAAAGGTCCGGGCCAGCCGTTCGTTATAGATATGGACCTCTTTTAATCCTTTTTTAAAGACTTCGCCGTCAAACACGGAGTCATAGGGTTTAAACACACCGCCACGGGCCAGCATGGTGCACACCTGCCGCCAGGCGTCCGGCGCCAGGATGCTTTTGTAGCGGGCCAGGGGATATGAGGATTCCACATAATCCACTTCAGCCTGGGTTGCCTTGGCAAGACCTGCGCCCTGGGCAATATTGGCAAAAGCACGCAAATAAAAATCCTCGGCACAGAAAAAATCGTGCTTGCCGCCGGATTTGTCCGCAATCGCCTTTTTACCGAATCCAGGCATGTTCAGGGATACCGCCAGGTCAATCAAAAAGGTTTCAGTGCATATCGGCCGGCCATCGGGCGTTTTTTCAGTCATTGGCTCAATCATGGGGCTGCGGATACCGGTGAAATTCATGCCCGGGGCGTGGGGCGTCAGCCAACCGTAATGGCCTTCGGCAAAACTTAAGTCCGGAATAATATAGTCCGCAAAAATATTGGACTCATTCACGGCAATATCCATGGACACATGAAGCGGGACTTTATCCGGGTCTTTAAGTGTCTCTTTATACCGATATCCCCCGGGAATGGAAAACACCGGATTGTAGAGGTAGGTAAACAGGACCTTTGCCGGATAGGGATACTGCTGATCGATGCCGCTGAGGGCCTCGACGCTGAGTCCCCCTTTGCTGAAGGCAAACCACGGCCGTTTAGCCGGGTACCCGGAACCGGTGCGGGCTTTCTTATCGGTATATTCGACTGTTTTCTCATAATGGGCTTTTTCACGGGAGATCCCCACCCCGCCGTTTTCTTTGCGGCCGGGAAAGGATTTCAGATCATAAAAACCGGCCAGGGGTTTGCCGCAGCCGCCGCCACCGTTAAGGTAACCGCCCTTCATGTTGACACTGCCCACCAGGACATTTAACGCGGCAATGGCATAGGCGGCATAGGTACCGTTCACATAGTTGCCAGCGCCATGATACTGAGTCACGGCCGCCCGACTGCCGTGGGATGAAAACTCTTTGGCCACGGCGGCAATTTGTTTTTCAGAAACGCCGCAGGCCGTTGCATAGTCTTCCAGGCTGTAGGCCATGGCAGACTCACGCAAAAGGGTGTAGGCGGTTTTAACTTTTATTTTGTTTCCAAAATAATCCGTAACAACGCCTGTCCGATCCAGGTCCGCGGCCGCCACCGTTTGTGCCGGGCGGGGCGTATCTTCACCTTTTAAGAAAACCATTTTGTCTTTGGGATCAAAATCACCGGCGGCTGATTCACCTAACGCCGGATCAATGTGTTTCATCCGCAAAAAGGCCCCGTCATCCGAATGGGTGCTATCACAGATCACCAGGTGGCTGGCGTTGGAAACAACCCCGTATCCCTTTTCTTTAACACTTTTGGGATTGGAAAGACTTAAGTAAGCCTCGTTCACCTTTTTATTTTCCATCATCCAGCGAATGATCCCCATGGCCAGTGCCCCGTCTTTTCCCGGTTTCACCGGCAGCCAGTCATCGGCATGAACGGCGGCACGGGTCGCCCTAGGATCGACAACAGAAAAACTTAACGCGTCATCGGCCTGGCGGCGGGATACGATGGCTCCATAGGTGTTGATACCCGGCTGAAGTGCCTCATAAATATTGGCCCCGAACACCAGGATATAGTCGGCACTCTTGGGATCGGCTTTTAATTCCACCTGGGCACCGTCACTTAAGGCATAATTGCCCATGCGAAATCCAAGCCCGCAGATATCGGTATGGCCGACGCGGTTTTTAGAGCCCACGGAGGATTTGACAAAGCGATCGATAAATTCCTTACGGCCGCTCTGGAGACGACCCGTGATGAATACCAGGCCATTGCAGCGGCTGCCAAGATAGGAATCTGTCGGATCAATGGGCTCATCGGACAGGGTTTCTTTAACACCGGGAACAACGCGGTTTTCACCAAGATGGGAAAACAGCCGCCCGCCCTCGCCGATCTCTCTGATCAGCGTTTCCCAGGCAATGGGCTCAAATTTTCCGGATCCCCGGGGACCGGATCGTTTCAGAGGCCTTTTAAGCCGGTAGGGACTGGTAATATGCTGTGGTGTATCCAGGGCCTTGCCGCAGATTGGGCTATGGGCGGTCAGGGCCTCTTTTATATCCGTGTCATAATCTATGGGAGAAAACTGCATATTGTAGGGGTGGTAAGGATTCCCGGAAACATTCACCAGGCGGCCGTCCTTGACCACGCCGCGAATACCGCAGCGGGCGTTGCAGGCCAGGCAGACGGAATATACTGTTTTTACCCCTTCAGACAGAACCGTTTCTGCTGCGCCCTGCAGTTCTCTGGGATTTTGGCGATCCGGCTCAGCAGCCCCGGCTGCAGATGAGCAGAGAATACCCAAAGCTGCGGCACCGGATGCTTTGATCAAATCTCTACGGCTAACGCCCTGCGGTTTAGTTTTATCTTTTATGTTGCCGCATGTTTTATCGGAAGCTCTCATTTCTGCTCCTTTTTAGTCGTGTTTGAAATTATATGCACCGCGCCGGTTTTTAAATCCGCCGAAGAGATTTGAGCCAGATACTCGGCAAACTCACCTTCCGGCTGATCAAATCGACCGAAAATCCGTGCATTGGATGAACAATTTTCAACACAGGCCGGAACCAGCCCCTGGGAAATCCGTTCCAGACACAAATCACATTTATCGGTTTTGCCGCTGAACCGGATATCGTGGAAGCGCGCGTCAAAGGGACAGGCGTCAATGCAGGCCCCGTTGCCGTCGCAAAGGTTCCAGTCCGTCAGCACCAGCCCGGATTCATGGGTAAATGCCGCACCGGTCGGGCAGGCGTCAACGCAGGGTGCAGGTTTGCAGTGATGGCACATCTCAATATCAAAAGAAAACTGCGCGGCAGGGTATGCACCTGTTTCGTAATCACTGACTGTGGTATTAAACTGGCCGGGCATGGTTTTATTCTGAAGTTTGCAGGCCACCATACAGGACTGACAGCCGCTGCAGCGGGAGACATCAATGATCATGCCCCATTTTTTCCCTTTGGATGGTAAAAATGAACTGACATGGGAGGCACAGGCGCCCAGCGACAGTCCACCGGCACCGATAACAACCACCAGGCCGTTTTTTATAAATTGTCTTCTATTTTCCATTCGATCCCATCGCTTTTGTTTTGAATTTAAAAAACCAAATTGAAATCCTCAATTGAACATCATCAAGTTAAAAAAATGGCCCGGATATGATGTCCGGACCATTTATGTTCAATCAGCTCTATCTAATCTGTCGTATTTGATCCTACAGATCTGTTTAATCCATTTTAAATGTCACCTGATAGGTGAAGAATTTTGCGTCGAAATAGTTGAGCATTTTACCGTCTACCTGGGCCGCAGGATACATGAAATAAGGAACGACGTTATCCGCACCGTTCAGGCGGACGCCCCTTGAATCTCTTTCCAGGATCACGCGGAACAGATCGTCCCCACCCCAGAAAAAGGTTCTCCAGGCATCGGTATCAGGATTATCCAGTTCAAGTTTGTGGACCAGCATCATTTTTCTCACATCTGCAGGATCCACCATCACCCATCCGGTGCCCGGCAGGTAAAATTCCGCCCAGCAGTGAAATCCGCTGGTCACATCACCGTCTTTGGGAGATCCTAAGCGCAGGCCGTATACATCCCGGGCCGGAATACCGGCAGCACGGACCAGGGTGACAAAAACAGCCGAGAGATCGGCACATTTACCACCGCCTTTGCACTGCTGCAGGGTTCTCGTGGGTGATGCAAGTCCGCACCCTTTGACGGCCGGGTCTCTGAATGTATTTTCAACCACCCAGTCATAGATGGCCTGGGCTTTTTCAAGTGTTCCTTTTTTGCCTTCAGTCGCTTTTCTGGCGATCTGCTGCATCTCAAAATCATTGGTCGGAATAAACCGAGTGGGTCCCATATATCTGGATACGATTTCAGGATACACACTGCCGGATTCTTTAATATTCTTATTGCGGCGGTCCTTTTGAGAGATGTGAAACTGCATGATGCATTCAGGCTGTACCGACGGCTGATTCCAGGTTACATGCAGATAGACAGCTTCTGAACCCGGATCGCGGTATATTGCCCGGGTTTCATAATTACCCGTGACGGACACATTGGAGATAGTCTGAAATTCATCACTCATGGGATACGGCACCCACAGATCCACTTTCTTTGTGTCTTTTTCCACTGCCGGTTTCAGTGTAAAGGTCAACTGTCCATCGGGCTGAGCCGCCGAACAAAGACCAGACAGGACAAGCACTAACGCCAGGCACATAAAAATAATTTTTTTCATCTTCCCCCCTAAACTATTAAAAATTAATGAAATAAGAAATAAAAAGACATACAACTTTCTACGATTGCATAAAATTTTAAGAATACCCGACATATACTTGATGTCCAAATTCATAATATAAATCACATTAACAAGTACACATCAGGAATATTGATACAAATATACACTGCTTTTAAAGCGTGTATAAATTCCCAGCGGCTTATTTACAACGATTCTACAGGATTTTCGGCAACTGATGCACAGAGCATCGCATCCAGTGCCGGTTAAATACGTTCTTGAAAAATTATTTACTTCAATATGGCGTAGAATAATTCGCCGTGAGGGTTAATCACTTGATTTTTATTATTTTTGTCCAGCTTGTGAAGGATTTTAGTAAAAATTGCTATCACTTTTGGTAGCTTTTTTTCTACTCTATTTTCCATCTATAGTGTCCCTGATGATTTCGGTCTTTGATGGCCCAAGCCATCATGCAAAATAGTGTTAGCTTCTTTTTGCGGACCAGAGATATAGAATTGAGCAGATCAAATTGAAGTGTTTAAGGCGGAGACTACCTCCTCGACAGACTCCGTTGTTACAGCGGATTGATACCACAGATTATTCCCGTCATCCTCTTGTCATAGGAACTGAATTTTGCAATTTGAAGCGGCTTCCACCCCACAGTTCATTCCGAACCGAAGGGTCGTTTTGGGCTCAATTTGCCTGATATAAATACAGCATAAAATGTTGACGAAGTGAGAAATATATCTTTGGTGTTTTTTTAAATAATTAAAAAAGGTTATGGTATTTTCCTTTTCCATACCCAATGTCCGGCTGTTTATCTTTTTATAAAGTCTTCTTTAATTCAGTTGATGCCGGTATTATATTAATAATAAGATCCTTTAATCTGGATAAAAAGGAGATACCTTGAAATTTTTCAGAAAAAAAACACTGACCGGACTGGCCCGAACATGTGGGTGAGCTGCCAAAATAGGTCCGCAGGTTCTGTCGGACACACTGAAAAACTTTGCCGCCCCGGAGGACCCAAATCTCTTGGTAGGATACGATACCAGCGACGATGCCGCCGTATACAAAATATCCGACGATGCAGCCATGATCAATACCATTGATTTTATTACCCCGCCAGTGGATGATCCCTACTGGTTCGGACAAATCGCAGCAGCCAATTCCATTTCCGATATTTATTCCATGGGAGGGAGGCCACTGACCGCCCTCAATGTGGTCATGTTTCCTTCAAAAATACTGGATACCGGCATCCTGCGACAGATTCTGGAAGGAGGAAACGACAAGGTTGTTGAAGCAGGAGCGGTTCTGGCCGGTGGTCATTCTGTTGATGATGAGGAACCCAAGTATGGGTTATGCGTCAATGGTGTTGTCCATCCAGATAAAATTTTATCCAATGCCGGCGCAAAACCCGGGGATGCCCTGGTGTTGACCAAACCCATCGGCTCAGGTGTCCTGTTCAATGCGGTCCGGTCAGGAAAACTGTCGTTTAAAGACCTTGAAAAAGACGTACTGCCCACTGTGGCCATGCTTAATGCGGCCGCCGCACAAAATGCGGCGGCCTTTGGGATAAACGCCTGCACGGATGTCACCGGATTCGGGATACTGGGCCACCTGATGGAGATGGCCGATGCCAGCCATACCCGTTTTGTTATATCTTTTGACAGGATTCCGTTTTATCCCCATGCCCCGCAAATGTATCAAAAGGGAGAAACTACCGGCAGCAACCGGGCCAACCAAGCCATGGTCCACACCCATTCCATTGATATTCAAAAAGAATTGAACAAGGTCCAGACGGAATTGTTATATGATCCCCAGACCTCCGGTGGTCTTATTTTTTCACTTCCGGAGCCTAACGCCGATGCACTGGTAGTAAAGCTTAAAGATTGCGGTATCTCCCAAGCCGCTAAAATCGGAAGAGTCACCAATGATCCAGAAGGTATTACCGTTATCTAATGTACACGTCCTCCCCACAAAGGCACCACCCGGATACCTTCTGCCGAATACTTTTGAGCGTCACTTTTGAATATCCGGCCTGGAATTAAGGGACATGGAAACAATAAAATGTACCAAATGGATTGTCTGAAGCTCAAAGCTCCTGACCAATAACAGATCAAGTACACATGCCCTCGGTTCAGGCTTTTTCCCAGCATTTCTGAAAAAAGCCCAGATTTTTACACCGGAAATTTTGTATAATGTCTTTGTCCTGATCCATCAGGATGATTCCAATATTTTTAAAGGAGGGCATCATCATGCAAGCCGATCAGGAGTTCCCATTGAAATCGTTTCAAAAATCATCCTCCGGCACTCCAACCTGTCCACCACCCAGAGGTATCTTGGAAAAATCAGCGACACCGAGGCCATGTATTGGATTGAGAATATTTATCGGTAAAAATCGAAGGGGATTGAGGTGATCCCAATCCCCAACAATAGAAACGCCAGTGTTCATGGGGTTTTTCGGAACAATAGAGTTCTTTCATAGACATAGGGCTCGCCGTAAAATTGCTCATTTCGAAAAAAATTAAAAGGAAGGATTTTTTTTGGCTTTATTTTGAGAATCAAACGCTATAAATGTCCCTTACCGGCGACCACTCTATAAATAAACAATGCATAACCGCCGAAGAGACTGAGACCCAGTTACACTTCAGTCAGGCAGGCCTGAGTGTAGCGGCCTGATTTCATAATAGCCTTGGCTTGATTTTATCAAAAAATTCCGGGCCAAATTTATTCGATACTAAGGGGGTTTTCACACAAAACCGCCTATATTAATACTTGCATCTGGATTGAGTGTTCCTGCATGAACGCTCTTACCAATTTTGAAGGGTCATGAATGTTGGTAGCATTCACGACCCTTTCCTATTCCTGATTCTCATCAAAGCTCTTTTCCTCTGTATCAGACAAACTTTTTTCCGAATTCACGGCAGATCCTTCAATATATCCTCTATGCCATGACAGCACTTCAACCCCTTCCGGCACCCAATTAGGTTCCCGACGCTTCCCAGTCTCATACCCTTTTTGCCAAGATTCTTTATCAATACTGATTTTAGGCTGTTTCATTTCGACTCCATCTTTTCTCTGTTATCACTTAAAAACACCCTGGCAGTTGCAGTCCCAAACTTTTTGCCCGTAACAGTCTTAATACCTGTAGCGGCTCGGAATAATTCAGGCCGGGCTCACTTTATACGTTAATAAAATTTGAATCTGACATCATCAATGACAGAAGTAGTCAACGCCTCTTCGATACAGGCTTTGAGTGGTTGATAATAGACATAATGTGGGGTTAGTTTTTTTTAGAATTTAACCGGCCACATGTTGTGTTGATGAACGAAGTAAATGACTCCATCTTTTCCTAATCTTAATTGGGTGCCATTTCTGCCTGTACCGCCTTGCCAAGCGATTAGATTATTTGAATTAACAAGCACTAAGGTACCATTAGGTTCCATGATTAATCTGGCATTGTTTCCTATCCAATAGGGCAATCTAAATCTAATTTGACCGGTATTAGCATTTCTTACTTCTAATGGTCCGTTTTTCGCTAAAACCAGTTCCCATCTTCGGTCACAAGAGCTAAGAACAACTCCACTTCTGAGTTCATATCCTGGAAATATTGTATCGCCCACTCTTCTGGGCTCAACTCTTCTTAACTCTCTCGAACAGCGTACATGATTTTCTATATCTCTTCGGTCCCAGTTGTTGTGCTTTACTTGTTGGTAAAGCCAACCTGTCATACCAAGTGGGACCGTCGTAATTAAATTACTGACATCAACGTAGACGTCTCTAAGTAATGCTTCGTTTTTAAACGCTTGTTTTTCCCAATCAATATTATCGTACTTAAACCCATTTCTTGCCCAGCTCTTAAAATAGTGATATCCAAAGCGTGCAAGGCTTTTACCTACCATTTCATATTGCCTTACATGCATTAACTCATGAAATATCAGTAGGTTTTGATTGATATCATTATTCCTTCTACCTTCGGTAATATAAACATAGTATCCAAAAGTTTGACCATCCGAATGATCCCCAACATAATGTCCCTTAAAAGTCGCGAAGAGATCTAAAGGATAGGAGTTATATATAATTTTTACTTTATCGACCATATTTCCAAAAATAGGTCTAAATAATAATTTTTGGGTTTGTGAAAGTGGAGCAATTCCATTATTAGCATGGCGAACTTTCATGATAGCTGCACCTTGAACATAAGTGGTACTTCCAATTTCGCCGACTTTTGCGACTCCGAAATCCCTAACAACTTTAGTTGGGTCACAGCCACCACTAAAACAGTTTTCAATTTCTTGACTAACAGTTCCACTAATCGTTTCCCATGCATCCTCAATCCAATTTGCTTTGGCATTAGAAGGGAGTGAAAGTAAAGTGATGGACAGCGCAATGATTACGAAAAAATTACAGAAATTTTCTTTTTTCATATTGCCCTCCTTTTTCTTTGTTTGTGTTCTTAGAGTTTTCTGAGTTGCAAAATGAATTTGTGTGCAAAGCGAACACAACACATAAGGCGCAATCGTTCTGTGTTATTTGTCAATGTATTTTTGTGACATTCTAAAAACTTAATCGCTATTGTTTATTCAATAGTCACTTTTGAATGCTATTTAACTAAATTTAAGCTCCTAACCACAAAAGTCAAAATATTCTTTTCTCCCCGATTGCTAACCTCATTTCCATACTGACCTCTCAATTCCTTTTGAATATGGCTCTGTTCCCTCTATATGTTGAAAACCAATTAAAGGTAGATGGTTAAAGAAGTTTCCCTTTTATAGTCTCAGTGTCTATCAAAGCAGATTTAAAGCCTTACTACAGCGGTTTAGGCATTGTCAGGCATTGGTTTCAACAATTAAAGGAAACAGAGCCTCAAAAAAAATTAATTCCATTGTGATACCAAGGTCAACAATAATGGTATTTATGCTCGTCCCGGCCTATTTCAAAACAGCATTCAATAGCAGAAGTATTGTGGCAGGGGGAGGATCATTTCAAATTCTCGCTGTGGGCTACATCAATATAGGAATTCCACAAATGCAGGGTTTAAAATTCAGGACCATTATTCAATAGTTCGGACAATTTTTAGTCCCTGGAATCATAAGTCCATCAATAACATCTGATTTCACATCGCTCAGCGATTCATTATCCGTAAAAATATCCACTAATGATTCAAATGTATCAATTACCAGATCTTCCAGGGGATCATCATATATGCCATATGCATTTAACTCCGAGAGGGCTGCATCTGCTGCAGCCCAATAAACTTTTGCCTGCATTTCGGAAGATGCATCCTTGATTGATTGCAAAATAGTTGAAAGTTTTTTAGAAATCGTTGATGTGGAATAATTCTGTGATTCAATTAATGGAAAGGCATTGTAGATATGTTTTTGAATCGTCTCAAAAGTAGCTTTTTTGTTCGATTCCAAACGTACCATCAAATCCCGTTTCACGTCAGGATATTTTTGAGCTTAAATAATAAATAGGTTGGCTAATGCGTCCTTTGAAAGCTTTTTGATTTTTTAATTTCCACTGCTAACGAGGAATCTACTTTTTTACGCTTTTTATCATGCCTGGTATCTGTTCATATCAAAGTTGATGTTTAAAATTTAGAAGGGGTGTTGTCAAATTTGTTGCAATATAGGAATTTATGAAGGTAGAGTGGTGTATATGACTGATTTGATCCTCACAGAAAAATTTTCAGTGGCATCTGATTTCGCTAAAGCATTAGGAGTAAAGACCAAAAATGAGGGATACTTTAAAGGAAATGACTTTATCATTACCTGGGCCGTTGGCCACCTTGTGACCCTCTGCGAGCCTGAAGACTATGACAAGGCCATGAAAAGGTGGAGTTTGGATACCCTGCCCCTCATTCCCCAAACCTTTGAATACAAACCTATCAAGCAAAATTATAAGCAGTTTAAAATCATAAAGACCCTGTTACTCAAGCAAAGTTTGGGACGAATCATTATTGCAACCGATGCTGGACGTGAAGGAGAAGTTATTGCACGGACCATCCTGATGAAAGCCGGGTTCCTGGATAAGACCCGAATTTTTAGATTCTGGACCAGCCAGGCCTTAGTGCCGGAAGTTGTCAGGTCGACTATGGCCAATTTAAAGCCCATCACCGATTATGACCGGCTCTGGCGGGCAGGATATTACCGTCAGGTATCTGACTGGCTCATCGGCATGAACTGCACCCGGGTACTGACAGTCCGATTAAAGGATCTCTTTTCAGTGGGCAGAGTCCAAACAGCGGTACTGGCTCTGCTCGCTGACCGGAAAAAGGAGAGGGAACAGTTTACGCCTGAACCCTATTGGACGCTGAAAGCTACTTTTTTTAATGACAAAGGAGAGTGGACCGGCACCTGGTTCAGGGGAAAAGACACCCGACTGACAAAGCAAGGGGATGCTCAGGCCCTTTATGAGCATCTGGCCCAGACAACAGAACCTGGAGAGGTGCTGACCGTAAAAAAAGAAGAGAAAACTGAACTTCCCCCGTTTCTCTTTTCCTTGACTGATCTCCAGCAGGAAGCCAATAGACGATTCGGATTTTCTGCAAAAAAGACCCTTAACCTGGCTCAGGCATTGTATCAGGATAAAAAGTGCCTCTCCTATCCAAGAACCGATTCAAGGGTGATGGGCACCCAGAACTTAAAGATGGTTAAAAAGATAATCGAGACACTGGAAAAGACTTATCCGGAACTGTTTACAGGAATCAATCCCACACAGGTATCCCTGTCAAACAAAAGAGTGTTCAATGATGCGAAACTGACCGACCACCACGCACTGATTCCTTTTAAGCCGGTTCCTCCCAGGGCCAGTGCAGATGAGAAAAAGTTATTCGAACTGGTGATCCGGCGGTTTGCCGCTGCCTTTCATCCTCCATGTCGTTTTGAGAACACGCGTGTTGTAACCCGCCTCAACAAAGAAACCTTCCAGACGCTGGGAAAGGTCATCCTTTCAAAGGGCTGGCAGCAAGTCTTCCAGGTGAGAGCCAAAGATAAAAAAACGGTAGAACAGTTACCACCTCTGGCACCAGGTGATAAAGCCCTGGTTAGGAAAATAACCCTCGATGAAAAAAAAACCAGCCCCCCGCCCGACTATACAGATTCGCTACTCTTAAAGGATATGACCAACCCAGGACGGTATGTCTCTGAAGAAGCGGTAAAAAAGCTTTTCCGGGGAGATATCGGCATCGGCACCCAGTCTACCCGCGCCCAGATCATTGAAACCCTCATCACAAGGAATTATGTGGTCCGATCCGGCAAACAACTGGTTGCAACAGAAAAAGGGGGTTACCTGGTGGACTTACTCCGGAAGTGCCCTGTCTCTTCCGTGCTCACATCACCAGATGAGACGGCTCGGTGGGAGATGAACCTGAACAATATTGCTTTAGGAAATCAAGATAACAGCCAATTCTTGACCAGGATTAAAACCTTTGTTTCCCAGTCCGTCAATGAGCTCAAATCAACCCCTTTTGATATAAAAGAGTTTAAAACCGAGACTGTTGTTGTAGGCAACTGCCCTGACTGTAATAATGAAATCCGAGAGACCCGCAAGGCTTATGCTTGCAGCAATAACGAATGTCAATTTGTCATATGGAAAAAGATAGCAGGTAAAACCATTTCTACAAAAATGGCAACCAATCTTTTGAAATATCGGAAATCAGGTCCCTTTAACGGGTTTCGCTCGAAGAAGAAAAAAATGTTCTCAGCCTGTCTGGTTATCAAGGAGGAAAATGGGCGGCATCAGGTTGCATTTGATTTCGACAAGCCTGGTACTGGACAGGATGTTCAACCGGATTCTGGTTCAAGACCATCCTCAGAGCAAGCATTTAACAAAAAATCAGAAATGCCGGCAGACGTATCAACTTTGACCTGCCCGGTCTGCGCAGGCAGGATCATTGAAGGGAAAAAAGGGGTTGGATGCGCTAATTGGCGTCCTGAACAAGGGAACTGCAGGTTTGTAATCTGGAAGGAGATCTTTGGGAAAAAACTGACCATAAAAAATATAGAAACGCTTCTGGCAGGCAAAACCACAAGACCTTACGTGTTCAGAGACAGTAACGACAATAAATTCAAAGCAAAATTAAGAATGATAAAAGATCCGGAATTCTTTATTGAAATTCTGCCCATGAAAGGTGAAATAGTATCCCGCTTCAAGGTTTCCTGCACCAGGTAATTGATCATCAAAATTGAAAAATATTTTTAGCCTATTGTCAAAATGGAAGTTTTCAAGCCAAAGTTTTACAGTGAATTTTGTGGTTCCTAAAAAAATTAAAGCACAAAATCTTGAAATGCCTTTTTGTAGATTGTCGCTTTTAAATCCATTAAAAATCCCACTCTATTTTGCCCAAAATGAGTTATTTGGTTGATTTTTGAATCTCATATGAAAAAATTCCGAAGTGAGATTTTGTAGGTAAAATCGAGTGCGACAAATCACACTGTAAGTCATCGTATTTTAAACAAAAGCTCCATGTTGAAATCTTGCAACAAATCCCATTTTAAATGACCAACAACTTTTTAAGGCAACACACCTTGAGACTCCCCCCCCCTCTTATCCCCCCCAGAGGGGGGAGGAGGATGGGAAGGCATGGGCGGTTGACTACTGCTGGGGTTCTATCGGCTCAAGTTTTGACATTAGGTTTTTATCAATTTCCCATACCTTGATTTTGTCCGGTGTGGCATTGTAAATTGGGATTTTGGGCTGGATTTTAGGTAGAATACCGTGCCGTTCTACACCTTTTTTAAAAAAAAGCGAGCCCTACGAGTTGTAGGGTTCAAAAATGTCGGTCCCCCCCCTGATTCTTTTTTGGGGAATTGATCGCTGGATTCAAAATCTTGCCGGTCCGGTTAAATATACATAGTCAACAGGTAGGGATGGCAAATCGGAATCAACTTTCTATATAATGTAACGCAAAATTCAGCGGTTTGCGGGGTGGAGCGAAGCGAAGCCCCGCAAATCCGCTAGTATGACTGGTTAACATGCTTTTTCATTTTCATTCATCAAAATAAGGAACTGCCCGCCCCCTAAGTGCAAGAAGCTGAGGCTATCAATTTCTAACGTAACGTGCTGCAACCTTAAGGTTAACACTATGATTTTTTATTACTCACTGTCTGGGTCATAGCTTGATGTAACGTTTACCACACTCTGAGATGTGGAGAACTGTATCACATTTGGCTTATCAGTATGGGTCGACCAACTGTCAGTGCTGTATGTGTAGATAGCACTAAGGTAAACAGCATCATCAACTCTAAACTGAATCATCACATCGCCACTAAGGGTAAGCGTATAAATTTGTCTTGCCTGACCAACCGTAATTCTTTTGTTGATTACACCCTCAGAGTAAATTTGCCATATTTGATCCTTGTGGGTGTCATTATAAATGAAAAGTTTTTTGTTACGTTCCATTTTGAAATACCTCCTTTTAGGTTATCTTGAACGTTGCTGAGTTCGATTTTCATTATCGAGCCATCCAGTTAAATGCATACTCTCAATTTTCTGCAAACCAATCAATATTGCTTGCTATCAGATCTTCTATATGCACGCCTGAGTTGCAAACGATTCCTGTTCCGCCTGATTTTATTGGGCTTTCCGAGTTAAAAACTTAAGAACACCGTGCATTATTCATCCTTCCAAAGGATACATTCAACCGGGCAGTCTTCGATCGCTTCGTCAATACATTCTTCGGAACCTCCTTCCTCCATAATGACAAATGCCACGTTCTCCTGGGCGTCAAACCCGAAAACTTCTGGACAAAGCGCCACACAATTTTCACAGCCAATACAGTCTTCCGTTTCAATATATACTTTTTTGCTCATCATATTTTCCTTTCATAAAATTAGTTGAAATCTTTCATAAACTGGACCCGTTCGAATACAGCAGGGTTTTCAGATTTGGATTGACTCAATTTCCCACAAAATTGGCCAAGAGACTGAACGTCATGTTTTTCAATCCATTTTTTGATTGTATCTGTGACTTCACTGAGATATTCGGTAGACAAGTCTATCTGCATTTTACCTCCACATTGTCACTTTTACATTTGGGCCGGTTATTCCTTACTTCGAATCATCGTTAACAACATTTTAAACGGTTCGTTCGCCTTAATAGCATGAGATATATTCGCAGGCATGACGATCATTTCGCCTGTTGTTACATTTTGTGGTTCACCTCCTATAGTAATCTTAGCCTGGCCATCTAAAATATAAACTACTGCATCAAATGGTGCGGTGTGTTCGCTTAAACCCTGGCCCTTGTCGAATGAGAATAATGTTATATTCCCAAGATCTCGTTTAAGCAGAGTTTTGCTTACAACCGAACCACTTGCATAATCCACAAATTTTTCAAGATTGAAAGATGTTCCTTTGGGTGCAACCGATGGATCATTCATTTCTGTCTCCTTTTTTGACGAAAATATTATACTGCAATAGTATAAAAAATTATCCACCCTTGATTCAAAAGGGGAAACTACTTGTAATGATTAAATCGTAACAGCTATCTGCAGGTTGAGACCAATAAACAGACAGAGCGAAAGAAATTTTGTAAAAATTATATCAAAAAGAAACTACTATTTCAATTTCTATACTTGAAATAATATCTTGAATTCGATTTTATATTTGAATTTGTAGTGTCAATATATTCGTCACCATGGCTTCGTACAAGATATGATATTTCGAGTTAAATCAGCCTTTTTTCAATCCCACTATCCGGTTCAAGTCACTCTAAATTACATCCTTTTACATTCAAACTCATCGATAGAAGCATCTAAGATATTACGTTCAAGTTGCATATTAGGTTTCCACCAAACAGCGTGATCACGTTGCCTTTTTGCAAACGCCTGCTGAGCATTTATTACATTTCCTTGTTTTTTTTCTATGAATATGCTGGAAATCCCACCTGCAGCCGATACAATATTGCAATTTTTCATTAAATTCTCTTTATCAAGGAGACCTTTTTCATTGAAGTGTAAATAATAATAAATAGCGCGTATAACCTTGATTGGCTTTCGGTTCTCAAGCTTTACACCAATTTCTGCAACACGCACGCGCTTTCCAGCAAATCTTTCTAGTTTCCCCTCACTTGTTGCTTCTAATATACGTTCGAACTTATTGATTGACACTCGGAGAATTTCGGATTCATCTGTAATAATAAAATATCTTACTGATACAGAACTCATATAGTCACCCCTTTTGGTTTTCAGTTTTTCGGACCAGTCGTAACCCTTTTTTCGGTGGTTTCCAGGTAAAAAGAGCCTTAATCTAACCTCAAAAGCGTCCCATTCAGCCGGGCTGAATCCGATCCTACAAGTAACTATAATTACAAGAGAAAAATTTTAGTTACTTAGAAGAGCATAGTCCCAAATTATCGATTTAAGGTCAAACCCGGGGGGGGGGGGGGTGACTTGGAACCTATATTCTGTTTTTTCAAAAAATTGCATGAGCCCGATTCGCAGGGACGACGCAAGGAAAGAATATTTCTTATATAGAAATATTAAATCTGTATCTTTTTTATTATCATGAGAATCAATTTGATGTCGCCCGAAGAATGATATAGTCAGGAAGGTTTAACCGAATGAATAATAATTGAATATTAAATTCAACAGGAGAATAACTATGAAAAAAAATGTCCCTCTGCTTAACGGCATAGTTGTCTTATTTATGCTACTGTTCGTTGCTGGAATCTGTTCGGCATCTGGTCTTGATACGTTTAAGGGCGAAAAAGGAATTCTAAGAATCTCCGGAGGCACTGCCCATATCCCGGTCATGAAAGAGGCCGCAAAAAGAATTATGGCATTCAATTCGGATATTCAAATAACAATTGCCGGAGGGGGATCAGGAGCAGGTATCAAACAGGTTGGAGAAGGACTTGTCAATATTGGTAACTCAGGAAGAAAACCAACTGACAGTGAAATAAGCAAATACGGACTTTTTATGTACAAATGGGCCATAGATGGTGTAACCGCAGTGGTTCATCCGGATAATCCGGTCAAAAGTCTGTCTTCAAAAGAGCTGCAGGATATTTATGCCGGCAAAATTGCCAACTGGAAGACCCTCGGTGGAGATGACAGACCCATTAATCTTTATACAAGAGATAAAGCCAGCGGCACCCGGGAAGTATTTTGGAAAAAAGCGCTGGGCAAGGGTGACATCTCAGGAAAGGCTCATTTTGTTGCATCAAACGGTGCAATGAAATCCGCTGTCACCAATGACCCCTATGCCATTGGTTATATTTCTGTGGGATACCTAGACAAATCAGTTACCGCTGTTCGCCTGGACAATGTAACACCCAGCCTCAAAACAGTACAAACCGGTGAATACAAAGTTGCAAGGGGGCTTTACAGCAATACTAAAGGTAAATTTTCAGGACTTGCCAAAACCTTCATTCAATATCTTTTAAGCCCTGAAGGGCAGAAAATTGCTGTTGAGAAAGGATTCATTCCTGTCAACTGATGAGGTGTCAAGAAAGAATTCCTCAGACGTTGTTAGCATGCGCTGCATTCCTAAGCGCTGCAGTAACTCTGTGTGTTCTTGGATTTATGATTTTGCTCAGCATGCCGGTACTGAAAAGCGGTATGCTTTTGCAAATACTGACTGACCCATGGTCCCCGGATCATGGACAGTTCGGTATTTTGTCCATGATGGTTGGAACCTGCTATATTGCATTCTTAAGTTTATTTATCAGTTTTCCCGTCAGTCTTGGCTGTTCGTTTTTTATCCAGGTTACTCATCAGAAGGGATTGGGCAGACTTCTAAAAAAAATGGTTCAGCTAATGACGGCGGTTCCAACGGTTATCTATGGGTTTGTGGGCATTTTCCTGCTTGTGCCTGTTGTCCGGAATTTGTTTTCATACGGCTCAGGTATGAGTATTTTATCCGCATCAATCATGCTGGGCTTGCTGATCTCACCCACCATGATACTGTTTTTTTCTCAAAGCTTTACCAGGGTTCCTAAAACATTTATTGATGCCGTGGATGCTTTGGGGGGAACACCTTTTCAGAAACTGTTTTATGTCATTGTTCCCCATGCATGGCCCGGTATTATTACCGGACTCGTATTAGCTTTTGGCAGGGCCATGGGAGATACTTTAGTGGCATTAATGCTCAGCGGTAACAGCGTCATGCTGCCATCTTCAATTCTGGATTCGGCCAGGACGCTGACCGCCCATATCGCCATGGTTATTGCATCAGATTTTGACAGTATTGAGTTTAAAACTATATTTGTCTGCGGCATTGTCTTGTATTTAATGACATTTCTGGGGGTCTTTGCGGCAAGGCTTTCGGAACGGAAGAACTAATGATACCGAATTCAGTCAAAGACAGGCTGCTTGCCGGATTTTCATGGATGTCTGCTTTGCTTCTCACCGCTGGTTTAGCCGTGATTTTAGGGTTCCTGATAATTAAAGGTGCCCCATCTCTTGGTATGGGGCTGATATTTGCGGACATACCTGTTCTGGATGCACTTCTGCTTAAGCGGCAGGTATTTGGCGGTCTTTTCCCGGCCATGGCAGGCACTTTTTTGCTTGTATTGATTTCTGTGGGAATTTCTCTGCCTTTGGGACTTGCCACAGGGGTCTGGCTTGCTGAATATGCCCCGCTATCTTTGAAGAAAATTTTCAGTTTCATAATTGATATCCTTGCGGGAATTCCATCCATTGTTGTAGGTCTTTTCGGATTTTCAATAACTGTTTTCCTGCATCATTATTACGACAACCGCATTTTTCCCTGTCTGTTAATTTCAGCCTTGTCCCTGGCATTTTTGGTCCTGCCATATATTGTAAAAACAACTCAGGGTGCCATGGAAAGCCTGCCGCTTCACATTCGATTGACGGCTCCGAGTCTGGGAGCATCAAAATTTGAGAATATTATTTATGTTCTTCTGCCGTCATCCCTTTCAGACATTGTCAGCGGTATTGTCCTGGCCATTGGGCGATGTGCCGAAGACACTGCCGTGATAATGTTGACAGGAGTTGTTGCAACCGCCGGTGTCCCAAAATCTCTTTTTTCAAGTTTTGAGGCATTGCCATTTTATATATTTTATACGGCATCGGAATATTCGGATCAGTCGGAATTAATAAAAGGTTATGGTGCAGCTCTCATTTTGCTGTTGATCTGTTCAATCCTTTTTATTCTGGCTCATTTAATCAAATACTGGTTTGATCAAAAAGTAAATTTTCGCCATTAATCGTTTATGGAAAATAAAATAAAGATAAAAGTCAGAGATCTGTTTTTTTATTATAGCGGCAATTCCATATTGCATAATATAAATATTGATATCCACCAGAACAGCATCACATCAATTTCAGGTCCTTCCGGACAGGGTAAATCGTCTTTTTTAACGGTTTTGAACCGGCTCTGGGAGAACATCGAAAGAGCGAAAGTCAAAGGACAGGTGAAAATTAATTTTGGTAACGGTTTTGAAGATATTTACCGTAAAGATTATTCTCTTCCCATGCTTCGCCAGAAAGTCGGAATGGTATTCCAGACGCCAAATCCTTTGCCAATGAGCATTTATAAAAATATTGCATTCCCGCTGAAACTGATTGGAGAAAAAAACAAACAAACTATCACCCAAAAAGTAAAAACAGCTCTTGAACGGGCATTTTTATGGGAGGAAGTCAAACATCGGATGTCGGATGATGCACGCCTGCTTTCAGGTGGTCAACAGCAACGTCTTTGTATTGCCAGGGCATTAATTTTAAACCCCTGTGTACTGCTGCTGGATGAACCGACCTCTTCGCTTGATGAAACCTCATTAGAGGTGATTGAACAACTTTTGCTTGAGTTAAAAAACAATTGCACAATTATTATGGTTTCCCATTATATGGACCAGATTAAACGCATTGCAGATCGAAAATTAATCCTGTCAAATAAGCAGCTAATGCTAAAATCATTTTAAGAACGGACATGGCCGACCTGGTCTTTCCCCGAGGTTAGGCCACAACAAATCATGAAAGAAACTAACTGGTTAGTTTAGTTCTTTCATATAAAATGGCTCAGGATCTCCAATGGTATAAATGCTTATATTCCGGATGGCGATTATACTCGACAGCAAATTGCAGGCAAGTTAAATGCGATTGCCCTGTCCTGTGCAGTAACAGGCATTGACAATTCCCACCCTGATTCTTAAAGTCAAATAAATTTAACCGAACCGGCCGGTCAGCGCCGTTTTAAAGGAGATAAAATGAAAGCAACTCACTATACGGATATCCAGGGCACAGAAATGAATAACGACATGGTTAAAGGTATCACGGGCCGGGTACTCATTGGTAAAGATGACGGCGCCCCAAGTTTCTGCATGAGAAGATTTGATGTTGAACCCGGCGGATATGCTCCACGGCATACCCATGACTGGGAACATGAAATTTATGTGCTTGAAGGCAAAGGCGAGGCACTCGTTGGAGATCAGTGGCATGCCATTTCCCCGGGGACCGCGGTGTATGTACCCCCCAATGTTGATCACCAGATAAAAAACAGCTCGGATGGACATCTTGCCTTTCTGTGCCTGGTGCCTTCGGCAGCCCCGGAGATGTAGATGAAAGCGCCCAGGACCTGCGTCAGCCCCGAGGGTCGATTTGTGGTGGGAATCCACGAGCCTGAATTTACTGTGGATAATTTCAGGCAGAAGACCATTAAAGATGTGCTTGGCCGCCTCCCCGACGGCAGGCCTGTGGAAAATATGACCAATTTTCCCCAGGGTCAGATCCGGGCAGACGCAGCGGACCGGATCTATGAAATCGCCAATGCGTTTCCATATAGGGGAAGTACCTTTATCAATTCGGCCTGGGCAGATCGTAAAGCAGAACGCCCTGAGACCATAGGGATTCCTCCCCGGCCGGACTGTTCTTTAACCACTTGCCTGGAACAATGGCAAAAGGAAAAGGGTGTGTCAAAGGGACCTGTGAACCAGTTGCCGGCACTGCTTCCCCGTCCACTGAAACTGGCCCTGGCCCAGGCGTCCACAGACCCGGAAGACCTTTGTGCCCTTGCCGGTCTTGCCTGCGACTTTGTGTATGATAACGGCAAGGACCAGCCCCCCACGGGTGTTGCCTTTAAAAAAAACGATCAAGGAAAAACCTTCCCGATCATCCACGACCATGATCTTTATGATGTGCTTGGCAATAACCCGGCCCTGCCCGATGCCTATAAAGAGGTAATGGTGCTCAAACCCGGCATACAGGGGAACAGCCCAATTGTGGGAGAAAGCCTGGACAATACCCATGTTTTTGAATATATGCGGGCCAACTCATATATTCCCTGGGGCCATTATGCCGACAACATGGCCAATGACCAAATCCGCTACCGGGCCAATGACCTGACCCCGCCTGATATGGCAGGTATTCGGCATCTGTATTACCAGCGCATCTATGTACGCGTTGCCCGGATGCTCGGCGTGGCGCTGCCGGCAACCGACCGGTCTTTATCCTGCGATGAACTTGAAGCGCTGCGCATGGGAATTCTGGATGCCCTGGCATCGGGTGACCACAGCCCACAGGACAATGATTCACCCTTTTTCACCGGGACGTTATGGGGATGGAATTTCGGATTCGGGTTTGCCCAGTCCGGCCACCGCCTGCATGCTTCCCATCAGATGATCCACCAGCAAAACGCCATGATCCCGGAAAGTGTCCTGGACAGTGACGGCAACCCATATCCCTGTTTTGCCTGCGGGGATCTTGTGGCTGACTTTATTCGGGATTACAAAACCGCCCACAATACAAATTTTTTTACAGCATTTATCAAAGCCATCGAAAACAACCGGCGAACGGACATGAACCCGGACGGCCCCGACGACCTGGTGGTATGGGAAAATGACAAAGTAATGCTGTTTGCCCCCAAGGCCCAGGTCAGTGAATGGGAGCTGATGCTGATGACTAAAGCCCCCTGCCCCCATGTGCTTTGTGCCGATACCCCGACTCGCAATGCCCTGGACACCGGCATCCACATCGCCATCCAGACCCTGGAAACATTAGGCGCACAGATGGTCACAAGCGTGGAATTTTCAGGCCGGTTTAACAGCCCGGTCACCGAGCAGCACCTTGTGTACTCGTTTATCCCGCGGCTGCCCTATGCACCGGGTACCTTTTCCGAGGCCCAAATGCGCTTTATCGGTGGATGCTATCCAGAAGATTTTTCCTTTGCCTGCCGAAAGGCACTGTCGGAGGGTGTTCAAACCGATCAAATTTCAACTGAATAATAATTGTCTTTATGTTTAGCCCCTTATGAATCTTTGATTAAGAAGGGGTAATTGACTGCGGTTGTTCAAGTTTTGAAAAATACTGATCCAGCATAGGCTCAAGCTTTTTTCTTGAGAGGCTCAGGTTGCCTTGACGATAAAAGTGAACGCCGCCGCACTCAAAGCCGTGTGGCGGGGGGATTATTTCCAGGTCAAGGTTGGACGCCAGCATGGCGGAAATCGTTGTAAAAAAAACGGGGGATTTGCAGAACACTGCGATCCCCCGTGAAAATTCAGGGGTGCGCTGGGTGTTCATGGTCATCAAAATATCTGCATTCATTTCCGCAGCATAGGTTTCAATGCCCTTGGCAAGCCCCATGTCCCTGACCATCCATCGTTCAAGGGCCAAAGGTACCGATGCAACGGTGCAGCTGACTTTGTTGAATTGAAATGTTTTACAGTCCCGTCTGAGCAGGTCCCTTGTGTTCATTCCACTGATGTCTGATTTGGCGGCACGGATTCCCTGGTAAAAATTGTCTGTGTCCAGGTCGGCGATGGGCTGCAAATACTCTACTACGGCATGGTCCCTGGGGGTTGCCCGCCCGGCGCTGGGGTCAAGGTTAACGGTATCGATCAGGATAGTCCCTAACAAAAGAGCGGCCAGGCTTCCGGGTATTTTTCCCACAGCACTCCCTCCACTACCTTTGATCAGGTCTTCACCCACCAAAGTAGCACAGGATCCAACAGGTTCAATTTGGCGCAGGGCATTGGGGTATAGGTTTAAGTCTTCATGGTGATCCATGATGAGCCTGACTTTTTCTTCGTATTTTGAAAAACCATTTGCCAACCGGTTATGGTCTACCAGGGCAAATCCCCTGACCCGGGACATGAGTGTATCCAATGGCAGGACATCGTCCAGGAAAAAAAGGTTTTCCGCGTCAATGCCTGTTTGTGAGAGTACCCACCGGCTTTCTGTTTTTAAACGGAAATCGTCTCTTTGAATGGGGATCAGGGGCAATGCCGCACAGGCTTTTTTACCGTTTCCCAGCACCCAGCCAAGACCAATGGCCGATACCACGGAATCCAGGTCAGCCGCTTCGTTGCCGAAAACCAGCATGTCAATATCATGGGTTTGGGCCCTATGCCGGGCATCAGACAAAAATCGGTTGACCGGGTCTTCTGATTTGTTTTTATTTTCCATGGGACCTGTCCTTTATTTTTTTCAGAATTGGCATGGGCACAGGCTCGTTAATCTGTGCGGCGATCTGGAAAAAAGCATCCAAAAGAGCCTCCTCAGGCACGGGGTGGTAAAAAGGCATCCCCAGAATCTCTTTGATCGTCAAATTCGCTCCCATGGCCCAGGCCAGAAGATGGGCCATGTGCTCGCCGGCCGGCGCCATCATCTCTGCACCCAGGAGCCGTCCCTTTTGGGGTTCGGCATAAATTCTGGCCCTCCCGGCAGCCTTGCCAAGTATCATTCTGGCCCGGCCAAGTTCTTCCCAGGACGCCTCGCCCACCACATAATCAATGCCTTTTTCCGTCAGGGCCTTGTGGGACATGCCTGCGATGGCGATATCCGGCGAAGAAAAGGTGATCTGCAGAGACATCCGTTTTTTAAATCGGGTCGTGGTGCCGGCACAGGCGTTATAACCTGCGATGGTGCCGTCATCTGCGGCTTCATGGAGAATGGGATTAAGGCCATTCACATCCCCGGCCAGAAACACGGGCAGATTTCCTACCTGCAGGGTTTCATGATCAAAGACCGGCATCCCTTTGGCATCCAGATTAACGTTTAAGCTTTCAAGGTTTAAACCTTGGAGCACAGGCTGCCTGCCCGTGGCTATCAGCACCCGATCCACGGTCCAACGTTTGCTGCCGCATCCTACTTTAAGACCGGTTTCGGTCCTGCCCAGGATTTCAGCGGTGCCACGCTCAATGTGCATCTCGTTGGAAAAATGATCAAAAGCATATTCGGCAAGTTTGGGATCGGTCAGGCCGCCTGCGGTTTTACGACGGCTGACCATTGTTACTTGAACCCCTAATCGATGCAGGGCCTGGCCCAGCTCAATACCGATGACACCCAACCCAAACACGGCCATGGTCTGGGGCAGGGTTTCAAGTTCAAAAAATTGGTCCGTATCAATTATAAACTCTTTAAACGGCAGCCAGGAATCAGGTATCAAGGGCTTTGATCCGCTGGCGATGATGATGCTTTTGGCCCGGATGGTTTCGTCCCCTAAATCCAGGGTATTAGGGTCCAGAAACCTGGCCCTTTTCCGGATAACCTTATCCATGAACCCGGACATCTCCTGGATTACCCCGCCTGAAAATTCATCCCGCATGGAACGGACCCGTGCCATGATCCTTTTATAATCCGGGATCAGCCCCCGGGCGCCGTTAATACCGTATTCATCAAAAAAAGTGCACTTGTGAAAGTCATCGGCCACGGCAATCAACGCCTTGGATGGCATGCAACCCACCCTGGCACATGTGGTGCCCAAGGGGCCGTCATCAATGAGCACATAGTTATCTGTGTGTTTTACCACCTCTTCCTGGGCCGTCAGGCCGGCAGTGCCTGCCCCGATAATCGCCACATCGTATTCTTTTGACATAACTTTTCCTTTTCTGGGTTGTACTTTTGAAACGGCAGGTATTATTCTAAATAAGTTATAAAACATAAACCCTGAACAAAACAAATTCAATAGAATGATTATAAGGAGAGATAAAATGACGTTGTACGCATACAAAAATATTCAGCCCAACATTCATGATTCCGTATTTATTGCACCAACGGCTCAAATCATTGGTGATGTGCATATCGCTAAAGACGCTTCAGTCTGGTTTCAAACCGTTATGCGGGGGGATACAGCTACAATCACCATCGGTGAAAGGACAAATATCCAAGACCTGTCCATGTGCCATGCTGATCCAGGTATTCCTTTAACGGTGGGTAAAGGCGTTACCATCGGCCATCAGTGCTGTCTCCATGGCTGCACCATTGAAGACGACTGTTTGATCGGTATGGGTGCCACTGTAATGAATCAGGCGGTCATCGGCACCGGATCTGTTGTCGCGGCGGGGGCGGTGGTGCTGGAAAAAACAATTATTCCGCCATACTCCCTTGTCATCGGATCCCCGGGAAAGGTGAAAAAGACCTATGAAGACAAAGAAGAAATTAAACAGATGATGAAAATTTCTTCCAACCACTATGCCGGAAACGCCAAAACCTTTGCCGACAAAAATCTGTTTTATGAAATAAAACAGTGATGCAGGCCGGGCCGTACATGCAATAGCTGCGGCCTTTACATATTAACTTGTAACTGACTGAAAATCCGTATTTGGACGCAAAGTTACCCAGATGCAAGGCGCAGAAAAATTTACAACCCAAATTACAATTGGCAATCAGGATTGTAAATTTTTCTGCAACGCCGCAGGTGGGTGACTTTGCATTCAAGCACTAACTTGCATTTGGCGGAATCACCATCAAGGTGGCACTGCTTTTTGAAATATCTTTGCCTGTGTCATCTTTGACTATGCAGTCCACAAGAACAAGGGTCTGGCCCCGTTTGAACACCGTGGCTTCGGCGATCAGACGGCCCTTGGACGCCATGGAAAGAAAGTTGTTTTTCAGTTCAATGGTTGTCAGGTTTTCGCCTGGTGCCAGGGTGCTCATCACCGCATGGGCGGTTGCTTCACTCGATAAGGCAACGCCTAGACCGCCTTGCATGATGCCGGCACCCTGGAGATATTCAGGCTGGATTTCCATGCTGAACCGTGCATATCCTTTTTCAACCGCCTCGACCTTTATCTGTAAAAAATCCAGAAACGGGTTGTTGACCGGTTCTCCTGCGGTCAGCTGTTTTAGGTATAAGGGGTAGTCAAACATAACTAATCCATGTGCTTGACCCCATGTGCAGCTTTGAATTCATGCCACTCATCATGGTCTAAATCACCGTTTCTATCAAGATCTATCGCATTGAACACATCTTCATGTTCTGATGCGTCTGGAAAAGAAGCTTTGAATTCTTCGAGAGTCACCCGATCATTATTGTCACTATCCATGTCAGGAAAATGGGCGTTAAATTTCGAAGGGTCAGGAAGCTTATTCGTATGATATTTTTGTTTATGATATTTTCCCATTCCTTTATGCATTTCTTTAAATTGACGCCATTCTTCATGACTTAAGGCCTTATTTTTATCACTGTCAAGGTAATCAAATGCCTTTTGTTCACTCGAAGGGAATGCAGTTTTGAACTCATCGAAGCTTAAGGTGTTGTCGCTATTAACATCTATATCTTTAAACTGCTTGTTAAACTGCCCATGCCCGTTTGCAGTTGGATCGTTTCCTTTGTTACATGATGAGGCAAGTGCTTGGTTGGCAACTATACTTGAAAACATCATGAAAAATGCCACCAGTGTCAAAAAACAATTATTACTTTTCATTATAACATCTCCTCAATTAGTCTCTATTAATTTCAAGCTCATCCTATTGTCTGATCAAAAAAAAATAATCATCAACAAATTGAAGTCAACTAAACCTTGAATTTCGTAATTTCAATCAAATTTCAAAAAAAGCTATATTTACGCAATGTGCAATTTTATGTATCTACAAAGCCGTCAAATTGTAATTGTTCCCGACCGTAAAGACAATTGATAAAGACTGCAACAGTATGAAACAGCATTTTTCGGACCGCCCTGCTTGTCAAATGCCACAAATCCCTTACACGGACGTTCGCAATATTAAGGCGTTCGCAAAGCGCGGTAGGGTGGGCAAACTTTTTGTGACCACCGGTTGCCCATAAACTTGAACCCATCTGATTTATCGTTCAGGCCCCAAATGTTATACATACAATGGCGGGCAACGCTTTGCTTTTACCCACCATACCTCGCTGATACGGGCCGTATCCGCCCCTGATATGAAAACAGGATTCGGGCTTGAGATCAACGGAGTGGGTACGTCTCCTGTGGCTTTGGATGTGGCGGTTATCCTGGATCAAAGCCTGATGGGCCGGCCCCATGTATTCTGCGGCAGCGGCATGAATACAGTCACTGTTGAAATTTCCCCCCAAAGACCTGGCAAAAGCCAACCAGGCAAGGGTCGCTGCCATCAGCAAGCTTCAATAAAAATTTAGCATATTGTAAAATAAAAGTGCGGTGTTATATTTGCTGGTTGTTTTTTTACGTTTAAGGAGGCGGTATGCATACATTATTAATTGTTGTCTTTATTATAGCCTATTCGGCCATTGCCTTTGAGCATCCGCTCAGGGTAAACAAGTCAGCCTCCGCCCTGCTGGGCGCTGGAATTATGTGGACTATTTACGCTGTTTCCACAGACAATCACCATCTTGTGACCGAACAGCTCAATGAGAATCTTGCAGCCACTGCCCAGATTATCTTTTTTCTGCTCGGAGCCATGACCATTGTTGAGCTGGTTGATGCCCATGACGGCTTTGAGGTGATTACCTCGCGGATTACCACCACCAGCCAGAGTGTTTTGATTGTGCTCATTGGTATTGTCACTTTTTTTCTCAGTGCCATGCTGGATAACCTGACCACCACCATTGTCATGGTGTCATTGACCAAAAAACTTTTGGATAATCATGATGACCGGCTAATTTTTGCAGGCGTCATTATTATTGCCGCCAATGCCGGCGGGGCATGGTCGCCCATTGGAGATGTCACCACAACCATGCTCTGGATCGGCGGGCAGATTACTTCACTGGGCGTAGTTAAATCGGTCTTCCTGGCATCTGTTGCCAATCTTATTATTCCCTTGATTATTGTAAGTTTTATGCTGCGGGGAAAACCCGTGGGGGAAAAGGCTGCACCAGTCGGACCCAGGGCAACCACAAAAGTCGAACGCAATCTGATGTTTACTGTAGGCTTAGGCTCATTAATTATGGTGCCGGTGTTCAAAGAAATCACCCAGTTGCCGCCCTTTATGGGCATTTTGTGCGGCCTTGGGGTACTCTGGCTGGTGGGGGAGCTTGTCCACAGACATAAGTCTGATGAAGAAAAACAGCCTTTGACCATGGTTCATGCCCTGACCAAAATCGATATGGCATCCATTATTTTCTTTGTCGGTATCCTGTTGGCTGTGGCAACCCTGGAAGATACCAATATTTTGAGCACACTGGCCACCTATCTTAATCAGACCATTGGTCAGCAAAGCATTATTGTTCCGATGATCGGTGTTATCAGCTCAATCATTGACAATGTGCCCCTGGTGGCCGCATCAATGGGGATGTATGATATCCATCAATTTCCCACAGATAACTTTTTGTGGACCTTCCTGGCTTTCTGCGCAGGAACCGGCGGCTCTTTGCTGATTGTTGGTTCGGCTGCCGGGGTGGCTGCTATGGGCCTGGAGAAAATTAACTTTTTCTGGTATGTGAAAAAAATCAGCGGCCTGGCAGCTCTTGGTTATATCGCAGGTATACTGGTATTTCTGGTTCAGTTCAGACTGCTCCACGGTTGATCAATTAAAAATTACAAGATATGCCCCGGCGACTGCTAGTAAAATTGCGGCCAGCCGCTGGGCCGTCATTTTTTCCTTAAGCCACACCGTGGCCAGGATAAAAAGAAAGATGGTGGACATCTGGTTTAGGACGCCGGCCCTGGACGCGGTGGTGTATTTCATCCCCGCCACCCAGAGCAGCAGGGCAATATAGTTGCCGCTCACCGTTGCCGGAAAGGCATTGAGCCAGGCTTTTGAAAATTTAAGCTCTTGGGCAAACCGCATTCGTTCCGGGTGGCACAGTACAATAGGCACAAGACCGAGTACCCCGGCCGTTACCCTGATAAAGGTGGCCCAGAAGACATCGGCCTGGTCCAGCACATCCTTGGCAATCACAATGCCCAGTGCCATGAACATCATGGCAAGGAATCCTGCGCAAAGCCCCGATAGATTTGAATTTTTGCGTATGGCTCCGGGTTTTAAATCCTTTAGGGGAACAGCACCCACCAGTATGGCACAAAGGACCAGGCCACTGCCGATGATTCCCAAAATTCCCATGCGTTCGCCTAAAAGAATATAAGAAAATCCGAGAACGCAGGGCAGATACAGGCATTCCACCACCGCCACCATGCCGGCACCCAGGCGGTTCAAGGCGGAAAAGTAAAATATGTCGGCCAGGGTAATGCCGAATAATCCCGACAGGACAAGAACCCACCATACACGCAGTTCCACATCGGGGAAAAAAGGGATGCCCATCACGAGCATGGTCAGACCGATCAGGACCATGGCCACAACACTTTTATAAATGTTCAGGGCAATGGGCGAGAAGCTTTCCCCTGCTTTTTTAAACAGGATAACGGCAAAAGCCCAGAAAAATGCACATGCCAGAGCAAAGGTAGACCCCATAATTTCCTTTCCGGCGTTAAAAAACTCTATGCATCCTATCATGTCCGGCAGGCTTGTCAATATAGGGGGTAAGAGCCTGTTTAAAAATAGATGAATCGGCTGCAATCACATGAAAATGAGATTTCGCTTCGATCCCCTAATTTTTAAACAGACTCTAAACACCAATTACCGAAAATTTTGCTTTCATGGCTTTATATGGCCATGGTAAAATTGAAAAATATAAGTTCGAAAGGCGATCGGCGATTGTGCCGGTGCCACGGTTCATTTTTTCAAAGGGGGAAGTGTTACCCTTAAATATTTGGAGACGATTTGATATGGGAACCATAATGGATATTGTCAGCGGCAGAGACCCCTATGAAAAAGAATTCCACCAGGCGGTTCAAGAAGTGGCGGAATCCGTAAAACCGGTGCTTGATAAAAACCCGGGATACAGGCATGCAGGCATCATGGAACGTATTGTGGAGCCGGAACGTGTGATTCAGTTCCGGGTGCCCTGGGTGGATGATCAGGGCCAGGTGCAGGTAAACAGAGGATTTCGTATTCAAATGAATTCTGCCATCGGTCCTTACAAGGGCGGGCTGCGATTTCATCCTTCCGTGAACCTTTCCATTTTGAAATTCCTTGCCTTTGAGCAAGTATTTAAAAACGCGTTGACCACGCTTCCCATAGGTGGCGGAAAAGGCGGATCCGACTTTGACCCCAAGGGAAAATCCGATTTTGAGGTGATGCGGTTCTGCCAGAGCTTCATGGCCGAACTTTACCGTCACATCGGCCAAAACACCGATGTTCCGGCAGGGGATATTGGCGTGGGAGGCCGGGAAATCGGCTATCTTTTCGGCATGTATAAAAAGTTGAAAAATGAGTTCTCAGGCGTGCTTACAGGAAAAGCCCTGAACTGGGGCGGCTCGCTGATCCGGCCCGAGGCCACAGGCTATGGCTCTGTTTTTTTTGCCGATGAAATGCTGGGCACCCGTGATGACAGTTTGAAAGATAAAATTTGCCTGGTGTCAGGTGCCGGCAACGTGGCCCAGTATACCACGGAAAAGATCAACCAGCTGGGTGGGAAGGTGGTGACCCTCTCTGATTCCAACGGATATATCTATGACGAGGAAGGCATTGATGAAACCCGCCTGCAGTGGGTCATGTACCTTAAAAATGTTAAACGAGCACGTATTAAAGAGTATATGGAAAAATATCCCAAGGCCCAATACACTGCCTTTGACGGGAGTTTTGACCACAATCCGTTGTGGAATCATAAAGCCGATTGCGCGTTTCCTTCGGCTACTCAGAATGAAATTAATGCAAAGGATGCCCAGAATCTGGTGAATAATGGGGTATACCTTGTGTCCGAAGGGGCCAATATGCCATCAACCCCCGACGCCATTGATATTTTCCTGGATCATAAGCTGCTTTATGCCCCGGGCAAAGCATCAAATGCCGGTGGCGTGGCTGTATCCGGCCTTGAGATGTCCCAGAACTCCATGCGCATTAGATGGTCCAGGAATGAGGTTGAAGCCAAGCTTAAAGGCATCATGCAAAGCATCCACCACGCCTGTCTGGATGCGGCCGAAGAGTACGAAACCCCTGGTAATTACATGAACGGAGCCAATATCGCAGGGTTTATCAAGGTGGCGGATGCTATGATGGATCAGGGCATTGTCTGATTATTTTCAGTTTAAATATGAAAGAAAAATTATGAAATATAAAAATCCAGTAGCAAAGCTTTTAAAATATGGTAATTGTAAGGATTTCCATGCATGGCCTGATTATATTTGTGAAATTAATTTAAAAAGTGAACACATACCTGAACTGATCAGAATGGCAACAGATGAAACGCTTAACCGGGCTGATTCTGATAGTTCAAAAGTTTGGGCTCCGCTTCACGCTTGGCGCGCTCTGGGACTTCTTCAAGCTGAAGAAGCCATTGAACCATTGATGGCTTTATTTCATGTTCTTAAGAATGATGATTGGAGTGCTGAAGAGCTTCCCATTGTTTATCAAATGATAGGCACAAAATCTATTCCTGAACTTGGTCGGTATCTTAAAGACAGCTCCCATGAAACTTTTTCGCGTGTAATCGCCGCGCATAGTCTGGAACGAATAGGTAATACTTATCCTGAAAGCAAAGAGAAATGTCAGAATATCTTAGAGGAACAATTGAAGTGTTTTGAAGATAATGACCCTGAATTGAATGCCTTATTGATTTCATTTCTTGTTGATTTACAAACATTGCCGGCTTTACCTACTATGAAAAAAGCATTTGACAGTGGTAATGTCGATTTAAGGGTAGGAGGTGACTTTGAAGATATCGAAATAGATCTTGGTGTAAGAAAAAGTCGCTCTAAGCCTTGATCTGTCTTTGAGAGCCTGTTTAAAAATTAGAGGATTGGTTTTATTCCGATTATGGGCCTAATTGCAGCCGATTCATTTATTTTTAAACAGGATTAACGGCAAAGGCCCGGAAAAATGCACATGCCAGAGCAAAGGCAGACCCCATAATTTCCTTTCCAATTTTGTCTGGTATCAGATTTTTGTTGGAGAAAAGCGAAAACTGCCTTTCAGGTGCGGGACGTCTTTTGCTCTTGGTTCTCCTGCTCCGGCCGACTTGCTTCATAAGCCGGAAAAAAAAGCGTGAACGTCGTTCCCCGGCCCAACTGACTATGGACATCTATAAAACCTTTATGTCTTTTGATAATCCCATGGACAATCGCTAACCCTATACCGTTTCCCTTGCCGATTGGTTTTGTTGTATAGTATGGTTCAAACACTCGTTCCAGAGTATTCTCGTCCATTCCGAGGCCATTGTCATTAACCACTAATTTTGCATATTTGCCTGGCTCTAAGGAGGGGTGGGGTCTGACAAAATTATTTTCCACGATTTCGTTAAGCAGCTCCACCGTTAAAACACCTCCTCTATCGGGCATTGCATCAATTGCATTTCTACATAAATTGATTATTACCTGGTTGATCTGCGTCCCATTGCCAAAAATGGGGTAAATTTTTTTTGCGATGTTCAGTTGAATCTCGATATTCGTCGGCGTTGAAGAGCGGATAAGTTCCATGGCCCCTTGCACAAGAGATCTCAGGTCAGTGAGCTGTTGGGTAAGGTTATCCTGCCTGCTGAAGGTCAAAAGCTGTTTCACGACATCTCTGCCCCGCATCCCGGCAACCTCGATTCTTTTTGCACGCCGCCGGGCCGGGCTTAAATCGGACAGCTCTCGCATATTCATTTCATTATTAATGATAATGATTGTAAGGATGTTGTTGAACTCATGGGCAATACCACCGGCAAGTCTGCCGATTGATTCCATTTTTTGTGACTGGATAAGCTGGTCCTGCAGCTTCCGTTTTTCAGAAAGATCTTCACCGGAACAAAGCACGCTGACAATTTTCCCGTGGTCATCCCTGACCGTAGTATTATGCCAGGCAATATATTTTATTTCCCCTTTTGAGGTTATGATTTCATTTTCGTAATACTCCGGACCGCAGATATTGCCATTAATCATATTTTTGAACACACCCTGAACATCATGTTGCACAGATTTAGGCACAAACATGTCAAACCAGTCCTGGCCGATAATGTCTTCTTTGTTGCATTCCAATATGGCGCAGGCCTTCTCATTGACCATATTGATTTTACCGTCAACATCAAGGGTTACAAACATAACCGTTGCCACATGCAGATATTGTTCAGCCCTTTCCTTTTGCATTGCGATCTCTTTTTGGGCCTGCTTTCGTTCTTTAACCTCTGCTGCCAATTTCCGGTTAAATAAAAATAAGACCACGCTGCAGACAGCAAATAAAGCAATGACGCCCATTGCAACAAAGAAAATCTGTTTGATCTGTTTATAGTCCGGCTTATCGTGAGGACTATAAAGAAATCCATCCAGTGGAAAATCGGCATCAATCAATTCCAGCTTTTCATATGTTTGCTTGATGTGCTGCCATCGTCCCGGATTCATGTGTCCGATTTCAACAAGATCAGGCATCATAATTTTTCTAATTTCCCGGGCTTCGTATTGAAGATGTTCTTTTGTTTTATTTACCGAGTACCGTCCCACAAGTAAGTCAATAATTTCCTGGGGATGATCCATGGCGTATTCCCAACCAAGCAGTGAGGCTTGTAAAAATTTTTGCACCCGGTTGGGATGATGTTCAATTTCCATTTCTGTGGTAAACAGACAATCGCTGTAAAAATCCACGCCATAGACCATGGGGGAAATGACCATTGGAGCCACCCCCTTTTGCCGCATTTGCCAGGGCTCGTTGGTCACATAGGCGCTAACTGCGTCGGTCCGCTTTTTGATAAGGTCTTCAAGGTTATAGGACTGATCGAGTCGCTGATAGTTAGCAGGCGATATACCTTCGTTCAAAAAGGCCACCAGTATATCGGCGTCTTTATACCCGGGAAGCAGCATCACTTTTTTGCCGATAAGCCCTTGAAGGTTAATGATGCCCGAATCTTTTCTGACTAAAAGAATTGAGGGCGAATGCTGAAAAACAGGTGCCAGTACGACAAAAGGAGCACCATCTTTACGGTGCAAAAGCAGTTCGGCTCCGGCAACACCATACTGGGCACGACCGTTGAGGACCTCTTCTCTGGCAAACTTACCGACACCGCCTTCAACGATAGAAACGTCAAGTCCGACCCGGCGGTAATAACCTTTATGGAGTGCTGCATAGTAGCCAGCAAATTGAAATTGATGCTTCCATGCCAACTGCAGGGATATTTTGTCTGACGCATTGGCCGCATTACAGCTGAAAATCAACACCAATGCGACCAGGGTGCAGCGAATGGCTTTGGGGGATGACTGCACAATCCGCATATACTTCAGATGTTTTATCACAGGGGTTCCTTTAAAAAAAGAAAGACGGTTGGGCCTTGCCTTGTCCTTGCCAGGCAATTTTTATAGAAGCAAACATGCCTCCAAAAGTCATACGGCATCTTTCGGGTAGTATTAGAAACTTGTCTTGTCAGGAATCCTTTGTGATATACTCTTTTATTCGAGAAAATAGACCATGTTCAATTTTCTCATAATATTCAAATGGCTGCATTTTGTCTAAATTCACTTTTAGGATGGGGGAACGCTTTTTGTCAAGCAAAAGTATATTATCTGTGATGGATCTGTGGTTCGTTTTATGACGCCTTGATTCCCTGATATAAATATGATTTAATCCTGGAACTGTGACACATGGTGCCAAAAAGCTTATGAAAAAAAAGAGTTAAAGGACAAGGGGAAACTTTGCCCGAGCTAAACATTGAAACCGTAAGCCAGACAACGGTAATGCTTTTTTCAGGACGTCTGGATGCCCAGGGTGTGGCCCGGTTATGGGATACCGCAGTTAAAACGGTTAAAAAAACAGGCCAGGGAAAAATCCGGATAGACCTTGAATCCGTTGATTACATGGACATGGCTGGTGCCACCTTTATCTCCCATTTAAGCCGTCTGGCGGGCAGCACGCCGGCAGAACAATCCGACTTCGTGACCGGCGTCAAAAAAGAGTTCGCCCCTCTTCTGGATCTGTCCCAAAAATCAAAAAACGAGGCATTATCCCCGCCGCCGAAGGTATCCTACATTGAAAAAACCGGCAAAAATATGGCCACCTCCCTTGAAGATACCAAAATGTTTATCACCATGATTGGAGAGATCACGGTCGCCTTGTTTTCGTGCTTAAAAAATCCAAGCCGTGTCCGGTGGGCCGACACCTGGATGGTGGCGGAACGCTCCGGGGTCAACGCACTGCCCATTGTGGCACTGATTTCATTCATCGTAGGCCTGGTTATGGCATTCCAGGCCGCCATTCCCATGCGTATGTTCGGCGCGGAAATATATGTGGCCAACCTCATCGGCATTGGCATGATCAGGGAGCTTGGGCCCCTGATGACCGCCATTGTGCTGGCCGGCCGCTCCGCATCCGCCTTTGCCGCAGAAATCGGCACCATGAAGATCAACGAAGAAATTGACGCGCTCACTGTCATGGGCATGGAGCCAGTCAGGTTTCTCATCGTACCAAGGGTCATTGCCGCTACCCTGATCACACCGCTGCTCACGGTTTTCTCCAATTTTGTGGGCATCATTGGCGGCATGGTTGTCATTCTTTCCTTTGGCTACCCACCCATTGCCTATTACAACCAGGTGGTTGGATTTGTCTCCTGGGAGGATCTTGCCGGCGGCCTTGTCAAATGTTTTGTATTTGGTCTTCTCATTGCCGCCACCGGTTGCATCCGGGGATATCAGACATTGCGGGGACCTTCTGCCGTGGGCGATGCGACCACAAGGGCTGTGGTATCCTCCATTATTTTAATTGCTGTTTTTGACGGCGTTTTTTCCATAATTTACTTTTATCTGGGCATATGAACAAAACGATTATCAATGTCCGGCACCTGTTTGCCGGGTACAACAACAACGCCATTATGGAAGATCTCAACTTTGATATCCAAAGTGGTGAGGTGTTTGTTATTCTCGGTGGGTCCGGCTGCGGTAAAAGCACGGTGCTCAAACACATGATCGGCCTGGTGCCGCCGGTGTCCGGCCAGGTCTTCATCCATGACGAAGACATAACAACCGCCCGGGGAAAGGCGCGCAACCGTCTGCTTGCCGGCATTGGCGTAGCGTTCCAGAACGGCGCGCTGTTCGGCTCCATGACCGTGCTGGAGAATATCATGCTGCCCCTGATGGAGTTCACGGATCTTCCCCGGGAAGCCATTGAAGCCATTGCCCGGGTCAAACTCGATCTGGTTGACATGGGGCATGCCCTTTATCTTCTGCCCGACGAGTTGAGCGGGGGCATGAAAAAAAGAGCAGCCATTGCCAGGGCCATGGCCCTGGATCCGCCCATCCTCTTTCTGGACGAGCCATCTGCCGGGCTGGACCCCTTAACTTCCGCCGAACTGGACCGTCTGATTCTGGAACTGGCAGGCTCCCTTAAAATCACATTTGTCATTGTCACCCATGAACTTGAAAGCATTCTGACCATTTCCGACCGGGTTATCATGCTGAGCAAAGAGGAAAAAGGCATCATTGCCCAGGGTGATCCCAAAAAGCTCAAAGCAGATCCATCAAACCCATATGTATATAATTTTTTTAACCGGAACCCATAAAAAATCTTTGGAACCCGACCCATGACCCAGAAAACCAATTATTTCAAACTCGGCCTTTTTGTCATCCTGGCCTTTGCACTGACTGCGGCCATGCTTATTGCCTTTGGTGCAGGCCAATTTTTCAAGACGGAACCCCTTGCCGAAACTTATTTTAACGAATCTGTCCAGGGCCTGAACATCGGATCGGAAGTTAAATACAAAGGGGTAAAAATCGGCGCTGTAAAATCCATTACCACCCCCACAAAGGTTTACCACATTGCCTCAAATTACGTATTGGTCACCTTTTCCCTGTCCGAAGACTGTTACGTAGGGCAAACCGGAAAAAGTTCTGAAGAACGCATGAAAAAAGCGGTCGAAAAAGGGCTTTCCGTATTTTTATCCTTTAACGGCCTGACCGGATCAGCATATCTGGAGACCGATTACAAAAAAAACGGGCCGGATGACCTTAAAATATCCTGGACCCCGAAAAATATTTATGTACCTTCCCGGTCCAGCAATATCAAACAGGTTAAGGATGGAATCAGCCAGGTAATGGAAACCTTGGGTACCCTGGACCTCCAAGAGATGAAAAATGATCTTTCGGCCCTTCTCAAGAGTCTTAATATAACAAAGGTGTCGGCCCAGGCAGAAAGCCTGCTTAAAGAACTTCGCCAGACCAACAGGGACCTGGCCGAAATCCTGACATCCGGTCAGGTTAAACGGATTCTGGCGGATGCAGGCTCATCTGTCGCAGACTTAAAGCAGATTGTTCATGCAGCAAAAGCTCCCATTAAACAAACCCTGGCAGATATCAATACGGCATCAGGCAGTTTCAAACGCATGACCACTCACCTGGAACAAAGTTACGAAGGAAAATTAAGCGAAATGTCCGATAAAATGGATACGGTTCTGGCCAGCCTTGAAAAAACATCCCTGTTACTGGAAAACATGATCTGGACAAATGCTGACGTCATTGAAAAAACAATCGGCAACCTGGAGGATACCACTGAAAACCTTAACCAGTTCACCCGGGAGCTGCGTGAGTACCCAGGCAGCATTCTCATGCAAGCCCCACCTAAGGCCTCAACATCAGGAAAGGAGAAATAATTCGTTATGAACAGTCTTTATCCCTTAACGCGTTTGCCCCTTTTCATAATGATAACCTGCATTTTAACTGCTGCCGCCTTTTTTGCCGGATGCGGTATTAAAAATCATTATACGGAAAAACAGATGTTCAGACTTTGTGCAGACTGCAACGACACTGCCGGTCAACGCAACCGGTCAACCGGGGCCCCGTTGGTGGTCAAACGCCTGGACATTTCACCGGAATTCAAGGGCGAGGGATTTGTCTACCGGGTGGATCAAAACCGGTTTACCCAGGATTATTATAACCACTACATGACATCACCGGCCCGCATGATCAGTGATGTGATGCTTGAAGTCCTTGTCAACTCGCCTCAGTTTACCCCGGCCCCCAAAAACTGGATTCCGGACGATATCTTCCAGTTATGGGGTAAAATCACAGCGCTTTATCGTGACCAGCGCAATGCATCCGCGGTATCGGCTGTGGTGACCATGGCGCTTAATCTTGACCGGTTAAACAAAGAGGGATTCACACCGGTTCTGTCAAAAACCTATTCCGCGCAAATCCCCCTGGGCGAAGACACCAGTCCCAAGGCTTATATCCAGGCCCTTAATCATGGATTAGCCGAGATCATCAAAAATCTTCTGTCGGATTTTCAAACATTGCCGATCCCAGCGGATAATAAATAATTTTTTAGGATTTATGATATGAAATTTCGACCCTGCATTGATCTTCGAAACGGCAAAGTGGTCCAGATTGTGGGCGGCACCCTGTCCGACAAAACCCAGGCCAGCCTTGTCACCAATTTTGAAAGCACCCGGACCCCGGAACAGTTTGCACGAATGTACCAGTCAGACCAGCTTTTCGGGGGCCATGTCATTGCCCTTGGCCCTGGAAATACCCAGTCAGCCCTTGAAGCGTTGCAAGCCTTCCCCGGTGGTCTTCAGATGGGCGGCGGTATTAATCCTGAAAATGCACACACCTTTCTGGATGCAGGCGCATCCCATGTTATTGTCACGTCCTATGTGTTCTCCAATGGCCGCATGGACATGGACAAACTCAAGACCCTGGTGAATGCCGTGGGCAAAAAACGCCTGGTTCTGGATCTAAGCTGCCGGAAAAGGGACGGACAATTCTGGATTGTGACAGACCGCTGGCAAAAGTTCACAGAAAAGGCGGTAACCCCGGCCACTCTGGAACACTTGTCCGCATTCTGTGACGAGTTTTTAATCCACGGCGTGGATGTGGAAGGCAAAATGCAGGGCATCCAGGAGGAACTGGTAACATTGCTGGGAGAAAACAGCCCCATCCCTGCCACATATGCCGGAGGCGCAAGCCGGTTTTCAGACCTGGACCGGGTAAAATCCCTTGGCAGGGGCCGTGTGGACTTGACCATCGGTTCAGCCCTGGACATCTTTGGCGGTACCATTCCTTACGAACAGGTGGTGGCGTGGCACAAGGTTCAGATCTGATTTTTTTGAAATTTAAAGGAATTTTAAGGAACACAAAAAAAGATTCGTCGCATCAGAATGCTACTCAAATCGGGTGTAAATGGGAATAAAAGTTATATTGTCGACACGTTGTTTTTCAAATACAATCGGTGACATCACATACCCGGTTTTAATATCCGGGTGCTCCTGCATAAAAAGATGAAGACTTTTCAATTTCCCTTTGGGGCCGCTTTTCACCTCTATTGGAAATATATTGCCATCATGGACATATAAATAATCGACTTCTGCAGAACTGCTTTTTTTATCTCGTGCCCAATAATACATTTTTTTGGATTCGGAACCACCGGCTGCCAGCAACTCCTGACCGACAAACTGTTCTGCCAGGGCACCTCGATAAACATGGGATAAATCTTTGGCCCTGACAACATCAGTTGCCGATATCCCACTGCTGTATTGTACCAGGCCGATATCTAAAAAAAGCGGTTTCATTTTTTTGGTTGACACACCTGCACCTAAAGGAAGGTTGTTCGCATTTGAGGATTTTATAATCTGAACGATCAACGCTTTTTCCAATATTTGAAGGGATGTTTTTGTTTTTTCAATCCGTCTTTCGGGATCCAACCGGGTGTATTTGATTTGGCTGCCGACAAATGACGGAATGATTCTCATTATGTGATCAAGGCTGTCAATATCGGCTCTTCTATAATATTTTATAAGTGATTGAAGATATGCTTGAAATATCTGTTCATGCACGTCAAAACTATCTGTAATGGATCCGGTATGACAATACCGTTTGATGGCTTCAGGCATACCGCCGGTTAAAAAATATATTTTTAATTGTTCGATAATTTTTTGATGTGCAAATTCACTGACAGGTTCAAAATTTGAGATACAGGGGAGTTGCTTTGCCAGAAGATCGTGTTCGGCAGCATTTAAAAACTCATAAAATGTCATGGGCTCCATCCATTCAAAAGCGACCCTTCCGACAGGAAAAGAAACTTGCCCCAAAGCAAATTCAAGCATTGAACCTGCCGCAACAACATGCAAATCAGGCATTTCTTCATAAAAATATCTCAGACTCAATAGTGCTCTTTCACACTCTTGAATTTCATCAAAAAAGAGCAAAGTTTTTCCGGGAAAAATTTTAATTCCTGAAAAAAGTTCAATATCCTGTATTATTTTTTTTGCCGACAAATCCTGATCAAAAATTTTGTGAATACTCCGGTCTCGCTCAAAATCCAGTTTGATCAAGGAATCAAAACAGGTCTTGCCAAAATAAGTAATGGAAAAAGTTTTACCAACCTGCCTTGCCCCCCGAAGGATTAACGGCTTCCTGAATGTTTGATTTTTCCAATTGATTAAATTTTGATCAATTGTTCTTTTCATAATCCCCCCGGTGTTATTCATTTTTTATAATGTTAATATTACAATTTTAATGTAATTTTACAAGGTTATTTTAACTTCGTTGTGATTTTTAATATGATATTTAAGAAAAATGCGGAGAGCGCATGATATAATTTAGGAACGAGCCCCAAATAATTTAAGGATAAGTATCCCCAAAATGTTTTTGACCGAATCTATTCAAAAAAATGGTCAAATGAACTGCAGCGAGCAGCATTCAGAAAATTGAAGATGTCTCAATCTTTGAATGATTTGAGAAGCCCACCGTCTAATCATTTTTAAAAGCTATCAGGAGATAGACAGGGGCAATACAGTATTAGGATAAATAAACAATGGCGCATTTGCTTCACCTGGAAACAGGGAAATGCGTATGACGTTGAAATCACAGATTATCATTAATCATGGGGGTTCCTATGAAAAAAATACCTACCGTCCACCCAGGGGAGATACTGCTTGAAGAGTTCATTAGACCTTACGGACTGACTCAATATAAATTGGCAAAAGATATCGGTGTTTCCCAGATGAGGATATCTGAAATTGTCAATGGGAAAAGAAGTATTACCACAGACACATCCTTACGGCTTTCAAAATACTTTGGCTTGTCCCCGTCATACTGGGTAATGCTTCAAATTGAATATGATATCGACATGGCCATGGACAATCATGAACTGGCAACAACCATAGATAAAATTGTCCCGGTAAATGCCTAACAATTTAAAATCAAATTGAATTCCTATCGTGAAAGCCATAAAACGGGCCTGCCGGATAAATTCCGGCAGGCGTCGGATCAGATAAATGATTTTATCCGGGCCTCTAACGCCTCTTTAGGCAAGGCCCCTGCGACCTGGTCAACCAGGCTGCCGTTTTTCATGAAAAGCATGGTGGGAATGCTTTGAATGCGGTATTTTGAGCTGGTCATAGGATTTTCATCCACATTTATCTTGGCAATTTTAAGCCGCCCCCGGTAAGTTTTTGCCAGACCGTCCAAGATGGGGCCCACAGCCCGGCAGGGACCACACCACGGGGCCCAGCAGTCCACCAGCACCGGAAGGGATGATTGCATGACCTCCCGGTCAAAGTCGGCATCCGTAACGTTCACGGGGGCATCAAAAATTTCAAGAGGCAAAATTGTTCCGCACTTGCCGCACTTGGGGCTTTCCGACATCCTGTTTTCAGGCACCCGGTTTTTTGCACCGCATTTCGTACACCGAATAATCAATTGGTTCTCACCCATATTTTTTATCCCCCTTTCTTAAAGGTTTCATTCCAATGTAATAACAGCCATGGGCTGACCTGGTCTATCAACACCCAGACTCAACCCACAACAAAAAATGAAAGTAATTTAGCAAGTTATTGTGACTTTCATATAAAAAGTGTAAGATGCTTTTTGAAGTAAAACCATAAAGAGCATGAAGGACATGAAGATTAATTTCCCGGTATATATTCTTCATGCTCTTCATGTCCTTGATGGTAAAATAAAATACTCAATGCGACTTTAAACATAAGGCCTGTCCGGACAAATGCCTCAATGCCCGCAATGGCAATAGCTTGAAAGTCCCAAAATCTTGGCCGGAGCACTGATGGTCACCCCGAAAAACACGGCAGGTTTTCCGCAGTTCAAAAAATTAGTAATGGTGCCGTTCACAATGGTGGACCCGGTGGCAAATATCATGTCACACCAGTCAAGGCCGTCCACTAAGTCTTCCCCTGATTCTATGCGTACACCGAATTTCTCGGTGCCCACGTTATCCGGGTCAAGGTCCAGAACCCGCATCGTGTTCTGTCCGGCAAGATATTCCAGAAATCTTGGCTGAAGCCCGACCAGAAGAATCTTTTTTCCTGAAAACTGCGGCTGCTGAATCAAATTATCGGCACACGCCACCGGTTCCTTATCTTTGCAATGCACTGTTTTTTCACAAAGCGCCAAGGATCTGTAAACCGCATTAAGCCCTGCAATAAAAATTGCCCGTTCATTGGTTTTTGTGTGATCCGTTTCAAGCAGTCCGTCTACGGATAAAGAGATATCCGTATACTCGTCCGTAAACGCCTGCCCCACAGCCCCGTTAAATGTTGCTGCCATCATCACCTCTTTGCCTTTGACAATGGGGTAGTCATCATGATCCGGGGTGCCGATGGCTTCTTCTACGGACAAGGGCTTGCATTTGATGTCAATTCTTTTGTCTGCCAGGTCGTGACGAACAATTTCTGCTTTTAAGGCGTCTTTTAGTTGAATGTAAATCTCGTCAATATTCATTTTGCTTCCTTTATTCAATATTACCTCTTATTGCTATTCCAGGTTTTAACCAGGCTTGCTGCTTCATCCCCGGGATTATCTGCTTCAGATATCGCAGATACAACGAAAAAACCGGCAACGCCTGTCTGGGCAAGCGAGGGGATGTCGGCAAGTTTAACGCCGCCGCCAACCACGACGGGAATTGAACTAAGTCTTGCAAGCGTTTTAATATCTTCAATGCTTCTTGTAATTCTTTTTCCGTCCACATCAAGCCCGCTGTCCGGCTTAGTCTTTGTTTCATGCAAAGGGCCTGCGCCAAAATAGTCAATCAGGCTGACATCTGCATGTTTTATGTACTCAAACAATTCATGGGTCCTGGCGGATAAGCCGACAACGGCGTCAGGACCTAAATATTCCCGGCAGACATCCACGGGGATATCCGATTGGCCCACATGGATACCGTCAACTTTTATGCCTTGTTTTTTTGCTGCCAAAACCACGTCAAGACGATCATTCACCAACAGGGTCACAATGCCGGATTTGCCGGTTTGCGTGATCACCCCGGAGGCCTGTCCGGTCAGTTCGATTAATTCCCTGGCAGACGCTGTTTTTGACCGGACTTGCACACATGTAACACCGGCATCGACCGCATCCCGGATAATGGGCGCAACAGGACGGCCTTTGGTATTCTCGGGTCCCACCACAAAATATGCTGAAACATCCAGTTTATTTCTCATACGTATCCAACTCTTCTAAAATATGATTAACTTTATCCACTTTGGACGTCATCATGTCCGTAAATCCGGGCCGTATATCCGCTTTCAACACAACGCCCGTACGGATTCCTTTTTCGGCAAGTACAAATGTTGCGTCTTTTACAACCTTCATCACGTCATCCCAGGGGCCTTCGATCTCCGTGAACATGGAATTCGTTCGATTTTTAAGACCTGATTCTTTTATAATTTTTATGACTTGTGCAACGTCCCTGCTAAGCTCATCTCCTGTTCCGCTGGGTGATATGGACACTGAAACCAATGTATTCATATATTAAATTTCCTCAATATCAAATGGGTTGTCTGCAATTTCCTTGGGCTTTGCTTTATACAATTCATCCAAAAAGTGAACCTGAAAACTTGCCGGACCATCTGTTTTTTCTGCGGCGCGACAACCGGCCAGATTATAAACCGCCGCACCTGTCAATGCAGCGATAAACCCGGATGCCGCAGTGGCATAGACAGCCATGACACCACCTAAAGAGCAGCCTGATCCAGTAATTTTTTCCATAAAATGCGAACCGCCATAACAAAAGGCTATGACAGAACCATTGGTAATCAAATCCTGCTTACCCGAAACGGCCACAGCCCCGCCTGTCCATCCGGCCAAAGCCACGGCCGCATCTTTAGCCGCGCTCACCGGATCCTGGGAATCTACCCCACGGACATTGGATGTCCCAGTTCCGCCGGCCAACCCCCATAACCCGGCCAGGGCAATAATTTCAGAGGCATTTCCACGGATGATACTTGGCTTATATGGTTTAAGTGCCAACAAAAGCCGGGTGCGAAGATCGCCGATGCCGATGGCTACAGGATCCAGGACCCATGGTTTCCCGCTTTCACGCAAAATTTTTGCCATGGCCGGCAACGTTTTTTCATAGACTGGTGTAAGGGTACCCAGGTTTATGTAGGCGGCACCACCTGCCTGGGCCAGGGATTGGGCTTCATCCGGCAAATACACCATGGCTGCCGAACCGCCCACGGCAAGTTGAGCATTGGCCACAAAGTTTATGGTTACCGTGTTGGTAACAGATCCTGCCATGGGATTGGTTTGCCTTACGGTTTCAACGGCATGAATTATTCTGGCTTGAATATCTTTTTTAAGACTCATTTATATTTACCCCTTTACCCATAAACAGGCTCTTATTTCTCTACCTTCTGGACAAATATAAACCAACTGGTTATTTTAAACAAAAGGTTAATTTTTTTGAACTATATTACCCAGCCGGTGAAAAACGAAATCATGGAAGCCTTGGAAACATCAGAAACCCCATCGGACAACAAGAGCTTTGACCAGTTTGTACCCCAGGTGATTTCACCCTTGCGCCCCGGAGTTTATGCTTTAGGCCGATGATCGGAATAAAACCTTCCAAAATATGGGTTAGAATTTTCATTCGTATTCAAGGCGTGGCAACGGGAGCATATTGAAATATGTGCTCATTGTCACAACCAAGAAGACGGATGAAAAGGCAAAACATATGAAAGGGTTTATTTTGATTATGGACCTTAACACTCCAGCTGTAGAAAGAACTCAATTGATCGCAAAAGACCACTATCACCCCCAATTTTCCTTTGAATTATAAGAGGTCAAACATGGATAAGACCATACCCGTAACCCGGTCATTTTTTTTTCTTAGGGCCATGGCCCTTATACCCGCTGTGCTGACCCTGTTATGCCTGGCGGGAACATGCCGGGCCCAGGAGCGGCTGACCGTGAACCGGGCTGTACGGATCGCCCTTGAAAACAGCCTGCAGCGGCGTATGGCAGCAAAGGATGTGGAGATTGCTGATGAAGGCCTTGCCAGGGCCCAGGCCGAATTCGGACCCACCGTGACACTTCAGGGAGGCCTTTACCAGTATGATGACCCGCCCAGCATTGTTCAAGCAAGCCAGGGCCTGGCACGTCTGAATAATGCCCTGTCTGCCATAAATTCCAGCCTGGTGCCGGAAGTAAGCCTGCCCAGTGACAACCGCACCTATTACGGCGGACAGATTAAAGTGACCCAGCCGCTGTATACGGGAAATAAACTGACCGCCACCCGTCAATTGGCCCAGGCCAACCTGGAAAATGCCCGAAGAAACCTGGATGCATCCGACAATGACCTGGCGTTGTCTGCCAGAAAAGCATTTTATACCGTGATCCTGAGCCGGCAAATGGCCGGCGCCATGGACGAAGCTGTGGAGAGCATGACCGGGCATGTCCAAGAGGCAACCGCCTACCATGACCAGAAAATTGTTCCCAAACTGGATCTTTTGCGGGCCGAGGAAAAACTGGCGGATTTAAAACAGCAGCAGTTGTATGCCCATAATAATTTGGATCTTGCCCAGACCTCTTTAAATTATGTACTCGGCGTGGATATGGATACCCGCTACACCTATGATGATGCCCCCCAGACCCTGCCCATGCCACTGGATCTTGGAACCTGTATTGAGACCGGTCTTAAAAACAGGCCGGAAATCGACGCGGTGGATGCACAAATCCGGATGGCAAAAGCGCAGATCACCATTGCCCAAAGCGACCGTCTGCCCACCCTGGTTCTGGTCGGGGAAGCCCACAAGTATGAACCTGAAAATGAAGATCCTTCCGCTCAGATCGGCATTGTGGCCGCCATTGATCTGTTTGACAGCGGCCGTACCACCCATAAAAAGGCCCAGGCCGCCCGGAATCTTGAAAAGGCCCGGATCGCAAAAAATCAACTATTCAGGGGTATTCGTCTGGAGGTAGAGAAAGCATACCAAGATGCCCAGGCCGCCCAAAAATCCATTGATGTTGCCCAAAAATCCCTGGATACGGCCCAAGAAGCCCTGGATGCCGCCCGGACCCGCTACAGGGTGGGGTTGAGCACCTCTTTGGAACGGCTAGATGCCGAAGTGTCCCTGACTCGGGCAAAAACCAATTATATTCACGCCTTAAGTATGTATAACATTGCCATCGCTGAACTGGAACGCGCCATGGGAAAGGAGTAACCCCAGATGATACAAGACAAAAAAATATATTTTATAAGGGCCCTGGGTCTCTCGGTTCTGGCCGTACTGACCGCAGCCGGGTGTGATAACCTGCCGGCACATGAGGGCAAAAATGCCTCTTTGGAGCCTGCCCCCCTTGTCACCAGCATAACCATCTCCGCCCGGGACACCCAGCCGGTGCACCGCTTTTCAGGAGAGGTCCGGGGACGTTACGAGACCGCCCTGGGATTCCGGATCCCGGGCAAAGTAATTGCCCGCCATGTGGAGACCGGCACCCGGGTGAAGGCAGGTGACCTGCTCATGCAAGTGGACCCCAAGGATATCAAAGAGGCGGTGACGGCTGCCAGAGCCCAGGTGGATGCGGCCGAAAGTCAATATAAACTGGCCGCTGACCTGCTCAATCGCTTTAATGCCCTTTATGAACAGGATTACATGAGCAAGGCTGAGATTGACCGGTACCAGAACAGCGCAGAATCAGCCAAGGCTCTATTAAAACAGGCCCGGGCTCAACTTACCCAGGCCGGAAACCAACTGAACTATTGCAATCTTAACGCCGACGATAACGGTGTGGTACTTGATGTCCGGGCAGAAGTCGGTCAGGTGGTGGCTGCAGGCAGGCCCGTGGTCATCATGGCCAAGGGAGACCAGCAGGAGGTTGAAATTTTTGTGCCCGAGAACCAGGTGGCACAATTCAGCCCAGGCGCCCTTTTTCACATCAGTTTCTGGGCACTACCCGACCTGGCGGTGCAGGGACAGGTCCGGTATGTATCACCTGTGGCAGATCCCGTTACCCGGACCTACAAGACCCGCATTACGCTTATCAATCCCCCGGACACGATTCGGCTGGGCATGACGGCGTCTGCGATCAGCACCATACATGAGGCCGGCAGCAGCCGGATCTTTATCCCGCTGTCCGCTGTCTATCAAACCGGCGATATACCTATGGTATGGGTGGTCAAAAATCACAGGGCCGGGCTGCAGAAAATAAGGCTGGGAAAGGCCGGATACGGCGAAGATATCCAGGTCATTGAGGGCCTGTTTCCGGGCGATGAAATTGTCACCACCGGCGTACACAAACTTTCGGAAGGGCAGCAGGTTAGAATCCAATCCCCAGGCCAATAAAGGCAAATAACAGCCATGGAAACAATAAAGGACGGCTTGTCTGATAGCTGACGTGAAAATGGAAATAATAAATACAGTTGTTGGCGCAAAATGCAAATCTAAAAAACAGATTAAACTGGTGTGTTTTATTCTTGTTTTGTTTCAAATATTTTTCTGTTCAGGGGTTGTATTTGCACAACATGCAGACAATGAGGTTGCAGAAAGGCTGGGGCTGACCCCTGAGGAAAAAAACTATCTTCAGGAAAAAAAAGTGCTGCGAATGCCGACCCATAAAAACTGGAAGCCCTTTAATTTTATAGAAAATTCAATACCGCAAGGGTACCTGATAGATCTTGCGCAAATGCTTGCTGACAGTATAGGTGTAAAAATTGAGTTTATTCAGGGGTATGTCTGGGCTGAGCATATGCAGATGTTAAAAGACGGTGACGTTGACATCGTCGGCAACATGGTGCAGAGCGAGGAGCGACAAAAAACTTATCTCTTCAGCCGCAAAAAAACCCTGAGCATGTTGACGGGACTGGCCAGCTTTAAACAGTATACCCGTATTAACGAAATCGGAAACGGCACTCTTGGCGTGCAAAAGGGTTCTGTCTTCGACCGCTTTTTTAAAAAGCATTATCCGTATCAGAATGTAACATACTATTTAAATCTTCAAGAACTTTTCAAAGCGCTGGTAAATCGCGAAATTGATGCCTTTATCGAAAATTATTCTGTTGTAAACTACCTTATCAATACGTCTTATCTTTTTGAAAAAAACCTTGGCGTCTATCTGCTTGAAGACGAGAACAAGCTTGATCTTACCATGCATTTTGCCGTCAGTAAAAATGAGCCAACGCTTTTTTCTATTATTAACAAAGCATACGACGCCATTGGCCAGGAAGATTTGGATAATCTAAAATTAAAATGGGAAATGATCCCAAAAAAGAAAAACTGTCTCGACTTTACCATTGAGGAAAAAGCGTGGATTAAGCAACATCCCCAAGTCAAAGTAGGCACTTACCATGTTCCACCCTATATCTATGTGGAGTTTGGAGAACCCAAAGGTTATTTGGTTGATATTGTCAGGCAAGTATTTGAACGTGCAAACCTAACCCCTAAATTTACCGAAACACTCCCGCTGAAGACCCAACTTGAAATGTTGCGGACAAACAAGATTGATGTCGGTGTTGGTTTTATTAAAACAGGAGCAAGAGAAAAATTTTTACATTACACCAAGACGCCGATGGATCTTCAAATTGGTATCTTTACCCGGAATGACGGACCGGAATATATTAATGAAAAGAGTCTTAATGGTCTAACCATCGCTTCATATCATGGCTATGGTCTTGCTGAAAAGTATATGAAAAAATACCAGGATATAAAAATTGTCAACGCAGACGGTGCAGACGGCATGATGAAACTGGTTTCACAGGGAAGAGCTGACGTTGCGCTTCAAGAGGTGACAAGTGCGAGTTTTATGATATTTCGAAGCAATTACAACAACCTTGTCCTAAAAGGGTATCTTCCGGATAAGATTCAGATCAGTACCATGGTTACCGGTAAAAATCAGCCACTGCTCAAATCTATCCTGGAAAAATCATATCAGGCCATTCCATTCAGCCAGCTCTATGCCCTTCACGAAAAATGGCTTGGTGCAGACTTTTCGGCAGAACAAAAAATGATGACCAGAGAAGAGCTCGCGTTTTTAAACAACAAAAAAACGTTTACCGTTTGTGACTATAACGATATGTACCCCATATCAGGGGTTCAAAATGGACAACTGATCGGCGTTATGGGAGACTATTATAATGAAATCGCTGCACACCTGAACGTAAAATTTAAAGCGATCCCAACAAGTAATAGAGAAGAACTCAGCCGGAAAGTGGCCGGCGGTAAATGTGATTTTGTCTCTGTAATCCCAGCAGATCGACCGCCTTTTCCCGCAATCAAGAGATCTGACCAATTTGCCGGAAGTATTTATCTTTCCATGGGCAATCTGAAAAGTATTTTTTTTGATCAGGACAGCGATTTTGAAGGTCATACCTTTATTGTCCGTTGTGAATCCTTCAAACAGGCGCTAAAAAAAGCATATCCGGATCTTGACATCGAAGTAAGTTCCGATATGGATCGTATTCTTGAAAAACTCAGCTTCGATGAAAATGTCCACTATGTAGCGCCTAAACCAATTCTTGACAGAATTATTCAAAAATACGGTTATCAGAAATTTAAAATAAACGGTTTATTTGAAAAAGCTGAAATAAAATATGCACTGGGAGTGCATGATAAAAACCCGCTGCTGCTGTCCATAATAAATAAAACCATCGCAACGATTCCGACGGATTTAACAACCCGAATTTTTGATAAATATGAGCTCCGTGGATTTCGTATCGAAAAAAATTACAACATATATTTTCTTTACATCGTAACCGCATTGCTCATTTTAATGCTTGTGGCGCTGTTCGTCATCTACCACCTAAAAAAGCAACACAAAATTATAGAAGCTGAAAAAGCAAGATTTGAAACGCTTATGCAGAATGCCTCTGATGGTATCCTGATTATTGACAAAGATGCAACCATCCTTGATTCAAACATAAAAATACAACAGATGCTGGGTTACACCGCAGATGAGATGAAAACACTTAAACTTTATGACATCAACAGATTTCATAAAAAAAGCTGGATAATCAAAACGCTGCATTCCATAATCACGGGAAACAGGCAGGTCGAGGTCAAGGCAGAATACACCCGGAAAGATGGTTCTACATTTCCGGTGGGTATAACCGCAACTCCTGTTGTGTTGGATAATCAGAACTGTAGCTACAGCTCCATCAGAGACATCAGCGAGCAGGTTGAAAAAGAAAAGGCCTTGACAGACAGTGAATTTCGCTGGAAATTTGCCATCGAAGGCAGCCGGGATGGTTTGTGGGACTGGAATGTGAAGACGTCGGAGGTCTATTTTTCACCACAATGGAAAAAGATGTTAGGCTTTAAAGAACATGAAATCCAAGGAACCCTTGAAGAATGGAAAAAGTTGATTCACCCTGAAGATATGCCACAGATAAGGCAGGACATCACAGAGCACTTTGAGGGAAGAACACAAATTTTTATCAATCGTCACAGAGTCCGGACCAAAGCCGGCAATTATAAATGGATTCTCGACAGGGGTGTTATCGTTTCAAGAGACGAACAAGGCAACCCCGAGCGTATGCTTGGCACACACACCGATATCAGCCGGCAAAAAGAGACTGAGGAAAAACTTAAGGCCGCTATGATTGAGGCACAGGAAGCCAATCGCGGTAAGTCTGTTTTTCTATCCAATATGTCCCATGAGCTTCGGACACCGTTAAACGCCATACTGGGGTACACACAAATTTTTGCCGATGATAAAACACTGACGGAAAAGCAACTCTCCGGTATTCAAACGATGCAAAATGCCGGAGAACATCTGCTGATGCTGATCAACGACATGCTTGACCTGTCTAAAATAGAAGCCGGAAAGTTGGAAATTCAACCAAATGAAATAGAACTCAAGGCGTTTATTACCCATCTTTATGATTTCATAAAAGTGCGCAGTGACAGTAAAAACATTGAATTTTATCATGAAATCAGCCAACACCTGCCGGACATTATTATCGGTGATGAATTGAGGATGCGGCAGATTTTACTTAACCTTCTTTCAAATGCCGTCAAGTTTACCGACAAAGGATACTGTTCATTCCAGGTCAACGGAGAAACCGTGAGCGAAGGGAAAACGAAACTCAACTTCATCGTGGAAGACTCAGGACCGGGAATCGATAAATCACAGCAGAAAATCGTATTTGAGCCGTTTAGACAGGCTGGAGAGCGTTTAAAATATTCCGAAGGAACCGGCCTTGGCTTGACTGTCAGCCGTAATCTGATCGAGCTTATGGGAGGCGAGCTTATCCTTACAAGCCCGATACACGACAAAAACGAATCCGACTTTGGTCCCGGCACCCGTTTCACTTTCAGCATTGTCGTTGCTTCAGAATATCGGGAAATGCTGCAAAAATGTGAACCCGGTATTTTATACAGTTTTCCCGACATAATGCCGGGATCAAAGAAGATACTCATTGTAGACGACCAGTTCAGTAATCGTGTTGTGTTAAAAGACACGCTTGAACCTTTTGGGTTTGTCGTTTCAGAGGCCAAAGATGGAGGGCAAGCTTTATCAGTATGTAAAGAAGTGCAACCGGATCTTGTGTTTATGGATCTGCGAATGCCGGGTGTTGACGGATTTATGGGCGTCAAGTTGCTCAGCGAGGATGAACGATGCGCTAAAATACCCGTTATTGCAATTACTGCTTCCATGGCAGGTGAGGACTATCTTAAAGAGAAATGCTACGCGTCCGGTTTTGACGGATTTTTGCCAAAACCGTTTGTGAAGCAGGACTTAATTCAGATGGTTGCCGACATTTTGAATCTCTCTCTCAAATGTCATATAGAAGCACTGGAAAGCGATGAAGATATCGTTGCACCACCACAGGAAGTATTAGAGCAACTGTGGAATTATTTGCTTGATGGTAATCTTGATGCGATTTCCGACACGGCCCAGGAGATCGAAACAACAGAATCCGGGCGTTATAGAGAATTCTCAAAGCGGTTACAGGAACTTACAAACGATATCCAGTTCAATGGGATTGAGCGGTTGTTGGATCAATATTTGAAGAAATAACGAGGAGCCACATGGAGTCGACAATTCTTTTGGTGGATGATCAGCCGAATAATATTAAGGTATTGCTTTCTTTTTTTAAAATGCACGATTTCAAAACCCGTGTAGCAGATTCCGGTGAACGGGCCCTGCAGATTCTGGAGCGGTTTCAGCCGAGCATTATTCTCATGGATATCATGATGCCCAGTTTGGACGGCTTTGAAACCTGTCGGCGAATCAAACGCAATAAAATGCTCCATGAAATCCCTGTAATATTCATGACCGCTCTCGACAACGTCGAAGATAAAATAGCCGGTTTTGAAGCGGGAGGAGTTGACTATATTACCAAGCCCTTCCATCAGGCAGAAGTGCTTGCAAGGGTCAAATTGCATATTGATCTGAGAAAAAAAAATATTGCCCTGCAAAAGAGTGAAAAACAGATTCGTATGATTGTAGAAAATGCACCAATCAGCATTCATGAATTGAATCTGCAGGGGAGAATTATTTCTATGAACACGGCTGGGTTAAAAATGATCGGGGCGGCCAGCGAAGAAGAAATTCTTGGAATGGACTACAAGACAATCATTGATGAAACGGAAACGTTGCGTGTGAACCGCATTTTTGACAAAGCATACGAGGGCAACGTTTGTCAATTTGAATTTAAGGCAAGAGGAAAAAAGAACCCGATCTTCAGTGCACGGCTCGTCCCGATCAAAAACAAACAGGGCAATATAGAACGATTGCTTGGCATTTCTGAAGATATTACCGAACAGAAAAAAGCAGAAGAAAAAATCCGGCAAATGGCGTTTTTAGACGTCTTAACGCAGCTTCCCAACCGTCGCCTGCTTGAGGATCGTATTAAAAAAATCAAAGCACAAAGTGAAAGAACGGCAAACCACAATGCCCTGATATATATTGATCTCGATAATTTCAAACCGTTAAATGATACATGGGGCCATAAGGCCGGAGATCTGTTGCTGATTGAAGTCGCAAAACGCCTTACACATGTGGTACGGAAGATGGATACGGTTTCACGTCTTGGTGGTGATGAATTCGTTATCCTGCTCACTATTCTGGACAAAGAAAGCCGGCAGGCAGTAACACAGGCAACCCAGGTGTCTGAAAAGATTCTTGCCGCTGTTTCCAAACCTTACGAGATAAGCCTTGACCAGGATGGGGGCAAGGTAGCCCATATTAAGCATATTTGTACGGCCAGTATTGGTGTCGCTGTTTTTGCAGGTAATGAAATTGCAGGTCCTGATGAAATTCTTAAATGGGCAGACGAAGCAATGTATAAAGCCAAAAATGCCGGTAAAAACACCATCAGGTTTTACAAAAAGATATAAATGATACAATGAAACACGTCAATTTAACCCAATGGTCCTTGAACCACCGGCAGCTTATCTGGTTTTGTATTATTTTAACGGCTGTGGCGGGCATCTATGCCTACCAGGGCATGGGGCGCATGGAAGACCCCAATTTTACCATACGCCAGATGATCATCGGCGTGGGCTGGCCCGGTGCGACGGCAACCGAGATGGAACAGCAGGTCACGGATAAAATTGAAAAGGAACTGCAGGATATCCCGGGTCTGGATTACCTTGAAAGCTATTCCAGGCCCCAGACAGCGGTCATTTATGTCAACATCAAGGACACCGTGCATTCAAGCAACATTCGACCCACCTGGCTTGAGGTGCGCAACATGGTCAACAACATGGTGGATGATCTGCCCAAAGGCATTTTAGGCCCCTATTTTAATGATCGATTTGATGATGTTTACGGCAATATTTATGCCCTGACATCAGACGGTTTTTCCTACGAACAGATGCGGGAAAAGGCCGAAGAGATCCGCCAGGACCTTCTGATGATCAACAGCGTTAAAAAAGTGACACTGGAAGGGGTTCAGCCGGAAAAAATATATATTGAAATGGACAGCAAAAAACTGGCGCGCATGGGTATCGACCCCCTGCTTGTAGCCGCTATTATCCAAAAACAGAACACCGTGACCCCGTCGGGCATGCTGGAAACCGCCACGGACAATGTGTTTATCAGGGTCACAGGCCTGTTTGACAATATTGCAGCCCTGCGGGAACTTCCCATCCGGGTGCTGGGGCGTACCTTCCGGCTGGGGGATATTGCCGCGATCCGGCGGGCCTATGCAGACCCCAGCGAACCCAAAATGTATTACAACGGAAAACCTGCCATCGGCATTGCCGTTTCCATGGAAGATGGGGACAATATTCTCAAGCTGGGCCGGGACCTTGAAGCGGCCTTCACACGGATCAAGCAGAACATGCCTTTAGGGTTTGACATCCACCAGGTGGCCAACCAGCCCATGGTGGTCAAAGACGCCATTAATGAATTTGTCAAAACCCTGGCCGAAGCCATTGCCATTATTCTTGTGGTCAGCTTTTTAAGCCTTGGCCTTCGTTCGGGTCTGGTGGTGGCGCTTTGTATCCCCCTGGTGATTGCCGCCACGTTTCTTTCCATGAAAATGGCAGGCATTGACCTGCACCGGGTCTCTTTAGGTGCACTGATTATCTCCCTGGGTCTTCTGGTGGACGATGCCGTGATCTCCGTAGAGATTATGGCCGTAAAACTGGAACAGGGGTGGGACAAGATAAAGGCGGCCTGCTTTGCCTACACCGTTACAGCTTTTCCCATGCTCACCGGGACGCTTACCACCTGTACAGGCTTCATCCCCATTGGTTTTGCAAATGGCGTTTCTTCGGAGTTCTGCAGGACCATCTTCCCGGTCATCGGCCTGTCCCTGATCATTTCATGGGTGGTGTCAGTCATGGTGACCCCGCTGTTCGGGACTTATCTGATCAAGGCCCGTCCCACAAAAGAAGGAGAAAGAGAAAGGGACATTTATGATAAAGCCTTTTACCGGGTGTTCAGGCGGATTCTGGTTTGGTGCCTGCGGTTCAGGTATGTAGTGCTGATTCTCACCGCCGCGGGTTTTGTTTTTGCCCTGCACGGTTTTAAATATGCCAGGAAAGAGTTTTTTCCCGGCTCCGTGCGCCCGGAGTTAGTGGTGGATCTCACGTTACCCGAAGGGGCCTCCATACAGGCCACGGACAGGCAGGCCAAGGCCTTTATCAATGCCATTTCCGGTAATCCGAATATTGATCACTTTGCCTGTTATGTGGGATCCGGCGGACCGCGATTTGTTCTCACCTTTGAACCGGTTATGGCCCAGCCCAATTTTGCCCAGTTCATCATTGTAGCCAAGGGGCTTAATGAACGAAAACAGCTTCAAAAACAAATCCAGGAACTTCTGGACAACGCCTTCCCAAATGTCCGGGGGCATCTGCAGACCCTCCAGATGGGACCGCCGGAGCCCTACCCTGTGATGCTGCGCGTATCAGGAAACGAGTATGCAAAGGTGCGGCAGATTGCAGGCCGGGTCAGGGATGTGATGGCCGCAGACCCGGATTTAAAAAAAATCAATTTAGACTGGTATGAAAAGACCAAAAAACTTCAATTAAACGTGGACCAGGACAAAGCCAGAGCCCTTGGAATCACAAGTTCCGACCTGGCCCTGGCCATTCAGTCCGAGCTCTCGGGCATTCCGGTCAGTGAATTCAGAGAAAGGGATAAAACCGTTGATATCGTATTGCGGCTGTCTGCCGGCGACCGGCAGTCCCTGGATGATATCCGGACACTTCCCATCCATGTGGGCCAGGGCAAAACCATTCCTCTATCGCAAATTGCCGATATCCGTTTCGGCATGGAAGAAGGCCTGATATGGCGACGCAACCTTTTGCCCACCATTACGGTGCAGGCAGACACTATGGCAGGCGTCACCGGCAACGATGCCAGCCAAAACGTGTATGAAGCCCTGAAACCTATCCGTGAAAGCCTTCCTGTAGGTTATTCCATTGATATCGGCGGTCTTTCAGAACAAAGTCAAAAAGCCACGGGCTATATCCTGGAGATGGTGCCGGTAATGACCATGATTATTGTGATCCTTCTGATGATCCAGATGCAGAATATCTCCAACATGATCCTGACCCTGTTGACGGCGCCTTTAGGGCTGATGGGAGTGATTGCCTCCCTTCTGATTTTCAACATGCCCATGGGGTTTCTATCCCAGCTCGGCATTCTGGCCCTGTCCGGCATTATCATCCGCAACTCGGTGATCCTCATGGACCAGATTGACCTCCAGGTGGCTGCCGGAGAGAGTCGCTACCATGCCATTATCAAGGCCACGGTGTTCAGATTCAGGCCCATCATGCTCACAGCGGCTTCCACCATTTTGGGGATGGTACCCCTGGCCCTGGACAAATTCTGGGCTCCCATGGCCATAAGCATTGGCGGCGGGCTTTTGGGTGCCACGATTCTGACCCTGTTTGTTCTGCCCTGCATGGTGGCGGCATGGTATCGGGTGAAAGCTGAGTAGCAAAGATCTTAAAACGAAAAATCGGGGTTAATCATAACTTCGGCCACTTTGTACTAATCTTGTCAGGGTATGAAAAATAACGTTTGAATTACAGTCGGTTGGTGGCACCCCGGATCGGATTTTCTCATGAGTGGCTCATCTTATGATCATCTAAAATTTATAATCTTTTTTCCTTTGCATTCCAATGTTTCTCTAAGTTGTAGATCAATTGGCTACTGAAATGGCATTGAGCTTGGAGTTCGATATAAAGGGCCATGTAATTGCGGTAACCATCTAGCGTCTCCTGCTGACTGCGGATAGCTTTGCGATTTCCGGCAGCACTGACCATTCCAGAGATTAAAGCATTGTCCACAGTTTTTTGAATGACTGTATCCATTTGATCTCGTGGTACCACTTCGTTGATCAACCCGGCCGCCTCTGGGCTTTCTACGTAAAAAGTTTTATCAAACATGATCGCTTGACGGGCCATGCGCTCTCCTGGAAAACGGGCCAGTCGCATGTTGGCAGCTCCTGGAATGATACCTTCTTTCCGAGCAGGGAGATTAAAATAAGAACCGGCTTCAGCGATCACATAATCCATCACCAGTAAAATCTGGCATCCACCTCCAATAGCAAAACTATCCACAGCGGCAATCCACGGAATTTCATGAGTGTTTTCCGGATTGGTTTCTTCCCAAGGCCCATCTCCGGCCAGGCCATAACAAAACTTATTAACCATCCCCCAATCCCGAGCCACATAGAAAATAAAGTCTAATTTTCCATGATAAATCTTAGTTAGGTTAATTCCTGCACTAAATACACGGCGCCCCTTATACCGTGGATGATCCACTTTCGCTCCTCGCAACACTCCCATGCTGATACCCGGATGGAGAAGGGCTAGATCAACAGCTATTTCTTGATCATGATAGCTGACATCATCTTCCGCATTGAGATAGCGTGTATGGCGGACCTCAATGAAACCCGCCCCATCTATAACTTCTATTCGAGCGTTGTTCAATTCTAAAACCCCATCACGTTGGAAATCTGTCAAAAGCTCTAATGATTCTGTTCTAGGACGGAGCATCGCCTGTAGCATATGAATTCCTGATTTTTGTTCCGACAATATTTGAGACAAGAAAATTCCCTGGAGACGCTCTAACCCATCTTTATCTGCCTGCATACGTTCTTTTTCTTTTTCGAGTTCTTGTTTGCTCGGCAAAATCCCAGGCCAAAGCTCTGCTCCTTTCTTCAGGATGTCCTCCACCCTTACAAACCGAGAATAATTGTCTGTTAAATTTTGATAAAGTCCATCACGGTAAGTACGACAAAAATTCCGGTTTATAGAAGTGATTAAATGCACCAAAGATTCTCCCGCTGCCAATTCTTCAGGATTTCGCTTGGTTTTAAAAGGGAGCCTATTGCAAAAATCCCATCCTTGTTGGATGAGTGTGCCAACCTCTACCGCATCACTTTCGAGAGTATTTTGTAAATCAATGGATTCTACAGCGTTGATCCATGTTGTCACGGAGTCCTGATCTAAACCTGAAGCCAGTATCTGTGAACGATGATCTTCTTGTAATAGGTTCGTCATAGAAAGTCTCCCTTAAATAAATTTCTATTTAACTATTTGAAATCTTGTTTATTTCAGCTTTTTTATGGGCATGGTGCCCCTGGCACTGGACAAATTCTGGACTCCCAGGGGCATGAGCATTGGCGGCGGCCTGGTATCGGGTGGAAGCAGAGTAGAAAAGGTCTTAAAACGGAAATTAAATTGCGAAAGGTGCATAGGGACCCTATTTACTCCCCGCTATCTAAAAACATACAACAAAAAATGGTCTCATATTCCCGGAATTCTAAATCCTATGCTGATTACCCAAACACCGCTTCCCGGTGCTAAGAAGGTGTACGGATAATTTTCCCTGCAGGACTTTAACCTGCGAAAACGACAGGTGTTACGGCATACGGACACCCAAATCATATTTTGAACTGATCAATTGTTTTCTTGAGCTCGCCTGACAAAAAGCTTAACCCATTGGCACTGGTTTTAACCTGTGCGCTGTTTTCTGACATCTGGATTGCCGCCTGGTTTACGTCAGCAATATCCTTTGAAATTTCATTTGCCACAGTTGAACTGTGGGTCACATGTTTGCTAACATCCTGTATTCCCTGGGCTGCCTGGTTCACATTCCCGGCGATCTCTCTTGTTGTGGCAGACTGTTCCTCCACTGCTGCAGCGACCATGTCGATCATCTCATTAACATGACTGATTTCAACGGTTATATCTCCGATTTCAGAGACGGTTCTTCCTATGGACCCTTGAATACTATCGATTTTGGACTTTATTTCCTGGGTTGCTTGTGCGGTCTGCATTGATAGGGTCTTGATTTCACCGGCAACAACAGCAAAGCCCTTGCCGGCTTCCCCGGCACGGGCCGCTTCAATGGTCGCATTTAAGGCCAGCAGGTTGGTCTGTTCTGAAATGTCAGTGATACTTTCCACGACCTGGCCGATCTGCTGTGCGGATCGGCTTAAGGCTTCGATATTTCCTGAGGCTTTTTTTGCTTTTGAAACGGCCTTGTTGCTTGAAGTACTTGTTTTTTCAGTGTTCTGGGCAATTTCACTGATCGTTGACGTCATTTTTTCTGCTGCGGCGGACACCATCCCAATATTCGTCGATGACTGTTCGGCTGCGGAGGCCACCGACAGCATGTTAGCGCTCATCTCCTCGGCAGCAGTTGTTACGGTGTTGGACTTAGCAGACATCTTTTCTGCGCCGTCCGACATTTGTTCGGAAATGGTCAAGAGGTCACGCGAAGACTTGTTCAACTTTTCAAAATTTTCTGTAATTTTTGCAATGATGCCCTGAAGTTTTTCAACAAAAATATTGAACCACTTGGCCAGGCTGCCCATTTCGTCCCGGCTCTTAATATCCAGACGCTTGGTCAGGTCTCCGTCACCCTGGGCAGCGTCTTTTAACCCCGCAACCACACGGTTGACAGGCCTGACAATGGTTCCTGTGACCAGCCATACAACCCCAGCAGTCAGCAAAAGAACCACAAAGGCCACGAAAAAATTTACCCGGCCCATACTGACCACCGGCGCAAAAAGTTCTCCAGATGATGCGGTCACGACCAAGGTGCAATTAATCTGTTCAACGGCCTGGTAGGCAGCGATTTTATCCATATCGTCAGCAGAATATTCAATCAGGCCTTTTTTATGTGCGAGTATTTGTTTTCCAAAATCAAATTCTGACACATCGATGTTGTAAACATTTGATTTATCCGGGTGGGCCAGGATCAGTCCTTTTTCGTCAATCAGATAGGCATAGCCGTTCTTTCCCACTTTTATCGAATCGATAATCCTGCGGCTGAGTTCATCCATGCTGACCACAGCCAATAACACACCGGAAATAGAATTTCCTTCTTTAATTGGTGCAGCAAATATCATGACAGGTCGTCCCGTCGCCGCACTTTTCGTCACTTTTCCTATTGAAAAAGTGCCTTGCATAGCCGCCTTAAAAAAATTACTGCCGCTGATATTCATTTTTTTAATATGAGCCGGATCTGCCGACGCAATCAAACTACCAGTTTTATCTGCCAAGGCAATATTTTCAAAGAAACCGTAGTCCTCTACCAGACTTGTCAGCTGATTTGATGCAGTTTTCCGGGCGGTTTTTCCCAAAAAATTATCCTTGAGCGCTGTTCGGTAGGTTTTATAGTGTGCCCAACTCTTCACTGCCAGTTCCCGGTCTCGAACCCATCTGACAAGGGTTTTAGCCGTCGATCCCGTCGTTTGCTGAATCTGGTCATAAATGACGGTTTTCAGAGCTGTTTTGGATTTAGTGTACGAGATAAGTGCCAGGGTTCCCAGCCCAATTATCATCATCAACAGGGTTGGGATAAGAAATTTTTTTTTAATGGATAATTTCATTATTAAATCCTTGCAACAAAAATCAGCCTATATTTTTAATATATATGTCTTTTTATTAATTTTATTTCAATGGGTTATGAATGTAAACGATGCGTCCCAACGGTCCACTTGTGGGTTATCCTAATAAACCAATGAAAATATGAACTTTTTAAGTACACCATTAACATAAAAAACTCCATCATTTTAAATAATACGACATTGCATTACGAATTTTGTAGCACCTTAAAAAAGCATAACAATATTATTTTATAAACTTAATAATTTATTATCGAAACGGTTGATGAATTTCATTTCGAGACATCAGGATTGCCTTTTTAAAAAAAATGGTATAAAAAATATATATTTCGCAAGGCATAAAATTTAAAATTTAACATTAATAGGAGTTGATTAATTATGTTGAAAAAAACGTTAATTATCGCTTTGACTGTTTTCTTCCTCGTGCCGTGTGCATTTTCTCAAACGATTATAACTGTCGCGTCTGACACCACCTGGCCCCCAATGGAGTATATCGGCAAAGATAACAAAATAATAGGCTTTACCCCGGATTTACTGGCGGCTATGGAAAAAGTAAGTGATATTAAATTTGACATCCGGACCATTGCCTGGGATGATATTTTTAAAGGCCTTGATGCCAATGAATATGATATGATTTCATCGTCTCTTTCCATTACGGATACCCGTAAAAAAACAATGAGTTTCAGTGATCCGTATTATGAAGTCAAGCAGGGCATTCTCATCCAGAAAGACTCAAACATCAACTCTAAAGCAGACTTAAAAGGCAAAACAATCGGCGCTCAAACTGGAACCACAGGCCATTTAATCGTCCAAAAGATAGAAGGCGTGAATGTCAAATCATACGACGAAATCGGAACTGCTGTGGAGGATTTATATAATGGTATTACGGACGCTGTTGTTTGTGATGATGCGGTTGCAGCAAATTATCCCCTCACAGTCGAAAAGTATTCCGAAAAATTGGCACTTGCCTTTTTGCTAAAGTCAGATACACCTGAATATTTGGGTTTTGCTTTCAAAAAGGGGGCTTCTGAGGACAAAAAAAACCTGGTGAACGAGGCGCTGAAAAAAGTGATCGAATCTGGTGAATACAATACGATTTACGAAAAATGGTTTTAATCTCATTGAAAAAGTTCCCATACCTGTTCCAGAACTTGATCTATCTTTTTGGTGGAAGCATATCAAGCTTATAAAATCAATTAGCTATGCCGGGATAATTTCCATTATCCCGGTTTTAAAACCGCCTATCTTTTTTAAAAAAAATGAGAAAATTTCTTTTGCCATTTGATGCAACGTTGCGCATCACGTTCCTCATATTCTCGAATGGCAGATGGAAGGCCCAGTTCAAACACATTCTCCCGATCCTCACCCAAAGCGGTTAGTCGCATGGTGTACCAAGCCGTTATTCCGCCCGGAGGTGCAGATTCGAATTTCGGGAATTCAGGATCGCCCCCTTCCTCGCTTAACCAGGTATCCGCAAGTCGGGGATTAAGCGCCATAGCACGTCCCAAACCCACCATATCGGCAGCGCCACTTGTTAGGGCTTCAACCGCTTGCTCACGCTTTTTGAACCCGCCTGTCAATATCAAAGGCACATGGGTAACCGCTTTTGCGAGTCGGGCAAAGTCAATAAAGTATGGCCCTAAACTTGTACCTTCGGAACTTGCCTTTGCTCCAGGGAAATATGTCCCGCCGCTAATATCAATGAGATCGATTGAAGTTTGATCGAGAAGACGTACCACCTCCAAAGCATCGACTTCTGTCAATCCACCTTCAAGTTGATCCGTCGAGTTGATCCTGATCCCGACCGGAAACGACGGACCAACAGCACGCCTTACTTTATTTATTATTTCAAGTACTATGCGACATCGTGCTTCGATGGAACCGCCGTAACCATCACTTCGATGGTTAAACAAAGGGGAAAGGAACTGACTGAGTAAAAATCCGTGCCCTGCGTGGATATGAACACCGCTAAAACCCACAGTTTTTGCGTGTAATGCTGTTTTTGCGTAGATGTCGGGTAATTCGTAAATGTCATCAATAGACATGCCCGCACATTGAAGGCCCTCAATATCAAGAGCCGACGGCCCCTTTGGTTGACTGATCGGTAAGTGCGAAAGGGCTCCGGCATGACCTAATTGCGGCCATATGTGTGCTCCCTTAATCACTGCCCGGCGGCTGAATAACCGTAGCAAATTCTGATTGGAGTGTGCGCCGAGTACCAAATTTCCCGGTTTTTCCGGAAAACGAGGATCACCCTGCACTTCACCGATGAAGGACAAAGCGACGCCACCCTCCGCCCATCTTTCGTAAAGTCGAATCTGCGACTCTGTGGGGTCTCCACCACCGTCAGCCAACGAATCCGACATTGGCGACTTTGCAATTCGGTTTTTTAGAATCGCACCGCAAGGAAGCTCCAGTGAGCTTTGAAGGACATGAATGGATTCTGAGTTAATGGTCATATTTATTTCGGTTTCCTGAGTTCTGTGACACACTCGCCGCCGATACCCCAGTTGTCCGTATTAACTTCATCAATGACAACAACCGTGGTGGCAGGATTTTTGCCCAGAACATCCACCAAAAGCTGAGTCGCACCCTGGATCAATTTAAGTTTCTGTTCTTTTGTCACATTTTCATCTGTAATCTTAATATTAACGTAGGGCATCACGATCTCCTTGGATTTTAGTCATTGTTTGTTTTAAAATACCTGCTATCAAAATAGATCCGCCTAAAATCACAACCAGGGCGGACATGGCCAGGGCCGATACAAAATTCCCCGTATTTTCCGATAAAATTCCTGACACCAAAGGTCCGAGAATCTGACCGACACCGTAAATGGCCGTCAACATGCCGATCACCTTCTGGCTTTGGCCCGGCTTAAGTGTTTTGCCGATGGAAAGGGTCAGGGCGGTGATTCCCATGAATGTTCCCCCAAACAAGATCGCGCCTAAAATCACACACAGCCAATGGGAAGATAAAACAGGAAGTAAAATCCCCAGGCCCTGCATGAAATGGGCGATAATCAATAAATGAACCAAATGCAGGCGTTTTGATAATTGGTGAAATATCGGGATGGAGACAGAGGCGGCCAGGCCGACCATGGTCCAGGCCACCGGCCCGGATGAAAAGAATCCGGACTGGCCCTGGAGAAAGGACACGATGAATGTCCCACTGATAATATAGCCGAACCCTTCACAAAAATAGGCGGCCATAAGCCATGGAAGCAGTTGCGGGTATTTAAACTTAATTGTCCCTTTTGAATTTAAATCCACCTTTGGTTCCGAGCCTGGGGGGATCATCACAAACCAGCAGAACAGGGACAGGGGAAGGCAAATCAAAGCCAGTCCCACCCAGGTGACCTGGACATTAAAAGATTGGATCAGCACCGGAGAAACCACCCCGCTCAGTGCGATACCGGCACCCACACCGCTGTAAATTAAAATGCCGAGTTGATTTTTCGATTGAGGAAGCTGCCCCATAACGATTGAGGAGCCGATAATGAATATGCCGGCACTTGCCATACCACTGACCAACCTTAGAATCGTCCATGGGACGGCTTGTGAGACAAACCCCATCCATGCCGTCGTAATAACGCTTGATACAAGGCAGATGCGGAATCCCCACAGTTTTGTATCAGCCTTCATATTTTTAAAGCATAACAGCGCACCCAAAAGATATCCCAGATAATTGACGGAAGCAATTGATCCCGCGATTTCATCACTGAAGCCAAACTGGTTCTGCATGGCCGGTAATAACGGCGTATAGGCAAACCGCCCCACCCCCATGGCAATCACCAGCGCCAAAAATCCGCCTGTTATCAAGGCGCCATGACCGGGCAAAGTCTGGGGACAAGTTCTGGGGATACGATATAAAATTATTGTTGTTTCCTTGGCTTTTTGGGGCCGGTTTTCTTTCATCAGATCAATATAGGATTGATAATCTTCATCTGAAAAAAATGTCTGCTGCCTGCGGTTACCCCTCCGTGTAATATGGTAATGATCAATCGCCCAATGCGTCACGCACCTTTCTAGCCAAATCCTTGGCAGTAAAAGGCTTTGGAAGAAAATTTATCCCTTGGTCCAACACGCCGTGGTGGGCAATTACGTTTGCGGTGTAACCTGACATATAAAGACATTTGATACCGGGTATGATTTCTTCGAGTCGCTGTGCCAATTCACGGCCATTCATTGAAGGCATCACAACATCGCTAAGCAATAGGTCGATTTTTTTTGTATATGCCTGAGCTTCTTTAATCGCCTGGTCGGGTGTTTTGGCAGTGATAACCGTGTAGCCTAAACGGCCTAAAATTGTTTCCGACAACTCCAAAATACCCTCATCATCTTCTACAATCAGCACCGTTTCACAACCTTTAAGCGGTGCCTCAGTTAAAATTTCGGATTTAATTTTTTTTGAAGCCACATCGGTTATGGGGAAATAAATTTTAAAAATAGTCCCTTGGCCTATTTCGCTGTATACATGAATAAAACCCTTGTTTTGTTTAACAATTCCATAAACTGTCGCCAAACCCAATCCGGTGCCTCTGCCGATTTCCTTAGTTGTAAAAAATGGTTCAAAAATTTTATTTTGAGTATCTTTATCCATGCCATGACCGCTATCGCTGACTGACAGCATGACATAGGAACCAGGTTTAAACCAGTAGTGTGTCTCACAATACGCTGTGTCTATTTCTACCCGACTCGTCTCTATGGTAACGTTCCCGGCACCATTGATGGCATCCTTTGCGTTTACCATTAAGTTGGCCAGTATTTGATCAACTTGGGAAGGGTCCAGCATCACTTTACCCGGCTCATGCCCAGGCAGCCATTTCAGATCAATATTTTCTCCAATGAGCCTGCGCAACACATTTAGCATGTTGGCGATTGTATAATTGATGTCGAGAACAATCGGTTGAATCGTCTGTTTTCTTGCAAATGCAAGCAATTGTCGTACTAAACCGGACGATCGGAGAGCAGTGTTCTGAATCCGTTCAAGATGATGACGAATGTTTTGGCCGGTTTCCAGATCCAGCGTGGCCAATTCAGCATTGCCGAGTACAACTGACAGCATATTGTTGAAATCATGTGCGATGCCGCTGGCAAGAAGGCCAACGGCCTCCATCTTTTGAGCTTGAAGCAGTTGCCTCTGAAGTTTTTCTTTTTCTTCCACAACCTTTTTTCGGTTATTGATGTCTACAACAAAAGCAATAGAAAATTGTTGGCCATCATATTCAAGCAAATTGGTTGTAATTTCTACCGCTGTCTCAGTGCCGTCTTTGCGACGGTGGACCCTTTCAAAATGATTCATTCCTTTTTCACGCAGGATCTTCCATATCTCAACATATTCCCTTTCGCTAACATTAGGGTCAATATCGAAGAGAGTCATACCTCTCATTTCTTCTACGGTGTAGCCGAGATTTAAGGCAGCCTGTCTGTTGACATCAAGAATATTGCCGTTCGGTGCGATTCGATAAATGCCGATAGAGGCCTTCTCAAAACAAAAACGGGTTGTACGCAGATCAATTTCCAGTCTGTGCCGTTCAGTTATATCTACATGTGTTCCAACTATACGGGATACGTTGCCCCTGGCGTCTTTTTCGTAAACTTTTCCTTTCGAATGTACCCATCGCCAGTCTCCTTTTTTTGTGCGCATTCGAAATTCAATGGACAATAAATTTGTGGGGTGTTCCAAAAAATCTTTTATAGCATTTTCAGCACCCGGCCTGTCATCCGGGTGCAATAATTCCAACCATGTATCATAAGAGGCTTGCAGTTCACCTTCTTCATACCCCAGCATGTTGAGCCATCGTGAACTAACATGGGCGTCACTGGTTCTTGGATCGAAATCCCATATACCTTCTTCTGAGGCATTAATGGCAAGTTCATAACGATTCAGATTGGCCTCCAGCATTTCTTTTTTTCGTTCTAACTCCTGAACTCTTTGTTCCAACTCATCATAGCTTGGTTTTTTAGCCACAGGCATCAATCCCTCCCTTTCTGCCGTTTTAGGCCTATGATCGGAATAACGGCCATGGCCGACCTGGTCTTTCACCGAGGTTAGGCCACAACAAATCATGAAAGAAACTAACTGGTTAGTTTAGTTCTTTCATATAAAACCTTCCCAAAGATGGTTTAGAAGTTTCATTCGTATTCAAGGCGTAACAATGGAAGCATATTAAAATATGTGCTCATTGTCACAACGAAGAAGACGGATAAAAAAGCAAACCATATGGGAGGTTTTATTTTGATTATGGGCCTTAGTCAACGATTATCACGTATGTAAATATGCACTATAGAAAAAACACTCAGGCCCATAGATTCCTGACACCAAGTGTCCAAGAATCTGGCCGACACCGTAACTAAGCGTCAACACGCCTATCACCTTCTGGCTTTGGCCCGGCTTGAGTGTTTTGCTGACGGAAAAAGTCAGGGCCGTGATTCCCATGAATGTTCCTCCAAATAAAATCGCTCCTGAAATTCACCATCCTTGCACATCTTAATATGGGCTTCGCCCATGGCTGAGGTAAGTTTATTCAATGTTGCGGGAACCGGGATCAGGTAGGTCTGATCAGTCATCAGGCAGTAGCTCCATAAGTTGAGTCGAAAAAATATGTATCAAGGGGATTTCCCTTTTGAACAAATATCGGATCAGGCGATCTGAAAAAAATAAAATTTTAGATTTGAATTTATAGATATCCTTCTGTATTATTTAATAATAATCATAGTAGACAAGACAATCAAGAACGGAGAGGTTTTATGGCACTTACCATCAACCAAAACACCACGGCAATAATCGCCGCAAAAATGCTTGAAAAAGCCGACACTGAGTTGACGGACTCCCTTGAACGGATGGCAACGGGCCAAAAAATCAACTCGGCTGCAAATGACGCATCCGGCATGACCATTGCCGACAGCCTGAAAAGTCAGTCCCTGGCGACAGGCCAGGAAATCAAGAATGCCAACGATAATGTATCCATAACCCAAACCGCTGACGGAGCGTTGGGGCAGATTACCGATCTGCTCCAGGACATCAGAACCCAGGCCGTGGATGCAGCCGGCGGGAGCCATTCCCAGGAGAGCCTGGCCGCCATCCAGTCTGATATTCAAGGCTCTTTGGAGACCATTGATGATATTGCAGGCACCACATCCTATAACGGACAAAACCTTTTGGACGGTACTTACAACAACAGCGGGCTTTCAATCTCGTCTGCGGACACATCGACCCTTGGTTCCCAGGAAACAGGCTTCTTGTCCGATATTGACATCACCACCACCGAAGGTGCTCAGCAAACCATCAAAACCGTGGACCTCGCCCTTGATCAGATCGCCCAAAACCGCTCATCAGTGGGCACCGGCCAGAATCAGTACACCTCGGATATCAACAACCTGTCCACGACCCAGATCAACCTGATGGCGTCTGAATCTGAAATCAGGGATGCAGACATAGTAGAAGAGAGCATCCTTTTAAACCAGATGAAGCTGCTTAAAGGCACGACCACCTATGCCCTGAATCAGTCCAATGCTTCCAGGAATACGCTGGTGGACCTGCTGGGAGAAGGTCTTTGAAGGGTAGATATTTTAACTCGAGGATCAAAGTGTCTATAAAGCTTGACTTCCCATATTTTTCTCATATAATTTCAGATAATACTCATGGGGAGATCTGGCCTATCAACACAACACCCAGGCTCAACCCAAAACAAAACATGAAAGTAATTCAACAACTTATTTGGACTTTCATATAATCAGCCATGGGCTGGCCTGGTCTATCAATCCCCCAGACTCAACCCACAACGAAACATGAACGTAATTCAATAAGTTATTTTGATTTTCATATAAAACCTTTTGAGGAGAGAGATATGAAAGAAATTCTAATAAAAACGGTTATGATCCCCTTGCCCGACTATATGACCATCAAGGAAACGGATACCGTTTATGATGTATTCCAGATTCTGGAAAAAAACAAACCAGATGGCCGCCACGCCCACAGGGATGTTATTGTCGTTGACGACAATGGTAATTTCAAGGGAAACGTTACCATGATTGATATTTTCAGAACGCTTGAGCCCAACTATAAAAAACTATTCCAAAACTATGAAGGCAAAACACTGACCAAGGATTATGTGATTAATGCTATGCGGGATTTTAACCTTTGGATAGAGCCTATTAAGAATATTTGCGAGCGCGGCGCCAGAATCAAGGTTTCCGAAATCATGCACGTACCTAGCAAGGGTGAATACCTCCAGGAGGACGATTCCCTGGAAAAAGCGCTGCATGAATATGTTATGGGCGCCCACCAGCCTTTGATCGTAAAAAACGGCGACACGGTCACTGGTGTTCTTAGATTCGGTGATTTGTTTGAGGTGATCAGAGAGCAGATGCTGGCCTGCCCGCTTCCCGAATGATTTTCAGGCCGAACACCCATAAAAGCCGGAAGACCGTCTGATTTCCTGCTGCACGGTGTGCAAGGGACGAAAAAAATAATAATCAGAAAATCTTGGAGGGTCACTCCCCTAAAAGGGTTAAAAAAATACCGGCAGCAATCACGGTGCCGATAACACCTGCCACATTCGGCCCCATGGCATACATGAGCAGATAATTTTTCTTATCCGCTTCCATGCCCACCTTATGGACCACCCTGGCAGCCATGGGTACGGCCGAGACACCGGCTGCTCCCAGCAGCGGATTGATTTTATTTTTGAAAAAAAGATTCATGAGTTTGGCCAGAAGCACGCCTGTCATGGTGGAAATAACAAAGGCAAAAAGCCCCAGGCAAAAGACAAATATCACCTGGGGCCTTAAAAAAATCTCCGCATTCATGGTGGCGCCCACAGGCACCCCAAGAAAGATGGTGACAATATTCATCAGTTCGTTCTGGGCGGCATCGTGCAGACGCCTCACCACGCCGGACTCCCTGAACAGGTTGCCCAGCATAAACATGGCGATCAACGGCGCTGATGCCGGAACCAGCAAAATAATCACAAAGGTGGAGACAATGGGGAAAAGCATTTTCTCAAGTGTTCCCACCTTTCTGTCCTTGGCCATGCGGATTCGTCTTTCGTCCGCAGTGGTCAACAGTTTCATCACCGGGGGCTGGATAATGGGCACAAGGGCCATGTAGGAATAGGCTGCCACGGCGCACACCCCTAAAAGGGAAGGAGCCAGCTTGGATGCCAGAAATATGGTGGTAGGTCCGTCTGCGCCGCCGATGATACCGATGGTTGCCGCCTCTTTCAGGTCAAACCCAAAGGCCTGGGCCGCAAAAAAGGTGATATACACGCCTGCCTGGGCCCCGGCACCAAGAAAAATGAGCCTGGGATTGGCAATGAGCGGCCCAAAATCCGTAAGCGCCCCAAGGCCCAGGAATATCACCGGCGGAATGATCTCCCAGTGGATACCATACTCGTAAAATTTCCAAAGCAACCCTTCATGGGGGGTCATAAGCCCTGCCAGGGGCAGGTTCACAAGGATGATTCCAAACCCTATGGGCAACAGCAAAAGGGGTTCATAGGATTTTGAAATGGCAAGGTAAATCAGGGTCAGCCCGATGATCCACATGACAACAATACCCGGGGTAACATAAAACAGACCCGTGGTCTGGAATAAAGAATACAAAGCACTCATTTGTCCCCTCCGTGCCCGGCATCTTCCCCGGCCTTCCTTTTTGATTCCACCGCAGTCACCGCCGTCTGGGTAATCTTAATCGAAAGGTAAAGAAAGGTCATGCCTGTGAATACGCCAAAAAGGCCGATGAGAAACACCCTTACCGCATCACCCATAATTTATTCCTTTTCCTTTACAGCAGCGTGATCCCGTATAATTCTGGGCAGGATCATTTGATGCTGGGGGCAGATGGATTTGGGATTCTGGTATGCAGCGCCTGCAAAGGCCTGCATATAGTGCCGCAGATCAGCAAGCCTTACCACCTCATCCACCATACCCTGTTTTGCGCAGTAACGCGGGGTTGACGTGTCCTTATATTTCTGGGCAAGGGCGTTCATCTTCTCCACCACAGGTTCAAGATCCCGGCCTGCTTCCTTTTCCTTTACAAGCCGCCTTGCATAGGTGGCAACTGCAGCGGTCTCACCGTGCATAACACAGATTTCAGTGGCACAGGTACCCAGGGTAAAGGCATTGTTCCGGTTGGCTTGCGGGCCGCCCATAACATAGTGGGCTGCTGCGGTTCCCTTGCGCAGAATGACAAGCATCATGGGAAGACCTGACTGCTGGATGGAGTAAATCAGGGACTGGCCCAAGCCTAAAAGCTCGGCTTTTTCGGCAATATCACCCACATCAATACCGGAGGTGTCCTGAAACCAGATCACAGGGATTCTGTCCCTGCCGCACAGGGTCACAAATTCGCTCATTTTAAGAAGCCCCTGGCGGTAGAGCTTGGCGCCCATGCCGGGATAATCGGCATATTCAGGGTAACCCTTGCCAAGATACCCTTGGCGGTTTCCGATACAAGCCACAAGAAATCCGTTCACTTTACAAAGCCCTGTGTAAATTTCAGGGCCGTAGTCGGGGCGATATTCCATGTGCTCGGAGCCGTCCACAAGCCTTGCTAAAATGTCGTCGAAATCATATACGGTCTTGGAGGCGATGGGCAGAAGGCGCATAACATCTTCAGCCTCAAACGCCGGTGCCTTGGGTTCGGTCACCCTGAAAAATTCAGGGTCATAGGCCGGCAGCTTTTTCATATAGTCTCTAACGCCGTCCAGTACCTCTTTTTCTTCCTTGTACACAAAACGAAAAAACCCGGTGTGATCATAATGGGTGGCCGCAGATCCGGGTGGCTTTGCCCGGTGTTCTTTGGCTTTTTGGACCAGATCTTCGGCCATGTCCACGGTAAATCCGCCCTGGGGGGCCATACCGCTGACAATGCCGGCGCCGCCAACGGCCATATTGCACTTTTCATGGGCAAAAAGAACTGTAGAGCTGATGGACTGGTAGCCGCCGCCGGCAGGATTGGTGCCGTAAATAGCCGCGAGTACGGGGATACCCTCCTGCTCAAGTTCCGCATGCCTGAAAAACGGGGTGCCGGAGCCCCTTCTGTTGGCATAAAATTTTTCCTGCTCGGTGAGCTTGGCCCCGCTGCAATTCACCAGCCAGACCAATGGGATATTCAGCCTTTTTGAAAGGTCTGTGGCCCTGAGAATGTTCTCGGACTGGCCGGCCAGCCAGGCACCGGCCATAACCTTGTTGTCAAAACCGATCACAACGGCCCATTTACCTGCAATTTTTCCAAGGCCGTCAATGACATTGGTGGTGCCCTCAACATTATCCGCAGGGTTAAAAAGCGTATGAAGCGGCGTCCAGGAACCCGGGTCCACGATATATTCCAGGCGCTGCCATACGGTCATCTGACCACGCTGATTAATTTTTTCTTCGGGAAGGCCTGCGTTTTTAACTTCGTCCACGGCGGCCAAGATCTGTTTTTCGGCTTCAAGCACCTGCTCATAGTTATTCTGGGTGCGTTTGATGGTCCCTTTTTTGAGTGCTTTGCCAAAAGGCGCCATGTTTTCAAAATAGGATTTCATTTGTTTTTCCTTTGACGTCTATAGTTCATGACAAATGAATTGATACCCTGTTTTGCTCTTAATCTTGCTCTTGCTCCAAGTTATGAATTCGAGCAAGAGCAAGATTAAGAGCAAGGGCAAGAAAAATAGTATCGCTTCATTTGCTACAATCTATAATCGACGCCTAATCAATAATGGCTAACAGATCATCCTCTTCCACAGCATCCCCCTCCTTGACGGCAATCTTTGACACAGTGCCGGAACAGGGCGCAAATATGGGGGTTTCCATTTTCATGGCTTCGATAACCAGAATTTCGTCATCTTCTTCTATTGCCGCGCCCGGTTCAACGCTTAAGCTGACAATCTTTCCTGACAGGGGTGCTAATACGTCTTCAGACATGTATATCTCCTTTTTTAAAAAATTATCTATTCGCTTTTCTGATACCCAGCTGATCCAGGGCAATAATCCACTTGCAGATATTTGCGGAACCTTCCACCATGGCATAGGTGGGTGCATCCCGGTAATAGCGGGCCACGGGGTATTCAGTTGAATAGCCGTAAGCACCCATAATCCTCATGGCATAGTTGGCGCATTTATAAGCCGTTTCGCCGGCCATGTATTTGGCCATGGCCACATCCATGCCGTTGTTCAGTCGGCCCTGGTCCTTGGCCCATGCGGCTTTATATACCAGAAGCCGGGTGGCTTCGATTTCCGTGGCCATCTGGGCGATCATATCCTGGTTCATCTGGAACTCGCCGATTTTTTTGCCAAACTGTTTTCGCTCATTGCAGTATTTGACGGCTTCGTCCAGACAGGCCTGGGCCAAGCCAACACCACCGGCAGCCGCAGACAGACGCGTCTGGTTCAAAGATGAAAATACAATTTTAGCACCATCGCCGGGTTTGCCAAGGATATTTTCTTTGGGAACCTTGACATTATCCAGAAACAGTTCCCCTGTGGGAGAAGAGTGGGAGCCCAGCTTTTCCAGGGAAGAGGTTTTGATACCGTCAAAATTTTTGGGTTCAATGACAAAGGCGGACAGCCCCTTGGAACCGGCAGCTTTATCCGTATAGGCATAATAAATCAGACAGTCTGCCACATCGGCATTGGAGATCCAGGTTTTATTACCGTTGAGCAGCCAGTGATCGCTCTTGTCTTCGGCTGTGGAGGCGATGTTCATGACATCAGAACCTGCATCCGGTTCGGTGATGCCGAATCCGCCGATGTACTCGGCGGTGCAAAGCTTTTCCACATATTTCTTACGGACCGCTTCATTACCGTATTCATAAATGGTGTAGGCACAGCCCAGCACCTGCATATTCACCTGGACCCGCAGGGATGAGGAAGCCTTGGCCAGCTCCTCGGTCACGATCATGGCAGCCAGAAAGCCTAAATCTTCCCCGCCGTACGCTTCGGGGATTACGGTACCGAAATATCCCATTTTCCCCAACGGCCGCATGACCTCTTCGATGGGCAGGTAATGTTCCTCATCCCACTGGTCCGCAAAGGGAACAATCTCTTTTTTTGCAAATTTTCGGATCTCTTTCTGGAGCATTTGCAGCTCTTTGCTTAATTCAAAATCCATTTTATCCTCCCTGACCTGGGGTGTATAGGAGCCTGTTTGGTAATTGATGAATCGGCTGCAATTTCATGAAAATGGGATTTCGCTTAGACCCCTATTTATCGAACAGGCTCTAATTTTCCGAGTTTAATTTGATCATGATTTTAACCCATTTTAACAGTTTTAATTTTTATTTAAAACCATGAATAAATTCATCATCAGGCCGCCTTGGAGGCATCTTCAATCGGCACCACCAGGGGATACCCCTTATGCCGGATAATTTCAACCGGCAGTCCGTACACGTTTGTAAGCAAATCCGACCGGATTTCTTCAATTTTTCCCGCCCCGAATACTGTGTGATTTTTTAAGCAGATATACTGATCCGCATACCGCAGCGCCGAGTTCAGGTCATGCATGGTCATGATCACCGCAAGGTTGTGGTCCTGTGCAATATGCCGGACAAGACTTAGAATCCGGGTCTGATTTTTTAAATCCAGGCTGGAAGTGGGTTCGTCCAGCAACAGGATATCGGTTTCCTGGACCAGGGCCCTGGCAATGGCCACCTGCTGGAGTTCCCCGCCGGAAAGTTCGTACAGATTTTTAAGGGCCATGTGTGACAGGTTCAGATGCGTCAACACCGACCCGACTTTTTTTAAGTCTTCCTTGGTGGCAGTAAACCGGATATGGGGATATCGCCCCATGAGGACGGCGTCAAACACCGTGATTTTACCGGCTTCGTTATACTGGGCCACATAGCTGATTTCTTTGGCAATTTGACGGATATCCATGGCTTTCAACGGCTTATCTTTTACATGAATCCGCCCCGATGAAGGGGTTAAAATTTTATTGAGGCACTTAAGTAGTGTAGTTTTCCCCACGCCGTTGGGTCCTAATATTACGGTGATTTCACCCCGGGGAATGGAAAAATTGATATCCTCAAGAATCTTAAGGGATTTATACTTAAAACCAATCTGGTTCACTGTCAGAATCATCTGGGATTGCCTCTAATAATAAGGTAAATAAAAACCGGTGCCCCTAAAAATGCCGTAAAAATAGAGACCGGCAGCACATGGGGCAGCATGACCAGCCGGGCAACCATATCTGCGGCCAGAAGAATCAAGGCCCCTACCAGAATGGATGCCGGCAAAAGGAACCGGTGGTCGTCACCGATGATGCGCCGCACAATATGGGGGGCGGCCAGCCCCACAAAACTGATAATACCCACAAAGCTGATGATCAAAGCCGTCATCAAAGAGGCGGCCAACATACCGGAAAGTCTGATCCATTCCACCCGTATGCCAATGCCTTTGGCACTCTCATCCCCCATTGCCATGCCGTTGTAGTCCCGGGATTTTACCAGGAAAAAACCAAGCAGCACCAGCACAACCGGGGCGATCAGTGCAATGTCGTTCCAGTCTGCTCTGGCCAGGTCCCCAAAGGTCCAGAACACCATGGCAGCCAGCTGCACGTCATCGGCAAAAAACTGCAGCAGCATGGTCCCGGCAGTAAAAAGGGAGCCCAATGCCACGCCGGTGAGCACCATGACGTGGGGGGATGCCCCTTTTTTGCCGGCTATAAAGATGATGATTAATGCGGTGATAATGGCAAATGAAAATGCAGTTGCCACGGTGATCACCGGACTTGAAATGGCCACAGCATCACCGGAAGACGATGACATCACCCCGGCCCCCATGATAATCACAGACAGCGCCGCCCCAAATGCGGCCGCATGGGAAATGCCAAGGGTAAAGGGTGAGGCCAAAGGGTTTTTCAACACCGACTGCATTACTGCACCGGAAACGGATAGGCCGGCCCCTCCTAAGATAGCGATAACAGTCTGGGGTAGTCGAATATGCCATACGATGAGGTCAGCTTTTCGGGACGGCGCATCCAACATTAGTGTCTGCACCACATCCAGCAAAGGAAGTTTTACGGCCCCGTTGCACAAAGAGATGATAAACAGTCCTGCCATCAGGCTGAACAAGGCAAAAAGCAACCAGGATTTTTTGCGAATATACCCGACATAGGCATCAGGTACAGCACCATGATCAAAGTGCATCTCCTTTATTTCGCCCCTAAATAAATTGGTTTGAAAGCCTTGCTCCGGAACAGGGCATCCATGGCTGCATATACTTTGGCAGATAGCAGAAATTCATAAATTTCATCTGCTTTCTTAACCGGATCAACATCCTCAAACTGCTCCGGATAAAGCACTTTTCCCACATACCAGGCATCGGCCAGGATGGAACCGAAATTCTGGGTGTACCAGTTATAGGGCAGCACTCCGTAGACCCGGCCATCTGCCACGGCATCCAGCGCCTGTAATACGGGATCTGTTTTCAACTCATCGAACCCGCTATGACCGTCCCCCATCTGTAGAGTGGAAAGATCCAGAAACAAAACTTCAGGATTTTCTTCCAGCAGTTTCTCTTTGGAAAAACTTGAGTGGGACAAATTCTTTACCTTGACGTCAGATGCATTTGCGATATTGGCGGCATTCACAAACTCAAAAGGCGGATAACGGGGCTCTGTGGACTGGAATCCATGGGGGCCTTTATGTGCAATGCCGCCAATAAAACACGTTTTTTTGTTTTCAACGGATGCGGTACGCTGGTTGAGTTCAGCGATCTGATCGTCAAAAAAGCCGACCAACGCCTCGGCCCGTTCTTCCCGGTTCAGCACCTGGCCGATGATCCACAGACTGTTGTAAATAATGTCCCTTTGAACGGCAAGATTGCCATATCCCAGCACCACCACCGGGATACCTGTTTTTTGTGATAATTCAACCGGGTCATAACCCATGCCGGCATATGTCTTAAAAATAACCTGGGGCTGTGCCACAAGGCCCAAAATTTTTTCAGGGTCGTCGTTTCCCCGGAACTCCCCGAACACGGGCAATTTTTTGTACTGGGGATTGGCGATGGCATAGGGTCTTGCATCAAACTTTTTTCTGGCCGTTTCCATATCATCCACAGCCACCACCAGATCCTGGGCATTGAAATAGGTAATCAAGCGCAAGGCACCCGGACCCGAGCAGATAATGCGGCTGATTTGATCCGGTACCGCCACTGTTCTACCCGTGCTGTCCAGAATGTTTTTTGCATTTACCGGAAAAACAGTCAGGATCAAAAACAGACCGACATAGAACAATGCAAGTTTTGTCTTCATTTTAACTCCTTGAAACAAAAAAGCCGCAAAGGGCCGACGCCTTTTAAGATAAGGTTGTCTGTATGCCTTCGTGGCTTAGAATTTATATATAGCAAAGCTTACTTAATGCCCGTCCAGAAATAGCCTTTTCATCCAACAAAAAAATTGGATGAAAAGGCTATTTCTGGACAAACACTGCCGGCTGCATTCAAACAGCGTTTGAGTTATCCTATTGAACAGGCAATTAAGTGTCAAGATATTCAAAAAATCATTTTCCGGTGATTTTTTGCATTATTTGAAACAAGTTACCGATCTGCCAATCTTTTCTTTACAATCTTCTAATGGGTTCATGGTGACAATCCGCCCGGAAAAAAGCGGATATGCTGATTTTCCGGGCAGATCAGATATGGCTGATTTTAGATAAAATTCTCTTTTTTTAAAGCGTCCAAGATGGCCTTTGTGGAACGGCTTCGGTTCATGGTGTAAATGTGCAGGCCCGGAACCCCTTTGGCCAGAAGCCCTTTGCACTGTTCTGTGGCATAGTCAATACCAAGGTTAAGCACGGCATCCTTGTCGTCCTTGTCCACAGCATCCATCTTAGCCTGCATGGCTTTCGGAATGCTTGCGCCGCACACCGATGTCAAAATTTTTGTCAGTTTCAGCGTATATATCGGCATGATGCCGGGGATAATGGGAATAGTGACGCCAGCGTCCCTGCATTTGTTCACATAGGAAAAATAAAATTCATTATCATAAAAAAACTGCACCACCACGTATTGCGCCCCGGCATCTTGTTTCATTTTAAGGTATTTGATGTCGGACTCAAGACTTTGTGCCTGGACATGGCCTTCGGGGTAACCGGCGCAACCCAAGGTAAATTCATAGTTGTCTTTTATGAATTTAATCAGGTCACAGGCATAGGCAAAGCTGTCCGGATGGGGTTTAAAATCGGCATCTTTGGGCTGATCTCCCCGGATCACAAAAATCGTTTCAATTCCCAGGGCCTTATATCTGTCCAAAACCTCGCGGATTTCGTCCGGGGCAAGGCCGAAACCGGCAATGTACGCCACGGTGGGAAGATGTCTGTCCAAAAGGGTTTTGACGGTGTCATAGGAACCGTCCCTGGTGGAACCGCCGGCTCCGAAGGTGACGCTGAAATAATCGGGATTCAAGGGGCTCAGGGCGTCAATGCTATTGTTAAAAGACGCTTGGGTTTTATCGTCCCGGAAGGGAAAAAATTCAAAGGAAATAGCTGGTTGTTTATCCTTATATAACTGGGCTACACGCATAAATACATCTCCTTAATGCTATATCTGGTTCGTAAAAAGTAAGGGTCTCGGCAAAAATTTATGGATTATCCATAGGTGCTCCAAGCCTAATTATCGATGAACGCCCTGATAACCGGCAAAAACGTTGACAGGTCATCGTTCAGAGGATCGATTACCGGCAGTTTCGTGGTAGCCTTCAGTTGCCGTGCATACCGGACAAGCTCTTCCCGGGTGCCGCCTTCGCCGTTCAGTGTCACGGCAATCACTTTTGCTCCGTACATTTCAATCAGCTTGATCTCATCTTCGGCTGTAGGCAGGCAACAGCCAAAGGCCTCTGCCGTGTCAAAAAATTTCCTGAAAGGCGCATGCTGGAGGATCACCCCCTTTGCACCGGCGGATACAATGAATTCCGAACCGCAGGGGCCTAATGGGTTACGAAGAGCAGATTGACCCTCCAGAATCATAAGATCCGGGTTGGATTTTTCTGCACATTCAACAATGGCTGCTTCAAGTTCACCGCATACAAAATCATTGGGCGTGGCATCCAGAATAAATCCGTAAGGGGAGCCCTGGAGCCAGCCGGTCTGCCCGGTGAAAATAAATTCCGTCTTAATCCCGTTTGACCGGCACATCTGCATGAGCATCCGGGTGGTAGTACGTTTCCCCAGCGCACAGTCCGTGCCCAGAACGGCGATCCTGGGGATGGTGATGTCAAAAACTTTTCCTGTCCAGTATTTAAGCTGGTCAAAGGGTTTACTGCGCCTGAAATCAATAATTTCAACATTATATTTTTCAGCGGCCTCTTTAAATGCGGCAATATCCGACAACGGCATGTGCAGTCCGTTGACAATGGAAATCCCCTGAGACATTACATCCAGCACAAGGGCCTGCCAGGCGTCATCGAGCCGTCCGCCGCACAGGGCCACCCCGATGACTGCATAATCCGGGGGGTTGCCGGTGGCGCTGGTGAATGCCTGAACACTTGGAAAAATGGGAATGTCCCTTTGAACGCCGTCCAGCACAACGCCCGCATCCTTTCCGGCACTGATCTCATCAATGACGCCTAAAATTTTGAACCGTTCCGTTCCCCGTACAAGGCCGTGAGCGGTCTTTGCATGGTTAAGATGGAACCGTCCTCGGGTCAGGACCACGGCGGTTCCCATATAAGTCTGGGCATTTTTTTCTGTCTGGGTTTGATTCATGGTATCTGCTTTTTTTTGTTTTAATTTCTAAAGGATGCGAACCCCTAAGCCCGGCCGGTCTGTCAGGCGCATCATTCCGTTTTCAATAATAAATCCCTGATCCACCATGTCTTTGGCAAGATCCAGACTGCCGTCAAGATCCAGATACCGGGTAGCAGGACTTGCAAAGGCGGCATGCAGGGCAGCGGTAATGCTTACAATACTTTCGTCCATACACCCCCACATCAGTCCAATGCCGCAGTGCCGGGCGATTCCGGCAATTTCAAGGCCCGGGGCAATGCCGCCGCATTTCATCAGTTTAATGTTGAACAGCCCAAAGGGCAGCGGCGGATGACTCAGGGCATAGGCGTCGGCAGGTTTTTGCAGGCTCTCGTCCGCCATGGAAAAATTCCGTTCATCTTCAGACAAATCCGCCATGGCCGCTGTCTGGTTCACATGGAGCGGCTGCTCCACAAATTCCAGATTCGTGTCGCGTGTGTATGCCAGAAACGTTTTGTATTGATCCACATTGTATCCCTGGTTGGCGTCCACCCGGATGCGGACATCGGCACTGACGTGCGCCTTGAGGCGACGGACCCGTTCAATGTCTTCCTCCACATCCTTGCCTGTTTTTACCTTAAGAATCTTGAATCCCCGGCCGGTATATTCGTCCGCTTCGGCCAGCATCTCGTCAAGACGTTTAATGCCAATGGTAATGGATGTAGGCATGGCGGTGTGCACACGCCCCAGGATATCCACCAGGGGGCGATCCAGAGCCTTGCCGATGAGATCATGCAGGGCAATATCCATGGCCGCCATGGCTGCAGGTGTTGCCGCCATTTTTGTTTCCATGGCTTTAAGCCGGGAAACGGCATCTGCCAAATCCATACCTTCAAAAAGGTCACACGCCTGTTCGGTTAACGCCTTCTCACAAGCATCAATGCTTTCACCGGTCACATCTTTGGCCGGGGAACCTGCCCCGATGCCCATAAGCCCTGTGTCTGTTTCAAGCTGAACAAACAAATTTTCCACGTGGGTGAAGGTTTCATAGGCAATGGTGTAAGGCCGTGTCAGCTCCAGGTTTTCTTTCCAAATTTTTATTTTTGTAATTTTCATAATTTTTTTAAGTTACAGGCACAATTCCCTATCTGCATCAAGCTGTCCATTTGCGCCTCGACTGTGTCCCCCGTAAATGATTCCAAGCGGATAAAATCATTCAATTCATTCTTCACACTTTCTTCATATTAGCCATGTTATCGTACCGCATAACATATGAACGCATAATAGTGGAGCACATTATTCAATGGCACGCATAACTATTAAATCTGGCGGAACACGATTTATGATCGTGCTTCAATTGTCTTTAGTTTCTATTCTCTGTTTTGCTTTAATGCGGGGGGTGCTGCTGATTCGGGCCTGGCCTCACATTGATAATTTTTCATCGGCCTGGCTATACATTTTCGGTCAGGGACTGATTTATGACATTGCTTTTATCAGTTATTTTTATATTTCCTTTGTCCTTTTCTTTCTTTTTCTGCCCAATAGATGGTTAAACTCAGGAACCATAAGATATTTGGTCCAGGGCGGTGTGTTTCTGATTCTTTATGGTCTTGGTTTTTGCATGGTTGCCGAATGGTATTTCTGGAGCGAATTTGGTGTACGGTTCAATTTTATTTCCGTGGACTACCTGATATACAGAAGGGAGGTTACTGACAACATTTTACAATCCTATCCGGTTTTTACCATTTTGGTGATTCTTTTTATCCTCACAGGCATTGTGTTTCATTTCATTCGCCCTGCAATTGTAAAAAACCTTAGCTTAACAGAAGACTTAAAAAAAAGGATGATAATCGCAGGGGGGCTACTCATGCTTCCCTTGTTGTCATTTTGCCTGATTGATCAGTCCCATCGGTGTTTTTCAGACAACAACTATGTGAATGAACTGGCTTCCAACGGTCCATACCAACTCTTTGCCGCGTTCCGAAACAATCGGTTGGATTACCGGCAGTTTTATGTCACCGGAAACGATCATGATCTATCTGCCCGATTGAAAAAACAAGTAATAAAGGACAACAGGCAGCCCCAAAAGGATGACTATGATATCGGCAGATACATCAAGGCACAAGGTACCGCCAATAAACTCAACGTCATGCTGATAACCGTTGAAAGTCTGAGCGCAAAATTTCTGACCCGGTTCGGACAGACACACAACATCACACCGTTCATGGATAAATGGTTTGAACAGGGAATGCTTTTTACCCGTTTTTATGCTACCGGCACCCGCACCACCAGAGGACTGGAGGCCATTCCCTATCCATCCCCCCCACGCCGGGAAGATCCATTGTCAAACGACCGAATAACAGCCGGATGTACAGTCTTGGAAAAGTATTCGAGGATTTAGGATACGACACGGCCTTTATTTACGGTGGGCGGGGCTTTTTTGAAAACATGAACGCTTTTTTTTCGGGAAATGGCTATCGAATTGTGGATGAGCTTTGCCTGGGCAACGAAGAAATCACATTTAAAACCGCCTGGGGGGTGTGCGACGAGGATATCTTCAACCGGACCATCCGTGAAGCCAACCAGGCATACACGGCACGAAAGCCATTTTTCTTTCATATAGTGACAACCAGCAACCATCAGCCGTTTACATACCCTGAAGGCAAAATTGATCTGGCGCCTGGAGAAGGCCGGGGCGGCAGTGGGCGGTTTGGCGGCGTAAAATATACGGATTATGCCCTGGGACAGTTAATGAATCAGGCAAAAAAACAGCCTTGGTTTGATGACACCGTATTTATTGTCGTGGCGGATCACTGCGCCGGCAGTGCCGGGAAAGTCGGCCTGCCCGTGAAAAAATACCATATCCCGCTGTTTATCTATTCGCCAAAGCATATCCGGTCCAGACAAATAGATACCCTGGCCAGCCAGATGGATCTGGCACCAACACTTCTGGCCCTATTAAATATCTCCTACCAGAGCTACTTTTTCGGAAAAGATATCCTTAGTTCTGATTTCAAAGGCCGTGCCCTGATCGCCAATTACCAGAAACTTGGGTTGTTGAAAAAAGATGAGTTGTTGTTTTTATCCCCGGGTAAACAGATTAACCGGGTTGCCCTTAATTATGAAAATCCGGTCCTTGAAAAGGTTTACATGGGCTATCCCGGAGTCAGCGATTTAATGGCATATTACCAGGGTGCAGATTACGTATTTACACATCGGCTGAACCGGTGGTCTTTGTCTTCGGGCCAAAGCCTTGTGTCCCAAAACCAACCATATTCCCCCAACCGGGATTCAGCCCTTAATACCAACGAAAATTAAACTTGTGTCCACAGTTTTATTCCGATGCAATATTTGTTATTGGTCTGATATCAGGTTATTCTTGAAAAGCATCACACCGTAAATGAAAGAAAATTGGGGATGAACATACTAATTGTTGACGATGATACAGGGCTTCTATCTCAGTTAAAAACCACCCTGCAAAGAAAGCATTATGGGGTAGATACCGCTGAAAATGGCGAGCAGGCCCTGGATAAGGTTTTTGATATCTCCTATAACCTTATCCTTTTAGATATCATGCTCCCCCGCATGGACGGCTTAAGTGTTCTCCAGGAAATCCGCAAATCCGGGATGGATATGCCCATACTGATGCTAACGGCACGAAGCGATGTTCAGGACAGGGTCAAAGGGCTGGATTACGGTGCTGATGACTATCTTGCAAAGCCCTTTTCCATGGCAGAACTCATGGCCCGGATCAGGGCAATGCTTCGAAGGAAAGGAAACAAGAACCCGATACTTGAAGTGGGGGCGGTTCGTCTGGATACGGTCAAACGAAGCGTCTTTGTGGATGGCGAACAGATCCATTTAACCGCCAAAGAATTTTCAATCCTTGAATTCCTTTTGCACAACAAGGGCAGCGTCGTTTCACGGTTCAATCTTGCCGAGCATATCTGGGGAGAGGAGTTTGATCCCTTTTCCATGTCCAATTACGTGGATGTCCATATTAAAAATCTTAGAAAAAAACTTACGGCACGCGAGGATAAACCTGTCATTAGAACCATCCGGGGCATCGGATTTATCATTGACGAACAGGTATGAAGATCCGCAAAAAAATAACCCTCTGGATTTCCGGGGCGGCCCTTTTTTCCACCACGGTATTCTCATCTATTATTTTTTTTGAACTGATGCAGGAACCGTTCAAACTGATCGACAAGGAACTTTTTCATATGGCCACGGTTCTGGTCCAAAGGATAAAAGAAAACACTTTTTATCAAGGGAAGTTGGACCTGAACACTATGCCATATGATCCTAACGAATACTGGATTATGGCCAAAGATGATCAAGAAAAGGTGCTTTACCGATCAAAACTGACAGAATTTACCGATCTTTCCACGACGGCCGGAAAAGCCAAATTCCTGATCGAAAAACATATCCCAAGATCCCGCATCTGGTTGAAACAGGATCGCAATGATGACGTAATGTTCAGGGTAATAGTCGTTAAAAAAGAGATCAACGGCCGTTTTGTAGAAATTCGTATTGCAAAACCCATTGAAGACTTTGAGGAAGAATTAATCAGGCTTGGCATTACTATCGGAATCAGTCTTCTTCTTTGTGCTCTATTTATTTTTATTTTGAGCTATGCCTTGGCAGGCAGAATATTAAGGCCGATTTCAGCCATTATAAATCAATCCAGGGAGATCAGTGAAAAATCTCTGGACAAACGGATTCCCTTGGGTAAAACCAAAGATGAGCTCTATGAGTTGTCTGTTGCACTAAATAAAATGTTTGACAGAATCCAGCATTCTTTTCTCCGTCAGAAGGAATTTATAGGCAATGCGTCCCACGAATTAAAGAGCCCCATCACCCTCTTGATGCTGGCCCAGGAGGATATTCTGATTAGTGAAAATTTGTCTTCGTCGGCAGAAGAAAGCCTGATAAATCAGCTTGAAACAAGCCGTCGCATGAGCCATCTGGTTAAAAACCTGCTGGACCTTTCCAGAATGGAACAACAGAATATATTACATACAAAAAAAATGGATCTGTCCGAACTGATCAAAAGGGTTCTTGATGATTATGACGATGTGCTGGCTGAAAAACAGATTCATGTTCACAATCGGATTGCTACACCCTGTTCGATTATGGGTGATCCGGAAAAACTATTTCGCCTTTTTGTCAATCTCATTGATAATGCCATTCGATACAACCTGCCTGAAAAGGGCGTTATAGAAATCCGCCTGGTCCAATCCAGGACAACAGTCTGCATTGAAATTCTAAACGCCGGCCTTAAAATCCCGGAACACGACATTCCCCGCCTGTTTGAGCAGTTCTATCGTGTTGAAAAATCAAGATCCCAGGCCCTGGGGGGATCAGGACTTGGCCTGGCAATTGCCCGGAAAATTGTCAGTCTCCATAACGGCACAATTTTTATCCGTAATGCCCCGAACCAAATGATACAGACTATGGTTGAACTGCCGGCTGAACTTTAATAAATATTCCATAATGCATTGATCAGCCCGGTTTTCCTAAATCCTTCTATGACTTCAAGAATTCCCACGCTCCAGACAAACCACAGGGCACTGAATATATGAATCCGGTAAACGCCTGGATTGACTTCATAGGTTTCGGGTTCTTCAAATATTGAAATGTCCGGAAAAAATGCGGGGACATCGTGGGTATATTTTTCAAACACAGCGCCGAAAAGCGCTCGAAGTCTATTTTCTTCACTTTTTATTACAAAAGGATAATAGCATGAAAATAAAAAAATGAAGAGCGTGGGAAAAATAAGTGTTTCGGTGCAGAAACCAATCCCTATAACGCCAACCATACTGAAAAAGTAGAGCGGGTTTCTACATATAGAATAGGGCCCTTTGGTAATTAATTGTTTATCCTTGTATCCGGCTATATAAAGTGAACACCACATGCGGCCCAAGGAAGCGATGCCAACTAGGACGATGCCGATAAATAACAAAACAAAACTGAACATTTCATTGTTTATTTCCCACTGGCTTTTAGTGGTAACAATAAAAAATAAAACAAAAACAGCCACTATCCGGGAGATCAAAATTCTGTATTTTTCAATATTCAAAAGCATTTTAAAATTTAATCCTAATCCATTAATGTGTCATTATTTCATATACTCATAAAATTTTCGTATTTTTTAAATTAGATTCTAAAACAAAAACTATGAAGAAATTATGAAGAGAATAAGATAATATGAAATAAATCGGCTTGCCTTGAATGCGGCGGACTGAAAAAGTTTCTTAACCCATTGAATTACAACAAAAACAACAGACAAACATCATGAAAAATGACATTTTTATACATAACGGCATCCTTTTAACCATGGAAGATGGACTCCCCGTGATTGAAAACGGTTTCGTCCATATTAAACAGGGCAAAATTGCGGATTGCGGGCCCGCAGTCCCCGGGCAGGTAAGAAATCTGACCCAAAACGGTGCAAGGCAGATTGATGCCTGCGGCGGAATTATTATGCCCGGACTTGTGAACGGGCACACCCATACACCCATGTCCATGTTCCGGGGGCTGGCCGATGACCTGCCCCTGGATGTCTGGCTCAATGAGCATATTTTCCCTGCCGAGACAAGGGACATAAACCCGGAATCCGTAGCACAATGGACGACCCACTCCTGCCGGGAGATGCTGGCTGGCGGCATCACCACATGCTGCGACGGTTATTTCCTGGAAAGCCATGCGGCAAAGGCCATGGCAGACAGCGGTATCCGGGCCGTGGCCGGCCAGGGCGTGATTGACTTCCCTGCCCCGGGTGTCCCTGATCCGTCCAACAATATTGGTCATGCCAAAGACTTTATCGAAAAAACCGGCAACCTGTCTCCGAGAATATCCCCATCTATTTTCTGTCATTCACCCTACACGTGTTCAAAACAGACCCTTGTGGCGGGAAAAAACCTTGCCCGGGACAAGGGGGTCCTGTTCCAGATCCATACGGCAGAGACCCGGGCCGAGCCGGGTATGATCAAAGAAAATACAGGCCTGTCCGTGATCGCCTATCTGGACAGCCTGGGCATCCTTGATCCGGACACCCTTTTAATCCACTGCGTATGGCTGGATGAAAACGACATTGGAATTATTGCCAAACGTGGATGCGGGGTAATCCACTGCCCGGAATCCAATATGAAACTGGCATCCGGGGTGGCACCGGTGCCGGACATGGTGACATCCGGTCTGACCGTGGGCCTTGGCACGGACGGATGCGCGTCCAACAACGACCAGGATATGTTTTCTGAAATGGACACGGCGGCCAAACTGCATAAGGCGGTGCGCCTGGACCCCTGCGTCATGGATGCGCGTACCTGTTTGAAAATGGCCACCATTGACGGGGCAAAGGCCCTGGGGCTGGGTGATATCACGGGCTCCATACGCCCGGGAAAGGCTGCGGACATCATTGTGGTGGACACAACCGGTCTTCACATGACCCCCATGCATGACCCCTACTCAGGTCTGGTATACGCCGCAAGGGCTTCGGATGTCTTCTGGGTGATGGTAGACGGCAAAGTGCGCTTTAACACTTGATGATCGAGTAACAGGCTCTAAAAAAGCCCGCCTGTCAATCCCTTGGGGGACAGACAGGCGGGCCGGATAATATAGAGAATCAGAATCAGTTTCAATATGAGAGCATCAGCATCAGTATCAACTATTATCCAAAAATTTACTGCTTCTATATTATCGAAAGATATTCAAGTCAATAAAAAAATTATGAATGATTTAAAAAATATTAACGTTTCAGGCAAAGTTCAAAGGATAAGCAATCATGCTCAGCATTATGTCCCCGTCTAAGACCATGGATCTTAATTGCAGATCCTGCGTTCTTCAAACCCATCCCCATTTCATCTCCGAGGCCCGGGAGCTTTCAGCCCGGCTAAAAAAGTTATCTCCGGCAGACCTGGAAGAATTAATGAAAATCAGCCCCAGGATAGCAGCCTTGACCCACAAAAGGTTCCAAGCCTTTTCCGGAAACACGGTGAATGACCTTGCCCGCCAGGCGCTTCTGGTATACAAAGGAGATGCGTTTCAAGGACTGGACATTGACCGTTACGAAGATCAGGATTTTGAATTTACCCAGAAACATATACGAATATTATCAGGGCCTTACGGCCTTCTACGCCCCATGGACCTCATTGAACCCCACCGCCTGGAAATCGCCACCCGGCTTTCAGGCCCCTGGGGGAAAAATTTATATGAATTCTGGACAGACCGGATTACCCAAAGACTCAACACTGAGCTGGAAGAATCAGACGGCGCTCCTGTCCTTGTCAACCTGGCCTCCAACGAGTACTTTAAGGCACTTCAACGCAAAAACCTGAAAGCGGCGCTTATCACTATCCAGTTCAAGGAAAAAAAAGAAAACGGTTTTAAGGTTATTGCCATACATGCCAAAAGGGCCCGGGGGCTTTTGGCCGACTTCATCATCCGGGAAAAAATCATTAAACCTGAACCGCTGAAAGAATTTGCCTGCAATGGATATGCATTCAACCCGGAGCTTTCAACATCAGAAACCTGGTTATTTTCCAGGGAATGAATAAAAAATCACAATATTGATAATATTTCAGGGCCCGTTACCAGGGCTATCTGGACCGGCTTGACCCAATTGGTCACCCACCGGGTGACCAATTCAGATATGAATTGACCTTTAAAAAATCCGTATTATTTTTAGGGTATTAATCAAGCATTTCACTTATAAAGGAGGGATGCGGCATGGGAAAAAAACTTAAGGCCTGTAAGGCGTGTAAAAAGAAAAAAGAGCATTTGCGAAAATCTTCTGATGCATCGAAAGCATTTGTCTGTAAAAATTGTGGTGCATCATCAACTGAAGCTAAAATGGTTTGTAAACCTGTAATGAAAGAATTGATGTATTCATGCCAAAAATGCAAACGATTATCAAATAAACCCAAACGGTTGTGCAAGCCTGATAAAATTGCATAAGACTTATTTTACAATCATTTCTATCCCCATTTTTCGTTGCACCCCAGGGCTCATGTTTAAACATGAGCCCTGGGGCGTTGAAACAACTCCTCTTTTATAAAATTCCTGCATCCGTAGTTCAAGCACCGTGCCCCATTCCCAGAGTTTTTACCACAAGGATCAAGGGGCGGCGTTGGCGCGATTGAAACAATATAGGTTCAATGGTATTGTGAATTTACAGATGAGCGGGAATTTTGTGTCCAAACAAGTACCGTCTGCTGGTCTTGTCGTTCCCTGCGGGTCAACGATCCGCCAGAATATCGGCACCATTAATTAATAACAGGATACTGTTTTTATGGACAATACAAAAAATAAATCATCCCAGGAGAAGTATTACCTGTTCAAGGAACTGGACCCGAACATTCTTCAAAAAAAATTTCTCAATGCCCTGCTGAAAATCCAGAATGTCAGGCGTGGATCAATCTGGATCAAACGGGGCAGGACCTATGTCTGTGTTGAGGCCGCCGGTACTGACAGCGAAAATATTGTGGGGATTACCCTGGATGCAGACTCACCCTCCATTGTGGGCTGGGTAATTGAAAACGGTAAGATGACCATCGCCAAAGCGGATTCCGACCACCGTCACAACCGGGAGGTGGAAGCGCATTTCGCCATAAAGAGCAGCCAGATCCTGTGTTTTCCCTTACTGGTAAACGGACAGATCTTTGGGGCGGTACAGATCATTGACACCCACCCTGACGGTATTCATCTCAATCTGGATTCTTCATACCTTTCCCATGTTCAAAACCTGGTTGAAATCTGTTCCATAGCCTTGGGCAACGCCCTAAGTTATGCCAGGGAACAGAAAAAAAATCGCAGGCTTTCGTCGACCCTGTCCAGAATTGAAAAGAAAAATACCATTATCGGCCAGAGCAAAGCCTTCCACACAAGCATGGAGCTTGTCAAAAGCTATGCAGACACCGACTTCAATGTGCTGATAACAGGCGAAAGCGGCACCGGCAAGGAACTTGTGGCAGAACGCCTGCACAGGGACAGCGCCAGAGCGGATTATCCCTTCCTGGCCCAGAACTGCTCTGCCATTCCTGAAACCCTTCTGGAAAGCGAATTGTTCGGATATAAAAAAGGCGCATTTACCGGTGCAGCCCGGGACCGGGCCGGATTGTTTGAAGCTGCTGACGGCGGCACAGTGTTTCTGGATGAAATCGGGGATATGCCCATGGGGACCCAGGCCGGGCTTTTGCGGGTGCTGCAGAAAAATGAGATCAAACCATTGGGTTCCAGCACGGTCCAATTTATCAATGTCAGAATCATTGCAGCCACAAATAAGGACCTTGTTGGAATGATCCGGGAAAACCAATTCAGGCAGGACCTGTATTACCGCTTGTCCATACTGCCGATTCACCTACCGCCATTGCGGGAACGAAAGGAAGACATTCCGTTGCTGGCCCGGTATTTTCTAAGCACCGAAAGCAAAAAGGCAAAAATTTCTGAAAAAAAAATATCCCCTGAAGTCATACACCATCTGGTCGCGTATGCATGGCCGGGGAATATCCGGGAACTGGAAAATCTTATCCGGTATTTAATGGTTACAGCCCAAGACGAGGTGATAAGACCGGATGATTTGCCCGAACATATCCTTAAAGCCAATCCAAAGGGGATCACACAAAACACAAACCCTATGGATTCAGACCCCCAAACAAATGAGACACAACACCTGCGGGATATTTCAGCCATGACCTGGCCGGATCTTGAAAAAGCCTATGTCAGAGCGCTCATGGAAAAATTTAACTGGAATATCACTTGGGCGGCAAAGGCGTCGGGCATCAACCGCTCAACTTTTGCCTCGCGCATGCGAAAACTCGACATTAATCGGAGTACAGGGCCACCATCCTAAACTTGCCCATTTTGCTATATCCGGGAGCGCGGGCGTCCCGTCTGCATCTTTACAATACTTACGGACATGCGGGCGAGACGCCCGCGCTCCCAAGTTAAATTATTGCGGGCCCATTCCTAAAGCAGGGAATAGGGATCCACATCGATAACAACGGAGACGGATTTCACTTTCTGGATGGCCGGGTCCCGGACCATGGCAGACACCATCCGGCTGATATTAACTGATGAAACACATTTAATAAGAATCTGCCATCTGTACCGGGAAGAAATTCTCTGGATGGCCGCCTCAATTGGTCCTAAAATCTGGGCTTGGGGTTCCCGGGTATTGAGCTGTTCAAGAAGGTCTGCGGCAAGCCGGGCATGGTCCCTTGTCTTATCTGCATTTTTTCCTGAAATCTTGAGCTGGATCATCCGGGAAAACGGCGGATACATCAGCGCCTTTCTAAAGGGAGTTTCCTGATTAAAAAATTCAAGGTAATCCTGATTACGGGCGGCTTTAATGGTGAAGTGATCCGGGTTAAAGGTCTGCATGATCACCCGGCCGGGTTCCTCTCCCCGGCCAGCCCGGCCCGCCACCTGGGCCAGCAACTGGAAGGTGCGTTCACTTGCCCTGAAATCGGGCAGGCTTAAGCTTAAATCCGCACAGATTACCCCCACCAGGGTAATGGCCGGAAAATCGTGCCCCTTGGCCAACATCTGGGTGCCCACAATAATATCCACGGTACGGTTGCGAATCTGACGCAAAATCGCCAGGGTGCTGCCCTTTCTGGCCGTGGAATCCTGGTCCATACGGGCCACCCGGGCATCGGGAAACAGAGATTTCAGCATGGATTCAATTTTCTCCGTGCCAAACCCCAAATTCCTGATTTTCCCGGTGCCACAGTCAGGACATTGAATGTCAGATGTTAAAATGTGACCGCACAAATGGCACTTATAATGATCCTCGCCCTTGTGAAAGGTCATGGTCACATCACAATGGGGGCAGCCCAGGGTCTTGCCGCAGGATGCACATACGGGAAAAGTTGAAAACCCCCGGCGGTTTAAAAAGATCAAGGCCTGATTTCCCTTTTCAAGGCAGGAACGAATGCCCCGGCCAAGCTCGGGGGTAATGATACTGTCTGTCCCCCAGTTTCCCTGGTACTTTTTCATATCCACCAGGGTGATTTCAGGCAACGTCTGGTTGTTCACCCGCCGGGTCAATTCCAGTTTAAAAAATTTTTCCAACACCACATTCCGGCAGGACTGCACCGAAGGCGTGGCCGAGCCTAACACCACAGGGCAGTTGTGCATTTTCGCCCGGACCACGGCAAGGTCCCGGGCATTATAGCGTAGACCCGATTCCTGTTTATATGAATAGTCATGTTCCTCATCCACAATGATAATGCCGATGTCCCGGATCGGCGCAAAAATCGCAGACCGGGCACCAATGACGATATTGACCTTACCAAGGCTGATTTTTCGCCACTGATCCAGGCGCTCTCCCTGGGAAAGCATGGAGTGGATTACCGCAATGTTCTCACCAAACCTTGCTCTGAAACGCCGCTCGGTCTGGGAAATCAGGGCAATTTCCGGCACCAGAACAATAGCCCCCCTGCCCTTTTCCACGGCATCCGCCACTAGGCGCATATACACTTCGGTTTTGCCGGATCCGGTCACGCCCACCAGCAGGCAGGGGGAAAACACGTCTGCACGCCCCTGGATCTCTTTTACAACTGCTGCCTGTTCATCGGTAAGTTCAGGCGGGGTATCCGGTGTTACCGGCTCCCCTAAAGGATCTCTGAATACCCGGCGGCTGACCACGTTCAGCCACCCGGCCTGGGCCAGGGGTTTAATCAAATTTGGTGCCGTGGGCACATGCCGCTTAAGACTGGTCAAAGAAATTTCCCCTGCCTCCCGGACAATGGAGAGAATCTTCTGACGTTTGGCTGACATTCGGATCTGCTGGGTCGGCGTTTGTTTAGGCAGGGAAATGAATTTTTCGGTTTTAATCCCGGCGGTTTCCTTTTGAAGCACGGCGGAGATCTGCACCAGGTCTTTTTTTTCAAGCCGACGCAGAACAGATGCCCCGCCAGAGTCCCGGCGGGAAAGGGCTTTTAAAGAGATCCCGTCCTTTACAACGGCCAAATCCAGAACTCTGGCCTCTTCATGGGGCAAATCCCCGGCTTCAAGGGCTTGTGCGCCCTTAACCGTGACAAAGGCACAGGAAACATCCATGCAGTCCAGACCGGCGGGCAATGCCGCTTTAATGGTGTCTCCTAAAGGATAGATATAATAACCTGCCACCCATTTGAAAAAGGCAATGTCAGATTCGGAAAACAGAGGGTGATCATCCAGCAGATCCAGCACATCTTTAGTCTTATATGGCCCGCTTTCCTTTTTCTCCTCCAGTATATAACCGGTGACCCTGCGCCGCCCAAAGGGCACCAGCACCCGCATACCGGGACAGGCATCAGCCCGGAACGCATCGGGAATCCCGTAAACAAAAGTCTGGTTCACAGGCAGGGTAACAGCCACCTCAATGTAGTCTGTGGAAATCATGGGGGGCATTGTGCAGGATAAACTTGTGAATTTCAATATCCAATTAGCGGTCACTAAATTACAGTTACCGCACCGATGCAGGGTAATGGGATGAAAGCATAGGCTCTCTTTCTACGTAATAAATTGATTTGTCTATTATCGTGAAAATCTCGACTACGAGTTACATATAAAACAACAAGATTCTTTACTTGACAGGCACTATTTTTTATGGATAACATTAAAAATGTTCATTTTATGTTCAGTAATTTTTCAACAAATATGACTGACTCATTCGCAAAAAGTATAATGATTGCGATGGAAAAAGGCCCATATACAAAATATAGTAACTTTATGGGACTTTCTACTACTGACAAGCCTTAATGGCGACTTAAAATCCGACGTATCTATGGCAGATTCAATCCTGACCATGGGCCTTACAAAGAAAGACTTTATATATATTTTTAGGCTTTACCAGGCACTTATATAACCTTTACATTACTCAATAACGAATTTTGTTGCTAACAATATCTCAACCCAATAAAGTTTTTCTTAAAAACCTGTTTAGACCCAACTTACGGAAACGCTAAAGCACCATATAAGCCTTTATTTTCATTAGCTTACATAACCGGATAAAGTAATGATAAAAACTGAACATATATACAACATGCTTGAAGAGTGGATCACTGAAACAACAGGTATTACCCAGGCAACCCCGCAGCTTGCCTCAGAAAAGCAGGGTGACAAGGATGTTGTCTCTATTTATCTTAAAGAGATAACAAGCTCCGTCACAACAGGAGCAAGGCCTGTTAATAATACGGTACAGCTAATTCTAACATATCTTATCACCGTTATTTCAGATGATATTCACTTGGTAAACAATACCGTAACAACACTGACAGTGGCAGCCCTTGGCCATGAAGAGATTGAAGTTGATCAAAAAGGTCTCTTACCTTCAGAATGGCAGGCACTGAACCTTAAGCCCAAACCGTCCCTGTTGATAAAGATACCTCTGAACTGTGAAAAAGAGAGAAAAGCTCCCGTACTGGTCCAAAAACCACATGTTCTGAAAGGTAACATTATGAAATAACAACCATGGGCTGGCCTGGTCGATCAACATCCAGACTTAACCCACAACGAGACATGGCTGATGTCGATTGTACAACGTGCAGCATAAGCAAAAAAAAGGAGACTATTATGGCTTTAAGCTACCAGACCCCGGGCATTTATGTTGAAGAAACAGCATCAGGCCCCAGGCCGATTGAGGCAGTTGGCACAAGTACCGTAGGTTTTATTGGAACGGCACCAAATGCTAACGCACATGTAAATGAGCTTGTCCCCGTAACAAACTGGCTTCAGTTTGTAAAAGAATTTGTTTCGGATGGTGATCAGAGCACTGGGCTTTCCCAGGCAGTGTTCGGTTTTTTTCAAAACTGCAGCGGCCTTTGTTATATAGTTAATGTCGGGAAAAACGGAACCCTTTCCGGAAGCAGCGCGGCCGGACGTGAGGGCCTTGACCTTTTTGAAGAAATTGACGAAATTGCCATTGTTGCTGCGCCCGGATACACGAACCCTGCATCCTATGATGCTGTTTTAACGCATTGTGAAAAAATGAAAGACAGGGTGGCGGTGCTTGACGCCCCCAAAGAGGTAGCGCTGTTTAACAATCTTACAAAAGTGGCTGCACCAAAGCCAACAACCGGCTCAGGTGATGATTCGAATGATAGCACCGCCGCGCCGGCGCCTAAAGAAAAAGGGCTGCGTGCCAGAACATCGGACAGCGGTTTTGGCGCATTTTATTTTCCTTGGCTTGTTGTAAAAGATCCGCTTTCACCTAAAAAAATGATTACTGTCCCTCCTTCAGGGCACATAGCAGGAATTTACGCAAGGGTTGATTCCACAAGGGGCGTTCATAAGGCACCGGCAAATGAACCGATCCGGGGTGCTCTGGATCTTGCTTACCGTGTCACCCGTGAAGAACAGGGAGAGCTGAACATTAACGGCGTAAACTGCATTCGGTTTTTCCCGGGTCAGGGAATCAGGGTATGGGGAGCCAGAACCCTTGCTGAAAGCAGCAGCGAATGGAAGTACATTAACGTAAGGCGCCTTTTTAACATGATTGAAGAATCCATTGCCAGAAGCACACAGTGGGTGGTTTTTGAACCCAATGATGCAACCTTATGGAATTCCATTAAACGGGATGTATCCGCTTTTCTAACCATGCTCTGGAGACAGGGTGCACTCAAAGGAACTACGCCGGAAGAAGCATTTTTTGTTAAGTGTGACGGGGAAACCAATCCTTCTGATATGATCAATGCCGGAATGGTCGTGACGGTTATAGGCATCGCCCCTGTTAAACCCGCTGAGTTTGTCATTTTTAAAATAGGACAGTCTGAAGGCGGTATAGAAACAAGCGAAGAAGAATAAACGATAAAAAAGGAGATACAATATGCCGGCAAGTGACAAAAACGATAAAACCATGGCTGTTCAAGATCCTTACAGATCATACAATTTCAAACTTTTAATCGGAGACATGACCGAAGGGCACTTTATGGAATGCAGCGGCATGGGTGTTAAAATAGAAAGCATTTCATACAGGGAAGCAGGTAACAATCAGGTTGTGAGAAAAATTCCCGGTCCGGTTGAATATGGAGATATTGAACTTAAGTACGGCCTTACGGATTCCAGGGTTTTATGGGACTGGTTTATGAGCGGTGTTAACGGGAATATTGACAGAAAAAATGTTTCGATCCAGCTGCTGGACAGCTCGGGAAGCCTTCCTGTGATGCAATGGGACCTGATCAATGCATGGGCCTCGGAATGGAAAGGTGCAGAGCTTGATGCAATGGGAAAAGAAATCGCAATAGAAAGCGTAACCCTTGTATATGAAACGCTCCAGCGCGCAGGTCAAAGTGGTGGAAATGGTGATAAAAAATAAAGCTGGAATAAAACTGGCTTTTTTTACTGCAACGCTGTTAAAAAAAGCATCGGATTTAATTTATAAATTTATTGAAACACCATCAGTAAATAAAGACGTTATGGTTTTTCGAAATGAATCCGCACCTTTTTTAACTTCTAATGCGCCTCCTGTTAAGTGGGCAGAAAAAATAGCTGCAGCAGGCGAGGTTCAATGGTTTGCCTGGAGCGACCACACAGGCCTTACAACAGATACGCGACACATTAACACACCAGATGGCCCTGTCAGCAAAAAAGAAACAGATGTTCATTATACGTTTAACCCCACTGAACATATAAACGATAATGCCCAGAACGGTTTTTCAAAAAAAAAAAATCGTATATTCAACAAAACAACAAAAACATGGATACATCCGAGGACAAAAGAACATATAGTTTCTGAATTTCAGAACACCCTCGAAAGAGGTTGGAAACAAGACTATAGCCGAAAAGAAACATCGCCAAATTTTATAGAAAAAAAACCAGATTCTACGAACGTTTTTTTAAAAAAGACATCCCCCAAAAGCACTATTTTGCCAAAGAAAATTGATGAACCTTTTGCCAACCTAAAGGAGCCTTTTTCAGTTAAGACTGAAAAAACATTCATAAACAATAAAACTAAACCAAAAACCATTTTTTATGACAGCCATGGGCCAACCTGGCCTATCAACACCCAGACTCAACCCTCAGCGAAATATGAAAGTAATTCAAAAGATGATTTTGACTTTCGTATAAAATCTAAAAAAAATGGTGCAGTTTTTAAAAAAAATAAAAAATCCGGAATTCAAACCAAAACAAAAATACCCTTAAACAGGGATAAAAAAACCGATACCGATATTAATTTAAGGCGTATTGAAAAACAGGTTTTAAACACTAAGGACAATAAAAACCGACAAAAGCCCCATAGTTATATTAAAAACATACAAACTATGAGCTCTGAAGTAAAAACAAAAGCAGAGAATCACACGTCTGCTTCAAAGGGTGTCTGGCCCAAACTGCCTGAAATCACTTCTCCTGTCTGGAAATACAACCCGGCAATTAACGTTTCAGAACGAATTACAATCCTTGAAACAGAACAGAAAGGGGGCTTATGGAGCGTGTAGCTTTTTTAACTGAACCGGATGACTTAAGAATCAGCTGCATGCTGAATCCTGAAACAGTTACCATTAAAAGAAGTGCGGGTGTAAAAGAACGGGAATCCATCGGCGGGCATATTTCAGGCTATAACCAAAGCGATATGCCGCTACTTTATACCGGCGGAGGCGTAACTTATATTGAGATGGAACTGCTTTTTGACATTACTATCAGAGGATCAGGGCTTATCTCCGGTGACGTAAGAGACTATACTGCGCCCTTTTTTGAAATGGCGGAAAACAAATACGGAGGCTTCGGGTCCAAAGGCCCGAAAACAGTAAGGATGATCTGGGGCAAAAACTGGAATATCCCGGGAGTAATAACGGATATTGCGGAACGACTTGATTACTTTACAAAAAGTGGTGTGCCAAGACATTCCTGGGTAACGTTAAGGTTACGAAGAATTAAAGATGAGTTTACCATCTCTGATCTGATTGAAAAACTAATCTGGTTAATCAACAATTCTGCCGACCTTATTGACGCACTGGACATAACCTCTCCCTATCAGCAGTCTGATATCCTTGAAGCGTTGGAAAACGAATCAATTATTACGATCTTGAATGACAGACTGGATGCCATTGCTGCCCGTTATTACAATACACCGTCTCTGTGGCGTATACTTGCATCATTCAACGGTATTACGGACATTGCACAAAACTATGAAAACAAACTGTTAAAAATTCCACCCATAGAGGCACTGAGAAAACTTTTATGAAACCATTAACAACACTTCCTGATATAGATATTGAAATAAACGGTGTGACACTACTCCCAGGTATTGTAAAAAAAATAACGGGGATTACCGTAATTCAGAAACTTTGTGTACCATCTGTCTGTGAGATAGAATTTTCAGATAATGAAGGGCCGGTTGTTGCCTCTGACAGCCTGGTTCCCGGTTCGGAGGTTGCAGTTACTATCCGGGGTGAGGCAGAACCTCTTTTTAAAGGTATTTTTACGGCAATTGAGTATTATTACGGCCCCCAGGGCGTTATTACAACATCAATACGGGGGTATGACCCTCTTATTTCTATCTGTAAAACACAGCATACAACAACGTATACTCAAGTGACGGCCTCAGACATTTTTAAAGAGATGTGTGATATTACGGTAGTGGAAAAAAGCGCCCTTACCGAATGGAAAAGAGTGGTTCAGTTTAATGAAAGCGATATTGATTTTGTTACCAGAATCTGCCGTGATTCAGGATGTTTTTTCTTCTTTCATCAAAACAATATTAACATTTTTGATCTTTGTGTTTCTGAACCTGATTTTAATCTGACTGCCGGTGAAAACCTCCATGAATGCCGTTTTGAAGTAAACAGTTCCCGTTCATTAAAATCTGTTTACACAAATGGATGGAACCCTTTTGTTGCAGAGCTTAACGACAGTAAAATTACAGAGTCTATAGCAGGCGCCAATATTGATTTTCAGTTAAGTAAAAATGCTGAACATCTTGCATCTGAAAAACAGCTGGTGGATATGTCTGTCGGCAACACAAGGGAGGCGGAATCACTGTCCAAGGCAGCGCTTGATATCAGCAAGGCAGGTGAAGTTTCCTTCAGCGGGACTGCTGACGGAACCCCACAATTGTTTCCGGGTATAACAGTCCGTGTTGATAATGTTGCAGGTGAATTTAAAGGGGACTATAAACTCACTGAAGTCACCCATATCTTGAACTCTCAATACGGATATATTTCAAAGTTCACAACAATGCCCCCTGAAAACAGGCCTGACAAACCAGAGGCAGTAACAACCTTCGGGACGGTAACCGACATAAATGACCCTGAAAATATTGGTAGAATAAAAGTAACCCTTGACGCATACAATAAAACTGAAACAGGCTGGCTAAATGTGGTTCTCCCTTCTTCAGGAAAAGAAAAAGGACTGGTGATGCTTCCCTGTGTCGGGGACAGGGTTCTTGTCCTTTTCATGAACAGCGACCCCGGCAGGGGCCTTGTTTTAGGCGGTGTTTCCACTCATACAGACAGTTCACACGGATGGGGGATTGATTCCGGCAGGGTCAACAGTTTTTCATTTATCTCCCCTTCAGGCCAGAAAATAGTTTTAAATGATACTGAACAAACCATTGCGCTTGAAAACAAACCCGGCAGCTCTATAACACTTGGACCGGAGCGTCTTGAAATCAATTCAAAAACCGATGTGATCATTGAGGCGAAGGGAAAAACCATAACCATTAAAGGCGCGAACATAGATTTTACCAAAGGATAATCATTTGAATTTTATACTTACTGAAAATGCAAAACTTGTGTGTAAACATGAACTCGGTACTATTGGAATAGCGCCCTCACAGGATTTTGTTACGATTAACAAAAACAAAATCCTTGTTGAACCTGATACCATCGGTAAGCCCGTTGCAGGTTGCCCCAATGTGGGCGCTTCCATAAAACCCTGCACATCGACGTTAACAGTTTCTGAGGGCTATTCAGACTTTATCAGAATAAACGGCAGGCGTGTTTGCCTTGCTTCCCTGAAGGGTATTACAGACGGAACACCACCGGGGGGTGTGGAATATCTGGTCAGAAATCCCGGTCAGACCCTTGTTGGAGTAAAATAATGAAACGTTTTAATGCGTTTAAGTTTAACTTTTCATCTAAAAAAGATATAGCCCTTAAAGAGACAATTGCCAAAGGCCTTGATATTTCAGAAATGGGAACGCTTCAAATGGTTGATGGAAGCAATTCCATCAGACAGTCGATATTAATGATTCTTTCAACAGTACCGGGTGAACGTATCATGCGTCCGGATTACGGATGTGAACTATACAAACTGACCTTTTCACCCAATGATGAAACAACCGCAGGCCTTGCTATTCATTATATAAAAAAGGCAATTGCAAAATGGGAAAAAAGAATAGAAATCACCGGTATTGATGCGGCTCCCAATGCTGAATATAACGAAATACTTGATATTACAATGTCATATACAATTAAAAAGAACCTTAATGAAGATCATTTAACCTACTCTTTTAATTTGGAAAATTTGGAAGGTTCTAGTAACTGATGTAAAACAGAAACACAGGAGCAGATATGTCACTAATATCACCAAACCTTGACGACAGGCGATTTGATGACCTTATGGAAGAAGCGTTAAAAACGATAAGGAACACCTGCCCTGCATGGACTGATCTTACGCCTTCCGATCCCGGTATTGTTCTACTGGAATCATTTGCCCACCTTACGGAAACAATGATTTACAGGTTAAATAAAGTCCCTGATAAAGCTTATATTGCGTTTTTGAATCTTCTTGGAGTTAAACTTTTCCCACCGTCCTCTGCTGCTGCAGTACTGACATTCTCCTTAACGATGCCCCAAAACAGCGATGTGGTTATTCCTTTGCGTACAAGGGTCACAACAAAATCAACGGGGTCCGATCAGCCGTCACCGATTTTTTACACCAATGAAAAAGCCATTATTAAAAAAGGGGAACTGTCTGTTAATGTAACAGCATCCCACTGCGACTTTCACGACGGTGAACTGATTGGCAAAGGGACAGGTAGACCGGGTTTAAAGCTCACTTTAAAAAATGCTCCTGTTGCAGTTGCATCTGTGGGACGGCATGATTTTATTGTGGGGGTGGAAACACCTGACGATGAACTTGAAGAACGTACCCCTGCGATAAAATTTCAGGGAAAAACATACAGGATCTGGAATGAAACTGAAAATTTTACCGGCAGTTCAGAAACGCCGTACATTTATACGGTCGACAGAACAAACGGAACTGTTTCCTTTGCCCCTGAAATTAAATCCGGCAAAGGCGACTCAACAAAAATTTTAGGAAATGTTATTAAAGACGGACATGAGGTAAGAGCATGGTATACCTCAGGCGGCGGACCCGGGGGTAATATTGGCCCTGGCACGCTTACAAAACTCAAAGATCCTATTCAGGGCATAAGCGTAGCAAACACGTTTGCCTCCACCGGCGGGCGTGAACAGGAATCTATAAAAAATGCAATCTTAAGGGGCCCCAGGGAGTTGCACTCTTTGGAACGAGCTGTTACTGCACAAGATTTCGAACTGATAGCCCTGAAAAGCTCCGGTGGTGTTATCAGGGCAAAGGCCTTTACAAAAGCAGCCCTTTGGGCACATGCACAACCGGGAACCGTTGAAATACTCATTGTACCCAATATTTCTGAGAACAGAGACAATATTTCCCTTGAAATACTAAAAACAAAAGAAAACGATGAGATACTAAACCAGATACAAAATGCCCTTTTAAACAGAATGCCCCTTGGAACAACCTGCCTTGTAAACTGGGTCCGGTATAAAACTGTAAATGTTAAGGCAAAAGTAACTGTTCACAGGGGGCAAAACCCCAATGCGGTAAAGCAGCGTGTGGAGGAAAGACTCTATAAAACAATCAATCCCTTGCCGGACAATTCAGGGGGAACGGGCTGGACGTTTGGAAAAACACTTAGAATTTCAGATGTTTATGACATCATCTTAAAAGAACCGGGGGTAAGTTATGCAGATAACGTCTTTTTCACTGTGGATGATGTACCAAATGGAAAAATCACCTCGGTGGTGGAAGACCATTTCCAGAAAAACACCTGGTATGCTTCAGATACAACAACCCTTTACAGAACAATGAATAACGGTGAAGGCTGGGAGGCTGTTCTGCAACTTACAAATGATATGAATACAATATGGTCTGTATGCCTCAGCAAAAACAATCCCGGTGCCATTGCTTTAAATACGAAAAACACAGGGGACATCAAAGCAACTGTTTATTTTTCATCAGATTGCGGTGAGTCCTGGTCTTCCATCGCGGATACAGCCTTTGAAATTGAAGATATCACCCTGAGCGAGCGGGACGGAATCCCTCTTTTGCTTATGGCAACGGATGTGGGCCTCTATGAACTGTGGGCAAAACCCGGATCCGTGCCTGTCCAGTTGCTTGTGGATAATGATAATCAGGGCTCAGGTTTTTATAAAGTAACAACTGCATTTGATAACAGGGGAACCCAGTATGTTATAGCCTCTTCCCAGAAAGAAAAAGGAATATATATGTCTGCCGCTGGAGGTAAAACAGGAACCTTTAAAAATATCGGTTTAGAAGGAAAAGACATAAGAACCCTTGCGATCCAGATAGACGGCCCGAGAACATTTTTATGGGCCGGCCCCACTGTAATGGGAAATGAAGATGGTGATGGATGCTGTTATACCGAACTTACCGGTTCCGACATCTCAAAAGACGGCTGGTCAACGATCAATGAAAACTGGGTTGGGGGTAGTGTAAAAGCCATTGCATTTATGGAGTCAACTGTTTTTGCAGCAACTCACAGGGGCGGCGTTCTGTCGGTAAACATGGCATCAAGGGACAGAATATGGAGCAGACCAAACATCAGATGCGGACTTCCTTCAAGGGATGCTGAAAGACTTTTTCAACCTGTTTCAACCCTTGCAGTAAATACTGAGCAGTCCATTCTTCTTACAGGTACACCCGAGGGTGTTTTTACAAGTAAAGATGGAGAAAATTTTACTAACTGCTCTGAAAACAGCTTTACGGGAAAAGTTACACTTCCTGAAACATGGCTGTTCTGCTCCGGTACACATGAAATCCATGTTGAAACAGATGGAGAAAACTAAGATGGAAACGCATAAAATAATACCATTGCTGCCGGAGATTTTTCAGCAGAGTGTCAAACCGGGAAATCCTCTTTTTGCTTTTCTCTCAGTTATGGAAGTGATGCATAAAGATTCTGAAACAATATTAAACAGCCTGGACTCTTTTTTTGATCCTGGCAGAACAGATGAAAATTTTATCCGTTTTCTTTTAAAATGGGTGGACATGGACTGGCTTATTGATGACGAAGATACATCCGGTAAAATGATAAAGACAGATAATTTAAGACTTCTCATTGCCAATGCCTGGTATCTTTCAAAATGGCGGGGAACCTCCAAAGGCCTTATCATGTTTTTAGAAACGGCCACCGGAGTGAAAGGTTTTTTAATCGATGAGAACGCAAAAGATGAAAAAAGAATACCTTTACCCTTTCACATAATAATAAATGTACCTGAAAATGCAGTACCGATGCTGCATATTATTGAACGGATTATTAAAAAAGAAAAACCTGCTTATGTAACCCATGAAACAAAGATTTTGATAGCGTCATAAACGGCTCAAAAAATCCCATAGACTTCACTAATTTCTAAACGGAGGTAATATTATGGCCAGAGATTTTGCAATAACAACAGTAAAAAGCCAGATAGAGCTGAAAAAAGGGAAAAAAAGCTCTGTTTCTTATACTGTAACCAACAGTACAGGAAACCAACTGACAGCCCGTGCGAGAATATCACCCTTGGAAGGTGCGGATGAGTCCTGGTTTACCATAGAAGGTGAAAGTGAAAGAGACTTCGCAGAAAACGATACCCAGCAATATTCCGTATCTGTAAATATTCCGGCTGAAACACAAAGCGGTTCCTATAAATTCAAACTGGATGTTTTTTCTGTTGAAAACCCCGATGAAATTTTTTCTGAAGGGCCTGTAATTGAAATCCTCATATCTGAAGCCCCAGTTGATAATGACAATAACGACAAACCTTTTCCATTGTGGATTATAGCTGTTATTGCTGCCGTCATTCTTATTGGTGGTGGAATTATATGGTATGTTGCTTCAAATAAACCTGGACCTGGACCTGAACCTAAACCTGAACCTGAAGTTGTAAAAATTGAAATTCCGAACATTATAGGAAAAAAATATGAACAGGCATTTGAAATTTTAAACAATAAAGGAATTAAATATCAGGTTTTTACAAACGAAAAAACAAAAAAAAGTATTGAAAAGATCATCGCCACCAGAAAAGTAGTCCCAGCCGCACCGAACAACCTGACGATGGCTCCAAGAACACTTCCAAAACCTGTAGTTGTTTTTCCTGTGGTCGTTGATACAGACCCCAAGCGTGGAACCAAAATTGATCCTGATCAAATTGTTAAAGTATACTTTGGTGAAAAAACCAGTGGGACATATATTCGCCTGGAAAAAACGTTTCTGGAATCAAAAGCAGGGATGAATAAAGCACTGCTGAAAAATATCGACACTGTCCACAAGTTACGAGAATGAACTCAATAAATAAAAAATCGGTTATGCACTTCGTTCAAGTCGATAAGATGACAGTATTGCGAAGTGTATAACCAGAATACAAAGGAAAAAAATTTGAGCCCCCCAAAAAAAATTTTCATTCTGTTAGCTGTTTTAGGTGTTATCACCGTTTGCGCCATGGGAGCAGGCATATATAATGATAGGGAAGACAGACCACCTGCAACAGAGGATGAAGCGAAAAAACAAAGCAGTCATTATGAGTGGCCGAAGATGTTCAGCAAGGTCATTGGAGGACTAAGCCCCGGGATCAAAGTATCAAATATATTTTATGAACGGCTTCATTCTTCTGAATATCATTTTTCAATAAATAAAGAAAAAGATATTCCATTCAGGGTGTTAAAGATAAAAGTCACCAGAAGTAAAGACAATAAAAACGGGACAGCATCCGGGAACGTCACCTATGAGGCTCAAGAGAGTCCCATTAAAGAATTGTCAAATCAGGAAGCGGTTTTAAATTTTCCTCCCTCAGGCGAAGAAGAAGAGGAAGCAGTTTCTCTTACTATTGTTGAAAAAGGCGGAAAACTTAAACTAAAACCCGATCCCGGCTCAAAGTTTGTTATGGTAGAGGGTAAAAAAGAATTATTCTTATGCGAAAGATCAAGAGACGGTAAATTCAGTTATAACAAAACATTAAAATAAGTTTGGACACTACCTATGAATAAACTAAACAAACCTCTTTTTTTTCTCTCTGTAATATTACTTGTCATTATTGTTTTCAGTGAAGCGGGCTCAGTTTTTTTTATCGGTATCAGCAGGCCAGGAATATCTTCCCCGGGGTACGGAATACCCTGTCTTGCATTCTTTGACGGACTTGTTTTGTTCAGCATTACTTTAATCAGCGCCTCCCTTTTCATTCCTGAACGTATCCAAGGAAAAATCCAGGGCATTATCACGCTTGTTTTTTCTGTAATCATGATATTAATTGCGATCGGCCTTCTTGTTTCCACCCTTGTAAAACTTGCAATAATGGTGGCCCTTTTTGCAACACCGATATTCGGCACCCTTGCTTACCTTGCGGTATTCGGGCATTTTGACACAGGCGGGGCAAGACTGATGCTCAGCTATATCATGATGTTAAAATTTGCCTTTGCAATTCTTCTCATCCTGTCACACAGACGATTTATTGAAAACAAAGGACTTGTTCTGATTATAGTGACATCCGTTGTTTCAGGTGTGATTGTCTCGCTTTGCCATAATATTGTTCCGTCTTTTCTTGCAAGCATTACAGACGGAATTGCAGGGATTATTGTTTTGATCATTGCCCTTGTCTGGTCAATTTTTTTTCTTATTGGCTCTATAACCTCAGTATTAAAAGCAGTAGTATAAAATGATTCTTGAGGATTACGACTATGTCGATGCAGATTTTAAGGCATTTCGAACCCCTAAAATGATCCTTTGGAAACTATCCTCTGGAAAACATAATTATTCAGCTGTAAAAAAAATTTGATTTGCTACTTGCAGAATAAATGGGAGGAAAAAATGAAAGAGCACTTCGATATAGGTTCACTACTGATTATAATTATAACATTCATTCTTTTTGTAATAGCATTGTTTGTGAAAGGTTTTACACATGATCTCTTGCTTGAAGCCGGGGTTTTCTCGTATCCGTAAAACTAATTATGATGGCGTATAAAAATAGTGTAAGTATGAGGTCACTGGAAAACGAATTAAAAGAACTTAAAAAACTTGTCAAATAACAACAAAGAGCATTGAATGCAGACCAGCAGTGTACAGTTAGATTACGGCCGGGGACAGTATACCGAACGAAAAATTTGAATATTAATTGTATATCTCCCCATTCGCTCATTTTAAATCTGAAAAAGTTAATTTTGCATGGAGGGCTTGCAATAATTAAAACTGATCATAATTTTGTGGAAAATTCGGCTGTAGTTTCCTTTTTTATTTTAACTTAAAGGCACTAAAATGGTAACGGATTCGACATTAAAAGATCAAGAGATTTTCAATAAAGACAACCTTCAGATTATCACGGAACGAGTGGATGATGTGCCTTTACTCATAGCACAAATGGTCAGAATGGGTATTCCGGAAATCATAGACAGACATATCCCAAGGCATGGAAATCAAAGAGACCTTAGCTGGGGATGGACCACAGTCATATGGATGGCCTATATTCTGACTGAAGGCGACCACCGCAAGGTATCAATGAGTGAATATGTGGAAGAAATGCAACATACGTTGCTTTGCATAGCAGGGCGGCCAATAGCGGCGCTGGATTTCAGTGATGATCGTTTAGCTCATCTTTTGAAACATTTAAGCAATCGTGAATACTGGTCAAAGATAGAAGATGATCTCAACAAACAGTCAATAGAGGTGTATGATCTAAAGCCTGAAACAATCAGATGTGATGCAACGACTGTGAGTACGGATCAAGCAATCACAGAAGAGGGATTGGTTCAGTTTGGTCATAGCAAAGACAATACGAAGTTACCTCAGATAAAATTGATGAGTGCTGCCCTGGACCCTTTGGGAATGCCGTTGGCTTCTGACGTCGTTTCTGGTGAAAAGGCAGACGATGGATTATATATTCCGCTGATAAGTCGCGTCAGTGACAGTCTTAAAAAAAATGGATTATTGTTCTCAGGTGATTGTAAAATGAGTGCATTGGAGACCCGGGCTCATTTGGTATTATCAGGAGATCATTATTTATGCCCGCTGCCCTTGACCGGTAAAACTGCTGATGAAATGAAAACATGGATCAATGAAGGTATTTCCAAAGATCGGGAAGAAGCTTTGATCCCTGTGTTCAGAGAGAACTATAAAGGAATAGTCGTTCTGGCAGCCAAAGGATATGAGTTCAGCCGCATTCAGACTTTTCAAAAAGAGGCTGAAGAAATAACCTGGCAAGAGCGTATTTTCGTCGTTCATTCCCCTGCTCATGCCAGGCAACAATCAGCCGGTCTCGATATTCGGTTGAAAAAAGCGAAGGAAAAACTTGAAAAATTAACGCCTTTGCCAGGGCGAGGCAAACGTCAAATAAGCGATGAGGCTGAACTTGTTGCGGCTATTGCCAAAATAGTCAAAGCCCATAACGTAGAGAATCTGCTGGACGTCCAGTTTGAAAAACAGGTAGAACAAAAAATGAAGTATGTCGGTAAAGGCAGGGGGTCCCTTAACCGGGAAACCATCGTTGTAGAAAAGGTTCGTTATCAGATTACTTCTGTTCAAAGAAATCAAGAAAAAATTGCCGATGAAAAAACCCGATTTGGCTGGAAAGCATTCGTCACAGACATGGATTTTGATAAGTTTTCCCTGCATGATGCTATTTTGTCATATAGAAATGAATATCGAGTTGAACGTATCTTCGCCAGGCTAAAAAGTCGCCTCAACATAGCTCCGTTGTTTGTTAAAAAAGATGATCAGATTGAAGGTATGACATATCTACTCACCCTGTGTGTAAGGGTGCTGACTCTTATAGAATTTGTTGTTCGACGCTCATTGAAAGAAGAAAAGACTGAACTACCTGATATGCATCCTGAAAATCGTAAAAAGACTACAGCCAAACCTTCTGCGGAAAGAATCTTAAAGGCTTTTTCGAAAGTTAACCTTACTATTATATGCGACATGGCAGGAAATATTATTATGCGTTCATTGAAACCATTATCGAATTTGCAAAAACAAATTATCCAAAAGTTGGAATTAGACTCTTCTATTTATACGCAACTTGAAATTTAGAGATACTTTATATCAAATGAGCGAATGGGGAGGTATATACTGTCATCTGAACTTGCAACAACCGCTGAACATTATTCTGGACTGAAACGAAATTAAAAATTCTGATAATGATGGATTCAGAGGTCCAGGTTATTAATGCGCAATAAACTGCAGGCAAAGCGATTGCCCAGAGACCCCGCATAAATAGGCTTGACTAAAAAAACCGGGTTTACTAATCTCTGCGGGATTTACCCTGGATATTAATTTTTAAAACATAGGGAGGCGATATGGCCGTATATGTGGAGGACCATCCTTTAATAAAGCATAAGCTTGGATTAATGCGTCAAAAAGACATCAGCACCAAGGATTTCAGGGATCTGTCCTCGGAAGTGGCCCGCCTGCTCACCTACGAAGCCACCCAGGACCTTGAGACCGAACAAAAAATCATTGAGGGCTGGGCAGGAGAGGTTGAGGTCGAAAAAATAAAAGGAAAAAAAATTACTATTGTTCCCATATTAAGAGCAGGTTTAGGCATGATGGACGGAGTGCTTGATCTGATCCCTTCTGCCAAGGTCTCTGTGGTGGGATTTTATAGAAACGAGGAGACGTTGAAACCGGTACAGTATTATTTTAAAACCGCCTCTGCCTTGGAAAAGCGCACGGCATTGATACTGGACCCCATGCTGGCCACCGGCGGGACTTTAATCGCCACCATTGACCTGCTCAAGGAAGCCGGTTGCAAAAGCATTAAGGGACTTTTTCTTGTGGCTGCCCCGGAGGGTATTGCAGCAGTGGAGAGAAAGCATCCTGACATTGACATCTATACAGCCAGCATTGATGCGCGCCTTAACGACGAGGGATATATTCTTCCCGGGTTGGGGGATGCCGGAGATAAAATATTTGGCACTAAGTAATGCAAAAATAAAAGGAAAATAAAAAAATGCCCGACAATCCGGCATCATCCACAGATTACAACTTCCAGGTTAAAGACTGTTTCTTGGGTGCCCAGATGCTCTTTGTGGCCTTTGGCGCCTTGGTGCTGGTTCCTTTACTTACAGGACTGAACCCTAATGTGGCATTGTTTACTGCGGGCTTAGGCACCCTGGTATTCCAGATCATTACCCGGGGCAAAGTACCCATATTTCTGGCCTCATCCTTTGCCTTTATCGCCCCCATCCAATACGGCGCAAAAACATGGGGAATTCCCGGGACCATGTGCGGCTTAGCAGCGGCCGGCGTGATTTATATCATACTGAGCACCCTGGTTCGATTGCGGGGCAGCGGAATTATCCAAAGTGTACTGCCGCCGGTGGTAACCGGTCCGGTCATCATGGTCATCGGCTTAAAACTCGCGCCAGTAGCCGTGGGGATGGCCACAAGTGGAAGTGACCATTATTCCAAGGCCGCAGCCATGACTGTGGCCTTTATTGCCCTTGCTACCACGGTGTTGGTCTCTTTGCTTGCCAAAGGCATTATAAAATTAATCCCGATTCTGGTAGGTATTGTCGTAGGATACGTTGTGGCCTTTTTCATGGGCATGGTCAGTTTTGATGCCGTGACATCAGCCCCCTGGTTTGCCATCCCTGCCTTTGTTCTGCCCCAGTGGAACCTTCATGCCATCTTATATATTATCCCCGTGGCTATTGCCCCGGCCATTGAACATGTCGGAGACATCGTGGCAATCGGCCGCGTCACAGGCAAGGATTACTTAAAAGAGCCCGGCATCCAGAACACCATGCTGGGCGACGGTGTTGCCACCTCTCTGGCAGCATTTCTGGGCGGTCCACCTAACACCACCTACTCCGAAGTCACAGGTGCGGTAACTTTGACCCGTGCGTTTAACCCGGGCATCATGACCTGGGCCGCCATCACTGCCATCCTGCTTGCCTTTATCGGCAAACTGGGTGCATTGCTGCAGACCATTCCCACGCCTGTCATGGGCGGTATCATGCTGCTGCTGTTCGGAGCCATTGCCGTGGTGGGTCTGAACGCCCTTGTCCAGGCCCGTGAAGATCTTGTGGCCCCACGAAATTTGAGCATCATTGCCCTGATTTTGGTTTCCGGCATTGGCGGATTGGCTATCAAATTCGGTAATTTCGAACTGTCCGGCATCGGCCTTGCCGGTGTGCTTGGCGTTCTGCTCAATTTAATACTGCCAAGACCTAAAGATTAACTTTACTCAAATAAATGAAATAGCGATTGGGTACCCTTCAATCCGGCACCTTGGTCCTCCATCTGTTTATAAAGAGTGCAAGCCATGTCCAGTCCCGG